>NZ_JARJNS010000003.1 GCF_030143245.1 Rhabdaerophilum sp. SD176 | reverse complement strand
ATCGAACTCGTGGTTGCCGATCGTCGAGGCTTCAACCCCGATCCGGTTATGGATCTCGATATCGGCTGCACCCGCATTGTTGCCCTTGTTATGCGTCGCGGCGACGCTGGCATCGGTGCCCGCGGCGAGGAACGGACCCGGCAGGAAGTTGTCGCCCCCCGCAAGGATCAGCGTGTTGGCGTAATCGTCATCGAACGCATCAACGAGCGCGGCGAGGTTCGGCGCTGTATCGCCGGCCAGAAGGCCCGCCTCGCCATCCGCAAAATGCAGAAGCTGGAGGGTGAAGTCCGGTGCCTGTTCCAGCTCAAACGTGGTGAGCGTATTGGAAGCTTCGTTTGAAACGACAAGCAGGGCTTTTCCGGTCGGGCTGTCCGCAGCGGAGATGTTGAGCAACCCTTCGGGGTTGAGGTCGCCGACATTGACCGCTGCCGCCGCATAGGTGACGGCAGAGGGGTCGGTCACGTCGAAAGCCAGCGTGCCATGCGCGCGCTCCAGACCCACGAAGGCGTAGGTCTTGCCGCCAATCTTGGCAATCGAGATGCCTTCGGGTTCCGCACCCTTGTTGTCCGAGCGACCATCATCGAAGACGAGGCCGGACTGGCCGGTTGCAACAATCTGGTCGATGATGTCACCGCTATCGAAGACGATCTCGCCGGCGCTGTTCACGATCGAGAAAGAACGACCGCCATAGGTCAGGATCTGGTCGATATCGCCATCGCCATCCGTGTCACCGCGAAGACCCGTCGCATTCGAGACGTTCAGGCGGCCAAGTTCGGAGTTACCCTTGAGTGTCGCCTCATTCGGGAAGGCCGGATTGTCAAGATCGTAGCTGCTCGACGAGACGCGTACCGTTTCGTCGGGGGTGATGAAGTCGTCGCGATCATCGCCTTCATTGGCAATAACGTAGTACGTCTGCCCGCCTGCCTCGAATGAGGCAATGGAATCCGGCATGAACATCCCGAAAACAGGGTTTCCGGTCTCGAGCTTGATTGCGTTGCTGTTCCCAGCACCATCGCGATCCGAGAAATCCGCAAGAAGAGAGGAGAAATCCTTGACGCCGAGCGGTTCGATGCTGGTGAAGGTTGCGGTTGCGATGTCGAGAATGGCTACAGCATTGGCTTCCTGCAGCGTGACCATAGCCTTTGAGCCATCGGGCGAGATCGCGATATATTCCGGCTCGACATCCTGCGACACGGTCTTGCCGTCAAAGAGACGCACGCCCGCGGCGCGGAGCGCGTTCTCCTGGCCGTCGAACGCCGTGAAGCTCGCCGTCTGGACCGTGGCACTTGCGATACCGGCCGAGATATCGATGATCGAGACAGAGCCGACAGGGTCCGTGCCGTCCGAAGCAATCTCGCCTTCATTCGCGACCAGGATCTTCTCGCCATCCGGGGTGAAGGTCACCTGGTCGGGATTGGCGCCGACCGTAACGGAGTTCAGCAGCGTGCCGGTCGCCGGGTCAATGAAGGCAAGCGTGCCGGGTTGGGTCTTGTCGGTGGCGATGATCGTCGCCACGAGAACACCGCCCCTGAAGGCGACGCTGGATACATTGTTCGAGCCAAGACCAAGCGCCACGAAGTCGATATTGGCCAGCTGAACCGGCGTGCTCGGATTGGCGAAGTTCACAACCTGAAGCCCGGCATCCGACGTCACGAACAGGCGATCCGTTGTCGGGTCGAAGGCAGAGATTTCCGCGCCCGACGTCAAGGTGATCGAGCTGACCTCGGTGATTTCGAGCGCGCCCGTCGGCGTTGTCGTTCCAGTGAAAACCGGGCCGGCATAGGTATTGAACTGCACAGGAGTATCTCCGAGGTTGAGACCGATCAATAGCGGGTCATGATCCGAAACGCGGACGGCAACATTCGCATCGAAGATCGCGGTGTCGCGGCCGAAATCGGTATTGTAGTCAAGGGCATCCGCCTCATCGGCGTTGATGTGCCATTCCGTGATGCCCGTGACCTGAAGCGCGGCGCTTTCGCTGGCGAAGATGTAGTCGAGCGCGCCGATCTGACCGTCGAACACATAGGAATACGGGTCCGTCAGCCGGGTTTCCTGCAGGTTTTCGTAGCCTTGCGAGATCAGGAACTCGATCGGGTCTTCCTGGAAATAGGCATTGAAATCACCGAGCAGGATATAATCATCGTCGGTCGTGCCGGTTGGATCGCTGTCGATCCAGGCATCAAGCGCTTTGGCCGCCAATTCGCGCTGGTTGTTCCAGTTGCCGGCCCCGTCAAGGGCATCGGCATCGGCGCCGGTGCCTGCTCCGCCCTTGGATTTGAAGTGATTGACGACAGTCGTGAAATGTTCGCCGCTGACAGTCTCGGACCACGTCACGGCAAGGGCATTGCGCGAGGTATTCGCTCCGTCGAAAATGGCGTCGACCGAGCTTTGCTCCAGAAGAGATGATTGGCCAAGGGCGGCGAGATCCGCGTCGCCGAGGGATTCAATGGTGGTGTTGAAGGCCACGGTTACCTTGGCCGGCTTGTAGATATAGCCCACCGCAATCGCATCGCCGCCGATGAAACGCTGGCCAGGATCGATCCAGTCATAGGTGCCGGCACCAAGGACGGCATTGAGGCTATCCACCAGATAATCGAGCGCATTGCCCGGGGCGTTGTCCTGGAAGTCATTTTCCAGTTCGACGAGGCCAAGAATATCCGCATCCAAGGCAACCAGCGTGTTGACGAGCTTTGCGGTCTGGCGGTCGAATTCGGCTTGGTTGTTGGCGCCGCGCGGCTCGAGGCCAATCGCCGTGGTGGCGCCACTCGTCGCCAGCGTCGTAAAGTAGTTGAGGACGTTGAAGCTCCCGACGGTCAGGCGGCCGCCGACATCCTGGGGCGCTGCCTCCCGGGGATTGGCATCAACAAAGGTATTGTCGCCGTCCTCGATCGACCGGATGCGCCAGGTCGAGCCTGAGGCTGAGGCCCCGGCCCATTGGTAATCCAGCACACCGGTCAAGCCGGTGATCGTGTCGCCCATGCGCGGCGCCGAGGCAGTGGTGTAGGAGGGGCCAAACCCGTCAAGGTTGCTGATCGCCGCATTCTGAGTGTTCAGCCCATCATCGTAGGTGACGGAGCGCGTTCCGACAAAACGCAAATGATTGTCATAACCGGTGGCGTCCGGCGCATTTTCATGGGTGAACTGCGCCGGACGCTCGCCGGCCACGAGCTTGATCTCGTTGAACCGGTCGAGCTGGAACTGCTCGGTAATCGTGAGGGTCTGCGGGATCGTGACCAGCATGCCCTCGAAGGCCTCAAGGTCCGGCTGGTAGTCGCCATCCTGGCTGGTTGTGACCGCCGCCGCGGGCAGGTTGATCGTCGCGGCCATGGTGCTGACATCGGCGACAGCGCCCGCCGCAACCACCGATACCGAGGTGGCGTTGAGCTGGGTCAGGCCGAAATACTCGGAAACCGTGCCGGTAACCTGTACCCTGTCGCCTTCCTGGACATCGCCGGTCAGGCTGCCAAAGAAAACGAAAATGCCTTCCGAGGTCGCTGCATCGCCGTCGCTGTCAGCCGCTTCTTCCTGGAGGTAGATGCCATTGAGGTTGCGCTTGGTGTCCGTGTCGTCATTCTGGAAATCGCCGACCACAATCGCCTCGACCGTGACCGTCTGCCCAACCAGGGGCGAGGCCGTGCCTGTCCCCTGAATTGCGCTGATCTTCGTCAAGGTGACCGGCGCCAGATCATCGTTGGTAATGGTGCCGATGGCTGTTCCATCGGAGATAACGGCCGATCCGGAAATGTTGCTAAGGTTGCTCAGCGTGACATTCAGTATCTCGTTGGCCTCGACATCCGTATCGCCGTTGAGAGTGATCGACACGGTCTGGATCAGTGCACCCCCGACGGTGAATGTGACAGTTCCGGCGCCGGCGAGATAATCCGTGCCCGATGATGCCGAGCCATCCGAGGTGGCATAGTCAACCGTGAAGGCTCCTTCATTGTCGGAGCGTGTCACCGTGAAGGTCATGGTGCTGGTGCCGGCATCGCCCTCGACAATCGCCACATCGCCGATCGAAACCTGCGCGACATTGCCACCGCTCGCCGCTTGGCTCGAAACAACGATGTTGTCGATCCCGACCCACTCGTCATTGCCGACAGCATTGGTTGTGATGACCCGGACCTGCACCTTCGGCTGGTTCTCGGCGGCAGCGGGCAGGGTCACGGAAACCGGCGTCACCAGGGATGCGAGGCTTGGACCGTTGGCTGCATCCGCGATATAGCCAGCGGGAACGTTGGTCCAGGCGCCAGTCTCGCCCACGCGGAACTGCACCGCAATCTGCTGGACGGCATCGTCTGAGGAGCCGTCAATATCGCGCGCATCAAAGCTGAACACGACATTCGACCGTCCTGTCGTATCAAGATGAAGCACGATGGAGGGCGCATCAGCCGTGCCGGAACCGGCGAGCGCAATTGTCGGGTCTGTGAGCGCGAATTCCGTGACGCCACCGGTGAAAAACGAATTCGGGTTGGTCTGGTTGGCGTTGACATCCACAGTCACCGTGCCGTCGCCGGTCAGGGTCTGGGGGTCAACCCCGGTCGAACTCGTGATCTCGTCGCCGAGATAGCCGATGATCGAGGGCACGGCAGACCAGTCGTCACTGACGGTAATCAACCCGGCATCGGACCAGTTTTGCGTGAAATTGCCAGAGGCCAGAGAATGGTAGGTAACCGGCATTTTTCCCCCGAGAATTGTGACGATGAGCCGTCAAAATACCCGGTGAGTACACGCAAGAAACGCTGACGCGAACCTGGTCACGCGAAAAGCCCGAACACACCGAGGCTCGACCGGTTAATCGGCGGATATGACAACTTAATGAAAACTTAACGATCTGCCCATGCCCGGATCGGCATTGACCGGCTATTCCTTCATCCTCAGTATATTGCCAACGAAATACATTGGCAACGAACCTTGGAAGCAGTCATCCATCCCCTTGCATGCCCGTTCTTCCATCCAGATTGAGGCCGTCAGGAGCCCGGCGCTTGGTCCGTCATGTCAATGAAGGCTCGGGAACACCAATCGGGGGGCGCTACTCGAACTTTCCATCCAAACCGGCCATTCAGGTTCTCGCCATCCCGCGCATTGATGGCAGTGACGAAGGATCTTCAGCCAAGCGAGAAAACGTGGCTCGTCAAACGGCAGGCGGCATTTTTGCCCTCCCACAGCCTGCAAGGTCACGACCATGCCCGCGGAGTGGATGGTGAGACTGATTTCAGAGGCGAGCCAGACCTCGCCTGAACCAAAATCCTCGAAGTGATCGCCTTGCGGGTTGATGGCGCGACTTGCCTGCTGGCGATCGGTTTCAAACCGTTCGGGCGCCGTGCGCGCCATGTCAGGCTCGTGCCCTCTCGAGCCATCGCTAGCGGGCGGAGGATTGACATACCAGCCAAAAAGGCCGTGCCAGAATCGGTCGAGAAGCCTTTGTGTCAGCCAGATTGTCGAGACAGCCCCCTCAGAGGGCATCAGGCAAACCTTGATCCGGTCTTCGGCTTCATCATAGCGCATGGTGACATTGAGCAGCATGGCCAGGATCCTGACGAAAGAGATTGAAAACGCCAAGAGCACGTTCTCCGCATCCGTAACCTGCCGCCCCCTCGTCTCTTGGCATGAACACAGGGGCGTAACCTAGGACCCAGACTCATAACCAGAAACTGACGGTTGCCGCGATGCAGATGGCGGCAAGGAAGTTGGTGGCGTTCCGGTTTCAGGCGGCAGAACATCCGTTCGATGGCATTGCGGTGCCTGTTGAGGCCAGGCGAGAAGCCGTTTTTCCAGATGCGATTGGCCTTTGGCGGGATATTCGGCATCGTGCCGCGCTCTTCGACCTGCCGACGCAGGGCATTGCTGTCATAGCCCTTGTCCGCATGCAGGATTTCGTAAGGCCGGAGGCGCTGCAACAGGGCCGATCCCGCCGTGCAATTAGCAACTTGCCCTCCGGTAAGCATGAAGGCAAGCGCGCGGCAGTATTCGTCGGTCAGGGCGTGGATTTTAGTCGTGCGCCCGCCGCGCGAGCGGCCGACTGCCTGAGTTTTCTCCCCCTTTTTAGCCAGAAGCAGAGCGGTGAGCTTTGACAGCCGAGCTATCGATCAGGACTTGGACGGGTGGCCCGCCAGCACCGGCAAGAGCGTGGAAAAGATCGGACCAGACACCTTTCTCTGCCCATCGGACATAGCGGTTATACAGCGTTTTCTTCGGTCCGTAGTCCGGCGGCGCATCGATCCAACGCCCGCCAGATTTCAACACATGGATGATCCCGCTGATCACTCGCCGGTCATCAACCCGCGCCTTCCCGCGCGTGTCCGTTGGGAGATGCGGCGAATGGTAGATGCGGCGAAATCAGCGCAAACTGAGCCTCGCTTAGCCAGACTTGGTCCCGATTCATCAATGCTTCCTTTCGAAAGCCGTGAATCACACTACGCTGAGCACGCCAACCTTTTTATAGGTCTGGGCCCTAGCGCAATGGCGGGTCAACTATACCTCCCATGCCCGCGAGCATGGCCTGAAAGTCGTCGCGACCCGCGCAGCAGAGCAGGCCTCCTCCCGTTCCTATGGCCCGAAGGACAAATCCATTGTCGATGCCGCCGCGCACCCGAGGCCCGAGCGGAAAGACCAGGATCGCGCCTATGCTAGGGATACCCGGAACGCCACCCTCATCGGGAACGCGCAAGTGCGGATGGAAAGGGCACGCGCCAACCCTGTTCGCGTTCCGATGACCGAGCGTGAGCGTGCTGGAGTGACGGAGAGTCTCGCGCAATGGCGTGGCCTGGCGAAAGACAGTCCAGCCCATGAAGTCGCGAGAACCATGGTCAACCGTCTTTCTGTAGCAAAGGAAGCGGGGGATGCCCTCGACGCCCTCAAGACCACGCTGTCGCCGAAGTCAGCTATCCTGATCCATCCATCAGTCAACGACAAAAGCCGAGCGCCAAAGATGACGGAAAATGCTGAGCGATCTGCGGATACCATGCTGCGCGATCTCCGCCAGATGAACCAGAGGATTGCCGAGGTTACATCCATGCTTCCTGAGGGGTCGCGCGAGCGGTTCACCCGGCAAACGACAGGCTAACTCGAGAAGATTGCCGAACGTATCGATCAGCAGCGGGCGCAGGAAACAAAGGTGAACGTGCCGGCTGGCGTGCAGGCTGCAGTTCGATCACTTGTAAGCGATCAGGCTCAGTCAACACCCGATCAACAAATCCCAATCGATCCTTTGGCCGAGCTTAGGCGCCAGCAGATCGAAATGTTGGACCGTCTTGCGCAAGAGCGCGGGCATTTTAGAGACCGCAAGCGAGTATATGAAGCTGGAGACTAGAACATATTTCGTAATAGATGAATTTGTATATATTCCAAAATACTCGCAAATCAGATGTTAAAATAACCAAAATTTCTATAAGATCTTGGCTTTAATTTGATAATTGCTCTAAATTTTTGTGAGTGATATTGAACGTTATTGGCAATTGCGTTCCTCCCTCATCGAAGTCAGGCGGAGTGATTCACGGTCTGCTGGTACCCCCTCAGCCCAAGGCGCGCCGCCGCTCGGACATCAGGGGTGTGGACGGTGTTTCTGTAAGCTGGGCCCGTTCCATCAATCCGAGTTGCTGGGCAATCTGAACCAGATCACGAACTCTCGGCGCGTTGGTTTTCTTGCGAATGTTGAAGCGATGAGTTTCAACCGTACGGACGCTTAGATCACAGCGGCGGGCGATGTCCTTGTTGGAAAAGCCCTGGCAAATCAGCCGCAGGACCTCAACTTCGCGATCGGTTAGAGCAAAGGCATTCGTCCCGCGTGAAAGACGCTCCTGCTGAACGAACAGATGGCCGGTGATCGGGCTGGAGAAATAGCTCCCTCCGCTGCTAACGGATAGCACAGCATTGACGTATTCACAGGGACTGGCGGTCTTGACCAGCAACCCGTTGGCACCAGCACGTATCAGATAATGCAGTTCGACCGGATCAATTGAGTCGATGATCACCACGATGCCGGGACGATATCCATTCAATAGGATGCGGTTGATTGTCTCGACACAATCGAGCTTGGTGATAGCCGAATCCAGAATGACCACATCCGGCTTCTGGGATTTCGCCGCCAAGGCGGCGGCGTAACCGTCCTCGGCCTCGGCGACGACGCTGATCCGCTCGCTCCGTTCCAGAGCCAGTCGCAACCCCTCCCGGATAAAGGGATGGCGATCTGCCAAAACAACCCGAGTTTTCTCGTTCATGGTTGTATCTCCTCATCCTTCCCAAGGGGCGGGCTGACTTTGGCTTCCTCGGCTGTCAGATGCCCTGCCCCTTCCTTCGCCGGTACCGGGCCGATCAATACTCATCACACGGTCCTTACTCGCGGGCAGGGGAAATCATGGCGACAAACGGAACCGCTGTGCCCGTACGCATGATGAAAGAGCCGGAAGCCGTGACGGTTTGGGTATCGCGGAAGTTATGGGCCGAATTGATTTCGCTCTCGACGGGATCGCCCGGCAGATCCAGCCCGGTGACAGTGGAAAGGAACGTATCAACAATTCGCGATGGAGCATTGTGCATGAAGGCTTCCGGCGCATCAAATTCGAAACGCCCTTCGGAAGCGCCTGCGGGCAGAACAATAATTGCACGATACTTGGTCATCGATCCCTCCTTGGAACATTGAGGTTTCCCTGTCCTGTTTTGGATCAGGAGCCCCATGGACAATCCGAAAGGATCAAATTCCGTGCCAAGGCGGATACGAGCAATAACCAAGGGCCAAAAGCCGACGGAATGGCCTTGGCAGTCCGGCGTTTTGTCAATTCATCCCATCACTGCGCTGGACAACCAGTCTGACTGGAAACACAAAAAACCCACCACATCAAAGCAAAACAAAATATCAACGAAGCAATTTTGAAAAAACAGATCATGTAATTTTATAACTGCATCACATTATTCAACATATTTCATGCTGATGTGGCATAAATTATGCTCCGCAACCTGCCGAAATAAATCACGCCCCGCCCTTAACGCGAGGGCATGGCAGGAGCATTCATGGTTTCAAACATCAGAATTGATGAATGAACGGCACGATAGAAGCGATCATCTTCAATACCCGGCGTCCAATCCTCGGAGAGGTGATGACCGAGATAAATCGTATCGCCTACCACGGAAATGTTGGTCTGGATCGGAGTCGTCTGGTGAACCCGGACCACAACCACATTGGGCCATTGATAACGTGCCAATTTGTGTCGGGATTCCAACAAGGCCAAAACGTCACGCCTCGCGGGAGGGAGGTCCTTCTCGTCTTGGCCGCGCCGCAGCCATTGGGATCGCTGACGGTTCAACGCTTGTCGCAGACGCCGCAGGTCAATCACCCGGATCGTTTCGATTACCGGCGGGGGAGGCGATACGGTTGGGGCAACTGGCGCGGTCGGCAGCCGCACGACCTTGGCGCTTGTTGGCGCTGGCGAAGCGACAGGGATGGTCGGCGAGATGGAGATGGCGCTCCGGTCCGGCAGCGGGGGCTCGTTCTGACCGTCTCCCTTGTTGTTGTCACTGGCCATTTCGCCTGATCAAATCCGTTTGTGTCCGTCAACCCGCCTTTCCATGACGCACAAGAGCCATGGCGACGGCGTTGAATTCCCGTTCAGGAACAATACTGCCAATTCCCCCGCGGAACAATTCACGAGCCAGGCGCGGATCGATCTCGATCGGTGTTTGGCCTATTTCTGCTGCTTTGAGAATGGGATCTGCCGCCCGCCCCTCCCCTTTGGCAATGATGATGGGGATGGGCTGCTCGACCGGATCATATTGCAGGGCCACGACTTCGTTCGAGCTCATGACAATCAGCGTCGCGCCACGCATCCCGGAACCAGCCAGCATTTGCCGGTGCTGTTCACGCCGGGCCCCAATCATTTCCGGAGCGCCTTCCTGCTCCTTGTACTCACGCTTGAGCTCCGAGCGGGACATGCGCTGTTCGCGCAGGAACAGGAAAATCTGGACCGGGAGGTCGAGAAAACCAAATAGGATCAGCATCAACACGGCAACGATGGCAATCCGATAAGCCACATTCCAGCCGACATCCACTAGGCAGGCTTGGCCGCATTGCGTGACCCGCAAGACATCCGGCAGAATGAGCCAGATGATCAGGAAGCTGGCGGCGCCCCAGAGCACCACCCTGAGCAAGGCGACGAAAAACTCGACCGCGTTCCGAATTGACAGGATCCGCTCAATGCCCGTCGCTGGGTTGATGCGCGAAAAATCGGGCGTGATCGGGTCCATGGATACCACGACGCCCTTTTTGTGGACGATATGCGCCACAAGGCTTGCAATTGCGACGATGGTCATGAGGGGCACGACCACATCGCCGGTCAGGGTCATAACACCAACCAATGCAGAAACCAGACCAGCCTCGCCGCCGCCCATGGCATGATCCAAGGCCAGCCGCAGCGAGGAGGCGAATACATCCATGACCTTCTGGCTGTTGCCCATGAGATAGCCCAGCCCGGCGCAGAAACCCACGACCGCCACGAAATCGGCGCTGCTGGCGACCTGACCCTTTTCTCGCGCCTTGCGGAGCTTTCGATGACTAGCTGGAAGTGATTTCTCTTCAGTTTCCCCGGCCATCGGGACTTACCTCAACGAAGCCTCGAGGATGGCGTTGATCTGCCGCAGCGAGGCAATCTCGCCGGTAAAGGCCCGAACCAACCCGAAAGAAACCAGTGGCAGCAGCAAGATTGCGACCAGCGTCTTGATGGACATGGCCAAAAAGGTCACATCGACGCGCTTGCCGAGTTTGGCGGCGATGCCCAGGACAACATCCGTAGCCAGCATCACAATCAGTAGCGGACCTGCCAGCGTCAAGCTTAGCAGGATGAACCGGGCGAGCAAACCCGGCACGACCGCCGCCCCTTCAAGCGACAGGCGCGGCAGGACCTCGAGCGGGGGCCAGAGGCGATAGCTGTCAAAGATCACATCGACGACCAGCCAGAAGCCACCAAGTGAGGCAAAAAGCCATAGGCCGATGATCATGAAGAGTTGCCCGAATGGCGTAACCTCGCCTGCGGGCGAACCGATCGGGGTTGTCGTTCCGCGCATCGAATCGAGAATGCCGCCGGCACCGCCCAAGGCCTCGAAGGGCAGCGAGGCGATCAGGCCGAGCAGAATCCCGATGAACAGCTCCTTGCCGATCATCGCGAAGCCCGGCAGCGGCAGGGCTTTGACCATGGCCGGCGCATCCCCCAGAATTGGTGCTATAGCCGGCAGGGCAAGAACGAGACCAAAAGCGATCCGCAACAGACCGGAATTGAGATGAGCCCAGGCGAAGGCCGTGAAAACCAGTGCAAAACCAAGTGGGCGCGCAGCCAGGATCACCATCATCTGGGCGGTTAGGTAGAGCTGTTCAATCGGCCCAGAAAGCAGGTTTGCCATGACCGGTCACCGATGATAGCGGTGGAAATTCGAGAAGATCTCCGAACTCGAGGAATAAAAGGGCCCGATCAGTGTGTTGCCGAGGAACACCAGCATCAGTGTGATCACCACCATCTTGACCGTTTGCGGGAGCGTCTGTTCCTGAGTCTGCGTGACCGCCTGGAGGATGCCAATCACGAAGGCAATGACGGTAGAAACCAGCAGCGGCGGCCCAACCAGAAAAGCCGTATCCCAGAGAATCCGGTACAAGACGGAGGTGATGGTTGCCTGAGACATGGCTGGTCCTATGCGTAGGTCAGGACAAGGCCCTGAACGATCTTGGTCCAGCCATCCAACAGGACGAACAGCAGCAATTTGAACGGGATGGCGATTGTGGTGGGCTGAATCTGCATCATGCCGAGGGCCACGAGTATCGCGGTGACGATGATATCGATCGCCATGAAGGGCAGGTACAGCAGAAAGCCGATCTCGAAGGCGCGAGTGAGTTCGGAGAGCAGAAAGGCCGGCACAAGGATCGAGAGCGCATTTTCGCTCGGCGGTGCCAGCTTTTCACCGCCCCAGATCTTGGCAGTGGATTGCATGAAGAACGCGAGTTGTCTGTCATCCGTGAAGCGCCGCAGGAAGGCCTGCAGCGGGGCCGATGCCTGCCGCGCAGCTTCCTCCCAGGCCGAAAAGGTCGTGAATTTCAGGCCGGACATCGCCACACTACGCCATGCCTCTTCCAAAACCGGCATCGCAATGTAGACCGAGAGGATCAGGGACAGGCCATAGACGATGATGTTAGGCGGCAATTGCTGGATGCCGATGGCATTCCGGACAATAAACAACACAATCGCCACTTTGGCGAAGGCTGTCACTGTAACCGCCACCAGTGGTAGGAAGGCCAGACCAGCAACCAGAATCAGTAGTCCGAAGGTGTTCTCGCCCAGGTTCATGCGCCGGCATCCACCCTGAGAACTTCCAAAGCGAGGCCGGGCTCAAGCTTGACGAGTTGGCAAGTTGCGATCTGGCGTCCATCCTCGATCAGTGGAATAGCGTCCGGGCTGACTGGTTCATGCCGCAAGCGGAGACCTTGCTGGATGGACGTGGATTCCTGAGTGCGCCCCCAATCCAGAAACAACGTCCGGAGCTGAGACAGTCTGGCGCCGCTCTCGCCAACGGGAAAGCTGCGGAGCGGGCCAGTAATGTCGCTGAAGGTTTCGAACAACTGAACGGGCCAGCCATCACGCTGATCGAGAAAGACCACGCCGGTCAGACTTTCCTGATCTTTCTCGGTGATCAGGAGCTGATCACCGATCGCAAGTCGGCTGTCATCGCGGGGGAGATAGATCGGGCCGATCATAACCATCAAGCCCGGCGGCACTCTCATTGGTTGGCCTGAAATTTCCACCAGCACAGCATGGATCTGGCCGGACTCCACGCCGTCACCCAGCCAGAGCCGAACCGGCTGCCAACCGGCGGGCGTTTCCACCTCGAATGCAAGGCTGGTGGGCGCGACAGGTCGTTCCGGACCTGTCAGCGTGTCAAAGCGAATCGGCCGTCCAAGCCGCTCTTCAATCGCACCGAGAGCTTGGCTCATGAGATGTTCGAGCAGCAACGCAATGGTTGGGCCCGATAGTTCATTCCGCTGAACGGGTTTGGGTGCCAGCATGAGCCCGGCCTGAAGCAGGTCAGCGGTGATGCCGAGCCGGAGCGGCGTTGAGCCAACCACACCTTCGATGAGATGCAGGGGTTCATCGAGAGGCCGTGTCTCGATTTCGCGAACATGCCATTCGGTTTTCGCGAAAGGCATGCGAAAGCGTAACCTGTGCCGGCGCTCCGGTTGCCTCAGGACCACCGGCATACATTCGGGCAAGCGCTGGATTTCTACAGGCACGGCCATCAATGTTCCTCTTCCGTCAGCGCATCATGGCGAAGGGCCGCCTGCCATGCGATGCGATTGACCAGTTCGGTAACCTTCTTTTCCGCCTTTGCCGCAGACTGGGCGGCGCGGCGCGCAATCTCGCATGCCTGGCGCGCGGTCGTCAGCTCATCCCGCATTGCGATGATTGCGCGGGCAGCATCCGTCAGCGCCTCATCATCCGCACTATGTTGAAGGCGCAGCCTGACCATGGTCAGGGTATGGGTCGGCTTCTGGATCATCGAGTCGATCCGATCCGCCCGCTGGGTTTGGATATCCGCCGCCAGGGCGTCATAGCCAGCCATGGCGGTAGCGAGCCGTGCCTCGATAACACGGCAGCGGTTCTCTTCGCGGGCGAGCGCTTCACTGGCTTGCCGGGCCTGCAATTGCCGCAGGGTCAGAAGCGCACGCTCATCCGCCATGGGTCGTTCCCGCCATGGTCATGTCGGGGGTCACGAGCCCGGTCATTTCCTGCAGCGTCGCCTGCAAGTCGATCTGGTCGAACCGCCCCTGGCGCAGGAAGGCCTGGATCTGCTTGTGGCGGGCCAGCGCAAAATCCGCCTCGGGATCGCGGCCCGCCTGGAATTCTCCGACCTGAACCAGCAGCTCGATTTCTTCATAACGCGCCATCAACCGGCGGATGTTCTGGGCGGTTTCAAGATGGGTCTTGGACACAATCCCGTTCATCACCCGGCTGGTAGAACGCAGAATATCGAGTGCGGGATAATGGCCGGCCTGGGCCAGCTTCGGCGTGAGGACGAGATGACCATCGGTCAGCGAAACAACTTCTTCCGCGATCGGATCGTTCAACCCCTCGTTCTCCAGAAGGACAGTATAGAAGGCCGTGATAGACCCGGCAGGATCACGCCCTGACCGCTCGATCAGACGCGGCAATTCGGAATAGACCGATGGCGTGAACCCTCGGCGGACAGGTTGTTCACCGGAAGCCAGACCAACCTCACGCAGGGCGCGGGCAAAACGCGTCACGCTGTCAAACATCAGCGCAACATGATGGCCGCGCTCCCGGAAATATTCCGCAATCGCTGTGGCAATATGAGCGCCGATGACCCGCTCCATGGCCGGGCGATCCGATGTCGACGCGACCACAATGCAGCGTTCGCGGAATTCTGGCGGCAATTCGCGATCCAGGAATTCACGAAGTTCACGGCCACGTTCGCCGATCAGGGCAAGAACACAGAGATCCGCTTTCATGTTGCGAGCCAGCGCTCCGATCAGCGACGATTTGCCGGCGCCGGGCGGCCCGAGGAGGGCAATCCGCTGCCCGACCCCGATGCTGAGCAGGCCGTCAATCGCCTTGATCCCGGTTATTGCCATCTGATCAATCACCGGCCGTGATACCGGGTTTGGCACGCGAGGCGTCAGCGCGCGATCCAGCATGCCGGTGCGGGCTGAATGGCTATGACCGTCCAGCGGGTTGCCCAATCCATCAAGAACGGAACCGATCAAACCGGGGCCACAGGGGAAGGATAGCGGGCCGAAGGTCGGAATGACCTCGGTTTGGGCGGAGAGCCCCTCTGTCGGGCCGATCGGCGCCAGCAGCGCCTGACCGTCCCGCAGTGCCACGACAATCGCCAACGTTTCGAGGTTATGGCGTCGATCGCGCAGTCGGCACACCTCGCCCACGGCAACCTGTCCCAATGTCGAACGCAGCCCGGCGGGCCCAACATCGGTAAGCCGCCCGACAATGTTGTAGAATGGGCGTTGCCGCATGGTCTGATGCCCGTTTCGCAGGCGAAATCGCAGGATGTCGGCATTCACCACGGGAAGCGGCAAACCCCGGTTGGGAGAAGCGCCGGGCGTCGCCATCAATCTCTCCCGGTCCTCGGATCGGACGGCTCGGCGCTGTCCATTTTCAGGCGTGCCTCCAGGATCGACAATTGGCTGGCCAAGCCGATATCGAGATGCAAACCACTGGCTTCCAACCGGCAGAGGCCCGGCGTCAGATCAGGATCGGCCTGAACGCGGGCGGAAATCACCTCGCCGCGTGCCATCAAGGCCTCGATCGCCTGGCGGAACCGGTCCATTTCCGCCGGCGGTACGCGCAAGACAAGTCCTTGGTTCTGGCCGATTTCGAGCACGGCCTTGTGGATCAGGCCTGCCACCTGCTGTTCAGGCGGAAAGCTGCCAATCACCATTTCCACGGCATCGCGGACCAGCCGGACCATTTCAGCATAGGCACGGTCGAGTTCGAGATGAAACTGCTGATGATAGGCGAGCAGCTGCTGCGAGAGAATGTCCTCGCTGCGCTGCCGGGCCTTAGCCTCGATATCTGTGACAAGCTTTGTCGCGGCACCTTCCGCACGGGAAATGATGATATCCGCCTGACGTCTAGCCTGTTCGATGATCGCTTCGGCTTCGCGCTTGGCGAGATCCGCCGGCGATGGCGGCACGGCTTCGGCGGACTTGTTGGCGCCCGGCTGCGTTCGTGCCGGCAGGCGCTTGAGCACATAGCCCGTAGGTTCATGCTCGTCGAGCATCCGATCCTCCTGTCGGCAACTCGGCCAGCAACCGTTTGGCGACATCGCGCAGCAACTTCAGGCGCAAGGGATCCATCAGCCGGCTGACTTCCGTCATTTTGTCGGTCTTTGGCATCGTGAGCCGGATCCGGCCCGAAAAGGCAGGCGGCAGGGTTGCCAGCCATTCCTCGATCAAGGCAGCCCCTTCAGCATCGGCAATGGCAGCGATCTGACCGAAATCGGAGGCAACCCCTGCCGCGCGGTCAGTTTGTGCTCGGACAGAGAAAGCGAGGCACAGATCCGCCTCGTCAAACTGTTCGCGCAGGCGCTGAACCGCTTCAGGTTCGATTTCCACGGCGAGAACCGGCGCCAGAATCGCCAGTCCCAGCACGCGCCGGAACCGGGCCGGCGCCTCAATGGCAACATGATAGGCAATCTGGCAAGGAAGGTCCGGGCTGGAGCTGGTATTGAGCGGCGGCAACCCCTGCCGCCCCGCGAGATCTTCACCGATGCGGCGCTCGAGACGAGGATTGCTTGCCAAGGCTGCCCGGTTGGCCTGCGCCGTGAGATCCGGGCACCATTCGGCTTGCCAATCCTCATGGATGGTTCGGGCTGCAACCTCCAGCGGTTGTCCGCCTTGCTGTGTTGCCAACCCGATCATCGCGGCTTTTCCCCTCAGGCGCGCGCCAGCAACCTCCCCACAGCACGGCCAATCGTCTGCCGAGCGATGAGCATAATTGCGAGGACCGCCCCCAGAAGCATCAACACAATATGGTTGACAGATGGTAAAACTCCGGTCAGCCGCGAGCCGGGCTGATAGCCGACCGGGCTCGAGGGGAAGATCGCCACAGCGACATCCTCATAATTCAGGCCATTCACGGCATTGACGATCAAGGTTTTAATGATCGGGATATGCTGATTCATCGCCACATCGGGCAGATGGTAGACGAACACCGAGGCCCGTGGCGTCTGCCGGTCCCGTTCGAGCGGTGAGGATTCCGGCATCATGACATGGACGCGGGCCGAAACCACGCCTGCGATTTGGGTCAGCGAATTCGCCAATTCCTGGTTGATCGCGTGCATGAAGCGCGCCCGTTCCTCAAACGGGGTCGAGACCATACGCTTGGCATCAAACAGCGTACCGAGCGTTTCGAATTGCTGCCTTGGCAGGCCAAGCTGCGAGAGCAGCATCGTTGCCCTGGCTGCCTGGGACTGGTCAACCGAGAGGGCGAACTGGCCATTCTTCAGCCGCTGGCGCTGGGCATCAATGCCGGCCTGACTTAGAACGCTCATCATTTCATTCGCTTCGCGTTCCGGAAGGCTGGAATAAATCTCGCTCTTGCAGGCGGCGAGCGCGCCGGCAATGCCGCAGATCAGAACAAACCGGACCAATCGGCTCCATACCAGTGTGGGAATGTGACAACCAAACATGGCAAAACACTCCATTATTGCTGACGGATGAGGGTGGAGGTTGTCTGCGAAACGCCGCCAACAACCTGGCTAATCAAGGTGACGGCGATGGCGTGGTCGAAACTCTGGCGGAGCACGTCATTTGCAGCGCTGGCGGGATTGGCCGGCGGCGTGGCGCCGGTCGTCTGCGGGTTGCCCTTTGGCGACGCATCCCCCGCGCCCGATGCCGACTTCCAGGGCGAAGGCAGGATCTGGGCCATTTCACGGGCCACCGGATCTCCCTTCATGCTGGCCGGTGTATCATTGGCGGTGCCCTTGGTGGTGATTTCCTCATGGGCCCGCGCCAGTGCTTCGCGAAAGCCTTCGGCCGCCTGCGATGATTTGTCCACCTGGCCGGCCAGCTTTACTTCGCTTCCCTGGGCGGGAAATGCGCTCGTCGCCTGGCTTTGCGTCAGGGATTGGGACATTGCTTCGATCACGTCGACGCCTCCATCGGTATCAGGCGCCGGCCAAATGGCTGGCCCCAGGAGTTACCCCTCGCCGGTCTGACTCATGATCAGACTGAACAGAATGCCGAAAACCTGCTGAGCACCCTGTTCGATCATCTGATCCAGCATGGGATCATTGGTCCCTGACACGGAAGCGGACTGGGAATTGCCCGCAGCGGTGACAGTAGCCAGGTTCGATGCTTGCAAGATCGGGTCCATGGGCTTTTCGTCCTTTTTTGTTCCAGAATAGAACAGGTCTACGTACGATCAGGCTTTACGCTGGGCAAAACTCGCCAGGGCATCCAGTGTCGCGGCGGCCTTGTGCCGTTCCATGGCAGTCTTGGGGCCGGGAAGCCGAAGCCCCCGGACCCGGTTCGCGGCATCGCTCAGCGTTCCACGGCGGGCTGCGTACATCGCATCGCCCAAGATCAGCAGGTTGCCGCCGGGGGCGAGGCGTTCGGCCAGCCGCCCCAACCCGCCGGCGCGCGGCACGAGCCCTTGCTGCCGGGCCAGGACATAGCACGCCATCAGAGCGGCACGCTCTTCTGGCCTCAGGGCAAACGGACGTGTGGTTCCGATCTCTGGTGACATGGCATCATCCTTATTCTCGGGGATTGCGCGCACAATCCCGCGCGATTGCTGAAACACCTACGTAGTCAGGCGCGTGGCGACGTCTTGCTGGCTTGTCTTCATGCCACCGCCTTCAGATCGGCGCCGGGTTTGTTGAGTTGCAGCGTGCCAACCGGGAGAACGTTGAACTCCGCCGCAATTTCCTGGAAGGAGAGCACGGTCAAGCCGAGATTGTGGCTCCGGAGATAGGCCTGGACATGGCGCCGAAGATCCACGGCGGTCACAATGACCGGCAGCGGCGCATCCGGATCCACCACCTCGCGGATCTGCTCGATCTGGCCGAGCAATGCGCTGGCCTGGCGGCTGGAAAGGCTGAGGAAGATGCCCGCTTCGGTCGTCCGGACGCCTTCGCGCAGCATCTCCTCGAGATCAGGCTCAACGATATAGGCGGCGATCTGGCGGTTCTTGTCGGCAATCTGGTTGCAGATCTGCCGGCGCAGCCCCCGTCGTGCATGTTCGGCGAGTATCGCCGGATCTGTCTCACGTGAAGCCCACTCCAACAGGGATTCCATGATAAGGCGCAACGGAATGAGTGGAACCTGCTCGTCAATCAGGCGGCGCATCACATCGTGCAAGATCGGCGCTGTCAGCACCTGCGTCACCTGCTCGTAGAGCTGCGGCGATTCCTTGCGGGCTTGGTCCAGAATGCGGCGAACATTCTCGTAATCCGTCATCTGGCCGATATTGTTCTTGACCAACGTGAAGGCGACGCGAACCAGCAGGCCGGCGGGCGAAATCAGTGGAACCTGTGCGGCCTCAAGCTGCTCGCGATCCGAAACGCGGACAAACAAGGCACGCTTGAGGCGCCAGGACTTTGGCAGTTCCATGCGCGGCAGACGCAGGATATCAATCGTTTCCGGATCGGTCTCCGCAGCGATTGCGTCGGCAGGAATGGTGCCGGCGATCAGGGCAACCTGGTCCAGTAGCATGGTGAAGCCGTTCGCCGGCAGGCTATCATCGGTGATGAAGCCAAAGCGGCCGATCGGCACACCGAACTGACGGGTCACTGCCATACGCTCGTGATCCCGGAACTGGACGAACTCGGCCTGATCGATGCGGGCGGCGAGAGAACTGCCGACCTTGATCACAAAGCTTTCGCCCGCGTGGTGCTCGGCGGTTTCCGAGGCATCAATCGACTCGATCACGCCCTGGGCAATCCGCTCGCGCTCCTCGGCTTCCGCGCGCTTCTTCGCCTTGACGTCCTGCTCGGCATGCCTGGCCATGCGATGACCGATAAAGGCGAGGAAGCTGCCAAAGGCGAGGAAGATGATGGTGGGGAAGCCCGGAACCAGGCCGATCAGCGCCACGACTGACCCGGTAACGATCAGCGTCCGTGAGGAGGCGGTGAGTTCGGAGAAGATGTCCTTGCCCAGATCGCTCGAATTGTCAGTGGAAACTCGGGTCACCACGGCGCCGGCGCAGAGCGCGATTAGCAGGGCGGGGATCTGCGCCACAAGGCCGTCACCGATGGTCAGCAGCGAGAAGGCCCGCGACGCCTCGCCGATTGACATCCCCATCTGGGTCGTACCGATGGCAATGCCGCCGACAATGTTGACGATGATAATGAGAAGGCCGGCGATCGCATCGCCTTTCACGAACTTCATGGCACCGTCCATGGCGCCGAAAAACTGGTTTTCCTTGTCCAGCTGCCGGCGACGTGCCCGCGCTTCATCGGGCGTGATGTCGCCCGAACGGAGCTCGGCATCGATAGAGAGCTGGCGCCCCGGTAAGGCGTCGAGGACGAAGCGGGCGGCCACTTCGGCCACGCGCTCGGCGCCCTTGGTGATGACCAGGAACTGTACAATGGTGATGATCAGGAAGATCACCAGACCGACAACGATGTTCCCGCCAGTGACGAAATTCCCAAAGGTTTCGATGATCGCACCGCCCTCCGCCGTCGTCAGGACGGTTCGGGTGGTCGAGATGGAAATCGCGAGGCGGAATGTCGTTGCGATCAGCAGGATGGCAGGAAAAGTCGAGAAGCTTGTCGGCCGGTCGAGATAGACCGCCACGATCAGAACCAGCATTGTCAGGGTAATGTTGAACGCGATCAGGATATCGATCATCAGGACCGGCATCGGGATGATCATCACCACCACGGCCGTGAGGAGGATCGCAATCAGGACGAGATCCTGACGCTTACGCACCTGCAGAAGGAAGTTTGTCAGCTTTTCGATCATTGCTGTGCCCTCAGGGTGGAGATGGCGCTCATGAGGCTGGAATGGGCTTTGTTGATCTGGCCGAGACCCAGCCAAATGGCCGCCCGGCGCAGCATGTCGGCCCGTGTTGGGATCGGTTGCCGAAGCTGATAGGCGCGATCGGTCATTTCCGCCGAAGCGTGATCACCAATTGCTAGAAAGGACTGGGTTAACAGGCGCAGAGCCGTGCGATCCTGGGGCCAGATCCGGATGACCAGCTGAAGCAGTGCCAGTGCCTCATCCGTGCGGCCATACCGCAAGTGAAAGGCGCCAAGGGCCGTCATCAATTCCCGGTCGCTCTCGCTGAGGCCCGACTGCGCTGGCCAACTGGCGGCGGCGGGACCCGCCGTGCCAGACCAAGCCGAGGCGGCGGATCGCGGTTTGCCGAAGCTCATGGTGTGATCTCCCATCAGGGCTTGATGACAAGGGCCGCAAGCCCGCCATGCACCAGGCGAAGGCGACGAATTGTTTCGGAAACGATGGTCAACCCGGCCTGGAGCGAGGAATGTTGGTCAGGATCCTTGGCATCCCGCAGGGAGCCGAGCAGGTGGTGCTCGATGCGCGAAAGTTCCGCGAGCATCTGTTCACCACTCATCCCTTCCAGCTTGGCCAGATCCGGGCCGGCCACTGCATGGATCGCATCGGGCTGCTCGAAGGGTTCAGGGCTAGCAAGGCCAAACTCATGCACCGCAGCCCTGGTCGGAATCGACCGGGCGGGTGTCCGCGCCGGGATCACCGACGGGCGGGCCGTGTTGACTTCGCTCCGCCCCGGGACACTGACTCCCGGCCTTGGGTTACGAACCGTATCGATCTGAGACATGGCAGGCTCCTTTGCCAGTTCTTTTGCAGGATCAGGGCCAGATCTGCTTATCTTTCGATGATGGCCGCCGGTCATACGCCGAACCGGCATTCCAGCGCAGCGGGCTGACGCGACAGCGCGGGGCTCTCTGCTGCCCGTACGATTCAGAAGTCAGAAACCTTGTTCTGCTATGCTTTCTGGTGACGGAAAACGACATCCGCCTTGGCACACAAGTTGCTGTCCAGACCCTGCACGACGAAGGATGACGCAACAATGATCCAGATCGAAACAAAGCACGCCATGCCGGGCCTCGACGATCTGGACACCATTGCTGTCATTCTCGATCGTCTGGCCCAACGCATGGGTAACAATGACTGCCAGGTTGATCCCCTGATCAAAGCGGCACTTGTTGAGGCCCGTCGGGTCATTCCCAGTCTCAAACGGGCATCGTCCAGACCGGACGCAAAGCCAAGGAGTGAACCATGGAAAACCAAGTAGCGCCGACCGCCACAACAGGTGCCGGTGGCACAAGTTCCGGCGGCGGCAATGCGCAACTTGCTCAGGCCTTTCAGCAAGCCATCAACGAGGCGTCGGCCACCCTGTCGATTTCGGTGAGCGGTCAGGCTCAGCTGAATGCCTTGCGGGCTCGCCCGAACTGATCTCAAGACTTCCGATCCACGAGGGGGACGCCGCCCCCCTCGAACAGATGGTGACATCCAGGAATGCGATCTGCACTCTCTTCACGTTCGAAGGCCACCGGCCCGGCCGTCACGCCAGGTCTCGCCGGAACCCTTGGCTTGGCCAACACCCTTGGCCTGAAGCTGACTGGCGGTCTGGTTCTGACCGTGGAGTCTGGTGCGCATGCCGGCGCGCGCCTTCATAATGCGCAGGGCCAGCTTTCGGTGGGCTCAGCCCTGACCAATGATGCCGTGCTGATTGCCGATGGCCTGGCTGCGCATCATGTTCGTATTTCGCTGACGGATGCCTGGCAATCCAAGGCTCAACTGGCAGCGGTCGATGCCCTGGTCCAGCTGGATGTCGGCACCAAACTTCGACCCGGACAAAGCCAGGTTGTCAGTTTGCCGGCCACCTTCGTGGCCGGAGGGGCGACATTCCGTGTTGAGACGGCGCGGCTCTGGCAAGATGTGATTCCCGGCGGCAAGCGGAGTCTGACGGCAGTTGCTGTGCTCGCCATTGCCTTTCTGGGCATCAATGCACTTTCCGGCTTGAGCGGCCTCTTTGCCTCCTCGGTGGATGGAGGGCAGATCAGCCGCCAGGTATCGCCCGGCCCAAATGCAGCCAGCGTCAACGAAGCGCAGGCGGCGTTCCGCGACCGGCTGGACAAGGCCGGCCTGGGCAACGAGATCCAGGTCGAGGCGGGTCCTTCCGGCACCCTCGTGGCGCTTGGCAATGTCGGAGCCGCGAATGTCGAGAAATGGCGCGATTTGCTGAAATGGTATGACAGTCGGCCTAGCAGCCCGCTGCTCGTCAACAACGTGACCCGGACGGCACAGGCGAAGGATGTACCGCAGCTTCGCTCAGTTTGGGTGGATGTGAACCCGCAGGTCATGCTGAGTTCAGGGCAGACGGCCCGCGTGGGCGACACGATTGCCGGCGGGTGGCGGATCGAAGCGATCGACCAGCAAGCCGTTGTGCTGAGCCGGGATGGCAGGACCACCCGGCTGACCTATTGAACGGCTCCGCCGCTCTGAGCGCAGTGCTGGCTGACTACTGAGGCCTCGGTAGTTAGCCCCAATATCGGCCCCGTGGCGCAAACTGCCATACTCATCCTGAACGGAAAGATGCCCAACCGGGTATCGGATCTATGGTTGGTTTATCAGGAGGATATCATGGCTGACACCATTGCAGGAGCTTCGGCAGGCGCGGCAGGGGCAACCGGTGGCGCGGCGGGTGGGGCTTCCGCTTCGGGCGGCGGCAACGCACAGCTCCAGGCCTCGTTCCAGCAGGCGATCGGGGAAGCAGCCCAGACCTTGTCAATTTCCGTGACGGGGCAGGCTCAGCTCAACGCCCTGCGCGCCCGCCCGAACTGATCGGCACGGTGGCAAAAAGGCGCCCGCTCGGGTTTCGCTAGACCCACGCGGCCATGGTTTCATCCCGCGCTCCGGCCACTTGACCGTTAGCAATCAGGCCGGGTCGGTTTCCGATCCGGTCATTTCTGTCGTGACACGGGAAACTTGCTTCGCTGCGTGGCCACGGAAGGACATTGACCGAGACTCGAGCAGGCGGTCGGAAGGCGGTATCAGTCGAACTGGACTTTCTGACTGACGCCGGCGCGAATGATGCGCAACTCTGATGAGGCTTCCTGGCCGGTTTTCAGCACCTCAAGAATGGCCGCTGCGCGCGAGAGATACGTCACCGGGGCGGTCATAATGGCCGCCTTCGAGCCCTGCATAGGAATTGGTGTGTAGCGCGATGTATCAATGCCAGCTGAATTGAGTTCGGCAATCCAATCATTGAAAGCCACATTGCCGAGCGGCAGGATACGTGTCCCCATTTCCGAACGCGAGGTGACCTTGAGGACATCCCCCTCAAAGGTCCATTCAATTTCGTACCGGGTCGCCAGCTCACGCAGCAAATCGCGCGGTTGCGACGGCAATTTCACCTGGGAGAGCTTGCCCCGGATTCCGCTGGCAATGTCTGCGCGCAGGCCATAACGGCGGGCAAAGTCCTGCAGGAAGGACCGCAGATCCTGATCTACGATGAAGACGAAAGCTGTATCGCCCTTGCTGCCATTGGCGGCTTCGGAGACGAGCCCGGCGGGCCTGCTGGGGTCAGCAATATTCTGTGCCGGTTTAGCCGCTGCCGGCAGGGAAGCTGCCGGAATCGCGGGATTGACTTTTGAAGCTGCCGGAACGGGCGGTGTGGCTTTGCGCGCATCCTTCGCCGCCGGCACAGGCTCCTGCAAAGCCTTTGCTCTTTCCGGGCGCAGCTCGACTGTCCCGAATCCATCGACCGGCTTGGGCTGGGCCTGCGCGAGACCCGAGACCGGACGCCGGCTCGGGCGGTCCGCTGGCGCGGCTGCAGCAGCGGGCCGTAGTGCGGGCTGATCGCCAATCGCGCCGGTGATCAAGGCCTGACTGCCATGAACGTCGCGAAACCGCCCGGATGGTCCGGTTTGGCTGGCAGCCACTGTCCGGAGCTTTATCGGCTGGTCAGGGGCGAGCGAGGTCTTCACCGCAGCCGGCGGAGCTTTCGGCATCGGGCGCGAAACAACGCGCCCTGCCGGAGCGGGCGCAGTTTCAGACGCAGCCATCACACCCCGGACCGGCGGCCGGAACTCTGACGGCCACGACCTTGTGCTATTGAGCGCGTTTCTGGGTGCTCTGGCGGGCGGGCTGACCCCGGTTTGCCGGGGCATGGACGGATCTCGCGGCGTGACCTTGGGCAAAGCCGGCGTGATGGCTGGTGGGCGCTTCTTCTCGGAGACAGGAGCCTGCCGGTCCATCAAGTCGCCGATCGTGGGGGAGCCCGGGGACGGGTCAATAGCATAGTTGCGCCCAACGGTTTGGGCCATGCCGGCGCCGGAAAGAACGCATGCAAGAACACCAAGACCAATGCGCAACACTCTACCAACCAAAACGCAACTGCCTTCTGCGCGGGTCCGACTACACAGACCCCGGAAAAATCAGACCACGTTTTGGATAATGATCTGCTAACATAATGGCTTTGCTGCCCTTTCGGTGTGGTTCCAGACCCTAGGTCTACCCCATTCGGCTAAATCTGCATGTTGGCCAAACCGGCGATCGCCAGCATACGCCTCGGCTGCACCCCAAAAAAGAGCGGCTCCGGAATGCCAGAGCCGCTCCTCTCACCCCTGCCTGTTCACCGCACAGCTGAGAACGGGCAAAGCTTGTCTGGAAACCGCCTTATGTGGCAGCGGCTTCCTTGGCATTCACGGTCGCTTGGTCGGCCGTCTTGCCATCGATGGTCCAGCCCTTGCCGCTTTCCTGAGCAGTGAAGGCGCCATCCGGGGTCTTGGCGTCGAGGGCCTTGCCGTCATAGGACTGCTCGACCTTCAGGTTGTTCTTGCCATCGCTGTCCCAGCCCAGACCCGAGACCTGAATGGCGTTGTCGCCATTGGTGATGGTCAGGCTTGACGAGAGGGTCTGGCCCGAGTTGCCCCAAGGCGTGGTACCGACAGTGATCTTGGTGCCGTCTTCAAGCTGGAACGTGGCGTCCTTCTTGAAATCCCAATCGTTCTTGCCATCGTTGCCGACATCGACATGGGGATCGCCCCACACGCGGGTCTGGCTCTGGTCGCAATTGTCCGTCAGAATCCAGCGTGATCCATTCTCATCCAGCGCGATCGTGTAGCGATCGCCCAGCTTGATTTCGGCCTTGCCGTCCTTGACTTCGGAAACAGTCCATTCCGCCGGCTTGTCCATGACCTGGTCATCGAACTTGAAGCCTTCAACATTCTTCACCGTGTCCTTGCCGTCCTTGCCTTCGACGTAGGTCACGCCGTCCTTGGTGTAGACCTTGTAATCGTCGCGCTTGCCGGTCCAGACGCCCACATCATGGCCTTCGCCGCCATCGATATGGTCATTGCCCTTGCCGCCGTTCAGCACATCGTTGCCCTTGCCGCCGTTCAGGCAATCATCGCCCTTGCCGCCGTTGAGCACGTCATTGCCGTCGCCGCCATTGAGCTTGTCATTGCCCTTGCCGCCGAACTGGACGTCATCGCCCTTGCCGCCGTTGAGCACGTCATTGCCCTTGCCGCCGAACTGGACGTCATCGCCCTTGCCGCCGTTGAGCACGTCGTGGCCCTTGCCGCCATACTGAACATCGTTGCCTTTGCCGCCATTCAGCTTGTCATTGCCGCCAAAGCCATACTGCACATCGTCCTTGCAGGTGCCGGCGAGCGTGTCGTTGCAGTGGGTGCCGGTCTGAACAGGCCGCTCCGGGTTGGCCGGCTTGGTCTGGCACGGGGCCGGCGGCTGCGGCTCAGGGTGGCAAGGCGACGGCATCGGCCTGCAGGGTTCCGGCTGCGGCATCGGAACCGGACGCGGCTCCGGCCGGCAACCGCAATGCGGCGGCTGCGGCTGCGGGGGGCACGGCATCGGTGCGAAAGGCGGCTTCGACGGGGTGCCACAGGCCGGCGGCTGCGGGAAGCAATTGCCAATCAGGTTGGAGAGCTGGTCAATGATCTGGTTGTATGCACCCATGCCGGTACCGAGGCCTGGCCACTGGCTCTGGCCTGCCCCACAGCCGCAAGAGCTGCCGTAACCCTTGCCCTGCGATTGCAGCAGCGTCTTGATTTCGCCGATCAGGCCTTTGATCTGGCCGATCAGGTCACCGCCACCAGCGCCCGGGATGGTGCCGGCATTACCGCAGCCCGCGCCTTGGCCGATCGAGAGATCACGGATCATGTCGCGGATTTCGGTCAGGGCCGAGCTAATGTCCGTCTGGCAGCCGGCCGTGGCATTGCCATAGCTCGGAACGGACGGTGCAGCCGGGCGATGTTCGGCAGGCTTGCAGGAACCACCCTGGTTCCAGCCGCCATTGTGCTTTGCCGAAGCAATGGCGTGCTGCGCCTTGCCAAGGGTCGCCTGGCCTGCATTCAACGTGGCTTGATGGAGATGACTATTGCCACCGCAGGTCGGAGGATTGATGGGTTTGCACGTCATGATTTGGCACTCCTCGAAGTTCTTCTCAAAATCTTGAAGGCGTTATCTGCCTTTGTGCCTCTCTTTATCATTTCAAATTAAAAACTACGATATTGTGACCAAATGCTCTATTCAGTACGTACTACGTATAAAAATACGTATTGTAGATTTTTGTGAAAAAAAACGACCGGAAAATCCCGGCCGTCTGAATTTTTGCTTTAATCAACTGTTTCACGAATTTCTGACGAAACAGGACGTCTTGCGCATCGGCAGACCGGAAAACCAGCCTGCCAATGGGTGTCTCGGAACGGTTACCAATAGTTCCGGCCGGAGGAATGTGACTTGCCGCCACCCTTGCCGCCACCTTTTCCGGCCTTGCCGCCACCGCATTTGCCGGCCTTGCCGCCACCTTTTCCGGCCTTGCCGCCACCACCGCCTTTGCCGGCCTTGCCGCCACCACCGCATTTGCCGGCCTTGCCGCCACCACCGCCTTTGCCGGCCTTGCCGCCACCACCGCATTTGCCGGCCTTGCCGCCACCACCGCCTTTGCCGGCCTTGCCGCCACCACCGCATTTGCCGGCCTTGCCGCCACCACCGCCTTTGCCGGCCTTGCCGCCACCACCGCCTTTGCCAGCCTTGCCGCCACCGCCGGTCGGCGGGCAATCATCAACCGGAGGTTCCCAGGGCTTGTGCGGAACGGCCGGGGGATTGTGGCCCCCCGGACTATCGCAGTTCGGCTGCGGCTTGGGCTGCGGAGCGCAGTATTGCGGCTTCGCCTGATACAGATTCTGCGAGGCAGTCTTGATGCTTTTCCCAAAAGCATTGGCAAGCTGATGAACGTTGGCCTTGGATCCACCTCCACTACCGAACTTGTTGATCTTTGTCATGTCCTTGGAACCCCGACCTTTTACTCAAAACAAGAAACCGGGCAGCCTGAACGGCATAGCCTGCCCTTGAACCTTTCAGGTGTTGGAGAGGAAGAAAATCCGTGAGTATTACTAGGGTGCCTTCGTATTACGTACGTGGTGACAGCCAGCGCTTAAGGGCCCAAAGCTGCCGCTCCGAGACGTCGTAGGAATCTGGAATTGCTGGGATTTGAAAAACTGGCGAGACACCAGCGGGATCATGCCGGGTTTGATCTTGATACAGTTCCGCCTCGTCGCCATCAGGAGGCGGCTCAAGGTCCGGCCTCAGACCGAGTTATCGCCGGCACTCTGTATCGAAACGGCGCATGTTCGCTTGGCACCTGAATTGCGCACGGGGAAGCAGGCGACGAGAAGGAAGCCATCCATGGATGCAGGATTGATCGATACCCGGATTGAGCGCGCACTGAATTGGGCCCGACGGCACTTTGACTATTCGGCCCATGAGGTTATTCGGGATGTGCCTTGGGGAGTCACCTTGCGCCTCACCAAGGCGGAGACATCGGCTTATCTCAAGCTGTTCCCCAAGGCGCAGGCCAGGCTGGCGGCCAGTGTTGCCGCCATCGCGAACCTGCCGACCGGTGCAATGGCCCGCGTGATCGCCCATGACGCGAGTGCAGGCTTTCTCCTGAGCGAAGATCATGGCGGTCGGACAACGAACAATCCGGATTCCGGAACCCTGATGGCCCTGCTCACGACCGGCTACGCCCAGATCCAGGCCCTGGCCGCAGAACAGCTTGATCTGCTCGCGGCGGTTCCGAAACTCAATGTCGTCCGCCTTCTGGATGATGTCGCGGATTTTCTCGGCCCGCGGAGGGACTATGCCGAAGCCCGGGCGCATTACTCGGACTTCGTCGGCATCCGCCAGGCTGTCCTCGCAGCGGAGGCCTTCTCGATCAGCCGTTCGTCGCTGGAATTCGTGATCCGTCTGGCTGATCACTTGCCGCCAACCTTGAACCATTGCGACCTCCATGATCGCAACGTGGCCATGGATGATGCCGGCGCATGCAAGTTTCACGATTGGGACAATGCCATGATCGGTCCGCCGGGCCTTTCCCTCGGCAGTATGACCGGCACGGTCGCCGAGTTGGTGCGGTGGCAGGTTGACGGGCGTCCCGAGACGGGCAGCGAGGCGGTGGGCCATCTGCTCGCCTATCTCGAAGCCCTTGAGGGCGCCGGCTACCCCACGGTCGAGGATTTGCTTCAGGCCGTCATTGGCGCGGCCCTTGCCGGGCTGCTGGTCCGGTTGGTCAATTATCGGCCCTATCGTCCTCAGGGTGAAGACGAGCGGCAGCTCTGCGTGGATGACCTCAGGGCAATTGTCGATGACCTGCTGGAAACGGTTCAGGTTCTGGCCGGCCAGGATACGGCACAGGCCACGGCGCTTGCCGGCCTCTGGAGCCGCCACAAGCATTATGAAAAGCTGCTTGATCTCGTGAACCGGTCGGCATTCGGGCTCGGCGTCCCATTGGCCGAAGCCCATCTGCCGGACCTGACCAGCCAGACCGAAATCGGCTATGTCACGCGGCTGGCCCGGGCCTACAGGCGCGCCTGGGAGCCGGATACCGTACCGGTCATCGAGACTGATCTCGCCGAGCGTTTTGACCAGGGCCTGTTTGCCCTTCAGGCCAAGGTGGCCACCAAGATCTTCGAAGAACAGGGAACGCTAGCCATTGCCAACGCGTTTCCGCCAGCGCTGCTCTCACGCTGCCTCGCGCAATATCTTGCCATAGGTGGCTCTGCCAGCGGCAAGCCCCTTCAGGTCGGGGACAAGCGGTTCATGGAAGGACTGAGTGTTCAGGGCGCTTTCAACCAGCCTGAAATTTACGCCCAGCCCTTGCTAATGAAGATGTTCGAAACCCTTCTGGGCAAGGATTTCGTGATTGGCAGCATGACGTTGGTGGTATCTCAGCCGGGCTCGCAGACCCAGCATCTCCATATCGATCACCCGCATCTCTTTGGCGGAACCGGGATCGAGGTCGGCATGCCACCGCATGCAGTGACCGTGCTTATTCCGCTGGTCGACATTGATGAGCTGATTGGCGGCACCGAGGTGATCAAGGGGTCGCATCGCGTGCCCTATTCCGAAGGAGCGGACCTGCCGCGCCAGCGCCAGACGCTTAGCCTCGGTAGTTGCCTGATGTTCGATTACCGGCTTTTCCATGGTGGCTTGCCCAACCGTTCTAAACGGAACCGCCCGGTTCTCAGTATCGTCTACCACCGGTCTTGGTTCGCAGACACCACCAACTTCAATAAGCTCCACCCGTTGCAGGTGCCAAAAACAGAATATGACGCCATTCCGGATCAGTTCCGTCCGTTGTTCGCGAACGCAGAAATTCACTCGAACACTTGATCGGATCTGACCATGGCAAACGACAAGACTCGATTTGGCAATGACGTTATCGAAGGTCGCGGCTATATTCTGGATGAGCCGTATATTTCACGCTTCTATGACCTGCAGACACCAGCCCGGATGAGTTATTCCATCCAGGCGGCGGGATTTGGCCATGAAATGGCCAACCGCCCCTTCCGCTATTGCGAACTGGGCTGCGGCAACGGCATCACCATCGTCATTCTGGCCGCCCTCCATCCCGACAGCTGGTTTGTCGGGATTGATATCAATCCTGACCATATCGAAACCGCCAATACCCTGGCGCGCGAGGCAGGCCTGACCAATATCGAGTTCATCCGGGCCGATTTCGATGAAGCCCAGCGACAGAAACCGGAACCGTTCGACTATATCACGGTCCACGGCGTCTACAGCTGGGTGGATGCGGCGGTCAGGGCGAGCATGTTCAACTTCATTGCCCGCTTCCTGAAGAGCACGGGGATTGCCTACATTTCTTACAATTCCAACCCGGGCTGGGCCGCAAAGGAACCGATCTGGCGCCTACTCAATCGCTATTCGCGCGGGGTTTCGGGTAATTCTGTTGAGAAAATGAAGGAAAGCCTGAAATTTGTTGAATTCCTCTCCTCAAGTGATGCGCCATACTTCCATGAGAACCCAGCCGCGCGCGAGCACCTCCAATATCTGAAATCCGAGGATATTCACTACATCGCCCACGAATTCTGTAATGATAACTTCTCGCCGGTCTATTGCTCGGATGCGTTTGCCGATGCCCGCCAGTATGGCCTGCATTTTGTGGCGCAATCCGAGTCTGCCTACAATCTTCCCTTCGAGCGGGTGGCGGAGGCCTATCGTGAGTATATCGACAGCATGTCTGACCGACTGGAGCAGGAAACCTGGTCAAGTCTCCTCCGCAATGACTTCTTTCGGACCGATCTCTATACGAAGATCCTGCCGCCCCAGCATGCGCTCGAGGATTCGCCCCTCTGGGACCGGGTTTTCATGCTGATTCATCCGGCTGATGATCTGCCCGACCAACTGACATGCGGCTCGCGCGAGCTGGCCAAAAACGATGCGCTGGTTGCGGCCCTGATCACCGTTTCGGGGACAACTCCGATGACAGTGCGGGACATGCTGAAACACAACAGCCTGCGTCGTTATTCTCCGCGGATGATCATGGAAACCGCGCAGTTGCTGGAGCTAAGTGGGTATTTCGGCTTCCTGCTCTCCCCGCCGCTCAACATCAACGGTTGCGCGGCCAAGGCCAGTATCGCGACGACGAGAGACGACGCAGCCCGTATCTGGCATTTTGCCAAGCCAAGCTTCCGGCCGCTGCTGGCCATGAACCTTATGTCCAACGAATTCGGCTATCTCGCCGCGCCGGCCTTCGGTTCGGCGATGCGGTTCGAGCTCATGGATACCCTCGCCCTGCTCGCGCTTGACGGTCGCTCGCTTGGGGCAGCCGCGGAGGAGTTTGCACGCGCCCTCAATGACGATGCGCCGCACCTCCTGCGTTATCCGGCCAAAGCAGATTGGGCGCGAGGCTATCTCGATGCCTTTAACGAGCGCTGGCATGTCATCCTGCAGCAGTTGGGATCAATCCGTGTCGGCTGCCGCTGAGTTAGTGAAGTAAGCAAGCGGTTCCGAGCGGCGTGCTTGCGCGAGCTGGACACGGAGCACGCGTGGAGCCAGCGGAAAATAAATCTGACCTCGGCAGGCGCCCGCCATAATGTATTCGACTACATCGAGAGGTTCTATAGTTCTGCCGCTAAACGCGCGTGCAACGGGCGCTACCACCCGTTGAGTTTGAACGGCAGTACAAAATGCAGACCGAAGAGCGCCCAGAAAACTTGGGGCCATTCACGCGAAAATGGCAAGCCGCGAGAGATCCGAGCGATTAGTGAAGCAGGCGAACGCGGCCAGGCCCAACGGTCGGAATGACGTTCAACAACTCGTTCGGATAGGGGATTTCTGCGTCGGCAATGTCAAAATTGATGTTGATCACTCCCGCGCCGCGCCATGAAATACCATCGACGATCCAGACCGTCCATTTGGATTTCGGCTTGAAATTGGTCGAATTGGTCCAGGTGAATTCGGTGTTCGGCATATAGATCGTGCCGAACACATCGATGTCGGTCGAATTGATCGAGCTGCTCGTGGTAGTGCGGTCCGCAAGGATGGCCATGCCTGCGAGCGCCCCGGATTTCGGGGCCTTGAGCGTGAGCTGCGAATTCGTCCATTCCACGGGCGTGCCCGAACCCGTGATGACGATGGTCACGCCTTCGCCAGAAACCGAGGAATTGGTCAGCCGAAATGTTCCGCCCTTGATGATGTAGGTGCCCGGTTCGAGCTCCGCGTTCTTGGCATTGACGAAGGCAAGCCCGTTGCAATAGGTGCCGGGCTTAAGCTTCTGATTGTTGGTATTCACGACGTGGTTCGTCGCAATGCAGCTGTCCGGAGTCGGATACTTCAAGGCAGAAAGAGGGTCCTTGAGGATTTCCGGCGCATGTTCGAGCGGCGGCTTCACATTCTGCAGGTAGTGATGGCCATAGCCCACCGCCTGCACAGTCTTGCCGGTCAGATAATTGTATGGCGTGTGCGGGTCGACCACATCATCGACATGTTCCGAATTGCCGTAGATGTTACAATCTGGCGCATAGACCGAAACCTTGTCCTTCAGTTCCAGCGTATGCTTGCGGGTCGGATGCATCGCCATGAAGCAAACCGGATGGCGCTGGGGATTGGCAGTTGCCGCTGAACTGGCAGAAACATCGAGATGCTTGACGCCGACAACGCTGCCGAAAAAAGTTTCCTGCTTCAGGTCAGCATGTCCATAGACAACGCCGTCTCTTTCGAAAAAGCTCAGTCCCGAAGTTGTGCCCGCAAAGATCGCAATGAAAGCCTGTTTGGCAATCTCGGTCGGATTCGTGCCCAGCTTCTTCTCGCGGGCGGACACACTGACGGCTGCGAGAACTGCGGAATCGAGTGCAGATTGCAACTCGGCCTTCCGGGCGGCACCACGACTGAAATCCACGGCCATTCCGGTGACGACGGTGAGCGGAATGGCGGCAAGGCCAAACATGACCGCAACCTGGCCCGAGTTGCACGACAAGAGTTTCCGGAACATGATCAAGGGCCCTTACGCGATACGGTGCGGCACTCTAGCTCTCGGGAAGATAAAGAATTGTTAATCAGCACTGTAGCCCGTCGAGTTCGATCGGCATTACAAACCGTATTCCATCTCACCGCTCTATAGAAAATGCGATCAAATGATTATCCCATTCCCGCGGGAATTGCCGCCTGGGCAGGCCCGCGGTGGATGACAGCGATCCGATCCAGCCATGACCTGAGGAATAAACGAAGCCGTCAACTGCAGGCCCGGATGCGATGCCGGATATATCGTCGATCTGTCGTTGGGAGACGATTGTCTGCCTGTCGAGATCAATGACTAGCGCCTGCCCAGTCCTCGACGAGGTAACGGCAGCCCATCGTCCGTCGGCATCCATAGCGACAGAACTGACATAGCCCCCCAGTGCGCGCTGGGCCCCAAAAAGAGAAAGCGGCCGGATTGTCTTTCCCAATCTTCCGGTGAACAGCAGCGGCGCTTCCGGATCCTCCATGGCCTGCGCGCCAAGAATAACGAGACCGCGACCACCGGTGTCTAGATGGCGAAGGGAGATACGGCCTGCGGAGGCAACCAAATGCCGCTCGCGCAGATCGCCGGTCTTGAGGTCCAGAAACACAAGGGACGTCTCGAAACTGCCCGGATTCAGGATGCGCCGCCCGCCGCCGAAATCCGGATGTTCGCGATGGCCGCCATTCGCCACGACCAGGCAGCCCTGCTGCGGAATGAGCGCAAGGTCATGCGGGCCGAGGCCGTGGGTTGACCATTCGCCGATGCGCAGAAAACCGGCCGCGACGTCGTAGATTCCAATCACGCCCCGGGCAGTCTCGAAATCGTTCTCGGTTGCATAAAGGAGGGCGCCATCCGGCGAAAAGACGCCATGCCCATAGAAGTGCCTGCCCTCCGGGGCATGGAACACTCTGTCCGGCTGCCGGCCATCTATTGACAGACTGACGGCAAAGCTCCCGGGCCGACGGGCAAAGACCACTGCGATGCGGTTGACTGGACAATAGGTCAGGTCATGGCCGCGTCCTGGCAGGATGACCTCACGGATCGCCCGCCCTTCGCTATCGAGGATCGACGCGCCGAAACTGCCATCGGCTGCGCGGGAGGCGGCCCCAAGAAGACGTTCTTCTCGCTGCTCGCTGGATCGAGCCGCCGCTGTTGCCGCCAGCACCAGTGGCGCGCCAAGTAGAAGGCAGCGCCGGTCAATCGCCATCGGAGAAATTGAACCCGAGATTGATACCGGTGGTCTGGCCGACAATGGCTGCGATCTGCCGGCGACTGACGCCCAGAGACTGGACGACGCCATTGAGCCGCTCGACAGCGGCGTCGTCGCGACCGCTGGCCGGCAAGGCTGCAAGGCTGCGCAATGTCGCCAGCGACGTTGCCAGTTCCCTTTCGACGATGCGGGCCGATGAGCCGACCGCGGTAACCCCACCCCTTGTCGCTGCAAGCATCAGGGCAACGCGATATCCTCCCTCGGCGAAAAGCCGCGTCAAGCCTTCAAGGTTGGCCTGGACCAGCACGTTCGCCCGCTGGGTCCTGCCGAAGGGAAGAATAGCCTCGCTGCGTCCCTGCCGGGTTGATGCCAGCAATCGCAGGCGATCGGCAACCGTTCGTTCCAGGGCCCGATTGAGCGCTTTGGTGGCGGCCAGAACCGCTTCAGCAGGCTCAAGATAACGCGGGTTGGTCTTGCCGGGGTTTAACCAGCTCTGGCTAGCCGCACCGCCAGGAGACCAGGCCGAAGCAAGGTCACCGGCGATCGTGGCGATATTGCTGGCAATCGCCGCTGCGAAGGCACAGCGGTAGGCGCGGTCTATCGGATCATTCGTCGGCGTCGCCCCCGGCCAGAGCACCCTATCCAGCGCGGTCAGGCCCTGAATGGCCACGCTGCGTCCGGCGAGGTTCTCCGGGACCGTGACCGTGGAATCGCGGCTGGCCAGAAGCCGATGGATCTGGCGCGCCCCGATCTGCTGGCGATCCGGCCAGAAAAACAGGCGTTCCTGACGATCATTCTCGGCAACCGGTCCGAAATCGACGACTTCAATCCGCCCCCAGCCGGCCAGTAAGGAGACAAACGCGTTCTCCAAACGGGCATCATCCCTATCCGTACCATCGCAATGCGTCCTGATTGTGGTTTCCATCCGCCGTGCCGAGGCAAGGAGATCCGCGTAGCCTGGTCGAATGAAGCCCTCGAGGCTCAGGCGGAGAAAGGCCCGCATGTCGAACGCGGTCTTTTTCGTCTCCGGAGGCGCAAGGAGCACATGGGCAGCCCAACCCGCACAGGCGAGCATGATGACGGCCAGCAGCCATCGCAGACGGAACACGATCTCCCGCATTCTGGACCTTGGCACGTGCCCTCCCGGCACCGGTGGCGATTCGATCCAGCCTAGTGGCGATGGCCCGGCGCGCAACCCCTGCGACACAGGCCCCCCGAGCGAGGACCGTTCAAGCAAAATCATGAATTCCTCACTCCGGCATTAACGCGGTCTAGACGGTTTTCGAAGATCGTTCCGCACCACATGATCAAAGGGAGTCCCGCTCATGGCATTCCGCATCCGCGCGTTGCTGCTTGGCGTCGCTTTCTCGCTAACGCCAGTCCTGGCCACGGCGTCAAACGGGCCGACCATTGCTCAGGTTTCGGAGACCTACGCGAAAATCGCGCGGGCAAACTATGAAGACAGCTTGCAGGTGGCGCGGGCCATGCAGATCGCCGTCGAGGCCCTGCTGGGAAAGCCTGATGCCGATACGCTGGCGAAAGCCCGCCGGGCATGGATCGACGCCCGGCAGCCCTATTCACAAACCGAGGCATTCCGCTTCGGCAATCCGATCGTCGATGAATGGGAAGGCCGCGTGAATGCATGGCCGCTGGACGAAGGGCTTATCGACTATGTAGATCAGGCCTATGGAACGGCTTCGGAATCAAACCCGTTCTATTCCGCGAATGTCATTGGCAACCGGAAGCTTGTGCTCAACGGCGAGACCATCGATGCCGGCGAGATCACCGGTAAGCTCCTGACAGAAACCTTGCATCAGGCCGGAAAGATCGAGGCGAATGTCGCCACCGGCTACCATGCCATCGAGTTCCTGCTCTGGGGACAGGACCTGAACGGAACCAGGCCCGGCGCCGGCAGCCGCCCAGCCACGGATTTCGCAACCGGCGAGGCCTGCACCAACGGCAATTGTGAACGGCGGCGGGATTACCTCCGGGTTGTCACAGACCTTCTGGTCGAGGATCTGGAATGGATGGTCGCGCAATGGGCGCCGGGCGGCGCGGCAACGAAACCCCTACTGCAATCTGGCCCAGAAGCGCTGGGTGTGATGTTCACCGGCATCGGCTCGCTTTCCTATGGCGAGCTTGCGGGAGAGCGCATGAGGCTGGGCCTCCTGCTCGGCGACCCCGAAGAGGAGCATGACTGCTTCTCCGACAACACGCATAATTCGCATTACTACAACGCACTCGGCATCCAGAATGTCTATCTCGGCCGCTACCGGCGCATTGATGGCCAGGTGATTGAAGGCCCCGGCCTGTCGGATCTGGTAAAGGCCCACTCGCCGGAGATCGACCAGCGCGTTCGGGGCGCCCTTGCCGGGACCATGACAGCGATGACAGCGCTCAAGACGCGCGCGGAAACTGTCGAGGCCTATGACCAGATGCTGGACGATGGCAACAAGGCCGGACGCGCCGTGATCGAGGCCGGCATTCAGGCCCTGATCGGTCAGACCCGCGAGTTCGAGCGGGCAATCGCGGCGCTCGATGTGAATGCCGCCCGGATCGAGGGCTCGGACAGCCTTGACGATCCATCCCGGGCCCTGAGCAAGAAATAGGAAACGCGATGTCAGGGCTGCGCACGCTGCTTGTGGCTCTCGTCGCCCTGACGTTCGAAGTCTGGGCCTTGGCTGCACAGCGCCCCAAAGAGGCGACCGCCGTTGCCGTGCTCGAACCCGGCGAGGAACAACCTGGTGGCGAGGCGACATCAAGGGCGGCTGCGATTAATGCGGATGCGTTCTCCCATCCCTCTGGGAATATGGGCTTTGCCCGCGAACTGGATTTCAAGGTCGGTAATGGCCTTTTCCGCAAGCTCTGGGTATCCGCACCGGCCTCGACCAAGGCATCTGACGGGCTAGGCCCGCTCTACAATGCACGCGCCTGCCAGAGCTGCCATCTCAAGGATGGGCGCGGGCATCCGCCCGCTAGCGACCGGCCGGAGGATCGCTCGGCATCTCTGCTGTTGCGCCTGTCGATCCCGCCGCAAACCGCTGCCGAGGTGGATGACCTTGCAGCCGGCCGGCGCCTGACGATCCCCGAGCCGGTCTATGGCCATCAGTTGCAGGAATTCTCGGTTCAGGGACACCCTGCGGAGGGGCGGCTTGTTGTCCGTTACGTGGAAGTCGAGTTGCCGCTACGTGGCGGCGAAGTGGTGCGACTACGCAAGCCTGCCTACAGCATCGTCGATCCGGGCTATGGTCCGCTTCACGCGGAGGCGATGGTCTCGCCCCGGATTGCCCCGCCGATGATCGGGCTGGGCCTGCTTGAGGCGATACCGGAAGCCGATATTCTCGCACTGGCCGATCTGGAGGATCGCGACGGCGACGGCATTTCGGGTCGCCCGAATCTTGTTCCTTCGCCAGATAGCTCGCGGCCGGTTCTCGGGCGCTTCGGCTGGAAAGCCGGGCAGCCGACTGTGCTGCAACAATCCGCAGAAGCCTTCACGATGGATATCGGGATAGGCACGCCGCTGACCCCACATCCGGCCGGCGACTGCACGGACCGGCAGCAAGTTTGCCTCAGGGCGCCCCATGGCGTGGCACCGGGGCGGGCGGGCGAGGAAATCTCCCGCGCGATGCTGGAAGCTGTCGCCCTCTATTCGCGCAATCTGGCCGTGCCGCCGCGCCGCGAACCGAATCGTCCCGAACATCTGCGCGGCAAGCGTCTTTTCTCCGAGATCGGTTGCGCGGCCTGCCACAAGCCGCAATTCCGCACAGGCGAGGACTCTCCCGATCCGCATCTGCGCGGTCAGGTGATCTGGCCCTATTCCGACATGCTCTTGCACGATATGGGCGAGGGTCTGGCCGATGGCCGGCCGGAGGGCCAGGCCAATGGCCGGGAATGGCGCACCGCGCCGCTCTGGGGCATTGGCCTAACTCCGATTGTCAATGGCCACAGCTTCTTGCTCCATGACGGTCGTGCCCGAAACGCGACCGAAGCGATTCTCTGGCATGGCGGCGAAGCGGAAGCTGCGCGCGAACGTTTCCGCGACCTCAACGCCGAAGATCGGACTGACTTGCTCGCCTTTCTCAACTCGCTTTAGCCGAGGGTGCTAGCGTTCAGCAAAGATGCTTGCGCGAATTGATCGCTTGCCTTCAGACGTGAACCGCTTCTGGTTTTCTGGACGCATTGAACTTCCTGCCCTCGTCCAACTCTCTTGATCCAAGAGCGGCCGATGTGAGAGCGCGATGCTATCCGGCCGCTTTGAATCAAGCGGATGTTCTGGTCGCCTTGATCACTTCCATCGGCCTCGGGCCCAGACCTATAAAAAGGTTGGCATGCTCAACGTAGTGTGATTCACGGCTTTCGAAAGGAAGCATTGATGAATCGGGACCAATTCTGGCTAAGCGAGGCTCAGTTTGCGCTGATTTCGCCGCATCTACCATTCGCCGCATCTCCCAACGGACACGCGCGGGAAGGCGCGGGTTGATGACCGGCGAGTGATCAGCGGGATCATCCATGTGGCCTGATGCCGGTTTGGCTCCTGACCTCGATTTTGGCCCGGTTTGAAAACAAAGGTCGCTCCAGGTGACCGAGCCCCCTTTTCGCCACAGGCGAGCACCTATCCTGCGGCAAAGGAGAACGCGAGGGGATTGGTCACGCCCCCAAAAACCGCCTTGCTGGCTGGACATCTTGCCAGCCAAACCACCTTGCCAGCCAACAAGGGAGCCGCTAGGCAGACAGCTCGGAGGTTCGGGGTGCCGGGGTCAAGGCTGATCCATGGGCAGTTGCGCCCCTGAGCAAAGAATTGGAGCTTGATCGTGCGCTCAACGGTAATTACTGGCGTCACCGGCCAGGACGGGGCGTATCTGGCCAGCCTGATGCTGGAACGAGGATATCGCGTTTTTGGCACCTTCCGGAGAACGAGCTCGGTCAATCTTTGGCGCCTCCGGGAACTTGGGATCGACACCCATCCCCATCTGGTGCTCACCGAATATGATCTGACGGATCCTGGCGCAGCGATCCGGCTTCTGGACCGTGCACAACCGGAACATGTCTTCAATCTTGCGGCCCAGAGCTTTGTTGGGGTATCGTTCGAACAGCCGGTTGCAACCGCACAGATGACGGGTGTGGGCCCCCTTTTGCTGCTTGAAGCGATCCGGACGGTGAACCCGAAGATCCGGTTCTACCAGGCCTCGACTTCAGAACTTTATGGGCTTGTCCAGGAAGTCCCGCAATCGGAGACAACGCCGTTCTATCCGCGCAGCCCCTATGCCGTGGCCAAGCTTTTTGCGCATTGGTCGACGATCAATTACCGGGAAGCCTATGGCCTGTTCGGCGCGTGTGGCATCCTTTTCAATCACGAATCGCCCCTCCGGGGGCGGGAGTTTGTGACGCGCAAGATCACCAATGCCGCCGCGCAGGTTAAACTCGGCATGCTCGACCGGCTGGAGCTTGGCAATCTCGATGCCAAGCGGGATTGGGGGTTTGCTGCCGATTATGTCGAGGGGATGGTCCGTATCATCGAACACGACACGCCGGACACGTTTGTTCTGGCGACAGGGCAAACAACCGCCGTCCGTGATTTCGTGACCATGGCTTTTCACAAGGCGGGCATCGATCTTGCCTTCGAAGGCCAAGGCCTTGATGAAATCGGACGCTGCGGGAAAACGGGCACCGTGCGGGTTGCTGTCAATCCCCACTTCTTCCGACCGGCGGAGGTTGACTTGCTGATCGGTGATCCGACGCGCGCGAAGGAGCAGTTGGGCTGGGCTGCGACAACGTCGCTGGATGATCTTTGCACCCTCATGGTTGAAGCGGACCTGAAGCGGAACCAGGATGGCTGGTCCTTCTGAACGCCCCATCCTGATCACCGGTTCGCATGGATTTACCGGGCGTTCCCTGGCGGCCTCCCTGCGCCGTGCCGGACATCAGGTGGTCTCGCTGGAGGACGCTACCGGAACCTTTGTTGATCTGAGGGACCGCGATCAGGTTGATCTGGCCATCCGGACCCTGAAACCGGGCCTTGTCTATCACCTTGCCGGGATTGCCACCAACCTGCACCCCGATCCTGGCCAAATCTACGCCGTGAACGTGGTGGGAACGGCCAATCTTCTCGCAAGCCTCAAAGCGCTTGACCCACGGCCTCATGGCATCATCCTCGCCTCAAGCGCGACGGTCTATGCGTCCCCGGGCCTATCGGGTTGCCTTGACGAAACGTCGCCCTTGCTGCCCCCGCATCACTACGGATCCAGCAAGCTGGCCGCCGAAGACGTTGCCCGTCACTTTTCGCGTGATCTTCCCATTCTTGTGGTGCGCCCGTTTAATTATACAGGCCCCGGCCAAAGCGACGATTTTGTTGTGGCCAAACTTGTCCAGCATTTTGCACGTCGGGCGCCTGTGATCCGGATGGGCAATCTCGAGATTGCGCGGGATTTCTCAGCGGTTGAAACGGTCGTTGAGATCTACCGCCGCCTCGGGCAACTCTCCCCTGTTCGAGGTCTTGTCAATATTGCCTCAGGGCGAGCGATCTCTCTTCGTGTCATCATAGAGACGCTTGAAAGGATATCCGGTCATCGGATCTTGATCGAGACCGATCCACGCTTTGTTCGCCCCGACGAATGCGTCACGCTTTTCGGGTCAACCGAACGCTTGACCCAGCTGATCGGTCCGATCAGCCATCCGCCCTTTTCCGATGTTTTGGCTGCGATGCTTCGCTACGAAGAAGCAAGGCTCGATGAAGAGACCAGACAGCGCTCCACCTCTTCAGCCTCGCCGTGACCGTCCGAGAACAACGATCGACCTCTTGATATTTATATGCTCTTTTGATTCCAAGAGCAGCCATTTTGCTCGGTTGCGAGCCGTCATTCGGCAAAAGTTTGGGATTTTTATGCCCGCGTGTATGAGGGGTCGGCAAGATTGCGGACCGCACGGCCGCCGCCCCTCTATCCCGTGAGTGGCAAGCGCGTCTTGCAGACGGTTCCGGGGACGGTCGAAGCCACCTCGCGATTGACCATTCGATTGGCGACAATGGGCCTCTGGCAATCGGTAGAAATCACCTATGAAATGGCGCAAAGCCTCGTTTGGAGCCCCCGCATCATGGCTCTCCAGACCCTCTCATCAGGGGCTGGTCGCATCGAAATGGGGCTTGAGGTCGTTTGTCAGCGCCGCCCTGCGCAACGGCACGGAGAACCCGTCCGGCTATTCTGGTCATGCTGGCTTTCGGTTCCGTTCGTAGGAAAGCGGCCCGGTCCCACAAGGGCCGCACCGGAAGAGATGAGCGCTCAGCCAAGCATACCCTTGTTGGACAGCAGGGACAGCGCAGGATGCCAGAACGGGTCACCCCGACGAACGCCTTTCCACCGCTCGGCAAAATACGCCTTTTCTGCCCGGTACCGATCTGGAGATCCTCCTCGTCCTCGACTGGCCGATTCATGGTGGACAAGCACCGCCTCCGGCGAAAAGACGGTCCGGAAGCCACGCTCACCCAGACGAAGGCAAAGATCGATGTCATTGAGCTCAATCGGGAGGTTGACCTCGTCAAATCCGCCAACCTGGTTGAATTTGACCTTCTCGACAGCCAGACAGGCTCCGGTTACCGCCAGCAGCCTGTGTGTCGAAAGTGCACGCCCGAAAGTTCCCGTGGATTCTGCCTCCATATTGAGATCGATATGCCCGGCAAAGCCACCAAGGCCGATAATTACACCGGAATGCTGAACCCTGCCGGATGGATAGAGCAGCCGAGCGCCCACCGCACCGATATCGGGCTGGAGCGCCCATTTCTGGAGATGCGCCAACCAGTCGGCAGAAACGATTGTCGTGTCGTTGTTCAGAAAGACCAGCAGGCGCTTTTCGGTCGCCGAAGCACCCAAATTACAAAGCTTTGAAAAATTGAAAGCCCCAGCAACACGAACCACTGTGCATCGGTCCTGACGGCCCAGGGTATCCAGGAATTCAATGGTATCCAGGCTAGCACTGTCGTTATCGACAATGATCAATTCCGATTTGGGGGGCAGGGTCGGGCGTAGCGTATCCAAGCAGGCCCTCAAAAGGGGCAATCGGTCACGCGTCGGAATAATGACAGCAACGTCATCCATCTCGTCGGGTGCCATCCCCCTCGGATGTGGGGCGGTCGAAGCCATTCGTTCCACAAGATTTCTTGATGCAAGGGCCGGACGACTTTGTATTTGCCGCGTGACAAGCGGACGCCAGAGCGGTTGCCCGCACCATGGACCCGAAGTTGTGGATCGAGAGAGCAGGCCTCGAACCTTGCCCGCCCGGTAGGCGATCGCGGCCGAGTGCGACAGCACCTGAAATGTCGAGAGCGGATCAAATCCCGATTGCACGCGAACACTCCTGCCCGCTTGCCAATCCTCGAGCTCCTCATCCCCATAAAAAAAGGCCGGTTCTGGATCGGCGGCCGCGGCGGTCAGCAGCGCAGGAAGCCCCGCTTCAAAGAGCTGGACCCCGCGCGGCAGGAACATGAAGAGATCGGTGTCGGCAAGGCCGCCGATCAGCTCGAGGAGAGCCTTTTCGCTGATGCCATTGCGGAGACACTCCGGCTCGGGAGCCTGCCTGACAATCACACAAACCCCTGGAGGCCAGGGTGTCCGGGCAAAGCGATCAACTGCGTCTTCGACAAAAACATGGAGATGCGGGAGACCATGCGTCAAGAAGCCATCGAAGTCTGACCAATCCGGCATGCGGAGCTTGCGGCGGCGCCAGGTTGCATATCGGGAAAGGGGAACCGTATTCAGCGCTTCCATCATCAGACACCGAAAGTCAAAAGGCCTGCCAATCAAGGCGGCCCCGAGCGCATGGGCAGCCACAAGGGGCCTTCGAAGGATGCCCAGATGCAAGGAACCGGTCACGCCCATCCAGCGCATCTTTGTCAGCCGGAAGGCAAAGGCGCCTGGGCGATCATATGGAGAAATCAGAAGTCGTGTAGTCCGGGGTGGCACAAAGACGACGGCATCCTGCCTGCCCAATGGAGCCCCTGAGAGAAGGGAGGAGACCTCGGTGCTGCTCGCCCATTCCTCGCCCTGTTCGATCTTCAATTGCGGGCGACAGACGCGCCCCGAGAGCGAGGCATGCCAGCCGAGTTCGAGCCATCCGCCTTTGGGTGGGCACTCGGTCACGATTTCAAGCCATGGCTCTGATGATTCAGCCTGCCAGAAGGGCGCTTCACCGGTTACGGCTTGGAATGGCCTGAGTTGAACCAAAAAGGGTCCCCAAAATCCTTGATGCATCGATCATGCGCGTTTCCTGATTGAGAAGCGCAGCACTCTGGCTGGTTACCAGCATAGCTTGCTCACTCAAAAAACCGGTCGCCCGATATCCTTTGGCCGCACCATGTTTAATCTGCCCTTATTGTCAATCCATCCAAGCGGCAGGTCCCATCCTTGTTGAAGCGAACCCCCTGTCCCGAAGCCGATCACATTCTCTGGCCAGGACCAGGGACAAAAGCGCGGCCTCGGTCCGGGGCGCCGCCGATCTCGCCGACCCGGATCCAAGGGAGAAGGACACAATCCTGCTCGAACAGGGCTAACCGGACGGAAGGCGTGGCCCCAAGGCACGAGACAGTCAATTGCCAACGGTGGAGGACCCTTCGGCAGAGCGTTAAAGGGGCTCCTTTTCGACTTGACTTCCCTCAGGGGCTGCGGGCCTTTCGGGTCCACTCCCCCCGACCGGCCGAGCCAACTACCCGTCTTTATTCGCAAGACCTTCGATGTGCCCTTGTCAGGGGGCTCGGAAGGGTCGGCACAGTCCATGCCTGACCGGTTAAGCCGGCTCCCCAGCAGGGCCCGGCCGGGACAGCACCAACTCCAAAGACCTGCCGCATGCGGGGCCTCGACGATCCTGTCGAGCCCGCGCGACGGGCTGGAGGGGCATCGCCCCTGCCAGTTGGCGTGGAAATACCCATCCCCGGACGCGCTGAGGCTGATCCGGGCGTCCGCGGGGGGACGAGCCAGCCTGCCGGCACGCCTAGGGCGGCCGATCCGTAGACGACCACCAAGCCCAACCTATCCAACCGCGGGAAATAGGGGCTTGCTCCAGGGGTGGCTGCGGCGTAGCACAGGATCTCCCATGTCCGCCCGCCCGATCGCCTATAATCTCGTTCGTCTTGTACAGAGTGCCATCCACAATACCCCGCGGGGTGTGGACCGGGTGGATTTCGGCTATCTGTCACATCTCTTCGAGACCTGGCCCGGCGAGATCTATGGCATCCTTCCAAACATCCTCGGGATGCGCTTCTACTCGCGCGAGCGCGTGCTGCGCGGGCGCGACCGCCTTGCCGCTCTGTGGCGCGAGCATGGCGGCGCAGCCGATGATGCTGCTCTCGAGCGGGTGATTGACCGGCTCGGTGGACGCCGCCGCGCTGGCGATCCCTCGGGCTTTACCCTTTCCAGAGCGGCACAGCCGGGCCTTTTATCGCCGCCATCGCTTTACCGGATGGCGCATGTGCTCCTGGGTGACGGGTTCTCCCTCGGACGGCCGATGCGGGATTTGCCGAAGGACGCTGTCTATCTCGATATCGGCCATTACGGCATCACCTTTCCCGGCGCCTTCAAATGGCGTCCTCAGAGGCCGGATATTGCGCCTGTCTTCCTGATCCATGACGTGATCCCGCTGGATTACCCGCATTTCGTTGCAAATGAGACCGTCACCTCGCATGAGCGTGTGATGAAGAAGGTGGCGCGCCATGCGCGCGCGCTGATCGTGCCGACGGCCTCGGCCGGCGAAAGCATCGCCCGCCGCCTCGAGGAGTGGAACGCGCCGCCCAAGCCAATCCATGCCGTGCCGTTGCCGATTGACGACCTTTTCCTCAACCGCATTGCCCCGAACCCTGCCTTGCAGAAGCATCCCTATTTTGTGATCTGCGGGGCCATCGAGCCTCGCAAGAACCACGCCCTGCTCCTCGATATCTGGGACGGGCTGGTGCGCGATTATGGCACCGCCGCGCCGCGGCTGGTGATTGCCGGTGCGCCGGGCTTCCGCTCGGACGAGGTGCTGGCCCGGATCGCCGGATCGCCGCATCTGTCGGACCATGTCATCGCTGCACGCGGCCTGTCGAGTCCGGCCCTGGCCGAGCTGATGGCCGGGGCACGTGCTGTCCTGATGCCCTCGTTCGCAGAAGGGTTCGGCCTGCCGCCGGTTGAGGCGATGGCGCTGGGCACGCCCGCCCTTGTCTCCGATATTCCGGCTCATCATGATGCCAATCGCGACTGGGCCCTGTTCCGGGCGCCGGATGACCATGCCGGCTGGAGGCGGGACATCCTCTGGCTCAGTCAGGACGGAGCCGAATATCTGGCCCTGAAGCAACGATTGTCGCATTTCCGGCCGGCAAGCTGGCCGACCTACATGACCGAGATCGGACGCATCCTGCAGGATGTCTAACGGCTGACAGGGCTTTAGGTCAGCGGATTTCGGTCCACCGGTACGCCGATCCGGCGTGCGGCTTCCAGCCGGGGCGGCGGATCGACAAAGCCGCCCGGTTCGTTGACCTGGCCCTCGAGGATGCGGCGGATGACCGTCTGCACCGCCTGCCGGCGTCCCTCGGGATGGTAGAACGATCCCTTGACCTGGATCGTTGCCGCCAGGACGCGGACAAAGGCCTCCACCAGGGCGGCATCGACCGGCTCGGGATCCTGCCAGAAGCTGTCGAGCGTGCCCTGATGCGTCAGGCCCGGCATGTCATAGATCGCCATGCCGAGGATCTTGGTCGGGCAGGCCTTGCGGAGCGAGAACAGGCCGACGGTCGAGTTGATCATCACGCAGCCGCGCGCGCTTGCCAGCAGGCGTCCGAGATCGCCGCCATCGATGAAGGATACCCGGTCGGCAAGGCCATGCTGCTGCGCGGTGCGGGCGACGAGGCCGGCGAAATCCTCGGCGTTGTTGTCATGCGGGTGCTGCTTGACGACAAGATCGGCCCCGGCCGGCGCGTGGCGGGCGAAGGAGGCGAAGACCATCTCGATCATCTCGCCCATATGCGTGAACGGCGAGTTGTCGCGGATCTGGTAATCGCCCTGCAATTGAAGCGGCAGGACGAAATAGGGCCGCCCGGATTCCAGATGCGCCTCGATCGTCGCCTCGGCCGCCCGGGCAAGGCCCTTCTGCCTGAGGAGACGAGGGATGCCGACCAGCACCTCCAGGATCGAATTGTAGTATTTGCCGGATTGCCATCCCGGATACAATGCCCGCCAGAAAAAGTTGAACCAGGAATAGGTCACTTCATGGAGGATCTCGGTCCAGAAACCGACGGGATAGCGCACGGCGAGATCGGGCGCCGGGCACTCCGCCGCGAGCGCGCGGTAGCGCGCCGGATCGACCGGCATATGCGAATAGGCGCCCATACCGCCCCGCTCGAGCGTGATCCAGTCGGGCCGGAGATAGCCGTTCTCGACGGCATAGGCCGGTATTCCAGCTTCTTCCGCGACCTGCCGGGCTGCGACATGATAGGCAAAGCGATCGGCGTAGTAGAGGATATCGGTGATGCCCTCGCGGCGAATGAGCCGGCGGAGGAATTCCGGCCAATTGCGGAGGCGGCCGCGATAATGGATGCCGCCAGGGCGCCCCCAGTAGAGGAATTCGCCGAGCGCGAAATGGACCTTCACGACCCGGCATCCGGCGGCCTCGAAGCCGCGGCCGAGCTCACGCCAGAAGGGCGCGGTCGGGCCATGCAGCATCAGGATCACGCGCAGCGGGGATGACATGGGCCTCCATGGCGGGGCCGGCGACTGCGCCGCCCCGAGGCACGCCGTTTAGCGCGGATTTAGGCCTGCGGGGAGGAAAAAATGCCCGATTACACAGGCCATTATCACAGACGACCGCGCAATCTTTCGACCAGCATATGGATACTCAGACCCTGCTGCGCGGCATGAGTGGCGTGGTTGGAGGCTGGCAGCATGCCAACCTGACGTTCCGAGAAGATCATCCGCATCGGCATCACGAGGGCCTCGCCGAAAGCAATCGCCTCGCGGTTTCCAATCGCTGCGAGGAAGCTCAGCACATGGGCGGACGTGTCCGGGAAGGCGCTTCGAATGACATCCTGGTCGCGTTCGTTGGCCAGCCGCATCGCAAAGATTGTCGAGCATTGCGAGAAAATGGTCGGGTCGAGCTCGCTCGGGCGCTGGGAAATCAGTCCGAGATAGCAGCCATATTTGCGTCCTTCCTTGGCGATGCGCGCAATGGCGCGGCGCACCGGGCCAAAAGCACTCCGCTCGTCCTGCGGGATGTAGCGATGCGCCTCCTCACAGGCCAGAACGATTTCATAGCCCGCACCGGCATGCATGGCCGTCTCGAACGCAAAACGCGCGAGCACGGAGACGATCGCGCTGACGACATCAGCAGGAACGCCGGCAAGCTGCAAGATAGTGATCCGCCTGCCGGAATCGGCGATCCGGAAGATCTGGCGCAGCAGGTCCTCAAGCACGTCACCGGATTCGCCCTTGGCGAACATGAAGTCGAATTGCGGATCATTTTTCAGGCTATCGAGCCGGGTCTTCAGTGCGCGCAGGTCCGAGCGCTTGTAGCGCGGTTCGAGGCGACCGAGATGCTCGTCGATCGAGCTCATGATGTCGGTGAGCCGATAGGGCGAAGGCGCATCCACCGAGGTTGCCTGGCTCTCGCCCCGGAGCTGACGTTTGAGAATACCACTATGGAAAGTGCTGGCCTCCGTCCGGAAGGCATCCTTTGCCTCGGTGATGGCCTCGCGCAGGAACTCGATCTCGCCTTCCGGCGCCTCGCGGCCGCGGAACAGCACATGCGTGAATTCCTCGAAGCTGAAGAGGTAATAGGGGAAGGCCAGCGAGCGCAGATCCAACACGACGGCATCCTTGCCGAAGGCCGCGGCGAATTCGTTATGCGGGTCGAGGATGAGGGCGCGCAGGTTTGGACGGGTAGCAATAGCCTCGGTCATCAGGATCGAGAAGGCCGTCGATTTGCCGACCCCTGTTGAGCCGACCAGCGCGAAATGCTGGCGCAGCATCGCATCAAGATCCACATGGGCCTTGAGGGTTGGTGCCTGGGCCAGCGCGCCAATGGCGGCGGCATGGCCGGAACGCACAGCATAAATCGCCTCAAGATCATCCTGGCGGATGACATGGGCCTTGGCACCGAGGCCGGGATATTCCCGGATGCCACGCCGGAAGACGGGCCGGCCCTCATCGTTGTCCTGGATCTCGCCGACCAGCTCGATCTGGACTTGTGTCCGCGGCGGGAGGTCGGTTTCCGTGGCAACGCCTTCAGCATGCATCTCGTAGACGAAGCCGACGATGCGGCTGGTACGGCCGATCAGCGTGATCAGGCTGCCGACCGACCAGCGGCCAGCCCGTTCAGCCTGGATATGGGCGGTATCGGCGAGGATGGTCGCACGGGCACCGGAACAGGCGATGACGACGCCGAGGCTGCGGTCCTGTGGCTGATCGACGAACCGGCGTTCCAATGTCTCCAGTTCCCTGGCCCGCATGTTCTGCATCTTCAACTCCGTGATCTATCCGCCGCTTGCGCGTCCTGTCCTGCGGGCGCGAGGCCGATTGGGTCCTGTCGGCGGCTGGGAGCCTAACGAGAGAAGGTTATTGAAACGGTCCCTGCCAGGAACGAACATCAATTGGGGTTACCATGATATTTCCGAAGGATGCGCACCAGCGGCCATCGTCCGACCGAAGGGGTTCATCGGTTGCGATACTTGCGGAGGATGCGGCGCTGCTGCCAGCGGAAGACCGGAGCATAGAGCGAGTGCAGCGGTGCGAGCAGTTTGATCAGGAGGCCCGGAAGCAACATCAGCTTTCCGGCCTTGGCGTCCTTGATCAGAACCCGAGCCACGGCCCCGGCGGACATCAGGCCGCCGACCGCGGTGATTTCCCTGGTCGCTTCCGGCTTGGTCAGGTTCTCATGCGCGTATTGCGGCGTGTCGGTATCGGGCGGATAGGCGACGCTGACCACAATCCCCTCGCCTTCAAGTTCAAGGGCCAGGGATTCGGCGAGGCCGCGGATGGCGAACTTGCTCGGCGCATAGGCTGAATAGCCGGCAATGCCAATGAAGGCCGCGCCGGACGAGATCAGCGTTATCCGGCCGCTGCGCTGGCGGCGCATCACCGGCACAACGGGGTGGATGAGGTTCAGCGTTCCGAAATAGTTCGCTTCCATCTGGAACCGGTGGTTATCGAGCGGAATATCGACGAACATGCCGGGCTCGGCCACCCCCGCCGACGTCACGAGCCAGTCGATCCTGCCGTGACGGGCCGTGATATTGGCGATAGCAGAGGCACAGGCCGCGCTATCCGTGACATCAACGCTGATCGTCTCGACCAGGGTAGCACCGGATGAGGCGAGCGAGGCTGCAGCGTCATCCAGCATGGCCTGCCGACGGGCGAGGAGAACGAGATGCCAGCCCTCGCGCCCAAGCTGCCGGGCCATTTCAAGCCCGATCCCGCTCGATCCGCCCGAGATGACCGCGACAGGCAGGCCGGTACCGCCGGCCATGCGATCAGAATCCGTTGGCCAGAGCCGAGGCGGTCAGGGCCGGCTGGGCCGCCGTGTTGAAGAGAGCCAGAACCTTCTGGATTTCGTTCAGCGGTGCATTGGCGATGTAGAGCATGTCGCGGTTGCGGATATCGATTTTCTGCGCAAGGAAATAGGAGCGCGGATCCCGCATGTTGACCCGATAAACCACCGGTACGCGGGTATCGTGCGCCGCCATCGCGAAGTTCGGATCGAGCTGGCGTGCAATCGAGACCGATTCGAAGCGGAGCAGGAACACCCCTTCCGGGTCGGAGCGGAAATCCAGCAGACCGCCCGCCTTGGCAAGGGCCTGTTCGAGCGTGATGCCCGCCGCATCGAAGGGCACGACCGCATTGCGGCCGGCAGCGCCGAAGGCGGAGAAGGTCTGCGGATCACGAATCACCGTGAGCACGTCGCTCGGATGGGCGAAAATATTGTCCGCCGGGTTCTTGATCAGCCGCTGTAACGGCACCGTAACCGAGCGACCACCACGCTGCAGGCTTACGAAGGTCTCATGCGCGGGAGCGCGAATGCCACCGGCCGTGGCCAGAACATCAAGGATGCGCTCGCCGCGGACCGAGAGCGGCACACGAGCCCCGTTGGTGACTTCGCCGAGGATAGTGACGGCATTGGACATGCCGCGCGGCACGGTCACGAGCACCTGCGGCTCGATGGCCTTTCCGGTCAGTCGCTCGACGATACGGCGCTCGACTTCCGGTGTCGTCAGCCCCGCCACCGCAACGCGGCCGGCATAGGGGACCGTAATCGAGCCATCGCGGGCGACGACCTGTTCCGGGATCACGGCCGAGCGTGCGCCGGTCGAATTCCGGTCGATCGCCGGGGAGGAGAACAGACCGCCGGCCGCGGCTTCCCAGATAGTGACGAGGATCGTGTCACCGATGCCGATGCGCTGGGAGGGCGCGGGTCGGCGGTCACCGAAGCTTTCGTTGAAGGACCGGGCCCGCGAGCTCGAGAGGATGGAAACAACCTCCTCGTTCACATCGCGCAGGATGTAGCGAATGCTGGTTTCGCTCGTCGAGGCGGTCGTGACCTCGACCGAAGTGGGCCCAGAGGATGGCAGAGCCGAGCAGCCCGCAAGGCCGATGGCCGCGAGAACGATGCCTGCCCAAATCTGTCCGCTGGAAATCATCCGGTCTACCAAACCCAACCCGTCAGTCTTGCGTACCCTGACTACACAGTCGCATGGCGAATGCAAATGATCCGTGACACGATTGTGGCTCCATGACGCAATTTCGCAACAGGTTTAATGCCAGCTTAACCATATGAAATCCATCAGGTTTTCTGATCGATCGGGGCGATGGAATCGTCGAGGAAATACCAGCGGGGGATATTGGCCGCCACAATCGGCTCGACCGCGCTATTGAGGAAGGCGACATCGGCCAGCCGGTCCGGCCGGGCCCGTTCCGGCAGCGCGAAAGGCGTGCCGAAACGCAGCCGGAACCTTGCTCCGGCCAGACGTTCGCTGTGGCAGATCACGAACCGTGCGCCGGTATGGCGGGAAAGCCGCGCCGCAATCGAGAGATTGCCCGCTTCGTGCGGCTCCCGGCCGAAAAGCGGGCCCATTGTGTGCCCGTCGCGCGCCTCGTCCGGGAAGATCATGATAACCCGATTCGCGCGCAGCCGGCGCATCGCCTCGCGGACGCCGGAAGCATCGGGCCGGAGCAGGTCGACGCCGAATCGCCGGCGTGTCTTCACCGCCACCTCGCGCTCCAGCAGATCATCCGGTGGCTGGTAAAACGAAGTCAGCGGAATGCCGGCCTCCTGGAAGACCGGCCCGAACGTTTCCCAGTTGCCGGTATGCAGCCCGATGGCGATGAGAGGCTCGCGGCCGGCGAGGGTGCGGAACGCCTCAAGCCCCTCGACCGCCAACCTCCCCTCAGGCAGGAAACGGTGGATGACCGAGAATTCAGCCATGATGCGCCCGACGCCGTCGAGGAATTCGTCGACCCACCCGTCCAGTTCGGCCGACGAGGCGCCGGGGCGGTGCCGGGCAAGGTTGGCCCGGGCATTGGCGATGATCTCCGGCCGGTTCAGCCGGACATTCCGGCGGATGCCGTGGCTGCCGATATTCGAGGCCCAATCCGTCGGAAGCAGGCCAAGGGCATGATAGATGGCGCGCTTGGCCCAGTATTCCGCGTTCCGCTCGCCGGTGCTCATGCGAGGCTCAGCGCGGATGAACCGTGACGGGCATGCCGCCGGCCGGACGCAGCGTAAGCCGGCAGACCGGCTCGGCCATATAGCCCGGGCGCGGCGCCACCCGGAACATCCGGATGAGGATCGCCAGGCAGAGAATGGCTTCGGACAGGCCGAAATTCAGCCCGGCGCAGATCCGCGGCCCGACCGAGAAGGGAATGAATGCGAAGGGATTGTAGCGCGCATTGTTCTCGAAGCGCTCGGGCATGAAATGGGTGGGATTCTCCCAGATATCCGGGCAGCGCTGGATCAGCCAGGGGGCGATCATGACGAGGCCGCCCTTGGCGACAGGGATGCCGCCCACCTCGTCGGCCTCGCGCGCCTGACGCGGCAGGAGCGGCACCGGCGGGTAGAGCCGCAGCGTCTCCATGATGACCGATCGGGCATAATCGAGCTTGTCGAGATCCTCGATCGTCGGCGTGCGGCCCGGGCAATGGGCGTCGAGTTCGGCCAGCAGCTTCTTCTCGACCCAGGGGGATTTCGCCACGCAATAGAGCGCCCAGGTCAGCGTGGTGGCGGTGGTTTCGTGGCCGGCCATGAAGATCGTGGCGGCCTCGTTGCGGAGCGCCGTGACATCGAGGGCGAGTTCCGGGTTGCGCTGCTGACGCCTAATCAGCAGGTCGACCATCGAGCCGGAATCGCCATCGCCGGCGAGATGGGCGTTGATGACATCCTCGACGACCGAATGCACCATCTCGACAGAGCGGCGCTTGCCCGGCCCATGCAGCACCGGCCAGCCCTCGTCCCAGCCGAGGAAATAGCCGAGATTGAAGTTGTCGATCGACTTCTGGTAGCTGGTGAAACCCTCGATCACCCGCCGGGCCGCCGCAGCGCCGAGGTTCCGGCCGAACACGGTCTGGGCGATGATCTCGGCCGTCAGTTCGGCCATCGAGGCGGTCAGCTCGAATTCCTCGTCCGGGCGCAAGGTCTTCCAGTGCTCGGCGAAGGCGAGCGTGACCTGCTCCATCGTGACGCCGAAAGCCGGAACGCGGTTCTTGTGGACGATATCGGCCACCAGCGGGCGGCGGGTCTTCCACGTCTCGCCCTCGGAGATGAAGAGGCCGTCGCCAAGCAGGACCTCGAGCGCGCGCCGCATCTGCGGGCTCTTGCGTTCGAAATTCTGGTGCCGCGTCACCATCACATACTTGATGTGCTCGGGCGAATTCACAATGACGACCTCACGGCCGAGCACATCGAACCGGTCGAGACCGGCGCGGTAGCTGTCCACCATCCAGTTGCCGAGCAGGCTGTGCCGGGCGCCGAGGACAATGGCCGTCAGGCTCGGCGCGTCCTTGCGCGGCTCAGGATGCGGGGCGATGAAAAAGCCGTCACCGCTTTCCTCGATCACCCTAGGAGGGGTGTAGAGCCGGAACGCCATCCCCATGGGCCTTTCTTTCCACTGACATAAGACCGAACGCAGCGCCGCCGGATAGCAAACCGGAGAGGCGACGGTCGGGCAATGACATGCATCGTCCGAGGTCTTCCTGCCAACCCGCATGGAGGTCAAGCGTTTCCTGCCCCTAGTGGGCGCAAATGCTCAGAATACTGGCACAAGGGTCTTTATTTGGTGTCACTATGTGACATGGCTCTGCGCCTGGCCGCCGGCGAGAGAGGGGAGGTTAGGCACCTGCGTCTTGCCCAGGGAAGATCTCTTCCATGTCAATCTCTCTTCTCCATGTTGCCCTCTTTCCTCCATTCTGCCCTCTCTCTTCCATGCTGCCCGCTTGCATGGACAGGCAAGCTCACGAACAGGCTGGATTGGCGAGCCGGATTTGACTGAGCCCCTGCCATGCTGCCGGGGCCGGAAGGGCAAGGGGGATTCGGGCCGGATAACGCCGCCCTCATGCCGTCCAGACATGTCCAAGTGCGCACGCGGGAAGAGCGGAGGCCATCCGCCGGATTGACGGAATCCTCGGAGATCCCGGCAACCTGGCCTTAATCACGCAGGAATTCCTGAGCCTTTGTCGAAATTTGATGCCATCTCCCGGTAACCAGTCATGGCCTAGCGTTTCGGTACGTGACGCAGGGGGACATCTTGCTTTCAGCGATTTTCAGCGTGCAGGACCGGCTTGTCGGCCTGGCGGGACAGGATCCCGGATTTGTCGGCCGCGCGCATGCCGAGCAGATCCGCGCTGTCGTGCGGCTGACGCCGGCCATGATGCTGGGCAATATGTTCAGCATTGCCATTCTGCTGGTCTCGTATTCCACGCATCCCGCGATGCCCCTGCTCGTGCTCTGGAGCCTCATCCTCTCTTTTCTGGTCTTCCGGTCCCTGCGGGCATGGCGGGCTTTCCGTCGGGCCCCTCCCCGCAACTGGGCCTCGCCCCGTGCCATCCGCCGGGCGACCATCAATGCCGCGCTCTTCGGCATCGTCTGGGGCATGATGCCCCTGATTGCCACCCCGGATTCCGGTGACGGCCAACGCCTCCTCGTCACGGCGGTCCTGACCGGCATGCTCAGCGCCGGGAGCTTCGCCCTCTCTGCCATCCCGCGCGCGACGCTGGTCTTCCTTCTGCCGGCCACGCTCGGCTCGACGCTGGCCCTGCTGGCGCGGATGACCGCCGTCGACCTGCTGCTCGGCATCCTCCAGTTCGCATTGGTCGGCGTTGCGCTGCTGGCCTCGCATCATCATGCGCGGATGCTGGTCTCCCATCTCCGGGCCGAGCGGGACGCCCTCGAGCAGAAGGGCGTGATCGGGCTGCTGCTCAAAAGTTTCGAGGACCATGCCAGCGACTGGCTCTGGCATATCGACGATGCCGGGCGGTTCCAGCATGTCTCCCAGCGCTTCGCCGATGCTGCCGGGCTGCCGGCGCCCGATATCGAAGGCATGTCCGCACCGGTGCAACTCCGCCGGAGCGGCGTGAGGCCGGGAAGCATCGCCCGCCTGATCCTCGCCTTCCGGCGGAAAAGGGCGTTCCGGGATGTCGAGATCGGCCTGACGATCGGAGGCAGGCCGCGCTGGTGGCGCCTTTCGGGCGAACCGGCCTTCGACAATACGGGGCGTTTCCTCGGCTTTCGCGGCGTCGGCTCCGATGTGACCGAGGCGCGGGAATCGGCCAACCGGCTTTCCTATCTCGCCCATTACGACAACATCACCGGCGCGGTGAACCGGGGCCGTTTCGGCGAGCTTCTCTGCGAACTTGCCGCGCGGGCTTCGCTCCGCCAGACACCTTTCGCACTTGTCTATGTCGATCTCGACTTCTTCAAGGTGGTGAATGACCGGCATGGCCACCGGACGGGGGACCTGCTGCTCGCGGCCGTGGTCGAGCGCCTGCGCGCGCTGGTGCCGCCCGAGGCGATCGTCGCGCGGCTGGGGGGCGACGAGTTCGCCCTTGCTCTGGATGCGCCAGGCGGCGAGCACGAGCTTGCAGCCCTTGCCGGCCGGATCATCGCCCATCTCTCGGAGCCGTTCGAGATCGGCGAGGCACGCCTCACCATCGGCGCGAGCCTTGGCATCGTCGTGGCGGAAACCCCGAGCGATGCCGAGACGCTGCTCCATCGGGCGGATCTCGCCCTCTACATCGCCAAGGAATCCGGGCGGCGGACCTTCCGGATCTTCCGGCCCGACATGGAGGACCGCCAGCGCGACCGCGCCCTTCTGGAGGCGGATCTCGCGCATGCCATCACACGGGGTGAACTCGAGCTGCATTACCAGCCCTTCGTCCGGACCCCGCGGGCAGCGGTGGCCGGGTTCGAGGCGCTGCTGCGCTGGAAACACCCCGAACGCGGCATGATCCCGCCAGCATTCTTCATACCGCTGGCCGAGAAGAGCAGTCTGATCAACCGGATCGGCGACTGGGCCCTGCGCGAGGCCTGCCGTGTGGCCGCCGCGATGCCCGGCGACGTGATCATGGCGGTCAACCTGTCCTCGCGGCAATTCGAACCCGGCCATCTCGCGGCCGATATCCGGGGCATCCTGTCCGAAACCGGCCTTGCCCCCCAGCGCCTGGAACTCGAGGTGACGGAAAGCGTGCTGATCGAGAACCCGGATGCTGTGATCGATTGCCTTCGCGAACTGAAGGCGATCGGCGTCCGCATCGCGATGGATGATTTTGGCACCGGCTATTCGAGCCTCTCCTATCTCTGGCGGTTCCCGTTCGACAAGATCAAGATCGACGGTGCCTTCATCGCCGCCATGACGCAGGACCAGACCGCGCGGGATATCGTGCAGGCGATTGCGATGCTGACGCGCCAGCTTGGCGTGGAACTGACCGCCGAGCGCGTGGAAACGGCGGAGGAGATCCGCCTCCTGAAGGAGATCCGCTGCGATTACCTGCAGGGCTATTTCTTCGCCCGCCCGATGCCGGTGGCTGATGCAGCTGTTTATCTGCTTGCCAGGGCGCGGCGCCATGGACGGACCAACCTTGCCGGCCGATCGAAGCCGCTGGCCGCCTGACATTGCCATCCGGCAGGCGCAAGGCTTTCCCGGCCTATTTTCCCAAGCAACAGACCACACGATCCGGCAGGAGGCTTGTCAGGTGCAGAGGCTTATGCCTTTAAACGCCGATAAAATCCTTTGCGTAGGCCGACATGACCGCTTCTCTCCCTCTCGTTCGCCCGATCATCATGTGCGGCGGCTCCGGTACAAGGCTATGGCCCCTCTCCCGCGAGGCGGTGCCGAAACAGTTCGCGCCGCTTTTCGACGGTCGGTCGACCTTCCAGGAAACGATGCTGCGGCTGAAGGACCCGGCGATCTTCGGCAGGCCGATCATCATCGCCAATCAGGGCCACCGTTTCCTGATCGAGCGGCAGATGGCCGAAATCGGCGCCGAGGCCGACCTTGTGCTGGAACCCGTCGCCCGGGATTCCGGGCCGGCCATCGTCGCAGGCAGCCTGTTCTGCGAGAAGTCCAGCCCCGGCCAGCTGGCTCTGGTCCTGGCAGCGGACCATCTCGTGCTCCGCCCGGAAGCATTCCGCGGAGCCGTGGCCGAAGGCCGCGAAGCCGCTCTGGCCGGCTCGATCGTCACGTTCGGCGTCATTCCTGCCGGGCCTGCCACCGGCTATGGCTATATCGAGCCGGGCGAACCTGTCTCCGGCGCGGTGAAGAGCGTTAAACGCTTTGTCGAGAAGCCGGACCTGCCGACCGCCATCCGCTATATTGAACAGGGCTTCCTCTGGAATTCCGGCAATTTCCTCTTCGCCCCGGCCACAGTGATCGCTGAATACGAAACGAGCGATGCGGCCAGCGTGGCGACGATCCGGAAGGCCCTGGCGGAGGCCCGGCAGGATCTCGGGATGCCTGTGCTCGATCCCGAGGCCTTCGGCGCCGCCCGCAAGATCTCGTTCGATTATGCCGTGATGGAGAAGACGCATCGCGCCGCCGTGATCGGTGGGGATTTCGGCTGGTCAGATATCGGCAGCTGGGACGCGCTCTGGGATGTCTCAACCCGGGACGCAGGCAACAATGCCACCTCCGGCGAGGCCGTGCTGGTCGATACGCGGAACAGCTATGTCTCCTCGGAGAACCAGCTGGTGGCGACCCTGGGCGTGGACAATCTCGTGGTCGTTGCCACGCGGGATGCAGTGCTCGTCGCCGACAAGTCCCGCGCCGGCGAGGTGAAGCAGGTTGTCGATACCCTGCGCCAGCAGGGCAAGCCGCAGGCCAACAACCATGCCCGCATGTATCGCCCCTGGGGCTGGTACCAGACGCTGGAATTGCAGGGCCGGTTCCAGGTCAAGCGGATCGTTGTCTATCCCGGGGGCAAGCTCTCGCTGCAGAAGCATTTCCACCGCGCTGAGCATTGGGTCGTGGTGCGCGGCACCGCCCGCGTGACGGTTGACAATGACCTCAAGGAACTCACCGAGAACCAGTCGGTCTATATCCCGCTGGGGGCCGTGCACCGGCTCGAGAATCCGGGCAAAATCGATGTGGAGATCATCGAGGTCCAGACGGGCTCCTATCTCGGCGAGGATGACATCATCCGCCTCGAGGATGTCTACCAGCGCAGCTGAGCCTCCGAACCTGATCCGTTCTGCGCGACATTCACACTCTTTGCCGCACCAGGGCGGTTTAGGGCAGAGCTTGCTCGATAGGTGCGATTGTTCGACGGACATTCTTGACCAACGATGGACATTGCCATGACCCGCAAGGCTAGCCCTGCCAAGGACCGCATGATCCGGAACGACGATCTCGGCATCCGGCTCGCCGAGCAGAGCCCGGGGGTTGATCGAGCGCGCCGCGCTTCTCGAACGGGCCAAGATCAGCAACGGGCCAAGATCAGCAACGGGCCAAGATCAGCAACGGGGCAAGACCAGCAACGGGGCAATATCAAAGACGATTGCTTGACGGCCCTTCCCGGCGCCGCACTATCGCCGAGCACGAGAAGCTCCGCCTGTCGAAGCAGGACCGGGCTGCATTCTTCGAGGCGCTCATCAACCCGCCCGCTCCGAAGGAGCGGCTGGCACGTGCTTTTGCGGAGCATGACCGCCGCATCGACATTAGACCCGGGGCTCTCGGGACCCGGGGCGCTCGCACCGGAGCTTGTCCTCCTCGCGCTGGATCAAGGTGCTCGCGGGCCAATGGGGCTGATGGCTTCTTTGGTGCAGTGAAACTGACCCTGCAAAAATGGGCACCACTGCTCATCGAGAAGCGGACGGGTGACCCCTCATGGGCATTCTTATTCAGTGCACGGACCCCGATTTGACTGACATGATATTGATTGCATTTCCCAAGCCGTCGGAGGCGATGCTTTAAGAAGCCTGGCGGGCGATCCTGTTTGCGGTCGAGGAAATCTATGTCCACTGCAAGATGATGCGCTTCAATCCCGCAGCTCCTGCCATCGACCGATAGGCCGCACCTCAGCTCAAGCTTGCAATGACAACGCCGATAGATCCGACAACGTCAACCCAGGTCAGCCAGGAGTGCTCGCAACGGATACAATCATTGGCTAAGAGCGTTTTTCGAGCGGCCTGAATCGGCATGGGATTCTCAAGTGGCATGAAATCTACGCCTATGACGAGCTCGACCGGCTGACGACGGCCACGAACACCTCGAACGCGGACTTTGAGCCAGAGCTTTACCACTTCGATCGATGGCAACATCCTGATGGCGACCGGCATTGGTAACGGATGGGTTGGCACGCCGACGAACACCATGGTATGTAATACTCAAAATCAAGAAGGTATTACGAGGATCGCCATGCCCACTACTGTTACCAGCAAGGGACAAGTGACCATCCCCAAGCCCATCCGGGATCGGCTCGGCATCAAACCGGGGACGAGAGTGGCCTTCAGTCTCGACAAGGATGGTCGCGCCTTCATCCTGGCCGAGGGTGCCGAGCGACCGCTGACCAGTCGCTTCGAGCACCTCCGTGGAACAGCCACAACACGCCTCAGCACGGATGAAATCATGGCGCTGACGCGGGGCGACGCTGCTTGATCCTCATCGATACCAATGTGCTGCTGGACATCGCAACCAATGATCCGAACTGGGCAGGCTGGTCCATCGAACACCTGGACGCGGCGGCGATGCGTGGTCCTGTGGTCATCAATGCGGTGATCTATTCGGAATTCTCGGTCGGCTATGACCGGATCGAGGATATCGAGCGCCTCCTGAAGGACGTGGATATCGGCTGGGCGGAGATCCCCCGCGAAGCACTCTTCCTCGCGGGGAAGGCGTTCCAGCAATACCGCCGGCAAAGTGGGAGCCGAGCGGGAGTCCTGCCAGACTTTTTCATCGGCGCGCATGCCGCTGTGTCGGGGATAGGTCTGTTGACCCGCGATCCTCAGCGGTATCGTTCATCCTTCCCGAAGGTCAGCCTGATTTCCCCAGCCTGACGACAGCGCATTCTCATGAGGTTGCCCTTTCATCCATTCCGCAATCCCGCTCTAAGTGGACGGAGCCCTGAGTTGCCCCGCCCCACATCTGTCAGCCTTGTCACGCCGATTGACGCTTCGTGAGCCTTTTCATTCTGATTGGCATAACAATCGGAGCATGGCCGTGGCCGTCTTGAAACTCACAACGATCGGCACCGCGACCGGCGTCGTCATCCCCAAGGAGATGCTGGCCAGGCTAAATATTGCCAAGGGCGATACACTCTACGCAGTAGAGACGGCGGAGGGCGGGTTGCATCTCACGCACAATGACCCGGGCTTCGCCGAGAAGATGGAGAAAGCCGAGGCGATCATGCGCCGGTACCGCAATACGCTCCACACCCTTGCGAAATGAGCGAGCGGGTCTTTATCGATCGCACCCTGGCCCTGATGATTCATGAACGACGCTTCAACTCCATGGCGGGGCCAAGGGTGTCCGCGATGCGGCGCTTCTTGACCCGGCCCTGGCCCGGCCGCGTCAGATCGCCGGGTATGAACCAGAGGCCGATATCGTGCGGCTTGCAGCCGCTCTCTCGTTCGGGATTGTCCGAAACCGCCCGTTTGTGGATGGCAACAAGCGCATCGGGTTCGTCATCGGCGTGCTTTTCCTCGAGCTCAACGGGTTCCGGTTTGAGGCGAGCGAGGAAGCTGCGGCCTCTGCCGTGATGGCCCTTGCTGCCGGCGAGCTTGACGAAGCTGGATACGAGGCCTTCCTCAGGGAGAACTCGATCCGGGCGTGACCCGCGCTCGCCCTTCACCGCCATGTCCTGCCCGCCACGACCGCGACAAGAGCTGATGCGGAGTGATGATTGGTTGACGGAAATTATATCGACAATTCAACGATATAGATGTTCTCGCTTTCGCCTTTTCGGGCGCGCCGTTTGAAGCGCAAGATGGCCATTCCCGTTCCGCTCCATGATCCCGACGGGCCGGAAAGTCATTGCGTCAATCCAGGGCTTGAAGCGTGCATGGAAGGCGAGCGTACATGGAAGGCGAGCGTAGATGGAAGGCGAGCTTCAATGGCCGGCGGGTTGCGCGGGGTCAGACCTTGTAGCGTTTCGCCGATTGCTGGAGCGTGGCCGAGATGGCGGTCAGGTCGCCGGCGCGCTGGTCGAGTTCCTGCGCCGACCGGACATTCTCGCCAACGGTCTGGCGGATCTGGCCGACGACATGCCCGGTGGTGGAGATCGCCTGGTCGACATCGCTCATATAGGTCGCGAGGTGGACGACATCACCTGACATGCGGCCAACCGATTGCGCCACCACGCTGACGCGGCCGGATACATCCTCCACCGCACCATGGACCGAGCCGGCCACGCGCGCCTGGCTTTCGGAGGCGTCGGCGATGGTCGTGATGATGCCGCCGATATCGGCGAGCACCGCGCGGAGAGCCTCGAAGCTCTGGCTGGCTTCTGCCGTGCCGCTGCGCAGGGCAGCCACGCGGGCCTTGACCTCCATGGTCGCGCGCTGGGTCTGGAGCGCCAGCGCCTTGACCTCGGTGGCGACGACGGCGAAGCCGCGCCCCGCCTCGCCGGCGCGGGCGGCCTCGATCGTGGCATTGAGGGCCAGCAGGTTGGTCTTGCTCGCGATATCGTCGATCAGGTCGGCGATGGCGTTGATCTGGTCGCTGGCTACAACAAGGCTCGACATCTGCTGCTCGGAGCGGCCAACCAGCTCGCTCGCGGAATGGGAGACTTCCCGGCCCCGGCGGGCGGATTCCCCGACATCCAGCACCGAGCCGGAGAGGGCGCCGATCTGGCGGGCGAGTTCGTTGATCGTCTCGCTCATGCCCATCGCCGCCTCGGCGACGCGGCCGGCATCATCGCGCAGGTCCTCGGCCTGACCGGCGCTCTGGCGCGAACGGCCCTGCAGGTCCTGTGTCGAGCGCCCGACTTCCGCAGTCTCACGGTCAAGCGTTTCGGAATCACCACGGAAGCGCTCGGACAGGCCCTTGAGCGAGCCCGAGGCCTGGGCGATCCGGCCGGCATCCCGCGCGATCTGCGCCTGGAGGCGGTGGAATTCATCGAGGAAGGGGTTGATGATCTTGGCGATCTCGCCGGCCTCGTCGCCCGAACCCGCATCGAGCCGGCGGGTCAGGTCACGGTCGATCTGCGTGATCCGGTAGAGTTCTTCCTGCAAGGCGCCAGTGCCGATCTGGGCGCCGTGTTCGGCGACGTTCAGGCCACGCAGTTCATCCTCGGCGGAAAGCCGGATGCCGATGGTCTTCTTCATGAGCCAGAACGCGGCGAGGCCCATGCCAAAGGCCCAAATGAAGGCGGCGGAGACGCCCTTCAACTGGACGAGGAAGGAACCCATCACGGTGAGGTCGCCCAGTTTGCCCGACAGGGCGAAGAACGGCACCAGCAGCGTGCCGACTGCACCGGCAACACCATGCACGCCGAGAACGCCGGCGACATCGTCGAGCTTGAGCTGGTTGAGCACGAAATCCTCGACATAGACCACCATCGCACCGCAAATGAGACCGATCGCGACGGCGCCCTTCAGGCCGACGGCGTCGCAGCCGGCGGTGATGCCGACAAGGCCGGCGAGCAGGCCGTTGATCAGGCGATTGGTCTGGTAGCAGCGGTCACGGAAGCGCCCGATCAGCACGGCGACGATACCGCCGGCGGCCGCAGCCAGCAGGGTGTTCGCGGCGATCTTGCCGATGGCGCCGCTGGCGGCCACGGTGGAGCCGGCATTGAAGCCGAGCCAGCCGACCAGCAGCAGCATGGCCCCGAACGCCGTCAGCACATGGGAATGGCCATGGATGGGCATCGGCTTGCCGTTCGAATCGAACCGGCCGATGCGCGGGCCGAGCATGATGATGCCGGCCAGCGCGATCCAGGCGCCGACCGAATGGACCACGGTGGAGCCGGCAAAATCGATAAAGCCTTGCGCGGCCAGCCAGGGCTTGTTGTCGGTGATGAGGCCCACCCCCCAGGCCCAGTGGCCGAAGACCGGATAGATGACAAGGCCGACCAGGGCGGCCAGCATGATATAGGCGCCATAGCTCATGCGTTCGGCCACGGCGCCCGAAACGATGGTGGCAGCGGTGCCGGCAAAGGCGACCTGGAAGACGAAATAGGTCTGGCCCCAGTCATCCAGACCCTCGAAGGACCAGATCGGGCCGGGCATGCCGAACAGGCCGCCGATGGAGGGGCCGAACATCAGCATAAAGCCGAACAATGCGAAGCAGAAAGCCGAGACGAAGAAATCGATCACGTTCTTCTGGGCGACGTTGATGGTGTTCTTGGAGCGGACCATGCCGGCTTCAAGCATCAGGAAGCCGCATTGCATCAGCAGGACCAGCGCAGCCGCCGTGATGACCCAGACATGGTTGAGGCTTGTCTTGAGCGCCGCCAGTTCTGCGGCAAGGTTGGCATCAGCAGCGAAAGAAGGGGCCGGCGCGAGAACAAGTCCGATGATCAAAGCGGCGACAGCGTTTCGGGCAGCAGGGCGAGCCGGTGTCATGATCGTTCCCGTCGACAAGTGACTATCAACGGCAAATTTTGATTTGAATTGTATAATATATGGTTAATATATTGAAAAGTATGAGCTTTTGGAATTCATCGCTGAGCTGGCCTCCAGGTCCGTTGCCGGCTCCTGAAATGCGCGGCCAAATGGGCTCACGGAACGGCAGAGATCAGCAGGAAAACCGCAAAGATGACGAGATGGATCACCCCGTGCAGAGCGGTCGTCTTGCCGGTTCCCAGCGTCAAGGTGCTGACGAAAAGCGTCAGGACAAGCATGGCCATGGCCGAGTTCGAGACGCCCAGATCCAGCTTCATGCCCAGCATGACCGAGAGCACGGCGACCACGGGAATGGTCAGCCCGATACTGGCAATGGCCGACCCGACCGCCAGATTGATCGAGTTCTGGAGGCGGTTCTGGAGCGCCGATTTCACGGCCGCGATGCTTTCCGGCAGCAGGACGATGGTGGCGATGACCACGCCGACAAAGGCATCGGGCAGGCCGGCATAGGCCACCGCGCGATCGAGGGGCGCCGAAAGGACCTTGGCGAGCAGGATGACGGCACCGAGCGAGACCAGCAGCAAGGCGAGGCTGGCCTGCGCGACGGTGCGGGTCGGACGGTCGTGCTGATGGACCTCCTCCCCGACCACCGGGGTTTCCAGGAAGTAGTTCCGGTGGCGGATGGTCTGGGTGAAGACGAAGGCGCCCCAGAGCAGGAGCGAGACCGCGCCGACCACCAGAACCTGGACCTTCGAGAAGGAAGGGCCGGATTCGGCGAGGGTGAAATTGGGCAGGATCAGGGTTATGGCGGCCAGCGTACCAAGGACAGCAAGGGCCGAGGAGGCGCCCAGAAGCTGGAAGCTCTGCTCGAAATGACGGCGGCCGCCGGCCAGCAGGCAAAGGCCGATCACCCCATTCAGCACGATCAGCACGGCAGCATAGACGGTATCCCGTGCGACGCCTTCGGCGCCCTGAACCCCGGACAGCATGATCGAGACGATCAGCCCGACCTCGATCACCGTGACGGCGACGGCGAGGAGGATGGAGCCGAAGGGTTCGCCAAGCTTCAGCGCGAGGATTTCCGCATGATGGACGGCGGAGAAGACGGCCCCGCCCAGCAGGACCGAGACGAGGAGCAGCACCCAGATCGCATCGGCGGGAATGATCCCGCTGAATTTCAGCCCGAGCACCAGACAGGCGACGAGCGGGGCAATCCAGGTCCAGGGTGGATTGGTGGCGGAATGGGCAGCCATGCGGATCCTCGTGACGATCGGTCAGAAATACCATCCCGGACGGGAATTGCGACCCGACGAACCGCCTGCGCGAGACGCCACCCACAGGCTGTTGCGGCAGGATCAGAGGGTGCGGGGCGATCAGCCCGGTTGCAGGCGCGGATCAGTGAAGATGCGGCCCCAGCCGGCCAGGCTGTCGGGGCGGAGGCCGATGGCCATCAGGCAGCCCCAGAGCGTGACCGAGACCGAATCGAGCACCATCGTGCCCTCGGCGGGCTCCAGCTGCGGCGCCAAAGCGGCACCATCCATGTTGGTGCAGAGCACGGTGATCGCATCCGGTTTCACGGCGAGGCATTCCCCGATCATGCCGGCGATCGTCGCCGGCGGTACGGTGCCAAAGGCGAAATTGTCCCGGATGCCGAGATGCCGCTCCGCCGGGCAGGCAAACCCCGCCGCCGCATAGGTGGCGATGATGCGGGCCTGCACATCCTCCGTGTAGGGCGTGACGAGGGCCTGCGTTTCCGCGCCGAGGCGGCCGAGAATCTCGAGCAGCGACAGGATGCAGGTGGTGGCACGGATGCCGGTGGCCGCCTCGATCCGCTCGACAAGCCGGCGGTCACGGTCGAAGCCGAGCCAGGACGCGGAGGTGCCGTTCCAGGCGATGACATCGACCTTGGCATGGGCAAGCAACTCGGCGGCGCGGAGGATCTCGCTGTCGTCGAACTGGGCGAGCGCGGCAGCATCAAGGGCGATCTCGGTCACCCGGAAGCGGCTGGAATGGGCGGTGACGCCGGGCAAACCCGCGAGCAGGGCGGCGGTGACCGGCTCAAGCACCGTGTTTGACGAAGGCACGAGCATGCCGATGCGGCGATGGGTGATGTCAGGATTCAAGGACATAGCCCTCCTCCAGGTCGGTGGCAATGGCGGCGGGATCACGCTCGGCGGGCGGGCCGAAACCGCCCCCGCCGGATGTCACGAGCTGAACGATGTCGCCCTTCCTGAGCGGCATGTTGGCGACCTTGGAGGGCAGATCCTGCAGGGCACCGTCACGCGTCAGGGTCAGCCGGCCGGCCGCACCCGAGCCGCCGCCCTTGAGGCCGAAGGGCGTGAAGCGGAACCGGTCCATCTGCGCGGTGAAGGTGGCGGCTTCGGAATCAATCCGCCAGATCCGCGTCAGGCCGAGGCCGCCGCGCTGCCGGCCCACCCCGCCCGAGCCGGGTGCGAGGCCATAGCCGAGATAGGTGACGGGCACGTCGCTCTCGATCATCTCGATCGGGATGGCGGCATTGTTGTGCATGCCGAAGGAGAGCGCGTTGGCCCCGTCGCCGCGTGGATGGGCGCCGCAGCCGCCGACCTCGATCTCGACCAGCACCTTGCGGTTTCCATCGGCCGTGCGGGTCTGGAACGAACAGACATAGCTCACCGCGTAATAGGCGGCGGGCATCCGGTCGGGGATGGCCTGCGAGAGCGCACCGAAGACGACATTGAGCAGCACATGGCAGGGGGCGATGCGGTGCGCGACCGGCGCGGGGTGGCGGGCCGAAATGATCAGCCCTTCCGGCGCGATGATCTCGATCGGGCGATAGCAGCCGGCATTCGGCACGATCGGCCGGTCGGCCGCCGCCATGACAGCGAAATAGACCGCCGAGCTGGAGGAGCCGAGCGTGGCATTGATCGGCCCCGCCGCTTCCGGCGCGGAGCCGGAGAGATCGACGACCAGCCGGTCGCCCGCCACGGTGATGGCGGCGTGGATGCGGACCGGCCTGTCCGGCGTGATGCCGTCATCATCGAGAAAATCCTCGAATGCATAGGTGCCGTCGGGAATGCGGCGGATGCAATCCCGCATCGCGGCTTCGGAGGCGTCGAGCAGGCGCGCGGCCGCCTTCTGAAGGGTGGCGCCGCCATAGCGCCGGGCGAGGCGGGTGATCGCCTCGACGCCGACGCCGAGCGAAGCCACCTGCGATTGCAGATCGCCCATCACGGTCGCGGGCTGACGGACATTCTGGCCGATCAGCGCCCAGAGCGCCTCGTTTCGCCGCCCCGCCTCGAACAGCTTCACCGGCGGGATGCGCAACCCCTCCTGGTAGATCTCGGTGGCTGTTGCAGCATAGGAACCGGGCGACATGCCGCCCATATCGAGATGGTGGCAGAGCGTGCCGACAATCGCGATGCAGCGGCCCGCCTCGAAGACCGGACGGAAGGAGAGGATGTCCGGCAGGTGCTGGCCGCCGCAATAGGGATCATTGGTGATGATGACATCGCCCTCGTTCCATTCCTCGGCCGGAATGAAGCGCTCGAGAATGGCGCGGAGCCCGTAGCCCATGGAATTGAGATGCTGGGGAATACGGGCGGATTGCGCGATGTTGTTGCCGGCCGCATCGAAGATGGCGGTCGAGTAATCCAGCATCTCGCGCACGATGGTTGAGCGGCTGGTCCGCCACATCGTGACATCCATGTCGGCTGCCGCCGCGGTCAGCGCGTTGCGGATGACCTCCAGTTCGATCGGATCGATCTCGCACGAAGCGTCCATCATCCGCCCTCCCCCTCGAAATCCGCGACGAGATGCCCGCCTGCGGCGCGGCGCAGCCGCCAGGCTGGCGCGAGATAGATCGTGGTATAGGCCTCTTCGATCATGGCCGGGCCCGTGATCTCGACAGTGGCGTCGATGGCCTCGCGGCGCCAGATCGCGGCCTCGCCCCAGCGATCGGCAAAATAGACCGCGCGGCTGCCGAGCGGCGTGCCGGCTGCCTCGACCGGGTTTTCGACGGCAGCCGGGCGCGGCAGCAGACCCTTCGCGGCAAGGCGCAGCGTGACCATCTCCACAGCGTCGCCCGGGTTGCAATAGGAGAAGCGCTGCTCGTGCTGGGCGTGGAAACGCCCGGCGATGGCGGCGATGCCTTCCGGTTCGAAGCCGGAATCGAGGCAGGGCACCGTCAGCTCGAAGGCCTGGCCGCGATAGCGCAGGTCGATGGCGAGCTGGAAGATCCGCCTTTCCGGCGGAATGCCATCGGCCGCGAGCTGGGCCTCGGCCTGAGCCTGCATCTCCGCCTCCATCCGGGCAAGGCTTTCGCCCGCGGCGGCATCGAAACGGCGGATCAGAGAGCGGGCGAAGGCATGCTCGATATCCGCCTCCAGAATGCCGCGCGCCGAGAGGGTCGAGGCGTCGACCGGAAAAACGATGCGGCGGATCGCCAGTTCCTCGGCAACGGCGCAGGCATGGACCGAACCCGCCCCACCAAAGCTCAGAAGGGTGAAATCACGCGGGTCGAGCCCCTTCTCGAACAGGCTGACGCGGATCGCCGCGGCGAGGCTGGTATTGGTGAGCCGCAGGATGCCGGCCGCCGCGGCATCGACCGCCAGGCCAAGCGGCGTGCCGATCCGGCCGGCAATGGCGGCGCGGGCGCCCTCGAGATCCAGCGCCATCTTGCCGCCAAGGAAGAAGGCCGGGTCGAGCCGGCCCAGCACGAGATTGGCATCGGTGACTGTGGGTTCGGTGCCGCCGCGGCCGTAGCAGACCGGGCCCGGCCGGGCACCGGCGCTTTCCGGGCCGACGCGGAGCCCGCCACCGGTTTCCACACGGGCGATGGAACCGCCGCCGGCGCCGATGGTGCGGATATCGATCATCGGCACGCGGACCGGCAGGCGCTCGATCTCGCTCTGGGTGACGATCTCCAGCCGATCCTCGCGCACGACGGAGACATCGTAGCTGGTGCCGCCCATATCGACGGCGACGACATTCGCCTCGCCGAGCGCGCGGGAGAGGCCGAGCGCGGCCATGGCCCCGCCGCTCGGACCGGAGAGCAGCAGCCGCACCGGTTCGGCAGCAGCCGTGGCCGGGGCGCAGACCCCGCCATTCGACTGGACGATCAGCAGCCGCGGCGTGAAATCCTCAGCCGCGAGGCGCCTTTCGAGCCGTTCGAGATAGAAGCGGACGACCGGCTGGAGCAGCGCATTGAGGACCGTGGTGCTGGTGCGCTCGTATTCGCGGATTTCCGGGCTCACCGTCGAGGAGCAGGAAATGGCAAGGCCGGGCAAGGCTTCCGCGATCCGCGCTGCCAGCCGGGCCTCATGGGCCGGATTGGCATAGGCATGGAGCAGGCTGATCGCCACGGCGTCGACCTTCAACGCGGCAAGCCGGGCGATAATGACCTCGAAATCGGCCTCGCCGGGCTCGATCTCGGCGCGGCCATCGGCCTTCATCCGCTCCCGCAGGCCAAGCCGCCGGCTGCGCGGCACAAGGGCAGGAACCGGGCGCGGCCAGGTGGCGTAGATGTCGCGCCGGTTATGACGTCCGATCTCCAGCACATCCTCGAAGCCGGCCGTGGTGACGAGCGCGCCGCGCGCAAGCTTGTTCTCCAGCACCGCATTGGTAGCGATGGTGGTGCCATGGAGGATGTAGCCGACCTCGTCGAGGCGGAACCCGTCCCGGGCTGCCGCGCCGTGGATGCCCTCCATCAGGCCGAGGGACGGATCCTCCGGCGTCGTGGGAACCTTGAAGGAGCGGATCTGGCCCGAGCGGGAATCGAGGATCTGGAAATCGGTGAAGGTGCCGCCGATATCGACGCCGATCCGGACGGGCTTACCGTCGTGGTTGCCTGCTGACATCACTACCCGCGCATATAGGTCGGCAGCCATGTCACGATGGCCGGGAACAGGATGATCAGGACGGCGAAGAGCATCATGATCGCCGCATAGGGCAAGGCGCCGCGGATGACATCCGCCACCGGGCCGCCATCGGTGCGGATGCCCTGCACGACGAAGAGGTTCATGCCCACCGGGGGCGTGATCAGCCCGAGTTCGCACATCAGCACGATGAAGACGCCGAACCAGATCGGGTCCACGCCAACCGAGCTGACGACCGGGAAGACCAGCGGGATCGTGGCCACCATCATCGAGAGCGTGTCCATGAACATGCCGAGGACGAGATAGAACAGGATCAGCGCGAGCAGCAGTTGCACCCGTTCCAGCCCGAAGCCGGTGACCCATTTCGTCAGCGCCTCGCCGATGCCGGTGAGGCTCAGGGCGAGATTGAGGATGAAGGCGCCGAGCACGATCAGCAGGATCATGCCGGTGGTGCGGGCACTGGAGAGGAAGCAGGTCTCGAGCAGCGAGAGCGTCAGGCGGCCCTGCAGCGCGATGAGGATGAAGGCGGTGACAAGACCGAGGGCGGCGCTTTCCGTGGCCGTGGCAATGCCGGAATAGAGCGTGCCCATGACGAGGCCGAAGACAAGCAAGGGCTCGACGAGGTAGCGCAGCAGGCGGATGCGCTCGGCCAGCGGCACGTGGACCGGCACCATCTTCTCCTTCGCGAAGCGGTGGCGGAGCGTGATCCAGAGCATGAAACAGCCGGCAAGCGCGAGGCCGGGAATGATGCCGGCGATGAAAAGCTTGCCAACCGAGGTGTTCGTCATCGAGCCGTAGATGATGAAATTGATCGACGGCGGGATCATGATGCCGAGCGTGCCGCCGGCCGCGAGCGAGCCGAGCGAATCCGGCATCGGGTAGCCGTTCTTGCGCAGCGACGGCAGAGCCACGGTGCCGATGGTCGCTGCCGTGGCCACCGACGAGCCGGAGGTGGCGGCGAAGAGGGCACAGCAGCCGATATTCGTGTGCAGCAGGCCGCCGGGCAGGCGGCCGAGCCATGCCGCGAACACGGTGTACATGCGGTCGGCAATGCCCGAGCGCAGCAGCAATTCGCCGAGCATCACGAAAAGCGGGATCGCTGTCAGCGTGTATTCGCTCATCACGCCCCAGGCCACGGAAGCCGAGGAGGAGAAGAAGGCAAAGCCATAGGCCATCACGCCGCCGGCCAGGCCAAGCAGGAGCATGACCGCCGCGATCGGCATGCCGACCAGCATCAGCCCGACCATGGCGAGAAAGCCAACAATCCCGACAGCAACCGTACTCATCGGGCCGCCCCGCCGGCAGGCGGTTCGGCGAGGCCGCCGCGCGCCTTGAGATCGGCCAGTTCCTCTTCCAGCTCATCCTGCGCGCCACGTGGGCCATAATGCCGGTCCACCTCGCGGAAACGGCCCGACAGGGCAAGGCCAATGACTTTCGCAGCCTCGACCAAAGCAAAGACGACGAAGACTGCGAGAGCAGCAAGCCACGCGCCCTGCGGATATTTCAGCGGCGTGGCCCAGGGCGTCTGGGCGACAGAGCCGAATTCGATCGTTTCCCGGAAGGCGAACCAGGCCATGACCAAGATGGCGATCGCGGCGACAGCGAGGGCCGGATAGGCGATCAGGTTGAGTGTAACGCGGAGGGCGCGGGGCAGCCGGTCATGCACGACATCGATCCGGATATGCGCCCGGGAACGGAGCGCCAGCGCGATGGCGAGAGCCGCGCCGATGGCGAGGGCGTAGCCGCCAAACTCGTCGACCCCCTGCAGCGAACGCACGAAAACGCGCCGCATGATGGTTTCGACCGCTACGGCCAGAGCAAGGGCGACGAAGGTCAGCCCGAAGATCCAGGCCGCGAGACGCTCGAAAACAGGCATGATGGCCCCCGCAATGGCAAGCCCGCACGACCTTTAAGGATCGCGCGGGCCGGCAGGATGGTTCAGTTCATGCCGACGATCGGGCCAACCTTGGCCTTCCAGCTGGCCGAGCAGGTCGGGTTGACCTTGTCGCAGGCTTCCGCCCAGGCCGGGAAGGAGATTTCCTTGACGGCGGATTTGACGAACTCGATATCCTGGGGCTTCACCTCGACCGTCTTGAGCTTGTACTTCTTTCCGGTCGTGCAGGGATCGGCGCCGGCATTGCAGCGCATGCCGTCATCCCAGAGTTCCTTCGAGTAGGCCCAGATATCGTCGGTCAGCTTCTCGATGGCGCCCTGGAGCTTCTTCTGCTGGTCGGGCGTGAGCTTGGCCCAGGCGCCATTCGTGATGGCATAGCCCTGCACCGCCACCTGGAGGGCGAGCGGATAGACATGGGTGGCGCTTTCCGGCCAGCCGGCGGAATTGGCCGAGGACGGGCCCGTCACGGCGCAGTCGATCGTACCGAGCGCGAGGCCCTGGCTGACTTCGCCGAAAGCGAGCGTGACCGGCGTGGCGCCGACCTTCTCCATGACCTTGGCCATCACGCCATCGAGGATCCGGACTTTCTTGCCCTTGAGATCCGAGAGGCCGGTAATGGCGGGCTTGCAGAAGATCAGCTGCGGGCCGAAGGGCCAGACGCCGAGCAGCTTCATGTTGAACTGCTTGTCCAGCCGCTCCGCCACCGTGCCCTGGAAGGCTGTGACAACCTTCTTCGCCGTGTCGTAATTCGTGTTCAGGCCGACAAGGTCGAGGCCGAGGATGGTCGGCTCATCGCGCGAGACCTGGCCGAGGCGCAGGCCGATAATGTCGAACAGGCCGGACTTGCCGATGCGCAGCTGCTCGAATTCCTTGATGCCGGTCTGGTCGAGGACCTTGTAATCCGCCTCGATGCCGGTCGTTTCCTTCAGCTTCTCGAAGAACGGCTGCTCGCGGTTCTTCTGGATGTTTCCGGTGGCGAGCGGCATGCCCATCACCTTCAGCTTCGGCGCGCCCTGCGCTGCCGCATTGCCCGATGCCAGCCCCAGAAGGATGGCGGCCGCGAGACCGGCCTTGATTGCGTTGCCTGCTTTGTTCTTCATGCGCTGAACTCCCTGCCCTGCATACAGCACGCTATCACAAGAACCGTGCCAAGGAAGCGCGAAGTCCGGACGGCCGCCCGGCCTGTGGAAAGGGCTTCGCCGGGTCGATTTCCGTGTTTCGAACGGGCATCCGCCGGAAGCCCTGCATGGAAAAGCAGCAACCTGCCCGCTCTTCGGGCGCGAATTCAGGCAGGGAGGTCGAGCCGGACAAGCGGCCTTTGCCGCCAATCCGCTGCGACGCCGTCATCCTGATAGACCATGCAGAACGGCTGTGCCGGCGGGCCGAAGGCGCGGGCTTCCGGCCGCCCATCTGCGCCTGCCAGCGGCAGCACGGCGCCGTGCCGGACAAAAAGCGGCAGCCGCCCCATCGGGCCGGGCACCTTATGCATGGCGCCGCCGGGATAGACGGTGCCATCATGGAAATCGATCCAGCCGCCGGGATGGGCGGGGAAATAGACGCGTCGGCCGGCGGCGCCCTCCTCGAGGACCGGCGCGACCAGCACGTCCGGGCCCAGCATGAACACGTCATCGGCGTCGATGGCGGCAGGGTCGTCCGGCCAATGCCAGAGCAAGGGCCGGATGGCCGGCTCGTCGGTCGTCGCGGCCTGCCACATCAGCGTGTAGATCAGCGGCAGGAGCCGTTCGCGCAGGGCCATCGCGGCGCGGATCTCCGGCAGGACCTCCGGGTACAGCCAGGGCACGGTGGTGATGCCGTCATCGTTCCAGGAATTCATGACGAAGCGTGGCCAGAGGCAGCAGAATTCGGCAAAGCGGACCAGCAGTTCCGGCCCCGGCCGCGGGCCATGGAAACCGCCGACATCATGGCCGGTATTGTACATGCCGCTCAGCACCATGGTGAGGCCCTGGCTGAGATTGAAACGCAGGGTCTTCCAGGCCGTGGCGTTGTCGCCAGACCAGGTCTGGCCATAGCGCCAGATCCCGGCCGAGCCGCCGCGCGTGATATTGTAGGGGCGCTCACCCGGCGCGCGGGCACGCTGGGCCTCGTCCGCGAGCTTGGTCATCAGCAGGGCCTGGGCCGGGCGAGCCAAAGCCTGCGGGAAGGGGCGGCCATCGCCGGCGCAGAGGGCATCCTCGTCCCAGATCTCGTATTCGTTGTTGTCGTTCCAGATCGTCGTGACGCCATGGGCGAGCAGGGTCCTGTCCATGCCGTCGCGCCACCATGCCCGGCCTTCCGGGCTGGTGAAATCAAGATGGAAGCCGAGACCGTCCCAGAACTGCGCCGTGGCCGGCGCGCCAGTGGCGCTGTCGCGCACAAGGCCGGCCTTTTCCAGCTCGCCGACGCGCGGATGATCCTCCAGCAGGCAGGGCTTGAGATTGGTGATGGCCCGCATCCCAGCGGCCTCGATCCGGGCGATGGTGCCGGCGGGATCGGGAAACTTCTCGTTGTTCCAGCGGAAGGCATAGCGCTTGCCGTCATGCATGGAATAGCCCGAGCCGAAATGGAAACTGCGGCAGGGAATGCCATGCTCGTGGCATTTCGCAAGAAAGGCGGTGATCCGTGCATCGGCATCCGGGGCATCGGCAATGGCCATGCTGGTCATGCCGAAGCCGAGCGACCAGAGCGGCGGGAAGGCCTGCCCGCCCGTCAGCCAGGAGAAGCGCCGGGTGACATCCGCCACGCGCGGGCCGGCGAAGACATAGTAATCGAGATCGCCATCATCGGCCGCATAGGAGCGGAAAAGGCCGTGGTAATTGTCGAGCGTGGCGCCGAGATCCACCGAGGCCGTGGCGAGATTGTCGTAGAACAGGCCATGCGCGCCGGCCTCGCCATCGACGATGTAGAACGGGATCATCTTGTAGAGCGGATCGCTCGTCTCGGCATCATAGCCGCAGGGATCGACAGCATCGATCCGGAAGCGGCGGCCGGTCTTGTCGAGGCGGCCGGTCTTGTCGCCGAGGCCGAAATGCCGGTCGCTGCCCTTGCGGGCGAGGAAATGCGCGAAGGCGCCGTTGCGGCGCGAGACGAGATAGGCTTGCGTGCCGCGATCCTCGAGGAAGGGTGCCGTCTCGCCAGCCCGCCGCCAGATGAAGCCAAACGGCGACAGCCGGACCGTGACGGAGAGCCCGGCCCCGGCAATCTCGACCTGGCGGTTCCCGGCCACCGCCATCGTTTCCGGCAAGGCAAAGCCGGACAGGTCCTCGCGCGGGCGGCCCTCGAAACCCGGCTCGCAACGATCCGGGGCAATGGCCCAGCCCCGATCGAGCCGGTAGCCACCGGGCCGACGGAACATGACGCGGGCGAGGCCGTGGTCGAGCACGGCGAGGCGCGCCTCGAAGCCGTGATCGAGGCCGAAGCGGAACCAGGCGCCCTCCCGGCCGAGATAGGTTGCATCAACAAGGGCTTTCATGGGCCTTGGCTCCGGAAGCAGGATCGGGGATCAGGGGCGGATGGCGAGGCCGGCCGCATCGAAGAGATGCAGGCGGGCCGGGTCGAACCGGACGGGCATTTCTTCGCCCCGGCGGGCGGGATCCTCCAGCGGCGAGCGCAAGGTCAGGGCGGTGCCATCGGCCAGAGTGCCATAGAGATAGGATTCGCTGCCGAGCTGTTCGACCAGTTCCACGGCGATCCGGGCATCCGCTTCGGCCGGGCTGCACGGCGCGACATGTTCCGGCCGGATGCCGATCGTGACCTCGCCCGTGGCCGCCGACCCGGGCGGGAGCGGCAGGTTCACCTTGCCATCCGGCGTGACCAGCCTGCCCTCCGGCCCGACCTGGCCGCGGATGAAATTCATGCGCGGCGAGCCGATGAAGCCGGCGACGAAGAGATTGGCGGGGCGGTTATAGAGGTCGAGCGGCGTGCCGACCTGCTCGATCCGTCCCTTGTTGAGCACCACGATCCGGTTGGCGAGGGTCATCGCCTCGACCTGGTCATGGGTGACATAGATCATCGTGCCGCCGATCTCCGCATGCAGGCCCGCCAGTTCCTTGCGGGTGGCGACGCGCAATTCGGCGTCGAGATTGGAGAGCGGCTCGTCGAAGAGGAAGATCTTCGGATCGCGCACGACCGCGCGCCCGATGGCCACGCGTTGGCGCTGCCCGCCCGACAGGGCGCCGGGCTTCCGGTCGAGATACTCGGTCAGGCGCAGCATGGTGGCGGCGCGGCGGACGCGGGCGTCGATCTCCTCACGCGGCAGGCGCATGTTCTCCAGCGCGAAGGCGATATTCCGGTAGACGCTCATATGTGGATAGAGCGCATAGGACTGGAAGACCATGGCGAGGCCGCGCTCGGCGGCGCGCTCGGTGGTGACATCCTGCCCGTCGATCCGGATCGAGCCGGAAGTCACCTCCTCCAGCCCTGCGATGACCCGCAGCAGGGTGGATTTGCCGCAGCCCGAGGGGCCGACAAAGACCACGAATTCGCCATCCGCCACATCGAGATCGATGCCGCGGAGCACCTCGACCGGGCCGAAGGATTTGCCGATCCCCTTCAGGACAAGACCTGCCATCTCATTTCATCCCTGTATTGGCGATGCCGGTGGTGATGAAGCGCTGCAGGAACACGAAGACGAGGGCCACCGGCGCCAGCGTCATCACCGTCATGGCCAGCAGGTAGTGCCATTGCGTCTGCAATTCGCCCTGGAACGCGTTGAGGCCGATCTGGAGCGTGTAGACCTCGCTCTTCGTGAGCACCGCCAGCGGCCAGAGGAATTCGTTCCATCGCCACATGATCGAGAAGATCGCCAGCACGGCGAGGGCCGGCAGGGTGAGCGGCATGACGATGCGGGAATAGATCTGCCATTCCGACGCCTTGTCCATGCGGGCGGCCTCGATCAGGTCGCGCGGGAGGGTCAGCATGTATTGCCGCAGCAGGAAGACGCCGGTCGGCGTAGCGGCGCCGGGCAGGATCACGGCCCAGAGCGAATTGTTGAGCCCGAGCTGGGTGACGACGAGGAAGACCGGCACCAGCACGATGGTGATCGGGATCATCAACGTGCCGATCACCATCAGCAGGGCGGCGTTCTTTCCGCGGAACTCGTAGATGGCCAGCGCATAGGCGGCCATGGAATTGATGAGCAGGGTGATGATCGTCGCGAGGATCGTCACAATCAGCGAATTGGCAAAATAGCGGCCGAACGCGAATTGCTTCAGCGGCTCGGTATAGTTCGACCAGGCGAAGGCGATCTCGCGGATCGGTTCGCGCGCCTCGATCGGGACGCGGATCGCCGGCCTGGCCGGATCGGCGGGGTCGATCATCGTCGCCTGGATGCCGATGCGACGGACCTGCGCCAGTTCCTTCACCGAACCATCCGGCAGGCGGACGCGATGCAGTTCCAGCGGCCGGGCATGGCCGGGGACGGATATGGTCTTCTGCGTGAGCGGCAGGAAGGAAGGCGGGAATTCCAGCAGGGCGGCCGGCGTCTTCAGCGAAGAGAGGACCAGCCAGAGCACCGGGCCGAACATCAGCACGACGCCGAGGGCGAGATAGCCATAGGAGAGGATATCGGTCCAGCCGAGGCGGCCAGGCCGGCGGGTCTGCCGGAGGAGCGAGGTAACGCGGCTCATGCGGCCTTCCTCCTCGCGATCCAGAGCTGCAGCATGGTCAGCGCGAAGAGCAGCGAGCCGAGCAGCATCGAGGCGGCCGCGGCGAGGCCGAAATTCTGCACCTGGTTGGCGAAAGCGGTTTCGTAGATGTATTGCACAACCATCAGCGTCGCCGTGCCGGGCCCGCCGCCCGTCAACACGAAGACCTCGTCGAAGGTCTGCACGGCCTTGATCAGCACGAGGACCAGCACAACGACCAGGTTCGGCCAGAGCAGCGGCAGGGTGATCCGCGTCAGGACGCGCATCGGCTTCGTGCCGTCCATTTCCGCCGCCTCGTAGAGATCGGCCGGGATGGCCTGCAAACCGGCCAGCAGGATGAGCGTGTAGAAGCCCATATGCGCCCAGACCGAGACGAAGACGGCCCAGAACATCGCCCAGCCGGGCTCGACGAAGAAGAGGATCTTCTCGCCGCCCGCAAGCGTGATCGCGCCGTTGAGGAGGCCATCGCGCTGGAGGATCCATTTCCAGATCAGCGCGACCACGACCGGCGAGAGCAGGACCGGGAAGAAATAGACCGCACGGAAGAATCCGCGGCCGCGGATCTTGCGGTTGAGCACAAGCGCTGTCACCAGAGCCGTGCCGACCATAGCGACCATCTGGAACAGCGTGAATTTCAGCGTGTTCGAGACCCCCTTCCAGAAATGATCCTCCCGGCAGGAGGCGGGGTCGAGATAGGAGCCGCATTGCATCAGGGCGCGATAATGATCACCGCCGACAAAAGGCCGCTCGGACAGGAAGAGATTGGTGCCGCCGGTCAGCGACATCGCCATGTTGATGCCGATGGGCAGGAAGACAAAGAGCCCGAAGAACAGGATGTTCGGGGCGAGGAACACATAGGCCATGCCGCGCCCGCCGACGGCGTGCTGGATCCACGCCATCGGCCGGTCAGCGAGGCCCGCCACGGCCTCGATCAGGCGCGAGGCGAAGCTGTCACGCGGGATCGCGCGAGGCGGGGAGCCGTTTGCGGACATGATGGACCCTTGCGATCAGGTTTCGCCGTCGGTTGCCGGAACGAAAAGGCGGGAGGGCGCGCAGCGGGCGAACCGCGCGCCCTGGCCATCACTTCTTGTTGCGCTCGGCGACCTGCTGGGCGACATCGGCATCGATGCGCTTGATGGCGTCGTCGATCGTGATCTCGCCGGCCACCGCCTGGCCGATCCGGCTGATCGCCGCGTTGAAGACGATCCGGCTATAGGCATTGCCCTGGATCCGGTAGGCGGCGGGGTCGAGCGCGCCGACGGCATCTCCGAAGACCTTCAGGGCAGCGGCGGCCTGGGCGGAAGCGCCCCGATAGGCAACGCCCTTCTTCGCGATGCCGATATGGCCGGGCACGAAAAGCGTCCGGGCATAGAATTCCGACAGGATCGGCTCGCTGGCGAGGAAATCCATCACCTTGGCGACTTCCGCCGGATGCTTCGTTGCCTTGATGCCGATCACGCCGGCGCCGCCGGGCATCCCGGAGCAATTGGCCGGGCCGCAAGGCGTGGGCGCGGCAATCCAGTCAAAGGCATTGCCGACGGTCTTGTCGAACTGGGCGATCTGCCAGGAACCGGAGAGATAGAACGGCACCTGCGCGTTCTTGAATTCCTCGTTGGCGCCGCGATAGGCCGTGCCGGAAACCGAGCCCCAGAGCTCCTTCGACATCACACCGCTCTTGTGCCAGTCAACGATCAGCTGCGCGGCACGGCGGAAGCCTTCATCGGACGGGGTCGGCAGACCATCGGCGCCGATCATCTTCGCGCCCTGCGAGACGGCGAGGCCGAAGAAGCGGTGGCCGGACCGGTCAAAAGCCACCGGATAGGGCGCCTTGACCTTGTCCGCGACGGCCTTGGCCGCCTTCGCCCAGTCATCCCACGTCGCCTTCGGGCCGGGGATTGCCACACCGGCCTGCTCGAACAGGGTCTTGTTGACCAGCGGGCCGGTCACGGTGAGCTGCGTCATGTAGCCGGGAATGGCCGTGGTATTGCCGGGCTCGCGCATCCATTCGAGGAAGGGCCCGAAATTCTGCTCCCAGTTGGGAGCATTCGCGAGATGCGGCCGGAGGTCGAGCGCGAATTTGGCGAGGCCGCCAAAATCGACGATCCGGGCCATGTCCGGCCCCTGCCCCGCCGCGAGTTGCACCGGCAGATTCTCGTTGATGGCCTTGAAGGGCACCGTGTCGAGCACGACCTTGATGCCCGGATTGCCGGCCTCGAACCGGTTCAGGAGGTCGCGCATCACCTCCCCTTCATTGCCGTCGGAATACCAGGTCATGCGCAGGGTTGTCTGCGCCTGGACCGGGCTCGATGCCAGGGCAACCGCAACCAGCGCGCCCGCGAGCCAATGCCTGCGATTCATGTCGTTTCCTCCAGGAAGGGCAGCCGGTTCGTCCAGCGCCGCGATCTCGTTTGCCGGCAGCCAGATGCGAGGCCTCGCGCTGTTCACCGGGAAATCAAGCTTGGCAAACGTTTGCCAAGACGTCAATCTTGCCAAGCCGGATTTTTTGGTGATCGTTCTCCAGACAATGCAGGTCCGACAATGCCGGGTATGAGAAAACCGGGAGCCCCTCCCTCGCTGAGCGATGTTGCGCGCACGGCCGGCGTTTCGGCGGCGACGGTCTCGCGCATCGTCAACGGCGATTTCGGGCGTGCCTCCGGCGTAACGATCCGCAAGGTGCAGGATGCCATTGCCGGGCTCGGCTATCGGCCGAACCATGCCGGGCGCAGCCTGCGCCGCCGCGAAAGCCTGATCGTGGCCATGCTCTCGCCCAATCTCGACAACCCGGCCATGGCCGCGATCGCCGCCTCGACCGAGCAGGCCCTGCGCGATGCCGGCCATGTCATGGTTCTGTGCGACACGCATGACCGGCCGGAATTGCAGGACGAATATCTCGAAGCCATGCGGGCGCAGCTGGCACGGGGCTATATCCTCGTTTCGGCCGTGCCGAGCCCGGGCTTGCGCGCAGCCATGGCGCGGGGCGAGGCGATTGTCTGCGTCAACCGGCGCAACCCGCTTGGCCCCTCCCCCTTCGTCGGCATCGACAACCGGAAGGCCGGGGCGGATGTGGCGGATCGCTTCCACGAACTCGGGATCACCGGGCTGGCGGCGATCCGGCCGGAGATCATGTCCTCCTCCATCGCGGAACGGGTCGACGGGTTTCTGGATCGCTGCGGCGAACATGGCCTGCCGCGCCACGCGATCCCCGTTGCTGCAGGTGCGGGCCCGGATCATCTCGCCATGGGCTATGCGGCAATCCAGGCGCTGGTGGCACAGCATGGCTGGCCCGCCGGGCTGCTCTGCCCCAGCGACCTGATGGCCTATGCCGCCTTCCGCCATGCCAGCGAGACCGGCCGCGCGGTGCCCGACGGAACCCGCATCATCGGCATCGACAACAATGCCTTCAACCAGTGGATCGCGCCTTGGCTGAGTTCAGTCGAGATTCCCTACCGGGATTTCGGGCCGGTTGTCGTCGAGCAGCTCCGGGCCTGCTGGGAGGGCGCGGCGGTGGCCGACCGGATCCTGCCGCACCGGCTCATCCGGCGTTAGCGGCGGCATGGGCGGCGCGGATCGCTGCCATGGTCAAGGGCTGGCCGGGCGCCAGGACGGCCTGGGCCGCTGTGAAATCGCTGGCGGCGAAATAGAGGCTGGGCGTGATCAGCGTGGCGAGGCCTGCCGCCAGGGCTGCCTCGAGCCCGGGGCGGGAATCCTCGATGGCGATGGCTGCTTCCGCCGGCAGGCCAAGGGCCGAGAGCGCGGCGAGATAGGCATCCGGTGCGGGCTTCTTGTGCGGCACGGCATCGCCGGCAATCACGATTTCGAAATGACCGCGCCAGTCGCCGTCCGGCTGATGTGCCAGCAGGATCTCGACATTTTCCGGTGAAGTGGTGGTCGCGATGCCGAGGCGAAGCCCTTCGGCCCTCGCCGCCTGCAGGACGGCCGCAATCCCCGGCCGGAACGGCAGGCCACCAGCCCGGGCCTGCTCGGCATAAAGGCGGTTCTTGGCCTGGTGCAGTGCCAGGATGGCCGCCTCGTCCGCCGGGCCCGACGGCACGTCCGGCTGGGCCGCATAGGCGCGGATCCGTTCTCGCCCGCCGGTGACATGGAGCAGCCGTCCATAAAGCGGCGGGTCCCAATGCCAGCCAAGGCCCTGTGCGCGGAAGGCCGCGTTGAAGGCCGCGCGATGGCCCTCCTCGGTCTCGGCCAGCGTGCCGTCGACATCGAAGAGGATGGCTTCCAGCCGGGCCGGCACCGGCCTAGCCGCCCTGTCCGGCCGGGCCGAGGGCACCGCCCTGCGTAAGGACGCGGCTCGCGAGGATGTCCTCCTCGGTCAGCGTGGTCAGTTCCTCCACCGAGAGCGGACGGCCCAGCGCGAAAATCCGGCTGGCCTGGCGCAGCCGGGCACGGTCGAGAGCGTTGCGGATCGAGCGGGCATTGGCGAAATGCGGCTGCGCGCGGCGGGCCTCGACATAGAGCCGGAAGGCGGCCTCGCCGCTGGCGGAGAACCGGTAATTCTGCCCGGCGAGCATCCTGCCGGCGATGTCCAGCAATTCCCCGTCGCCATAATCGGGAAAATCGACATGATGGGCGACGCGGCTTCGGAACCCGGGATTGGAGCGGAAGAAGGTTTCCATCCTTTCGGCATAGCCGGCAAGGATAACCACCAGGTCATCGCGCTGGTTCTCCATGACCTGAAGCAGGATCTCGATGGCTTCCTGCCCGTAATCACGCTCGTTTTCCGGCCGGTAGAGATAATAGGCCTCGTCGATGAACAGCACGCCGCCCATGGCGCGCTTGAGCACCTCCTTCGTCTTCGGCGCGGTATGCCCGATATATTGTCCGACAAGGTCATCGCGGGTGACGGAGACAAGATGGTTGCGGCGGATATAGCCAAGGCGATGGAGGATCTCGGCCATCCGCATCGCGACGGTCGTCTTGCCGGTGCCGGGATTGCCGGTGAAGCTCATATGAAGCGAAGGCGCGCCGGCGGTCAGGCCGAGCCGGGCCCGTACGCGGTCCACCAGCAGCAGGGCGGCGATTTGCCGGATGCGCAGCTTGACCGGCTTCAACCCGACAAGTTCGGCATCAAGCGCATCGAGCACACTGCCGATCTCGCTTTCGGTGAACTCGGCCTGCAGGTCGATCGGGCCGGCAGGCCGCCCGTCGGGGCTCAAGTCCCCGGAAAGCATGTCCTCGGAACGCATGTCCATGATCCCTCTCCGCATGGCCAGGAAAGCGGGCGGCTGCCGGAAGGTCCGGACCGGCAGCCACCCAGTCAGGCCGGACGACAGAAGGCGCCCGACGCGAAAAGAGACGTCATGAGGCCGGGCGAACCGTCATCGCATAGATCTGGTTGCGCCCTGGCCCTTCCTGCCGGGTCAGCACCAGTTCCGGCTCACGGGCCGGGCGGTTGACGATGAAGCTCATCCGTACCGTCTCCCAGCCATGGGTGGAATCGAAGGCATTGATCCGGATGTATTTCTCCGGATGGGCCTGACGGCAGGCGACGAGTTCCCGCACCACGCCGGCTGCATCGGCGAGGTCGAACATCGGCAATTCCCACATTTCCCAGTAGGTATTCCGGGGATGGGGATCGTCCGTGTATTCGATGCCGAGCGCCCAGCCCTGCTCGATGCAATATTGCGCCTGGCTTGTGATCTGTGCGTCGGTGAGATCGGGGAGAAACGAGAAACAGCCCTGGGTGATCCGCATGGTCTTGCTCCGGTTCAGGCAACGGAAGGGGTCGGGACAAAGTCCGACGTGTCGGTGGAGGTGTAGTTGAAGGTGATGTCGCCCCAGGTATCGAGGGCGGCGCGCAGCGGCTGGCACCAGCGCGCGGCATCCCGGAGGATTTCCGGACCTTCATTGCGGATATCGCGACCCTCGTTCCGGGCCAGCACCATGGCTTCAAGCGCCACGCGGTTGGCCTGGGCCCCGGCCTGGATGCCCATCGGATGGCCGATCGTGCCGCCGCCGAATTGCAGGACGACCTCGTCGCCGAACAGATCGAGCAACTGGTGCATCTGGCCGGCATGGATGCCGCCGGAGGCCACCGGCATCATCCGCCGGAGCGAGGCCCAGTCCTGCTCGAAGAAGATCCCGCGCGGCAGGTCGACCTCGTTCTTCATCTCGCGGCAGATGTTGTAATAACCCTGCACGGTCATCGGATCGCCCTCGAGCTTGCCGACGGCTGTGCCCGCATGGATATGGTCCACCCCGGCCATGCGCATCCATTTGGCGATGACGCGGAAGGACACGCCATGGTTCTTCTGCCGGGTATAGGTTCCATGCCCGGCCCGGTGCAGGTGCAGGATCATGTCGTTCTGGCGGCACCATTCCGAGATCGACTGGATGGCGGTGTAGCCGATGATCAGGTCGATCATCACGATGCAGGATCCCAGCTCCTTCGCGAACTGGGCACGGCGATACATCTCCTCCATCGTTCCGGCGGTGATGTTGAGATAATGGCCCTTCACCTCGCCGGTCACGGCCTGGGCGCGGTTGACGGCCTCCATCACGTAGAGGAACCGGTCCCGCCAGTGCATGAAGGGCTGCGAGTTGATGTTCTCGTCATCCTTGACGAAGTCGAGCCCGCCCTTGAGCGCCTCGTAGACCACGCGGCCGTAATTCTTGCCCGAAAGGCCGAGCTTCGGCTTGGTGGTGGCGCCGAGCAAGGGCCGGCCGAACTTGTCGAGGCGCTCGCGCTCCACCACGATGCCTGTGGGCGGCCCCTTGTAGGTCTTCACATAGGCGACGGGGAAATGCATGTCCTCGAGGCGCGCGGCCTTGAGCGGCTTGAACGAGAAGACGTTGCCGATGATCGAGGCGGTGAGGTTGGCAATCGAGCCTTCCTCGAAAAGATCGAGATCATAGGCGACATAACAGAAGTACTGGCCGGGGTTGTTCGGCACCGGATCGACGCGATAGGCCTTGGCCCGGTACTTGTCGCAAGCGGTCAGCCGGTCGGTCCAGACCACGGTCCAGGTCGCCGTCGAGCTTTCGCCCGCCACGGCCGCCGCGGCCTCGATCGGGTCCACGCCATCCTGCGGGGTGATGCGGAACAGGGCGAGGATATCGGTCGGCTTCGGTTCGTAATCGGCGTCCCAATAGCCCATCTGGGCATATTTCATGACACCGGCCTTGTAGCGTTCCTTGCCGGTCACGGCCTTCGGCTGCACATTCATCGGGAGGCTCCTCTGGGTCCGGGACAGGTTATTCGGCGGCCTGGACAAACGCGCCAATCTGGGGGTCAAGCGTGCCCGAACGGTAACGCCGGGCCATCTCGGCCAGGGGCACGACGCGAATGCGCGCGGCGTTGCCGGCCGTGCCGAATTCCTCGAAGCGCTGGCGGCAGAGGCTGCGCATCGCATCCATGGCCGGCTTGAGGAATTTGCGCGGATCAAATTCCGCACGGGTCTCCATCGCGACGCGGCGGAACTCTGCCGTCATGGCCAGGCGACAGTCGGTGTCGATATTCACCTTGCGCACGCCGTGGCGGATCCCGGTCTGGATCTCCTCGACCGGGACGCCCCAGGTCGGCTTCATCTCGCCGCCGAATGCCTTGAACCGCTCCTGGAGTTCCTCGGGCACCGAGGAAGAACCATGCATGACAAGATGGGTATCGGGCAGGCGCTCATGGATCGCCTTGATCACATGCATCGCGAGGATCGCCCCATCCGGCTTGCGCGAGAACTTGTAGGCGCCATGGCTCGTGCCCATCGCGATCGCGAGCGCATCGACCCTGGTCCGGCGAACAAAATCCACCGCCTGCTCGGGATCGGTCAGGAGCTGGTCATGGCTGATCTTGCCCTCGACGCCATGCCCGTCCTCCTGCTCGCCGCCGCCATGCTCGAGGCTGCCGAGCACGCCAAGCTCGCCCTCCACCGAAGCGCCAACCCAATGGGCCATGTCGACGACGCGGCGCGTGATGCCGACATTGTAGTCGTAATCGGCTGCACTCTTGCCATCCGCCAGCAGCGAGCCATCCATCATCACCGAGGTGAAGCCGTGCTGGATCGCGGTGGCGCAGGTGGCTTCCTCGTTGCCGTGGTCGAGATGGAGACAGATCGGGATTTCCGGGAAGATGCGTTCGGCCGCATCGACCATCGCCGCGAGCATGATGTCGTTGGCATAGGTCCGGGCGCCGCGCGACGCCTGGAGGATGACCGGGGCATCGACCGCGCGGGCTGCCTCCATGATGGCGAGCACCTGCTCCATGTTGTTGATGTTGAAGGCGGGCACGCCATAGCCGAACTCGGCGGCGTGATCGAGAAGCTGACGGAGCGTGATGCGCGCCATGGTGGGTTCCTCAGGATTGCGAAAGACGGGTTTGCGCAGCGGCGAACACGGCATCCGCCGTGATGCCGAATTGGCGGTAGAGATCCGCTGCCGGGGCCGAGGCGCCGAAGCCGGTCATGCCGATGAAGGCGCCGCGCTCGCCGATCCAGCGATCCCAGCCGAGGCGGGCGGCCGCCTCGATGGCGATCCGCGGGGCTGTGCCGAGCACTGTCCGGCGATAGGCCTCGTCCTGCTGCTCGAAGAGTTCCCAGCACGGCATCGAGACCACGGCTGCCGGGGTGCCGGCGGCGTCGAGCCGGTCCGCCGCGGCACATGCGATCTCGACCTCGGAACCCGTGGCAAGGAGGGTGACCGCGCGCTTCGCACCGGGATCCCGCAGGAGATAGGCCCCGCGGGCGGAGAGATTGGCCCGGACATCCTGCCGGAGGATCGGGAGGTTCTGGCGGGAGAGACAGAGCACACTCGGTGTGCGGGGGCTGGCCAAGGCGATTTCCCAGGCCTCGGCGGTCTCGATCGCATCGCAGGGACGGAAGACCTGGAGGTTGGGCGTCGCGCGCAGCATCGCCAGATGCTCGATCGGCTGATGCGTCGGGCCGTCCTCGCCGAGGCCGATGGAATCATGCGTCATGACGTAGATGACGCGCTGCTCCATCAGGGCAGAAAGGCGCATGGCCCCGCGGGCATAATCCGAGAAGACCAGAAAGGTGCCGCCATAGGGGATGAAGCCGCCATGGAGCGCGAGGCCGTTCATGGCCGCTGCCATGCCATGCTCGCGGATGCCATAATGGATGTAGCTTCCGCGGAAACGCCCGGGCGCGACCGCAACCTGCCCCTTGGTGATCGTGAGGTTCGAATGGGTGAGATCGGCCGAACCGCCAGCGATGATCGGGAGCGCCTCGTTGATCACACCAAGGGCCAGTTCTGACGCCTTGCGGGTGGCGATCTTCGGCTTGTCAGCGAGAAGGGCCTCCTTGTGCTGTGCCATGGCGCGGGAGAAGGCGCGGGGAATGTCCCGGGACAGGGCGGCCTCGAACCGGCGCCGGGCCGGGCTGGCAGCCAGCCGCGCTTCCCAGGCCTCGCGTTCGGCGACCGAACGCTGCCCGGCCTCACGCCAGGCGGCCCGGATGGTTGTCGGGATTTCGAACGGCGCCGCTTTCCAGCCGAGATGGGCGCGAGCGGCCGCGATTTCGGCCTCGCCGAGCGGTGCGCCATGCGTGGCCTCGGAGCCCTGCTTGTTCGGGGCGCCCTTGCCGATCACGGTCCGGCACGCGATCAGGCTCGGCTTCCGGCTCGCCTTGGCCGCATGCAGGGCGGTGCGGATCGCTTCGGGATCATGGCCATCGATGCGGGCGACGCGCCAGCCGGCGGCACGGAAGCGGCGCAGCTGGTCCATCGAGGTCGAGAGCGAGAGCTTGCCGTCAATCGAGATGCCGTTATCGTCCCAGAGCACGATCAACCGGTTGAGCTTGAGATGCCCGGCGAGATCGATGGCCTCATGGCTGATGCCCTCCATCAGACAGCCATCGCCGGCGAGCACATAGGTATGATGGTCAACCAGCCGGGTGCCGAACCGCGCCTGCATCATGCGTTCGGCCAAGGCCATGCCCACGGCGGTGGCAATGCCCTGGCCCAGCGGGCCGGTGGTGGTTTCGATGCCGAGGGCGTGGCCGAATTCGGGGTGGCCTGCGGTTTTCGCGCCGAGCTGGCGGAAGCGCTGCAATTCGGAAGCCGGCATGTCGGCATAGCCGATCAGATGATGCAGCGCATATTGCAGCATCGAGCCATGGCCGGCAGAGAGGATGAAGCGGTCGCGGTCGGGCCAGTCCGGCCGCGCGGGATCGATCTTCAGGAATTCGGTGAAGAGCACGCTGGCCACATCGGCCATGCCCATCGGCATGCCGGGATGGCCGGATTTTGCCTTCTCGACGGCATCCATCGCGAGAGCGCGGATGGCATTGGCCATTTCGGCAAAGGCAGGACGGGCGGGCGCTTCGGTACGGCCAATCAGGGCGGCGGATGCGGGCATGGAACGGCCTCCGGTCAGAGGGACCTGCGCCGGCGTTCCACCAGCTTCAGGATCATGGGCGTGAGGATGAGCTGCATCGCGATATCGAGCTTGCCGCCGGGAATGACGATGGAATTGGCGCGGCTCATGAAGCTGTCGTTGATCATCGAGAGCAGATACGGAAAATCGATGCCGCGCGGGCTCTTGAAGCGGATCACGACCATCGATTCGTCCGGCGTCGGGATCCAGCGCGCGATGAAGGGGTTCGACGTATCGACAGTCGGGACACGCTGGAAATTGATGTCGGTCTCGCCGAACTGGGGGCAGATGTAATTGATGTAATCCGGCATCCGGCGGAGGATCGTGTCGGTCACGGCCTCGGTGGAATAGCCGCGCGCCGACCGGTCACGGTGGAGCTTCTGGATCCATTCGAGATTGATCACCGGAACCACGCCGATCTTCAGATCGACATGCCGGGCGATATTGACGGTGTCGGTGATGACTGCGCCATGCAGCCCCTCGTAGAAGAGCAGGTCGGTGTCCTTCGGGAATTCCTGCCACTCGGTGAAGGTTCCCGGCGCCGCGCCATGCAGACGGGATTCCTCCTCGTCGTGGATATAGTGCCGGGTGCGGCCGCCGCCGTTGCGGCCGTAATTCTCGAAGGTCGCCTCCAGCTCCTCGAACAGGTTCGAATACGGACCGAAATGGCTGAAATGCTGGTTCCCGGACCGGGCGGCCTCGGCCATTTTCTCGCGCATTTCCATCCGGTTGTAGCGGTGGAACGCATCGCCCTCGATATAGGCGGCCGAAACATTCTCGCGGCGGAAGATCTGGTCGAAGGTGCGCTTCACCGAGGTGGTCCCGGCGCCGGAGGACCCGGTAATGGCAATGATGGGATGCCGGATGGACATGGAATTCTCCCGAACAGGCGAAGTCAGGCGCGGAGGAGGCCGCGACGGCCGAAAAGCGGGGATTGTTCGGCACCGGTCATGGTGCCGAGGTGATAGCGGCGAACGCGCTCGACCTTGTCGAAGGAGCCGAAGATGAAGGGGATCCGGACATGGAGGCCCGAGGGAATGGCATCGAGGATACGATTGACGCCATCGGTTGCCGCCCCGCCGGCCTGTTCAACCAGGAAGGCAATGGGATTTGCCTCGTAGAGATGCCGCAGGCGGCCGCGCTCGTAGCCGCGGCGGTTATCGGCCGGGTAGAGGAACACGCCGCCGCGGACGATGATGCGATAGGCATCAGCGACGAGCGAGGCGATCCAGCGCATGTTGAAATTCTTCCCGCGCGGGCCCTCGTCGCCTTCGACGCAATCGTCGATATAGGCCTGGATGGGCGGATGCCAGTGACGATAGTTCGAGGCATTGATCGCGAATTCCGGCGAACCCTCCGGCACGAGGACAGCATGGCGGGTCAGGCGGAAGCTGCCGGCGAGCGGATCGAGCGTGGCCATGTGGGTGCCGGTACCGGTGGTGAAGACCAGGCTGGTCTGCGGCCCGTAGATCACGAAGCCGGCCGCCACCTGGGCATGGCCCGGGCGAAGGAAGGCCCGGTCCCCGCCGATATCGGACGCCGTGGCGGGCAGGATCGAGAAGATTGTGCCGATCGAGACATTGGTATCGATGTTTGACGAGCCGTCGAGCGGATCGATCGCCACGACAAGCCCGCCCTCCTCGCGGAGAATACGCGGCGCCTCGAGTTCCTCGGACAGGATCGCAGCGGCACCGGCCGCCTCGATCGCGGCGGAAAATGCCTCGTCGGCAAGGACATCGAGCGTCTTCTGGCTGTCACCATCGAGATTGACCGCGCCGGTATCCGCGCCCAGCGCACCGGCGAGATGGCCCTGCCGGATTGTCAGGCTGATGCCGATGGCCGTCTCTGCGATGGCATTGATGAGGGCGGCGATCCCGGGGGTCGTCTCCCGGGCCAGGAAAGCCGGCAAAGTCAGCCCGATCGCCTCGTGCGGCTCCGTCATGGTTCCCTCCAGGATCGCCCTGCTTGCTGCAGGGCTGTTGCTTGTCAGGAAAACTTGACGGCTTTCGCGAAAAAGAAAACTGACTTAAATTGGACGTCAATTAAAAAAAATTGAATGTGTCGGCCCATGACCCAGCTGTCCTTCAAGCAGATCGAGACCCTCCAGGCCATTGCTGCCGAGGGCTCGCTCGTCGGCGCGGCGCAGCGCCTCAACATGACGCCGGCCGCGCTGACCGCGCGGGTCAAGGCTCTCGAGGATACGGTGGGCATGCAGCTTTTCGACCGGCTTCCCTCTGGCCTGCGGCCCAACATGGCCGGGCAGGCGGCGCTGGAATCCGCGCGCAAGATCGAGAATGCGATCCGCGAATTCGTGGAGCTCATGGAAGTGATCCGCACCGGCAAGGGCGGAAGGCTCGCGGTCGGTGTGGTCTCGACCGCCAAGTATTTCGCGCCGCGCCTTGTCTCGGCCTTCACGCAGGAATTTCCCGGCGTCGACATGCGCCTGATGATCGGCAACCGCGACGAGATGATGGAAGCGCTTCGGCGCTTCGAGGTGGATGTCGCGCTGACCGGGCGTCCGCCGAGCGACATTCCGGCTGCGCGCTATCCGATCGGGGCGCATCCCTATCTGATGATCGCGCCGCCCGGCCACCGACTCAGCGGGCGAACCGACATTCCCAAGGAAGAACTGGCTGGCGAGGCCTTCCTGTTCCGCGAGGAGGGCTCGGGATCGCGCGCGCTCTTCGACTATTTCCTCGGCGACATCCCGATCCAGCGGGCGCGGATCGGGATCGAGCTGGGTTCCAACGAGACGATCAAGCAGGCGGTGATTGCCGGGCTCGGCATCGCGCTGATCTCGGCGCATACGATTGCGGCGGAGATCGGCGACGGGAGGCTTGTGCGGCTCGATGTGCTCGGCCTGCCGATCATCCGGCACTGGTATGTCGTGCACCGGACCGACCGCGAACTCTCCCCGGCCGCCCTGTCCTTCCGGGATTTCGCGCGCGAGCGCTGCGGCCATTTCCTGCCGAGGCTCGTCACGCCGATGGCCCGCTGAGACTGGCCCTGCCGGACGGCAGGGCCCTCTCCCGTCAGGCCGTCTGCCCGGCAGCGGCGCGGGCCGCCTGCCTTCGCCGGAGCCAGATCGGCACGAGGACGATGGCAACGGCCATGATCCAGAGGATGATCGAGAGCGTGCTCGAGAAGAAGATCCCGAATTCCCCGCCCGAAAGCGCGAGGGCATTGCGGAAATTCACTTCCATGACCTTGCCGAGCACGAAGCCGAGCACGATCGGCGCCATGTCGAAGCCGAGCTTGCGCAGGAGGTAGCCGACAATGCCGATGCCGAACATGATCAGCACGCTCATCACGCTCGAATAGGCCGTGTAGACACCGAGGATCGACAGGGCGGTGATGCCGGGGATCAGGATCCAGTTCGGCATGAGCAGCATCCGGGCGAAGAGCTGGACCATCGGCAGGTTCATGATCAGCAGCAGGATATTGCCGATATACATCGAGGCGATCAGGCCGCCGACCAGCTTGGGCTGTTCGACGAAGAGCTGCGGCCCGGGCTGGATGTTGTAGAGCATCAGCGCACCGAGCATCACCGCCGTGGTGCCGGAACCGGGCACGCCGAGCGTCAGCATCGGCACGAAGGCGCCGGTTGCCGCGGCATTGTTCGCCGCTTCCGGGGCGGCAAGACCACGGATATCGCCCTTGCCGAAGGTGCCTTCCTTGTCGCTCAGGCGCTTCTCGGTGGTGTAGGAGACCGCGCTCGCTACCGAGGCACCGGTGCCCGGCAGGACGCCGATGGTGAAGCCGATCGCCGTGGCACGCACCGAGGGCCACCAGATGTGGCGGATCTCGGCCCAGCTCGGATAGCTGCCGGTGACCGCCAGCGGCTTCAGCGTGCCCTTGACCTGGCTTTCGAGCATCAGCAGCACTTCGGAGATCGAGAACAAGCCGATGACGAGGATGATGAACTCGATCCCGTCATGCAGTTCCGGCTGGTCGAAGGTGAAGCGATAGGCGCCGGACGTGGCATCAAGGCCGATCGTCGTCAGCATCAGGCCGAGCACGCAGCCGAGCAGGGTCTTGACCGGCTCGTGGCCGACCATCGAGCCCAGGGTGGCGAAGGCGAAGACCATCAGCACGAAATATTCCGCCGGACCGAACTTGATGGCGAGCAGGGAGAGCGGCACGGCCAGGAAGGTCATCGCCACCACCGCGATCATGCCGCCATAGAAGGACGAGATGCCGGAGATGGCGAGCGCCTTCGCGGCCTCGCCGCGCCGGGCCATGGGATAGCCGTCCACCGCGGTCATCACCGCACCGGCATCGCCGGGCACATTGAGCAGGATGGAGGAAATGCGGCCACCATATTCGGCGCCATAATAGACGGCGGCGAGCAGGATCAGCGCGGATTCCGCCGGCAATCCGGATGTGTAGGCGATGGGCAGCAGCAGGGCGATGCCGTTGATCGGGCCGATGGCCGGCAGGCAGCCGATGATCGTGCCGAGGAAACAGCCGACAAGGCCGATGAGCAGGTTCTGCGGCATGAGGGCAACGCCCATGCCCTGCCAGAGGAAATCGAATGACATGGAATGTCTCCGCGAGAAGGGGGCAGGTTGCGGCGTCAGAAGCCGAGCGGGCCTTTCGGCAGCGTGCCGCCGAGAAGCGGGCCGAACATCAGCCACCAGAGCAGGGCCTGCCCGGCGCCATTGACGAGCGCCAGCGTCCAGTTGGCGCCGAAGAGGCGGGCAATCACGGTCATCAGCACCAGCATGGCCGGGACGAACCCGATCCAGTCCATCGCCAGCACGCAGGCGGCGCTGACGACGAGGAAGGTGAGCGCCGCGATCCGGCCTTCCTGTTCCGGCCATTCCTCGGTCGAGCCCGGCACGAGCCAGTACCAGGCGCCAAGCGCGAACAGGGCTACAGCAAGGCCGGCGGGAAAGCCGCGCGGGCCGATCGGATCGGACGAAAAGGAATACTCGATCATCAGGCCGAAAGTGCCGTAGAACACGGCGAAAGCCATCAGTACGGCGGCCGCGATGCGGCCGATCCGGCGTTGGCGTTGGGCGAGATCGGACATGGTGGCCCCCCGGGGGCTTCACCCCCCTTGTTGCGGACAGGCCATGGCGGAAGAATGCCGCGGCCTGTCCCGTTCGGTTTCACGTCAATGCGGAATGCGGAGGCTCAGAGCCCGGCTTCCTTGGCGAGCGCGCGGAACTTCGCGGTATCCGCCTTCACGCGCTTGTCGAAGTCTGCCCCGAGCGAATCGAAGGCGAAGAGACCGCGCGCCTCGCGTTCCTTCACGAACTCATCCGTCTTGGTGAGCTTGGTCAGCGTGTCGACCCACCACTTGTAATCGGCATCGCTGACTTTCGGGCCGACATAGAGGCCGCGCCAGATCGGCCAGTCGATCGTGTAGCCCTGCTCGTAGGTGGTCGGGATGTCCTTGAAGGCACCCGCCAGACGGCGATCCGACATGACGGCGAGAATGCGGAGCTTGCCCTGCTGGTGCAGGTTGATCATCTCCGAGGCATCGCCCGAGGCGATCTTGATATGCCCGCCCTGAAGCGCGGTGGTGACGGCACCGCCACCTTCCAGCGCGGCGTAGCGCATCTTTTTCGGATCGACCTTCGCTTCCTTGGCGATCATCGCCATCTTCATCCAGTCCTGGCTGCCGACGGCACCGCCGCCGCCAACCGGGAAGGCGCCGGGATCCTTGCCGAAGGCCGCAATCAGGTCCTTCAGTGTCTTGATCGGGCTGTCTGGCGCCACGGCGACCACGCCGAAATCAGTCCCGAGCGCGCCAACCCAGCGGACGGCATTCTCGTCATGCTTGCCGAACTTGCCCTGGGCGATCAGCAGGGCCGAACCCGACGAAGCCGCAATGACGAGGCCACCATCGCCCGGGCGGGTGCCGATCACGTGGTTATAGGCCACGGCGCCGACGCCGCCTTCCATGTAGCTCACTGCCATCGGATCCTTGATCAGCTTGGCGGCATGCAGCGCGTTGCCGGCGAGGCGGCAGGTCAGGTCGAAGCCGCCGCCGGGCTTGGCGCCGGCAAGGCATTCGGTCTTGGCGGGCTGGGCCAGCGCCGGGCCGGCAAGGCCGGTCAGGGCGAGCGCGGCGAACAGGAGCGTCTTGCGCATGGTGTTTCCTCACATCAGGGACGAGCGAGGGACGCGATAACGGGATGCGGCACCGCCGCTCCCGTTTCCTCCCCCGTTCGTTGTTTGGCTCACCCACTTGGCGGGGCGATGGTTGCTGGATACCCTTCCGACCTGTCGCGAACCTGACGCGCCGTAAAATGAAGAATCAGGGGGAACGGGCGGAATGCGGATCCTGGTGGTGGAGGATGTGGCCGATGTCGGCGAGGCGATTGTCGCCTCGCTCGAGCGGATCGGCCATACCGTGGACTGGGAGCGGAATGGCGGCGAGGCTGATGCCCTGCTCCGCGCCCAGGTCTATGACCTCGTCGTGCTCGATGTCATGCTGCCGGACATGGACGGATTCGCCATCCTCAAGGCCCTGCGCCAGCGCCGCAAGGCGACACCCGTGCTGGTCCTGACGGCGCGGAGCCAGGTGGAGGACCGGGTTTCCGCGCTTGATCTCGGGGCAGACGACTATCTCGTCAAGCCGTTCGATTTCCGCGAACTGGAGGCGCGGGTCCGCGCGCTGCTGCGCCGCAAGACCGGGTCCGCCACCAACATGATCGAGGTTGGCGGCATCACGCTTGACCAGGCCGGCCGCGCCGCGACCCTCCATGGCAAGCCGCTGGACCTGACCCGGCGCGAATTGACGCTGCTCGAAATCCTTGCTGCGCGGCCGGGGCGCGTCTTCGGGAAGGACGAATTGATGGACCAGCTTTTCGGCTTCGAGGACGAGCCGAGCGAGAATGCCGTCGAGCAATATATCGCCCGGCTCCGCCGCAAGATTGCCGGTGCCTCGGCGGAGATCCGCACCCTGCGCGGCCTCGGTTACCAGATGGTGGTGCTGTGACGTCGCGCGGGCCTTCGCTCTACGGCCGGCTCGCCGGGGTCATCACGCTGGTGCTCGCCATCGGGGCGCTGGTTCTGGGCTGGGCGGCGTGGCTCTATGCGCGCGTCGCGGCCGACGAGGCCTTTGACCGCCTGCTCGTCGGGGCTGCGCTGCAGATCGCGGAGAGCGTGGCGACCGAGCCGGGGCGCGTCACGGTCGATCCACCGATCTCGGCTTTCGAGACGCTGGCCCTCGCCACGGATGACCGCATCTTCTACCGGGTGACCGACCCGGCCGGCGACAGCCTGACCGGGCAGGATGACCTCGCCTCGGCGCGGAAGCAGGGCCGCCCGGGGCGCGAACCCGTTCTGGCGGACGGAACCTATCGCGGCTTTCCGGTCCGGATCGTCACGCTCGGCCGCTATGTGACCGGGCCAGGCGTGGATGGCTGGGTGGAGGTGACCCTGGCCCAGACCCGCCTCGCCCGGCTCGACCTCGCCCGCGACCTGACGTTGAAATCCCTGCTGCTGGTTCTCGGGATGAGCGTGCTGGCGCTGGTCGCGCTGCTGCTTGCCGTGCGGGTGGCTTTGCGCCCGCTCCAGGCCGTACAGGCGGTGATTGCGGCGCGAGACCCGAAGGATCTCCAGCCGGTCGAGATCGAGGCGCCGCGCGAGGTCGCCATGCTGGTCGATTCGATCAACCACTTCCTCGGCCGGCTGGCCGAACGGGTGGGCGGAATGGAGCGCTTCATCGCCGATGCCGCGCACCAGATCCGGACACCGCTGACCGCTCTGGCTGCGCAGGTGGACCTCCTCTCCACCGAGAACCGGGCGGATCGGCGCCGCCAGCAGATGGCGCGCGTGCGCGAGCGCATCGAGCAGCTTGGCCGGCTGACCAGCCAGTTGCTGAGCCATGCGATGGTGATCCATCGCCGCGAGGTGGTGCGGCTCGGCCCGGTCGATCTCGTGCCGGTGGCGCAGGCGGCGCTCAAGGAAGCGGTGCCGCTCTCGCTCGACCGCGATATCCGCGTCGCGTTCGAGCCGGCCGAGCCCAGCCTCGTCATCCGGGGGGACCGGGTCTCGATCGGCGAGGTGATTGCCAATGCGGTCCATAATGCGATCCGCCATGGTGCGCCGGGCCTGCTGGCGCTGCGGCTGTCGCGGGATGGCGAGGAGGCGCTCGTGGAGATTGTCGATGATGGGCCAGGCATCCCTCCCGCGCATTGGGACGAGGTCGTGAAGCCGTTCGTGCGGGGAGCGAGCGAGGCTGCCGGCTCGGGCCTCGGCCTGACCATCGTGGCCGACGTCGTGCTGGCCCATGGCGGCCGGCTGACCTTCCGTCAGGACCCGACCGGGCATTTCGTGGTTTCGCTGCGGTTTCCGCTCCTTGCCCCGGCGGAGGACGCAACGCGCCTGACGGAGGATGCGGCATGAGGGCGGTTCTGACCCTGCTCGCCGCCTGCCTGATGGCCGTGCCCATCCGGGCGCAGGATGCGGTCACGACCTTCCCGGCGCCGGGCACGGAGCGGCAGGTGCTGACGCTCGACACTGCAACCGACCTCGCGGCCTTCGAGCCGCTGATCCGCGATTTCCAGCGGATCGCGCCGGATATCACCATCCGCTACCGGGAATTCGTGACCAATGCGCTGTTCGAACAGGCGCGGGGCGAGTGTCTCGCCGAACGAACCGGGGCGGATCTCGTCATCACCTCCTCGGTCGATCATCTCGTCGTTTTGTCCAATGCCGGCTGCGCCCTCGCGCATCGCTCGCCGGAAACGCTGGCCGCACCGGGCTGGACGCGCTGGCGCGACGAGGTGTTCGGCTTCACCTTCGAGCCGGCGGTGATCGTCTATAACCGCGCCCTGCTGAAGCCGGAGGAAGTGCCGCGCACCCGGCTCGACCTGATCGAACTGATGCGCGAGCAGCCGGCGCGGTTTTCCGGCCGGATCGGCGGCTATGACATTGCCCGCTCGGGGATCGGTTATCTCTTCGCCGCCTTCGATGCCCGCAACGCGCTGATCTATGGCCGCATGATCGAAGGGTTCGGGCGGATGCGCCTCGTCACGCGGTGCTGCTCCTCGGACCTGATCGAGGAACTGGGCAAGGGCGAGCTTTTCATCGGTTACAATATCCTCGGTTCCTATGCCTATTCGGCGCAGAAGGCCGGCGCGCCGATCGGGATCGTCATCCCGCATGATTACGTGCTGGCGCTGAGCCGGGGGGTGATGATCCCCACGCGGACGCGGCAACCGGATCTCGCGAAACGGTTCCTCGACTATCTGCTCAGCCAGCGCGGCCAGAGGGTGGTGCAGCAGGAAGCGTTCTTCTTCGGGCTGAACGGCTCCGTCCCGGAGGGGGTCGAGGCGCCACCGGGCGGGCTGACGTCCGGCATGTTGCGGCCGATCGTGATCGGGCCCGGCCTGCTGCCGACGCAGGACCGTGCCAAGCGCGAACGTTTCCTGCGCGAATGGCAGAACGCCCTTCAGGGCGCCGAGCCGCGCGGGCTGCAATGAGCCTTCAGCCCGCCGCCGGCGTGACGGCCCCGCGCGCTTTCACAAAGAGGCTGTAGAGCGAGGTCTGCGCGCAGATATAGAGGCGGTTGAAGCGCGGGCCACCGAAACAGAGATTGGCCACGATCTCGCCGATCCGGATCTCGCCGATCATTGTCCCGTCCGGATGGTAGCAAAGCACCGAGGTTCCGGCGGAGGTCCAGACATGGCCAGCGGCATCGCAGCGGAAACCGTCAAAGAACCCTCCCGGACAGGTGGCGAAAAGGCGCGGCGCGCCAAGTTGCCCCGATGGGGTGACCGGATAGGCATGGATCGTCGCCGGCAGGCCGGGCTGATGCGATGCGCCGGTATCGGCAACATAGAGGAGGCGCTCATCCGGCGAGAAGGCGAGGCCGTTCGGCTTGACGCGGTCGTGCACCATGGCCTCGATATGGCCGGAAACGGGGTCGAGCCGGTAGACCTGCGAGGCACCGATCTCGCTCTCGGCCGCGATGCCCTCGTAGTCGCTGTCAATGCCGTAGGTCGGATCGCTGAACCAGATCGTGCCATCGGCGGCGACCACGACATCGTTCGGTGAGTTGAAACGCTTCCCCTCGAAGCGATCCGTCAGGACGCGGACCGAGCCGTCGAATTCCGTCCGCGTGACGCGGCGCGTCAGATGCTCGCAGGTGACGAGCCGGCCCTGCCGGTCCGTGGTGTTGCCGTTGCTGTTCTGTGCGGGCTCGCGGAAGACGGAGACCGAGCCATCCGTCTCGTCGAAACGCATCATCCGGTTGTTGGGGATGTCGGACCAGACGAGATAGCGGCCAGCCGGGAAATAGGCCGGGCCCTCCATCCAGCGCCCGCCGGTCCAGAGCCGCTCGAGCCGCGCATGGCCGATGACCAGTGCCTGGAATCGTTCGTCATGGATGATGACCTCGTTCACCGGCTTCCCCTTGTTTCCTCGCGGCCTTCCCCGCCCGGCCGGCGGATGCCCCAGCCGATCGGCTTTCGGGCATTGCCGGGATGGTGGGGCGACGGGCCCCAGATGGCCTGATAGGTATCGACCGCCCTGCCCTGCCGCTGCATCCGGATGAAGAGGAAGAGCCAGAGCGCCCACCAGAATCCGAGCAAAGCTGGCATCCAGCGGGGGGCATTGGCAAGCCATAATCCGGTGAGAATGGCGAGCACCGCAAGGGCCAGCGCGATATAGCCAAGTGACTTGTGCAGCCACTCGAACAGGATGCGCCGGGGCGTCATGTCGTAATGGTCGCCGCGCAAGGAGGGCTCGCCCGGGCCGCCCCTTGAGCCGCGCAGCCAACCGCCAAGGAACTGCGCGCCGCCGAAGGCAAGGACGGACCAGCCGGCCAAAGCATGGAGATGGCCCGGGCCCTTCAGCCCCGGCCCGGCCAGCAGCATGGCAAGCCCGCCCAGCATGGCAAGGCCCCCGGCATATTGCAGCACGAGATGGCCGATCCACCAGAAGCGGTTGTCGCAGCGGGAGGGCCAGTCCTGCCGTGGCGTGATCTTGTAGAAGCGGGCGAGGATCACGCCGAGGGGGAGCAGGATGGCCCAGGCCAGCACCATCAGCCGCGCATGCCAGGCGATGGCGGCATCGACGAGATGCGGCCGGGCCGGATCGAGCGGGGCGAGCCAGAAATCCATCGCTCAGCCCTTCACCGCGCCGGCCGTCATGCCGGTGATGATCTGGCGCGAGGCAAGGAACGTGAAAACCAGCGGCGGCACGGCGATCAAGGTGCCGATCGCCATGATCTGCCCCCATTCGATGTTGTGCTCGTTGATGAAGAGCGAGACCTTCACCGGCATGGTACGGGTGAACCGGTTGGTCAGGACCAGCGCCAGGATGAACTCGTTCCAGGCGATGCGGAAGGTGAAGATCGCCGCCGCCGCGAGGCCGGGCTTGATCATCGGCAGGACGACGAGGAAGAAGACCTGGAAATCGTTCGCCCCGTCGATCCGGGCGGCCTCCTCAAGGGCCGGCGGCACCTGCGCGATGAAGCTCTGGAGGATCCAGATCACAAAAGGCAGGTTGATCGCGGTGTAGACGAGGATCACGCCCGAGAGCGAATTGGAAAGCCCGAATTCGTAGGTCCAGATCATGAAGACCGGCACGGTCAGCACCGCTGGCGGGACCATCCGCATCAGCAGGGTGCCGCCCGAGACGACATCGCGCCCGAAGAAGCGGAACCGCACGATCGCATAGGCGGCCATGCAGCCGAAAACGAGCGTCAGGAAGGTCGAGACCGTGGCGACGATCAGCGAATTGGTAAGGTAGCGCGCATTCTGGCTGTCGCCGAGCACGGCCCGGTAATTTTCCAGCGTCGGCATGAAAATGAGGCTGAAACTGCCCGAGAAGATCTCCGGCTTGGTTTTCAGCGAGGTGGCGATCATGACGAGGATCGGCCCGAGCGAGAGCATCGCGAGGAGGATGATCACGGCATAGGAGAACGGCGTGGCGCGGCGGGTCGTGGCGGTGCCGGACATGGGGGTCACTCCTTCCCGGCGCGGCGTTCGCGCAGGCTGCGGGCCAGCACGAGCAGCAAGGTCAGCATCAGGACGATCAGCAGGAGCAGGTTCGACAGGGCCGAGGCCCGGCCGAGCTGCTGGCTCACGAAGGCTGTCTTGTAGATGTGAAGGGACAGGATCTCGGTGGAGAGCCCGGGGCCACCCTCGGTGAGGATGTAGATGACCTCCAGCACCTTGAAGGCGTCGATCAGCCGCAGCAAAGCCGCCACCGCGATGACCGGGGCGATGAGCGGCAGCTTGATGTAGAGCGTTGTCTGCCAGCGCGTGGCGCCGTCGATCCGCGCGGCCTCGATAGCGGAGGCGGGCAGCCCCTGCAACGCAGCCAGCGCAAGGATGAAGATGAAGGGCGTCCATTGCCAGACATCGGCGATGATCACCGAGATCAGGGCCATGTCGGGCGAGGAAAGCCAGGGAATGCCGGGCAGGCCGAGCGCCTTGAGAGCCTGGCTCAGCGGGCCGAACTGCTCGTTGTAGAGAAAACGCCAGATCAGCCCGACGACGATCGGGGCGATCATCATCGGCAGGATGAAGATCGTGCGGAACAGGCTGGTGCCACGCAGGTCCCGGTCAAGAACAAGCGCGAGCGCGACGCCGAGCACCACTTCCAGGATCACCACGGCCACGGCAAAGGCCATGGACACGCCGACCGAGATCCAGAAGGAATCATCGGCGAGCAGCCAGCGGTAATTCTCGAGCCCGACGAAGCGTGCCGATTCCGGCGGAGTGCCGATCGACCATTCGTGGAAGGACAGCCAGACCGAACGCAGCATCGGATAGACGAGCCCGACCAACGCCACGGCCGCGGCCGGAGCGAGGAAGAAATAGGGCGAGGCGCGGTTGAGGCCGTGACGGCTCGGCATGGTTCGATCCCGCAAGAGAAACGAGGGAGGCCCGGCAGGGCCCGGTTTCAGCCGGCACAGCCGACACCTCCCTCAGGCTGGGGCGCCCGACGCAGGCGCCCCGGAGGAAGCCGGGCTATTTCGGCGCATTGGGACCGTAATAGCCACCCTTCTCCATGATGGCGCGGACCTTGGGCACGATATCGTCCAGCGCCTGTTTCGGATCCTTCTTGCCGGTCACGATCTCGCCCAAAGCCACGCCGAAGACGGGCGCATTGAGTTCGTTCCATTCGTTGATGATCGGCCGCCAGTCGGGATCGGCATGTTTGAGCGCGGTGGCGAAGGTCACGTAGTGCTTGAACTTCTGCTGGAGTTCGAGATCGTTATAGGTCGAGAAGCGCGAGGGCGAGCCCCCCGCCGCCGCGATCAGCCGGTCCGCCTTTTTCGAGGTCAGCCACTGCATCAACATGAAGGCCGCCTCGCCATTGGCGGCATTCCTCGGAATGGCGATGCCGAAGCCACCGGTCTGCGAGCCGCGCCGGATATCCTCGGGGTGATAGGCCCAGGCCACCTTGCCGGCGACCTTGGATTTCGCCGGATCGTTCATTTCCCCCGCCACAGCGATGGAATCGAGGAACATCGCGGCATTGCCCTGCATGAAGGCGTTCTTCATCTCGTCAAAGCCGAAAGCGGCACCGCCGGCCGGGCCGGTCTCGATGATCTTCTTCAGCAGGCTTGCCGAGCGGATGCCGGCGGCATTGTTGAAGGTCGGCTGCCACTGGTCATCGAAGATGCGGCCGCCCATCGGCGCCATGTGCAGGAGCCAGGCATGGACAACCTGATGCCCTGTCTGCCCGCGCGAGGCGAGCGCGCCCATGCCCTTCATCGTTTCGGGAATGCGCGCGAGCAGCGGTTCGAGCTGGGCATAGGTCTCCGGCACTTTCCAGCCGTTCTGGGCGAAGAGATCGGCCCGGTAGGCCAGAGCCGAGGTTTCGGCACCGAACGGCATGCCGATCAGCTTCGCCGAGGGGCCAGCGAGATAGCCCTTCCGGCCCCCGACCAGCCCGATATTCTCGACATAGCCGGGGATGAGATCACCAAAATCGTAATCCGGCACGGCGAGCGCGGCATCCTTGAACATCGGCCCGACTTCGCGGATCAAGCCCTTGTTGGCGTATTCGGATTTCCAGAACACGACATAGGCCAGGAGGTCGTAATCACCCTTGCCGGGTTTCGACATCTCCAGCAGCTGCTTGTCGCGCATGCGGAGATACTGGAGCGTATCCACCTCGACCTTGATGCCGGTTTCGGCGGTGAATTGCGGCAGGATCTTCGTGACCGCGTCGAAATGCGGATGCGCGGGGAAATTCACCACAAGGCTGGTGCCCTTGAACCGCGCATAGGGATTGGCGCTGCCGGCCGAGGGCCAGAGTGCCGTGGTGAAGGCGGCCGCAGCGCCGGTCTTCAGAAGTCCGCGTCTTGTCTGCATGGGGTTTCCTTCCTTGGATTGTCTGGTGCCCTCTTGGCGGGGCCCGTGAGGTTACCGGATGGCCGCTTCCGTCTCCGGGTCGAAAAGGTGGAGGCTGTCGGGGTCAAACCAGAAGGGCTGCTCGCCCTCGCCGGCAAGGCGCTGCTCGGAATTGACCTCGACAATGACACGTTCGCCGCCGCACCGCGTTACCAGCACGGACTGTGCGCCGACATATTCGGCCAGCTCGATATGGAGGGTCAGCGCTGGCGCACCTTCCGGCCCAAGGCCCTGCCGCAAGGCGGAGGGCCGGATGCCGGCGATGATGTCGCGCCCGGCATAGGAAGCAAGCGCCGCCATGCGGGAATGCGGGACCGGCAGGGTGTAATCCCGCCCGAGGAGCATGGGCTGGCCATGCTGCGAATCCAGCCGGACCGGCAGGAAATTCATCGGCGGCGCGCCGATGAAGCCGGCGACGAAGAGATTGGCCGGTGCGCGGTAGAGATCCTCGGGCCGGCCCTGTTGCTGCACCTTGCCGGCATGCATGACGACGATCCGGTCTGCCAAAGTCATCGCCTCGATCTGGTCATGCGTGACATAGATCATGTTCTTCTCGACGCGCTTGCGCATCAATGCCAGCTCGGCCCGCATCTGGTTGCGCAGCTTGGCATCGAGGTTCGAGAGCGGCTCGTCGAACAGGAAGACGCCGGCATCGCGCACAAGCGCACGGCCCATCGCCACGCGCTGGCGCTGGCCGCCGGAAAGCGCGGCGGGTTTCCGGTCCAGCAGATGGCCGATGGAGAGCATGTCCGCGACTCGCCGGATGCGGGCATCGATCTCGGCCTTCGGGTAGCGCGCGAGCCGGAGCGCGAAAGACATGTTCCGCGCCACATCCATATGCGGGTAGAGCGCATAATCCTGGAAGACCATGGCGATGTCGCGGTCTTTCGGCTCCAGCCGGCTGACCTCGCGCTCGCCGATCCAGATCTCGCCTTGGCTGGCCTCCTCGAGGCCGGCGATCATCCGGAGGGTGGTGGATTTGCCGCAGCCGGAGGGGCCGACAAGCACCGTGAATTCCTTGTCCGCAAGGTCGAGATCGAGCCCGGCAATCACCGCGACATCGCCGAAATGCTTCTGCAGATCCCGGATGCGGATATGCGGCATCGGTTCCTCTCCCCGGCGGGCCTTTGCCCGTCCTGATCGCGGGCCTTGCGCCCGTCTCTTGCCTGCCGGATCGGCGCTGCTTCCATGCAGACCAGCCCGGATGACATATGTTATCGATAACATCGTATGCCGGATTCCCGCTTCTTGACAAGCCCTCTGCTTTGGCCACCCATCGGACCAGGTTCGGAGCATGACAATGCGGATGCAGGACATTGCGCGGCGGCTGGGCATTTCGGCCATGACCGTTTCCCGCGCGCTGAAATCCGATGCGTCGGTCGCCCCGGCAACGCGGGCGGCGGTGCTGAAAGCGATCGAGGAACTGGGCTATGTGCCCAACCAGATTGCCGGCTCGCTCTCGTCGAGCCGGTCGGGTTTCGCCGCCATCCTCGTGCCTTCGCTCAACAATCCGCATTTCAGCGAGACGGTACTGGCACTCGGCAATGCCCTCCATGACCGCAACATGCAGTTGCTGATCGGCAATACAGACTATGACCGCCACAGGGAGGCCGAGCTGGTGCGCGCCTTCCTTGCACGCAAGCCCGAGGCGATCATCCTGACCAGTGACGGCCATGACCCCCGTATCCTGCCGATGCTGAGCAAGGCAAAAATCCCCGTGATCGAAATCTGGGACCTTCCGGCCCGGCCCATCCAGCATGTTGTCGGCTTCTCGAACCAGCTGGCGATGCGCGGGCTGATCGCGTCGCTGATCGGCGAGGGGTATTCGCGGATCACCTATCTTGGCGAGGCGGATGATGCCGAAACGCGCGGCGCTTCCCGCCGGCTCGGCTATTGCGAGGCGATGGCGGCAGCCGGCCTCGCGCCGCGCCTCTGCTCGATCGGGCGCCCTCCGGCCACGATGTCCGACGGCGAGCGCGGCCTCGATACCGTTCTCGGCGCCTATCCCGATACCGAGCTGGTGGCCTGCGTGTCCGACCCGCTCGCCTTCGGCGTGATTGCCGCCTGCCAGCGGCGGGGCTGGGCCGTGCCGGGCCGGATGGCCGTATCGGGCTTCGGCGATTTCGAGATCGCGCGGATCGCTGTACCGGCGATCACCACGGTCCAGATCGATGCGGGCCAGATCGGCCGCGAAGCCGGAGCGATCATCGGCGAGGCTTTCAAGACCCGGCGGGATGCCATGCCGACGGCGATCAGCCGGCTGGTTCCCGCCCTGCCCTGCCTGCGCGCGAGCACGGCAAGGCCCGGATGAGCCGGGCAGGCAGGGCCGGGTTTCGGCCCGGGCTATTGCATCGGCGAGAAGAAGGTCGGCCGGACGATGGCATTCTCCATTTTCTCGATATAGGCGCCGGTCTTGGGGATAAAGGCCAGCCAATCCGGATCGGCATAAAGCCGCTCGCGGCGCGCCTCCCGATCGGCATGGTTCTCGTAGCGCCACATCATCATCACCTGATTGAGGGCGCCGATCTCGGTGTAGAACCAGCCGACGGACGGGCCGAGGAAGCGGCAGTGAATCTCGAAGCCTTCCGCGTGATAGAGCTTCAGATAGTCATGCAGCTTGCCGGGCCTGATCGTGTAGGTCCGGATCTCGAAAACAGCCATGATGCGGATTCCTGACAGGGGATTCGCGCGCCTCGGCTGGCGCGCGTCTCTGGATCGGGCAGCCTCAGCGGGTGCGACGGGCCCGGATTCGGACGGGCACCAGATGGCCGGATGGCAGCACCGGCGGCAAGCGGCGACCCGGGCGATCCCCGTCATCGTCGCGCGGCATCAGCATGATCGCACCGCCCATGGCCACCGAAGCAAACGTCACGACCGACCCCATGGTCAGAAGGCCCATGGGGACGAGCCATTCCCCGGACGCGGCCAGCATCGTCCGGATCTGCGCGACATCAAGCGCAAGGATACCGATCACAAAAGCAATGCCGAGCAGGGCGCCGACAAGACCGTTGACGATCAGAAGACGGAACAGCCTGTGCGTGTTCGATGCCATGCTTTGCCTCGGTGCTCGGGTCAGGACGGCTGCAATCGAACAACAGCTTTCCGAGGCACGCAAGTCAAATCGACGAAAACAAACCGCAGGCAAACCAGCAGCCCGGGTGAGCCGCCTCCCGTGGCCTTTCTCGGACAAGGCAGCCACACGCCGAGACCTCACCAGACCGGTTGCCGCATCCCCTTGTCCTTGCCGATGCGCTGTCCATGTCCCACCCGATACATCAGGAAGCCCACCGCATTGGAACATCCAATCGTCATTATCGGATCCGGCATGGCGGGGCTCGCCTGCGCACGCCAGCTTGCCGCCGCCGGGCCTCGACCGCTGGTTCTGGACAAGGGGCGCGGTGTCGGCGGACGCATGGCAACCCGTCGGGTCGAGATTGCCGGCCATGCCTGCGGCTTCGATCATGGCGCGCAGTATTTCACAATCCGTGATCCGGAATTCCGCGCAGCGCTGTCCCCCGTGGCGGACGCGATCGCGCCATGGGACGAAGGCGGGAGCGAGCCCCGTTTCGTCGGGCGGCCGGGCATGTCCGGCCTTCAGAAGGCGATGGCCGAGGGGATCGATCTTCGCCAGGGGATCGAGGTTCTGGCCCTCGGCCGCGAGGGATCGGCCTGGCGGCTCGAGACCGGCGGCGGGCCGATCCTCGCGCGCCATCTCGTGATGACGATGCCGGCCCCGCAGGCGGCGCGCCTGCTCGGCAGGGATCACCCGCTGACCGCGCGCCTCGATTCCGTCCGGATAGCCCCCTGTCTTGCCCTGATGGCAGCCTTTCCGGCAGAAGCACCCCGGCCTTTCCCCCACCGATCCTCGGAAACAGAACCGCTAAGCTGGATCGCGCAGGACAGTTCGAAGCCCGGCCGCCATGCCGGCCTGACCTGCTGGGTTGCCCAGGCCGGCCCGGACTGGAGCGCAGCGAATCTCGAGGAGAGTCCCGACAGCCTCGCCCGCCTCATGCTGCCGCTGCTGGCCAAAGCGATCGGCGCGGACCCCGAAAGGGCGCTCCATGCTTCGGCCCATCGCTGGCGCTATGCCCGCGTGACCGCGCCGCTGGGCGAGCCGTATCTCGGCGACGATGACAGCACGTTATGGCTCGGTGGCGACTGGTGCCTCGGCGCGCGGGTCGAAGCGGCCTGGCAGAGCGGAACCGCGCTTGCGCAGGCGCTGATGAGGCATCTCCATGCCGGTTGAGCGTCGGCGCATCACAGACGGGCTGGTGGCCCCGCGCCTGGCAGACCCCCGGTTCGCCGGGCTACTCCGCCTCATCCGGGGCGCGTTGACGCCGCCGCCCGGCCGCAGGCGGATCCTGCTGGCCCTTTCCTTCGGCCTCATCTGCCACGTCACCTTCGGGATGGCGGTCCTTGCCATGATGGTCGCCATGTTCTTCGGCATGAGCGAAAGCCTCGGCCGCGTGCCACAGCCCTGGGCGTGGCTCGCCAATCTGGCGCTGATCCTCCAGTTCCCGCTCGCCCATTCGCTACTCCTCACGCCTCAAGGTGGCCGGTTGCTCGCGCGGCTGGTGCCGGGGCCGCATGGCCAGACGCTGGCGAGCACCACCTACGCCCTCATCGCTTCAACCCAGTTGCTGATGCTGTTTGCCTTCTGGACACCCTCCGGGATCATCTGGTGGCGCGCAGAGGGATGGGCATTCTGGGCCATCACCCTTGCCTATGGCTTAGCCTGGCTGCTTCTCCTGAAAGCCAGTTTCGATGCCGGGGCGGAGGTGCAATCCGGGGCGTTGGGTTGGATGTCCCTGCTCGCGAAAATCCGTCCTGTCTTCCCCGACATGCCGGTATCGGGGCTGTTCCGCTTCATCCGGCAGCCGATCTATGTCGCTTTCGCGCTCACCCTCTGGACCGTGCCGGTCTGGACACCCGATCAGCTGCTGCTCGCGCTCTGCTACACGGCCTATTGCCTGTTCGCGCCACGGCTGAAAGAGCGCCGGTTTGCCGCGCGCTATGGCACGCGGTTCGACGCGTATCGCGCGCAGGTCCCCTATGCGTTGCCCCGGTGGCCCCTACCGCGCGGCAAGGATCGGCACGTTCCGACCAAGACCGCTGCGGAAGCCTCGCCTGCTGCCCGCGAGCGCTGATCTGGAGATTGTTCATGGTGACCCTCGCCCTCCTGACCACCGCTTTGCTCTTCGGCGGCATGGTTCTCTATGCCTTCGGGTTTGCCGCCTTCCTCTTTACGGCCCTGCCGCCGGATGTGGCCGGCCCGACAATCCGGCGGGCCTTCCCGCATTTCTATCTTTTCGTTATGGCTGGTTCGGCGCTGGCTGCCGCCTTGCTGGCGAGCCATGACGGGACCGGCGCCGCCTTGCTGGCCCTGATCGCGATCACCACCCTGCCGACACGGCAGGTGTTGATGCCTGCCATCAACCGTGCCACCGATCACAAACAGAAGGCACGTTTCCAGATCCTGCACGGGCTTTCCGTTTTCATCACGCTGGCCCATATCGGAATGGCCGGCTATGTGCTCGCCCGGTTCCTGAACGGCTGAACGCCGGGTCGGGGGCCCGGAAGGACCATGTGCCCCCATGAGGATCACGCCATGCTCTTGCGATCTGCCTGCCGCCTCGCCGCTCTGCTCGGCCTTGCGACCCTCGCCTCCCCTGCCGAGGCCCAGCCGATGATCGAGACCTTCACCGGCGCCCCCGAGACGCGCTGGCGTTTTTTCACCGACACCGTGATGGGCGGGGTCTCGAAAGGACAGCTTGATTTTGTCTCCGAAGGCGGGCGTGTCCATGCCCGGATGACGGGCAAGGTCAGCACGGCGAACAGGGGCGGCTTTATCCAGATCCGGATGGATCTCGCCAACCCGCCGCCGGCCGATATCCAGGGCGTGAAGCTGGTCGTGCGCGGCAACCGGCAGCGCTATTTCATCCATCTCCGGACATCGGGCACGCTTTTGCCCTGGCAATATTATCAGGCGGGTTTCGAGGCTGGCGCCAGCTGGAAAGAGGTTCGCCTGCCCCTTGGCAGTTTCAAGCCCTCCGGCGCCATGCTGGCCGCAACCGCTCGGGCCACAAGCCTCACCTCGATCGGCATCGTTGCCTATGGCCGCGATCACGAGGCCGAGATCGAAATCCGCGAGGTTTCCTTTTATTGAGAAGGGATTGTCGTTCCGGCAATGGTCGCGCCGGGGCTTCCGAGCCATCCCCTCGGTGCCGAACCCATAGGCTGCCAATGATCTTCTCCCGCCAAACTGGACCTTTTTTGGTTAGAGTTTTCCTTGCCATTTTTCCTTGGGCTGGCAGCAGCGGAAGTCGATGAAGGCAAGCAAGTTTTCGCTTGCGCAGACCTCCGGTTCGGACACGCCGAAGGCAATCATGCTCAAGTGAAGGGCTGACGACCTGGCCGCGGCGGAAATCGGCCGCGAGGCCGGGATCAGCCAAGCGACCTCCTTCACCTCGAAGAAGAAAGACGACGGCCTGCTGCCGACAGAGCCGCTCGTCCTCGCCGGATCACGGCCCGTCGTCGCCCGCAAGCTCCGCTACTATGCCGATCGGGAGTTTGCGGGTCTTGTTCGAATGGAAAACTGACTGAATGGAAGCAGCGACGAGATTCGCAACGGAGGCTTCACGAGCATGACCGAAGTGACTGTCGTTCTGTCGAAAGAGGCGATTCCCCGAAATTTCGATCAGGGAGCCGATTATTAGGTCGCTGCCGATCTGCTTGAACCCGCAGCTATCGCCGGTTTGCGTGAAACCGGGATCGCGATCACCGTCCTGTCTTCATCACCAGCCGACTATGACGGAATTCTCGAGGTGATCCGGATGGCCATGCTGCACAATGCCGGCTGGTCGAGGATCTCCGTGGTACGGTAGGCTCTCAGGCTCGCTAAAGTGCAATCCGACAACAATCAGGCGTGAGGCTTCACGGTCAGCTCGACGCCCAGGGCCTTCATCACGGCAATCGTGGTTTTCAGGGTCGGATTGCCGTTCTCGCTGAAGGACCGGTAGAGCTGTTCTCTCGAAAGCCCGGTCTGGTTCGCGATCTGCGTCATCCCCTTGGCGCGCGCCACAACACCCAGAGCGTGGGCGATATAGCCAACATCCCCAGTCTTGAACGCCTTTTCCATGAAGACGGCAATCGCCTTATCCGACGAGAGATCCTCGGCAGGGTCAAAAGTCGTCAGTTTTTCGCCCATCTCACTCGCTCCATTCGTCCAGAAGACGCTTGGCCGTCCGGATATCCCGCGCTTGTGTGCTTTTGTCGCCGCCACAAAGCAGAATGATGATTGTGTTGCCCCGCCGCTAAAAATAAACCCGGCATCCCGGGCCATAATGAATCCGAAGCTCGCTGATCCCGTCGCCAACCGGCTCGACATCACCGGCTTGCCCGAAGGCCAGCCGGTCAGGGCGTGAGGCAATTGCCGCCCTGGCCCGGATATCCCGCAGCCCGAGACGCCATTTGCGGAAGGACTCTGTCTGCTTCAGTTCAATCATTTGTCGTCTTTAAACTACAATCTTGGTGGGGTCAAACTGGGATCGGAAAGCTGGGTCCGGCCCTCAGGCTCGCTACAGCGCAACCTGACCAGCGCGCTTCGCCTTCGTGGCCGGGATGGCCGCCTTGCCTTGCCGCTCAGGGATTGCTAGGTGCATCCCCTATTGCACTCTCTTCTGTTTCCGCTCCGGATCCATTGACGAATGACGTTTCGCGCCGTCGGACTGTTTGCAGCCGTTCTTTGTCTCGCCGGGTGTTCGGATAGCGACGATTCCAGGGCCTGCAGCCCTGTCGATCCTGTTCAGATCAACCTCGGCGGAAACCGCTACGCGATACCGGCCAGCTACCAGCCACACTTCAAGCACGTAGATGGTCGTGACAAGACCTTCTATGTGTTCTTGCAAAACTATTATCAGGAGGGAAAGCGCCTGAAGTACCGGTATTGCAAGCGGGACGGCCATCAGGACGTCGACGGAATTCGGATCCACCTGGAGCGCGAGACCAGCAGGAAAAACGATGGCTATGACACCCGCGATGCCATCATCAAACGCCTTTCGCCACAGCTTCCGGAGTTGGAAAGCGTCACGATGATCACAATCGACAACATCCCCTCATCCAATGAATGGATGAATGAGGGACGTTTTGTCGAGGGAATGACGCTTTCGGAGAGCGGACGATATCACTATCGAAGCAGCCCTGTGCGCACCGGCAGGACCTGCGATCAGGATCTGATTTCGGTTTATCCTACCAATTTTGGCGGGAAAATCCGGGCAACATGCATGTCGGCGGTCGTCCAACCCCATACGATTTGGTGGAGGCTCTATATCGGCGCCGACGGTCTCGGGAAACCACACGGAAGTCTCACGGTGGACATCAAGGACAGAGCCCCCGAAGAATGGGATCCCATTCTCCAGGACGTCAAAAGCTTCATCGACTCGATACGCGAGGAAGGACGTTAAGTGAAGGCGCGATCTGTCCGGATGCTCCAGCCGGGCCTTTCAATCATCCGGGTCCCCTGCATCGGGACGGATAACAAGCTGTTTGGTGCGCCACCTTCGGGCAGGTCAGTAGGGTACCGTCGGCAAATCCGTCTTTGCAAAATCCCGCCCTTTGAAGAGGATCGGCACCTGATACGCCCTGGCGCAGGCATAGGAGAGGCAATCTGCAAGGTTAAGCTGGGCCGGATGCCCCCTGCCCTTGCCGTAACGCTCGAAGGCCTCGACCGACAGCCGGCTGACCTCATCGGTGATCGTCATGACCTCGATTCGCGCTTCGTGCAGAACAGCGTCAAAGTCAGCTTGCACAGCATGAGGCATTCGCCCCTGACGCGTTGCGAGCACCATGGAAGCTTCAAGTCGGACCAGTGGCGATGTGAATTTCGCCTTGGCACCCTCGATCGCCCGGGCAAATCGCTCCGCTTCTTCCTCCTGGCAAAGGATGGCCACGAACACGGAGGTATCGATAAACATCAGCGGGTCCACATCGCGTCGCGCTCGGCTTCACTGACAGGGCGCGCGTCTGGCCCCGCCTGAGCGTTTGCCCGCTCGGCGATTTTTGCGAGGCGGGTCGCCAGGGGAATAGCCTCACGCTCGCGCGCCAATTCATGCTCCAGGGCCTCGATGACTGCTGCCGTGATGCTTGTCTTGCGCCGCGCCGCGAGTTCGCGCGCAAGCTCCCGCGCGCGGGGATCACGGATGTTGAGAGGAGCAGCCATCGGAAACTGCCTTTGCAATTTTGTCATTGCGCAAAGCATATCATGTAAAGGTATGAGAGGCTAGATTGATTTTTCCGGCCAATGGCCGTACATAGAGACGGAGGAGAACAGTCATGGCTCAATCTGCAACATCGTCGTCCCGGGGCCGGGTGCGCAGCGCGCGCCTCGAGACACGCATCACGCTCGACCAGAAAAATCTCATTGAACGCGCCGCTGCCCTCCAAAGCCGGTCCGTCACGGATTTTGTCCTCTCGAGCGTCCAGGAAGCAGCACGCCGGACCATCGAGGAACATCAGCGTCTCGATCTCTCTGTCAGGGACAGCGCAGCCTTTGTCGAGGCGCTTCTCAATCCGCAGCCCGTCAACGATCGCCTGCGCGACACGGTCAACCGCTATCGCCAGAAGACCGGCAACTGAGACGTGACGACCTCTGGAGACGATTTTCGCATCGAACCACTTGGTGCAGGACATAACCGGTCTTCATTCAATTGCGGTGCCGAGCCGCTGGACCGCTATTTGCGGATGCAGGCAGGGCAGGACGCGCGGAAGAACCTTGCCGCTCCGTTCGTGCTCGTCCTCTTCGATGGCACTGTCGCGGGCTATTACACCCTCTCAGCGACGGCGATCAGCCTCACAGAGCTCCCCGAGCCAACGGCAAAGAAGCTGCCGCGATATCCCCTCCTGCCCGCAACCCTGCTGGGCCGGCTCGCGGTGGACCGGCGCCATCGGGGCAAGGGATATGGAAGGTTCCTGCTGGCGGATGCGCTGTTCCGCTCCTGCCGCAGCGAAATCGCCTCTTTTGCCGTGATCGTCGATGCCAAGGACGAAAACGCGCGCCGCTTCTATCAGCGCGAGAGCTTCCTGCCTTTCCCCGACCAGCCTATGAAGCTGTTCCTGCCCATGGCGGATATTGCGCAACTGTTCCGGTGAACCGCCCCCGGATTGCCGGACGTCATGAGAAGCTCCTCAGTGTCGGCTTTCGGCGTTTGCGCATCTGGCCTTGATAGAGCGAGACGCCGGCGCGGGATGGCCTATCGCCAGACGTCGATGGCGCTAACCTCCATTCGGTGGTGACCGGCGGAGATCCGGGGCGGGCCCGGCATGCAATGGAAACGCGGCCATGGCTGGATGAAATCCCCGGGGCAGGGCACAATCCCCATCCCGGTGAAGGAGGATCGTATTCCTGATGGCCATACCGGATGATCATGCCTCGCGGCGGGCCTTTGCCACGCTGGTCGAGCGGGAAATCCTGCCGCGCCTCGCCATCCTTGAACAGGAACGGCAAGGCGAGCTGGCGCGACGGCGGTTCCGGCGTGGCCTTGTCGGCACGATTGCGGCCGGGTTGGCCTTGCTTGCCTTGCTGGCGATCGACGACACGATGCTGGCCGCAATCCTCTGTGCGTTTGTCGCGTTCGGCGCCTTGACGGCGTTCGTGCTGGTCAGCAGCATCAGCGAGGAAGCGTTCCAGGATCGGGTCAGGGCAGAGATCTGCCCGCCCATCGCCGCCTTCCTCGGTTTGCGATTCGACCTCGCCGCCGAGGAACGACCGGATCTCGCGCCCTTCACGCGGTCGGCGCTGCTGCCGGACCATGACCAGGAAGCGTTCCGGAACGGGCTGTCCGGTCTTTATCGCGGCCTCTCGGTTTCCGCCTGCGATCTCTGGCTGACCCGTCGCGAGCAGGAGGAGAACAGCGATGGCAAGACGCGCTGGACAAAGCGGCTGGTTTTCCAGGGCGTCATCGCCACGCTGTCGCTGGACCGGCCCGCGCCGGGGCGCATTGTTATCCGGGGCGATGGGGGATCCGTGATCAATGCCATGTCCGGATTTTTCGACAAGCACTTCAAGGGATTGATGCCCGTGACGATTGACCACCCCGCCTTCGAATCCGCGTTCGAGGTCCGGGCTGATCATCCCGAAGCCGCCCGGGCCTATATCAGCGGTGCGTTCCTTGATGCCCTGCTGGCCTTCGCCCGTCCCGAAGACGGAAAACCGCCTGCTCTTGCGGCCGCCTTTGTCGAGGATCGATTCCTGCTGGCAGTTTCCGGCACCTCGATCGTGGCTCAACTGCCGCTGGGCGCCTCGATGCTCGATTGCGCCCCCCGACTGGAGGACATGCGCCAGCGCATGCACCTGCCGATCCGACTGGTCGATACGTTTCTGGGACCGGAGGGTCGTTTCGGAGATGGCATCGCCTGACCCGGGCCCCGCCGACACGATCACTCGGGCAAGCAGGTTCTCGTATTCACCGGCCGCTCACCTCTTGGTGAGAGCCACGATGACGAATGGCCAATCGAGGAAGACAGCACTAGGATTGAGCTGGACATGACGAAGGAGGGGACGGTGAGAGTTCTGACACGCTTGGGCATCGGGCTCACATCGCTGTGGCTGGCCCTTTCGGCGGCTTCGGCCTGCGAGCTGGACAGGCCCATCAGGCTCGCCGGCCTCGATTACGATTCCGCCGCCTTCCACACCACCATGGCGCGCACGATTCTCGAGAAGGGCTTCGGTTGCAAGACCGAGCGCGTGCCGGGCGCCACCATTCCGCTCGTGAATGGCCTGGCCCGCGGCGATGTCGACATCACCATGGAAATCTGGCTCGCCAATCCGGTCCAGCCCTGGATCGATGCCGAACGTGACAGGAAGGTCGTCCGCCTCGGCACCACCTTCCCGGATGCAACGGAGGGCTGGTACGTGCCCCGGGCGCTGGTCGAAGGGCCCAATGCGAAAGCGCCGACTCTCCGGAACGTGTCCGATCTCGTCGCGCACAAGGCGCTTTTCCCTGATCCGGACAACCCGTCGAAAGGCCTGTTCTACAATTGCGTGCCGGGATGGCAGTGCGAATTGGTCAACACCAAGAAGCTCACCGCCTACGGCCTCGAGGCGCATTTTACGAATGTGCGTCCCGGCGCGAGCGAGGCCTTGGTGGCCGCCATCGATTCCGGCCTGAAGCGGGGCCGCCCGGTGCTGTTCTACCATTGGTCCCCGAGCTGGCTGGTCGGTGCCCATGACCTCGTGAAGCTCGAGGAGCCCGGCTTCGACCGCGAGATCTGGGCGAAGATGCTGGCCGAGGCCCGGCCGGACCGGGCTACGGCCTATCCGGTCTCGGAGGTCGTGATCGGCGCCAATGCACGCTTTGTCGATGCCGCGCCAAAGATTGCGACCTTCCTGCGCGCCTATCGTTCGAGTTCGGCCGAAACCTCCGCCGCGCTGGCGGCCGGCAGGGCCGCCGGCATTTCCGTGGAGCAGGCCGCCTTGCGTTACATGAAGGAAAAACCCGAAACATGGCGTCGGTGGGTGCCGGCGGAAATCGCCAGCCGCGTCGCGAACGCGCTGTAGGGGGCCTGAAAGCTGGACGGTGGAGATCTGGGCGCGGTCCTGCGCCAGCTCGTCAATCGAGGCGTCGAGCGCCTCCTGCAGGTCAATCCGGACGGCGTGGAGGCCTTCGGGCGGGCTCTGGCTGCGCCCGTGCGCGGGCTCGAATGGAGCTTGATGCTTCCGCCAGCCTGGATAACCGGTCTTGCGATTGGCGCCCTTGGCTGGAGGTTGGGGCGTTCCGGCCGGTTCGGCCTCGCGATGGCGTCCCTGCCCGCCGGTCTCTGGCTGCTCGGCCTCTGGTCGGAGGCCATGCGTTCGCTGGCCCTTGTCAGCGTTGCCGTATCCGCCGCCGTGATGATTGGCCTGCCCCTGGGCATTGCGGGCGCACGCTATCCACGCTTCGGACAGGTCGCGCGCATTCTCTATGACCTGATGCAGACTGTGCCGAGCTTTGTCTATCTCATCCCGGCCGCCATGCTGCTCGGCCTTGGCACCGCACCGGCGCTGTTCGCCACGATCATCGTTGCGGTACCGCCGGTCGCCCGGATGACAGATCTCGGCCTCCGCTCCGTGCGGATCGAGGATCGCGATGCAGCGCGATCCCTCGGACTGTCGAATTTCCTCATGCTCTGGCTGGTCGAGCTGCCACTGGCACGCCCCGCGATCATGGCGGGCATCAACCAGTCCGTCATGGGTGCCCTCGGCATGGTCGTGATCGCCTCCATGATCGGGGCACGGGGTATCGGCGAGACCGTGCTGATTGGCCTCCAGCGCGCAGATGCAGGACAGGGCGCGGTTGGCGGCCTCGGGATCGTCCTGCTCGCGATTCTCGTCGATCGGTTGAGCCAGGCTGCCGGCCGGCCGCGCTGGGTCACGGCAGCCGGAACGCGCGAACGCTGAACCCGCAGCGCTTCATGTTCCCGCTCTTTCCATGCGGCCGGAACAGCCTTCACGCTGGATCGGCCCGAGGGGCAAGGTCAGGTCGGCAGGGCGACACGTTGATCGAAATATTCGATGGGGCGCAAAACCGCATCGGGAACATAGAGGTCTATGGAGAAATCTCGACCGTCTATGCAGGTTGGTCTTTATTTGCTTGGGCGCTGGTAAACACGCGTTGATGGAAAAAATCTTTCGAAAGGCCCGCTTTAGCAACGGCTGGCCTTACTGCGTCAAACGGGACACTCATGGAACGTTTGCTCTGGTCCATCCTGAGGGCCTGGCGTGATTTGGCGAAAGGCCAACGCTGTGCCCTCATGTTTGCGGGCAAAAGCTCCGGTACGATGTCAATCGGGAGATTGCCGGCCCTCATGAGACAGGTTGCCGCCGATCATCGAAAGTAGTATAGACCATACTAGTCCATTTATGGGGTTCGTGATGTGGTCAGTCGCTGAAGCCAAGGCTCAACTCTCCGAGGTCCTGCGCAAGGCACGCGGTGGATCGCCCCAGGTGATCGGCACGCAGGATCCTTGCGTTGTCGTTTCCCTCGAGACCTATCAGAACCGGCTCGCCGAAGCCGATCACGACGGCAAATGGCTGATCGATATGTCTTCACGGCTCGGTCTTGATATCCCCCTGCCCTCGCGGCGGGAGGATCGTGCTGATCCGGGGTTTGGCGAGTGAGCATGGACGGACCTTACCTGCTCGACACCAACGTCGTATCGGAACTCGCCCGGAAGAGCCCGGATCCGGGTGTCATCGCATTCATCGCAGAACAGCCCAGGCTTCAGGTCAGCACGATCCTGTTCCACGAGCTGACCTATGGCCTCGAGACAGCCAACCCGGAGCAGAAGCCGCGTCTGACGATCTTTGTCGCTGGTCTTCGGGAACGCTTCGGAAAATCCGCAATCCCGGTTGACCTTGAGATCGCGGAAACCGCAGGGCGCCTCCGAGCCTTCGAGAAAGCCAACGGGCGCATCCTCACCGTCGCCGATTCCATGATGGCGGCCACCGCCGTCGTTCGGGATCTTGCGCTCGTCAGCCGCAACCTGAAGGACTTCGAGACCCTAGGCCTGAAACTCTCCAATCCGTTCAGAGGCTGACCACCCCAACGATCTGGCCCTCGGGCGCGCTGCAGCGCAACCTGACCGCAGCGCAGCACGCCCGTCACCCGACGCTTGCGATCTTGCAGAGAGCCGCCGGATGCTTGCGGGGAGGAAGGCTCAAGCGGCTCTTTCGCCGCATCGTCATGCTCTTGCTGTACGCTGTCTCGACATCATAAAATCTAAGCCTGAGCTTCTTTATGGAGCCCCGCATGACGCCCTTGTCCGTTTTTCTCACCGCGGGCCTTCTGGTTCTTGGCGCAGGCGCTGCTTCGGCCCGGTCATCCCTGTCTGTGGATCAGGCGATTGGCGCCCAAATGATCGGCCAGTCGTCCGATTGGGCATCCGCCATCGGCAGTGCCGTGGGCATGGGCACAAAAATGCTGGGCAGCGGGGCCATCGGGTGATCGGCCCCCACTGAGTGGTCCAGTTGGAATGTTAGTGCATTGACGGCCTCAACGCCAGCGCGGGCGGCGAAGCTGGATGGGTTTGCGCAGCCGCCCGCGCAGCCATGGCTGGCACGAAGACCTCCGGCGCAGGGGGCTTGTAGCCCAACGAACCGTGTGGGCGCACGGTGTTGTAGTGGCGCCGCCAGTTCTCAATGACGATCTTGGCCTCGGCGAGCGAGTAGAAGATCTCACCATCGAGCAATTCATCCCTGAGCCGAGCATTGAAGCTCTCGATAAATTCCAAAGGAATTGCGCGAAGCGTGGTTTTCCCATGGCGATCCTGGCGTAATGTAGGCCGTCTTGGCCCCGACTGCCGTGATCCACTTCTGAACGGCTTTGGCGACGAACTCGGGCCCATTGTCTGAACGAATGTGGCCAGGGACGCCCCGCAGGATGAAGAGATCGGACAGGACATCGATCACGTCGATCGATTTCAATCGCCGGTCAACGCGGATCGCCAGGCATTCGTGGGTGAACTCGTCGATGATGTTGAGCATCCGGTATTTCTTCCCCTCATGGGTGCGATCCTCGACGAAGTCGTAGCTCCAGACATGGTTTGGGTATTCCGCACGCAGTCGGATGCAGGAACCATCGGCCAACCAAAGCCGGCCTTTCTTCGGCTGCTTCGCTGGAACCTTGAACCCTTCGCGCCGCCAAAGGCGTTCAACCCGCTTGTCGTTGATGACCCAGCCGGCTGTCGAACGCAGAAGTTCGGCGATCTTCCGATAGCCGTAGCGACCATATCGCCGGACCAACACAGTCATGTCGTCGATCAGCGCCTTTTCGTCATCAGGCCCCTTGGGGCGCCGGCGCTGTGTCGAGCGATGCTGCCCGAGCACCCGGCAGACCCGCCGCCAAGAGAGCGTCTTTTTGCAGCTTCAGTTCGGATCGAACATGATCAATGCAGGCGCGACGCCGCGCAGGGCTCAGAAGTTTCCCGAGGCTGCTTCCTTCAGGATCATCTTGTCGAGCGTGAGATCGGAGACGGCGCGTCGCAACCGGGCATTTTCCGCCTCGAGATCCTTCATCCGCTTGACCTGATCACTCTTCAGCCCGCCGAACTCCTGCCGCCAGCGGCAATACGTGACCTCCGTCACGCCAATATCGCGAACGGCATCGGCGACGGATTTGCCCTGCGAAACCAGGACATCGACCTGTCGCAGCTTCGCGACGATCTCTTCGGGCTTGTGACGCTTTCTCGGCATGAACAGGATCCTCCTCGTGGCCACAAGACATACTTCAAGGTGGACCAATTCATTGGGGGTGGATCATTCACTCGCAAGAACCTCAATCGGGACCGGCCCGGCCAGATCGCGGCTATGCGCGAGCATATTGCGGCCCACAAAGCCGCTGGCGTTCCGGTGACGCGCCTCACCGTGATGGCCGCCTTTGGTTGCAATTATCAGGGTGATGTGCCGCCCTCCGCCGTGGTCGAAGCGGTCGCTGATGGGTTTACGATCGCGAACGAAGCGGGGCTCGCATTCGAGAAAGTCTCCATTGCTGATTCCATGGGCTGGGCGACGCCGCAGCGCATCAGCCGCGTGATCGGCGCGTTGCGCGAGACATGGCCCGAACTGCCGATTTCGCTCCACCTCCACGACACGCGCGGGCTTGGCATCGCCTCGGCTTATGAGGGTTTGCGGCTCGGGGTTCGCTATTTCGATGCAGCCGTTGCTGGCCTCGGCGGTTGTCCCTTCGCCGGCCATCCGGGCGCGCCGGGAAACATCGCCACTGAAGAGCTCGTGCTGATGTGCGAGGAAATGGGTATCGCAACGGGCATTGATCTCGATGCACTCATGGAGGCAGGTCGTCTCGCCGAGCGTATCGTCGGGCGGCAATTGCCGAGCGCGGCCCTGCGCTCCGGCACGATCGACACCTTCCGGAAGCGCGCGGCATGAGCAAGGCAGCGAAACCCCTGGCTGGTCTGCGCGTGCTCGATTTCGGGCACACGATCATGGGCCCCTGTGCCGGGCATGTGATGGCCGATCTTGGCGCTGACGTCATCAAGATCGAGTCGGTGGAGGGCGATCCCACGCGACGGTTGCCCGGTTTTGCCTCCGGCTTCTTCGCGACCTTCAATCGCAACAAGCGCTCGGTCGCTGTTGATCTCAAGAGCGAGGCGGGGCGTGCGATTGTGCATCGGCTCGTCAAGGATGCAGATGTCGTGCTTGAGAATTTTGGGCCGGGCACGATCGAACGCCTTGATTGCGGCTGGGAGACGCTCTCAGCTGTCAATCCGCGCCTGATCTTCCTCACGATGAAGGGATTTCTCGCCGGCCCTTACGAGCATCGCGGCGCGCTCGATGAGGTCGTGCAGATGCAATCGGGCCTCGCCTATATGACAGGCCCGCCGGGCCGGCCCCTGCGTGCGGGCGCGCCAATTGTCGATATTCTCGGCGGCGTGTTTGGCGTGGTTGCTGCGCTTGCCGCCTTGCGTGAGCGCGATGTCACCGGGCGCGGGCAACGCGTGAGTTCGTCGCTTTTCGAGAGTGCGGTGTTCCTCTTGGCCTCGATGATGGCGGGGTCGGCCGTGACCGGCCAGCCGATGCCGCCGATGCCCGCGCGCAAGAGCGCGTGGGGCGTTTATGACGTGTTCAATGCGCGCGGCGGTCAGGTCTTCATCGGCATCACCAATGATCCGCAATGGCACCGCTTCTGTGACGCCTTCGGCTTCAAGGACTGGCGTGATGCGCCGCATATGCAGGGCAATGCCAGGCGCTGCGATGCGCGCGAATGGCTGCTGCCGGAGCTGCAGCAACGCCTCGACCCGTTCGACATGGGCGATATTCTCGAGCGCTGCGAAGCCGCGAACATCCCCTTCGCGCGCGTCGGGCGGCCGGATGAACTCGCGGCTGATCCGCATCTCGCGGCGGGCGGTCTTCTCAATGTCGCTTTGGGTGCACTTGGCGGTGGCGTTGAGGTGGGATTGCCGGCGCTCCCGCTGGAATTCGGCGATGATCGAGTGCGTCCCGGCCTCGAGACGCAGCCGCCGCGCCTTGGCGAACATACGCGTGCGATCCTTGCGGCCTCCGGCTATTCGGCGCAGGAGATCGAGGCTTTTGCGACGGCTGGCGTGATCGCGAGGTAGCTTAGCCCCTGCAGAATGCGGCGCAGCCCGTCTCCTACAAGGGCTTTGTGGGATCGAGCGCATGGACGGTCGAGTTCTCCTTTTAGATCCCGATAATTCGGTTCTCCGAAAACCTGCTCTGTCGCTGCCTTGTCCCTACTTGTCGCGGTAACAGTCAGTCAGGACCTCGAAGGCCAGTTTCTTCGTTGTCTTGTCCGAACCAATGAGCCCTTTGCGGTTATAGCCGCGCTGGAACCCGGTCTGTCTGCGTTCGGTGCGGAAATCATAGAGCAACCAGGCCGCAAGCCCGGCGATATAGGGCGTCGCCAAGATGCGTCGAAACTGCTCACGATAAAATTCCGCCTGCCAATCCTCTGTGAAGAGCACCCGACCCGCTCCGCGATTACCCGTCACGGCATCCGCGCCCGTCTCGCTGACAATGACAGGCTTGCCGGGGTTGGAATTGGCCAGAAGCCGGTCCAGCCCGGAGAAGTCAGCCTCATACCAGCCGAAATATTCGTTCAGGCCGATGATATCGAGGTGATCCGCAAGCCGGTCCTCGATGGTGAAGTGCTCGCGATTGATAAGGCAAGCCGCTGACGTCAACCGGGATGGATCAAGCCGTTTCGCCGTTGCTGCGAGATCCCCCATGAAGGCAAGGCGGGCATCGGTATCGGCGTTCTCATTGCCGACTCCCCAGATGATGACGCTGGCCCGATTCATATCCCGGAGGATAAGTTCGCAAAGCTGGTTGCGCGCGTCGGCGAGCGTTGCCGGATTGGAAAAATCGATCGCCCAATAGACCGGGATCTCCGCCCAGAGCAGCAATCCTTCTTCATCGGCAATGCGCGCTGCCAGCTCATGGTGCGGGTAATGCGCCAGGCGCAGAAAATTGCAGCCCAGTTCCTTGGCGTGTCGGAAGCGTCGGCGGATATCTGCCTCGGTGGAGACCTTGCCGTGTTCCAGATCGTCCTCGTGCACACAGATGCCCTTGAGCCAGATCGGCTCGCCGTTCAGCAGGATTTCGGTGCCGCGTGTCTCGATTGTTCGAAAGCCGATCCGCTCGATGACGATGTCGCCTGCGAAGGCAACGCGCACCTCGTAGAGTTTCGGCTCGGCCGGCGACCAGCGCGTGACTGAGACAGGGACGGTGACCTCTCCCTTGCCGCTTTCCACCCGCATGCTGGCACGCAGGTCGAGTTCTGCGATTTCCAATTCAGCCATACCGGAAACAGGCTCCGATGCGGACAAACGGAAATGCACGGCAGCACCGTCGGGAGTAAGCGACGCGCTCGCGTTGCGGATAAACACCTGCGGCAGGCGCAACAAAGCAACTTCGCGATAAAGCCCGCCATAATTGAACCAGTCGATATGGTGCATCGGCACACGGTCATGCCGTCGGCGGTTCTCGACATAGACCTGCAGTCGATTGCGACCGGGCTTGAGATGGGCGCTCGCCTCGACGCAGAACGGCGTGGATCCGCCTTGATGCCCCCCCAAATAGGCACCGTTCAGAAAGACGAGGGCTGCATAATTCGCCGCCCCAAAGCTCAGGAAAACGCGCTCGGCCGCCTCGCCCGGTTCCCAATTCAGCCACCGCGTGTACCAGGCTGCGCCCTCGAAATGGAACCATTCCGGCTTCAGCACATTCCAGCACGAGGGCACATGGACGCATTCGCCGGCTTCGATCTCATAGTCGCGTGGCGTCGCCCATTGCGATGGCGGAGTCTCGTCAAGCTCGTACCAGCGTTGCCGCAATCCCTCATCGAAAAGGTCGAGCGTCATGTGCCATTCGCCATCAAGCGAGTGCGCCTTGCGGCCCGAGAGGGCGACCAGCGTTTCGGCTGTTGCCAGGCGGCGCGAGAAGGGGCGAGCGTAGTCCTCGTCGTGCAGATGCGCGAAGGGATCATCGGCCTCATGCGCGGTCATGCCTTCGGGCTCCACCGGGAGACACGATAACCGATACCGATCATTCGCCGGAAGTTCCAGGTCCAACGCCCGGGCCAAAGCACATCGGCGATCATGGCAATCGCAATCCAACGGAACCAGGTGGCGAAGGTGTTGGAAGCGCCTTGCGGTTCTTCGTAGCCCTTCACCCACCCATCTTGCCGGCGCGTGCCCTCGCGGACATCGCAAAAGCCTCCATCTGCGTTCTGGAAGGCCAGAAGTTCCGGCAGCAGGGCGGCAAGCCAGGCCTCGATATCATGGCGGCGATAGGCGAGCAGTCGCCAGCCATGGACGAGCAGGTCGACCGCATCCACGTCGATGCAGGCGCTATCGATCCGCGGCGGCAGTGAGAGGCAATAGTCCACCGCACGATCCTGCCCTTCGAGCACACGCCCCTCGTGATACCAGAGATGGAAATTGTGCATGGAGCCGGCAAAGGCATGCAGCAGCTGGATATCGTCCGAAAGCTGGCCGACGCCCCAGAACCCGGTCGTCGGTTCGCGCAGGCGGTCATGCCAGTCGAAGAGTTGATCGAGTGCCCGATCCACAGCCGGTCGATAGTTCTCGCCGTCCGCCTGCCCGTCACCATGCTGGCGCAGCAGGAGCAGGAAGCTCGCGAGATTGACGATGTTGTTCCCTTCCTGCCAGGGGTCGCGCAGATCACGCAGGCTCAGCCAATGGCCGAGCGTTTTCTCGTCGAGATAGTCCTTCACAAAATCGAGGATCGGCCGACGCTCCGGCGCAAGTGCCTCGATCGCCCCGAGTGCGTAATTCGTGACGTGGAAATCGATGTAGCGCCAGGTTTCGTTGATATCCGACTTTTTAAAGACATCGGCTTCTCGCATGCCAACCATACGGAAGCGCCCATCGGGATGACGGCTCAGCTCCAGCCATTGGACGAGCTTCGTCCGTTCGTCCGCGGACCAATCGGCAAGGCCGCCAAGCAGGTCGAGGCACATGATGCCGTTATAGGTTCCCGGCAGGAGCACGCCGGGCCAGCGGGATGCCTCATGCATCGCGCTGATGCGCATGCAGCCTTTCGGCATGCCCGAGGCTTGCATCGACTTCAGCCAGCCGATCGTGGCCTCTCGCGCGGTTTCGATGCCGATAGCGAGTTTCTCATGGTTGTCAAATGACCTGAGCATCGGTCTACCCCTTCACGGCTCCGGCCGCCATGCCTTCCATCACGCGCTTCTGCGCCAGGAGGAACAGCGCAGCCACCGGCAATGTGGTCAGCACGGCCAGTGCCATGATGCCCTGAAAGTTGGAGCCGAGTTCGCTATTCATGGACAGCAGCGCCACCGGCAGCGTGTAGGTATCGGGCGAACGCGAGATGACCATGATCGGGAACCACTGCGACCAGTTGAGCAGGAATGTGATGAGCGAAACGGTTGCGGTGATCGGCATGGCCATAGGCAGCACGACCTTGGTCAGGATTTGCCACTCGCTCGCGCCATCGATCACCGCCGCCTCGATGACCTCATTCGGGATTTTGCGGAAGAACTGCTCGAAAAGGAAGAATTGCAGCGGTCCGAGCGCGAGAAACAGGATGATGCCGGCATACGAGCCGAGCAGCCCCAGCTTGAACATCACCAGGTAAACCGGGATCACCAGCAGCATGTAGGGATACATGATCGTGATGAGAAAGCCGTAGCGTATCAGGCCGAAGCCCGGCGCTTTTGGCCGCCGCGTCAGCGCGTAGGCGCCGAGTGCCGTCACGATGACGCTCAGCAAAGTCGATAATGTGGTGATGGTAAGCGAGTTGAAGACATAGGTTGAGAGATTCACACCTCCAATCCTGCCGATCTCCGAAAAGATCTGGAAGCTGAAGGTCTCGGGCCAGGGCCGCAGCGGCGCAGACATGATCGCACGCGTCGGCCGGAAAGCAGACACGAGCATCCACCAGTAGGGGTAGAGGAAAAGCAGGCTTGTGCCGATCGCGACGGTGTAGGCGGCTGCCTGCAACAATCGGTTGGCGCGCATGCCGTCTGTCATCGCCCTGGCTCCCGATCTCCGATTCTGTAGGCTGTCAGCGACAAGCCGATCACGATGGCGAAGAGGATCGTGGCCATGGCGGTCGCCTCGCCATAGCGGGCCTGATCAAAGAGCTGATAGGCGTAATAGCTGACAAAATTCGTCTGGTCGTTCGGGCCGCCCTTTGTCATCACCACCACGACGGTGAACGTCTTCAGAAACTGGATCAGCGCGTATACGGTGTTGATTACGAGCGCCGGCCTCAATTGCGGCAGGATCACATACCGCCAGCGCTGCCATGTCGTGGCGCCATCGATCTGGGCGGCCTCTTCCAAGGCGCGATCCCGGATGGAGAGATTGGCGAGGAAGATGATCATGTAGAAGCCCGCATGGTGCCAGAGCTCGGCGATCAAGATCGAAAGCAACGCCGTATCCACGCTCGAAAGCCCGCCGAAAGCCGGCAAGCCCAACAGCTCGAGGGCAGCGTTCAGCGCGCCGAAAGACCGGTCATAGAGCCAGCGCCAGACCACATAGCCCGCAACATCCGGCGTGATAACAGGCAGGAAGATGGCGAGCCGGAAAAAGAGGTTGCCACGCTTCAGGAGCGTTGAATCGAGCAGGATCGCAAAGCCAAGCGCAAAAGCCAGGTTCGCGATCACCGACAGCACGGTGTAGAGCAACGTGCGCCACAGCGAGGCGAGAAAAATCGAGTCAGAGAGAACGGCCAGATAATTGGCAAAACCAACATAAGTAGGGTTGGGCCGCAGCGCCGTGGCAGACGCGGTAAACGAGACCTGGATCGAGAGCAGGATTGGCCAGATGCCGAGCAGGATTGTCAGCGCCGCGAACGGGGCGACAAGAAGATAGAACACCCTGTCACGGGACAGATTTCCGAGAAGTTCCGTCATTGACCCGCATCCCGATTGAACGACCGCCTACCGATCAGGGCCGGCGGTCGCAATGGCATGTTGCTCAGCCCTTCAGCTTGGTAGCAAGGTCGCGCATTTCCTTCGCTGTCTCGGCGATAAAGGCCTTCCAGTCCGCCGGCGGATTGGCGATGCCGGACAGCAGCTTGCGGTGGAAAGCTGCTTCGAGCTCCGGATAGAAGGCGTGGATCGATTCCGGAAAGTCATAGGCCACAAGCCGGTGTTCCGCCTTGGCGAAATACTGCGAGCGGGGCGAGAGCTTCGAAACATCGAGATCCTTGCGGACGCCAGCGCCGATATTCTCAAGCGAAGCCTGCTGTGCGGCCTTGGAGAGCATGAAGGCGGCAAATTCCTGAGCCAGTGCTTTGTTGGGCGAGTTTTCCGGCACGGCGACGCCACGCATGCCACCGATCACGACAGCATTCGGACGATCCGCCGCGAATTTCGGCCACGGACCGGAAACGAAATCTCCGTTGAGCACCTGTGCGCCGTCCCACTTGCGCACGTTCCAGTCGCCGACGCGGAACATGCCGCCGCGCCCCCCCTCGATCACCTGATACATTTCGGCGAAGGAGTGATTGATTGTATCGGGCGAGACGAATTTGTAGCTCGAATAGGTCTTCAGGAACTCTTCAAGCACCTGCGCATGGGCAGGCTGGTCGATGGTGATCTTGCCCTCGGGATCGATCAGCGTATGGCGGAGACCCGAGCCAAACATGAACAGGTCGAGCATGTGGATGAGGTCGCGCGGCTTGGCAGCCTGCAGCGCCAGGCCGAAGGTGTCGGCCTTTCCGTTGCCATCGGGGTCGTTGTCGCGGAAGGCAGCGGCAAGCGTCTTTACCTCTTCCCAGGTGTCCGGGAACTTGCCGCCATTCTTCTCGAGCCAGCTCTTGCGCAGCCCGAAGGCCATCTGCACCCGCTGGATCGGGATGATGATCTGACGACCCTTGAAGGTCGCAACCCTCATATCGTCCGCCGAGAGGAAGGCCTTGTCCGAAATCTTTCCGGTCAATTCCTTCAGATCCATCACCTTGTTCGTCTGGTTCTGTATGCGGATGACGCGCTCGTAGTTGTTGAAAATCAGGTCCGGCGCCGTGTCGGTATTCAACGCACTGATCACGCGGCCAAACCATTGGTCCGTGGGGAAACTCTGCGAACGCACGGTGACGCCGGGTTTCTGCTTGGCAAATTCCGCCGAGAGCGCCTCAAACCACTTGATCCCGTTATCCCCGAGATCATGCCAAACGGTGAGTTGCTGGGCCTTTGCTGGCAGGGTGGACACGGCTGCCGCGAAGGTCGCGCATGCGATTATGCGTAAAATGCCCATTTTTTCCTCCCAAGGGCTGACAATTTGCCGGTAAGCCGGTTCTTGACTTTCAGGGAAAACAAGGGAAAACGTTTTCCTTGTGGCAACCCTATCATTGGCGAGAAAAACTTCAAGCGACATGGTGCGGCGAACGGTCCAGTCGAGTTCCATCAAGGATGTCGCTGCGCTTGCCGGGGTTTCGATCGCCACGGTTTCACGTGTCGTGAATGGTGTGGCGAACAAGGCATCGGCCGACACCATCGAGCGTGTGCGCAAGGCCATCGCGACTCTCGACTATCGAACCACCAGTGCGGGGCGCGATCTGAGGCAACGCACCAGCCGGCTTGTCGCCGTTCTTGCTTCCAATCTGGCCAATCCGGTGATGGCGGCGATTGCCGCTTCAGCCGAAGTTGCGATCCGGGGCGCCGGCCTCGTCATGGTTCTGTGCGACACGCACGACCAGCCGGAGCTTCAGGATGAGTTCCTGCGCGAGATGCTTGCACAACAGGCGCGCGCGATCGTGCTCCTTGGCGCCGTTGATAGCCCGGCGTTGCGACGTCTTCAGGACCCGGCAACGCCGGTCGTGTTCGTCAATCGTCAGGATCCGACGGGACGCGAGAGCACGTTCATCGGCATTGACAATCGTCGGGCAGGGGAAGATGTCGCCGCCTGGGCCATGGCGCGCGGCCTGCGAAAGGCAGCGCTGATCCATGCGCCGATCACCTCCTCGGCGACGCGCGATCGTGTCTCTGGAATCCTCACGGGCTTCGCCGCGGCAGGGGCGCCCTTGCCAAAGTCTTGGGTGCTGTCACCGGATGCCGTGGACCACCTCAATATCGGCTTTGAATCTGCAAGGCGGCTCATCGGCGACCGGCATGTCCCGGATCTCGTGATTGGAACGAGTGACCTTATTGCGTTTGGCGCGGCAAGGGCCTGGCGGGAAGCAGGACCGGAGGTCCCCACGCCGCGCATGATCGGCTTCGATGACTCCCCAATCAACGAATGGCTTGCGCCCGAACTCAGTTCCGTCCGCATCCCCTACGACGCCTATGGTGCTGCAATCGTCGAGGCGCTCCTGTTTCCAAAACCGACCAATCAGATCGTGCTAGATCACAGGATTGTCGAACGACCTGCGCGGCTGGGCATCCACTCTGCGAGCTAGGATCAAGTACCTGCCGTTTCTCGCCGTGCAAGCTAAGCCAAGCTCCAGCTGCAACTGCAGATTTCCCGGCACCATCATTGCCAAAACAGGTCGACGCTGGACCGTCGCACAGAATTGGCATGTTTCCGTTTCTGGAGGGAGTTTTCCGGAGAAATGATGTTGAATCGCACCCGAATGGTTTGATATCTACGTGGCGCACCACATCGCTTGTTAAGTTGCGAACCGCTGTCAGGCTGGCCATGGGCCGGGCGTTAAATGTGCCCGGAAAGCAATAGACCGGAATGGGGCCGGAAGCGCAATGGCGGGTTTCGGCGCCAGCATAGCGAAAGCGGACATCATCGAAGCCCGGCATTAGGTCACAACCGAGGCCCGCCCCTGAAGGAGCGATGCCTCGTCAGGCCCGGCAGTTATCAATCATGTTTCAGCCCGGCAGTGGCGATGAGTTCGCCCCAACGCTTGTGCTCATTGGCCATCATCGTCCCGAATTCTTCGGGTGAATTGCCAATTGGCGTTGCGCCATCTTTTGCGAGGCGATCCATGAGGAGCGGAGATTTCAGAGCTTCCAATGTTGCTGCCCGAAGCCGTTCGATAATCGGTTTTGGCGTACCCGTAGGAACAACGAACCCATACCAGGCGCCGGCTTCGTAATCCGGCCAGCCCAGTTCGGCCACCGCAGGAATCTCGGGCGCTATCGGCGAGCGCTTCTTCGAGGTCTCGGCAAGGGCCCGAAGCAAGCCACCTTGGATCTGCCCCAGCACCGAGGGGAAGGTGGTGACCATGAAATCCGTCTTGGCCGAGATGAGGTCGCTGATGGCCGGCCCGGCACCGCGGTAGGGAATGTGGATTGCGTTCAATCCCGAAGCTCTTTCCAGCAGCATTGTCGCAAGATGGCTCGCGGAACCGTTGCCGGCCGAACCGTAATTGAGCTTCCCGGTATTGGCCCTGCCAAACGCAATCAGTTCCTGAAGGGTCTTGAATTTCGAATCTTTGGGCACAACGACGACCAGCGGCGCAGAGGCCAGCAGCGTAACCGGGTCGAACGCCTTGAGCGTATCCACTTTCATCGACTTGAAGAGATGGGGATTGACAACCATCGGGCCCTGATTGGCCATAAGAACCGTGTAGCCGTCCTTCTCGGCGAAGGCCGCCTGTTGTGTCGCGATATTGCCCCCCGCAGCGCCGTTGTTCTCGACAATCATCGTCTGGCCGATTGCCTCTCCGATTCCCTGTGCAACGGCACGGGCGATCGTGTCTGTGCCACCGCCAGCAGCGTAGGGCACGATCAGCTTGATGGGCTTGGACGGATACTGCTGCTGAGCACGGGCTGAGGCGAGGCCAAGAGTGGAAGCGGCAAGGCCAAGGGTCATTTGGCGGCGATTGATGATCACGGTTTTCTCCCTAATCTTGTTGTCAGGCGGATTTGGCGAAGGGTGTGGCAACGTCCTGCAGAGCCGTTTCTGGCAACCGGACAAAGACGGAGCCGTCGAAGATTTTTCGGGCTGTGCGGATAAGCGAAGCCTCGATTGGGCCATCCGCGCACCGTTGGTTGAGGGTCAGCTCTATGGATCCTGCCGGGTGTTCGATGCGGATTGGAGTTCCAACTCCAGCATGAGGAACAAGGGCATTGGCGATGGTGCCGGCGGTCGCGCAGGCCGTGGCAATGCCTACCGCACCTGTGACAGCAAGTGCCTTATGCGTGGCATGCGGCATGAAATAACGTACGGCCAGGGTTCCGCCTTTGACTGGTGCTGAAATCAGAACCGGCTTCGGAACCACGAGCGAGCGCACATCGCCCAGACCCATTCGAAGGCCAGCCTGGATGCGGAGAGCCTCAAGGCGCGCCATGAAATCGCGATCCGCATCAAGGTCAGCCGGGCTCTCCTGTCCGGTCTTTCCGAGATCTTCGGCACGAACGATCATCAGCGGCATGGCAGCATCGATCAAGGTGCAAGAGACCCCGCCGATCACGTCAATGGCCGCGCCCGATGGCAACAGTTTGCCTGTCTTTGCGCCTGCAGAATCCAGAAATGTAAGTCGGATGGGTGCAGCAGCATCGGGCACCCCGTCGATACGGCAATCACCCTCATAGGTGACACGGCCTCCAGGGGTCTGGATCAGGGCTTCGATCCGCTTGCCGGTATTTACATTGAAAATACGAACGTATGTTTCGCCAGAGGAGGCCTGCACAAGTCCCTTCTCAATGGCGAAAGGGCCCACACCGCTAAGCATATTGCCACAATTTGGCGAGGTATCGACCCGGCGTCCCGCTACCGTCACCTGCGCGAAGAGATAATCGACATCGGCATTGGGGCGGTTCGAGCGCGAGACTATCGCCACCTTGCTCGTGAGCGGACTGCCGCCGCCGATGCCATCGATTTGCAAATCATGGCCCGCGCCCATCGCGGAAATGAGAGCCGCGTCCCGTGTGTCGCGATCGGCAGGCAGATCACCGGCGAGAAAGAATGGGCCACGCGATGTACCACCACGCATCAGCATGCAGGGGATCTGCCGGGTCTCCATCTGTCACTCCTGCGTGGGAGACAAATTTTATTGCAGGATAAGCATCAATTTCGATGATTTATCCAGAATTCAGAACGTAGCGCAGCCGTTAGCGCTTGTTAAATGCAAAAATTGACGATATTATTCCAATATGCGGATCAATTGCGAATTGCTCGACCTCAGGGCCTTTCTGGCGGTGCTGGACAGCGGAAGCTTCCACCGGGCTGCCGAACAGCTGAATCTGTCACAACCGGCGCTTAGCCGGCGCATCAAGCAGCTTGAGACAGTGATCGGTGCGCCCCTCCTTGAGCGAACCACAAGGCGCATTGCCCCTACAGCGGCCGGACGCGATCTGCAGCCTCTCCTCATCCGCCTGCTCGACGAGCTGGAGACTTCCGTCCTTTCGATGAACTCCACCGGAAAACTACAGCATGGGCAGGTAACGATCGCCTGCGTGCCGACAGCAGCCTTCTATTTTCTGCCGCAGGTCATCAAGAAGTTCCACGCGCTGCATCAGCATATCCGGATTCGGATACTGGATCTTTCGGCCAGCGAGGGCCTCCGGAGCGTTGCAACCGGCGAAAGCGAGTTCGGAATCAGCATGCTGGGCTCAGCCGACCCCGATCTGACGTTCACACCGTTGATGGAGGATCCGTTTGTGCTGGCCTGCCGCCGCGATCATCCCCTCGCGGGAAGGCATGATGTTCAGTGGCGTGATCTTGCGGATCATCTGCTGATCGGTGTCAGCCGTCACTCGGGCAACCGGACGATCCTCGACAATGCGCTTGCCAATCTCGATGTGCGTCTCAACTGGTTCTATGAAGTGCATCATCTCTCGACATCCCTCGGCCTTGTTGAGGAAGGGGTTGGAATATCAGTTCTGCCTCGGCTCGCGACTCCCAGGGATGGGCATCCGACCATTGTGACGAAGCCGATCAACAATCCGACAGTTGTCAGAACCATTGGCATCGTAGAGCGGCGCAATGGACGCTTGTCTCCTGCTGCAACGAGGTTCCGCGATATCTTGCGTGAAAGCTGGCCAAGGGGTGCATGACAGAGCGGTTTCGTTAAGCTTGCACCACATCAACGAGCCAGGTTGCCGCGATCTCGGCTGGCCAGCATGTTCAGGCTGCTGCTTGATTGGTGTTTTCTCTGTGTTTCGCTCAAGTTGGCTGCGCCGGGGCGCAACCGCCTGTGGAGTGCCCGCTTTTCTGGCTTGGCCCGAAACGATGTGAGCGGCCGTTTGGGGAGGCGGATGCTGTCGCCTCACCTTGGCTTGACGAATGCCCCCTAAGCCAGAGCGGTCTCCTGAAACCGGCCAGTCTCTTTCCGGCCCCGTTCCCGGCGGAGCGTCGCAATCGAATAGTGCCTTTTCCCCAAAAGACACTCTGGCCATATGAATGACGGGGATGGGGCCGATGGCGGACAGACCGGTTATGGGGCGTTAAGGCCGAATAGGTGTCGATAAACCGCAGCATTTTTTGCGGCCTTGACCAGCACCATTTTGGGTTCTTCTCGCAGCCCCCTGTCCAGCAACACAGCGGCCAGGCTGAAACTTATCATTTTCTTAAATTGATCATGCATTTGATATCGTAATTTTTTCAATTCTCGTAACGATGAGGGCCCCTTAAATGGTTCACGTCAAGCGCGAGTGCTTGCAGAGGGTAGGTAAGCAAGTGGGGCAAGTTCGCATTCAAGAGGATGACGCTGCGTCAATCCATCGAGAATTGATTGATGCGCTGTACGGTACTCCCGGGCCTATAATCATCGGAGCAACTACCGTCGCGGTCGTCATGGGCGGGGCTGGCATAATTTCTGGTCACGATAAAAATTTTTATGTGTTCGCGGCAATAATGACGGCAATCGGTGCCATTCGGCTTTATTCTCACTACCTATATAGATTATCTAAAACATACAATTTTCAAACTATAAGAATTCATAATTTTGAATACATGGCAATGTTTGGCGCATGGACCACTGCGGCGACCATCGGCTCATTTGGTGCCTATGCGATCGCGTATTATGAATCTCAACCGGTATCCGTGCTGGCCATAGCGCAAACGATCGGCTATCTGGCGGGCCTTTCGGGGCGGAACACCTCCCGACCCGTTATAACACGTGTTCAAACGTTGGCTGTCTCGCTGCCCTTCGTTTTTGTGCTGATTGCGACCGGCAAGCCTACGTACATCCTTATTGGGTTGACAGTGTTGTTGACTGTCATTCTGACGTTCTCAAGCGCCACTGTCATATATAAAGTCTTTGTCTCGCGTCAAAAGACACTTTTAGAACTTGTGAAGATGGTCAATCTCGATCCCTTGACTAATCTATTCAATCGTCGTGGCTTTGTTATCGAGCTAAAACGTCTTTCGGATTCGGATAACAAATACACACTGCTATCACTCGATATCGATAATTTCAAAAACATCAACGATACATATGGGCATGATGTTGGCGATGCCCTGATATGCTCGTTGAGTGCAGATATTGCGGAACTGATTGGCCGATCTGGCGTAGCGGCGCGCATGGGCGGGGACGAATTCATGATCGCGACCGCGGGTCACGCCCAGTCTGCCAGCCAGTTGGCAACAAGACTCCTCCACCTCGCACAAGTTCAACGGCTCGTGGCCAATCGCACCTTGACTGTAACGGTCAGCATCGGAATTGTTGAAGCCGAGGGAGGTCTCCCGTCTGAAGAAGCCATGAAGCGCGTCGATATCGCGCTCTACAAGGCAAAATCGGATGGGCGGAACCGCTGTGTCAGTTACTCACCCGCTCTGAGCAAGGCCTATAATGACCAGGTGGCGCTGGAAGCGGAAATGCGCGAAGGCATCCGGCAAGGCCAGTTTTGGTTGGCCTATCAGCCGATCTACAACCCGAGATCTGGGACGGTGACCCATGTCGAAGCCTTGATGCGTTGGGCGCACCCAACCCGCGGATCGGTAAGTCCCGCAGAATTTATTCCGGTTGCCGAGAGAACCGGATTGATCAAGGTGCTCGGCGCCTGGGCGCTAGAGGAGGCGGCGCGCACGGCTGCTTCCTTCGAGCGCTCGGTGAAAATTAGCGTCAACGTATCTCCGTTCCAGTTCGACCAAGATCACGATATCGCCGCTATCATCAGTGCGGCGCTGGCGAAATCAGGACTGCCCGCCAATCGCTTTATTATCGAGGTGACAGAGTCAACAATCGTCGGTGAACAAACATTTATTGTTGATACACTCAAGAAGCTTCGAGGCATGGGCGTCAGAATTGCGCTCGATGATTTTGGCACTGGTTTTTCATCATTGAGTTATTTGGCATGGCTTCCGATCAATATCTTGAAGATCGATAAGTCATTTTGCCGCGAAATTGAAACATCACAAAGGGCAAGGGCTTTGATGAGTGCAATTACGCAGCTGGCCCATGACCTCGATCTCATGATTATCGTCGAAGGTATTGAAACCGATGAGCAATTGGCGGTTATTCAGCAATACAGCGTTCATGGCATTCAAGGGTACGTATATGCGAAGCCAATGAGTGATATTGCACTCCGCGATGTCATTGACGTAAGGATCAATAAAAAGCAGAAGGCGCAAAAACAAGCTGTGGTCGATCAGACCGAATCCTCAGCCAAGAAATCGTCGGGTATCGCGTAATTTGGTCGGCGAAAAAGCATGCCGTAGATTTTGGGTTTGAAATGTCTAGGCCTAATTATCCTAGCGGAAAAGACCTGCTGAGTGCGGAGGCCGTCTCACAGGCTGACCTCGGTGATGTTTTAGAAAGAGCCGACAGGCACTGGATAGAATTAAATCTGGCCGATGAAAGTGCCGAAAGTCAATTTGTCAATGTTGTCCGGCGCCGACCCAAAATGGTTGCAACGCTGTTTGACCAGCGGAGTACACGGACAAGGCTCGGATTCCAGGTTGCTGCGGGCAGACTGGGGCACCAATCAATTGACGTATTTGATCCGGATCGTAGTCGGATGGGCCATGCAACTGGGGAAACCATCGAGGATCACATCAAGACAGTGGAGGCCTACAGCGACCTTATCATCGTCCGCTCTCACCTGGAGGATCTCCCGTATAAAGTCGCGCGGCTAAGCTATCTCCCCATCATCAATGCTGGTAACGGGTCTGACGAACATCCAACACAGGCGATGATAGATATTTACGCCATCTACAAAATGCGGGGTGATCTTTCCAAGCTTTCGATCGCCCTTTCCTGCGATACAAAGGCTCGTTTTGCCGTCTCGTTTGTCAAGATGCTGCGTCTTTGGCCGCCTCAACGATTCACGCTTTGCTGCCTGCCGGGAATTGCAATCAATCCTGCCGTCCGGGAGGCCATGGAACGCCTGCACAGTCTAGGCACGCTTGTCTCGGTTGTGCATAATGTTGTGGAAACGTTGGATCACGATGTTTTGAGCATCCAGATGCAGGACATGAGCAAATTTTCTAACGCATCTCTTGGGTATGACGCGGTAGATAAAGAGCAAGAGACGGAGCCGTTCACCATCACAGCCAAGAAAATTCTAGAACATAACTCAAACACTTTGATTTTGAATCCGCTGCCGAGGTTTTCGGAACTGGATACCTCATGCGATTCTCTTCCAAACGCAGGCTATTTCCAGCAAGTAAAGCTATCGACACCCATTCGTATGGCTATACTTGAAAGAATGTTATCAGGAACTCCATGGACCGGATAAATAACAATTTCGCTAAGTTTTTGATGTGGATGTTCCTATATCTTTCTGCGTATATTGCAGTAGCATTGTCGATACGGCACCTGTCGGAATTCTTTAACATCATCGAAATTGTGGCAATTCGATCGGCAGGATCTCTCTTGGTGGCCGGGGTTGTTCTGGCCAAGAGTGGGATTTCACTGAATTCGAAGTTTAGCTTTCATGAAGTGACAAGGAGCGCATTGCATATTGTCGGATCATTGGCTTTCGTTTGGAGTCTGGTAAACATGCCAGTAGCGCTCGTATCAACAATTGAATTTGTTGGTCCGATATTTGCGGCGTTGGTAGGAATTTTTGTTTTTAAGAACAAAATGGAGACATACCCCCGTATAGGATTGGCTTTAATGTTTTTTGGTATCGTAATCACGCTCGCGCTTAACAATACAAGTGATTACGGATATATTTTGTTAGTTGCTTTGAGCGCTGTATGCATATTGACAGTCACAAACTTGATGTTGGCCGATCTCGCAAAAACGGAGTCTTCTTCAGCAATAATTTTTAAGATGCACCTTGTTCAATTACCAATATATGTCATTCTTTTGTTTTTTATTTATCCGGATTGGTTTCAATCGGTGCGGAATGTCTCACAGAATGCGACTTTTTCAACCTGGATTGGCATTGCGATAGCATGCTTTGCGCTGATTGCTGCGGGCTACGTGACGCAGGCTTCATTGGCCAGCGCTTCGCGGTATGGCAGTCCATTGCAGCTCTGTGCAGCTGACGTTCTTCGGCTCCCGATGATGGCTGGCGTCGGGTATGTTGCCTTCTCTGAAACCATAGGTTTAACGCTTCTTCTCCCTGGGATCCTCATCATGATCGGGTCCATCATGACGAGCTTGCCGTCGCGATAGGTGGAGGGCGGGTGTGCCACCCCGGCCTCATATTAGTGCGGCTCAGCGTGAGCGTCGTTTTTCCACCACGTCCCGCTTGTCGGTATAATTGACGATCCTTTATCGGCACGCGGGTGGGGTTAACATGCCGCTTGAATCGCCCACAGTTTTCTCGACCCAATGAATGTCCAATGTCGGTGTGTCTCCTCGATACCGTGAATGTCCGGAATGGCGGCGCAAACCAGCCATATTCCTTATGCTGAGTGCCCTGGCCTCGAGCCCTGCTCCTCGGGCCACGCATCAAGGCACGCGTTGAGGGCATGAACAATCCGATACACAGCCTCGCGATCCGGCTCCGATAAGGCTGATAGAAGACGCGCCTGACGTGCCTGCATGACGGGCAAAGCCTGCTGATAGACCTCGCTGCCCTGGGCCGTGGCTTGAGCAGCAACCATCCGCCGGTCTTCATCATCCCGTTCGACTTTGACGAGCCCCTTTTCAACAAGTCCCTGCACAGCACGCGTGATGAGGGCACGATCCATTCCCGTGCGATCAACGATTTCATGCAGCGTGATGCCGCGTTTTGCGCAGATAAAGACAAGGCATCGCCATTCCGGGAGCCGCAGGCCGGTTGTCACGTCAACGATGCGCATCGCCTGCCGATTTAGCCGGTTGGTCAATCGGATCAGCCCGAAGGTCAGAAACCTTTCGAGGACATAATCTTCCGGTGGGCCTGAAGATCCGAGCCATTCGGGTGTCGTCTTCGCGGAACCATCCATCCGGTTGCTCCTCACGTCTGTGCGATTTCGCGATTGCATCTGTTTAATTGACAGGTCAATCGAAATTTGGCAGCTTTTGCATTTCATTGAGCGATCAACAAAATAAGATCTGCCAAGTCGGGAGGCAACATGACGGCGATTCTGCGAGTTCAGGTTTCACGCCAGTCCCTGCAAGGTCATTGCCCGCCTCTAAAACGGCTGGCATGTCTTTGCCGCGCATCGCGTCCCCATGTCCGCACACGGCCGACAGCCGTCGCGTTTGCGTCGTTGATATTTGCGATGTTGCTCGCGTCACTTCTGCCCGCAATGGCGCAAACCTGGCCGAATGCCCGGCCCATCCGCATCGTTGTGCCGTTTCCTGCCGGGGGTGCCGTCGATGTCACGGCAAGGCTCGTTGGTGATTCGCTCTCGCGCGAACTCAATCAATCCGTCATTGTCGAGAATATCGGTGGCGCCGGTGGCAATGTCGGGGCAGCAACGGTCGCAAAGAGTGATGGTGACGGATATACTATCCTGATCTCGGGTGATCCGATTGCGAGTGCGCCGCATGTCTCGAAAGCAAGTTTTGATCCGCTCAAGGATTTTTCGCCCATCATTCAGCTGACCCGGCAACCGATTGTGTTTGCTGCGCATCCCTCTCTCGGCGTCAAGACATTCGGCGAACTTGTCTCCAAGGTGCGTGAGCAACCGGGCATGCCGTTCGCGACAGCCGGCGCCGGCACAAGCCATCATCTTCTGGGAGAATGGCTTTCGAAGCGTGCAGGCATGAAACTTGTTCACGTGCCATATCGCGGTGGCGGCGCGGCCATCAATGACCTTGCGGCCGGCCACATCAAGCTGGGCTCGCTCGGAGCAACCCCTATTCTTCCCTACGTGAAGGCGGGGACACTCACGGCGATCGCGCAGTCTGGGGCTGTCCGCTCTCAGGCTCTTCCCGAGCTTCCGACCCTGGTAGAACTTGGCTTTTCAGACATCGTTCTCGAACAATGGATGGCGGCCTTCGCGCCAGCCAGCACGCCGCCGGACATCGTTGCACGTCTGAATCGCGCGGTGGATCGAGCGCTAGCGGATCCGGGATTGCGCCAAAAACTTGCGGACCAGGCGTTGGACCCTGTTGGCGGGACTCCGGAGGCGCTTGCTCGGCAATTGGCTGTCGATTTTGAGAAATACGGCCGACTTGTCCGGGAAGCGGGCCTTCAAGCAAAGAACTGAACTGAAACCGTGAAACCTAACATTCTCTTCATCACATCTGACCAGCAGCGTGGGGATTGCTACGGGTTTCGAGGCCGAAGAGTTTCCACTCCGCATCTTGATCTGCTCGCAGCGGAAGGCACAAGTCTTGAAACAGTCATCACCCCCTGCGTCGTCTGTCAGCCGGCACGGGCTTCGATCCTCACCGGACTCCTGCCACGCACGCATGGCGTGCATGACAACGGAATTGATCTGGATCCGTCGATTGGTGAACGCGGATTTGCCGGCTCGCTTTCCAGGGCCGGCTATTCAACCGCCAAGATAGGAAAGGCGCATTTCGCGACCTATCACACATTTGCGGATACAGGCACGGTTGAAAGTGTGTCCGGCTCGCGTCACGTGCCACCGGACTGGCGCGGCCCGTACATGGGGTTCGACCATGTCGAATTGATGATTGTCGGACACAATTGGTGGCTGCCGGAGAGGCCCCCTGGGGGGCTCCATTACGAGAATTGGTACTATGGCGACGGCCGCGGCGATCTGAAGAACAAGCTTCTTTGGGAATCATCGCAAGATCACAAGGGCGCGCCGCAGACCTGGTCGTCAAAGTTGCCCGTCGCGTGGCACAACTCCACCTGGACAGCAGACCGTGCCATCGACTTCATCCGTCAAGATCACAACAAGCCGTTCTGCCTGTGGGTTTCCTTCCCGGATCCGCACCACCCTTTTGATGCCCCGGAACCCTGGGCCTCCCTGCATCGACCCGAGCATGTCGATCTGCCGCCGTACCGTCGCCGGAACCTGGAAGGGCGCCCGTGGTGGCACAAGGCTGCCTTGGAATCCGAGATTCCGGCCGAACATCGCGAAATTCGCCAAAAATATTCAAGAATTGCAGAGCTTTCTGACGAACACTTGCGAGAAATAACGGCAAATACATACGGCCAGATTTCTCTGATCGATCATTCCGTCGGGAGGATCCTTACAGCGTTGGAAGCGGCCGGTCTGGAGAAAAATACCTATATCGTCTTTACGTCCGACCATGGCGATTGGCTGGGTGATCACGGGCTCGTCCTCAAGGGCCCCATGCCATTCGAAGGTCTCCTCAATGTTCGCGCAATCGTGAAGGGCCCGGATATCCCGTTCGGGCAAGTGATCCATGAGCCCGTGTCGACGCTGGACCTGGGAGCGACCTTCATGGATTGGGCAGGGGCAGAAAGCCTGATGCCAATCCACGGGCGGTCGATCCGCAATGTCATCGCAGGAAGCGAAGAACGCTCGCATGCATTGAGCGAATGGGAATTGTTGCCGGGGCGCGTCGGTGTCGGTCTCAGCCTGCGGACGGTTCGGACCAAGCATGCCAAGCTGACCATCGAGCTCAAGACGATGACAGGTGAGATGTATGATCTCCAAGCCGACCCGCATGAAGTGAACAATATCTACGACCAGGCGGAGTATTCCGAGCTGCAGTCGGTGTTGACCCGTCTTCTCCTATCAAGGCCGAACGATATACGCCCCAATTCCGTTCCTGTTGGGCTAGCCTGACCCTCGCCAGGCTCCGGCCGGTGCAGTTGGCCACGAAGCCATTCAGCGCTCGGAATGTGACCGACCGGCTTCACGCAACGCTCGAATTGAATTGGCTTGGGAGAATGGCGGCTTCTGGTGTTCACCTGATGCCTGGTGAGCGGCCAATTGGCGGGCGAAGCCGCCGAAGACGGCCACGGAGATGCCAACCCTAGAGCCTGCGTCGATTGCGCAGCAGGAATTCATGGTCAGTGTCGCTAAGCTCGCGAGGTCGGATTGCCCCAGCAGGCAACCCGGCCTTAGGCACATTTTGCGGCAAGGCATTTCCGGAAGGCCGCCTTCAGCTTGGGCGTGATCTTTTCTGGAATGTTTTTCCCATCCCAGTAGCCGCCCTTGACCAACCGATTCAGGAGCCAGAGATAGGAACGCGGGTTGGCATTATAGCCGGCCACCAACGCATTGACCGCCTCATCAATGCGGTTTTTTCGCTGGAAATAGATCACCGTTGTGCTGTGCACATTCATGTAGCCCGGGGCCTTTTTGATAACACGTTCGAGCTCAGCCAGCCCCTCCTCTTCTTTTCCGGCATAGAGCAGATATTCGCCAAGCTCATGCTGCAACTGGATGAGGTAGGGCGCCATGTCATAGGCAGCACGAATGGCGCCAACCGCTTCATCCATGCGGCCGGGCTGCCGTCGGAAATGCTGCGCCAGCTGGCGATGGCGGAACGGCGTGGCCTCTGTGGCGATCGCAGCACGGAGATCCGTCTCCACCGCATCGAGCGATGCGCTGTTCCATCGCGCATTCGCACGGCCCTCGAACGCGGCCGCCCGGAAGCTTGCCGGTTTGCCATTTTGCCCGATGAGATTGCCTGTTTCCACCTCGGCCGGTGGCATGGCCAAAATCGTTTCGTAATCCTCCACGGCCCGGTCGGGGCGGCCCATGCGGATCAAGATTTCACCGCGATGCAGCAGGGCCAGGCTGTACTTCGGATCGACGCGCAATGCGTGATCATAAGCTTCAAGGGCTGCAACGGGGTTTCCCAACTCGGCCCTAATCGCTCCCATCATGTCCCAGGCACGTGCGCTCGTCGGATCAGCTTTGATGGCTTCTTGCGCAAAATGCACCATGCCATCGCCATCCTTGAGCTCCATCGCCGCCCAGGCACGGCTGACGAAAATGTCGGCCGAGGAACTGTCCAGCGCCAGCGCCGCATCATAGTTTTCGATCGCCTCGGCAATCCGGTTGGTGCGATGATAGCCACGGCCAAGGATGTAGAGCAGACCGGCCCGGGTCTTGGCGTCAATTCCATCGGCAGCCAGCAGGCGCGAGCAGACCGGGATCACGTTTATTGGTTCCGCTGCCAGACTGGCATTGTCGCAGCGGACTTCCGAAGCCTGCGCCCTCCCGGCGGATGCAAAAAAAGCGATCAACAGGCCCAGCAAAATTGAGCCATTCAATGGTTTGGCTTGCCTCAAGCTCTCCTCCTGCGGCACTTTGTGGAGGGAGGCAGTATCTTGCAGATCATAAATATTCCGACTTTTATTGCTTTCCGTCGGGAGTTAAGCTGATGTGTTGGTTAAGGATTGGATTGAAATAACGCTTCTTTTTCCGCTGAGCATCAAGTTTTTGGTATCAATCGATCACGGTGGTGTGCCGAACGCCCTAGGAACGAGGCCGTAAGCATGATTTTGACTCCAGACCTTTTGGTGCAATCCATATCGGATGTTTCTTGTCGGCTGGACGAATGCCCTGCAATGATTTTTTCGGCTCTGTTGTCAGAACCGGCATCGAGACGGGCTAGACGATACCCCTAACGGCCGGCATTTTGGATGCGATGATCCTGACGCTCGCCATCGCAAACTATCGGTCCCTGCGCGATCTCGTGATCCCGCTTAGCCACTTGACCCTGATCACTGGCGCCAATGGCACCGGCAAGTCGAGCGTGTACAGGTCCTTGCGGCTTCTCGCGCAAACAGCACAGGGCGGCATCATTCCAACGCTTGCCCTCGAGGGCGGCCTGCCCTCCACGCTTTGGGCCGGTCCTGAAAAGTTCGGCCGGAAGGTTCTCTCGGGAGACTACGCTGTTGAAGGGACGGTACGTTCGAAGTCAGTGCAGTTGCGGCTGGGATTCGCGACAGCGGATTTCGGATATCTGATTGACCTCGGACTACCTCCGCCAATCCCGAGATCTGCATTCCACCTCGATCCAGAGATCAAGCGCGAGGTTCTTTTTGCCGGGGAGCAGGCCAGGCCGAGTTCCATGCTGGTCGACCGGCATGGGCCCGCGATTCGGGTCCGGAACGAGGCCGGCAAATGGCAAGATCTCCCGATCCGACTGGCGCCCTTCGAAAGCCTCATGACGCATTGTGCGGATCCGAGGAGCACGCCTGAATTGCTCGGTTTGCGTGAGCGTATTCGGGCCTGGCGCTTCTACGATCACTTCCGAACGGATGCCGGCTCGCCCGCGCGTCAGGTGCAAATCGGGACGAGAACGCCGGTTCTCTCCCACGATGGCGCGGATCTTGCCGCTGCAATCCAGACGATTTTCGAGATTGGCGATCGGGATCGGTTCGCCGCAGCGATCGACGACGCGTTTCCAGGCTCGACGATCGAAATCTCAAGCGAGCGCGGGCACTTTGCCTTGGAGATGCATCAGCATGGATTGCTCCGCCCGCTCGGGCCAGCGGAACTGTCTGACGGGACCTTGAGATATCTGCTCCTTGCCACCGCTTTGATGTCGCCGCGGCCTCCCGAACTTCTGATCTTGAACGAGCCGGAGACGAGCCTTCATCCAGAACTCTTGCCGGCGCTTGCACGCCTGATCATCGATGCCGCCCTTCGCTCGCAGGTCCTTGTCGTCTCGCACGCCAAAGCCCTGATCTCCGGGCTTCAGGCGGAGGCGAGCTGCTCGGCGATCGAACTCAAGAAGAGGTTCGGCGAAACCCATATCCGGGGTTGTGCGCCGCTTGACGGGCCGGCATGGACATGGCCGGAGCGATAGGATCGAAAGTCTTGGCGCCACTTGGCATCCACGGCATGATGGACTTGATGTAGGTATGCTTCTGGCATCCGCCTGTCGTTGGAGGCTGCGAACCGGCACGTTGCTTCCACAATTCGGACAAGGAACCGCGGGTCGAAAGAGCGATGACCGAAAGATGGCTTGAAACGTTTGGCCCGGATTCGGATGCGCTTTTTGAAGTGCTTCTGCCGATCGTTTCAGCCGACATGCTCCAAGAGATTGCCGCCGCGGATTATGGCCGGGACATCGAGCAACACCTTGCTCCTCTGCTCCAGTTTCGAGATCACCGGATTGTTCCCATCCTGAATTGGCATCCACTGGAAGTTCTTGAGCTGATCCAATGGTCGGAACCAGAACAACCGGAATGGAAGCCCGGCTTGGCAGGTATAAGGGGGCACTATCTTCGAGTCTTCGTATGTGCACTACTGCTCCGGGCGTATGAAAGGCCTGAGAACCAAAAACTCTCGCTCAGCTTCAACGAAACCGCCATTCGGCTCGTCGACAGTCTAAGGGCAATCGATGGACCAATTGTACAGGAAGGCGTTCGCTTTTTGGCCTGGTGCGTCTGCACGCTTGCTCGCCTAGACCAGCACGCGGCTGAGGGTCCATTTCTGGCGTTGGCATTGTTGTCCCTGGTCGCGCCTTCCGATCGTTACGCCGATGACGACGTCATTTCTCTATGCCAATGGATCGACAAACAAGTCTCCGCCCTTTTGCAAAACCAGCAACATTGGACCTCACATCAAGGGAAGTGGCTACTCTCCACCGAGCCTTACGATCAAAGCCATGGCCGTTGGACCGAACTGGGACGACATCTCTATCAGTGGGCAGAAGCTGGGTCGCCAAGCGACCGAACGGTTTGGGTAGCGCTTGTTGGCAGGGTATTGGCGGAAAATTGAGTCCGACCAAAAAAGCAGGCTAGCGTTACGAGATCAGATTCGTTGTCGGCACTGCTTCTATGGCCTCGAGTTTCCTGTAGGCCAACGAATGACTGGTTTTGAGCAAAGCATCGTACAGCTACAGCGACCGCTCCGGCGGCGCAATCCAACCTTAGCTCCTTGGCAATCTCAAGCTAAACATTGGTTTTTCCCTGCATCTGTCCGCGTTGACAGTGCGCTGCCATGGCCGCACAGACGGCAGCGCAACCCCGACCAGCTTCGCCGCCCGCGCTGGCGTCGAGGCCGTCAATGCACTGACGTTGAAATTGGACTACTTGGTGGGGGCCGATCAAGAGAAAGCTCGAAATCCGGGGTGACTTGCCGTAGTTGCAGGAAATGCGTGTCAGAAGCTGGCGATAGCGGACAAAGTTATGTTCATTGAGGGCTGAGGTGTGTTGCGACCCGGCCATGCGCTGGAAAAGATGAGCAACTCCTCGCACTTGCGCTGCGGTTTTTGCTCCCCAGGTGCCTGTCCCGATCAGATCCTCAACCAGCTGATCAATGGAAATCCCGGTTTCGTCAGAAAAATCAGGATCAGTCGTGACCGTGTCGGCCGGCACAGGGATGACAACATTCCTGGGAAGTTCCGTTACGGTTGCGATAGGTGGTGCCGTCAGGGGTGGAGACAAAGTCATCGGAGAAACCGCGGCACCTTCCTCCGTGAGGTCAATCAGAATGTTGTCGCTCGCAATCAGGTCACCCATCTGATGGGCCGGACGGGTCCAGGCATGCTCACAACCATCAAAACAGACCTTTGGCTCGCCTTTCGTGACGGGCTCCTCGGGCGCATTCAGCGCCTTCGTATAAAGATTGTCAGCCTCGCATTCGATCTCGGCACGCCGCTTGGCGAGGCCGGCACAGATCGATCGCACCGCTTCATCACCAAAACTTCCCTCCTCCATGCATGCGCGATCAAGCAAAGCCAGATCGGGCACATTGGCGACACCAGACCCTGGACGATAGGCTTCACGAGCATAGCCATGTTTGAGGCGATGGAGGACCTTGGCGGTTTCAAATTCCGTCAGTTTCGGCCGATCAAGCTTGCGGATCGCGGCCGCTGGATCCTCGACCACATCCCCTTCCTCCGCGGCAATCCGGTTCAACGCCGCATAAATCCGGGCCTGACTTTGCCTCTCTCTGAGGAGTTGATCGGCTTTGTGGTCACCCCGGGCGCGCGCGGCGAGACCGCACGTCTGTCATCTTCTACCCGCTGCCGGGTTGCAAGATGGAGGCTCGCAAGATGGGCCTGTAGCTGCTGGCGGGCGGAACCAATAGGATAAAGCTGCATGACGTCCTCCGAGGCAGCCGTTATCGCGATCGCCAGCGAGATTGCCCGGGACGGTTCACGCTCGTTGAGACTGAACGCAACAACTGTCGTGCCGTCCAGACAACTCAGACGCCGCCGCCACCAGTACATGGCTCCGCGACGATAAAAATGAGAACATAATGGCAACTTTATGGCTCCTTGTGTACAGGAGCGCGTACAGTCGGGTGTACAGGAGCTCGAAAATCACGAAGATTCTCGAGCATTTTCCCAACAATATCAGTGACTTGACGGGAAAATCTGGCTGGGGCGCCAGGATTCGAACCTGGGCATGGCGGAATCAAAATCCACTGCCTTACCGCTTGGCTACGCCCCAAGACCTGAGGGCATCCGTTTAGCCGCTTCGCATCCGGTCAGCAACAGCGGATTTTCCGGGTCCGGGTGCCATTCTTGCCGCATGGGCCGCCGGCGAGGGGAAAAACACGGCCGGTCAAAAATTCCTGCCGTGCCTTCCTTTTTCCCGCCATGCACCCTTGCCCTGCCGACGAGAGAGTTCTATACGGGCGCCTCCGCTGGTCTTCGGAGTGTAGCGCAGCCTGGTAGCGCACCTCGTTCGGGACGAGGGGGTCGCAGGTTCGAATCCTGCCACTCCGACCAGCCGGTTTCCCGCTTCCCGCACCATCTTTCAGGGTTTCGGCCGCGAAAGCGGTCCTCCGGAACCTGATACTGTCCTCACGCCCCGTAATAGCGCCGGGCGTCCTGCGCGACGAGAAAGACCTGGAAGAGCCCGCTGGCCGGCACGGTGTCGATCGATACCTCGCCTGAAGCATTGAACTTCTCGTACCAGCCGCCCCGGAACGGTCCGGACAGATAGGTCGAGATTAGGGCCTCGATCATCGGATCGGCGGCTTCATCGGCCCGGTCAATCCCGGCTTCGGCCTGCGCCAGCCATGCGCGGATCAAGGCCGATTGCGAGGCAAGGCTTCGGGTGCCGGAGACGACTTCCTGATGGGTATTGATTGCATCGATCAGGAAGCCATGTCTCGGTTCGGCCGCACGCAGCGCCGCACCAAGGAAATGTGTCGCCAGTGGCGAGGCGGGCTGGCCATACAGGCGCTCGTAGCGCCGGATGATCGCGGTCCATTCCGCCATCTGCGCCGGAACGACGACCGAGGCGTCGTTCTCATCGCGAATCGGCCGCCAGGCATGGTCATAGGCTTCCGGCAGCAGGCCCGTCGTCTTGTCCAGCAGGGCGCGTTCGAGGAGACGGCGATGCCGCGTGGCTCGCAGGGCGGCTTCGGGATGGCTGAGATGCTCGACCGCCCCCAGAAGGGCCGCGAGGATTGCGAGGGTTGTCGCCTGGTGGCGTCGGTCACCATCGGGCAGGCCATCCCGCAGATCGCCGGCGGCATCGGTCAGCGCGGTCTCCACGAAGGTCATCACCATGTCGAGCAACGCGCGAAGCTTCGGATCGCCGGTCGCTCGGGCCAGGGCTGTGAGCGCCATGATGGCATAGGCGTGATCGATCGTATCGCGCTGCGGATCGGCCACCGACCCGTTCGGCGCGAGCATGTGTACGAAGCCGGGCTGGCCATCCGGCGCCCAGGCTTTCTCGATCATCCGTTCGAGGCCGCGGCAGGCGAGCCGGATGCCATCACCCCAGCCGAGTTGCCAGGCCTGGGTGCAGACATAGATCTGCTGCCATTGCACGGCCGTGCTGCGCAGGACCAGCGTGTCCGGCGTGCCGTCAAAAAAGAAGGTTTCGTGAAAGCCGCCGCGTTTCGCGTCCCAGCCCTTCTCGAACCAGAAGGGCAGCGCATCGCGCTTCAGCCAGGTCACCAGTTGCTCGCTCGCGGCCGAAGGCAGGCGTCCCGGCCCTGCCTTGCGTTGAGCCATGCCCGTCGCTGCGGTCATGGAGCACCCCTTGTTTCATCCAGAGGCGAATCGTTTACCATGCCGTTCGTCCATTTTTGGTTACGATCCATCCCTTTTCGGCAGGATCGTGCCCGGGTCCGTTGTCACGATTCGAGCGAAGCGCTAAGAGCCACGGCATTCCGTTCCGCGAGACAAGGGCCCCGGCCAGCACCATGATCGATCCGCCCCTGACCACCGCCGCTCCGGTCCGGCTCGCGGCGCCCTGGCCGGCTTTGCCGGAAACGGGCCCGCTGCTCATGGGCATTGTCAATGTGACGCCGGATTCCTTCTCGGATGGCGGGCAGTTCGAAACGCATGCCGCGGCGATTGCGCAGGCACGCCGGCTGGCGGCCGAGGGGGCCGACATTCTCGATATCGGCGGCGAATCAACCCGCCCTGGCGCGGCGGGCGTCGGGCTGGAGGAAGAGATTTCCCGTGTCGTGCCGGTGATCCGCGCCTTGGCAGCCGATACGGGCCTGCCGGTCATCTCGATCGACAGCTACAAGGCCGGGACAACGCGGGAGGCGCTGGCGGCCGGCGCACGCATCGCCAATGATGTCTGGGGCCTGCAGCGGGAGCCGGCACTGGCGGATGTGGCGCAGGCAGCCGGCGCCGGGCTCTGCCTGATGCATAACCGCGACATGAAGGACCCGGCCATCGACATTGTCGAGGACATGAAGACGTTCTTCGCGCGGTCGCTGGCCATTGCTTCCCGCGCGGGCATTCCGGGAGAAAGGATCGTGCTCGATCCCGGCATCGGCTTCGGCAAGACTCTCGAGCAAAATCTTGCGGCCATCCGGGGCATCCCCGCGATCAAGGCGGAATTCGGTCATGCCGTCCTGCTCGGCGTCTCGCGGAAATCCTTCCTCGGCCTGCTGACCGACCGCCCGGTGACGGAACGCCTGCCGGGCACGCTGGCGGCAGGCTTCTATGGCCTGCTGGCCGGCGCCGATATTCTCCGCGTCCATGACGTGGCGCCACACCGGGATGCCTTGCGCGTTCTCGCGGCCCTCGCGCAGGACAGCCGGCCGCCCTTCCCTCTTTCCGCCACGCCAAGGAGCCGGGCATGACCACAGGTCTCATCAGGGGCGACGTCATCCGCCTCAGCCGCATCGGCATTTTCGCCTATCACGGCGTGTACGAGGAAGAGGGGCGACTCGGCCAGCGCTTCTACCTGACGCTCGAACTCGGGCTTGATCTTGGCCCGGCCGGGCGCAGCGACGACCTCAACCAGACCGTCTCCTATGCTGATATCGCAACGCGTGTTCAGGAAATCGCCGTCAGCCAGCGCTTCCAGATCATCGAGGCGCTGGCCGAGGCGATTGCCGGCGACCTGCTGGCGAATTTTCCGCGGCTGCGCGAAGTGGCGGTGACGGTCGAGAAACCGCATGCTGCGGTCATGGCGATCCTCGAGACGCTTTCGGTGACGATCCACCGCGTCCGGGGTGCCTGACATGGTGGTGACTGAACTGGCGGAGGACGCGTCCCGCGTGATGGCCTATCTCGCGCTGGGCAGCAATCTCGGCGACAAGGTCGGGCATCTGCGCCAGGCTGCAACAGCGATCGCGCAGCTTCCACAGACGCGGATCCTCGCGCAGTCCTCGATCTACCGCACACCGCCCTGGGGCAAGACCGATCAGGACTGGTTTGCCAATGCAGCCCTGAGCGTGGAAACGAACCTGTCACCAGCGGCGCTGCTGGCGGCGGTACTTGAAATCGAGCGCCAGCTCGGGCGCGTCCGCCGTGAACGCTGGGGCCCGCGGATCATCGATATCGACGTGCTGGCGCATGGCGATGCCGTGCTGGCCACCGACACCCTGACGCTCCCCCATCCGGCGATGACCGAGCGGGCGTTTGTGCTGGTGCCGCTGAACGAAATAGCCCCGGACCTGGTGATCCGGGGCAAGCCTGTCAATCAATGGCTGGCAGGTCTGGATGCCGCCAGCATCACGCCGATGGTGCCCCTCGCAGCCTGAGAGGACCTCAGCCCTTGCGCCAGCTGCGGACGGCCCACCAGCTCGCCGGCAGCAGGGCAGCCCCGAGGCCGACCTTCAGCAGCGTGGCATAGCCGAAGGGCGCGACGCCCTTGGCGAAGGCGAGTTCCGGGCCGATCAGCGTGGCGAGCCAGGCGTAACCAGGCGCGAAGTTGATCACATGGCCCAGCGAGAGCACCGCCAGCGCGCCGACCACCGAATGCGTGTAGCCCCGCTCGGCAAGATAGCCGGTGGCCATGGCAGCGAGCAGGAAGCCGACGAGATAGCCGCCGGTCGGACCCATCATGTAGGCGAGACCGGCGCCCGAGGCGAAGACCGGCAGGCCGAGCGCACCTTCCGCGAGATAGGCGAGGATGGTGAGGCCGCCCAACTTCCAGCCATAGGCCGCGCCGATCATCATCACGACCAGCGATTGCATGGTCATCGGCACCGGATGGAACGGGATCTGGATTTTCGCCGAAAGGGCGAGCAGCATCGTGCCGACCAGCACGAGCATGCCATCGCGCAGAATATTGCGCTCGCGGGAACCGAGGGCCTGCTGGATCAGGGTTGCGGTAGCAACACGCATAAAGCATCTCCTTATCAACCTGAATGACGCCGCCGCTCCGGGGCGGCGAAGCTGGTGGCCACCCTGCCCGCAACGGAAACAGGCTTCCGGGCGGAACAGGCTGCCGTCGGCTTCACGATTCCCAACGCGGCTTCCCTCGTATAAGCAACTCCGAGCCAAAGGTAAAATGCACCGAGGCGCATGTTTTCCTGCCAAGGAGTCGTGGCTTTGGACCCCGCTTTCGATCGATCCCCCCCTGCCCAATCGGGCATCCTGCTGCCCGTCGCCGAAGGCATCCGCCGGATCATCGCCAATAATCCCGGGCCTTTCACCTTCACGGGCACCTGCACCTATGTGGTGGGGACTGGCGAGGTCAGCGTCATCGATCCTGGCCCGGAGGATGGCGCGCATATCGAGGCGCTGCTGCTCGCGCTCCGCAATGAACGCATTGCCCGCATTCTCGTCACGCATACCCATCGCGACCATTCCCCGGGCGCGCGGCTGCTGGCAGAGCGGACGGGCGCCGCCATCCTCGGCTGTGCGCCGCACAGGGCCTCCCGCACGGCGCTCGACAGCGAGGCGCCGCGGCTCGATGCCAGCGCCGATCTCGACCATGCCCCTGACCGGGTGCTGGCCGAGGGCGATCGCGTTGAAGGCGATGACCATGCCTTCACCGTCATCGAGACGCCGGGGCACACCGCCAACCATCTCGCCTTCGCGCTGGAAGGCACCGGCATGATGTTTTCCGGCGACCATGTGATGGGGTGGTCAACCTCGATTGTCGCCCCGCCGGACGGGGCCATGTCGGCCTATCTCGCCAGCCTCGACAAGCTGCTCGCCCGCGAGGATGACCGCGCCTACTGGCCCGGCCATGGTGGCCCGGTGGCGGATCCGCGGCGGTTCACGCGGGCGTTGCTCAGCCATCGGCGGCAGCGGGAAATGCAGATTCTCGATGTGCTGGGCCGCGGGCCCGCGCGGATACCGCAGCTTGTCGCCGCAAATTACCAGGGCCTCGATCCGCGCCTTGTCGGGGCAGCCGGGCTTTCCACCTTCGCGCATCTCGAGGATCTCGCGGTCCGTGGGCTGGTGATGGCGGATGGGCCGGTGACGCTGGACGCGCTCTACAGCCGGACCTAGGCGGGAAGGCACGGGGCGTTCTCACCCCTCGGGATTGTTGATCTCCTCGACGAGGCGGAGAATGCGCTTGGCATTGGCGCCGAAATCGTGCCGGCCGACGCGCGAAGCCGAACGGATGTCGATCCGCGTCTGGCTGCCGGTCCAGCGCAGGCGGATGGTGATGTCATCCCGGAAGCGCATCAGGAAAGTTTCCGCCACGGCATCGAGCCGGCCGATGCCCCGGCGCTCATCCGGCGGTGTCTCCTCGATGACGCGCCATTTCAGCGTCTTCACCGCCCGCTGGACGAGCTGGAAGGCCTCGGCTGGCTCGTTGTCCAGCACCAGTGTGCGGACCTGCGGATAGGCCCGACGCTGGCGTTCGCGCAGGGCGCGGTCGACCGACGGCGGGATATGACCCTCGCGGGCGGTGAAAGCCGCCTGCGAGCGCGAGAAGAGCGGCGGGTCCTCGATATTCGTGCTGATGTCGTTCAGCACGGGCAGGCGAACAGCCTGAAAGGCGAGATAGCCCGGCCAGGCGAGAACCAGCATGGCCACCAGCAGGGCGCGGGCCAAGGGAGCAAGCCCCACGCGCCCCTTCTGCCAGATCTCGAGGGCCGCCACCATGGCGACTGCCAGCGCCGCGGCCGCGAGAATTGCCGATCCGAGGAAAACCAGCATGCCGATCTCGACCGGCAGGGCCCGGGCGCGGAGAATCAGGATCGCGCCGAGGATGACCGGCACAGACGCCCAAGCGAGGCGCTCGGCCCAGCGGGCGAGGCGCGATTCAGGCCGGGGCGGAAGCGCAAAGAGCATCGCCTGTTCTCACGGTTTGCGGGCGGCGCCGCAGATCGACTTCAGGGCCTGCCATTCGCCCGTGTCGAGAATGGGGCCGCGCGGCTGGCCGGCACTTCCGGCTGCAAGCCGCTCCACTTCGGCGATCCGGTCCTCGGTGACCGGGTGGGCCGCCAGCAGATCGGTAACCGAGCGGCTGGCCTGCCCGAACGGGCTGATCCGGCGGAAGAACAGGTTGATCGCGCGCGGATCCGCGCCGGCCTTTCGCATCAGCTCGACGCTGACGCGGTCGGCCTCGGATTCATTCTCGCGGGAATAGGCCTGCCCGGCGAGCACCTTGCCCATGATGGCAAGGGTCGAGCCGCCGGTCACATCGCCGATGACGAGGCCGATGACCAGCGAGAGCGCGCCGCCATGGATGATCGCGCGGAGCGAATCACGGTTGCGGACATGGCCGATCTCATGGGCAAGAACGCCGGCCACCTCGTCCGGCCCTTCGGCCATGTCGAGAATGGGGCGGAACAGGTAGATCCGCCCGCCGGGCATGGCGAAGGCATTGACGAGCGGGATATCGACCACATCCACGACAAGTGGCCCGCGCAAGGTTGTTCCGGCAGTCAGCCGGGAGACCATGGCATCCAGAGCCGCGCGGCCGGCCGGATTGTCGCGGCCGCAAAAGCGGATGCTCCGCCCCGAGCGCTCGGCGAGGAATTCCACCACCTGCGGCTCGACGCTGCGGCCGATCGCCTCCTCCCAGCGCCAGGGCACGAGCGGCACGGCCAGCCGCGCGAAGAGCGGCAAACCGACCAGCAGGAGGAAGACCACCGAAGCAATGGCGGCCACGCTCCAGACAAGGATGCGGCGGTTGCTGGCCTCACCGGCCCGGCCGCTGGGCAGGGCAGCGAGGGCGGAACCCATCATGAGCTCGAAAGCCGCCAGCGGCAGGGTGAGCCGCTCGCCCGTATCGCGATCGGCCGTGACGCGGTGGAGATGCGCCTCCGCGCCGTGACGCTCGAGGCGGATCTCGCCGAGCGGCCAGATGATGGCCGGACCGTCATCCTCGGGCCGGATATCAAGGCCGGCAGCCAGCCGCCGGACGGTGACCGATCGGGGAACCGGGCGCTGGCCGTCGAAATAGCGACCGGGGCTGTCCATGGCTCAGCCCGCCACGTCGAAGCCGGTATCGAACGCCTCGCCGATGCCGGTGGCGTTGAGGCCGGCCTGCTGTACCACCGCGTCCAGCGCATCGAGGCGGTTGACGGTGACCGAGCGGACGCGCAGGGCCCAGAGCGGCCGGCGGAAGACCAGCTCGGTCACGAGGGCGAGCGCGACGAGGAACCCCGCCGCAGCGATGAGAAGGACAGGCGCGAGCCCGAGCAGCACCAGCGGGTTGGCCACAGCGGCAAGGACGGGCAGGCCGCCGGTGACGGCCATAAGCCCGCCGAAGGCCAGCATCAGCCCGAACAGGGCGAGGTAGTAGCGGATCCAGATCCAGGTGACGGCGCCGGTCGTGAGGGTCGAGGCGAAGGTGATCACGCCGAAGCGTGTTCCGGCGGTGAAAGTGCGGAATTCATGCACGCGATACCGGATCCAGAGGAAGGGCAGCACGGTGAAGGCCAGAATCAGGGCAAGCAACACACCGAAAATGGCACCGATGTCGCCCTCATCGGCTGTTCTCGCCAACCCGCCGAACAAAACGATGACAACGAGCGCCATCACCCAGAGCGCCATCCAGGCCCCCAGCAACGGGCGTGCTTCCGATTCGAAGCTGCCCTGTGCCGAGCCGAACCAGGTATTCTCGATCTTGTAGCGCTCCAGCGCCCTGCGAAAGAACGGGAAGGCGATGCCAAGCGTGACCATGGTCAGCACCAGCCACCCGATCGTGCGGAGCAGATAGGCCGTTCCGCTGCCGGACTGGTGGAACTGGACGCCGCGATAGCGCGTGCGCGTGAGCCGATAGCGGCGGGCGCGATAGCTCAGGATCTGGACAACAGCCGGCATGATCAGCACGCCGAGGATGCCGGCGAGCGTCGGCCCGAGAACCTGCCCGCCGAATAGGCTGACCAATGTACCGGCGAGATAGATCGGGACGACAATGGCCAGCGCGATCAGGAAGCCGACGAACAGCTCGCGCCCGGTGCCGGTATATTCAAAACCGTCGCCGGCCAGCCGTGTGTTGCGCCAGTAGTAGCGGCGCAGGGCGGTCTTGTACCAGAAACGGTAGATGCCGAGCGTGATGACGGTCAGCAGCGTTCCTGCGACGACCTGCCCGGCGAGCGGCGCGGTGACAGCGTCGAGCGAATCAGACTGTTCCCCCGGAGAAGATTGTGCCGGCCCCCAGGGAGACGGCTCGGCGGTCCGCTGGATCGTGGGAACATGCATAAGCGGATTCCGTCATTCATCCGGGCAACCGGAAGCGATTGTGTCAGAACCGGCGAGGTAACCGATTTGCAACAAGCGGCGTGTTTATGGCATGGGGCACAGGGAATGAAAAGATCCCAGCGGTTTGCGCCCCGGTGCCGGGGCGGACGCCGCGCATGGAATGAACGATGACCGATCGCCAGCCTGTCACCCCCGCCCGGATCTGGTTCCGGTTTCTCCGTCTGCACCAGCGCGGCCATGGCGCTATCGCCCAGCGCCTGCGCCTGCTGGGTCTCTCGGTTGCCCAGTTCGACCTGCTCTCCACCCTGACCGAAGCCGAGGGCATCACGCAGCGTGATCTTGCCGAGCGCCTCTACGTCACCAAGGGCAATGTGTCGGGCCTTGTCGACCGGCTGGTCGAGGCGGGCATGGTCGATCGGCGCGCCATCCCGGGGGACCGCCGCTCCTACGCGCTACATCTGACCGAATCCGGCCGGAAGGTCGCGCAGGCCGGCATGGAGGCACAGCAGCTCTTCGTCAACGAGACGGTGGGGAAACTGTCGCCGCGCGATCTTGAATTGCTCGACCAGGTGATCACCCGCTGGCGCGACACGATCCGGGCGCTCGAGCAACCCGGACCGGATGGCCAGGGCAGCACGCAGCGCTGATCGTCCCGGAAACCGTTTGCCGCGATTTCTCCGCTTTTTGGTCAAACGGCCCCCAGAATGAGCCGCCATATCCCCCGTCAGAGCAGCCAATCAAGGCTGACGATGCAACCAAGGGGATGACAATGATTCCGGCCTCGATCGATCGAGCCTCCATTCTTGCCGAAGCCGTCCGGAATGCGGAAGAAATTCATGTGACGCGCGAACGGCTTGCCTCGCGCGACCATGTGTCCCGGAACTACCGGGCCATCGCATTGCCGGCCCTGGCCGCGGCAACCCGCCGGATCGCCGAACAGCGCAAGCGCCTCGCCACCCTGCGTCAGGCCGAGATGCTGCCGGATCATACGGCGCTCTAAGGCACCGCCCTCCCCGACCTCCAGAGGCCTTCCCGGCCCCCCCAGCGAAGCGCTTTACCGCACCGAAAACAAAAAAGGCGGCCCGCAAGGCCGCCTTTGTGATGTCTGCAGGAATGCCCCGGCTCAGCGGACGACGACCTTCGCGCCGACCTTGATGCGGTTGTAGAGGTCGATCGCATCGATGTTGTGCATCCGGATACAGCCCAGCGAGACCGGCATGCCGATCATTTCCGGCTCGTTCGTGCCATGGATGCGGTATTCCGTGTCGCGGCCGCGCTCGTCATGCAGGTAGATGCCGCGGGCGCCGAGCGGATTGTTCGGGCCACCCGACACCGTGGCCGGCAGCGAGGGCACCATCTGGCGGGCGGTATTGCCCGGTGTCCAGGACGGCCATTCGACCTTGCGGCCGACATAGGCCACGCCCGACCATTGATGGGCTTCCATCCCCGGCGAGATCTCGTAGCGGAGGGCCGTGCCACCTTCCTCGATATAATAGAGGAAGCGCGCATCCGAATCGACAACGACCGTACCGGGAACCTTCTCGTTCGTCGGGTTCGGCATGCGGAAGCGGGCCCGCCTGGGATCAAGATCCCGATTGAGGGATTGCGGCGCCAGCGCGAGCAATTGCACATCCCGTGCCGACAGGGTCGGGTCCGGGAAGGACGAATACTGCGTGCAGGCCGCAGCCATCAGGCAAAGGCCGAGGGCGACGATGGGGCGGAGGAATCGATAAAAATCCGTGTGCATGGCCGAACTAAAGCAAGGGAAGGTTGCGGTTTGCTTAATGGCATGTGAATCAGCGGCATAGTGCTGCAAAGACACACTGCTTCCAAGCCTTGATTTTTCTTGACCCGGACGTGCGCTATCGCACAGCCTGAACCCTCCTTCGCCAGAACCGAGCTGCTCCTTGTCCACGCTGCTGATCTCAGACCCCGTCTTTCTCGGTCATGCCATGCCGGCTGGCCATCCCGAGCGCCCTGACCGGCTGCGCGCCGTCGAGGAGGCGCTGGCGGAGCCGCGATTCGCGGATCTGGTGCGCGAAGGCGCGGCGACCGGCCGGATCGGACTTGCAGAGCTGGTTCACCCTGCTGGCTATGTCGAGGATATTGCAGGCTTTTCTCCGCAGGCAGGCTTCGCCTATCTCGACGGCGACACCTCGATGTCACCGGGATCGTTGCCGGCGGTGCTCGCCGCGATGGGTTCCGCCGAGCGCGCGGTCACGGCGGTGATGGGCGGCGAGGTGAACAACGCCTTCGTCGCGGCGCGGCCGCCCGGCCACCATGCCGAACGCGAGACGGCGATGGGGTTCTGCCTGTTCAACACAATCGCCGTGGCGGCGCGGATCGCCCAGAAACAGGGCGCGGAACGGGTGGTCATCGTCGACTGGGATGTGCATCACGGCAATGGCACGCAGGATATCTTCTGGGCCGACCGCGACGTGATGTTCATCTCGAGCCACGAGATGCCGCTCTACCCGGGCACGGGCGCGGCAAGCGAACGCGGCGAGAATGACATGATCGTCAATGTGCCGTTGCGGGCCGGCGATGACGGCGCGGTCTTTCGCGAGGCCTACCGCAATGCCGTCTTCCCACGGATCCGGGCGCATCGGCCGGACCTGATCCTGATCTCGGCCGGGTTCGACGCGCATCGGCGCGACCCACTCGCCAATCTCCGGCTGGAGGCAACCGATTTCGCCTGGGCCACGGCCGAGCTGATGGCTCTCGCCGGGAGCCTCTGCGGTGGCCGCATCGTCAGCCTGCTGGAAGGCGGCTATGATCTCGAAGGGCTTTCCACCTCTGTCGCTGCCCATGTCGAGACCCTGATGGGCGCCTGAAAGCGCCCGGTCAGAGCGGCTCGGTCTTCTCGATCTCGATGCCGAAGGCCGCAAGGCCGACAAAGGCGCGGCTGCCGCTGGTCGAGAGGTTGCGGATCGACGACACGCCGAGATCCCGCAGGATCTGCGCGCCGAGCCCGACCTCACGCCACGCCTTCTGGCGCAGCGCATCGGAACTGGCGGGCGCCTCGAATCCGGCCGATGGCACCCCGGCGGTGCCGTCCCGCAGATAGACCAGCACGCCGCGCCCCTCGGCCTTGAAGGTCTGGAGGGCCTTCTCGATCGTCTTTCCGCCGCCGAACACATCCGTCAGCGCATTGGCGCGGTGCAGGCGCGTCAGCACATTGCGGCCATCGCCGATCTGGCCATGGACCAGCGCGAGATGCTGCACCTCGTCGAAGGGCGTCGAGAACGCATAGCCGGTGAGACGCCCGATCGAGGTTTCCACCGGGAAGGTGGCGACCCGGTCGATCAGTTTCTCGCGGGCCTGCCGGTAGGCGATCAGATCGGCGATGGTGAGAATCCGCAGGCCATGCTTTTCGGCGAAATCGGTCACCTGCTTTCCTTTGGTGACCGTGCCGTCATCGTTGACAAGTTCGGAAATCACACCGACCGGCGGCAGGCCGGCCAGCCGGCAGAGATCGACCGCGGCCTCGGTATGGCCGGAGCGCATCAGCACGCCACCATCCCGGGCGATCAGCGGGAAGATATGGCCGGGACGGACGAAATCATTCGCCTGGACATTGCCATTGGTCAGTGCGCGCACGGTGGCGGTGCGCTCGTCGGCGGAAATGCCAGTGGTCAGCCCCTCCCGGTAATCGATCGAGACGGTGAAGGCTGTCGTATGCGCGCTGTCATTCACCGCGACCATCGGGTCCAGCCGGAGGCGGCGTGCCTCGGCCACGGTAATCGGCGCGCAGACGATGCCGGAGGTGTGGCGGACGATGAAGGCCATCTTCTCCGCCGTGCAGAGCGAGGCGGCGACGATGAGATCGCCCTCGCCTTCGCGGTCATCATCATCCGTGACGACGACGATTTCGCCGCGGGCATAGGCCGCGATGGCCTCCTCGATCCGCTGGGTCGTGTCCTGCATGGGAAATCCTCTCGAATTGGGCGCGAGGCCGAGAAAATCATTGGGCGTTACCGTACCGCCGGTCTCGCGGGCGATGGCCTCGGCCGTCTCGCGGGAAATCCAGGGCGCATTCTCGCGGCAGAGCTGGGTAATGGTTGCCGGCGACACGCCGATGCGCGCGGCGAAGTCGATGCGCTTTGTCCCGGTCCGTTTCAGCCATTCCGCAAGTTTCATGGCCGTGATGTGGCCCTTCAAAGCGAAGGCGTCAATGAAATTGATCACGAAATCGCAGGAATTTTATTTCAGATAAAATTCCTGCGCCTCAAGATCCCGGCAACAAGGGAGGCAGGATCGCTTCGCCCAGCAAAGCCGGTCGCCAGCCAGGAGCGCTCAGCCCACCTGGCCGCGATGGCGGAGATAATGATCGGCCAGCACGATGGCCATCATCGCCTCACCGACCGGTACCGCGCGGATGCCCACACAGGGATCATGCCGCCCCTTGGTCAGGATCTCCGTCTCGTTGCCGAAGCGATCCACCGTCTCGCGCGGGGTGAGAATGGAGGAGGTCGGCTTCACCGCGAAGCGGACAACGATGGGCTGGCCGGTGGAGATGCCGCCGAGAATGCCGCCGGCATGATTGGCCATGAAAACCGGCCTGCCATCATTGCCGATCCGCATCGTGTCGGCATTCTCCTCGCCGGTCAGTTCTGCCGCGCCGAAGCCAGCGCCGATCTCGACGCCCTTGACGGCGTTGATCGAAATCATGGCCGAGGCGAGATCGGCGTCGAGCTTGCCGTAGATCGGCGCGCCGAGACCCGCCGGCACGCCCTCGGCCACGATTTCCAGCACTGCACCGACGGAGGAGCCACTCTTCCGGATACCATCGAGATAGCTGGCGTAGAAGGCAGCCATTTCGGCATCCGGGCAGAAGAACGGGTTGTTTCCGACCTCATCCCAGTTCCAGCGGCCGCGGTCGATGGCGTGCGGCCCCATCTGGACAAGGGCACCGCGCACGCGCATGCCCGGCACGATCTTGCGGGCAATGGCTCCCGCCGCCACGCGCATCGCCGTCTCGCGCGCGGAGGAACGCCCGCCGCCGCGCGGATCGCGGATGCCATATTTCGCGTCATAGGTGAAATCGGCATGGCCCGGGCGATAGGCCGAGGCAATGGCTGAATAATCCTTCGATCGCTGGTCGACATTCTGGATGAGCAGGCCGATCGAGGTGCCGGTCGTGCGCTGGATGCCGTCCGACTCGGTATAGACGCCGGAAAGGATCTTCACCTCGTCCGGCTCCTGCCGCTGGGTCGTGTAGCGGCTCTGGCCCGGGCGGCGGCGATCGAGATCGGCCTGGATATCGGCCTCAACGAGCGGGATCATGGGCGGGCAGCCATCGACCACACAGCCGATGGCCGGGCCGTGGCTCTCGCCGAAGGTTGTGAAGCGGAAGAGATGACCGAAGGAATTATGCGACATGCGCGCGATCTAGCGCGAATGGCCATAGTTGCGCAATCGCCTCACGATCGCCGGCCTCCACCTTGCTGCAAGGATCAATGCGTGCTGGCCACCGGAACTGCAGGCGCGCCGCCCCATACCGTGCTGGCGGGGATCTGCTCGCCCTTCATCACCAGCGTCAGCGGGTTGAGGCGGGCATAATCGCCGACACGGGTATCGTAGAGCACCGTGGCGAAGGAGCCGATTGTCACGCCGTCGCCAATCTCGACCCGGCCGACCTTCATCACGCGGTCCTCGTAGAGATGCGTCTGGAGGCAGGAGAGATCGTTCATGGCTACATGGTTGCCGACCTTGACGCAGTCGAATTCGGTGATGTCGGTCGTGTCCATATACACGCCCTCGCCGATCTTCGCGCCGAAGAGACGGAGGAACATCGGCAGGAAGGGCGTTCCACGGAGGTGCTCGAGCAGGACCTTGCCGCCAAGGCCCCAATAGAGCACGGCGACAGCCTCGGTCTTCATGGCCCACCAGGACCACATCGGCTTGGCCACCGGCTTGTAGACGCCCATCAGCAGCCATTTGATGGCGCAGACACAGAGGACCATGATGATCGGCATGACAAGGCTGGCCACCACGAACCAGCCGAGCGCCGCCGCATAGGCCACGCGCTCATAGGCGGGGTCGATGAAGAAATAGACCGCAATCGAGCCGAGCGTCAGGAACAGCATCGTCGGGAAGGTGGTGTGCATGGCCTCGAAAACCGCCCGCCAGAGCTTCATGCGCAAGGGCGGCTCGTAGGTCCAGTTGGCGGCGATATCGCCGAATTTCTGGCGGACCGGAAACTTGATCGGCGGGGAGCCGAACCAGGTCTCTTCCTTTTCCGCCAGGCCGGATTCCGGCGCCCGGGATTTCACGCCGATCAGCGCGCCTTCCTTCAGATGCGAACCATGGGCAATCACGGCATTGTTGCCGACAAAGACACGGTCCTCAATCACCGTCTTGCGGAAGGTGACCCAGCCGCGATGGTTGTCCTCGTCGCCAAGCACGCATTCATCGGCCATGAAAGACCCCTCACCGATCGAGATCAGATCGTAGCGGGCACCGATATTGGTCGAGATTTCCGCGCCCTTGCCGATCCGCGCACCCATCAGGCGATACCAGTTGCGCATATAGATCGTCGCGTAGAGCGAAGAGAGCGTGTCGAGCGAGACCTCGGTGGCGAGGTTCACCATCCATTGCCGGAGATAGAAGAAGGAATGGATCGAATGCGTGCCCTCCTGCAGCCGGCGCGGCAGCAGGATCCAGCGGATGGCGATGACGAAGGCCAGTGTGAAGAGGACGAGCGCCGCGCCCATCAGCCAGGCAACGAAGGGCAGCACATGATACCATTCGACACCGGGGAGCGAGTCCACCAGCAGGGTTTCAACCGTATCGAAGACGAAAAAGGCCGGGAAGAGCGGGATCAGGCCGATTGCCGAGAAGGCCAGGATCAGCGTGCCATAGACCCAGTACTGGACATGCGCCCAGAGCCGGCCCGGCAAGGATTTCGGCGGCAATGCCGCCAGATCCACCATGCCGATTTTCCGCGCGGGTGATCCGTCCCAGATCTCGGCATTGCCGATCCGGGCGTTTTCCGCAAGCGCCGTCATGTCCTCGATCCGGGCATCCGCGCCGATGACGCAGCCGGCGGGAATGATCGACTGGTTGCCGATATAGGCATCACGGCCGATCTCGACCCGGCCGATGATCAGTTCGCCCGCAACGATCTCGGCATTGGCGACATTGGCCTTGTGCCCGATCGAGGCGCCGGCGCCGATCGTCACGAGGTCGGCGGCACCGAATTCGGCATGCGCGATCAGCACGCCGGAACCGATCTTCGCACCCATCAGCCGCAGATAGAGCCGCATGATCGGCGAATTGGCGAGATAGCTCGGATGGACCAGCGCATTGAGGCGCTGCACGAACCACCAGCGGTAGAAATATGCGCCCCAGAGCGGGTAGCGGCCGGGGCGCGTCCGGCCGAGGACCAGCCATTTCAGCGCAACAACCAGCGCCAGCGTACCGAACTTGATGCACATATAGGCCGAGCAGAGCACGGCCACCGTCATCCCGAAGGAAAGGTCGCGCTCGCTGATGAACATGAAGGTGATGAACACCCCGAGCCATTGCAGCGTCGAGACCGAGAGGATGACCGGCATGGCCAGGGCCTGGGCGACACCGCAGGCGAAGCGCTTCATCCGGCTCGGCGGCACGAAGGACAGGTCGGGCGGCGGCGCAGAGAGCATGGCGCCGAAGCGCTCGTCCAGCATCGCGGCGATCTTGCGCAGGGTGCGCAGCTGGTAGATGTCCTGCAGCGTGATGCCGGCAAAGGCCGGCGTCTCGCGCACAATCGAGATAAACTGCGCGGCGATCAACGAGTGGCCGCCGAGATCAAGGAAGAAATCCGCCTCGAAGGTGATGGCGCGGCCCGGCAGCACCTTGCGGGCTGCCGTCAGCAGCAGGGCCTCGGTCTCGGTGCGCGGCGGCTCCTCGTCATTCGCGGCCACGATCTGCTCCGAAAGCGTCATCGCCTTCAGCGCCTTGCGGTCAGTCTTGCCGGAAATCAGGCGCGGCAGGCTTTCCACCGGCTCGAACCGTTCCGGGATCATGTAGGCCGGCAGGCGGCGGCGGAGTTCCTCGCGCAATGTGGTCGGGACGACGATGCTCTCGGCCTCGGGCACGACAAAGGCGACGAGGCGGTCCATGCCGCTATCGCTGCGCACCACGACGGCAGCCTGGGCGATATCATCGCAATCGACCAGCGCGTTCTCGATCTCGCCAAGTTCGACGCGGAAGCCGCGGATCTTCACCTGGTCGTCGATGCGGCCATGGAAGACGATGTTCCCCTCGGCGTTGAGGCTGACGGCATCACCGGAGCGGTAGAGGATCGGGTCCGGCCCGTCGGCATCGAACGGGTTGGCGATGAATTTCTCGGCTGTCAGTTCCGGCCGGGCGAGATAGCCCTGCGCCACGCCCGGCCCGCCGATCAGCAGCTCGCCCTCGCGGCCCGGCGGACAGAGGGCCAGCGTCTCGTCGACGATGTAGCAGGTGTAATTGGGGATCGGCTTCCCGATCGTGACCGGGCGGCCGGGCATCACCTCGTCCACCGTGGCGACAACGGTGGCCTCGGTCGGACCGTAGGTATTGAGGATCCGGCGGCCCGGGCGGGACCAGCGTTCGACCAGGGCCGGCGGCAGCGCCTCGCCGCCGAGCAGGATAAGGCGGAGGCCGGGAATGTCCTTCGGAATGACGGAGAGCAGGGTCGGCACCGTATCGATGACGGTCACGCCTTCCTGGTCGAGCAGCTGCGGCAGCCTCTCGATATCGGCCATGGTCTCCGGCGTGGCGACGACAAGGGTCGCGCCGGCAAGATATGGCACCCAGATCTCTTCCATGGAGAGATCGAAAGCGACGGAGGCGCTCTGGAAGACGATGTCATCGCGCGTGATGCCGTAGACGGCATTCGCCGAGCGCAGGAAATGGCAGATATTCTGCTGGCTGATCACGATGCCCTTGGGCACGCCTGTCGAGCCGGAGGTGTAGATCAGATAGGCCGGGTCGGCCGGCGAGGCGGCAGCAACCGGCGCGTCCGGCAGGTCGCCTTCCGAAAGCAGCGCCGCAGCCGAAAGCAGCGGCTGCGTAATCTCACGGGCTTTCGTCAGTCCGACTTCGTCGGTAATCAAGGCAATGCCGGATGCATCGGCAAGGCAGGTGGCGATCCGGTCAACCGGAGCATCCGCATCAAAAGGCAGGAAGGCGGCGCCGCTCTTGGCAATCGCGACCTGCGCGAGAAGCAAGTCGATGCCGCGCGGCATCCAGAGGCCGATTACCGCGCCGGGAACGGCACCGGATGCGGCAAGGCGCGAGGCGGCACGGTCGGTCAGGGCTTCTGCCTCAGCCCAGGAGACCGTGCGGTCGCCGGAACGGTAGAGAATGCGCGCGCCCTCTCGGGCTGCGCTGGCCCGGAACAGATCCGCCAGTGTTTCGGGACGGAGAAGGCTGGCATCGCGCATGCCGTGCAGCACCGCATGGTGCTCGGCTTCCGCAAGCCGCGAAGCTTCCGCGATCATCGTCCATCCCCCGCTGGCCCTTCCGGGCATTTTCTTCAGGCGGCAGAAACACAGCCGGATCGACAGCATTAGTCAATCCGGATGCACTCCGGCGCGACTGCCCTGCCTCTGCCGGGCACCGACATGTCCTACCAATCGGCCCTGCGTATCTTCCCCTGCAACTGAATTGGGGCTGAACGAGGATTCAGGCGTGGCCCGTATGCGGAAGCCAGGCCATCCGCCCTGCGGCGAAACGAAGCACGCGCCCCTGCCAGATATCGGCATGGAGCACCTGCTCGGCCGGCAGATCGGCGAGGAGATACATCATGACCCGGGCGATCCCGCCATGCGAGACAATGCAGCAGGGCCGCTCCGATTCCGCGAGAAACCCGCCGACGCGCTCCGCGACGCCGGCATAGCTCTCACCGCCCGGCGGGGCGAAACGCCAGCGATCCTTGTTGCGGTCGCGGTGATTGATCGGATCTCTCACGCGGATTTCTGGCCAGGTCTTGCCTTCCCAATGGCCAAAGCCGATCTCAGCCAGACGGGGATCAAGCCCGTAGGCGAGATCCGGCCTGGCGAGCGCTTCCAGCAGGAGATCGGCAGTCTGCCGCGTCCGCTTCAGCGGACTGGCGTAAACCGGCAGATCCTTCAGGGCGCCGGCGCCGAAATCTGCCTCGACCGCGAGGCGAAGGGTTTCCGCCACAGCCCTCGCCTGCGAACGCCCGCGGGAATTGAGATCGGTATCGGTCCTGCCCTGCAGCCGCCCCTCGCGATTCCAGTCGGTCTCGCCATGGCGCACGAAATAGATCGTTGTCATCGCCCTACTCGACGATCACCTTCGCGGAAATCTCGCGAATATCACCATCGGGATAGACGATTCTGAACTGGAAGGTCTCCTCGCCCTTGAACCGCCGTTCCGGGCGATAGAACACGCCCAGTCCGTAAGGCGAGGTGCCGATGCAGTTGGTGCGCGGCGCACCGGGCACGGCCCGCAGGTTGATCGCGTTCGGCCGGGTGTAGAGCTTGCCGTTCTTCGGCGCTTCCGTCGTGTCGAGGCGCGGGTTCGGGCCGACCTTGCATTCACGCGATAACGTCAGGTAGGTGCTGATGAAGACCTCGCGGCCGATGCGGCCTTTCCGCTCGACTTCCGTCTTCACGATTTTTGGCTCGGGCTTCGGCTGGTTGGCCGGGGCGGTCTGCGAGAGCGGCTGGAGGCCGGGCACCTGGGGGCTGACGGCCTGGGCCGAGGCCGTTGCCGGCGCGAACAGGAGGCCGGCTGCGACAACCCCGGCAAGGTACCGTGCGGAAACAAGGCGCTTGTCGATGGTGGCCGGCATGATGGCTTCCCTCAATCCTTGTCGAGCGAGAGATCCGGAGCATCCGGGTTTTTCATGCCAACAATGTGATAGCCTGCATCCACGTGGCTGACCTCGCCGGTCACCCCGCGCGACATGTCCGACAGGAAATAGACCGCGCTCTGGCCGACTTCCTCGGCCGTCACGGTCCGGCGCAGCGGCGCGTTGTATTCATTCCATTTCAGGATGTAGCGGAAATCGCCGATCCCGGAAGCCGCGAGCGTCTTGATCGGGCCGGCGGAGATGGCGTTGACGCGGATCGCCTTGGGGCCGAGATCGGCCGCGAGATAGCGCACCGAGGCTTCGAGTGCGGCCTTGGCCACGCCCATCACGTTGTAATGCGGCATCCATTTTTCGGCGCCGTAATAGGTCAGCGTGAGGATGGAGCCGCCATCCGTCATCAGCTTTTCCGCCCGCTGGGCCACTGCCGTCAGCGAGTAGCAGGAGATCAGCATCGTGCGAGAGAAATTGGCTTCAGACGTCTCGACATAGCGGCCGGTCAACTCGTCCTTGTCGGAGAAAGCGATGGCGTGGACCACGAAATCCAGCTTGCCCCAGGCCTTCTCGACCTCGGCGAAGACCGTATCGATGGTGGCGCTGTCGGTGACATCACAATGGCCGACGACGAGGGCACCAAGTTCGGCGGCCAGCGGCTCGACGCGCTTCTTCAGCGCATCGCCCTGATAGGTGAAGGCCAGTTCCGCGCCGGCGGCATGTGCCGCCTTGGCAATGCCCCAGGCGATCGACATCTTGTTGGCAACGCCCATGATGAGGCCGCGCTTGCCGCGCATCACACCGCTGATCGGGTTTGCATCCTGCGTCGTGGTCATCCGTCCTCGATCCTCGGTCTCATACGAAAGATGCCGCGCAACGCGAAGCAGCCCGGCTTTCTGCCTTCCATACCCGGTTCCGGCGAAGGTTCAAGCCTTGGCAGCCGGCCCTGCACCGGCTTTCAGGCCCGCCGGCGGCGGAAAAACCCTTCCATCTCGGGATCGGGCGGGCCGAGATCGATATCGAGCGAGACCAAGAGATCCCCGGCACTGTCCTTGCCAGGCAGGCCCTTGCCGCGCAGGCGCAGGGTCTTTCCGCCGCTCGTCCAGGCCGGGACGGTAACCTCGACCTCGCCCTGCAATGTGGGCACGCGGATGGTCCCGCCGAGCACGGCCTCCCGGATCGGGACCGCCACCGAGAGGCGGAGATCCTGCCCGTCCACCATGAAGCGGGGATGGCGCTGATAGCGCAAGGTGACGCGCACATCGCCATTCGGCCCGCCGAACGGCGAGGGATAGCCCTGCCCGCGCAGCCGCAACGTGGCGCCGTTGGCCGCGCCCCGGGGAATGTTCACCTCGACCGCGCGGCCATCCGGAAGGGTGATCCTGCGCGAACCGCCGGCGACCACATCCTCCAGCGCGATGGCAGCCTCGAGTTCGATATCCTCGCCCGCCGGGATGGGCGATGCGCGGCTCGCGCGCGGTTCATCGCGGCCCGGCGTCTCGAACTGGCGGAAGAGATCGGAAAACATGTCGCGCGGGTCGGCACGGCCACCCCCCGAACCGAAATCGAACCGGAAGCCACCCGGCCCCCCTGCACCGCCGGCGGGGTCGAAGCCCATGCCGGCACCGGCCCTCGGGCGACCCTCGGCATCGATCTCGCCGCGGTCAAAGGCACGTTTCTTGACGGCATCGCCCAGGATCTCGTAGGCGGCATTGACCTCGGCGAAACGCTCCTTGGCTTTCGGATCGTCCTTGTTGTGATCGGGATGATGGGTCTTGGCGAGACGGCGGAAGGCGCGCTTGATGTCCTCGGCGCCAGCGTCCCGCTTCACTCCCAGAACGGTATACGGATCGCGCATCATGTCCTCAGCTCTGCCAGGGCCCGGCGGGTCGGTCATCGGGCCGGGGGAACAGCCCATACGCCATGGAGATGGGCATGGCGCAGCATTTTTGCAACAGTCACGTTTTTCGCCTCAGGGCCGCCGGACGGTGCCGCCCGCCTCCTCCAGCATGGAGGTGGAAGGGGCCGGGAAGGGCTGGTTGCGCTCGGCCGCAGCCGCAGCGGCGGCGGGGGCGCCGATTCGGGACGAGGCGGTGGTCTCGGCGCCGGCCGGCTGGACCTGCCGCAACGCCCATTCGCCCGGCCCGATCCGGCAGGCCTGGCCCTGGTGGCGGATCTCGCGGGACGTGATGCCCGCCTGCTGGATCGTGGCCGTGAAGGGCCGGCAGATCGTGTTGTCGACCAGCACGAGGTTGCCGGATGCCACGAATGTGCCCTTGCGCTTGCTGGCAGGGTTGTCCCAGTTGACCGGCTGGCCGGAACCCTGTGGATCGACCGCGAGCGACAGGGCGGCCTGGGCCCGGCGCCAATCCTCCTCGTCGAGCGAGGGGTCAAGCGGCGAGACAGGACGGGTGATGGAGGCGGTACTCTCGGGGTCCTCCTGCAGGGAGGCGAGATGCATCGTCAGGCTGCATCCACCCAGCGCGAATGGCAACCCGGAGGCGAGAACAAGCGCAAGGACGGCGGCACGTGCGTTGCAGAAAGCCGTGACCACCCTATATCCAAAGGCGGCAGGCCGGTTGCTTCCGGCGCGCAAGAGGCTAGGGATGATGCTCCTGCCTGTTTGGAATTTTGTGCAACGCAGCACGACGCGACCCCAGAGATACACAAACGCTATTAAAGAACGGAAGCGTTAATGACCGGTGAGTCCCCAGAAATGCCGGACCCGTTTCGGCTGTTCGAATCGTGGTTTGGCGAGGCCCGCGCCAGCGAGCCGAATGATCCGAACGCCATGGCTCTGGCCACGGCGGATGCGGATGGCCTGCCGAATGTCCGGATGGTCCTGATGAAGGGGATCGATCCGGCGGGCGTGGTCTTCTACACCAACACGCAGAGCCAGAAGGGCCAGGAAATCACCGCCAATGCCCAGGCAGCCGTGGTGTTCCACTGGAAGAGCCTGCGCCGGCAGGTGCGGTTCCGCGGTGCGCTCGAGCGCGTCAGCGAGGCCGAGGCCGATGCCTATTTCGCCTCGCGCCCCCGGGACAGCCGGATCGGCGCCTGGGCCTCGCAGCAATCGCGGCCGCTGGAAAGCCGCTTCGCCCTCGAGAAGGCCGTGGCGCGGGAAGCCGCGCGATTCGGCCTTGGCGATGTGCCGCGTCCGCCGCACTGGACAGGGTTCCGCCTGGTTCCCGCCTATATCGAGTTCTGGCAGGACAAGCCGTTCCGCCTGCATGACCGGCTGGTCTTCCGACGGGACGGGCCGGATGCGCCGTTCCGGACCGAGCATCTCTACCCGTGAATTCCGGACGGCGAAGACTTCTGCAATCCTCGTTCTCCGCCGTCTTTTCGTCTATCACCCTGTTTCTGACCGATTGGAAAATGCGCTAGGACTCGTGCCGGAATTCGGGGATCACTCCCCGCCGACTTGCCCCGTCCGCATTGCCCCTTCCGGCGTCAGTCCCACATCCCTGGAGTCGCGATCATGGAAAGCCAGCGCAGCAATTCTTCCGGCGAACGCCGGATACTCGTGCTTACCGGCGCCTCGCGCGGGATCGGTCATGCCACCGTGAAGCGATTCGGCTCGGCCGGCTGGCGCGTTATCGCCTGTTCCCGGCAGCCCTTTCCCGAGAATTGCCCGTGGGAAGGCGGCCAGGATGATCATGTCCAGGTCGATCTTGCCGATCCGCAGGATACCCTGCGCGCCATCGAGGAGATCAAGAGCCGCCTGCCGGAGGGCAAGCTGCATGCCCTTGTCAACAATGCCGGCATTTCACCCAAGGGCGATGGAGGCGCGCGCCTGTCTTCGATCGATACTGCCCTGACCGACTGGCAGAAGGTCTTTCAGGTGAATTTCTTCGCGCCGATCATGCTGGCGCGCGGCCTGAAGGAACAGCTGCATGCAACCAAGGGCGCGGTGGTCAATGTCACCTCGATCGCCGGGAGCCGGGTCCACCCGTTTGCCGGGGCAGCCTATGCCACGTCCAAGGCGGCGCTTGCCTCGCTGACGCGCGAGATGGCGGCGGATTTCGGCCCGATGGATGTGCGCGTCAACGCCATCTCGCCGGGCGAGATCGACACCTCGATCCTTTCCCCCGGCACGGACAAGATTGTCGAGACGCTGCCCATGCGCCGGCTCGGCACGCCGGAAGAGGTGGCCAAGGCCATCTATTTCCTGTGCACGGAAGCCTCGTCCTATGTGACGGGCGCCGAGTTGCATATCAATGGCGGCCAGCATGTGTGACGGCGCCGGATGAGTGCCGTCCAGCGTCCGGTCCTTGCTGCCTCGATCGCCGTTTTCCGCGCCGGCAAGGTGCTGCTGATCCAGCGCGCCAAGGCTCCGGCCCTCGGGCTCTATTCACTGCCCGGCGGGCGGATCGAGGCCGGCGAGACTTTGCGGGACGGCGTCTTGCGGGAATTGCAGGAAGAATTGGCGCTGGAGGCTGAACTGGTCGGTTTTGTCGACCATGTCGAGCATATCGAGGCGGATGAGACGGGCGGAATCCGCGCCCATGCCGTGATCGCTGCGTTCTGCGGGCATTGGCGCTCCGGCGAGCCGGTTCCCTCGGACGAAGTCAGCGACTGGCTCTGGGTTGACCCGCATGCGCCGGGTGACCTGCCGATGACGCGGCGCCTGCCGGAAATTCTCGCCCGGGCCGCCGCCATGGTGGCGCGATGATTGGCCGGAACCTGTCTGCCATCCTCGGTGCGATGCTGCTCCTTGCCCTGACGGGAAGCATCCGGTCCGTGGCGCAGGAAACGCCGCCCTCGCGCATCATCCTGACGCCTTCCGCTCCGGCTCAGACGGGGCCGGTTGCGCCGTTGCGGGCCCGCCCCTCGATCCGGCGGCCGGCAGGCGAGAACCCGGTCGCCAGCCGGCCGGCGCCGCCTGTCTCGACCGCGCAGGAAAAGCCGCTGGTCGACCTTTCGGAGGTTGTCGGTGCCCTCGCCTTTCTCAGCCAGCTTTGCCAGCCCGGCGCCCAGCCCAATCCGTGGCGGGCCCGGATGGAGGTGCTGCTTGAGGCCGAGGGCGAGCCCTCCGGCGCGCGGGAGAAGATGGCCGGCGCGTTCAATACCGGCTTTTCGGATTACGCCACCACTTACCGGCAATGCACGCCGGCGGCCGAAGCGGCCCGACTGGCGCTGACGCGTGAGGCCGCGCGGCTGGCCCGCGAGCTCGAGCGCCGCTTCGGCAGTTGATGCAAAGCAGCCACTTTCCACAAACTCGATTCGCCGCGTTAACGAAATCTCAACAGAAGGCTCGCGTTCCCGTGCCGGGCGGTCTAGGGTCCTTCTGCCCGCTCCGGTGGGACTGACGGCGGTGGGGACCGCTTCCGGAACCGGCATCAAGCCGGGACGAAAGACAGGCCACCTGGCAAAGCCGGGGGCGAGAAGACAGGAAGGCGACCGTGCAAACGAGTGACGAGCTTGGCCAATCCCGGGATTCGCTTTACGCCGACCAGCGTCGCGCGGCCTATACCTATGTGAGCGAAGCCTTCGCGGAAGGGCGGTATGACGGGATCGACGGCGATTGCCTCGCCCATGCCGCGCTTTTTGCCGCCTTTGTCGAGCTCGTGGCGAGCTATGGCGAGGATGCCGTGGCGAAATTCGCCGAAAAGCTGCCGGACCGGATCAAGGCCGGCGAATATTCGCTGACGACGAAGAACTGACGGGTCGGGCCTTGTTTGACGAATGCTCGAAGGGCCGGTTCTCCGGCCCTTTTCCATGTCGGCGCCTCATCACGCCAGCATCATCCGGGTCAGCGCGGCCGGGTTCTTCACTTCGATCTCGACAAAGGCGATCGGGTGGTCGGAGCCGTTCATCACATCATGGGTGATGCCGGCAGCGCGCATATAGGACTGGCCCTGTTTCAGCGGCACATCGGTGATCTCGCTGCCATTGTGGATGCGCAGGATGCCATCCGTCAGCATGATCACGAAATACGGCCAGCCATGCTGGTGCCAGCCGGTAACCGCGCCGGGCTCGAAATCATACCGCGTGATGCGGATTGCCTCGTCATCCTGCTGGAGCGTCGGCACGGCGGGAATATCGCACTGGAACATCGCTTCTTCCTCAGGCCGGGAGCGCATCGCCGAAGACAACCGGCTCGCCTTGCGACGGCCCGGTGAGCTCGCCCTGCCACATCACGCGGTGACCGCGCACGAACGTGCCGACCGGCCAGCCGGTGACAGTCTTGCCGTCATAGGGCGTCCAGCCGCATTTCGAGGCGATCCAGGCATGGGTGATCGTCTCGCGGCGCTTGAGATCGACGATCGTGAAATCGGCGTCGTAACCAACGACCAGCCGGCCCTTGCGGGCGATATTGAACAGCCGCGCCGGACCATGCGCCGAGAGATCGACGAAACGCTCGAGGCTGAGCCGGCCGGCATTCACATGGTCGAGCATGGTCGGCACCAGCGTCTGCACACCGGTCATGCCCGAATGCGAGGCCGGATAGGCATGGTGCTTCTCTTCATGCGTGTGCGGCGCATGGTCGGAGCCGAGGATATCGACCACGCCATTGGCAATGCCCCACCAGAGGACGTCCTGATGCGCCTTGTCGCGCACGGGCGGGTTCATCTGGGCGTAGGTGCCGAGGCGCTCGTAGCATTCCGGCGCGGCCAAGGTGAGGTGATGCGGCGTGACCTCGATCGAGGCGACATCCTTGTGGTCGACCAGCCAGCGGATCTCGTCGCCGGTCGAGACATGCAGCACATGGACGCGCTTTCCCAGGCGGCGGGCCAGCGTCACCAGCCGCTTCGTGGCAAGCAAAGCCGCCTCCACATCGCGCCAGACCGGGTGCGAGGCGGGGTTGCCGGGTTCACGCAGGCCCATCCGTGCGCGCAGCCGGGGCTCGTCCTCGCAATGGAACGAGGCGCGCCGGGTGATCTGCTTCAGAATGCGGGCGAGGTTTTCGTCATCCTCGACCAGCAGGTTGCCGGTGGAGGAACCGATGAAGACCTTGATCCCCGCCGCGCCGGGCAGCTTTTCCAGCGCCGGGATCTCTTCGATATTCTCCGCCGTGCCGCCAACGAAGAAGGCGTGGTCGCAATGCATGCGGTGATGCGCGGCCGAGAGCTTGGCGGCCAGCGTTTCGGCGCTCGTCGTGTTCGGGTTGGTGTTCGGCATCTCGAACACTGCCGTCACCCCGCCGAGCACGGCCGCGCGCGAACCGGTTTCCAGATCTTCCTTGTGGGTCAGGCCGGGCTCGCGGAAATGCACCTGCGTGTCGATCACGCCCGGCAGGATGGTGAGGCCGCGGCAATCGACATCCGTCGCCGCCTGGCCGGTGCCGATGGCGCCGATCGCGGTGATCACACCGCCGACGATGCCGATATCGGCATGCCCCCGCCCTGCCGGCGTGACCAGTTCGCCCCCGTGCAGCACCGTATCGAACCTTGCGGCCATGGCTTTTCCCTCCGGCGTGACGACAGGGCTTGCTCGCCCTGCCAACCGGACTTATCTGGCTCGCATGAGTGAAACAAGCCCCGTGCCGGAACCGGCCAGCCGCTTCGCCTGCCTGCTCTCCGACCGGGCCGTGCTGGCCGTGTCCGGTGCCGAGGCCGCGCATTTCCTGCACAACCTTCTGACCGCCGAGATCGAGGGACTCGCTATCGGCAAGGGCGTGCCCGCGGCCTTGCTGACGCCACAGGGCAAGATCATCGCCGACATGCTGGTCTTCAATGCGAGCGATGACGAGCCAATGTACCTGATCGATGTCGCGGCCGGGCTGGCAGATGATCTCGTCCGGCGGCTGACCCTCTACCGGCTGCGCAGCGCCGTGGCGATCGACCAGCTGGGCCCGGAAATCGGCGTTGCCGTCATCGTCGGCGTGCCTGCCCCGGAAGGCGAGCTGCATTACGGGTTCGATGACCCGCGCGATGGAAAGCTGGGCGCCCGCCTGATCGGCCCGCGCGAGGTGCTGGCAGCGCTGCTGCCGGCCGGGCTTGCCACCGGCGAGGAGGCCTATCACGCGGCGCGAATCAGCCTTGGACTGCCCGAATGCGGCAAGGATTACCTCGCGCTAGCGGCCTTCCCGCACGAGGTCAATCTCGACCAGCTGGGTGGCGTGGCCTTCCGCAAGGGTTGCTATATCGGCCAGGAGGTGGTGAGCCGGATGGAGCATCGCGGCACGGCGCGCACCCGCACGATGATCATCGAGATGCTCAACGGCTTCAACGTGATGGGCGGCGCGGAATGCCGGGCCGGCGATCGGGTGCTGGGAACCGGCGGCGAGTGTTTCGGTGCCCGTGGCCTTGTTCCGATGCGGATCGACCGGCTGGAGGAGGCGCTGAAGGCCGGCGAGGCGATCACACTGGGCGGCGTTCCCGTGCGCGTTATCCGGCCCGGCTATGCCCGTTTTTCGGTCGAAATGGGATAAATTTCCTCGACCCTTGAAGCCTTCTGAATTCGTGATATAACGCGCCTGTTTCAGGAGTTGTATTATGAATGTTTCATCATTGCTTGATTTCTTGACCCATCATGGCGAAGACGCCGAAGGGCTGCTGGCGATCCTCGCCAACCGCCGCCGCCTCGTGATCCTCTACAACCTTGTTCTCGAAGGCGAACTCGCCGTCGGCGAGCTTGTGCGCAGGCTGAACATCGCCCAATCGGCGCTGTCGCAGCATCTCGCGCTCATGCGGGCCGCCGGCATCGTCAGCACCCGTCGCGAGGGGACGACGATCTTCTACTCCCTCACCGACGAGCGGACGCGGGCCATGCTGTCGGCCATCCGTGATGTGCTGGGCCCCCGGGAAACCGGCCGGCCCTGCGACGACGTCCGGCTCGCCAGCTGAGCACGATCCCCTTGCCAGTTCGGAGGGAGCGCGGCACATCAGGAGCATGACAACTCCTTCTGCGCCGCGTCGTTCCCCCCGCGCTCCCGTCACCCCCCGGGCCTGGCAACGCATGTTGTCCGGCCGCCGGCTCGATCTGCTCGATCCCTCGCCGCTCGATATCGAGATCGAGGATATCGCGCATGGTCTGGCACGGGTGGCGCGCTGGAACGGGCAGACGCTCGGCCCGGAAATCTTCTCCGTGGCCCAGCATTCGCTGCTCGTCGACCATCTCGCAGGCCGGCTGGCCCCGCAGGCCGGGCGCCGCACGCGGCTCGCCGTGCTTCTGCATGACGCAGCCGAATATGTGATCGGCGACATGATCTCGCCCTTCAAAGCGGTGATCGGCGATGCCTATCGCGAGACGGAGCGCCTCGTGCTGGATGCGGTGATGCGGCGCTTCGGGTTGCCGGCGCCGATGACCAAGCTTGCGCAGGATCTTGCCAAGCGGGCTGACCGCGCCGCCGCCTATCACGAGGCGACGGGGCTGGCCGGTTTCGAGCCGGGCGAGGCCCAGCAGTTTTTCGGCGCGCCGATGCCGCTGGATGCGCAGGCCCGCGCCCTGCTCGAGCCCTGGCCGGTCGGGCGGGCCGAGGCGGCGTTTCTTGCACGATTCCGCATGCTGGACCTGCCCGGCCCCCTGCAGGATGAGGGGGCTGCCTGATGCCGGTGATCCATGTCTGCGCCTGGCGCCTGCTGAACCGGAAAGTGGCCGAGACCGATGCCACCGGCGTGGTGACGCTGATCAAGAATATCGGCCAGGTGGAACGGCCGCCCGGCATTGCGCCGGAGCGGCATCTCAGGCTCGATTTCGCCGACATTACCGAGCCGCGCGAGGGCGAGGTTATGCCCGGCACGGAGCATGTCGCGCAGTTGCTCGGCTATTTCCAGGCGTGGGACCGTAGGGCGCCGCTGGTCGTGCATTGCTATGCCGGGGTGAGCCGCTCGACCGCCGGCGCCTTCATCGCGGCCTGCCAGTTGCGGCCGGACCGGGACGAGGCGGAATGGGCCGGCGAGATCCGCCGCCTGTCACCCACGGCGACGCCGAATGCCCGGCTTGTGGCCCTCGCCGATGCCGCACTGGGCCGGAACGGGCGGATGATCCGCGCACTGGAGACGATCGGGCGCGGTGAGGATTGCTTCGACGGCGTGCCCTTCGCCCTCGACCTGTCACATCGCCAGCCATGATCGCGACAGGGGGCTCCGGCATCGAGATCAACCTGACGGCGGTTATCCTCGCCATGCGCGGGGACGACCCGGTTGTCTATGCCTCGAGCCTTGGGGCGACGATGCCGCCCGGCCTGCCCTCGGGCCCGTTCGATCCCGGCCGGCACCGCACCCTGGAACTCGGGCTGCGCAGTTTCGCGCAGGAACAGGCCGGGCTCACGCTCGGCTATGTCGAGCAGCTCTACACATTCGGCGATCGTGGCCGCCTGCTGCCCGAGGGCTCAGGCGAGGCGGCGGCGCCGCATCTCGTCTCGATCGGCTATCTCGCGCTGACCCGCATGGCGGCCGGTGCCGCCCAGCGCGAGAATTTCCTGCCGCTCTACACGTTCTTTCCGTGGGAGGACTGGCGCGGCGGGCGGCCGGACATCCTTGACCGGGTGCTGCTGCCAGCCCTTGAACGCTGGGCCGGCGAAGGTGAGGCCAGCAGCGATGCGGAGGGGCGCGGCCTCACGCGCCGGGAGCGGCTGGCCTTGTCCTTCGGCGTCGACGGCACGCCTTTCGACGAGGAGAAGGTGCTGGAGCGCTACGAACTTCTCTATTCGGCCGGCCTTGTCGACGAGGCCCGGCGGGACCGGCGGCAGGCCGCAATGCCGGATCGCCTGCGGCTCGGCCAGGTCATGCCCTTCGACCACCGCCGCATCGTCGCAACCGCGCTCGGCCGGCTGCGGGGCAAGCTGAAATACCGGCCTCTCGTGTTCGAACTGATGGCCGACCAGTTCACACTGACCGACCTCCAGCGGAAGGTGGAGGCGATTTCCGGTCATCATCTGCACAAGCAGAATTTCCGTCGCCTCGTCGAAACCGGCGGGCTGGTCGAGCCGACCGGCGAACAGACGACGACGAAAGGCCGGCCGGCAGCCCTGTTCCGGTTCCGGCGCGAGGTCCTGCGCGAGCGGCCTGCGCCCGGGCTCCGGCTCAGCGCGCGCGGCAGCGGCTGAGTTTCGTGGAAAAGCGGCGTCGAGAGTTGCCTCGGCCGGGGGATGGACTAGGGTGGCGATCATGAATCAGGATCTGCCCGCCGATATTGCCGCCCTGCCTTTCGAAAAGGCGATGACCGAACTCGAGGCCATTGTCGGCGAGCTTGAACGCGGCGATGTCAGCCTCGAAGCTTCGATCGCCAAATACGAACGCGGCGAGTTGCTGAAAAAACGCTGCGAGGCGCTGCTGCGCGAGGCCGAGATGCGGATTTCAAAGATCCAGCTCGGGCCGGATGGCAAGCCCGCGGGCGCCGCGCCGCTCGATCCCGAGCGCTGAAGCTGGCAGCGCCGTTGCGTCACAAGCCTGTCATCGGCCCTTTCCAGACAGGCGGCCGGCCGCCATCTTTCCGGGGGTCCGGACCCTGACGAGGAGGCTCTCATGTCCCATCTGCCGAGTGATGATCCCGAACCCGGTGATGCCCGGGCCTGCGCGGCCATCGAACAGGTGATCGTGCCGCGCGTGAGCGATCTCGGCGGCTTCCAGGTGCGGCGCGCGCTGCCCTCGATCGGCAAGAAGATGATCGGCCCCTTCGTGTTCTTCGACCAGATGGGCCCGTCGGAATTCCTGCTTGGGCAAGGGCTGGATGTGCGCCCGCACCCGCATATCGGCCTATCGACCGTCACTTACCTTTTCGATGGTTCGATCCGGCATCGCGACAGTCTCGGCGTGGTGAAGGATATCACGCCCGGCGCGCTGAACCTGATGACGGCGGGGCGCGGCGTCGTGCATTCCGAGCGGAGCAGCCCGGAGGCACGGCAGGCCGAGACGCGGCGGCTCTTCGGCATCCAGCTCTGGGCGGCGCTGCCGGCGGCTCTGGAGGAAACCGACCCGGCTTTTATCCACCATACCGAAGGCGAATTGCCGCGCATCACCGGCGAGGGCAAGCGTGTGCGGCTGATCATGGGCGCAGCCTACGGCGAGGAATCGCCGGTGCAGTACCCGCATCCCGCGCTCTATGCCGAGGCCATGCTGGCGCCTGGTGCGATCCTGCCGCTCGATGACGATTACCCCGAGCGGGCAATCTATATCGTCTCGGGCGAAATCGACATTGCGGGCGATGTTTTCCGCCCCGGCCAGCTCCTGGTCTTCAAGCCGGGCGACCGCATCTCGATCCTGGCGCTCAGCCATGCGCGCGTCATGATTATCGGCGGCGATGCGATGGATGGCCGCCGGCATATCTGGTGGAATTTCGTGTCGTCGCGCAAGGAGCGGATCGACCAGGCCAAGGCGGACTGGGCTGCCGGCCGGTTCGACAGTGTGCCCGGCGAGAGCGAATTCATCCCGCTGCCAAAGGCTTGACGCCTCTGCTCATTGACGTTCAGCCGCAACCCGATAGATGAGGCGGCTGATAACCGGAGGCTTTCCCTTGGCGGCTGACACCCCCCTGCTGGACATGATCGTGACGCCCGAGGACCTGCGACGGCTGGACCAGAGCCAGTTGCGGCAGGTCGCCGATGAATTGCGCGCCGAAACGATCGATGCCGTGTCGGTGACGGGCGGGCATCTCGGCGCCGGGCTGGGTGTGGTCGAACTGACCGTGGCGCTCCATCATGTTTTCGATACGCCTCACGACCGGCTGATCTGGGATGTCGGACATCAGGCCTATCCGCACAAGATCCTGACGGGCCGTCGTGACCGGATCCGCACCCTGCGGCAGGGAGGCGGGCTTTCCGGCTTCACCAAGCGCAGCGAGAGCGAATACGATCCGTTCGGTGCGGCGCATTCCTCGACGTCGATTTCCGCCGGCCTCGGCATGGCCGTTGCGCGGGATCTCGCCGGCGGGAACAACCATGTCATCGCGGTGATCGGCGATGGCGCGATGTCCGCCGGCATGGCCTATGAGGCGATGAACAATGCCGGGGCGATGCATTCGCGGCTGATCGTCATCCTCAACGACAATGACATGTCGATCGCGCCGCCGGTGGGGGCGATGTCGGCGTACCTGGCGAGGCTGGTTTCCGGCCGGACCTACCGTTCGCTCCGGGAGGTTGCGAAGCAGCTTGCGCAGAGGTTGCCGAAGTTCTTCTACGACAAGGCCCGCAAGACCGAGGAATTCGGCCGCGGCTTCTGGACCGGCGGTACCCTGTTCGAGGAGCTCGGCTTTTATTATGTCGGGCCGATCGACGGGCATAATCTGGATCACCTGCTCCCCGTCCTGCGGAATGTCCGCGACAGTGATACCGGGCCGGTGCTGATCCATGTCGTGACGCAGAAGGGCAAGGGCTATGCCCCGGCCGAGGCCAGCGCCGACAAATATCACGGCGTGGTGAAGTTCGATGTCATCACCGGGAAGCAGGCCAAGCCGCCCTCGAATGCGCCCAGCTATACCAAGGTCTTCGCGCAGAGCCTGATCCGCGAGGCCGAGCGGGACGACAAGGTGGTGGCGATCACCGCCGCCATGCCCTCAGGCACCGGGCTGGACCTGTTCGGCGAGGCTTTCCCACAGCGCACCTTCGATGTCGGCATCGCCGAGCAGCATGCCGTGACTTTCGCCGCGGGGCTGGCAACCGAGGGCTACAGGCCGTTCTGCGCCATCTATTCCACTTTCCTCCAGCGAGGCTATGACCAGCTGGTCCATGACGTGGCGATCCAGAACCTGCCGGTCCGCTTCGCGATGGACCGGGCCGGGCTCGTCGGCGCTGACGGGCCGACCCATGCGGGCGCGTTCGATCTCGCCTATCTCTGCTGCCTGCCGAACATGGTGGTGATGGCGGCGGCGGACGAGGCCGAACTCTGCCATATGGTGGCGACGGCGGTGGCGCATGATTCGGGCCCGATCGCCTTCCGGTATCCGCGCGGCGAGGGTGTCGGTGTGGAAATGCCGGAGCGCGGCGAGATCCTCCCGATCGGCAAGGGCCGGATAATCCGAAAGGGCAGCCAGATCGCGCTGCTCTCGCTCGGCACGCGCCTGCAGGAAGCGTTGCTGGCGGCGGACGAACTGGAAAAGCTCGGGCTTTCGACCACGGTCGCGGATGCGCGCTTTGCCAAGCCGATCGACACGGCGTTGGTGCGCGATCTCGCCCAGGGCCATGCGGTGCTGGTGACGATCGAGGAGGGCTCGGTCGGCGGGTTCGGGGCGCAGGTGGTGCAGTTCCTTTCCGATGAAGGCCTGCTCGATGGTGCATTGCGGTTCCGCTCGATGGTGCTGCCGGATTGCTACCAGGATCACGACAAGCCGGAAAAGATGTATGCCGAGGCGGGGCTCGATGCGAAGGGCATCGTGGCGAAGGTGCGCGAGGCACTCGGCCAGGCCGGCGCGAGCACGGCCGTGCGGGCCTGAGATCGGCCGGCTTTCTCGAATCAGCGCAACGGGTTAGGCCATGAGTCATGGCCGAAACCGATCTCTACCGACCGATCAAGCTGTTTCTCGAGCGGCAGGGCTATGCCGTGAAAGGCGAGGTCCGCGATTGCGATATTGTCGCGGTGCGCGGTGACGAGGCGCCCGTCATTGTCGAGATGAAGACAGGCTTCTCGCTGCCGCTTTTGCTGCAGGGCGTCGACCGGCAGGCCATGAGTGATGCCGTCTATCTCGCCTTCGGCCCACCGAAGCGGCGCCAGAAGGGCGATATCGTGAAGCTGTGCAAGCGGCTTGGCCTCGGTGTGCTGGTGGTCACGGGCGATTTCGTCGAGCCCTTGGCCGACCCCCTGCCCTACCAGCCGCGGCGCAACGCTCGGCGCACGACGCTGCTGCTGAAGGAATTCGCCCATCGCGTCGGCGATCCGAATATCGGCGGAAGCACCCGCCGGCCGCGCATGACGGCCTACCGGCAGGATGCGCTGCGGATCGCCGCGCTGTTGGCCGGGGCAGGCGCAACCAAGGTGGCCAGCCTGCGCAAGCAAACCGGCGTTACGCGGGCAGCGGCGATCCTGCAGGATGATGTCTATGGCTGGTTCCAGCGCGAGAGCCGGGGCGTCTATGGCCTGACGCCGAAGGGGCTCGGGGCGCTTGACCAGTTTGCCGAGGCGGTCGCGGCCTTGGGGAGCCCCGGCCCGGCACGTCAGGAATAGGGCCTGCCCGGCGGGCAGGCCCTGAAGGCGCCTCAGATCGCCAGCTTGCCGGCCTTGGCGGCGGCATAACGCTCGCCGATCTTGGTCCAGTTGGCGACATTCCACCACGTGTTGAGATAGTCGGCACGGCGGTTCTGGTACTTCAGGTAATAGGCATGTTCCCAGACATCATTGCCGAAGAGCGGCATCAGCCCGTCCATCATCGGGTTGTCCTGGCCCGGCTTCGAGGCGAGGGCGAGCTTGCCGTCCTTGTTGACGGTCACGAAGACCCAGCCCGAGCCGAAGAGGCGGCCACCCGCGCCGTTGAAATCGGCCTTGAGCTTGTCGAAGCCGCCGAGATCACGGTCGATCGCAGCCTTCAGGTCACCCATCGGTTCCTTGGCGCCGCCCGGCGTCATGATTTCCCAGAACATCGTGTGGTTGGCATGGCCGCCGAGGCTGTTCTTGGCGCCCATGCGGATGGCTTCCGGCAGTTCCTGCCACTTCGCCAGAAGCTGGCTGACCGGGGTCTTGCCGATCATCGCGTGATCCTTGGCGAAGTTGTTGAGGTTGGTGATGAAGGCGCCGTGATGGCGCTGCGAATGGATCTCCATCGTCATCGCATCGATATGCGGCTCAAGCGCGTTGTAGGCATAGCCGAGCTTCGGCGTGGCGAAAGGCCCGGCCGGTGGCGTGGCGGCCTGGGCATAGACGCGATGCGTGGCCGGCAGCGTGAGCGCGACAGCGGAGCCAGCAAGGAAAAGGCGGCGAGAAAGGGTCGAATTCATTGTGTCTCTCCAGAAAATTGACCGGAGAATTCGAGGGCAGCGGAGGGCCGTTCCCGAATTCCCTTGTCCTGTTACCCATGGCGCCGCATACCGGATGCCGAACGAGGCGACGTTTTTTCATGGCCCGGCAGCGGATCGATCATTTGCTTGTTGAAAAGGGATTTTTTGCCACCCGCAGCCTGGCCCGCGCGGCAATCGAGGCCGGGCTGGTGGTCGCGGATGGAAAGCGCGTCGACAAACCCTCCCGGCTTTTCGAGAGCTCGGTCAGCCTTTCCGCCGAGCGCCCCTTTGCTACCGTATCCCGCGCCGGAGAGAAACTCCGCGCCGCGCTTGATGCCGCCCCCTTCGATCCGGCAGGGCATGTCGCGCTTGACCTCGGCGCCTCGACCGGCGGCTTCACCGACCTGCTGCTCCAACGGGGCGCGCGCCGCGTCTATGCCGTTGATGTCGGCCATGGGCAGTTGCATCCGCAGCTGGCTGCCGATCCCCGCGTCGTCAATCTCGAAGGGCTGGATGCACGGCAGGTGAGCGAGGCCGAGATTCCCGAACCGGTCGACCTGCTGGTGGCCGACCTGTCCTTCATCGGGCTGGCCAAGGCGATTCCCGCCGGGCTGGGGCGACTCCGGCCGGGTGGCGGCCTGATCGTGCTGGTCAAGCCGCAATTCGAGGCGGGCCCCGGCGCGGGCAAGCATGGCGTGATTCGCGATCCCGCGGTGCATCGGCGCGTGCTGGACGAGGTTGAAGCCGCCCTGACCGGGCTCGGCATCGAGGTGCTCGCCATGCTGCCCTCGCCGATCACCGGCGGCGACGGGAATCAGGAATTCCTGCTGATCGGACGGAAATCGCCATGAAGGAAGCCCGCCTTGTCGTGGAACGGATCGGCAATCGCGGCGATGGCATCGCCGTGCATGAGGGCGTGAGCTATCCGCTGCCCTATGCCCTGCCGGGCGAGTCGGTCCGTGCGATGGTGGGGGAAGGCCGCGCCGACATATTGTCGCTCGATCCGTCCAGCCCGGAACGGGTGGCTCCGCATTGCCGGCATTTCGGCCAGTGCGGCGGCTGTGCCCTCCAGCATTGGTCGCCGGAGCCGGTTGCGCTCTGGAAGCGCGAGCGCATCCGCCATGCGCTGGAGCGCGTGCGGATCGAGACAGCGATCGCCCCGACGCGGGATGCGCATGGCGCCGGCCGGCGCCGCGTGACACTGCATATCCGCCGCAACGAAGGGCCGGATGGCATCGCCATTCTTGCCGGCTTCATGAAGGCGCGGAGCCACCAGCTGGTCGATCTCGATGCCTGCCCGTTGCTGGTGCCAGCGCTTGCGCCGGTGCCCGACCTTGCCCGGCGGATCGGCCATGTCCTGCGCGGCTTCAACAAGCCGCTGGATCTGCAGGCCACAGCCAGCCTTGACGGGCTGGACCTCGACCTGCGCGGCTCCGGTCCGCTGCCAGAGGCCTTGCGCCAGAAGCTGGTCGGCCTTGCCATGGAAACCGGGCTTGCGCGGTTGACCCTGCATGGCGAGAGGCTGATCGAGCCGCGCCCGCCCCGCGTGGCGATGGTCGACCAGCCCGGCATGACATTGTTCGTGCCGCCAGGATCGTTCCTGCAGGCAACGGCCGAGGCCGAGGCCAAGCTGGCGGGTCTTGCCGGCGGCATTCTCGTGGGTACGAAGCATCTGGCGGAGCTGTTCTGCGGGCTGGGCCCGTTCGGCCTGCGACTGGCCCGGAAGATGAAAGTGACCGCCTTCGATTCCGACCGACCCGCCATCGAGGCCTTCCAGCGCTCGATCCGGGCCAATCCCGGTGGCAAGCCCGCCGTGGCGGAAGCGCGGGACCTGTTCCGCCGGCCGCTCTTCGCGCCGGAGCTGAAGCCCTTCGATGCGGTGCTGCTCGATCCGCCCCGGCAGGGTGCCGAGGCCCAGATCCGCGAGATCGCCAAGTCCCGGATCGGTCGGGTGGCCTATGTCTCCTGCGATCCGGAGAGCTTCGCCCGCGATGCGCAGGTGCTGGTCGCGGCAGGATTCCGGCTGACCGGCGTCACCCCCGTCGACCAGTTCCGGCATTCGCCGCATGTGGAGCTGGTGGCAGGCTTCACGCGGTAACGGGCGGGTCAATCCCCGCCACCGTCGCCGCCGCCATCGCCGGAATCAGTGCCCAGCCCGGTATGCCCTCCGGCTTCTCCGCCGCTGCTGCTGCCGCTGTCGCGGCGGTCGCGGCGATCCTTTTCGCGCCGCGGCCTGCTTAGCGCCCAGATCAGGATGATGCCGAGGCCTGAACAAGCGAGAATGATCAGGACTTGATCGGTCATGGCGTCCCTCCAGGTGTCCGGTCCACTCGGCAGGTTCTGCCCTTCGATCTACAGCAAGCCCGGCTCGTCCGCGCCGACCTTCGTGATCGGTACCAGTTCCAGCGCGTCATCGGCCAGCGGCCGCATCATGGCTTCCACAGCCTCGCGCGGCGTTTCGGCCGAGAGCCAGGATTCGAACGCGGCGGGTTCAAGAATGACCGGCATCCGTTCGTGAATCGCCGCGATGGTGGCATTGGCCGAGATGGTGAGGATGGCGGCCGTCTCCAGTTCGGAACCGTTGGGGCTCTGCCAGCTTTCCCAGATGCCGCCAAGGGCGAGCGGGCCCTGCATAGGCCGGCGGATGAGATAGGGCTGCTTCTTCCGCCCCTTCTCGTCCAGCTTGTGCCATTCGTAGAAGGCATCCGCGAGGAAGACGCAGCGCCGGCGGCGGATGGCGTTGCGGAAAGAGGGCTTCTCGAAGGCCGTCTCGCCGCGTGCGTTGATCAAAAGCGGGAAATCCTTCTCGTCCTTGACGAAGCCGGGAATAAAGCCCCAGCGCACGAGGGCGAAGCGCCGCTCCCCCTGTTCGAGCCGGAGGATCGCCACCGGCTGGGTGGGGCGGATATCGGTGCGGGGCGGGAAATTCGGCTGGTCCCGATAGCCGAAATAGGCCCGGACGGCTTCCGGCGGCAGCGTCAGGGCGAAGCGGCCACACATGGCACCGCGCTCACAGCCAGCGTTTGATCTTGAAGAAGAAATAGGTGCAGACAGCCGAGAGGACCATCAGGCCGAGGGCCATCGGATAGCCGAACTGCCATTCAAGCTCAGGCATATTCTTGAAGTTCATGCCATAGGACGACGCGATCAGCGTCGGCGGCAGGAAGACCACGGCCGCCACCGAAAAGATCTTGATGATCTTGTTCTGCTCGAGGCTGACAAGGCCCAGCACGGCATCGAGCAGGAACTGGATTTTCTGGGAGAGGAACGTGGCGTGGTCCTCAAGCGATTGCAGGTCGCGCAGAGTCGTCCTTACATCGGCCCGCAAATCATCCGGCAAGGTCGCGCCGGCGGTATTTGCGCTGAGGAAAAGAAGCATGCGCTCGATCGAGACAAGGCTTTCCCGGACTTTCGAGATCCGGTTTCCTTCCATCCCCATCGTGTTGAGCGTCTTGCGGAAGGTCTCGACGTCGGCACGCCTGGCGGTATTGGCGTCAAACACGGCGGAGGAGGCCTCGTCGATCCGCTCGCCGGTCAGGCGGAGGATCTCTGCCGCGCGGTCGATCACGGTCTCGAACAGCGCGATGAGCATGTGATCGCCGGATGGGGTGCCGGCGCCGGGCCGAGCCATCCGGTTGATGAACATCTGGAACGAGCGCGGCTCGTCATAGCGGACCGTAACGAGCGTATGATCCTTCAGGATGAAGGAGATCGGCGCGAGGGTCGGGCTTTCCGTGCCGGACTGGCAGAGGATGCGCGCCGACATGTACCGCACCCCGTTTTCCACATAGAGCACCTCGGAGGGCTCGATGTTGCGGGTTTCCTCCCGCGTCGGGATCTCGATGCCGAGCGCCAGTTCAACCCGGCGATCCTCCTCGCGCGTCGGCTCGACCATGTCGATCCAGATGGCTTCCGACGGCACGGGATCACCCGTCCCAAGCGCGCGACGCTCGAAGCTGCAACGCTCCTCGCGACGACGCACCGGGTCGGTTTCAGCTCCCTGCGGGAGATGGATGATGATCATGCCGGCCCCCGCCTCACGCTGCCGTTTCTGCCGCTATCCAGCCGATCCGGGCGCTGGAGGCAAGGGGGAATCGTGCCGCTTTCCCGCTTATTTCAGCGGGCCATAGGTGGCACCGGCCGGCGGCGGGATATCGTCGGGAACAAAGAAATCCGGCGCCAGAGGCTGGGTCGGATCAACGCGGTAACGATCGAAATCCGTAACGCCTTCGCCCGCCAGGAACGTATCGTCGATGATGAAATTCCCGGTGAAACTGCTGGCATCCTTGGTGAGGATGACATGGGCCGCATCGGCGAGGATATCCGGCGAGCGGCTGGAGCGCATCAGCGCATCGCCGCCGAGAATGTTCTTCACGGCCGCCGTCGCGATGGTGGTGCGCGGCCAGAGCGCGTTGACGCCGATCTTGCCGCGCGTTTCCCCGGCAAGGCCGAGCACAACGAGGCTCATGCCGAACTTCGCCATGGAATAGCCGGTATGGCCAGCGAACCATTTCGTCTTCATGTCGAGCGGCGGCGAGAGCATGAGAATATGCGGGTTCGCCGCCTTGACGAGATAGGGCAAGGCCGAGCGGGACACGAGATAGGTGCCGCGCGCATTGATCTGGTGCATCAGGTCGAAGCGCTTCATCTCGAGGGCCGCGACCGGCGCGAGATTGATGGCGCTGGCATTGTTGATGACGATATCGATGCCGCCGAAATGCTGCGCGGCCTTGGCCATCGCGGCTTCGACCGCAGCATCCTCGCGGATATCGAGCTGGAGCGGCAGCGCCTTGCCGCCGGCCTTCTCGATCTCCTCCGCTGCCGTGAAAATCGTGCCTTCGAGCTTCGGATGGGCTTCCGCCGTCTTGGCGGCAACGACGATGTTGGCGCCGTCGGCCGCCGCGCGCAGGGCAATGGCGAGGCCGATGCCGCGCGAGGCGCCGGTGATGAAGAGGGTCTTGCCCTGCAGGCTGGTGGTGGTGGTCATGGCGTCGGTTTTCACGGCGATCCCCGCTTTCAGGATTTCGGTTTGGACAGGAAGGCCTCGAAGGCGGCGCGCGCCTCGGCCGAACCCAGACGCTGGGCGAAGGCTGCGGCCTCCTCGTCAATCCGGGCCAGCAAAGCCTCAGGATCACCCCGCATCAGCCGCCGCGAAATGGCGACAGCCTCGCGCGGCTTGGCGGCAATGCGCGCGGCGACGGCGAGAGCCTCCGTCTCGATATCACCGCTGGCAACAACCCGGTTGACGAGCCCGGTCTCGCGGGCGCGGGCGGCATCGAAGCGCTCGCCCATGACCAGCATCTCGAAGGCGAGGCGCTGGCCCATCAATTGCGGCACGATCAGGCTGGATCCGGCTTCCGGCACGAGCGCGAGATCGACGAAGGGCGTGGCGAAAATCGCGCGCTCGGAGGCGAGGGCGTAGTCGCAATGGAGGATCATCGTGGTGCCGATGCCGATGGCACCGCCATCGACCGCGGCGACCAGCGGCTTCTGGTTGGCGACCAGCGCGCGCAGGAAGCCGAGGATCGGGCCGCCGAGGCTGCCGCTCATGGCGAAACCGATGAAATCCTTGATGTCGTTGCCCGCACAGAAGATGCCAGGCTGGCCAAGGATGAGGATCGCACCAAGCCCGGGATCCGCATTGGCGGATTCGATGGCTTCGGTCAGCGCCGTATACATGGCGCCGGTCAGGGCATTCTTTTTCTCGGCCCGGTTGAGGGTGAGCACGAGGACGGCGCCCTCATGGCGCGCGAGCACAGGTTCGGACATGGCGGGCTCCTATTCGGCGGCGCTGGCAAAGGCCGAGGTGATCGATTCGGCTCCCTCGACCACCGTGGTTTCGAGGCCCTCGGCACCGACGGCGAGATTTTCAGCGAAGAAGCGGGCATCACGGATACGTGCTTCATGGCGCGGATCCGTCTCGCCGGACTGTCGGGCGGCGGCAGCCGCCATGGCCTCGTCGGCGAGATACGCACCGCCGGCGGCAAGCGCGAACAGGCGGAGATAGGGGGTCGCGCCGGCCAAAGCCGCATTCGGGTTGCCCTTCAGAGCCGCGAGCATGAAGCCGGTGGCGCGTTCCAGCGCATCGACGGCACGGCCGATCCGCGTGCCGATGGCGTTGAGCGCGGGATCGTTGAAGGCGCGGGCCCGCTCTGCTGAGGCGCGGTAGCCGGCGATCATCGCGGCGACACGCTGGCCCTCGGAAAGCGGTAGCTTGCGGGTCACAAGATCGATGGCCTGAATGCCATTCGTGCCCTCGTAGATCGCGAGGATGCGCGCATCGCGGTAGTGCTGGGCGGCGCCGGTTTCCTCGACGAAGCCCATGCCGCCATGGATTTGGACGCCGAGCGAGGCAACCTCGGTCCCGATATCGGTCGCGAAGGCCTTGGCCACCGGGGTGAGCATCGAGGCTTCCTCATGTGCGATGCGGCGGGCCTCCTCGTCTTCCAGCCGGTGATGCCGGTCGAGCCCGGACGCCGTGGCAAAGCACAAGGCGCGGGCGGCAGCGATCTTGGCGCGCATCTCCATCAGCATGCGCTTGATATCGGGATGTTCGATGATCGGCGAGGCGGCCGGCGCCCCGACGGCGCGGCCCTGCTTGCGGTCACGCGCATAGGAGAGGGCCTGCTGATAGGCGCGGTCGGCAACGGCGACACCCTGTACTCCGACGCCGAGGCGGGCATTGTTCATCATCGTGAACATGCAGGCGAGGCCCTTGTTCTCCTCGCCGATCAGATAGCCGATGGCCCCGCCGGCATCGCCGAAAATCATCGTGGCCGTTGGCGAGGCATGGATGCCGAGCTTGTGCTCGAGCGCGTGGCAGCGCAGGTCGTTCCGGGCACCGAGGCTGCCATCCGGGTTGACGAGGAATTTCGGCACGAGGAACAGCGAGATGCCGCGCGTACCGGCCGGGGCATCCGGCAGGCGGGCGAGGACGAGATGGATGATATTCTCCGTCATCTCGTGGTCGCCATAGGTGATGAAGATCTTCTGGCCGAAGATCCGGTAGGAGCCATCGTCCGCACGCTCGGCGCGACTGGTCAGCAGGTTGAGGTCCGAGCCGGCCTGCGGCTCGGTCAGGTTCATCGTACCGGTCCATTCACCGGCAATGAGTTTGGGCAGGTAGGTCTGCCGGAGCTGTTCGGTTCCATGCGCGGTCAGGGCCTCGACCGCGCCGACCGTCAGGAGCGGGTTGAGCGCGAAGGCCATGTTGGCCGCGTTCCAGATCTCGCTGCAGGCGACGCTGAGCAGGGTCGGCAGGCCCTGCCCGCCATATTCGGGATCGGCCGCAAGGCTGGCCCAGCCGCCGGCGGCCCAATCCGCATAGGCCTCGGCAAAGCCGGCGGGCATACGGACGGTGCCATCGACCAGGCGGGCCATTTCCTTGTCCCCGACGCGGTTGAGCGGCGCGAGCCGGCCCTCGGCGAATTTGGCGGCCTCGTCGAGGATCGCCTCCGCGACACCATCGGCCAGATCGGCATAGAGACCCGAGGCGATGCCCTGCTCCAGCCCGGCGACATGGCGCATGGCAAACAGGATATCCTCGACTGGCGCGCGGTAGGTCATGGCCTCTCTCCCCGATGCAGGCCGTTACCCGGCCTCGTTCCGTGCTGACGAAGGTCTAGCAAGCCTCCCCGACAGGCGGAAGCGCGCAGCCCTGATTTAGTTCATATATAAACTATCTGGTTTCGTGCCGGATGGCAAGGCCTTCCTTCTAGACTTCCGGCGCGGTCAACGCAGTCAGCTGGCCGACAAAGATGTGTTGCAGACATGAGGTAACTTGCCTCAAAGATGTCCCATGCATTCGCCAACCGCGACGACACTTGTCCTGACCGACCGGCCGGAAGATCTGGCCCGTGCGGGGGCCATGTTGGCCGGAGGTGAACTCGTCGCATTTCCGACCGAGACCGTCTACGGGCTCGGCGCGGATGCCACGGACCCGCAGGCCATCGCGCAGCTTTATGCTGCCAAAGGCCGCCCGCGCTTCAACCCGCTGATCGCCCATGTCGCCAGCCTCGATCAGGCCCTCGCGCTTGGCGAGTTCCCGACGGAAGCGCGGGTTCTGGCGGAAGCGTTCTGGCCGGGCCCGCTGACTCTTGTTGTTCCCGCCCGTGCCGGTGGGCCGGTTTGCGAACTGGCCCGGGCCGGGCTCGATTCGGTGGCGATCCGTGTCCCGGATCATCCGGTGGCGCAGGCGATTCTTCAGGCCGCGGGCCGCCCGGTCGCCGCGCCGAGCGCCAACCGTTCGGGGCATGTCTCGGCCAGCGATGCGCGCCATGTCGAGGAGGACCTTGCCGGCCGGATTGCGGCGATTGTCGATGGCGGGGCCACGCCCATCGGCGTCGAATCAACGATTGTCGGCTGCCTCGGCGGCGTGGTCACGCTTCTTCGCCCTGGCGGCGTCCCGCGCGAGGCAATCGAGGCGAAGCTGGGCCGGCCGCTCGAAACCGCTTCGGCCGATCCCGGCCGGCCGCTCGCCCCCGGGCGGCTGAGCTCCCATTACGCGCCGCAGCATGGCGTGCGACTTAACGCCACAGCCCTTCGCCCGGGCGAGGCCTATCTCGGATTCGGCTCGGCCGAACCGGGTGGTGCAGAGCCCGTGGCCAGGCTGAATCTGTCGCGATCGGGCGATCTCGCGGAGGCGGCGTCACGGCTTTATGGCTGCCTGCGTGTGCTGGATTCGGTGCCCAGCACCGGAATCGCCGTGGCACCGCTGCCGGGCACCGGGCTTGGCGAGGCGATCCAGGACAGGCTGTCGCGCGCTGCGGCACCGCGGGAGACGGCAAGTTCCGACGCCTCGGACACCCTTGCCAAAAGTTGATAAATCATGCGGAGATAGTTCTTGATACTGTATAACGAATACAATCTGTGATCCGCCATGCAGCCACTCGCCTGGGATGATTTCCGCCTCGTCCGCGCCATTGCCGACCACCGGTCCCTCGGTGGCGCGGCGGAAGCCCTCGGTGTCAACAATTCGACGGTTTTCCGGCGGTTGAACACGCTTGAGGAGCATCTCGGCGTGCGGATCTTCGAGCGTGCCCGTTCCGGCTACCTGCTGACTTCGGCGGGTGAGGAGATGGTGGCGCTGGCCAGCCGGATGGCCGAATCCATCCTTGAATTCGAGCGCCGGATTGCCGGGCAGGATGTCCGCCCCTCGGGCGAGCTGCGGGTGACGACGACAGACACGATTTTCTCGCATCTCGTCTCGCCGATCTTCTGCGCTTTCCGCCAGCGCTATCCGGAAATCACGCTCGATTTTGTGATCGATAACCGCGCCCTGAACCTGTCGCGGCGTGATGCCGATGTGGCCATCCGCGCCTCGGTCGATCCGCCGCCTTCGCTGGTCGGGCGGCGCGTCGCCACGATCGGCTGGGGCTGCTATGCCGGCCGCACCTTCGTTGCCGAGCAGAAGCCGGACCTGGCGCACCCCGAGAGCCTGCTGCGCAAGCCGGCCCGCTGGGTCGGCCTCGGCGATCCGATCGGGATGACCGCCGGCGGGCGCTGGATTTCCGGGCAAGTGCCGCCCGAATGCGTGGTGGTGAAGGTCAACATGGTCTCCACCCTCGCCAGCGCGGCGCAGGCCGGCCTCGGCATGACAACCCTGCCCTGCTTCATCGGCGACCAGTTGCCCGACCTTGTGCGGATCCACTCGCTCCGCATTTCCTCGGATACCGGCCTGTGGGTTCTGACCCATCCGGATCTGAAGAAGGCCGCGCGGGTGCGGGCCTTTCTCGAGTTCTTCGGTGCGGAGCTGACGAAGCGCCGCCGCCTGATCGAAGGCGACGACATTTCCAACCCGCCGGCCTAGGCCGGTTGGGGCTGCCAGCGGCCCGGCGCGGCGCGCTCGATGATCGGCAGGTTGATGATGGCCGAAGCCACGCCGAGCCCGACGGAAAGCCACCAGACCACGTCATAGCTGCCGGTGCGCTCGAAGAGCAGGCCGCCCAGCCAAACGCCGAGGAAGGCGCCGACCTGGTGCGAGAAGAAAGCAAAGCCGTAGAGCATCGCCATGTAGCGCGGCCCGAACATGATCGAGACGAGGGCGGCCGTTGGCGGCACGGTGGAGAGCCAGAGCAGCCCCGTGAAGGCGCCGAAAGTCAGCGCCGAGAGCACCCCGACCGTTGTCACGATGCCGAAAACGCTGACCGGCTGCGCGACGAAGGGGATCGAGAGCAGCAGCCCGATCGTCACCACCGAACGGGCGAAATAGATCGCGGCGAGGATCCATCGCTTGGGCATGCGGTTGCCGAGCCAGCCAGCCGAAAGCGAGCCGACAATGTTGAAGATGCCGACCAGCGCCAGCGTCCAGCCGCCCACTTCCGGCGGCAGGCCGATATCCTTGAAATAGGACGGAAGATGCACCGTGATGAAGGCAAGCTGGAAGCCGCAGGTGAAGAAACCGAGCACCAGCAGCACATAGGAGCGGTGCCGGAAGGCCTGGTTGAGCGCCTGCTTGACCGACTGGTTGTCGGCGCTTGGCGCGGCATTGGCAGCCGCCTGCTTCTGGGGCGGTGTGGCGATGGCGAGCGCCAGCGGCAGGACCAGCATGGTCAGGCCGGCGAAGATCAGCAGCGCATTCTGCCAGCCGTAATCGCGGATCAGCGCCACGCCAAGCGGCGAGAACAGGAACTGGCCGAAGGAGCCGGCGGCCGTGCCGGCGCCGAAGGCCATCGAGCGCTTTTCCGGCGGCAGCAGCTTGCCGAAGGCGGCGAGGACGAGGTTGAAGGACGAGCCGGCGAGGCCGAATCCGATGAGCACACCGGCGGTGAGGTTCAGCGTCAGCGGGTCGCCCGCCACGGTCATCAGCGCGAGGCCGGCGGCATAGAGGCTGGCGCCGACCCAGAGTACGCGCAGGGTGCCGAAGCGATCGGCGATGGCGCCCATGAAGGGCTGGCCGACGCCCCAGAGCAGGTTCTGGATGGCGAGGGCCATCGCGAAGACATCGCGGCCCCAGCCATGGGTGGAGATGATCGGCTGCTGGAAGAAGCCCATCGTGGCACGCGGCCCGAAGGTGAGCATCGAACAGGCGCAGCCGGCAAGGATGATCAGGCCCGGCGCAAGCGCGCGGGAAGCGGTGGCATTCATGGGAAAGCTCCAAGGTTGCCCCGAGCCTAGGCCAGATTCCCGGCCTTGGCGAGACTGTCGCTTTGCCTTCTTGCGTCAAGATCACGCCAAAAGGGCAGCAGGCCTGACCGAATGTCGGAATCGCGGGTGACGGGGCGGCCCGGCCCTACCCCGCGATGCGGCTGAAATCCGCGACCTGCCGCGTCACGCGGCGGAGCGTGGCGAGCAAGGCAAGGCGGTTGCGGCGGATGGCCGGATCCTCGGCATTGACGAGGACCGCCTCGAAAAAGGCATCGACCGGGCCGCGCAGCGCCGCCATGGCGCGCATCGCCGCCTCGAAATCGGCCTTGCCGAGCGCGATGCCCGCCGCCTCGCCGGCTTTCGAGAGCGCCTCGAGCAGGGCCTTCTCGCTCGGTTCGCGGCAGAGTGCGGGGTCGGCGGCCGCCTCGAAGGCGCCCTCGCCATCCTTCTTCTCCTCGGCGCGGAGGATATTCGCCGCGCGCTTGAAGCCGGCGAGCAGCGACGTGCCATCCTCGGTTTCGAGGAAGTGGCCGAGGGCGTTCACGCGGCGGGTGACGAGGAGGAGGTCGTCATTGGCCTCGCCATTGCCAAGCACGGCATCGACGAGGTCATGCCGTGCGCCCTGGTCGCGGAGCATGACTTTCAGGCGGTCATGGAAGAAGGAGAGGAGGTCGGAAGCGACTTTCTCTAAAGACAAGAACCTTTGGCAACTAGCCGCAATTTCTGCCCTACGATCCATTCCATTTCCGTTGGGGTCTTTCAGGATCTGCAGGCGGAAAGAAAACAGATCGTCATCGCCAATCAGATGGTCCTTATATATATAGACATCTTCATTCGATGCGTATTTCACATCATCAAAATAATAGTATTCATTGCCTTCTTCATCGTACCTTGGGCCAATATCCATGTGCCAAGAAGGGACATCAAATAAGTCATCTTGATCTTTTTTTACATATCGGAGAACAAAGTCTGCGCGACGATAGATTCTGGGATGCGTCCAAGAAACCAAGTTGGTGACGCCCACCTTCACCCCATTCTCCACCAGCAGCCGAATAACCCCCAGCGCCGCTCGCCTGAGCGCATAGGGGTCCTTGCTGCCCGTTGGCTTTTCGTCGATCGCCCAGAACCCGACCAGCGTATCGAGCTTGTCCGCCAGCGCGACGGTAGTGGAAACCGGGTCTTTCGGCACGGAATCGCCGGGGCCGACCGGCTTGTAATGCTCCTCGCAGGCGGCGGCGACCGAGGGGTCGAGCCCGATCTGCCCGGCATAGATCCGGCCCATCAGGCCCTGCACTTCCGGGAATTCGCCCACAACCTCGGTCTGCAGGTCGAGCTTGCAGATGCGGGCGGCGAGATCGACCTTCTCGAGGTCAGCGCCGGTGACGGCGCAGAGTTCCTTTGCCAGCGCGCGGATGCGCTCGATGCGATCCCACTGGCTGCCGAGCTTCTCGTGGAAGGTGACGTTCTTGAAGCGCTCCAGCCGGGTGAAGCCCGTATCCTCGCGCCAGACCTTCTTGTCGGTCTCCCAGAAAAACTTGGCATCGGAGAGGCGGGCGCGGATGACGCGCTCATTGCCGGCGATGATGGTGGCGCCGCCATCCTTCGCCTCGATATTCGAGACCAGCAGGAAACGGCTGGCGAGCCGGCCATCGGGGCCGCGCAGGACGAAGCATTTCTGGTTGGCGCGGATCGTGGCGCGGATGACCTCGCCCGGCACGTCGAGGAAGGCGTCCTCGAAGCGGCCCATCAGCACGACGGGCCATTCGACCAGCCCCGCCACCTCATCGAGCAGGCCCTCATCCTCGACAACCTCAAGCCCCTGCGCGAAAGCGAGGTTGCGGGCATCCTGCCGGATGATCTCCTTGCGGCGGGCGGGATCGAGCACGACCTTCGCCGCCTCGAGCTTCGCCGCGTAATCCTCGAAGCGCTTCACGCGGATTTCCGCCGGCGCCAGAAAACGGTGGCCATAGGTGATGTTGCCGGCGGCGAGCCCGTCCACCGCGAAGGGGACGATCTCGGGCTCCTCGGTCTCGGCGCCGAAGGTGGCGAGAATCGCGCGGAGCGGTCGCACCCAGCGCAGCGACGCGGAGGAGGTGCTGGCCGCGCCCCAGCGCATGCTCTTCGGCCAGGGGAAGGCGCGGATCGTCGCCGGCAGGATCTCGGCCAGCAGGTCCAAAGTGGGGCGGCCCGGCTTCTCGATCACGGCGACGTAGAATTCGCCCTTCTTCGGATCGCTCTCGATCTTCGCCTGATCAAGCGAGGCGAGGCCCGCCGCTTTCAGGAAGCCCTGCACCGCGCCTTCGGGCGAGCCGACGCGCGGGCCCTTGCGCTCCTCGCGCGTATCCGGCTGGCGGGCCGGCAGGCCGACGACATGCAAAGCCAGCCGGCGCGGCGTCGCATAGGCCTGCGCGCCCTCATAGGTCACGCCCGCCTCGACCAGCGCGTTGGTCACGAGGCGCTTCAGATCCTCCGAGGCCTGCTTCTGCATGCGGGCCGGAATTTCCTCGGAGAAGAGTTCGAACAGAAGATCAGGCATGGGCGTTCCGGGTTCCGGGCTGGCCGCGCCCGGATCAGGCGCGGCATCGGCTGGTTTGGGTTCAGAGCTTGTTATGCGCGCCGTCGCAGAGGGGCGATTTGCCCGTCTGCTTGCAGGTGCAGAAGAAGACGCGGCGATCGGATTCGGCCGTCCACTGCATCGGGCTGAATTTGCCCTCCGCATTGTGGGAGCCGTCGCAGAACGGCTGGTTCTTCGACAGGCCACAGGTACACCACCAGTAATCCTTGCCCTTTTCCACCTCGACGGGGATGGGCGCCGTGCCACCAACATGCGGTTTCGTCATGGGTTGTCCCTCGGTTGAGGCCGGAAAATGCCGGCGATCCATTCAATTGCCTTTTGCGCCGGCCTCGAGCATTTTCGACCAGCGCCAGCCATCGGTTTGCGCGGGGTTGACGATGTCGTCGATTCGCCAGGCGTTTTTCTCCTGCACCAGTTCGAAGACCAGCGTCTGCTCGGGCTGCTCCTTGAAGATGCGCATCGTCACCGAGACGACAGCCTTGCCGCCCGACGCATTTGTGGTCGAGAATTTGAGCGTCTCGCGGAGGTTGTCGTCCGAATCCTGCGAATTGGTCGTCGGATCGAAATCGAGGCCGGAGACGACTTCGTTCAGCCGCCGCGAGGTCCGGATTGCCGCGGCATAGAGTTTCCGCAGCCGGGCGGAATAGGGCCGCTGGGCATTCTTGATCTTCGGGTCATAGACCTGCCGCACCACGGCAACCGGATCCGCCGGGCTGGCTTGCGCAAAAGCCGGTCCGCTCGCGAGGCCGGCCAGCAGCGCGAGGACGACATGCCGCCGGTTCATGCCGCACCGCCCGCTTCGGTCTTCACCCAGGCGGCGCCGCAGGCCTTGGCGAGTTCGCGCACGCGGAGGATGTAGCTCTGCCGTTCGGTGACCGAGATCACGCCGCGCGCATCGAGCAGGTTGAAGGCGTGGGAAGCCTTGATGCATTGGTCATAGGCCGGGAGGACCTGCCGGTGGCGCTGGCCCTCGCCGCCCTCGCCCGCGGCCAGCAGGGCCCGGCACTCGGCCTCGGCCTCGGCGAAATTGCGGAAAAGCTTCTCGGTATTCGCATATTCGAAATTGTGCCGGGAATATTCCTGCTCAGCCTGCCGGAAGACATCGCCGTAGGTGACCTTGGCGTCACCTTCGAGCCCGTTGAAATTCAGCTCGAAGCCATTGTCGACGCCCTGGAGATACATGGCGAGGCGCTCGAGCCCATAGGTGAGTTCGCCCGCGACCGGGGCGCATTCCTGGCCGGCCACCTGCTGGAAATAGGTGAACTGGCTGACTTCCATGCCGTCACACCAGCATTCCCAGCCGAGGCCCCAGGCGCCGAGGGTGGGGCTTTCCCAGTCATCCTCGACAAAACGCAGGTCATGCAGGGCCGGGTCGATGCCGATGGCATAGAGGCTTTCGAGATAGAGTTCCTGCAGGTTCGGCGGCGAGGGCTTCAGGATGACCTGGAACTGGTAATAGTGCTGGAACCGGTTCGGGTTCTCGCCATAGCGGCCATCCTTGGGCCGGCGCGAGGGCTGGACATAGGCCGCATTCCACGGCCGGGGGCCGAGGGCGCGCAGCGTCGTGGCCGGGTGGAAGGTGCCCGCGCCGACCTCCATGTCATAGGGCTGCAGGATGACGCAGCCCTTTTCCGCCCAGAAGCGCTGGAGCGTCAGGATCAGGCCCTGGAAGGAACGGTCAGGTCGAAGGGCATCTGGCCCATGCGTCAAAGCAGTCACGGCGGATCATCCCGGAAAAGGCGTTGGTTTCCCCTAGCCGAGCGTGCGGGAGGCTCGCAAGCCCCTTCACCCGTAGCGGTGCGGTTAACGGGGCGTGAAAGCCCTGTGCGCGAACGCACCGCCGGCCGGCGCGGGAAGCGGCATTGTCCCGGTCATGGCGCTCCCCCCCGGCGCCCCAACATCGAGACCCCGGAGAAAACCCATGACCAAGCTTTCGAACACCCACACCGCCAAGTTCCGCAAGGCCAGCCGTTTCAGCATGCTCGCCCTCGCCCTCTCGCTCTCCACCGGCACGGTCGCCGGCATGTTCGGCATCGCAGCCATGACCTCTGGCCCCGTCCAGGCCCAATCCGCCAACAATGGTGGCGGCGGTGGTCCGGCTGGCAATGGCAGCGCTGGTGGCGGTGCCGGCCCAATGATGGCCAACCCGATCGCCGCCTTCAACCCGATCCCGAACGAGCCGAACAGGGACCCCAACAATGGCCGCGGCCGCATCCGCGGCGCCAATTGCGAAGGCAGCCAGAGCGGCATCGACAGCGAGCGCTGCAAGAACAACCCGCGCTCGACGCCGCGCATCGTCCGGATCAACGGCTTCAGCAATTGCGCGATCATCCAGCAGGTGCCGAGCCCGCAGGGCGGCCCCGCCGAGTTCTACTGCGTGAAGCCGATGTAAGGCCGAAGCCAGGCCGGCAGTCCCGCCGGCCTGGCAATCTCGACCAGCCTGTTTCACGACTGTTCATGTTCAATCGGTACGCTCTTTCCGGGCGACCCAAGGAGAGCACCATGACCCGTTCTTCCCCCATGATCCTCGCCGCCCTGTTCGCGGCGCTTCTCGGCCTTGTCGGCCTGACCCCGGCCCGTGCGGCCGGCATTCCCTCCGGACCGGCACTGATCCTGGATGCCCAGTCCAAAACGCAGACCAGCCCCGTCTACTATCACCGCCGCCATTACCGGCCGTATCGCCATGTCTACCGGCGGCATCATTACCGGCCGTATTACTATCGCCCGGCGCCGGTCCATTACCGCCGCTGCGTCACCCGGCCGCGCGTCGTCTGGACGCCCTATGGCTATGTCCGCCGCTGGGTCCGCGTCTGCCGGTACTGAGAACCGACCCGATCGGGAACAATCCCGGGCGGCGCAAGCCGCCCGGTTTCCGTTTCCAGCCCCTCACCCTTGCTGCGCTTGATGTTGCCCGGGCCGCATCGGCAGCAAGGCCAGGCCATCGTGAAGCGCAGCAGACAGCGCGGTCGGCCTGTCGCCCTCGAACAACACAAGCGGCGGCAGGATCGTCAGCCCCTGCCGTGACCCCTTGATCCCCGATACGAGCAGCCGATGGGCCGGTTCCGCAGCCCGGGGATGGATGAACCGGAGGGTCAGGCCACCGAACCGGCGCGCCATGGCCGCCAGCACGTCCCCCAGCGAATCTGCCCGGTGGATCATCACGATCCCCCCGCCCGGCGCGAGCACGGTAGCCGCATTGCGCAGCCAGCCATCGAGGTCGCCGTCGAGTTCATGGGCGGCCCGCCGGCCTGCATCCGGCGAGGCGCGCCCGCGCCCCCGGGTGAAATAGGGCGGGTTGGTCAGGACAAGGTCAAAGGCTTCCCGGAGGTCCTTTTCGCGCCCGAGGGCGAAGGCGTCCGCCTCCCGGCAGGAAACCCGGTCCGCGAGGCCATTGGCCGCGATATTGTGGCGCGCCAGGGCTGCCATGGCCGGGTCGCGCTCCAGCAGCATCGCCCGTGATTCCGGCCGGCCTTTCGCGACCTGCAGCCCCACCATTCCGGTCGAGGCGCCGAGATCGAGGATATGCCGCGCCTCTCCCGGAGCCGCCGCCGCGAGGAGAACCGCATCCGTGCCTGCACGATGGCCCCGCGCCGGCTGGCGCAGAAGAAGTGTGCCCCGGAACAGCTGGTCTTCGGTCGTATCGCCTTCGCCCCGACGGTTCGCACCCAATGCCGCATCTCCCTTGCCGGCTGGCGGCAGCGCCTCAAGTTGCATTTGGTTTTCTTCGCGTGGCGGCGTATGGAAAGCAATCCGGCGCAAGGGCCGCATGCGGAATTCAGAGGTTGGGATCGTGGGAGTCGTCGTTTCCTTCGGAGAAAAGCCTAAAGGCGAGACCATCGACCGGCTGGTCGGCTTGCTGAAAGACGACATGGCGCGCGTCAACGAGACGATCCTCGCGCGGACCGGCTCTGACGTGATGATGATCCCCGAAGTGGCGCAGCATCTGATCTCGTCCGGCGGCAAGCGGCTCCGGCCGATGCTGACCCTCGCCACGGCCCAGCTCGCCCGCTATTCCGGGCAGGGCCATATCAAGCTGGCCGCTTCGGTCGAGTTCATGCACACGGCAACGCTGCTCCACGATGATGTGGTGGACGAGAGCGACCTGCGCCGTGGCAAGCCCTCCGCCCGCAAGGTCTGGGGCAACGAGGCCAGCGTGCTTGTCGGCGATTTCCTGCTTGGCCAGGCTTTCAAGATGATGGTCGAGGTCGGCTCGCTCCAGTGCCTCGACGTGCTCTCCACGGCCGCTGCTGTGATCGCCGAGGGCGAGGTCATGCAGCTCGCTGCCGCCAAGAACACCGCCACGACCGAGGATGAGTATCTCTCGGTCATCCGTGCCAAGACTGCGGCCCTTTTCGCCGCTGCTGCCGAAGTGGGCCCCATCCTCGCTGGCGCGGACCAGACCGCACAGAAAGCTTGCCGCTCCTACGGGCTCAATCTCGGCATTGCCTTCCAGCTCATCGATGACGCGCTGGATTATGGCGGTACGGCCAGCAAGCTCGGCAAGAATGTCGGCGACGATTTCCGCGAGGGCAAGATCACATTGCCCGTGGTGCTGGCCTTCCGGCGCGGCTCGGATGACGAGCGCGCTTTCTGGCGCGAGGCACTGGAAGAGGGCGCACATGACGATGTCGCGCTCGGCCGAGCGATCGAGCTGCTCAAGAAGCACCGGGCACTGGAAGATACGGTCGAGCGCGCTCGCCACTATGCCGCCATGGCCAAGGACGGGCTGGCGCTATTCCCCGGCTCGCCGATGCGTGATGCGCTGGACGAGGTTGTCGATTTCTGCGTGAACCGGGCGCACTGACGTTCGTTCCCGTCAACAAGGCGCCGCTCAGGGCGGCCCCTCGCCGGCCGGATCCACGAAGAACAGATCCGTATCTTCCGGGTGGGCCCCCGCGGCCGTCAGCATGGCATGGACCTGCCCGCGATGATGCGTCTGGTGATTGAAGAAATGCGCCGCCAGTGCCCAGTTCGGGCGTGAGACCTCGCGGCCGGCTGCCCCGGACATCCAGCTCTGCGAGGCTGCGAGCCAATCCGCCTGCACCCGGCCGGCCCAATCGAGAATCTCTTCATCGAGGGCCATTCTCGCCGACCGATAGCTCGCCCAGTCCGGAAACAGGGTCGCCGAAAGCCGGTTGGGCAAGGGCGGTTTGGGCCGCCCCGTGAACCGGTGCATCCAGACCGTGTCGCCCCAGGCGATATGGTTCAGCGTGCCGAAAACGCTGCCGAAAAACGCGCCGCGATCCAGCCTGCGGGCGGCATCGTCAAGCCCGTCCGCCGCCGTTACCAGCGACCGGTTCTGCCAGGCATTATAGCGCGCCATCAGGCGCACATGATCGGGGCCGATCATGGTTCAGCCTCCCATCGGTGCGCGGGTCACGATGTCCCAGCCGGGCAGTCGGAGTGCGGTCGCGGATACCCACCAGCCGGGGTTCCGGGCGGCGATATCGCGCGCGGCGGCATTGCGGGCATGGGCGTTCGAGAAAATTGCGTAGCAGGTCGCGCCCGAACCAGACATGCGCGCCAGCCAGCAGCCGGCCTGCCGCCGCAAGGCATAGACAACCTCGGTGATCGCCGGCACGAGGGATTCGGCGATGGGCTGGAGGTCGTTCCGGGTCTGCGAGGCGAGAAAATGCAGCGGCTGGAGCGAGAGCTTCTCGTAAGTCACCGGCGGCTTTTCATGGCGCTGGCCTGGCTGAAGGCCCATCTGCCGGAAGATCTCGGCGGTTTCGACCCCGATCCCGGGATTGACGAGCAGGACCGGCGCCGGCTCGCTGGCCAGAGGCGGGCCCAGTTCGTGGCCGATACCGGAGATCAGCCGGGTCTTCCGGTCGAGGCAGGCCGGCACATCGGCGCCGAGCATGGCGGCGCAATCCACGAGACGGGGATCGGAAAGCGGAATGTCGTTCGCCCGGGCCAGCAGACGGAGGGCGGCAGCGGCATCGGCCGAACCACCGCCGATTCCGGAGGCGACAGGCAGAGCCTTGACCAGGACAAAGCGGCCCAGATGGCCAGGGCCGATATGCGCCACGAAGGCGCGCGCTGCCCGCAGGACGAGATTGTCTTCCGCCACAGCCAGCGAACCGGCGAAGGGTCCCTCGATCGAGAGACCCAAGGGTTGGCCGGGCAGGAGATGCAGCTCATCGCCATGATCGGCGAAGGCGACGAGGCTTTCGAGCAGGTGGTAGCCATCCGGCCGACGGCCAAGGACATGCAGGAACAGGTTGACCTTCGCCAGCGCGAATTCGGTCAGCATCCGGGTGCCCTGCCCAGCTCAGCCGCCATTCGGCTTCGGCGTGGCCGCATTGGCCGCCGGGCCTTCCTCCAGACCGGTCTGGAGCTTCCGGCGGATCTTCTCGGCGTCCTCGGGCTCCGGGTTCAGCCCCAGGGCCTGTTCCCACTTGAACTGGGCCTCGCGTTTGCGGCCGACCTTCCAGTAGGCATCGCCGAGATGATCGTTGATCGTCGGATCCCCCGCCTTGAGCAGGACCGCGCGTTCGAGCTCGCGCACGGCATCCTCGTAGCGGCCGAGGCGATAGAAGGCCCAGCCAAGGGAATCGACGATGGCACCGTCGCCGGGCGAGAAGGCCACGGCCTCGCGGAGCATGTCGAATGACTTCTCGATGTTGATGCGCATGTCGACCCAGGAATAGGCGAGATAGTTCAGTACCTGCGCCCGCTCGACCCGCTCGCGCGGTGTCCGCGGCCGGGCCGGGAGCAGATCAAGCGCGGCGAGGAAATCCAGCTCCGCCTTTTCCCATTGCTTCGACCGCTCGTAGCCGATGGCCCGACCAAAGAAGAGCGGCCAGTGACGCTGCTCGACCTTGGGCAATGCGGCGATGGTGGTGCTGTAGACCTCGACCGATTCGGTCCAGCGCTTCTTCACGCGGAGAATGGTGCCCAGCGTGTCGGCTGCTTCCATGTCACCGGGGTTGCGGGCGAGCAGTTCGCGCAGGACCGTGATGGCCTCATCGGTCCGCTCCATGCGTTCGAGCGCGCCGGCCCGGCCGATCGCCGCGCGATTGGCGAGGACGGAACTTGCGGGGATGGTCTCGTAGAGCTGCGCAGCGCGGGCATATTGACGCATCTGCTCGAAGAACTCGGCCAGCGTCGTCGCAATCACTTCGTCCTTCGGCGAGAGGTAACGCGCCATCTGAAGGTAGATTATCGCCGACATCGGGTCCCGCGCAGCGGAGCCGACCGCGCCGAGCCCATAGAAAACCTCCGCCGTTCCCTCGGCGATCGAGCCGGCCAGCGGAGGCAGTTGCTCGCCCTTCGCGAGCAAGGCGGCCTGGCGATCGAGATAGGGCTGGTTCGGATTGCGCTGCTGCCAGGTCTCGATCACCTTGACCGCCTCGGCGATCTTGCCCCGGCGCGAGAGGATCCGGGCATAGGCATCGACCACGCGGAGGATGTTGGGATCGGCCTTGTAGGCGCTTTCGAGGCGGCTCTCTGCTTCGCCGAAACGCCTTGCGGATTCCGCAATCATCCCGGCGAAGAAATCGCGATAGCCGCGCAGCTCGTTGTCTTTGAACCGATCGACGGATTGCAGCGCGCCGTTAATCTCGCCGAGGCCAGCCATGGCCCAGGAACGCAACAGCGAAATGGTGAGATCCGCCTCGCGCACCGTGCCGCCGGCGCGCTCGAAACTCGATTTGGCGCGCTCGTATTGCCGGCTGCGCAGCGCGCGCACACCCAACGCGACATGGGCCAAAGCGTTGGATTTATCGCGCTGGATGGCCCGTTCAGCCAGCCGGAAGGCTTCATCCATGTTGCCATCGACGAGTTCGGCAAGGAAGGCCTGGTCAATCAGCCCGGCATTCCGCGGATCCGCGCGGAGCGCTTCCCGGAAGAATGCGGCCGCCGCTGCCGTGTCCCGCTCGGTATTGGCGACAACGCCGGCAAGGAAGGCGCCCGATGCCCCGAGCCCGGGCGTGACGCGCTCCTTGCTGGCAGGCGCAGCCTGTGCCGCCGGGAGCCCCAGCATGAATGCGAGCGCAACACCGAGGAACCGCAGCCTGACCTGCCGTTCCGTGCAGGATGCCTTGCTGGCGCTGAAAGACAAACGGGCGCTGTTCCTGCAATCCATCCGGTCGTGCCAATCCTGTTTCCTGCCGAGTCGCGGCCCTGAACATCCTTTCGGTTAGCACCGAAACAAGGCTTCAGAAAGGCCCAAATACCAGTGGTTACATGGGAGCTCGCCTCCGCGCAGGCAGGGGCCGGGCACGGGAATGTGATCGGCCCGTGCCTGCTCGTGATGTGACTTCCCCTGCAGCACCGTGCACAGCATCAATCCGTCACAAGCGTGCAGCGCCCTGCACTGCCTCTTACCAAGGAGAACCCCGATGTTCCGTTCGTCCCTGCTCTCGCGGCGCCACATGCTTGTTGCCGGTCTGGCGGTTGCTGCTATCGCCGCCGCGCCGGCGCTCGCCGTCACGCTGGCAACAGGCTTCTTGGCCTACAAGAAGGAAGCCTTCGACGCCGCCCTGAAGGGCTCGAAGCCGGTTCTCGTTCATGTGCATGCCGATTGGTGCCCGACCTGCAAGCGCCAGCAGGTCGTGTTCAACGAGCTTGCGAAGACCCCGGAATTCGGCAAGCTCGTTGCCTTTACTGTGGATTTCGACATGGATGGCGAATTCAAGTCCGCCTATAACGTGCGCAACCAGTCCGTCATCCTTGTGTTCAAGGGCGGCAAGGAAGTGGCCCGCTCGGGCGGTGTCACCGACAAGGCGCAGATTGCGGCGCTCGTTGCCGAAGCCGCGAAGTAACAGGAAGCCGGCAGGAGAGACTGCCGTTTCCCGTCGCGGAAGCCGGAGCTCCGCGACAGACCGGCAAGCCTCAGAAGACCGGCTCACATGTTCGGATAGGTGGGGCCGCCCCCGCCCTCCGGCGCGATCCAGTTGATGTTCTGCGACGGATCCTTGATATCGCAGGTCTTGCAGTGCACGCAGTTCTGCGCGTTGATCACGAAGCGCGGATCCATCTTCAGGGCTTCGTCGCCATAGACAACTTCGTAGACGCCGGCGGGGCAATAGAGCCGGGCCGGCTCGCCATAGACAGGCAGGTTCCGCGCAATCGGCACGGATGCATCCTTCAACGTCAGATGGATCGGCTGGTCTTCCTCGTGGTTCGTGCCCGACAGGAAGACCGAGGACAGCTTGTCGAACGAGATCACGCCATCGGGCTTCGGATAGGTGATCGGCTTGACCTCGGTAAGCGGCTTCAGCGAAGCGGCGTCGGTCTTGCCATGCTTCAGCGTGCCGAAGGGCGAGAAACCGAACAGCTCGTTGCACCACATATCCACCGCACCGAGCGGCACGCCGATCCATGTCCCGAATTTCGACCAGAGCGGCTTCACATTGCGGACCTTCTTCAGGTCCTTGCCGATCTCGCTCGACCGCCAGGCCTGCTCATAGGCGAGAAGCTCGTCACCCGCGCGGCCTTCCGCCAGCGCCTCGACGATCTTGTCCGCCGCAAGCATGCCCGAGAGCATGGCATTATGGCTGCCCTTGATGCGCGGCACGTTGACGAAGCCGGCCGAGCAGCCCAGCAGCGCGCCACCGGGGAAGCAGAGTTTCGGCACGCTCTGCCAGCCGCCCTCGGTGATGGCGCGGGCGCCATAGGAGAGGCGCTTGCCGCCTTCGAGCACTTCCCGGATCATCGGGTGCTGCTTGAAAAGCTGGAACTCGTCGAAGGGCGAGAGCGTCGGGTTCTGGTAGTTCAGATGGACGACAAAACCGATCGAAACGAGATTGTCGTCGAAATGATAGAGAAACGAACCGCCACCGGTCTTTGAATCGAGCGGCCAGCCGAACGTATGCTGCACCAGGCCCGGCTGATGCTTCGCCGGGTCGATCTGCCAGAGTTCCTTGAGGCCGATGCCGAATTTCGGCACGTCACGGCCGTTATCGAGGCCAAACCGGGCGATGAGCTGTTTCGAGAGATGGCCGCGCACCCCCTCCGCGAAGAGCGTGTATTTGCCCATCAGCGCCATGCCGCGGGTGAATCCGTCCTTCATCTCGCCGGACCGGGCAATGCCCATATCGCCCGTGGCGATGCCGGTCACGGCACCGGCCTCGTTGTAGAGGACTTCCTGCGCTGCGAAGCCGGGATAGATCTCGACGCCGAGCGCCTCGGCCTTCGTGGCCAGCCAGCGGCAGAGATTGCCCAGCGAGATGACGAAGTTGCCATGGTTGTCGAGCAGCTTCGGCATCGCGAAGTTCGGCAGCCGGATGCCGCCGGCCGGGCCGAGGAAATAGAAGCGGTCATCGACAACCGGCGTCTTCACCGGGCAATCGGGATCGTCGCGCCATTCGGGGATCAGCTTGTCCAGCCCGACCGGGTCAATCACCGCACCGGAGAGGATATGCGCGCCGATTTCGGAGCCCTTCTCGACGAGGACGACCGAAATCTCCTCGCCCCGTTCGGCAGCGGCCTGTTTCAGCCGGATCGCCGCGGAAAGCCCTGCCGGGCCGCCACCGACGATGACGACATCATATTCCATCGCGTCGCGTTCCGGCAGTTCCATGACGTCCCTCGTTCGTTCGATCCCGGTTTGGTCGATCTGGCCCATCCTGATTAGTTCATATGTAAACTAATTTCAAGGACCGGCTTGTCGCCCTGCCCTCCGGTGGCTAGTTTCAGGTTCGGGAACGACCTCCCGAACCCGGCAAGGTGCCGGAGGGCGCCTCTTTCTGGCGTCGGGATGGCCGAATTGCAAGCTGGAAGCATCCGGGAAAGGACCGCGCCTTGGCGATGACCGAACCGCAATCGCCGCGCCGGATCCTCGAATTCCTGGCTGCGGCCGGGGTGGACATGATTGTCGGCGACGAGCCGGTGAACCGGATGCAGCCGCCGCCCCCCCTTCCGGAGCGCCAGGCCGAAGCCCAGCCGGGCCGTGCGGCACCAGATGTTCCGGCACCCGTGCAGGCGCCTGTTTCGCTGCGGGTGGCCCCGACCGCGCCGGATGATGCGATCATGCAGGCGCGGCTGCAGGCCCGCTCGGCTGCCTCGCTGGAGGAACTGGCCACGATCATGGCGGCCTTCGACGGCTGCGCGCTCAAGGCGACGGCCTCGCGCCTCGTCTTCGCCGACGGCATCCCGCAGGCGCGCGTCATGATCATCGGCGAGGCGCCGGGCCGCGAGGAGGACGAGACCGGGCGGCCCTTCGTGGGGCGCGCCGGGCAGTTGCTCGACAAGATGCTGAAGGCGATCGGCCTTGACCGGAGCAGCGTCTACATCGCCAATGTCGTGCCGTGGCGGCCGCCCGGCAACCGTACGCCGACGCCGCAGGAAGTGGCGATCTGCCTGCCCTTCATCCACCGCCAGATCGAGCTGGCCGCGCCGGATCTCCTGCTGACCATGGGAGCGCCGGCCACGCAGAACCTTACGGGACGCAAGGACGGCATCCTGCGGCTGCGCGGCCAATGGTTCGAGGTGGATGTCGCCGCGCGGACGATTCCGACGCTGGCGACCCTGCATCCGGCCTATCTGCTGCGTCAGCCGGGCCAGAAGGCCCTGGCCTGGCGCGACCTCCGGGCGCTCAAGGCGCGGCTTGCGGCGGAGTGACGCCGCTGACCGACCCGACAAAAAGGCGATTTTGTTCCCGGCCCGGGCTTGGTATCAGTGAGTAGACCCTGCGGGAGGAATGAACCATGCGTCTCGATGACATCCAGGAATCCGCCAATGTCGAGGATCGCCGTGGTGACAGCGGTTCCGGCGGAATGTTGGGCGGCGGCTTTCCCGGCGGACGCGGAAGCCTCGGCTTTGGCACGATCGCCATTCTCACCCTGATCGGCTGGGCTCTCGGCATCAACCCGGCAATCCTGATCGGCGGAGCGGAAATCATTTCCGGCGGAAGCGGCGGGCAGGTCGTGCAGCGCCAGCAGAATACGCCGCCGCGTTCTTCCTCGCCGCAGGAGGAGCAGCTCCGCGTCTTTGTCGCGCGGGTGCTCAAGACGAACGAGGATGTGTGGCAGCAGGTGTTGCCACAGCAGCGCGGCGTGCCGTTCAAGCCGGCGCCGCTGGTGATCTTCCGCGGCGCGACGCGCTCGGCCTGCGGCGGCGCGCAATCGGCGATGGGTCCGTTCTATTGCCCGGCCGATACCCGAATCTATCTCGACATGAGCTTCTTCGAGGAAATGCGCACCAAGATGCGGGCCGGCGGCGATTTCGCCTATGCCTATGTGATCGCGCATGAAATGGGCCACCATATCGAGAACTTGCTCGGCATCCTGCCGCGCGTGCAGCAGGCGCAGCAGCGGCTCTCGCGCCGGGAAGCAAACCAGCTCTCGGTGCGGGTCGAACTGATGGCGGATTGTCTGGCCGGGGTCTGGGCGCATCATGCCAACCAGCGCTGGCGGATCCTCGAACAGGGCGATCTCGAGGAGGCGATGAACGCGGCTGCGGCCATCGGCGACGACAAGCTCCAGAAGCAGTCGCAGGGCTATGTCGTGCCGGACAGCTTCACGCATGGCTCGTCGGAGCAGCGGGTGCGCTGGCTCCAGCAGGGGCTGCGGACCGGGCAGGTCGCGGCTTGCGACACGTTCAACACCCGGGCGCTCTGACCATGTCGATGGCGCGCCTCGACGAGAGCAAGGCTTTCATCCCGCTCAACATTGCGGTGCTGACGGTGTCGGATACGCGCACGCTGGCGGATGACAAATCCGGCGACACGCTGGTCGGGCGGCTCGAGACGGCCGGACATCGGCTGGCTGACCGGGCCATCGTGCCGGATGATGTCGAGGCGATCCGCGCCCGTTTGCGTGGCTGGATTGCCGACAAGGGCGTCGATGTGATCATCACCACCGGCGGCACCGGCTTTACCGGCCGGGATGTCACGCCGGAGGCGGTGGAGCCGCTTTTCGAGAAGCGGATGGACGGATTCTCGGTGCTGTTCCACCACATTTCCATCCCGAAGATCGGCACCTCGACCATCCAGTCCCGCGCGACGGCGGGCGTCGCCGGCGCGACTTATATTTTCTGCCTGCCCGGCTCCCCCGGTGCCTGCAAGGATGCCTGGGACGGCATTCTCGCCGCGCAGCTGGATTACCGGCACCGGCCCTGCAATTTCGTGGAAATCATGCCTCGCCTCGACGAGCATTTGCGCCGCGTCAAGGCGCAGGGTGCGACAGTCTGAAAGACTACGCGAATGAAAACCCGATTGATCCTTCTGGCCGTGCTGGCCAGTTCCGGCGCCACGGCGCAGCAGCCCAACCGTCAACTCATTCTCGAATGCATGGCCTGCCATGGCGATGACGGGATCGCCAAGGACAAGGATGTGCCGCATCTGGCGGGGCAGAATTACGAGTATCTGCTGAAGCAGATGCGCGATTTCCGCGCCGGCCGGCGGCCGCACAAGGAAATGCGTGTCATGAGCCGCCTGATGGACGATCAGGAAATGCAGGAAATCGCGGATTTCTATGCCCGCCTGCCGCGATAGGCGACGCGTTCAACGCAATTCGACGCGCGTAACCGAGGCCTTGAGTCGAACCAGTTCGGCGCCGAACCGCACCGAATAGGGATCGAGCTTGGCGAGCGCGATATCCCGTGCGCGGCTCGGCGGCAGGAGCAAGGCTGCGTTCCGGCTCGGCCTGCCACCCATGGTGCGGACGCCCTCGATCAGGCCATCGAACAGGCCACCCATGCCGCCACCCAGAGCCGGCTGCGACATGGCTGGCCTTGCCCCGAGGGCCGGCAGGATATCCGCGAGGACCGGCCAGAAATCCGGTCCGAGTTGAAGGCCCGTATCCAGGACGAGCAGGCCTGAACCGGGAGCCAGGGTCGCGGCGCGGGCAAAGCCCTCGGGCCAACTCTCCGCGGTGACGATCCGGCACCCTGCCGCATCGGAGATCGATTCGAGGTCTTCGGTGGATTGGCGGCAGATCAACATCGCATTGCCGACCAGCCCCTCGACGACGCCCCTGACCAGCGGGCCCAACGTTGCCGTCAGCGCAAGCGGTTCTGGACGCACATCGATAACAGCCGTGAGCATGGAGCCTTTCCGGACGGGCGCACAGGAAAAGTTGCCGCCTCGATTATTGTGCAGCGCAACAAGTTTTTTGGCAAGGGGGCGCAAACTTCCCCCGCCCGGCCGTGCAGGCTTGACTTCCACAGGCAGATTGTTCACTTTTCGTTCCAATATCAGGAGCGAATGATGAACGGTTTCGACCCTCGCGATCCCGCCGAGGCCGAGCGGGTCAAGCGGGTGGAGACCCCGCTGGCCCGCGCGCATGAGCGGGGTCGCGGCACGGTCACCAATGCCGGCGGCCGCTTCGAGAAGCAGCAGCGCGAGGCTTTCGACGATGGCTGGCAAGAGGACGAGGTTTTGCCACCCTTCCGCACCGAAACGACGATGGAGCGGGCGGTCTCGGTCATTACCCGGAACGATTCGCTCGATCTGTCCTTCGACCGCTCGATCAACCCCTATCGTGGCTGCGAGCATGGCTGTTCCTATTGCTATGCGCGGCCGAGCCATGCCTATCTCGGCCTGTCGCCGGGGCTGGATTTCGAATCGCGTCTCTTCGCCAAGCCCAATGCGGCCGAATTGCTGGAACGTGAACTGGCGCATCCCCGCTACCAGCCGCGCGAGATCGCGCTCGGCACCAATACCGATCCCTACCAGCCGATCGAGCGGCATTACCGGATCACACGACAGATCCTCGAAGTCCTGGCCCGGACGCAGCATCCGGTGACGATCGTGACCAAGAACGCGATGGTCCTGCGCGATCTCGACCTGCTCGTCCCGATGGCAGCGAAGGGGCTGGCGCGCGTTGCGCTGTCGGTGACCACTTTGGACGGAACTCTCGCGCGGAAGCTGGAACCCCGCGCCTCGATTCCAGCCCGGCGGATCGATGCACTGCGCCAGCTTTCCGCTGCCGGCATTCCCACGGCGATCCTCGCCTCGCCGATGATTCCGGCGATCAATGATCACGAGATCGAGGCCATTCTCGAAGCCGGTGCGGAAGCCGGTGTCGAGGAAGCCAATTACATCCTGATCCGGCTGCCGCTGGAACTTCGTGAGCTGTTCCGAGAATGGCTGCTGGTGCATTACCCGGGAAAACTGCGGCATGTGCTGAGCCTCGTCCAGTCGATGCGGTCCGGGGCGGATTATGATTCGCGCTTCGGGACACGCCAGACGGGTACGGGGCCCTATGCCGAGCTGCTCGCCAAGAGGTTCCGGATCGCCTGCCAGCGGCTCGGCATCAAGCGGCGGCATGCCTCGCGGCTCAGGACGGATCTCTTCACGCCACCGGTTCTGCCCGGTACGCAGATGTCGCTGTTCTGAGGGCGTCAAAGCGGGCGGACGAACAGGACCCGCAGGAGCAGCGACGTGGCGATGACGGCCAGAAGCAGCATGCCCAGCCGGTAGAGCAGGCCGCGCCAGTTCACCTTGTCCGGCTGGTCCGGCATCAGCATGGGCGGACCGCCGAACACAGCCATCCAGCGCGTCCGGCGGCGCGGCGCGGGGTCAGACGGCTTCGTTGGCGCGGGGCCCAGCAGACGGCTGGCCTCCGCGCGATAGGCAGAGAGCCGGGCCGGCGAGGTTTCCGAGATCAGGAAGGCCTGCTCGGCCTCACCCGAGGGGGCGGCGCCGGTCCGGCGGGTAAATTCCGTGCGGAAAGCCAGCAGCGCCCGGCGATGCAGCGCATAGGCGACGAGCCCGGCCGCATCGGCCTCATCGGGCGCGAAACGGGAGAGAATCGTGGCCTCGTCCAGGCTATCCACATGGCCGGGGGGTGTCTCGCTCATGGCCGGGCTTGAACCTCGCTGCTTCCGGTTTAGGACGTATACGCAGAAACCGGGCGCAAGGCATCATGGCCGACGAAATTCCCCAATGGTCCGCCTGGCGCAAGGCCGGGCTGACGCGGATTGCCGGCATAGACGAGGTCGGGCGTGGGCCGTTGGCAGGGCCGGTGGTGGCCGCCGCCGTGATCCTTCCTGCAGCGGGCATTCCGCCCGGGCTGGCCGATTCCAAGGCGCTTGCTTCCACGCGCCGGGACGCACTTGCCGAGGCGGTGTTTGCCTGCGCCGAGATCGGACTCGCCACCGTGCTGCCGGCGGAAATCGACCGGCTCAACATCCATGGCGCAACCTTGCTCGCCATGGCACGGGCGCTGGCCGCCCTGCCCCGCCCCGCTGAAGCCGCGTTGGTCGATGGCAAGTTCACGCCACCGGGGCTCGCCATTCCCGCTGCTGCGGTCATCGGCGGGGATGCGCGCGTGGCAGCGATCTCTGCGGCCTCGATCATCGCCAAGGTCACGCGGGATGCGATGATGCAGGAAGCGGAGAGGCGCTATCCCGGTTACGGGTTTGACCGCCATGCCGGATACCCTGCGCCGGCGCACAAGGCGGCACTTGCGCGGCTCGGCCTCTGCCCGTTGCACCGGCTTTCCTATGCACCCTGCCGCGCCCTGAACGGGGCAAGCTGAGGCGCTGCAGCCATCCCAAAAAGGGACAGGCAGCGTGAATCCCCCGTAAACCTCGTTTTCATCCCCCGTCGCCATAGTCGGCCGCGTCGAAGTTCTTACCGGTGCGGCTGTCATGCGTATCCTCCGCTCGGAAGCGACAAGTCATGGGCCCCGGGGTCAGGTATTGCGTACCCGGGGTCTCGCTTCCTCAGCCGGCTTGTCTTTCCAGGATCAAATTCTCAACGAGGATTGCCTCGAAGCCCTGGCGCGCCTGCCGGAAGCCTCGGTCGATCTCGTTTTCGCCGATCCGCCCTACAACCTGCAGCTCGCCGGCGCGCTGACGCGCCCCGACCAGAGCCTTGTCGATGCGGTGGATGACGAATGGGACCAGTTCTCGAGTTTCGGCGCCTATGATTCCTTCACCCGGGCGTGGCTGGAAGGCGCGCGCCGCGCAATGAAGCCGAATGCGACGTTGTTCGTGATCGGCTCCTATCACAATATCTTCCGCGTCGGCTCGATCCTGCAGGATCTCGGATTCTGGATTCTCAACGACATCATCTGGCGCAAGGCCAACCCGATGCCGAATTTCCGCGGCCGGCGCTTCACCAACGCGCATGAGACGCTGATCTGGGCTGCGCGCGATGCCGGCGCAAAAAAATACACGTTCCATTACGAGGCGCTGAAGGCCGGAAACGAGGATTGCCAGGCCCGCTCGGACTGGTTCCTGCCGCTCTGCACCGGCGCCGAACGCCTCAAGGACGGCCAGGGCGCCAAAGCCCATCCGACGCAGAAGCCCGAAGCCTTGCTGCAGCGTGTGCTGCTGTCGGCCACCAATCCCGGCGATCTCGTGCTCGACCCGTTCTTCGGCACCGGCACGACCGGCGCTGTTGCCAAGAAGCTCGGCCGGCATTTCATCGGCATCGAGCGCGATCCCGGCTATGCCAAGGCCGCCGCCGAACGGATCGCTGCCGTCGAGGCGCTGCCGGCGGAGCTGCTGACCCAGCCACTCGCCAAGCGCGAAGAGCCGCGCGTGGCCTTTGCCAGCCTTGTCGAGACCGGGCGGATCGCGGCCGGCACCGTGCTGACCGACGCAAAAGCCCGGCACGAGGCCATCGTGCGGCCGGATGGCCAGTTGAGCGCCAACGGCATTGTCGGCTCGATCCACAAGATCGGTGCGCTGGTCCAGGGTCTGCCGGCCTGCAATGGCTGGACCTACTGGCATGTCGAGATCGACGGCCGGCGCCAGCCGATCGATGTCCTGCGGGCCGAAATCCGGGCCGCCCAGAAGGCGGCCTGAGAGATCTAGACCGCCTCGATCACCTTGCGAAACAGGGTGGGCAGCGGCTCGCCTGCCAGGTCAGCCTGCGCCACCCAACGCAGGCCGGGCGGTGGCGGCATTTCGCCGGCCAATCGCGCCTCGGCCACGATCAACCGCAATTCAAAATGCGTGAAGACATGGATGACCGGCGCGTTGCGCCGCATCCAGTCAGCCGGGACAGGCGGGGAATCCGGGGGGGCGATCTCGGCCCAGCCGGTATTCGGCACCTCCGCCATGCCGGCCAGAAGACCCTTCGCGGGCCGTGTGCCGAGCAGGATCCGTCCCGCGCCATCGCGGACGAGGTAGGCCGTCCCATGCCGGACAGGCTTGCCCTTCCGGGCGGGTTTGACCGGAAAGGCGGTGGCGCGCCCGTTGGCGGCGGCCTTGCAGTTGCTGCGGAAGGGACAAAGCAGGCAATCCGGGTTGCGAGGCCGGCAGATGCCGGACCCGAGATCCATCAATGCCTGCGCGAAATCGCCGGGCCTGCCGGCGGGAACCATCGGGCGGAGCACGTCGGCGATCTCGGCCTTTGCCCGCGGCAGCGGGGTTTCGATTGCTTCCAGCCTCGTGATGACACGCTCGATGTTGCCGTCGATCACCACGGCCGGCTCATCGAAGGCAATGGCTGCGATGGCGGCTGCCGTGTAGGCGCCGATCCCCGGCAGGGCGCGCAGGCCTTCCTCGGTCTCCGGAAAGGCCGCGCCGGGGCGGGCAGCGACGGCGCGGGCACAGGCAATGAGGTTCCGCGCGCGGGCATAATAGCCGAGGCCGGCCCATGCCGAGAGCACCGCCTGGTCGTCAGCTGCTGCAAGCGCGCGGATATCCGGCCAGAGGGCGAGGAATTTCGCGAAATAGGGTTTTACGGTCTCGACCGTCGTCTGCTGCAGCATGATCTCCGACAGCCAGACATGGTACGGGTCTGGCCGCTGGCCCGGCAGCGCGCGCCAGGGCAGCACACGGCGATGCCGGTCATACCAGTCCAGCAAGGCGAGGCCCCGCGGGTCGGCGGGCTCGTCCGTTCGTGATCGGCGTGGTGCGGTCACGGAAATCTCCCAGACGGGGACCTGCCGGCCCCCTTGGTCTGCCGGAGGGAACCCGCTACGATCCTCCCGGTCTTGTGACGGCTAACGCAGCCGCCAACAAGCCGGCAGAACTGCGCAGCCTGCCGGAGCCCCCAACCGATTGTGGAGAAGATGAGCCAGGACAGCCCGCAGAGGACACCGCGCCGCAAAGGGCCGGCCCGGCTCTCCGACCTGGTGCCGGGCACGATCGAGCCCGCCTTGCGGCAGCGCGGCTTCGCGACTTCGGCGATCCTGACCGAATGGCGCGCGATTGTCGGGCCGCGCCTCGCCGAATGGACCCAGCCGCTGGAAATCCGCTGGCCGCGCCGGACCGAGATCGATGCACCAACGGGAAAGAGTGTCAGCGACAAGGCGGAAAGGGCCCGCCGGGCGACACTGGTCGTCGCCTGCCCCGGCGCCTTCGCGCTCGATGTCCAGATGGCCTCTGCCGGGCTGATCGAGGCCGTGAACCGCCGGCTCGGTTTCGGCTGCATCGGGACCATCGTGGTGCACCAGATGCCGAAGGCGCCGCCGCCCGCGCCGCCTCGCTCACGACAACTTGATCCGGCCCTTGTCGCCCGGGTGGAACAGGGGCTCGGCCGCATCGAGGCCGAGGACCTGCGCCATGCGCTGGCTGTTCTGGGCGCGGGAATCACCCGGAAAGCGGAAGAGATGGCCGGCCATTCGCCCGCAGCGGCCACAGTTCCGGCGCAAAAGCTGCGCTAGAACCGGGCGATCCTGCATGCCATGCGGAGAGGCGGGGCTTGCCTTGCGGCTCGGCTTGGAACAAATGGCGGGCAGGTTTGGAGTTCTCGCGCGGCCGGGTGCCGCGCCTTGCCACGGGATTTTTCATGATGAGCCAGCCCTTCCTTCGTGCCGACCGCCGGACCGTGATGCGCTCTGCCGCGCTGGCCCTTGGCCTTGCCGCCATGCCCGCCGCCGCCCTGGCGCAGGGCAAGACGCCGGAGGCCCTTCTCCAGGCCGGCCCGCTGGGCGACAAGGTGATCGGCCGTGACGATGCGCCGGTCACGATCATCGAATATGCCTCGCTGACCTGCGGGCATTGCGCGAATTTCCACAACCGGACCTTCCCGGCGCTCAAGGAAAAATACATCGATACCGGCAAGGTCCGGCTGATCTTCCGGGAATTCCCGCTCGATCCACTCTCGACCGCTGCCTCGATGATGGCGCGCTGTTCCAGCGAGCAGCGGTATTTCCCGCTGGTCTCGGTTCTGTTCCAGCAATTGCCGAACTGGGCCGGGTCAGACAAGCCACTGGATGCCCTGCTCGCCATTGCACGCCAGGCCGGTTTCACACAGGAAAGCTTCGAGGCCTGCTTGAAAAACCAGTCGGTTTATGACGGCCTGAATGCTGCGAAGAAGCGTGGCGCGGAAGTGCATGGTGTGAATTCCACGCCGACCTTCTTCATCAATGGCCAGATCCGCCGCGGTGACATGAGCATCGAGGAACTGGACAAGGTGCTTGAACCCTTGCTGAAACCATAAGCCGAAGCGGTTTTCCGCCGGCCGGAACGGAAACGGAGGCGGGACAGGGTGAAGTTCGAACGGCTCCGCCTTGCTGGCTTCAAAACCTTCGTCGATCCCACCGACGTGCTGATCGCGCCCGGCCTGACGGGCGTGGTTGGCCCCAATGGCTGCGGCAAGTCGAACCTTGTCGAAGCGTTGCGCTGGGTGATGGGCGAGACGTCCTCCAAATCGCTGCGCGGCGGCGGCATGGACGATGTCATTTTCGCCGGCTCGGGCAACCGGCCCGAACGGAACCATGCCGAGGTTTCGATCCGGCTCAGTGACCCGCCCTCCGACCTGCCGGGCTTCCTCGCCGGGGCCGACCATATCGAGATTTCCCGCAAGATCGTGCGCGAACAGGGTTCGACCTACCGCATGAATGGCCGCGAGGTCCGTGCGCGGGACGTGCAGATCCTCTTCGCGGACGCCGCCAGCGGGGCACGCTCGCCCTCCATGGTGCGGCAGGGCCAGATCGGGGAACTCATCGCCGCAAAGCCGCAGCACCGCCGCCGCATTCTCGAGGATGCCGCCGGCATTGCCGGCTTGCATGCCCGCCGGCACGAGGCCGAATTGCGGCTGCGGCAGGCGGAGGAGAACCTCACCCGTACCGAGGATGTGCTCGGCCAACTCGACCGGCAGATGGCCGATCTCCGCCGGCAGGCCAAGGGGGCGGAGCGCTACCGGCTGCTTTCGGCCGAGATCCGCGAGCTTGAACTGCTGCTGCTTGCGGAAGGCCTGGCGGATGCGGAAGGCGAGGTCAGCCGGCTCAGGCATGGCTATGATGTTTCCGTCCGGGCCATTGCCACGGCCATGACTGCACAGGGCGAGGCCGAGCGGGGCCGGGCCGTGGCGCAGCACGAACTGGAACAGGCCCGCCGCGCGGCCGGGCTCGCCCAGTCGGCGCTTCAACAGGATCTTGTCCAGCGCGAGACGCTGGACAGCGAGATCCGGCAGGTGGAAGCGCGGCTGGCGGAACTGGCGTCACGGCAGCGTGATTCCGAGAAGGATGTCGAGACGGCGCGGAACGTGCTGGCTGACGCTGACGGCGCGCTTGCGAAACTGGCCGCCGAGCAGGACAGCCTTGCCGGGGCCCTTGCCGGCGACGCGGCGATGACGGAGGGTGACCGGCTCCGGCTCGAACAGGCTGCCGCCGCGCGGCTTCAGGCCGAAGCCGATCTGGCGGCGCTGCAACTGGAGCTGGCGGAGGCGCAGGCCAGCCGCCGGGCCGCCGAGCAGCGGCTGCTGGAAGCGCGGCAGGATCTCGCGCGGCTGGACGCCGCCATGGAGCAAGCCCGAACGGCCCTTGCCCTGGCGGAACGGGATTCCGGCGCGCTGGCGGAAGTCGAGCGGCTGCAGGCGGCTTCCGAAGCGGCAGGCATGGCGTTTTCGGCGGCACAGGCCACGCTGGATGAAGCCGAGCGGCAGGCGCATCAGGCACGCGGCGAGGAGCAGGCGGTCCGCCCCCGTCTCGCGGAGGCGGAACGAAATGCCCAGAGGCTTGATACGGAAGCAAGGACGATCCGCAAGCTGGTCGACCAGACCGAGCCCGGCCTCTGGACGCCGGTGATCGATCTCGTGGCGGTGCAGGCGGGCTACGAGACCGCCCTCGCCGCCGCCCTCGGCGAGGATCTCGAGGCCGCGATCGAGACGGGCGCGACGCGCCATTGGGAAGGTGCCACGCGGGATGAAAGCCTCCCGCCACTGCCGGACGGCGTGACGCCGGCCCTGTCGGTGGTCGAGGCCCCGGCGGTGCTGCATCCGCGCCTGTCGCAGATCGGCATCGTCACCCGCGCGGACGGTCATCGCCTGCGTGCCCAGCTGAGGCAGGGTCAGCGCCTCGTCTCGCGCGAGGGTGATCTCTGGCGCTGGGACGGGTTCGTCGCCCGCGCCGAGGCGCCAAGCGCAGCCGCCCGCCGCCTCGCCGAACGCAACCGGCTGGCGGAAGTCGAGGCGCAGGCTGTCGAGGCCCGGACCAGGCGTGATGCGATCCGGGTGGAAATCGACCGCCTCTCGCTGGCGACCCGCAAGGCGCAGGATTCCGAGATGCAGGCCCGCGAGGCGCTGCGCCGCGCCGGGCAGGCGCGCGAACAGACCCAGGCCGAATGGCAGCGCGCCCTCCGGCGGACGGAAGAGGTGCGGATCCGGCTTGAAACAGCGCGGGCGCGGCTGGCCGCGCTCGAGCCGGACCGGCAGGCCGCCAGCGAAAGGCTGGCCGAACGGCAAGCCGCCCGTGAAGCTCTGGGCGACATGCCGGAGGGCGAAGCCCGGCTGGCGCCCGTGCGCGAACGGGTCGAGGCGCTTCGGAACGCCGAGCGTGAGGCAACGCAGGCTCAGGCCGCACGGCAGGCCCGTATCGCCGGTCAGAGGAGCCGGATCGAACAGCTGGAACGAGATCGCGCTGCCTGGGACGAGCGCATCCAGCGGGCGCGGCGGTCCGAGGTCGATCAGGCCGAACGCCTCTCCCGGCTCCGTGCGGAGGCCGAATCGCTGGAAGGCATGCCGGCGACGCTGGCCGCTCGGCGCCGGGGGATCGCGCTCCAGATCGAGGCCCGGGAGGCGGATCTCCGCGCGGCACAGGATGCCCTTGCCCTCGCCGAGACGCGGGACCGTTCCGCCGATGACGCGGCGCGTCAGGCCATGGCGGCTTTGGCCGATGCGCGCGAGGCCAGTGCCCGCCTTCAGGTCCAGCATGAATCCGCCGTCGCCCGCCACCGCCAGATGGTTCAGGCCGTGGAAGAGAAGCTCGATGCGCCGTTGGCCGAGCTTCCCGCCCGGCTGGCGGCGCTCACCGTGGCAAAGCGGGTGGAGCCCGCGCAGATGGAGGCCCGGCTCACCGACCTCCGGCAGGATCGCGACCGGCTCGGCGCGGTCAATCTCCGCGCCGATCTCGAATTGCAGGAAATCGAGGCCGAACGCAGCGGTCTGGCGCGGGAGCGCGAGGATGTGACGGAGGCGATCCGGAAGTTTCGCCGCGCCATCGATGCGCTCAACAGCGAGGGTCGCCAGCGCCTGAGGGCAGCCTTCGACAGTGTCAACGCGCAGTTCCAGAAGCTGTTCGGCCGGCTCTTCGGCGGCGGGACGGCGGAATTGCAGCTGATCGAGGCCGATGACCCGCTGGAAGCGGGGCTCGAGATCATCGCCAAGCCGCCGGGCAAGAAGCCGCAACTGCTCTCGCTCCTGTCGGGCGGCGAACAGGCACTCACCGCCACGGCGCTGATCTTCGCGGTTTTCCTGACCAATCCCGCCCCGATCTGCGTGCTCGACGAGGTCGATGCCCCGCTGGACGATTCGAATGTCGAGCGGCTCTGCGACCTGCTGCATGACATGGCGCGTGACACCGCGACCCGGTTCCTGGTGATTACCCACAATCCGATCTCGATGGCGCGGATGGACCGGCTCTATGGCGTGACCATGGTCGAGCGGGGCGTCAGCCAGCTGGTTTCGGTGGATCTGGCCGAAGCCGAACGTCTGGCCGAGGCGGTTTGACCTGCCGGGCAGGCGAATTTCTGCTGCATTGCGGCAACAGGCTGCCGGGCATGCCATGCTTCGGACAGTCCTGTGACTTTTCAGCCGATCTGGCGGCTTGACACTGGCTTTCGCGCCTGATTAACACCCGGCAACGTAGCGGAACGGGAGATCGTTTTGCTGCGCGGCTGCGTCTTGTCTTTCTCCGGAAAGTCCGGGCGTTTCCCTCAGAGGGTGATGTCGCACCATGGCGGATCCGGAACCTGACGTGCCCAAGCCGGGCTCCAAGGCTTCCTCGCCGGGTGGTGAGATGGAGTCGCTCCGGTCACGGTTGGATGCGCTGAAAGCGCAGCGCGAGGGCGAAAGCACTCGCGGTGGGCTGTTCGGCGGGTCATCGTCGAAGGGGACCGATAACGGCGCGTTCGCCAAGGCGATGCGTGCCACGTCGGAACTCGCGGCAGGCGTGATCGTCGGGGGCGGTATCGGGTATCTGCTCGACCGGCAATTCGGGACCCTGCCGATCTTTCTGATCATCTTCCTGATGGTCGGCATGGCAGCGGGGTTTCTCAATCTCTACAAGCTCGGCATGCGCCGCACCGACGGCACGGACGGGCCCAGGACGTGAATGGAACGCCGATCCCTCGGCAGATGACAAGGACGACGAGACGTGGCGCAACCGGGCACGATTGATCCGATCCATCAGTTCGAAATCCAGAAGCTCGTCCCGATCAACCTGTTCGGGTTCGACATGTCCTTCACCAACTCGGCCCTGTGGATGGTCATTGCCGTTGCCGTAACGACACTCGTCATGGTCTATGGCAGCGCGTCCCGCTCGATTGTTCCCGGGCGCCTGCAGAGCCTGGCCGAGATGGCTTATGAATTCGTCGCCAACACGCTCACCGGCGTGACTGGCCGCGAAGGGATGAAATTCTTCCCGTTCGTATTCTCCCTCTTCATGTTCGTTTTCGCCGCCAATATGCTCGGGATGCTCCCGGGTTCGTTCACAACGACCAGCCACATCATCGTCACCGCCGCCTTCGCGATGCTGGTGATCACCGTGGTTCTGGTTGCCGGCATTGTCGGTCACGGCTCCCATTTCTTTGGCCTGTTCGTGCCGTCTGGCGTGCCCGGCTGGCTGCTGCCCTTCATGGTGCTGATCGAGGTCGTCTCCTTCGTGTCGCGCCCGATCAGCCTTTCGCTCCGTCTGTTCGGCAACATGCTTGCGGGCCATATCGCGCTCAAGGTGTTCGGCGCCTTCGTGGCTGCCCTTCTCGGGGCTGGCGCTGCAGGCATACTTGCACCCCTGCCGCTGCTGCTGGCAGTTGCGCTGACGGCGCTGGAATTCCTCGTGGCCTTCCTGCAGGCCTATGTCTTCACGATCCTTACCTGCGTCTATCTCAACGATGCGCTGCATCCGGGGCACTGACCCGCACACGCATCTTGCTGAAGGCTTTCCGCTTTTACATCCATCCCAACCAGGAGAAATTCGATGGAACTCGCTGCTGCCTCCGCTCTCGCCAAGTTTATCGGCGCCGGCCTCGCCTGCCTTGGCATGGGCCTCGCTGCCATCGGCGTCGGCAACATTTTCGGCAACTTCCTCTCAGGTGCCCTGCGCAACCCGTCGGCCGCTGATGGCCAGTTCGGCCGCGCCTTCATCGGCGCCGCGCTTGCGGAAGGCCTCGGCATCTTCTGCTTCGTCGTCGCGCTGGTTCTGCTCTTCGTCGTCTGAGGGCGTCGGCCGGCCTGCCGGCCACCACGAAACGGGATGGCGAACCCGCCATCCCCGGCCCGGATTGTTCCGGGTCCGCCGTTCCCACCAAAGGAGCGTTCGATGCGCCGATTTCTAGCCTCTGCCCTCTTCCTGTCGTCGGCGCTTCCCGTGCTTGCGGCAGAGTCCAAGGGCGGGTTTCCGCCTTTCAACGCGTCTACCTTTGCCGGCCAGCTGTTCTGGCTCGCGTTGACCTTCGGCACGCTCTATCTGCTGATGAGCCGCGTCGCGCTTCCGCGTGTCGGTGCCATTCTGGCGGAGCGCGAAGCCACGATCGAAACCTCGCTTGCCCAGGCCTCCAAGGCCCAGGCGGCGGCAGAAGCCGAGGCGCAGGGCCTTGAGCAGGCGCTTGCCAAGGCCAAGGCGAATGCCCAGGCCATCGCGCAGGAAGCTCGCTCGAAAAGCGCTCGCGAGATCGATGCCAAGCGCAGCACGGTCGAGAAAGATCTTGCCGCGAAGATGGTCGCCGCCGAGGCGAGCATCAACGAGACCAAGACGAAGGCCATGGGCAATGTCGAGGACATCGCCCGGGAAGCCGTCTCGGCGATCATCGAGCAGCTCAGCGGCAAGGCCCCCACGGCAGCAGCCGTGACCAAGGCCATCAACGCCGCGCGCGGCGAATGAGGAGACGGAGCCATGACCGCTGAATTCTGGGTTGCCGCTTCCTTCTTCATCTTCCTGGGGATCCTCGGCTATTTCGGGGTCCATACCAAGATCCTCGGCGCGCTCGATGCCCGCGGCGCCCGGATCAAGGCGCAGCTCGACGAGGCCGAGAAGCTTCGTAACGAGGCCGCTGCCCTGCTGAAGAGCTATGAAGCCAAGCGCGTGGCGGCCGAACAGGAAGCTGCCGGGATCGTCTCCGCCGCGCAGGACGAGGCGAAGCGCCTCGAGGCCGAAGCGAAGGCCAAGCTCAAGGACTTCGTCAAGCGCCGCACCGAGCAGGCCGAGATGAAGATCCAGCAGGCCGAAAGCCAGGCCATGGCCGAAGTCCGTTCGGCTGCGGTGGATCTCGCCACCAAGGCCGCTGCGCAGATCCTGAGCGCGGCCAAGGGGGATGACGCCTTTGCTGCCGGCCTCGAGGATGTGAAGAAGCGCCTGAACTGAGGCGCCGTCCCCTTCCGAGATATGACAAGGCCGCCCGAAAGGCGGCCTTTTTCTTGTGTTCCGCGCCTCCTTGCGGCACTCTTCCGGACGGGATTGGCGGATTCCAGGAGAACGACCATGCGATCATCCTCGATCGTTGCAACAGCCCTGACCGCAATGACCCTGTCCGCCATGCCGGCCCGCGCAGAGGAATGGGTGTCCATTCCCGGTCGCGGCGGGGTGGCCCTGAAGGCCCTGATGCTCAAGCCGGCGGGTGCGGGCCCTTTCCCCGCCATTGTCGCCCTGCATGGCTGCGGCGGCCTTGGCAGCCCGCGCGAGCCGGTCAGCGCCCGCCATCGCGACTGGGGCGCCCGGTTGCAGGCGGCAGGCTTCCTGGTGGTTTTCCCGGAGAGCTTCGCTTCGCGGGGGCTCGGCTCGCAATGCAACGTCCGCGACCGCGACGTACGCTCGAAAGACCGCGCCTATGACGCCTTTGCGACAGCGGAATGGCTGGCGACGCGGCCTGATGTGCACCGGAACCGGATCGGGCTGCTCGGCTGGTCGAATGGCGGAACAACCGTGCTCAGCGCCGCGCGCGATATCCGCCGGCCCAGGGGCGTGGATTTCCGTACGGCCGTGGCCTTCTACCCCGGCTGCCGGACCATGGCGAAGCAGGATTTCCGGCCGCGCATTCCGGTCACGATCCTGCATGGCCTCGCGGATAACTGGACTCCGGCTGCCCCTTGCCAGTCCCTGCCGGGCGTGACCTTCGTTGGTTATCCCGACGCGCATCACGATTTCGATTATCCGAACATGCCCCTCCGGACGCGGAAGGCAGCCTTCTCGGCTGATGGCAGCGGCGTGGTGACGATCGGCACCAATCCGGCCGCACGTGACGCTGCGATCAGCCGCGCCATGGGAATTTTCCGCGGCATGTGACCGTGGCGGAAGGGAAGGAGCCGGGCTGGCCCGGCTCCTTGTTGCTTATTCCGCCGCCTGCTGGATCGGCTGAGGCGGCGTCCAGCGCAGGATCGGGTTGCGGGCAGCGCGCGTTTCGTCGAGGCGACGCCGCGGCGCATGGAACGGCGCGGCCGAGAAGCGCTCGGTCTCGCCGCGCTTCGCCCGCAGCGCGAGATCCCGCAGGGTCATGATGAACAGGTCGAGCGAGGCGCGGCTTTCGCTTTCGGTCGGCTCGATCAGCATGGCACCATGGACGACGAGCGGGAAATACATCGTCATCGGATGATAGCCCTCGTCGATCATCGCCTTGGCGAAATCGAGCGTGCTGATTCCGGTATCCTTCAGCCAGGTATCGTCGAACAACGCCTCATGCATCGAGGGATGATCCGGGAAGGGCAAGGACATCAGGTCCTCGAGGCCGGCGCGGATGTAGTTGGCGTTGAGCACGGCATCCTCGGAGGCCTGCTTCATGCCATCCGAGCCATGGCTGAGCATGTAGGAGAGCGCCCGCACATACATGCCCATCTGGCCATGGAAAGCGGTGACGCGGCCAAAGGCCTGCACATCGCCAGCCTGATCCGCCGTCTCGACCAGCGCGAAATGGCTGCCATCCCTCCGGATGAAGGGCAGCGGCGCAAAACGGGCAAGGCGATCCGACAGGACAACCGGGCCAGCCCCCGGACCGCCGCCGCCATGCGGGGTGGAAAAGGTCTTGTGGAGGTTGATATGCATCGCATCGATGCCGAGATCGCCCGGCCGGGCCTTGCCGACGATGGCGTTGAAATTCGCACCGTCGCAGTAGAAATAGGCGCCGGCATCGTGCATCGCCTTCGCGATCTCGACGATCTGCGGTTCGAAAATGCCGCAGGTATTCGGGTTGGTCAGCATGATCGCGGCGACATCCGGGCCCAGAAGGGCCTTCACATCCTCGACATGCACCGTGCCGTCATCCTGCGCGGGAACCGGCTTGACCACGAAGCCGATCAGCGCGGCGGTGGCCGGGTTGGTGCCATGGGCCGATTCCGGCACGAGCACGACATTGCGGATCGCGCCCTCGCCCTTGGCATCGATGGCAGCCTTGATCGCCATCATTCCGGCGAGTTCGCCATGGGCGCCCGCCTTGGGCGACATGGCGACCGCCGAAGTGCCGGTCAGGACCATCAGCCAATGGGCCAGCTGGTCGATCAGCTCGAGTGCGCCCTGCACGGTCGATTGCGGCTGGAGCGGGTGGATATCCGAGAAGCCCGGCAGGCGCGCCATCTTCTCGTTGAGGCGCGGATTGTGCTTCATCGTGCAGGAGCCGAGCGGGAAGAGCCCGGTATCGATGCCGTAATTCTTCTGGCTGAGCCGCACGAAGTGCCGCATCGTCTCGGGTTCCGAAAGCCCGACCAGACCGATATCGCCCTTGCGCTCGAGCCCGCCGAGGCGGGGGCTGAAGGAGGCGGGCTCATCAAGATCGACGCCGGTGCAATCGGCCCGGCCGATTTCGAACAGCAGGGCTTCCTCGACCTGCAGGGCCCGGTTGCCGGTGAAGGTGGGATGGGCGGAGCCGGTCGCCTCGCCGGCAGCCGTGGGACGTCCCTGGTTGTTGAGCATCAAAGCACCTCCTTCAGGGCAGCCACAAAGGCCGCGCGGTCATCATCGGAATTCACCTCGGTCGAGGCGACAAGGATCAGGTCATCGAGGCCGGCTTCCGGCGCGAGGCGCGAATAGGGCACACCGCCGAGCACGCCCTTTCCGGCGAGCTTCTCCACTACATCCGCGGCCTTGCCGGGCACGCGGAGGGTGAATTCGTTGAAGAAGGCCTTGTTGAGCACGCTCACGCCCTTCACGCCCGCGAGGGCATCGGCCAGCTTCACGGCATTGGCGTGGTTGATCCGGGCCAGACGCTTCAGGCCGGCCTCGCCCAGCAGCGTCATGTGGATGGTGAAGGCGAGGCAGCACAGGCCGGAATTGGTGCAGATATTCGACGTCGCCTTGTCGCGGCGGATATGCTGCTCGCGGGTGGAAAGGGTGAGCACGAAGCCGCGCTGGCCCTCGGCATCCACCGTCTCGCCGCAGAGGCGGCCCGGCATCTGCCGGACATATTTCTGCTTGGCGGCGAAGAGGCCGACATAGGGCCCGCCGAAATTCAGCGCGTTGCCGATGGACTGGCCCTCGCCCACGACGATATCGGCACCCATGGCGCCGGGGGATTCCACGAGGCCGAGCGAGACGGCCTCGGTGAAGACCGCGATCAGCAGCGCGCCCTTCGCTTGGGCGGCAGCGGCAATCGGGCGGAGATCGCGGATATTGCCAAAGACATCCGGGTTCTGGACGACGACGCAGGAGGTCTCGCCATCGATCAAGCTGATCAGGTCCTCGTCGGCCAACGGGCTGGCCGGCGCCGAAACCACGGAATCGCTCGCCATATGAGAGAGCGTGCGCACGACTTCGGCATAATGCGGATGCAGCCCGCCCGAAAGCACTGCCTTGCGGCGCTTGGTGATGCGATGCGCCATGAGCACGGCCTCGCCTGTGCCGGTCGAGCCGTCATACATCGAGGCATTGGCGACTTCCATGCCGGTCAGCAGCGCGACCTGGGTCTGGAACTCGAACAGATATTGCAGCGTGCCCTGCGCGATTTCCGGCTGGTAGGGCGTATAGCTGGTGAGGAATTCCGAGCGCTGGATCAGGTGATCGACCGTTGCGGGCACATGGTGCTTGTAGGCGCCGGCGCCGACGAAGAATGGCACCGAGGAGGCGGGCACATTCTTCGCCGCGAGGCGGCCGAGCTGACGCTCGACCTCCAGTTCCCCCTTCCGGCGCGGCAGGTCGACCGGCGCTTTCAGCAGCTTGTCGGCGGGAATATCGGCAAAGAGGGCGTCGATATCCGTGACGCCGATCCGGGCCAGCATGGCCGTCCGGTCAGCATCGGAAAGGGGGAGATAGCGCATGATCGGGACTTTCCTGCTCTTTGTTCCTGTTTTCGCAGATTCTTCACGCGGTCCGGATGGCGGTTCGCGTGAAAATGCTCAGGCGTAAATCGGGTCCGTTGGGATCAGTTCGACATCGGCGCGCAGGGAATTGGCGATGTAGCATTCCTCATGCGCACGATGGTGGAGCTTGGCGATGGTTTCCGCATCGGGCTTCTTCTCGCCGGAGAAGGTGATGACGGGCTTCAGCGCGACCTGGCTGATATAGAGCTTGCCGCGCTCGTTCTTCGTCATGGTGCCGATGGCATCATCGATATAGGAATCGACGCGGAAGCCCTTCAGCGCGCAGAAGGCGAGGAAGAACAGCATGTGGCAGCTCGAGACCGAAGCCACGAGCGCCTCTTCCGGATCCACCGCATCCGCCTTCGAATAGAGCGGCACCGACGAGGGCGCCGAGGAACCCGGCACCGAGATGCCGCCGTCGAAGGTCCAGAGATGGCCGCGCGAATATTTGTTGTCGATGAAGGGCTCGTCGCCCCGCGACCAGCTGACTTTGGCAATGTATTCGTGGGCCATTCTGAAAATTCCTTTTTGCAAACAGACCGGAAAAAATCAGGCGCCGATCATCGCCTTGTAAGCCGCCTCATCCATGAGGCCGGCAAGCTCGCCCTTGTCGGCAAGGCGGATCTTCATGAACCAGCCCTGGCCTTCGGGATCCTCGTTGATGGTAGCCGGGCTGTCCGGCAGGCCGTCATTCACGGCGACAACCTCGCCCGAAACCGGGGCATAGACATCCGATGCCGCCTTGACGCTTTCGACGACGGCCGCCTCGCCGCCGGCCTTCACGGCCTTGCCGACTTCCGGCAGCTCCACGAAAACCACGTCGCCGAGCTGGCTCTGCGCATAATCGGTGATGCCGACAATGCCGGTATCGCCTTCGACGCGGACGTATTCGTGATCCTTGGTGTAGTAGGTCGTCATGTTTGTCTCCCCCGGATGCGGTTAGCGGAAATAGCGATGCGGGACGAACGGCATCGGCGCGATGCGGGCCGGCAGTTCCTTGCCCCGGACGATGAGCGTGACCGGCGTGCCGGGCGTGGCAAACGCCGTCTCGACATAGCCCATCGCCACCGGGCCGTTGACGCTGGGGCCGAAGCCGCCGGACGTCACCACGCCGATGCGGCGGCCATTTGCCATGATTTCAGTGCCCTCGCGCGCCGGCTGGCGGCCTTCCGGCAGCAGGCCAACCCGCAGCCGCGACGGCCCCTCGGCCAGTTCGCGCCGGATGCGATCCGCGCCCGGGAAGCCGCCCTGCTCGCGCCGGCGCTTCTGGATCGACCATTTGAGGTCAGCCTCGATCGGCGAGGTGGTGGTGTCGATATCATGGCCATAGAGGCAGAGCCCGGCCTCGAGCCGCAGCGAATCGCGCGCGCCCAGCCCGATCGGGCGGACACGCGGATCCGCCAGCAGGCGATCGCAGAAGGCCAAGACATCCTTCGAGGGGATGGAAATCTCGACGCCATCCTCGCCGGTATAGCCCGAGCGCGAGATATGCAGCCAGATGCCATCCAGCTGGGCGGCGTGATAGGTCATGAAGGGAACGGTGCGGATGGCTGGAACCAGGGTGGCGATGACCTCCACCGCCTCCGGCCCCTGCAGGGCGATCAGGGCGAGATCCGCCTCGACACGCAGCGACACGCCTGCCGGGAGATGCGCGGCGATATGGGCGTAATCCGCATCCTTGCAGCCGGCATTGACGACCAGATAGGCCCAGCCCTCATGCCCTTCATAGGCGGAGCGGGTGATCATCAGGTCATCCAGGATGCCGCCATCGGCGCCGAGCAGTTGGGAATAGCGCTGCTGGCCGGGCTTCAGGTTCAGGATATCGGCCGGGACCAGCGCCTCGAGGGCGGCAGCCGTCTTCTCCCAGTTGTCGGAATGGACGAAGCATTGGCCCATATGGGAAACGTCGAACAGACCGGCATGGGCGCGCGTCCAGAGATGCTCGGTCAGAATGCCATCCCTGTACTGGACGGGCATGGAATACCCCGCGAAGGGGACCATGCGTGCCCCCTGGGCAACATGCCAGGCATCGAGCGGGGTGTGTTTCAGATCGCCAGCAGCGGGTTCAGCCATTTCTCTCGCCGGCTCGCGCCGCCTCCGTGACAAGGATGCATGCCGTTCCGGGTGGAACGGTGCTGCCCCCTCTGTCACGGAACCTGAGAGATTTCGCCGCGACGCGGCTTACTCCGTCGGTGGAGGGATGCGCCCTCGCTTTCCAGAGCGGCTTTTCTCGCGCGGTCCTTCTGCCTGAGCGTTTCCGGGGCGGTTGCGCCTTCGGCGGCGGGCGAACCCGCTCTCTCCCGCGCGGGAGATGGCCATAAGCGCTGACGTAGCGCTTTTGCGGCCCAAGTCAATTGCGGCGTTGACGACGCGGCCCCGTTTGGCGAGCACCCTGTGGATCAAGCCCGATGAGCACGGAATATTGCTCGGCCGGATCGGCAGCCGTGATCGGCACGGCGATCGAATCATCCACCGTGACGAAGGGCGCCTGACTGTCACTGGCCGGGATCGTCACCGCAACCGGCACCAGGCGGGTCGACAGGGTCTGGCCGTTGCCGCGCACGGCGATCCGCACCGGGATGGTATAAGTCCCAGGTTTGCCGGCCTCGCCCAGCAGGACGCGGCCCTGAATGCCGACCTTGATCCGCATCATGTTGCCTTCCTGGCGGCATTCCCGGGCGAGATCGTTGATCGCAGCCTGATAGGCGACGCCCCGGGCCTGCGTGGTATCGCCGGTGCGGTAGGCCGCCGTGCCATCGAGGATGTTGGCGGCAGGGCAGCCGAGATCGCGCACCTCTTCCTTCTGCTCCGGCAGCTTGGTGCCTCCGAAGAAAATCCGCTCCGTCACCCGGCGTTCGGTCGGGCTGGGTTCGCTGCCGGACGAGGCGCTCTGGCAGGCGGCCAGAGCCGCGCCGAGACCAGCAAGAAAGACAAGACGGACAGACACGGCACCAACGCTCACGGGACGATCCTCACTGAAGCTGCGCGAAACCCTGCTCGAACCCCGAAAGCGTCACGGGAAGGCCGCGGCCTTCTTCCGGCGTCAGGAACACGGCGAAGAGCGCGACCTTGCCCTTCTTGAACCCGTCGATCAAGGCATTGTCCATGTCGACCTCGGCGACACAGCCGCTTTCGAGGCAGCGGACGAAGCCGGTCGATCCAATATCACGCTCGTCGATTTTCAGGCCGAGGCCACGCGGCAGCAGGATGCCCAGCGGCGCGATGACACGGAGGACGGGGCGGCGGACGGCTGCGGCGGCGGGGTCCCGACGGCGGGCCTCGGCCGTGGCCGCGCTGTCCTCGACGCGCAGGATGACGACCGCCAGGTTGAGATCCGATTGGTCCAGCACGTTCTGGATCAGGATGCATTGCTCCGGCCCGGCCGGGTTCGGTCGGTCACAGCGATACTGCCAGTCGCCGAACTTCTGCTTCAGCGTGCCCTGGGCCGCAGCCGGCACGACGAGCCCGGCCGCGAGGAGCAGCCAGGAGACGACAGGAACCAGCGCCATCTTCGCCGAAATATGCACGTCGGATCGCTCCCGGACTCTTTTCTAAAGCTTGCGATTGGCCTAACAGAGAGGCTGTTCCTGTCAAGGAAGGTGATGGCCTTCCGGCAGGTTCACCCGCCCGCACTCCCCATCCGCCCGGCCGAAATGGCAGCGGATCGGCAGAAGCCGGGCAGGATCGAGGACAGAACAAGGCAACGATGCGGCAAGCTAACGCTTGCATGGAGCGGCGCTTTGTGAAAAGTGAAATGCATCTCATATGCTCTTTTTCGCATGTGAATTGCGATGTTAAGGCCGGGCGACCGAACTTCGGGCAGATGCAGCCCGGAACCAGGTCCGGTGGCACACAGGGGGAGTGGCACTCGCCATGACAATGACTTCGATTCGCCGGTCCGTCGGAGCGGCAGCCGGATGGATGGCTGCAGCGATGGGCACCGCCTCGTCGGCCTTTGCCCAGGACGGATACGGCCAGGCCGTGCCGTGGCAGCTCGATCTCCAGAAGGCTGCGACGCCGGTGGCCGAGTTCATCCACAGCTTCCATACCGGCCTACTCGTCACGATCACGGTGATCACGCTGTTCGTGCTCGCGCTGCTGATCTATGTCGCGGTCAAATTCAACGAGAAGGCCAATCCCAACCCTTCCAAGACCACGCATCATGTGGGTCTCGAAGTGGCCTGGACGCTGATCCCTGTGCTGATCCTCGTGGTCATCGCCATTCCGTCCTTCCGGCTGCTGAAGCAGCAGATCGTGCCGCCGCAGGCTGACCTGACGATCAAGGCGACGGGCCATGCCTGGTACTGGCGCTTCGAATACCCGAAGGATGCCGGCGGCTTCGAGTTCGAAGCCCGCATGATGACCGACGACGACATCAAGGATGCCGTCGCCAAGGGCAAGGGCAAGAAGGAAGACTTTCCGCGTCTTCTGGCGGTCGACAACGAGGTTGTCGTGCCCGTCAACAAGAATGTCGTTGTCCAGGTCACGGCCGCCGACGTTCTGCACGCGCTGGCCATGCCTTCCTTCGGCATCAAGGTCGACGCCGTGCCGGGCCGCCTGAACCAGACCTGGTTCCGGGCGACGCGCGAAGGCATCTATTACGGCCAGTGTTCCGAGCTTTGCGGCAAGGACCATGCCTTCATGCCGCTGGCGATCCGTGTTGTCTCGGAAGAGAAATACGCGGCCTGGCTCGCGGATGCGAAGAAGAAATTCGCCGTTGTCGGCGATGCGCCGCGCCAGACGGCGCAGAATGAAGTTCCCGCGCGCTGATCCTTCCGCGCGAACCGTCCCTTCGACAGGAGTTTATGGCAATGGCTCACGCTCACGCTGCCGATGACCATTCACACGACATGCCGACCGGCTGGGTCCGCTATGTCTATTCGACCAATCACAAGGACATCGGCACGCTCTACCTGATCTTCGCGATCATGGCGGGGCTGATCGGCGGCTTCCTTTCGGTTGCCATGCGCATGGAGCTGCAGGAGCCTGGCCTCCAGTATTTCTCCAATCCGCACACATTCAACGTGTTCGTGACCGGCCACGGCCTGATCATGATCTTCTTCATGGTCATGCCGGCCCTGATCGGCGGGTTCGCCAACTGGTTCGTGCCGATCATGATCGGCGCACCGGACATGGCCTTCCCGCGCATGAACAACATCTCGTTCTGGCTGCTGCCGGCTGCATTCGGCCTGCTGCTGATCTCGATGTTCGTCGAGGGGCCGCCCGGTGCCAACGGCGTCGGCGGGGGCTGGACGATCTACCCGCCGCTCTCGACCTCGGGCCAGCCCGGCCCGGCGATGGATTTCGCGATCCTCTCGCTGCACATTGCCGGTGCCTCGTCGATCTTGGGCGCGATCAACTTCATCACGACGATCTTCAACATGCGTGCGCCGGGCATGACGCTGCACAAGATGCCGCTCTTCGCCTGGGCCGTGCTGGTGACGGCCTTCCTGCTCGTGCTGTCGCTGCCGGTTCTCGCCGGGGGCATCACCATGCTGCTCACGGACCGCAATTTCGGCACGACCTTCTTCGCGCCGGAAGGCGGCGGTGACCCGATCCTGTTCCAGCATCTGTTCTGGTTCTTCGGGCATCCGGAAGTCTACATCCTGATCCTGCCGGCCTTCGGCATCGTCAGCCATATCGTCTCGACCTTTTCGAAGAAGCCGGTCTTTGGCTATCTCGGCATGGCCTATGCGATGGTGGCGATCGGCTTTGTCGGCTTCATCGTGTGGGCGCACCACATGTACACGACCGGCATCAGCCTCGCGGCCCAGCAGTATTTCGTGGCCGCCACGATGGTGATCGCCGTTCCGACAGGGGTGAAGATCTTCTCGTGGATCGCGACGATGTGGGGTGGCTCGATCCAGTTCCGCGCACCCATGGTCTGGGCGATCGGCTTCATCTTCCTCTTCACCGTCGGTGGCGTGACCGGCGTGGTGCTCGCCAATGCCGGTGTCGACCGTGTCCTGCATGACACCTACTATGTGGTGGCGCATTTCCACTACGTGCTGTCGCTGGGTGCGGTCTTCGCGATCTTCGCGGGCTGGTATTACTGGTTCCCGAAGATGTTCGGCTATGTCATCCCGGACTGGATCGGCAACCTGCACTTCGCGATCGCCTTCATCGGCGCGAATGTGCTGTTCTTCCCGCAGCACTTCCTCGGCCTGGCCGGCATGCCGCGTCGCTATGTCGACTATCCGGATGCCTATGCCGGCTGGAACTACATCTCGTCGATGGGCTCCTATATCTTCGCCGTCGGCTTGCTCGTGTTCTTCTATGGCATCTGGTACGCCTTCTCGAAGAAGATCAAGGCGGGCGACAATCCCTGGGGCGAAGGCGCGACAACGCTGGAATGGACCCTGTCCTCCCCGCCGCCCTTCCACCAGTTCGAGACGCTGCCGCGCATCACGGGCAGCAACCACTGATCCGCATTCCGGAGGCCGGGCAACCGGCCTCCGGAACGCTATCGGCAAGGGGCCCGCGGGCCCATTCCCGATGGCGTCCGGCCCAAAAGCCGGCGGTATCGTCCCCGACGAACACAGGACGATTGCGTGAGTGACCTTGGTGCTGACATCCGGCGCGAGACGCTGATCTCGAATGCCGACCCGCTGGATTTCCTGTCGCTGCTGAAGCCACGGGTGATGTCGCTTGTGGTTTTTACCGCGCTTGTCGGCATGGTGCTGGCCCCGGGGGTGATCCACCCGGTTATCGGCCTAATCGCCGTCTTCGCGATCGCGGTGGGTGCCGGGGCGTCGGGCGCGCTCAACATGTGGTATGATGCCGATATCGATGCCGTGATGGGCCGTACGGCGAAGCGGCCGATCCCCTCTGGGCGCGTCCAGCCGGGCGAGGCGCTGAGCTTCGGGCTGATTCTCTCGGTGCTCTCGGTGATGGTGCTCGGCCTTGCGACCAACTGGGTTGCCGGTGGCCTGCTCGCCTTCACGATCTTTTTCTACGTCGTCATCTACACGATGGGCCTGAAGCGCCGCACGGCACAGAACATCGTGATCGGCGGCGCGGCAGGCGCGCTTCCCCCGGTGGTCGGCTGGGCGGCCGTGACCGGCGGCGTGGCGATCGAGCCGATGATCCTGTTCTCGATCATCTTCCTCTGGACGCCTCCGCATTTCTGGGCACTGGCGATTGTCCGGAAGGACGATTACGCCCGTGCCGGCGTTCCGATGCTGCCGAATGTTGCCAGCGACCGGAACACGCGGCTGCAGATCCTGCTCTATTCGCTGCTGCTGATTCCTTTCGGCATCGCGCCGTTCTTCATGGGTTTCGGCGGCTGGCTCTACGGCGCCACCGCCCTCGTCGGCGGCGTGATGATGGTCTGGTGGTCTGTGGGCATCCTGCGCGCGGATGACGAGGGCCGGCTGAAAAAGGCCTGCTGGTCGCTGTTCGGCGGCTCGATCATCTATCTCTTTGCGGTCTTCGCGGCCCTGTTGCTCGAATGGGCCGGCGGCTTTGCCTGGGCTCTTCTCCGCGGGAGCCTGGCATGAGCGCACCGCAGGAGACCGAAGGTTTGCGTCTGACCGACGAGGAAAAGGCCCGCCGGGCGCGGCGGAACAAGGCGATCGGCTTCGGCGTGGCCGGCCTGTGCCTCCTCTTCTACGTGATCACCGTCTTCAAGATGGGACCTGCCATCCTTTCCCGGCCAATGTGACATGACCGAACGTCCGCTTCCCGCCCCTGTCGTGATCGATCCCGCCCGCAACCGCCGGGTTGCGGCCTATGTCGTGACCGGTTTCTGCGTGATGCTCGGCGCCTCCTTCGCGGCGGTGCCGCTCTATGACCTGTTCTGCCGTGTCACCGGGTATGGCGGCACCACGATGGTCGCGAGCCGTGCGCCGGACCGCGTGACCGAACGCGTGTTCACGATCCGGTTCGATGCGAATGTCGCGTCCGGGCTGAACTGGCGCTTCGAGCCGGAAGTGCCGGAGATCACGATCCGGGCCGGCGAGGTCAAGACTGTCAGCTACACCCTGCGCAATCCCGGCACGCAGCCGACGACGGGCATTGCCAGCTACAATGTCACGCCGGACCAGACGGGCGCCTATTTCAACAAGATCGCCTGCTTCTGCTTCACCGAACAGACGCTGCAGCCGGGCGAGGCCCGGACCGAGGAAGTGGTGTTTTTCGTGGATCCCGACATCGCGAAGAACCGCGAACTCGACAATATCCGAACGATCACCTTGTCTTACACGTTTTTTCCGTCCAAGAACCCGGTCAAGCCTGTGGCCGATGCTGGACAGCTGACGGCACCACCCGCGCCCGCGGGCGGCACCGTGTCGAAATAGAAGGGGGGCCCGTTTCCATGGCCGACGCACACGCCAAGAACCACGATTACCACATTCTTCCGCCGAGCCCCTGGCCCTTCATCGGGTCGGTCTCGGCCTTCATCTGCGCGGTCGGTGCCGTGATGTGGATGAAGAAGATGCCGATCGGGGGCCTCCAGGCCGGCAGCCTGCTCTTCTTCGCCGGCTTTATCGGCGTTCTCTACACGATGTTCGGCTGGTGGCGCGATGTCGTGAACGAGGCCGAGACGGGTGATCATACCCGCGTCGTGCAGATGCATCACCGCTACGGCATGATCATGTTCATCGCCTCCGAGGTGATGTTCTTCGTGGCGTGGTTCTGGGCCTATTTCGACGTGGCTTTCTTCACCAATGAGGCCATCCAGTACCAGCGGACCGAGCTGACCGGCGGGCAATGGCCGCCGAAGGGCATCGCGGTCTTCAACCCGTGGGAATTGCCGCTCTTCAACACGCTGATCCTGCTGACCTCGGGCACGACCGTGACCTGGGCGCATCATGCGATCGTGCATGGCGACCGGCAGGGGCTGCGCCAGGGCCTGTGGCTTACGGTTCTGCTCGGCGCATTCTTCACGCTGGTCCAGGCCTATGAGTACAGCCATGCCGCCTTCAAGTTCTCGGGCCATATCTATGGCGCGACCTTCTTCATGGCGACCGGGTTCCACGGCTTCCATGTTCTCGTCGGCACCATCTTCCTCGCGGTCTGCCTGATCCGTGTCTACAAGGGGCATTTCACGCCGAAGCAGCATCTCGGTTTCGAATTCGCGGCCTGGTACTGGCATTTCGTGGACGTGGTCTGGCTGTTCCTCTTCGCGGCCATCTATGTCTGGGGGTCGAACTGGGGCGCAGCGGCAGCCGCCGCCCATTGAGGACCTGCGAAGGGCGGCCCCGGGCCGCCCTTTCCGATTCGAGGGGAAGCCCATGCAGTATCACGGCCCGGAAGCCGACCCGGTTTCAGCCGGTCTGGCCGGACGTTGCCCCCGCTGCGGCGAGGGGCGCCTGTTCGACGGGTTCCTCCGTGTCGCCCCGTCCTGCCGCTCCTGCGGGCTCGATTACCGCTTCGCGGATTCGGGCGATGGGCCCGCCGTCTTCGTGATCCTGATTTCCGGTTTCCTTGTGGTCGGACTGCTGCTCTGGACGGAGATCCGCTACGAACCGCCAATCTGGGTCCATCTCGTGATCTTCCTGCCCATGACCTTGATCCTGTGCCTCGGCATGTTGCGTCCGCTCAAGGGCGTGATGATCGCCCTGCAATATCGCAATCGTGCCGAAGAGGGGCGGCTCTCCGACAAGCCATGAGCCTGCGCGTCAAGGGGTTCCTGTTCTTCATCGCGGCGATCACCTTGTTCCAGGCCGGGCTCGGCTTCTGGCAATGGCAGCGCATGGGCGAGAAAGAGGCCTTCCTGGCCGGCATTGCGGCAGCAGCCAAGGCACCGCCACGGCCGCTCGGGGAAGCGCGCCTCTGGGACCGGGTGACGGTCACGGGGCGTTTCGTCCATGAACGGTCCAGCTATGTCCGCACGTCCCGGCCCGAGCCGAAGCCCGGCGTCCAGGCGGGCCGCACCCTGCTGGGCAGCGGCTTCGGCGTCTTCGTCATGACGCCCTTCATCACCCGGCTCTGCGGCGCGGACGGGAAGTGCGCGCTGATCAATATCTACGTCAATCGGGGGTTCCTGCCGACCCGCGCCGATGGTCGTCTGCCGCCCTTCGACCGGCCGACCGAGCCGGTGACTCTGACCGGCTTCCTGCGGCCGACCGAATCCGCCGGGTTCTTTCCGCCGCATAATGACCCGCAGCGGCAGGTCTGGTTCTTCCGGAGCACGGACGAGATGGCCCGGCTGACCGGCCTGCCGGGCGCCGAAACTCTTGAGCAGGCCCGCGTACAATACAGCCGCTTCATTGACCTGCAGGCCGCGCCGGATGCCGTCGATCCGCCCTATGGCGTCGAGGTCGAGGCCTTTCTCGCGGCGATCCCCAACAACCATTTCCAGTATGCGCTGACCTGGTGGGGTCTCGCGCTGACCAATGTCGTCGTCCTGACATTTTTCCTTGCATCGCGCCGCCGGCGCGGCACAAGTGCGGTCTGAGTTTCTTCCCCTGCGGACAGCCTGCCATGCGCTACATCTCCACCCGGGGCGAGGCCCCTGCCCTCACCTTCGCTGATTGCCTGCTGGCGGGGCTTGCGCGCGATGGCGGCCTCTACCTGCCGGAAACCTGGCCGAGCCTCACCGCTGACGAGATTGCCGCCTATGCCGGCCAGACCTTCGATGCCGTCGCCTATGACGTGATCCGCCGGTTCACGGGCGGCACCATCCCCGATCCGGTGCTGCGGCAGGCCACGCGCGAGGCCTATGCCACCTTCGCCCATCCGGCCGTGACACCGCTGGCGCAGATCGGGCCGAACCGTTTCGTGCTCGAGCTGTTCCACGGGCCAACCCTCGCCTTCAAGGATGTGGCGATGCAGCTGCTGGCGCGGCTGATGGACCATGCGCTGACCGGAACCGGCAAGCGGGCGACGATTGTCGGCGCCACATCGGGCGATACCGGAGGGGCCGCCATCGAAGCCTTCCGGAGCTCAAAGCGCGCGGATGTCTTCGTGCTCTTTCCGGAGGGCCGGGTCTCGGATGTACAACGGCGGATGATGACGACGCCGACCGAACCGCATCTCCACGCGATCACCATTCCCGGCACGTTCGATGATTGCCAAGACCTTGTGAAGGCGTTGTTCAACCATCACGCCTTCCGGGATTCGGTGCAGCTCTCGGGCGTGAATTCGATCAACTGGGCGCGCGTGGTGGCGCAGGTCACCTATTATTTCGTCGCGGCGGTTGCGCTGGGCGCGCCGCACCGCAAGGTCGCCTTCACCGTGCCGACGGGAAATTTCGGTGATATCTTTGCCGGGTTCGTTGCGCGGAAGATGGGCTTGCCGATCGAGCAACTGGTCATCGCCACCAACATCAACGACATCCTCGCCCGGACGCTCGAAACGGGCCGCTACGAGATGGCCGGCGTGGCAGCGACCTCTTCGCCGTCAATGGACATCCAGATCTCCTCGAATTTCGAGCGCCTGCTTTTCGAGGCGTCGGGGCGGGATGCCGCTGCGGTGCGGCTGATGATGGCCGGCCTGAAGCAGAGCGGTTCCTTCACCCTGCCCCCGGACGTGCTGGCCGCGATCCGGGCGGATTTCTCGGCTTTCCGGGCCGACGAGGCCGAAGTGTCAGCGGCGATCCGGACCACGCGGGACAAGGCGGGCTATGTCGTCGATCCGCATACGGCAACGGGCGTTGTCGCGGCGGACAAGGCCGGGCTTGACCCGGCCGTGCCGATGGTGGTCCTGGCGACGGCCGCCCCGGCAAAATTCCCCGATACCATGCGCAGCGTCGCAGCGATCGAGGCGCCGCTGCCGGCGCGGCTTGGCCGGCTGATGACCGATCCGGAGCGGATTTCGCCGGTGGCCAATGACAGCGCGGCGCTTGAAGCCTTCATCCGGAGCCATCGACGGGATTCCTGACCGTGATCGGATTTCTTGCCAGCCTGACTGGCGGCGTACCGCACGAGACCCTGACGCTGGAATTCGGCGCGCTGCGCCTGCGCCCGCCGCAGATTGCGGATTACGCCCCCTGGGCCGAATTGCGGCAGGCGTCGCGGCCGTTCCTTCAGCCCTGGGAGCCGGCCTGGCCGGCCGATGACCTCAGCCAGGCCGCCTTCCGCCGTCGCCTTGCCCGCTATCGGCAGGAGATCCGCTCGGACAGCGCCTACCCGTTCTTCCTCGTGGACCGGCACAGCGAGGCCATTCTCGGCGGGATTACCCTCGCCAATGTCCGCAGGCGGGCCGCACAATCCGCGACGCTCGGCTACTGGATGGGGGCTCCGCATGCCGGAAAAGGCCATATGACCGAAGCCGTGAAAGCGCTCAGCCGGCATGCTTTCCTCCGGCTCGGGCTTGAACGGATCGAGGCGGCGTGCCTGCCGGACAATGCCGCCTCGGTACGTGTTCTTGAAAAAGCCGGATTTCGCCGCGAGGGCTACGCGCGTGGATACCTTTCCATCGCGGGGGCGCGGCGCGACCATGTGCTGTTCGCCCGGCTGAAATCAGATCCGATCCCAGAATAACCGGGGAATCCGCATATCCGTTTGCGCTCGTCGCTTGCCCCCCGGCAGGCGATGATGTTTGAACAGGGAAACGATTGAAGGGCTTGCCTCAGGTGATCCGCACCGTCATCCCAACCCTGCTGCCGTCCTCGCTCCGGCCTGGCCGGCAGGCCGTTTCCGCCTTTGCGGGATGCCGATGACCGCGCGGGTTCCTCCTGCGTCGCGCTTGGCACGAGGCTCTAGCCTCTGGCTTCGCCTCGTGCTGCTGGCCGGGCTGGTTCTGGCCTCAGCCAGCGGCGCCCGGGCGCTGGAGGCGATCCGTGTTGTGCCGCAGGCCGAGGCGATCGACCTGCTGCCGGCGGTGCAGGCGCAGGAATCGCGTGATGACCGGATCGAGATCCAGACCGCGCGGGACGCCAATGGCATCGTCCGGCGCATCGAGGTGCAGGCCCGCGAACCGGGCTCGCGCCCGCGCTGGATCGCCTTCGCGCTCGCCAACGAGACCAACGAACAGATCGAGCGCCTGCTGGTGGCGCCGCGCTTCAAGATGGCCGGTTCGGGCGTCTTCTGGCCCGATCTCGCCGCCTCGCGCATCGAGGCGATCACCGCCAGCCATGGCTACCGGCCCGAGCGCGAGGAGGCGACCGAGGCCGACCTCTTCCTGATCACGCTGGATCCCGGCTCGGTTGTCACCTTCGTGGCCGAGTTGCGCGGTAACCGCCTGCCGGAACTCACGCTGTGGGATCCGGATTCCTACAAGGACAAGCTCAATTCGCTGACTCTCTATCGCGGGATCGTCACCGGCATCGCGGCCCTGCTGGCGATCTTCCTGACGATCGTGCTGGCGCTGCGTGCCGCGCTGATCTTCCCGGCTGCCGCTGCCCTTGCCTGGTCAGTCCTCGTCTATCTCGGCATTGATTTCGGCTTTGTCGGCCGGTTCTTCGGCGTGCGGCCGGAAATCGAGAATATCTACCGCGCCGGCGCGGAAGCGGTGCTGGGCGGGACGCTGCTGGTCTTCCTGTTCGCGTATCTCAACCTCAACCGCTGGCATGCGCGCTACGCCCATATCACCGTCGTCTGGCTGGTGCTGATCGGGGCGCTGATCGCGCTGGCCAGCATTGATCCGGCGGTCGCAGCCGGTATCGCGCGCATTTCCATCGCGGCGATCGCGATCATCGGCTTCGTGCTGGTGCTTTTCCTCGCGCTCCAGCGCTATGACCGGGCCACGATGCTGGTGCCGACCTGGTTCCTGCTGCTCGTCTGGGTAATCGCGGCCGGCCTTGTCGTGAACGGCCAGATCGTCAACGACATCGCGACACCGGCCCTGCTGGGTGGCCTCGTCCTCATCGTGCTGCTGATCGGCTTTACCGTGATGCAGAATGTCTTCACCTCCAGCGCTGTCGCCACCGGCGCAGTGCCGGATGCCGAGCGCAAGGCGCTGGCCTTCGTGGGCGGCGGTGATCTCGTCTTTGACTGGGACGTGAGCGATGACCACCTCCATGTCAGTCCCGATCTCGAGGCGCATCTCGGCCTCGAACGCGGCGAGCTGGAGGGCCGGGCCTCCGCGATGCTGGATGTGATCCATCATGTCGACCGGGACCGCTACCGCACGATCCTCAATGCCCTCATCGAACAACGCCGTGGCCGGATTGCCCAGGATCTCCGCCTCGTTTCGCGCGATGGCTCGGTGCTCTGGTACCGGCTGAAGGCACGGCCGGTGGTCAACCGGGAGGGCGAAGTGGTGCGCGTCGTCGGCACCCTGACCGACGTGACCTCGATCCATCTCGCACAGGAGCGCCTGCTCCATGATGCGATCCACGATCACCTGACCGGCCTGCCCAATCGCCGGCTGCTGCTTGACCGGCTGGAATCCGCCCTCGTGGCGATGCGCTCCGCCGGGACCGCCATGATCAAGCCGAGCATGATCATCGTCGATGTCGACCGTTTCAAACAGATCAACGAGCAGATCGGCTTCAATGCGGGCGATATGGTGCTGCTGACCATTGCCCGACGCCTCGCCCGGGTGGTCAAGGCCGGCGATACGCTGGCCCGGCTCGCCGGCGACAGTTTTGGCCTCGTCGTCGTGTCCGAGCAGGATCCGCAACGGATCATGGCCCTGGCGGATCTGGTGCGGCGGGCCGTCTCCACCCCGATCACCCATGGCGAGCGGCAGATCTATCTCACCGGCTCGGTCGGCATCGCTTTTGTCGATGATGCCACGATGGTCGATCGCGAGGCCTTTGTCCGCAACGCGGAACTCGCGGCGATCCATGCCAAGCGGACCGGCCGGGACCGGATCGAGGTCTATCGCGCCTCGATGCGCTCGACCCCGCAGGACAAGCTGACCCTGGCGGCGGATCTCCGCCGCGCCATCGAGCGCAAGGAACTCGAGGTGCAATTCCAGCCGATCGTGCGGCTGGAGGACCGGGCCATTGCCGGTTTCGAGGCCCTCGTCCGCTGGAACCATCCGCGCCTCGGGCGGCTGCCCCCCTCGGAATTCATCGCGATTGCCGAGGAAACCGGCACGATCATCGAGTTGGGTCTGTTCGTGCTGGAGACCACTGCGCGCGAGTTGATGCTCTGGCAGCAGAACCTCGTCGTCGATCCGCCGATCTTCGCCAGCGTCAATGTGTCGAGCCGACAGCTCATCCGCAATGACCTGCTGCAGGATGTGCGCAACGTCCTGATCCGCTATCCGGTTCAGCCGGGTTCGCTGAAGCTAGAGATCACCGAGACGCTGGTGATGGAGAACCCCGAATACGCCTCGCAGATGCTGCAGAAGATCAAGGAGCTGGGGGCAGGCTTGGCGCTCGATGATTTCGGCACCGGCTTCTCCTCGCTGTCCTACCTGCAGCGATTCCCCTTCGACACGCTGAAGATCGACCAGAGCTTCGTGCGGCATGATGATACCGGCAAGCGCCCGCTGATCCTCCGCTCCATCGTCAGCCTCGCCCATGATCTCGGCATGACCATCGTCGCCGAGGGGGCAGAAACCGAAGCCGACACGGTGGAGCTGTTCCAGCTCGGCTGCGAATTCGCGCAGGGTTATGTGTTCGGCCCCGCGATCAATCTCGAGCAGACACGGCGGCTGATCGGCATCAATGCCTGAACGGGCCAAAGCCCGCGCTCAGGCATGGCCAGCATCGGCGGAGAGGAAGGCGGGGTCGATCCCGAGATGGCGCAGGGCGCGATCATACTTTGCCTCGTGATCCGCACCGAAGACGAGATCGAAATCGGTCGGTCCATGCAGCCAGGTGTTCTGCTGGATCTCGCGTTCGAGCTGGCCTGCCCCCCAGCTGGCATAGCCGAGGGCGAGAATCGCACTTTCCGGCCCCTCGCCGCGCGCGATCATGCGCAGCATGTCGACCGTGATGGTCAGGCCGATATTGTCGGCAATCGGCAGGGTGGAATCCTCGATCACACAATCAGTCGAATGCAGGACGAAGCCACGGGTCGTCTCGACCGGCCCGCCCGCCAGCACGGCGACGCGCTCGGCCCGACGCGGCAGGCGGATCGCCTGGTCCCGCGCGATGATGTCGAGCTGCACCAGAAGATCCGGAAAGCCGATATTGCGCGCCTGCCGGTTCACCACGATTCCCATCGCGCCCTCGCTCGAATGGGCGCAAAGATAGATGACCGAGCGGGCGAAACGCTCGTCCGGCATGCCCGGCATCGCGATCAGCATCTGGCCATCGAGAAAGCCGGGCGCGGGATTTCGGCGAAGCTTTTCCAGGTTCATGCCCCAAGATTTGCAAGCCTTGCCCGGATTGCCAAGGGGGATTTTCTGTCGCACCACCCAAGGCATCACGGGATTGTTCATGGGTCTTGAAGGCCTCATGAGGCATAAGGGCGGCATGACACGCCTGCTCGGTTTCTGTTTCGGCCTTGTTTTCCTGCTCGCCCTGCCCGTTCTGGTGCATGCGGCGGGCGGCAAGGCTTCGCCGTGGCTTGATTTCCGCGAAGCCCGGGTGCGGCTTGTCGTGCCGGCCAAGCCGCCGGCGCCGGGTGTTGTCGCGGCAATCGAGATCCGCCTCGCGCCGGATTACAAGACCTACTGGCGCAATGTCGGCGATTCGGGGGTGCCGCCACAGGCCGATTTTTCGGTGAGCCAGGGCTATTCCGGGCTCGCACTCGACTTCCCGTTTCCCAAGGCCTTCGATGACGGGGCCGGTGGCAAGGCCTGGGGCTATGTCCGCGAGGTGATGCTGCCGATCCGCGGCAACCTTTCCGGCAACCCGGCCCGGCTGGCCCTGAAACTGGATTTTGCGGTCTGCGGCACGATGTGCATCCCGCTTCAAGGCGAACTGGTGCTCGACGCGGGGAGTGCTCAGCCGCTCGAAGCGGCCGATCTCGACCGGATGGCGGCATTTCTTCGCATGGTTCCGGTACCGGCCACCGAGCCGGCGGCGCTGCTTTCGAAAGGCGGCACGGCGGAAACGCCGGTCTTTACCGTGAGTGTCGCACATCCCGGTGAACCGGGCGCGATTTCGGCCTTTGCCGAGGCTGACGGCTTCCTCGAGACGAAATCCGTCACCGCCCATACGCCCGGCCGCGTCGCCGTCACGCTGGCCGGACAGCCGGCGGCGGGCAAAGGCGGGAAGTTCGGACCGGTGCGGCTGACCTTCGGCACACGGGAAGTTCCACGCGAGATCACGCTGAACCTCGACGCCGGCCCGGTTCAGCCTTAAGTAGGCAGGGCTGCCCGGCGCCGGGCTGCATGCCCGTCACTCAGTTTCAGGATATCGCCATGCCTATCGCCGTCGGAGACCGCCTTCCGGATGTAACCCTGCGTACGATGACCGAGACCGGCCCGAAGCCGGTGACGACTGCCGATGTGTTCAGCGGCAAGACGATAGTGCTGTTCGGCGTTCCGGGTGCCTTCACGCCCACCTGCCACAAGACGCATCTGCCCGGCTTCCTCAAGGAAGCGGAAGCCTTCAAGGCCAAGGGCGTGGCGGGCATTGCCGTTGTCTCGGTCAATGATCCGTTCGTCATGGCCATGTGGGCCAAGGAAACCGGTGGGGAAGGCGTGATCACCTTCCTGGCCGACGGCAATGCCGAATTCGCCAAGTCGACCGGGCTGGATGTCGATCTTTCGGTAGCCGGCCTCGGCGTGCGCTGCCGCCGTTTCTCGATGCTGGTCGAGGATGGCGTCGTCTCGAAAATCAATATCGAGGAATCGCCCGGCAAGGCCGAGCTGAGCTCGGCCGAAACGCTGATCTGCCAGCTCTGAACGCCGGAAGGGCGCGGGTCAGGAGGCCTGCGCCCGCATCGCGGCAATGGCGGCACGGGCGAGTTCATCCGCCCGTTCGTTCATTTCGTGGCCGGCATGGCCCTTGACCCAGCGCCATTCGACCTTGTGGCGTTGGATGGCAGAATCCAGCTGCTGCCAGAGATCGACATTCTTGACCGGCTTCTTGTCCGCCGTCTTCCAGCCATTGCGCTTCCAGCCGAAGATCCAGCCGGTGATGCCGCCCTTCACATACTGGCTGTCCGTTGTCAGGACGACGCGGCACGGGCGCTTGAGCGCCTCCAGAGCCGAAATAGCGGCCTGAAGCTCCATCCGGTTGTTGGTGGTGTCCGGCGCAGCGCCGGATAACTCACGCAAGGTGTCGCCATAGCGCAGGATTGCGCCCCAGCCGCCCGGGCCGGGATTGCCGGAACAGGCGCCGTCGGTCCAGATCTCGACGAGCGCGCCGCCTTCCCCGTCTGTGCTCATTCCATCAACCCATAGGCGGAGGCGGCATGCACGCCCTGATGGAATCGCAGCTTCTTCCAGTATTCCATCGGATCCAGCGGGCGGACCAGCGCGCCGGGTGGCACGTTCAGCCAGTCGACAAGGCGCGTCAGCAGGAAGCGCAGGGCGGAGCCACGGCAAAGGATCGGCAGGGCATCGATCTCGACCCGGTTCAGCGCGCGCCGGCTGCGATAGCCGGCGATCATCGCCCTGCCCTTGGTGAGATTGAACGAGAAATCCGGCTCGAAACACCAGGAGTTCAGGCAGATGGCGAGGTCATAAGCCAGCGCGTCCCGCGCGGCGAAATAGAAGTCGATCACGCCGGAGAGCTGGTCCCCCACGAAGAGCACGTTGTTGGGGAAGAGATCGGCATGGATGATGCCGGTTTCGAGCGTGCGCGGCCAATGCGTCTCGAGAAAATCCAGCTCGTTCCGGATGGCGACCGCCAGCCCGCTGGCCACCTCGTCGGCTCGGGCGCCGGCCTGTTCCAGCAGCGGGCGCCAGCCGGAGACCGAGAGGGCATTCTCGCGGTACGGCGTGAAGCCCCGCGCCGCCTCGTGCAAGGCAGCCAGCGTCGTTCCCAGCGCCTGGCAATGGGCGACGCTTGGCCGCCGGTAGGACACGCCCTCGAGGAAGGTGACGATGGCAGCCGGCTTGCCCGCCAGCACGCGCAGGGCCTTGCCGTCATGCGCCTTGACCGGGAGCGGGCAATTGATGCCGCGATCCGCGAGATGCCCCATCAGGCCCAGGAAGAAGGGCAGGTCTTCCTCCTTCACACGCTTCTCGTACAGCGTCAGGATGAAGCGACCGCGGCCGGTCTCGATCAGGAAGTTCGAATTCTCGACACCTTCGGCAATCCCCTTGAAGCTGAGCAAGGGACCAAGATCATAGGCAGCAAGGAACTCCGTGAGTTCCTCCGCGCTGACATCGGTGTAGACGGCCATGGCCCCGCGCCTCCCCTGCCGGCCCGCCGCTGCTTTTGCGCGTGACGAAGCCACGGGCCGGTGATACGCCTCCCCCTCCGCCGCCGTCAAATCCATCCCGACAGCAACAAGGGCCTGACCACCACCATGCTGTGGGCAATCTTCACGGTGCTTGCCGCCGCCTCCCAGACGCTTCGCAATGCCCTGCAGCGTGATCTGACGCAGGCGCTCGGCGTTGTCGGTGCGACGCATGTGCGGTTCCTGTTCGGCGCGCCTTTCGCGCTGGTGTTCCTCGCCCTGATGACATGGGGGACCGGCGATGCCGTTCCTGCAGTTCCGGTAACCGCGCTGCCGGCCGTGGCCATCGCCGCGCTGGCCCAGATCGGCGCAACGGGGCTGATGCTGGCGGCGATGACCTCGAAATCCTTTGTCGTCACCACCGCCTATACAAAGACCGAGCCGGTGCTGGTGGCGATTTTCGGGCTGGTCTTCCTCGGCGAAAGGCTCTCGCCCGGCATCGCGATCGCCATCGGGGTGGCCACGGCCGGCGTCGTTCTTACGGCCTGGCCAAAGGATGGCCGGGTGCAGGGCTCCTGGGGTGCGCTGGCGCTCGGGCTGTTCTCGGCGGCGATGTTCGCGATTTCGGCCATTGCCTTCCGGGCGGCGATCCATGCCCTGCCCTCCGGCGGGTTCGGCATCCGCGCTTCGACCATCCTCGCGCTGGGGCTGGTCTTCCAGGCGCTGGTGCTCTCGGCCTGGCTGGCCATCACCAACCGGGCCGCCCTTGTGGCAATCCTCCGGCTCTGGCGCCCCTCGCTGCTTGCCGGCTTCATGGGCGCTTTCGCCTCGCAATTCTGGTTTCTCGGCTTCGCGCTGGCCAGCGCGGCACAGGTGCGCACCCTCGCGCTCGTCGAGGTTTTCTTCGCGCGGCTGGTTTCCGGCAAGATGTTCTCGGAAGTCCCCTCGCGGCGGGAAGGGCTTGGCCTGGTGCTGATCGTGGCCGGCGTGGCCTTGCTGCTCAGCCTGTCGCGCTAGCGTGAATCGCGGTCAGGCGGCATCCGGCCGAAGCACCTTCGGCAGCGGGAAGAACACGCTCTCGTCGGCGGTCGAGACGGTTTCCACCTCGATCGCATAGCGCTCGGCAAAGGCGTCGATGATTTCCTCGACCAGCACTTCCGGCGCCGAGGCACCCGCCGTGATGCCCAGCGTGCGGAGCTGGCCGAAAAGCGACCAGTCGATATCCTCCGCCCTCAGAACCAGCCGGGCGAGCGGGCAGCCGGCCCGCTCCGCCACTTCGCGCAGCCGCTGGGAATTCGAGGAATTGGGCGAGCCGACGACGATCATCGCATCCACCTCAGGCGCGACGCGCTTGACCGCTTCCTGCCGGTTGGTGGTGGCGTAGCAGATATCTTCCTTGTGCGGCGCGGCAATGCCGGGGAAGCGCGCCTTGAGCGCGGCCACAACGGCTGCGGTATCATCGACAGACAGGGTGGTCTGCGTCACGAAGGCCAGCGGCTGGTCATCCAGCAGGACAAGGCGCGCCACATCATCAACGGTCTCGACCAGCACGACAGCGCCGTCCGGCAACTGGCCCATCGTGCCGACGACTTCGGGATGGCCGGCATGGCCTACGAGGATGACGCGACGGCCGCGCTTGAAATGGATCTCCGCCTCGCGATGAACTTTCGTCACCAGCGGGCATGTTGCGTCAATCGCGAAGAACTTGCGGCTTTCGGCCTCGGCGGGCACGGCTTTCGGGACGCCATGGGCGGAGAAGATCACCGGCGCCTCGGTATCGGGGATCTCGGACAATTCGTCGACGAAGATCGCGCCCTTGCGCTTCAGGCCCTCGACGACATACCGATTATGGACGATCTCGTGCCGCACATAGACCGGCGCCCCGAATTTCCGCAGAGCTTCCTCGACCGCATCGATCGCGCGGACGACACCGGCGCAGAAGCCACGCGGCGCGCAGAGGCGGATCAGGAGGGCGGGCTTCTCGGCAGGGGCCATGCGGCAGGTTTCCCGGAACGGCAACATCTCCGGTTCTGGCGCGCAAGCCCGACAAGGTCAAGCTTCCGAAGTTACCTTTCATGAAGGACGATTCGGCAAAGCGCCCTGATTTCCGATGGTTATCGCGGTTTAACCACCCTTTTTAGGGGTTTTGCGCAGCCCCTCGCTTAGTCTGCATTCATGATCGGAGGCACAAGAATTCTCCGACAGGGACCGCGTCAACCATGAGAACGAGCCATCACGTCGATGGACCGGGCAGCCTTGTGCTGTCCGGTCCCGACGCCCGCCCCACTTTCGTGGCCAATGACAACCTGGCTCCGGCAGCGCCGGCGCCAGGCGAGGCCATCGGCCTCGTGCTGGCCCTGCTGCACGGCCCGGGCAACGAGCCCCATGCGGCCCTGCAGATGCTGGACCGGCACGGGGAACGCACCAATTCGCTGCTGCTGGCCCATGACGATCCGGACCTGATCGCGCTCTGGCGCGGGCTGGGCCGCGACCTGGGACTGCCGCTCTACCTGTTCGACGGAGAGCACGGTCTGTACCAGGTTACCCAGAGGCCGGGCGAGATCAGCTATGCCAGGCGCGCCGGATCGCCGCTTTCCGGCCGCCGGACCCGCACCGCGCAGAGGCGGCAGATGCCGTTGGCCCGCTTGCCGGAAACGGGCGGATCGGGTTCGCGCCAGACCGACGGGAAGTGCTGAATTCAGAGCACGCGACCGAGGACGGCATCCAGCAGGAGGCCACCCGACAGCAGCAGGCCGGCATCGCGGTTGGCGCGGAACAGGCGTAGCGCCTGAACCGGGTCATCCCGTTTCAGGATGGCGACCTGCCAGCCCAAATGACCGGCAAAAGCGGCTAGCCCGAGCCAACCCAGCGGGCCGGACCCGATCTCCAGCATCGCGATACCGACCAGCAGCAACGTCAATACGAACATCGCCGCAATGAAAAGCCGAACCCGGGCGCCATAGGCCCGGGCGGTCGAGCCGATCCCGACGATCGCGTCATCCTCGATATCCTGCAGCGCATAGATCGTGTCGTAGCCGACAACCCAGGCAATCGCCCCGGCATAGAGCCAGAGGGCTGCCATCGGCAATGTGCCGAGATGGGCGGAAAACCCCATCAGCGCACCCCAGGCGAAGGCGAGGCCAAGCACCAGCTGCGGGTGGTTGGTGAAGCGCTTCATGAAGGGGTAAACCACGACCGGTGCCAGCGAGAGGATTCCCATCGCGATGGCGAAGGCATTGAACTGCAGCAGGACAGCGAGGCCGACCAGCGCCTGCAGGACGAGGAAGGCAAAGGCCTCTCGCACCGTGACCTGGCCGGATGGCAGCGGGCGATCCCGGGTGCGGGCGACGCGGGCATCAAGATCGCGGTCGGTGATGTCATTCCATGTGGAGCCGGCACCGCGCATCGCGACAGCCCCGATCAGGAAGAGGAGCAGGGTCAGGAGATTGGGCCAGCCACCGGAAAGGCGCGCCGCCAGGGCTTCGCTCCACCAGCAGGGCAGCAGCAGGAGCCACCAGCCAATCGGTCGGTCCAGCCGCGCCATGCGCGCGAAAGGGCGCGCCCGTCCGGGCAGTCGCTCGACAAGGCTCCGGGGAACCGCGTCCGGCGTTGCACCGGGCGCAGGGCCGCTCACAGCGCGCCCTTTGGCAACTGGACGCCGCTACCGGGGGCCGGACCGCGCGGTGCGCCGCCCTGCGCGCGGGCCTGAGCTTCCTTCTTCGCTGCCGTGCAGACCTGCCCGCGCGCCTTTACGCCCTGCTGGATGTTCTTGCGGAAATCCTCGACGAAAGGCTCCGGCAGCTGACACCATTGCTGGTTGTCTTCCATCCATTTCATCATGTCAGCTTCCGCCTTGACGAGCTGGCCAAAGACAGCACAGGCCTGCTGCGCGGTGGGGCGCTTCTTCTGGAAACCGTTGATCTTGTTGATTACCTCAAGACGGACCAAGCCGTGCTTGTCCATTTCAGCCTGGCAGCTCGGCGTCAGGGCCGCCGCCGGGGCCGAGAGAACCGCAAGCGCGGAGGCCAAGGCGATACCTTGCAGAAAATGCTTCATTTCAGACTACCCCTCGCCCCCGGCAAAGAACCAAAGGCCTGTTTTTGGCGGATGATCGATGGTCATCTTGGGCAAAAAATCAAGGCGATTTTTGGAACTCTTACGCTTAGGACTTGATTTCAGACCTATTTTTGCCTGCAAGAGTCCCGAATGGCCCGTTACGATTTCGCGACTCATCGCCTTTATGTCCCAGCAGATCTCTCCCCTGATGCCGTGGTGCCGCTGGAGCCGGGTGCGCTCAACTACCTGTTGAATGTCCTGCGCATGGATGAGGGATCAAGGCTGCTCGTTTTCAACGGGCGCGACGGCGAGTGGGAAGCCACCTTGCGCAAGCCGACCCGCAAGACCGCCGTTCTGGTGCTGCAACGGCAGACGCGGCCGCAGGAAGCCACCGGGCGAATCCGCTATGCATTCGCGCCGCTCAAATCGGCACGTCTCGATTATCTCGTCCAGAAAGCGGTGGAAATGGGTGTTGCGCGACTCACGCCTGTTCTGACGCAGCGGACGCAGGTGCATCGCCTCAAGGACGAGCGCCTGCAGGCGAACATTGTCGAAGCGGCCGAGCAATGCGGTGTCCTCGCCCTGCCCGCCCTCGAGCCGGAGATCCGGCTGGAGCGGTTCCTTGCAGTGCTGCCACCGGAGGAGATGCTGGTCTTTTGCGACGAGGATGCCGACATCACCGATCCGGTGATCGCCCTGCGCCAGCGGCAGCCTTTGGCAGGAATCACCGTGCTGGTCGGGCCGGAAGGCGGGTTCACCGATGAGGAACGCGCGCGCGCCCTCGCCCATCCGGGGCTGTTGCGGCTTTCGCTCGGGCCGCGGATCCTCCGCGCCGACACGGCAGCGGTGGCGGTTCTGGCGCTGGTCCAGAGCGTGTATGGCGACTGGACCGGTTCGACCGTCAATGAAATGTGACGGTCCCGTCATCGCGCCGCCATTGTCGGACCGTCCGGCGATGCCTATACAGAGCGCAACATGGGCGTCATGGCGCTCCGACTTGAACGGCTTCCGAGGTTTGTATGGCGCGCGATACCGTGGACTTGACCCCTGTCGAAGGGCGCGATGCGCTTGTCGCCTGGTTCGAACAGGGCAACAAGCCTGAATCGGCCTTCCGGATCGGTACGGAACACGAGAAATTCCCCTTCTATGCCAAAGACCTGTCTCCTGTTCCCTATGAGGGCGGGAAGGGCATCCGTGCCCTGCTGGAGGGCATGCAGGGCCTGCTCGGCTGGGAGCCGATTCTGGAGGGCGACCATCCGATCGGCCTGTTCGACGTCACCGGCGGCGGGGCGATCAGCCTCGAACCGGGCGGGCAGTTCGAACTGTCCGGCGCGCCGCTTGAAACCTTGCACCAGACTGCCAGCGAGACCGCCGCCCATCTGGCTCAGTTGAAGGAAATCGCCGATCCATTCGGCATCCGCTTCCTCGCGCTCGGCATGTCGCCGCTCTGGAGCCGGGCGGAAACGCCCGTCATGCCCAAGGCGCGCTATACGATCATGCGGAACTACATGCCGAAGGTCGGTTCGCTCGGCCTCGACATGATGTTCCGGACCTCGACCGTGCAGGTCAATCTCGATTTCGCCTCGGAAGCGGACATGGTCCGCAAGCTGCGGGTCAGCCTTGCGCTGCAGCCCGTTGCCACTGCCCTGTTCGCCAATTCCCCCTTTACGGAGGGACGCCCCAACGGCTTCCAGTCGATGCGATCGGAGATCTGGCGTGATACCGACAATGCCCGTGCCGGCATGCTGCCCTTCGCCTTCGAAGACGGGTTCGGCTTCGAGCGCTATGTCGATTACGCGCTCGACGTGCCGATGTATTTCGTCAAGCGCGGCGATACCTATCACGATGTGACCGGCCAGTCCTTCCGCGATCTGCTGGAAGGCCGGCTGCCGGGCCTGCCGGGCGTACGTGCCACGACCTCGGACTGGGCAAACCATCTCTCGACGATCTTCCCTGAAGTCCGGCTCAAGCGCTATCTCGAAATGCGGGGCGCCGATGTGGGCGGCCTGCCGGTCATCACGGCCCTTTCCGCTTTCTGGGTCGGCCTGTTCTATGACCGGGCGAGCCTTGATGCTGCATGGGATCTCGTTCGGGTCTGGAATGCCGCAGAACGTCAGGCCCTGCGGGATGCTGTTCCGAAGGCGGGGCTCGGCGCATCGATTGGTGGCCGGACAGTGCTCGACATTGCCCGCGAGGTCGTCGCCCTGTCACGGGCCGGGCTGGCACGGCGCGCGCGCCTTGACCGCGAGGGCCGCGACGAGACGATCCATCTCGCGCCGCTGGAAGAGCTTCTCGCCCGCGGGAAGAATCAGGCCGAGATCCTGCTGGAACGCTTCCATGGCGAGTGGAATGGCTCGGTCCTGCCGGTCTTCTCCTCGAATGCCTACTGAACCCGGCTGACGCGGATCTCGACTTCCCGCTCGACAAAGCCCCATTCCGCCGTCTCCCGGAGGCGGGAGAGCATGGTATCGAAGGCCTCTTCCTCCTCGGGGGCGAATTCGAACCACGTGAGGAAATCAAAGGGTTCGCCGAGATCCCGGCTGTGATGCAGCCGGCGGGCGATGCCCGGCAAGTAGTCCATCCCAATCCGGATATGGCGCGATTGTTCCTCGAAGATCGCGCGGCGCTCATCCTGCGCCAGCGCCCACCAGGCCGCTGATTTGCGGATGGGAATCAGCACAGCCTGGCGCGAGGCGGACCGGCCCAGTCCTTCCTGGCGGATGGCGAGTTCGGCCAGTTCACTGCGATGGGAATAACGCGCATTCGACACGGTGCCCTTGAGCCGCCACGCGACCGCCTCGGATGCTGTTTGGCCGGCGGGCACGATCGACAGGGAGGCGGCGGGCGGCAGGGTCTCACCAAGGACTGGGACGACCCGGTCTATGGCCCAGACGCCCTGCCCGCCGGCGATGAATTCAACGGTCAGCGGTGCGGTCATGACAGTCCCTCCCCGGCAGGAAGGCGAGCAAGAGCGATGCCAGCCTTACTCGGCCGCGAGCATCGCGTTCTTGCCCTCGATGGAGAGGTTGTCGAGGCTCTGCATGATATGGTCAGCCAGCGCATTCGAGACGTGATCGCGCGAGGCAGCATTGCGGACGAGCGCGATCTGCACGCTCGGCAGATCGGGGAAACCGTCGGCCTCCGTCAGCACGCGCATGCCGGCACGGACGGCGCTTTCCGGCAGGACACTGACCGAGAGGCCCGCCAGCACGACCGCGCCGACCGCCGCCGAATTCCAGCTTGTATAGAGGATGCGGTGCGGCACGTTGCGGCGCTTGAGCCGGGTGACTGCCGCCTCGCGCCAGTTGCAGGTGTCGCGGCCAAGCGCCAGTGGCACCGGCCGCGCTTCATGCGTGCAGTGCCGCTGCGATGTGACCCAGAGGAGACGCTCCTCGCGGATGATCTCGCCGACGGCGCGCTTGTCGGAATGAGTGATGATGGCCATGTCCAGCTCCATCGACTGGAGATTGGCGATCAGGCAGGGCGTGGGTTCGCAGACGACGAGCACCTCGATGCCGGGATTGGAGGCGGTGAAGCGTGCCAGAATCTGCGGCAGATAGCGTTCCGCATAATCATCCGGCACGCCGAGCTTCACGCGGCCGGTGAGGCGCTCGCCGCGGAACGAGGCCACGGCCTCGTCGTTGAGGCGGATCATCCGGTAGGCATAATCGAGCAGGCGCTCGCCATCTTCGGTCAGCCGGGCGGCCCGCCCCTCCTTCTCGAAAAGGTCGCGGCCGATGCGCTCCTCGAGCCGGCGGATCTGCATCGATACCGCACTCTGCGTCTTGTGGACGATATCCGCCGCGCGGGTGAAGGAGCCCGTCTCGGCGATGGCGATCAGGGTGCGGAGATGGTCATTGTCAAGCACGGGCAGCATCGGGATCTCCCTTCGGCATTATCCGGTCGGCGATCCCTCGCCGGGGGCGGCTGTCTCCGGAGGTCGGGGAGCCAGCCGGCTGGCCCGCGCCCCTTCCTCGGTTATCATTCGAATTCTTGATGATTAGATAAAAAACATTCGCTTCTGAAATACAAGGGAGTCTTGTATAAAATTCCTGTCAATCGGAGAGACGGTTTCCGGCCCCTCGGAAACCCGGCCAACTCTCCTGCATCGAGAAGATGCCAAACGCGAAAGGAACATGTCATGGCCATCGTCCCGGGTTTTATCACGGCTCTGCTGCTCGCTGCGGTCAAGGGTGTGGTTCAACTCCACACGGCCATGGCCAACCGTCGCGCGGCCAAGGAACTTCTCAACTGGGATGCGCGGGCGCTGAAAGACATCGGCCTGACACGAGGCGATGTTCGAGGAGCGCTTGCCGAATCGCTTGCCGCGGATCCCACCGTTTCCCTTTCCCTGATCGCAGCCGGGCGTGATGTCACAACCCGGCGGGATGGCGCGGTCCGCCCTTCGCCTGCCAAGGCGACGGCGGTCAGCAAAGACCGGCTCGGCAATCTCCCCTCCGCCGAGCCGGCGCTTTGCGCCTGACGCCCTGAAGCGATCGACTGGGCCTGCCGGCGTTCTCCCCCGTTCCTTGGCAGGCCCCCTCTCTTTCCCTTCGCCTCCGGCCGTTTCTCCCCTCCACAGGCCGGAACGAAAAAACCGCCCGGTTGCAGCGCAACCGGGCGGTTTCATTTTGTTGTCAGCCTCGCCGAACGGGCAAAGGCCTGATCAGACGATCTTGTCCTGGACCGTAACGACCGTCGGCTTCACGCCGGCAAGATAGGCACCGACCTTGGCTTCGGCAGCCACGTCACGACCACGCTCGCCAGGCCCGAATGCGGTGTCGCTGTCCGGCATGGACTTGCCGAACACCCCGACCTTCCGGTCATCGGACGCGTTTTCAACGCGCTCACCTTCTTCCTTGCGGCGCTCCGCTGCCTTGTCCAGGTACTCGGAGACACGGTCAATCACCCGCCGATCGGAGTCCGCCATGGCCTTGGTCATGAACTCCGCGAAGCGGTCGCGGATCTCGCCATACGAGCTGGCGGCGCGCTTCAGGGCTTCCTGGGCACCGGCTGAAAGCAGGGACTCATCGCCCTTCGTCGCAGCCGGCGTTGCGGAGGCCTCGGCTTCATCCGTTTCCGGGGCGGCCGTGTCGGTGTTGCCCGTCGCCGGCGGCGCCTCGTTCGGGATCACCGGCGGGGCCACGGGCGCTTCCGGGGCCGGGTCTACCGCCACGACAGCCGGGGCAGCCGGCTCGACCGGCGCCGGACCGGCCGGCGGCGTCACCGGATCGGTGACGGGCGGCAGGACCGGCGGCACCGTGATGCGCGGCGTCACGCCGTCATAGCGGTCGCTGTTCGACTGGAGATCGGCAGCGACGAGCGAGTAATCGTTCATCTCGTTCTGCAGGCGCAGGAATTCCGAACGGGTCAGCCCATCGCGGACCAGCTTGTTCTCCGAACGCTGGATATCCTGCTGCAGGTCGAGCAGGCTGATCGCCTCCTCGTTGGTCAGGGCGCCGTTATCGATCCCGCGGGTCAGGCCCTCGAGCTGCTGGGCCTGACGCTTGTCGACGTGGACGACATCGACATAGCTGTCGGCCAGCCGCTTGCCGTCATCATTGCGCTGGAGATCGTAGATCAGGATCTCGGCATCGTTCATGCTGGTCGAAAGGTTGACCCATTCGCGCCAGTCGACCTTGCCGTTCTTCAGCGCAGCGGCTTCTTCCTCGTTCACGACAGCGAACTGGTTGCGCACCGTTTCCGCTTCGGTCTCGGTCAGGCTGCCGGCCTTGAGGCCATCAGCCAGCATCTTGTCGAGCTGGGCCTGACGGTCATTGACAGCATCGGCATAGGAATAGGTCCCGAGATTGACGCCGACACCGTTGTTCCGGGCCTGATTCAGCGCATCGGCCGATTTGCGCAGCTGATCCATCACCTGCTTCATCTCGCCGGCCGTCAGCTTCCCATCCGATTCGCGAAACTTCGTCTCGAGCTCGGCGAGCTGGTCCTGCTGGGCAACAAGAACCTTGGCCTCGTCCTCGGTCAGCGAACCATCCTTCAAGCCATGACGGATGCGATCGGCCAGGTTGGCCTGGACGACATCGATATCGCGCCCGTCGATCCCTTCGAGGCTCGACAGGTTGATCCCGCGGTCGTTGGTTGACAGGCGGTCCAGCAGCTTGTCGGCGTTGTTGAGCTTGTTCGCGAGACGGCGGAGATCACGGTCGGTCGGACCACCTTCCTTCGCGAAGATCTCGTTGGCATAGGCCTCGATGGCTTCCATGCGCTTGAGTGCCCGCTCGCCCTCGCGAAGGGTGAAGGACCGGTCATACAAGGCGGCGCCGACCTGCTGACGCAGCATCCAGGCCTTGGCGTCCAGTTCCGAAAGGGCGGGAACAGCCTTCTTGGTAACGGTTTTTTCCTGCTTCGCCGCGGCATTGCCGCCGGCGTTGTTCTGCTGCCCCGAGGCAGCCAGAGCCGCAGCCGGATTCACGGCCGCATTTGACGAGATATTCTGGATCATCAGTTTCCCCTGTCCAAGCGTCCTGCTTGCGGGAACCTGATTAGTTTAGAACATAAGCATCAATGCAAAATGCGAAGCGCACAATTTTAGCGAAAGGCGGAATTTTGCAGGATGCAAAAAACACCACGATTTCGAGGCCAACAGCGCGTGAAGATGGCCCGTCGGATTTATTGAAAATGCGATGGATCAGCCAGACTGACCATCCCTTGGGCGGGAGAACTGGCTGAACATCTCCTGCCACGCATCCATCTGCGTTGACTGCACGTGCTTGCCCGTCTCGAACATGCCCTTGAGCATGTCCAGCCCGGCTCCGAGCGGATCGGCCTGGGGCGGCGGTTCAGGCGGGCGTCCGCCCGTCATCATCGTGTTGAGGATATTGCCGAACATGTCGCCAAGGCCGCCCGGCTGCTGGGGCTGCTGGCCGCCGAACATTCCACCCATCATGTTGCCGAAGACATTGCCCGGATTGTTCTGGTTCATGCCCTGGCCGAACATACCGCCGAGCATGCCACCCAGCCCGCCTTGTGCGGCGCCGCCCTGCATCATCTGGCCGAGGATGCCGCCGAGGCCCGAATTTGCCGCGCCCTTGAACAGGCCACCCATGACCATCGCGGTGATGACGGGCAGCATCTGCTGCATGATCGTGGCGGGAAGACCGGCGAATTGCGCCGCCTGCTGCGCGATGGCCTGCGTCATTTCCGGGCCGCCGAACATCGAGCCCAGCGCGTTCGTGCCCTCCTTTTCCAGATGATCGGGAATACCGTCGCCATCCGAATCGTAGAACTGGGCGCTGTTCTGCGACTGGCCGAGGGTGGAGAGGATGTTCTGCCAGCCCTCGATGGTCTGGGCCTGCTGCTGCAGCCCGAGCGAAATGGCCGGCAGCACGGCCTCGACCGCCTGCTGGGCCTGCTGCGGGCCGATTCCGAACTGGCTGGCCAGATTCTGGTAGGCGTTGCCGCCCTGCGCACCCTGCATGATATCAAACAGATTGATCATGGCTCTTCCCCTTGCCCGGCCTGACCCAAGCCTAACCTGTCAGGCGCGGCCCCGCAATGCGGCAGGGCTGTCAGGCGGAATTTGTCCCGGTTGCCCGTCGCTCGATTCCGGCGACCGCCCGGAAGACGACCCAGACTGCGGCAATCCCGAAGACAAGAGAACCGGCGACGAGACCGACCATCGCCCCCTCGACCCCGCCCCATTGCGCACCGAGCCAGGCCAGTGGCACCGTGCCGAGCGTGGCACGGCCCCAGTTGAAGGCCGTGGAATAGAGCGGGAAGCCGAGATTGTTGAACGCAGCATTGGCGACGAGGACCAGCCCGATAAACACCCATGCGAGCCCGCCGACCAGGCAGAAATAGGCGACATACCGAGCCGTCGCGCCGTCGACGCCGAAGAAGAGGGGAATCTGGTTGCGCAGCAGGATCAGCAGGAACCACGCGCAGAGCGTGTAGAGCCCGCAGAAGAGAAATGCATCCCGCATGGCCATGCGCAGCCGGTCGAACCGGCTGGCGCCGAGATTCTGGCCGAGGATCGGCCCGACGGAGCCCGACAACGCGAAGACCGCGCCGAACGCGACCGGAACCAGCCGGTCGAGGATCGCGTTGGCGGCAACCGCCTCGGCACCGAACGGAGCGAGGATGCGGAGATAGAGCAGGCCGCCGATCGGGGTGGCGACATTCGTCAGGATGGCTGGAACGGCAATGCCGAAAAAGCCGTCCCAGTCCCGCCGGAGGCCGGACCAAGTTGGCCGGTCGAGCATCCGGTGCACGCGCACAACTCCCTGCAGGCCGACAAGGGTAAAGACCACGCGGGAAATGACGGTGGCCCAGGCGGCGCCATCGGTGCCCAGCCCCGCCACGAAGATCAGCAGCGGATCGGTGACAGCCGTCACGAGGCCACCGAACAAGGTCACCTGCATCGCCCGCCGGGCATCGCCGACAGCACGGAGCAGGCCCGACAGCATCATGCCCGTCGCCATCAGGATATTCGCCGGCAGGGTGATCACGAGGTAGCGATGCGCAACATCACGCGGAACGCCCTTCGCGCCCAGCAGATCGAGCACCTGCGGCAGGATGGCCAGCAGGAGCAGCGATATGGCAATGCCGACGAGGTTCGCCAGAACGAGCGCATTGGTCGCCACTCGCCGCGAGACGGCCGGATCGCCGGCACCGATGGCGCGGGAAACAAGCGCGGTGCCGGCGATCATCGAGCCGATATTGACGGAAATGGCGACAAAGAGGACGGTCGTCGCATAGCCGACACCGGCAGTCAGTTCGTCGTTATCCAGCCGTGACACGTAAAAGAGCGACAGGAAATCGACGAGGAAAATGGCCATCAGCCCGATCGCGCCGGTCACCGTCATCTCGATGACGTGGCGCATGGTCGAGCCTTGCGTGAACCGCGCCTGCGGGGCGCCTCCAGCCGGTGCGTTCACGAGGATTCTCCAGTCACGCCCTCGCCGAGGGCTGCCGGCGTGGCCGGCTTGGGCCGGGCCGTCAGGTCGCGGCCCTTGCGCTTCGGTTCGGAAAGCGGTTCGGGCGCGAGTGTCGCGCCGATCAGCAGGTCGGTGCCGCCGAGAATGCCTTCGTCACGCTGGCGCAGCAGGCGCTGGACATCCCGCCGGCGGATATCCTCGCGGATCGCCTCGGATTCATCCTCGGACAGGCCGAGCGCCATCAGCGCGGTGCGCCCGAAGCTCAGCGCGCCCTCGAAGGTCTCGCGGATCGGGTTGCGGACGCCCCGCTCCATCAGGTCGAGAGCGTGGACACGGTCATAGGCGCGGACAACCAGCTTCGCCTGCGGGAAGGCCCGGACTGCCATTTCCGCGATGGTGGAGGCGGCCTCGCGGTCGTCGATGCAGATCGCGATCACAGCAGCCTTCTCGGCTCCGGCGGCACGGAGCACATCGAGCCGCCGGCCATCTCCATAATAGACCTTGAATCCGAACCGGCCCGCCGCGCGGATCCGGTCAATATTCCGGTCAATGACCGTGACATTGCGCTCGGCCGCCAGCAGCATCTGGTTGGCGACCTGCCCGAACCGGCCGAAGCCGATAACAAGAACCTCGCCGCCGGCTCCGTCGAAATCCTCGGTCAAGGTCTCGTCCGGCTTCTGCCTTTCGGCAAACCGCGCCAGAGCCGGTTCGGCCAGCTTCACAAGGACAGGCCCGAGGAACATCGTGATCGCGGCGATTGCAGCATAAAGTGTCGCCTCGCGCGGAGCGATGAAGCCCAGCGTTCCCGCCAGCGGGATGATGACGAAGGAAAACTCCCCGATCGTCGAGAGCAGGACCGAGGCGCGGACAGCATCGGCGACCGGCTGGCGATAGATGCGCAAAAGGGCATAGGTCAGCGCGGCCTTGAGGCTCATGACCAGCACCGCCGTTCCGAGGACGAAGGCGAGGCTGCCCATCACGACCTTGCCGTCGATGCTCATGCCCACGCTCATGAAGAAGAGCCCGAGCAGCAGGCCCCGGAAGGGCTCGATATCCGCCTCCAGCTGGTGGCGGAAGTTGCTCTCGGCCAGCATCAGCCCGGCAACGAAAGCGCCGAGCGCTGCCGAAAGGCCCACCGCATGCATCGCCTCTGCCGCGCCCAGCACGACGAGCAGGGCGGCCGCGGTCATGACTTCGCGCGCATCGGCGCGGGCAAGCAGCCGGAAAAACGGATTGAGCAGGTAGCGCCCGGCGAGGATCAGGGCTGTGAGCGCACCGAAGGCAAGCGCGATATCCGGAAGGTGCTGGCTCATCCCGCCGCCACCGGGCAGGCCAGCCAGCAGCGGCATCAACGCGATGAAAGGTACGATCGCCATATCCTGGAAGAGCAGGACCGCGAAGGATTTCTGGCCATAGGCCGTGGCAAGGGCACCGCGCTCGTTGAGCACCTGCAAGGCGATGGCCGTGGCCGAGAGTGCAAAAGCGAAGGCCATGGCCAGCAGGCCGGCGTCCCGCAGGCCCAGCAGGTAGAGGCACACAGCCAGCACGATGCCAGTCACCAGCACCTGCATCAGCCCGAGGCCGAGAATGTCGCGCCGCATCGAGACGAGCTTCGAGGGCTTCAGTTCCAGCCCGATCACGAACAGGAACATCACGATGCCCAGTTCGGCGACCGTGCGCAGCGCATCAGGCGAGCGGAACAGCCCGAGACCGGACGGGCCGATGACAATTCCGGCCAGCAGATAGCCGAGCACGGCGGAAAGACCGGCAAACCGCAGCAGCGGCACGGCCGCCACGGCCGCACCGAGAAAGACAAGCGTCGAGGTCGTGGCGCTGGCTGCGCTGGGATCGGCCATGGGCGCGGGACTCCGGGAGAATCATCGGCCTTGGCCGATCTGGATGGTTTCCCCAATGTAAGGGTGCGTTCCGGAATTGCGATACACCGAGGAAGGCTCTATCCCAAGCATCAATCAAGTTTCCTTGATGAGATCGATGCGAAACCAAAGAAGGTCCAGCGCACCATGGAATCCCTGATGAAAATTGGCGAAGGCCGGGAAATCGGCGTCGCCGCGACTTACGTCGCCCTGCTGATCCTGCTCGGCTTCGTGCTGGCGGTCCGCGTCATCCTTGTCAGGCGCTCGCAGAAGATCGGCATTGGCGACGGCAACGACCGGCAATTGATGAAGCGCATTCGCTGCCACGGGAATTTCAGCGAGTACGCGCCGCTGCTGATCGCGATCCTGATCCTGCTGCCGCTGCTGGGCGCGAAGGACTGGATGATCCATGTGGCCGGGGTTGCCTCGGTGACCGGCCGAACGCTGCATGCCATCGGGCTGAGCCAGAGCTCCGGCGTCAGTTTCGGCCGCATGGCCGGGATGATCATCACCTTCACCACACTCATTCTCGGGGCGCTGGCCCTGCTCTGGCTCGCCTGGGCCTGACGCGGATGGCTGGCCCCGCTTCGACCGACCTCGCCGCCCTGCATCGGCACCTCCTGGCGGTGATCGCGGAAGCGTCCGCGATCGCAATGGCCGATTACAGGCCAGGCCGGCGCACTTCCGCCGAGATCAGCTGGAAGGAGGGCGGTTCACCGGTGACCGGCGCAGATCTGGCCGTGGATGCCTTCCTCGCCGAAAGGCTGCCGCGCGGCGTGCCGCTGGCCTACCATTCCGAGGAGCAGCCGGAGAGCTGGCAGGGCACCCGGGAGGCGGCCTATGTGGTCGATCCGATCGATGGCACGCGGGATTTCCTGGAAGGCGGCGAGGCCTGGTGCGTCGTCATCGGGGTGGTTGCCGGCGGTGTTCCTGTGGCGGGGGTTCTGGCCGTGCCGGCGCGGCAGCAGGTTTTCTCGGCCTGGCGCGGTGGCGGGGCCTGGCTCAACGGCGAGCCTCTGGGTGCGATTCCTTCGCCCGCGGGGCCCCTGCGGGCAACCGGGCCGCGCGGCGCGCTGGATTTCCTCGCCGGCCGCATCGGCCAGCCGCTCGAACAGGCAGCCGCCGTGCCGGCACTGGCCCATCGCCTGCTTGCGCCGGTCAAGGGGCAGGCCGATCTCGCGCTGGCGCGGGCCGGCGGGCATGACTGGGACATCGCCGCCGCCCACGCGATCCTCGCCGAATGCGGCGGCAGCCTTGAACGGATCGACGGGCAACCCCTCACCTATGAACTGGCAGGGCGCACATTGCCGCCACTGATGGCGGGCGAAACCGGACTGATCGACAAAATCCGGTCGACACTCTTGACTGACTCCGCCTGATTGAGGATCGAAGGCGGCAGGATTCTTCGCTGCCGCGCCGGCCCTTCATGTGCCCGCTGGCAGCTTCAGGCAGGAACACATCATGGCCCATGACAATGGCGGCAAGCAGCTCCTTCACCTCGTCTTTGGCGGGGAGCTGGAAGCCATCGACAGCACGACATTCCGCGATCTCACCAAACTCGATATTGTCGGGATCTTTCCCGACTACAAGAGCGCGCATGTTGCCTGGAAGGCCAAGGCCCAGGCAACGGTCGACAATGCGCAGATGCGCTATTTCATCGTCCATATGCACCGCCTGCTCGACCCCGATTCCGCTGCCTGATGTTCCGGGCAATCGGGCGTTCCCGCGCCTTCCAGGTGACCATCGGCTCGCTGATGGCCGCCTACCTGACCTTCGTGAAGCGGACCAACCGGCTGATCTTCCTGCCGGACGAGGCCGTGCGCACAGTGGATGCGCACAGCCCGACCATCATCACGTTCTGGCATGGCCAGCACCTGATGCAGACCTTCTTCCGGCGCCCGCATGACCGTTGCTACGTGATGATCTCGCGCCATGGCGATGGCGAGATCAATGCGGTGGCCGTGGAAAAGCTTGGCATGCTGGTTGTCCGGGGGTCCGGGGCACAGCGCAAGGACCAGGTGCGCAAGCGCGGCGGCATCCAGGCGCTCCGGCAGATGCTTTCCCTCCTCGCGGCGGGAGACCATGTCTCGATGACGGCCGACGTGCCGAAGGTCTCGCGCGTGGCTGGCGAAGGCATCATCACGCTGGCGCAGCTTTCCGCCCGGCCGATCGTGCCGATCGCTGTTGTCTGCTCGCGCCGCATCGATTTCCGGTCATGGGATTCAGCCTCGCTGGGCCTTCCGTTCGGTCGGACCGCCATCGTCACCGGCGAGCGGATCGAGGTTCCGAAGGACGCCGATGCGAAGACCCGTGAACAACGCCGCCAGGCGCTGGAGGAGGAACTCGACCGTATCTATGCGCTCGGTTACGCTACGCTCGGCTCGCGTGATCCGGGAGCGGACCGCGCGGATATCCTTGCTGCGCGGGCCGAACGGCGCAGGCTGGCCGCGAGTAACCCTGTCGAGCGCGGTTGAGGCAGAACATGTCCCGAGTGGTCTCTCCGGCTTCCGGCGCTTGGCGCAGGCCGTTCTCGCTGCTGGCGTACCGGGCGGTCTCTGCCCTCGCCTCCCCCGCCCTGCCCTTGTTGCTGCGCCGCCGGCTCGCTCAGGGCAAGGAAGATCCCGCCCGCCTCAACGAGCGGCTCGGCCGGCCCGTAACGCCACGCCCGCCGGGTCGCCTGGTCTGGATCCATGCGGCCAGCGTCGGCGAGACGATGGCGATCCTGCCGCTCGTTGCCCGCCTCGAAGCCGAGGGAGTCACGGCTCTGGTGACGACCGGCACGCTGACCTCGGCGCAACTGGCGGCGGAACGCCTGCCTCAGGGCAGCATCCATCAGTTTGTGCCGATGGATGGACCCGGTGCGGCGCGGCGCTTCCTCGACCACTGGAAGCCGGATCTGGCCGTGATCTGCGAGAGCGAAATCTGGCCCAACCTCATCATGGAAACCCGTTCCCGCGGCATTCCGATGGGCTGGGTGAATGCCCGGATGTCGGCACGCTCCTTCGCGCGCTGGCAGCGCATGCCCGGCGCCGTGCGGGCCCTGCTGGGCGGGCTGGCCTTCTGCTTCGCGCAGAGCGCCGCCGATGCAGAACGCTTTGCCGCCCTCGGTGCGCCGGCAGAGATGGGTGGCAACCTGAAATTCGACGTGCCTCCGCTGCCGCTCGATCAAGATGATCTCGAGACCCTGCGCCAGCGCATCGACAACCGGCCGGTGCTGCTGGCCGCTTCCACCCATCCGGACGAGGAGATGACGGTTCTCGAGGCCTCGGCCGTCATCCGCGATCAGGTACCCGAGCTTCTGACCATTCTCGTGCCGCGCCATCCCGAGCGCGGTGCGGAAATCGCCGAGATGGCAGCGCGGGGCGGTATGCGCTCGCTCCTGCGCAGCGCCGGACAACAGCCTGACGACATGACGACCGTCTATATCGCCGATACCCTCGGCGAACTCGGGCTGTTCTATGCGCTGGCGCGGGTGGTTTTCGTCGGCGGAACCTTTGTGCCGGTCGGCGGCCACAATCCGATCGAGCCGGCCAAGTTCGGTGTGCCGATCCTGCACGGACCGCTCTTCTCCAATTTCATCGAGATCTATTCGGAACTGGACGAGAAGGGTGCCGCCATTGCGGTGGAGGATGCGCGTGCTCTGGGCCGGGCTGCCTCGCGGCTGATGCGCGATGCCGAGGCGCGCGAGGCGCTGGGGCGGCAGGCCCGCGCTTTTGTCGCCGCGCATGAGGGCGCGCTGGATCGCTGCTGGGCGGCGATCATGCCGCTGATTGCCGCGAAGGACCGCGCCCCATGATGCGCCAGCCGCGTTTCTGGTCGCGAGACGGAAACCGGCTGTGGCGGGTGATGCTGGCGCCTCTCGGCTGGCTTTATGGGCGGCTGACGCTCCACCGCCTCCGCCGACCAGGCTGGCGGGCGCCGGTGCCGGTTGTTTCGATCGGCAATTTCACCGTCGGTGGTGGCGGCAAGACGCCGACGACACTCGCGCTTGCGGAAGCGCTGACCAACAGGGGGGAGCGCCCGTTCCTTCTGACACGCGGCTATGGCGGGCAGATGGCGGGGCCGGCCCTCGTCGAGCCGGGGCAGCATGCCGCGCGGGATGTGGGCGACGAGCCTTTGCTTCTGGCGCGGGCTGCGCCGACCATCGTCGCCCGGGACCGGCGCGCCGGCGCGGAGGCTGCGCTCGGCGCCGGGGCGGGTTGCCTGCTGCTGGACGATGCCTTGCAGAACCCGGCGCTGGTGAAGGATATCTCGCTCGCGGTGATCGATGCCGGCTTCGGGTTCGGCAATGGCGCCTGCCTGCCGGCCGGCCCGCTGCGGGCTCCCGTTGCGGCCATGGCGAAGTCGGTCCATGCGGCGCTGCTGGTCGGCGAAGGGCCGATCCCTGATGCGGTGCCGCCGGGCCTTCCGCTCTTCCGGGCGCAGATCGTTCCTGCCGACGACCTGACCGCTTTGGTCGGCCGAAAAGTGCTGGCCTATTGCGGGCTGGCGCGCCCCGGCAAATTCCATGCGACACTCGAAGCTGCCGGGATCATGGTGGCCGCGGTGGCCGATTTCCCGGACCATCATGCCTTCACGCCTGCCGAGGCCGGGCGGCTGATCGCCGAGGCGGCGGAAGCCGGCCTCGTTCTCGTCACGACAGAGAAGGATGCGGCGCGCCTGACGGGCGACCCGGCCCTGCGGGCGCTGGCTGCGGCAAGCCATGTGGTGGCGGTGCGGCTTGAACCCGAACCGGCCTTTTTCGACTGGTTTTACCGGGCCTTCGATTCGGCCCGCAGCCGGGTGAGCACCGCTTCCGGCCCGGCATAGGCCTCCTGCCGTTCGGCGCTCCAGTAGCGCAAATCCTCCAGCGGGATCGGCGCGCCGGTGACCCCGCACCGCACGAAGGTGCCCTGCCGCAGGATGCGGTAGTCACTGTCGGAATATTCCAGAAGGGCTTCCGTGCCGAGGGCCGGGCCAGCAGATCCGGATGCAAGTTTGACCATCAGGCACTCTCCGTTGATGCGGAGGTCATAATGTCTGGCGGCATCCCCTTCAACCTCCGCGATCCGTCAAAACAGCGAGCCCTGCCCGCCGCCGGGCGCTGGCTTCCGGGCGGGCCGGGGCGCTGGGGCACCGCCGGCGCCTGTGACGGCCTCGATCCGGCCATCGGCGAACTCGATCGAGACAGCCTGCCCGGCTTCCAGCCCCTCGCGGCGGCTGAGAATGCGGTCCTCCTGCCGGATCACGGCATAGCCGCGCGCGAGGACATTCTTGTAGGCCAACGAGTCCAGCAGCTTGGCCTGCGCCTCAAGGGCGGCTTTCCGCACCTTCCCCCGGGCCTCCATGGCATGGGGAAGGCGCCGGGCCAGCGAAGCCAGGATCTCCTTCCGCCGGACGATTTCACGCGTTTCGCGCTGATGCGTCGTCAGCATGGCCTGACGGAGCCGCTTTTCCAGCTGGTCGAGCCGCTGCAGCCGTTCCGCCGGCTGGCGCTGCCCGATGCCGCGCAGCCGCTCGCCGAGGCCGGCGATCCGTTCGCGGAAGCGGGCAAGCCGCGCCTCGGGTTTCTGGGCGCCGAGCCTGCGGGCGAGATTGGCCAGCAGGACAGAACGGCGGTCCCGCGCGGCGCGGAGCGCATTGTCGAGCCGGAGGATCGCGCGGTCGAGCCGCTGCGCCGGGTTTTCGAGCAGGCGTTCGGCGGAGCCCATGGCCCGGGCGAGGTTGGCGAGGTCACGTCGGCGGCGGTCCTGCCCCCGCGCCATCGAGCCGGCCAGCCGGGCGGCGCGATCCCGCAGATCGGCCAGTAGGTCAGCCCGGACGGGGACAACCATCTCGGCCGCCGCTGTCGGCGTCGGGGCGCGGATATCTGCAACGAGATCGAGCAGGGTCCAGTCCGTCTCATGGCCGATGGCGGAAACCAGCGGGATGGTGCTTTCGGCTCCGGCGCGGACGACGATTTCCTCGTTGAAGCTCCAGAGATCTTCCAGCGAGCCGCCGCCGCGTGCAACAACCAGCACATCGGGGCGAGGCAGTTCATCCTCCTCGCCGATGGCGTTGAAGCCGCGAATGCCAGCGGCCACCTCGGCCGCACTGCCCTCGCCCTGAACGCGCACCGGCCAGACCAGCACCGTGCAAGGGAAACGGTCCGACAGGCGGTGGATCATGTCGCGGATCACGGCGCCGGTTGGCGAGGTGACGATGCCGATCACCTGCGGCAGATAGGGCAAGGCCCGTTTCCGGGCAGAATCGAACAGCCCCTCGCCCTGCAGCTTGCGGCGGCGTTCCTCCAGCAGCGCCATCAGCGCGCCCACGCCGGCCGGCTCCATCTGCTCGATGATGATCTGGTAGCTCGATTTGCCCGGGAAGGTGGTGATCCGGCCGATCGCCACGACTTCCAGCCCGTCCTCCGGGCGGAACTTGATTCGCGAGAACACGCCCTTCCAGATCACGGCGTCGATCTTCGCGTTCTGGTCCTTCAGCGAGAAATAGACATGGCCGGAGGAATGCGGCCCGCGATAGCCGGAAATCTCGCCGCGCAGGCGCACCTGCCCGAACGCATCCTCGATGGTGCGCTTCAGGGCGCCGGCCAGTTCGGAGACCGACAATTCGGGAGTATTGGTGACCGGCTGATCCATGCGCCGAGTGTAGAGATCGGCGGCGAGGGATGCTACAGCCCTGTTGCGTTGCGGGACCCGGTTTTCCGCAACTCACATAGTCAGAGGGTTATCATGAAGGTTCTTCTTCTCGGCAGCGGTGGCCGCGAGCATGCCCTCGCGCTGGCGCTTTCGCGATCCGCATCGCTGACGCAGCTCTTCATCCTGCCGGGGAATGACGGCATGGCCCGCGAGGGGCAGCTCGTTTCCGGCATTGCCCTCGCCGATCACGCCGCGATTCTCGACCTCTGCCGCACGGAAGCGATCGACCTCGTCGTGGTGGGCCCGGAAGCGCCTCTGGTGGCCGGCCTGGCAGATGATCTCGCCGCTGCAGGTTTCGCGGTGTTCGGACCCTCGAAAGCAGCAGCGCAGCTCGAGGGCTCGAAGGACTTCACCAAATCGGTCTGCGTTGCGGCCGGCATCCCGACCGCCGCCTATGCGACCTTCACCGACCATGCCGGCGCTCTCGCCTATCTCCGCGAAAAAGGCGCGCCAATCGTGGTGAAATATGACGGGCTGATGGCCGGCAAGGGTGTCACCGTCGCCGCCAGCCTTGCCGAAGCAGAAGAGGCCATCGCAGCGCTCTATGCCAACGAGCCGGCCGCCAAGGTGGTGATCGAGGAGATGATGGAAGGCGAGGAAGCGAGCTTCTTCTGCCTGATCGATGGCGAGACCGTAGTGCCCTTCGGCTCGGCGCAGGACCACAAGCGCGTCTTCGATGGCGACAAGGGCCCGAATACCGGCGGCATGGGTGCCTATTCGCCCGCGCCGGTCTTCACCGGGGCTCTGGAAGCCGAGACGCTCGCGCGGATCATCCTCCCGACCGCCCGGGAAATGGTGCGGCGGGGCATGCCCTATCGCGGCGTGCTCTTCGCCGGGCTGATGCTGACGAGCGAGGGCCCCAAGCTCATCGAGTATAATTGCCGCTTCGGCGATCCCGAATGCCAGGCGCTGATGCTCCGCTTCGAGGGCGACCTCGTGCAGGTGCTGCATGCCGCTGCGACCGGCGCTCTGGACCGGGTGAGCGTGACGCTCGCCGCCAGCCATGCTGTCGGCGTTGTCATGGCAGCCAGGGGTTATCCGGGCGATTATGCGAAAGGCAGCGTGATCCGGGGCCTCGACAAGGCCGGCACCCTGCCCGGCGTCACGATTTTCCATGCCGGGACGAAGGCGGTCGGTGGCGAGGTGACCAGCCATGGCGGCCGGGTCTTGACCGTGGCTGCAACAGGAACCACGCTCCGGGAAGCGCGCGACCGTGCCTATGCGGCGGTGGATGCAATCGACTGGCCAGAAGGCTTCTGCCGGCGCGATATCGCCGCCCGCGGGCTGGCGCGGCTCGGGCAGGGCTGAGGGAGCAGCAGCATGAGCGATCCGGCGGATCTGTTTCCCGGCTTCGAAAGCCGTTATTTCCCCACCCGCGAAGGACAGGTCTTCGCCCGGGTCGGCGGCAAGGGCCCGCCGCTTGTGCTGCTGCACGGCTTTCCGCAGACGCATGTGATCTGGCACCGGATGGCGCCGGAACTCGCGAAGACGCATCAGGTCATCGCGATGGATCTGCGGGGCTATGGCTGGTCGACCGCCCCGCGCGGTGGCCCGCCGCACGAGGCCTATTCCAAGCGGGCCATGGCCGAGGATGTCCTGGCGGTGATCGACCAGCTTGGCCATACGCGTTTCGCACTGGTCGGGCATGATCGCGGCGCGCGGGTCAGCTATCGGCTGGCTCTCGATCATCCGGGCCGGCTGACGCATCTCGCGCTGCTCGACATCATCCCCACGCTCGCCATGTGGGAGCGGATGGATGCCCGCCGGGCCATGCAGGTCTACCACTGGAGCTTCCTCGCCCAGCCCGAACCGATGCCGGAAACCCTGATCGCCAAGGCACCGACAGAATGGCTGGAGCATACGCTCGCGAGCTGGACGGCCGCGAAGGACCTTTCCGCCTTCGACAGCCGGGCGCTGCGTCATTACCGCGCCTTCTTCAACGACCCGTCGCGGATCCATGCCTGCTGCGAGGATTACCGCGCCGGGGCGACGATCGATGTCGACCATGACGAGGCAAGCCGGCAGGCTGGCGCTCAGATCGATTGCCCCGTCCTCGTGCTCTGGGGCGAGGTCGGCATTCCCGCCGCCGGATCCTCGCCGCTCGACGCGTGGAAAGCCTTCGCGCCGAGGGCGACGGGCGCGCCGGTCCGGGCCGGCCACTTCCTGCCAGAGGAGAACCCGACGGATACGCTGGCCGCGCTCAAGGTGTTTCTCGGATGAAGGGCCGCAAACGCAAGCCGAAGATCGGGCTGGTGCTCGGCTCCGGCGGGGCACGCGGTCTCGCGCATATCGTCGTGCTGGAAACCCTCGACCGGCTGAAGATCAGACCGGTCGAGATGGCCGGCACCTCGATCGGCGCCATTCTCGGCGCGGCCTATGCCTCGGGGGTCAGCGGCGCGGAATTGCGCGCCCATGCGATCCGAGACTTCAGGAACCGCACCGATGTGATGACGCGCCTGTTCCAGACGCGGGTTGGCCGCTTCGTCGACATGTTCCAGCAGGGGCTGGCCAACCCGGTTCTGGTGGATGGCGAAGGCATTCTGGAGCGCTTCCTGCCACGCCCTTTGCCGGAGACCTTCGCGGAACTGTCGATCCCGCTTTCGATCATCGCGGCAGATTTTCACCGGCTCGACCGTGTGGTCTTCACCGAGGGCGCGCTTCGACCGGCCGTTGCGGCGTCGATGGCGATCCCCGGGCTCGTTCGGCCGGTGGTGTATCGTGATCGCGTGATGGTCGATGGCGGCGCCGTAGACCCGCTGCCCGTCCGGGCGATTTCCGGCGAGGCCGATCTCATCATCGCAGTGGATGTTTCCCGGGCGGCCGCCCGGGAGGAAAGCGAGCGCATCCCCAATGCGGTCGAGACCGGGTTTCGCGTTTTCGACCTCATGCAGGCAGCCCTGGCCGACGCACAGGCGAGCGAGAACAGCCGGCCGATCTACCGGCTCAAGGCGCCCGTCGAGGGCTTCAATGCCCTCGATTTCTTCTCAGCCAAGGGCATTCTTGCCGCATCCGACGGGCTGGCCGGCGCGGTCGAGGCCATCATTGCGCAGGCCTCCGCGACGTAGCGGCCCTATCTCCGCTCCCGGAAGAAGGCGCGGAGCATCTCCGCCGCTTCCTGCTCGCGAATGCCGGAATAAAGTTCCGGCGCGTGGTGGCAACTCGGCTGGGCATAGAGCCGCGGCCCGTTCTCCACCGCCCCGCCCTTCGGATCTCCCGCCGCGTAGTAGAGCCGGCGGATCCGCGCGAAGGAGATGGCCGTGGCGCACATCGGGCAGGGTTCGAGCGTCACATAGAGATCGGCGCCGACCAGCCGCTCGCTGCCGATCCGGGCACAGGCCTCGCGGATGGCGAGCATCTCGGCATGGGCTGTCGGATCATGGCATTCCCGCATCCGGTTGCCGGCCCGGGCCAGAAGCTCGCCCTCGCGCAGGATCGCGGCGCCGATCGGGACCTCGCCCCGCCCAGCCGCAGCCCGCGCCTCCTCGAAGGCGATGTCGAAGCCGTTCAGGCCCTGCTCCTTGCTCATGGCGGGGTTGCCTTCCGCGTCCTGTCCTGCGCTTTGCGAATAAAGTTGCGGCTGGCCCTCGCAACAGGCGGTCTATCCTGATATGAGCGCGACATGTCTGACAGCGATAATGAGAAACGTCGCGGTGGCAAGCCCCGCGACTCCCGCCCGCGCGCCGATCGTTCCGGCGATGCCCCGCGTTCCCCGCGCCCCAAGGGCGAGTTCCGCCCGCGGCAGGACCGCGACGCGCCGGCCGGTGACAGCCGCCCCAAGCGTTCTTTCCGGCCGCGTGACGAGCAGGCTGGCGAGGAGCGCAGCTTCCGTCCGCGCCCGCCGAGAGATGGCGCCCCGAGTGGCGACCGCCCCTTCAAGCCGCGGGCCCCGCGCCGGGACGATCAGGCCGGTGAAGAACGCAGTTTCCGCCCGCGCCCGCCGAGGGATGGCGCCCCGAGTGGCGACCGCCCCTTCAAGCCGCGCGCCCCGCGCCGGGACGATCAGGCCGGTGAAGAACGCAGTTTCCGCCCGCGCCCGCCGAGGGATGGCGCCCCGAGTGGCGACCGCCCCTTCAAGCCGCGCGCCCCGCGCCGGGACGATCAGGCCGGTGAAGAACGCAGTTTCCGCCCCCGCGCGCCGCGCGATGGCGCCCCGAGTGGCGACCGTCCGTTCAAGCCGCGTGCCCCGCGCCGGGACGATCAGGCCGGTGAAGAACGCAGTTTCCGCCCGCGCCCGCCGAGGGATGGCGCCCCGAGCGGCGACCGCCCGTTCAAGCCGCGTGCCCCGCGCCGCGACGAGCAGGGCGGCGAGGAGCGCAGTTTCCGCCCGCGCCCGCTAAGGGATGGTGCCCCGAGCGGCGACCGCCCGTTCAAGCCACGGGCCCCGCGCCGGGACGAGGATCCGAATGCGCCGAGTGGCTTTGCTCCGGAAGGCGAACGCATCGCCCGCGTGATGGCACGGGCAGGCCTCTGCTCGCGCCGTGATGCCGAAACCTGGATCGAGGAAGGCCGGGTCGCCGTCAACGGCCGGGTCATCGACAGCCCGGCTTTGGACGTGACCGACCGCGACCGTATCCTCGTGGACGGGAAACCCCTGCCGGAGCGCGAACGCACGCGGCTCTGGCTCTACAACAAGCCGCGCGGCCTCGTAACCACGGCCAGCGATCCGGAAGGGCGGCCCACCGTTTTCGACAACCTGCCGGCAGAATTGCCGCGCGTGATCTCTGTCGGCCGCCTCGACATCAATACCGAAGGGCTGATGCTGCTCACCAATGATGGGGGTCTTGCCCGCGTTCTGGCCCTGCCGGAGACCGGCTGGCTGCGCCGCTACCGTGTGCGGGTGCATGGCGGCGTCGACCAGGCGATGCTGGATACGCTGCGTGAGGGGATCTCGCTCGACGGCATCGATTATGGCCCCATCGTCGCCACGCTGGAACGCGAGGTCGGCGACAATGCCTGGCTGGTGATGGATCTGCGCGAGGGGAAGAACCGCGAGATCAAGCGGGTGCTCGAGCATTTCAACCTGCAGGTCAACCGGCTGATCCGCGTCTCGTTCGGGCCGTTCCAGCTCGAGGATCTCGGCGAGGGGGCCATCGAGGAAGTGCGGACCAAGACCCTGCGCGATCAGCTTGGCGACCGCCTGACGGCTGAAGCCGGCGCCTATTTCGACGGCCCCCGCCGCGAGAGCCTCGCCGACCGCGAGGCGACACTGCAGGACGAGCCCGTCCGCAAGCGTTTCGACAAGCGCAAGCCCGGAGAGAAACGCGAGCTGGCCCTTTCCGGCGCAGCAAAGGATCTCAAGCTGGAGCGCGAGCGTGTCGAGGACCGGCGGGGCCGGACCGTCAAGGTCGAGCGGATCGTCAAGAAGGATCTGCCGCCGGAAGAACCGCCGCGCATCATCCGCGAGGAGCGGGAGGAACGGCGTCCGCGCCGGGATTTCGGTGATCGTCCCTTCCGGTCGCGCGATGGTGCGCCGGGCGGCGACCGCCCCTTCAAGCCGCGTGCCCCGCGGCGGGATGACCAAGGCGGCGAGGAACGCAGCTTCCGCCCCCGCCCCCCGAGGGATGGTGCGCCGAATGGCGATCGGCCGTTCAAGCCGCGTGCCCCGCGGCGGGATGACCAAGGCGGCGAGGAGCGCAGCTTCCGGCCCCGCCCGCCGCGGGATGGTGCGCCGGGCGGCGACCGCCCGTTCAAGCCGCGTGCCCCGCGCCGGGATGACCAAGGCGGCGAGGAGCGCAGCTTCCGGCCCCGCCCGCCGCGGGATGGTGCGCCGGGCGGCGACCGCCCGTTCAAGCCGCGTGCCCCGCGCCGGGATGACCAAGGCGGCGAGGAGCGCAGCTTCCGGCCCCGCCCGCCGCGGGATGGTGCGCCGGGCGGCGACCGCCCGTTCAAGCCGCGCGGCGATTTCAAGCGACCGGGCGGCCCGAAGCCGGGCGGCCCGCGCCCGGGTGGCAAACGGCCGCCGCGCGACCGGGGCTGATCCATGCGGATCGTCGGCGGGCGGCTTGGCGGGCGGACCCTCCGGGGGCCGCAGGGCGACAGCATCCGGCCGACAACCGACCGGATGCGGCAAGCGCTGTTCAATATCCTGATCCATGCCAACGCGTTCCCGTTCGACGACGCCCGTGTGCTGGATCTCTTTGCCGGCACAGGTGCGCTTTCGGCGGAGGCGCTGTCGCACGGTGCCGGCTTCGCCGTGATGGTGGATATCGGCGCCGAGGCGCGCGGGCTGCAACGCGAGAATGTCGAAGCGCTCGGGCTGGGCGGGGTGACGCGCATCCTCCGCCGCGACGCGACCCGGCTCGGCGAGGTTGCGCCCTTCGAGCCTTTCGGCCTCGTCTTCTGTGATCCGCCCTATGGCAAGGGGCTGGGCGAGGCTGCGCTGGCTTCGGCCCTCCGCGGCGGCTGGATCGCGCCGGACGCTCTGGTGGTGCTGGAAGAGCGCGCGAGCGCCGATGTCGCCCTGCCCGCGCCGCTGGTCGAGATCGACCGCCGCAAGGCCGGCGAAACCCAGCTCATCTTCGGCCGGATGCCGAACTGAAACGGCGTCAGGAACGGCCGAACAGCCGCTCCAGATCCTTCAGGCTAAGCGAGACATAGGTCGGCCGGCCATGGTTGCACTGGCCGGAGCCGGGCGTTGCCTCCATCTCGCGCAGCAGGGCGTCCATTTCCTCGAGCCGCAAGCGCCGCCCGGCCCGCACCGAATGGTGGCAGGCAAAGGTCTTCAGGACGTGATCCTGTCGCGCGGCAAGGCTTTCGCTGCCGCCCCATTCGCTGACCTGATCGGCAAGATCGCGCAGCAGCGCCACGATATCCGAGCCGGCCAGAGCCGCCGGCACTTCCTGGACGGCCACAGCGCCGGGGCCGAACGGTTCGATGACCAGCCCCGCCTCCGCCAGGGCCCCGGACTGGTCGAGCAGGGAAATGATGGCGGGCTCGGGCAGGTCGACAATCGCCGGAATAAGGAGAGGCTGGCGGGGAACCGCCCCCTCGGCACGGGCCTTTTTCAGCCGCTCGTAGACCAGCCTTTCATGCGCGGCGTGCTGGTCGACAATAACCACGCCCTCGCCGGTCTGGGCGAGGATATAGGTCTCGTGAAATTGCGCGCGGGCATAGCCGAGCGGCGGGAAAGCGGCATCGTCGCCGGCATCCGCCTGCCGCGAATCGGCAAACGGCACGCTCTCCGAAACCCGGGCGGGCTCGCCAAAGCCGGCATGCGGCATAGCCGGCACGGGCCGTTCCGGCAGGCGCTGGTCCGGGAAAACGAAGCTGAGCGGGCGCGGCGGTGGCGGGTTGCCTGTGCCGAGATGGGTGATGCCCTGCGCGCGCAGGCGCTGCAGCATGGCCTCACCACCCCGGCTCGAGGCCTGATGCCCCATGCCGGCCAGCGCATCGCGGATGCCGGCGATCATCAGGCCGCGAATGCCCTCGGCATCACGGAAGCGCACCTCGAGCTTGGCCGGATGGACATTCACATCGACGCCGGCAGGATCCAGTTCGAGGAACAAGGCCACGACCGGGTAGCGGCCAGCCATCAGGCTGTCGGCATAGGCAGCCTTCAGCGCGCCGATCAGCAGGCGGTCGCGCACGGGGCGGCCATTGACGAAGAGATACTGGTCCAGCGCGCTGGCGCGGTGATAGGTCGGCAGCGAGGCCAGCCCCGAGAGGCGGAAGCCGTTTCGCTCGGCCGAAAGGGTGGCGGCATTGCCAGTGAAATCCTCGCCGATGAGCCGGGAGATCCGGCGGCGCAGGCCTTCCTCGCCCGGAGCCTCGGCGGGCAGGTCAAAACCGGAGAGGTGATCGCCGGAAAGCGTGAAGGCGATGCCGGGATGGGCCATGGCGAGGCGGCGGATAACGAGCGCCGCCGCCTGGGCCTCGGCGCGGTCGCCCTTCAGGAATTTCAGCCGCGCCGGGGTGGCATAAAAGAGATCGCTCACCTCCACCCGCGTGCCTTGCGCCATGGCCGCAGGGCGGATCGGCCCGACCTGCCCGGCATCGACGAGGATGGCATGGCCCTCGCCGCCCGCCGCGCGCGTGGTGATCTGCAGCCGCGCGACAGCGCCGATCGAGGGCAGGGCCTCGCCCCGGAAGCCGAGGGTGAGGATACGGTCGAGCTGGCCTTCGGGCAGTTTGGACGTTGCATGGCGGCGGATGGCGAGGGCGAGATCCTCCGGCGGCATGCCGGCGCCATCATCCGAGACGCGGATCAGCCGGCGGCCGCCCTGCTCCAGCCGGATCTCGATGCGGCGCGCGCCGGCATCGATAGCGTTCTCGACCAGCTCCTTCACGGCGGCAGCCGGACGCTCGATCACCTCGCCGGCGGCGATCTGATCGATCAGGACGGGGTCAAGCTGGCGGACGGGCATGCTTGCTTATGGCGTGATTCGCGGCCCTGCCCGGATTTGTCGACATCAGGCCTGTGGGGAACCGGGCTGATCCTGGCAATCTATTTCTCGACAAGACCGCGGAGATTAGCGAGGCCAGCCTCGAAGTCACGGCCGACCATGCGATCCATGTTCATCAGCAGATCCATGATCTTGCTGGGAAGCGGCGCCGGGCCCTCCATCGCCCAGACCAGTTCGGTCCCGCCAACCACCGGTTTAAGCGTGAAGCTGGCACGGTTGGTGGCGCGGAAGGGCTTCTCGAACTCGAGCCGGTAGGCGACGGCTTCGTGCGGGCGGCTCTCGACGATGCTCATATTGCCCTTGCCGACCTGGCTGTTCCCGTCCCAGCCCATGCTGGCGCCAAGCCCGGCCCGGCCGGGGCCATAGGTGGTGCGCATGGCCGGGTCCTTGCGGGCCCAGGGCGACCAGAGCTGCCAGGATTCCAGACTGTCGAGATAGGGGAAGATCACATCCGGCGGCGCCGCCAGAATGATCCGCCGTTCGATGCGGAATGTGTCAGGCTTTCGCGAGGCCAGGAGGACCAGCGCGAGAACCGCGCCGGCCAGAACCACAAGCAGGATCATCCACCATGACATGCCGGCCTCCCTGATCGCTCGCGGAGCCGGCACCCATGGGAATGCCCGGTCAGCCCGCGAGGGCTTCCTTCTGCTTTTCCATCCGCTTGCGATCGTTCGGATCGAGGAAGCGCTTGCGCAGGCGGATCGATTTCGGCGTGACCTCGACCAGTTCGTCATCCTGGATCCAGGCGAGCGCGCGTTCAAGCGTCATCCGGATCGGCGGCGTCAGCCGGACGGCCTCGTCCTTCGAGGTGGTGCGGATATTCGTGAGCTTCTTGCCCTTGAGGACATTGACCTCGAGATCGTTGTCCCGCGTATGCACGCCGATGATCATGCCCTGATAGACCTTCCAGCCGGGCTCGATCACCATCTGGCCGCGATCCTCGAGGTTCCAGAGCGCATAGGCCACGGCCTCGCCGATATCGTTCGAGATCAGCACGCCGTTATGGCGGCCGCCGATTTCACCCTTGAAGGGCTCATAGGCCTTGAACAGGCGATTCATGATCGCCGTGCCGCGGGTATCGGTGAGCAATTCGCTCTGATAGCCGATCAGGCCGCGCGTCGGGGCGTGGAAGACCAGGCGCAGACGATTGCCGCCCGAGGGCTTCATCTCGATCATCTCGGCCTTGCGCTCGGACATCTTCTGCACGACCGTGCCGGAATATTCCTCGTCAACGTCGATCACGACTTCCTCGACGGGCTCCAGCATCTCGCCGTTCTCGCCCTTTTCCATCACGACGCGCGGCCGGGAAACGGCGATCTCGAAGCCCTCGCGGCGCATGGTCTCGATCAGGATGGCGAGCTGCAATTCACCGCGGCCGGAGACGAAGAACGAATCCTTGTCTTCCGATTCCTCGATGCGCAGCGTGACGTTGCCCTCGCCTTCCTTGAACAGGCGGTCGCGGATCATGCGCGAGGTGACCTTGTCCCCCTCGGTGCCGGCATAGGGGCTGTCATTGACGATGAAGCTCATCGTCACGGTCGGCGGGTCGATCGGCTGGGCCTGAATGGGCGTGTCGACCGATGGGTCGCAGAACGTATCCGCCACGGTGCCCTTGACCAGGCCGGCGATGGAGACGATGTCGCCGGCGACACCCTCTTCGATCGGCTGGCGCTCGATGCCGCGGAAGGCGAGGATCTTCGAGACGCGGCCGGTTTCGACGAGGTTGCCCTTGCGGTCGAGGACCTTGATCTGCTGGTTCGGCTTCACCGAACCAGAGGAGATCTTGCCGGTGATGATGCGGCCGAGGAACGGGTTGGCCTCGAGCAAGGTGCCGAGCATACGGAACGGCCCCTCCTCGACGGTCGCTTCCGGCACATGGCTCAACACGAGGTCGAAGAGCGGCGCGAGGCCTTCTTCCTGAGAGCCATCCGGCTTCAGCGACATCCAGCCATTGCGGCCGGAACCGTAGAGGATCGGGAAGTCGAGCTGCTCGTCGGTGGCATCCAGTGCGGCGAAGAGATCGAACACCTCGTTGACGACTTCGGTGACGCGGGCATCCGGGCGGTCGACCTTGTTGATCGCGACGATGGGCTTCAGACCGATCTTGAGCGCCTTGCCGACAACGAACTTGGTCTGAGGCATCGGGCCTTCCGCCGCATCGACGAGCACGATGGCGCTGTCGACCATCGAGAGGATGCGCTCGACCTCACCGCCGAAATCGGCATGGCCCGGCGTATCGACGATGTTGATGCGGGTATCCCTCCAGACAACCGAGGTCGCCTTGGCGAGAATGGTGATGCCGCGCTCTTTCTCGAGATCGTTCGAATCCATCACGCGCTCGACCACGCGCTGGTTTTCGCGGAAGGCGCCGGACTGCGCGAGGAGCTTGTCCACCAGCGTCGTCTTGCCGTGGTCGACGTGGGCGATGATGGCGATGTTGCGCAGTGACATGGGTTTGTTCCAAAAAGCGCCCGGACGTCCGGTGGGTCCCGGACGGTGGCGGCAGGGCGTTGCAGTCTACGGTGTTGCAGCGCAGTATCCTTTTTGCGCTGCAAGAGCAAGCCGGCGCGCGGCGATTCCACCGGTTCAGGTCGAAATTGCCGTCAGACCGGGTGGCCGGCGCGGCTCGCTGCGCTCGCCCGGCGCCTCGCGGATCCGCTGCTGGGCATCCGCCAAGGCCAGGCGCAACTCGTCGACGAGAAAGCGGATCGTGGCGATCCGGTCCGAATCCTGCGCGGCTTCCGCGACGGAATGCAGCAGCATGTGATGGAGCGTGCGGGCCTCGGCTTCGAGGGCGGGAAGCGCCTCGGCCGTGACGGCCTGGCGAAGCTGGTCGATCAGCACGACCATGCGGTGCAACTCGTCATCCGTCACCGGGTGGACGCCGGTGCGGTTGTTGGTGACCCGGGAGAAGAGCGCCGCGGCGACCGACCCGACCAGCGAGAACCCCATCACGCCGAGATAGAACCAGTCGCCATAACGCTCGAAGAAGGTCTTCGTCTCGCCTTCGATATAGGCAATCGTGCCGGGATGGACGGGAAGCTTGGCGCCCCGGTCCTCGGCGGAAGGCAACTCGATCTGGTTGGCGGCGGGGGCCTCGGCGGCGATGGACAGCCGGAGCGCGAAGAGAAGGCGGGTCAATTCGCTGACGACCGATTCATCCAGTGTGCGGCGGGCCACGAGGCGATGGGTCGCCGCGAGCGTGGTGGTTTCCTCCGCCGGCTGTGCGGGATCGCCGCCGAAGACCCCGCGCACCAGTTCGACCGTGTCATAGGCCGGGACCTGCTCCGCAATCGCCTCGGCCCCGGCGATCGGCAGAAACCCGGGCGCCTCGCCGTCGACCTTCGGAAAAGCGAGGAAGGCCGCGCGGCTCATCCGGTCGGCGACCGGCGCGACCGAGAAGAACGCATCGAGCTTGCCGGCCTGCATGGCCTGGGTGATCTCGGCCTGGCTTCCGCGGATGACATCGACCTCGGAAGCGGCGATTCCGTAATATGTGAGGATGCTCTCAAGCATCCGGTCATTGGCCGGGCGTGGTGCAATGGAGCCGATTGCCTTGCCCTTGAGATCGCCGATCTTGGTGATCTTCGAGCCGGGCTTGGTGACGAAATAGACCGCTTCGCGCCGGAAGATCGCCACCGTCGCCGCCTTTTCCGGCACGGTGATATCCGAGCGGATCACCGCCAGGTCCGCCTTGCCGCTCTCCAGCAGCGCACCGCTGGCGGAAGCGCCTTCCGTCAGCACGAGCTTGAGGCGCAGCGAGGCCTTCTCACGCTGGAGCGATTGCAGGAAGGCCACAACGATGCGGATATCCTGCCCGCCGAGCGGCCCCACCGCAATCCGGAGGAGGCGCGGCGCGAACAGCCCGTAGGCTGCTGCCGCCGCGATCGCCACGCCGACAAAAACGATGGCCAGAACTTTCAGCCGCATGCGCATCGATCCGCCCTCCGGTCCGTGCCGTGCCAGCGGGAAAACACGCCGCCCCGCCGGGCCTCAGCTGGTGCGGGCCTTGCGCATCGCCAGGGTCCGCAGCCGCAAAGCGTTGAGCTTGATGAAGCCCTGCGCATCCCGATGATCATAGGCCACCGCGCCTTCCTCGAAAGTCACGAGTTCCTGATCATACAGGGAATACGGGCTTTCGCGACCAATCACCGTCGCATTGCCCTTGTAGAGCTTCATCGTGACGCGGCCGGTGACGTTTTCCTGGCTCCTGTCGCACAGGGCCTGGATCATCTCGCGCTCGGGCGTGAACCAGAAGCCGTAATAGACCAGCTCCGCATAGCGCGGCATCAGCGATTCCTTGAGATGCATCGCCTCGCGGTCGAGCGTGATCGATTCGATGCCGCGATGAGCGGCATGGAGGATCGTGCCGCCGGGCGTCTCGTAGACCCCGCGCGACTTCATGCCGACGAAGCGGTTCTCGACGAGGTCGAGCCGGCCGATGCCGTTCTCCTTGCCGAGTTCGTTCAGGCGCGTCAGCAGCGTCGCGGGCGACATGGCCACGCCGTCAATGGCCACGGCATCGCCCTTCTCGAAATCGATGGTGATGATCGTCGCCTTGTCCGGCGCGGCCTCGGGCGCGATGGTGCGCATATAGACCATTTCCGGCGCCTCGATGGCCGGATCCTCGAGCACTTTCCCTTCCGAGGAAGAATGCAGCAGGTTCGCATCGACCGAGAACGGTGCCTCGCCATACTTGTCCTTGGCGATCGGGATCTGGTGCTGCTCGGCAAAGGCGATCAGCCGGGTGCGGCTGGCCAGGTCCCATTCACGCCAGGGGGCGATGATCTTGATGTTCGGCTCGAGTGCGTAATAGGTCAGCTCGAAGCGGACCTGATCGTTGCCTTTGCCGGTGGCGCCGTGGCAGACGGCGTCGGCGCCGACCTGGCGGGCGATCTCGATCTGGCGCTTGGCGATGAGCGGCCGCGCGATCGAGGTCCCGAGAAGGTACTGGCCCTCGTAGAGCGCGTTCATGCGGAACATCGGGAAAACGAAGTCGCGGGTGAATTCCTCGCGGAGGTCATCGATGAAGATATGCTCGGGCTTGATGCCCAGCAATTCGGCCTTCTTGCGCGCCGGGTCCAGCTCCTCGCCCTGGCCGAGATCGGCCGTGAAGGTCACCACCTCGCAGCCATAGGTGGTCTGGAGCCATTTCAGGATCACGGAGGTGTCGAGGCCTCCGGAATAGGCCAGGACAACGCGCTTGATATCGGATTTCGCCATCGGTTCTTCTTCCAAACGTCCGGACCCTGCGAGCCCGGAACTCCATTCCCCTCACCGGCCCAATTTTCACGCGCGGCATCGACACCGGCTCGAAAAGGCGCTGGAGAGGTCCTATAACCGGAACCCGACGGCACGCAAGCCACTCCCGCGAGAACGCCAAAGATGCTCTCCACCGACGACCTGACCCGTTTCGCCCGCCATATCGTGCTGCGCCCTATCGGCGGGCCGGGCCAGCAGCGCCTGCGTCGCGCCAGCGTTCTGGTGGTCGGGGCCGGCGGGCTGGGCACGCCACTGCTGCTCTATCTCGCCGCAGCGGGCGTGGGCCGGATCGGGATCGTGGATGACGATGTCGTCTCGCTCTCGAACCTGCAGCGACAGGTGATCCATGGCACGCCGGATCTCGGCCGGCCCAAGGTCGAGAGTGCGGCCGACGCGCTTCATCGGCTGGACCCCGGCGTCATGCTCGACCTGCACAGGGACCGGCTCGATTCCGGCAACGCGGCGGCTCTCATCGCCGGCTATGACGTGATCGCCGATGGATCGGACAATTTCGACACGCGCTACCTGCTCGCCTCGGCCTGCGAGGCGGCGCGGAAGCCGCTGGTCCATGCCGCCGTCAACGAGATGCATGGCTCGATCACGGTTCTGCGCCCCTGGGAGGCCGGGCCGGACGGGGTTCTCAATCCGCGCTACACGGATCTCTTTCCCGAAAAGCCGCCGGCAGGCAGCATTCCCACCTGCTCGGAAGCCGGCGTGCTCGGCGCGCTGGTCGGCATGGTGGGCTCGCTCCAGGCGATCGAGGTCATCCGGCAGATCACGCCGTTCGGAACGCCGCTCGTCGGCAAGCTGCTGCTGATCGATGCGCTCGACATGCGGTTCGAGACGATCGAATACGGGCGGGCGGCCTAGCGCCGGCGCTTCCCGCGGGTGGCCGGGCGGACGCCGCTCCACGGATCGATGACGGCGCTGGTCCGGCCGTTGCGCCGGGTCATCTCAATGCCGCCGATGCCCGACAGCCCGGCATCGGGGTTCGCGCGCCGGGAATTGCGGCCCCGACGGTGGATGACGGAGGCCTCCGGATCCCCGGAGGTGACACGCGGCGCTCTCTGGCCGCGCTGCGGCGCCTGCTTGGCGAGGCATTCGTTGTAGGCGAAGGCATTGGAGATTCCCTCGCAGGCCGCAAGGGCCGGCCGGGCGAAGAACCCGACCCCCAGAAAGACCCATCCTGCCAACAGGATAGGACACGCAGCGTGGCGTCTTGCCATTCTTGAACCTCTTCAACGCGGGCGAAACCTCACCCGCGCAAGGTCGCGCCTGTCTTTCCGGTGATTTCCGCCACCAGTTTCTTCGAAAAGGCCTCGATCTCCGCATCCGTCAGCGTTTTCTCGCGCGGCTGGAGCGTCACGTTGAGGCCGATCGAGACCTTGCCCGGCTCGATTCCCTTTCCGGCATAGACATCGAAGACCGTGACGTTTTCCGTCAAGGGCTTGTCGATGCCACGGGCGAGCCGGAGCAGCGTCTCGGCCTCGACGCTTTGATCCACAAGGAAGGCAAAATCACGGCTGACCGGCTGGAGATCCGACAGGTCGAGCTTGGCCTTGACCTTGGTCGGCTTCTTTTTCGGATAGGGCAGCCCGTCAAGGATGATCTCGAAAGCCTGCAGCCGGCCTTCCGCGCCCAAAGCCTCGACAAGGCGCGGATGCAACTCGCCGAACCAGCCGACAACATCTTTCGGCCCAAAGCGCAGGATCGCCGCACGGCCGGGATGCAGATGGTCCGGTGCCGGATTGACCTGCCCGGCCGCCACGACCTGCAGCCCGCCGGTCGGCACGCCGAGTGTCGCCAGCAGGGCCATCACATCGCCCTTGACGTCGAAGAGATCCGCTTCGCTGCTGCCGGTCCAGTGCCGGCCCGCGCCGGCCGCCCGGGCGAGGCCGCGCCGGATGCCGGCTGCCGCGAAGCGCTGGTCCTTCTCGCCATCGCCCCTGAAAATCTGGCCGACCTCGAACAGGGCGACATCGGGATAGCCCTGATCGGCATTACGCTGCGCTGCTGCTACAAGGCCCGGCATCAGGCTGGGCCGCATGTCGGAGAGATCGGCCGCAATCGGGTTGGCAAGCGCCAGCGCCGGCTGGCCGCCGCCGAAAAGCGTGGCCGCCTTCTTCGACACGAAGGACCAGGTCACGGCCTCGACAAGCCCGCGCACGGCGAGCGCACGCTTGGCCTGCCGCACACGGCCCTGAAGGGGGGTCAAAACGGGCTTGTGCACCTCATGGACGCGCTGGATCGGGACCAGCGGCACCGAATCCACACCGACGATGCGGACGATTTCCTCGACGAGATCGGTCTTGCCCTCGATATCCGGGCGGAAGGAGGGCACGGCCACTTTGAGCACCGGACCCTGCCCCGAGCACCAGAAGCCAAGTGCGGAAAGGATCGCCTTCATCTCGGAGACGGGCACGTCGAGCCCGGTGAGCCGCTTCACTTCGGAGACCGGGAAATCGACGATCCGCTCGGTTTCCGGCACGGCACCGGTCAGGCTGATCTGGCTTGGCGTACCGCCGCAGAGATCGACCACCAGCTTTGTCGCCAGTTCAAGGCCCGGCACGGTGAAGGCGGGGTCAACCCCACGCTCGAACCGGTAGCGGGCATCGGTGTTGATGCCGAGCTTGCGGCCGGTTTGTGCGATGTTGAGCGGCGACCAGAGCGCCGATTCGATCAGCACATCGGTGGTGGCATCATCGCAGCCGGAATGTTCGCCGCCCATGATGCCGCCGATGGATTCGGGGCCGTTATCATCGGCGATGACAACCATGCCAGGCTCGAGCGCATAGGTCCTGCCATCGAGCGCGAGAATGCTCTCGCCGGCGCGGGCATGGCGTACGGTCAGCGCGCCCTTGACCTTGGCCGCATCGAAAACGTGCAGCGGGCGGCCGCGGTCATAGGTGATGTAATTGGTGATATCGACCAGCGCGTTGATCGGGCGGAGGCCGATGGCGCGCAGGCGCTTCTGCATCCATTCCGGCGAGGGGCCGTTCTTCACGCCGCGTACGAGGCGCAAGGCGAAAGCCGGGCAGAGGGCGCGATCCTCGCCGGCGAAATCCAGCGTCACCGGCACGGTGCAGGCGGCATCGCCCTTGATGGCGGGAATGCCGGCATCCCTGAGCTTGCCGAGGCCAGCGGCGGCGAGATCGCGCGCGATGCCGTGGATGCCGGTGGCATCGGGGCGGTTGGGCGTCAGGTTGATCTCGATGACCGGGTCGGACAGGCCGGCCCATTCGGCATAGCGGGTCCCGACCGGCGCATCGGCCGGCAGGTCGAGAATGCCGTCATGATCCTCGGAAATCTCGAGTTCGCGGCCCGAGCAGAGCATGCCGGAGGATTCAACCCCGCGGATCACGCCCTTGCCGATCGTGATGTCCTTGCCGGGAATATAGGTGCCGGGCGGCGAGAAGACGCTCTTCATGCCGGTGCGGGCATTCGGCGCGCCGCAGACCACCTGGACCGGCCCGCCACCGAGCCCTGTCTCGACCATGCAGACGCGCAGGCGATCAGCATTCGGATGCTGCTCGGCCGAGATGACATAGGCAATGGTGAAGCCCGAGAGCTTCTTGCCCGGATCATCGACGCTTTCCACTTCCAGCCCGATGCGGGTCAGGGTCTCGACGATCTGGTCGAGCGTCGCGTCGGTTTCGAGATGCTCCTTGAGCCAGGACAGGGTGAATTTCATGGTTTTGCACTCGGCCAGATTGCAGCAGCGATGTATAGGGACAGACCAAAAACTATAAAAAATACCCAGCCAAGAGCTTCTTTAAAGGCAGCATTCCTTATGTTTTTTGCTTGTCCATAGAATATATGTTTTGGATATGATTCGTGAATTTCCTCCGATCCAAAACCTCCGAAAGTAATATCATTTTTGAATCCCGACAAATTTATCACTCCACTGGCATTTGGATTTATTGAAAACTCGACTCTCAATGCATCTTTTTTTGTAACAGAAACACCCTCTGGCACACGGACTGAAAATTCTGAAATTTCACTCTTGCTATTCACCTCTAATGAAAATCTTGCAACCTTAAAAGAATTGCTCCAAATATAAACATCCGCAAAGTCGATTGGATTATGATAGTGTGAGTGCTTTTTTACATTATAATACAATTTTGGACTTGAGCGATCGGACGAAAATTTCTTCCACGCGAAAAACGCTGAAATGATCGTCGCCACACCCGCAAGTGATGCAATGAGGACCTGGAGGCTCACGCGCTCAACCCTCCGGCCAGAGTCGGCAGGTCGAGCGGGCGGAAGCCGTAATGCCTGAGCCAGCGGATATCGGCCTCGAAGAAGGGGCGCAAATCCGGCATGCCGTATTTCAGCATGGCGATGCGGTCGATTCCCATGCCCCAGGCATAGCCCTGCACGGCATCCGGATCGAGGCCGCAATTGCGCAGCACATTCGGGTGGACCATGCCGCAGCCGAGGATCTCGAGCCAGTCCTCGCCCTCGCCGAAGCGGATCTCGCCGCCCTTGCGCGAGCATTGGATATCCACCTCCATCGAGGGTTCGGTGAAGGGGAAGAAGGAGGGGCGGAAGCGCATCTTGACGCTCGGCACCTCGAAGAAGGCCTTGCAGAATTCCTCGAGCACCCATTTCAGCTGGCCGAGATTGGCCGACTTGTCGATGACCAGCCCCTCGACCTGATGGAACATCGGGGTATGGGTCTGGTCGGAATCGCAGCGATAGGTGCGGCCCGGGCAAATGACGCGGATCGGCGGCTTCTGGGCCAGCATCGTCCGGACCTGAACCGGTGAGGTATGGGTGCGCAGAAGCTTGCGCTCGCCGTTCTCGCCGGGGTTGAAAAAGAACGTGTCGTGCATTTCCCGCGCGGGGTGATGCGGCGGGAAGTTGAGCTTCGTGAAGTTGTAATCGTCGCTCTCGACATCCGGCCCTTCCGCCACGGCGAAACCGAGATCGGCGAAAATCGCGGTCAGTTCGTCCAGCACCTGGCTGATCGGATGGATGCGGCCGGTTTCCAGCCCGGCTTCGAGCACCGGCAACGTGACATCGACCCGCTCCGCGGCGAGGCGCGCATCAAGCGCGGCATCTTTCAGCACGGCCTTGCGGGCAGCAAGGGCCTCGGTCACCCGGTCCTTCAGGGCGTTGATGGCGGCGCCGGCCTCCTTGCGGGCTTCCGGCGCCATCGAGCCCAACGTGGCCAGCAGCGCGGAAACAGAGCCCTTCTTGCCAAGCGCGGAGACCCGCACGGCCTCCAGCGCCTCTTCCGAGGCGGCGGCGGCGATCTCCGCCGAGAGGGACTTTTCCAGTGAGGTCAGATCCGACATTCCGAGAACCCCTTGTTGCGCGCCTCGCTTGTCATGCGGCGGGGAAGCGCGTCAAGCATCCTGATACGCACAGGGCAAAAATCCGGTGGCGCGGCAAGGCAGCAACAAAAAACCGGCGCCTGCGGGCGCCGGTTGTGAAGGCCTGGCCGTGGCCGGACAATTCAGGCGGTGGCCGGCAGGGCACCCTTGGCCTGGTCGACGATGGCCTTGAAGGATTCCGGCTCGCGGATGGCGAGGTCGGAGAGGACCTTGCGGTCGATCACGATGTTGGCGCGCGCCAGGCCATCGATGAAGCGGCTGTAGGTCAGGCCGTATTCCCGCACGGCGGCGTTGATGCGCTGGATCCAGAGCGCGCGGAACGTACGCTTCTTGGCGCGGCGGTCACGCGTCGCATATTGCATCGCGCGATCGACGGCGGCCTTCGCGGTGCGGATGGTGTTCTTGCGGCGGCCATAGAAGCCCTTGGCAGCCTTGAAGACTTTCTTGTGCTTGGCGTGAGATGTCACGCCCCTCTTCACACGAGACATTGTTCAACTCCTGATTTGCTGATCGCTTTTGCCAGCGAGAGCGCGTCGCGCTCGGATCGTTTCAGTCTGGTCGCGTTTTCTTCACGCGAACCGGGGTCCACTTCGCTTGAAAACGCTCCCGATCAGCCGTTCGGGAGGAAATACTTCTTGATGTTGTCGCCGTCGGTCTTGAACAGCACCCGCATGCCGCGATGATCGCGGATCTGCTTGTTGGTGCGCTTGATCATGCCGTGGCGCTTGCCGGACTGGGCGTGCTTGACCTTGCCCGTTCCGGTAATCTTGAAGCGCTTCTTGGCGCCGGATTTGGTCTTCAGCTTGGGCATTTGCCTCTCCTTAGGAAGGAAGCGACCCCGGGGGGCCGCGGCACGTCACCGGATTTCCGAGAAAATCCTCGACGCGAAAGAACCGCCACGGCAGCCCTTATCAGCCGGGCGGTTCGAACGAAGGCGCGCTGATACGCCAGGACGGAGAAAAGTGCAAGGGGGCCCTGCCCCCTGCCAGCCGACCGGCGCCTTATTTCGGCGCCAGCACCATGACGACCTGGCGACCCTCGAAGCTCGGCTCGTTCTCGACCTTGGCGATATCGACCGTATCGGCCTTCACCCGGTCGAGCACGCGCATGCCGATATCCTGATGCGCCATTTCACGGCCGCGGAAGCGCAGGGTGATCTTCACCTTGTTGCCTTCCTCGAAGAAGCCCTTCATCGCCTTCATCTTGACGGTGTAATCATGATCATCGATGGCCGGGCGAAGCTTGATTTCCTTGATTTCAATGGTCTTCTGCTTCTTGCGCGCCTCGGCGGCCTTCTTCTGCTCGGCGAAGCGGAAACGGCCGTAATCCATGATCTTGCAGACCGGCGGCGTCGCGTTCGGCGAAACCTCGACGAGATCAAGCCCCTGGTCCTCGGCGAGCTTGATCGCGTCGAACACGGCGAGCACCCCCTTGTTGGACCCATCGGCGTCGATCACCTGGACTTCCCGGATGCGGATATCCCGGTTGATGCGCGGACCTTCCTTCACCGGAAGGGGAACGTTTCTCATAGGCCTGCGAATGGTCTTTCTCCTTGGCTATTGCGGATGGTGGCCGCCGGATGTCCCCATCCGCGAAACCGGCCTGAAAATCAGCGCATTCGCGGACAAAGTCAACGGGAAGGAAGGGCCTTGCCCACCGTGCCCTCAAGAAGCGCGATGTAACAGTCGAGCGTCTGCGCCACCATCTGGTCGAGCGAGAAATTCCGCTCGACATGGCGGCGCGCGCGGGTGGCCAGCGCATCGCGGGCGCTGGGCTTGAGATCGAGCGCAAGCGCAAGCGCCTCGGCGAGAGCGGGAGCATCGCCGGCGGGCACGCGCCATCCGGTCCGCTGTTCGGGCCGTACCTGCGGCGGGGCGAGCACGGTTTCCGGTACGGCGCCGAGATCGGAGACAACCACCGGCACGCCCATGGCCTGGGCCTCCACCGCCACACGGCCGAAGGCTTCGGGCTCCGTCGAGGGCACGGTGACGACAGCCGAGGCCGCGAGCGCGGCCGGCATGTCGGTGACATGGCCGACGCGGCGGACGACAGAGCCGAGATTCCGCCCCGCGATCTCGCCGTCCAGCTCGGCGACATAGCCCTCCCGGCCTTGCGGATCACCGGCGAGAATGAAGACCACGTCGCGATAGCCGCGTTCGCGCAGCAGGGACGCCGCCTCGACCAGCAGCTTCTGCCCCTTCCACGAAGTGAGGCGGCCGGCCAGCAGGACGATCCGGTCATCCGGCGAGGCCAGCCATCCGCGCCGGATCCGCTCGACACGGTCGGGGCCGATCCTGTCAGGCGAGAAGGCCTCGAAATTCGTGCCGCGCGGAATGACACGCAGTCTTTGCGGTTCGATCCGGTGGGTTTTCTGGATCAGTTCGGCGGTGAAATGCGAATTGGCAATCACCACGTCGCCGCGGGCCATGACGGAATTGTAGAGGATCTTGGGCGCCGACTTGCCGTTATAGGCACCATGATACGTCGTGACAAAACCGATCTTCATCGCCCGCGTGGCGGCATAGGCCACCCAGGCCGGCGCGCGGGACCGGGCATGGACCAGTTCCACCCGCTCCTCGCGCAGGAGGCGCACCAGTTTGCCGACATTCATCGCCATCGAGAGCGGGTTCTTGGTCGAGGCCGGAAACGGCACCCAGATGCCGCCCTTGGTCTGCAATTCGCCAATCAGGCGGCCGCCCTCGGTAGCGACGAGCGCGCGCGCGCCGGCCTGCGAGAGGCCTTCGGCGATATCCACCGTCGTGCGTTCGGCACCGCCGGCATTCAGATCGGGGATGATCTGGAGGATCGTCCTGCCGAGAAGCGGCTTCGCGGGGGAGGCAGAAAAGACCATCGGGGAACGGGGCTTTCGGAACCGGCTGGGGATGTTTACTGCTGCGCCGGGATCTGCGCAAACATCCGGGAATCGCGCCGGCGCAAACCGGCCATGGGAGACATAGAGACATGCAGCAGCCGGTGCAATCGTTCGAGGTCGAGGGCAACCCGGAAGCGGGCTTCCCGGCGCGCCGGCTGGCCTATCGCCTCCGGCCCGGAAGACGGCCGACCCTGATCTGGATGGGCGGTTTCCGCTCGGACATGACCTCCACCAAGGCGGAAAAGCTCGAAGAGGCCGCCGCGGCCGAGGGTTTCGGCATGCTGCGCTTCGACTATACCGCGCATGGCGAATCCAGCGGGGACTTCGCTTCGGCGACGCTTTCGCTCTGGCTGGATGATTCCCTGCAGATGATCCGGCAATTCGGCGGCGAGCGGCCGATCCTTGTGGGCTCGTCCATGGGCGGCTGGCTCGCCCTCCGCGCAACGGAGATCCTCGGGGCCGAAGGTCGTCCGCCCGGCGGGCTGGTGCTGATCGCCCCGGCGGTGGATTTCACCGAAGCACTGATGTGGGCGCAGTTCCCGCCGGCCATCCGTCGGCAGATCGAGGAAGAGGGCGTGTGGTACCGGCCCTCGGCCTATTCGCCGGAGCCCTATCCGATCACGCGGGCGCTGATCGAGGATGGACGGCGCCACCTGCTGCTCGGCAAGGGCGCGCGTTTCGGCGTGCCGATCCATATCTTGCAGGGCGCCGAAGACCCGGATGTGCCGCTGGCGCATGTCCGCCGCTTCATGGCGGAACTGGTCGAGGAGGAGGTGCGGATGGCGGTGATCCCCGACGGGAATCATCGCCTCTCGCGCGATGAGGATATCGCCGCGCTCCAGCGGATCACGCTGGACATGGCCCGCGCGCTGGCTGGCGCGCGGTAGCCGAGGTTCAGTGGACCGTCGCCATGTCGAGATCGTTCTGCCAGGCGCCGGAAATGACCAGCTCCCGGCTGTCGGCCAGCATGAGCGGGGAGCCATCGGCCGCGAACAGCGCGAAAAGCTGCACTGACGGATGGACTTTCTCGGTCTGCGGAAACAGGTGGCGAAGCTCGGCGGCGCGGAAGGCGCGCATATAGGCCAGTTCGCCATCACCCATCGCCGCCAGGGCTTCCGGCGTGCGGGCCGGTTCGGGCGCCTGCGGCTTCAGAGCCAGCGGCGGACGCGCCGGACTGGCATTCTTCTTCGGGGGGGTCGTCCTCTTCATTTCGGCCATGGGAGCCTCCAGTTCACCTATTGAACGCACCAAGGCGTTGACGAAGTGTTGCAATCCATAAAAGGCGTCGAAAAGGTCCTGCTTTACGGTTGATCCTCGCGCTCTGTGCCACCACCAGCGATGCGGTGAAGCACAAACCGGACCAGACACGCGACGGCATTCCCGGTCCGGCCGGGGGTCGGCGCGGCAGGCGGCAGGGCTTTTCAGGTTTGTCTAGTCGCGAGCGTGGATGTCGATCTTGCGGATGATCCGCTCCGGTTCGGGCCGGGCGAGATCGACCGAGAGCAGACCATGCATCAGTTCGGCGCCGAGAACCTCCATCCCGTCAGCGAGAAGAAAAGCCCGCTGAAACTGCCGCGCGGCGATGCCGCGATGCAGGAACTGGCGGGTCTTGTCATCCAGCTGGCGACCGCGGATCACAAGCTGGCTTTCCTCAAGCGTGATCTCGAGTTCGTCGCGGGTGAACCCGGCGACAGCCAGGGTGATGCGGAGGCGATCCGGCAGGTTCTCGGTGCGCGGAAGGCGCTCGATATTGTAGGGCGGATACCCGTCCGAGGCCGCCTTGGCGACGCGGTCGAGTGCACGCTCGATATCGTCGAAGCCCAGCATGAAGGGCGAGGACAGGGATGGAACGCGGGACATGGCGAAAAGCCCTCCTGAAGAAGCGGCTCTGGTTGCGTCACCCGCAAGGGCGTGACACGACGAATATGGACAGTGCCCCGGCCGGGCGCAAGAGGAGGCCGTTGCGGAAAGGCGGACTTCCGCAGGGCGGCGATGCCGGAGCGCTTGTCGGATGCATGGGACAGTATCCTGTCTGATCCGGAGACAGCCATGATGGCCAAATCCTCTCCTCCTCCTGCGACCGGCAAGGCCGGGCTTCGCAAGGCCGCACTCGCTCGGCGGGCGAGGATAACCGCTGAAGCCAGGCAGGAAGCCGGAGCGCGCATGGCCCAGGCCGGTCTGGCCGCCGTCACCGGGCTGGCGCCCGCCGCACGGATCATCGCCGGTTACGTCGCCCTGCGCGACGAACTGGACCCCGCGCCGCTGCTGGCAGCGCTTGCGGCTGCGGGCCTGTCGCTGGCCCTTCCGCGGATGACGGCGAGCGGCCTCGCCTTCCATGCCTATGAAATGGGCGGCCCGCTCGAAAAGGGCGCATTCGGCGTTGCCGAACCACCGGCCCGAGCGGCAATCGTGGCGCCGGACGTGATCCTCGCGCCACTCGTCGCCTTCGACCGGCGCGGCAACCGCCTCGGCTATGGCAAGGGCTTTTACGACCGTGCCTTCGCCGCTCATCCGGAGGCTGTCCGGATCGGGCTCGCCTTCTCCGTGCAGGAAGTGCCGGTGGTGCCGGTCGAGGCGCATGACCTGCCGCTGGCAGCGATCCTCACCGAGGCGGGCCTTGTCCGGCCGTGAACGGGCCGGTCAGGCGCGGCCGAGTTTCCACCATTTGCCCTTGGGCTTCTCGCCCTCTTCCCCGGCCTCCTCGGCCGACGGCGCGACGGCCTCCCCGAAATTCTCGAAGAACTCGCCGGCCAGTTTCTTGGCTGTCGAATCAATCAGCCGCGAGCCGAGCTGTGCAATCTTGCCGCCGACTTCGGCCCGGACGGTATAATGCAGGATCGTGGCATCGCCATCGGCCTCGAGGCGGACATCGGCGCCGCCGCGCGCATGGCCGGCCACGCCACCCTGCCCTTCGCCGGAGATGGTGTAACCGTTCGGCGGGTCGATATTCGACAGGGTCACCTTGCCGGTGAAGGAGGCTTTGACCGGCCCGATCTTGAGCGTGACCTTCGCCTCGAGCTCGTTCTCGCCGGTCTTCTCGACGCTTTCGCAGCCGGGAATGCAGGCTTTCAGCACATCCGGATCGTTCAGCGCGGCCCAGACCACCTCGCGCGGGGCCTCGATGCGCCGGTTGTCACTCATGTCCATGGCAGGTTCCTCCGGTGCGCATGAAAGGCGGCGGCGGGCATCGCGTCAAGCGACGACCGTCATCGTCTTTCGCAGGACGGCCCGGTTTATCCTGACAGAAACTGGCGGGAGGATGCGGCAAGCCCGGTGCCGTCAACTCCCTTCCAGAAAAGGACATCCCATGTTCAGCCATGTCACACTTGGAACCAATGATCTCGCCCGCGCCAAAGCCTTTTACGATGCCGTTCTCGGCCCGATCGGCTATCCGATGATCCATGACGAGAGCGCGCATGAAACCTATGGCTACGGGCCGGACATGCCCGGCGCGCCGAGCTTCTGGATCCTGCGGCCAATCAATCGTCAGGCTGCAACCTTCGGCAACGGCACCACGATCGGCTTCGTCGTGACAAAACGCGCCCTCGTCGACCGGTTCCATCAGGCGGCGCTGGCGGCCGGCGGCACCTGCGAGGGGGAACCGGGGCTGCGCCCGCATTATCACCCGGATTACTACGGCGCCTATGTGCGCGACCTCGACGGCAACAAGCTGTGCTGCGCGTGCCATCTTCCGGCCGACCAGGCCGCCTGAACCCGGGCTGGCACGCGAACTGTTTCCTGCCTCCCCAGAACGCCCTTGCGGAATCATGCGCCGCAAGCCAGCGTTGAGGCACGAAAGAAGGCAGGCGGGACGATGGTTGACTACGTGATCATGGAATGGGGGAGCGCAGCCCTGCGCTGGCTGCATGTCATTGCCGCCATGGCATGGATCGGCTCCTCGTTCTTCTTCATGCATCTGGATGCGGGGCTGCGCCCGCATCCGGAGATTCCCGCCGGCAAGGGCGGCGCGGCCTGGCAGGTCCATGGCGGCGGCTTCTACGAGATGAAGAAACATCTCGTCGCGCCGGCCAGCCTGCCGGCCGAGCTGACCTGGCACAAATGGCAGAGCTACATGACCTGGCTCTCCGGCTTTTTCCTGCTGGGCTGGATCTATTACGCGCAAAGCTCGCTGTACCTGATCGACCCGGCCGTCCGGGTGCTGAGCCCCGCCGCCGCGGCGGGGATCGGCATTGGCTCGCTGCTGGCGGGCTGGATCGTCTATGATCTCCTGTGCAAATCCCCGCTCGGCCGGAACGAGACCCTGCTTGCCGTGCTGGGCTTCGGCTTCGTGGTGGCGATGAGCGCCTTCTACGCGCAGGTCTTCTCCGGACGCGGCGCGCTGATCCATACCGGCGCGCTGATGGCGACCGTGATGAGCGGCAATGTGTTCCGGATCATCATTCCCAACCAGAAGAAGGTGATCGCCGCGCTTCTCGCTGGCGAGGCGCCGGATCCGGCCCTCGGCAAGCAGGCCAAGCAGCGTTCGATACACAACAATTACCTGACGCTGCCCGTCGTCTTCCTGATGATCTCGAACCATTATCCGCTCGCCCATACCGGGGCGGTGCTGCCGCTGCTGGTCGCGCTGATCACCTTTGCCGGGGCTGTCATCCGCCATTTCTTCAACGGCTGGCATGCCGATCATTCCAAGGCACCGTGGTGGTGCTGGATTGCCGCAGCGCTGGCATTCGGCGCAGCCATGGCCCTGTCGTGGCAGGCGGCACCGGGCCGCCAATCCTGGCTGGCGGCCGAACGTCAGATCGCCGCAGCGAACCCGGCCATGACCGAGCAGGCAATCCAGATCGTGCAGGGGCGCTGTTCGATGTGCCATGCCAGCCAGCCGGTCTGGGATGGCATTTCCGCGCCGCCGAAAGGGGTGAAGCTGGCCGAGGAGGCGGATATCCTGCGGGAGGCGAAGGCGATCGGCTTGCATGCCGTACTGACCCATGCGATGCCGCCGAACAACATCACCGAAATCACAGCCGAGGAGCGCGCGACGCTCGCACTCTGGCTGACCCGCCGGTAATCCGGCCTCCCTGTCACGGAATTCCGCCATGACCCGCCCCAACCTGCCCGCCACGACCCGGATGATGGAGCGGCTCGATGCGCTCGCCCTCGTCACCGACGAGCCGGGGAAGATTACCCGGCTCTACCTGTCGGATGCCCATCGCCGGGCGATCGATCTCGTCTCCGGCTGGTTCCGCGAAGCCGGGCTCAACCCGGCCGTCGATGCGGCGGGGAACATCCATGCGCGGTTCGAGGGGCGCGAACCCGGCCTGCCGGCCCTGATCATCGCCTCGCATATCGATTCGGTGCGGGATGCGGGGAAATATGATGGCAATCTCGGCGTCCTGGCCGGCCTCGCTGTGGTCGAGGAGCTGGCCCGGCTCAATGAAAGGCTGCCCTTCGCCGTCGAGGTCATCGCCTTCGGTGACGAGGAAGGCGTTCGCTTCCCCGACACGCTGACCGGTTCGCGCGCGATTGCCGGCCGGTTCGACCCCTCGGCGCTGGATGGCCGCGACCGCGATGGTGTCTCGATGCGCGATGCACTTGCCGCCTTCGGGCTTGATCCGGATTCGATCCCGTCCGTCGCCCGCCAGCCCGGCTCGGTGGTCGGCTATCTCGAATTGCATATCGAGCAGGGCCCGGTGCTGGAAGCGGCGGACGAGCCACTCGGCATCGTCACCTCCATTGCCTCGATCCAGCGCTTTACGGCCATTGTCACCGGCGAGGCCGGTCATGCCGGCACGGTGCCGATGGCCTACCGCAAGGATGCCCTGGCCGCGGTGGCCGAGATGGTGCTGGCGGTCGAGCGCGAGGCACGGCATGCGCCAGGGCTTGTCGGCACGGTCGGGCGGATCGAGGCTGCGCCGGGTGCAATCAACGTCATTCCCGGCAGTGTGACCTTCACGCTCGATCTCCGGGCGCCGGACGATGCCGCCCGCCATGCGCTGGTGGCGCGGGTGCTGGCGGCACTGGAGGAGGTTGCCGCGCGGCGGGGCGTGACGCTCGCGCTTGAGGCGGGTTACGAGGAGCAGGCCACGCCCTGCCACCCGGCGATCCAGTCGGCGCTGGCAACGGCGATCGAATCGCTCGGCCACAAGCCGCTCCGCCTGCTCTCCGGCGCCGGCCATGACGCCATGGCCTTCGAGAAACTCTGCCCGATGGGCATGCTGTTCCTGCGCTGCAAAGGCGGGATCAGCCATAATCCGCTGGAATCCATCACCGAGGCGGATGCGGATACCGCGCTGGCGGCCATGCTTGCTTTCGTCCGCACGCTTGATCCCGCGGCCCTGTCGGGCTGAGAGCGGCCAGCAAAAAGGGCGCCCGAAGCGCCCTTTTCCTCTCGGCCGATGGTAATGGCCGTCTTCCGCCTTACTTCGCCTTGCCGTCCGGACCGAAGGTCTTGAGGTATGCGATGAGATTGGCGATCCGGGTCTCGTCCTTGAGGCCGGCATAAACCATCTTGGTGCCCGGCATCTGGCCCTTCGGATCCTTGATATAGGCCGTGAAGGTGGCCTCGTCCCAGACCTTGCCGGAATTCTTGTTCGCGTCGGAATAATTGTACCCAGCGACAGTGCCCGCCTTGCGACCGATCAGGCCGTTGAGTTGCGGGCCAACACCGTTCTTGGCGGTCTCGCCAACGGCATGGCAGGCGCGGCACTGGCCGAAGACCGACTTGCCGGCTTCGGCATCCTGGGCCATGGCCGGAGCAAGGCTGGCGAGGGTCAGGGCCAGGATGGCGATCGAGCGTTTCATTGCATTCCCCTTTTTGAATGTTTGAGAACGGCAATATGACAAAACCGATCTGAGCGCAAGCTGAACTGGCGCGTCAGATTGGCGTCAGGCGGAGAGAACCAGCCCCTGATCCCAGCTGGGCACAGGGCCGTAGAGTTCCAGCAGGAAATCGATGAAGACACGCGTCCGCTGCGGCAGGTGGCGGCGCGAAGGATAGACCGCATGGATCGCCACACGATGGCTCGCCCGGTAGCGCGGCAGCACCTGGACCAGGTGGCCGGCGCGCAGTTCCGGCCCGACATCCCATGTTGACCGCAGGGCGATGCCCATGCCGGCGATCACCGCCTCGCGAATCACCTCGCTGGAATTGGTGGCGACTCGGCTGGCCACCGGCACCGAGACCGCCCCTTCCGGCCCTTCCAGCCGCCAGTGATCGGCATTGTGGACGAGCAGGGCATGCCGGGTGAGATCGGCCAGCGTATCCGGGCAGCCCTGCCGGGCCAAATAGGATGGTGCGGCGCAGAGCACCCGGTGGTTCGGCGCGAGCTTCCGCGCGACGAGACTCGTATCCTGCAGGTCGGCGATGCGGATGGCGACATCGAACCCGTCACCCACCACATCGACAAAGGTATCGGTGAGCGAGAGATCAAGCGAGATTTCGGGATAACGTTCAAGAAACCGCACGAGATGCGGGGCGACATGCAGCCGGCCGAAGGTGGTCGGCGCCGAAACACGCAGCGGGCCACGGGCCAGCATGGCACGCTGGGAGACCCAGTTCTCCGCCTCTTCGACCGAGGCGAGGATGGCGAGGACGCGCTCATGGAAGCCACGACCGGCCTCGGTCAACGCGATCTGCCGCGTGGTGCGCTGGAGCAGACGCGTGCCGAGTCGCTCCTCAAGCCGCTTGATGCGCTTCGAGATAACCGGCGGCGACAGGCCGAGATCGCGCGCGGCCTGCGACATCGAGCCGGTGGCAGCGACGCGCGCGAAGATATCGAGATCACCCAACCTGTCCATGCGGAAACAAATAGCGCGATCCATTCGATTCCGGAACAGATGCCATGCAGAATCAAGGGTGCTGTTCCCGGCCTGCGGCTGCGCTAGCATTAGGATCGTTCCAAAGGGTCTGATAGAAGAGCCTTATCAAGGAAATGGAGCCGGAGACCGGCCATTGTTCCGGGGAGAGAAAGCATGGGTGCCATCGCCTTTCCGACGCCGCAGGCAGAAATTCTCGCCCGCCGCGAGAGCCTTCTCGCCGGCCTCGCAGCCCTGTTGCCGCCGGAATGCCTGATCACCAGCGAGGACGAGCGTCGCGCCTACGAGACGGATGCGTTCACCGCCTATCGCCGTGTGCCGATGGCTGTGGCCCTGCCGCGCAACACGGCGGAGGTCTCGGCAGTTCTCGCCTATTGCCACGAGCAGGGCGTTCCGGTGGTTCCGCGCGGGGCGGGGACCAGCCTGGCCGGCGGGGCGATCCCCCAGGAAGACGCGGTGGTGATCGGCGTCTCGAAGATGAACCGCATCCTCGAGATCGATTATGCGAACCGCTTCGCCCGGGTCGAGGCCGGCGTGACCAACCTTGCGATCACCAATACGGTTTCGGCCGAGGGCTTCTTCTACGCGCCTGACCCGTCGAGCCAGCTCGCCTGCACGATCGGCGGCAATATCGGCATGAATTCCGGCGGGGCGCATTGCCTGAAATACGGGGTGACGACCAACAACATCCTCGGCGTGACGCTGGTGCTGGTCGATGGCACCGTGGTCGAGATCGGTGGCCCGGCGATGGATGCGCCGGGCTATGACCTGCTCGGCCTGGTCTGTGGCTCGGAAGGCCAGCTCGGCATCATCACCGAGGCAACCGTGCGCATCCTGCGGATGGCCGAGGGCGCGCGCCCTGTACTGTTCGGCTTCCCGACCAGCGAACAGGCCGGCGAGGCGGTGGCCGCGATCATCGCGGCAGGCATCGTGCCGGTTGCGATGGAATTCATGGACAAGCCGGCCATCGAGATCTGCGAGGCTTTCGCCAAGGCCGGCTATCCGATGGATGTCGAGGCGCTGCTGATCATCGAGGTCGAGGGTTCCGATAGCGAGATGGATGCCACGCTGGCGCGCATCGTCGCCATCGCCCGCGCGCATGGCGTGAAGACCGTGCGTGAGTCGAAATCGGCCATGGAGACGGCCGCGATCTGGAAGGGCCGGAAGAGCGCCTTCGGGGCGACCGGGCGGATCGCCGATTACATCTGCATGGACGGCACCATTCCGACCGGGCAATTGCCTTATGTGCTGCGCCGGATCGACGAGATCGTGAAGCATTACGGGCTGCGCGTCGCCAATGTGTTCCATGCCGGCGATGGCAACCTGCACCCGCTGATCCTCTACAACGTCAATGATCCGGGCGAGGCGGAAAAGGCCGAGGAGGCCGGCAACGATATCCTGAAGCTCTGCGTCGAGGTGGGCGGCTGCCTCACCGGCGAGCATGGCGTCGGCATCGAGAAGCGCGACCTGATGCATCACCAGTTCAACCGGGTGGACCTGCAGCAGCAGCTCCGTGTGCGGGCAGCGTTCGATGCGCAATGGATCCTGAACCCGGCCAAGGTTTTCCCGCTTGACGGGAGGGCGGCATGATCGTGGTGCGTCGCCCCCGGGACGAGGAAGAACTGGCCGCCCTGGTCCGCGAGGCCGGTGGCCAGGGCGCGCCGCTGACGATCGAGGGCGGCGGCACGCGCAAGGGCCTCGGCCGGCCGGTCAATGCCGGGATTGCCGTTTCGACCGGCGCAATGAGCGGCATCACGCTCTACGAACCGGCGGAAATGGTCATCGGCGCGCGGGCGGGCACGCCGCTGGCGGTGATCGAAGCGGCTCTTGCCGAGAAGGGCCAGATGCTCGGCTTCGAGCCGCCGGATTTCCGACGCCTTTACGGAACGGATGGCACGCCGACAATCGGCACGGTGGCGGCCGGGAACCTTTCGGGATCGCGCCGGCTCTGGGGCGGCGCCTGCCGCGACAGCCTGATCGGCGTGCGCTTCGTCAACGGCACCGGCGAGATCGTCAAATCCGGCGGGCGGGTGATGAAGAATGTCACCGGGCTCGATCTGGTGAAGCTGCAATCCGGCGCCTGGGGCACGCTCGGTGTGTTGACCGAAGTGATCTTCAAGGTGGTCCCGCGGCCGGAAATGACCGAGACGCTTGTGATCGAGGGCCTTTCCGAGGCCCGCGCCATCGAGGCGATGAGCGCTGCGGTCGGCTCTCCCTTCGAGATTACCGGCGCGGCGCATCTGCCGGGGCTGGACGGCACGCCGCCCCGGACCATGCTGCGCATCGAGGGCTTTGCCTTTTCAGTCAACTACCGGACCGGGGCTCTGGCCGGGCTGCTCCGCCCCTTCGGCGCGCTTGGTCGGCTGGATGCCCCGGAAGCGGAGGCGCTCTGGCACGACGTGTCTGACGGCGCCCTTCTCGCCGAACCGCGTGACCGCGCGATCTGGCGGCTCTCCGTCAAGCCGGGCGAAGCGGCCGCGGCGGTTGCGGCCATCCGGGCCACCCGCCAGGCCACCGCCTTCTATGACTGGGCGGGCGGCCTGGTCTGGCTGGCGACGCCGGAAACCGGCGATGCCGGGGCGGCGGTGATCCGCCAGGCGGCGCGGCAAGCCAGCGGCTATGCTACCCTGCTCCGGGCTTCGGACGGGCTGCGCGCCGAGGTGCCGGTTTTCGAGCCGGAAGCGGCACCCATTGCAGCGCTGAACCGGCGGATCAAGGCCAGTTTCGACCCTGAGGGGCTGCTGAATCCGGGGAAGATGCATGCCGGATTGTGAGCGCCCGTTCCCGCCGGCAGGCAGCCAATCCGCCCGTGATGTGAAGACCATCGGCCCGCTCGCGGCCTGGCAGGCAGGAGCCTGAGACATGCAGACGAATTTCTCGCTCGCGGCTTTGGCCGATCCGGCGATGCAGGCTTCGGAGAAGATCCTCCGCACCTGTGTCCATTGCGGCTTCTGCACGGCTACCTGCCCGACCTATCTCGAACTCGGCGATGAACTCGACAGCCCGCGCGGACGCATCTACCTGATCAAAAAGATGTTCGAGCAGGGCGAGCCGGCCACGCCCGAAGTGGTGCAGCATATTGATCGCTGCCTCTCGTGCCTCTCCTGCATGACAACGTGCCCCTCCGGCGTGCATTACATGCACCTTGTCGACCACGCCCGCGCGCATATCGAAGAGACCTATCGCCGGCCGTGGCACGAAAGGCTGATGCGGGAGGTGCTTGCGCAGGTCCTACCCTACCCCAACCGGTTTCGCTTCGCCCTCGCCGCAGCCTGGCTGGGCAGGCCGTTCCGGCCGCTGGTGGCGAAAGTGCCGAAGATCGGCGGGCCGCTGGCGGCGATGCTGACGCTGGCACCCTCCCGCCTGAGTGGACGCTCGGCCATGGAAGGTCCGGCCAACTTCCCGCCGACCGCCCCGAAGCGGGGCCGCGTCGCGCTGCTTTCCGGCTGTGCGCAGCCGGTTCTGGCGCCGGAAATCAACGAAGCAACGATCCGCGTGCTCACCCGGCTCGGCATCGAGGTGATCCTGCCGAAGGGCGAAGGATGCTGCGGTGCGCTGGTGCATCATATGGGCCGGGAGGAAGCAAGCCATGCGCAGGCAGCCCGGCTGATCGACGCCTGGATTGCCGAGATCGAGGGCAAAGGGCTCGATGCGATCCTGATCACCGCCTCGGGCTGCGGCACGACGATCAAGGATTACGGCTTCATGTTCCGGAACGACCCCGCCTATGCCGGGAAGGCGGCGCGGGTCTCAGGCCTGGCCAAGGACATCACCGAGTATCTCGCCGGGCTCGATCTCCAGCCCGCGCGCGAAACCGGGCTGACGATTGCCTATCACTCCGCCTGCTCGATGCAGCATGGCCAGAAGATCACCGAAGCACCGAAATCCGTGCTGAAGGCGCTCGGCTTCATCGTGAAGGACGTCCCGGAAGGGCATATCTGCTGCGGCTCGGCCGGCACCTACAACATGCTCCAGCCGGAAATTTCCGGCCGGCTCCGCGCCCGCAAGACGCGCAACATCGCCCGGCTGAAGCCGCAGGCGGTGGCGACCGGCAATCTCGGCTGCATCAGCCAGATCGGCCTCGGCTTTGCCGAACGGAACGAGGCGGTGCCGGTGGTCCACACGATCGAGCTCGTGGATTGGGCGCTCGGCGGCGAAAAGCCAGCCAAGCTGGGCTGAGGGCTTGTCACCCGCCTAACCCGGCCGATGATCGGTATCGTCGGCCTCTCCCCGAAGGAGAGAGGCCGGGACAGCTCCCTCAGCGGAAGAAGAGGAACGTCACCGCGATGAAGAGCGGGATCAGGATCGCGCCAGACCAGACCATGTAGCCGAAGAAGCTCGGCATCTTCACGCCCATATCCTTGGCGATGGCATAGACCATGAAGTTCGGCGCATTCCCGATATAGGAATTCGCGCCCATGAAGACGGCGCCGCAGGAAATGGCGGTCAGCGTCAAGGCCATGGGGCCCATCAGTGCCTTCGGGTCGCCACCCGCCAGCTCGAAGAAGACGAGATAGGTCGGGGCATTGTCGAGGAAGGACGAGAGGATGCCCGTCGCCCAGAAATAGGCGACGTTGTTCGGCGTGCCATCCGGATTGGTGACCAGCGCAACGAGCGGCCCGAAGGCCCCTGCCTTGCCGGCCTTGAGCATGGCGAGAACCGGGATCATGCAGATGAAGATGCCGGCGAAGAGCTTGGCAACCTCGAGGATCGGCCCCCACGAGAATTCATTGCCCGCGCGAACCTGCTTCGGCGTGATCTTCAGCGAAACGAGCGCGATGATGACCAGTGCGATGTCGCGGGCGATGTTCTGAAGCTCCATCTCGCCGCCGGGGAATTTCACCGTGATGCCCGGCTTCCACGAAGCGGAAACGAGAATGGCGACGATGATCGCGCCGAGCAGCGCGAAATTCGCCGTGCCGAACAGCTTGATCGGCCGGTCCGGCGTCTTGTCCTTCATCGGCGGGAGTTTGTCTTCCTTGCCATGCAGGATGCTGTCCCAGATGTAGAACAGGACAAGCAGGGCGATGACGAGAAAGAGCATCTCGCCGAACATGTGCGTGGTGGTCCAGAAGAAATCCACACCGCGCAGGAAGCCGAGGAAGAGCGGCGGATCGCCCAGAGGCGTCAGCGAACCGCCGATATTCGAGACGAGGAAGATGAAGAAGATGACGACATGCACGTTGGTGCGGCGGTCGTCATTCGCGCGGATGATCGGGCGGATCAGGATCATCGAGGCGCCGGTCGTGCCGACGATGCTGGCCAGCACCGTACCGATGCCGAGCAGGCCGGTATTGACCAGCGGCGTGCCGCGCAGGTTGCCGGTGACGAGGATGCCGCCAGCCACGGTGAAGAGCGCGAAGAGCAGGATGATGAAGCTGACATATTCGAGCAGAATCGTATGGAGCACAGCCGCGAGCGCGATGCCCGCGCCCTTGGACAGGACGAGCGGCAGCACGGTCAGCACCGCCCAGAAGGCGGCGATCTTGCCGTAATTGTGCTCCCAGAAATGAGGAAAGAGCACCGGCCCGGTGGCGATGCAGAGCAGGAGCCCGCAGAAGGGCACGGCCCAGAGGAAGGACAGGCCAGAGCCATCAAGGCCCTCGGCCGCCAAAGCAGGACCCGCCATGCCGAGGCTGATCGCCAGCACGGCTCCGATCACCGCGCCGAACCGGCCGCTGCCTTTGTGGCTCTGCATGGCCGAAAACATCCGAAGCATAGGCTTCCCCCACCCTGTTTTTCGCTGGCAGGACAGAAGCGGGGCTGCACGGCAAGGTCAAGGGGGAAGCCCGACATGGCGGCGCTCCTCCCCGGAATTCCCTTCAGCTGCTTCCGGCGCAGCACCCGGGGATCGGGTGGCTGGATCCACCGGACGGGATGGCGGGACGGGCAACCGGTTTCACTTGCGGTTCATTTTTCTGATGGCATGATGTTTTTCAGAAGAATCCTCTCTCGTTATTTTATTTTCAAGAGAATCCTGCCGATGTGCCGCTTCCTCGCCTATCAGGGCCAGCCTGTCCTTCTCGAGACCGTGGTGTCCAAGCCCTGCCACTCGCTGATCCACCAGTCGATCTGCGCGACGGAGGCGAAAACCGCGACCAATGGCGACGGGTTCGGCCTCGGCTGGTATGGCGAGCGGCCGGAGCCGGGGATCTACCGCGACCTGCGTCCGGCCTGGTCCGACGAAAACCTGCTCTCGATCTGCGCGCAGGTCCGCTCGCCGCTGTTCTTCGCCCATGTCCGCGCTGCCACGGGCACAGCCACGGCACGCGCCAATTGCCACCCGTTCAGCCACGAGACCTGCATGTTCATGCATAACGGGCAGATCGGCGGCTACGGCCAGATCCGCCGCGGCATCGAGAACCTCATTCCCGATCCGATGTATCGGCACCGCCATGGCACAACCGATTCCGAGGCGATTTTCCTCGCTGCCATGGCGCGCGGTGCGGCCAGCGATGCGGCCCGGGCCTTTTCCTCGGTGCTCTCGGCCATCCGCGGCATGACGAAGGCCGCAGGCATAAACGATGCTTTGCGCTTTGCGGCTGCCTTCACCAATGGCGATACGCTGCATGCCTTCCGGTGGGCCTGCGACGAGAAGGCGCCGACGCTCTACTGGCGGCATGACAATAACGGCCTGCATGTCGTTTCCGAACCGCTGGACGAGACCCGCGCGATGTGGAACGCCCTGCCGCAGGGCTCGGTCCTTGTGGCCGACCGGCATGGCCCGCCCCAGGTGCGGGATTTCAACCCGGCCTGCGACTGAGCCGGTCCAGCGGCATTTCCACTGAACCGCCAACAAAGATCCGGCATTCGGCCACGCGGCGTGCTAGGCTCGATCCGGTTGTATCGGCCGGGCAGCCCGGCCAGCCCTTCCCTGCCGTATCCCCGGCCTGGTGCCACGCGTCGCTGCAGGAAAGATCTGTCACGCATGAAGCTGCGCATCGGCTACGAGCTTCACTATCTGTTCGAGCATCCCACCCCGGCCATCCTGATGCTCAATGTCCATTCCAGCCGTGTCGAGGATCTCGTCCTGCCCGATCATGTGGCGACCATCCCCCCGGTTCTCCTGTCCGGCTACCATGACGGGCATGGCAACTGGTGCACGCGGCTTGTCGCGCCGGCAGGGGCTTTCACCCTGCGTGGCGATGCGATCATCCGCGACAGCGGCCTGCCCGATCCGGCCGGCACCCGCTCCTGGCAGGTGCCGGTCGAGGACCTGCCGGATGATACGCTGGTCTTCCTGCTCCCGAGCCGCTTCTGCGACAGTGACCGGATGCTGGATCTCGCCTGGCAGCTCTTCGGCACGGCCCAGCCCGGCAGGGCCCGGGTCCAGGCCGTCTGCGATTTCGTGCACCGGCACATCGCCTTCGGCTATGCCCATGCATCGGTCGGCCGCAATGCCACGCAGGCCTACGAGGAAAGGCGCGGCGTGTGCCGGGACTATGCCCATCTCGCCATCGCCTTCTGCCGCGCGTTGAACATTCCTGCCCGCTACTGCACGGGCTATCTCAGCGATATCGGCACGCCGCTGCCGCATCCCCCGGGCGATTTCGCCGCCTGGATGGAAGTCTATCTTGGCGGGGAATGGCAGATGTTCGACCCGCGCAACAACCGGCCCATGATCGGCCGGGTGCTGATGGCCCGAGGCCGTGATGCGGCGGATGTCGCCATGACCACGACCTTCGGGCCCAACACGCTGACCGGCTTTCGCGTGTGGACGGATCCGGTGGAAGGCGGGGCCTGACCCAGGCCTTCAGGCCGGCCGGCGCGCTGGCCAGAGGCCGAGCACGAGCATGCAGCCGGCCATGATAGTTCCACCGCCGGCCAGCTGCGGCCAGGACAGTTTCTCGCCGAGCCAGAGGGCACCAATCAGGACGGCGACAACGGTCACCGCGAATTCCACGCTGATCGTGCGCGTGGCGCCGATCGAGGCGACGAGGCCGAAATAGACCACATAGGTCAGGCCGCTCATGCCGCCGCCGAGGACCAGCAGGTACAGGAAATCCATCGGCACCAGCGGGCCCGGCACCGGAACCAGCAGGATCAGCGGCAGGGCCATGATACCGCCGGCGAGGAAGGCGAGCATCGTTACCTCCCAGGAGCCGGCCGCCCGCAGGTGGCGACTGGCATAGACCGAGCCGAAAGCCGCGCAGAGCGCGCTGGCCATCGAGTCGAGGCAGCCAATCGCGAAGAGCGGCGTGAAGGGCACGGCCGGAAAGCCGACCAGCAGGATAACGCCGGCAAAGCCGAGGGCAAGGCCGGCAAGCTTGCGGCCGTCAAACGTCTCAAGGCCCCAAAGCCGGCTGATCAGCATCGAGAAGAGCGGGATGGTTGCCACGAGGATCGCCGCCATCGCGGTGCCGATGATCGGGGTGGCATAGGAGAGTCCGACCAGCTGCCCCGCAACCGTGGTGGCGCCAACCATCAGGCCATGGCGGAGCGGGAAGCCGAAATCGAGCCGGCGGCCCAGCGCCCGGGCCAGCAGATAGAGGAAGATCGCCGCGAGGATGCAGCGGAAGGTGACCGCGCCGACCCAGCCGAAGGCATCGACCACGCGCACCAGCACCAGAAAGGAAAGGCCCCAGACGAGGGCGAGGAAGACATAGCCGGCGAGATCGCGGGGAGACATGGGAAACCGGGGATCGGGGGGCGGGATGCGAGCCGGGCTGGTGCCCGCCTCAATGCGCCTCGTCCCAGTTGCGGGCGGCGCGGGCATCGACCTTGAGCGGCACCTTCAACTGGAGCAGCGGCAGCGGCGCCTCCTCCATCACCCGGGTGATAACCGGAATGGCGCGCGCCGCCTCGGCCTCGGGCACCTCGAAGATCAACTCGTCATGGACCTGCAGCAGCATGCTGGCGGGCACGCGGCGCTCGGCCAAAGCGGCATCCATCCGCAGCATGGCGCGGCGGATGATATCGGCCGCCGAGCCCTGGATCGGCGCGTTGATCGCCGCGCGCTCCATGAAGGCACGCTCGGAAGGGTTCTTGGAATCGATGGCGGGGTAGTGGCATTTGCGGCCGAAGACCGTCTCGACATAGCCGTCCTTGCGGACCTTCGCCTTCATCGCCTCCATGTAATCCTTGATGCCGGGGAAGCGCTCGAAATACTTGCGGATATAGGCGCCGGCCTCCTCGCGCGGGATCGAGAGCTGGTTGGCGAGGCCGAAAGCGGAAATCCCGTAGATGATGCCGAAATTGATCGCCTTGGCGCGGCGCCGGATCTCGCCGGTCATCTCCGACAGGGGCACATTGAACATTTCCGAGGCTGTCATGGCGTGGATATCCACGCCCTCGTCGAAGGCCTTCCGGAGCTGCGGAATCTCGGCGATATGGGCGAGGATGCGCAGCTCGATCTGGCTGTAATCGGCCGAGACCAGCAGCCGGCCCGGCTCCGCCACGAAGGCGGTCCGGATCTTGCGGCCCATCTCGTTGCGGACCGGAATGTTCTGGATGTTCGGCTCGGAGGAGGCGAGCCGCCCGGTTGTGGTCGAGGCGAGCGAGAAGGAGGTATGGACCCGGTTGGTGCGCGGGTTCACATAGCCCGGCAGCGCATCGGTATAGGTGGATTTCAGCTTCTGCATCTGCCGCCATTCGAGCAGCCGCGCAGGCAGCTCGTGACCTTCCGCCGCGAGATCCTCCAGCACATCGGCCCCGGTGGACCAGGCGCCGGTGGCGGTCTTCTTGCCGCCCGAGAGCCCCATCTTGCCGAAGAGGATATCGCCCAGCTGCTTGGGCGAACCGAGATTGAAGCTCTCGCCCGCAAGCGCGTGGATCTCGGCTTCGAGCCGCGCCATTCCTTGCGCGAATTCGCCCGAGAGACGGGAAAGGATCTGCCGGTCGATGGCGATGCCCCGCGCCTCCATCGCGGCGAGGCAATCGGGCATGCCACGCTCGAGCGTCTCGTAGACCGAGACCATGCCCTCGGCGACGAGGCGGGGCTTCAGTGCCAGCCAGAGGCGCAGGGTGATGTCGGCATCCTCGGCGGCGTAATGCGTCGCCTTGTCGATCGGCACCTGGTCGAAGGTGACGGCCGCCTTGCCCTTGCCGGCCACTTCGGAAAACGGGATCGGCTTGTGGTGGAGATGCAGGGTGGACAGCTCGTCCATACCATGGCCATGCCGGCCGGCATCGAGCACATAGGAGAGGAGCATCGTATCATCGACCGGCGTGATATCGACGCCGTGCTGACGCATGACCAGCAGGTCAAACTTGATGTTCTGCCCGATCTTGAGCACGGCCGCATCTTCCAACACCGGCTTCAGCAGGGCCAATGCCTCGGCCAGCGGGATCTGCCCGGGAACGGGGCCGGAATCGAACAGGCCATCGCCGCTGCGATGCTGGAGCGGCACATAGCAGCCCTCGCCCGGCGCGGTGCTGAGCGAGACGCCGACCAGATCGGCCTGCATCGGATCGAGGCTGTTGGTCTCGGTATCGAAGGCCAGGATGCCGCGCTCGCGGGCGCGATCCAGCCAGGCAGCAAGCGCGGCAGCGGTCTGCACGGCTTCATAGGCCTCGTGCTTGACCGGCATGGCGCGCAGGGCAGCCAGACGCGTGGCGGCCAGACCGGCCGGGCCTTCGGGCGGGGCCGCCGCCAGGGTGACACCGCCGCCGGATGGGCTGCCGGCTTCCGGCGCAACGGAATCGCCCGGCTCGGCCGGCGCGGTCCCGCCCTTGGCATAGGCGGGGTCGGGCTCGACCTTGTCGACGGCCACACCGTAGAGATCAGCCACCCGCCGCGTCAGGGTGGTGAATTCCATCGCCTTGAGGAAGGCAACCGCGGCTTCGGCGGTCGGATCATGGGCGACGAGGGTCTTGAGCGGGGCTTCCACCGGCACATCGCGCACGAGGGTGACGAGCCTGCGCGAGATACGGACCTTCTCGACCACTTCAGGGTCGGTCAGTGTTTCGCGGCGCTTCGGCTGCTTGATCTCGCCGGCACGGGCCAGCAGGGTGTCGAGATCGCCATATTCGGCGATGAGCTGCGCGGCGGTCTTGACGCCGATACCGGGCGCTCCGGGGACATTGTCGGTGGAATCACCGGCCAGCGATTGCACATCGACGACGCGATCCGGCTTCACGCCGAAATACTCGAAAACCTCGGCCTCGCCGATCAGCCGCTCCTCGCGCTCGCCGGAGGCGGGGTCATACATCACCACGCCCGGCTCGATCAGCTGCATCAGGTCCTTGTCGGCGGAGACGATCGTCACTTCCGCACCGGCCCGGACGGCCTGGCCGGCATAGGTGGCGATGAGGTCATCGGCCTCGTAGGTATCCATCTCGATCGGCTGGTAGCCGAAAGCCCGGACCACCGCGCGCATCAGCGGGAATTGCGGGACGAGATCCTCGGGGGGCTCGGAGCGGTTCGCCTTGTAGGCGGGGAAGAGCGCCTTGCGAAAGGAATTCTCGCTCTTGTCGAAGATCATCGCGAGATGGGTGGCCTTCCGGCCGCGCGCGCCCTCGCGGATGAACTGGACGAGCTTGGTGGCGAAGATGCGCACGGCCCCGGTCGGCAGCCGGTCGGACCGGTAATTGTAGCGCTGGTCCTGCCGGATGGACTGGAAATAGGCCCGGAAGACGAAGGACGAACCATCGATCAGGATGACATGGTCGCCGGGACCGGGCGGGTTGATGCGGGGCGTTTCACTGGACATGCCCCGGTTTATAGGCCCCGCCGGCGGAAAGGTCAGCCGGGATTTCGGACAAATCACGGCAGGATTCGATCGACCGGCCGGACGGTCAGGTCTTGTCTTATGAATAGGACAAGCCAAACGGTGGCATGGCTGCGGCCAGAAGACCCCGCCCCCGCCAGAAGGAAAAGGCGGGCGCGCGCCGGAGCCAACGAAAAAGGCCGGCAGGTTTCCCCGCCGGCCTGATCGATGGCATCGTCGATGGCGGGACGAACCCGCCAGCCGTGACGCGCCTTACTTGGTCTTCTTGAGGGCGGCGCCGAGAATGTCGCCGAGCGTGGCACCCGAATCCGCCGAGCCGTACTGGGCCATGGCTTCCTTCTCTTCGGCCATTTCCAGCGCCTTGATCGACACCTGGACCTTGCGGGCCTTCTTGTCGAACAGGATGACGCGGGCATCGAACTTCTCGCCGGCGGCGAAGCGGTCCGGACGCTGATCCGCACGGTCGCGGGCCAGTTCCGAGCGCTTCACGAAGGTGGTGAGATCCGAGCCGACGATCTTGGCTTCCAGACCGCCATCCTTCACTTCCAGCACTTCGCAAGTGACAACGCCACCGCGCTTGATCGAGTCGCCGGCATCGGCGAAGGGATCGCCCGAGACCTGCTTGATGCCAAGCGAGATGCGCTCCTTCTCGATATCGACGTCGAGCACGATGGCGCGAACCATGTCGCCCTTCTTGAACTCGTCGATGACCTGCTCGCCCGGGCGGTTCCAGTCGAGATCCGAGAGGTGGACCATGCCGTCGACATCGCCTTCAAGGCCAATGAACAGGCCGAACTCGGTCTTGTTCTTGACTTCGCCTTCGACAACCGACCCGACCGGGTGGCGATCGATGAAGCTTTCCCACGGGTTGTTGAGGGTCTGCTTGAGGCCGAGGCTGATACGGCGCTTCGAGGGATCGACCTCGAGAACCTGCACTTCGACTTCCTGGCTGGTCGAAAGGATCTTGCCCGGATGGACGTTCTTCTTCGTCCAGGACATTTCCGACACGTGGATCAGGCCTTCGATGCCCGGTTCCAGCTCAACGAAGGCACCGTAATCCGTGATGTTGGTCACGCGGCCGGTGAACTTGCCATTGATCGGGTACTTGGCTTCGATGCCTTCCCACGGATTGCCCTGGAGCTGCTTCATGCCGAGGCTGATGCGGTGGGTATCCTGGTTGATCTTGACGATCTTGACCTTCACGGTCTGGCCGACGGTCAGCACCTCGGTCGGGTGGTTGACGCGGCGCCAGGCGATGTCGGTCACGTGCAGCAGGCCATCGATGCCGCCGAGATCGACGAACGCACCGTAATCGGTAATGTTCTTGACCACGCCGTCGATGATCTGGCCTTCCTCGAGGTTCGAGACCAGTTCCTGGCGCTGGCCGGCGCGGGTCTCTTCAAGGACCGTCCGGCGCGACACGACGATGTTGCCGCGGCGGCGATCCATCTTCAGGATCTCGAACGGCTGCAGGACGCCCATGAGCGGACCGACATCGCGGATCGGGCGGATATCGACCTGGCTGCGCGGCAGGAACGCCACGGCGCCGTCGAGATCGACGGTGTAGCCACCCTTGACCTGGTTGAAGATCGTGCCGGTGACCTTTTCCTTGGCCTCGTAGGCCTTCTCAAGGCGGACCCAGCTCTCTTCGCGGCGGGCCTTGTCGCGGCTGATGACCGCTTCGCCCATCGCGTTCTCGACACGCTCGAGATAGACCTCGACCTTGTCACCGACCTTGATGACCTGATCCTTGTTCGGACCGGCAAATTCCTTCAGCGCCACGCGACCTTCGGTCTTGAGACCGATATCGATGACGGCGACGTCCTTCTCGATCGCGACAACGGTGCCGGTGATCACCGAACCTTCAGCCGTATCGGCCGAGAGGAAGGACTGTTCGAGCAGAGCCGCGAAATCCTCGCGGCTGGGAGACATAGCAGTAGTGGACATGAAAACTCCGAATGCGCCTGCTGCCTCGGGCAGCCTCCGGCGCGGACACTGGTGCTTGGTCGGTTGCGTTTCACCCCGTTCCGCCAGCCGCCGCAAAGATGCGGCGAAGCCCTCGGGAGGCGACCAGTGCAGAAGAACACCGGCGGGCGGGATGCATGGTTTCCCTTCCGGCTTGGCTGGCGGTACCCGTATTTCCACCAAAGGTGAAAACGCCGAAACCGCCGGTACCCTGCAAAGGGTCCGGAAGATTGACGCGGGGAATACCAGAGACCGGCATCGAGGTAAAGCGAAAGCGCCCGGCCCAGCCTACCCTCGGCGCCATCGATCGCTTCAGAGGTGGCGTTTAGGCCGCCCCCGGCGCCGTGCGCAGATCGCGGCAATTGCAGCCTCGTCGCTGGCCTGCAGGTAGCGCCCGCGTTCGAGAATCTCCAGCGTGTATTCCTCGTAGGTCAGGCCAAGCGCCTCGGCCCGGGCCTGCCGCGAGAGGAGGATATCGGTGGAAGCCGGGCGCCATGCCGCGCGATGCTTCGCCTTCCAGGTGAAGAACTGTCCGATCCCGCCCTTCCCCCAGGGTGGCACATGCGGCTTTTCCCGCAGCGGTGGCCCGCCATTATGGCCGATGCCGATCCGCCGCTTCCCGGCCATTCAGGGCAGGTCCCGCATCATGAAGGTGGAATTGGGATCGGGCCGATACTCGCCGAAAGGCGGGCATTCGACAAAGCCGTGCCGGGCATAGAGCTCGCGGGCCGGGCGGAAATAGTCGAAGGAGCCGGTCTCGAGATAGAGCCGGCGCAGCCCCGCCGCGCGGGCGGCATCGAGGATATGGCCCAGCATGACGGTTGCGACGCCACGGCGCAGGGCATGATCCCAGGTCCGCATGGACTTGACCTCGCCGGCCTCGCCGTCGAGCCGGCGAAGCGCACCCATGCCGAGCAGCTCCTCGCCCGCCCAGATTGTCCAGAAGGCGATATCCGGCTTCTGCATCGCCGAGAGATCGAGCACATGGGCCGAGCCGGCCGGGGTGACCGCCCGGTTCGTCTCGAAATGGTGGCGGAGCAGGGCGACCACGCGGTCATCGGAGAAATCGCCGGGGCGGATGGTCAGCATCGGGCCTCACACCAGGAACAGGAAATAGCGGGCGCCGGATTCCGGCGGGGTTTCGAAAGCCGTCGGCCCGTAGAGCCGGTAGCGGAGGCAATCCCCGGGGCCGAGATCATGGCGGATGCCCTCGACCGTCAGGAAAAGCCGCCCCTCGATCAGCACCAGATGATGCTCGTGGCCTTGCTTGGCCGGTCCGTCATAGGCAATGCGCCGGCCTGCTGGCAGCCGGGCCTCCACAACCTCGCCGCTCAGCCCGTCGGCGGGCGGCGAGACGAGACGGCGCTCGAACCCGTTGCTCGGATCCTTCCAGACCGGCTGCCTCGACCGCGGCAGGTACGCATCGACCTGCCGCTCGGCCAGGTGCAGCAGCCGGGAAATCGTGATCCCGTAGGTGGCGGCGAGTTTGCCGAGCGTGCTGGCGGTGGCGCTGGTCTCGGCGTTTTCAAGCCGCGAGAGCGTGGCGCGGCTGATGCCCGAACGGTTCGCCAGTTCATCGAGCGACCAGTTCCGGGCGATCCGCAATCCCTTGAGATGGGCAGCGATGCGGGAATCAAGATCGGTCTCGATGCTGCCTACTTCCATAAACGAGATAAATTCTCATTTGTGGAATGATGTCAAGCCATGCGCGGCCGGAGGATCAATGCGAGAATGGCACCGCCGATAAATCCGCCGAGATGGGCCTGCCAGTCGATGCCGGGCACGAAGATCGTCACCGCGATGTTCAGGCCAATATTGATGGCGAAGAACGAGACCGGAAGGGCGATATCGCGCAGCAGCCAGAAGGCGAAAAGTGCTCCGAGCAGGCCGGAGGCGCCGCCCGAGGCACCGGCGCTGATGAAGGGCTGGCTGTGCAGCATCAGGGAGCCGAAGCTGCCGGCAAGGATCGAGCCGAGGAAGAGAATCGTCATCCGCAGGGCGCCAAGGCCGCGCTCCAGCGGCACGCCCCAGGCGAGCAGGCAGATGCCGTTGGCCACGAGATGCATCAGTCCGAAATGGAGGAAGCCGGCGGTGAGCATCCGCCAGTACTGGCCATCGAGCCAGTCGAGCGGCAGCAGCCCGCCCCAGGCCGCGATGGTCCGGGTGGACATATCGAGCCCGCCCTCCGCAATGACGAGGCCGACATAGACCAGCGCATTGAGGGCGAGGAACAAACCCGTGGCGGGTGGCATGCCCCGCGGTTCGGCATGGGTCTCCATCAGACAGGCTCTCCGGGTTCAGACAAGGAAGCTCGCGATCTCGGCGAGCGGCTTCTTCTCGGTCGCATGGCGGGGGATATGGGCATCTCCCGCGGGATAGCCCGTCACCAGCAGGATGTAGGGTTTCTCCTGCGCCGGGCGCCGGCAGATTTCGTTCAGGAAGCCCATCGGACTCGGCGTATGCGTCAGCGTGGCGAGGCCGGCATGATGCAGCGCCGCGATCAGGAAGCCGGTGGCGATCGAAACCGATTCCGGTACGTAATAGTTCTTGCGCATCACGCCATCGGCGCTGGGGCTCGATCGGGCGCCGAAAATGGCGATAAGCCAGGGGGCAATCTCGAGGAAGGGCTTCTGCGGATCGGTGCCAAGCGGGCGGAGGGCCGCAAGCCATTCCTCGCCGGCCTTGCCGGCATAGAAGGCGCGCTCCTCTTCCTCGGCTGCGGTGCGGATGCGGGCCTTGAGCGCAGGATCGCCGATCACCGCGAAATGCCAGGGCTGGTGGTTGGCGCCGTTCGGGGCCGTCCCTGCCGCACGAAGGCAGGTCTCGATAATGTCACGCGGGACCGGCCGAGGCGAGAAATCACGGACCGTATGCCGCCGGGCAATCTCGGCACGGAATGTCTCGGCCCGTTCGCGCATTTCCTCGAGCGGATATTCCCGGTAATCCGGCAGCGGAACGGACTCGAAATCACGCGTTGGCATTGTCATCGCTCCCGGCGGGTCAGAGCTGCAGGGCCCCGGTTCGCATCAGCCGAGAGACTGCCCCGCCTCGGCCAGCACGGCAAGCACCTCGGCCAGCGCGCGGGCAAAGGCAGCGTCGGCATCCAAGGCCGAGGTATCGATCCGGATCGCATCGGGCGCGATCTGCATGTTGGGCGCATCCCGCGCATCCCGTTCGACGAGGTCGGCGAGAATGCCGGCCTCGGTGACAGGCTCGCCTCGCGAGGCCAACTCGCGGTAGCGGCGGCCGGCGCGGATGGCGACATCGGCATCGATCCAGAGCTTGGCCGTCGCATCCGGCGCGATAACGGTTCCGATATCCCGACCGTCGAGCACTGCGCCGCCGGGTTGGTGGGCGAAATCCTGCTGGAAGGTGCGCAGGGCGCGACGCACGCCATCGACCTTGGCGACACGGCTCGCCGCTTCGCCCGCCTCGCGCCGGCGCAGGCGATCATCCTCGAGCCAGGCCGGCTCGAACCGCGCTGCGATGCCCGTTGCCGCCAAACCATCATCGAGGTGGTGGCCGTCATCGCGCAGGCGCTGGCCGACGGCGCGATAGAGGAGCCCGGTATCGAGAACCGGCAAGCCGAAATGCGCCGCCAGCCTCTTGGCCAGCGTGCCCTTGCCCGAAGCGGCCGGACCGTCAACCGCGATGATCAAGGCGGGCTTCATCGCAGGGCTCCACCCAGCCGCGTCATCATCGGCACGAAATCGGGGAAGGAGGTGGCGATGAAGCTCGTATCGTCGACGCCGACGGCCTTGTCGGAAGCGAGCCCCATGATGAGGAAGCTCATGGCGATGCGGTGGTCCATATGCGTGGCGACGAGCCCGCCTCCAGGCGCCGCGCGGCCCGAGCCGGAGACGATGAGGTCATCCCCGACGATCTGGTGCGCGACGCCATTGGCCGCGAGGCCATCGGCCACAGCGGCGAGGCGGTCGCTTTCCTTGACGCGCAGTTCCTGCAGGCCCCGCATCCGGGTCTCGCCCGAAGCGAAAGCGGCGGCCACGGCAAGGACGGGATATTCGTCGATCATGGACGGCGCGCGCTCGGCCGGCACATCGACGCCGCGCAGGGGCGAGTGGCGGATCCGGAGATCGGCCACTCGCTCGCCGCCCTCGACGCGGCTGTCGAGTTCCTCGATCGAAGCGCCCATCTCGAGCAAGGTGGTGAGGAGCCCGGTGCGGAGCGGGTTCATCATCACGGATTCGATGATGACATCCGATCCCGGCACGATCAGCGCCGCCACGATCGGGAAAGCGGCGGAGGACGGATCCGCCGGTACGACGATGGGGCGGGGGCTGAGTTCCGGCCGGCCCTTCAGCGTGATGCGGCGGCCATGGGTGCCGGCAGGCTCGCTGCGGATCTCGGCGCCGAAATAGGCCAGCATCTTCTCGGTATGGTCGCGGCTGGCTTCCGGCTCGATCACGATGGTCTCGCCCGGGGCATTAAGCCCGGCGAAGAGCACCGCAGACTTGATCTGCGCCGAGGCCACGGGGGTGGTGTATTCGATCGGGATGCTGTCCCTGGCGCCCTGCAGCGTCAGCGGCAGCCGGTTGCCCTCGGCCACGTCGATCACCGTGACGCCCATGCGCTTGAGCGGATCGAGAATACGGCCCATCGGGCGCTTGCGGAGCGAGGCGTCACCATCGAAGGTCGCGCGGATCGGGTGGCCGCCGACCACGCCCATCATCAGGCGCGAGCCGGTACCGGCATTGCCGAAATCCAGCGTCCCGCGCGGCTCCAGCAGCGTGCCGATGCCCATGCCACGCACGCGCCATTCACCCGGGCCGAGATGCTCGACCGTGGCGCCGAGCGCGCGGGCTGCATCGGCGGTGCGCAGGACATCCTCGCCCTCGAGCAGACCGGTTACACGTGTCTCGCCCACGCTGAGCAGGCCGAGGATGAGCGAGCGATGCGAGATCGACTTGTCGCCGGGAACGCGCACCCGGCCCCGGAGCGGCCCGCCCCGTTCCGCCTGGAGGGGAAGCGCTTCGGAACCATGGGCCATGTCTCGATCCTCGAACGATGCCCCGCGGCTGCCAAAAAAACCCGGGCGGGGCGGGAAAACTTGCTTATCCGGGTCTTGCCCGCAACAAGCATTTGACAGGAAAGTGCGAGGCCACTAACGGGCTTCATCCCGACTTTGCAAGCGGAAGTTTTTGCCCCGGCCCGCCCCCCGGGCCCCATGACAGGAACGCGACATTGCCCAAGGCTGAACTCGGCACCAAGCGCATCTGCCCCGTGACGGGCAAGAAGTTTTACGATCTCGACAAGGATCCGATCGTCTCGCCCTATACGGGGCAGAGCTATCCCCGTGCCTATTTCGATCCGCAGCCCAAGATCGCCAAGGCCGAGGTGGCCGAAGACGAGGAACTGGTCACGGATGAGGTGGCCGCACCGGAACTCGTGCCGCTTGAAGAGGCGGAGGAGGCCGATGACGCCAAGGTCGTTGCCGATGACGACGATATCGACATCGATGGTGATGATGACGATACCTTCCTCGAAACCGAGGAAGATGAGGATGACAGCGACGTTGCCGACCTGATCGACGGCGATCTGGAAGAAGACGAGGAAAGCTGATCCTCTGCCGTGCCGGACCGGGGCGAAAAAGATCGACCTCCGGCCGGAAAGGCACTTGCGGCGCGCGGGGTCTTGTGACAATAAGCGCGCCTCCGAACGCGGTTCGGTTCCGGCATGCCCCCAGGCATGCTCGTGATGTGGGGCTATAGCTCAGCTGGGAGAGCGCCTGCATGGCATGCAGGAGGTCAGCGGTTCGATCCCGCTTAGCTCCACCATCTCCTTTTCAGCATTTCCCGCCTTGTCCTCTGAATTGCCGGGCCGATCGCAAAGCGGGTTGCCCGGCGGAAGCGATTCTTCCGCTCAGACCTGAATCGCCTGCAACCGGGCACGCGCCGCGCCCAGTTCATCGGCATTGATGCCGTGGCCGAAGCCGGGATAGATCCGCTCGTCCACCGCGGCCCCCATGGCGCGCATGAGCGCCGTGGTTTCCTGCACGCGTACCAGCGGGATGTGCGAATCGACATCGGAGCAGCCGATCAGCACCGAGGCGCCGGCAAGAGCCGTCTCCGTGCCAGGCACCGGAAGGCGTGGCTCGCCCGGCGGACCGATATAGCCGCCGCTGAACCCGAAAACGGCCCCGTAGGCGCGCGGCTGCCGGATGGCCGTTTCCAGCGCGAGGCAGGCCCCCTGCGAGAAGCCGCATATGCCAATCCGCGCGGCGGCAACCCCGCCCTGCTCCAGCGCGGCGAGCACGCCCGCCGTCAGGGCCAGCGCGCGGGAGAGATGTGGCTCGTTGGCCGCCAGCGGCGCAGTGAATGGATAGGGGTACCAGCTGGATCCCGGCGCTTGCGGCGCGAGGAAGCAGAGATCGGGCTGGGCGAATGCCTCGGCGAGTTCGAGGATCGATTCGGCGCTCGCACCCCGGCCATGCAGCATCAGCATGAAGCCGGCCGCGCGGGTCGGCGGGGCGCCGGTCCGCCGGAGCGGGAACCGGGAGAGCAGGGAATCGGCATCTGTCTGGCTGAGCATGGCCTCTCCTATCCGGCAGGGGTGAGCGGCGCGAGGCGGCGCTCGATGTCGGCCCGCCTGGGTTCGAATTCCGGCGGCAGTTGCAGGCTGGTCCCGAGCCGTTCCGGCGGCTCGTCGACAGCGAATCCCGGCGGGTCGGTCGCGAATTCGAACAGGATGCCGCCAGGTTCGCGCACATAGACCGAGCGGAAATACCGCCGGTCGAGCACCGGCGTCGGATCGAGGCCCCAAGCAACAAGCTCGGCGCGGATTTCCCCGAGGCCGGCTTCGTCGGGCACCCGGAACGCGAGGTGATGGACAATGCCGGCGCCTGTCTCGACCGGCGAGGCCGCGCCTTCCCGGGCGAGATCGAGCGACTCCCCGGTTCCGGGGACGACGAAGCGGCGGAGGCCGCGCTCCTCGCCCGCCAGCTCGAAACCCATCAACCGGACGAGCAACGCCTCGGTTGCGGCCGGCGCCTGCGAGAGCAGCGTCGCCCCGGCGAGAACCGGATGTGTGGCCGCGCCGATGCCCTCCCGGCCGATCAGATCCAGCGCGAGACCGAAAGGATCCTCGAAGCGCAACACCGACTCGCCGAAGCGCTCCGTCGGACCGAGCGTATCCACACCCTGCTCGACGAGGTGCAGGATCCACGTCTCCATGTCTTCGGCGGGGATGGCCAACGAGATGGCGGCAGCGGCCCCGCCGCCAACATGCCCCCGCGCGGCATCAGTAAAGGGGAAGAAGGTGAGCAGGGTGCCAGGGCGCCCGCCCGCATCGCCGAAGTAGAGATGGTGGATATCCGGCGCATCGAAGTTCACGGTCCGCTTGACGAGATGCAGTCGCACCACCTCGCGGTAGAAGCGGAGCGTCTCGACCGGGTCGGTCGACAGCATCGTGACATGGTGCAACCCGAACCTGCGCGTCATCGCCATCCCTTTTTGGTCCCTTCCGGAAAGATGGGCTTCCCGAGGCTTTGCACAAGGGCAATCCGAGGTTGACGCGCCAAGGACAGGCTGCACAGAAAACATGCATATTTGTGATCACAGTTACCAAATATACACGATCATCATCAAAAGAATGATGGGCCTTCCTTCGAACAGGATCCCGCCATGCATGCATTCGGAAACCGGCTGTTCCTCTCGCTGCAGGGGTCGATCGCGGCTCTTGGGCTGCTCTGCTGCCTGCTTGCAGGCAGCATCTGGATCGAGAACACGTTCCGCACCGAGACGACCGCCGAGATTCGCGACACGCTCCGGAAACAGGCCCTGATCGAGAAGGCCAATGCTCTCGTCTATGCGGTGGTGATGGAATCGCGCGGGCTCTACATGACCGACGATCCGAAACGCATCCAGCAATTCGGTGGCGGCCTCGAGAAGCAATTGGCGACGCTCCAGTCCACGATGACCGAGTGGAAGGACCTCGTGACCGATGTCGACCGGTCGAGTTTCGCAGAGCTGGAAAAGCAGGGCCGGACCTTCACGGAACTGCGGACGCAACTCGTGGCCGCAGCCCGGGCGCACGGTTCCAAGGCGGCGCGGGAGATCGGCGACAACGATGCCAACCGCGCGACGCGGACTGCCTTCAACAAGGCGCTGGAGGCCCTTGCATCGGCTTACCAGACACGCATGGTGGAAATGGACCAGAGCCTGACCGCCATCGCCCGGATCATCAGCGCGGCGCAATGGGCGACAATGTTTGCGGCCTGTGCCGTCGTCCTCGCCCTGCTGGTCTGGACCAACCGTGTCATCGCGCGGCCGTTCACGGATCTTGCAAGCGATATCAGCCGGATTGGCCGCGGCGAGACAGATTTCAGCGTCTCGCATGATCACCGGAAAGATGAGCTCGGCAACATCGCCAAGGCTGTCGAGGGCTTCCGCCAGATGCAGGCCGAACGGTCCGATCTGCGCCGCGCCGAACAGGACGAACTGGCTGCACGGGCCGAACGCCAGCGCCAGCTCGAGGCGGCGATCGCCACTTTCGAGAGCAACGCGCTTGCCCGCGTGAACACGCTGGCCTCCACGTCGAGCCAGCTTCACAACGCTGCCGCCACCCTGTCGACCGGCGCCGAGGAAACGGCGCGTCAGGCCGAGGTGGTGACAGAGGCTTCGACGGAGATGTCCGCCACCGTGGATTCGCTGGCGGAATCCGGCCGGGAACTCGCGCAGGCGATCGGCGGAATCGCGTCCGGCATGACGAAAGCGAGCGAGGTTTCGGCGCAGGCCTCTGATCTCAGCGCAGCCACCGCCGGCAAGTTCTCCGAACTGGCGCAGGCCGTTTCAGCGATCGGCCAGGTGGTCGATCTCATCAACTCCATCGCGAGCCAGACGAACCTTCTTGCGCTCAATGCCACGATCGAGGCCGCCCGCGCCGGTGAAGCGGGGAGAGGCTTCGCGGTGGTGGCCAGCGAAGTGAAGGAGCTGGCCACCCAGACAACGCGCGCAACGGCGGAGATCGGTGCCAACATTGCCCATGTGCAGAGCGTGACCCGGGATTCCATCGCGGCGGTGGAAGCTATCGGCACCACGATCGAGGAAATGCGCCGGATCGCGGGGGATGTCTCGCTGGCCGTCGAAAACCAGCGCCGCGCCAGCGAGGGCATCGCCGATGGCGTGATCCATGCCGCCGAACGGACGCAGCAGGTCACCAGCAACATTTCCGGCGTTTCGGATGCAGCGGACCAGAATGGCAGCGCGGCGATGCAGGTCCTTCAATCGGCCAGCCAGCTCTCCGAAGCGGCGGCCGACATCAAGAGCGAGATGGACCGCTTCCTCGGCCAGATCCGCGCGGCCTGAGCCGCCCTCTGCGATGGCGTGGCGGGCGCATGCCCGCCTGGTAGCGGACTATCAACCGTTTCGATCAAAACAATCCCGTTCCCCCCGGCAGATGCGTTCACCAGGGCGTGATCGAGCGCGTTTGGCGTGGTGGAAAAAGCCATTTGTTAGGAGATGGGGGCGACACTCCGGCGCGACGCGGAGTTTTCCGCAACCGGAATCCGAATTCCCATGCTCGACTTCGTAACGGCGAAAATCATTGCGCGCCTTTCGACCGAGAACCTCATTGTCTCCGGCCTGCTGCTGGCGACGGCTCTGGGCTCGGCGCTCTATGTCTATTTCAGAACCATTGAAAAGCGGTCCTTCCGGGAATTCTTCGAGTTCCTTATCCCGCACGAAATCATCACCCACCCCTCGGCGAAAGCGGATCTCCTGTTCTGGATCACGAAACGGGCGATCACGCCCTTCCTGATGTTCCCGGCAGGCGCGGTTTTCGTCGGGGCGATGGGCTATGCGACCCACCAGACGCTCGGCGGTGCATTCGGTATCACCGAACCGCTGTTCGGACAGCCCGGCCCACTGACCATCGTGATCTTCACGATCACGATGCTGCTCGCCTATGACATCTCCTATTACACCTATCACTGGGCGCAGCATAAATTCCCCTTCATGTGGGAATTGCACAAGGTGCATCATTCCGCGGAAGTGATGGTCGGGATCACCAAGGATCGCGTCCATCCGCTGGACGAGTTGATGAACCGCGCCTGGGACGGCGTCATCGCCGGCTTCTTCTTCGGCCTCTGGACGCTCGCCTCGCTCAACCCGGTCGAAGCCACGGTCTTTGGCGTCAATGTCTATGTGATCCGCAATATCCTCATGATGGATTTCGTGCGGCACACGCATCTCAAGATCTCCTTCGGCGCGCTGAACAGCATCGTCCTGTGCCCCCATTACCACCAGCTGCATCACAGCGCCGATCCCCGGCATTACGACAAGAATTTCGGCCTGCTTTTCAGTTTCTGGGATCGCTGGTTCGGGACGCTGGCCGTGCCGGAAAAGGACGAGAGTTTCACCTTCGGCCTGATGGAACGGGAGAGCCGGGAATACCAGTCGCTCTTCGGCCTGTGGGTCCTTCCGATCATCAGGATGGGCGGACATATCCTGCGGTGGCTTCGGCTCGACCGCGGGCGGAAGGCCGTGGAACCGGCCAAGGAGCCTTCGGTATGAATGCACCCTTCCGGATTGCAAATGAGGCTGCCGCCGCGTCATCCACCGGAATCCGGGTGGAGATCGTCAGTACGGCAGAGGCGCTTTCTGCGCTCGAGCCGGACTGGCAGCAGCTCTGGGCCGCCTGCGGCGCCCTGATCTTCCAGAGCCATGGCTGGATCGCAAGCTGGTGGTTGCACATTGCCGATCGGGAGACCCGGCAGTTGATGATTGCCACCGCGTGGGACGGGCCGATCCTTGTCGGCATCCTGCCGCTGGCGATCCATCGCCATCGCGGATTGCGTCTTCTCGAATGGGCCGCGCGTGACCATGCCGATTACTGCGACATGCTTGTCCACCCCGCCGCGTCAGCGGATGTGGCTGGTGCCCTTTGGAATGCTGTGAGCCGGCAGCGCGGCTATGATCTCATCCTGCTGAACCGGCTTCTCCCGGATGCGCGCGCCCATGCGCTGCTGACCTCGGGCGAGCGCCCGGTCCTGATGCCCAATCATCGCAGCGAAATGAGCCTCCGCGTGGTCGGCCTCCATGCTGATGGCGAAGCCTGGTTCAATGCGCAGAACAAGAAGACCCGCCAGAATTACCGGCGCGGCATGGCCTATCTCTCGGAGGGGGCAGAACTCCGGTTCAGGCTGCTGCCTCCGGATGCCGAGATCGAGCCCGTGCTGACCCGCCTTGCTGCCCTCAAGCGCGCCTGGCTGGAGAAAATGGGCCTCGAGGCACCGCTTTTCGACCAGGATGCACCGCTTCTGAGCGCGCTGGTCGACACCCTCCGCCGGGCCGGCCAGTTGCGGATCTTCGTCCTCGAGCGAGATGGCGAAACCATCGCGATCTCAATCAACTTTGTCGACGGCAAGAAGATGATGGCTTTCGTGACCACCTATGACCCTGCCGTCGAGAAGGGCTCGCCAGGCATGGTCCTGATGGTCGACTATATCCGCTGGGCCTTCGATAACGGGCTGGATCTGGTCGATTTCCTCTGCGGCGCGGAGGATTTCAAGTCACGCTTCGCCTCGGAAACGGTGACCCTGACCTCGATGGCCGGTGCGGCCTCCCTCGTCGGGACGGCAGCCCTGACCACCGACAGGCTGGTGCGGTTCATCCGGACCTGCCGGGCCGAGCTGGCCGAGCGCCGCGCAGGCGCCCGGGCCGCCTGAAGCCGCTCAGGCCGGAAGCGCCGCACGCGGATCATGCCGGGCCAGACGGGCGAGCAGGTATTCAACCTCCTCGCGCGCTGCTGCCGAAAGCGCACCGGCGGGGCGCCGCTGGGCGTCCGAGGTCAGCAGGCCCCGGCGCATCAGCACGTATTTCCGCACGGCGAGGCCGACACCCGGCTGTTGCTCGTAACGCAGCAGGGGCAGATGGGCATCGAACAGATCATGCGCGGCATCACGATGCCCGGCCTTGGCGAGCCGGACGATATCCACCAGCATTTCCGGGAAGGCATAGCCGGTATTGGAGCCGTCAGCGCCGCGATCCATCTCGAAATCGAGAAAGAGACCACCATTGGCCGTCATGATCGAGACAGGCCTCAGACTGCCCTCTGCCTGCCATTTGCGCAGGGTGCTGATCTTCTCGAGGCCGGGCCAGTCCTCTGCCTTGAGCATCACGCAGGAGGGATTGTCGGTGATGATGCGGCGGATGACCCCCGGCGTCATGACGACATTGGTGATCAGCGGGTAATCCTGGATCACGAAGGGGATGTCGCGGCCGATCGCCTGCACGGCATCGGCATAATAGCCGACGATCTGGTCATCGGTGCGGAGCGTGTTCGGCGGCGCGATCATGACCGCAGCTGCCCCGGCCTCGACCGCTTCGCGCGCGAGCGCCCGCATGGCCGCGAAACCGGGCGCGGAAACGCCGACAATGATCGGCCGGCCAGCCATCACCGCCACCGTCCGGCGAAGCATCTCGAGCGATTCAGCCGCTTCGAGCTTGGGTGCCTCGCCCATGATGCCGAGGATGGTCACGCCCTCGGAACCGACGGCGAGGTAATGGGCGAGCAGCCGTTCGAGGCTGGCCCAGTCGATCTCGCCGCCGGGCAGGAACGGCGTCGGCGCGATGGGAAAGACCCCCGTGAAGGCCTCATGGGAGATCATTCGCCCCTCCCTTTCGTGGCCTCGTAGCGCGCCTTGGTCTCGGCATTCATCGGGTAGAGCCCCGGCAGCGGGATGCCCCTGTTCACCTCGTCCATGATCCAGGCTTCCATCCGCTCCTGCTCGACGGCGAGCGGCACGATGGCCTCGACCAGCGCCTCGGGGATCAGCACCGCGCCGTCATCATCGGCCACGATGACATCATTCGGGAAGATGGCGACGCCGCCGCAGCCGATCGGGCGCTGCCAGTCGACGAAGGTCAGACCGGCCACGGAAGGCGGTGCCGCGGCACCGCTGCACCAGACCGGGAGGCCCGTGCCGAGCACGCCGGCGAGATCCCGGACGACGCCGTCCGTGATGAGGGCCGTCACCTTGCGGTGCTGCATCCGGGCGCAGAGGATATCCCCGAAAATCCCGGCATCCTGCACGCCCATCGAATCCACCACGGCGATCACACCTTCCGGCATGGCCTCGATGGCGCCACGGGTGGAGATCGGCGAGGACCAGCTTTCCGGCGTGGCGAGATCCTCGCGCGCCGGCACGAAGCGCAGCGTGAAGGCGCGGCCGACAAGGCGCGGCTGGCCGGTGCGGATCGGCATGGCACCGCGCAGCCAGACATTGCGCAGGCCCTTCTTGAGCAGGATCGTGGTGAGGGTGGCCGTGGTGATGGCGGCAAGGGCCGTGCGGATCTCGGCCGCGAGCGGCTTCACGGCCGGCATGTCGAACGTAACGGACATCGGGTTTCCTGACATTCAGATGTTGGGGAGCGCGCCGCCATCAACCCGGATGACCGAGCCGGTGACGTAGGAGGCGCGCGGAGAGGCAAGGAAGACAGCCATATCGGCGAATTCGCGCGGGTCGCCGTAGCGGCCAACGGGGATCGTCGCCTGGCTGGCGGCCGAGACCTCCTCGACGGGGCGCCCTTCGCGCTTGGCCTGGCCGGCATCGATCGAGCGGACGCGGTCGGTGAGGATGCGGCCGGGCGCGAGCACGTTGACGGTAATCCCGTCCCGCGCGACCTCGCGGCTCAGTGTCTTGGACCAGCCGACGAGCGAGGCACGGAGCGTGTTCGACATGCCGAGATTGGGAATCGGTGCCACGACACCCATCGAGGTCGAGGTGAGGATCCGCCCCCAGCCGCGCTGTCGCATGCCCGGCAGCACCCGGTCCGTGATGGCCAGCACGCAGAGCACCATGGACTGGAAATGCGCCTGCCAGGTTGCGATCGACTGCCCGGCTGCCGGCGAGGGCGGCGGGCCGCCGGTATTGTTCACCAGAATATCGATCGGGCCCAGCTTCGCCTCGATCTCCGCAATGGCGGGCTCGATCCGGTCGAGATCGGCCAGATCCCAGACGAGCGGCAGCACTTCGCCGCCCTTTGCGCGGATCGCTGCCGCCGTGGCCTCAAGCTTGTCTGCCTTCGTGCCCGTGATCGCCACGCGGGCGCCTTCCTCCGCCAACACTTCGGCAATGGCGGCGCCAAGGCCGCCCGAGGCCGCGGTGACCAGAGCCACCTTGCCCTTCAATCCCAGATCCATGGAACATCCTTCCTTATTCCGCCGTAACGGCTTTCTGCCTTTCTAGCGGGCAGGCAGTGCCGCCGGAAAGGGCAAAACGCGAAATCCGCGCGGGCATTGGTGCCCGCGGGGCGCGCCTTTCGTTGCGGGAATCAATCAATTCCGGCCAAAATTGCCGGATCATGAGCCCGCAAGACCGGTTGTTGCAGACGAAACCGCCTCAACCCTGCCGGGAAGCGCGCATTTTGACACGGCACTGGCATGGCGATTGCCAGAATGAAAACCCGTGTCTAGTCTTTTGCCATCCGCTGCCGGGACAACAACAAAATCCCCGGTGGCCCGAATGTCCCGGCCCAGCCGGGTTGTCCAGGGGAGACCATCATGACGACGTTCCGCAAATCGCTGTGGCTTGCGCTCATCGCCTCGACCTTCGCAGTCGGCGTGGCCGAAGCCCGCACGCTCAAATGGGCCCGCTCGGGGGATTCGCTGACCCTCGATCCGCATGCCCAGAACGAAGGGCCGACGCATACGCTCAGCCACCAGATCTACGAGCCGCTGATCATCCGCGACCATACCGGCAAGCAGATGCCGGCGCTCGCGACCTCGTGGAAGGTGACGTCTGATCCGACAGTCTGGGAATTCAAGCTGCGCACCGGCGTGAAGTTCCATGACGGTGCCGATTTCGACGCGGATGACGTGGTGTTCTCGCTCGAGCGCGCCATGCAGCCGACCTCGGACATGAAAGGCCTGCTGACCTCGGTCGAGAAGGTCACCAAGGTCGACGCGCATACGGTCCATATCAAGACCAAGGCGCCGAACCCGCTGCTGCCGAACAATCTCGGCGACCTCTTCATGATGGACAAGGGCTGGTCCGAGAAGAACAACGTCACGAAGGTCCAGGACTTCAAGAACAAGGAAGAGAATTTTGCGGTCCGCAATGCGAACGGCACCGGCGCCTTCACGCTTGTGAGCCGCGAGCCGGACGTGAAGACCGTGCTGAAGCGCAACGACAATTACTGGGGCAAGAGCCAGGTTCCGCTGGAAATCACGGAAGTCGTCTACACGCCGATCAAGGCCGATGCGACCCGCGTCGCCGCCCTGCTTTCGGGCGAGGTGGATTTTGTGCAGGACCTGCCGGTGCAGGATATCGAGCGCCTCCGCAAGGATACGAAGCTGCGCGTCAATTCCGGCCCCGAGAACCGCACGATCTTCTTCGGCTTCAATATCGGCGACAAGGACCTGACCTCGGACAATGTCGAGGGCAAAAACCCGTTCGCGGATGTCCGCGTCCGCCAGGCCATGAACATGGTGGTCAACCGCCAGGCCATCCAGCGCGTCGTGATGCGCGGTGAGTCCGTGCCGACCGGCGTGATCGCCCCGCCCTTCGTCAATGGCTGGACGAAGGAACTCGACACACCGCCGAAAGTCGATGTCGCTGCTGCCAAGAAGCTGATGGCGGATGCTGGCTATCCGAACGGCTTCTCCGTGACGCTGCATTGCCCGAATGACCGCTATGTCAACGACGAAGCCATCTGCCAGGCCGCCGTGGGCATGTGGGGCCAGATCGGGATCAAGGTGAACCTTGTCAGCCAGTCGAAGTCGATCCACTTCACGCTGATCCAGAAGCAGCCGCCGCAGACGGATTTCTACCTTCTGGGCTGGGGCGTTCCGACCTTCGACTCGGACTATATCTTCTCGTTCCTCTATCATACCCGCGCCGGCAGCCGCGGCAGCTGGAACGCGACGCGCTACACCAATCCGGAAGTCGATGCGATGATCCAGACGCTCTCGGCGGAAACCGACCTCGCCAAGCGCAACGCGACCATCGCCAAGATCTGGTCGGTCCTGCACAAGGATGTCGTCTACATCCCGCTGCATCACCAGACCCTTGCCTATGGCATGAAGAGCGACCTCGATATCCCGGTCGATGTGTCGAACCAGCCGAAGCTGAAGATGATCTCGTTCAAGCGCAGCTAATCCTGCGGACAGGCGCGGCTCGCCCCGGGTGAGCCGCGCCGTTTTTTGAGAGTCTCATGTTTGCTTTCGCCATCCGCTCGCTGGCCCAGGGCGTGCTCGTCCTGGTCACGGTCGCGTTCATCGCTTTTTCCATGTTCCGCTTCGTGGGCGACCCCGTCGTCAACATGCTCGGCCAGGAAGCGACCCAGCAGGACCGACAGGAACTGACCGAAAGGCTCGGCCTTAACGATCCCTGGCCGATCCAGTTCGCTCGCTTTCTCGGCAACGCCGCGCAGGGTGAGTTCGGCGTCTCCTACCGGCAGGGCCGCAAGGTGTCGGACCTGATCAAGGAGCGCCTGCCCGCCACGCTGGAACTCGCCGTGCTTTCCGCCATCTTCGCCACCGGGCTTGGCGTGCTGCTCGGCGTCTATGCCGCCATCAATCGGACCGGCTTCGTCAGCAATGTGATCATGACAACCTCGCTGATCGGCGTGTCGCTGCCGACCTTCCTCATCGGGATCGGGTTGATCTACATCTTCGCGGTCGAATTACGCTGGCTGCCCTCGTTCGGTCGGGGGGATGTTGTCCGACTTGGCTGGTGGAGCACCGGGCTGCTTACGGAATCCGGGCGGAAATCCCTTATCCTGCCGGTCCTCACGCTGGGCTTCTTCCAGCTGACGCTGATCATGCGCCTTGTCCGCGCAGAGATGCTGGAAGTGATGCGGGCCGATTTCATCCGCTTTGCCCGGGCGCGCGGCATTGCCGACCGCTCCATTGAATTGCGCCATGCCCTGCGCAACACGCTCATTCCCGTGGTCACCATTGCCGGCCTGCAACTCGGCTCGGTGATTGCCTTCGCCATCGTCACAGAGACGGTGTTCCAGTGGCCGGGCCTCGGCGCGCTGTTCGTCAACGCCGTGCAATTCGCCGATGTGCCGGTCATGTCGGCCTATCTGATGTTCGTGGCCGCCGTCTTCGTCATCGTGAACCTGACGGTGGATCTCCTCTATTTCATCCTCGATCCGCGCCTGCGCTCCGGGCGCCGCGTGGCGAAAGGACATTGACCATGGCCGACATGCCCTCCCCCGCCACGCCCGATGATGGGATCGACCGCCGTTCTGCTTTCGCACGCTTTCTCGACAGCGACCTGTTCTTCGCCTTCAAAAGTTCGCCGGTGGCGATGGTCTCCTTCGTGGTGTCTGTCGTGATGATCGGCGCAGCTTTGCTGGCGCCGCTCATCTCGACGCAGAACCCGTTCAACCCGGCCGAACTGAACCTCATGGAGGGGATGACCAAGCCGGGCACGGCCAATGAATTCACCGGCAAGAGCTTCATCTTCGGCACCGATCCGCAGGGCCGGGACATGTATTCCGCCGTACTTTACGGAACGCGGGTCTCGCTCCTGGTCGGTGCGGCCTCGGTGCTGTTCTCGGCGACGATCGGTGTGTTTCTCGGGCTGATGGCCGGCTATCTCGGTGGCCGGACAGAGGCTGTGATCATGCGCGTCGCCGATATCCAGCTTTCCTTCCCGGCCATCCTGATCGCGTTGCTGGTCTTCGGTGTCGCCCGCGGCATCATTCCACCCGCGCAGCAGGAGGGGGCGACGCTGATCCTGCTGATTGTCGCGATCGGGCTTTCGAACTGGGCGCAATATGCGCGCACGGTGCGCGGCTCGACGCTGATCGAAAAAGGCAAGGAATACGTGCAGGCCGCCCGCGTGATCGGGCGCTCGCCGCTCGTCATCATGGTCCGCCATATCCTGCCGAACGTGATGGGGCCGGTGCTGGTGATCGCAACGATCAACCTGGCGCTCGCGATCATCGAGGAAGCCACCCTCTCCTTCCTCGGCGTCGGCATGCCGCCGACCCAGCCTTCGCTTGGCACGCTGATCCGGATTGGCCAGCAATTCCTGTTTTCCGGCGAATGGTGGATCCTGTTTTTCCCGGCGATGACGCTGGTGATCCTTGCCCTCGCGATCAACATGCTGGGCGATTGGCTGCGCGATGCGCTTAACCCGAGGCTGCAGTGATGGCGACGGGCGACACTGCAATGGAGCCAGTTCTCTCGGTCCGCAATCTCAGCCTCGAATTCGTGACGCGGCGCGGCGTGCTGCGGGCGCTGAACGAGATCTCTTTCGATATTGCCCGCGGCGAAGTGCTCGGCGTCGTCGGCGAATCCGGCGCCGGCAAGTCCCTGACCGGAACGGCGATCATCGGGTTGATCGACAAGCCTGGCCGGCTTTCGGGCGGCGAAATCTGGCTCAAGGGCCAGCGGATTGACAATATCGGCCATGACGGCCTGCGGAAAATCCGCGGGCGGCGGATCGGCATGATCTTCCAGGATCCGCTGACCTCGCTCAACCCGCTCTTCCGGGTGGGCGACCAGATTGCCGAAACCGTTCTCACGCATATGCCGGTCAGCAAGGCGGAAGCGCGGGCTCGCGCCCTGGCCCTGTTGACCGAAGTCGGCATTCCCGCGCCGGAGAGCCGGATCGATGCCTATCCGCATGAATTCTCCGGTGGCATGCGGCAGCGTGTGGTGATCGCGTTGGCGCTGGCGGCCGAACCGGATCTTATCATTGCAGACGAACCAACCACGGCCCTTGATGTCTCGGTGCAGGCACAGATCATTACCTTGCTCAAGCGTCTCTGCCGGACGCGCGGGACCTCCGTCATGCTGATCACGCATGATATGGGCGTGATCGCCGAGACCGCCGACCGGGTGGCGGTAATGTATGCTGGCCGGATCGTCGAGATCGGCCCGGTTGCGGATGTGATCCGCCAGCCGAAGCATCCCTATGCCACAGGGTTGATGGGGGCCATTCCCGCCCTCGGCGCGAAGGTTCAGCGGCTGACGCAGATTTCCGGTGCGATGCCGCGGCTCAACGCCATTCCGGCAGGCTGTGCGTTCCGACCGCGCTGCACCGAGGCGATCGGGAAATGCGCCGAAGCCGTTCCTCCGCTGGTGCCCGTCGGCGCCACATCAGCGCGGTGCTGGCTGCATGAAGCGCAGGTCGAGCGGAGTGCGTCCCATGGTTGAGCCCGTGCTCCGTGTCGAGAATGTTCGCCGGCTTTTCGATGTTTCGAAACCGTGGCTTGAACGGGTCATCGCGCGCGAGAAACCTCAATTCCTGCGGGCCGTGGACGAAGTGTCCTTCGAGATCCGCCCGGGCGAGACTTTTGCTCTCGTCGGCGAATCCGGTTCCGGCAAATCCACCGTTGCCAAGATGGTGGTCGGCCTGCTGCCGCCCAGCGAAGGTGCGGTGCATTTTTCGGCCTCGATGGGCGGCGCGCGGGTTCGACCCGGCGCGATCCAGATGATTTTCCAGGATCCCTATGCGAGCCTCAATCCGCGCTGGCGGATCCGCGATATCATCGCCGAGCCGATGGAAGCGTTGAACCACCCGGCCGACCCGGCCGCGCGGGCGGCCCGCGTTGCCGATCTGCTCACGTTGGTCGGTCTCTCCCCGCTCGACGGCGAGAAGTATCCGCACCAGTTTTCCGGTGGCCAGCGGCAGCGTGTTGCGATCGCACGAGCCCTCTCATCGGAACCGCAATTCCTGGTCTGTGACGAACCGACTTCTGCGCTCGATGTGTCGGTGCAGGCGCAGATCCTCAATCTGATGCGCGATCTGCAGGAAAGGCTGGGCCTGACCTATCTCTTCATCTCGCATAATCTCGCGGTGGTCCGGCACATGGCCCACCGGATTGGCGTGATGTATCTCGGCCGCCTGGTTGAAGTGCAGGAGACGGAGGCGCTTTTTGCCGCGCCGCGCCATCCCTACACGCGGCTGCTGATTGATGCGGTGCCGGATCTCGAGCAGATCGGCCGGGACCGGGTGCCCGTGCAGGGTGAGGTGCCGAGCCCGATCAACCCGCCTTCCGGCTGCACTTTCCACCCGCGCTGCCCGCTGGCGATGGAGATCTGCATGCGCGAAGTGCCGGGCTTTGACGGCTCGGTGGCCTGCCATGCCGCGAAAGGCCAGGCAATGGCCAGCAGCCCGCCGCTCTCCTGACGGCTCAGGGCCTGAGGGTGGCTTCGACCGCTGCGCCAAGGGCCAAGAGCCGCCGGTCCTGCATCGGCGCGCCGAGCAGCATCAACCCGACCGGCAGGCCGGAGACGGGCAAGGGCAGGGAAAGCGCCGGGCAATCGAAGAAATTGGCCGGGCTGGTATTGCGCAAGGCCAGCACGTTCTTGCGGGCGAACAGTTCCGGATCGGCTTCCAAAGCGGCGATGACCGGAGCCTGAAGCGCGCAGGTTGGCAGGATAAGCGCATCGAAGGGGGCGATTCGGCGAGCGAACTCGCCCTTGAGCCGGTCGCGCTCGCGCAGCGCAGTGATGTAAGCGGGCGCGGATATACTGGCGCCCGGCCGGATCCGCGCAAGGACCCGCGCGTCGAAATCCGCGGCCCGGCTCTGGAGCCATTCGTGGTGGATTTCGGCGGCCTCGCAGGCGGCAATCGGTGCGCCGGCAAGAACACCGCGCATGGCAAGAACAAGATCATCAATCGACAGTTCGCGCATATGCGCACCGAATTCACTGAGCCGGCTTATGGCTTCTTCGAAGGCATCTGCCACGGCCGGCTCGGTTTCCTCGAACAGGAGCCCGCGCGGGATGCCGAGCCGCAGGCCCATAACCGAAACGTCCGGCAAGGACTCGGGGTCGGCTCCGGCGAGGATTGCATCCATGGCGGCGCAGGTCGCGACATCCGGCCCCAGAGGACCGATGGAATCGAGCGTGTAGGAGAGCGGGAACGCACCGGCCTTTGAAACGCGGCTGCTGGTCGGCTTGAAGCCGACAATCCCGTTAAAGGCGGCGGGAATGCGGGTGGAGCCACCGGTATCTGTGCCGAGGGTGAGATCGGCCAGACCGAGCGCAACGGAAACCGCGCCGCCAGATGTCGAGCCACCGGGCACGCGGGCGGGATCAACCGCATTGCCCGGTGTCCCGTAATGCGGGTTCAGCCCGATGCCGGAAAAGGCGAATTCGCTCATATTGGTCCGGCCGATGAGGATGGCGCCGGCGCGCCGCAGGGCGGCCACCGTCGGCGCATCGGAACCGGCGGGCGCGTTGTCCTTCAGGATGACGGAGCCGGCGGTTGTGACCTGCCCGGCCATGTCGAACAGGTCCTTGATCGAGATGATCCGGCCATCGAGCGGGCCAAGCGCGATTCCGGCCTTGCGGCGCAGGTCCGCGGCATCGGCCTCGGCACGGGCACTGTCTGGCAGGAGCCGTGTGAAGAGATGGCGTGCGCGCGGTTCCGCGGCGGCCGCAAGTTTCTGTTCAAGGCGCTCGCGGTGAAGGGGGCTCGACATCGGACCTGCTCGGCTCGGGGGGAGGACGATCAGGCTATAGCCGATGGCGAGCCCCGGTTGAAGGCCCATCACAGGGCGGCGAGTCGGGCCTTCAATCCCTCGAAGCGGGCAAGCTGGTCCGGCAGCAGGTTCCGCTCGCTGTCCCGCCGGACAAAAATCTTGAACATGGCCTCGCCCTCGCCGTTGAAAAACTGGATCGAGCAAGAGCGCCGGCCGTGAAAGGCGCGGTCCACCAGATAGATGGCCCTGCAATTCGCGGCGCGGATATGCCCGCCGATCGGGCTGTCGCCATGGATGTTGTAATAGCCCTGGCCGAAGGTTCCGGCGGGCAGGCTGCCCTCGCATTCCAGCACGATATCGGCCGTATGGACGATGAAGAGGATCTCGCCCCAAGTGCCGACCTCGCGCCAGATTGCCTCGAACTGCTCGCTCGGGGCAAAGAGGCGCTGCGCCTCCGGCATGGCCTCAAGCGCAACCTGGGTCGGAACGCCGGCTTCGCGTGCCATGGCCTCGACGACACCATCCGGCTTCTTCGCGATCATGTCGCGCAGCAGGGCCATGCGATCCGCCATGTCAGCCGCTGCCGGCCGGAGAGGAGTGACATTGCTCATGAAGCTTACTCCGCCGCAGCGCGCGGGTTGCGGTTGTCATCCAGCAGGATAACCTCGAACCCTTCGAATTCCGGGTGGCCGATCGAGACCGGGCGGCCCTGCCCTGCGCGGGCATGGGCCTTGCGGAACTGCTCGGACTGGGTCCAGGCGGTGAATTCCGCCTTGCCTGCCCAGACCGTGTGCGAGGCATAGAGCGTGTGATCGTCCCGTTCGGGGCCCTTGAGCAGCGAGAATTCGATAAAGCCCGGCAATTCGTGGAGATAGCTCTCGCGCGAACGCCAGATGGTTTCGAATTCGGCCTCGTTGCCCTTGGCAACACGGAATCGGTTCATGGCGATAAACATGGCAGGTCCTTTCCTTGCTTCAGTGGAGTTCGTAGCCAATGGAAAGCCGGAAGCTGACCGTTGCAGGCCCCCCTTCCGGCAATGCGGGGAAGGGCTGCGCGCGGCGAACCGCGGCAAGCGTCGCAGCGTCGAGTACGGCATGGCCGGAGCCTTTGACGACAGCGACAGAGGCCACCCGCCCATCCCGCGAAATGACAAGGGCGATGGTTGTCCGGCCGGTCTGGCCGCGATCCTGCGCGGCCTCCGGATAGGATTTCTGCCGCTCGATCAATGCGCGCACGCGCGCTCCATAGGCTGCCGTCAAGGCCGATCCGGCGACACTTCCGGCACCACCAGTGCCCGCACGGCTTGCCGCCTGCCGGTTTGCGGCCTGCTGGCCGGCGCCTTCACGCCCCCGGCCCGGACCATCTACCGGGCGGTTGGCAACCGGCTGGCTGCGTTTCGGGTTGGGCACTGACGCGCGCTTCGGCACCACTGGCGGCTTGGCCTCCATTCTTGGCTTGAGTTCCGATCGCGGCCCCGGCGGGATGGCGATCTCGGCTGGTCCGACGGGCGGAGGCTCTGAAAGGACGATGTCCGGTGCGGACGGCACGGGCGCGAGGATCACCGGTTCCGGGACAGGCGGAACATCCGGCACCAGGGCTGGCGGCACAGGTTCCGGCAGAACGGTGTCGATCGCGGGCGGATCCGGCAGGGCCAGCAAAACCGGTTCAGCGCGCGCGCCTTCGACTGTCGCGAGTGCTTCAGCCTCGCCGACAAGGGTTACCTCCATCACAGCCGGCGCGCCGCCGCGCTCCGCTTCGTCAGCCGGCGGGACGGGCAGGATGATCAGTGCGGCAGCAGCCATGCCGGCATGGAAGAGCGTGGAAAGAACTAGCCCCAGCCCGGTGCGCCGGATAAGCCGTGGCACCGGGCAGGGCCTTTCCCGCGTCTCGGGCAGCGGTCCCGGCAACGGTTCCGGGAGGGGCTCGGGTTGACGCGCCGGCAGGATAGGCCAGGCGCAGCCCCCCCCTGGCAATGCCGGAGCCCGACGAAGCGCGAGGCCCGTCTCCGCTGCCAGAGCGAACGCGCCGCCTGTCATCTCACATCCCCAGCCGGGTGGAGAAGCCGAACTTGGCGACAAGGCCGGGGCTGCGATCGCTGTCGCGATAGCGCTTGTAGCGGACATCACCGATGTTATCGACTTGCGCGAAGGCACGCATATCCTTCGCGAACTCGTAGCTGGCGAAAACATCAACCAGCGCATAGGCCTTGCTGGCATTCGCTGCCACGGAGGCGGCCGGCAGGCGGCGTTGCTTGTCCACCAAAGTAAGCCGGCTTCCGATCAGGAGTTTTTCCTCAAGGAACCGCAGCCCGCCGCCGACAATGACCTTGTCGGGATAGACCGATTCCAGCGGCGTGTTCGCGCTGAGATTGTCGCCGCGGATGCTCGACCCGGCGAGCGAGACATACCAGCGCCGGGCATCATAGACGAACTCGCCCTCAATGCCGCGCAGGCGGGCGCGCGCCACATTCGAGTAGCGGAAGGTGGCATCCGCACAGCCCGCCGGAATGGCCGGGTTGCCGCAATCATTGCCGGGGTCGGAGAAGACGCCCTCGATGAAGTTCCGGACCCGGTTCTCGAAGATCGAGACCTTGCCGCGGAAGGCATCGCCCGGCAGGAAAACGTTGTCGTATTTTAGGTTGATGCCGGCCTCGAGGGTTCTGCCGATTTCCGGCCGGAGGTTCGGGTTCGGAATGAAGGTGAAGGTCGAAGGCGCCGGATGGGCACCGTTGACCAGCGTTTCGGTAATGGCCGGAGCCCGGTAGCCCTCGGCATAGGTGATGTAGGGCTGGATGCCTTGGATCGGCGTCACACCCACGGTGATCTTGGGCGAAAGACGCTGGCCATCAGACGCGTTTCCGCCACCGCTGAGGGAATAGCCATCATAGCGGAGCGCGGCGATCACATCGACAATCGACCAGGTGAAGTGGTTCTGGACGAAGCCGCCGTAAACCTGCCGGCGGCCACCAGGCGTCGTCTCGTCGCCGTTGGAGAACGGATCGAAGGTGCGGACACGGTCCTGGAACCAGTCGACACCATAGGTCGAGGCCAGCTTGACCGGCCCGACATTGAAGCGGGACGTGTTATGGGCGTCGATACCGATTGTCTCGATCTTGAAATAGCGCGCATTGCCGATCTGCGCTGGCGTGCCACTGATCCGGACCTGATCGGTATCCGTCGTCGTGCGGTAGATGGTCGTGCTGAGACTGACCCAGTCATTATCCGGCCGCGAGAACGTGTAGCGCGCGACGAGATTGGTGGTCTCGACATCATTGGTCCGGCGCGGCGCGGAAGCGGTGCCGAGACCATTTGCGAATTCGTATTTCTGATACTGGCCGGAGAGCTTGATCGTGTGCCCGTCGCCCGGAGTGAGGACGATCTTCGCAAGGCCGGAACCAAGATCCTGCCCGGAATCGCGGATCGAAAAGCCGCCACCATCCTTATAGGGATTGAGATCACGGAAGCTCAGGCCGATCAGCGCCGAGGCCCAGTCAACGGGGCGGGCAGCGCCGATCACCGAGCCGTAGACGCCATTCTGGCGGCCGCCGAGCAGGGCAGTGAAGCCCAGTTCTCCCGCAACCTTTTCACGCGGGCGGAGGATATCCCTGGGTTCGATCGTCTCGAAGGAAACCACGCCGCCGATGGCACCGGAACCGTAGATATTGGCCACCGGGCCGCGTGTGACATCGATGGTCCGGATAAAGGCCGGATCGAGGAAGAACGCGCCATTGGCATTGTGACCGGAGCGCTGGAAATTCTGGCGGGCCCCGTCCACTGTCACCGCAACGCGGCCAAAATCCTGCAACCCGCGCACATTGACCGCCGTCGCCGGATCATTCGGATTTTCCTGCGTCGTCACGCCCGGAGTCTGGCTCAGGATCGTCCCGATGCGCTGCGGGTTCTGGCGGCGGATTTCCTGCCGGTTGGTCACCGAAACGGAGGCGAGCGAATCCACCGCGCGCTCCTCCTGCCTTGTCGCTGTCACGCTGATATCATCCAGCGCTGTCGTTCCCGGCGAAGTGCCTTGCTGCGCCTGAACCGCCGGCGACGCCGCCACGCCGATGACGAGCGAAACCGAGGCCATCAGCCTCTGTCGAAATCCGAATCCCATCTGTCTGCCCCAAACCCGTTTCTGATGACGTCTGGCTGGCTGGCAGGCCGCATTCGGCGGGGCGCTGGCTGGCTGGTTGCGGCAGGTCTCATCGCCTCCGCTTGACCGGCTCTATATATTCTGACATCTGAAGTCAATTAATCTTATGATTTTCCTCATGTTTTGAGGATTTCTAAACTGCTTCCCACTCTGGAATACCTCCAAATGACCCAAAATCTTCTTGAATCTCATCCTGCTGAAAGAGCCGGCGCCGCGCCGCGCCGCGATCCGTTGCCGGTCGATCCCGTCTCCGGACTTGGCCTCGTCAATGTCGCCGACCTTCTCGGTGCCGAGCGGGAGGCCATCCTTCTCCATAATGGCGACCGCTATCGCCTGCGGATCACCGCCAATAACCGGCTCATCCTGACCAAGTGAGGCTCACCATGCGCGCCACTCTGCAGAAACACGCTCTCGCCCTTCTCGCCACGCTCGCGCTGGGCGCATCTCAAGTGGCAGCCGAGCCCAAGCGCATCGTCGCGGCGGGCGGGGTCGTTACCGAGACAATCCATGCTCTCGGAGAGGCTGGCCGGCTGGTCGGGGTCGATTCGACCTCGCTCTATCCGGCCGATGCGTTACAGCGCCTGCCGAATGTCGGCTATGTCCGCGCGCTTTCGGCCGAGGGTGTGCTTTCACTCAGGCCGGATCTCGTACTGGCCATCGACGGGGCCGGCCCGCCGGACGTGCTGGCATTGATCCGGCAGTCCGGCATTCCTGTCCAGCTCCTGACCGAGGAGCCCAGCGAGGCCGGCGTGCTCGCGCGGATCCGCATGATCGGCGCTGTGGTCGGACAGAAGGCTGCGGCCGATTCCCTGGCTGACCGGATCGCCCTTGGCTTTGCCCGGCTGGCAGAGGACCGCGCGCGGATCTCCCGGCCCAAACGCGTTCTGTTCGTACTGTCGATGCAGAATGGACGGGTGATGGTGGCCGGCCGCAACAGTTCCGCCGCGGCGATGATCGGCCTTGCCGGCGGCATCAACGCCGTCGAGACGCTGGAGGGTTTCAAGCCCGTCTCGGACGAAGGGATCATTGCCGCCGCGCCGGATGTCATCGTGATGATGCAACGGGGCGACCATGCTGTGGCCGCCGCCGATCTTTTCGCCCATCCCGCATTCCGGCTGACACCGGCGGCGGCTGATCGGGCACTGATTATGATGGATGGTCTCTACCTCCTCGGGTTTGGACCCCGAACAGCCGAAGCGGCCCGTGATCTGATGAGCCGGCTCTACCCGGCGGCCAATCGGGATCGTGCGGAAGCGGTTCCCCGGCCATGAGTGTGGGTCCGATGCGCAATGCTCTGGAGCCCGGGCGATCCGGTTCCGGCCGTGAAGGCGTCGTGGCCCTCCTTGGCACGGCCCGGCATCGCCGGGCGGTGCTCTGGGCGGCTTTCGGCGGCGCCGTGCTTGCGGGGCTGTTCTTCCTGTCCCTCTTCAAGGGCGCCGTGGCCCTGTCAGTCGATAGCCTGCTGAAAATTCTCGGCGGATTGATCGGCAACGGGAGCCTGCCCGACACGCGCGAGTCACTGATCCTTGCCAATATCCGTTTGCCCCGCGCCATGCTGGCCATGCTGGTCGGTGCGGCGCTTGCCGTTTCGGGCGCGATGCTGCAGGGGCTGTTCCGCAATCCATTGGCCGATCCGGGCCTGATCGGCGTTTCAGCCGGCGCTGCCCTTGCGGCCGGAATCACGATCGTTTTCGGCGAGAGGCTGCTGGCGCCCGCCTTCGGCAAGCTGCCCTTCGCGATTCTGCCGGTCGGCGCGTTTCTCGGCGGGCTCGGCTCGACCCTCGTTCTCTACGGGATCGCAACACGCGCCGGCCGGACTTCGATCGCGACCATGATGCTGGCCGGCGTGGCCTTGGGCGCATTGAGCGGCGCCATGTCCGGCTTTCTTGCCTATCTCTCGGACGACCGGCAATTGCGCGACCTCACCTTCTGGGCATTGGGCAGCTTTTCCGGCGCCAGCTGGACCAAGCTCGCCGCGGTCGCACCGGCCATGATCGCCATTCTCGTGGCAGCCCCCTTTCTCTCCCGGGGCCTCGACGCGCTGGCCCTCGGTGAGGCGGAGGCCTTCCATCTCGGGCTGCCGGTCCAGCGGGTGAAGGCGGCCGCCATCCTCATCGCCGCGGTGGCTGTCGGCACCTCGGTGGCAGTGGCGGGAATGATCGGTTTTGTCGGCCTTGTCGTGCCCCACATCCTGCGCCTGCTGCTCGGAGCCAGCCATCGCCTGCTCCTGCCCTTCAGCGCACTGGGTGGCGCGGTGCTGCTGCTCGCGGCGGATATCGTCGCACGGCTTGTCGTTGCGCCGGCCGAGCTTCCCATTGGCATCCTTACGGCGGCCATCGGCGCGCCGTTCTTCCTGTGGCTGCTGTTGCGGCGCCAAGCGAGGCCCTTCGAATGAACGCATGGCTGACAGCCGAGAATGCCGGCTACGCAACAGGGGGGCGCTGGCTCGTCGAGATGGCCGATCTCGCCTTGCATCCCGGGAAACTGACGGTCGTGATCGGCCCGAATGGCGCCGGAAAGAGCACCCTGCTCCGGCTGATGTCCGGCGAGCTGACGCCGCAGCGCGGCAGGGTTACCAGCCTCGGTGAGCCGATTGCGCAGGTGCCGGCCTGGCACATGGCGGCACGGCGCGTGGTGATGGCGCAGAGCGGGCGGCTTGGCTTCCCGTTCCGGGTGCACGAGGTTGTCGCCCTTGGCATCCTCGCGGTCGGCCGCCGGTTGACCCGGATCGAGCAGGATAATCTCGTCGAGGCGAGCCTCCGTTCGGCGGACATGCTTTCGCTTGCAGACCGGGATTTCCAGACGCTGTCGGGCGGCGAGCAGCAGCGCGTGCATTTCGCGCGGGCCCTCTGCCAGCTCGAGGCGGCCCGGCGGATCGAGACACGGCAGGTGCTGATGCTGGACGAGCCGATCGCCAGCCTCGATCTAGAACATCAATTTGCGCTGTTGGATGCCGCGCAAGCGCTGACGCGGCGGCCGGACAGCCCCGTGGCCGTGCTGGCCATCCTGCATGATCTCAACCTCGCTGCCTGCTATGCGGATCATCTCGTCGTGCTCAGGAGCGGGCGCATTGCCGCGCAGGGCCCTGCGTCCGAGATCCTGAACGAAACCCTGCTGGCGAAGGTGTTCGGCGTCCAACTGGACATTGCCTGGCATCATGGCCTCCCGGCGATCCTGCCGCAGGCGCGGCTCATGCCTGGCAATCCGGCCTAGGCTTCGAGGCGACGGCGCCCTTCATTGCTGAGGGAGGGGAGGTCGAGATCAGCCAAGGTCGTCGCCTCGAGCGGCTGGAAGAACCCACGATGGGCCTTGAAGAGCAGTGCCGAAATACCGGCGCTGACCGTGGAGGCGACGAGGAAGTTGACGGGACAATCCTTCGGCTCGAAGGCCCGGACAATCTCGCCGATATTGATCTCGTCTGGCGCGCGGGCGAGGCGGATGCCTCCATAACGGCCACGGCTGGTCTCGAGCAAGCGCCCCAACGCGAGGGCGTGGACCGTTTTCTGGATGTTGACGAACGATATCCCCGTGACATCGACCAGATCCGAAGCGCGGGTCAGGCGCGGCCAGCGCGTCGCCAGCTCGGCCATGATCCGGATCGCATCAAGCGTTTGCTGGTTGAGCCACATCGTTTCGCGATACCGCATAGCTATCGGAAACGGAAGCCGGAAGGGGCAGGAGAAAATCGTTCTCCGCAGGGCCCGAAGTTTGAAAGCCCAGGCTCCGGACCCCGAATTGGAAGAGAATGACGGGTATAGTATCCATTTTGTTCGGAATAACGAACAAATGCGCGGTCATTCCCGGCTGCGCGACGGACCCGGAACCCGCCATGTCCACGGCCAAGCTCCAACCCCTGCCAGCGATCCTGATCGCCAATGACCTGCTCACCGGGGACACCGTCTTCTTCACCGGTGATGGCTGGACCCGGCATCCAGGAGAGGCACTACTCGCGGGAGACGAAGCAGCGTCCATCCGGCTGGAGGCGGCCGGCCAAGAGGCGATGCAGCTGAACCGGGTGGTCGATGCCTATCTCGTCGATGTCGTTCTGTCCGAAGGCGGCATCCCCGTACCCCGCCATTTCCGCGAGCGTTTCCGCCTGCTCGGCCCGACGATCCGCCCGGATCTCGGCAAGCAGGCAGAGTTTCCTGGCCTTGCCGCGCAGGCCGGCCGCACGAGGTGACCCATGTATCGCTATGATGAGTTCGATGCCGCCTTTGTGCGCGATCGCGTGGCGCAGTTTTCGGCGCAGGTGCAGCGCCGTCTTGCGGGCGCGCTGACTGAGGACGAGTTCAAGCCGCTCCGCCTGCAGAACGGCGTTTACCTGCAGTTGCATGCCTACATGCTCCGGATCGCCATTCCCTATGGCACGCTCTCGGCGCGGCAGTTGCGGCAGCTCGCGCTGATCGGCGAGCGCTTCGACCGCAGCTATGGCCATTTCACGACGCGACAGAACCTGCAGTTCAACTGGATCCAGCTGAAGGACGTGCCGGAAATCCTGGCCCTGCTCGCCGATGTCGAGATGCATGCCATCCAGACCTCGGGCAATTGCATCCGGAATGTTACGGCGGACCAGTTTGCCGGCGTGGCGGCGGACGAGATCGAGGATCCCCGCCCGGTCGCCGAATTGATCCGGCAATGGTCAACCGCGCATCCGGAATTCAGTTTCCTGCCGCGCAAGTTCAAGATCGCGGTGACCGGCGCGGCCGAGGACCGGGCCGCCGTTTCCGTGCACGATATCGGGCTGCGCATTGTCCGGCATCCGGAAACCGGCGAAACAGGCTATGCAGTGCTGGTTGGCGGCGGTCTCGGTCGGACGCCAATGGTCGGCAAATGGGTGCGCGACTTCCTGCCGAAGCCGCATCTGCTCGCCTATCTGGAAGCGCTGATGCGTGTCTACAATGCCGAAGGGCGGCGGGACAACAAGTACAAGGCACGGGTGAAGATCCTCGTCCACGAGATCGGGATTGAGGCCTTCCGCGACAGGGTCGAGGCGGAGTTTGCACAGCTTGACCCGCTGCGGATCCAGGCAGATGCCGCAGAGGTTGGGCGGATCGAGCGGTACTTCGCACCGCCGGCCTATGCCGAGTTGCAGGACAATCCGCCGGCGCTCCGCCGGGCCCGGGCAGCCAACCCGGAATTCGATCGCTGGGTGGCGCAGAACGGTTTCCCGCACAAGGTGCCGGGCTATCAGGCCGTCACGCTTTCGCTGAAGGGCATCGGCGAGGCCCCGGGCGATATCACCTCGGCCGGGATGCGGCTCGTCGCCGAGCTCGCGGACCGCCATTCGTTCGGCGAGATCCGGGTCACACATGCTCAGAACCTCGTCCTGCCCAACGTACGACAGGACGAATTGTTCGACCTCTGGCATGCGCTGGCAGCCGGCGGCCTGGCCACGGCCAATGCGGGGCTGATCACCGATATCATCGCCTGCCCGGGGCTCGATTACTGCGCACTGGCCACAGCACGCTCCATCCCGATCGCTCAGGCGCTGGCGACACGGTTCGCTGCGCCGGATAGGCAGCAGGAAATCGGGCCGCTGGCCATCAAGATTTCCGGCTGCATCAATGCCTGCGGCCACCACCATGTCGGGCATATCGGCATTCTCGGGCTCGAGAAACGCGGCGAGGAATCCTACCAGATCACGCTTGGCGGCGATGCCGGCAATGCCAGCGCGATCGGCGAGATCCTGGGCCCCGGCCTCGGCGCCGACGAGGTTCCCGATGCGATCGAACGGCTGCTGGCGGTCTATCTCGACCATCGCCAGCCGGGCGAGCTCTTTGTCGATTCCGTGCGGCGGCTGGGCATCCAGCCGTTCAAGGCCGCCTTCAACGCGGAGTTGCGCCATGACGCTGCTTGACCGCCACGGGTTCCGGCCCGACCCTTTCCGGCGGCTCCCGGCAGCCGAGATTGCCGGCCATCCGGCGGTCATCGTGCCGCTGGCGGATGTTCAGGCGGGGCTGCTGGTCCGGGCTCTCGGCCAGCGCATCGGCATCGACATCGCCAACACGCTGCCTGCGGAGGACGCGACGGCGTTCGCCAACCAGGTCGACCTGATCGCCATTGCCTTTCCCGGCTTTGCCGATGGCCGCGGCTTCACACTGGCCCGGCGCCTGAGGCGCGCCGGCTTCCGCGGCATCCTCCGCGCTGTCGGCCCGCTCATTCCCGACCAGTTCGCCTATGCGATGGCCTGCGGTTTCGACGAGGTGGAACTGCCCGATGCGGTTGCCACCCGGCAGGGCGAGGCCGCCTGGCTCGCCGATCTGGCAATCTACAGCACCAGCTACCAGCGGGACTATGCGCGCGGGCAGAACATTCTCGAAGCCCGGCGTGAGGCCCGGACCGGCGGTGCGACATGACGGAGGCCAGCGCCAACCAACTGGCTCTCGCTCTGGGCGACCTGCCGCTTGCATCCCGGCTCAAGAGAATCCGGCAGACCTTCGAAGGCAAGCTGGTCTTCACCACCAGCCTTGGCCTCGAGGATCAGGTGCTCACCCATCTGATCTTCACGGAGGGACTCGATATCGAGGTGGCCACGCTCGATACCGGCCGGCTGTTCCCCGAAACCTACGCCCTCTGGTCCGATACGGAGATGCATTACGGGCGGCGGGTTCGTGGCTTTGCACCGGACCGGATCGCCATCGAGCGGCTGCTGGATGACCAGGGCATCAACGGCTTCCGTCTCTCGCCGGATGCCCGGAAAGCCTGCTGCCATGTGCGCAAGGTGGAGCCGCTCCAGCGCGTGCTGGCCGGTGCCGAGGGTTGGCTGACAGGCCTCCGCGCCAGCCAGTCCGCCTTCCGGCAGGGAACCGGCGCACTGCGTTTCGACCCGGAATTCGGACTCTGGAAAATCAACCCGCTTTTCGACCAGACGCGTGAAGACCTCGCCGAGCTCGCCGCGCGTTGGTCGATCCCCGTCAATCCGCTTCACGCGGCCGGCTTCCTCTCGATCGGCTGCCAGCCCTGCACCCGGGCGATTCTGCCAGGCGAAGACGAGCGGGCGGGCCGCTGGTGGTGGGAAGCGGATGCCAGCCGCGAATGCGGCCTCCATCTCGCACGGGCCAAACCCGACCCCGAAGGCCGGAGGGCCTGACATGCATGCGAACAGCCATCTGCGGCGCCTCGAAGCCGAGGCCATCTTCATTTTCCGCGAGGTCTTTGCCACCTGCGACAGGCCGGTCCTGCTCTATTCGATCGGCAAGGATTCGGCTGTGCTGCTGCATCTCGCGCTGAAGGCGTTTGCGCCGGGGCGGCTGCCCTTCCCGGTGCTGCATGTCGATACCGGCTGGAAGTTCCGCGAGATGATCGCCTTCCGCGACGAGACCGCAAGGCGCCTCGGGCTTGACCTGATCGTCCACACCAATCCGGACGGGCTGGCGGCAGGGATCGGCCCCCTCAGCCATGGGTCGGCTGTCCATACGGATGTGATGAAGACGCAGGCGCTGAAGCAGGCGCTGGACCGGCATGGCTTCGACGCGGCCTTCGGCGGCGCCCGGCGCGACGAGGAAAAGTCCCGCGCGAAGGAGCGCATTTTTTCGCTGCGCACGCCGGACCATCGCTGGGATCCGCGGTCGCAGCGCCCGGAACCCTGGCTGCTGTTCAATACCCGCAAGGCGCAGGGCGAAAGCTTCCGGGTCTTCCCGCTCTCGAACTGGACCGAAGCGGATGTCTGGGACTACATCGCGCTCGAAAACATCCCCGTCGTGCCGCTCTATTTCGCAAAGCCACGCCCCGTCGTGCAACGGAACGGCGCCCTGATCATGCGTGATGACGAGCGCCTGACGCTGTTGCCGGGCGAGGTGCTCGAAACCCGGATAATCCGGTTCCGGACTCTCGGCTGCTACCCGCTGACAGGGGCTGTCGAAAGCCGGGCGGACACGCTCGAGGCCGTGCTGGCGGAGATGCGCGAGAGTCGCGTTTCAGAACGGCAAGGCCGCGTGATCGACCATGATGCCACCAGCTCGATGGAAAAGAAGAAGCAGGAAGGATACTTCTGATGCTGCCCGCCATGCTTGCCGCGCGCCACCCCGAACCGGACATGCCGGACGTTGCCGCCGCGCTCCGCCCGGCCGAGCGCAGCCTGCTGCGCTTCATCACCTGCGGATCGGTGGATGATGGCAAGTCCACCTTGCTCGGCCGGCTCCTCTGGGAAACCGGCGCGGTCTACGAGGACCAGGCCGAGGCACTGGCGCGGGATTCCGAACGCTTCGGCACCGATGGCAAGAACCGTGATTTTGCACTGCTGGTTGATGGCCTTTCCGCCGAGCGCGAGCAGGGCATCACGATCGATGTCGCCTATCGCTATTTCGCGACGCCGCGCCGCGCCTTCATCGCAGCGGACACGCCCGGCCACGAACAATATACCCGTAACATGGCGACAGGCGCTTCGACGGCGGATGTGGCGATCCTGCTCGTGGATGCGCGCAAGGGGGTGCTGCCCCAGACGCGGCGGCATTCCTCTATCGTCTCGCTGGTGGGTGTGAGGGATGTGATCCTTGCCATGAACAAGATGGATCTTGTTGGCTTCGACGAAGCGGTTTTCCGACGGATCGAGGCCGAATATCGCGCCCTTGTCGCCCGGCTCGGCTTCCGTTCAATCCATGTCCTGCCGCTTGTCGCGCGGGATGGCGATACCCTCACCCGGCACTCCGGACGCATGCCCTGGTATGCCGGTCCGACGCTGCTCGACCTTCTGGAAACCCTCGAACCGGCGCTTCCGGTCGATGGCCGGTTCTTCCTCCCGGTCCAATGGGTGAACCGCCCGAATGCCGATTTCCGCGGCTTTTCCGGAACCGTCGCCAGCGGGCAGATCCGCGTCGGCGATCCCGTCACCATCCTGCCGCAGGGCCGGGCAAGCCGGATCGCGGAGATCCTGACGCCGGAAGGCGCCCGCAACGCGGCGAAAGCCGGCGAGGCTGTGACGGTCACCCTCGCGGACGAGACCGATGTGGCGCGCGGCGACGTGATCACGGTCGGGCATCGACCGCCTCATGGGACCGGAACGCTCACCGTGCGGCTGCTCGTTCTCGGCGAACGCGTGCTCGCGCCAGGCGACCGGCTGCTTCTCAAGCTCGGTTCGGCAACGGTTCCCGTCCGCTTCGAGGCCCTGACCCACGAACTCTCCGTGGAAGACCTGACGCCCCGGCCGGCCCGGCAGCTTGCCATGAACGGGATCGGCAAGGCCGTCCTCCGGCCCGAAGCGCCGCTCTTCGCCCTGCCCTACAATGAGTGCCAGCCGCTGGGCAGCTTCCTGCTGATCGATCCGATGACCCATGCCACTCTTGCCATGGGCGTCATCGAGACAGCATCCGGCCCTTCCCGCGAGGCTTCGCCGCGACATTCCGCGCCCGTGCATGCACTGCTGTTGCGGTTCTGGCCTTCGCACCGGCCGGAGCAGATCCGAAGCGCCATCACGATCCTGCTCTTCGCGCTGACAGGCTTCCTGTTGACGGGCACGCTGGCTGACGCGCTGATCCTCGCAGCCCTTGACGGGATCGGCCGACCGCTCCTCATCACGCTGCAGGAAAGGTTCTGGCCTCCCGGAGAAAAGCCGGCTCCTTCCATGGGTCCGGAGCCGGGCCTTGACGGAGGCGGCATATGAACCCGCCTCCCGCGCATCGCCACGAATGGGCTTTCCGCCTTCTCCTTCTGGCTCTCACGCTGCTCTGGCTGCTCCTCCCCTCCGCGCGGGCCTATGCTCTCGCGGCACAGGTGCTGGCATGATTCCGCACCGCGCCCCGACATCCCAGCCGCCGGCGCGGATTGCGCCGCTGGCGACGCTGCCGGTCTTCCACAAGCTGCAGGGCCGCTTCGTTGTGCTGGCCGGGCACTCGGACGGGGTGCGCTGGAAGGCGGAGTTGCTCGCTGCCGCCGGTGCTGAGGTGCGCCTGTTCGCGCCACCCGGTGCCTTTGCCGAGCCCTTTGCCGATGCGCGGATCCGCCTGCAGGACCGCCCCTGGAAGCCGGCCGATTTCGCCGGTGCTGCCCTCGCGATCGGGGATTTCGAGACCGATGACCAGGCCGGCGCCTTCGCCGCGGCTGCCCGGAAGGCTGGAATCCCGGTCAACCTGATCGATCGTCCCGCCTTCTGCGACTTCCAGTTCGGGGCGATCGTCAACCGCTCGCCGCTGGTCATCTCGATCTCGACCGACGGGGCGGCGCCCGTCTTCGGGCAGGCGATCCGCGCGCGGATCGAGGCCATGCTTCCGCCCGGCCTCGCCCATTGGGCTGCCGCTGCGCGAGACTGGCGGCGCTATGTCCAGGCCAGCCGCCCGGCCTATGCGCTCAGGCGCCTGTTCTGGGAGCGCTTCACCGAACGCGCCATGGCCGAGCCGGAGCGACGCCCGGATGCCGGTGACCGCCGCGACCTCCTGCGCGCCTTCGCGCGGGACAGGCAAGCCCCACCGGCCGGCCGGGTCAGCCTTGTGGGGGCGGGACCCGGCGATCCGGACTTGCTGACGCTGAAAGCGCTGCGTGCGCTGCATTCCGCCGACGTCATCCTGCATGACGATCTCGTCGCGCCGGAAATTCTCGATCTGGCCCGCCGTGAATCGGAACGGATCCGCGTCGGCAAGACCGGGCATGGCCCGTCTTGCCGGCAGGGCGACATCTCGGCGCTGATCGTGCGCGAGGCGCTGGCAGGCAAGCGCGTAGTCCGGCTCAAGGGCGGCGATCCGCTGATCTTCGGCCGCGCAACCGAAGAGATCGATGCCTGCCGCCGGGCCGGCGTGGCAGTAGACATTATCCCGGGGATATCCTCGGCACAGGGCGCGGCAGCGGTGCTCGGATTTTCGCTGACCGAGCGGAAAAAGGCGCGGCGGATCCAGTATGTGACCGGGCACGGAGAAGACGGGTTGCTTCCTGCCGACATGAACTGGGCCGCCATCGCCGACCCGGTTACCACAACGGTGGTCTACATGCCCCGGCGCACGCTCGAGGGCTTCGTCCGGGAAGCACTGGCCGCTGGGCTCGCCCCTGCCACCCCTGCCGTTGCTGTTGTCAACGCCACCCGCCCCACACAGATACATCGCTGCGCCCGGATCGATGCCCTGCCGGTGGCGCTCGGTGACTTGCCAGAAACCGGCCCGATGCTGGTGATGATCGGCGCTGTCATCCGGGAAATCCAATTGACCGATATTGAGATGAATCTCCCGCTTATTGCCGCTGAGTAGGGAATTTTTCTTATTATCATCAAAAATAACAGACAAAAAGGAAAAGCATTCCCTGATACATTCAGGCCCAAGAAGGGAGCCTGCCATGGATGCCATTGACCGGAAGATCCTCACAGTGCTCCAGGAGGATTGCACCGTCAGCCTTGCCGAGCTGTCGCACCGGGTCGGCCTGTCGCAGACGCCGTGCTGGAAACGTATTCAGCGGCTGGATGCGTCCGGGGTGATCACGCGGCGTGTCGCGCTGGTTTCGCCGGAGAAGATCGGCCTGGGCCTGACCGTCTTCGTGCAGATCGAGACCGGCGACCATTCCGGCCCGTGGCTGCAGAATTTCGCCCGCACCGTCTCCTCCATGCCGGAGGTGATGGACATCTACCGGATGGCCGGGGATGTCGATTACATGCTGCGCGTCGTGGTCCGCGACATGGCCGAGTTCGACGCCTTCTACAAGCGCCTGATCGAGGTGATCCCGCTCAAGAACGTCACCTCGCGCTTCGCGATGGAACGCGTGAAATCCACCACCAGCTACCGGGTGCCGGATCTGGCCTGACCTCGGGAAAGCCGGGGCGAAGCTGCCGCTGCGCCCCGGGGATCTCCCGTCATTCCGGCAGGATCCGGACGGCGCCCGTATCCGCACTCGACGCGAACAGGGCATAAGCCTTCAGCGCGGTTGTCACGTTGCGCTTGCGCGGCTTGGCCGGTTTCCAGCCGAGCCGGTCCTGCTCCGCACGCCGCGTGGCGAGTTCGGCATCGCTGACCTTGAGATGGATCGACCGGTTCGGGATGTCGATCTCGATGATGTCGCCATCCCGGACCAGCCCGATCGTGCCGCCCGAGGCCGCTTCCGGCGAGACATGGCCGATGGACAGGCCCGAGGTGCCGCCGGAGAAACGCCCATCTGTGACAAGCGCACAGGAGGTTCCGAGCTTCTTCGACTTGATGTAGCTGGTCGGGTAGAGCATTTCCTGCATGCCCGGCCCGCCCTTCGGCCCCTCGTAGCGGATCAGCACGACATCACCGGCCACAACGCCGCCATTGAGGATGCCGTCAATGGCCGAGTCCTGGCTCTCGAAAATGCGCGCGGTTCCGGAAAAGACCAGCACGGACGGGTCGACACCGGCCGTTTTCACGATGCAGCCTTTTTCGGCAAGGTTGCCGTAGAGCACGGCGAGGCCGCCATCCTTGGAGAAGGCGTGGCTGGCCTTGCGGATGACGCCCTTCTCGCGGTCGGTATCCAGTTCCTTCCAGCGGGCCGACTGGCTGAAGGCGGTCTGAGACGGCACGCCGCCGGGCGCGGCCTTGAAGAAGGTGGCCACGGATTCCGAATTCGACTGCGTGATATCCCAGCGGGCCAATGCGGCTGACATCGTTTCGGCATGCACTGTCCGGCACTCGCCGTGCAGATGGCCGGCCCGATGCAACTCGCCGAGGATGCTCATGATGCCGCCGGCGCGATGCACATCCTCGATATGGACATCGCCAACCGCCGGGGCGACCTTGCAGAGCACCGGCACTTTCCGCGAGAGGCGGTCGATATCCTTCATCGTGAAGTCGAGCCCGGCCTCGTGGGCCGCAGCCAGCAGGTGCAGCACTGTGTTCGTCGAGCCGCCCATGGCGATATCGAGCGTCATCGCGTTCTCGAATGCCTTGAACGTGGCGATATTGCGCGGCAGCACGCCTTCATCGTTCTGCTCGTAATAGCGGCGTGCCAGATCGACGATCAGGTGCCCGGCCTCGACGAAGAGGCGGCGGCGATCGGCATGGGTGGCGAGGACGGTGCCGTTGCCGGGCAGCGAGAGGCCGAGGGCTTCGGTCAGGCAGTTCATCGAATTGGCAGTGAACATGCCCGAGCAGGAGCCGCAGGTCGGGCAAGCCGATTGCTCAACCTTCTGCACGTCCTCGTCGGAGTAGCTGTCATCCGCCGCCCAGACCATGGCATCGACAAGGTCGACGGCCTTTTCCTTGCCCTTGACGGTCACCTTGCCGGCTTCCATCGGCCCGCCGGAGACGAAGACGACGGGAATGTTGAGACGTAAGGCCGCCATCAGCATGCCGGGCGTGATCTTGTCGCAGTTCGAGATGCAGACCAGCGCATCGGCGCAATGGGCATTGACCATGTACTCGATGCTGTCGGCGATGATTTCGCGCGAAGGCAGCGAATAAAGCATGCCGTCATGGCCCATGGCGATGCCATCATCGACGGCGATCGTGTTGAATTCCTTGGCCACACCGCCGGCCGCCTCGATCTCGCGCGCCACCAGCTGCCCGAGCGGATGGAGATGGACATGGCCGGGCACGAATTGCGTGAAGGAATTGGCGACAGCGATGATCGGCTTGCCGAAATCGCCATCCTTCATGCCGGTGGCGCGCCAGAGGCCGCGGGCACCGGCCATGTTGCGGCCATGGGTGGTTGTACGCGAACGATATGCGGGCATGGGGTTTCCTTCGTGAAGCAGGCCTTCGGGGCCGCTGGTCTTGTTTCACCCGCTTTAGGTGAAAAGCGGCCATCGGGCAATCTGGCGATCGGTTGCGCGGGTGCCCGAATCCCGCTACCCGGCCATCATTCACGACTTTGTTTTTGATTGGAGATTTTCAGAATGACATCTCACGCGCCGATCTATCTTTTCTCCTATGGCACACTGCAGACGCCGCAGGTCCAGATCAGCCAGTTCGGTCGCCTGCTTGCCGGCCAGCCCGACATTCTGCCAGGCTACCGCAAGGCGATGGTCGAGATTTCGGACCCGGCTGTGATCGCGGCGAGCGGCGAACGCTTCCATCCGATCCTCCTGCGGACAGGCCTTGAACTCGACGAAGTCACCGGAACGGTTTTCGAAATCACGGCCGAGGAACTTGCCGCCGCCGATGCCTACGAGGTCTCGGATTACCGGCGGATCGCTGTCCGCCTGCGTTCCGGCCTCGAAGCCTGGGTCTATGTAAAGGCCTGACTGTTCAGGCTGCTTTTGTCAGGCCACCTTGGGCTGGGCGAAGCCAAGCTTGCGGTTGAGCCCGTCGAGCAGCTTCTCGGCCGCGTCGGCGATGACGGTGCCCGGCGGGAAGATCGCCGCCGCCCCGGCATCGAGCAGGGCCTGGAAATCCTGCGGGGGGATGACACCACCCACCACGATCATGATATCGGGGCGGCCTTCCTTTTCCAGCGCGGCCTTCAGTGCCGGCACAAGGGTGAGATGCCCGGCGGCGAGCGACGAAACGCCGATAATATGCACATCACCCTGCACCGCCTGCGCCGCCGCTTCCTCCGGCGTCGCGAACAATGCCCCGATCTCGACATCAAAGCCAAGATCGGCAAAGGCCGAGGCAATCACCTTCTGGCCGCGATCATGGCCATCCTGCCCCATCTTCGCGACGAGGATCTTCGGACGCCTCCCGTCATTCTCGGCAAAGGCGCGGGTCATGCCCATGACACGCTGCACAGCGGCGTTCTTCTCACCGACAGCTTCACGGTAGATGCCTGAAATCGCCTTGACCTCGGCGCGATGCCGCGAGAAGGCGCGCTCAAGCGCAAGGCTGATCTCGCCGACCGTCGCCTTGGCTCGTGCGGCGGCAACGGCCAGTGCGAGAAGGTTGCCGGTCTTGCTGCGCGCCGCGTGTTCAAGGGCAGCGAGGCTCGCCCGGACGTCCTCGGGATTGCGCTCGGCGCGGAGCCGTTCGAGCTTGGCGATCTGCTGCGCGCGGACGGCCGCATTGTCGACCTTGAGCACGTCGATCGGCTTTTCATCGGTCAGAATGTACCGATTGACGCCGATGATCGTCTGCTCGCCGGAATCGATCCGGCCCTGTGTGCGGGCGGCAGCTTCCTCGATCCGGAGTTTGGGAATGCCGGCCTCGATGGCCTTCGCCATACCGCCGAGCTTTTCGACCTCCTCGATATGACCCCAGGCGCGGGTAGCAAGATCATGCGTGAGCTTCTCGACCATCCGCGAGCCGCCCCATGGGTCGATCAGGCGGTTGGTGCCGGCTTCCTGCTGGATCAGCAACTGGGTGTTCCGGGCGATGCGCGCCGAGAAGTCCGTCGGCAACGCGAGCGCCTCGTCGAGCGCGTTGGTATGCAGCGACTGCGTGTGCCCCTGCGTGGCCGCCATGGCCTCGATGCAGGTGCGGATCGCGTTGTTGAACACGTCCTGTGCGGTGAGGCTCCAGCCGGATGTCTGGCAATGGGTGCGCAGCGGCAGGGATTTCGGCGATTTCGGATCGAAACCCTTTACCAGCTTCGACCAGAGCAGGCGGGCGGCGCGCAGCTTGGCCACTTCCATGAAGAAGTTCATGCCGATGGCCCAGAAGAAGGAAAGGCGCGGGGCGAAGGTGTCGATGTCGAGCCCGGCTGCTCGGCCGGTGCGTATATACTCGATCCCGTCCGCCAGCGTGTACGCCAGTTCGAGATCCTGCGTCGCCCCGGCCTCTTGCATGTGGTAGCCGGAAATCGAGATCGAGTTGAATTTCGGCATATGCTCCGCCGTGTAGGCGAAAATGTCCGAGATGATGCGCAGCGAACCGTCCGGCGGGTAGATATAGGTGTTGCGGACCATGAACTCCTTGAGGATATCGTTCTGGATGGTCCCGGAAAGCTTCGCCGGCGCAACACCCTGTTCTTCTGCCGCCACGATGAACAGGGCAAGAACCGGCAGCACGGCGCCGTTCATCGTCATCGAGACGGACATCTGGTCGAGCGGGATGCCTTCGAACAGCGTCCGCATGTCGTAGATCGAGTCGATCGCCACGCCGGCCATGCCGACATCTCCCGCAACGCGCGGATGGTCGGAATCATAGCCGCGATGGGTGGCAAGATCGAAGGCGACCGACAGGCCCTTCTGCCCGGCCGCAAGGTTGCGGCGGTAGAAGGCGTTCGAATCCTCGGCCGTCGAGAAACCGGCATATTGGCGGATCGTCCAGGGCTGATTGACATACATGGTCGGATAGGGCCCCCGGACAAAGGGCGGCAGGCCGGGATGCGTGTCGAGGAAGTCAATCCCCGCCAGATCCGCCTCGGTGGTCAGGGCCGGGATGGCGATGCCCTCGGGCGTGAGCCAAGGCTCGACGGAAGCTGCCGGCGCCGGCTGGCCCGGGCGACGGAAGGCAAGGGAGGTGAAATCGGGCAGGCGGCTCATGGGTTTCTCCCTCAGGTGCCGATTGCATCGAGTGCAGCCTCGAGCGAGGCTAGCACATCACAGCCAACATACGAAAAGCCGCTGATCCCGGCGGCCCGGTAGGCAGCTTCGTCGGGTCCGGGGCGGCCGGCCAGCCAGACCTGCCGCGCACCCGCCGCATGCAAGGCCTTCGCCGCGGCAACGGCCAGGCTGTCCTCGCCGGCGTCTGACGGGCTGCGATAGACCTCATCGGACGAGGCAAGGCAGGCGAATGCCGCGCCGCTCGCCCGGAAGGCTGCGAGGAGCGCAGCGAGGTCCGTTTTCCCGCCCGCATCGGCAAAGCCGCCATTCCCCAGTCCCTCGATGCCGGCCACCTCGAAGAAGCTTTTTGCGAAGGTGGCGCGAGCCGTGAAATCGGCCACGCGCCCGAGATTGGCGAGGAAGACCCGGGGCGGCTTTCCATGCCCGAGCCGGATGGCGCGGTCTCTCAGATGTTCGAAGGGCTCGGCCAGCCGCAGGGAGGGCAACGCCCCCTCCGGCGCCGCATGCGGGCGTGCTTCCGCCAGGACAGCTGGCGGCGTTTCCGTGAGATCCGGGAACTCACTCACGCCGGTCAACGGCTGACGCCGGGTTGCCAGCAGCCGAAGCCGGGCATCGCGGGCATCACGCAGCATCTCGGCGACGAAGCCGTTCTCCAGCGCAGCAGGCATGCCGCGGAGCCGGTTGCCGGCCTGCCCTTCGAGAACACCGAAGAGCGACCAGGCTTTTTCGGCCAGCGCATCGGTCATCGCCTCGATGCTGCCCGCACCGGCTGCCGGATCCAGCATCCGGGCGAGGCTGGATTCGTCGAGCAGGATGAGGCTGGTATTCCGCGCGAGGCGGCGGGCTGCGGCATCCGCGAGCCCGAGCGGCGCGGTGAAAGGAAGGACCTCGATCGAATCCGCGCCACCGATCCCCGCCGCGAAGGCCGCAATCGTGTTGCGCAGCAGGTTCACATGGACATCGTGCCGCGTCAGCATTCGCCAGGCAGTCTCGGCATGGATGGCAACGGGTGCCGGGGAGAGCCCGCTGGCTTCCTCGATCCGGGCCCAGAGCAGGCGCAAGGCGCGCAGCTTGGCGATACCGAGGAAGAAATCATCATCGACGGCCAGCGTGAAGGAGAGCCAGTTGCTCGCTTCCTCAAGCGGAACGTTGGCCTCCTCGAGCGCGCGCAGATAGGTCACGCCCTGCGCAGCAAGAAGCGCCAGTTCCTGCGCCTCGGTGGCCCCAGCCTCGTGGAAGGGGCGGGAGTCGCACCGCAGGAAAGGCCCGGCAAAACCCTCCGCCCGACGCTGGCGGATGATCTCCAGCGCATTGGCCATCAACGTTCCGAAGGCCAGCGGGAAGTGCCCGAGCGCTGCAAAATCCGCCAGCGGCTGGAGACCGAAATCGACCTTGAGCGTTGCGCCCGGCAGGCGGCTGGCCTGGGCGAAGGCGGCGAAGGAATCAGCCAGCGCACGACCGCCGAACGGTGCCCCTTCCAGCCGCAGCGAAACGAGATCGCAATGAACGTTGCGCAGGGCCTGCGACCAGGTGGCCGGAGAGGGTTCACGCAGGCCGAAGCCGCGCGCCTGCGGAGAACCCGCGAGCGTCGCGGTAATCATATCCGCCCCGCCGAGCAGGTCCTCGTGTAGCAACCCATTGCCCCGATCGGCATCGGGATCGGCGATGCGGGCGGCAATCCGCCAGCGTTCGGCCCCGCGCGGGCCGGCAATGGCCTCGACATCCTTCCGCCGCGGATGCAGCGGAAGGACGGGCAAGCCATCCGATGTGCGCCCGACCATCACCTTCTCGAAATCGGCGCCCTTGAGCACCTGCTCGACCGCTTTGCGCCAGTCGGCTTCGGTTGTCGGCGGGAAGATGTTGTGGCGGGTTGCCGTCATGGGCTGTCTCCCTCGCGAGAAGGCTTAGCGATGCCAGCCCTTGGCTCGCGCAAAAGCGATGCCTGTGGCGACGACCAGAGCAGACTTGATGACCGTACCGACGAGGAACGGCATCAGCCCGACAGCGATGGCCTTCTCCATGCCGGTGAAGGTGGCGAGCCAGGCAAGGCCGCCGGCAAAGATCACGGCATGGGCAGCCAGCATCACCATGAAAGCGCTGAGGACATGGCGGGCCCAACCACGCTCGACGCACCAGCCGACCAGCATCGCCGCGAGCGGGAAAGCGGCGAGATAGCCGGCCGTCGGGCCGAGAAAGGGCTTCAAGCCGAAGGCACCTCCGGCGAGAACCGGCAGACCGGCCAACGCCTCTGCGAGATAGAGCAGGACCGAGGCACCGGCCAGACGCCAGCCGAGCAGGACGCCGAGCAGCAGGATGCCATAGGTCTGCATCGTCATCGGAACCGGAATCATCGGCACGCTGATCCACGAGCAGAGGGCGAGCAGGATGCTGCCGGCGAAAATGGCGGCGGCCTTCCGGAGCAGGGTGTAATCACCCTCGAAACGAAAGACGGGCATGGCAGCATGGGCAAGAGAAGATCGGGCATGCAAAGTCATGGTGAAATCCTTTCAGGAAATTGACGGCACAGGAGGCAGAAGCCGCGTGCCGGCAAAACCGGCAAGCGCGACCTGATCGCAGAGGTCATGCCAGGCGCAACCTGAACAGGCCGTGCGCAGCGTGCCCTCGGCAAAGGCGGCCCGCAATGCAGGCAGATGGTCGACAAGCCCGGGCAGTTCGGTGCCCGGCAGAAGCGCCTGCCCGAGGCAGGGCGCGAGATCGGCGGCGGCCTGCCGGTCGCGCCAGGCGATCCGGGGCTCTTGGCAATGGCAATCCGGTTCGCCGAGGCGCGGGCCGCAGATCGCGTCCGGCCCTTCGACAATACAGATCGGCGCACCCGCGGCGAGGCGTTCGATCACCCGGTCATAGCCGGCCACAAAAGCGGCGCTGTAGCCCTCCCCGCGGTAGGTGAGGCTGCACAGGAGATGGTGCGGCCGCAACGGGACGGGAGGCTGCACCGCAGCCATCAGGCAAATTCCATGATGACGGCATCGACGGCGAGGCTGTCGCCGGCCTTGGCCTTGAGCTTGCCGATTGTCACGTCCTTCTCGGCACGGAGAACATTTTCCATCTTCATGGCCTCGACGATGGCGAGGGTCTCGCCAGCCTTGACCTCCTGCCCCTCGGCCACGGCGATGCTCTTGACGAGGCCCGGCATCGGGCAAAGCAGAACCTTCGAGGTATCGGCCCCCTTCTTCTCGGGCATCAGCGCGGCAAGGGCGGCCTCACGCCGGGTGTACACACGGAAGGCCGCCGCGCCCCCCCCCTGCGCCAGCCGGACGCCGTTCGGAATCGGCGCGACATGCACTGCCAGTGCCTCGCCGTTGATCGTCCCGTTCCAGACGAGATCGCCCGCGCGCCAGCCAGAGTTGAGCGCCATCACCGTGCCGTCGTCAAAGCGGATGCAGAGCCCCTCACCCTGCGGCTCGACCACGAGATCGAGCCGGACGGCATCCGGCCCCTGCCCGACCAGCACGACACGGTCGGTCTCGAAGGTCACCGGGCGCATGGTCGACATCTGGCCGGAGATCTGCCGCTTGCGCGCGTTGAGCGCGTGGTCGATGGCCGCCGCGATCGCCGAAAGCCGGCGGGCGGCATCGCCCTGCGGCAGCGGGATCTGGAACCCTTCCGGGAATTCCTCGGCGATGAATCCGGTGGAGAGCGCGCCAGACTTCCAGCGCGGATGCGCCATCAGCGTGGCGAGGAAGGGGATGTTGTGCCGAATCCCGTCAATCGCAAAGCCATCCAGCGCCCGCGCCTGCGCCTCGATCGCCTCAAGCCGGGTCGGCGCATGGGTAACCAGCTTGGCGATCATCGGATCGTAGAACATCGAGATCTGGCCGCCTTCCTCCACACCGGTATCGTTGCGCACGGTCACAGGGCCGGTTTCGCCCTCCGCCGGCGGTCGATAGCGGGTGAGCCGGCCGATCGAGGGCAGGAAGTTGCGGGTCGGGTCCTCGGCATAGATGCGGCTCTCGACGGCCCAGCCCTGCAGGCGGACATCCTCCTGCCGATAGCGCAGGGCCTCGCCATAGGCGACGCGGATCATCTCCTCGACAAGGTCGAGCCCGGTGATCATTTCCGTCACCGGATGCTCCACCTGAAGGCGCGTGTTCATTTCGAGGAAGAAGAAGCTGCGGTCCTGCCCGGCGACGAATTCCACCGTGCCGGCGCTGTCATAGTTCACGGCCCTTGCAAGGGCGACGGCCTGAGCACCCATCTTCGCACGGGTCGCCTCGTCCAGCAGCGGCGAGGGCGCCTCCTCGACAACCTTCTGGTTGCGGCGCTGAACGGAGCATTCGCGCTCGCCGAGATGGATCACGTTGCCATGCTTGTCGCCGAGAACCTGGATCTCGATATGCCTGGGATTGACGATGAATTTCTCGACGAACATCCGGTCATCGCCGAAGGAGGATTTCGCCTCCGACCGCGAGCGCTCGAAGCCCTCGCGCACCTCGTCGGCATTCCAGGCGATGCGCATGCCCTTGCCACCGCCACCGGCCGAGGCTTTCAGCATGACAGGATAGCCGATCTCGTCGGCGATTTTCATCGCTTCCTCGGGCGTCTCGATCGTGCCGAGATAGCCGGGAACCGTCGAGACGCCGGCCGCCGCCGCCGCCTTTTTCGATTCGATCTTGTCGCCCATGGCCGCGATGGCATGCGGGTTCGGGCCGATGAAAGTGATGCCGGCTGCCTTCAGCGCGTGAGCGAAGGCCTCGCGCTCGGAAAGGAAGCCATAGCCTGGATGGACCGCCTCGGCGCCGGTCTTCCGGCACGCCTCGATGATCTTGTCGATGACAAGATAGGATTCGCTCGCTGCCGGCGGGCCGATATGGACGGCCTCATCCGCCATGGCCACATGCATGGCGTCCTTGTCGGCATCGGAATAGACCGCAACGGTGGCGATGCCCATCCGGCGCGCCGTCTTGATGACCCGGCAGGCGATTTCCCCGCGATTGGCGATCAGGATCTTCTTGAACATTCCCAAACTCCGAGGCCGCCCCGGCCTGCAAGAAATCTATTTCTCGTTCGCATTGGCTTTACGCGAACCGGTTCCTACTTCACTCGCCAATGCTCACAGCGGCATGTTGTCGTGCTTGCGCCAGGGCTGCTCGACCTTTTTGGTGCGCAGCATGGCGAGTGCCCGGGCGATGCGCGGCCGCGTCGAATGCGGCATGATCACCTCATCGATATAGCCGCGCTCGGCGGCAACGAAGGGCGAGAGGAACCGCTCTTCATATTCGCGGGTGCGCTTCTCGATTTCTTCCGGTGTCTGGCCGCGGAAGATGATCTCCACCGCGCCCTTGGCGCCCATGACGGCGATCTGCGCCGTCGGCCAGGCATAATTGACGTCGCCGCCAATATGCTTGGAGGCCATGACGTCATAAGCGCCGCCAAAGGCCTTGCGGGTGATGCAGGTAACGAGCGGCACCGTGCATTGGCTGTAGGCGAAGAGCAGCTTCGCGCCGTGCTTGATCAGCCCGCCATATTCCTGTGCCGTGCCCGGCAGGAAGCCCGGCACATCGACGAAGGTGACGATGGGAATTTCGAAAGCATCGCAGAAGCGGACGAAGCGCGCGGCCTTGCGGCTGGCATCGCTGTCGAGCACGCCGGCCAGCACCATCGGCTGGTTGGCGACAACGCCCACGGTGCGCCCCTCGATCCGGCCGAAACCGGTAATGATGTTGCCGGCATGCTTCTCCGAGATCTCGAAGAAATCGCCCTCGTCGACAACCTTGAGGATGAGCTCCTTCATATCATAGGGCTGGTTGGCATTGTCCGGAACCAGCGTGTCGAGGCTCATGTCGCGGCGAAGCGGATCATCCGCGCTCGGCCATTCCGGCGCGCCTTCCTGGTTGTTGGCAGGCAGGAAATCGATCAACCGGCGGATCTGCAGCAGGGCCTCGACATCGTTGTCGAAGGCACCGTCGGAGATCGAGGATTTCGTGGTGTGGACCGAGGCACCGCCCAGTTCCTCGTGGGTGACGATCTCGTTCGTCACGGTCTTCACGACATCCGGTCCGGTCACATACATGTAGGAGGTATCGCGGACCATGAAGATGAAGTCCGTCATGGCGGGGGAATAGACATCGCCGCCGGCACAGGGGCCCATGATCACCGAGATCTGCGGAATGACACCCGAAGCCGTGACGTTGCGCTTGAAGATGTCGGCATAGCCGGCGAGGCTCGCCACGCCTTCCTGGATGCGGGCGCCGCCGGAATCGTAAAGGCCGATGATCGGGGCGCGCATACGCAGGGCGAGTTCCTGGATCTTGCCGACCTTCTGGGCATGGGTCTCGGAGAGCGAGCCGCCGAGAACCGTGAAATCCTTCGCAAAGACGAAGACCTTGCGGCCATTGACCGTGCCCCAGCCGGTCACCACGCCATCTCCGGGCGGGCGGGGCTGCTTGTCCATGCCGAAATCGACGCAGCGATGTTCGACGAACATGTCGAATTCCTCGAAGGAGCCATGGTCGAGCAGCAATTCAAGCCGTTCGCGCGCCGTCAGCTTGCCCTTGGCATGCTGTGCCTCGATGCGCTTGAGGCCACCGCCGAGGCGGGCCTCCTGGCGGCGGGACTCGAGCCTGTCGAGGATTTCCTTCATGAACCTTCTCTCCCACGGCACAATCCGATGCCGGCAACCGATAGCAGGGTGCCGGCATCGGTCAATTCGGTCTTTTGACCAAGGTCAGCGCGGTTCGAGCGCAAAAACGACGAATTGCGTCACCTGGCCGTTGCGGTTGAAGTTGTTGTCAGAGGCAAAGACAAGAGTCTGTCGCCCATCCAACATTGGGCCGAGGGCAAGCGCCTCGATATTGTCGAGATCGAGCCCGAAATCACCCTCGCGCAGTGTCATCAACAATTCCTTGGCCAAAGGGATGACAGGCTCGCCCTCTTTCAGGCTGGCGCGGCCGAGCACATTGGTGCCGCCTTCTGGCCGGACACGGAAGAGGTGGATCATGTTCCCGGCGCCAAGGGCAAAAGTCCGCTCGACGACAATCAGCTGGCCATCCGGCATCATCAGGATCTCGGAGACGCCGTTATCCTCGACCGGAGGATTGCGCGTCGAAGCCAGACGGACGGGCTCGGTGCGGTAGGCGTATTCCGCGAGAGGCTGGCCGCTGGCGAAATCGAGCACCAGCAACCGGGAGAGCGAGCCTTCCTGCCGGTTGGCGACCGGGCCATCCTGCGCGAGGGCGTTCTCGGTGAGCGCGTAGAGACGGCGGCCATCGGGCGAAAAGGCGAGGCCTTCATGGGCGAGATTGCCAACCACACCACGGGTCTTGCCCGGATCGGGCATGTAGTAATCCGGCAGAGCGAACCGGCGAAGGGCACGTCCGTTCCTGTCCGCCTCGAAAAGGGCCGGCCGGCCCTGCTGGTCGCCCTCGGAGGCCCAGACCAGATTGCCGTTCGGCGCAATGCGGATGGCTTCCGGATCTGTCGCAAGGCGAGGGAACGGCTTGCCCGCCTCATCCGTCAATTCGATTGTCCGGAGAATTTCGAGCTTCGCGATCCCCCGGGCATCAATGCCGATATCCATCTCGTAGAGCCGGACGGGCCCACGCTCGGCGCGATCATCCGATAGCGCGAGATAGCGGCCGGTAGCCGGATCGCGCTCGAGGCCGGATATGCCGCCGAACTCGATTCCGCCGATATGGAGCCCGGTCGATATCCGGAACTCGCCGATCCGGCGCAGCGGTCCGGGGTTCTGAGCCAGCGCGAGGCCGGCGGTCAGCAGGCCGAGAGCCAGAACGGCCAGTTTGATTCCACGACGCATCGCGCCCTCCCCCGAAGGATTGAGAACCGGAGCGGGAACCGCGTCAGCGCGGAGCCTTGCCGGGCGTCCCGTTGAGGAACGTGACGATGGCCGAGAAATCGAGGCCGCCATGTCCCTGGGCCGCGAACAATTCGTAAAGCTGCGCCGCCGCCGCGCCAAGGGGCGTGACAGCTCCGCTGCCCTGCGCCGCCTGCTGGCTGAGCTTGAGATCCTTCAGCATCAGGTCGGCTGCAAAGCCGGGCGCATAGTCGCGGTTGGCCGGGGAAGTGGGCACAGGCCCCGGCACCGGACAATAGGTGTTGAGCGACCAGCATTGCCCGGACGAGGTGGAGGCCACATCGAACAGCGCCTGATCGGACAGGCCGAGCTTGCGCGCCAGCACAAAGGCCTCGCCGACACCGATCATCGAGATGCCGAGCAGCATGTTGTTGCAGATCTTGGCTGCCTGCCCGTTCCCGGCTCCGCCGCAATGGACGATCTTCTTGCCCATCGCCTCGAGGACCGGCTTCGCCCTGGCGAAAGCATCCGCACTTCCGCCGACCATGAAGGTCAACGTCCCGGCGGCTGCCCCGCCGACGCCCCCGGAGACCGGCGCATCGACTGCCAGCATACCGGCTGACGAGGCAGCCTCGCTCGCGGCACGGGCCGAGGCAATGTCGATCGTGGAGCAATCGATAAAGAGCGTGCCCCGCGCAGCCTTTGAGAGCAGGTTCATACGGCCGGAATAGGCATCGAGCACATGCTTGCCTGCCGGCAGCATGGTGACGACGATATCGGCCTTGCGCACCGCGACGTCCGCGTCGCCGGCGACGGTCAGCCCGACGGCGCGGCTGGCTTCGCAGGCCTCGGGGGAGAGGTCGAAACCGATCACCTCATGGCCGGCCTTCACCAGGTTGAGCGCCATCGGACGCCCCATATTGCCCAGACCCAGAAACCCGATCGTTGCCATGCATTCCTCCGCTCTTATGCCTGCTGGGCGATGAGGCTGCGCGCCACAATCAACCGCATGATTTCGTTTGTTCCCTCGAGGATCTGGTGAACCCGCAGATCCCGCACGATCTTCTCGATGCCGTATTCCGAGAGATAGCCATAGCCGCCGAGGATCTGCAGCGCACCATTGGCGACGTCGAAGCCCGTATCGGTGACGAAGCGCTTGGCCATGGCGATGCGGCTCGTCCGGTCGGCATCGTCGCGGTCGTAGGAAGCCGCAGCGGCATAGAGGAACAGCCGGGCGGCCTCGAGTTCGATGGCGAGATCCGCCAGCCGGAACTGGAGCGCCTGGAATTCGTTGAGCTTGCGCCCGAACGCCTTGCGCTCGCCCGCATAGGCCAGCGCCTTTTCGAGCGCCGCCTGGGCACCGCCGACCGAACAGGCGGCAATGTTGAGCCGCCCGCCATCGAGGCCGGACATGGCAATACGAAATCCGTCGCCTTCCTCGCCCAGCCGGTTGGCAGCCGGGATACGGCAGGATTCAAAAATGACCGCCCGGGTCGGCTGGGCGTTCCAGCCCATCTTGCGCTCGTTGGCGCCGAAACTCAGGCCGGGCGTGCCGCCTTCGACGACGAAGGTCGAGATGCCCTTTGGCCCGTCGGCCCCGGTCCGCGCCATGACCACGTAAAAGTCGGCCTCATTGCCGGCGCCGGAAATGAACTGCTTCTGGCCGTCGAGGACATAGTGATCCCCCTCGCGGCGGGCGCGTGTCGAGAGGGCGGCGGCATCCGAACCGGCGCCGGGCTCCGTCAGGCAGTAGCTCGCGCAGCGCTCCATGCTGACCAAAGCCGGCAGCCAGGCCTTGCGTTGGGCATCGTTGCCGTAGGTGTCGATCATCCAGGCGCACATATTGTGGATCGAGATATACGCGGCGACGGTGGGGCAGCCAGTCGACAGCGCCTCGAAGATGACGGCGGCGTCGAGCCGGGTCAGCCCGGATCCGCCGACATCGTCGCGGACATAGATTCCGCCCATGCCGAGCGCGGCAGCCTCGCGCATCACGTCAATCGGGAAATGCTTCTTCTCGTCCCATTCGAGGGCATGCGGCGCCAGTTTTTCCGCTGCAAAGGCCCGGGCCATATCCTGGATGGTGCGGGCATCGTCACTCAACTGGAACATGCAAGCCTCCCGATGGCGGTTGGCAAGGCTTACAAACTGCGAAGATCGAACGAAAGAGGGAAATTCGGCGAGCCGGCTCTGCAAAATTCGATATTTCGTCGCAGAAGCCGGGCCGTTCCGATCAAGCCGTCAGGGACTTCAACGCGAATCCCTCGTCGAGCCAGCCGGTCACGCCGCCGATCATCACCTTGACGCGGCAACCGAGTTCACCGAGCCGCAAGGCGGCCTTGTCAGTGCCGTTGCAATGCGGGCCGGCACAATAGACCACGAAAAGCGTGCTTTCCGGCCATTCCACCATTTTCCGGGCCGTCATCTTGCCACGTGGCAGGTTGATCGCACCCTCGATATGGCCGTTCGCGTACAGGGCAGGTCCGCGCACATCGAGCAGGACGAAGCCGGGTTCGGCCGACTGGAGGGCGTCATGCACGTCCCAGCAATCGGTTTCGAAGCGCAGCCTTTCGGCATAGCGGGCGCGGATCTCTTCGGGGCTGGCCACGGGAATTTCGGTCACGGCGCTCATCGCATTCTCCATCGGGTTCAGTTGCCCCGTGTATGCCGCGGAGGCTCCGTCCGGACGACTGGCCGGAGAGCCAAGCTGCGTCAGGATTCAGCCAAATTCCATCACGCCGCACGGGACGGTTGCCGGTCGCGAAAAAAACGGTCCCGGTATTGTCCGGGGCTGACCCCGAGGCGAAGGCGGAAATGATGACGCAGGGCCGCAACCGTGCGGAACCCTGTCGCCTCGGCAATGTCATCCAGCGAGCGGTCTTCGGGCGCCTCCAGCAATTCGCGCGCCCGGGCCAAGCGGAGTTGCAGCAGCCAGCTTCCCGGCGGCAGGCCGGTGGTTTCCTCGAACCGGCGTTGGAAGGTGCGAATGCTCATCCCGGCTCGGCTCGCGAGATCAGGCACTTTCTGATCCTCGTCGAGATGGGCCTGCATCCATTCCATCAACGCCGAGAGGCGCGCGCCTTCGCGCGGCTTCGGCACCGGGCGTTCGATGAACTGTGCCTGCCCGCCTTCCCGATGTGGCGCGACGACCAGTCTCCGCGCGACGCGATTGGCGACCTCCGCGCCGAAATCACGCCGGACGAGATGCAGGCAGAGATCGATGCCAGCCGCACTGCCGGCGGCCGTGAGGATGCGGTCCTCCTCGACATAGAGGACATCAGGCTCGAGGCGGGCCGCAGGAAAATGGTCGGCCATGGCGTCGAAATAACGCCAATGCGTCGTGGCGCGACGGCCATCCAGCAGGCCCGCCGCACCGAGGACGAAAGCGCCGGAGCAGAGCGAGGCGATTGCCGCGCCTCTCGCATGGGCCTGACGCAGGGCCTCGAGGAGCGGGCCGGGAACCGGCGCGGCAATGCCGCGCCATCCGGGGATGATGATGAGATCAGCTTCGGCGAGAATCTCGAGACCCGCAGCCGCCTCGACGACAAGGCCACTGGCGGAACGCAGCGGCCCCGGCTCGACGGCGCAGGGGCAGTAACGGTACCAGCCCGGCCCCATTTCCGGCCGCGGCAGACCGAAAACCTCGTATGCGATCGCGAATTCGAACGCGCACAGGCCGTCATAGGCCAGAACGGCAACCAGCGGCGATCGAGGCGTAACGGTCATGCGGATTCTCCTGACTGCTGGCGCTTTATGCCTCTTTGTCAGGATCCTGCCAAGCTTCGTTGCGCCAACCTTGCCGTGTCCGGGCCACTGTGACAGGCTGGCCTTCGAATCCGGAGATTTGTCAGCCCCATGTTTGAACAGAATGCGATCCTGGCGCATATCCGCCGCTGGGTGGAGATCGAGAGCCCGACGGAACGCCCCGATCAGGTCAACCGCCTCGTGGACATGGTTATGTCGGATCATACCGGCCTCCCAGTCACGCTCGAGCGCGTGCCCGGCACCGATGGCTGCGGCGACCACCTTATCGTCCGGTCGAACTGGGGGCAGGACAAGCCGGGCATTCTCGTGCTGAGCCATCTCGATACGGTGCATCCGATGGGCTTCCTCGCCGGGCGCCTGCCGTGGCGGGAGGAAGGGCCGATCGCCTTTGGTCCTGGCATCTACGACATGAAGTCCGGCGCCTGCATTGCCCATCACGCGCTGCGCGCCGCGGCGGCGGCCGGTGGCGGCCCTCTGGGGGTGACGCATCTCTATGTGTCGGACGAGGAAATCGGCAGCCCGACCTCCCGCTCGCTGATCGAGGCTTTGGGCCGGCAGGCGAAATATGTCCTTGTCACCGAACCCGCCCGCGATGGCGGCAAGATCGTCACGGCACGCAAGGGCGTCGGACGGTTCGATGTCCATATCCGCGGCCTGGCCTCACATGCCGGCGCGAAGCCGCATGAGGGCCGCAGCGCGATCCGTGAGCTGGGCCATGTGATCCTGGCACTGGAAGGCCTGTGCGACGAGGCGCGCGGCGTCACCGTCACCGTTGGCGTGGTCCAGGGTGGCACCAAGGCAAATGTCATTCCCGAAGAGGCTGTTGCTGCGGTCGATCTCCGTGTTCCCACCGCCGAACTGGCGGAGGAGCTGTGCGGAAAGATCCTCGGCCTGAAGCCGAAAACCGAGGGCGTGACGATTACCGTGACCGGCGGCATGAACCGCCCGCCCTTCGAACAGACGCCGGCAGCAAAAGCCCTGTTCGAGCATGCCGCACAGCAGGCGGCGGAGATCGGCTTCGAGCTGATCGGCATTCATACCGGCGGCGGTTCGGATGGCAATTTCACCGCACCGATGGCGGCAACACTCGATGGCCTCGGCGTCGATGGCAAGGGTGCGCATACGGATTACGAACAGATCGACTGCCGGACGATCGTGCCGCGTGCGGAATTGCTGCGCCGGCTTATGATGACGTTGGCCTGAGCGCAGCAGTGCCGGTTGACCCTGCCTACAGGCCGGAGCAGATCCATGCGGAACTTGGCGCCGCGTTCGCGGATCCGGTTAAGGCCGCGGATTTTCCGGCTACGATCCTGCGCTACCGGAATGATCGCTGGGCGCGGCGGGTCGGGCTGGCCGGGCTTGATGATGCGGAATGGATCGGCCATTTCGGCCGCTTCGATCCCCTGCCAGGCAGTTTCACCGCGCCGCTTGCCTTGCGCTATCACGGCCATCAGTTCCGAAGCTACAATCCCGATCTCGGGGACGGGCGCGGCTTCCTGTTCGCGCAGCTTCGCGATGATGCCGGCCGCCTGCTCGACCTTGGCACCAAGGGCAGCGGAACGACACCCTATTCGCGCCGTGGCGACGGACGGTTGACACTCAAGGGGGGCATCCGCGAAGTGCTGGCCACCGCCATGCTGGAAGCGCTCGGCGTGGAAACCTCGAAGAGCTTCTCGCTGATCGAGACCGGCGAGGCCCTCCACCGCAACGACGAGCCCTCCCCCACCCGGTCAGGCGTGCTCGTCCGGCTCTCGCACGGGCATATCCGGATCGGGACCTTCCAGCGCCTGCTGGCGGAAGAGGATACGGAAAGCCTCGCGCGGCTCGTCAGCCATTGCACGCGCCATTACCTGCCCGAGGCGCGGCGCGAGACCATGGCAGAGGAAGCCCTAGTCCTGTTCGACAGCGTCGCCGGCCGGACCGCACGGATGACCGCACAATGGTTCGCCGCCGGCTTCGTGCACGGGGTGCTCAATACCGACAACATCAACATTACCGGCGAGAGCTTCGATTACGGGCCCTACCGGTTCCTGCCCTTCTACGATCCGGGTTTCACGGCAGCCTATTTCGACCAGACCGGGCTCTATGCCTTCGGCCGGCAGGCCGACACGATTGCCTGGAATCTTGCTCGGCTGGCGGAATGCCTGATCCCGCTTACGCCGCAACCGGGGCTGGAGGCCGTGCTCGACACGTTCGGCGAACGCTTCTGGGACGAGCTTCGCGAGGCGCTGTTTCGCCGGCTTGGAATCGTGGTGGGCGACAGGGAGTCCGACACGGTACTGATCCGCACCCTGTTCACCGCCCTGCGCCAGACGCGGGCGCCCTTCGAGGCCGTGATGTTCGACCTCTATGGTGGGGCATCTCGGCTGGAGAAGGCGCTCGGCGGTCCCCGCGCGGCGCTCTATGCCGGGGCGGAGTTCGCCCCTGTCATCGCGCTCTGGCGCGACCGCGCTGCAGCGCCGGATGCCCGCTTGGAATCGGCCTATTTCGGTGCGGACGAGCCGGAGAGCCTGCTCTATGACGAGATCGAAGCCCTATGGGAACCGATCGCCGAGCGCGACAGCTGGATCGGCTTTGCGGCCAAGCTGACCGGGATCGAGCGCGTCCGCCTGGCCTATGGGTTTGCGCCCGACCCCTGACGATCAGGCGAGGCCTCGCAGGTGGATCAGTTCCCGCGCGGAGCGGAGATCTTCCGCGTAAAGAACGAGCGGCTGGCCGAGGCCGGCCCGCTGGAACATCTGCCGCACCTGCGCATTCGCCCCTGTGATCACAAAGACCGCACCGGCCTTGTGCAGCCGGTGGGCGAAGCGTTCGAGGCTCTTCGCGGCACTGGAGTCGGCGAGGGGTACATCCCGGAAATCGAAAATGAAGGCGCGCGGCGGGATGGGCAAGCGTTCGAGCAGAACCGACACATTGCCGGCCGCAGCAAAGAAGAAAGCGCCGGTCAACCGGTAGACCAGCACGTCGCCCTCCGGGAATTCCGGTTCGACAGGGTCTGCGCCGTCCTGCTCCGACGGTGGCGCGAGCCCCGCGACCTCAACTGATGTCGCCATGCGATGCATGAAAACGAAAGCGCCGAGCACGACGCCGACTCCGATGGCGATCGTCAGGTCAACAAGGATCGTCAGGACGAAAGTCGTCAGCAGGATCACCGCATCGGCCCGCGATGTCCGGAGCAGGGCAGCGAATTCGTGCTTCTCGGCCATGTTCCAGGCGACCACGGCCAGCACGGCGCCGAGGGCGGCGAGAGGGATATAGGCGGCGAGCGGCGCCGCGACGACCATGAAGGCCAGCAGGTAGACGGCATGGAGCATGCCGGAAACCGGGCCGCGGGCACCGGCGCGGACATTGGTTGCCGTCCGGGCGATCGTGCCGGTCACCGGCACGCCACCGAACAGGACGGAGGCGATGTTGGCTGCGCCCTGCGCGATCAGCTCCATGTCGGAGCGATGGCGCCCTCCGCTCATTCCGTCAGCGACAACGGCACTCAGCAGGGATTCTATCGAACCGAGCAGCGCGATGGCCAGGGCGGCGGGAAGCAGTTCGGCAAGGCGGGCCAGGGAAACCGGTGGCAGGGAGGGGCTGGGCAGGCTGCTGGGCACGCCGCCGAAGCGGCTGCCGATCGTGCCGATATCCAGCCCGAGAAGCCAGGCGACGAGGGCTGCCACCGCCACGGTAATCAGCAGGCCCGGCCAGCTGGGCCGCCAGCGCCGGAAGGCGAGGATCATCAGCACGGACAGCCCGGCGACCAGCATGGTCGGACCGCTGGCCGTGGGCAGGCTCGACCAGATGGCGGCGAGCTTGGGCAGGAGTGCCGCCGGCTCCTTCTCGATGGCCAGACCCAGCAATTCCTTGATCTGGCTGGCGAAGATGATCACGGCAATGCCCGCGGTGAACCCGACAGTGACCGGGAACGGGATGTAGCGGATGTAGCCGCCGAGGCGCAGGAACCCAACCGCGATCATCATCAGGCCGGCCATGATCGTGGCCAGGACAAGGCCGTCATAGCCATGGGCCTGGACGATGCCGGCGATCAGCACAATGAAGGCGCCGGCGGGGCCCCCGATCTGGTAGCGGCTGCCGCCAAGCGCGGAGATCAGGAAGCCGCCGACAATGGCAGTGTAGAGCCCGCGATCGGGGGAAAGGCCGCAGGCAATGGCAATGGCCATGGAGAGCGGCAGCGCGACGATGGCGACAGTGAGACCGGCAATTGCGTCGGCCCGGAAATCACGGGCGCTGTAGCCCTCACGCAGGACGGTCAGCAGCTTCGGCGTCAATGAGGGCAGAGCGGGGGCCTCGCGCCCCTCGATGGGGCTCATGAGGCAAGCCCGGCCTTGACCCGGAGCTGATGGGCGAGGCGGTTATGCTGCTCGACCTGTTTGGGAAGGTCGATCGTCTGCATCTCGCCCTTGCGGACGATAAGCCGGCCATTGATCATGCTGTAGCTCACCTTCGGTGGTGTGCAGAAGACCAGAGCTGCAACCGGATCGGCCTGTGCGCCGGCAAAGTCGAGACCGGTCACGTCGAAAGCGACGAGATCCGCCGCCATGCCGGGTGCCAGCGCGCCGATATCGTTGCGGCCGAGCACCCGCGCGCCGCCCAGCGTCGCAAGTGCGAGCGCCTCCCGTGCCGACATGGCGGCCGGGCCGAAACCGACCCGCTGGAGCAGCATGGCCTGTCTCGCCTCCGCCAGAAGATGGCCGGCATCGGCCGAGGCGGAGCCATCAACACCAAGGCCAACCGGCACGCCGGCCGCGCGCATCTTTCCCAGCGGAGCGATGCCGGAAGCGAGACGCATGTTCGAACACGGGCAATGGGCGACGCCGGTCCCCGTCCGACCGAAGAGACGGATGGCCTTGTCGTCGAGCTTGACGCAATGGGCATGCCAGACATCCGGGCCGACCCAGTCAAGGCTCTCGACATAATCCGCCGGATCCTTGCCGAAGACCTCGAGGGAATAGGCAATGTCGTTGTCGTTCTCGGCCAGATGCGTATGCAGCGACACGCCATAGTGCCTCGCCAGCTTCGCGCTTTCGCGCATCAGGTCCTCGCTGACGGTGAAGGGCGAGCAGGGCGCGATCACGATGCGCAGCATCGCAAAGCGCGAGGCATCGTGGTACTCCTCCACGAGGCGCTGCATCTCGCGCAGGATGGCGGGTTCCTCCTCGACAACATGATCAGGCGGCAGGCCACCCTTGGATTCGCCGACGCTCATGGCGCCACGGGCGGCGTGGAACCGGATGCCGACCCGGCGTGCCGCCGCGATCGCATCATCGAGCCGCGAGCCATTGGGATAGATGTAGAGGTGATCCGACGAGGTGGTGCAGCCCGAGAGAACCAGCTCTGTCATCGCCGTCACAGCCGAGACATGGATCATCTCCGGCGTCAGATGGGCCCAGATCGGGTAATGCGCCTTCAGCCAGCCGAAGAGCTCGGCATCCTGCCCGCCGGGCGTGGCCCGCGTCAGTGACTGGACCATATGGTGATGCGTATTGACGAGGCCCGGCAGCACGACATGCCCGGTCAGATCGATGACTGTTCCTGCTTCCGGCAGGGGCTCATCCGCCGCCCCGACCTGAATGATCTCCGGCCCATCAACAAGGACAAAGCCTCCCGGCAATTCCCGTCTTTGCGCATCCATCGTGGCGATGACCTGCGCATTCCTGAAGAGGATCCGACTCATGGTTCAACGCCCCCCGGCGACTCTTGCTACCAGAATGTCTGGTTCGCCGGCCAAGGTCCAGCATACTGATCGAGGATGATTCGCGAGGGATGATGCCAGTGACAGGGATAATCCGTGCCGTCGGCGCCATCAGCGGCACCTCGATGGACGCGATCGACGTGGCCGTGCTGGAAAGCGACGGACTTTCCCGCGTCCACACGCTCGGCGGCGGCGCCATGCCCTATCCACAGGATCTCAGGGCGAAGCTGCAGGCGGTGATCGCCGATCCCGCCCGCGCCGAAACCGGCAATCTCGATGCCCTCGAAGCCGAGGTAACCGAAGCCTTTGCCGGCGCGATCCGGGCGGTTCTGGCGCAGAAGGGGTTAGATCTCGGCACTGTCGATCTTGTCGGCCTGCATGGGCAGACGGTGTTCCATCGGCCGGAGAGACGTTTTACCCGCCAACTCGGCGATGGCGCGAGACTGGCGCATGCGCTCGAGCGGCCGGTGGTCAACCGCTTCCGGCACGCCGATGTCGCCGCCGGCGGCCAGGGCGCGCCCCTGGTGCCGCTCTATCATGCCGCGCTCGCAGCAGGCCTGGAACACCCGCTCGTGGTCCTCAATCTCGGCGGCGTGGCAAACATTACCTATCTCGACGGTGAAACGGTTCTCGCCTGCGATACCGGCCCGGCCTCGGCCCTGATCGACGATGCGATGATGCATCATTTCGGCGAGCCGTATGACCGGGACGGCGCGGTGGCACGCGGGGGGCGCGTTGAGGCGGCGCTGCTTGCCGACTGGCTGCAGCATCCTTTCTTCGTGCAGCCGCTGCCGAAATCGCTCGACCGCAACGATTTCCATCGCCTGACCAGGGCAGCCCGCGACCTTGCGCCAGCGGACGAGATCGCGACGCTGACCGCCTTCACCATCGCCGCAACGGCGGCCGTGGTCCGGCATCTGCCGAGACCGGCGCTCCGATGGCTGGTCACCGGCGGCGGCCGGCATAATCCCGTTTTCATGCGCGGCTTTGCCGAGCAGCTCGGCGTTCCCGTGGAACCGGTGGAGGCCGCAGGCTGGGATGGCGACCTGCTGGAGGCGGAATGTTTCGCCTATCTCGCGATCCGCTCGCGGCTCGGGCTTCCGTTGAGTCTGCCGGGAACAACGGGCGTGCCGGAACCGATGCCGGGCGGCGCGTTCTGGCCAGCCTGACTACCCGGCCCGGCGGACGCGCGGGCCGATCACATCGCGGATATGCCGGTCGATCATGTCACGGACGCGGCGATAAGCCTCGAGGCGCTGATCGCGCGTGCCTGTCTCTTGCGTGGCATCCTCGATCGGCCAATAGAGCAGTTCAACGGAGGTCGCGCGCAGAAGTTCCCGGGCGCGGGCATGGGCTTCCGGGGACAAGGCGACCACCAGATCGAAGCCTTCGCAATCGATCTCGTCGAGCGTGTGAGGTTCGTCACCCTCGAAATCGATGCCGAGCTCGCGCAGGGCGGAAAGGGCGAAACCGTCCCGATCGGCTTTCGAAAGGCCGGCGGAATCGACATACAGCGTGCGGCCGTAGCGCATGCGCGCCAACCCCTCGGCCATAGGCGAGCGGACGGCATTCATGGAGCAGACGAAGAGGACCGCCTGAATCGGTTGGGCTGTGGGTTCGCTCACCGGTCCTGCCCCTTCCAGGACAGGGCCGCGATCAGGGTAAAGAGCCGTCGAGCCGTCTTGTGGTCGATCTCGATCTTGCCTTCGAGCCGCTCGATAACGAGGCCTGCCCCTTCGTCATGGACACCCCGACGGCCCATATCGATCGCCTCGATCCGCTCCGGTGAGGCGGAGCGGATGGCCTCGTAATAACTCTCGCAGATCAGGAAATAATCCTTGATCACCTTGCGGAAGGGCGAGAGCGACAGCAGATGCGCCACGACCGGGCTGGCATCCTCACGCCGGATGTCAAAGGAAAGCCGGTTGGCCACCAGGCCAAGGGACAAGGTGTAGGGGCCGCCGGCATCGCCGGGGATGCCGAACACATTTTCCTCGACCAGGTCATAGATGGCGATGGCGCGCTCATGTTCCTGATCGGGCGTTCCGCGCTCGATCGAGGCCTCGTCGAGCGTGACCGCAACCAGGCGCCGCATGTCGGACCCTTCAGCGCCCATCACTCACCGCCGGTTCAGCCGGATCGCCACGGACCGGGCATGGGCATCAAGGCCCTCGGCCTCGCCCAAGGTGATGGCGGTCGGGCCCAGAACCGCCAGCTGGTCAGGACCGCAGCGGAGGATCGAGGAGCGCTTCATGAAGTCGAGCACGCCGAGCCCCGAGGCGAAGCGCGCGGAGCGGGCCGTCGGCAGGACATGGTTCGAGCCACCGACATAGTCGCCGATGGCTTCGGGCGTGTAGGCGCCGAGGAAGATTGCGCCGGCCTCGCGGATGCGAAGGGCAACGCCCTCCGGATCCCGCGTGTGGATCTCGAGATGCTCGGCGGCGAGGCGATTGGCGACGCGGGTTGCGTCGACCATGTCCTCGACAAGGATGATCGCCCCGTTGTCGCGCCAACTCGCCGCCGCGATATCCTTGCGGGAGAGCGTCGCAAGCTGGCCATTCACCGCGACGATCACCTCCTCGGCAAGATCGGGCTCGTTGGTGATCAGGATCGACTGCGCGGCGGTGTCGTGCTCCGCTTGGGCGAGCAAATCGGCGGCGATCCATTCGGCATTGGCGGAACGATCGGCGATGATCACTACTTCGGACGGGCCGGCGATCATGTCGATGCCGACCTGGCCGAAGACCTGGCGCTTCGCGGCGGCCACATAAGCATTGCCGGGCCCGACAATCTTCGAGACCGGGCGGATCGTCTCGGTTCCGTAGGCCAAGGCGGCAACCGCCTGTGCCCCGCCGATCCGGTAGATCTCGTCCACGCCGGCAAGCTGGGCGGCGGCAAGAACCAGAGGCGAGAGGTTTCCACGCGGCGTTGGCACAACCATCACCACCCGGTCCACACCGGCCACCTTGGCAGGGATGGCATTCATCAGCACCGACGAGGGATAGGAGGCCGAGCCGCCGGGCACATACAGGCCCACGGCCGCAATCGGCGTCCAGCGCCAGCCGAGTTTCACACCGAGATGATCCTCGAAAACGTCGTCGCGCGGGACCTGTCGCTCGTGGAAGGCGCGAATGCGCCGGGCCGCAATCTTCAACGCGTCGAGATGCGCGTTCTTGCACTGGTTGACCGCTTCTTCGACCTCCGCCTCGGTGAAGCGGACGCCGGTGCCGCGCAGGTCGATCCCGTCGAACCGGAGCGTGAAATCGCGGACAGCGTTGTCGCCACGCAATTTCACATCCGCCAGAATACCCGCGACGACCTTGTCCACATCGGCAGCAACCTCCCGCTTGGAGCCGGCCATGGCCACGAAACGCCGCTCGAAATCGGCATCGGCCGTCGAGAGGCGCCAGCGCGGCGAGACTTCGCTACCTGTCAGCCGGGGGGAATGATGCACCAAGGACGGGCCCTCGCTCGAATTCGACTTCTTCGTTGTTATCGACCCTCCGGCGTGGCTGCAACGGTCTCGATACGACTTTATCGCGGTGCGACAAGGACATCTCCATTCTGTTGCATCGCTGGGCCCGAATCCGGCTTGGGTTTGCACGCAATCTGGCCTAGCCTGTTCGGGTTGCTGTCTTTCTTCCGAGGTCATCCATGACACATTCCCGTTTCCTCCGGTCGCGGCTCCAGGCGTGGATCGCCGGATTTCTCCTGATCCTCGGCATGGCGGCCCATGCCGAGGCGCAGTATTACGAACGCGGCCCCTCGATCTGTGTGACGTCACGCGGGAATTGCTCGGCCGGCTATGCCCCGATGGGCGCGGGCTGCTATTGCAATATCCCCGGTTTTGGCCGCAAGGCCGGCAATGTGCGCGCCTTCGCTGGCGCCCCCCGCCCCCGGTATCGGGATGACGGCTATTACCGGGGTCCGCGGCGCTACGAGGACGACTACTATCCCGCGCCGCGGCGTCGTACGGCGATGGGCTCGGTCTGCGTGACCTCGCGCGGGAATTGCTCGGCCGGCGGCGTCGTGCCCATCATGTCCGGCTGCTATTGCTTCATCCCGGGCTTTGGCCGCAAGGCGGGCAACGTCCGCTACTGACACCTGCTGGCAAACAGGCGCATCCGCGTCAGGCGCGGATGCGCTCCACATTTGCACCGCAGCGCGAAAGCTTGGCTTCGAGCGATTCGAATCCGCGATCGAGGTGATAGACCCGGTTGATCATCGTCTCGCCTTCTGCGGCGAGGGCCGCGATTACCAGGCTGACGGAGGCGCGGAGATCGGTCGCCATGACCGGCGCGCCTTTCAGTGTCTGGATGCCCTCGACAATCGCCGCATCGCCGTCGAGCCGGATCCGCGCCCCGAAACGGGCAAGTTCCTGCACATGCATGAAGCGGTTCTCGAAAATCGTCTCGGTAATGCGCGACGTGCCTTCTGCCCGCGTCATCAGGGCCATGAACTGCGCCTGAAGATCGGTGGGGAAACCCGGGAAAGCTTCCGTCGTCACGTCGACCGGCTGGATACCATGGCCGTTGCGACGTACCCGGATGCCCTCATTGGTGGCGATCACCTCCGCCCCGGCCTGTTCCAGCTTGTCGAGCGCCGCCTGCAGGTGATGCGGGGCAATGCCCTCCAGCATGACATCACCGCCAGCCATCGCCGCTGCAAAAGCATAAGTTCCCGCCTCAATGCGGTCCGGAAGGACGCGATGGGTGGCGCCGTGAAGGTTGGCCACGCCCTCGACCTCCAGTTCCGCCGTGCCGATTCCCTTGATGCGTGCCCCCATCTTCACGAGGCATTCGGCGAGGTCGGTCACTTCCGGTTCGCGGGCGGCATTGCGGATCAGCGTGGTGCCCCGGGCCAGAACCGCGGCCATCAGGGCCGTATGGGTGCCACCGACCGTGACCTTCGGGAAATCGATCTCGCCACCAGTCAGGCCCTTGGGCGCCCGCGCAATGACGTAGCCAGCATCGATCTCGATCGAAGCGCCGAGTTTCTCGAGCGCCATGAGCAGCAGGTCAACCGGCCGGGTGCCGATGGCGCAGCCACCCGGCAGAGAGACCTTGGCTTCCCCCATCCGGGCCAACAGCGGCGCAACAACCCAGAAGCTGGCCCGCATCTGCGAGACCAGTTCATAAGGTGCAACCGTGTCGACGATCGCCGCAGCTGAAAGGCGGACAACCTCGCCATCCTCGCCCGTTTCGCCGATGCGCTTGCCGGCAACGGTAACATCGACGCCGTGATTGCCGAGGATCCTTTTCAGCATCCGCACATCGGAGAGGCGGGGCACATTCTCAAGAACAAGCGTGCCCGGCGTCAGCAGGCTCGCGATCATCAGCGGCAGAGCGGCGTTCTTGGCGCCTGAGATCGGAATGCTGCCCCGAAGCGGGCTGCCGCCGACGATCTTGATGCGATCCATGGATGATCTCGCTTTTTTTGGCCATCCCGGACAGGACGGCAGGACGAACGCGGTGCTTTGCCATGCCGCAGCCGGCAAGGCAAACGGGTTCAGCGTGTGGTCTCGGGCGTGCCCGGGCTTTGTGGCGGTTTCTCGGCGGATGTGGTCCGGGAACGCTGCCTCGCCTGCTGCTTGCGCCGCTGAAGATTGGCACGCAGCGCTTCGGCGAGGCGCGCCTTGCGATCCGGATCGGGCGGTCTCGTGGTCATTTCGGCTCCAATGGCAGGGCAGACCTATTGTCGCAATGGCAGATTTGCTTCATGCCTCTAAATGGCAATATATGGCAAAACCGGCATGTGTGGTGCGGTATCGCACGTTCCGGTCCAGTCAAGACGGGAAAAGCGGATGTTCGACTACCGGAAAGCGTTCGAAGCGGTCACCACAGGCCTCAAGGCCGAGAACCGCTACCGCGTCTTCACGGAAATCGCCCGGGATCGCGCCCGCTTCCCCCGCGCCACCTGGCATGCCGGCGCTGAGCCGCGCGAAGTCACGGTCTGGTGCTCCAATGACTATCTCGGGATGGGCCGCCATCCGGATGTCGTTGCCGCGATGGTCAATGAGGCGGAATCCGGCTCCGTGGGTGCGGGCGGCACGCGGAACATTTCCGGCAACAGCCATGCCGTGGTGGGGCTCGAACATGATCTCGCCCGGCTTCATGGCAAGCAGGCGGCGCTGGTATTCTCTTCCGGCTACGTCGCCAACCAGACGGCGATCGCCACGCTCGCGCAATGCCTGCCCGGCTGCCTGATCCTGTCGGATTCGGACAACCATAATTCGATGATCGACGGCGTGCGCCGCGCCGGCTGCGAGAAGGCCGTGTTCCGGCACAACGATGTCGCGCATCTGGAAAACCTGCTGCGCGCGGCCGATCCCGACCGCCCGAAGCTGATCGTCTTCGAAAGTGTCTATTCAATGGATGGCGATGTCGGGCCGATCGAAGCGATCTGCGACCTCGCGGAGCGTTACGGCGCCCTGACCTATCTCGACGAGGTCCATGCCGTCGGCCTCTATGGTGCGCATGGCGCCGGCTATGCCGAGGAAATCGGCGCAATGGCGCGGGTTGACGTGATCCAGGGCACGCTCGGCAAGGGCTTCGGTTGCTTCGGCGGCTACATCACAGCGCGCCACGAAATGGTCGATGCCGTCCGCTGCAATGCCCATGGCTTCATCTTCACCACGGCCCTGCCACCGCCGCTGGCGGCTGCCGCGCGCGCCTCGATCCACCACCTCTCCGGTTCGCAGGCCGAACGGCAGCAACACCGCGCCCGGGTGGCGGCGGTCAAGCGGGCGCTCGGCGAAGCGGGGATTCCCGTGCTCGACAATCCGACGCATATCGTGCCGGTGATGATCGGGGATCCGGCCCTTGCCAAGGCGGCGAGCGACAGGTTGCTGGAGCGGCACGCCATTTATGTGCAGCCGATCAACTATCCCACCGTGCCGCGCGGGACCGAACGGTTGCGCATCACACCGACGCCGTTTCATGACGAGGCGCTGACCGAAGAACTGGTCAGCGCCCTGGTGGAAACTTTCGGAGCTCTCGGCCTGCAGTTCCGCAACGCGCCGCCGCTTGCCGCCGAGTGAGCATCCGTTCCGGGTGATCAGCCCTTTTTCGGGCGGGTCGCCTTGGTGACGGCGGCGACGCCCTCTTCCATGGCGGCTTTGGCCTTGGCCTGCGCCTTGGTGGCCTCACCCATCATTTCGGTAGCCATGGCCTGGCCCTGCTTCTGCATCTCGGCGCCGGCCTGCTGCATATGGCTGCGGAAGGTCTCGAACTGACCTGACATGAACTCGGTCTGCAGCCGGACGATCTCCTCGATGCTTCTGGCCGAGACCATTTTCTGCGCCAGGTCGAACGCAGCATTCATGCTGGACTCGGTGAGGGCGAGGCCCTTGCGGCGCAGTTCGGCAGCCTGGGCGGCCGCGGCATCCGATTTTGTCTCGATCGAGGCGGCCGCTTCACCCGCCGCGCCGAGGACCTTGCCGAACCCCTCGCGGGCCTGGCTGACGCCCTGATCGATCATCGACCGGATCTCTTCCGGCATCGGAAACGGACTGGTCGGCTTGGTCATCGGCGATCTCCCCTCGCATGCGCCGCGTGATACGGCCGCATCCGGAGATTAGGCTCTTCATGGCTCATGGCAAGCCGGTCAAGCGGGTGGCTGTTAAGGTTGATTTCCGGTTAATTCCCGTCAGGCCTGCTGGGTGATGGACGCAGCGCGCCTGGCGACTTATTGATACTTCCTTACCGGACCGTCCCAAAAGGAGACATCCTGACGGGCGCCCGACCGTGTTTCCGAGGCGTATCATGGCTGCTTACACCGCCAATCAGGCTGCCGAAGCCCTCCTCCACGCTGGCCTGCTCGATGGCGAGGCCAGGCAAACGCTGCTGCGTTCGCCGACCCCAGCTTTCCTGCTCGATGCTGCGGAAGGCACGGTCCTTTGGTCAAGCCACGCGGCCGCGCGGCTGCTCGGCCATGGCGATGGCGCAGCCCTGATGCGCGCCGGCCTGCCCCGCCAGGCGCCGGGCACACAGCGGCTCCGGCAGCTCGCGGTCGATGGCGGCAGCCCCGGCAGGCTGGAGCGGTTGCGTTTCACTATTGCCTTCCGCTCGGTCATCGTGATGGCCCTTTGCACACCGCTGACCCTTGCGGATGGCCGCTCGGCACTGGTTGTTGCCCTGCCCGAAGCAACCCCCGCCGACGGAATGGTGGAGCCGGCTCCGGCCCTCCCCAGCGAAACGCCAGCGCCAGTTCCTGCCCCTTCCGCGGTGGAGCCTCAAGGGTTGCCCGAGGGCGCCCCGGACGTACCCGCCTGGCTCGGCACAGCGGCTGATGAACGGCCGATGATCCGCTTCGTCTTCAGCCTCGACAGGGATGGGATCGTCGAACGGGTGACACCGCCATTGGCCGAAGCGGTCGGCGTCCAGCAGGCCGATCTCGTCGGCCAGAGCCTGGCCGGTTTCATCCAGCGTTTCGATACCGAAGCTGGCGAGGCCATCCGCGTCGCTGTTCTTTCCGGCGAGACCTGGCCCGCCATCCGGACGCTGTGGCCCGTCAGCGGGTCGGGCTGGCAGGTCCCCGTCACGCTCACGGCGCTGCCCCTCGTGGTGGCGGAAGAGGGGCTGGCTGGCTTTTCGGGTTTCGGGCGCTGCGACCTCCGCACCGCTCGGGAAGAGACCCAGGTGCCGGCGGATGACGAACATGCGGAAACGCAGGCGCCGGCCCAAATGGTCGATGCCGCGGAAGAGGTCGAAGCCGCCAATGTGCCCGCTGCGATGGATGCAGTTGCGCCCGGCGAGGTTGAGACTGCCGATCCGGCCGTGCCGGTCGAGGCGCCCGTCAGCGGACAATCCGAACCGGATCCGGTGACCCCGGAAGAGGACGATGCGACGCGCGAGGCGCAGGAAACGGCAGATCTTATTGCCGCCCTCGAGGCCTTCGGGGCGGCCGAAGCCACTGACGGGCCCCTGCAGTCGGAGAGCCCGGCCGTGGGCACCGAAACCCTGCCTTCTTCGGACGATCATGTTCCTGTCGCCGACAATGATCCTGCGGGCGACAATGCGGATACAACGCTGCGGGCCAGCGCATTGCCCGACTGGACAAGCCTTGACGCGCGGGCCATTGCCGCCGAACTCGACAATGTCGTCTCGCTCCGGCAGGGCCCCGTCGTGGTGCCGCCCGGTTCCCGGCCCGGCCTGTCCCTGTCGGAGAGGAACGCGTTCCGTGAGATTGCCAAGGCGCTCGGGGCCAAACTCGATGCCGATCTCGACGCCCAGATTCCGGCGCAGGCCGAGGCGCGGCCGACCGATTCAGCGCCGACTGCACCCTTGGCTGAACCGGCAAGCCGCGCCGCCTCTCCCATCGTATCGGGTGAAGCCGGTATTCTTGACCGTCTGCCGATCGGTCTTCTTGTGACACGCGGCGAGGAGACCCTCTTCGTCAACCGGACGCTGCTCGACCTGACGGGCTATCCCGACGCGGAAACCTTCCGCATGGAGGGCGGGGCACAGGCCATCTTCCGGAAAAGCTCAATGCCCAGTGACCGGGAGGCAGGGTTCGACACGGTTGTTCTGACCGGCCGCGAGGGCGAGATGATGCCCGTCGATGCCAGCCTGCAGCGGATTGACTGGCAGGGCGAGCCGGCGAGCCTCGTCTCGCTGCGGCGGGCCGTTGAACTGGAACAGGGCAAGGCGCTGCGCAGCGTGGCCCTTGATCTCAAGCGGGTGCGGGCGGAGGCCAGCGAACTCCGTTCGGTGCTCGACACGGCGACGGATGGTGTGATCACGCTTGATGACCGCGGCCTCATCCTGACGCTGAACGGTGCTGCGGAGGCATTGTTCGGCCTCTCGCAGAACGAAGTCGCCGGCGAAAGCTTCACGGTGTTGCTGCACAATGACAGCCATGCCGATGCGCTGGATTATTTCGAGGGTCTGCGCAGCAATACCGTGCGCTCGGTTCTCAATGACGGCCGCGATGTTCAGGGCCGCGAGAAGAAGGGCGGGCGGATCCCGCTTTTCATGACGCTCGGGCGGATCAGCGAGAACGAGCCTCGCCGGTTCTGCGCCGTCCTGCGCGACCTGACCGCCTGGAAGCGCGCGGAAGCGGAGCTCACGGAAGCGCGGCGGGCGGCAGAACTGGCAAGCGCCAAGAAGAGCGACTTCCTCACCAAGATCAGCCACGAGATCCGGACCCCGATGAATGCCATCATCGGCTTTGCCGAGGTGATGCTGGAGGAGCGGCTCGGGGCGATCGGGAACCCGAAATACAAGGAATATCTCGGCGACATCCGCACATCCGGGCAGCATGTCGTCAGCCTCGTGAACGACCTGCTCGACCTCGCGAAGATCGAGGCGGGCCGGATGGAGATGCGGTTCGGGGCAACAGATCTCAACAGCATCGTTTCGAGTTGCGTCGGCATCATCCAGCCGCAGGCCAATGCCCATCGCGTGCTGGTCCGCACCCAGCTGGCGCAAAGGCTGCCGGCCGTGGTGGCCGACGAGCGCTCGATCCGCCAGATCATCCTCAACATGCTGTCCAACGCCACCCGCTTCACCGAAAGCGGCGGGCAGGTCATCGTCGCCACGGCCCTGCTCGATACCGGCGAGGCGGTGATCCGCATCCGCGATACGGGGATCGGCATGACGGCGACAGAGATCGAACAGGCTCTTGAGCCGTTCCGCCAGGTCGGGACGCGGCGTGACCATGGCGGTACCGGCCTTGGCCTGCCGCTGACAAAAGCGCTCGTCGAGGCCAACCGGGCGAATTTTGCCATCCGCTCGACCCCGGGCGAAGGAACGATGGTGGAGATCACCTTCCCGTCGACGCGGGTTCTCGCGGAGTGATCACGGGTCGATTCGCTGGACCGGCGGCCTGAAGGCGGCCGCAGCGCGGGCGCTGAGGCCCGTCGCATCAAAGCTTTCCGGGCGGGGCTGGGTGTCCGGGACAGGCCGGGCATCCGCGCTCCGGGCCGGCGGCGCGGGAGCCGGCGAGGGCGTCACGCCCGGGGGCTGCGCGATCCGTGGCGGCGGATCGGCCGCATCCGGAGCCTTTGCCGGCGGCGCCCCATCACGTCCATAGATGTCCGGCCGGAAATGGACGGCTCCATCCGGGGTGACGTACCCGGTCAGGTAGGTCCAGATCACGGGGATGGGCTGGGCCGGGCGAATATCGCGGCGCTTGCCGTCCTGAATCGCGGCATCGAGCGCCGGCCGGTCCCAGCCACGCTGCCCTTCGAGAATCCAGACTGCGAGGTCGCGGACATTCTCGACGCGCACACACCCAGAGGAATGGTAGCGGTCATCGCGCAGGAAAAGCCGCTTTGAAGGCGTGTCGTGCATGTAGACAGCGTCACGGTTCGGCATGTCGATCCGCAACTGGCCGAGTGCGTTGCCGGCGCCGGATTCCTGGCGAAGGGTAAAAGCCGTCGCCCGCTCGGTCTTCCAGTCGATCAGGCGGGGATCGATCTCGCCGCCGCTGGCACCATAGATCCGGATCTTCGACTTCGCGAGATAATCCGGATCCTTCTGCATCTTCGGGATGATATCCTTCTTGATGATCGAGACCGGCACCGTCCAGGTCGGGTTGAGATTGACGTTGGTGATCCGCGTCTCGACCTCGGGCGAGGCCCGGTCCTTCTTGCCGACCACGGCGATGAAGCGCTTCTCGACAACACCGTTTTCAATGGCCTCAACCGAGGCCGAGGGAATGTTGACCACGACATAGCGGGTGCCAAAGCCGAAGCTGCGGGAGGCAAGACGATCAGCACTCTCGGCGAGCTGGAGGGCGCGATCCTGCGCCGGCACGCGCAGCGCCTTCAGCGTCGGGCCCAGGACGAGGCCGTTCTGGGTGTGGCCATGCCGGGCCTGGAACCGCTTCACGGCCGCAGCAAGGGCTGGATCGAAAACAGGGTTATCCTTCTCGGCCAGCGGAAGGTCGCCCTCCGCCGCGAGGCGGGCGCGCAGCTGGAGCACGAGGTCGCCCTCGTCTCCTGGCCTGAGGCTGGCCTTCGCGGGAAGGATCGGCCAGCCACCGGCTTCGGCGATCTCCCGGTAGCGTCGCGCCGCCTCCGTCATCATGGTCACGGATTCGGGATGGACCGTCGGCCGGCGGTCATTCCGCGCGACAACCTGTTCATGCACAACAGGTGCGGGCGGCGTTTTGGCTTTGGGCCGCGGCGGCTGTTCCGGCACCGGGAGCCTGGCGGGAAGGGGTGCCTGAAAGCTGCCGACCGGTGGTGGTGGCGGGCCGAGCCCCTGGGCCATGGCGCCGGACAGGGCAACAAGCAGAAAGCCGGCACCGAGGCCATGCCTCGAGGAACGGCCCAGCATCCGGCTCCCTGCCATGCACCTGCCACGCGTCACGCTACCGTCTCCTGCTTGCAGCGACCCGTCGTCGATAGCACGCAAAAGAGAAGAAAGTGTTGTTAACCACGATGCCGCAGGCCGGCTTTCAGAACCCTGCCTGCCGGATGGCGATGGCCAGCCCGAGGGCAACGCAGAGGGCCATCAGGTCACTCTTGCCGGCACGGGCCATCAGGACAGCGACCCCGATCGCGATCAGGGCGGACAGGCCATCCTGCACGACCAACGGCGCGAAAGTGGCGGCGGCGACCGCCCCCGGAAGCGAACGGAAACCGGCCTCGAGGCGGGGTCCGACCGGCATGAAGCCCATCAGGAAGAAGCCGAATATCCGCACGAAAACCGTGACCGCGGTCATGGCGAGGATCGCCAGGAGTGTCCAGAGACTGGCATCGAGGATCATCGGCCGGCCTTCTCCCTCGCTGCAGGCGTAAGCAGGGCCACGACAATCATGCCGGCCAGTGAGCCGACCACAACGTGAACCGTTCCGCCCTGCCAGCGCTGCACGGCTAAGCCGACCAGCCCGGCGACCAGCCAGCCGAGGCTGTCGCTCCGCCCCTGCCAGAGGCGGGCGACCATGGCCGAGAAGAAGACCGGCATCACGAGATCGACACCGAAGGCGCGGCTGTCCTCGATGAGGCGGCCGGCAAGATAACCGGGGATCGGCGCGACGATCCAGACCACCCAGAGCAGCAGCCCGGCCCCGATGAACATGCCGAGATCCCGCCCGCCTTCTGCGTAGTAGCGCTGGCCGGCAATGTAGTTCGCGTCGGTCAGCGTCAGCAGCGCACCATAGGCGATGACCGGGTTGGCCGGGCCGAACCAGGGCCGGAAGGCGGCGCTCATCAGCAGGAGCCGGGCATTGACCGTCAGCGTAACCAGCGCGACGGCCATCAGGGCCGAGCCATTCCATTGCTCGGGCCAGAGGCCGAGAGCCACCAGCTGGGAAGCCCCGGCATAGACCAGCGCATTCATCAGGCTCAGCTCAACGAGCGTCAGGCCCTTCTGCGCGGCCACGGCACCTACGGCGAGACCGAAGATCGAGACCGGAAGAATGAGCGGCACCATCCAGCGGGCACCGGTGACAAGTCCCGCCCGGGTGACGGTCGGGCGGGCGGGAGGAGGGACAGGAGGATGGACAGGAGACATAAGACCCTCTCATCCGGGCAGCCCGGAAAGGGCGCCGGCGGATGAAGACCATGTTGGATTCGGCCGTGACACTGGCATGATCAGGCGCATGACAGCAAGCGAATCGCTGCTCCCGGCAACAGATGAACCCGTTTTCGCCGCCGGCCTGCTCGCCTGGCCGGATGCACCGGCGATACGCGAACGCTGGCGCGCCGATGGGTATGTCGCGGCGATCCTGGACAAGCAAAGGCCGCCCGAGCTTCCACCGGTCCTGCAGGAGGAAGCGGGCAGCGTGCTGAACCATGCCGACCCGGAAGGATACCTCCTCCGCCGCCGGGCCATCCGGGCGCTTGCGGGCACTGTTACGGGACGGGCACCAAGCGCATTCCGGATCATTCCTTCGGCAGCGGGCGCGCCCGGCCTCGCCGGAACGGGCCTGTGGATCAGCTTCTCCGGCAGGCCGCCCTACAGCGCGGTGCTGATTGCCCGGGCTCCGGCGGGGATCGACCTTGAAGACCTCATCCCCGCCGATGACATTCCCTGGAACATCCTGTGCGAGAACGAGCGCAGCCATCTCCAGGCGCTTCCTCCTCCCGCACGGGGCGAGGCCTTTACGCGCCTGTGGTCAGCCAAGGAGGCCTATGCCAAGGCGCTCGGACAGGGTTTCCGGCTTCCGCCGGAAAGCCTGCTGGTTGATCGGAATGGCGACGCCCGCTTCGTGCCGGCTGCAGGGCAGAGCCCGCTGCCGGACGGGAGGACAAGGACCGCGAAAGGTCAGACCGCTACGGGCAAAGCCCTGATCATCGCCATGGCGCTATTGTCATCCTGACGACAATCGTTCATGGACTGGCAACGGTTGAAGAAAGAGTGCCGCCATGGAATTCATATCCCCCTATATCGTGCCGATCCTGCAGATCATCTGGATCGACCTGCTGCTCTCCGGTGACAATGCTATTGTCATTGCGCTGGCCTGCCGGCAATTGCCGGAGAAGCAGCGCAAGCTCGGGATGCTGCTCGGGGCAGGCACGGCTATCGGGCTGCGGATCATCTTCGCGATCTTCGTGACCTATCTCCTTCAGGTCCCGTTCCTCAAGGTCGTCGGCGGGCTCCTTCTGCTCTGGATCGGCGTCAAGCTGGCCGTGGGCGAGGATGACGGGGGCCATAATGTCGAATCGAGCGACAATATGTGGCGCGCCGTCCGCACCATTGCAATTGCGGATGCCGTGATGAGCCTCGACAATGTCATCGCGATCGCGGCGGCGGCCGGCGGCAATATCTGGCTCTTCATCTTCGGCCTGCTGCTCTCGATCCCGCTCATCATCTTCGGCTCGACGCTGCTCTCGACCATCATGGATCGTTTCCCGATCATCATCTGGGCAGGTGCGGCCCTGCTGGGCTGGATCGCCGGCGAGATGATCGTTTCCGATGGCTTCGTGATGGAATGGCTGCGCAGCATCAATGCGGGCTTCATCACAACCGGCAGCGCTTCGGACGGCCATGGCGGGACGGTGGCGATCACCAAGCCAGTGGCAGCCATCTATTACGGCGCTGCTGCCGTCGGGGCCGCCGTCGTCGTGGCGATCGGCTATTTCATGAAGAAGCGCGAAGCCCATGCGGGCTGAGCGCTGATCCAGCCTCCGGAAACAAACAAGGCCGCCCGAGGGCGGCCTTTTTGTTGGGCTTCACGATCCTGGAGAGATGGTACAGTCGGGTGGGCTCGAACCACCGACCTTCGGTGCCACAAACCGACGCTCTAACCAACTGAGCTACGACTGCGGATCGGAGCCAGCGTCCTATCCGCTCTTGCGCAGGATTTCAAGGCACGAATTGCAGGGTCCGGCCGGAAGCGACATGGCCGGTTCCCGCGCCGGAGCGCCCAGCAAAAAGGGCGCCCCGCAGGGCGCCCTTCGAATGGCAGGCGGTGGTTTCGCCGCGATCAACGCTTGAACGGCAGGACGATCGAGGCCTTCACCGGCTCGACAACGTCCGTCGCAACCTTCTTCGCCAGTTCAGCGAGGCTCTTGGTGCTGGTCTGGATGGCTTCAACCTGGACCTTGGCAAAATCCTGCTGCAGCTTCACCGCATCGGCGAGCGTCTTGGCGCCGAACAGGGCCTGCAGATGATCGAAACCAGCCGTGGTCTGGGCACGGAACAGTTCGAATACCTTGGCGTTGAACTCGCGCGTGCCGGCCTGGGCGGCGGTCATGCTTTCCTCGAGCTTGCCGGTGGCAACCTCGGCATTGCCCTTCAGCGTGGTGTACTGCGTGCGCATCTGCTCGATGGTCTTTTCGGCCTGGGCGCGGAAGTTTTCCTGCATGTCGGCGAACGGCTTGATCTCACCGAAAGGCTTCATTTCGGCGAACGGCTTCATCATTTCGGTCGCGGCCGAAACAACAGCTTCCGTGTTCGCCTTGGTGGTTTCGACAACCTGCTCGACGGCCGCTTCGATCGTGGCCGGGGTGGCAGCGGGGGCAGTCTTCTTGGCAACAGCCATGGTAAACTCCTGTATGTTGGCTCGATGCCGATGCATCGATACCGGTGAGGTGAAGGGAACGCGGGACACGACCCTGAAGATGACGAAATCCTTGTAACCGAATTTATGCTGCGCTGCAACAATTTTGTGCGGCGCACAATTTCTGGAAAACTCGCCCCTGCCCACGCCAAGGCGGCTTGACCTGCCGGAACGAGCATGGCAGAGGCACAACCCCGTGCTGCTGTAGCTCAGTGGTAGAGCACTCCCTTGGTAAGGGAGAGGTCGAGAGTTCAATCCTCTCCAGCAGCACCAGTCTCCCGATCATCACCTGCGTTATGGCAATTGCGGCATGGCGCTCACCCCGCGCCATAGAGCCAGGTCGTGACCTGATAGAGCAGCGGCAGCCCGATCAGCATGTTGAAGGGGAACGTGACGCCCAGCGAGGCTGTGAGGTAGATGCCGGGATTGGCCTCCGGCAATGCGGCCCGGCAGGCGGCAGGCGCATCGATATACGACGCGGAAGCCGCGATCGCGCCCAGCACGAAGGCGCCGCCCAGCCCGAGGCCTGCCAGCTGTCCGAGAAGCACACCCACCACGCCCCAGACGATCGGCGAGAGGATGGCAAAGGCCGTCATGAAGCCGCCCACGCCGGCATAGGCCCGGGTATGGCGTGAGGCGGTCATGCCCATTTCCAGCAGGAAGAGCATCAGGATGCCCCGGAAAAGATGCTCGTAAAACGGGGCGATCTGGCCCCATTGCGCGTCATTGGCGAGGAAGCCGATGGTCATGCCGCCTGTCAGCAGCAGGATGCCCCGGCCCCGGAGCGTATCCGCAACGATGGCGCCGATGCGGCCCGCCTGCGACTGGCGCCCCTTGGCGACCCGCGCGATCAGCAGTGCGACGATGACGCCCCATTCCATCAGCACGACGATCGCACTCACATACCCTTCGGCCGGATTGCCCATGGCACGGGTGAAGGTGAGTGCGGCAAAGAAAGTCACAGACGAAACCGAGCCGTAATGCGCGGCGATGGCGGCGGCATTGGCGATATCAAACCGGCCGAACCGGCGGAGGATGAGGTAGCTCACGATCGGGATCGCGAGGGTCAACACCGCCGCCACGGCAAAGACGCCAAGAAGCGCCCCGGGCTCTGCCCGGGCCAATTCTCGCCCGCCCGTCAGGCCAATCGAGAAGAGCAGGTAAATCGAAATGAGTTTCAGAACCGCCTCGGGCAGTTCAAGCTCGGAGCGGATGAACCCCGCGACAAGGCCCAGCACGAAGGCGAGTACGATCGGCGAGAGGAGATTGGTGAGAAGCAGGTCGAGCCCCGGCATTTTCGTCCCCATCTGATGAAATGACGGGCTGGTGATGGCAGAGGGTTATTGATGATTGAAATTCATTCTCTAGGTAGCTGCCATTGCATTTATCAATGACAGCGCCATGCACCGCCCTCCTGCACCGCCGATCCAGACCCAGCTAGACCTCGACCTTGTGCGGACCTTCGTGACCATTGCGGAAGTCGGCGGGATGACGCGGGCGAGCGAGCGCCTGCTCCGTTCGCAATCGGCGATCTCGCTCCAACTGAAACGGCTTGAGGCCCGGATCGGCCATCGCCTGTTCGACAGGACACCGCGTTCGCTGCGCCTGACGCTGGAGGGCGAACGCCTGCTCCCGGAGGCACGGGCGCTGCTGGCGCTTCATGATTCCATACTCCAGCGCAACACCGACTCGCCGGTCGAAGGTGTGATCAGGCTCGGCACGCCGGAAGATTTTGCGACGACGCATCTGCCGCTGGTCCTGTCCCGCTTCGCCCGCAGCCATCCGCGACTGACGCTGGAAGTCACCTGCGACCTGACGCTGAACCTGCTCGAGCGATTCCGTGAAGGGGAGTTCGACCTCGTCCTCGCCAAGCGCGAGATCGGCCGGATCGCGGATGGCGTCCGCGTCTGGCGGGAGCCGCTGGTCTGGGTGGCGGCAGAGGATTTCATCCCGCCGGAGGAAGGGCGCTTGCCGCTGGTCGTTTCCCCCGCGCCCTGCGTCTACCGGAAACGGGCGACAGAATCACTCGAGCGGGCCGGCCGCGACTGGCGGATTGCCTATACCTGCGGATCGCTTGCAGGGACGCTGGCGGCGGTCAAGGCTGCATTGGGCGTGGCGGTGCTTCCGAAGGAGATGGTCCCGTCGGGCTTTCGCATCCTGCCGGACAGCACTTTGCCGGATCTGCGGGATACCGAGATCGCCCTGCTCACAGCCCCGACGCATAACCGGGCCGTCCATCGACTTGCCGAGCATATCGTCCGGAGCCTCGAACGCCGTCCGGCATGAGCACTCAGGCCTGCGAAGCCATGCCCGAATCAGGTTCAGCCGCCCTCCGCTTCCGCCGGGCCAGCCGGTCGAATGCCAGATAGATGGCCGGTGTGGTGTAGAGCGTCAGGACCTGCGAGACGAAGAGCCCGCCGAGAATGGTCAGGCCCAGCGGGCGGCGCAACTCGGCGCCGGGCCCTTCCCCGAATGCGAGCGGGAGCGCGCCGAGCATCGCCGCGAGCGTTGTCATCAGGATGGGGCGGAAGCGCTCGCACGCAGCCCTGACGACCGCATCGCGCGCGGCAAGGCCCTGATGGCGCTGCGCATGCAGGGCGTGATCGACCAGCATGATGCCGTTCTTCTTCACGATGCCGATCAGCAGGATGATGCCGATCATGGCAACGAGGGTCAGGTCCTGCCCGCTGAATTTGAGAGCGAGCAGCGCGCCCAGACCTGCGGAAGGCAGTGTGGAAAGGATCGTCAGCGGGTGGATCAGGCTTTCGTAGAGAATGCCGAGCAGGATGTAGATGGCCAGCAGGGCAGCGAGGATCAGGATTGTCTGGCTGTTGGCGCTGCGGTTGAAGGCCGCCGCATCACCGGCGAATTCGGCCTGCACCGTTTCTGGCAGCCGCATCTCGGCTACCGCGCGGCGGATGGCCTCCGTTGACTCGCCGAGCGAGGCGCCCGGCGCCAGGCCGAAACTGATCGTGATGGCCGCGAACTGGCCCTGATGGTTGACCGCCAGGGGCGCGACCGAACGTGCATGGGTGACGAGGCTGGCCAGCGGAACCTGCCTCCCTCCCGAGGCGGGAACATAGATGCGCTGGAGATCCACGATGTCGCTGCCTTCACCCTTGGCGACCGAGAGCACCGCCCGATACTGGTTGCGCTCACCATAGATGGTCACAATCTGGCGCTGCGAGAAGGCATTGTTGAGCGCCGTCCCGATACTGGCGATGGTGACACCGAGCCGCGCGGCCATGTCGCGGTCGATCCGGATATCGAACTGGAGCCCGCCCTCCTCCTGGTCGGTCGAGACATCGGTGACATTCGTCACGCCGCGGATGCGCTGCACCACGCGCGGCGTTACCTCGCGCAAGCTGGCGAGATCCGAACTCCAGAGCGTGAACTGGTAATCCGACTTTCCCTGCCTTGCGCCGACGCGGACATCCTGCGTGGCGACAAGGTAAACCGAGAGGCCGGCGATCCGCGACAGGCTCAGCCGAAGCCGTCCGACAACCTGCCGGGCGCTCATCCGCCGTTCGGCCAGCGGTTTCAGCGCCACGAAAAAACGCCCGTTATTGACCGTGCCCGAACCGCCGCCGAGGAAAGAACCGACATGGGCAACGGCGGGATCCGCCTTCAGCAGGGCGGCTGCCCGGTCCTGCAACTGGCGCATCTGGTCGAAGGATACATCGGGCGCGGCTTCGCTCCAGCCGAAGAGAAGGCCGTTATCGTCCTGCGGGAAGAAGCCCTTGGGGATGACGGAGAACAGATAGACGGTCAGGCCGATCGCGCCCAGCGTCAGGCCGATCATCAACCAGAGCCGCTTCAGGGCCCAATCCAGCGAACGGGAATAGGCAGATATGATCGCCGCAAGGGCGGCGTTGACCCGGCGTTCGAAGCGCCCCGGAGGTCGGACGACGAGATAGCGGCCGCACAGCATCGGGGTGACGGTCAGGGCGACGATTGTGGAGACGAGGATCGCAAAGGCGACCGTGACGGCGAATTCCTGGAAGAACTTGCCGACAATGCCCCCGATAAAGAAGAGCGGCATGAAGGCCGCGACGAGGCTCAGGCTGATCGAGATCACGGTAAAGGCGATCGCGCCTGCTCCCTCGATGGCGGCGCGGACCGGGGAAAGGCCGCGCTCGATGCGCTCGATCACGCTTTCGATCACCACGATCGCGTCATCCACGACGAAACCGACGCTGATCGCCAGCGCCATCAGCGAGAGATTGTTAAGGCTGAACCCCATCGCCCACATGCCGAGGAAAGTCCCGGCAAAGGCGAGCGGGATCGTCACACCTGCAGCCAATGCGGGAACGAGGCGCCCGAAAAAGAAAAACACGACCAGCATGACAAGCCCGACCGAGAGCAGCAGCGTGAACTGCATGTCCTCCAGGCTCGCGCGGATGGTCGTGGTGCGGTCGAACATGATCTCGGTCCGGATGTCAGCCGGGAGCCAGCGCGACAATTCCGGCAGAAGCGCGCGGATGCGGGCGAGAGTCTCGACGACATTCGCGTTGGCCGCGCGCGTGATGGTGACGATGACCGCAGGCTTGCCGTCATAGCTGCCGGCGGAAAGCGTGTTGCGGACGCCGTCATAGACGCGGGCGATGTCCGTCAGGCGCATCACGCGGCCATTCGCGGCGCGGATGACCAGCTGGCGGTATTCCTCCGCGCTGCGCAACTGAGCGTTGAGGGCGATGACCTCGCTCTGGTGGCGCCCCTCGAAGGCCCCCAGCGGCCCCAGCGCATTGGCGCCAACCACCGCGAGGCGGACCTGCTCGAGCGTCAGCCCGGCCTGCGCGATGGCCGCAGGGTCAAACTCGATGCGCACGGCGGGCTGCTCGGCTCCGCTGACATTGACATCGGCGACGCCGTCGATCTGCGACAGGCGCTGGACGAGCACGGAATCCGCGGCATCGTAGATTTCGCTGTTCGGCAGGGTCGGCGAGGTCAGGGCGAGCACGAGAATGGGCTGCGCGGCCGGGTTGGCCTTCCGGAAACGCGGCAGCAAGGGCATGTCGGAGGGCAGGTCAGCCATGGCGCCGTTGATCGCGGCCTGCACATCCTGCGCTGCCTTGTCGACCCTGCGGGCAAGATCGAACTGGATGGCGATGCTGGTATTGCCCTGCGTGGAGGTGGAGGTGATTTCGGTGACACCGGCGATCGCGCCGAGTCGGCGCTCGAGCGGCGCGGCCACGGTGGCCGCCATGGTCTCCGGGTCGGCACCCGGGCGACTGGCCGAAACGCGAATCGTCGGCATGTCGACCGAGGGAAGGCTGGCAACGGGTAATTCCCGATAGGTGGCGAAACCAAAAATCAGCAGCCCCATTGCAAGCAGCGTCGTGCCGACCGGCCGCCGGATGAAGGGCGCACAGAGGTTCATGATGACGCATCCGGCGCTGGCACAATGGCCTCGGCTTCGCCGGTTCTACCCCTTAGGCGATCCAGCGCGAGATAGACCACCGGCGTTGTGTAGAGCGTAAGAAGCTGGCTCAGCAGCAGGCCGCCGATGATCGAGACGCCAAGCGGCATGCGCAGTTCGGCACCGGGCCCGGTCGCGAGGGCCAGTGGCAAGGCACCGAACAAGGCGGCAAGCGTCGTCATCATGATCGGCCGGAACCGCAGGGCGCAGGCCTCGATGATCGCCGCCTCCGGGGAGAGGCCACGATGCCGCTCGGCATGCAGGGCGAAATCGATCATCAGGATCGCATTCTTCTTCACGATGCCCATCAGCAACACGATCCCGATCACGCCGATGATCGTCAGATGCTCGCCGACCATCGCCAATGCGAGGAGCGCGCCGATCCCTGCCGAGGGCAGGGTCGAAAGGATGGTCAGCGGGTGGATATAGCTCTCGTAGAGCACGCCGAGCACGATATAGATCGCGAGAATCGCCGCGAGGATCAGCCAAGGCTGGCTCGCGAGCGAAAGACGGAATTCCTCGGCCTCGCCGGAGAAGGAGCCGGTCACCGCGCCGGGCATGCCGATCTCGCGTTCCGCAGCTTGGACGGCCCGGACGGCATCGCCGAGGGACTGCCCATCTGTCAGGTCAAAGCTTATCGTGAAGGCCGGGAACTGCTCCTGGTGGCTGATGGCCAGAGGCGCGGTGCCGCGCTCGATCCGGGCAAAGGCCGGCAGCGGCACCTGGACGCCGCCAGCACCGGTAAAGCGCATGGTCTCGAGCTGAGAGGGGTCACTGCGATAGCGAGGCTCGACTTCCAGCACCACGCGATACTGGTTGGCCTGGCCATAGATCGTGGAGATCTGGCGCTGGGCGAACGCATTGTTGAGCGCATCGCTGACGGCTTGCAGCGACACGCCGTACTGGCCCGCCCGGACACGGTCGACCACGATCCGCGCCTCGAGCCCCTCATCATCCTCGATCGAGGCGACATTGGCGAAGCCGGGCTCGGCTGCCAGCCGGCGCAGCAACAGCCGGCCCCAGCGCCGCACTTCCGCGCCCTCGGCACCGACCAGCGTGTACTGGTACTGACTCCAGCTGGCTCGGGTGGCAATCTGCACGTCCTGGACGAGCTTGACGATGGCCGTCACGCCCGGCAGCCCGCGAAGTACCGCCTCGAGGTCCGGCACGATTGCCGTGGCGTCACGCCGCCTTTCGGCATGGGGCCGCAGGGTGATCGACAGGGTCGCGATGTTCGGTGTCGGATTGGTGAGTCCGGTGCCGACAACCGCAACGATATCGGCAATTTCCGGCACCGCGCGGAGGGCCGCGCCGGCCTGTGCTTGCAGGCGGGTCATCTCCTCGAAGGACACGTCCGGCGCCGCCCGCAGCGTGACACTGAACAGCCCGGTATCCTGCACGGGCAGGAAGCTCTTCGGCATGACAACATAGAGCCAGATTGTCGCGATCACCGTGACGATGGTGACCAAGAGAGTCAGCCCCCGATGGCGCAGGACGACAGCGAGCGAGCTCGCATAGAACCGGGCAAGGCCGTCGCCGATCCCGTCGGACAGGCGGCCCAGCCAGCCGGGCTTGCGGTCGTATGCGCCGGAATGGACCGGCTTCAGCAGCCGGGCGCACATCATCGGGGTCAAGGTCAGCGAGACAATGGCCGAGACGACGACGGCAATCGAGAGCGTCACCGCGAATTCGCGGAACATGCGCCCCACCAGCCCGCTCATGAACAGCAGCGGGATGAAAACCGCCAGCAGCGACACGGTCAGCGAGATGATCGTGAAGCCGATCTCCGCCGAGCCCCGCCGGGCGGCCGCATTGCCATCGCCGCCCTCCTCGCGGTGCCGGGCGATGTTTTCGATCATCACGATGGCATCGTCGACAACGAAGCCTGTCCCGATGGTCAGGGCCATCAGCGAGAGATTGTCGAGCGAGTACCCAAACGACCACATCACCGCGAAGGTGCCAATCAGCGAGAGCGGCAGCGTGACCCCGGCAATGATGGTCGCGGCCCAGGTGCGCAGGAAGAGAAGCACGACCATGATGACCAGCCCGACCGAGAGGGCAAGCGTGAACTGGACATCATGGATCGAGGCCCGGATGGCCTCTGTCCGGTCGGCGACGACATCCAGCGAGACGTCCGCCGGCAGCGCCCGGGCGAGGCGCGGCAATTCTGCGCGGATCCGATCGACCGTAGCGACGACATTCGCCCCGGGCTGGCGCTGGATGTCGAGCACGACAGCCGGGCGAGCCTGCCGCCACGCCCCGACGCGCTCGTTCTCGAAGCCGTCTGCAATCGTTGCCACATCGCGCAGGAGTACCGGCGCGCTATTGCGGAAGGCGATGGTGACAAGCGCATAGTCCTTCGCAGAGGTGATCTGGTCATTCGCAGCAATGGAATGGCTCTGGACCGCGCCGTCGAGAGACCCTTTGGCGGCCGAGACATTGGCGGCCGAAACGGCGGTGCGAAGATCCTCGAGGCTGAGCCCCTTGGCCGCCAGAGCCGCGAGATCAGCTTTCACACGGATGGCCGGCTTGGAGCCTCCCTGCACGGCAACCCGCCCGACGCCGCCGATCTCTGCCAGGCGCTGGGCGATCAGCGTATCGGCCAGATCGGCCATGGCCCGGACGGGCGTGTTGGGTGCAGTCAACGCGAGGGTGAGGATCGGCGCATCTGCGGGGTTGGCCTTGGTGTAGGTCGGCGGGTAGGGCAGCGTTCTCGGCAAGGCCGAACCGGCGGCATTGATCGCCGACTGCACATCCTGTGCCGCGCCGTCGATATCGCGATCGAGCGCGAATTGCAGCGTGATCTGGCTGAGGCCGAACGAGCTGGTCGAGGTCACCGTGGTCAAGGCGGGGATCTGGCCGAGCTGGCGCTCAAGCGGCCCGGTAACGAGCGCCGCCATGGTCTCCGGACTGGCACCCGGCAGGTTGGTGGTGACCACGAGGGTCGGGAAATCGACCTGTGGCAGCGACGAGACCGGCAGCGCCCGATACCCCATCAACCCGATGATCAGCACCGCCACGGCCAGGAGGGACGTGGCGACCGGCCGGGCAATGAAGGGGGCAGAAACATTCATGCGTGGCCTCGCTCAGGGCCGGGTTGCGGGAGGGACCGCACCTGGCGGCGGCGCACCCGGCGGCGGCGAGCCGGGTTGGTTGCTTCCGGGCTGCGCGGCATTCCGGCCGCCGGTCGGGCGCTGGCGGGAACCCGGCCCGCCGCGCTGGCGCTGGGCCGGGGCAACAGGCAAGACTTCGGTGCCTGAGGAATCGGGCAGCACGGTTACTTCGCGGCCTTCCGTGAGACGCGGGAACCCGGCGGTGACCACGTGTTCGCCAGGTTCGAGACCGCGGACAATGACGACACGCTCCTCGTCCTGCGGACCGGTCACGACCGGCCGGGCCGCTACTTTCCCGCCCTCGCCGATGACATAGACGAAGGGGCCAGCGGGGCCGCGCCGCAGGGCTGGCGTCGGCACCGTCCGCGCGCCGGCCATGGCGCCAACACGGACCCGGACCGAGACGAACTGCCCCGGCCAGAGCCGGGCATTCTCGTTGGCGAAGCTCGCCTTCAGCCGGATTGTCCCGGTCGTGATATCGACCTGGTTGTCGACTACATCCAGTTTGCCGGTGGCGAGGATGGACCTGCCATCCGCGTCGATGACATCAACCGGAACGAGCCCTCGCGCAAGGGCCTCAGGGACCACGGCGAGATCGCGCTGGGGCAGCGTGAAGACCACCGCGATCGGCTGGACCTGGGCGATCGTGACAAGCCCGGCCGCATCCCCGGCCCGGATGATGTTGCCTGCATCCACCTGCCGCAGGCCCGCGCGCCCGTCGATCGGCGAGGTGATTGTTGTGTAGCCGAGGCTGGTGCGGGCGCTGGCAATCGCCGCATCGTCGGCACGAAGCTGGGCTTCGAGCTGTTCGACAACCGCCTTTTGCTGGTCCGCCTGCTGACGCGGCCCGGCATTGGTGGCGGCGAGGCGTTGGTAGCGCTCGAGATCAAGCCGGGCATTTGCGAGGTTGGCCTGGTTCTGGGCCTGTTTCGCGAGAGCCTGATCCAGCTGCGCCTGCGGTGCGGCGGGATCGATCCGCGCGAGAATATCTCCGGCTTTGACCATCTGCCCCTCGCGGAACTCGACCGAAAGCAGCTTGCCCTCGATCTGGGCCCGCACGGTCACAAGGGCATTGGCCTGGACATTGCCGATCCCCTCGCGCAGAAGCGGGACATCCTCAACCCTGACCGCACTGGCAGACACTGCGACGGGGCCTTCCAACGCGCCGCCGCGGCGCCCGCCCGTTTGCGGAGCCTCGGCCTGCCGGGCCAGCCATTGCTTCCAGCCAAAATAGCCGCCGCCGGCGGCGCCGATCAGGAGCAGGAAGAGGACAATCCGGCCGCGTGTCATGGCGCTTCCTCGACAACCGGCGTGACCGCAACCCGGACTGGGGCATGCGCGGCATTGAGCGAAGTCCCGCCGACAAAGTCCCCGCCGAGGGCCTGAAACAGACCGACAGAGGCCTGAAGCCGTGCCAGTCGCGCCTGAACCAGCCCGTCCTGCGTCTGGAAGAGTGTCGACTGGGTGTTGAGCAGGGATTGCAGATCGATGGTCCCCTCCCGGAATCGTTGTTCGGCAAAGCCGAAAGCCTCACGGGCGCGGGCTACCGCCACCGCCTGCGCCCGCTCCCGCGCGGCGCTTTCACGCACAGCGACAAGGGCGTTCTCGACATCGACCAGCGCGGAAACGATGGCCTGGCGGTAGGCTTCCAGCAACTCCTGACGCTGCGCCTCGCTCAAGGCGACTTCCGCCCTCAAGCGACCGCCATCGAAGATTGGCTGGGTGACCCCTGCGGCGAGCGACCAGATGGCGGATTCCGGCCGAAGGATCAGGTTGAGGGCGGCACTCTGCAAGCCCGCCTGACCCGTCAGCTGGATTGCGGGCAGCAGGGCCTTCCGGCTGGCTTCAACATTGGCATCGGCTGCAGCCAACTGGGCTTCGGCCAGCCGGAGATCGGGGCGGCGGAGCAGCAAGTCGGCAGGCAGGCCGGGCCGGGCCACGGGCGCCTGCAGGCTCCGGAGGCTGGCCGAGGCCACCGAGAACCCCTCTGGCGGCCGACCGAGCAGCAGTGCGAGCGTGTTCCGTGACGTATCGAGATTCTGCCGGAGCGGCGGGATGGTGGCCCGCTGCTGCGCGACGAGCCCTTCCTGCTGTGCCCGGTCGAGCGCGGAGGCCGTTCCGGCACCGACTCGATCCCGGATGATCCCGAGGATGCGCTCGGCGCTGCCGACATTACCCTCGGCAATGGACAGCCTGTCCCGTGCCGCGGCAAGCTGGAGATAGGCATTGACGACCGCAACCTGCGTCGAGAGCCGGACGGTATCGAATGCAAAGCGCGCACCGAGACTCTGGGTCTCCGCCGCCCGCAGCAGGTCCCGGTTGCGGCCCCAGAGATCGAGCTGGTAGCTGGCGGCAAGGCTGCCCGAGTAGCTGCTTCCGATCGAGGGCGAGACAACACGGCCGCCGGTCGTTCCCGAGCGCTGCGACCGGCCGGCATCCGCTGCAGCGGAAAGCGCCGGCAGGAGGGAGGCGCCGGCAATGCGGGCCTGGGCATCAGCCTGCTCGATCCGCGCTGCGGCAGCCGCAACGTCGAAATTGTCGGCATCCGCGCGATCGACCAGCCCTGTCAGCGCGGAGGAGCCAAACCGGGTCCACCAGCGCGTGATGTCCGAGGCCGGGCGCGCGGATGCGCCATCGAAACGGGCGGGGAGCGGAATGCCGGCTTCCGGCTGGGGCATGGTGCTGCATCCGGCCAGCAGCCATCCCAAGCTCGCAAGCCACAGGAGGCGCGATCCCCGCCTTGCCTGCGGCCCTGCATCGGGGGCTGAACGAGGGAGCAGGAAAACCATGCCGGGAATGGGCCTCTCGCTTGCAGGGCGGCACCATTTGCCCGCAACACGCGCGAAGGATGCTTACCGCCGGCCGGAACCCTTGCCGGGGCCCGGACCAGTTTCTGGATAGGAGAGATGGGCAGAGGCCGCAAGTTAACATGCGGCAATCTTCAAGAACGATCGACGCGCGCGGACGAAGGAACGGGCCCTGGGCGGGTGGTCAGTGGTGCAGCCGCATGTTGAGTGCGCCCGGCGCGTTGCGCTTTGCCTCGATGAAGCGATGGAGATCGGGCAGCGGCATCGGCTTGGCAAAATAGAAGCCCTGGAAGTGATGGCAGCCTGCAGCACGCAGGAAAATGTGGTGTTCCAGGGTCTCGACCCCTTCGGCATGAACCGTCATGCCGAGGGAGCGGCCGAGCGAAACGACGCCGTGGATGATGGCTGCCGAGCCATTCGAACGGCCGAGATTGCGGACGAAGGCCTGGTCGACCTTGAGCTTGTCGAAGGGGAAGCGCCGGAGATAGCTGAGGGAGGCATAGCCGGTGCCGAAATCATCCAGCGCAACATGGATACCGGCGCCACGGAAGCCATTGATGATCGCGATAGCGGTCTCGGCATCCTCCATCAGCACGCCCTCGGTGATCTCGATCTCGACGCGCTTGGCCTCGACACCGGATTGTCCGATGATGCTCAACATGTGATCGAGGAATTCCGGGCGGCGGAACTGCACCGGCGAGACGTTGATCGCCATGTGAATATCCCCGAGATCGAGTGCATCATTCAGGGCGCGGCGCATGGTCCATTCGCCGATCTCGACGATGAGGCCGGATTCCTCGGCCAACGGAATGAACACACCCGGCGAAATGATGCCCTCATCCGGGTGAACCCAGCGCAGGAGCGCTTCGACGCCTACGATGTTTTCGCCATCCGAGGCCATGTAGGGCTGATACCAGACCTGGAGCTGGTTGCGGCCGATGGCATGGCGCAGCTCGCCTTCGAGGAATTTGCGGCGACGAAGCTCGTCTTCCATGCTCGCGTCGAACCGCAGCGCCTGGCCACGTCCGGCTGCCTTGACGCGATACATCGAGATGTCGGCCCGCCGGACGAGAACGGTCGATTCGATGCCGTCCATCGGGGCGACAACCATCCCGACAGACCCCCCGATCGACAATTCCGTCGAGCCGATCAGGAACGGCTGCCCGAGCACGCTGCTGATGTCATGGCCAAGCTGCTCGATCTGCTCGGGCGTCCGCCGTCCATAAACCACCATCGCGAATTCGTCGCCGCCAAGGCGGGCGATTTCGGCCTTCGGGCCCGCGAGATTTCGGAGGGATTCGGCTACGGCGACCAGCAGCTGGTCCCCCATCTCGTGGCCGAAGGTGTCGTTGACGTCCTTGAACTTGTCGAGATCGATATAGATCACGCCGAGGATGGCATCATCCGCCCGGTTCTCGAGGGCATCATCCAGCCGGGTCTTGAAGCCGGAGCGGTTATGCAGGCCCGTCAGGGGATCGCGCATGGCACGGTCCAGCACGATCGCCTCGATCCGCCGCACCGTAGCGACGGTCCGGCGGGAATGCGCGATATTGTTGAACGACGCGCTGATCGCGATGACGAGCGAGACCAGCAGGGCGCCGAAGGCGAGCTGGAAGAGGGTGCGGTCCGTCAGCCAGTCGCCATCGATGCCAAGCTGGACAGCCAGTGCGCGGAGATCGATCAGCCCGGTCGCGCCATGCCCGGCAAAAATGCCCATGGCCAGCAAGGCGAAGACAATCCCGAATCCGTTGGCAATACTCAGGAAGAACTGATGGCGCTGGGCAAGCTCTCCCGCAGCGCTTTCGATCAGGTCATCATGCTTTGTCGGATTCGACACAACCGCTGCCCCATTTTGCGGGCGCCGGCGACCCGACGCAGTCCCCGGATAGCATCGAACCTCCTAACGTTTGATGAGGCCCGGCGGTTGCCTTCTCTTCGAGTCCCTCAGACGGGCAGTCCGTGGACTTGCACGAGCGTCCGGACTTCTGCCGGAGACAGGAGATCCTGCAACTCAACGAGATAGCCCTTCGCGGATGTCTTGCCGATGCGACCCCGGAGTTCGTGTTCGCCGAAGCGGACCATCACCTCTGCGTCCGTCCGATCGAATATGTACCGGGAGCCCTGGCGGAAGATCAGACAATCCTCGGCGATCTCAAGGACCAGTCCGTCAAGGGCCAGCGCGCGATCGGTCAGGATCAGGACGGCAACGACGCAGCAGGGCCGCAGCGCTTCATCCTGCCCATGCCGGCGGCGCGGCCACAGCCGGGCGAGCCAGCCTTGCCGGGCCGGCGCCTGCCGCGGTTCCTCCTCCGCGCCACGGCCAATGCGCAGACCGATCTCCTCGCGCATTTCGGCCGGCGTCATGCGGCGACGCGGGTCCTGGGCCACCCCTTCGCGCGGAGCCTCCGGATAGGCCTGATTGTCCTCGTATGGCGACATCACGATCCCTGCTCAGTTTGTCTGGATGCGGCGATTCAGAGCCGTCACGAAAAGCCGCTGGCGCAAGGCATCGTGGTCGTATTCGGGGCCGGCATTCTGCGCCTGGCGACGCTCGTGTTCCGGCAGGACGACGCCGGCACTGCCGGGCATCGCGACCGGCGCGGGCGCGCCGTCTTCGGCCGCGATCGCGCTCTGCATCATCGCGCGGTTGAGGATGGTCGAATAGGCGGCGAAGACCGTCTCAAACGATCGCGAGACCTCGCTGAAGCCCGAAGCCAGACGATCCTCGAATTCCTTGGACAGCCCGACCTGGCTCGATCCGAGGCCTCCCTCCCGAAGGGCCTCCTTGAGATCGGCATGATCCTGCGCCATCCGCTGCATCGACGTTTCGATGGACATCGACGTGCGCTCGAGCAAGGTGGCGAGGCCACCGAAACCGTTCTTGACTTTCCCCTCGATGCCCACGGCAATCTCGGTGATCCGGTCGCCGGCTGCTTTCACGTCAAGCAGCTTGGCCAGACGGGCATTGGTCTCGTAGTTCTCCGAAGTCAGCCGACGGAGGCCATCAAGATAGGCCTGACCCGTGACTTCCATGATATGGGCCATGCCATTGAAGCCGGAAGTCAGCCCTGTCTCGGTCTTGCGCTGAACGTTGATCAGCTCCTGCAGATATTCGGCATTGGCCGCCTGGGCCGCAACCAGCATGCTCATCTGCTCGCGCATTTCGCCTGTCTCCGCCGCGATCTTCGAGACCGCGCCAAGCATGACCCTGATCATCTCCTGGTTGCTGGCCTGCAGGCTCACAATATCGGGCAGCGTATTGTTGACCGTGTCCATACCCTGGTTCATGCGGCCGAAGCCCTGCGCCATCGTGGCGACAACGCCGACATCCGAAATGCCGCCGGCAGACCCCGCTCCCTTGCCTCCGCCGCCGCCGGAATCGGCGAGGTTCGTCGCGATGAGACGGGCCAACTCGCCGGCTTCGCTCCGGCTGCCGCTGCCCATATGGGACATGCCGGCGAGCCAGCCGGAAAATTCGTCCTTCAGGATATTCAGCCCGTGGCTGCCGAAGCGCGAGAGGATGCCGAGGATCAGCGATCCGAACAGCCCGAACAGCGAGGAGGAGAACCCTGTCGCCATGCCGGTGAGCGGCACCTGGAGGTTGGTCAGCAGGCGTTTCATCGCATCGCCGGACGGCGCGTCGGTGCCGCCAAGGCTGCCGATGATGCCGCCGACCGAGCCGACCATTTCCATCAGGCCGATGAAGGTGCCGATGAGGCCAAGGAAGATCAGCAGGCCGGCAAGATAGGTGAGCTGGTTGCGTTCGTCGGCCAGCTTCTGCTCGATCCCCATGACCACGTTCTGCATGGTCGAGACCGAAATCGATAGATTTTTGGCCCGGTAGAGTTCGTCATAGGCTACCTCGAACATGTGCCCGAGGGATTTGGGCCGCGAGAACACGATTCCGGGGTCCAGCGCCCGGTAATGGCGCCAGTAGGGGTCGTCCAGCGTCTCCGTCCGTTCACGCCGGGAATCGTTGAACGCTTCCTGCAAGGCCTCGAAGGCGATGGCATCGGCGCGGATCCGGAGGACACGCTGGAACGCCAGGACCGTGCCGAAGGCGAAGGCCGCGATGATCATGCCGTTCAGCCAGGGATTGGCAACAAGGCCCTGCCAGACAAAGTGACGCCCGAGCATCACGGCCAGCCCGACCGCACCCATCACGATAACCATGCGGAGCAACTGGGCGTGGATCGTTTGCCTCAAGGCATTCTGGCGGTCAGGCAGAGGGCTCTTCATGGTGGACGGCGAATCCTGTTGGGGTCAGGATCACAATCGCTGATTATAGTTAGCAACTTGCAAACATCTGCGGGGCCGGATACCGCCTTCAGCGTCCGTCGGAACCGGAATCGCCAGCCATGGCCCGGATCTCGATCCGGTCAGCTGCGGTCCCTTCCCGGCTGTCCACGACCCTGACCTGGATGTTCTGGGCCGGAATGCCGCTGGCGATGAGCTGTGTCCGCGCCGAGAGCGCCCGGTAGAAAGCCACGCGCCGCGCATCGGAGGCGTTGCCGAGTTCGAGGCCTGCAAGGGCCATGATCTGGAAATGGGTCGCCTTGCCGCGATGCCCTTCAACGAAGGCACGAACCTCGCTGCCGGCATTTCCGTCAATGCTTGTGCCCCGGGACGGGAAGGTCAGCGTGAGGACAGCCTCGGATTGCCGGGCCGCTACATCCCCACGCGGCACGAAGGCCTTCTGGGCCTCACCGGCATGGACAATGCGATCCTGCCCTTCGAGAGGCACCGCCCTGTCCTCCGAGAGCTTGGCGACCGGCGGGTTTCGCCGCTGGTATTCGAGAGCCTCGGTAATCTGCCTGGCCATGGCCTCGGTATCGGCCTGACGCCCCTCGACCGGCAGGCCGGCGGCATCCGCGATCTTCTCCACGATAGAGCGCGATGCATTCTGGGTGATGCCGAAAAGGGCGATGGCGAGAATCATCATCACGAAGACGAGCATCATCGTCATCGTGGTCAGGGCATCGACATAGCCCGGCCAATGGTTCTCGTTGTCCCCACCCTCTGTCATGAACCCAAAGTTGCCTTCCCCTGCCCGGCCATCCGGTCATACATCGGTGATGGCTTCGCTTTGGTTAAGCCGCAGCCGGGCCGACCCCGAAGCGCTTGAGGATCTGGTCTTTCGGCCCGTCCGCGACAACCCGGCCCTGATCGAGCCAGATGATCCTGTCAACCATGGCCAGCACGGGCAATCGGTGGGTCGCGACGATGATGCCCATGCGCTCCGTTTCCAGCTTGCGCAAATCGGCGATCACACGGGCCTCAAGGCCGTTATCCATCGCCGAGGTCGGTTCATCCAGCAGCAGGACGGTGGGGGCGCCCATCAGGGCGCGCGCCAGCGATACGGATTGCCGCTCGCCCCCCGAGAGGCGTTGGCCGCCGGGGCCTACCTCCAGGGTGTAGCCGGCCGGGTGGAGGCTGGCGAAATCCGCGACTCCGGCGAGCCGGTTGACCTGCTCGAAATAGGCGGGATCGACATCCGGCAGCCCCGCCATGAGATTGTCATGCAGCGTGCCGTCGAACAAAGTCGAATCCTGCGGCATGAGGGCCAGATGGGCCCGTAGCCAGGCCGGGTCATACTGGCCGATCTCCTGTTCATCGAGCAGGATGCGGCCATCCTGCGGCTCGACAAGGCGGGCGAGTACGCGCAGAAGCGTGGACTTGCCCGAACCGGCCTTGCCCACGAGGGCGACACGCTCGCCCGGGGCGATGGAAAGCGTGACATCCCTGAGGCAGGGCCGCAATTCCCCCGGATAGACCACAGTGAGCCGATGCAGGTCGATCTTGCCGCGGAGCCCCTGCCGGATCGGGCGGACCCGATCCCCCGCCTGCTCGATCGGCTCGACGAGGAATGGCGCCAAAGCCGACAATGCGCGGACATTCTGCAATGCCCGGAAGACCAGCCCCGCAAGGATCGAGATCGGCATCATCGAACGGTTGACGAGCAGGATCACCGCCGAGAGCGCGCCGATCGTCATGCTCGCATCCTGGATGCGGTAGGTGCCGATGACCAGAGCCGCCACGATCGAGACCTGAACGATCACGGCAGCAAGCTGCGCGGCCATGCCGTTCCAGTAGCGGGCGAGATGGCCGGTATAGCCGGCCTCGTCCGAGACCTGTTCCCAGGCGGCCATGCGGGAGGGCGCAGCATTGGTGATCCGCAGCCGCTCGATGCCGCCCACCATGTCCATCACCTGCTGGACCTGCTTGCCCTGTGCACCCATCGCCTCGCGCAACGCACGGCGCGACATCACATGGGCCGCGACATGGCAGAGCACCACGAGGAAGGTGGCGACGAGCGGCGCGAGCACAACGGGGCCGCTGATCGAGAAAATGAAGAGCATCAGGAAGATGAAAAAGGGCAGATCGATCGCGACGCTGGCGATGAGTTGCGGCATCAGGCGACCGGACTGTTCCATTTCCTGGATCAACGGCATGATCGGGCCGATCTGGCGCGGCACGCGTTGCGCCCGGGCGAAAAGCAGGCGGCGGACAAAGCGGGCCTGAAGGACATGGCTCGCCTCATGGCCGACGGCGTCGCCGAGCTTCAGCCGCGCATGCCGCAGGACGGTTTCAAGGCCGAGTGCGAGGATCGCGCCAATCGACAGGGCCCAGAGGGTTTCGTTGGCGCCGTGCGGAATCACCCTGTCAAAGACGGCCATCGAGAAGAGCGGCAACGCCATGCCAAGCAGGTTGATGAGCAGGCCGCCGAGGCAGAGATAGGCAATCCGCCCGCCCTGCCCTTCCAGGGCGAGGCGCAGAAGGGAGAGCACATCCGGCGCCGGTTCCATGGCCGGTTCGGCGTTTGTCGGTTCGGGCCTCGCCGCGCGGTTTCCGGGGACAGCCGGATCTGGCCTGGCCGGGTCTTTCCGGGAACGCTCCTCCTGCGGCCGGGGGCTCGGCCCGACTGGGTCCGCAGCGCGATCCGCCGTCGAGGTTGGGTTGTGCGGGGGCTGTCCGGGTGACCCCGAAGACCTGGCCGGCGCCTGCGGAATGGCCCGTTGTGCTTCCGACCGTGCTTCCGGCGCAGCGACTGCGCCCGGCATGGGAAGCGGTGGCGGGGCAGGGCCGCCCGGCGCGGAGCCTGCTGATGGCTCCTGCGGCACGGGATCCGGGGCCGCAACCGGCCGGGGCGTGGGGCGTGCGAGGTCGATCACGCGGAAGATCGAACTGCTGGCCGCCCGGTCGAGCCCGTCGATCCCGACATCATAAGCGCCTTCCGGCCCGAGAAGACGGAAGTGGTTTTCGTCGGTCCGCCCGATCACCAGGCGGCTGGAGCGATCCCGCAGCATCACGACAGCCGGCAGGAGGCCCGAGTCGAGCTGCCGCAGCGACATCGCCTCCCAGATCACCGAGAAGCCCAGCTTGTCGGCGATCAGGGCCAAGGTCGCCGGGCCCGGTATCGAGGCCGGCGGTGCATCGGGGACCGGCTCCTCGACCGGCCGGCCGCATAGCCGGGCGAGGCGCTGGAGATCGGCAACGGGGTGGCTGGCCGGCCCGAGTTCGGCTGTCACGCCCTGCGCAGTCTCGTTCATGGAGCGGAAGCGTTCCCGCAGCCGTGCAACGGTCTCGCCGAAGGGCGCTTCCCCTTCGGACCCGGCGGGCTCCGATTGCTGCCTGGCGCTTTCGCTCATCCTGCCGATGCCTATGGTGATGGGAAAATGATCCTTCCCCCTTACGCATCGCGCAACATGCTTAAGGCGCCGTAAACAAATTGGTGCGAGCGTCTCTCTGCTGCATTGAAATGGAGATTCCCTTGCCTGGACCGGAAGGAGCGGCCGGAGCACCGACGCGGCTCTGCGCAAGCATTGCGCGGCGCAGCCATCACCACATGATCCTCGCCATCTTCGGCGGTGTCGCCGTCTTTATGGTCTGGGCGACTCTGACATCAATCGACCGCGTGACCCGGGGCTCCGGCCGCATCGTCTCGCAGACGCGCAACCAGTTGGTCCAGCATTTCGAAGGGGGCATCGTTACCGAGATCCTTGCCCGGGAGGGCGAGAATGTCCGTGCCGGCCAAACGCTTGTCCGCATCGAGAACTCGTTCGCCAAGGCGGAATTGCAGAACAACCAGCTCGAACTCTATTCGAAGCTGATTGCCTGGAACCGGCTCGATGCCGAGGCCCGCGGCCTGCCGGGCTTTGACGAGCCCCCGAATGAAGGGCTCGACACACAGCAGATCTTCGAACAGGAACATTCCCTGTTCCGGGCCCGGAAGGACGGGCTCCAGGCCCAGATCGCGGTGATCGACGAGCAATTCAAGCAGAAGCAGCTTGAACTGGCAGAAACCCAGACCCGCTGGACTTCATCGCAGCGGGAGCGCGAGATCGTCACGCCGCGCGTGGAAAGCCTGAGGCGCCTTGTCCAGATCGGTGCCGTAAGCCGGAATGAATTGATCGAGAATGAACGGTCGCTCCAGCAGGTCGAGGCGCGATTGGCAGGGCTCATCCATGAGATTGCGCGACTGGAAGCCGCCGTGGTGGAGTTGAGCCGGCGGCGCGAGGAAGTGACCCTTCGCTTCCGCGCCGAGGCGGAGAAGGACCAGCGCGAGACCTCGGTCCAGATCGCCAAGCTCAAGGAGAGCATCGCGGCGATGCGCGACCGGTCGAACCGGTCCGAGGTCGTTGCGCCGGTCGCCGGCACGGTCAACAAGCTCTTCGTGGACACGATCGGCGGCGTGGTGAAACCGGGCGATCCTCTCGCGCAGATCGTGCCGATGGATGCTTCGCTGATCGTGGAGGCCCGCATCCCGCCGAGCAGCCGCGCCCAGATCTGGCCGGGCCTGCCAGCGATCATCAAGGTTTCCGCCTATGATTTCGCGGTCTATGGCGGGCTGAAGGGCAAGGTGATCGATGTTTCGCCCGACGCCTTGGCCGACGAGAAGGGCGACCCCTATTTCCGCGTTCGCCTCGCCACGGAATCGCGGGGATTTGGCCCAGGCCAGCCGGTCATTCCTGGCATGATCGCGCAGGTGGACATCATCTTGGGCCAGCACACGATCATGAGCTACGTGACCAACCCGATCAACAGGATGGCGAGCGAAGCGCTCCGGCAGTGATCCCGATCAGACAATCGAGACCTTGGCGAGTTCGGTCGTCAACGTCCCGTCCGTGAAGAAGGTGTATTCCGAGCCCGACTGGGTGAAATGCTCGCCCGCCGCAACGGTAAAGGTGTCGTTGCCGTCCATCTTGAAGGTCAGCGTGTTGCCAGGACCGCTGGTGCCAAGCACGTCGGTGGCATGGGTGGCGGTGAAGTTGGTGAAGTCCGCCGCCACGCCGGCCGCCTCGAAATCGATTGTCTCGACATTGGTCATGAAGGACAATTGTCCGAGGGTCAGCGTGCCAGTGCCGACGAGATTGACCGCGTCCTGATCCGCGCCGCCGTCAATGGTCAGCGAGGTCGACTGGACGTCGAGATCGAGGATGAAGGTGTCGTTGCCGGCATTGCCAAAAAGCTGATCAATACCACCATTGCCCCGGATATTGTCGTTGCCAGCACCACCCCAGATTACGTTCGCATCGCCGTTGCCGTTCAGGTTGTCGCCGCCGCTGCCCCCCCGAATGTTCTCGATATCAAAGAACGTGTCGCCGACAGCAAGAACGTTCCCGGTGGCGGTATTGTTCTGCAGACTGATCGTGACGGAGAAGGGGGCCGCCGAATAGTCTGCGGTGTCGATCCCATTGCCCCCATTCATGATATCGGCCTGCGCCGAGCCGAAGAAGACGTCATCCCCATCAAGACCGTTCATGATGTCGTCTTCGCCCGTGCCGTTCAGCGTGTCGTTGCCTGCGGTGCCGTTGACCGTATTGGTCTGGTTGGTGACGGTGATGGCCACGGCTTGCGTGGTTGTGGCTCCCTGCCCGTCCGTGACAGTAACGTCGATGTTGTAGACGTTGTTGGCGCCGGCATCGGCCGGGCTTTCGAAGTCCGGAGCGGAATTGAAGGTCACTTCGCCTGTTGTCGAATTGATCGTGAAGAGCGATGCATCCGCCCCGCCGGTAATCGAGAAGCCAAAGGTCGGGCTGGAATCGGGGTCGGTCGCTGTGACGGTAAGGACCGAGGTTCCGTTCTCGACAACGGAAACCGTCGCCGCGGATGTGATCGTCGGAACCTCGTTCTGGTTGGTCACGGTAACCGCGATGTCCTGCGCCGTGGTGCCGCCGATACCATCCGAGACCTGGACCCGGACATCATAGACATTGTTGCCGCCGGCATCGGTGGGCGCTTCAAAGTCCGGAGCAGCGAGAAAGGTCAGGACCCCGGTGGTGGCGTTGATGGCGAATTTCGACGAATCCGCGCCGCCGATGATCGAATAGGTCAGACTCGCGCCAGCATCCGGATCCGTTGCAGCAACCGTCAGGATCGCAGTGCCATTCTCGGTAACCGAGGCCGTTGCCGAGGAGGTGATGGCCGGCGCCTCGTTCTGGTCGGTCACCGTGACAGCAATCGATTGCAGCTTCGTGCCGCCAAGGCCATCGGCCACCTGAACCTGGACATTATAGACATTGTTGAGGTTCGAATCGGCGGGGTTCTCGAAATCCGGGGAAACCTTGAACGTGAGCACGCCGGTCACGGCATCAATGTCAAAATCGGCCGCGTCCGAGCCGCCGACAATCGAGTAGGTCAGGCTCGCCCCGGCATCCGGGTCGGTTGCCGTCACGGTTGTCACCGGCAACGTGATCACGCTGTTTTCAGCGAAGTTCACGCTGGCTGTTGCCCCGCCACCATCTGAGGTGATCGTCGGCGCCTCGTTCTGGTTGGTAACGGTGACGGCAATATTCTGCGTGGCCGTGCCGCCGAGGCCATCAACGACCTGGACCTGCACATCATAGACATTGTTGCCGCCGGCATCGGTCGGCGATTCGAAGTCCGGAGCCGACACGAAGGTCAGGACGCCGGTGGTCGCGTTGATCGCGAACTTTGCCGAATCCGCGCCGCCGACAATTGAATAGGTCAAGCTCGCGCCGGCATCGGGGTCGGTGGCCGTCACTGTCATCACCGCTGTCCCGTTCTCCGATACCGAAACGGTCGCCGCCGAGGTGATGCCCGGCGCTTCGTTGACGTTGGTCACCGTGACGGCGATGTTCTGCGTATCGATGCCGCCGAGCCCATCCGAGACCTGAACCCGAACATTGTAGACGTTATCGCCGCCCGCATCGGTCGGCGATTCGAAGTCCGGGGCCGCGACAAAGGTCAGCGCGCCAGTCGTCGCGTTGATCGCGAATTTGGTATGATCGCCAATGCCCGAGACGATCGAGTAGGTCAGGCTTGCACCGGCATCCGGGTCGGTGGACGTAACTGTCGTGATCGCTGTAGTACCTTCGAGAACATTGATCGTCGCGTTTGTTCCGCCGCCATTGGACGTAATGCTCGGGTCCTCATTGCCGTTGGTCACGGTGACGGCGATGTTCTGCGTCATGGTACCGCCAAGACCGTCGGCGACTTCGACCTGCACATCGTAGACATTGTTGCCACCGGCATCGGTCGGCGCTTCGAAGTCCGGAGCTGACACGAAGGTCAGCACGCCGGTCGTCGCGTTGATGGCGAACTTCGCCGAATCCGCGCCGCCGACAATTGAATAGGTCAGGCTCGCGCCGGCATCGGGGTCGGTGGCCGTCACTGTCATCACCGCCGTCCCGTTCTCCGATACCGAGACGGTCGCCGCCGAGGTGATGCCCGGCGCCTCGTTCTGGTTGGTGACGGTGACAGCAATGTTCTGTGTCGATGTGCCGCCAAGGCCATCGGCCACCTGCACCTGCAGATCATAAACGTTGTTGCCGCCGGCATCGGTCGGCGATTCGAAGTCCGGCGCTGTCACAAAGGTCAGCGCGCCGGTCGTCGCGTTGATGGCGAACTTTGCCGCATCCGCGCCGCCGACAATCGAATAGGTCAGGCTTGCCCCGGCATCCGGGTCGGTGGCCGTAACGGTCAGCACCGAGGTGCCGTTCTCCGCTACCGACGCTGTCGCAGCCGACGTGATGCCCGGCGCTTCGTTCTGGTTGGTCACGGTAACAGCGATGTTCTGCGTCGTGGTGCCGCCGAGGCCATCGGCCACCTGCACCTGCAGGTCATAAACGTTGTTGCCGCCGGCATCGGTTGGCGATTCAAAGTCCGGCGCTGTCACAAAGGTCAACGCGCCGGTCGTCGCATTGATGGCGAACTTTGCCGCATCCGCACCGCCGACGATGGAGTAGGTCAGGCTCGCGCCGGCATCCGGATCCGCTGCCGTTACCGTCATCACTGCCGTACCATTCTCGGCTGCCGACACGGTCGCAGCCGATGTGATGCCCGGCGCCTCGTTCTGGTTGGTCACGGTGACGGCGATGTTCTGCGTCGTCGTGCCGCCGAGGCCGTCCGAAACTTCGACGCGGACATCATAGACATTGTTGCCGCCAACGTCGCCGGGCACGTCGAAATCAGGCGGGGAGACAAAGGTCAGCACGCCGGTTGTGGAATCGATGGCAAACTTCGCCGCATCGGCGCCGCCAACAATCGAATAGGTCAGAATGGCCCCGGCATCGGCGTCGGTCGCGGTGACCGCGAGGACCGAACTGCCATTCTCCAGGATCGAGGCTGCCGCTGCCGAGGTAATCGTTGGAGCCTCGTTGGAATCGCTGATCGTCACATTGATCGTCTGGGTGTCAGCCCCACCAAGACCGTCCTGCACGCGGACAACAACCATATAGACATTGTCTGCACCTGTATCGGTGGGAGCCTCGAAATCCGGGGGCGCGATAAAGGTCAACTCCCCGGTCGCTGTGTCGATCGCAAATTTCGATGAATCGACACCGCCGGACAGGCTGAAGATCTTGATCGCCCCGGCATCCTGGTCATTGGCGGTCACTGTGGTGACGAGGCTGGTTCCCTCGTTGAGTGTGATATTGGCCGTTCCGCCACCCCCGTTGGATGAGATGGTCGGGTTCTCGTTCACATTGTTGATGACGACAGCGATCGCCTGGGTGTCGACCGCACCCTGGCCATCCGAGACCTCGACAATGACGTCGTAGACGTTGTCCGCCCCGAAATCGGAAGGGCTCTCGAAGTTCCGGCCGGACGATAAGCGCAGCGCTCCTGTCGTCGAGTTGATCGTGAACCGGGCCGCATCCGTTCCGCCGACAATAGAATAGGTGAAGGAAGCGCCGGCATCCGGATCGGTTGCGGTCACGGTTGTGAAGACGGCGCTCGAGTTCTCGTTGACAAAGACGATGGCTTTATCGCCACCGCCATTCGAGGTGATGATCGGCGCTGTGTTGTTGTCGATGACGTTGATCGTCAGGAGTTGTGTGTCAGCCAGCAGGCCATCGCTGGCCTGCACAATCACTTCGTAGGTTCCGTCCAGATCGGCATCCGTCGGCGAGAAGAAATCCGGAGCGGCGATGAAAGACAGCGCGCCAGTCACAGCATCGATGGTGAACAGCGCGGCATCCGCTCCACCGCTGATGCTGTAAGTCACGACATTTCCAACATCCGGATCCGTGGCCGAGACGGTTGTGGCGAAGGTCCCCCCTTCGACATGGTTAAAGGTGGCAGCGATCCCCCCGCCATTCGATGTGATTTCCGGCGCCTGATTGATGTCGACAACTGTGATCGTGAAAATCTGGTCGGTCGAAAGGCCAAAGGAGTCCGTAACGCGAATGACGACCGAATAGGACGGCGTGAGATTGAAATTGATTGTTGAATTGTCGGCAACGCTGAGTGCCCCTGTCGAGGGGTCGATTGCGAAGATGCCGTTCGGATTGCCGCCGGGCGCGAAGCTGTAGGTGATCGTATCGCCGGCATCCTGATCAGCCGCCTGGATCGTGCCGATCACCGCGCCGATCGCGGCATCCTCCGGCAGGGTGAAGCCCGTGATGCCGAGGAAATACGGGGCTTCGTTGACGCCGGTAACCGTGATCGCGAGGTTCTGGATGTCGATGCCGCCGGCCTGATCCGTTGCCTGGACAACGATATTGTAGACATTGTCCGCTCCGGCATCGGCCGGAAGCTCGAAATCCGGGTTGCTGACGAAAGTCAGGGTTCCCGTCAGGGCATTGATCGTGAACCGTGCGGCATCGGGACCGCCGATGATGGAATAGTTGATTGTATCGCCGACATCCTGATCGATGGCCGTGACACTGAGGACCGAGTTCGCGTTTTCCGGCACGACCAGCGCACCATTGTCCCCTCCACCATGGGAGACGATGACCGGCGCGTCATTGCCGTTCTGAACGGTCAGCAGGAATGGCTGGTCGAAGAACAGGCCACCCTGGTCGGTGACACGAACGACTACCAGCTGCTGGGGGCTGGCTTCGAAATCGACCAGATCACCCCGGATGACAGTCAACTCGCCCGTGGTGGGATCGATCGCAAAACGACCGCCCGCATCGCCGCCCGGCGCGAAGCCGTAAGTCAGCGTGGTTCCGCCGTCGAGATCAGTGCCGGTCACCTGGCCCACAAGAGTGCCGAGCGCGGTGTTTTCCACGAGTTCAGACGCGGTGATGGCCGCCGAGATGGGGGCTTCGTTGGCATCGCCAACGGCGACGTAGATCTACTGACGGTCCTGACCCTGACCGTCGGAGGCAACGACCTGAACCTCGTAGATGTTATTGCCTGCCGCCGAATTCGCCGATTCGAAATCCGGCGGATTGAGGAAGTAGAGCTTGCCGGTCACGCCGTCGATGACAAAGCGGCTCGCATCGGCGCCGCCGGCAACCGCGAAAAAGACGTTCTCGCCATTGGGATCGGTAGCGGCGATCTGCCGGATGAAGGTCGCATTCTCGAGCGAGTCGACAGTCAGCGAATCAACCCCGTTATCCGAGGTGATCTGCGGGGTCGGATTCTCGGGTTCCGGTGCCTTGCCGGCGCGGTCGGAACGCTCGACGAGGGCACCTTCACTGCGCAGTTCCTCGGCGGGCGACGTAACAACACGTTTGCCGAATTCCGAAGCGGGCCTCGCCACCGACGGATCGCCGGTCGGGTCTGAAAGGACAGCCCGCTGTAACGGCAAGGGGGTGCTGGCAAATTGCTGCGCCGACGGGAGTTGCACAGCCTGTGGCGTGCCGCTCTGGTTTCCATCGCCGCCTGCCGGTGCACGACGCGGGTCCGCCACCGCCATCTGGGGGATCTGCTCGAAGAACCGAACATCGCCGACATTGGCCAGCAGCGCTTGCGGGTCAACCGGCGCGTTGTTGAACTGGATCAACGGCGGGCGGTCCGAGACCATCTGCAATGCAAAAGACGGCATGATGATCCTGCCGCCATCCGGGAAGGTCAGGACAGCATCGACATCGAGGATCGACACGGAGACGTCGGCCAGCGAAAACGCGAACCGGAGTGTCCGCGCATCAATCACATCGACAATGCGTACTTCACCGGATGCGGGACGATCGATCTGCTGGTCTGCGCCGGGCATCAATGCGGGGGGCGGCGCGGGTATCGTCGCTGCCTGCGCTAGCATTCCCTGGCCGCTGTTACGCTCGCTCACCCTACACCACTCAGATCGGTTTCCGCCTTGCCGGTCACTGGATGGATCGGGCTGACGGGTTGACGCCAGCGAGGAGGCTAAACAGATATTGTCTAAATGTAATTTAAGTGACTTGCTTCAAATTTGCCTGATCGGGTGCTTCGCCGCCGGGCTTCTTCAATATTGTTTATAAATCACTGTTTTGTTGCGGCAGCGACCGATGCCGGCGCCTGCCCCTTCCCCGCCAGCACCGAAGCCAGCGCCCCGGTATAACGCAGGATATCGACAACAGCCTTCTGCCGTTCGAAGCGGCTCTCGATCTGTGCGCGGCGGGCGGTGTAGACCGCCATCTGGCCATCGAGAAGCTCGAAGACGGTTCGCTTTCCGGCCTTGAACTGCTCGAGATAGAGTTCCTCGGCACGTCGGGCCGCCCCCACGCCCTCGTCAAGCAGGCGGGCCTTTGCGCCGGCACTCTGGATCGCGCGATAGGCCTGGCGGATATCGGCCTCAAGCTGCTGGCGCTCGTTGATCATCGTCAGTTCGCTGGTCTCAATCCGATTCCGGATCTGGCGCTCCTGCGCCTCGGCCAGCCCGCCATCCATCAGCTTGAAGCGCATGGCCAGCATGGCACGTCCTTCGATCTGTGTCCGTCCGCCCTTGCCGGACCGGAAGTTCTTCGACTCGGTATCGAGCTCGAACGTGAATTTCGGCTTGTTGGAGGCGCGCTGGGCATCAAGCTCGCTTTCGATCGACTGGGTTGTCGCACGCAGCGAAGCCAGCCGCGGGTTCTTGGCGAGCACAACGGAAATGGCGGCTTCGGGACGCGCCGGAATCCTTGCCCTGAAATCGGGAACGGCGATCAGGCGGCCTGCCCTTTGCTGGGTCAGGCGTTCGAACTGATCCTCCGCGCCGCCGAGCTGCAGGGACACATCGGAACGGACAGCCGAGATGTCATTCAACCGGGACCGGATACGGCTGGAATCCGCGCTGGTCCCATGCCCTTCGGCTTCCTGGGCCGCCACGATCTTCAGCAGGCGCATATGCGCCGCGATCGTCTCGTCGATCAGGGAGACCAGCGCGCGATACTCGAGAATCTTGAGATAGACCTGGGTTGTCCGCCAGGCGATCTCGTCGATCTTCTCATACAGGCGTTCCTGTTCGGCACTGGACAGCAGGCGGGCGCGGGCAATATCGGCCCTGGCAGCGCCGAAATCCCAGACCAGCTGGCGCAGGATAATGCCGCCATCGAACCGGTTATCGCCCGCGTTGTTGGCGACATTGTAGGGCACCGCCTTGCCTTCATAGGAGCCGGAAAAATTCCCGCCCGCTGCAAGGCGTGCATCGGCGGATGGATAGAGGGCAGAGCGCGCGATATCGATCCCCGCCTTCGATTCCAGAAGTCTCGTCTGGTTGATCCGGATCTCCGGGTAGGTCAGGACCGCCCGCGCGACGGCATCCTCCAGCCGAATCACGCCATGCTGGGCCGGTGGCCGTGACGGCGATTCCGGAGCAAGGCCAGCGCGCGTGGCAGAGCGCGGCGGGTTAATTGAACCGGTCACCAGAGATGTCTCGACGGGAACCGGTTCAGCAAGGGTTACGGATGGCTCCGCAGGCATTTCGGGCGCGACCGACCGTTGGGGCGGCACCGGCGCTGTCGCGGCGCTTGACCGGAGCGGGCTGGCCAGAACCTCAGCCGGAATGACCGATGCCGGTCGGCGCATCGCGGTCGTCGGAGCCATGATCACGCCTTCGGCGAAGGGCCGCTGCGGCGGCACGGGCATTGCCAGCGCCGTCATATGCGACAGGGCCGGCACTGCCTGGATCGTTGTAACTGCGGGTGCGAGCGGGCCGCTTGGGCCAGCACGTTCGGCCGTACCGGAGGCTTGGCAGGTTGCGACCGGGTCAGGTTGATCGCCGGGCATGTGGCCGCATGACGCCAGCGGTTTGAGCTTCCACATGGCGCGCAACTGCGCCGTTGCCAGAAATTCGGAAGCGATGCCCTGATAGGAGCACCCGGAAAGAAGGATAGCGAGAAGGATCGCCCCTGCTGTCTTCGGCCGTACCCAACACTGGATTACTGGCACCCCTGCCATCGGGAACTCATTTCTAGAACGTTAATATCAAACGATTATATTCAATCATCCTTTCCGTTCGGTTAAATACTGCCGATACAGGGAGCAGGCCGCCACCACCTCGAGGCGGGCGCCGGCGGAAGCCGCTTTGCGAACCGCGCGGTTAAAAGCGGCCGCAAGGCAAGGAGCGGCTGTCCTTTTTCGACGCGCATATCGGCGTGTTTTCGCTATTTGCGCTTCGCCTTGGCGGGCTTTGCCGACATCGGAACCACGTTCGCGACATTCAGATGCGCAATCGCGCCGAGAATGGAAGCGGGTTTGCCGAGGAGGTAGCCTTGACCTTCAGTGCAGCCCAGCTTGCGCACGAGATCGAGTTGCTCCTCGGTCTCGATGCCTTCGGCTGTCGTCGACATGCCCAGCCGTGTCGCCAATTCGACGATGGAACTGACAATGGTCGAACAGTCGCTACGGAAATTGGCCTCGGCGATGAAGACCTTGTCGATCTTGATTTTCTGGAACGGAAACCGGCGGAGGTAATTCAGCGAGGAATAGCCGGTGCCGAAATCATCCAGCACAATCCGGACACCGGCATCGCGAAGCTGATGGAGGTTCTGGACGATCCGTTCGTTTTCCTCGAGCAGCGCCGTTTCGGTAATCTCCAGTTCCAGCCGGTCGGCGGGCATGCCGCTGGCTTCCAGCGCCGACAACACGTTCTGGACAATGCCATCACCTTTCAGCTGGACCGGCGAGAGATTGACCGCAACCTTGCCCGAGCCCGGAATCCGGGCAATGTCGGTGCAGGCACGATGCAGCGCCCAGGCACCCATTTCATGGATTGCACCGGAGGCCTCGGCCAGCGGAATGAACTCCATCGGGCCGAGACGCCCGCGCGTCGGGTGGTTCCAGCGGATCAGCGCCTCGAAGCCGATTGTCCGGTTGCCGGCAAGCTGGACGAGAGGCTGATAGGCCAGTTCGAACTGCTCGCGCCTGACGGCATCCCGCAATTCGCTTTCGATCTCGACACGGCGATGCAGCCGCGTCGCCATGTCCGGCGTGAAGATCCGGTAGGTGCCGCGGTTTTCGTCCTTGGCCTGGTAAAGGGCCAGATCGGCATTCTTGAGGAGGGTGTCAGGGTCGGCCAAATCGTCATTCGCGATGGCCGCACCGATGCTGACGCCGATCGTCACCGGCTGGCCGGAGAGATCATAAGGTGCCGACAGTTCCGCAATGACGCGGTCGCTGAGGGTGCGCACCCGTTCCTCGATCCGCGGTGCGCAGACGAGAATGGCGAATTCGTCGCCGCTCAGCCGTGCCACGACATCGGTATCACGCAGGCAGGTACGCAGGCGCATGGCTACCGCTTCGAGCAGTGCATCCCCGACCGGGTGGCCGAGCGTATCGTTGACATCCTTGAACTTGTCGAGGTCGAGGTAGAGCACACCGATCCCGCATTCTGCGGGTCGACGGATCAGTGCCTCATCCAGCTTGGAGCGGAACAGGACCCGGTTGGGAAGGCGGGTCAGGGCGTCGAAATGCGCCATGTTCCAGATCCGACGTTCGGTCTGCTGGCGTTCGGTCACATCCTCGTAGATCGCGACGAAACCGCCGCCCTCCATGGGCTGCTGCGTCACGGAGAGGGCTCGTCCGTCGGTGGCTTCCGTGATGAGGCTGCCCTGGATTCCCGCTTCGGCGCGCTCGGTCTGCCAGCCCCTGATCCGGGCCACCATCTCGCGCGGGTAGCTCACCCCGACACTCTCGATGCGGGCGAACAGATTCTCGATCGGCTGGCCGACTCCCGCGCCCTGATCATCGATGCCGAACAGCTCCATGAAGCGACGGTTGCAGACGATCAGCCGGCCCTGTGCATCTGCCATGATCAGGCCATGCGACATGTTGTTCAGGGCGGCGTCGAAAAGGACGTTCTGCTTGCGCAGATCCAGATCGCGCTGGAGCAGGACGGCATTCTGGCGCTGGACTTCGCCGACGGCCTCGCGGGCCCGGCTGTTCGCAATCGCGAGTTCGTCGAGGGTCTGCCGCATCGTCGAGATGTCCGTCCGGATGCCCACAATCCCGCCGGAGCGCGTCCGCCGCTCCTGGATGAGGATCCAGCGGCCATCCGGCAGCAGGCGCTCGATCGACCCCTCGCAGGTCTTGTGCCAGCGCGTGATTTCATCGATGAACTTCTCGATATCGTTGCCAGCCTGGGGATACTGGCCGTTTTCCGCACCCTTCCGCATGATCTCGCCGAAATGCGCGCCGGGGTAGATGAACTCCGCGCTCTTCGCATACATCTGCTTGTAGCGCGTATTGCAGGTTACGAGGCGGTCTTCCTCGTCCCACATCACGAAGCCATCGGACATGGCCTCGATTGCGTCTTCCAGCCTCGCCTGGGCCTGGTGCCGTTCGGCCTGCAGTTTCTCCTCGCGCCGCGCCATGATGACCAGCCCGATTGCGAAGGCTATCACGACCAGGGCGAAGACCGCGGCAACCGCCCGGACGCGCTGGAGGTCATTGCCCCAATCCGCGAGGGCCAGTTCCCGATCCAGAAGCAGGACCACGCGGATATCCGGATAGGCCGACGGCCGGACCACTCCGAGCATGCTCTTGCCACCCTCGCGCGGCTCGAAGGTGAAGACGCTGCCATCCATCGCCGGATAGGCACTGCCCGCCTGCCCGATCTGGCCGATATGCAGTTCAGCATGCGGGAAGCTGGCCAAAAGCTGGCCGCTATCCCGCTCAAGGCGGATCTCGAGGCCGGGGAAGTCATCGATGTAGGACAGCGCCGAGCCGAAGATCGAGACCGGCAACTCGGCGGCGGCCAGCATGTTGCCCTTGCCGGGGACAAGAATGGTCCGGACAAGGTACCAGGTCCAGTCGCCGGTGAGCGTGTTCCGGACCGGACCGACCACCCGCTGGCGGCCGGCGACCCCTTCCGGCAGGGCTGGGTTGAAGGGTACGGTCCAGTGCGCCGGCCTGACCTTGCCGGCAGCCCAGATATGGCCTTCCGGCTCGATGATCATCAGGTCACGGAAGGCGAAGGTCTGGTAGTTCAGGCCCTGCAGCACCCGGTTGGCGGCGGCCTGCGTCAGAACAGCCTCTCCTCGGCGGGAGGCTTCGGCCAGCAGCATCGGAACGCGCGAGAGGGCGGCATCGGCCTGGACGAGTTGCCGGTTGACCGAGTTCTCGACATTCCGCGCCGTCCGGTCGAGCTGCTGCTCGGTGGCCTGGAGCGTTGTGCGATAGGTCCGCTCGAGAACGAAGGCCGCACCAGCAGCCAGTGCCCAGAGCATCATGGCCGCGCCGAGAATGATGTAGGGAGTAAGCTTTCGAACCTTCATCATACGCTCTGTCTGGTTGGCTTCGGGAAAACCGCCGGAGGCGCGCTTCGGCAATCGTCAGCGTTGATTGGGGGTATCCGACACCTTGCGGATCAGGACGCGGTTGTTGTCCTCGACCATCATTCCGATGTCCGGGCCGACATAGCGGTTCCAGGCGGTGCGGCAGGGCTCGCCGCACCGCTTGAGCCACCCTGGAAGGACGTGATCGACGAAGAGGCGCCGGAAATCGGCCGCGTCCTTCTCCGTCACCGGGACCAGCGACATCGAGCCCTTCCGCGCGCCCTGGCACGTGTCGGCGCCGATGTTGCAAGCCAGCCCGTTGACTGTCTCGCGCTCGGCCGCATCCCAGATCCGCGCCTCAAGGGTCGCCACAGCCTTCTGGAGGGTCTGCTGAAGATCCGGCTGCAGGCTCTGCCAGAGGTCCCGGTTGACGCCAAAGATGGAGATGCCGGCATTGATGGCGAGGGGGTGGATATGCGTGGCGACATCGATCAGCCCGATCTCGTTGCCGCTCAGGGTGCCGGTGATGGCACAATCCACGACACCGCGCCTGAGCCCCCCGGCCACCTCGGCAAAGGCCATCTTGACCGGGATCGCGCCGACAGCCGTCATCATCTCCGACTGGCTGACCGAGGATGTCCGGACGCGGAGCCCCTGGAGGTCACGCAGGCTGGAAAAGGGACGGGCGCAGAAGACGACCTGCTGCGGATAGGTGTAGATGCCCAGCAATTCAACGTTGTAACGTTCGCGCAGGATGCTCTTCAGGTGCGGTCGATAAAGGGTATTGACGCGGCGCAGTGTCTGGAAATCCGGGCTCAGGCCGGGCTGGTCGATTCCGTTGAGTTCCGGGTCGTCTCCGGCGGACAAGGCCAGAAGGGCGGTTCCGAACCCGACCACGCCCGTCTGCATCAGTCCAAGCATATCAGCTCCGGGGAAGCCGGACCGGTCAAATGGGTGGACGGTGGCGATCACACGACCGCCGGTCATCTCGGCGATCTCGTTCCGCCAGAACGGCTCCTCGAGCCTGGTGAACTGATTGACGCCACCAAGACCGCCGATGATGTTCAGGCGCAAGGGTTCATTCGCGGGTGCTGCCGGGGCCGGCAAGGGAAAGCTGCACAGGCTTGCCATGAGAGCAAAGCCGAGGCTCAGTCCCTTCCAGTCTGACGTCGTTGCCGGTGCCATGACACCCTCCCGCAATCGCTTCCACGCCAAGGCAGGCTATCGACCAGACGGTTAATTTTTGTGGCTATTCCCGTCTAAGTTGTATTTCGAGCCGATGCAGGCGCCGGGTTTCCCGGAAGAAGGTTAAAAAGCGGTAAGTGGCTCTCCGGCCTCCGGATGGAAGCGTCGCCGAAAGGCATGGGTGCTCGGGCCCGCGCTCCGTCGAAAAGGCGGTAACGAAACGGATCCCTGATCAGGAGGAAGCGCCCGTGTTCCGGGTCAGCAGGCGCTCGGCAATATGCGCAGCAATCGGCAAGGCCGAAGTCGCCGCCGGGGACGGCGCGTTGCAGACATGGAGGCTGTTCCGGCTGTCGACGAACAGGAAGTCATCGATGATCGATCCGTCGCGCGCGACGGCCTGCGCCCTGACGCCGGCGCGATAGGGGACAAGATCCTCGAGGCGGATATGCGGGCAGTACTTCTGTACCTTCCGCAGATAAAGGCCCTTACTGGCGGAAGCCGAAAGCTCCGAAATGGCAGACCGGAAATTGCGCCGGAGCAGGCGCCAGAATCCGGGATAGGCAAGGCTCGAAGCGAGATCGCGCAGGTCAAGATCGGTACGCTTGTACCCTTCCCGCTTGAAGGCCAGCACGGCATTCGGCCCGACGGTGAAACCCCCATCCATTTTCCGCGTCAGATGGACCCCGAGGAATGGACGCTCCGGGTCCGGGACAGGGTAGATGAGATGCCGCACCAGATCGGGGGGCTGGTTGGCGATCCGGAAATATTCGCCACGGAACGGCACGACCCGGAAATCAACCTCGGCGCCGAACTGCCTTGCAAGGCGATCGGACATCAGGCCCCCACAGAAGACAACCCTTGCCGCCGAGATCTCGCCGGCTGTGGTGTGCAGCGTCACGTCATCCGTTCGCTCAGCGCCGCCGGTCACGGCCGTGCCGCATCGGATGGCTCCGCCACGGGCTTCAAACAATCCGGCCATCCGGCGGGCGACAAGGCCGTAATCGACAATGCCCGTGCTGGGCGAAAGCAACGCCGCGACTGACCGGACACGCGGCTCGAGCTTGCGCGCCTCGTCGCCGGACAGCCGTTCGATCGGGATGCCGTTTGCCCGGGAACGGGCTTCCAGCGCTGCAAGCTTTGCCGCCTCGGCCTCGTCGGTCGCCACAATAAGCTTGCCGCAGATCTCGAACGGAATGCCATGTTCGGTGCAGAACGCCTTCATGGCATCCTTGCCTTCGCGGCAGAACCTCGCCTTCAGGCTGCCGGGAGCATAATAGACGCCGGCATGGATCACGCCGGAATTGCGCCCGGTCTGATGCAGGGCGACTTCCGGTTCCTTCTCGAGGATCGTGACCCGCGCGCCCGGCATTCGCTCCTGCAGCGCAAGGCCTGTCGCGAGACCCACGATCCCGCCGCCGACAATGACAATATCCGATTTGCTCTGCGCCATGGCTGTGCGGTGAACGATCAGACCTCCGGGGTCAAGCCCCGTTCAACGACTCACGCAACGCGATGCATCGTTCTGGCCATGCCGAGGGCGGGGCCGAACTCGGCGATGATTTCCGCTTCGGGGCGTGGCCGACCGAACAGGTAGCCCTGCACATAGCGGCAGCCTTCGTAGATCAGCATGTCTCGCTGGGTCTCGGTCTCGACCCCTTCGACGATGACATCGATCCCGATATCCTGCCCCAGGCTGAGAATGGCGCGGCGGATGGCAGTGTTCATGGTGCCATCCTCGTTGTTCTGGACGAAGGACTTGTCGATCTTGATCTTGTTGAACGGGAATTTCTGGAGATAGCTGAGCGAGGAATGGCCGACTCCGAAATCATCCAGCGCGATGCGCACACCCAGCATGCGCAACTGCCGAAGGATGTCGACGGTCCGGTAATCGTCCGCCATCAGGACGGATTCGGTGATTTCCAGAACCAGCCGGTGCGGCGAGAGGCCGGAGGCGGCCAGCGCGTTGACCACCGACACGGCAAGCTGGTGGTTGCGGAACTGGATCGGCGAGAGGTTGACCGAAACCGAGACGTCGCTCGGCATCCGCGCCATGGTCTCGCAGGCCTGGCGGAGGACAAGTTCGCCGATCTGCAGGATGAGACCGCTCTCCTCGGCGATGTCGATGAAATAGGCCGGCATGAGCAGGCCCTTCTGCGGATGCCGCCAGCGGATCAGGGCCTCGAAGGCGTGGGGCCGGTTCACTTCGAGATCAATGATTGGCTGGTAGTGAAGTTCGAATTCATTGTGCGCGATGGCGCGGCGAAGATCGACCTCGATCTCCCGACGCGCGAGGATCGCGGCCGTCATGCCCTCGTCGAAGCAGGCATAGGTCCCGCGACCATCCCGCTTGGCGCGGTAGAGAGCAATGTCGGCCTTCTTGAGCAGGTCATGCGCGTCGATCCCGTCGCCCGGTGCAACCGCAATGCCGACGCTGGCCCCGACATAGACCCGGGTTCCCCGGATCCGGTAGGGCTTCGAGAGCAACTGGACGATCTGGCGGGCGAGGGCCACCACGGAATCCCGATCGCGGACATCGGGCAGGATCAGGGCGAATTCGTCGCCACCGAAACGGGCGGCCATTCCGCGCTTCGGCAGGGTCCGCATCAGCCTCCGCGATGCCATACGCAGCAGGATGTCGCCGCAATCATGGCCCATCGTGTCGTTGACATCCTTGAAGTGATCAAGGTCGAGGCAAAGCACCGCGATTTCATGGCCACGGCGATTGTCCTCGAGTGCCGTGGACAGGGTGTTCAGGAACAGTGACCGGTTGGGCAACCGGGTCAGCATGTCATGCAGGGCGAGATGGGCGATTTCGGCCTCGGTGCGCATGCGCTCGGTGGCGTCGATGACCATGCCCTCGTAATAGGCGGGCTTGCCATCCTTGTCGCGGATGAGCCACGAGGCCTCGGAAACCCAGATCCGCTCGCGCGTCTTGTGGCGATAGACCTCGGAGACGAAATCGGTCGTCCGGCCCTCGCGCTCCATGATCTCGGTGAATTCCTCGCGCCGCCTCGGATCGACATACCATTCCTGGGCGATATCGTTGACGGCCCTCAGCATCTCGTCTTCGGATTCGTAGCCGTTCATCCGGACAAGCGCCGGATTGGCCCGCAATTGCCTGCCATCGAGCGTGGAACGGAAGATGCCGACCGTCGAATTCTCAAAAAGGCTGCGATATTCCTCGTGCACCCGGGCAATTGCTTCCTCGCGGGCCCGCGCCTCGGTGATGTCGGTGAATGTCCGGACGAAAGACCCGTCCTGCAGGCGGATCGTGTTGAACTGGATGATGGTCCCGTTCGGCCGGCGCCGCGTGTAGCAATCGAGTTCCGGGCCTGGATCCCCCTCCTGAACGCGTTTGAGCACGTCGTCCGGCTGGCCTTCGAAATCGCCGGATTCGTATTGCCAGCGGACCAGCTCGCGGATCGTCACCCCTTCCTTCATCAGGCCATCCGGGAAGCCGAGCAACTCGACAACGCGCCTGTTGAAGAACAGAACCTTGCCGCCGGCATCGACCTTCATGATGCCCTGGGTGACATTGTTCAGCGTCATTTCAAACATGTCGCGCGTCGCCCGGAGTTCATCCGACTTCCGGACATGCGCCGTCACATCCGACAAGGTGCGAACCTCGCCGCCATCTGGCATCGGCAAGGCCTGAACCTGCAGTACCACGCCATTGGGCCGGATGCGCTGGTACGAAACCGGGCCACGCCGGGTACCCTTGCGCATCACCCATGTCTTGAAAGAGCCACCCATCGGATCGAATTCGCCGGCTTCGAGCATCCGCTCGACGATGGAGCGGAAGCGCGGGCTGCCCTCGAAGGCCGCACGCGGCAATCCGGTCATCTCGACGAATTTCTCGTTGAAGACCGCGATACATCCATCGGGATCGATCATCACGATCCCCTGATCGACATTCTGCAACGTCGCTTCGAGCCGGCGGTGCAACTGCTCGAGTTCATCGGTCCGGCGGGCAACAACGTTCATCAACCGTGCATTGAACTGGTCCAGTTCCTCGACCATCAAGGCAATGGAGCGATCGGTCCGGCGACGCTCGAGATCGGACTCGGCATAGGCTTCGGAAACCAGGCGCGTCAGATGGTCAACGTCGAGATGTCCGTCTTCCCGGGTCGAGCGTTCGATCTGTTTCTGAAGCAATCGATGGACGGTGCTGTTCATCCGCTCAGGGACCTTTCGCGGACAGACAGGACTGTCATCGTCTGGTTATGCAGCTGCAACTTGCGCGAGGCGGTGTGCGGGGAAATCTCGCCATAGGAATAGAACCCGACCAAGGCGTGACGGCGGGCGATTTCATCCGCAGCCGCCGTGACCTCGTCGATCGCCCGCTGGCCCATCAGGAGGCGGCGCCCGATACAGGAGACCAACAGGGCGAATCCGCCCTCGCTATCCGGAGGGGCGCCCGCATTCCGGGCCGCCTGGGCCGAGCCTTCGACGATGCGGTCGAAGCTGCCTCGCATCAGCTGTGCCGTCCAACGCATCGGCATGTCGCCGGCAAAGATCATGGCGCGGCGATCGCGGTCGATCCCGAGAACCGTCCGGACGACGTCCGTGCCGGGCCTCTCGGGATCCTCGATACGCAGCGGAAAGCAGAGAGCGGAGGCGGGAAGGTTCCTGCTTTCCTCCTCACCGAGATAACGCTCGTAGAGATCAAGCGCCGGAAGGCCGTCGAGATCGTACAGGATGTTGTCGACAGCGCGGGTGATCGTCCGCCGGGGGCCGAAAGCATCCCAGCCACCAGCCGAGCCGGCGCTGACATCCAGCGCCTTTCCGTAGAGCCCGATCGCCGCAACGATACCACTGCGTGCGGGCCCATCGGCAAGGATGCTCGTCTCGCCAAATTGCTGGCCATCGCCGGCAAGCCCGCCGGCGACAAGCACATCGGGACCGAGAGCCGCACTCAGGCCGTTCACAAGGCGCGAGCCGTTGACGCGGATTCCGTCGGCCAGCACCATGACGGCGCGGAGGTCATCCTCCAGCAAGGCCTTGCCGATCGCCTCGCCGGCGGGGAACGAACCGTTGCTGTCCTTGATTTCGCTTGTGGCAAGCCGGACGCGGGCCGAATCGAACGAGACCGCGAGACCACAGACAATGTCGTCTTCGATCCGCTGCCGGTCGAACTGGCCGGCTGTCGAACAGCCCGCGAGAACTGCACCGGGGAAGCACTGGCGGATGGCGGGGAGAAAGTCCGGCTGGGCCAAGGCAGCCCGCGCACCGAAAACAAGCACGAGCGCAGGTGGGCCGACATCCCTCGCCGAAGCGAGATGGATGCCAGTCGACCGTGACCAGCTGAACTCGCGTGCGTGCACTCTTTGCCCCTTGCAAAATCGCAATATCGGCAAAATAGCGGCCAAGACTTAACAAAAACCTTGCCGTTTTCAGCGGTCCGGATCGGCGGTCACAGACGGGTCAACAGGATGCTCGTCTCCGAATGGGAGACACCGACAATGTCGCGGATCCGGCCGAGCACAGTATCCAGCTGGGCAAGGTCTTCGGTGACCAGCTCCACCACAACATCCCACCGGCCATTGGTGGAGTAGATCGCAAGGGCTTCGGGAATGCCCCGCAGCGCGGCAACGACCTGGCGGATATCGCCGGAGCGGATCTCGATGCTGGTCAGGGCCCGCACCACCTGTCGCTCGCTGCCGGGATCGAGGCGGAGGGTGAAACCGAGGATCACCCTGTCGCGGACGAGGCGCTCAATCCGGTTCTGCACGGTGGCCCGCGAAACGCCGAGGCGCCGGGCCAGCTCAATGGCGGTCTGCCGGGCATCATTCCGGAGGAGAGCGACCAGACGGGAATCGACGTCATCAAGGACCCGGTTTGGCATTATGATCAGTCTTTCTGGCATTATGCAGCTTATGCTGTCTTATTATCACACTTCTTGTTCTTGATGTTGGCATTCTTCGGCCTCATCACTGGGCCTCGCAAGGAGCCCGCCATGACCCGCACTGCCATGACCCGCCTGTCTTCCGTGCCGACCGCCGATGGCGTGCATGCGGCCGGCCCACAGCACAGCGTTGCGATGCGGACAACCACCGCTTTCGGTGTCCCGTGTGGGGCGGGGGCCGGCGTCCCGGGTACGGAGCTGGGACCGGCAGCCGCCCGGCTGGCCGGGCTTCCGGCTGCGTTCGAGCATCTGGACCTCCCATTCCGCGATGACGGTGACCTCATGCCGCAGGCTCTGGCCCCGCATCCTCGCCGGGAAGCACTCGGGCATCGCGCCGAAACTGTCGCGGGCTGGATCCGTGCCGTGCATGATCGCAGCCACGAACTGCTGGAACAGGGCGCCTGCCCGATCATGCTGGGCGGCGACCACGCGCTGAGCATGGGATCTGTCAGCGCGGCCGCCCGGCATGCGCGGGAGCAGGGCCGCCGATTCATCCTGCTCTGGATCGATGCCCATGCGGATTTCAACTCGCCGGATACTTCGCCCTCGGGCAACCTGCATGGCATGTCGCTGCAATTCCTCGCCGGGCACCAGGAGCTGGCCCATCTGCTGCCAGGCCGGACTTTCCCGGCCCTGCGCATGGCGGATGTCCATCTGATCGGCGCGCGGTCGCTCGATCGCCGCGAGCGTGAGGCCGTGGCGGAAGCCGGCATCCAGTGCCATGACATGCGCGCCATCGACGAGTTCGGCGTCTGCGCCCTTCTGCGCACAATCCTTGACGGCCTCGACCCCGCCGATGCCCATCTCCATGTCAGTTTCGATCTCGACGTTGTCGATCCGGGATTGGCGCCCGGTGTCGGCACGCCCGTCGCCGGCGGGCTGTCCTACCGCGAGGCCCATCTCCTGATGGAAATGCTGCATGAAAGCGGGCTCGTGCGGTCCGTCGATTTTGTCGAGCTCAACCCGATGCTGGACCATGCCGGACAGACGGCCCGGTTGCTTGTCGACCTCGCGGCCAGCCTGTTCGGCAAGACGATCAGCCTGCGCTAGCCGCAGAGGAGGCAGACTGGCGCCGGCAGAACAGGTCCCGCCCAAAATGCCGGCAGCCCGCTCTCAAAACGGCCATGGGCTGCCGCGTGGACTAGACAAATCACGCGATTAATTTGTCTAGACATAAAATCGGGCCGATGCTTCAATCCTCCTCGGGATAATCACAATCACGGGGAGTTCGTCATGCTGTCGCGCCGCCTTGCCACCCTTGCTCTTGCCGGCTCCGTGCTGGCCGGCTCCACCTTCGCCGCGCTGGCGCAGGACACCAAGGTCTCGATCGGGATTTCCGGCTGGACCGGCTTTGCCCCGCTGACCCTGGCCAAGGAAGCCGGGATCTTCGCGAAAAACGGTCTTGATGTGACGATCAAGAAAATCCCGCAGGCGTCGCGCCACCTCGCCATCCTCTCCGGCGATATCCAGTGCGCGGCGACCACGGTGGAGACCTGGATTGTCTGGAATGCCAATGGCGTTCCGACCAAGCAGATCTTCCAGCTCGACAAAAGCTATGGCGCCGACGGCATGGCGGTTCGCAACTCGGTCAACAAGATCACCGAACTGAAGGGCAAGACCGTCGCCGCCTCGGCGCCGGGCACCGCGCCCTATTTCACGCTGGCCTGGTTCCTCAAGAAGAACGGCCTGTCGATCAAGGACGTGACAGTGGTCAACATGGAGCCCGGCCCGGCGGCCCAGGCCTTCATTGCCGGCCAGAACGATGCGGCCATGACCTATGAACCTTTCCTATCAGCTGTCCGCGGCGCGCCGCAGGCCGGCAAGATCATCGCCACGACGCTCGATTATCCGATGGTGATGGACACGTTCGGCTGCTCGAATGATTTCCTCGCCAAGAACGAGAAGGCGGCGCAGGCGCTGACCAACAGCTATTTCCAGGCGCTGGAAATGATCGCCAAGGAGCCCGAAAAGGCGAATACGATCATGGGTGCGGATGTGAAGCAGACCGCCCAGGCCTTCGCCAAGTCTGCGGCCTATCTCCGCTGGCAGGACAAGGCGGCAAACCAGAAGTTCTTCGCCGGCGAGCATGCGGCTTTCTCGAATGAGGCAGCCGATCTGCTGCTCGAGCTGGGCATCATCAAGCAGAAGCCGGATATGTCGGCCCTGACCGATACCCGCTTCATCAAGTAATCTGACCGGGGCGCCGTGCGGGCGCCCCCCTTTCCGCTGGATCGGACATTCCGGATGCGCCCGCTCGAGCCGATTTCCCAGAAGGCCAAGACGGTCCTGGGCTTCAGTTTCTTCGTGCTGTTCTTCATGGCCTGGGCCATCGCCACTTTGGGCGGGTTCGTGCCGAAGATCTTCCTTGCCGACCCGCTGACCATGGTCAGCGATGGCTGGCGCCTGCTGACGACCTTCAATTTCGGTATCGATATCCTGATCACGATCTGGCGTGTCGTCGGCGGCTTCATCCTCGCGGCCATCGTCGCGGTGCCGCTTGGGATTCTCATGGGCGCCTACAAGCCGATCGAGGCCTTTTTCGAGCCCTTCGTCTCTTTCGCGCGTTATCTGCCGGCCTCTGCTTTCGTGCCGCTGCTGATCCTCTGGGCCGGGCTGGGCGAAACCCAGAAGCTGCTTGTGATCTTTATCGGCTCCGTCTTCCAGATCATCCTGATGGTGGCGGTGGTGGTCGGGCAGACGCGCCGCGATCTCGTCGAGGCGGCCTACACGCTCGGTGCGGGCGATGATGGCGTCGTGCGGCGGGTGCTCATCCCCATGAATGCGCCGGAAATCGCCGAGATCCTTCGCCTCGTGCTTGGCTGGGCCTGGACCTATGTCATCGTGGCCGAGCTGATCGGCTCCTCCACCGGGATCGGCCATATGATCATTGACAGCCAGGCCCTGATGGCCACGGGGCAGATCATCTTCGGCATCATCGTGATCGGGCTGATCGGGCTGGTCTCGGATTTCGCGTTCAAGCTCGTCAATCGCCGGCTTTTCCCCTGGAGGCTGGCATGAGCAAGCTCGTGATCGAGAATGTCTCGCGCGTTTTCCCCGGCGTGCATGGCGGCGCGCCCGTCACGGCCCTGCAGCCGACGGACCTGACGATCGGCGACAATGATTTCGTGACGATCCTCGGCCCGTCGGGCTGCGGGAAATCGACGCTCCTGCGCATGGTGGCAGGGCTGGACCGTCCCTCGACCGGCACGATCTCGCTCGATGGAGAGGCGGTGACACGGCCAGGGCCGGATCGCGGCATGGTGTTCCAGAGCTACACGCTGTTTCCGTGGCTCACCATCGCCGAGAACATTACCTTCGGCCTGCGCGAGAAGGGCGTCGGCGAGAAGGAATCCCGCGAGATCGTGGCAGCCTATATCGACCGTGTCGGCCTGCGCGGTTTCGAGAACCACTGGCCGAAGCAGCTCTCCGGCGGCATGCAGCAGCGGACGGCGATTGCGCGCGCGCTGGCCAATGATCCGGCCGTCCTGCTGCTGGACGAACCGTTCGGCGCGCTCGACAACCAGACCCGCGCGCTGATGCAGGAATTGCTGCTTGGCATCTGGGAGCGGGACAAGAAGACCGTACTCTTTGTGACGCATGACATCGAGGAAGCGATCTTCATGGCAACCCGCTGCCTTGTGATGTCGGCCCGGCCGGGACGGATCAAGGCCGACCTGCCGATCGAGCTGCCGTATCCTCGGCATTATACGATCAAGACCTCGCCGGAATTCTCGGCCCTCAAGGCCCGGATGACCGAGGAGATTCGCGCTGAAGCGGTGCTCGCGGCTGCGCATTGAGCGCTACGGGATGAGGGGCCCGCCCGGTCGGAAATGGCTGGTCAGCTGGTGGCGATCGCCGGGATAGGTCAGACGCACCCAGGTAATCGTTGCATCGCCCTGCCAGGTCCGGCGCTCGATGGCGAGACAGGCCGACTTTTTCGGGATGCCCAGAAGCGTGGCGATCCGCTGGTCCGCCAATTCCGCCTGGATGACATGCTCGGCATTCGTCCAAGGCACCACATCGAGGAGCCAAGTTCCAGGCGGCGAGACCACGAACCGCTCCTCGCGAGCGGCCGGCACGATGGCCAGATTCATCAGCCGATCCTCGACCACGAATGGATGTTCGTTGGCAAAATGGCGAACGGACAGCGCGAGAACCCGCCCCCCGGGAGTCACACGCAACTGGAGCGCATCATCGGTTGTCATCGCCCGTTCCTGCCGGGTCAGGATCTCGAACCGGTAGGCCTTTCCCTTGGCGAGGATCTCGGCCTTGATGTCCTGGATGTTGAGGATCGTCTCCTGCGAGCGCGGCATGGCCACGAACGAGCCTGACCGCCGCCGACGGATGATCAATCCGGCCTTGGCCAGCGCGGAGAGCGCCTTGTTCACGGTCATCCGGGAACAATGATACTGAGCCTGCAATTCATGCTCGGCAGGCACGCGCGAGCCGGGAATCCATTGGCCCGAGGCAATGCGGGCCTGCAGATCGCGCTGGATCTCGAGGTAGCGCGGCAGGGGCGAAACAAGTTCGGACACGCTTTCAGCCTTCCCCTTGGCCATGGCAAGCCTTACCGCGTGGCCAACTTGCGGATCACCTGCTTATAGCGGCTTGCCAGCTTCGCGTGATCCCTGTGCCGGCCGCCTTCCACAAGGCACTGTCCGCCGACATAGACATGATCGATCGCCGCACGACCCGCACAAAAGACATAACCGTCGATCAAGCGGTCGCCCGATGCCGCGGCGAGATCGGGATGATCCGCCGAGAGGCAGACAATATCGGCGCGCTCGCCGGGCTCGAGGCCGGCGACAGGCTGGCCGAGGGCCTGCGCACCGCCCGCAAGTGCGGCTCGGTAGAGGGCGCCACCGGTCGATTCTCCCTCGGCCTGCGCGCTGACATTCCGCGCCCGATGCGCGAGGCGCTGGCTGTATTCGAGCTGGCGCAATTCGCCCGGAGCGGAGATCTCGACATTCGAATCCGTGCCGACGCCAAGGCGGCCGCCCTGCGCCATAAATTCCGCCAGCCCGAATGTGCCGTCGCCAAGATTGGCTTCGGTGATCGGGCAGAGGCCGGCCACGGCGCCGCTTTCCGCGAGATGACGGGTTTCGGCCTCATTGAGATGCGTCGCATGGACAAGGCACCAGCGGGAATCGACGGCGACGTGGTCGAAGAGCCACTCGACCGGGCGCCGACCGGACCATGCAATGCAATCCTCGACCTCCTTCATCTGCTCCGCAATATGGATATGCATGGGCCCTTCCGGCCATGCCTCCAGCAGCGCCTGCAACTCCTCGGGGGCCACAGCGCGAAGCGAATGCGGTGCGATGCCAAGCCGGGCGCCGGGCAGGGCCGCAAGCGCGGCGCGGGCCCCCTCCACGAGTCGGTGGAACCCGTCCAAATCATTGAGGAACCGGCGCTGCCCCTCATGTGCCGGGACGGCACCGAAGCCGCCATGGGCATAGAAGACCGGCAGCAGCGTCAATCCGATACCGGATGCGCCGGCCGCTGCAACGATACGGCCGGCAAGCTCGGCCCTGTCAGCATAGGGTTGGCCGGTGCGGTCGTGATGGAGGTAGTGGAACTCGCCGACCGAAGTGAAGCCGGCTTCCAGCATTTCCATGAAGGCGAAGGCCGCGATGGCCTCCACCTCCTCCGGGTCAAGCAGGCCGAGGAAACGGTACATGACCTGCCGCCAGGACCAGAAGCTGTCGCTCGAAGGGCCGCGTGTTTCCGCGAGGCCGGCCATCGCCCGCTGGAAGGTGTGGCTGTGCAGGCTTGCCAGACCCGGCAAGGCGATAGCACCGGAAATGCCTCCGGGCGGAGGCGGGGCATCGCGCCGGACCGTGCGGATCACCCCCTGATCGCAGGTCAGGAGCACGTTGTCGGCCCAACCGTCGGGCAGCAGGGCCCGGGTGAAGAACAGGGTGTCGGCCATCCGGAAACTCCCGTCGATCAGCTCTCCAAAAACCTGCTGGACAATAGCGCGGCTCGCCTATTATGTATAGACAAATTAACCGATCACTTGAGAGGCCCCCATGCAGATGGATCGTCTCTGGCGGCATGTGAACCTCGCCACGATGGCGGGGGGCGGGCCCCTTGCGCAAACTATCCGGGAGGCCTGCCTCGGCGTGAAGGACGGGCGGATCGTGCATATCGGCCGCGACGCCGATCTCCCGGCCGGCTTCTCCACAGCCGAGGAAATCGACTGCGAGGGGCGCTGGATGACGCCGGGCCTCATCGACTGCCACACCCATCTTGTGCACGGTGGGACCCGTGCGCGGGAGTTCGAGATGCGCCTCGACGGAGCGACCTATGAGGAGATCGCCAAGGCCGGTGGCGGCATCCTCTCTACCGTGAAAGCGACACGCGCCGCCTCCGAGGATGAACTGGTCTCGAGTGCCCTGCCCCGCCTCGATGCCCTGCTGGCTGAAGGCGTGACGACCGTGGAGATCAAATCCGGCTATGGGCTGGATCGCGCCACCGAATGGAATTGCCTCCGCGCAGCACGAAGGCTCGGGAAGGAGCGCCCGGTGGGCGTGCGAACGAGCTATCTCGGCGCGCATGCCATCCCGCCGGAATGGCGCGACAACCGCGCCGGCTATGTCGCCTTCATCGTCCGCGAGATGCTGCCGGCCCTTGCGGAAGCCGGTCTTGCCGATGCGGTGGATGCCTTCTGCGAGGGCATTGCCTTCACGCCGGACGAAACCGCCGCGATCTTTGCCGAGGCCCGCCTCCTTGGCCTGCCGGTCAAGCTGCATGCTGACCAGCTCTCCAATCTGGGCGGGGCCGCGCTTGCTGCCGCGCATGGCGCGCTCTCCGCCGATCACTGCGAGTATACCGATGCACGAGGTGCCGAAGCGATGGCGAAGGCCGGCACCGTGGCCGTGCTTTTGCCGGGCGCCTTCTATTTCCTGCGCGAGACGCAGAAGCCCCCGGTCGAGGCATTCCGCGCGGCCGGCACGCGGATCGCCTTGGCCACAGATTGCAACCCGGGCTCCTCGCCGCTGACCTCGCTTCTGCTGACCATGAACATGGCAGCAACCTTCTTCCGGATGACCGTCGGCGAATGCCTCGCCGGCGTCACGCGGGAAGCTGCCCGCGCGCTGGGGCTCCAGCACGAGACCGGAACGCTTGAGCCCGGCAAGCGGGCGGACCTCGCGATCTGGTCGATCTCCGACCCGGCCGAACTCGTTTACCGGATCGGCTTCAACCCGCTGCATCAACGGATATGGAGGGGCGCATGACGCGCATCGTTCTCAAACCCGGCGCGGTTTCGCTGGCCGAATGGCGGGCAATCCGGGATGGCGCGGGCGTGACTGTCGACCCAGCCAGCCTGCCGGCCATCGACAGGTCTGCCGCAGCGGTGACAGCGATCCTTGCGAAGGGCGAGCCGGTCTACGGGATCAATACCGGCTTCGGAAAGCTGGCCATGGTCCGGATCGCCGATGCCGATCTCGCGCGCCTGCAACGCAATATCGTGCTCTCGCATGCCGCCGGGACGGGCGCGCCGATGCCGGCGGGAATCGTCCGCCTGATGATGGCGCTGAAGCTGGCGAGCCTGGCGCAAGGCGCATCCGGCGTCAGCCGCGCGACGGTGACGATGCTGGAAACGCTGCTCAACCGGGACATCATCCCGGTGGTTCCGCAACAGGGCTCGGTCGGCGCCTCGGGTGATCTGGCGCCGCTCTCGCACATGACCGCGGCGATGATCGGCGTCGGGCAGTTTCTTGTTGGCGGGACGCCAGTCGAGGCAGAAAAGGCCCTGCAGGATGCCGGGCTCGCCCCGCTGGTGCTTGGTCCCAAGGAAGGGCTGGCCCTTCTGAACGGCACGCAATTCTCGACGGCCTATGCGCTGGCCGGCTTGTTCGAGGCGGAAGCGCTGTTCCAGTCCGCCCTTGTTACCGGTGCTCTGTCTACCGATGCCGCCCGTGGCTCCGATACGCCCTTCGACCCACGCATCCACGCGTTGCGGCGGCATCGTGGCCAGATCGAAACGGCAGCCGCCTTGCGCATCCTGATGGAGGGTTCCGCGATCCGGGCCTCGCATCTCACCGGCGATGATCGCGTGCAGGACCCCTATTGCCTGCGCTGCCAGCCGCAGGTGATGGGCGCGGTGCTTGACCTGCTCCGGCAGGCGGCCACAACACTCGCCACGGAAAGCAACGGCGTTTCCGACAACCCACTGATCTTCGCCGAGACGGGTGAAGCCCTTTCCGGCGGGAATTTCCATGCCGAACCGGTTGCCTTTGCGGCAGACATGATCGCGATGGCGATCTGCGAGATCGGCTCGCTGGCCGAACGCCGGATCGCCATGCTGGTTGACCCGGCCCTGTCAGGCTTGCCCGCCTTCCTGACCCCGAAGCCGGGCCTGAATTCGGGCTTCATGATTCCGCAGGTGACCGCCGCCGCGCTCGTTTCCGAAAACAAGCAGCGGGCCTTCCCGGCCTCGGTCGATTCCATCCCGACCTCGGCGAACCAGGAAGACCATGTCTCCATGGCCGCCCATGGCGCCCGGCGGCTGATCGAGATGGCGGCCAATCTGCGCGCCATTCTCGGCATCGAATTGCTGGCCGCAGCGCAGGGCTGCGATTTCCACGCACCGCTTGCCACCAGTCCCGCGCTCTCGCCTGTTATGGCGGCTCTGCGCGCCCGCGTGCCGATGCTCGAAGATGACCGCCATTTTCACCCGGACATGGAAGCAGCCATCGACCTTGTGGGGCCGGACCTGCCCCGCCTCACCGGCCTCGCCCTGCCCTCGAGCCTGGAGCCTGCCGCATGATTGACCATCCCGACTGGCTGGAGATCCGGGAAGGCACAGCGCCGCTGATCCTGAGCCTGCCGCATACCGGCACGGAAATTCCTGCCTCGCTCGAGGTGGAACTCATGTCGCCCTGGCTGGCCCGCAAGGACGCGGACTGGTGGATTGACCGGCTCTATGGTTTTGCCGAGAGCATGGGCGCCACGATGATCCGGACGCGGATCTCGCGGACGGTCATCGACGTCAATCGCGATCCCTCCGGCCAGTCCCTCTATCCCGGCATGGCCACAACGGAACTTTGCCCGACCACGACATTCGATGGCGAGCCCCTGTATCGGGACGCGGGGCCCGATACCGCCGAGATCTCCTGGCGGCGCGCGGCCTATTTCGACCCCTATCATGACGCGCTGGCGGGCCAGATCCGCCGCCTCCGGGCGATGCATCCGGCGATTGCCCTCTATGATTGCCATTCGATCCGCTCGGTGATCCCGCGTCTCTTCGAGGGCACGTTGCCGCATCTCAATCTCGGGACCAACAGCGGCAAGGCCTGCGCGCCTACGCTGGAAGACCGGCTTGTGGCCATCGGCACCGCTTCGCCCTTCGAGTTCGTCGCCAATGGCCGCTTCAAGGGCGGCTTCATCACGCGCCATCACGGCCATCCGGCGGATGGTGTCCATGCGATCCAGATGGAACTCGCCTGCCGCGCCTATCTCGACGAGCCGACAGGTGCGGTCAGCGAGGCCAACTGGCCAACGCCCTTTGACGACGCCTATGCCGCCCCGATCCGGGCAACGCTTCGTGCCATGCTCGAAACCTGCCTCGATTTTGTCCGTCCCTCGTGAGGAACACGCCATGAATGCGCCTGCGCCCCGTCTCGACAATTCCCGCATCATCCGCGCGCCGCGCGGCACCGACCTTTCCGCGAAGAGCTGGCTGACCGAAGCGCCGCTCCGGATGCTGATGAACAATCTCGATCCGGATGTCGCCGAGAAGCCCGGCGAGCTGGTCGTCTATGGCGGAATCGGCCGCGCCGCGCGCGACTGGGAAAGCTTTGACCGCATCGTCGCGGCTTTGAAGCGGCTGGAGGCCGACCAGACGCTGCTGGTCCAGTCCGGCAAGCCGGTCGGCGTCTTCCGTACCCATTCTGATGCGCCGCGCGTGCTGATCGCGAATTCCAACCTCGTGCCGCATTGGGCGACGTGGGACCATTTCCACGAACTCGATCGAAAAGGGTTGATGATGTACGGCCAGATGACGGCCGGCTCGTGGATCTATATCGGCAGCCAGGGCATCGTGCAGGGCACCTACGAGACCTTCGTGGAGATGGGCCGCCAGCATTACGGTGGTGATCTTTCGGGGCGCTGGATCCTCACGGCCGGGCTCGGTGGGATGGGCGGCGCGCAGCCGCTGGCCGCCACGATGGCCGGCGCATCCTGCCTCGCCGTGGAATGCCGGCCCTCCTCGATCGAGTTCCGCCTGCGGACCGGCTATGTGGATGTGCAGGCCAAGGATCTCGATGAGGCGCTGGAGATCATCACCCGCTCATGCAGCGAGAAGAAGCCGCTCTCTGTCGCGATGCTAGGCAACGCCGCCGATGTTTTTGCAGAACTTGTTCGCCGGGGCATCCGCCCGGATTGCGTGACCGACCAGACCTCCGCGCATGACCCGCTGAATGGCTATCTGCCGCAGGGCTGGACGCTGGCCGACTGGGAGACCAAGCGCGAGAGCGATCCGAAATCGGTGGTCAGCGCCGCCAAGCATTCCATGGCCGCGCATGTCCGGGCGATGCTCGATTTCCACCGGATGGGCGTGCCCACCGTCGATTATGGCAACAATATCCGCCAGATGGCGCTCGAGGATGGTGTGGCCGATGCTTTCGATTTCCCGGGATTCGTGCCGGCCTATATCCGGCCGCTCTTCTGCCGCGGGATCGGCCCGTTCCGCTGGTGTGCCCTGTCGGGCGATCCCGAGGATATCTACCGCACCGACGCGAAGGTGAAGGAGCTGCTTCCCGACAACAAGCATCTTCATCGCTGGCTCGACATGGCCCAGCAGCGGATCAAGTTCCAGGGCCTGCCGGCCCGGATCTGCTGGGTTGGCCTCGGGGACAGGCACCGGCTGGGCCTGGCCTTCAACGAGATGGTGGCGCGCGGCGAACTCAAGGCGCCGATCGTGATCGGGCGCGACCATCTCGATTCCGGGTCGGTTTCCTCGCCGAACCGCGAGACCGAGGCGATGAAGGATGGCTCGGATGCCGTGTCCGACTGGCCGCTGCTGAATGCTCTCCTCAATTGCGCGAGCGGCGCGACCTGGGTGTCGCTGCATCATGGCGGCGGAGTGGGGATGGGCTTCTCGCAGCATTCCGGCATGGTCATCGTCTGCGATGGCACCGAGGATGCGGCACGGCGGCTTGAACGCGTGCTCTGGAACGATCCGGCCACCGGCGTGATGCGCCATGCCGATGCCGGCTACGATCTCGCTGCGGATTGCGCGCGGCAGCACGGCCTCGACCTGCCGAGCCTTTGAGGCGCGTGGCCATGCCTGTCCGGATGCTCGATCCCGCCACGTTCCGCCGCATGCCATGGAAGAATGGCGGCGGCGAAACCATCGAGATGCTCGCGCATCCGGACGGGGCCGATCTCGCCACATTCGACTGGCGGATCAGCATGGCCCGCGTGGCCTCGGACGGGCCATTCTCGCAGTTCGAGGGGATTGACCGCACGCTGAGCGTGCTGGAGGGCGGACGGCTCGTCCTCGATTTCGGGACGGTCCGGACCGTGCTCGATCCGCATACCGAACCGTTCTCCTTTGCCGGCGATGCGGCGGTGAGCGGCGCGGTGACGGACGGCCCGATCCTCGACCTCAACGTGATGACAAGGCGCGGCCGGTTTGCCCATCGCGTCCTGCGCCTCGTGGATGGACGATCAGCGATGGCCGGACCGCACCCGTTCATTACCTTCGCACATCGGGGCGAAGCCTGGCTCGAACAGGACGGCAGGCGGTTCGACATTCCGGAGGGGCATGCCGCGCATGTTGAAGGCGGGGGGCCGGCAAGGCTCAATGCCGTGCCCGCCGGAATCGCCTATCTGATCGAGATCCGCGCGGCTGGCAGGGCCTGATCAGAGCAGGCCGCGCCGCGCGAGATTGCGCATCAGCGCTGTGGTGCCGAATTGCCAGGGCGGACATTCATCCGATGGCGCCATCTGGTTGACGAGGGCGCCGAGTTCGGGCGCCGCGACGACAACGATATCGCCATAGGCGTGCGTGAAGCCCTTGCCCGGCGCGCCGCGATCCTGGACCGGCGCGAACAGGGTGCCGAGGAACAGCACCGCCCCGTCCGGATACTGATGATGCGGGCCGAGCATCTGGCTGGCCAGATCGGCCGGATCGCGGCTGATCTTCGCCATGTTCGAGGCGCCCTTCATCACAAAGCCGTCCGGCCCGGTCACGTCGAGGCTGAGCTCCATCTTCCGGACATGGTCCAGCGTGAAGCCGGCATCGAACAGGCGGATGAAGGGCCCGAGCGCGCAGGAGGCATTGTTGTCCTTCGCCTTGCCGAGCAGCAAAGCGGAGCGGCCCTCGACATCGCGCAGGTTCACGTCATTCCCGAGCGTGGCGCCAACGATCCGGCCATCCGGGGCCACCACGAGGACGACTTCCGGTTCAGGGTTGTTCCAGGTGGAAGCGCGGTGCAGGCCGGCCAGCATGCCGGTGCCGACCGAGGCCATGGGTTGGGCCTTGGTGAAGATCTCGGCATCGGGCCCGATTCCAACCTCCAGATACTGACTCCAGACGCCCTGACGGATCAGCACCTCCTTCAGGGCCATTGCCTCCGGCGAACCAGGCTTGAGCCGCGACAGGTCATCGCCGACAAGGCGCACGATCTCCGACCGGATGGCCGCGGCGGCGCCGGCATCGCCGCGGGCGCGTTCCTCGATCACCCGTTCCAGCATTGAAATGGCGAAGGTCACGCCAGCCGCCTTCACGGCCTGCAGGTCAATGGGCGGGAGCAGCCAGGGCCGGTTCCTATCGCGGGTTCCCTCCGGCGTATTGAGCAGGATGGAGTCCAGCGGGCCGAGATCCGGGCCATCAAGCTGTGACAGCCGGGCGATCAGGCCGGAATCCGCGCAAAGCTGCGCGGAGGTCGCGGCATGGCGGGAAATGTCGATCAGCCGGTTATCGGCGACACGGACCAGCGCCGGTCCATCCTGATCAGGCAGCCAGACCCGGCCGATCAGGCTGGCCTTGGCCGCATCATGTGGCATGGCGGAATGCTGGCGCAAGGCCGCATGAAGTTCCTTGGACATGGTTCATCCCCTGGGAAGTGTTGTTGTACCGAACCTAGCAACGAGGCCGCCCAGGAAGCCAGTGCCGAGAACGAGCCTGAACAGGAATTCCTCAGGATCACCCTTGCTTCGTCCGGGCGGGCGAATAAGGCTGGCGGGAACAGCAGGGCTGCGGCCCATGACAAGCGATGAGGTCATGATGATCGAAGGACACAATCTCCGCGTCGATGGCGCCCGGCTCTGGGCCAGCCTGATGGAGATGGCGAAGATTGGCGGGACAGAGAAGGGCGGGTGCAACCGTCAGGCGCTGACGGCGGTGGATGCCGAAGGCCGCGCGCTGTTCCGGGCCTGGTGCGAGCGGCTCGGTTGCACCGTCGATACAGATGGGCTCGGCTCGATGTTTGCCCGGCGCGAGGGTCTCGAGGACCTGCCGCCCGTGGTGATCGGCTCCCATCTCGACACCCAGCCCACCGGTGGCAAATTCGACGGAGTGCTCGGGGTGCTGGCCGGGCTGGAAGTGCTCCGCGTGCTGCACGAAACCGGGTTGCGTACGCGCCGGCCGATCGAACTCGTGAACTGGACCAACGAGGAGGGTTGCCGCTTCCAGCCGGCGATGCTGGCCTCGGCGGTGTTTGCAGGCCTCGCCGATCATTCCGAGACCCTCGAGGCACGGGATGCTGAGGGCATCCGGCTCGGCGATGCGATGGCCGGGATCGGGCTCGATGCCAGCCTCCCGGTCGGCGGCAGAGCGATCGCGGCCTATCTCGAGTTGCATATCGAGCAGGGGCCGATTCTCGAGGCTGAGGGCGCGGATATCGGTTTCGTCGTGACCGGGCAGGGCCTGCGCTGGTACGACGTGACCGTGACAGGCTTCGAGAGCCATGCCGGCTCGACGCCGATGCCACGCCGCAAGGACGCGCTGCTCGCTGCCCTGCCGATCATCCAGGGAATCCGGGAGATCGCCCTGTCCCATGCCCCCGCAGGACGGGGAACAGTCGGCGAGATGCGGCTGCTGCCGAATTCCCGCAATGTCATTCCGGGGCAGGTCCAGTTCTCGGTGGATGTGCGGCATCCTGAGGCCGCCATCCTCGCGCAGATGGACGAGGCTGTGCGCGCGCTGGTGGAGCGGGTCGCGGCAGAAACCGGACTTGCCATCAGCCTGACCGACATCGCCCACAGCGCGCCGGTCCCGTTCGATCCCGCCATTCTCGCCATCGTGCGGGAAGAAAGCGCCGCGATGGGGCTCAAGGGGCGCGACATTGTCTCCGGTGCCGGGCACGATGCCTGCAACATGGCCCGGACCTTCCCCAGCGCGTTGATCTTCTCGCCTTGCAAGGACGGGGTCAGCCATAACGAGGCGGAAGACATGACGCCGGCCTGGGCCGAAGCTGGCGCGAATGTGCTGCTGCGAGCCGCCCTGCGGCTCGCCAATGCGCCCTGAGCGTATCCGGCTGGCGGATTTCTGATCGCACTGCCCAAGCCTTGATCAGTCTGTCGACAGGCTATCTGCTCGCGCCGGAGACATAAGGCCCCGGTCAATTTCAGGGCCGGCAAGGCTTTGACGGGGTCGGGCGCCGGGATTCAGCGAGACCACCGGGAATACCGACGCATCGGGCGCTATATGGCATATCGGTTGCTTTTCTCCCCTGATCACAAGGCATCCATGCCGGGGAGAATGTCATGGCCATGTTCAGGAATCCGTTCGACCATCGTTTCCGGTTGTCCAGCAAGGGCTGCTCCTGCGGTCAGCATAGCAGCGAGGCGGAGCATGCTGCCGCCACCGCCGATGGGCTCGCCGCCACGTCCGACGAGGCGCTGCGCCTTCGCCGCAGCGTCGAAAATGCCGTGATGCGGGCGCTGTTCCCGGTCGACGAGCAGCGCCGGAATTTCCTGAAGGTCGTCGGGGCTTCGACGGCCTATGCGGCGATCAACACTCTGTTCCCGATTGCCGCAGCGACGGACGTGCTGGCGCAGGGCGCGCCGCTGGAGAAGAAGGATCTCAAGGTCGGGTTCATCCCGATCACCTGCGCCACGCCGATCATCATGGCCGCGCCGATGGGCTTCTACGCAAAGCAGGGACTCAATGTTGAGGTGATCAAGACCGCCGGTTGGGCTGTCGTCCGCGACAAGACACTCAACAAGGAATACGACGCCGCGCATATGCTCTCGCCAATGCCACTCGCGATCTCGCTGGGCGTCGGGTCGAATGCGATTCCCTACACGATGCCGGCAGTCGAGAACATCAACGGCCAGGCCATCACCCTGGCCATGAAGCACAAGGACAAGCGTGATCCGAAGAGCTGGAAGGGCTTCAAGTTCGCGGTGCCCTTCGACTATTCGATGCACAATTATCTGCTGCGCTATTATCTAGCGGAAGCAGGGCTCGACCCGGATACCGATGTGCAGATCCGCTCGGTGCCGCCGCCCGAGATGGTGGCCAATCTCCGCGCTGACAACATCGACGGCTTCCTCGCGCCGGACCCGGTGAACCAGCGCGCCGTGTTCGACGGCGTCGGGTTCATCCACATGCTCTCGAAGGAGATCTGGGACGGCCATCCCTGCTGCGCCTTCGCCGCCTCCAAGGAGTTCGTGACAACCTATCCGAACACCTATTCGGCCCTGCTCAAGGCGATCATCGAGGCGACCGCATTTGCCACGAAGACCGAAAACCGGAAGCAGATCGCGGAGGCCATCGCGCCAGCCAACTACCTCAACCAGCCGGTGACGGTGGTGGAACAGGTACTGACCGGGACCTATGCGGATGGCCTCGGCCAGATCAAGCGCGATGCGAAACGAATCGATTTCGACCCGTTCCCCTGGGAGAGCTTCGCCGTCTGGATCCTGACGCAGATGAAGCGCTGGGGCCAGATCAAGGGCGATGTCGACTATGCGGGTGTGGCGAAGCAAGTCTTCCTCGCGACCGATGCGACCCGCCTGATGAAAGAAGCCGGGCTGACGCCGCCGACCGCCACGACCAAGACCTTCTCGGTCATGGGCAAGGTGTTCGACCCGGCAAAGCCGGAGGAATACATCGCCTCCTTCCCGATCAAGCGGATCTGAGCCATGCGGCAGACCAGCCTCCGGCTTCGGGCCGGGATCGTCTCCCTGGCGATCCTGCTCATCTTCGGGCTCGCCTGGCATCTCGCCGTGTCGGGCACAGGCCCGGCGCAGCAGATGGACCCCGAATATGCCAAGCTGATGGGCCAGACTGCCGTGCAGGGCAAATCCGCCATGCCCGGCCCGCTCGATGTGCTGGGCAAAATCTGGAGCCACCTCAAGGAGCCGTTCTATGACCGGGGGCCGAACGACAAGGGCATTGGCATCCAGCTCACCTACTCGATCGGGCGGGTGCTGGTCGGCTATGGCCTCGCGATGCTGGTAGCCCTGCCGCTCGGCTTCCTGATCGGCATGTCGCCGCTCATGGCGCGCGCGCTTGATCCTTTCATCCAGATCATGAAGCCGGTCTCGCCGCTCGCGTGGATGCCGCTGGCGCTCTACACGATCAAGGATTCCTCGATCTCCTCGATCTTCGTCATCTTCATCTGCTCGCTCTGGCCGATGCTCATCAACACGGCGTTCGGTGTCTCGAGCGTGCGGAAGGAGTGGCTCAATGTCGCCCGCACCCTCGAGGTCGGGCCGATCCGCCGGGCCTTCACGGTGATCCTGCCGGCGGCCGCGCCGACCATCGTCACCGGGATGCGCATCTCGATCGGCATTGCCTGGCTGGTTATCGTGGCGGCGGAGATGCTCGTGGGCGGCACCGGCATCGGCTATTTCGTCTGGAACGAATGGAACAACCTGTCGATTACCAACGTGATCACCTCGATCCTCGTGATTGGCCTTGTCGGGATGATCCTCGACCAGGCCCTCGCGCGCGTGGCCCGCGCCGTTTCTTTCCCGGAGTGAACCATGAGCGCGAAGTTCATTTCCATCGAGGGAATTACGCGGCGCTTCCAGGCGCCGGATGGCGGCCAGACCACGGTATTCGAGGATATCTGGTTCGCCATCGCCCGGGGCGAATTCGTCTGCATGATCGGGCATTCCGGCTGCGGAAAGACAACCGTGCTCAACATCCTCTCGGGCCTCGACCTGCCGGATGACGGAGCGGCCATCGTCGACGGCAAGGCAATCGAAGGCCCCTCGCTCGACCGGGCGGTGATCTTCCAGAGCCACGCGCTGCTGCCCTGGCGGACCGTGCTCGGGAATGTCGCCTATGCGATCTCTTCTCGCTGGCCGAAATGGAGCCGGAGCCAGGTGGAGGAACAGGCCAAGCGCTTCATCGAGAAAGTGGGGCTGAAAGGCGCGGAGGCCAAGAAACCGGCGCAGCTTTCCGGCGGCATGAAGCAGCGCGTCGGCATTGCCCGGGCGTTGTCAATCGAACCGAAGATCCTCCTCATGGACGAGCCCTTTTCTGCACTGGACGCGCTGACGCGCGGCACACTCCAGGACGAGGTGCGCCGGATCTGCCTTGAGACCGGCCAGACTGTGTTCATGATCACCCATGATGTGGACGAGGCGATCTACCTTGCCGACAAGATCGTGCTGATGACGAACGGGCCGGAGGCCATGGTGGCGGAGATCGTCGAGAACCCGTTGCCCAAGGAGCGGGATCGCAACCAGATCCACCGCCATCCCGCCTTCTACGCGATCCGCAACCACCTGATCGATTTCCTGGTCAGCCGGTCAAAGACGTTCAAATCCGAAATCCCGGCCGATTACGACCGCCGGAAGCCGCCGGTCATCCTGCCGCAGAACCAACCACAGCCGTTGCCGCCCAGCCATGAGGCCGGGCGGAAGGTGGCCTGAATCCTCTCTTTGTCCAACAACCGGAGTCTCCCGATGAAGCGTGCCGACCTCACGGAAAAAATCCTCGACATCAAGCGTGAGAAGGGCTGGACCTGGAAATACATCACCGACGAGATCGGCGGCATGTCGCCCGTTCTCGTCGTGGGCGCCCTTCTTGGCCAGATGAAGCTGGTCAAGCCGCTGGCCAGGAAGGCTGCAATGCTGTTCGGCCTTTCGGAAGTCGAGGAGCGGATGCTCAACGAAATCCCGTATCGCGGCACCGGCACTCCCATGCCGCCGACCGATCCTCTGATCTACCGGTTCTACGAGATGGTGATGGTCAACGGCCCGGCGTGGAAGGCCCTGATCGAGGAAGAATTCGGCGACGGCATCATGTCGGCGATCGATTTCAATATCGAGATCGTGCGCGAACCGAATCCGCGCGGAGACCGCGTCAACATCACGATGAGCGGCAAGTTCCTGCCCTACAAATACTACGGCAACGAGCAGGGCATTCCGGAATACGGCTACCGGGAGGACTGACCGTCTTCGGGCGGGTGCAGGATCAGCCGGTTCCGGCGCCTCTCACGCGGCGTCCCCGGCCGATTCATCTGCATGGCGCGGGCAGGCGGTCCTCTCATGATCATGCCGGCCGAACATCCGGCGCAGCCATGACGACCGGCTCGCCCAGTGCCGCAGGTGCCAGGCACCGGCAGCCGGCCAGCCTCGCCATGACAGGGGCAGGACGAGATCGTCCAGCGGCATCTCGACGGCACCGAAGCGACGCTTGTAGTCGTAATTGCCCATCGTGAAGTCAAAGGTGCGGATGCCCCGTTTCTGCGCCTCGGCAATGGCCAATTCGGTGACGACAAGCCCCAGCGCATAATTCGCCCAAGGGCCGAATTCGTTCGCAACCCGCAGATAGACCAGTTCCGACCCAGCCTTGACCGCGAAATTCGCGGCAACCGTCTTGCCATCGACAGTCAGGACGGCCATCTGGACCTTCCCGGCCGGCAACCCCCGCTCGATCAGGCGGCGATAGAAGTCGCGGATGGCCGGCTCATCGAGGCAGTAGTCGAGTCCCTTCTTCTCGATCCGCACGCTCTGCAGGCGTTCCAGATCCGCAAGGACGCCAAGGCCCTCGGTGACGCTCTCGACCATCCGGCGTTCGGCACCGGGAACCCGGTTGAACTTGCGCCCCATCTTCTTGAGCTTCTCCCGCTTCTTCGGCGAGAGCGAGGCGAAATAAGTATTCCAGCAGGTCGGCAAGCTGAGGACCCAGCCGGAGAGCCGGTTCCTGCGGCTCGCGTGATGTCCGTGGATCGGATTGGCCATACCCCCGACGACCGGTGCAATCCGGCAGACATGCAGAAGATCCGCAGCGGGCAGTGCAGGCCGGATCAATTCCCACAGAGCGTCGCCCCGGGGCAGGCGGTTTACCGACGATCGCCGCAGCATCGGCGCGGCATAGTCGGATACGCCGAGATCAGGGCATTCCAGCATGCGGATGTTGCCCACATTCCTGCGAATCAGGGGCAGCGCCATCAGGATGGCCCCGCCCGCATCGCGGACAAGCACCAGAAAATTCTCGATCCCCGGCCGTGAGCCGAAAACGTCAAACCAGCTCGAAAGCCAGAGCCTGCTCTGGAAGGTCGAGCCTTCCAGCCCCTCGAGCAGGGCCTCGACCTCCCGGAAATTCCGGAAGCCGATCGCATCGACATCGAGAACCCCTGCCACGGCAAACTCATCGGTTGCCTCGGCCGCTACATTCGAGGGCGCCGAAACCGAGAACGTCATTTCAATCCCTTGCCACACATCGAAACCCTGCCTTCGCGGTGCGCGACACCGCTTATGCGGCATCCATTTTGAAGAAATCCCGAAAGATGTTCATGGCTCATCGAGGCAATTTCCCGATACGGTCAACAAAATCAAAATCCGGCTCTGAAATCCTGATTGAGGAGCACCTCCGGCGCTGCTCAATTCTGTGTCCGTGAAGAAGAGGAGCCATCATGCGGCCCCCTCCGTGCAGATCGACGCTGCCGCCGGCTGCAACCGGCTGGTGAGGTGATCCGCAAGGCGCAAGGCGAAGGCAATGATGGTCAGCGTCGGATTGGCCTGGCTGGATGTCGGGAAGACGGCCGAGCCGGCAATGTAGAGATTGTCCATTCCATGGACGCGGCCATCGCCGTCGACTACGCCGTCCCGGGGCGAGCGGGACATGCGCGCCGTACCGATATGGTGGCCGCCATAGGCACCCTCGCGCAGCATGGCATCCGGGATTTCCTCCTCGCGATAGGTCAGTTCGCCGAGCCGCTGATCCGCAAGGTCCCGCCGCAGCAGGTCAAGCGCGACGGAAACAGTCCGGAAGTCGAGCGGCCGATGGCGCCAATCGACGCGAGGGCGCGGCATGCCGAGCGCATCCCGCTCGTTCGACAGGGTGACCCGGCTTTCCGGGTTGGGCACCTGTTCAGCGTGGATATCGAGACTGTACACCCCGTTGCGCGGCTCGACCACGAGGGACGGGAATTTCCGCTCCGCCAATGTCCGGCGCCGGACCCAGTTCATCAGGAAGCCGGCCGTCGCGAAGGGTTCCCGCAGGACATTGCCGGCATGACGCAGGTAGCCGGAGAACCCGGGGCTTTCGCTGCCATGGAGACGCTTGGAATATTCATAGCTGATGAAAGGCTTGGCCAGATAGATGGCGGAAAGGATGCCGCGCCCGTGGGCCGGGTCCGGCAGGCGGGGATGATGCAACCGCATGACGACGTTGCCGATGCGATGCTCCCGCTGGACATCCGGCAGGAGGGACAGCCGGCGGCGGCAATAAACGCCGTCCCAGCTCCTTTCATAACCGTGCCAGATCTGCGTCCGTGCCGGATCAAACCGGACCGACCCCATGGTTCCGGCAATGTGGCAGAGGTAGTTGCGCCCGACCTGATCATGCGTATTGCCGATGCCGGACGCCTCACCGCCCTGCGACGAGAGCAGGAGACGCGGCGTTTCGAGGCCACCGGCGGCGATAACCGTCGCCTCGGCAGAAACCCGGATCTCCTGCCCCGTCAGCGTCCGCACGACCACGCCGCTGGCCCTGCCTTTCGAGGTCAGGATCTCCGTGGCATGGCCGTTCAGGAGTGCGGTGATTTTGGGGGACTGCTCGATCCGCCGGCGGTAGCGCGGGCCGAAGCGGGTCGGGCAGGAAAACCGCTCGATCGAATCCTGGCTGAAATTCGAACCGCCAAGGCCATCGATCATCGGCCGCATGCCGCCTTCAACGGCGCGAGCGGCGGAGAATTCGGGATCGCCGATCTCCGCCAGTTCCGCAGCCGCCGCGTAATGCGGAGCGATATCGTCAAACCCGATCGGCCATTCGGCTCCCTCGATCCAGTCCCGCGGTTCGAAATCGATCGGATCGAACGGCATCGCCCGGCCGCCCCAGGTCGAGGAGGATCCCCCGAACTGCCGATGGCGATATTCCGTGGTCGGGCTGTGCAGGGCCGGATCGGCCACTTCGCCGGCATAGAGAGCCTGATGGCGTGGCTCTGCCGCATGCGCGCCGCCCGCGACCAGGACGACCTCGACACCGGATTGGGCAAGACGCAAGGCCAGCGAGATCCCGGCGGGTCCGGCACCGATGATACAGACCTGCGTGGTCAGGACCCCGCTCGATCCGGGCGCCTCGGCATCGACAATCATCGCACGCGCTCCGCAGCAATCTCGCCCGAAGGATCCGCCCGGACACCGAACCGGCGCGCGTAGATTGACAGCATATCGGCCAGGAAGGCCTCCAGCGTGAACCGGGCGCGAAACCGTTCGAGGCCCTTGTCGGACAGCGATTGCTGCAGCACCGGATCCATCATCACGTCGAGCATCCGATCGGCCAGCGCCTGCCGGTCGCCGGGCGGAACGAGCAGGACTTCCCGGCCCTGCTCCAGAAACTCCGGGATCGCCCCGACCGGTGTCGTGATGACCGGCGCGCCGCAGCCCAACGCCTCGAGGATCACCAGCGGAAGCCCCTCGTGATAGGAAGGCAGGACCATCATGTCGACGCTGGAAAGCAAGCGCCGCACATCGGCCTGCCCGACCCATCCGGTGAATTCCGCCCGACCTGCCAGGCCAAGCTCTCCAGCCAGCGCCGAGTAGCGGGCCACGTCACCATGGCCGGCAACAATCGCCCGCCAGGGCGGGGCATCGCTGGGCAGGAGAGCAAGGGCGGCGAGGAAATCGGAAATGCCCTTGCGCTCGGTCAGGAGGCCCAGAAAGAGGATCATACGGGTCCGGCCGGGCTCTGCCGTGAAGGTCCGAGGCGTCGGCACGACCGGAACACCGTTACAAAGGATATCGATCTTTCCCGCATCGATCCCGAGATCACGGACCAGCCATTCCTTCCAGAGCCTGCCGAGTACGACAATCGCACTGGCCTGCCGGAAAGGGAGGCGCAGCAGCCAACGGCGGATCGCCGGGCCTTCCGCGTGGAACTCGACCAGTTCTGCCGCATGAAGATGCAAAAGGGTCGGGGCGCCAACCAAAGCGGAAGCGAGGATGATCACGCCCTTTCGGAAAGCGCTGCCCTTGTCGCCGAAATTGACGTGGACGAAAGCGAGGCTGCCGTTCAGCCGGGCCCACCAGATCGTCAGGATGGCGCGCAGGAGAAGCAGGAGCGAATAGGCCACACCCCGTTCGTCGCGCGTGACCAAAGCCTCGAACCGGAACGGGCCGTTACGGGCTGCGTCCGATTCAAGGATGTAGTCCTTGACGCGGCCCATGCCGCCGCCGACGCCGCCTCCGGGTGCAACGATGTAAATGGTCTTCACGGCTTTCCGGTCCTGGTTGATGCCGCCTTCTGCGCAGCCTTCGCCCCAGCCATGCGGCCGAAAGTAAAATCTTTCGTGCAATCCGGGGCGATACCGATGCAATTGTCGGCATTATCGTTGCGAAAAACTTGCCGGGGTCCCTGAAAGGCGAGTGCCCAGCCCATCAGCGGACCGGGGCTGTCTGCAAGGCCCGCCGGATGGCCGTGGCCATCGGCTTCTCGTTGAGGCGATCATCGAACGGAAGGGAGCGCGCCGGGAAGCGGAAGCCCCGCTCCTTCGCCACAGCCGGCTCGCGATACCATGTGTACCGGTCCGACAGGTGCCACGGAATGAGAACCTTGACGGCCCGGTTCTTCAGGACAGGCTCGAGAAAGCGCATGGTCCAGTCTGCGACCTGCTCGTCGCGCTTCGCGATCTCCTTCGGGAAGGTCAGATCCTCGATGTCGAACTCGGTGAGATAGATATCGAGTTTCCGCCGCGCGATCTCCTCAAGGAAACGCAGGAACGGGTCGATGTCGAAGGCAAGGCCCGGGCGGATATGTGCCTGCAGCCCGATGGCATCCAGTTTGACCCCCTTGTCGAGCAGCCGATCGATCAGGGGCAGCATGGCCGCCCGGACCTTGCGGCCCAACCGGTCATCCTGTTCGGTGAAGGCTTCGTTGAGCACCAGCTTCGCCAGCGGATCGACGCGCGCGAGACGCCGGAAGGCCCTCTCGATATAGGCCTCGCCCATCGCATCATACCAGGGCCCCGGCCGGAACCCGCCCGGTCGGCCGGCATCGGGCCAGAAGGGTTCGTTGACCGCATCCCAAGATTGCATGGCGCCGGCATAGCGTCCGCCGACCACATCGATATGCTCATCGAAGATCCGTTCGATCTCCCGTCCCGATTTGCCCTTCAGCCATGGGGCCGGCCAATCATTCCAGAACATGGCCGCGCCCCGGAAATACATGCCGTGAGCGCGCGCGAATTCGAGAAGTGCATCGGGCTGCGCGAAGTCGAAAGTTTCCTCGCGCGGGCGAAGATAGTCGAATTTCAATGCAAGTTCCGTCGCCAGAAGGCGCGAATGCTGCGCCTGCAGCGCACCATATTCGGGATCCTTGATCACCTCCCAAGCAGCCGCCGAGCCGAAGAGGATGCCCGCCCGCCGGGCCTCAGCCCAGAGCGGCAGGCGCTGGCCGAGCGCTGGCGCAACCGAGGCCGCGAGAGAGGCTGCCGCCCCGAGTTGCACCATCTGGCGACGATTGATCGACCGGCTGAAATCCACGCGATGCGCTCCGAGAGGGCTCCAAAAGACAGAAACCAGCCTACGGGAAATTCCCTACCTGATTGATCCGGTGGCGGCTTCATTGCGCGATTTCAGCCGGCTCCAGTGAAGATTTCCCTGCGATACCTGAAGGATTCCGGTATCGAATCATGAAAATTTTAGGAGATCGGCGGTAAGCAGCAGCCATGTTCACACCCTGCTTCCGACTGCCTCACCAAGAGGTACCCTGCTCACTTGGCCGGCCGCGATGCCCGCTCGGATCGTCCAGCCCGCCATGCTCCGTCGGAAGGCGCATGCAGCACCGAGCCGCCGGCGGAAAAGGCGGAAAAGGAACAGCGGCATGAAGGTCCTAGTGGTTGGTGCGAACGGCTTTGTCGGCCGTCACGTCGTTGATGCCCTGAAGGCTTCCGGCCTTGCCGAACCTTTCCGGGGTGTCAGGAAGGCGCGTCCGGGGGCTGCTCCGGTGCGGCTCCTCGATGCGACAGATCCTGCCTCGGCACAGGCCGCCTCCGCGGGTATGCAGGCGGTAGTCAACTGCGTGCTGGGCTCTCCCGACACGATGATCCGCAGCACCGAAGCGCTGATCGCCGCTGCGTTCCACCATGGCGTGCGCCGCTTTGTCCATCTCTCCAGCATCGCCGTCTATGGCTCGCTTGAGGGGATGATCGACGAGGATAGCCCGCAGGGCGAAGGGGTGAATGCCTATGGCGAGGCCAAGATCCGGTGCGAAGCACTTGTCCGCGCCGCCCAGGACCGAGGCCTTGAAACCATCATCCTCCGGCCCGGCCTTGTCTGCGGGCCGGAATCCCATCCATGGACCTTGCGAATCGGCCGCCTGCTCCGCCAGCGCCGCCTCGGCGATCTCGGCGCCGAAGGCGACGGCTTCGCCAACCTGATCGCGGTCGAGGATGTGGCCGCGGCGATTGCCCGTGCGCTGTTCTGCGAGGCGAGTGGCCGGAGCTACAATCTGGCCATGCCGGATCCACCGCGCTGGAACCGCTATCTGCTGGATCTCGCGAAAGGACTCGGCGCAACACCGGTCCATCGCGTGCCGGCTTATCAACTCAGGCTTGAAAGCCGGCTTGCCGTGCTGCCCCTGAAGTTCATGGAAAAACTGGCTGGCGCCAAACCGTGGCTGCCGGAAGCGATTACGCCCAGCCTCGCGAGGCTGTTCAGCTCGGATGTCCGGTTTTCCGCCGCCGCGACGGATGCCGATCTCGGATTCGAACGGACCGGCTATGAGACCATCATGGCGCAATCCATTGACTGGCTGAGGAGCGTGCGATGACGGCGCCCGTTAACGCCCCCTTTGAAGCGTTGGAACGGGAGAGCATCCGGATCGGCCCGGTATCGGTCGCGGCGCTGGCGCGCAATGAGGCGATTGCCGGCCTGCACCGGATCATCACAATCGGCAGTCACGCCAAGATCGCCTTCGCCAATGCGCATTTGGTTAACGTGGCCTATGACAACCCGGCATTGGCCAATGCGCTTGGCGAGTTCCTTGTCCTGCCGGACGGAATCGGCGTCGATATCGGCGCAAGGCTGGTGGGCGGGCGTTCGTTCCCGGCCAACCTCAACGGGACCGACCTGCTGCCCCTTCTGCTGAAGGCCGCCCCGACATCGCTGTCGGTGGCCCTGTTCGGCGGCAAACCCGGAATTGCCGAACGGGCAGCGGCCAGCCTTTCGGAGCTTACGCCACAGCATCGATATGTCGTGCTTTCAGACGGTTATGGCGGCGAGCGTCGAACCGCCGAGGTCCGACAAGAGCTGGAGGCGAACCGCGCGGACATCGTCCTGGTCGCACTCGGCAATCCGTTGCAGGAATTGTGGATCCACCAGAATTTGGGCCCCCGCCATTGCGGGCTGGCCTTCGGGGTCGGCGCCCTGTTCGACTTTCTTGCCGGCGAAGTTGTCCGGGCACCGGCTTTTGTCCGCTCGTTGCGGCTGGAATGGGCCTTCAGGCTCATGCAGGAGCCTGCCCGACTCTGGCGTCGGTATATTGTCGGCAACCCGTTGTTCCTGTGGCGGATGGTTGCCCAATCCATGCAGGCGCGATCAGGCCGATCAGGCTGAGGTTTCCCGGAGGATTTCCTCCGCCATCGCGAGATAGGCGTCGGTCGCTGCCTCGATCGAAAACAGCGAAGCGCGAGCCTGCCTCGCAGCCGGCACGCCCGGCTCCAGCAAGGCGGCATCGAGCGCGCGGGCCATGGCTTCGTGATCCCCGATCGGGACCAAGGTCCCGAACTCGCCATGGCCGAGAATCTCCGCCGGGCCCGCTGCCGCCGTGCTGACCACCGGCAAACCATGGGCGAGTGCCTCGGCGACGACATTTCCGAAGCTTTCGAGCCTCGAGGTCAGCGCAAGGACCCGCGACCGGCGATAGGCAGCTGCAGGATCCTTGAGATAGCCGGCGAACGAAACACGTCCGGCGATACCGAGGCTTGCGGCGAGACGTTCCAGTTCCGGCCGCACCGGGCCATCGCCAACGAGTTCGAGCACGGCCTCGGGGTAGCTGACCTTTGCGAAAGCACGGAGCAGGGTCGGCAGATCCTTGTCCGGATGCATGCGACCAACAAAGAGGATCTGCGGCGGTCGTACCGCCAGATCCGCAGCATCGACCGCAGGCCAGCCAACCGGCGAATAGACCGGGTTATAGATGCGGACGGTGCGCGAGGACGACGCATGGTAGCGCCGGACCAGCTCATTCCTCAGCCCGTCAGATACAGCGACCGCCCGGCCACAGAGCCGCGTGAAGATCGGCGCGCCATGATTGCCGAGCCGTGACAGCAGGCGGTTTTCGGATTCGAAAAAGCCGTGGAAGGAAATGACTGCCCGGCGGTGCCGGCCGGTCGCAAGCGCGGCCAGCATATGCTTGAGATTGGCGACACCGAGCCCGGAGAAGGAAACATCCGGCCGTTCCCTGCGCAGAAGCGCTGCCAGCCCGATGACGGCGCGGACATGCCCTGCCGGAAGCGTGACCTGCCGGATTCCGGGAGCAAGATAGTCGAGATTTTCCGTTGCTTCATAATCAACGGCGAAGATCACGTCATGGCCGCGGCGGCTTGCCTCGGAAGCCAGCAGCGCGAAGACCCGCTCCGCGCCTCCGCCCAGCAGCGCCGGCATGTAAAAGAGAAATTTACGGGATGGCATTAAACAGGCCCCGACCGGAATCCCGGCGCCCGGTCCGTCTTACCGGCGCCTGCCTGCCTGATCGCACAATTTTCATAAAATTCCCTTGCGGGGTTCGGGTGTGAACCTACTTCTCGGCATCAACTTTCCCGATTCCGGCGCCTGGCTGGACAGTCTCGTCTCACACTTGCGCGAACTCGGGCATGACGTTGCGACGGAGATTGTTCCGGGCGGCGCGGCACCGAAGCCGAAGCCGGATTGGCTGCTTCGGCTTGAACCCCACCTCTATGGCGTGGAATCCGGTGCATGGCTTGCCCCCTCCCGGCAGGGCACGCAGCCTCTGATTGATGATTCCGGTCGGCTGAGGTTCATGCTTTCGCCCGCGCCTGGTCCAGATTCGGGATTTCAGGTGACAATCGAGGATGAAGCGCTGGCTCTGCTTCCGTTGCGCCTCGCGCAGGGGCTGACGCCACGGCTGATCGTCCGAGGCCCGAATGGTCTCCGCTGGATGGCGTTGCCAGCCACAGAGCGGCCCTTCAGCGTCGCCTTCACGTTGGCTTCCTACATCCAGCGCCTTGGCTGGCTTATCCACAAGGCTGCAAGCGGGCATGAATCTGTCGAGATCCCGATTGCCGAGGTCCATCGGCCGCATTCACCGATCCGCGTGGCCGGGCGGCACTTCGTGGCCAAGGCTCTCGGGCTGGCTGCACGGCGGCGGTTCCGCCCCGACCATTGGCATGTCGGCGTCCGCCGTCGGAGGGATGAAGACGCCGGTCCTCCCCGCAACTCAGACGGCTGCCAATGGATTGCCGATGACGGACAAAGCTATCTGGCAGATCCGATCCTCTGGGAAGAGAACGGGCGGGCCTTCCTGTTCGTCGAAGTCTTCCCGTTCAGCACCATGACGGGTTTTCTCGCGGTGACCGAACTCGACAGCGAGGCAAGGCCGCTCGGCCCGCTGCGCCCGGTCCTGACGCGGAAGGGGCACCTGTCCTATCCGTTCCTGTTCCGGCATGACGGCCAGATCTACATGATCCCCGAGAATGCGGCCGAGGGCCATCTCCCGCTCTATCGCGCGGTGGAATTTCCCGATCGCTGGGAAGAATGCGCGCCCCTGCTCGGCGTTCCCCTGCAGGATGCGACGCTGTTTGCCCATGGCGGAAAGTTCTGGCTGCTGGGCAACGAGAGCCGCAGCGGCTCCAGCTGGGACTGCCTTTGCGCCTATCACGCGGATTCGCCGCTGGGCCCCTTCGTCCCGCATGCGCAGAACCCGTTGCTGATCGATGCCCGTTTCGCACGGAGCGCGGGCCCGGTCTTCCGGCATGGCGAGGATCCAATCCGCCCCGTCCAGGATTGCCTCGGTGGGTACGGGCGCGGCGTCCACTTCATGCGGATCATCCAGCTGGACCTGCATGGCTTCCGGCAGGAGCGGGTCTCCAGCCTTTTCCCCGGGGGACACGGCGCTGTCTCCGGCATCCACACCTATTGCCGCTCCACCCGGTTCGAGGCGTTCGATACACTCACGCCGGCAAGCCAGAAGCCCGCCTGAGGGAAAATCGTCCTAGTCCTTGCGGAAGACGACATTCGCTATCCAGCCGAGCAGGACAGCCATCAGGACGGTAAAGAGGCCGTATGTGACGGCCTCGTTCCGGGCTGCGTTGGCGACGAAGGCGTCAAACCCGACCTTGCGCACCACGAACCCGGCCTGTGCCGTACGGAGCGGCACGCCTTCGGAGAGAATGGAGATATTCACAAGATAGAGCCCGGTCGGCGCCTTGGCCGGCAGCACGATCCGCGCTGTGAACAGGTTCGGGCGAATCATGGTCACGCCCTTTTCGTTTTCGGTCAGCGCGCCTTCCTCCCGGCGCAGGCGCAGCAGGGCATTGCGGAAACCGAACTCGTCCCGTTCCTCGAGCTCCGGCGTCGGTGCCGGCAGGAAGTGTTCGAGCCCAAGCTTGAGGCGTTGGCGGCCATCCTCGTCGATGATCGAGGCCAGCGGCTTGGCGCTGAGGATCGAGAAATAAAGCGGCACCTTGCTGTAGCGCCGGCGGCTTTCGGTCAGCCAGATGAAGCCGAAACGCCCCTTGCGATGGAGCACGACCTCGCCGGTCGGGCCCTGAACCTGTGCCACAATATCGTAATCGCCGGTCCGGGCGATTGTCCGGGCATCGCGTTCGATATGGCCGAAAACCGTCACTTCCGCGCCGGTATAGGTTGAGGTGATGGCGACCTCTCGGGTCGAGAGAGCGAGCACAAGCTCTTCGCCCCGGGCCTGACCGGCAAGGGAAAGTGCGAGCAGCGCAAGGGCAAGCCAGCGCTTCATCGCTCGAGCTCCGTCGCGTTGATCGAGAAACGATCGGCCGGTGCAGCGACAAGATCCAGCGCGAAGCGGATGCCGACAATGAGGATGAGCATGGCAAGGAGCAGCCGGAACTGTTCACCCTTGAGGGCCTGCCCGGTCCGCGTGCCGAACTGGGCCCCGATCACCCCGCCGACAACCAGCGTCAGGGCCAGCAGCACATCGACCGCCTGCGAAAACATAGCATGGAGAAACGTGGCCACGATCATCGTAACGAGGATCTGGAACAGGCTCGTGCCGACGACGATAGAGGTCGGCACCCGGAAGAAGTAGATCAGCGCCGGGACGACGAGGAAACCGCCGCCGATGCCCAGCACGGTGCCGATGAAGCCGATGACGAGGCCGAGGCCAGCCAGCGGGATCACGCTCGTCGACATTTTCGATCGGGGGAATCGCATGGTCAGCGGCAGCTTCTCGTACCAGACGTGATCGCCCGCCTTTCGGACAGGAGCCGCCTTGCCGGATTTCTGCCGGAGCATGGCGCCGATACTCTCGACGAACATCAGGCACCCGACCGACATCAGCAGCGAGACATAGGCGAGGGTAATCACCAGGTCGAGATGGCCGAGACGCCGCATCTGGTTGAAGAAGAACACGCCGGCGAGAGTGCCGAGCAGGCCGCCGATCGTCAGCACCGTACCGAGCTTCAGGTCGAGCGCATTCCGGCGCCAGTAGGTCAGCGCACCTGTGACCGAGGAGGCTGCGATGTGGGTGGCGCTGGTGGCCACGGCAACAGGCGCGGGCACGCCTACAAAGATCAGCAGCGGCGTGAGAAGGAAGCCGCCGCCGACACCGAACAGCCCCGAAATGAACCCGATCGCTCCTCCCATGCCCAGCAGCAGGAAGAGGTTGAGCGGCAATTCGGCGATCGGCAGGTAGAGTTGCATGCGGCACCGCGTCCGGGACGCATGTCGCGCACAGGCGTCCCGGCCCCTTCTGGGTCCGGCTGACGCGAACGTCAACCGGATATGTTGGGTTCCGCCCGATCGATCAGGTGCCCTGGCGAGCCGGCTTGTCCCACTGGCCCGGATCATTCGCCGCGGCATTGGCCGGGATCGGCTTGAAGGCCTTCACCCGCTCGTTTTCCCGGCCGATCTGTTCCTTGGTCAGACGGGCGGCAATGTCATCGCGCTTCTTGCCGGCATCGGGATCCCCCTGGAGGGCCGCAAGGGCGAACCAGCGATAGGATTCCGCGAGATCCTGGTTCACGCCGAGGCCGCGGGCAAACAGGATGGCCACATTGAATTGGCTGTCCTTGATGCCGTGTTCCGCGGCCCGCTTGAACCAGAGCGCCGCTCCGGCGTAATCCGGCGCGCCATGCACGCCTTCGGCGAGGAGTACAGCGGCATTGTGCATGGCCAGCACATGGCCCTGCGCTGCGGCCCGGTCGAACCATTGGAAGGCGAGGGTCGGTTCCTTCGGCAGGACCTTGCCTTCGCGATAAAGGCTGCCGAGCCGGTATTGCGACGGGCCATGGCCCGCAAGCGCGGCCTGCTCGAACCAGCGCGCCGCCAGCTTGCCATCGCGAGCAACGCCCTTGCCGTCGGCATAGCGGACGCCGATCTCGAACCAGGCGGCATGGCTTCCCTGAAGGGCGGCGTCGCGCAGCTTGTCCTGACCCTTGAGGGCAGAAAGACCGATCAGCTCGTTGATGACCGCGCGACCGGTCTCGATCGGCTTAGCCGTCCCGTCAGCGGCAATGCTTCCCACAGTCACGGGGTCGGTCTGGGTGACGGCGCTGGTATCGGACAGGCGCTGGCCGCGCTTGTTGCCCGGCAGGGTCATCATTCCGTTGGGCTGGATCGTCGGCAGGGATTGCTGGTCGACCGGCGGCGTGCGCCGCGTTGTCGAGCCGGTATTCTGCGGATCATCCTTCGTTTCGCGGGTCTCGACATCCGCCGGCCGCGCCGGAACCTGCGCCGGAGCAGGTGTCGAGACAGCCGGTTTCGGTGGCATCGGCGCCACGATGTCCTCGCCTTGGTCCATCCGTCCCGTCAGCACCTTGAGTGCCCCGATCGAGAAGATCAGCGCGGCGAGGCCGAGGAGGATCGGCTTCCGCGCCCGTGTGATGAAGGAGGAGCCGCCGGCGGCAAGCTGCTTCGCCTTGGGGCCCTTCGTGGGCTTGGCGTCCTCGGCGAGAATGGCCTCGCTGCTGGCATGGGCAGCCTGCGCTGCCCTGCGTGCCATGGCCAGGAACTGGTTCCGGGGATCCAGTGAAGCTGCCGCAGCAGGACTGCCGGGGGCAACGCCCGGCTCGAGCGGCAGGTCGGATTCGAGGTCTGCCCGCGGTGCCGTCTCAGCCGGTCGTCCCGCTGGCTCCGGTCGCTTCGCAACGTCCATAGCGGGCTCCCGGCGCATGGGAGCCGGCGCCTCGCGCATGGCTGCCGGGTCGGGGCGCACAGGTGTTTCGGCACGCGGCGCCGCAGCGGGGCGGGGTTCGGCCTTGGCCGTCTCGAACTGCCCGAGCTTGGAAACGATGCCTTCCAGCGTACCGTGCAGCGCTTCCAGCGTGCTGCGGGTCCGGCGCTCGGCCTCGGTCTGGGCCGTCTTGAACTCGTTGAGATCCCGCTTGATCAGCAGCAGCCCTTCGGCAGCCAGCGTATCGTTCGCCTCATCGCGCGGGGCATTCCTCACGGCCTGTTCGGCCGCCTGGATGGCAGCCCGCTCGGCCATGTCCCGCATATCCTGCCGGGTCTGGTCGATCCTTGCGAAAAGATCGGAGACGCTGCGCTCGAGCGTGTCGAGCCCGGCCGGGGCACCGCCCATCTGGTCAAGCTTCTGGAAAACCCGGGCGACTTCATCCTGCAGGCGGTCAAGCGAACGCGTATCCGGTGCCTGTGCCTGAAGCTGGTCGAAGCGGGAGGAGAGGTCAGAGAGCATCGCCGCCACTTCAGGGTCAGGTGCAGTGGTCTCGCGATCCAGCTTCCCGCTGATCGTCTCCAGCGATTGCGCGATTGCATCAAGGCCGCCAAGGGTCGCATCCGGCCGGTTATCGAGGATCCGGTCGATCCGCTCGAGGCGGTCAGCAATCGCGGTCATCTGCGGCAGCGGCTGCTTGTCCGACGCCAGCTTCTTCATTTCGCGGGTCATCTCGGCAAGGCGGGTTTCCAGCCCCTTGATGCCGCTTCCGGCGAGCGTCCGGACCTGGTCGTTCAGCGCTTCGATCGCGGAGAGGACGCCCTTGTCGTCCTGGCGGTCCAGCTTCCGGCTGAGTTCGTCCAGCTTGCGCGCCATCTGGTCGGCCGGGTTCGAACGGGCTGCCTGCTCGACCATGCCGCGGACCGCCTGCAGATCGCTCGCAAGATCATCCAGCCGCTGGCCACCAACCGAATTCGCAACCAGGTCGAGGCGCTTGGAGAGATTGCCCAGTTCCTGGCCCAGCCGCTCCGAGACCCGGTTATCGGTCAGTTCACGCATGACGGCGCGAACATCCTCATTGAGGCGGCCGAGGGATTCGAGAACACGGTCCCCGTCGCCGGCCTGGGCACGGATCGCGCGTTCGGTTGTCCGCGCGAACGCATCCTCCAGAGTTGCTGCCAGACGGCCCGGTGTGAGGGCGGCAAGCGTGTTCGACAGAGTGCCGATTTCCGCGCGCAGGGCAGCGATCGAATCCGACGGTGCGTCACGCCATTCGGAGATGCGGCTTGCGAGATCATCCAGCCTTGCACGGAGGGCGTTGTCCTCCGGCCGGCGCTCCGTCCGCATTTCGTCGATGCGGCCGACCAGTGCGTTGAGTTGCTGGCTCATCGCTTCGATGGCGCTCCCGCTGACCGGGGCGGCCGGCTGCGGTCGGGCCATAGGCATGTCGCCATCCAGGCTGCGGCGACGCGCCTCGATCTCTGCAAGGGTCTGGCTAAAGGCGGGATCCGGATCCGAGGCATGGCTGGCCCGCGCCATTATGGGCGCCGAGACGGAGACCATCGGGCTCGGACGGGCCGGTGCCATCTGTTCGAGGCGGCGCTCGAAGCTGCGCAGGGCCTCAACGAGGGTATCGTCGGTCGCTCGCGAGGGCTTTTCGGGAACGCCGCCGGTCGTCTGGCGACGCTCGAGCCGCTCGATCGCCTCGACGGCGTTCTCGATCAGATCGAGAATTCGGGGCGTATCCGGCAGGGCATCCTGGCCGCGTGCCGGACCGGCAGGACGCGAGCCCTGCGCGAGCCGCTCGAGCCTTTCCCCGAGCTGGTCGGCACGGCGGGGCCGGCGGCGGGGAGCCTGCCGGTTGCGGGCGAAATAGGTGTCGTCTTCCTCGCCATCCTCGTCGAGATTGCCGGCAAGCACCTGATTGAGCCATTGCCCCACGGACATGCCGGAGCGATGAGCCGCCTCTACGGCTTGCTCCCGGATATCCGGGTCAATCCCTCGCACACTCCACGGCAATGCATTCGCCATTTCCGGACTCGCTTCCCGATGCCGCCTGCGGCAGCCCTGCCTTCAGTTCTTGGTGGCGAAGCCCGACCCGGGATGAGGGAATCAGGCTATCTCCACTCGCCGAAGCTTTTCCGGGTTATGGTAAATATCGTCTTAACCGCTGGTCCTTTTTCTGCCGGGCAGCTGACAGGGCACCGGGTCGGACGCGCTCAGTTCTCGCTTCTCCTGCTTCTCGCCGGGCTGAGGCCGTCGCGCCCCTCCTCGATGATCTCGACCAGATCCTCGCATTCCATGATCATGATCGAGAGGATGGAACGCAGCATGGCTGTATCTTCGGAATGCAGTTGCGACTTTATAAGAAATCCAAAGTCGATGATATTTTTGATGATCTCACGTTCATTAATCATGATGCACCAATAAATTAGATTATTCGGCAATTTATCAAAGTCATAACTCAGAAAATGATGCGAATTCTCGCCAATCATGCGCGATTCCATCGCCGACCCATACAATCTTAGAGTGCAGAAACGCGCAAGCGCAATTTCAACGATTAATTAGGAATTTACAACCCAGAGTAGCAATGCCAGAGTGCCCCGGGGCCAGTCCCCGGTTCGCGCTGACACCATTGCCAGACCATTCCATTGCCAGAAAGGTGCCATTATGGCCGAAATTGCACTCTCCCCGGGCGTCCATCATCTGCTCGTCAAGGGTAGACCCAGGCCCTCCGTCCGGCCGGCGCAGCAACGCGCCTCGGCAACCGAAAGCAGGGTCAGTGCCGCACTTGACCCCCCGATGGACGTTCTCCAGTTGTCAGGACTTTCGAGCACGGCACGCGACCTATTCTTGCGTCTGGATTCCTTCGGTCAGGCCAGCAAGGTTATCGGCACGGCGGAAAGGGGCATCAAGGCCCTGACGAGGCTGATCGAACCCGCCGAGGCTCTTGCACGACAGGCACTGGAGACAACCGCCACGACACCCCGGGTTCCGGAGAACACGGCGACGGTCCTGACAGGCGAGGTGGAATTCCCGGCCGCCGCCAGCATGGATTCCGCCCGGCGAGACCTGGCAGCGCGGTTCGACCAGTTGCGCGGGCAGATCGACCCGTTGGTGGAAGGTTCATGTCACAATGGCATCAACCTGCTCGATGGCGGCGCCCTCTTGTTGCGATTCGGCGATAGCAACGCGGGCACGATCACCGTGGCGGGCGTGCGGTTCGATGCCGAAGGCCTTGGCGTGAACGCCCCTGCCAATCACTGGCAATCCGATACGGACATCCTTGATTCGCTGTCCGCCCTAACGAGGACGCTGGCTCGCCTGCGCAACCAGTCCCTGGTTTTCCGGTCGGCCCTGTCTGCGATCAGAGCGCGGGGGGAATTCGCGAGGGACATGGCGGAACCGATCGAGACCGGCGCGGACCTGCTGCTCCTGCCGGACCAGAATGAGGAAGCGATCCGGCTTGTGGCGCTCACGGCCCGCCAGCAACTCGCCTCGACGGCGCTGGGCCTGGCGAAACAGGCCGAAGGGAGCGTGCTGCGCCTGTTCTGAAAGTCGGCAAAACGGGGCGAAGAAGCGGGGGCAAGGCACGGCGTTGCCCCCGTTTTTTGTCGGCATTTGCACTTTTACCTTGGTTTTGACCAGATTTCCGCGACGCTGCGCGAAAAGCCTCTTGCCAACCCGTGAGATAGTTTATATGTGAACCATATGTGCGGATCCAATACCGTGCCGGAGGAAACCCATGCCCAGCTATCGCGCCCCCACCGAAGACGTGACCTTCCTGCTCCATGATGTGTTCGGCATCGAGAAATACGGCAATCTGCCCGGCTTCTCGGACCTTTCGCCGGACATGCTCGAAGCGATTCTCTCGGAAGGCGCCAAGCTCTGCGAGGAGGTGCTGGCGCCGGTGAACCGCTCGGGTGATCTGGAAGGCTGCACGCGGCATGAAGATGGCCGCGTAACCACGCCGAAGGGCTACAAGGAAGCCTATGACGCCTATACCGGCGGCGGCTGGGTCGGGCTTTCCGCCGATCCGGAATATGGCGGACAGGGTTTGCCCTACACGGTCGGCGCCATCATGAACGAATTCGCCTCCTCCGCGAACATGGCCTTCTCGATGTATCCCGGCCTGACCATGGGCGCGATCGCCGCGCTCAACGAGCACGCCTCGCCGGAGATCAAGCGCACCTATCTGCCGAAGATGATTGACGGCAGCTGGTCCGGCACGATGAACCTCACGGAGCCCCATTGCGGCACCGATCTCGGCCTGATCAAGACCAAGGCCGTCCCGCAGGGCGATGGCACCTACAAGATTACAGGCACGAAGATCTTCATCTCCGCCGGCGAGCATGACCTTGCCGAGAACATCATCCACCTGGTGCTCGCCCGGATCGAGGGCGCACCGGAAGGCGTGAAGGGCATCTCGCTCTTCGTGGTGCCGAAATTCATGCCGCAGCCGGATGGCAGCCTTGGCGCCCGGAACCCTGTTTCCTGCGGTTCGATCGAGCACAAGATGGGCATCCACGGCAATGCCACCTGCGTCATGAATTATGACGGCGCGGTCGGCTGGCTCGTCGGCGCCGAGCATCGTGGTCTCAATGCGATGTTCGTGATGATGAATGAAGCTCGCCTCGGCGTCGCCATCCAGGGCCTTGCCCAGTCGGAAGTCGCCTATCAGAACGCTGTCGCCTATGCGAAGGACCGCCTGCAGGGCCGCGCCCTTACCGGCACGAAGGAACCGGCCAAGGCGGCGGATCCGATCATCGTGCACCCGGATGTGCGCCGCACGCTGCTCTCGATCCGTGCCTTCAACGAGGCTGCCCGCGCCTTCGTGCTCTGGACGGCGCTGAAGAGCGACGTCGCCCATCGCTCGGAGGATACCAAGGCTCGTCAGGAAGCCGACGACCATCTCGGCCTGATGACGCCGGTGCTCAAGGGCGTGCTGACCGATGTCGGCTTCGACAACGCGGTGAAGGCGCAGCAGATGTTCGGCGGCCATGGCTATGTCGAGGAATGGGGCATGAGCCAGTTCGTGCGCGATGCCCGCATCGCCATGATTTACGAAGGCGCCAATGGCATCCAGGCGCTCGACCTCGTGGGCCGTAAGCTCCCGCGCGATGGCGGCCGCGCCGTCATGACCTTCTTCAACGAGGTGCAGGGCTTCATCAAGGCGAACGAGGCCGACGAAGGCATGAAGCCGCTGCTCGGCGCGCTCGGGAAGAGCCTCGGCCATCTCCAGCAGGCCACGATGTGGTTCATGCAGAATGCCATGGCCAAGCCCGACAATGCCGGCGCCGGCTCGACCGACTACATGCATCTCTTCGGCCTCGTCGCCCTCGGCTATATGTGGGCGCTGCAGGTCAAGGCCGCGCAGGCGAAACTGGCGGAAGGCGCGAATGGCTCGACTGAGCGGCTTGAAACCAAACTGGTCCTTGCCCGCTTCTTCGCCGAGCGCATGCTGCCGGAAACCGGCGCCCAGCTCGCCCGCATCACCTCGGGCGCGGATGCGATCATGTCTCTCCCGGCCGATCGCTTCTGATCGGACCGACCTCTGGCGCGATCCTTCCCCGGAAGGATCATCCGCCCAAAACCGAACTCACCCCAAGGGAGGCCCAGGATGGCCGAAGCTTTCATCTACGATCATGTGCGGACCCCGCGCGGCAAGGGCAAGGCCGATGGCTCGCTCCACGAGGTCACGGCCGTGCGCCTGGCCGAAACGACCCTGCGCGCGGTCCAGAAGCGCAACGGGCTTGATCCGAAGCTGGTGGATGACGTCGTCCTCGGCTGCGTCGATCCGGTCGGCGAGGCCTCGGGTGACATCGCCCGTTCGGCAGCCATCGCGGCCGGCTTCGGCGAGAGCGTGCCCGGCATCCAGATCAACCGCTTCTGCGCCTCCGGGCTCGACGCGGTCGCCTTCGGAGCTGCGCAGGTCATGGCTGGGCAGAAGGACATCGTGATCGGCGGCGGCGTCGAATCCATGAGCCGCGTCGGCATGGGTGCCTCAGGCATGCTGCCGGCGGTCGATCCCAGCGTGGCCATCCCGTCCTATTTCTCGCCGCAGGGCGTCGCGGCGGACCTGATCGCCACGAAATATGGCTTCACGCGGGATGATGTCGACGCCTTCGCCGTCGAGAGCCACAAGCGCGCCGCCAAGGCCTGGGAAGAGGGTCGCTTCGGGAAATCGGTGGTTCCGGTCCGCGATGTCAACGGCCTGACCATCCTCGGCAAGGACGAGACGATCCGCCCGAATACCGACATGCAGACGCTTGGCGGCCTGAAGGCTTCCTTCGCGATGATGGGCGAGCAGGGCGGCTTCAATGCCGTCGCCATCCAGGGCCATCCGGAAGTCGAGACCATCAATCACGTCCATCATGCCGGCAATTCCTCCGGCATCGTGGATGGCGCTGCCGCGGTGCTCGTTGGCAACAAGGCCGCCGGCCGCAAGGCAGGCCTGAAGCCGCGTGCCCGGATCCGCGGCTTTGCCAGCCTCGGCTCCGATCTCGCCCTCGTGCTGACCGGCCCGGTCGACGTGACCGAGAAGCTTCTCGCCCGCACCGGCATGTCGATCAAGGATATCGACCTGATCGAGATCAACGAAGCCTTCTCGGCCGTCGTCCTGCGTTATCTCCAGGCGTTCGACCTCGACCCGGCGAAGGTCAATGTCAATGGCGGCGCCATCGCCATGGGCCATCCGCTCGGGGCGACCGGGGCGATGATCCTCGGCACGGTGATCGACGAACTCGAGCGCCGCGACCTCTCGACCGGCCTCGTCACCCTCTGCGTCGCCCATGGCATGGGCACGGCGATGATCGTCGAACGCGTCTGATCGAAACGAAAGGATTCCCCCCATGAAACTCGAGAACTTTCGTTTCGAAACAGACGCCGATGGCATCGCTCTCCTGACCTGGGACATGCCGGGCCGCTCCATGAACGTGATCACCGAAGCGGTGATGGCGGAGCTTGGCCAGGTGGTCGATCATGTCGCCGGCGCGGAAGCCATCAAGGGCTGCGTCATCGTCTCCGGCAAGGAAGCCTTTTCCGGCGGCGCCGACCTGACCATGCTGCAGGGCCTTGGCGGCGAGTTCCGCAAGCTGGCAAAGACAAAGGGCGAGGAAGAGGCGATGGCCTTCTTCTTCGAGGCCTCGTCGCGCCTGTCGCGCCTGTACCGGAAGCTGGAAACCTGCGGCAAGCCCTTCGCGGCAGCCGTCAACGGCACCTGCCTCGGCGGTGCGTTCGAACTTGCGCTGTCCTGCCATTTTCGGGTGCTCTCGGACAGCGACAAGACGCGTGTCGGCCTGCCGGAAATCAAGGTCGGGCTCTTCCCCGGCGCTGGCGGCACGCAGCGTGTCGCCCGCCTGATGCAGACCGGCGATGCCCTGCAGATGCTGTTCAAGGGTGACCAGATCAAGCCGGCCCAGGCCAAGGCCATGAATCTCGTCCATGCCGTGGTCCCGCGCGACAAGCTCGTCGAGACTGCGAAGGAATGGATCAAGGCTGGCGGTTCGGCCAAGGCCCCCTGGGATGTAGAGGGTTTCAAGAACCCGTCCAACAAGGTCCATTCGCCGGCCGGCATGATGATCTGGCCGCCGGCCAATGCGATCTACCGCCGCGAGACGCAGGACAATTACCCCGCCGCCAAGGCGATCCTGCAGGCGGTCTATGAAGGGCTGCAGGTGCCGATGGATCTCGCCCTGCGCATCGAGAGCCGCTACTTCGCGCATATCCTCCAGACGCCGGAAGCCGCGGCGATGATCCGCTCGCTCTTTATCTCCAAGGGCGAGCTGGAAAAGGGCGCACGCCGCCCCGCCAAGGTGCCGCCGCTCAAGATCAAACGCGTCGGCATTGTCGGCGCCGGCTTCATGGGCGCCGGCATCGCCTATGTCTCGGCTTTGGCCGGCCTCAACGTGGTTCTGGTGGATCGGGATCAGGAAGCCGCCGACAAGGGCAAGGCCTATTCGCACAAGCTGATGTCGGACCAGGTCATGAAGGGCCGCGCCAAGAGTGCTGACCGGGAAGCCCTGCTCGCCCGCATCAACGCGACCTCTGATTTCAACGCCCTCAAGGGCTGCGACCTCGTGGTCGAGGCCGTCTTCGAGGATCGTACCGTCAAGGCCGAGGTCATCAAGAAGGTCCAGGGGGTCATCGGCCGCCGCACGATCTTCGCCTCGAATACCTCGACCCTGCCGATTTCCTCGCTGGCTGAGAATTTCGAACGGCCGAGCCAGTTCGTCGGCATCCATTTCTTCTCGCCGGTCGAGAAGATGCTGCTGGTCGAGATCATCCTCGGCAAGCGCACGGGTGACCGGGCCCTTGCCACGGCGCTCGACTTCGTCCGCGCCATCAAGAAGACGCCGATCGTCGTCAATGATTGCCGCGGCTTCTTCGCCAATCGCTGCGTGCTGAACTATATCCGCGAAGGCCATCTGATGCTGGCCGAGGGCGTGCCCCCGGCCATGATCGAGAATATGGCCAAGAAGGCCGGCATGCCGGTCGGCCCGCTCTCGCTCAATGACGAGGTGGCCCTCGATCTCGGCTGGAAGATCCTCCAGGCGACGAAGAAGGATCTCGGCGCCGCCGCCGTGGATGCGAAACAGGAAGCCCTGCTCAAGACCATGGTCGTCGATCTGGAGCGCTTCGGCCGCAAGAACGGCAAGGGCTTCTACGACTACGCGCCCACGGGCAAGAAGCTCTGGCCCGGCCTCGCCGACCTGCAGAAGACAAAGCTCGTTGCCGATGGCATCGATCGCCAGGAAATCGTCGATCGCCTGCTCGTGGTGCAGGCCCTCGAAGCGGCCCGCACGGTCGAGGAGAAGGTCATCACCGATGTCCGCGAGGCGGATGTCGGCGCAATCCTCGGCTTCGGCTTTGCGCCCTATACCGGCGGTCCGCTCTCCTATATCGACCGCATGGGCACCAAGGCCTTCGTCGCGCTCTGCGAAAAGCTGGCCGCGAAGCATGGCGAGAGGTTCAAGCCGAACAAGTTGCTCCGCGCCATGGCCCGCAAGGGCGAGACCTTCTACGGGCGGTTCAACCCGCACAAGGCGGCCGCCTGATCGTCAGGGCCCGGTCCATACCGGGCCCTTCCTCTTTCCGGCCAATCGGGCTGCCGGTGCCTGTCGGCCGGCCCTCAGGGAACTGACGGCATGAATCTCTGGTTCCGGGTGCTCTGGCTGTTCCTCACGGCGCCCTTCCGCGCGCGGATCGAGCCGCCCTTCGGCGTCTCCCGCCTGCATTTCCGCGTCTGGCCGAACGATATCGACACCAATCTTCACATGAATAACGGCCGTTACCTGACGATTGCCGATCTCGGGCGGACCGACCTGCTTCTCCAGACCGGCCTCTGGCGGGCCGTGCTCAAGGAGGGGCTGCTGCCCATGCTCTCCGGCAGCGCCATCCGCTATCGCCGGGAGCTCAAGCCGTTCCAGAGTTTCACGCTGGAATCCCGCATCGTCTGCTGGCGGGCGACCACCTTCGTGATGGAGCATCGCTTCATCACGAAGGGCGCGGGAGGCGAGCCGATGACAGCCGCGCTCGCCCTCGTGCGTGGCGGCCTCTATTCGCGCCGCGAGCGGCAATTCGTGCCGGCCGAACGGCTGGTCCGGCTTGTTGGTTATGAGGGTGACTCGCCGGCCTTCGATCCGGAAATCGAGGCCTTCCTGACCGTGGAAGACGGGTTGAAGCGGCGTTGACCTGACCACCGATCCGGCCTTCTATGCCGTTCCTTCCGGAGAATGGCATGTCCCGCACGATCGATTATCTTTTCACGCTCATGAGCCCGTGGGCCTATCTCGGCTTCGATTTCCTGCACAGGATCGCGGCGAGGCATGATGCCGTCATCCGCTATCGCCCGGTTCTCCTGCTCAATGTTTTCAGCGAAACCGGTGGCTTGCCGCTGGCGAAGCGTCATCCTGCCCGGCAGGCCTATCGCCTTGTCGAATTGCAGCGTTGGCGGGCGATCCGCGACCTGCCTCTCGTGCTGAAACCGGCGGGCGTGCCGTTCGATCCGACATTGGCGGATTGTGTCACATTGGCGGCGGTTGCGCGCGGTCTGTCGCCGGAAGGCTATCTCCGTGCCGCACATCGCGCCATCTGGGCCCGGCAGGAGAACCTCGCCGACGAGAACACGATCATCCGGCTGCTGGCTGAAACCCGCCTGCCGGCCGACCTGCTCGATCTCGCGCGTTCCTCCACCATGCGAAGCGAATACGAGGCCAACCGGGACTGGGCTTTGGCCACCAATGTCTTCGGTGCGCCGAGCTATGTTCTGGATGGCGAGATCTTCTGGGGGCAGGACCGGCTCGACCTGCTCGAGGCGGCACTTGTGAGTGGGCGCCCGCCCTACTCGTCGACGGGCGATGCCTGATCAACCGCGGGCGAGCAACCGCTTCAACTTGGCCTGCCGCACGGCCGGGGTCTCCTTGGAATCGAGCGTGCCGAAAAACTGACCCTTGCCATCCATGAGATAGATCGAGGCCGTGTGGTCCATCGTGTAGCCGCTCGGCGTCTCGACGCGCCGATAAATGGCGCGGAACATCCTCGCCATGGCGGCGAGTTCGGCTTCATCCTTCGGAACCAGCCCGACAATCCGGGCATCGAAGGAGCCGACATAGTCCTTCAGCAGCGCCGCCGTATCCCGAGCGGGATCGACCGTCACGAAATAGACCCGGAAATCCTTCGCCGCACTGCCAAGCGCGACGAGATCATTGGTGATCTCCATCATCGAGGTCGGGCAGACATCCGGGCAATGCGTGAAGCCGAAGAACAGCGCATAGGGCTTGCCAGCCAGGTTGGCGGCGCTGATACGGCTGCCATCATGGGCGGCCAGTTCGAACGGACCGCCAATCGACGGAACGCCCGTGCCGGTCTCCTTTTCGGGGCTGAGCAGCAGGAAGAGCATCGCGCCCGTCAGGATGGCGATCGCGGCCCAGACGGTATAGCGGATCCAGCGCAGGGCGTTCATGGCAAGGTTCCTCCCGAGGGGGTTGGAAAGGGGCGACCCGGCCGGAGCCGGATCGCCGGGAGCGTCAATGCTTGTGCTGGCCGTGATCATGCCCGCCACCGCCCATGGTCTGGACGGTATAGCTCACCTCGACCGTACCGGCCTTCTCGAAGACCAGCGTTCCCTTGACCGCGTCGCCCGCCTTCAGCGGCTTCCGGAGGTCAATGAACATGACATGGTAGCCGCCTGGCTTGAGCTCGACGGTTTCTCCCGGCTTGATCTCGAGGCCCTTCTCGAGCGCGCGCATCCGCATGACATTGCCGTCCATGCGCATCTCATGAACCTCGAAGATGCCGGCAATCTCGACCGAGCCGCCGATGAGGCGATCCGGGGCTGCGCCCTTGTTGGTGATGCGCATGAAGCCGCCAGCCACCTTCGCGCCGCCCGGCGTGGCACGGCTCCACGGCGCGGTGATCTCGAGATCACCGGCCCGGATGACCTGCACTGCCGAAGCGGTCGGGGCAGCCTGCGCGCCATGGTGATGCTGGTGCTGCGCAACCTGCTGGTTCGCAGCAACGATCCGGATGCCCGGCGCCGGGAATTTCAGGGCATGTGGATCCTGCCCGCTGGCCGGGATCTCGGTCCAGCTGACCTTCGCCGTCGCGCATTCCTGGACCACCGGGATATGGACCATCTGCATGGGCGGGAGGCGATCGGTCATCCGGGCCTGGAAGACGAATTCGTCATATTGATCATCACCAAGCTGTCCGCCCGACCAGACGATCTCGGAAACGCCTTCCTTCACCTCGCGGCCATAGAGGCTGTAGGGCTTGGCATAGGTGGTCTTGGTCGTCTGCACGGTCCAGCCGGCCTTGGGCATCGGCTTCACGGCGATGACGCCTTCCGGAATCGCGACGCGGACAGTCTGCGTGGCCTGCCCGTCGCAGCCATGCGGAATGCGGATAACCGCCTTGTAGGTGCTGTTCTGTGCTGCCTGCCCGTTCTCGAACGTGGCATGGGAGAGGCCTGGCTGGGCGGAGAGGAGCAAAGGAAAGCTGGCAAGGGCCAGCAGCGCCGGACGGCGCGGGAAAATCGTCAACATGGATCTGTCCTGTTCAATAGAGGAAGGGATAAAGCGCTCAGGCGTTTCCCGGTGGTCCTCTCGAACAGGCGCGGGCCATCAGGCCCGGAAGGGGATTGGTCCAGTCCGTCGGAAGAACAGCCAAGCCAGCCGGCAGGGGGTGCTCGACAGGACAGGCCAACGGAGCAACAAAGCCTGGCAGGGCGCCGAGGCAGCATTCGAAACAATCATGCAGGGGAGCCGGAGGAAGCTCAGCCCCGTCCGGCGCCGCCATGCCCGGCAGGCACATTGCCATGGCGCCCGGGTTGCCGGCCTTGCCCAGCTTTGTCGCGAAGGCGCGTTGCTGGGCCACGCCGCCCAGCAACAGCAGCATGCAGGCCAGGACGGCCAGCGCATGGCGCAGCGGGGCGTAGGCGGATCGGGTCATCCCCCTCTCTTAGTCTCCCGGCAGATGCATCGCAAGGCAGCTCCCTGCGACCTATTCCGCCGCTCGGGGCGATTGCAATGTCAGTTGCGCGAGCAGCGCCCGCAGGCTGGGGGGGCGGATCGGCTTGTTGAGGATCTGGACATTCTCCGACGCGGCCTCCTCCCGGACCTCGGGAGACCGGTCTGCCGTAATCAGCACGGCCGGCAGGTCAGATCCGTAGCGCCAGCGCAGCCGGCGGATCGCATCGAGGCCATGGCCATCGTCCAGCTGGTAATCGACGAGCGCGATCGCCGGGATCACCTTCGCCTGCCCGGCTTTCTCCATCGCCTCGGCGGCATGGCCGGCCGTGAGGACCTGGCAGCCCCAGCCGGTCAGAAGGCGTTGCATCCCGTCAAGGATGGTCGGTTCGTTGTCGATCACCACGACATGCAACCCGACCAGCGGGGAATAGCTCGTCGCATGGGGCAGGTCCCGCTGATCCGGTTCCGGCAGGGCGACTGATTCGGGGGCCCGCGGAATCGAGACGCGGAACATGGTGCCGCGCCCCGGCCGCGATTCGAGGGAGAGATCGAGATCGAGCACCTTGACGATGCGCTCGACGATCGAGAGGCCGAGCCCGAGGCCCCGCTCGATCCGGGCGCCCTGGTCCAGGCGCTGGAACTCCTTGAAGATCGCCTTGTGCTTGCTGCTCGGAATGCCGATGCCCGTATCGCCGACCACAAGGAGTACATGCTCTCCGCGACGGCGCATGCCCACGAGGACATGCCCCTTGACGGTGTATTTGATCGCGTTCGAGACGAGGTTCTGCAGCAGCCGACGCATCAGCCGCCTGTCGCTGCGCACGACAAGGCTGCTGGGCAGGATCGTCAGACGGATCCCCTTGGCCCGGGCGATGGGATCGAATTCGATCTGCATCTGCGCCAGCAACTCGCCGATCTTGAAGCTGGTGATCTCGGGCTGCATCTTGCCGCCATCCAGCCGCGAAATCTCGAGCAGAGCCGACAGGATTTCCTCGACCGCATTCAGTGATGCGCCGACATTTTCGGCCAGTTCCGCGTTATCCTGTCCCTTGAGCGCTTCCGAGAGCGCCGCCGAATAGAGCCGCGCCGCGTTGAGTGGCTGGATGATGTCGTGGCTGGCTGCAGCGAGGAAGCGCGTCTTGGAGGCGTTGGCTTCATCCGCATCGAGCTTGGCACGCCCAAGCGCCCGGTTCGCCTGGGTCAATTCGTCGGTTCGCTGCCGGACGCGCCTTTCCAGCGTGGCATTGGCATCTTCCAGCGCCTTCTCGGCCTGCACGGCTTCGGTGATGTCAGTGTAGGTGGTGACAAGGCCACCATCCGGCAGGTGGTTCGAACGGATCTCGATCACCCGGTTCGACGGCGTCAGCCGGAGCCGCTGCGGCTCCGATTCCTGCACCAACGAGGCGATCCGCCGGGCGATGACGTCGGCACGGGGCGACTTGCCGTATAGGCCCCGCTTGGCGTTGTAGCTCACGATCTCGTCCAGCCCGACGCCGAACCGCACCAGATCGGCCGGCAGGTCGAACAGGTCCTGGAAAGCACGGTTCCAGCACATCAACCGAAGATCCTGGTCGAACACGGTGACGCCCTGGCGGGCATGATCCAGCCCATGCTGCAGCAAGGTCCGTGAATACTGGATCGCAGCCGACGCATCGTCGAGCAGCTTGAGGGCCGCTTCGGTCGAGACGTTCCGCCGCCTGAGCATCAGCGAGAGGACGAGGCGCGAGGAGGCCGCACCGATTGCCGAGGCCAGAAGCTGCTCGGCAAAGCGGATCGTATGCGCATCGGCTTCCTGCCCCGGGCTGAAAGCGAGACCGCGCTGGTCCTCGAACGACCGGAAGGCGCGGCTGGTCCGCTCCTCGCCGAGATAGCGGCCAACCGTGGTCTTGAGGTCATCGACATTGACCGCACTGCGCCAGAGCTTGAAGCCCGGCCCCGAGGTCGCCGCTTCCGGCCCCGTGAACAGGCTTGCCTGCAGGCGCTCGATCGGCGTCGGCTCGCGCAGCAGCGAGATCGTGACGAAGGCCAGCAAGTTAAGACCAAGCGAAATTCCCACACCCTGGACCAAATTGGGCAGGTGAGGACTGAGGATGCTCGATGGTGCAAGGAAGCTCAGCCCGAATGGTCCGTCCCGGACAACGTGGTGGATGAAGCCTTCCGACCCGGCAAGGGTGGGCAGGAACAGGAGGTAGAGCCAGCTGAGAAACCCGATGGCCAGCCCCGCCAGCGCCCCCTGTGCATTGGCGCGCTGCCAGAACAGGCCCCCGAAAAAGGCCGGAACAAGCTGGGCGATCGCAGCAAAGGAAAGCAATCCGATCGAGGCCAAAGCGGCCTTTTCGCTGGAGCGGTAATAAGCAAATCCGAGAAACAGGATGACGACAACCGCCACGCGGCGGATCGTCAGCACCATCTCGACCATGTCGGCGCTCGAACGAACCGTTTGCTCGCCGTCCTCCAGAGCATCCTTGGGCCGGAGATTCATCCGCCGCAGGAGGAAAGGCATGGCGAGATCATTCGATATCATGATCCCGCAGGCGACGGATTCGACAATCACCATGGCGGTAGCCGCCGAGAGCGCACCGATGAAGGCGATGAGCGCGATCCAGCCGGCATGCGCGAACTGGGGCAGGGACAGGACCATGAAGTCCCGGTCGATCCCGGTCTCGGGGAAGATCAGCCAGCCTGCCAGCGCGATGGGGATCACGAAGATGTTGATCGCCACGAGATAGGCCGGGAAGTGCCAGGCGACGCGCCTGAGATCTTCCGTGTTCCGATTCTCCACCACCATGACATGGAACTGGCGCGGCAGCAGGAAGATGGCGCAGGCAGCCAGCGCCGTGGTTGTTGTCCAGACCCACGGGTCCGGCCCTGTCGAGAGCACGCGCGCCGCCGGCGGGAATTCCCGTGCCTGCCGGAACAGGTCATCGAACCCGTTGAACATCCAGTAGACGACGAAAATTCCGACGGCGAGGAAGGCCAGCAGCTTGATCAGGGATTCAGCGGCAACCGCCAGCATCAGCCCGTCCTGATGCTCGGTCGCGTCGATATGGCGTGTGCCGAACGCGATGGCGAAGGCAGCCAGCACCACGGTCACCAGCAGCGAGACATCGCCGATCAGGCTGAAGCCCTGCGTCATCGGCACGCCCTGCTCGCGGAAGACGATGATCTCGAGCGAGGCCGAGATCGCCTTCAGCTGCAGCGCAATGTAGGGGATGGTTCCGACCACGGCGATGATCGCCACCATCCCCGCGACCTTGCTGCTTTTGCCGTAGCGGGCGCCGATGAAATCCGCCACCGAGGTGATGCGCTGGGATTTCGCAATATTGGTGATCCGGGCGATCAGCGGAAGCCCGATCAGGATCCCGATCAGCGGACCGAGATAGATCGGCAGGAAGTCGAAGCCGCTGCGCGAGGCCAGTCCGACAGAGCCGAGAAAGGTCCAGGAGGTGCAATAGACAGCAAGCGTCAGCGCATAGATGGTTGGCCGCAGGCGTCCCCGCATGAGCCAGCGGCCCCGCGTATCGCCATAATGCGCTATCGCGAACAGAGCGAACAGGTACAGCAGCGCGGCAATGAGCGCGACCCAGCCGGCGAGCATGGTTTTTCCTTGTTCCGTTGGCCGGGAAAGCAGGATTTCATGCTCTTGCCGAACCCGCAAGTCGACTCTCGGACAAGGAAGCCCTGATCTTTGCGGGGGAGAAAGCCGGGCATCCCGCCAAAATCCTTGCATGGTCAAGGTTTTGTTTCCAAGACTTGCCTGGCAGGGCCGGATATGAGCCCGGCGGGTGCGGATTCAACGGCGTGAAGGGGAATGCCATGTTGAAGGAATTCAAGGAATTTGCCCTGAAGGGCAATGTTGTCGATCTCGCCATCGGCGTGATCATTGGTGCCGCTTTCGGCAAGATTGTCGATTCCATGGTAGGTGACATTTTCATGCCGCTGATCGGCGCGATCGTCGGCGGGCTGAACTTCGACAATTACTTTCTGGCGCTCAGCAAATCCGTGACGGCCACCAACGTCGCGGATGCGGCCAAGCAGGGTGCCGTTCTCGCCTACGGCAAGTTCCTGACGGTCTCGATCAATTTCGTCATTATCGCGTGGGTGCTCTTCATGGTCGTCAAGGGCATGAACCGGCTCAAGCAGCAGCAGGCCGCCGAGGCCCCTGCCGCGCCGGCCGAGCCACCGGCCCAGGAAAAGCTGCTGATGGAAATCCGTGACCTGCTCAAGAAATAAGGGTCGCCGGCCCGCCGTGGTTGGTTGAATGCCTGCTGCTTTCGAAGCATAACGCCCCGATGATGAGTCCTTCCCTTTCTTCGGCGTACCCGATCCGGGCAAACGCCGCGCAAGCCCCGTCAAGCGGGATCGTCGAGGTCTTCGATTACGGAAGAGGCCGGCCGGGCCTCATCCCGCTCTGGGTCGGCGAGGGCGACATGCCCACGCCGGCCTCGATCACCGCGGCCGCCAGCGCCTCGCTCGCCGCGGGCGAGACCTTCTACACGTATCAGGCTGGCCTTCCGAGCCTTCGGGAAACGATTGCCACCTATCTCGGCGGCATGTACGGCACACCCGTCTCCGCCGACCGGATCTATGTCACATCCGGCGGCATGCATGCCCTGCAGATCGCGGTAACCATGGTCGCCGGCGCGGGTGACGAGGTCATCGTGCCTACGCCGGCCTGGCCCAATTTCATCGGTGCCCTGACGGTTTCCGGCGCCACTCCGCGTGAAGTGCCGATGCGCTTCGGAACGACAGGCTGGCAGCTTGATCTTGAAGCCCTTGCAGCGGCAGTCGGTCCGAAGACGCGGGCGATGGTCATCAATTCGCCAGCCAATCCAACCGGCTGGACCGCAAGCGCGGAGGAAATTCGATTCCTGATGGATCTGGCCCGCCGTCACGGTTTCTGGATCATCGCCGACGAGATCTATGGTCGATTCTATTTCGACGGCCCCCGCGCCCCGTCCTTCCGCGATGTGATGCGCGAGGATGACCGCCTGCTCTTCGTTCAGACCATGTCGAAGAACTGGGCGATGACCGGCTGGCGCCTCGGCTGGATCGAGTCACCGGCCGTCCTTGGCCCGACCATCGTGAACCTGATCCAGTATTCGAGCTCGGGCGCCCCAGTCTTTATCCAGCGCGCCGCCGAAACCGCCATCCGCGAGGGCGAGGCCCTGATCGCCGGGCAGGTGGAACGGGCGCGGAGGAACCGGCAGATCCTGCTGGAGGCCTTTTCCCGGCAGAACCGGTTTCGCATGGCGCCGCCTGCCGGGGCATTCTACCTTTTCTTCGGAATCGAAGGCGTCGGAGATACACGGCAACTCGCCTTCCGCTTGATCGACGAGGCGAATGTCGGTCTTGCCCCCGGGACGGCGTTCGGCGCCGGCGGCGAGGGCTTCCTCCGCCTGTGTTACCTCCGGAAATCGGAGGATATCGCCATGGCGGCAGACCGGCTGGTGGAGGCGGTGGCGCGGCTGTGACCGGGGTCGGTGCCCTGCCGGTCTGGGGCCGGCTGATCCTGACAATCGGCGCCGGACTGGTCGGCGGCTATGTCTTCTTTCTGCTCCGGCTGCCCGCTCCTTGGCTTTCGGGCGCCATGGTCGGTTCGGTCCTGCTCATCGTGATCGGGGTGAAGCCGGTCATGCCGGATTCGGTGCGCGATCTCGGGATGCTCTTTGCCGGAGCGTTGACCGGCAGCGCCATCACACCGGAAATGCTGCGCGCACTGGAGCGCTATCCGGTCTCGCTACTGATCCTCGCGCTGACCACATTGGCCATTGTCTTTGCCGGCCGGCTGGCGCTTGTCCGGCTTTTCGGGTGGGACCGGAACAGCGCGATGTTCGCCTCGGTGCCGGGCGCGCTCTCCGCCGTAATCGCGGCGGTATCCGAAACCCGGTCGAACATGCTGCCGATCGTTGCTGTGCAATCCTTCCGGATGTTCGTGCTGGTGGCGGTGCTGCCCAGCGCCACGCTCCTCGCCGTGCGCGAGGTCAACACCGCGCTACCGGATATTATCGGCCCGCTGCCCTTCGCCCTCATGATGGTGGTGGCGGTGCTGGTGGCCTGGCTGTTCCAGGCCTTGCGGATCATGGCGCCCTTCCTGCTGGGCGGAATGGCGGCGGCCGGGCTGCTCCATGTCACCGGCCTCATCACCGGTTCGCCACCTGTTGCAATCGTCTCATTGGCGATGGTGATCGTCGGCGTCTATGCCGGCTCCCGGTTCTCGGGGCTCGATTTCCAGACGGTGCGATCGCTCTTCCTGCCCGGCATCCTGCTGCTGGTCGTCACCGTCGCGGTCGCTGCGCTGGGAGCCCTGCTCACGGCCCGCTTTGCCAATGTGCCGCTCCCCGAAGCGCTGGTTGCCTTCGCGCCCGGTGGCCTCGAGGCCATGGTGGTGCTCGGCCTCGCGATGGGCCTGGATCCGCTCTATGTTTCCTCGCACCATGTGGCGCGTTTCGTGATGATCGCGGCCGCCCTGCCCTTCCTCGCCCGGCGAGCCGCAGGCAAGGACGCATCCTCGTAAGCCGGCCCGTGTTCGTGGCGATGTATCAAACGCGCAGCGCTTACGACACGGCAGTCATCGGCAATTCGGCAAGCCCCTCGCCCAGCATCAGGTAGACGCGGCTCCGGCTTGCCGGGAAAAGCCCGGCGATCGCAGGGTCACTCACACAGAGCGCGCCGGTGAGGGCACCGAAGGCCGGCAGGAGCAGGCGGGGTTCCGCGACAACGAAACAGCGCCGACGCTGCCGCCCTGCCCTTGTGGGCAGGCGCGCTGCAGGGTGGAGATGGCCGACAATTTCCGGATGACCATCCTCGGCCGGCTCATGCCGCAGGCGCAGCGCGCCGGGCAGTTCGATCTCGCCGGCCACCTCCCCGGGCAAGCCGGACAAGGCAGGGTCGTGATTGCCGGTGATCCAGACCAGCTTGACCGACCGGGCAAGCTCTTCCAGTTCGGCCGCAACCGGCGCCAGGCTCGCTTCCATCAGCCTCTGGCGGTGAATGCTGTCACCCAGCAACACAAGTCGCTCCGGCTGCCAGTGGTGAACAAGGACGAGCAGCCGGCGCATCGTGTCGAGGCTGTCATAGGGCGGGAGCATCTGGCCCCCGCTGGCATAGGCGAGCCCCTTGCCGAGGTGGAGATCGGCGACGACGAGAAGCCGTTCGTCCGGCAGGTAAGCCGCGCCGGCCGGCAAGAGCAGCACCTCGTGGCCGGCCAGCAGGATGCGAGCCGGAACGGGCCGTCGGGCATCGTTGCGCTGGGCGGCCTGTCTCATGCGGTTCCGAATGCCTCCCCCATCTCGTCCAGCAGGCGGGCCGCCTCGTCGGCGATCGCCTGGTCGCGGGCCTCGCCATAGACGGGCTCTTTGCCAATCTCCAGCAGGATCGGTACCGAAAGCGGCGAGACCTGCGCCAGATCATGGTGCACGATTCGCCCGCGAATCCGCATCAGAAGATCGGAGAGGCGGCGCAAATCCATGAGGCCCGTCGCCGCATCTGCGCGGGCAGCCTTCAGCAGAACATGATCCGGCTCATGCTTGCGCAGCACGTCGAAGATCAGGTCTGTCGACATGGTCACTGCCCGGGACTTCTTCTCCATGCCGGGAAAGCGCCTCTCGATCAGGCCTGCAATCACCGCGCAGGCGCGGAAGGAGCGTTTCATGAGCGCGCTCTCGTTCAGCCAGTCCTCCAGATCATCACCCAGCATATCGGGGTCCCAGAGCCGGCCGAGAAATTCCGGTTCGGCGGCGATGCGGATCGAAGGGTCACGCAGCATCCAGATCGCGATGGCATAGTCATTGGCGACGAAGCCGAGCGGCTGGAGGCTGGCGCGTTCGAGGCGGCGGGTCAGGAGCATGCCGAGCGTCTGGTGGGCAAGCCGCCCCTCGAAGGGAAACGCCGCGAGATAGTAGCGCCCGCCACGGGGGAAGGTTTCGACCAGCAGGTCTTCAGGGCCGGGCAATGCCGATTTCCCTTGCTGCAGCGCCAGCCAGGTGGCGACCTGCTCTGGCAGCCCCGCCCAGGCCGAAGGGTCGGCCAGCATCGACCGGACCCGCGCCGCCAGATGGGTCGAGAGCGGAAACTTGCCGCCATTATAGGAGGGGATCATCGGATCCTTGCCGTGCGCGCGCGTGGTTACCACACGATCCTCGACGATGCCCTCGAAACGAAGAACCTCGCCGGCAAAGACGAAGGTATCGCCAGCGGTCAGGCCTTCGGCAAAGTATTCCTCGATCTCGCCGAGCAGGCGGCCGTAACGCAGGGCACCGCCTTTCGCCGAACCGAGATGCACCTTGAGCATCGTCGATTCGACAATCGTTCCGACATTCATCCGGTAAGCCTGCGCGATCCGGGCGTTGGCGACCCGCAACCTGCCCTCGCCATCGCGCCGGATCTTGGCGAAACGATCATAGGCGCGAAGGGCATAGCCGCCATCCGTTGCGAAGCGGATCACGCGGTCGAAAGCCTCCCGTTCGAGCCCGGCATAGGGCGCCGCCGCGGTGACTTCCCGGTAGAGCGCCTCCGGATGGACCGGTTCGGCCACCGTCATGCCGAGACAATGCTGGGCCAGCACATCGAGCGCGCCCTCCCGGCTCGTTACGGCATCCTGCTCGCCGGCCCGGGCTGCCTCGATCGCGGCGTGGCATTCGAGCACCTCGAACCGGTTCGAGGGCACGAGATAGGCCTTGGAGGGCTGGTCGAGCCGGTGATTGGCACGGCCGATCCGCTGCAGCAGCCGGCTTGCGCCCTTGGGGGCGCCGACATTGATGACAAGGTCGACATCGCCCCAGTCAATGCCGAGATCGAGCGTTGAGGTGCAGACGACCGCATCAAGGCCGCCGGCCGCCATGGCCGCCTCGACCTTGCGTCGCTGCCCGACATCGAGCGAGCCATGGTGGAGGGCAATGCGGCGGTTTTCCTCGTTCAGGCCCCAGAGCGCCTGGAACACGAATTCCGCCTGCATCCGCGTATTGACGAAAACGAGGGTCAACCGGTGACGGCCGATCTCGCTGTAGATCTCCGCCATGGCGTGCCGCGCCGAATGGCCGGCCCAAGGCAGGCGCTCCTCGGTTTCGAGCAGGCGGAGATCAGCTGGAGCGGCAAGGCTGCGCGGAACCTCGACAAGATCAGCCATGGCCGGGCCACCGGCCTGATCGACCAACCAGCGACGGAGATTGTCCGGCTCCGCCACCGTGGCGGACAACCCGAAAGCAATGGCTTGCGGCGCGAGAAGGCGCAGTCGGGCAAGACCGAGAGCAAGAAGATCGCCACGTTTCCCGGGCGCCAGCGCATGCAACTCATCGACGATGATCTGCCGCAGCCCGGAAAAGACCTTCCGGGCCTCGGGATTGGCGATCATCAGTGCCACCTGCTCCGGCGTGGTGAGCAGGATCTGCGGCGGCTGGCGCATCTGGCGCTGGCGACGCGCGGCCGGCGTATCTCCGGTCCGGGCCTCGATGCGGAGCGGAAGGCCCATTTCCGCCACCGGCTCCTCGAGGTTGCGGGCAATGTCCACCGCAAGCGCCTTGAGCGGCGAGATATAGAGCGTGTGCAGCCCCTCGTTGCGCTCTGGCCCGGACAGCTCAACCAGCGTCGGCAGGAAGCCCGCGAGCGTCTTGCCGGCCCCTGTCGGTGCGATCAGCAGCGCGGAGCGGCGCGCCGAAGCCCGGGTAAGCAGCTGGGCCTGATGCCAGCGCAGGCTCCAGCCCCGGCCGGCAAACCAGTTGGCAAAAAGCGGCGGGAGAGGGGAATCAGCGGGTGACACCATCGGGCCAAGGTGGCGTGGCTGTCATGGGGCGGCAAGGAGGAAGAGCGCGCCTGGCACGGGCTTGCCGGCATCGAGGCGTGAAACGGCCTCCTCCTCGGCCAGCAGGGTGAAGCCGGCTTCCACCGCAAGGTGACGGACGAGGCCCGGCGCGTGATGGATGCGGCAATCCTCACCGACCACAACCCCTTCCCCCGGGTGGGTCTGCACCGTAAAGGCAAGAATTCCCGAGGGCGCGAGGCAGCGGCGGGCTTCCGCGAAGGCCGGCGCGAGATCGGGAACATAGCAGAAGACATCGGCAGCAATCGTCAGATCGGCACCGGCCACCGGCTGCTGTGTGAGGAAGGCAACAAGTTCGCCCGCCTGAAGCCCGGCATAGAGCCTGGTTTCGGCAGCAACAGCGACCATGCGGGGCGAGAGATCAACCCCGAAGACGAGGCCGGCCCGGCTGCCGAGAGCCCGGGCCATCAGACCCGTCCCGCAGCCGAGATCCAGCACATGCGCAAAATGCCGCTCCGGCTGATGGCGGTCCAGCGCGGCAACGAGCAGTTCGGGCGCGCGATAGGCAAGCTGGTTGACGAGGTGGCTGTCGAAACGCGGCGCGTAATCGTCGAACAGGGCTGCGACATAGGCTGCCGGCATCGCCTCGGCGACCGGCTTGCTGCCAATCTGCGCCAGCAGCATGGCAGCGCCGAGATGATCGGCTGGATCAAGCGTCAGGACGCGCTCCAGAGCCGCGCGGGCCGTTTCCTCCTCGCCGAGGGCCAGAGCGGCCCTGGCAAGGGCGAGATGCGCGGGTGGCCAATGCGGCACCAGTTCGAGGGTCTGCTCGAACAGGTCGAAAGCCGCCTGCCAGTCCTGTTCAGCCAGGGCGGCATCGCCATAGGCGTAGCGACGGTCGGCGATCATGTCGCCCGAGGAGCGGGTCGAGAAAGGTGGCGTGGCAGTCATGCCCCGTGCCTTAGGGCGTGGCCCGCGCTATGTGAAGGGCGGATACCGATCCTGGCCTCCGCTTTTCGAACCCAGCAATTCTGGAAACCGCCTTGGCGATACGCCCGGAAACCCTGCTGCATCCCCGCCCGGAAGGCCTCTATTGCCCGCCGGGGGATTTCCATATCGATCCGATGCGCCCTGTTGCGCGGGCACTGGTCACGCATGCGCATTCCGACCATGCCCGGGCCGGGCACGGCCATGTGCTGGCGACGCGCGAAACGCTGGACATCATGCGGATCCGACTCGGCGAAGGTTTCTGCGGCAGCGAGCAGGCCATGCCGTTCGGCGAGAGCCTGACCCATGGCGGGGTGCGGATCAGCTTCCATCCAGCCGGACACGTGCTGGGCTCGGCCCAGATCACCCTTGAATGGCAGGGCTGCCGGATCGTTGTCTCGGGCGATTACAAGCGCCGGCCGGACCCGACGGCCGAAGCCTTCTCCCTCCAGCCTTGCGATGTCTTCGTGACCGAAGCGACGTTCGGCCTGCCGGTATTTCGCCATCCGGATGCGCGCGACGAGGCCGGGCGGCTGCTCGCCTCGCTGGCCCGGTTTCCGGAGCGCACGCATCTCGTCGGTGCCTATTCGCTTGGCAAGGCGCAGCGGATGATCCGCCTGCTGCGCGATTGCGGCCATGACGCGCCGATCCTGCTGCATGGTGCCCTCGAGAAAGTGACGCAGTACTACGAAGCCCGGGGCATCTTGCTCGGCCCGATCGAGCCCGTGGCTGGCCGCAAGTCCCGCGATCTTTCAGGGCGGATCGTCCTCTGCCCACCCTCCGCACTGGCCGATCGCTGGTCGCGGCGCTTCCCGGATCCGGTGACAGCCGTGGCCAGCGGCTGGATGCGGATCCGGGCGCGGGCCCGACAGCGGGGCGCCGAGATTCCGATGGTGATCTCGGATCATGCCGACTGGACGGAACTTCAGGAGACGATCCTCGAGACCGGGGCGGGCGAGATCTGGGTCACGCATGGTCAGGAGGACGCGCTGGTCCATTGGTGCCAGCAGCGCGGGCTTGCAGCACGCCCGCTGCGGCTGGTCGGCTATGGCGACGAGGAGGCGGCATGAACCGCTTCGCCGCCCTGATCGAAGCTCTGGCCTTCGAGCCACGCCGCCTGGCCAAGCTGACGCTGATGGAGGAGCATTTCCGGACCGTTCCGGACCCGGATCGCGGCTATTGCCTTGCCGCCCTGTGCGGAGCGCTCGACCTGCCGGCGGCCAAGCCGGCCATGCTGCGGCAACTGATCAGCGAACGGACCGATCCGGTACTCTTTGCTCTCTCCTATGATTATGTCGGCGATCTCTCCGAGACGATCGCCCTGCTCTGGCCCGCGCCAGCCGGCGGGCCGATCCGCGACAGCGCGATCGGAGCCGTCGTCGAAACACTGCAGAAAGCCTCCCGTCGCGAGGTTGCCGGCCTTGTTGCCGGCTGGCTCGACACGCTTGACGAGCGCGGCCGCTGGGCCCTGCTGAAGCTGATGACCGGCGGGTTCCGAATCGGTGTTTCGGCCTCGCTCGCCAAGCTGGCCCTCGCGCGGTTCGGTGGGGTCGAGGCGGCGGCGATCGAGGAGATCTGGCACGGGCTCGAGCCCCCCTATGCCGGGCTCTTCGCCTGGCTGGAAGGGCGAGGGCCGCGGCCCGACCCGGGCCAGGCGCTGACCTTCCGCTCGCCCATGCTGGCCCATCCGATCGAGGACGAGGATTTCGGCCGGCTGGATCCGCGCGAATTCTCTGCCGAATGGAAGTGGGACGGCATCCGCGTGCAGGCCGCCGGGCGGCTCCGCGGTAACGCAGCCGAGATCCGCCTGTTCTCGCGCAGCGGCGACGACATCACCGCCGCCTTCCCGGATCTGGCCGGCGCGCTGCATTTCGACGGGGTGATTGACGGAGAACTCGTCGTGATGGACGGAAAGGCGGTCGCGCCCTTCTCCAGCGTCCAGCAGCGGCTCAACCGGAAGACCGTATCGGCACGGCTGATGGCCGAGTTTCCCGCGCAGCTCATCGCCTATGACTGCCTCTTTGCCGGCGAGGAGGACTTGCGAAGCCTCACGCTGGCCGAACGACGGGACAGGCTCGACGCCCTTGTCGCAGCCCATGGCGGGCGGCTCTGCGCTTCGCCGCCAATCGATTTCGACAGCTGGGAGGACCTGGCCAGGCAACGCGCGCAATCCGCGGAGCATCCCGCCATCGAGGGGGTCATGCTGAAGCGGCTGGCTTCACCCTATCTCGCCGGGCGCCCCAAGGGCCACTGGTACAAATGGAAGCGCGATCCCGGCCTCGTCGACTGCGTGCTGATGTATGCCCAACGCGGACACGGGAAGCGTTCGTCCTATTATTCCGATTTCACCTTCGGCGTCTGGGACGGGGACAGGCTGGTTCCGGTCGGGAAGGCCTATTTCGGCTTCTCCGATGCCGAACTGGTCGAGCTGGACCGCTTCGTCCGGCAGAACACGACCAACCGGTTCGGCCCCGTGCGCGAGGTGGTGCATGAAGCCCGGACGGGACTGGTGCTCGAGATCGCCTTCGAGGGGCTGCAGGCCTCGACGCGGCACAAATCCGGCATTGCGATGCGCTTCCCGAGAATCCATCGCATCCGCTGGGACAAGCCGCCAGCGGAGGCTGACCACCTCACGACGCTTCAGGTGACGCTGGCGCGGGCGCCTGCACACCCGGCCGTGCCGGACGCCTGACCAGCGCCTCTACCATCCGGACGAGCGTGGCCACCGCAAGCAACAGAGCGGCGCCCAGTTGCACCCAGAGCAGGAAATCCATGGGCATGGTGCCGATCTGCCCACCGAACAGCGCCATGCCGGTCGCCAGGCCAACCACCGCGAGCCGCCCGTAGGCCAGCCGCGCCGAAGGCAAGGCACGCGGCCGCATCAGCCGGAAGAGGATCCGCTCGGAAAGGCCCGTCGCGACCACCTGGACCAGCACCAGAAACCCGATCAGGGAGAGCCAGGCTGGCAGGACGGTCCAGACATGGCCGATCAGGACCGGCCAGCCGAGCGAAACAGCCAGTGCCGGCAAGGCGAGACCGTCATCGAACCGCAGGGCATCGACCGGTAAAGGCGTGCGCGGTGTTCCGGTGCCGCAGGCGAGAGCGACGCCGAGCGGATCGTCCGGTTGGCTTCCGCAGGTTGTCAGCCAGCCCTTGAGGCCCGGATCGAACACGAAGCCGGGCCATTGCCCCGGCGCCGTGGTACGGAGGGTTTCGATGATGCCCGCGCGGATCTGCCAGTCGGCGACGAGCATCACGCCGCAGAGGAGCCCGGCAAGGACGATCGCAATCGCGCCGCTGGCCACCCTGCCACGCCGGGCGGGCAGCAGCGCCAGTGCCTGGCCCGATGCGGCGCCGAAGACGAGGCCCGTCAATGCCGCCTGCACACGCGTCCAGGAGGGGGATGCCAGACCCTCAAGCAGAGCCGGGATGAGCGCGATCCGGCCCTTCACCCCCTCAAGGTTCAGGCCGGTCTCCGAGAGTTGCGGCACAAGGCGCAGCATTTCCACGGCTGCCGGAAGCAGGCCCATGACGAGCGTCAGGGCCACGGCGACGAGGGCCAGCCGCCCGAGCCCCGCCATGCCGCCCAGAACGAGCAATGCGCCGGTGACGAGAGCGAGGTTGGTCATCTGCGTCGGATCGGAGCCAAGGAGAACCGGGCTCCAGAGCAGGCGGGAGCGTTCCCATATGAACAGCGCGCCAGCAATGACGAGCACGAGCAGGGCGAGGCCGGCGAGCTTCCGTGCCCCGCTCCCACCCGCGAGGGGATCGCGGTCAGCGGGGTCCTTGGGCGGTTGCCTGAAATTGCGCCAGGGCCGTGTCCCGGCCAGCAGCAAGCCGGCGATCCAGCCCAGCAGGACCAGCAGGAGAAGCGCAGACGGCTCCGGCGAATGGCGGAAAAGCGAGAACCCGGTCAGGAGCAGGGTTGCTGCGAGGCAGGTGGCCGTCAATGGCGCTCCGCGCTCATGACCGATCACGAAACGGCCCAGCCGGCTCGTCATGTTGAGCAGCGCCAGCGCAACCGCCGCAAGTCCCATCAGCGCATAGCTTCCGGATACGGCAAGCGAGGCCGGCATCCCCATCCGTTCCGTGAGCATCAGGATGCCGAGGCCCGCCAGGGCAAGTGCGAAAATCAGGGCCGTCGACATGGAAGGCGATCACCTGGCTCCCGACGGGAGAAACGGGAATGGACACTGCTTTCGTTCTAATGGACGAGCCATGTCGCTTGCAAATAGAGAACGTTGTCGGCCATCATCAGCCCAGAAGACAGGATGCGGTACGCCGATATGCGCCAAGCCGTGCAATGAACGGGACGGAACCATGACACAGGCAGTTCAGGACCATGGTAGGGGCACGATTATCGTCGCCGACGATCATCCATTGTTCCGCGGCGCACTGAAACAGGCCTTGTCCGGGATCTTCGCCGAACTCTCCGTGATCGAGGCCGGAACGCTGGAAGAAACGGTGCAGGCGCTGTCGGGGCAAGGGGATATCGATCTTGTCCTGCTCGACCTGAAAATGCCCGGTGTCAGCGGGTTTTCCGGCCTGACCTTTCTGCGGTCGCAACACCCTGCGGTTCCGATCATTGTGGTGTCCGGCGTCGACGATTCGGCGACGATCCGTACCTGCATGGAGTTCGGCGCGGCGGGATACATCCCGAAGACGACGCCGATCGAGGTGATGAACAAGGCGATCCGCATGGTTTTGACCGGCGGCACCTGGACGCCGCCGGATATTCCGCTCGGCGAACTGGCGGACAAGGAAACCGGAGACCTGATCCGGCGCCTTGCCAGCCTGACCCCCCAGCAGATGCGCGTCCTGACGATGCTTTCGGAAGGGCTGCTGAACAAGCAGATCGCCTACGAGCTTTCCGTCTCCGAGGCGACGGTGAAGGCCCATGTCTCGGCAATCCTGATGAAGCTGGGCGTGGAGAGCCGGACGCAAGCGGTCATCGCAGCCTCCAAGCTCGATATTCCTGGCTGAGCGCGGCTTCAGGCCTCAGCCCAGGTTGCCGCATTGCGGCCGACCAGTTGCCCGATCCCGGCGACCCGTTCGCGCTCGACGGCCCGCAGCAAGGCCGTCTTGATCTCGCCGATCAGCCCCGGCCCCTGATAGATCAGCGCGGAATAAAGCTGGATCGCATCGGCTCCCGCCGCGATCTTCGCCACAGCATCCTCACCGCTGGCGATCCCGCCAACGCCAATCAATGGAAACTGCTTTTCCACACGCAGGAAGGTCTTTGCCAGGATGATGGTCGAGAACCGAAACAGCGGCTTGCCGGACAGTCCGCCGGTCTCCTTCGCGAGCGCCTTCTCCACCAGCGAGTCGGGACGCGCAACAGTGGTGTTGGAGACGATCATGGCGTCGATCCCCCGGGCGCGGGCCACTGCGATGATGTCATCAAGCTGGGTTTCGTCGAGATCCGGTGCGATCTTGAGGAAAATCCGGGTCGTCAGCCCAAGGCGGGCGCGCAGGTCGAGCACGCGCGCAAGAAGGTCGTCCAGAAAGGCGCGTCCCTGAAGGTCGCGCAGGCCAGGCGTGTTCGGCGAGGACACATTGAGCGTAACGAATTCGGCCAGCGGACCGATGCCTTCGACCAGGGCGAGATAATCGGCGATGCGGTCGGCGCTTTCCTTGTTCGCCCCGAGATTGACCCCGAGCACGCCCTGCCGGCGACGCGCGGAAAGCCGCCCGGCAATGACCTTCATCCCGTCGCTGTTCAATCCGTAGCGGTTGATCACCGCGCCATCGGCCGGCAGCCGGAACACGCGCGGCTTCGGATTGCCGGGCTGGGGCAGCAGCGTCACGCCGCCCACCTCGACAAAGCCGAAGCCGAGGCGCATCAACGCATCGGGGACGCGGGCATGTTTGTCGAGGCCAGGGGCAATGCCGACCGGGTTGGGCAGGTCAAGCCCCGCCAAGGTGCACCGCAGGCGCGGATCGTCGGCCGGCGGCGCGGGCAGTGGCATCCTTTCCAGTGCGGCCACTGTCCAGTCATGGGCTGTTTCGGGGTCAAGCGCCCGGATCAGGGGTTGGATCAGGGGGAAAAGCCCGGGAAACATCGTCATCCATCCTTCGCGCCCGCAGGCGGCTGCCATTCGGGGGTGCCATCCTCGCGCCAGACCAGCGGAGCGACCCACCGAACCGCCGCGCGCGGCAAGGATGCAAAGAGATGCGGGAACAAGGCCCCGCCGCGCGACGGCTCTGCCTTCAATGCGGTGCCAAGCATAATCGTGTCAACCGCAACGATCCGGAGCCCGGACATGCCACCAAAGTGCCGCATCGCCGTTTCGGCCAGCTGGTCGGCGTAGGAAAAATGAATGTAGCCATCAGCCAGATCGACCGGAGCTCCCGCAAATGATCCATCGGCCTCGAACTGGCGCCATTGATCTTCAGTCATGATCTTGAAAATGGTAGTCTGCATCACTGTTTTCAGCTTTCACGACATTGCAACGTTTGATTATCACCGTGTTTAAACCATTGCTCCATAACATTTAATTGCAGATGGCCGCCAAAGTTGCTACCCCCTTCGGCAACCCATACGGATTTCCCCTTACCATGCTCACCCATGCTCAAATCTGGGCCGCGATCGATGCCCTGGCCAAACGCCAGGGATTGTCCGCGTCCAGCCTGGCCAAGAAGGCCGGGCTCGATCCGACGACGTTCAACCGCTCCAAACGCCAGAATGCCGATGGCCAGTTGCGCTGGCCATCGACAGAATCCATCGCCAAGGTCCTCGGGGCGACGACGACCAGCATCGATGACTTTCTCGGCCTGCTGACCCAGACCGAATGGCCCTCGCGCCGCGTTGCCTATCGCCTGCTGGACGAGACACTGGCCGGCTCTCTCGATCCGACCGGTCGCCCGCTGCATGCGGGCTGGGACGAGATCGCCTTTCCCTCTCCGGTCGACGGCGTGCTCTATGCGCTGGAAATCCACAGCAGCGCCTATGCGCCGGTCTATCGCAAGGGCGATGTCATCATCGTGGCGCCCGAGGCGGAGACGCGCCGCCATGACCGGGTGCTGATCATCGACCAGGGCGGAGCGGCGGATCTCGGTGTTCTGGGCCATGCCAGCGCGACCCATCTCCATTACACGCCGTTCCGCGACGACGTGCCTGTGGCCCGGCCCAGCCACGAGATCCGGCACGTCTCGCGGATTGTCTGGGCCAGCCAGTAACGATCAGGCGCCGCGGGTGTCCAGAAAACGCTGGTGCTCGGCGATCAGATCGCCACGGAGGGCCTTTTCGATCAGGATGGTTGTGTTCGAGAGGCCATAGATTGCCGCGAATGAACCGAAGCGAGGCCCGCGCTCCTCGCCCAGAAGGATCTGGTAAATCGCGCTGAACCAGGCATTGGAGACACCCGGGCGCTCGACCGTCGCGCCCTTGGCCTTGAGGTCCTGGTAGCGCGGCTCGGCCCGGGCAACGTCATAGGCCGCTTCCTGGATTGCCTCCCCGCCAGCATCGGCTGGCAGGGCGCGAAGCTTGCCCAGCAAGGCCCGCAGGGCCCCAGCCTCCACGTCGTCGGCAGACTTGTAGGCCTTCTTGGGCTTCACGAAATCCCGGAAATAGCGGATCGCATAACCGACGAGGTTGTCGAGGCGCGGATGGGTTGCCGGCGAGGCGCCGGGCGCATAACGCTGCAGGAAACCCCACAAAACGGCCTTGTCCTCGGCGTTGGCCACGGCAACGAGGTTCAGGAGCAGCCCGAAGCTGACCTGCGTGCCAGGCTGGTCAATGCCATGGCCGATCCGCTCCGGTGCCGGCGGATTGCCGCCATGGATATGCCAGACCGGGTTGCCGAGGCGGTTCTTCTCGTCCTGACGGCCGAACGCGTCGAGAAAGCTGAGATATTCGTCCACGGCACGCGGGATGACATCGAAATAGAGCTTCTTGGCCTCGCGAGGGCGCTGGAACATGTAGAGCGCGAGGCTCTCGGGCGAGGCATAGGTGAGCCATTCGTCGATGGTCAGGCCGTTCCCTTTCGACTTGGAGATCTTTTGCCCCTTCTCGTCGAGGAAGAGCTCGTAGTTGAAGCCTTCCGGCGCCTCGCCATCCAACGCGCGGACGATCTCGCCGGACAGCTTGACACTGTCGATCAGGTCCTTGCCGGCCATCTCGTAATCGACATCCAGCGCCACCCAGCGCATCGCCCAGTCCGGCTTCCATTGCAGCTTGGCATGCCCGCCGGTCACGGGCGTCTCGAAGGCCTTGCCGGTTGCGGGATCGCGCCAGACAATCGTGCCGGCATCCAGCTTCCGCTCCTCGATCGGTACCTGCATCACATGCCCGGTTTCCGGATGGATGGGCAGGAAGGGCGAATAGGTGGCGGCCCGCTCCTCGCGCAGCGACGGGATCATGATCGCCATGATCGCTTCGTAGCGCTCGAGCATGAGCAGCAAGGTGCTGTCGAAGGCGCCGGAGCGATACCATTCGGTCGAGGAACGGAACTCGTACTCGAAACCGAACTGGTCAAGGAAGGCACAGAGCCGTGCATTGTTGTGGTGGCCGAAGCTCTCATGCGTGCCGAAGGGATCCGGAACCTTCGTCAGCGGAAGGTTCAGCGCTTTCGCCAGCATCTCCTTGTTCGGCACATTGTCCGGAACCTTGCGCAGGCCGTCCATGTCGTCGGAATAAGCGATGAGCCGGGTCGGGATCTCGCCGCCGGTCAGCGTCTCGAAGGCCCGGCGGACCATGGTTGTCCGCGCCACCTCGCCGAAAGTGCCGATATGGGGCAGGCCGGACGGGCCATAGCCGGTCTCGAACAGGACGGCCTGCTTGCCCGATTTCGCGAAGCCGCCACGACGCTCGAGCCGGGCGACCAGCTTGCGCGCTTCCTCGAAAGGCCAGGCGGCCGAATTCTGCGCGGCATCGCGGTAGGCGAGGAGGTGGGACATCGGAGTTTCCATCGGAATTCAGGGTCTTGACGAGCGGATCTGGTTAGTGGCCCGCGACCGGTGCGTCAATCAATAGAAAGGCATCGGAAAATGCTTGAGGAGCAGCTTGGCATAGCGTCCGTCGCGGATCAGGCGCCAGAGCGCATAATCCACCGCACCACGGAGCGTGGTATTGCCCTGCCGGAAGACGAGGCCTGCCCCCTCGCCGAAGAAGCGGCTTTCGAGGATGGGGCCGCCATAGAAGCGGCAGCAGGCCAGCGAACTGGATCCATTCAGCCAAAAGGACAGGGCGATCCCGTCGCCGAAGACAAGATCGACCTCGCCGCGCCGGACGGCTTCGAGCGCCGGTTCGAGCCGGTCGTGGCGCTGCAGCCGGATACCCGGGAAAAACGCATTGAGGAAGGCCTCGTGCGCGCTTCCGCCGATGACAGCAACCGAACGCCCGGCAAGTTGCCGGAAGTCGCCATCGGCCGGCAGCGTGCCGGACCGGACAACAAACCGCGCCGGTACGCGATGCGTGGGCAGCGACATCTCGAAGCGCTGGCGCAACTCGGGCGTAATGCGGTGCGCGGCGATAACGGCATCCGCCTCGCCCGCTTCCAGGGCCGGCAGGAGGAGATCCCATCGGCGCGTCTGGATCGTGCAGGGCACGGCGAGTTCCGAGCAGATCGCCCGGGCGAGATCGACATGGAACCCGACCAGCGCCCCGTCACGGCCGAGATAGTTGAACGGCGGATAATCCTCTTCCGTCACGAAGCGGATCGTGGCGCCGCGCGGCAGGTCGCGCCGCTCGATACGGCGGTCCGGGTCGATGACCAGCGGCACGATGACCGGCGGTGCAGCGGCAGAGGTGCTTTGGGCCGCAATCGGAGAGGCCCCGCCAAGCACGAGCATCGCGGCGAGGAACAGGACCATGCCGGCCCCTCCCCGTCTTCCGTGCGGGGAATTCGACGCAGCGGAAGCGCGTTCGGCATTCATTCAGGCTGGGCTCGCTTTAGGTCGGCGGCGCAGGGTGACCGAGCTTTCCTCGGGATGCAACGGCCTTTCTCCGATTTGGGAGGTTGCCATGCTGACACTTTTGCGACAGGAAGCTTGCGTCATCTCGCAAGTGCGAAACAAGCCGGGGAACGATCATGACGAAGTGGGTCTATACGTTCGGGGATGGGCAGGCCGAAGGCAATTCAGGCCTCAAGAACCTCCTCGGCGGAAAAGGCGCCAATCTGGCGGAGATGTGCAATCTCGGCCTGCCGGTGCCACCGGGCTTCACGATTTCTACCGAGGTCTGCACCGCGTTTTACGAGAATGACCGGCGCTATCCTCTGGATCTTGCCGCCCAGGTCGATGCCGCGCTCCGGCATGTCGGCACCCTGACCGGCCGCATCTTCGGCGATGCGAGCAACCCGCTTCTCGTCTCCGTCCGCTCAGGCGCACGCGCCTCGATGCCGGGGATGATGGACACGGTGCTTAACCTCGGCCTGAACGATGTCACGGTCGAAGCCATGGCGAGCCTCGCGAGCAATCCGCGCTTCGCCTGGGACAGCTATCGCCGTTTCATCACGATGTATTCGAATGTCGTGCTCGATCTCGATCATCACAATTTTGAGGATATTCTCGAGGAGTTCAAGGATTCCAAGGGTTTCACCCTCGATACCGAACTGTCTGCCGAGGACTGGAAGCAGATTGTCGGCGCCTATAAGAATTGCGTTCAGGAGAAGCTGGGCCGGCCCTTCCCGCAGGATCCCCACGAGCAGCTCTGGGGTGCGATCGGCGCCGTGTTCGGCAGCTGGATGAATGCCCGCGCGATCAAGTATCGCGAGTTGCACAGCATCCCGGAGAGCTGGGGCACCGCCGTCAACGTACAGGCGATGGTGTTCGGCAATATGGGTGAAACCTCGGCCACGGGTGTCGCCTTCACGCGCAATCCGTCGAATGGTGCCAAGGAACTCTACGGCGAATTCCTGCTGAATGCGCAGGGCGAGGATGTCGTTGCCGGCATCCGGACGCCGCAGGACATTACCGAGGCGGCACGGATCGCGGCCGGATCGACCAAGCCTTCGCTCGAAATGTCGCTGCCGGAAGCCTATGCCGAGCTGGTCCGGATCTACGGGCTGCTTGAAAAACACTATCGCGACATGCAGGACCTCGAATTCACGGTCCAGCAGGGCAAACTCTGGATGCTCCAGACCCGCAACGGCAAGCGCACCGCCAAGGCGGCCCTGCGCATTGCAGTCGACCTGGCCAATGAGGGTCTGATCACCCGCGAGGAAGCGATCCAGCGGATCGATCCGGCGGCGCTCGACCAGCTTCTCCACCCGACGATCGATCCGAACGCGACGCGCGTGGTTCTCTCAACGGGCCTGCCGGCCTCGCCGGGTGCCGCGACGGGCGCCATCGTTTTCACCTCGGAAGAGGCAGAACAGGCGGTCAAGGAGAAGCGCAAGGTCATCCTCGTCCGCGTAGAGACCAGCCCGGAGGACATCCACGGCATGCATGCGGCCGAAGGCATCCTGACGACGCGCGGCGGCATGACCAGCCACGCGGCGGTCGTGGCGCGCGGCATGGGCAAGCCCTGCGTGTCCGGGGCGGGCGCCATCCGGATCGACATGGTTTCCGGCACGATGACCGCTGGCGGACGCGTGCTGAAGCGCGGCGACTTCATTACCATCGACGGCTCGAACGGGCAGGTCCTGCTAGGCGAGATCGCGATGCTGCAGCCGGAACTGTCGGGCGAGTTCGGCACGCTGATGGGCTGGGCCGATGCGTTCCGGCGCCTGAGGATCCGCACCAACGCGGAAACGCCGCTCGATGCGCGCACGGCCGTCAAATTCGGAGCGGAAGGCATCGGGCTCTGCCGCACCGAGCACATGTTCTTCGATGGCGACCGTATCATCGCCATGCGCGAAATGATCCTCGCGGATGACGAGAAGGGTCGTCGCACCGCGCTGGACAAGCTCCTGCCGATGCAGCGTTCGGACTTTGTCGAGCTGTTCGAGATCATGCGTGGCCTGCCGGTGACGATCCGCCTGCTCGACCCGCCGCTCCACGAATTCCTGCCGCATGAAGCCCGGGAAATCCAGGAAGTGGCGGAGGCCATGGGCACCAATGCCGAGAAGCTGCGGCTCAGGGCACTGGAACTCAAGGAATCGAACCCGATGCTCGGCTTCCGGGGTTGCCGCCTCGCCGTTGCCTATCCGGAAATCGCCGAAATGCAGGCCCGTGCCATCTTCGAGGCCGCGATCGAAGCCGGGCGCAAGTCCGGCGCGCCGGTCACACCGGAAATCATGGTGCCGCTGGTCATGACCAAAGCCGAACTCGACCTCGTCAAGGCGCGGATCGACGCGATGGCGAAGATGGTCGGCGAGGAGCAGGGCGTTGAACTGAACTACTCGGTCGGCACCATGATCGAGCTGCCGCGTGCGGCACTGAAGGCCGGAGACATTGCGAAGTCGGCCGAGTTCTTCTCCTTCGGCACCAATGACCTGACCCAGACAACGCTCGGCATCAGCCGTGACGATGCCGGTTCGTTCCTCGGATCGTACAAGGCCCGCAACATCCTCACCGAGGACCCGTTCGTGACCCTCGATCAGGAAGGTGTCGGCGAACTCGTCCAGCTTGCAGCGGAGCGTGGCCGCCGCACGCGGCCGGACATCAAGCTCGGGCTCTGCGGCGAACATGGTGGCGACCCCGCCTCGATCGCCTTCTGCGAGAGCGTCGGGCTCGATTACGTTTCCTGCTCACCGTTCCGCGTGCCGATCGCCCGGCTTGCCGCCGCGCAGGCCGCCCTCGGCAAGGTGACGAAGGCAGAGGGCTGAAGATCTTCGGAAAGGATTAACCTTTCCGCTTAAGCCCTCCTGAACCCCGAGCGACGATCATGGCCCCCGGGACAGGATTTTCGCTTGCCTGGCATCCCTGAGCCACAGGGATCCAGCGGGAACGGGGTAGCCGTGGCGCAACACGACGCAGCAAGGCCACATCGCAAGACACGGACGCGAGCCATTCCCGCGGCCGGGCGGATTGCCGTCGCACGGAGCGCGGCGCTGCTCGCGCCGTGGAGCCTTGCCGGCGCGCTGCTGGTCTCGTTCACGGCCTCGGCCGGCCAGGGAACACTCCATCTCGACAAGATCTTCAAGCGCTCGACGATGATCGAACCGCACCGTGTGACGTTGCTCCCGCCGCGACTGTCGGTCCTGACACTGCACCGGGAACGAACCGGTCCGGCGCTCGATCCAGAGGCGCCGCTGCCTTCATCGCTGGCCGCGCATATCCGCAAGGTTGACCTCTCGCGCGAGTTCGAGCGCCAGCCTGAAATCGGCGTGCCATTGCTGTTCCTGGTCGACCCGGCACTCCTGCCGAAGGCAAAGCTGGAAGAAGCCGTGTCGATGGAGCGGGCAAGCCAGGCGCTGATGGCGCGGCTGGGACGGTTCGACATCCGCAGCAGCACGCCCGGCAGCAGCAGTGCGGGCGGTTCCCTCACGGCACCGCAGGGCGGGCTGTCGCCGCAGAAACTTTCGCTCAGCCGCCCGGATGGCTCGACGCCGCCGGTCAACCGTGCCGTTGCGCTGGCATCGGTTACACCGGCGCCGGTCGAGCCCGAGATCATTGCCGCCGCCGCGATGCGCATTCCCGCCTTTGCTCATGTCCATTCGGACCCGAGCGGCCGTGCTGCCGTCACTGCACGGCTCACGGTCGGGCCGAACTATCTCGGCCTGATCGATCCGGAGAGCCGCAAGCGGGAGCATCGCTGCCTGGCCGAAGCGATCTATTTCGAAAGCCGTTCGGAGCCGGAAGAGGGACAGGCGGCGGTGGCGCAGGTCGTGCTCAACCGGGTCAAAAGTGGCCTCTATCCCAGTTCCGTGTGCGGTGTCGTCTACCAGAACCGCCATCGCTACAAGGCCTGCCAGTTCACCTTTGCCTGCGAGGGAAAATCGCTGGCGATCCAGGAGCCGGAAGCATGGGAAAGGGCGCAGACCATTGCGCGGGCGGTCATGGAAGGCACGCAATACAACGAGAGTGTCGGCCATTCGACCCATTACCATGCCACCTATGTCGCACCGTACTGGTCCCGCCGGTTGAAGCGGACCGACCGCATCGGCCGGCATATCTTCTATCGCCTCAGGCCGGGCCAGACCTGATCCGCGCGTGTGTTTCGTAAATATTCATCGTAAACGGGCCAAGAATTTACCGTTAATTCTCGAATATCACCGATTCACATGCCAGATGATTGAGTGCGAGCCTCTTCTGCTTCATAATTGAAGAAGAATATAGGGGGTCCCATGCGTCATCTTCTTGCCTCTTCGATGTTTGCCGTGCTGCTCATGGCTAATCCGGCTGCGGCCGGCGGCGATTGCGGCGGCGCCTGCTACAAGCGTGTCCATCACCCGCCGGTCTATGGCACCGTCGCGGAGACCGTCGAGGTCCGGCCGGCCCGGACGATCGCGCGGCATGTGCCGCCTGTCTATGGCTCGACCCACGAAACCGTGGTGATCCGCCCGGCGCAGCATGTGCAGCGCGTCATTCCCGCCCAGTACCATACCGTTGCCGAGACCGTGATGGTCGCGCCGGCCCGCAAGGTCTGGCAGGTCACGCGTGATGGCTGGGGCCGGGAGATCGGCTGCTGGGTGACTGTCCCGGCACAATATGCCACCCAGCACCGGCAGGTCATGGTCAGCCCGGAACGGGTGGTCTATGACACCATCCCCGCTGTCCACGGCACGCGGGAGCGCACCGTGCTGGTTCGCCCGGGCTATGTCTCGCACGAGACGATTCCCGGCGAATATGCGACGCGCCACCGCCATGTGCAGGTCTCGCCGGGCTATTCGGGCTGGAAGCGCCTGCACTGACCGGCCAGCTGGTCAGGCCATCGCGATATCGAGCCCCAGGTCAAGGACCGGGGCGGAATGCGTGAGCGCCCCGACCGAGATCAGATCAACACCGGTGGCGGCGATCCCCGCCACCGTCTCGAGCGAAACGCCGCCCGAGGCCTCGGCCAGCATGGCGGGCCGCCGCGCCCGGATCCGGCCAACCGCCTCGCGCAGCCGCTCCGGCCCCATATTGTCGAGCAGCACGACATCCGCGCCCTCGGCCAGAACCTCGTCAAGCTGTTCCAGCGTATCGACCTCGATCTCGATCTTCACGAGATGGCCACCCCCGCGTTTCGCAGCCTGCAGGGCCGGGATGATGCCACCAGCCACAGCGACGTGGTTGTCCTTGATCAGGATGGCATCGAACAGGCCGAAGCGATGGTTGCGGCCGCCGCCGCAGGCCACCGCATGCTTCTCGAAGGCGCGCAATCCCGGCGTGGTCTTGCGGGTGCAGACGATCGAGGCCTGCGTACTGGCAATGCTACGGACATAATCTGCGGTCAACGTCGCCACGCCGGACAGGCGCCCGACAAAATTAAGGGCCGTGCGCTCCGCCGCGAGAATGGCGCGCGCGTCCCCCGTCACCGAGAGAACCGGCTGCCCCGGCGCGAGGACGGCGCCATCATCCACGGCGAAGGTTACGACCAGTTTCTCATCAAGCTGCCGGAACGCCTCGGCGGCCAGCGCCATGCCGGCGACGATACCCGGCTTGCGGGCCACCATCGCCAGCCGCGCCTGCTGCCCCTTCGGAATGCAGACCCGTGACGTGATGTCGCCGGCGAGGCCGAGATCTTCCGCAAGAGCGAGCCGGACAGCATCCTGCACGAGATTGGCCGGGAGAAGAGCGGCCCGGGGTCCGATCATGCCAGCGCTCCGTTGGTCGCGAGATAGCGCTCCACGAGAAGGCCCGGAAACGGAGCCTCGCTCGCTCTCGCGGCAGGAGCCGTCTCGGGATAGTCCGTTCGGAAATGGGCGCCGCGGGATTCCTGGCGTTCCAATGCCGACGAGGCGATGAGCAAAGCGGCCGTGGTCATCCTGAACACCGTCCGGGAGCGGGTAGAGATTCGCAAAGCCATCAGTTCGTCGAGCGCAGCCTGCATGTCGGGCCCGTTCCGTACGACGCCGAACCGTTCAGCCATCAGCCTCCGGACGGTTGCGATCTCGTCCATCGGTTCCGGCTGCGGATTGGCGATCGACCGGTCGAGGATGCGGACGGGCGAACCTGCCTCGCCGAGTTCGGTGCGGACATGCTCGGCCGCCCGCGCCGCGAAAACCACCGCTTCGAGCAGTGAATTCGAGGCCAGCCGGTTGGCGCCATGCACCCCGGTGCAGGCCACCTCGCCAACGGCATAAAGGCCCTTGAGCGAGGTAAGGCCATTCTCGTCGGTCGCGACGCCGCCCATATGGTAATGCTCGGCCGGCGCAACCGGAATCGGCTCCGTCACCGGATCGATCCCCGCAGCACGGCAGCGGGCATAGACTGCCGGAAAGGCCTCGGGAAAGCGGTCGCCGATCGCCGCCCGCGCATCGAGCATCGGTCGACGGCCGGCCACCCATTCCTCGAAGACGGCCCGGGCCACGATATCACGCGGGGCCAGCTCGCCATCCGGATGATGGGCGAGGGCGAAACGCTTGCCCGCATTGTCGATCAGGATCGCGCCTTCGCCGCGCAGGGCTTCCGTGGCGAGCGGGGCGGGATCCATCCCGATATCGAGCGCGGTGGGGTGAAACTGGACGAATTCGGCATTGGCGATCCGGGCGCCGGCCAGCGAGGCCATGGCGAGGCCGAGACCACGCGCCTCCGGCGGGTTGGTCGAGCGAGCGAAAAGCTGGCCGATCCCGCCCGTAGCCAGGACAATCCGGTCGGCCCGCATGAAGCCGCCCGCGCGATCGAAATTCTCGTGGATGAACTCGACGCTGGCACCGATGACCGTATCGTCCGGCCATTTCTCGAGTTCAAGCGCCTCGACACCTTCGAGGACGCGGATGGAAGGCGTCCGCCGCACGGCGGCAACCAGCGCCTCCATGATCGCCGCCCCGGCCATGTCGCCCCGAACGCGCACGATGCGGTTGGCCGAATGGGCGGCCTCGCGCGACTGGACGAGGCGCCCACCGAGGTCCCGATCGAAGGGAACGCCGAAGCCCAGCAAATCGTGGATCCGGTCATTCGCCTCGCTGGCCATCAGCCGGACCATGCGCTCGTCGCAGAGGCCGGCGCCAGCAGCGAGCGTATCGGCAACATGCTTGTCAACCGAATCCCCCTCGCCGATTGCCGCGGCAATGCCGCCCTGCGCCCAGGCCGAGGAGGCCCCCTGTCCGAGCGGCAGGGGGCTGATGATGGTGCAAGGGAGCGGGCTGAGCTTAAGTGCCGTGAAGAGCCCGGCGAGCCCGCCGCCGATGACAAGGACCGAAGCCATGGAGAATTCCCGGTTCCTGCGGTTCAGTTCTGCAGGTTGATCATCCGCTCGACGGAGCGGCGGGCCCGCACGGCAAGCTCCTCGGGGATCTCGACCCGATGCTGCAGCGTGAGCAGGCTGTCGAGGATCTTCGGCAGCGTGATCCGCTTCATGTGCGGGCAGAGATTGCAGGGCCGGACGAACTCGACATCCCGCGCAGAGGCCGCCACATTGTCCGCCATCGAGCATTCGGTGACGAGCAGGACTTTGCCGCCCTTCTGCGATGTCGCATAATCGATCATTCCGGCGGTCGACCCGGTGAAATCCGCCTCGGCAATGACATCGGGCGGGCATTCGGGGTGCGCGATGATGCGGATTGACGGGTCCGCCTCGCGATAGCGCCGCAGTTCCTCACCGGTGAAGCGCTCGTGAACCTCGCAGGCGCCGTGCCAGGAAATAATCTGTACCTTCGTTTTCGAGGCCACATACTTCGCAAGGTACTGGTCGGGCACGAAGAGCACACGATCGACGCCGAGGCTTTCGACCACCTGGACCGCATTGGCGGAGGTGCAGCAGATATCGACCTCGGCCTTTACCTCGGCCGACGTGTTGACATAGGCCACGACCGGAACGCCGGGATAGGCTTCCCGCAGCCGGCGGATATCGGCACCGGTGATCGAGGAGGCCAGAGAGCAGCCCGCCTTCAGGTCCGGGATAAGGACCATCTTGTCCGGATTCAGCAGTTTCGAGGTTTCGGCCATGAAATGGACGCCGCCCTGCACGATGATGCGCGCGGTGCTGCGGGCCGCCAGCTTGGCCAGCTGCAGGCTGTCCCCCACGACGTCTGCGACGCAATTGTAGATTTCCGGCGTCTGGTAGTTGTGCGCGAGAATCACCGCATCGCGCTCCTTCTTGAGCCGGTTGATGGCGGCAACATAGGGGGCATGGAACGGCCACTCGACCGGGGGCACCACATGCTTCACACGGTCGTAGAGATGCGCCGTCTCAGCGGCAACTTCGGGCGTATAGGTCAGGTCAGGCATCGGCAGGACCCGGTTCTCGCCGGAATCCGGGCCGGGCACCCTCGCCGTCATCATGGCCGGAACTGTCAACGTCATCTCGGTTTCCTCCAGAGCCAGAAGCTGGCTACGGATATATGCTCATTTTGAGTATTTCTATTACACGGTTTCCTCCGGAAAATCTAGAGCGAATCCTGCTGTTCTGCGCCGGCTTGTCAGATAAGGATTTCTGTCCTATTTGCGTCAGATTGCCCTACTCATTATTTGCGCGTTTTTTAGATGTTCCTTGCCACTTCCCGGCCACTTTCCGGCCCCGGCGAGCCCTGCCTGATCCTGGCGCAGGGGCTAGGCCTGCCCCCGCCCCTTTGGCGCCAGCTTTGCCATGAGGCCGTGGAAGCCCGGCGCCATCCGCTCGATCTCGCTCTAGCACGGGGCAACATCACCGAGCCCGCCCTTCTCTCGATGCTCGCCCGGCTGACCGGCAGCCCGGTCCTCCAGGAGCTTCCCCCACCTGCCGGGACCGTCTTCCCCGACGAGGCATTCCACCGACGCGGCTATCAATGCCGATATCAGGGGAAGACCGCGAGACTGATCGCGCCGACCGGTGCCCTCGCCGAGATGCTGGTGCGGCGCGCGCTCGCGGGCAATCTCCCGCCGCTGGTCCTGACCGGCGAGCAGGATCTGCTCGATGCCCTTCTCCGCCAGCATGGCCCTGCCATTGCCCGGCAGGCCGCGACCGGACTTCCGGATGAACTATCCGCGCGAACGCTGCGCACAGGGCCCCGCCTGCTGGCCCTCGGTGCGGGACTGTTTGTGCTGCTCGCGCTTCTTGCCCTCACGGGGGCCGTTCCCGCGGCACCGGTCGAGATCGTCCTCGCTGCCCTGACACCGGCCTATCTGATCGCGGCACTGGCCGTTCTCACAGCAGCCCTTATGCCCGCCGCCGAAGCGAAGGCGGGATTGGCCTCGTCCGAGCCCGCCCTGCCCGAGTCCGCCCTGCCCGGCTACACCCTGCTTGTCCCGCTCTACCGTGAGGGCAATGTCGCACGGAAGCTTGTCCGGAACCTCGCCGCGCTCGACTATCCGCCGGAGCGTCGCCAGGTCCTGCTGCTGATCGAGGCCGACGATGCCGAAACCCTTGCCGCCCTTGCCGGCTTTGCGCTGCCGCCGGGCTTCCTGCTCTTCCGGATCCCGCCGGGGGAACCCCGCACCAAGCCGCGCGCGCTGAACGCCGCCCTGCCTTTCGCCACAGGCGAATTGGTGACCGTATACGATGCCGAGGATGTGCCCGAGCGGGATCAGCTCAGAAAGGCGGCAGCGGTCTTTGCCCGCGCTCCGCCCGAACTGGCCTGCCTGCAGGCCAGACTGGCCATCTCGAACCCGGAGGACGGCTTCCTGTGCCAGCGCTTTGCGCTGGATTACGCTGCCCTTTTTGACTGCACACGACGCGGCTTCTCCCTCGCCGGCTGGCCAGTCGCACTCGGGGGAACGTCCAATCACTTCCGGGCGGAACAGCTCCGCCGCGTCGGCGGATGGGATGCCGCGAATGTCACCGAGGATGCCGATCTCGGCTACCGGCTGGCCGAAGCCGGGCTTGCCGTGGGCGACCTCGCCTCGACCACCTGGGAGGAGGCGCCCAACCGCTGGCCTTTCTGGCGGAACCAGCGAATCCGATGGCTCAAGGGCTGGTTCCAGACGGCGCTTGTCCATGCCGGAAGGCTGCCGCAGTACCGGCAGAAGCTGGACGGACTCTCTTTGCTGGTGGGCGCCTGTATACCCTTTGCGCTACTGACGACTTCGCTTTTCCTGCCGGTCTTTCTCGGCCTGGTGCTCGGCCGCATGCTCTCGCCCGTGCCGCTGGGCGGCCACGGCCCGCGGCAGGCCTTGCTCGATGCCAACATGCTGTTGCTGATCACCATTGCCGTGCTCACCGAAGCCGTGCCGGCTCTGGTGGCTCTGCACCGCCGCCAATGGCTCCGGCGCTGGCCGTGGCTGCTGGCCTTTCCCGTCACGCAGCTGATGGTCTCGTTCTGCGCCTGGCTGGCACTGGCCGAACTGGTCACCCGGCCGCAGCATTGGCGGAAAACGCCGCATGGCCTCGCGCGGACCGGATTTCCGCCCCAGCCACCGGCTCAGAAGCAGAGTGCCCAGGCCGCAGCCACCATTTCCGCGAAGACGGCGCCGCCATACCGGGCCCACAGCCCGCCAGCCATGAGCAGGAACAGGCCGATCACGGCAAAGGGGAGCGCCCGGCCGAGCCAGGCGGACGTTGCTTCATCCTGATGGATCCCGTCCTGAGCCATGCCATTCCTTCTGCCGGACACTGATCCGCACCTCCGAAATATAGGCTCCTGCGCATTTCCGCGCAACTGTGGCTCACAACCAAAGGCCACTTGACGCGGAAGCCGGGAGAACGGTTTACTCATGCACCAACTCCGACCAGGGCCAGTCCTTCCAAGGTCCGATCCCGCCAAGGATAAGCCATGCTGCCTGCCGACCATCCCCGTCTCCGACGGCGCCCTCTTAGCCAGGGGGAACTTGTGGCCGATGGCGTGGTCCATGCCCTTGCAATCCTTGCGGCGCTGATTGGCATCACCCTCCTGATCGCGCTGGTCATCATGAAGCGTGGTGCCCATGAAGTGACGGCAGTTGCGATCTATGGGCTGGGGATGCTGGCCATGTTCGGGTTTTCCGCCGCCTACAATCTCGTGCCACCCTCGTCGCTGAAATGGCTGCTCCGGCGTTTCGATCATTCCGCGATCTTCGTGATGATCGCCGGGACCTACATGCCGCTGCTTGTCCTGATGCAGGACAACTTCTGGGCGATCCTTCTCGGTAGCCTCGTCTGGATCGGCGCCGTCGCCGGCTGCATCATGAAGCTCGCCTTTCCCGGTCGCTATGACCGGGTTTCGATTGCGGTCTATGTGCTGCTTGGCTCATCCGCTCTGCTGGCCATGGAGCCGCTTGCCCGCGACCTGCCGCCGCTGACACTCCGGCTGATGCTGGTCGGCGGGTTGATCTATGTGGCCGGGATCGGCTTCTATATCTGGAAGAGCCTGCGCTTCCACAACGCCATCTGGCACGGTTTCGTGGCCACAGCGGCTGGTTGCCACTATGCCGGCATCACCCATGCCATGATCCAGTGAGGCCTCGATCCAACAAGGTTTGCGGCCATCAGAGACGGATGCCGCGCCTTTCGATCAGTCCCTTCCATCGGGTGATCTCGGTTTCCACATGGGCGCGGAAGGGTTCCGGCCCGATCGTCCAGACATCCGCACCCTGCGAAGCAAGCCGCCCGGCCACATCGGCCGCATTGAAAGCTGACTGGATCTCGCGGGTCAGCCGCCCGGCAATCGCCGCCGGCAGGCCAGCCGGCGCAACGATGCCGTACCATTGCGAGGCCTCGAACCCCGGAAGCGGAATCGCTTCTGCGATTGTCGGCATTTGCGGGGCATCGGCAATCCTCTGCAGCCCTGACACAGCAAGGCCACGCAGCTTGCCGTCGCGGATCAGCGGCAGAAGCACCGGGGCGCCGGTCAGCATCAACTGGACGCGACCTCCCAGCAGGTCCTGCACTGCAGGCGCGGTCCCGCGATAAGGGACGTGCTGAAGCACCAGACCAGTCGCATCGGCCAAGGCTTCGATAGCGATATGCGCTGCGCTGCCATTGCCGCCAGAGGCATAGTTCAACTGACCGGGCCGCTGTTTGGCATAGGCGACAAGCTCCGCGACGGACTGGACGGGCAGGTCGAGCGGCACGGCGAGCACGTTGTGCACGCGCGCAAGCATGCTGAGGAAGGTGAAGTTCTTCAGCGGATCATAAGGCAGGCGCGGATAGAGGCCGGGATTGACGCCGAGCGTGCCGATATGGCCCAGCAGCAACGTATGACCGTCGGGAGCGGCATTCGCCACCGCGGCAGCGCCCAGCGCGCCGCCGGCACCGGGCTTGTTCTCGACGATGACTGTCTGCCCGAGGGCGGCTTCCAGCTTGCTGCTGGCGATGCGCGCCAGGATATCCGTCGTTCCGCCGGGGGTGAAGGGAACGACCAGCGTGACCGGACGCGAAGGGAAGGTTTCCGCCCGGGCCGACCGGCCCGCCAGCGCGGGCAAAGCCAGGGCCGCTCCGCCCCGCCGAATTAAGCTTCGCCGCGTGATCATGGTGATTTCCTCCTGGATTTTTCTCAAGTCTCGGCGGATGCGCGGCGTGAATCAAATTCGATTTTCGATGCTTTTCATGAGCGTATTGCATCAATGGCCCCGAATTTCCCATTTGCCTTTGACGGAGCTGTAACGAAACTCGGCGCGAGGAGACGACGCCATGATCAACGAGAACCCTGAACCGGCCTTGCGCCTTGCCTTTATCGGCTACGGGGAAGTGGGCCAATTGTTTGGCCGTCAGTTTGCGCAGCAGCCTGGAATCACCGTCTCCGCCTATGACCTGAAGATGCACGACCCTGTGCAGGCCAAGGCCCTGAAAGGCATAGCGGACCGGGATGGCGTGCTTCTTGCCGGAAGCGCCGCCGCTGCCGTTGAGAAGGCCGATATCGTCTTTTCCGCCGTCACCGCATCCTCGACCCGCGCCGTGGCGGAAAAAGCCCTTGGTTATCTTACGGCACATCAGGTGCTGTTCGACCTGAATTCCGCCTCGCCGCGCACCAAGGCCGGTTGCGGCGAGGCCCTTGCGGCGCGCGGGCTGGCCTATGTCGAGGGCGCTGTCATGGCTCCGGTCGCAGAACCGGGCATCCGGGTCTCGATCCTGGCCGGCGGGGCGCAGGCCATGGATGTGGCGGAAAGGCTCAACCCGCGCGGCATGGCGATCCGCGTGGTCTCCGACACGATCGGCCGGGCCTCGGCCACGAAGCTCTGCCGTTCGATCATGATCAAGGGGATAGAGGCCTTGATCATCGATTCTGCCCGTGCCTCGGCGGCCTGGGGCGTGAGCGAAGACGTCTTTGCCTCGCTGGGCGCCACGTTTCCCGGACAGGATTGGGCGCATCTCGCCCGGCTGATGGATAGCCGGGTCGCCCGACATGGCATCCGAAGGGCCGCCGAAATGCGCGAGGCCGCGCAGATGCTGGCCGAACTGGGCCTTTCACCTTCGCTGAGCGAGGCGATTGCCGAGGCACATGAACGGCGCGTCCTTCAGCCACCCGCAGAGTGATCCATTTCGGGACAATGCCCGGAGCTGCGGTTTAACCATTCGTCAAGAATGATCTTCCCTGCCCGGCAGGCGGGCACTAGCGTGCAACGATCGTTTCTTGGAGCCTTGGCCTTGGGTATCACCGAAACCCTGCCGCAATGGCGCGCAGGCATCACTGCTCTGGCGTTGGCTGCCCTGCCCGTTGCCCTGCCATTGCCGGGCGCAACAGCGGCGACGCGCACCGGCACCCTCGAAGTGAGCCTCACCATCCTCGGACAATGCCTGATCCGGACTGTGCCATCCTTCCAGGCCGGCGATATCGAGCGCATGGTTCTCACGGGGGAGACAAGCGGCGCCGTCCTTGTTCGCTGCAGCCAAAGCACGCCGTTTTCACTTGCCTGGAGCCGAGATTCGCTGCGGTCGTCGCGCCCGGCCATTCGGCCCGCCCCTTTAGGGACTGCGCCGTTCAACCCGCGGCTCGACGATCGCTTGGCTCAGGATTCCCCGCTGAGCCTTACGAACAGCCCGTCCCGACTGATAATCCCGTCCATACAGCCGGAGACTCCCTCGGGCACAATGGTCCCGGAGACGCCAAGCGCACCACCGATGATGGTGATCACCTTCTAGTCGCGCCACAAGAGCCGTGAGGCCAAATATCGGAAGAGCTGGAGCGGGTAGCGGGAATCGAACCCGCGCGTTCAGCTTGGGAAGCTGACAGGCTACCATTACATCATACCCGCGCGGAGGCGACATAAACCGGTTGCCCCGCGAAAGGCAAGGGTGTTGCAGCGCGGAACCGGCGCGGTGGATTTCACTGCGTATAAATCCCTGGCCGATGCGCCTTCCCCCTCGCCGGGGAGCCTGCGCTGCCCTATCCAGAAGGCGAGGCTGCAAGGGGAATACGATGTCGCTGCTCCATTCGATCGTCACCAATCCGCTGACGGAGCGGATCGTCATCGGGCTGATCGTTCTCAACGCGGTAACGCTCGGCCTCGAGACCAGCCAGACCATGATGGCCCAGTATGGCCCCATGCTCCATGCGCTGGATGCCCTGCTGCTCAACATCTTCGTCGTCGAATTGCTCGCCCGGATGGCCGTGCACCGCCGGAACTTCCTGAAGGACCCGTGGAGCGTGTTCGACATGCTGGTTGTCGGCATCGCGCTGGTGCCGGCCACGGAATCGCTCTCGGTGCTGCGGGCACTGCGCGTGCTGCGCGTCCTCCGGCTGGTGACGATGCTGCCTTCGCTTCGGCGGGTCGTCGCCGGTCTGATCGGCGCCATGCCGGGAATGGGGTCGATCAGCCTGCTGATGCTGCTGATCTATTATGTCTTCGCCGTGATGGGCACGAAGCTGTTCGGCGGAACAGCCCCGGAGCAGTTCGGCTCGCTCGGACAGACCGCCTACACGCTGTTCCAGGTCATGACTTTCGACGATTGGTCGAACGGAATTGTCAAACCGCTGATGGAGAAGCACCCCTATGCCATCACCTATTTCGTGCTCTTCATCCTGCTGTCAGCCTTCATGATGCTCAACCTCTTCATCGGCGTCGTCGTCACGGCGCTCGATGACGAACGCGCCAGCGACCAGAAACAATTGCTGCACGATCCTGCCTTGATGGAAACCATGCTGACGGAGCTGCAGCAGATCCGCACGAAGCTTGACGCGCTCGAGGCGCGGGAGCGTGGGCAGGGCTGAAAGCCCGCATGGCAGGAAAACCGGAGCGCCTTCCGCAGAAGAGGCTCAGCTCCGGAAATGCTTGGACAGCTTGAGGCCCTGTGCCTGATAGTTGGAGGCAAGGCCTGCGCCGTAAAGTCGTTTCGGCGGACCGGCCATGCGCTCGTAGATCAGGCGGCCAACAACCTGTCCGTCCTCGAGAATGAAGGGCACATCGCGCGAGCGTACTTCCAGCACGGCCCGGGCGCCGGCGCCGCCGGCTGCGGCATGGCCGAAACCGGGGTCGAAGAAACCGGCATAATGGACGCGGAATTCGCCCATCATCGCATCGAAAGGGACCATTTCCGCCGCATGATCCGGCGGGACATGGACCGCTTCCTTTGAAGCAAGGATATAGAACTCATCCGGATCGAGCACGAGTTCGCGCCGGTCATGCAGCGAGATCGGCTCCCAGTAATCCTCGACCCGATAGGCGCCGACACGATCAACATCGATGAGGCCGGTATGGCGCTTGCCCCGATAGCCGACGAGCGAGGTTCCACCGAAACCGGAGAGATCGACCGACAGCACGACCCCGTCCTGGATGAGCGCGGAATCGCGGTCGACCAGCCGCTCGCGCTGGTGAAGGGCCTTCAGCGCGACATCATCGATCCGCGGCTGGCCGCTACGGAAGCGTAGCTGTGACAGCCGGCTGCCCTGACGCACCAGAACGGGGAAGGTGCGCGGCGAGATTTCGGCAAAGATCGGTCCGTCATAGCCCGCCGCAACAACATCGAATGCGGCAGCACCGTCAGTGATCACCCTGGTGAAGACATCGAGGCGCCCGGTAGAGCTTTTCGGATTGGCGGAGGCGGCCAATCCTTCGGGCAGGCGCACCGATTCGAGGATTTCGGCCACATAGACGCAGCCGGTCTCCAGCACGGCGCCCTGCGTCAGGTCGATTTCGTGCAGGGCATAATCGCGGATCCGGCTGGCGACATCGCCGCCATGGCCGGGCAGGAAACTCGCCCGCATGCGCCAGCAGCGGCGGCCGAGGCGCAGATCCAGGCTTGCCGGTTGCACCTGCCCCGGGGCCAGTGGCTCGGGAATGCGGATGGCGCCAGCCTCGACGAGGCCTTCGATCATCGCATCCGAATAAATCCCCGGCGCCGGCATTGGCAAACCTGATCTCCCTTATTCCGGTTCTGGCTACAGGACTGCCCTCCCGGTGACAAGCTTCGGCGGAGCGCGCAGGCGAATGCCCACAGATCTCCGACGACTTATGCCCAGAGGCCCGGGCTTGCGGGGCACCGATTCCGCCATTGACGGGCGGGATGGCGCTCGGCATGGTCATGCCCGGTTTCGCGCGGGCAGGATGAGGGGCGCCATGTACCGCAAGAGCACGCGAGGGATCGAGGTGACCGTCGAACCGGAATTCTCGCCGGAGCGATCGCGTCGTGAGGCCGGCCAGTTCTTCTGGACCTATGCCATCGAGATCCGCAACCTGTCGACCGAGACAGTCCAGCTCAGGGCGCGGCACTGGATCATCACCGATGCCGACGGGCAGGTTCAGCATGTGCGCGGCCTCGGCGTGGTCGGCGAGCAGCCGATCCTGCGGCCAGGCGATCTCTATCGCTATGCCTCCGGTTGCCCGCTGACGACCTCGCACGGTATCATGGTCGGCACCTATGAGATGGTGTCGGCCAGCGGCGAGCGTTTCGAGGTCGAGATCCCGGCCTTCTCGCTGGACATGCCAGCAGATCGCCGCGTGCTGAACTGACAGGCGGGCCCATCAGAGGGCGAGGCGATACCGGCGGCTGCAGAACTCGCAGGTCACGGCGATCGCACCATCCTCCTCACGCATCTCCGCGAGATCCGAATCCGGGAACTGGGTCAATGTCTCGCGGATCCGCGCCTCGGAGCAACGGCATTGATCCTCCATGCGGATCGGCTCGGAAACCGAGACACCGCGTTCATTGAACAGGCGGTAGAGCAGGCGATCGAGGCCCAGGCCTGGATCAACCAGCTCGATATCCTCGGTGGTCTCGACAAGGGCACGCGCCTCGATCCACGCATCATCTTCGGGCACCACATGCCGGATCGTGCCGGCCGGCGCATCCCCGGGATCGAGATCGGCCTGCCGCATCCGCTCCGGTGCTGCGGGAAGGAATTGTGCCAGCACGCCGCCGACCCGCCACTGACGCTGACCGCCGGCCTGCTGATGCTCGGCCACGGCAATGCGCAAGGCGGTGGGGATCTGCTCGGATTGCCGGAAATACTGCATGGCCGCAGCTTCAAGGCCCTGTCCCTCAAGCGCGACAATGCCCTGATAGCGGGACTGGAACGCGCTCTGCTCGACGGTGAAACCGAGATAGCCATGCCCGAGCAGGGTGGCGGCATCCGCGCGCTCTCCCGCCGCGGTAACCCGCTCGGCATCGAAGCGCGCATAGGCCCGCAGCGATGACGGCGTGCCCAGATCAACGACCAGCAGGGAAACAGGGCCGTCGGTCTTTGTCTGGAGCTGGAAGCGCCCGTCGAATTTCAGCGACGAGCCCATCAGCGCCGTCAGCGCGATCGCCTCGGCCAGCAAGCGCTCCACCGCAGGGGGATAGGCATGACGGGCCATGATCTCGTTCAGCACCCGACCGAGCCGTATGGCACGGCCACGCGTATCCAGTGGCTCCACATGGAACGGGAGCACGATGTCATCTGCGCCGAAGATCGAACCCGAACCCGGGGATGCCTCCACGGCCATCAGGCAAAGCTCTCGCCATAGGCCCAGGCCAGGATGGCCTTCTGGGCGTGCAGGCGGTTCTCCGCCTCGTCGAAGACCACCGATTGCGGCCCATCCATGACCTCGTCGGTCACTTCCTCGCCGCGCTTGGCCGGCAGGCAATGCATGAAGATGGCCTGCGGCCCGGCAACCCGCATCAGCTCTGCATTGACCTGATAGGGCCGGAGAAGGTTGTGCCGCCGGCCGGCATCCTTGTCGCCCATCGAGACCCAGGCATCGGCGACGACGCAATCGGTTCCCTCCACGGCTTCCTGCGGGCTGCGCATGAGGCGGAGATCGACCTTGTTGGTGCGCGCCCAGTCAATGAGATCGGCCTTGGGCTGCAATTCCTCGGGCGTGGCGACCCGCATCGAGAAGCCGAGACGGCCGGCCGCCTCGATCCAGGAGCGCAGGACGTTATTGCTGTCACCAACCCAGGTGACAGTCCGGCCGGCAATCGGGCCGCGATGCTCCTCGAAAGTGAGGACATCGGCCATGACCTGGCAGGGATGCGAGGTCTTGGTCAGGCCGTTGAGCACGGGGATCGTCGCATTCTCGGCCAGCTCGACCAGCTGGCGATGGTCGAGAATGCGGATCATGATGCCGTCGACATAGCGCGACAGGACACGGGCGGTATCGGCGATGCTCTCGCGCTCGCCGAGTTCGATCTCCTTGCCGGTCACCATGATGCTCTCGCCACCAAGTTCGCGGATCGCCATGTCGAAGGACATGCGGGTGCGCATCGAGGGCTGCTCGAAGATCATCGCGATGGACTTGCCGGCCAGCACCCTGTCGCCCGGCTGGGGCATGCGTCGGCGCGCCTTGATGCGGCGCGCGCCGTCGAGAATGTGGCGGATCTCCTCGGCGCGCAGGTCGCCGAGGTCAAGGAAATGCCTATGGGAGGCCGGAAGCGAGAAGGAAGAACTCATCTGTATCGCACCAGTTCTGATCGTTCAGCTGGCCTTGGCCGGAGCCTGCGCCGACCGAAGGGCCGCACAGGTGGCATCAAGCCGGCGATAGGCTTCCTGAATCTCAGGCTCGCCGATGATCAGCGGCGGCAGCAGCCGGACGACATTATCGCCGGCGCCGACGGTAAGGATGCCCTGTTCGCGGCCCTCGGCCACGAAAGCCGTGTTCGCCACACGCATCTTCAGGCCGATCAGCAGGCCGGAACCGCGCACCTCCTCGACGATATCCGGATAGTGATCCTTCAGCTCGGCCAGGCGCTGCGCGAAATCCCGGGCGGTCTCCCGGACCCTTTCGAGAAAGTCGGGGGCGGAGACAACATCGAGCACCGCATTGCCGACCGCCATGGCAAGCGGGTTGCCGCCATAGGTCGAGCCATGGGTGCCGGCCACCATGCCTTTGGCAGCCTCCTCGGTGGCGAGGCAGGCCCCGAGAGGGAAGCCTCCGCCAATGCCCTTCGCGACCGCCATGATGTCCGGGCGGATGCCCGACCATTCATGCGCGAAGAGCTTGCCGGTCCGGCCGACGCCGCTCTGCACCTCATCGAGGACCAGCAGCAGGCCGTGCTTGTCGCAGAGTTCGCGCAGGCCCCGCAGACATTGCGGCGGCACAGGACGGAGCCCGCCCTCGCCCTGGACCGGCTCGATCAGGATTGCGCCGGTATCCGGCCCGATCGCGGCCTCCAGGGCCGCATGATCACCGAAGGGGACCTGATCAAACCCCTCGACCTTGGGGCCGAAGCCATCGAGATATTTCTGCTGGCCACCCGCCGCAATGGTCGCGAGGGTGCGGCCATGGAAAGCGCCCTCGAAAGTGATGATGCGGTAGCGGTTCGGCTGGCCGTTGGCCGAGTGGTATTTCCGCGCGGTCTTGATGGCGCATTCCAGCGCTTCCGCGCCGGAATTCGTGAAGAAGACGCGATCCGCGAAAGTCAGCGCGCACAGGCGCTCGGCCAGCCGCTCGCCTTCCGGGATCTTGTAGATATTCGAGACATGCCAAAGCTTCTGCGCCTGCCCGACCAGCGCCGAGACAAGATGCGGATGCGAATGGCCGAGCACGTTCACGGCAATGCCGCTGCCGAAATCAAGATATTTCCGGCCATCCGGTGTGAAGAGCCAGGCGCCCTCGCCGCGCTCGAATTCAAGGGCGGCGCGGGCATAGGTCGGCATCAGGCTGGAGGTGGCCGATCGCCCAGCGCGGGCCGGGAGATGTGCGGCTTCGCTTTTGGACGTCATGCTCATGATACCCTCCTACCGGGTTGGGCCTGCCGGCTGACCGGATGACCCGATCTGCGGCCGGCCTTTGGCGAAATTCCTCGCCAAAAAAGAAGGCCGCCTCGGACCGGGCGGCATGCTGTTTCTTTGCGAGATAACGGTCGAAAAGTCAATAATTCACGCAGCTGCCACAGTTGTGACTCACGAGGGGCGCGGTGAAGGACGCCTGATTATGCCTGTTGAAAACGGGTGGTGTTGCAGTGTCGAGTCTCAACCTTGGACGCAGCTTCGGCTAGTGTCGCGAGCAGAGACAAGGTGTCGGCAAGCAACAGGCGTCGGCACAGCGTGGGGTCTCGGGTCAGGCATTCCCCCTCCGGATGTTCCGGTTGGTTGCTCGCCTATTCGCGAGCCACGGTGAGGGATTCCGCCGGAGCACCGCACAGGAAGGCGAGGAGGCAACAATGTCGTGGGACGACAACCGCATCGAACAGTTGAAGAAACTGTGGAGCGAAGGGTTGAGCGCCAGCCAGATTGCTGCAGAACTTGGCGGCGTGACCCGCAATGCGGTGATCGGCAAGGTGCACAGGCTCGGCCTTTCCGGCCGCGCCAAGGCCAAGCCGGCCAGCGTGGCGCGCCCGCGCAAGGTGGTGAAGGCGGCGGCCCGCACGGCAACCATTTCTGTCCGTGGCAACCTTGCCGTGGTCGAGATGATGGAGACCGTGGCCGAAGTGGCGCCGGCGCGGGACAATGTCGTGATCCCGATTTCCCGCCGGATCTCGATCATGGAACTGCGCGAGGGCCTCTGCCGCTGGCCGATCGGCGATCCTCTCCAGGCTGACTTCGTCTATTGCGGCGCCGATTGCGGCGCGGGGCGGACCTATTGCGAGGCGCATGCCCGGGTCGCGTTCCAGCCCCAGGGGGATCGTCGGCGCGGCGGCTGATCTTTCTCCGATGCCGGTATTCGACAGGGGGCGGAAACGCCCCCTTTCTGACGTTGGAGCCATAAACTGTCAGGCTTTGCGGCCGAAGGTCTCGTCGAAGGCGTAACCGGCGCCGCGCACGGTCCGGATCGGATCAGCCTGACCGCGCCGGTTCAGCACTTTCCGCAGCCGGCCAACATGGACATCGACGGTGCGCTCGTCGACATAGACATCCTGCCCCCAGACGGAATCGAGGAGATGGTCGCGTGCGAAGACCCGGCCCGGGCTCTTCATCAGGAATTCCAGCAGCCGGAACTCGGTCGGTCCCAGATGCAATTCGCGCTCGGCACGGCGAACCCGCTTGGTCACCCGGTCGAGTTCGATATCGCCGATCACAAGGCGATGGGCCACATGCTCGGGCTTGACCCGGCGGAGCAGGGCATGGACCCGCGCAACCAGTTCGGGAACCGAGAAAGGCTTGACCACGTAGTCATCGGCACCCTGGCTGAGGCCGCGGATCCGTTCCGATTCCTCGCCGCGCGCTGTCAGCATGATGACGGGCAGACGAGCGGTTTCCGGCCGTGCCCGCAGGCGCCGGCAGATTTCGATGCCCGACAGGGCCGGCAGCATCCAGTCAAGAATCAGCAGGTCCGGCACGGTTTCCTTGAGACGGAGATCCGCTTCGTCGCCGCGGGCCACATGATCGACCTCGTAGCCCTCGGCAGTCAGGTTGTAGCGCAGCAGGATGGCCAACGCCTCCTCGTCTTCCACAACCATGATGCGCGGTGCCATAACGGCCTCACTTACCCGGCGCGGAAACCGCGAAAACCGAGGATTCGCCTTTCGGGCGCGGGCCGCTCAATTGCTGCCCCGTCTCGATGAAAAAGACCGTCTCGGCGATGTTGGTGGCATGATCACCGGCACGCTCGATGTTCTTCGCGATGAAGAGCAGGTGGGTCGAGAACGTGATGGAACGCGGATCTTCCATCATGTAGGTCAGCAGCTCGCGGAACAGAGAATTGTTGAGCTGATCCACCTCGCCATCATGCAGCCAGACATGACGCGCGAGATCGGAGCTTTTCTGCGCGAAGCCGTCCAGCACGGCCTTGACCTGGCCGAGAACCAGATGGGCCATGTGCTGGATGCCAGCCAGCGACCGGGTGCCGATGAAACGCTCTTCCATCACCGTGACACGCTTGGCGATGTTCTTCATCAGGTCGCCGATCCGCTCGATATCGGAAGCAATGCGGATCGTGCCCATGATATGGCGAAGATCATTCGCCATCGGCTGGCGCTTGGCGATCACGAGAACAGCAAGTTCCTCGATCTCGTTCTGCAACGCATCAAGCTGGCCATCCCGTTCGATAACGCCCCGGGCCTTGCCCACATCGTGGCGCACCAGGGCATCAATCGCATCTGTCAGCATGGCCTCGGCAATGCCGCCCATCTGGTTGATTTTGACGGAAAGAGCGCCAAGCTCCTCGTCATAGGCCCTCACGATATGCTGGGTCATTGTCTGCTTTCCATCTCGCCGCAGAATCAGCCGAAGCGGCCGGTAATGTAATCCTGGGTCCGCTTGTCCTTCGGGTTTGTAAAGATCTGCTCGGTCGATCCTTCCTCGACGAGGGAGCCGAGGTGGAAGAAGGCGGTGCGCTGCGAAACGCGCGCGGCCTGCTGCATGGAATGGGTGACGATGACAATCGTGAAGTTGCTCCGCAGCTCGTCGATCAGCTCCTCGATTTTCGCCGTGGCAATCGGATCAAGCGCCGAGCAGGGCTCGTCCATCAGGATGACTTCCGGGCTGACAGCGATCGCGCGTGCGATGCAGAGGCGCTGCTGCTGGCCGCCCGAGAGGCCGGTGCCGGATTCCTGAAGGCGATCCTTCACTTCCTCGAACAGGCTGGCGCGCTTGAGCGAGTTGACGACAATCTCGTCAAGCTCGGTCTTGCTCCGAGCCATGCCGTGGAGCCGGGGCCCATAGGCGACATTCTCGTAGATCGACTTCGGAAACGGATTGGGCTTCTGGAAAACCATGCCCACCCGGGCACGAAGCAGCACCACGTCGAGGCGGGAATCATAGATATCCTTGCCATCAATGGTGATGTCGCCGGTCACGCGGCAGATCGGAATCGTGTCATTCATCCGGTTGATGCAGCGCAGGAAGGTCGACTTGCCGCAGCCGGACGGACCGATGAACGAGGTTACCGCCCGCACCGGGATATCGACGGAGACATCCTTCAGTGCGTGCTTTTCGCCGTAATAGACATTGACATTGCGGGCAGCCACTTTCGCGGCGGCGGCGGCGGGTTCGGGCATGTTCGCCTGTTCCTGGATCATGGGAGATGCAAAGGACATCGACTCTTTCCTTGTTTATGCCGCGCACGATTACCAGCGGCGCTCGAAGCGACGCCGCAGGAGAATGGCCGCGCCATTCATGACGAAGAGAAAGCCCAACAGGACGAGGATTGCCCCGGCGGTCTTTGCCTGGAAGGCGACCTCGGGCAAGTCCGACCAGAGGTAGATCTGGACCGGCAGCACCGTTCCAGGATCGGTAATCGCCTGCGGGATGTCGACGATAAAGGCCACCATGCCGATCATGAGCAGCGGTGCGGTTTCGCCCAGGGCATGCGCCATGCCGATGATCGTGCCGGTCATGATGCCGGGCATGGCCAGGGGCAGGACATGATGGAAGATCGCCTGCTGATGCGAAGCACCGACGCCAAGCGCCGCTTCCTTGATGGACGGCGGAACGGCCTTCAGCGCCGCACGGCTGGCGATGATGATCGTCGGCAGGACCAGCAGCGCCAGAACCAACCCGCCGACCAGCGGCGCCGAGCGTGGCAGGCCAAAAAAGTTCAGGAACATCGCGAGACCGAGCAGGCCGAAAACAATCGACGGAACGGCTGCGAGATTGTTGATGTTGACCTCGAGAATATCGGTGAACCGGTTCTTCGGAGCGAATTCCTCAAGATAGACGGCAGCACCGACGCCGAGCGGCAGACAGACCATCAGCGTGACCAGGAGGGTCAGGGCCGAACCGATCAAGGCCCCACGGATGCCGGCGAGTTCGGGCTCGCGGCTGTCACCGCTGGTGAAGAAGCGCGTTGAAAAGGCCTTCTCGATGGCACCGCGGCCATTAAGCGTTTCAAGCCAGGCGATATCGGCGTCGCTGGCCTTACGGTTGCTCTCCGGCGTGGCAAAAGTGGCAACCGTCCAGGAGTCGATCCGGGAGATCTCACGCTGCGGCGCCACAAGGAGGAAGCCCTTGGCCGAGCTCGCTCCGATCTCCTGAAGCCGGATCGAAGCACCCTCGGCCCGAACGATCCGGCTGGGCATGGAGGAGAAGTCGATCGTTTCCGCGCTGCCGACATCGCCAGCACGGCGCCGGAGCTCAGCAACACGCTGGGCAAGTTCGATACGCCTGGCATCCAGCGCCGCGTTGTTGCCGCCCTGCTGGGAAGCCGGCAAACGGGCCAGTTCGGCGCCAATGCGCTCGGCATCCTGCATCAAGCCGGCCTTCACATCGGCCAGAATGGCCGCGAAAGGCTGGCCGGATCCGGACAGCTCGACCTCCCGGCCGTTGATCTTCACATCGAGTGCGCCGGTCCCGGGAGCGGAAGAGATCCGGGAAGACAGACCCTTGAAATGGAGGTCGGCATCGTCCGACAGGAGAATCGGGAAGCGGATCTTCTGGCCGATCAGCGCGGGGTCACGGATAACCGCGGCCCGCAAGTCATCGGCGGCACCGCTCGAGACCAGCGCCTCGAGCCGGCGGCGTTCGGCGCGCTGGGTTACCTCGGGAAAGTTGGCCCGCCAGGCGTCCATGACGATCTTGTTGTAGTCACCGTTCCGCAGGGCATCGATTTCCCGACGCCCCGTCGGGTCGATCAGGCTGGCATCGAGATCCAGCGTCAGGACGACGCGATGCTCGAAGAAGGCTGGCATGCCCTTCCGGACGATATCCGCGAGAAGGATGAAGACGAAGGCGCCCGCGAAGAGAACAGCCAGCAAGCCATAGAGCTTGAAGCGTGCCTCTGTCTGGTAGCGCCGCTTCACACGCGCCTGCGCCTCGTCGGAGCCGTAATCGAAGGTGCGGATGCCCGGTGCGGGCGGAGTCATCGAGGTGTCAGTCATATTGTTCCCGATACTTCCGAACGATCGCCAGCGCGATGACGTTAAGGGTCAGCGTGAAGAAGAAGAGCACGAAGCCGAGGGCGAAGGCCGCCAGCGTCTTGGCACTATCGAATTCCTGGTCGCCGACAAGGATGGTCTTGATCTGGACCGTGAAGGTGGTGACGGCATCGAGCGGGTTGAACGAGAGGTTCGCGGCAAGCCCCGCCGCCATGACCACAATCATCGTTTCGCCGACAGCGCGCGAGATGGCGAGCATGAAGGCGGACACGATGCCGGGAAGCGCGGCCGGGAGAACAACCTTCTTGATCGTTTCAGACCGGGTCGCGCCCATACCATAGGAGCCGTCGCGCAGGGATTGCGGAACCGCGGTAATGACGTCATCCGACAGGGACGAGACGAAGGGCACGATCATGATGCCCATGACGAGCCCGGCAGCGAGCGCGCTTTCCGACGCGACACTCAGGCCAAGCGATGTTCCGACCTCGCGGATCAACGGCGCAACCGTGAGGGCAGCGAAGAAGCCGAGCACGACGGTGGGAATGCCGGCGAGGATCTCGAGGATCGGCTTGGCCCAGGCGCGGAACTTCGGCGATGCATATTCGGCCATGTAGATCGCGGCGAAGAGGCCAATCGGGCCGGCCACGAAAATGGCGATGGAGGAAATAAGCAAGGTCCCGACGAGCAGCGGCACCATCCCGAACGAACCCGAGGATCCCACCTGGTCCGCGCGGATCGCGGTCTGGGGTGACCAATGGGTGCCGAAGAGGAAATCGACCGGCGAAACCTTCTGGAAGAACCGGAACGTCTCGAACAGGACCGAGAAGACAATCCCGATCGTCGTGATGACAGCGACCGTCGCGCAGGCCATCAGGAGATAGCGCACGACATGCTCGAACCGGTTCCGGGCACGGAACTCACCAGAAATGCTGCGCAGTGAAAACAGGGACATGGCGATGCCGACGGCAAGGCCGAGGCCGAGGACGGCCCAGTTCGTCAACGCTGCAAGATAGGCGTACATCGCGGCGCCCGCCTGAAGCGCCTGGGTGGCATTGGCGGCGCCTCGACCGCTCGCAAATTCGCGGATCTCGCGGAAAGCCGCACCCCGACGCAACTCGTCCGTCAGGAGGGCCGGATCCATAGCCACGAGAGATTGATACTCGACGAAGCGTGCGGACAGTACGGATCCAACGAAATGGATCAGGATCATCGGGATGATGACCTGGGCCGCCGCGAGCAGGCCGTGATAATTCGGGCGAGAATGAAGGGTCTGGCCACCGGCCAGCGCAGCCGCCCGGCTCCGGACAAGGAAGTAGGCCCCGAGGGCGAGCGCGATCATGAGCGCGTAATATAAACTTGTCACTGCCTACCCCCGCTGGCAAGGATCGGCGCCCGCAGGCGCCGATTTATTTCGCCGATAAAGCCATTACTGGCCGCTGCCTTACTTCGGCAGACCTTCGCCCGTCATGGACTTCAGGGCCGCGACATTGGCCTTGGAGGTGGCAAGCTTGGCCTTCGGAACCGGGACGAGGCCCTTCTTCTCGAGATAGCCGCCTTCGGCAGCCGCACGATCCGAAACATATTCCTGGGCGAACTTGTCAAGACCCGGGACGACACCGACATGGGCCTTCTTCACGTAGACGAAGAGTTCACGCGACGGGCCATACTTCAGCGAGGAGATCGAGTCCATTTCCGGAACGACACCGTCAATCGTCACACCCTGGATCTTCGCGGCGTTCTCTTCGAGGAAGGAGAAGCCGAACACGCCGAAGGCATTCGGGTTGGCTTCGAGCTTCTGGACGATCACGTTGTCGTTCTCGCCGGCTTCGACATAAGCACCGTCTTCACGGATGGTCTTCCAGGCGGCGTCGAAAGCCTTGCGGTCCGAAGCCTTCAGCGCCTTCAGGGCCGGGATCTGCTCGGCACCCGGCTCCATCACGAGCTCATGGAGCGAGTCGCGCGTACCGGAGGTCGGCGGCGGGCCCAGGATCTCGATCGGCTTGTTCGGCAGCGACGGGTCGATCTGGTTCCAGGTCTTGTAGGGGTTCGGGATGAGCTTGCCATCCGGACCCGGAACGTTCTTCGCCAGAGCAAGGAACACCTGGGCACGGGTCAGCTTCATCGGCGCCGACTTCTTCGAATGCGAAAGCGTCAGGCCATCATAGCCCACCATCAGTTCGATGATGTCCTTGACGCCGTTCTTCTGGCAATTCGCGAACTCGCCCGCCTTCATGCGGCGCGAGGCATTGGTCGCATCGGCAAAGTTGACGCCGACACCTTCGCAGAACATCTTCATGCCGCCGCCGGTACCGGTGGATTCAACCACCGGGGTCTTCACACCGCCGGTCTTGCCAAGCTGTTCGGCAACCGCCGTCGTGAACGGATAGACGGTCGACGAACCAACGATACGGATCTGGTCGCGTGCGGAAGCAACGCCGGCGCTCAGGGCCATGGCGAGGGCGATCGCGGACACGCCGAGGAATTTCGAACCCATCTCGGGACTCTCCTTGTTAGCCCGACCGCGCGGGGTTTAAATGCGGCCGGTCCGAACGCTTCTATAGGCCGGTGACGACAAAACGATGACAGTACAACCGGTTGAAACTACGTGGTTTTCAATCTTTTGTGGTCGGCAGCGTCACCGAGAAGACCGCGCCCTCTCCGAGTGTGCTGGAGATCGCCAGTCGCCCGCGATGGCGGGTCACGATGTGCTTGACAATGGCCAGGCCAAGCCCGGTTCCGCCGAGGACGCGGCTTTCGGCAACGTCAGCCCGGTAGAAGCGCTCGGTCAGGCGCGGGAGATGCTCCTCGGCGATGCCCGGCCCGTAATCGCGGACCTGGACAACGAGTTCGGCTGGCGGATCCTCTCCGACCTTCTGGAGCCCGATGTCCACCCTGCCGCCGCTCTGGCCGTATTTGATGGCGTTCTCGATCAGGTTCTCGAAGACGCGGACAAGTTCGTCGCGATCCCCCGCAACCGGGGGCATGCCCTCGGCCAACTCGAAATGAAGCTGGACGCCCCGGTCGCGGGCGAGCCCCCCCAGCGCATCGGAGACGGAGCGGAGAAGCAGCGCGAGATCAACCGAAGCCGCCGGCGGAATATGGGCATTCAGCTCGATTTTCGAGAGCGAAAGCAGATCCTCGATCAGCCGGGCCATGCGCCTCGCCTGCTGCTCCATGATCCCGAGGAAATTGCGCCGAGCCACCGGATCGTCCCGCGCCGGACCTTGCAGGGTCTCGATGAATCCGAGGATCGAGGCGAGCGGCGTCCGCAATTCATGGCTCGCATTGGCCACGAAATCCGCACGCATCGCCTCAAGCCGGCGAGCAGCGGTCGTGTCCGTCATGAAGATGACCGCATAGGCCACGCCGTTAGCCGGTTGGACGGGCCCCTGGCCGAGGCGGCGGATGATGATGTCGTAGCTCCGCTCGATCGGGACGCGTTCGACGATTTCGGCCCGCGCTTCGGCCTGGCCGGCAATCACCATCTCGAGCGCCGCAAGCATGGCCGGAGCCCGAAGCGCGAACGAAACCGGATGTCCAAGCCGGAGGCCTGCAAGAGCCCGCATGGCAGCCGCATTGCCATGCACCATGTTGCCGCGGTGATCGATCAGGATGGTCGGCGAGGTCATCGCATCCAGCACCGTGTTCAGCCGCATGTCCGGCGGATTGCGGATGGAGCGGACCGGATCGGCCCGGCGCAAGCTGGACGGTTCGAGCGTGCGCCAGCCTAGCCAGACGAAGACGAGCGCCAGAAGGGCGAGGAGATGCGCCAGCCAGGGCAGGCTGGAGAGATGCGCCATGAACAGGAGCCCGCCCAAAGCGGCAATGGCCAGCACGCGGAGGACATTGGCACGCATCACGAGGGAGCGGAGCGTGGGCGGTACCGGTGCATCCTCTGCCGGATCGGATGGCGGGCTGGCGTCAGACATGCTCGCCCTCGTCCGGGGTCGAAAGCTGTCGCTTCAGCATACCGGCGCGGATCATCAACTCGCGGACCCCGAGCAGGACCAGCGCGAGGACAAAGGGTACGACGTAGTAGCAGAGCCGGTAGACCAGAAGCGCGCCGAGCAGTTGCTCCCGCGGGACACCCGGCAGGGCCAGCAGCATCGTCGCCTCGAAGACGCCGATACCGCCGGGTGCATGGCTGGCAATGCCGAGCGTGCAGGCGAAGACGTAGGCGGCCAGCATGGTCGCAAACGGAACCTGCGCATCCGGTGGGAGCAGGACAAAGAGAACGGCCGCGCCGGCGCAAACATCGGCGGCGCCCAGCGCCATCTGCCGCGACGTGATCCGCACGCCGGGAAGGCGCAGCTGCCAGCCCTGGACAGACAGCGTCCGGTTACCCCGCTTGACGACCAGAAGATAGATCGCGATGCCAAGGAGGACGGCAAGCCCAATCAGGACATTCATCGACAGCGGCAGCCGCGTGAAGGTCGAGGCGGAGCCTGGAAGGACGATCATGACCGTGGCAAGGACCACGCCCATCCCCAGCCAGAAGGTGATCCCGGCGATCAGTGTCAGGCTGGCAATGGCCCGGGCACCAAGCCCAACACTGGAATAGATCCAGTAGCGCACGGTTGCGGCCGTCAACAGCGGGAAGCCGAGCGTGAAGCTGACGGCATAGGAGGTGAAGGAGGCAAGCGCGGCGATCCTGTAGCGGACCTTCTGGGTGGTGACGGCCGGCAGCGCCACCCAGTCATACCCCGTCAGCATCAGGTAAGAGACCGCCGTGAAGAACAGGGCGAGCCAGATCTGGCTGCTTTTCGCCCGCGCGAAAGCGGCCTTCACTTCGTCTGCATCCAGTTCGGTGATCAGCCAGTACAGGACAGCCAGCGACACGGCGAACAGCCCGGCACTGGCGAGCGTGCCGGCAATCTTCATGAAGCGGGCACGACGGGCCATGACGGCGGAATCTTCCCGCGCGGCGGCTTGGTCCACGTTGCTCACCCTTTCTTCCGCTCCCGAAGCCTGGAGCTTTCGGGCCCGACATTCATGCCGGCGTAGCGTATCGTTGATGTTGCGATGGCTATCAACCGAAATTCCTGACCGAATCATGGTGAGGATGCGGTGCTTGTGCGCACGATGGCGGCAGAGCGCCGCACCCTGTCACGCCCGGCTGGCGAGACGCCGCATCCAGTCGCCGGCATCGCCCATCAGGACCGCGATGCCGATCCGGGCCCCGACGAACATGCTCAGGATCGCAACGGGCATCGACAGGGCCAGCAGGGAGCCCGCGGTCAGGCCCTGACCAATGGTGCAGCCCCCGGCCAGAACACCGCCTGTGCCCATGCAGATGGCACCGACGAGATGCCGCTTCATCTCGTGGTGATCATCGAAGGCCTCCCACCGGAACTCGCCCGCCCGGACGCTGGCAGCAAAGGCGCCGATCACGACGCCGGCCACGTTGCTCACGCCGAAGTCCAGCCAGTCATCCTGCCCGGAAAGCACGCCGAACATCGCCCGGGCCACCGGCGCGACATAGGTGAGGCTCTGCACGCGCTGGTGCAGGTCGAAGGGGTCGCTCCACCAGCCGCTCGCAGCCCAGCCCATGGCCACCGCAACGCCGAGCGTAAGACCTGCTGTCAGCAGCCGCCGGGCCCGCAGCAATCGCGGATCGCGCAGTACAGCCAGGACGAGCAGCACAATGACGGCCAGACTGACCACGGCGCGGAGGTCAAGGCCGGCAAACCGTTGGATCTGCGTTGCGAGGTCCGAGGCGCTGGGCCCCGGCATGGGCCATGCCCAGCCCTCGATCATGCCGATGCGGAAGCCGGACAGCACGCCGCGCAACATCGCGTAGGCAAAGAGTGCATAGACAATGATCACGACAAGGCTGCGGAGATCGCCGCTGCCCAGTCGGATCAGCGAGCCGAAGCCGCAGGTGCCGACAAGCGCCATGCCGATGCCGAACAGCACGCCGCCGATGACCAGCCCGACAACAGGCACGGATTGGGGCAGGTAGGTTGTCCGGCTGGCATCGAGGAAATCAAACAGGATCATGCCCTGGGTCAGGAGAATGGCAACTGCCAGGGCCAGTCCGAAGACCTTGGCGCGCCGCCAGTCCTGCCCCATCAGGCCGTCCTCGATCGCGCCGAATGTGCACAGACGGGCGCGATAGATGATCGCGCCAAGGGCCAGCCCGGTCAGGAATCCCAGCAGACCGGTGGCGAGTGCAGGCATTCGGTGCTGTTCCTCAGGTTTTGGGAGGGTCGCAGAAGATGCTGTAGATGATCGAGATCACCTGACGCACATCATTGTTGGCGAGGCTGTAGTAGATGGTCTTGCCATCCCGCCGGGTGGTGACCAGCCCGTCGAGACGGAGGCGCGCGAGTTGCTGCGACACGGTCGGCTGCCGCAGCGACAGGATGTTCTCGAGGTCGCTGACCGAGCGTTCCTTCTCCGAGAGGAGGCAGAGCAGCAACAGCCTGTTCTCATGGCTGAGCGCCTTCAGGAAATCGCTGGCCTTACGGGCCTTGCGCATCAGCTGGTCAAGTTCAGGCGAGAACTCGTCGCCGTCACGCAGTTCGGATTCAAGGCCTGCTTCAATCAAGGACATTGGTTACTTTCCCGCTTGATCTTCCGAGTCCAGCTTGCCAGCCAGCATCTTCATCAGGCTCCAGAAGGCGTCGTCCCCCATATAGCCGGTTATCCGGCCAATTTCTTCCCCTTTTTCCACCAGAACAAAAGTCGGCGTGTAGAAGACCGGCTCCTTCAGGCGGTAGGCGGATTGTGACTGCCGGTCGAGCATCACGGCCTTCAGCGGCGCGCGCGCGCCTTCCGGCGTCTTTGGATAGATGCTGCCCACTTCCTTGTGCCAACGCACGCACCAGGGGCAACCCGGCCGCTCATACATGACCAGCTCGGCGGCAAGCCCGTTTGTCATCCCGGCCCAGGCCAGCATGATCCCGACAAGCCACGCCCTGACGGGCGCGAATGGCCGGAAGCAGCGGAGGATGGAAACGGAAGGCAGCATCCACATGATATAGCGCAAGATGAATATGTTGGCCAGTCTCCTCAGAATCCGTCGGCGCTGGTATGAAGGCGACGGAGCCGGCGCATGATGACCCACATGACCGCGACAACCAGCGGAACCGACAGGCCGATCGCGACATCCAGTGGCAGCGGGAGCCATCCCGATTCCTTGCCGGCCTTGAGCAGATAGCCAACCAACCCGATCACATAATAGCTGATCGCCGCAACAGAGAGGCCCTCGACCGTCTGCTGCAGACGGAGCTGCATGCGCGTGCGCTCGCTCATTCCGCTCAGGAGCGCATTGTTCTGCTTGGCGAGTTCCACGTCGATGCGGGTGCGGAGAAGCCCGGAAGCACGCGTCAGCCGCGCCGCAAGATCGAGAAGATTGGCCTCCATCGTCTCGCAGGTGCGGAGCGCCGGCGCGTTGCGCCTTGTCAGGAAGGCCTCGACAGTCGGCGCATCCTGGCTTGCCGGAACCGTGAAGGCCGAGAGCCGATCATTGAGGATCGCGCCATAGGCGCGCGTTGCACCGAAACGGAATTTCGTGGTGGCGATCTCGCTCTCGACGCGTGCCGTCATGTTGGTCAGGCGGGCCAGCAGCTCGTCACCTTCGTTGAGCGTGGTCTGGTGCACAAGATCGCCCATGAGGTCCGCAAGCCCCTTCTCGACCTCGCGGACGATCGGACCGATCCGTTGTGCTTCCGGCAATCCGAGCAAAGCGAGGTTGCGATAGACCTCGATTTCCATCACATCCCGGGCGAGCGAGCCGAGGCGTCGGTCGGGCAGGCCGCGATTGACAATGACAAACCGCACGAACCCGGCCTCGTCGGGCACGAAGTCCGACGCGACGCGGGCGCGGCCATCCTCGACATCGGAGACCGAGATCACACCCGACTGGACGTGGCTCATCGCCGCATCGCCCTGGTCCTCGCCGATCAGCGACATGTCGACCGAGACGATGTGCGGGCCGGGTTGCTCCGGCAAGGCGAGCGACGCGAGGATCTCGCCCCCGGTCAGGTCAAACCGGGCTGCCTCGCCGCCCAGCATGAAAACATAGGTGGTGAATTCCGTATGCTGCTCCCACCGGAACAGGCCCTGCGGCAGGTTCATCCGGTGATGCCGGGCCGAGGCCGGCGCCGGCGCCGCGCCATGGCTCCGCGCAAAGGCATCCAGCCGCTCACGGACCTGCTCCGGCGAGGCAGTGCCGCGGAGGAAGGCGAGCCCGAGCACGCGCGCTGGCGTTTCGAGCCGGAAGAAAGGCCGTGCATGGGCTTCGGAGAGAATCGCGTGGCGCGCCGGATGCGGGGCGAAGGGCGGGGTCGAGGCGACGGTCAGCACGGAAAACCCCATGAAACGAAGAAGGGAGGCTGGATAGCCTCCCTCTATACTGTCGCTTTCCAGCAAAAAAGCTACTTGTTGACCGGAGATTCCGGATCAAACAGCAAAGCTGTGAGGTCCTTCAACTGCTGTTCCGTCAGGAAGCCGTGATAGCCGAATCGCGGCATGGTCGAACACGGAAGGACCGACATCGAATTATAGATCTTCGCATAGGCGGCCTTGGCCTCTTCCGGCGCAAACTTGCGATCCTTGCCATAATTGACCAGCGAAGGCCCGAGCGTCCCGTAGCTGAGCTCGAAGCGGTCCATCTGGTGGCAGGCATAGCAGTTTCCGCCATTGGTCATCGGCTTGTCCGTGAAGGTACCGCCTCGGCCATTATTCGCGGCCCGCTGGCCAGCCTTCCAGTCCCCGAGCACCTTGCCGTCGGCCGGGAACTTGACCGTGGCCAATTCGCGCGCCTTGACCTTGTCGAACTCGGCCTGGGGCAGATCGTTGCGGTATTGGGAGCAGATCGCCTGGGTTTCGTCGAAGGAAATGCGCTTCTCCCAGCCCTCGGGAGTCTTGGGCCACATGGCCTTCGTGACTTCCTCGAGGCGCTTGGCATCCACCTTAGGCATATCCTGCGCATGGGCAGGGCCAACGATGAGCGCGCCGGCAAGCGCGAAAACAGAAATCGAGAGTTTCTTCATGATCCATCTCCCTCAGCGCTTGATCGACGGAACCTGGATCTCACCGCCCTCAGCCTGCTTCACAAGATACAGGGTCAGTGCGGTGAGGCCTTCCGAGAGATAGACGGGCTCCGGCGAGCGCATCTGGCGATAGCAGTCCCACAGGCGATGCTGCATTGTCCGCGTCTGGCTTTGGCTGACGCGATAGGTCGGCCACGAGCCCATCGTCGCCTGCGCATCCTTGCCGGGCTTGTTCAGCTGCGGCAAGGCCTGCAGGCGGATCCGCTTGCTTTCCTCTGCATGGCAGGTGGCGCAGGAAAAATCCTGAAAGTCCGAGCGACGGAAAAAGAGCTCCTGCCCGATTGCGAAGGCTTCCTTTTCCTTGGGATGGGAAAGCGGTACCGAGAACTTCATGCCGCTCGACTTGTTGGCAATGAAAGCCACGAGATCTTCCATGTCCGAAGTCTGCCCGACCCTGCCGAAGCGGCGCTTCACGATATCCGCCGTATCCAGCCCCTGGATGGTATCCATGCAGTGCTTGAGGCGCTGCTCGAGATCCATCACCTTGCCCGTGTCAGCAAAGAAGCGCGGGAGCTTCGCGTAGGCACCCTCGAGCTTTCCGGGCCCCTCGCCGAGGTCGCAGCCTTCAAGCGAGACATTCTTCGCGCCGCGCTTCTGTGCCCAGAGCACCTCGCCGCGGTCAACATTCAGGAAGCCGGGATTGGACATCGGATCCGACATCATCTGCCGGTATTTCTCGAGTTCCTTCTCGGTGTCGATCGCCTGCTGGGCATGGGCGAACCCTGCCCCCAACGTGACCGACATGGCCAAGGCCATGAACACCCTCATCGTTTCTCTCCTCTTCCGGGTCGTCGGCGGGATTCTTTTGCCCCGTTCGACCTTCATTTCGGTTGTGCAAGGCAGACGCTAGCACGCTTTACATTCAAAAAAAACTATGTTTCTATATGTTAGGTTGAGGGAGGAGCGTTGCATCCGTCAAGATGTCGCTCTCAAAAAAACAAGGAGATGCCTGATGGCACAGCGTGCGGCGCAGACGCGCCGGGAAACCCTGATCGCCGGCATGGCCAGCTTTGCGGCGGCAGCGATTGCCCCGTCACTGGCCTTTGCCGATGCCGCCGCCGTCGAAGCGGAGATCAAGAAGCTCTACGGCGACAAGAAGGCCGAGGCAGGCAAGATCAAGCTCGACGTTCCGCAGATTGCCGAGAATGGCCTTGTCGTGCCAATCAATGTGGAAGTCGAAAGCCCGATGACCGCCGCCGACCATGTGAAGTCGGTGCATGTCTTCGCCGATGGCAACCCGCTGCCCGGCATCGTGAGCTACAAGTTCACGCCGGAAAGCGGCCGCGCAGCCGCTTCGGCACGCATGCGCCTCGCGCAGACGCAGAACATCGTCTGCATCGCGGAAATGGCGGATGGCAAGCTCTTCACGGCCAAATCGGAAGTGAAGGTTACCATCGGCGGTTGCGGCGGCTGAGAGAAGCGAGACACGATCATGAGCAACAAGCCCACTCCCCGCGTTCGCGTCCCGGCCAATGCCAAGAAGGACGAGATCATCGAAATCAAGACGCTGATCAGCCACGAGATGGAATCCGGCCAGCGTCGATCTGCCGATGGCAAGACCATCCCGCGCAAGATCATCCATACGTTCACCGCCGCCTTCAACGGCAAGGTGTTCTTCGAGGCGACCTGGCATCCCTCCGTCTCGGCGAATCCGTACCAGTCGATGTTCTTCCGCGCCTCGCAAAGCGGCGAGTTCGCCTTCTCCTGGAAGGATGACGATGGCTCGGTCTACGAGTCCAAGGCCAAGCTGACGGTCGCCTAATCCCGCAGCATCCGCCGGCATCTCCGGGTGCCGGCGTTCTTTCAAAAGCAAGAATGACAAGGGCATGCCAGCGCTCGCTGGCGTGAAGGGAAACGCATGGTCTCGCGACGCGAGTTTATTCAGGCCGGCCTGGCCGGTTCTGCCCTGCTGGCCGGAAGCGGCCTCGGCTCGATCGGCCGGCTGGCCGCGCAGCAGCGCCTTTCGGAAGCGGAATTGCTGCGGTTCGAGCCACTTGGCAATGTCACGCTGATCCATGTCACGGATCTGCATGCGCAACTGGTCCCGATCTATTTCCGGGAACCCTCGATCAACCTCGGTGTCGGCGAGGCCAAGGGCCTTGTTCCTCATATCACGGGCAAGGATTTCCTTTCCCACTACAAGATCCCGGCCGGCTCGCCGATGGCGTATGCCCTGACCAGCGAGGATTTCGCGGCCCTCGCCCGGAACTATGGCCGGATGGGCGGCTTCGACCGCATTGCCCGCGTCGTCAAGAGCATTCGTGCCGAGCGTGGCGATCGTTGCCTGCTGCTCGATGGCGGCGATACCTGGACGAACAGCTGGACCTCCCTCCAGACCAAGGCCGCCGATGTCGTCGAGGCGATGAACCTGCTGAAGCCGGATGCCATGACCGGGCACTGGGAATTCACGCTCGGCGCCGACCGGGTCAAGGAAATCACCGACAGCCTCGCCTTCCCGTTCCTTGCGCAGAATGTGCGCGAAAGCGAGTTCGAGGACCGCGTCTTCGAGCCGCAGAAGATGTTCGAGCGCGGCGGCGTGAAGGTGGCCGTGATCGGGCAGGCCTATCCGTATACCGGCATCGCCAATCCGCGCTGGATGTTTCCGAAATGGACCTTCAGCCTCAAGGATGATGACGTCCAGAAGGAGGTCGATGCCGCGCGGGCGGCGGGCGCGCAGCTCGTGGTGCTGCTCTCGCATAACGGCTTTGACATCGACCGGAAGATGGCCGGGCGTGTCAAGGGCATCGACGTCATCCTGACGGCCCATACCCATGATGCGCTGCCCGAGGCGGTCCAGGTCGGGAAGACACTGCTCGTCGCGACGGGCAGCCATGGCAAGTTCGTCTCGCGGCTGGATCTCGATGTCGACAAGAGCGGCGTGAAGGGCTTCCGCTATCGCCTGATCCCGATCTTCTCCGATGCCATCACGCCCGATGCCGAGATGGCCGCGCTGGTCAAGAAGGTCAGGGCGCCGTTCGAGGCGGATCTCGGCCGCGTGCTCGGCAAGACTGACGGCCTGCTCTACCGGCGGGGCAATTTCCAGGGCTCGCTCGATGATGTCTTCACCGATGCGATGCTGCAGGTCCGGGATGCGGAGATCGCGCTTTCGCCCGGCGTGCGCTGGGGTGCCAGCCTCATTCCCGGGCAGGACATCACGTTCGAGGATGTTACCAATGCCTGCGCCATGACATATCCGAATTGCTACCGGACCAGCATGAAGGGCAGCCAGCTCAAGGCGATCCTCGAGGATATCGGCGACAACATCTTCAACCCCGATCCCTATGCGCAGGGCGGTGGGGACATGGTTCGCCTCGGCGGCCTGACCTTCACGGTCGATCCCTACCAGACCAGCGGAAGGCGGATTTCCAATCTCAAGCTTGCCCGGAACGGGCAGGCCCTGGATGCCGGTCGCGACTATACCGTCGCCGGCTGGGCCTCGATCAACCAGGGCACCGAAGGCCCGCCCATCTGGGACGTCGTCAGCACCTATCTGCAGCAGAAAAAGGTCATCACGCCTCGCCCGCTCGACGCGGTGAAGGTCGTGGGGGCCGGCTAACCGTCAGGACATCGCTATGGATCAAGATCCCCAATTCCAGAAATCGCGGCGCGGGTTCCTGGGCGGGCTCGGCGCTACCGCGGCCGGTCTGTCCCTTGCACAGACTGGCTCCGCCCGCTCTGCCACCAAACCTGACCCGGTCATTACCGAAATCCAGGACTGGAACCGCTATCTCGGCGATGGCGTGGCCGCCAATCCCTATGGCAAGCCCTCGAAATTCGAAAAGAACGTTGTCCGACGCGATGTCGAATGGCTGACGGCCAGCCGGGAATCCTCGGTGAATTTCACACCCCTCCATGCACTGGACGGGATCATCACGCCGAATGGCCTCTGCTTCGAACGTCATCACGGTGGGTCACCGGAAATCGATCCGTCCAAGCACCGGCTGATGATCAACGGTCTCGTGGACAAGCCGCTGGTCTTCAGCATGGACGACCTCAAGCGTTTCCCCGGCCGGGTCAACAAGGTCTTCTTCCTTGAATGCGCGGCCAATGGCGGCATGGAGTGGAAGGGCGCCCAGCTCAATGGCTGCCAGTTCACGCACGGCATGGTCCATAACGTGATGTATACGGGCATCCCGCTGAAGGTCCTTCTGGACGAGGCCGGGGTGAAGACAAACGGCAAGTGGGTCATGCCGGAAGGTGCGGATTCCTCGGCGATGACCCGCTCCATCCCGATCGAGAAGGCGATGCAGGATTGCCTCGTGGTCTGGGGCATGAACGGCGAGGCTCTCCGCCAGGAACAGGGCTATCCGCTGCGCATCGTCGTGCCGGGCTGGGAAGGCAACATGTGGGTGAAATGGCTCCGCCGGATCGAAGTGGGCGACCAGCCATGGCATCACCGCGAGGAGACCTCGAAATATACCGATCTCCTCGCTGACGGCCGCTCGCGCCGCTTCACCTGGATCATGGATGCGAAATCCGTGGTGACCAACCCGTCGCCGCAGGCTCCGCTGACGCAGAAGGGCCCGAACGTGCTGTCCGGCCTCGCCTGGTCCGGCCGTGGCACGATCCGGCGTGTCGATGTCACGATCGATGGCGGCAAGAACTGGCAGACGGCCCGGATCGACGGACCGGTCCTGCCGATGTCGCTGACGCGCTTCTACGTCGACATCAACTGGGATGGCCGCGAGATGCTCATCCAGTCACGGGCCATGGACGAGACCGGCTATGTCCAGCCGACGAAGGACGAGCTCCGCAAGGTCCGCGGCCTCAACTCGATCTACCACAATAACGGAATCCAGACCTGGCTCGTCCGGAGCAACGGGGAGACGGAAAATGTCGAAATTTCGTAAGGTCGCCGGGCTGGCCCTGTTCGCTGCCCTCATCGCGGCGCCGGCTCTGGCCGGGAAGGTTGGGCTCGGGCGCGAGGCCCTGCCCGAAGAGATTGCGGCTTGGGACATCGACGTCCGCCCCGATGGCGCCGGCCTGCCGCCGGGCAAGGGCTCGGTGAAGGATGGCGAACAGCTGTATCTTCAGCAATGTGCCACGTGCCACGGCGAATTCGGAGAGGGTGCCGGGCGCTGGCCCGTTCTCGTTGGCGGGCAGGGAACGCTGAAAAGCGAGGGACCGGAGAAAACGATCGGATCGTTCTGGCCCTATGCCTCGACGACGTTCGACTACATCAAGCGGGCCATGCCCTATGGCAATGCGCGCTCGCTGTCGGATGATGATGTCTATGCGATCACGGCCTTCCTGCTGAACCAGAACGGCATTGTGAAGGACGACTTCGTCCTGTCGAAAGAGAACTTTTCCAAGGTCAAGCTTCCGAACGAACAGGCTTTCTACCATGACGACCGGGAAAAGGCCGAACGTCACTTTTGGCAAAAGGACCCTTGCATGAAGAACTGCAAGGCTGATGCTAAGGTCACCGGCCGCGCGCGGATGGTCGATGTGACACCGGAAGACGGCAAGTCGATCAAGGTGGAGTAAGATGCCGATGAGAGCACTGGTCAGAGCGTTCCGCGGCCGAATCAGGCCTTCGGCTGCGCTCGCCCTTCTCGTCCTTTGCGGACCGGTCCAGGCCAGTTCGGATGCAGCGGCTTCTCCCAAAGGCGACGCAGCCTTCGGAGAATATCTGTCCGGCACCTGCGTCACCTGTCATCAAGTGTCCGGGAAGGCGACCGGCGGCATCCCGCCGATTGTCGCCTGGCCCGAGGACCAGTTTATCGCGGTCATGAACTCCTACCGGTCGAAGGACCGCGAAAATCAGGTCATGCGGACCATCGCGGCCCAACTCAATGACGAGGAAATTGCCGCACTCGCGGCCTATTTCGGCGGCCTTATCCTGCAACCAGACACAAAAAAATGATGGGGAGGTAGAGCATGGGACCTATGGATCGTCGGGCCGTCATCGGCGGGGCCGTGCTGGCCGGTGCCGCCGGCATCGCACGGGCGCAATCCGCCCCCAAGCAGCTCGGTCTGGCCGATATTCGTAAGGAGGCCGACATGGCCTGCCTCTATCATTGCGATTTCGGCGAGCCGCAGCGCTTCTCGCAGATGATCAACAATATCGGCAACCATTACTCGGTCTATGGTGCTAACCCATTTGATGCCCAGATCTGCATCGTCGCGCATTCAGCGGGTGTGAAATTCTTCTTCGACACGGTCGAAGGCACTCCCTGGGCCGAGGAACTGACCGTGCCGAAGATCTTTGAGCGCGTGGAAGCCCAGATCAAGAACGGGCTCAAGATCTATCTTTGTGCCATCACATTCGAGCGCCTCAAGCTCGATCGGGCGAAGGTGCGGAAGAACGATGCGATTGCCTTTGTTCCGTCCGGCGTCGCCACAGTGGCCGCGCTGCAGGGGAAGGGTTTCGCCTATCTGAAAGTCGGCTGAGGCACCAGAGAAGTGCCGAATTACAAGGAGAGCACGATGATGATCAACCGCAGACAAATGCTGGCCGGTGCCGGCGCGCTCACCGCCGCGGCAGGGCTCGGCATGCCGGTGGTGAAGGCCCAGGCCAAACCGCGCGTCGTCGTGATCGGCGGCGGGCCCGGCGGAGCGACGGCCGCGAAGTACATCGCCAAGGACAGCCAGGGTGCAATCGACGTGGTGCTGGTCGAGCCGAAGGAAACCTTCGTCACCTGCTTCCACTCGAATCTCTATCTCGGCGGCTTCAAGAAATTCGACCAGATCACGCATCGCTATGACAAACTGAGCTCGGCCTACGGGGTCCGCCATGTTCGCCAATGGGCCAATGCCATCGACCGCGACAAGCGCGAGGTCGTGCTGGGAGACGGTTCACGCATCGGCTACGACCGGCTCGTCGTCTCTCCGGGAATCGACCTGCGCTATGACAGCGTCCCGGGCTGGGGCAAGGAACACGAAGAGACCATGCCGCATGCCTGGCTGGCCGGGCCGCAGACGCAGCTCCTGCGCAAGCAACTCGACGGCGTGAAGGATGGCGGCGTCATCGTGATGATCGCCCCGCCCAATCCCTATCGCTGCCCGCCGGGCCCCTATGAGCGGGTCTCGATGATGGCGCACCAGTTGAAGTCGACCGGTCGCACCAAGTCGAAGATCATCGTGCTCGATCCCAAGGAGGCCTTCTCGAAGCAGGGCCTGTTCCAGCAAGGCTGGGAGCGGCACTATCCCGGGATGGTCGAATGGCTCGGCCCGAAGATCCATGACGGGATCAAGTCGGTCGATCCCAAGACGATGACGGTCACGACCGGCTTCGAGACCTACAAGAACTGCGCGATGGTCAACGTGATCCCGGCCCAGCGGGCCGGAAAGATCGCGATTGATGCCGGCCTCGCCAATGCATCCGGATTCTGCCCGATAAAGCCCGAGAGCATGGCGTCGACGCTGGACCCGAACATCTATGTGCTCGGCGATGCGTCGATTGCCGGCGACATGCCGAAATCGGGCTTCTCGGCCAACAGCCAGGCCAAGGTCGCCGCCATGATGATCCGTGGCGACCTGGTGAAGGCCCGGACCTTCCCGGCGCGCTACGCGAATACCTGCTGGAGCCTGATCGCGCCGGACGACACCGTGAAGGTCGGCGGCCGGTACGAGCCGAAGCCGGACAAGATCACCGCTTCCGAAACCTTTGTATCGAAGACGGACGAGTCGGCGGATTACCGCAAGCAGGTGCAGGCGGAGAATATGGGCTGGTATGACGGTATCATCGCCGACATGTTCAGCTGACGGCCTCGGAGCCAATCGACCACGGGGCGGCGCCAAGCCGCCCCTTCTTCATGCCTCGACCGGCAGCGAAATCGAGACCTGCGTGCCCTGGCCGGGCTGAGATTGCATCGTCATCTGCCCCTGATGGAGGCGCACGATCTCGGTCGTGATCGGCAGGCCGAGGCCGAGGCCCTCCCGCATCCGCGCGAGTGACATGGTTTCCTGCGAGAAGGGTGCGAGGCAGGCGGCGACCCTTTCCGGCGGCATGCCGATTCCGTCATCCTTCACCGAGAGCAGGATGCGCCCGTCGCAAAGCGCGCTGGCGATGGTGATCGTCCGGGCGTGGGTGGCATGGGCGATCACGTTATCGATCAAGCGGACAATTGCGGAGACCAACAAGGTCTGGTCTGCCTGCATGCGAAGAACGCGCGGCTCCTCGTTGATCACGAGGGTGAGGCCCGCCTGGGCGATGGCCCGCTCGCGATGCTCGATCGCCTCGCCGAGAATCCAGTTCGGATTGATCGTCGCCGGGCTTTCGAGGGCTTTCTGGGCGATCAGATCGGAGTAGGTCGACATATCGAGAAAGCTGGCCATGAGCCGCTCGCCTGATTTCCGGACAAATTCGAGATGCTCCTTCAGGCCCGAGAGATCGCCGGAAAGCTGGGCTTCCACGGCCAGCTGGGTGAAGCCTGTGATGGCGCTGAGCGGTGTCTTCATCTCGTGACGGATGACGGAGATCAGATTGTCTTTCGCCCGGGAAAGCGCCTCGGCATCAGCATGTGCACGCCGCGCCGTGATCTCGTTCAGGGCCGCGCGGCGCACGAACCGGATGGCATGGTCGAGCAAGGTCCAGTTCACCGGCTTGACGATGAAGGACGAGGCGCCGAGCTCATAGGCCCGGTCGATCGCCGGGGCATCGTCCCGGCTGGTGACCATGATGATCGGCAGATCCCGCTGCCGCGGCATGGCGCGCGTCGCGGCAATCACCTCGAGACCGGTCATGTCCGGCATCTCGAGATCGACGATCATCACGTCGAAATCATCATTGGCTACCTGGGCGAGCCCGGCGCTGCCGTTCTCGGCCAGCACGACCTGGCGGCCGAACATGGACAGGAACATGCGAGCGGTTTCCCGATAGATCGGGTCATCATCAACCACGAGGATCCGCATGGCATCGCGAGATTTCGATGCTGCGCCATGGCGAACGGGTACGGGATCAAACATTTCCGGCCTCTTCCGTTCCTTGTATCGAACAAGCTTTTAAGCCGAGGTTACGGCATTAACCTGAACAACAGGGATTTGCGATAAATACGGTCGGGATTCCGCGTCCTCCGAGTGGCCCTTGTCGATCCGCGCCCGCCTGCTTCTCCTCATCCTGGTCTCGACCCTGACGGCCACGATCATCGTCACGGGCCTGTCGGTCATGCGGGAGGCCGGGAATTACCGCGAGACGCGGAAGGCCGAGATCGAAGCCACCGCCCATGTCTTTGCGTCCGTAGCCGCAGATGCCGTCATGGCGAGGGATCAGGGCCAGGCGCTCCGCGTCCTCCGGTCGATCGCCCGCATTCCCGGCCTGCAGAGCGCAACCCTGCTCGATAACCAGGGCCGGATCATCGCCTCGCTCGGCGATGCCGTGCTCCTCGTCCGCGACAGCCCCCAGAATGGCCTCTATGGCTGGATCGACACGCTCGGCCGCCAGCAGATGCATATCGTCGTCCCCGTGATTGCCGGCGGTGAAACCGTCGGGGAGATTTCCGTCGTCGCGGATACCTCGAAAGTGCTGGATAATGCCCTGGCCAGCGTCCGGGCTGCAGCGATCGGCGGAATCATTGCCCTGCTGGCCGGCCTCGCTCTCGCCCTGCAGGTGCAGCGGAGCCTTGTCTCACGCATCCGGGCGATGGTGGAGACGATGGAGCATGTCCGCCGTCGCCATGATTTCTCGCGCCGGATCGATCCGCAGGCGCAGGATGAATTCGGGCGCATGGCGACAAGCTTCAACGCGATGCTCGACGAGATCGACATCCGGGATTCGAAACTCGCCCGCCATCGGGAGATGCTGGAAGACGAGGTGGCCGAGCGGACGCGGGATTACCGGCTTGCCAAGGAACAGGCCGATTCGGCCAATGCCGCCAAATCCGAGTTCCTTGCCACGATGAGCCACGAGATCCGGACGCCGATGAACGGCATCCTCGTGATGGCAGAATTGCTGGCTGCCTCGGATCTCCAGCCGAAGCAGAAGCGCTTTGCCGATGTGATCGCCCGTTCGGGCTCGTCGCTGCTGGCGATCATCAACGACATTCTCGACTTCTCGAAGATCGAGGCCGGGAAGATCGAGCTGGAGACGATCCCCGTCCAGGTCGACGACATGATCGAGACCGTTGCCCAGCTCTTCGAGGAAAAGGCGCGCTCGAAGGGGCTCGATCTGGCCACTCATATCGCCCTCAACGTGCCGCAGCGCGTCGGTGCCGATCCGGTGCGGCTGAACCAGGTGCTGTCGAACCTCGTCAACAACGCGCTGAAATTCACCGAGAACGGATCGGTCAGCCTGACCGTGCAGCGCGATCCCGAGCGGATGGCGAACCTGCTCTTCGAGGTCATGGATACCGGCATCGGGATCCCCGAAGACAAGCTGGCAACGGTGTTCGACTCGTTCAGCCAGGCGGACCAGACAACGACACGCAAATTCGGCGGAACCGGGCTCGGCCTCGCCATCTCGCGACGGCTGGTGGAGGCAATGACGGGGTCGATCCGGGTGCGCAGCACGGTTGGTGTCGGGACGACCTTCTCCGTCTCGGTGCCGATTATTCCGGTGGACCAGAAGGAACTCGCGCGGCACGTGGGGCCCGTCGGCAGCGGCCGCGTGCTGATGGCGGTCTCCGGAGACGCGACCGCCCGGCATCTCGGTGCCTACCTCACCGAACTCGGCTTCGAACCGGCAGATCCGGTCACGGAAAGCCGGATGCCCGGGTTCAGCGATATCCGATTGGTGATCGCGGATGCCAGCCTGCTGAGCGATCCCGGTCTTCGCCCGCTCCTCAAGCGCGCGCCCACGATTGCCGTCGGCGCCTTCGGCGATTCTGAAACCGACCGGCTGCTCGAACAGGGAATCGCACAGGGTCAGATCATCAAGCCGGTCAGCCGGCGCGACCTGCGCCAGGTCGTGACCGACCTTCTCGCCGGCCGCAAACAGAACCGTGGCTCGGCCGGACAGGGCACCGAAAGCTTCGAGCGCTACCCGGATCATCTCGTGCTGGTGGCGGATGACAACCCGGTCAACCGCGAGGTCATCATCGAGACCCTGCGACGGTTCGAACTGCCCTGCGATACCGTGGTCGATGGGCGTGCCGCCTTCGAGGCCGTCAAGGCCAAGCGTTATGACCTCGTGTTCATGGACGGATCGATGCCCGAAATGGACGGGTTCCAGTCAGCCAGCGCGATCCGGCGCTGGGAGCAGGAAACCGGCACGTCGCGCACGGCCATCATCGCCCTGACGGCCCATGTCGTCGGCACCCATGCGGATGCCTGGAAGCAATCCGGCATGGATGGCGTGCTGCACAAGCCCTTCACCCTGCAGGCCATGGGCGAGACGCTGGCGAGGCATTTGCGGCCGGCAGATACCAATCTCCGGCAGGAACGGGCGCGGCGCGATGGCCAGGGCGTGGTCCCCGGCACCCAAGCCGCTGCTCCGGCACCGGTGAGCGAGGTTCTTCCCAAAAGGGAGGGCCTTCCTCCCAGGAAGGAAAGCGTTACCGAACGTGCGATCGCGGATGAAGCCAACGATATCGCGATGCTCGATCCGCACATGACGCAACAATTGCTTGGCATGATCCCGGTTGGCGGCAAAGCGGCTGTCCTGCGGATCTACCGGCTGTTCCTCGAGAATGCTCCGCTGACCCGGAACGAAATCGCAGAGGCAATCGCGGCGCGGGATTCGGTGCGGCTCGGCAAGGCAGCCCATGCGCTCAAATCAATGAGCCTTTCGCTGGGTGCCAGCAAGTCAGGCCATGTGGCGGGCGAGATCGAGAAGGGCGCGCGGGCCGAGATGACCCCGCTCTATGGGGATATGCTGAGCCAGCTCGACGCTGTACTCGCCGGCACCGATGCCGCCATCCTCGCCCTGATCGCAGAGCATGGGCTGGCCGAGAGCGAAGGCGCCCCGGCTGCGGCGGTGGGCTAGGCCTTCCGGCCGGATTTCGCGGCCGAAGGGAAATCCTCGCGCGGCAGCCAGTACACTTCGGCCTCGCTGTCCTCGGTATCGAGCCACAGGAAAGCCGTTTCGGAAAAGGCGGCTTCCAGCGTCGGCCGGGCCAGGCCGACCTCACAGAGCAGGCCGGCTCCCGGCGCGAGATGGCGCGGCCCTTCCGCGAGGATCCGCCGCGTGACATCCAGCCCGTCCACACCGGACCCCAAAGCCATGGCGGGCTCATGCCGGAATTCCACCGGCAGCATGGCCATGGTCTCGGCATCGACATAAGGCGGGTTCGAGAGAATGAGGTCGTAGACGCGGCCCCGGACAGGCGCGAAGAGATCGCCCTCGAACAGTGTGATGCGGTCCGCGAGCCCGTAATCCGCGATGTTCTCGCGCGCCAGCGCTGCCGCTTCCGGCGAGAGTTCGACCGCATCGATCCCGGCATTCGGGAAGGCATGGGCGGCGAGAATTGCCAGCGAGCCGCCGCCGGTGCAGAGGTCGAGCACGCGCGTCACGGCTTCCGGATCGGCAACCAGCGCGCCGGGCTCTCCGCTGCCATCGAAAAGCGGGCTGAAGAGCAGATCCGCAATGAAGGAACGCGGGATGATCGCCCGGGCATCGCTGCGGAACGAGAACCCTTTCAGATAGGTCCGCCCCGTCAGGTAGGCGGCGGGGATGCGCTCCTCGACCCGACGGGCGAGGCGCTCGCCGAGCAGGGCCTTCTCGCGGGCGGTCAGGCGCGCTTCGGCGAAAGCGTTGAAGTCATCAACCGGGAGATGCAAGGTCTCGAGGATCAGGAACGCCGCTTCATCCAGCGCCGTTGTCGCGCCATGGCCGTGATGCAGGTCGGCCGAATGAAAGAGCGTGACCGCATAGCGCAGCATGTCGCGCAGGGTCGAGAGTTCGGCACATTCGCGGCGGGGATCAGGGGGCTGTTCGGCCATAGGAGGAACCGGTTGCGGAGGCTGCGAGGCGCGGCATCACGATGAGGAGGGCCTGAGCGAGAAACGAAAGCATGCCCGTTAGCGTGAAAAGGTCGGCAATGAAAGCCGACAGGCCGCGCCCGAGGATCAGGATGCCCAGAGCCATCTCCGCCGCCATCAGCAACAGGAAGGCGATCAACCCGACCTCGAACTGCCAGCGCGCAGACCTCTTTCCGGCCCGGCGGAGGATCCAGCGGGCCGAGAGCCAGGAGAGGGTGATCATCACCGGCAATTCGAGCAGGCGGGCAACATCCGGGCCGATAGCATGGCGCAGAACCAGTTCACGGAGCGTGCCGAGGACGAAGCCCGCAGCAAAGACGAGGCCGAAGAGCCCCGCCCCTGCCGGAACAGCGCCCTGCCGGAGCATGGCTCAGAAGAAGGCCTGCAGACCGGTCTGGGCCCGGCCGAGGATCAGTGCATGGACATCATGCGTGCCCTCGTAGGTGTTGACGGTCTCGAGGTTCTGCGCGTGGCGCATGACGTGGTACTCGACCTGGATACCGTTACCGCCGTGCATGTCACGCGCCATGCGGGCAATGTCGAGCGCCTTGCCGCAATTGTTGCGCTTGACGATGCTGATCATTTCCGGCGCCTCGCGATGCTCGTCCATCAGTCGGCCGACCCGCAGCGAGGCCTGCAGGCCGAGGCTGATCTCGGTCTGCATATCCGCCAGCTTCTTCTGGAAGAGCTGGGTCTGGGCCAGCGGGCGGTTGAACTGCTTGCGGTCGAGGCCGTATTGCCGGGCGCGGTGCCAGCAATCCTCGGCGGCCCCGAGCACGCCCCAGGAAATGCCATAACGGGCGCGGTTCAGGCAGCCGAACGGGCCCTTGAGGCCCGAGACATTCGGCAACAGGTTCTCCTCGGGGACGATCACGCCATCCATCACAATCTCGCCGGTAATCGAGGCGCGGAGCGAGAGCTTGCCGCCGATCTTCGGCGCCGAAAGGCCCTTCATGCCCTTCTCGAGAATGAAGCCGCGGATCTGGTTGTCATGCGCGGCGCTCTTTGCCCAGACGACGAAGACATCGGCGATCGGGGAGTTGGAAATCCACATCTTCGAGCCAGTCAGGCAATAGCCATCGGCCACCTTCTCGGCCCGGGTCTTCATCCCGCCGGGATCGGAGCCGGCATCCGGCTCGGTCAGGCCGAAGCAGCCGATGAACTCCCCGGAGGCCAGCTTCGGCAGGTACTTCTTGCGCTGGGCTTCCGAGCCATAGGTGTAGATCGGGAACATGACGAGCGAGGATTGCACGCTCATCATGGAGCGATAGCCGGAATCGACGCGCTCGACCTCGCGCGCGACAAGGCCATAGGCGACGTAGGACGCATTGGCGCAGCCATATTCCTCGGGCAGGGTCACGCCGAGCAGGCCCTGCTCGCCCATGAGACGGAACAGGCCCGGATCGGTCTTTTCCTCGAGATAGGCTTCCTGCACGCGGGGCTGCAGCTCGCCCTCGGCAAAGGCCCGGGCTGCATCGCGGATCATGCGCTCGTCTTCGGTGAGCTGGCTCTCCAGATCGAAGGGATCGGACCAGACGAAGGGTGCGAAAGTCGATTTGGTCATGGCAGGAGCCTTCCTCGAAACAAAAGGGGGGTCGCGCGCGTGTGCGAAGATGCGCCACCCTTAACCGAATTGGTTGCGGGTGCAAGCAGCGCGGCTGCAGTGCGGCGCCGCCCCTTGCCCCATCGATGCGAGGGAGATTGAATTCTCAGCCGGAACCCTCACTATGCAACGGAGGGCAACGATCTTTGGCCCGGCATTTGCTGCCGCCAGAAGGATCGATTGGCCGCCGGAACAACCGGCGAGCCCCGGGGGAGAGCGTATGGCGAACGAGGCGGTGTTTGACGAAATGGGTGGCGTCGAGGGAGATCCGCGACAAATCTACGCCGACGTCGCCCAATGGTTCCGACAAGCCAGCCCAGACCTGATCGCCAACCGCAAGGCCGAAGCCGAGGCCTTCTTCCGCCGGATCGGCATCACCTTTGCCGTTTATGGCGACGAGCAGGGCGCGGAGCGGATCATCCCGTTCGATATCCTACCGCGGATTCTCTCCAGCGGTGAATGGAAACGGCTTTCCGAAGGCCTCGAACAGCGCGTCCGGGCGCTGAATGCCTTTATCGGCGATGTCTATGGCGCCCGGGAAATCGTGCGGGCCGGTATCGTACCCGAAGACCTGATCCTGTCGAACCCGGCCTTCCGCCCGGAAATGACGCGCATCAAGCCGGCAGCCGGGCTCTACACCCATATTGCCGGCGTCGATCTTGTCCGCACCGGGCCGGATGAGTTCTATGTTCTCGAGGACAATGCCCGGACCCCGTCCGGCGTCTCGTACATGATGGAAAACCGGGAAGCGATGTTGCGGTTGTTCCCGGAACTTTTCGGGAAATTGCGGATCAAGCCGGTCGATCAATATCCGGACGAATTGCTGACCACGCTGCGCTCGGTTGCGCCGAGTTCGGCCTCGCGCGAGCCAACCGTGGTGGTGATGACGCCCGGGCCGTTCAACTCAGCCTATTACGAGCATTCCTTCCTGGCCGACAGGATGGGCGTGGAACTGGTGGAGGGGCGCGATCTCTTCGTCCGGTCCAACGTCGTCTATATGCGGACAACGGAGGGGCCTCAGCGGGTGGATGTGATCTACCGGCGTGTCGATGACGAATTCCTTGATCCCCTCGCCTTCCGGCCCGACAGCACGCTCGGCGTTCCCGGGCTGATGTCTGCCTACAAGGCAGGCAATGTGACGATTTCGAATGCGGTCGGCACCGGCGTTGCCGATGACAAGGCCGTCTACAGCTACATGCCGGAAATCGTGAAATTCTACACGGGCAAGGACGCGATCCTCGCCAATGTCCCGACCTGGCGGTGCCGCGAGCCGGATGCGCTGTCGCATGTCCTGGCCAATATCGGCGATCTCGTCGTCAAGGAAGTGAACGGCTCGGGCGGATACGGCATGCTGGTGGGTCCGCATGCGACAAAGGCCCAGCGGGAGAGCTTCGCCGCGAAGGTGCGCAACAATCCCAGCAACTACATCGCGCAGCCGACACTCGCCCTGTCCACGGTGCCCTGCTATGTCGAGGAGGGCCTGGCACCCCGGCATGTCGATCTCCGGCCCTTCGTCCTGTCCGGTGCCGACAAGGTGCGCATTGTTCCGGGCGGGCTGACGCGCGTTGCATTGAAGAAGGGATCGCTCGTGGTGAATTCGAGCCAGGGTGGCGGCACCAAGGATACCTGGGTCATCGAGGACGGTGCCCCGCGCGCCAGCCAATCCCAGTCCCAGAAGGCAGGAGCCTGACCGATGCTGGCCCGCACTGCTGACAATCTCTACTGGCTGTCCCGTTATGTCGAACGCGCCGAAAGCCTCGCGCGGATCCTCGATGTTGCCCTGCGCCTCGCCACACTTCCCTCGGCCTATGCCGGAACCTCGAACGAGTGGGAAAGTGCCATCGACATCGCTGTCTGCCGTGACGCGTTCTTCCGGCATTACGATGTTGCGAACCAGGCGAATGTCACGCAGTTCATCATTGCGGGGCCGGATAACCCGTCCTCGATCCGGGCCTGCATCGAGGTGGCGCGGCAGAATGCCCGCGCCGTCCGCACGGCGATCACCACGGAAATGTGGGAAATCCTCAACGATGCCTGGAACGAGATGCAGCGGCTGCGCTTCCAGAGCTTTACCTCGAAGGACCTGACCAAATTCCTTGCCTTCGTGCGCGAGGTTTCGCTCCGCTTCGACGGTGCGGCCTACCGGACCATGCTGCGCACGGACCATTACTGGTTCCAGCGGCTGGGCATGCTCCTGGAGCGCGCCGATAACACGGCACGCCTGCTGGACGTGAAATACCATGTCGTGCTGCCGGAGACGGAGCCGGTCGGGGGCGGCCTCGACTATTTCCAGTGGTCTGCCCTGCTGCGCGCCGTATCCGCCCTCAATTCGTTCCACCTGATCTACCGCGGCGGCATCAAGCCCTGGCTGGTGGCGGATTTCCTGATCCTCAAGCCGGAGCAGCCACGTTCGCTGATTTCTTCCTACGAAACGCTGAACCGCGTGCTTGACCTGCTGGCCGAACGCTATGGCCGGCAGGGGCCGAGCCAGCGGCTGGCCCGACAAACCTATTCCCAGTTGCAGAACATGGATATCGACACGCTGTTCCAGACCGGCCTGCACGAGTTTCTCGAGCAGTTCATCGCGGATAACAACCGCCTCGGTCTGGCGATCAACGATCAGTATCTGCAATAACGGGCTTCCTGCAGAGAAGGCCCGGATCATGCGGCTCAAGCTTCACCACGAAACGCGTTACATCTACGACGAGCCGGCCCGCGGCGCGATCCAGATCCTCCGGCTGACCCCGCGCAATCATGCGGGCCAGTTCATCCGGGCCTGGCGGGTCGAGATCGATGCCGATTGCCGCCTCTATCGCGACGAGGATGCCTACGGGAATATCATCCATACCTTCTCGATCGATGGTCCGCTTGCCGGGCTGCGCATCCTTGTCGACGGCGAGGTCGACGTGGCTGCCGATGCCGGCATGGTGAAGGGCTCGCTCGAGCGGTTCCCGGCAGGGTATTGGGCCAGCGAGACCGCGCTGACGCGTCCCGACCCCGCCATCCGCGATTTTGCGTCCGATCTCGCCGGCCAGGAGGGCGGGGATCCGCTGGCCTTCCTGCACCGGCTGGTCGGGACAATTTTCAAGGAATTCGCCTTCGAGACCGGTGCCACCGATGCCGGTACAACGGCCGAACAGGCCTTCGCCAGCAGGAAGGGCGTCTGTCAGGACTTCGCGCATGTCTTCATCGCGGCCGCGCGCGCGCGGGATATCCCGGCGCGTTATGTCAGCGGCTATTATCTCCGTTCGGATACGACCGAACAGGAAGCCGGCCATGCCTGGGCCGAGGCCTATGTTCCGGCGCTCGGCTGGATCGGATTTGACCCTGCGCATGGGCTCTGCACGGATTCCCGCTATATCCGGATCGCGATCGGGCGGGATTATCTGGAGGCTGCCCCGATCCGCGGCGCTCGCCTCGGCGGGGCCGGCGAAGCCATGGATGTCGCGATTTCCCTTCAGGCGGGAAAGTCGCTGATGGACCAATAGACAAATGGACAGGAACCTGACGCCGGCTTAAGGGCAGAGGCGGGACGGAACTGTCCGGGGGGCTTCTTCATGACATATTGCGTCGGCATTCTGACCGCCGAGGGCCTGGTGATGATGGCCGATACCCGCACGAATGCCGGGCTCGACAACATCGCGACGTTCCGCAAGCTCCATATCTTCCGCGACCCCGGCAAGAAGCTCTTCGCCCTGGCGACGGCGGGCAATCTCGGATTCACCCAATCCGTCATTTCCATGCTGCGCGAAGGGCTCGAACGCGAGGATGGCCGGATCGAGCGCCTGATCGACCAGCCGTCGATGTTTCGTGCGGCACAATTTGTCGGCGAGGTGATCCGGCATGTCTACCGGATCGACGGCAACGCGATCGAGCAGATCGGCGCGTCGCTGGACATCTCGATGCTGCTGGCCGGCCAGATCGAAGGACGCAGCCTGCGGCTGTACATGCTCTACAAGGCCGGAAATTTCATCGAGGCGACGCAGGACACGCCCTACCTGCAGATCGGCGAACATAAATACGGCAAGCCGATCCTCGACCGCGCCGTGACGTACTCCTCGGATCTCTACGACGCGCTCAAGCTGGGCCTGATCTCGATGGATTCGACGATGCGATCGAATCTCGGCGTCGGCCTGCCAATCGACATCCTCGTCATGCGCCGCGACGCGATCGTGCCGGAAGTCGAACACCGGATCGAGGCCGGTGAGCCCTATTACCACGACCTCCGCGAGCGCTGGTCCGCCGCTTTGCGCAAGGCCCACAATGATATCCCCGCGCCGCCCTACGGCAAGAACAAGAGCCCCTGACGCATGAACCTTCCCGTTCCGTCCCGCGCGGTTGCCATGACCGCCGATCTGGTCCGCTGTGCATCGGTCACCCCGGAGGAAGGCGGCGCGCTCGGGTTGATCGAGGGCTGGCTGAAACCCTACGGCTTCGAGATCCATCGCCCCATCTTCCAGACCGAGGGGCATTACGCCGTCGAGAATCTCTATGCCCGGATTGGCTCCGGCGCGCCCTGCCTTGTCTTTGCCGGCCATACCGATGTCGTGCCACCAGGCGACCTTTCGGGCTGGTCGCGGCCGCCCTTCTCGGGCGAGATCGCCGAAGGCGCGGTCTGGGGGCGCGGCGCCAGCGACATGAAATCCGGTGTCGCGGCGGCCATTGCTGCCGTGCTCGACCATCTCGATACCCATGGCGTTCCGGCTAAGGGCTCGATTGCCTTCCTGATCACCGGAGACGAGGAAGCCGATGCCGTCGATGGCACCGTCCGGCTGCTCGAATGGGCGCAGGCGCGTGGCGAGGTCTTCAGTGCCTGTGTCCTTGGCGAGCCGACCAATCCCGAGGCCATGGGCGACATGGTCAAAATCGGCCGGAGAGGGTCGCTTTCCGGCGATCTTTTCGTGGATGGCGTGCAAGGGCATGTGGCCTACCCGAACCTTGCGCAGAACCCGATCGACGGGCTGATGCGGCTGATGGCGGCTCTGAAGGAACCGCTGGATGACGGCACACCGCATTTCCTGCCGTCGAATCTTGAATTCACGGCGCTGGATTGCGGCAACCCGGCGCGGAACGTCATTCCGGCGCGAGCCGGCGTGAAGTTCAACATCCGCTTCAATGATCTCTGGACCAGCCAGACCCTCGCGGCCGAATTGCGGCGCCGGTTGGCCGGCGTCAATGATGCGCCGCGCTACGAACTGACCCTGCTTCCCACGAATGCGGAAGCCTTTGTCACCGAGCCCGGCCCCTTCGTGGATCTTGTCATCGCCGCCATCGAGGCGGAGACCGGGCGACGCCCTGCCCTGTCGACGACTGGCGGCACCTCGGATGCCCGGTTCATCCAGGCCTATTGCCCGGTTGTCGAGTTCGGCGTGGCTGGCAAGACGATGCACAAGGTCAACGAGAACGCTTCAATCGCCGATATCGACTGCCTGACAGCCGTCTATGGTCGTGTGATCGCGCGCTTTCTCGGCTCCTGATCCCGCGAATTACCGACTTGCAGGAACGGCTCAGATCACATTCCGCAGGCGCGGCTCGTTGCCTTCCTCGCGCGGGGATGCCGGCAGGTTCGGCTGCTCGAATTCAAGGCTCTCGATCCGCTGGCCGCGGCGGTTGACCTTCTCGGACGAGACAAGGATGCCCTGCACATCCTCCTGCGCCTGACGGAAATGCTGTTCCAGCTTGCCTGCGCGCTCGGTCAGCCGCCGGACATCCTCGAGCAGCTTGCCGAGTTCCGACTGGATGACACGGGCCTGCTCACGCACAGCAGCATCGCGGACGATCGATTGTGCGACCTGGATCGCCATCATGAGCAGCGAGGGCGAGACGATCAGGATCCGGGCGCGATGGGCCTTCTGGATCACATCGTCGAAATGCTCGCCGAGATCGGCGTAGATTGCCTCCGAAGGCACAAAAAGCATCGCGATATCCTGCGTTTCGCCGGGGATCAGGTATTTGCCGGCAATATCACGCAGATGCGTGCCGAGGTCGGTCCGGACCTGCTTCTCGGCCGCCGCGCGCTGGTCGTCGCTCCGCGCCTCGCGTAACTGGACAAAGGCCTCCAGCGGGAATTTGGCATCGATGACAAGCGGCCGGTCATCTCCGGGCAGAAGGATGGTACAATCGGGCCGGGAGCGGTTCGACAGGGTCGGCTGGAAGGCATAGGCGGAGGCCGGCAGCGCATCCCGGACGATCGCCTCCATCCTGCCCTGCCCATAGGCCCCGCGGGCCTGCTTGTTCTGGAGCACGTCCTTCAGGCTCAGGACCTCGCTGGTCAATCCCTTGAGATCAGCCTGGGCGGCATCAATCACCGCCAGCCGTTCCTGGAGCTTCGCCAGCGATTCCTGGCTGCGCTGGGCGGTTTCCGTCAGGCTCGAGGTCATGCTGTGCCGGACCGAATCCATCCGCTCGCTGACCAGCCGGGCGAGATCCGCCTGCCTCGTGCCGAGAATCTCCCCGAGGGTCTGCATCCGGCCGGCCATCTCGGATTGCAGGCGGTTGATCGACTCGACCTTGTCATCCAGTTCCCGCTGGCGCTCCTCCTCGCGCGCGAGGGCCATCAACCGCTCACGCCGGAGGCGCATCCCGCCAATGACCTGCACGAGCAGCAGGCAAACCACGATCCCCACAGCCCCCGCGAGCGCGTGGAAAACCGTTACAGCCTGGTTGCCCAGAAGGAAGAGCGTGGCGTCCAAGAAAGGCCCCGGGGAATCGTTCTGCAGGAACAAAAAATGAACATGTTGACCGGGCTTCCGTCAATGCCTATGTGAACGCCAAAGAGAGTTATCCATGGCCGTCCGACCCCTTGTCATTGTTCCCGATGCGCAATTGCGCCTGATCTCGAACCCGGTTGCCGAGGCCGACCGCGAATTGCGGTTGCTCGTCGATGACATGTTCGCGACGATGTATGACGCGCCGGGCATCGGCCTTGCCGCGATCCAGATCGGCGTGCCGCGCCGGGTGATCACGATCGATCTCGCGCGCAAGGAGGAAGCCGCCCAGCCATTGGTGCTGATCAACCCCGAAATCGTCTGGTCGTCGGAGGAACGGCGCGAGATGGAGGAAGGCTGCCTCTCGATCCCCGAATATTACGAGACGGTGGAACGCCCGGACAGGATTCGCGTACAGTATCAGGATGCCGATCTGAAGCCGAAAATCCTCGAGGCTGATGGATTGCTGGCCACCTGCATCCAGCATGAGGTGGATCATCTCAATGGCGTGCTCTTCATCGACTATCTCTCGAAGCTGAAGCGCGACCGGGTGCTCAGAAAATTCGCCAAGCAAGCCAAGTTGAAGGAGCCGGAGGCGTGAGCCTGCGCGTCATCTTCATGGGCACGCCGGATTTTGCGGTGCCTACCCTGACCGAGATCATCGGACAGGGCCATGACGTCGTGGCCGTCTACACGCGCGCGCCGGCTCCGGGCGGGCGACGCGGCCTCGATCTTGTCGAGAGCCCGGTCCATCGCTGTGCGAACGGGTTCGGTATCCCGGTCCTGACACCGAAATCGCTTCGAAATGCCGAGGCCCAGGCGGCGTTTGCCGCGCATGAGGCCGATGTGGCCGTGGTTGTCGCCTATGGGCTGCTGCTGCCGAAGCCCGTGCTCGATGCGCCCGCTCTCGGCTGCCTGAACCTGCATGGATCGCTGTTGCCACGCTGGCGCGGCGCGGCGCCGATCCATCGGGCCATCATGGCCGGTGACCGCGAGACCGGCGTCATGGTGATGCGGATGGATGAGGGGCTGGATACCGGCCCGGTCGCCATGGTCGAACGCATCACTATCGGTCCGGACATGACAACCGGCCAGTTGCATGACCGGATGCGGGTGATCGGCGCCGACCTGATGGCCCGTGCGCTGGCCGCGCTGGAGCGCGGCTCGCTGGGTTTCCAGCCGCAGGCCGAAGCCGGCGTGACCTATGCCCACAAGATCAGCAAGGCCGAATGCCGGATCGATTTCGCAGCCGGCAGCCAGACCGTGCATAACCAGATCCGCGGGCTCTTTCCCTTCCCGGGCGCCTATCTCGAACTCGACTGGGGTGCCGGCCCCAAGCGCATCAAGGTCGGGCGCGCGCGGCCCGTTACCGGGAAGGGCGAGCCGGGAACCATTCTTGACGATGCACTCACCCTTGCCTGCGGCGAGGGGGCCGTGCAGCTGCTTGAGGTCCAACCTGCCGGCAAGGGCATGATGAGCGCCACCGAATTCCTGCGCGGTGCGGCGGTCGGGCCGGGGCTGCGGGCCATTGCCGGGCCGGCGGCGTGATATGCCGCGCTTCCGGCTGCTGATCGAGTATTTCGGCGCGCCCTATCATGGCTGGCAGAGCCAGGCCGGGGGCCGCACCGTCCAGGATGCGATCGAGCGCATGATCGGCAAGCTCGGGGAACCGCCGGTCCGCATCATCTGCGCGGGCCGCACCGATGCCGGGGTGCATGCGCTCGGGCAGGTTGCGCATGTCACGCTGACCAAGCCCTGGCGCCCGGATACGCTGCGCGATGCGCTCAATGCCCATCTAACCCAGAATGGCGAAAGCATCGCCGTCCTCGAGGCTGCGGAAGTGCCGGAGACTTTCGATGCCCGGCTGAGTGCGATCCGGCGGCATTACCGCTACCGGATTCTCAATCGCCGGGCGCCTTCGGCGCTGGATCGACAGCGGGTCTGGCACGTGGCGCGGCCGCTGGATGCGGCGGCGATGCACGAGGCCGCGCAGGGCATTCTCGGCAAGCATGATTTCACGACATTCCGGGCCTCGTCCTGCCAGGCGAACAGCCCGGTCCGGACACTCGAGCGGCTCGACGTGATTGCGCAGGGCGAGGAGATCCATGTCCTGGCCAGCGCGCGCTCGTTCCTGCATCATCAGGTGCGCTCGATGGTCGGTTCGCTGGCCCGGGTCGGCCATGGTGCATGGCCGGTCGGGGCCATGCGGGAAGCGCTTGATGCGCAGGACAGGGCCAGATGCGGCCCGGTCGCCCCGCCAGACGGGCTCTATTTCCTGGCGGTCGACTATCCCGCCGAGGCTTTCAGCCTGTGATCAGCGTGCCGGCGCCATGCTCGGTCAGCAATTCGAGCAGGACGGCATGCGGCACCTTGCCATCGAGGATGACAACGCCCTCGACCCCCTGCTCGATCGCGTAGATGCAGGTCTCGATCTTGGGGATCATGCCACCGGTGACGGTGCCGTCCGCGATCAGGCGGCGGCATTCATCGACGGTGAGCTGCGGGATGAGCTTCTTGTCCTTGTCCAGAACGCCAGGAACATCCGTGAGGAGCAGCAGGCGCTTCGCCCGCATGGCGCCGGCAATCGCGCCGGCAAAGGTGTCGGCGTTGACATTGTAGGTCTCGGCATCCTCGCCGATGGCGACAGGCGCGAGGACCGGGATCAGCTCGGCTTTCAGCACGGCATCGAGGACCGAACGATCCACCTTGTGGGGATCGCCGACAAAGCCGAGATCCAGCTCGCGCTCGATCAGCGAATCCGGGTCGCGGACCGTGCGCGTCAGCTTGCGCGCCGTGACCATCTTGCCGTCCTTGCCGCAGAGGCCGATCGCCTTGCCGCCCTCGGCCGCGATCCAGCCAACGATCTGCTTGTTGATGGAGCCGGCGAGAACCATCTCCACAACCTCGACCGTGGCCCGGTCGGTGACGCGGAGGCCCCCCTGGAACTCGCTCTGGATGCCGAGCTTGTCGAGCATCCGGCCGATCTGCGGGCCGCCGCCATGGACCACGATCGGCTTGACGCCCTGCAATTCGAGCAGGACGACATCCTCGGCGAAATCCTCTGCTGCCGCGCGGTCACCCATGGCGTGCCCGCCATATTTGATGACCACGACTTCCTGATCATAGCGCTGCATATAGGGCAGCGCCTGGCTGATCACCTCGGCGCGGACATGGACATCGGGCAGGACTTTTTCAGACATGACGAGGATCTCCGCGCAGGCACCGGCGCCTTCTTAGGCAATGCCGCGGGTCGGCTCAACCGTCCGGCGACAAAAAATCAGCGGCGCGGCAGCAGCGCAACCAATCCGAGGCCGGCCCAGGCCAGGATGAGGAGGATACCGCCGGCCGGCGCCGCGCCGGGGAAGAGACGCGTCCCCAGGAAAACGCGGGCAGCGAGATCGCCGCAGAACAGCGCGAGCCCCAGCGCCCAGCCCAAGCCAATGGCTGAAATCGGTGCTCCGGCGGCGGGGCTGTTCCCGGCCAGGGCGCCAAGCGCAAGGAAGGCGGCAGCATGGATCAGCAGGAATGTGCCGGCTATGCCAAGCGAGAAGCCGCCTGGATAATGGGTGCTCATGGCCGACAGTACAACCCCCAGCGCCCCGCTGAGCCCGGCCAGAGCGAGCGCGAGACGCGGCCTCATTCCAGTGCCCATCCGGGAAGCTGGTGCCGGTCATGCAGGAGGCGGGCGAGGCTCGCCCGAAGCGTCTCGATGCCCATGCCGGTCTTGCTGGAGGTCAGGATGATCTCGGGATGCGCCGCCGCCTTCTTCCGCAGGATCTCCCGGATCGCGGCGACGCGCTGCTCGGCCTCACGGGCCGAGAGCGCATCGGCCTTGGTCAGGATGAGCTGGAAGGAAACTGCCGCCTTGCTCAGTGTCTCGAGCACGGGATCATCCGTGTCCTTGAGGCCATGCCGGGCATCGATCAGCAGCAGGACGCGGGCCAGTTCGACACGGCCGCGGAGATAGTGATGGATCAACCCGGTCCAGGCCGAGACCTTTTCCTTGCCGACCGCGGCATAGCCATAGCCGGGCATGTCGACGATCGAGAAGGCGCCGGCAATGTCGAAGAAATTGAGTTCCTGCGTCCGGCCGGGCGTGTTCGAGGTGCGCGCGAGGCCATTGCGGCCGGTCAGGGCGTTGATCAGAGAGGACTTGCCGACATTCGAACGCCCGGCAAACGCGATCTCGAGCCCGCGCGGCGGCGGCAGGCCGTCCTTCTTGGCCGCAGCCCAGTAGAACTCGCATTCGCGTGCGAAAAGACGGCGGCCCGCTTCGGTGAAGTCCGGCTCATCGGCCGGGTCCATGCTCATGATGCGATCTCCCTCGCGGCAGCGCGGAGCGTCTCGAGATCCGTTCCCCGGATCGCCGCGACATGCCGCATGATCTGTTCCACCGGCCAGTCCCACCAGCGAATGTCCAGAAGGGCATCGATGGTCGCGCTGTCGAAACGGCGCCGGGTCTCCCGTGCAGGGTTACCGACGACAATCGCGTAGGGCGCGACATCCCGGGTAACCACGGCATGGGCGCCAATGATGGCACCGTCGCCGACCTTTACCCCCGGCATGATCACCGCCTCCCGACCGATCCAGACATCATTGCCGATGATCGTATCGCCGCGCGGAGGATCCCCCTCCGCCCCCGGTGGCTCGCCGGGCACGAAGCCGAATGTGCCGAAGGGAAAGGTGGAATAGCCGCCCATCGGGTGGTTCGCGCCGTTCATGATGAACTGCGCCCCCTGCGCGATGGCGACGAACCTGCCAATGACCAGCCTGTCGCCGACGAAGTCGAAATGGTACCGCACGCAGCGCGCAACAAAATGCTCGGGGCCCCGCGAGTCGTCGTAATAGCTGAAATCGCCGACCTCAATCCTCGGATGGTTGACGATGGCCCTGAGATAGGCCGTGCCGTGCCAGCCCTGGACCGGGTTGCGTACGAGCGGGTCGGGAATGCGCATGCCAGCCTCCCGGAGCCGGCGGGGTCACCCCCGCCGGAACGTGCCCTTGAGATTGTCCCAGAGCTCGATCTTGGTGCCCAGCTTCTTCATGATCAGATATTGCTGGGCGACCGAGAGGATGTTGTTCCAGGCCCAGTAGATCACGAGACCAGCCGGGAACGAGCCGAGCATGAAGGTGAAGATCACCGGCATCCAGGCGAACATGGTCTTCTGGATGGGATCTGTCGGCTCCGGGTTCATCTTCATCTGGACCCACATCGTGATGCCCATGATGATCGGCCAGACGCCGAGATGGAGCATAGACGGCGGCGTGAAGGGCAGCAGGCCGAACAGGTTGAACAGGTTGGTCGGATCCTGCGCCGAGAGATCCTTGATCCAGCCGAAAAAGGGCGCGTGCCGCATTTCGATGGTGACGAAGAGCACCTTGTAGAGCGCGAAGAAGACCGGGATCTGGATCAGGACCGGCAGACAGCCGGCCATCGGGTTGATCTTCTCCTTCTTGTACAGCTCCATCATCGCCTGCTGCTGCTTCATCTTGTCATCGGCAAAGCGATCACGGATGGCGAGCATTTCAGGCTGCACGGCCTTCATCTTGGCCATGGATTCGTAGGACTTGTTGGCCAGCGGGAAGAAGAGCAGCTTGATCAGGACGGTGACGATGAGGATCGTGACGCCGAAATTCCCGATCAGATGGAAGACCTTGTCCATCACCCAGAACATCGGCTTGGTGATGAAGTAGAACCAGCCCCAGTCGATCATCAGGTCGAAATTCTTGACGCCGAAGGCATCGCCATACCCGTTGATGGCATTGACTTCCTTCGCGCCGGCGAAAAGCCGGATCGTGCTGTCGATGCTCGCGCCCGGCGCGACCTGCTGCACTTCCGTGATCGCCGCGGATTCATAGACCGGATCATTGCCATTCGAGCCGAAAGCGGCCGAGAACGGCTTCTTCTGGTCCGGGATCAGGGCCGAGGCCCAGTATTTCTCGGTCAGGCCCAGCCAGCCGCCCTCGCTGCGCGCAAAGGTCTTCGACTTGTCCTTGCGGATCGAGTCAAAGCTGACTTCCTGCAACTTGTCGGCGACGTAGCCGATCAGCCCTTCATGGAGAATGTAGAAGCCCAGAACGGTCGGCGTGCCCTTGCGCGTCACGCGGCCATAATTCTGGAGGGCGACCGGCGCGGCGCCATTGTTCCGCACCGAATCGGTGACCGTGAACAGATACTTGTCATCGACCTCGATACGCCGGGTGAAGACGAGGCCCTGCCCGTTATCATACGTCAATGTCAGGGGCGTGCCCGGCTTGAGCACGTCGCCCGAGGGCTGCCATTGCGTGTTCTCGTTCGGGAGGTTCTGTCCACCGAGCCAGCCAAAATCGGCGAAATAGGCGTCCTTCGCACCATCCGGCACATAAAGGACGATGTTCGGGCTCTTCGGATCAACCGTCTCGCGATAGCGGACGAGGCTGAGATCGTCGATCCGCGCGCCGATCACGGCGATCGAGCCGGTGAGCGAGGGCGTTTCGATGCGGACGCGCGGCGACCGTGCCAGAGCCGCTTCGCGCGTCACGGGCGCCGCCACGGAAACTGCCGGAGGCTGGGCGGCCGGCGCGGTGGCGGCCGGTGCGCCGGAAGGCAGGACCGTCGAGGACGGCGCCTGCCCGGCCGGCGGCTGGGCCGCTTGCGTCTGCTGGGCGGCCTGGCGCTGCTGGTCGATCTTGGGGGCCCCGTAGAAATAGTTCCACCCGACCATCACCCCGACCGACAGCACAATCGCCAGTAGGAGGTTCCTGTTGTCTTCGGACTGCATCGCCCTGCCTTGCCTGCTTGCGGGCTCCCTGCCGGGAACCCTCATGAATTCGCTGCCGCCTTCTATGCCGAAGCAAGGCATATTGCCAAGCGCTGCCTTGCGGCAGGGCCAAGAATCACGACGGTTTCCGCGTCGGGCCTGCCGCGGGCCGGGCACCGAGCGCCGCGACGGCCCGCGCGAGATCAGCCTCGATGGACGAGAAGGGCAGCGTCAGCAGCGAGGCGCGGGCAAGGACCACGATATCCATCGCCGGTCCTTCATGGCGCTGCGCCAGCGCGCGGATGGCCGCGCGCAGCCGCCGGCGGATCCTGTTGCGGATAACGGCATTGCCGACCTTGCGCGTCACGGTCAGTCCGTAGCGGACAACGCCGTCATCCGCGGCGCCCGGCTTGCGCAGCAGGGTAAAGCCGGGCGTCGAAAACCGGAAACCGGCCGAGGCTGCCTTGAAATCCGAGCGCTTTTTCAAGCTTTCGAAACGGAAAGGGGGCGCGCCCTTGCGGACTGCGCACCCCTGTTCATTCTCGATCGATCCCACCGGAAAATCGCACGCCGCAGACGGCGCGGATGCCGGATTGTCAGGCGGAGAGGCGCTTGCGGCCACGATTGCGACGGGCCGCAATGACCTTCTGGCCACCCTTGGTGGCCATGCGCGCACGGAAACCGTGGCGGCGCTTACGAACGAGCTTGCTCGGCTGATAGGTGCGCTTCATTGTCGATCTCTACTGGCTCGTGAGCGGAACACCAAAGACAGGCCACCAAGCCGGCGCCTTGGACTGCTCCGAATAGAATTGAGATCGCGCACAAACATCAATCGCTCGTAAAAGTCAACGCCTGTTCGCACCGGTTTGCCAAGAACCTCCCCTTGCGGCATGACGGCGCGATGCCATTTCTCCTGCCGCGAGCTTGTGCAAGGATCCCTGAATGTCCGTGAAGCCTGATCTTCTCGTCATTGGCTGCGATCCTGTCGGCTTCGAAATTGCGTTTTCAGCGGCCGGGCTCGGCGCGACAATCGTGCTGATCGGGCAGGATCGGCCGCCGGAACCCGCGTACCGGGCCCGCCTCGCTGCTGTCGGCGCAACGATCATCGACGGGTCGGCGCGCCTGGTCGACGGCCGGCATGTCACGGTCGGAGATCATCGCTGGGCGCCGAGATGGATCGTTCTAGCCAATGGCGCCACCCGGCCTGATCCCGGTCTGCAAGCTGGCACCGGGCCGGTGACACTGGTTCTGGGCGATGATTGCGAAGCCTGCACCGCAGCACTCGCCGCAAGCGATGCCGGAAGCCGCGTCGTGCTGGCCTGTCCGGGCCCCTTTCTCGGCCGGTTCCATCGTGATTCCGTGGCATGGCTGCGGCTCGATCTGGAACGGCGCGGCATCGTCATTCTCGATGAATGCGGTCGTGTGCTCGAAACGGCAGAGGGCCCGGAACGGATCCGGTTCGAGGGCGGACATAGCCTGCCCGCGACGGAAATCGGCCCCGTCGTGAACTGCCTGCCACGCAAGGCGAGGCTGGAGGGATTGGATGTCGGGAAAGCCACCGGCGGAGCCCTCGTCCCGGATCGCGGCCTGCGCCTCGGCCGTTCGCGTGTCTTTCTCGTCGGAGAGGCGATCGCCGATCAAGACGGCATGCCGCCGGCCCGGAACCAAACCGGGCTCGTGCTCGGGCAGGCGCTTTTTGGCAAGCGAGACCGAACGGAAGCCCGCTTCGACCTGCGCCATGTTCCGACACGGCCAGGCCTCGCCGAATTCGGCCTGACACCGGATCGCCTCCCCGAAGCGGAACGCAACCGTTACCGGATCCTGCGGGCGACGCGCGCTTCGGCCAATCCCGCGGCAAAGGCCGCCCTGACAGTTGTAACAGACCGGAGATCCCGCGTGGTCGGGGCGGCAGCGTTCGGCCATCACGCTTCCGAACTGGTCACGCCGCTGCTTCTGCTCGCCCAGCAGGGCGATCCGGTGACCGCGCTTGCCGCCTTCGGGTTCAGCCCTGCCGGCGACGATGATCTTCTGGCGCAGGTCGCGCGGCAACCGCTCGCCGATCTCGTGAAGAGTCCGGCCGCGAAGCGCCTGATGCGGTTGCGCCGCGTTTTCGGTTAAAGTCCCGAATATGCTCGATTCGGCGACGGATACGCGAAATCCTGCCAAGATGCCTGCCGCTGCGGGAAAACGCATGCGGACGGGGCTTTCGGCGCGCCTCCTGTTCCTGACCGTCCTGTTCGTGTTGATCGCAGAAGTCCTGATCTACGTGCCATCGGTGGCCAATTTCCGGAACAACTGGCTGAGCGAGCGGCTGGCTCAGGCCCGCGCTGCGGCGCTGATCCTCGAGAAGAGCCCGCCCGATACCCTGCCGCGTCCTGTCATCGAGGAGTTGCTGGCCGGCATGGAAACCTCGATGATCGCACTCCGGGTCGACAATGCCCGGCGGCTTCTGGCGGTGTCGGACATGCCGCCGATGGTCGATTTCGAGATCGACCTCCGGCGGCGTTCCGTGCTGCGGGATATCGGCAATGCCTTCGACATCCTGCTGTTCGGCCACAGCCGTACCATCCGGGTGGTCGGCCCGCCGCCCCGGGGGGGCGATTTCGTCGAGATCGTTATCAACGAGTTGCCGCTTCGCCACGCCATGCTCCGGTTTTCGTGGGGCATTCTCGGCCTGTCGCTGATCATCTCGGTCATCACTGCAGTGCTGGTCTTCGTGTCGCTGAACGGCCTTATCGTCCGGCCGGTGAAAAGGCTGGCCGCGACCATGAAGGCCTTCCAGAGCCATCCGGAGGATGCCCGGTCGATCCTCCGGCCGACGCGCCGTTCGGACGAACTCGGCGAGCTGGAAAGCAGCCTGGCGGATATGCAGAGGAGCCTGCAGCAGGAGTTGCGCCAGCGCGAGCATCTCGCCAATCTCGGTCTCGCGGTCGCCAAGATCAATCATGACCTCCGGAACATGCTGGCCTCTGCGCAACTGATGGCGGACCGGATCAGCACCTTGCCGGACCCGAATGTGCAGCGCTTTGTTCCGAAGCTCATGGGCGCGCTCGATCGCGCAATTACGTTCTGTCAGTCGACCCTCGCCTACGGGAAGGCCAGCGAGAAGCCCGCTGACCTCGCCCCCGTGGATCTCGCCATGCTGGTGGAAGAACTGGGCGAGTTGCTGATGCTTTCGCCTGAGACCGAACCGGCTCTCCACGCCGAGATCCCGCCCGGATTGCAAGTGATGGCGGATCCGGACCACCTCGCCCGCGTCCTGACCAACCTGCTCCGCAATGCGCGCGCGGCCCTGGAAGCGATGGCCCCGCTGCCGGACCATCGCCGCGAGATCCGGATCGTCGCGCGGCACGATTCCGATATGACCCGGATCGCGATTATCGATAACGGACCCGGCGTGCCGGATTCGATCCGGGAACGGCTGTTCAAGGCCTTCACGGGGTCGGCACGGCCCGGCAGCACCGGGTTGGGCCTCGCCATCGCGCATGAACTCATCCGGGGGATGGGCGGCACGATCCGACTCCTTGAAAATTCTCAGGATCAGGGCCCGAAAGGCGCCGTTTTCGAAATCACGCTGCCCGGGACCAACCTGCCGCGACGTTCCGGGAATTTTTCCGGCAGCCTTCCCTAAGGGGGTTGCCCTTTGTGCCGCAACCCGCTATCAGACCGCCTCCTCCCGACGCGGAGGTCAAGCGCCCGTAGCTCAGCTGGATAGAGCACCAGACTACGAATCTGGGGGTCAGAGGTTCGAATCCTTTCGGGCGCGCCATTTCCGTACAAAACCGGGAACAAATCCACGGCCAGAAGCGTGGCTTCTGACGGCAACGTCGAGCTGTTGCCTTCGGCCCTGAATCTGGATCTTTTTGCCCTGCACTATGACGGCATCGATCAGCGTTGCGATGTGATTGCGCCGAAGGTTCGTATCCGCGTTTTCGAGCTTCTCTGACATCAGCCGCCCGAAACGATCCAGCAGATCTGGGCCAATCTCACTCTCTGGCATAGCCTGCCGGCGAACATAGTTATAGGCCGCCTCGGCCTTTTCCTTTTCCGCCTTTGCATTGGCGATGCGTGTCTTCAGCTCGTCATCAATAGCGATATCGCCATCTTCAACCAGCTTGTAGAGACGTGAAAGCTTTGAACGCGCATCCTCGAATGCCGCCTTCAGGTCCTGGAGTCGTCGATCGACATTGGCCTGGTTTTGCCGGTGGCGATTGATCAGGCCTTGCAGCAACGCCTCGAGGCGAACCGGATTAAGCACATGGTCTCGGATGGCCTTCATCACGGCAGTGTCGAGAAGCTCGGTGCGGATATGCTGCCCGGTGCAAGCTGACTTCCCCTTTGTGTGGCAGCCCGCGCAGGAATAATAGCTGTAGCGCCGCTTGCCTCGCGTCGTGCCGGTGCGGGTCATGGATGCCCCGCAAAGCCCGCATTTGGCGAGACCGATAAGAAGGCTTGGTCCATTCACCTCGCGCGGCGCAGTGACCTTGGGGTTGCGCTCGGCAAGGGTACGTTGAACCGCCTCGAATGTCTCTTCGTCGATGATCTTTGGGACGGGAATGTCGACGGGTTTGTCTGCGGGCCGGGTTAGCCGGGTGTTTGAACGATCGACACCGTGAGGCCATTGGCCGGTCATGTAGTAGCGGGCCGTCAGGATCTTGTGGGTTGGCCCGACCCCGAACAGGGCCCCTTTCCGGGTGCGGTAGCCGCGATCATTGAGCCAGCGCGTGATGCCGTTCACACCGAGGGGGCCAGATGTTCCGTCTCCTTCGCGATAGAGCCTGTAAATCAACCGAACGAGCTCAGCTTCCGTCGGTTCGAGTGCGACACGCTTCTTGACTTTTTGCCCGCGTTTCTCGGCATCGACGACCTTATAACCAAGGGGTGGCGTCGCTCCATTCCAGAAGCCCGCGATTGCGTTCTGCCGCATTGTGCGGCGGACGTTTGCAGAATTCTGGGCCGAGAAATATCCGTCGAACAGATTGATCACCTTACGAGAAAGATCAGCCGCCTCGTCGTCACCAAGGGGCTGGCTGACACTGACGATCCGGACGCCCTTCTTGTCGAGGTCGCGGCGCGTGATCTCAAAGAGTGTCTCATCGCGGAAGAAGCGCGAGAAGCTGTGCACCAGAATGATGTCGAATGGATGCTCTGAACTCTTGGCCGCGGACACCATGGCTTGGAATTCGGGCCGGTCGTCAGTTGTCGCTGAATGCCCCGCATCGACATACTCGGACACGATCGTCCAACCCTGCGCTTCGCAGTATTGCCGGCAGGCATCGCGCTGCGAGGGGATGGAGGCATCGTGCTCGGCCTGGCGCTGCGTCGATACACGCAGGTAAAGGCACGCGCGGATGGCTGGGTTCAAAGTGCTGGATCGAGTTTGGTCAGGTTTCGGCATCTCTTGTCTCGTATCTTTGAGCAGCTATTGAATCTCGATCGCGGTGCGTGAGCAAGTCGAGCAGCGCGGGCCCGAGGAGATGCTCAACAGCAACCAGTTCCGTGGGCGCGACTTCCTTGGCAAGCTCGGGCATCACCGCTATAGTCAAGTCGTCAGGAACAGGCGCAACACGACCAGCAAGGCCGGCGCAAGAGCCGTTCTTGGTGTTATGCGCGGTCTGTCGCGAACGTTTGGGCACTGAGTTTGCGGTCCTGTCGATGGTGATCGACGGCACCGGACCAGAAATCGAGAACCTCCAAACCCCTAATTAGTCGGATCGTGTAGCGGGACGCAGAGGCCCGTGTTGTCGTCGTGGAAATCAAGCCACGAGGACCCACTATGGACGAAGAACCGGCAAACCTGCTTCGCACCGCGCCGATCCGCCGTCAGGTCGATCAAAGCCTGACCGCCTTCATCGTGTCGCACGCAGACGATTTGCGCGCGCGGCGGATAGCCGGCGAGCGTGCAGAGGACATCTTGCCTCTGGTCGCGCAGATGCTTGGCCGGCCGATCAAGCTTGTCACCTTTGCCTCGCTCCTGTCCCGGCACGTGCCGATAGAGCCAAAGCCGCCGCACTCAGGCCTGAAATTCGAACAGGCGCCCAAACAGCCCATCAAGGCTGCAAACCAACCCGCATTGCGCCAGCGGGCGCGAGAGCCGCCTGCCCGTTCCAAGGATGCCGTTCCGCCGATCCCGGACAACCACACCGAGCAACCCGGGATCGCGCGGGCAATCAAGCCCAACCTCTTCATTGCGCATGAGACCAGGACGAAAGGGAATAACTCATGAAAGTGATCAATCGCGCTTCGCTGCTTCCGCCGTGCCAGGACCACCGGCGACCTGAGCCAATGACATCCACGAAGTATCCGACAGGAGGCATAGCGAGCAGCCCGGGATCACGCGTCCAATCAAGCTCAGGATCGTGAGGGCGAAGCAAATGCAAAAATCCAAAAGGAATAAAACCATGAGTAAGGTGAATTCTCTCTTGCAACGCACCGATCACAATGTGATCTCGGCGCATATCTACATTGTCGTCGTTGAGGGAAAAGGCGGTGTGGGAAAATCCTTCACCAGCATGACTTTTCATCACGCCCTTTCTGCCGATGGGTCTCGTGTTGCTGTGCTCGAAACCGACACGACCAATTCGACGATGTACTCCGTTGGGCTTACATCCGGCGATCCGATCTCAACCCGTGACGAGACGATGCTTGGTGGCCTTCTTGAGGGTGTGGCCCTTATCGCAGATGGCGAGGCGGATCACATCGTTCTCGATGCGGGCGCACGCGACGAGGCGTTCCTGATGCCTCATCTAACGAAGCTTGCCCAGCGCCTTCGGCAGATCGGCGGCCATCTCGTTGTCGTTCGCCCTCTGACGACGTCGCATTTTGTTTTGAGCAATGCGGCGGAATGCGCGAATCTGCTCGAGGGAACCGGCATCAGCCTGATCTATTCCCTCGGGCTCTGGGGCGGGCGAACCTTAAAGGACTATCAGGGCTGGATGGATTCGCCCTACCGGGAGGCTGCCCTGGCTGCCGGCGCGGTGGAGATCGAGGTCCGCAGTATCGGCACGGTGGTCGCGGACAACATGGTGGGGTTCGGCCTGTCCATCGTCGACGTTGCGGATCGAAATTTCGGTAAGGCCGGCGAGAACGAGGCGGTGGCGCGTAAGGTCTTCACACGCCCGATGGTGCTGCACTGCAATGAATGGCTCGATGAGCACGTGATACGCGTGCGCGCCGGCCTCATCGAGGCTCTGGGACGCCCGCTATGAGCAAAGCCCGAGATCTGACACGATTTGGGGAGACCGCGCGCCAATTGCGCGCGGTCGTCCCGCCCTATGAGCGCATCCGGGACCCGGATCGCCTCGATGGCTGGTTCAGGAGGTTGCTCCGCCGGATTATTTGGAGCTGTCCTGCCATGATTGTAGGAGCCGTTGGTGTTTTCGGTTGGCAGTATAGCACTGACAGGGTGCTCGTTCCACGAGGTGATGTGGCCCTTCTCGAGTTGGCGCGACAAACTCTTGGGCCGATGAATCCTCCCGGGCAGGAGATTACCGAGACCGAGATCAAAGGACTCGCAGAAACGATTCGCCAACTCGGGTTCGTTCTCCAGCCCGCCACTCCTCGACCTTGGCTCAAGGATCTCGCGCGGATGACAGAGTTTAACGGCGACCCGGCTGTCCTTGAGAACCGCGGTCGCTTGCTGCAACATTTTCTCACCGCGATGGAGAAGGTTTCCCAGAAGGATCGTCCTCACGTCATGGCCAACATTATCCTTCACGCGCAATCTCGTATCGACTGGATGCCGTACGCCGAAATCTTGACCCGATTCAGCGTGGATTTGATGGATCTCCATCGCACCGGGAAGATCCCGGAACTGGAGCAGGCAATGCGGGCGGCTCTCGAAAAAGCGCGCGTTGAAGGCAACTTGATCAAAGCGGTCGCAGCGTTGGAAAAAGAAAAGCGCGAACTCGAACTTCGGCGCGTGGAATCCGAGAATGATCGCGTCGCAATCCGCAGATACATCCAGTCACAAGTCTCAGCGAATGGTGGTCGCCGAGCCTGCGCTGACGCGTTCGTGACGTGTCAGCGCAAGCTTGAAGGGAAAAGATGAGCCCATCGGTGATAGCTACATTACGCTGCCCATGATCTGCTCTTCGGACAATCTTAGCCCGTTCCTCGTGAATTCAGGCGGAAACATGTCCCGATAGGTTTTCCCATAGATTTCGGTCGCCTTGTCGAAGGAAACGCCATGAAGCTGGGCTTGGTGAGCGAAATCGCACCACGCGAGAAACCTATCTGGTTGCTCAACGTAGTGGCTGACACCGTAACAGGCGAAGGTTACTGCTGACGCGTAAGCCCGGCGCGTTTTCGAGGCTTGGCCACTTTTGTCCTTCGCCTGAGCAAGGACATCGACAAGCGCTTCGACAATATCGGCGACGACTGAGTGTTTGGGGTAAAAGTCGCAGAGATTGTAGCCAATCGTTGCGGAATGGGCGAAGACGTCTTTCACATGGATATCTGTAATTGAGCCGACGACGCCTGTGACAAGTCGCGTGAAAGCCCTTTCGTAGTCTTTGGATGCTTGGCTGTTTTTATTGGCGAAGGACGCTTCAGATTGCTTCAAAGCGAGGATTTCCCGCGCTGCAGGATAGCAGATACACTTGACCCGGAAATAGATCTTGAACAGGCTGATTGCCGTCTGGATCGATTTTTCGAGGAGGCCCACTCCACCGGCGATGCCGGCTTCCTGGGTCGCCATCTGGAAAATCGTCTTGCACGTTTCCTCAAAATCTTCGTTATCCTGAAAACCACCCTCGACATAAGTTTTGCTGGTGATCTGATCGAGGAAGGCGTCGCACGACATCACGCCGATCTTTTCGACGTAATGCCGACGATCGATTTTGGTTCTGTCTTTGAGATCTTTCTTGGATACCAGCCGGACATCTTTCAGAGCCGCCCCTTCAATTGGTAAAATCACAGGATCTGTAATTCGATCATACAAGATTGGCGCGAACGACTGACCTTCTCCGATATTTATAAGCCCCATGGTGGGGCTTGGGAGCGCTGGCCTCCCCGACTTGAGCCATGCCTCTTTTAGCTGATTGCGAAGGACACATGCCCGTCGAAACTCCAGCCGCAGTTCCAGGAAGAGCCTTGAGAGAACAGCATCGGGCTTGGGACGCCCTTGCGAGATCGGCGCGTGAATAGCACCGATCACGAGCTTCTGGCGGTTCTGATTGTCAAACCGTAAGCCGGGCGCCCTTTGGGCATGCTGGCGGGCCGCCGGCAGGTAGCGATGCAAAGTGCCGGTTGGAGGGTTTGCATCATCCTTAACAAACAGGCTCCTCATCTGCTCGGCTGTTTGCTTCCGACGTTCGCCCATCGCGAGTGTCGGGATATATCGCCTGGTCTCCCACATGCTGATGCTGATGTAGCTCATCATCGCGGGTTTGCCGCTTTCGCGTGCCCTGCGCTCCGCTTGTCGCAACCGTTGGTAACCATCGATCACGACCGCCTGTGAGAGATCGATGTTATAGGCGACAGGCTGAAGAAACTCAGCGTAATCTAGGTTTGCGTGGAGAGCAAAGGAATCCGGGGCAAGCCTTTGCTCTTCACAGGGTCCGAGATCGACTACGAGGATCGGGCTATCAAGCCAACACTCATGCATTTCGGGTGGATTGACCGCATCATCAAACCGATGATCGGGCAGAATTACCCTTGCAAGAAAGTCCTCAGCAGGCCCAGAGCCAAACTTTGCTGTCCTGGCTCGCCGCGCCGCGATCGTGAGCGCCAGGTCGCCGACATTGAGAAGGTGATGGTAGTTTAAGGAGCGCAACTCGCCGTGCGTAACCTTCGGATGTAGGGGGTAGCGTGCGGCGGCATACTTGGCCAGCTGATAAAAGTGATCGCTCCAGTGATGACGATCAATGTCGTCATAGTGCTGATTTGCGGCTTGAGATTTGGGATCAAATGCGGACATGACAGAAGCTCCTTCGCGCGACCGTAACTGGTCGGATCAGGAGCGTGGTCATGACGGCACATCAAAGCAAGACAACGATTTACTTTGAATTTTAGCCAATCACTCCCGTAGATTTATAACAGAGTTGAAATATATAAATCTACGAATTCTGGAATGATCACTGCACTTCCTGTACGAATAACCCAAATTGTTGTAATTCTGCAACATTTTTATCGAGTGAACCGACCGACAAACGCGATTCCATGGTTAACAACTGAGAAGGAGGACAACTCCGATTCGGGCATCGGGGTGTTGCCTGTCCCGCTTTTGGCCTTTGCCGCGCATGATCTGGGGTAGCCCGAGTTGCCCATTTCTGCGTGCTACGACCAGTGCCGGATGAAGCCAACTTGGGACCAGCGCGCGCTGTCCTTGCGCGGATAGGGGCAATCGCCAATTTCAAGACCCTTTCGCCCATCGGCGGCGGCGCGGATCATCGCAGCCCTTAAAGCCGCCTTGATCTGCCGCGGCGAGCTCGCCGCAACGCGGGTAATGACCGCAGGGTCGATGTCCGGGGTGAACCATCCCTGCCATTCCATCGCGAGCTCGGCATAGATCGCGCGGATGACCGCTTCCATCTGGGTTCGATCCGGTGCGGCAATTGTGTAGACCAGCGCCCGATCAAGGAGGCTTTCACGGATGTCCTGCGTCTCATTGCTCGTTGCCATCCAGATCACGCGGTGAGCCGCAAATTGGCAGCCCAGACATTCATCCGTAAAGCGGCGGGCATTTTCCGGTTCCCATAGCTGGTGCAGCACGTCCAAAGGCGCATCGCCGGCATAAGAGAATGTCTTTTCCAGCTCATCCAGGAGGATGCATGGCGAGGCCGTCTCGCCCGAGACGAGCGCCTGGGCGACCTTCCCAACACGGGGATGTTTCCATGACTGGTCAGTCCCGGTGAGCGGTCCCGCGCCGTTCATCTGGGACATCGGGATTTCTGTCACGCTCGTCCCGAGGATCGCAGAAACGGCCTTGGAAAAACGCGTTTTGCCTGTTCCTGGCGAGCCATTGAGGATCATGGCAGGGACTTGCCAGGGCAGGCCGGTCGCGAGGGACGCGCGAGAGGCGAGATGAATGGCCTCAAGGGGTTCTTTAAAGTTGGGCATGACCGGGCCGAGCGCCTCGAGCGCGGTGATTGTTTCATCCGTTGCCACCGGCAAGCGCCGCCAGCCGCATTGCCGGTCATGGGCCATCGCGCGCAACATGGGATCGCCCGCTTGCCCGCCACCAAGGGTAAACGAGCCCAAGGCCTCCGGGGCCTCGCCATGGCGGTCGGTATAGATGCGGACAGCTTCTGCCGGATCGAACACCTTGAGGTACCATCCCTTCACACCCTCAACCGTGATCGATCTCTGTTCGCCGATCACGGCAGGGATCGTCCAGATATCCCTGAGTTCCGTGCCCGTCCCGGATGGTGTCCCCTCGCTGGCGGCGGGGAACCGGACCTCGCGTTTGCGCGAGGCCCGGTTTTCGAGGGCCTCGCGGCGAAGATGGGCGAGGGTATGTCGTCCAAGGATCTGCCGGATCGGTGATGGATTGGTGTCGCGCGATTCCGCATCATCGTCACTCATCGCGGCAGGCTCCATAATGATGCACCAGCCGCGCCAGGCCCCGTGCGAGATTGCCCGTATGCTGGCGCGGCTCGAAGACGTAGAGTTCGCGCGCCTCGGCGAGTTGATCCGGGCGGTCGGCATTCTGGTAATGCGTAAAAAACCAACCCTTCTGGTCGACGCCGCCATTGCGAAGGCGGACCTGTCCGCCCTCGGTTGCAAGGACCCGCCTCAGGTTGATGTTGGCGAGAAGGTCATCGACCGTCCGGTCTACCGTTTCCGGATGGATCGAAGCCGGCAGGCTGATCGTGATGCCCGCATTCTCGAACCGCAAGGCATTGATGACGTCGTGATCAAGCTCGCTCGGCCTTGGCAGTCGGATCTGGACCCAGCTCTCAGCGCCCGGCAATGCGGTCATGCTGGAAACATCCTCGCCGGGACGGCCCCAATACCCGGCATAATGATGCCGGGCGAGCCCGCGAATGCGGTTGATTGCGCCAAACCGGGCAATGCCGATCTTGAACACCGGAATGCCGGTGAGGCGGCTGAACTGGGCCAAATGCGGGGCGCCGGCACAGTAGATGGTATAGTCGACCATGCTGGTCTCGGGGCCTGGCAACGCCGCCTTTTCAAGGTTCGGGGCGAGGAATACCTCGCTCGCGTGGAAGCCGGCGGGCGCGCTCGGGCGAGGCGCGAACGGATTCAGGGTCATGGTGATTGCCTCAGTTCAGGGTTGGCGCGATGGTTTTGAGCTCGATTTTGACCCCGAGCCGCTCGCTGTCGTGGCGAAGTGCACCAGCAATAAGGTGCAGCATCAGGCTCGTTCCGGGGAGGAAGGGCGCTCCGAGGAGGGACGAGTATTTGACGCGGCACTCCGCCTCGGAGGCCACGGGCCAGAACAAGAGCCGGATTGCCGCATCGATCGCATAGGTTTCGATCTGACGACACAATTCAGGGTCGCGCGACGCATCAACGGTCTTGGCATCGCGCGTGGCCTTGTTCAAAGCCGCGGCGGCTTTCTCGGGGCTCGGGTTGTAGCGGCTCTGATCATGCGCCGCGTAAAGATGTCGATCCTCGTGTGTGAGGTGGTGGGTGTCTTTTTCGTCGGGGGTCTTGGGAGGGTTGATGGTCATGGCTTTTGCCTTTCTTCGGCGGTGATGAAAACAAAATCGCCGCCCGGGTCAGGGGCGGCGATCAGCAGGGTCGGGAGAGCGGATTTTGCGGGAATTGACCCAGTTAACCCTCGGACTTTCTTGACGTCTTGAGAGTCATTCGGGATTCGAAATGCGTGACGACGGGGTCGTCGGCGGGAAGACCAAGCCGGGCGATATCGGCCCTCAGCACGGTCTCGCAAACAAGGTCGTAATGGCCGTTCTCCGGCCGATCCGCGCGTGAATCGGCCAGGATCATGATCCGCGTCCGGAGTTCATCCCGCGACTGAGCCGGGCGAAGCGCCATCTCCATGATCAAAAGATCGGACAGCCAGCCTGCGGCATAGACGAGCCTGTCATCAATGAACGGGTCGAAACGCGCCAGCCAGGCCTCGATATCATCGATGTCGACACATCGATCGATGAGATCCACCGGCGCGACAGGCGCCGCAAAAAGAAGGAGCTGAACCGTCATTGGCAGATCCTTGATGCCGAGCGAGACGTGAAATTCGTCCCAGGTGAAGCGCTCGCGTCGGGGAAAGGATTCCAAGGACTGCGAAACGTCGTTGCGCTCATCGAAAACAGCCACGCTTTGCGGGTGATCAGGCGCTTCCGAGGCTTCGTTTGACGAGGTCGAGGAGTTTGAAGAGGGCTCCAGGGTTTCCGGAGTTTCCGGCGCTTGATCGGTCGGCGGGGCCGTTTGGCCGGCTCTGCTCCCGGGGCTTTCAGCCGCCGGCGAGGAGATAAGGTTTGTGGCAGGGCATGCATCGTCGTTCTTCGACATGGTCGGGCTTTCTATTTTTAAGGGAGGGAGGGATGAGCCGGACGGCCAACTCTTTCTTGGGAATTGACTCGGAAGAAGCTCAAAAAGGAAGAAGAAACAGAACTTTAAATGGTGCGTGATGCGCGGAGGCGCTTGAGTGGAACGCGCTTCAACATGAAGGTTGCACTAATCGGTGGATCGCCGTCGGGCATTCCCCGCCGGCAAAAATCGGGAATGGCGGTGACCGGGTGTCGAGCCACAAAATTCAGAGGTTGGCATCGGAAAATGGATTACCGTTTGATGCCGCCCTTTCCCTTCTGTCGGGCGATCATCACCCGCTTCCGCTCCATCGCTTTGGGCGGTTTCGCGGCCTTCTTGCCGGGCTTGTTGTTGGCTGCATTCGGCGGATCGGAAATGGAGGCCTCGAGGGTCGCCAGCACAACAGTTGCCTCTTGAGGCGAAGGCAAGGACGGGACGGGTTGGGCCGGCCTTTGCGGGGTATTGGCAGGTGTTGTTGCTCGCAGCGATCGGGATGCTCTTGCGGGTCCGACAGACGCCTTCTCGTGCTTGTCTCGGGGTTTCGCCACCCGCGCCGGCACCTCGATTTCGGGGGCTTTTCGCTCGGCATTCCGCTGACTGAAACGCTCACGTTCCGCGCTGATTTCAGCATCGAAGTCCTCGGCAAGCGCCTCAGCGGCGCGCTTTTCGGCTGATTCTTCGTCCGGTGATCGGAGCCGGAACCGGCTTATGATCCGCAAAGCGACATGAGAGAGAGCATGGAGGTAGGCGATTTCGTCACCATTGGCGGCAGGAGCGGCCTCGGCCTCCTTAGCCGTCTTTGTTTTCCCGGATCGTGTCGAACGCGTATTCTCTTGAACCACACGGGCAATCGAGCGGACGTCATCCTCCCATTGCTGCGTGGCGAGCTTGACGCCGCGCGGCGTTGTCAGCCCACGACGCTCGCGGCCATAATCTGTCTTCGGCAGATGGGGTCGTGGTGGTGGCAGACCCATGGCTTCATGGGTGCGCGGGTCGAGGCGCTTTTGATAGCCGCCGCGTTCGAGATGCTTGTTCGCGATCCGCGCAAATCGCGCTCGCTCGATGGGAATCCAGTTAAGGTGGTTCATCGCCCGGATTTTCTTTTGGGTGAACGGCCGGATGATCCGCCTGGTATCATTGGCGTAGGTTCTTGTTGCGAGAACAGAAAAATCCCAGACCAGCTCGCCGGAAAGTGGATGGGGGATCTTCTTTGCCGGCCGCGTCGCCAGATTAATATGGAGATGATAGTTCCGCGCATCATTATTCGGCCCCGGGGCGTGGATCACCGCCCAATAGGGGATTCCAAGGCTCTCGAACTTTGCTGTGTAGTCCTTGGCGAGGGCGAGCCGCTCGCGGGCCGTCATTTCATGTGGCAGGCTGACGATTATGCGCGTCTGGACGTTGCCGCCGCGGCCGAGATCGAACCGCACCGGCGCGGGCTTTGCTGAATCGCGCTTGGCAGATGGGACGAACCCGGCGCGCGCGAAAGCCCGGAAGACCATCAGCGCCTCATCGTCTGATACGGCAACAGACCGGGATCCCGCGACGAGCTCGGCGAAAACCCGCACCGGAAAATCCCGCGACCGAGTTGCCTTGGCCCAGATCTCGGGGTGGAAGGCCGGGTCGAAGGCGAGAAATGTTGGGCGCGGGTTGTTCTCGACTTGCTCAAGTTGCCGCCAGAATTCCAACCGCTCCTTCGGATCGGACGAGATCGTGCCCCAGGAGGAACGCTCGCGTTCAATCGTCTCAGTCGCCCCATCCCGCTCGATATAGCCTTGATGATTGGCCGCATCCCCAGGATCGAGGGTCTCGATCCCGTCCTCGCGCTCGATGTATTTCTGGTGCGCGACTGAGCCGGGATCGTTAAATCGACCGATCACGCGCCAGGGCACCCGCCCTTCAAGTAGATCGACGATTAGCCCAGCGGTCGTGATATTCCGAACATCGAAGTGAAATGACACACTTCCCTGCGAGGAAATTGGTCGGCTGGTTGTGATCATCGGAGAGGCGCTCGTGCCCGCCACGGTCATTAGCCCCGGCGAACTCCACCATTCGCGAAACAACGCTTGAGCCCGCTCGGCGCCGACCTTGGCATTGAGGATTTTTAGCGCGCGCCGCTCGGCCAGGGCGATCGCCTGATGCGTGACCCGCATCGCCTCCTCAATCTCGCTATCAATCTCTGCCTGTTTTGCGCGTGCCAGCCGGGCAGCACCGCGCTCCTGACGTTCGAGGAAAAGCTTAAGGGCGTGATCGAAGCTGTCCATGACGGGTTCTCGCCTTTTGAAAAAAGACAAGAACGACAGCGGATATTTGCATGTCATCGCTCGATCGCGGCAACAATGAGGCCTCAATCGAAGTCAATCGAAATATATTCAGTGCAATCAAAAGCACTGCCGTGGCCAAAGGCAGCGTGAAGCGAGAAAGCCGACAATCGGTTTCGCGCCGCCATTCTTGTCGCTCATGCAAGAACAGGCTGGCACCCGAAAGCAGTCATTCAACGCGATAGGGTCAGCGGGTCGATCAAAATCTAGTTCGAGACCGCCGGAGCGCCATGCTCCTGGGGCCAGTGAAGGCTGCCGTCAAGCAAACAGGCCGCTGGTCCGAGACTAGGGCGCGAAGCCTTCAAAGCCAGACAGGGTTTGTCCAGGCACGCCGGCCGGTGGCGTCGGCGATGGCGATACGGATGAAGCCACCTCTGCGCAGCTTTCCAAGCGGCAGCTGGGCCCTTGTCAGACCTGTGCCGATCTGTTGCTCGGCCAAGGACCCACGCCCGAGCGCCATAATCGCCTGGCAAGGCGAACAGACGATTTCGACCGTGTCATCGGCGATTGTGACCTGCTCGATGGTCGGCCCTTGGCTTGAGTAAAAGGCCCCGGCCTTCAACGCCGCGAGAAGTTCATACGGTGTATTCGCCACGGCCTTGACCATGACGAACCCGCCAAAGGCATCATCACAGTGAAAATGCGCATCGTCCGTTGCACACAGATTGATCTTGCGGCCCGCAACGAGCATCTGGTCGACCAGATAGGCACCGTCGCCTCGATCCGTCCGCACATGGCTGGTATGGTTGTAGATCTCCACCGCATGGGCAGTCGGCAAGGTCGCGGCATCGTCTGCCGTGAGCGCGTACCAGCCAGGATGCGGGATCGCGACAAAAGCGCCGGCGTCAACGCAGCGCTGCGCGAGTGCTGCACCGGATTCGTCGGGCGAGGTCGGCGGGAAATCAGCAGGAAGCCCGACAGCCAGGATATGCCAGACTTCACCGAGCGCGGTTTTCGGCGCGTGCACTTCTGCGCCAAGGATGGTGGTGAAGCCAGCCGTGCGAAAGGGCTCCGTGTCAACAATCGGGAAGCCGAATTTGGGGAGGAAATGGTCTGTCAGGGCAAGGAAATCATAGCCTGCCTCGCGATAACGCCGGCAGACCTCCTCAGGGGTGAGCGCACCATCGGAGCGATTGGAATGGGTATGGATATTCCCCTTGAAGAAGGAACCGGGCGAGCCAAAGGCGGGATCAAACGGCATGTGCAAGGGGCTCCTCGATCAGGGTGGTGTCTTGCCCCAGACGCCTGACGCGGGAGGCAGACGACAACAGATTGGCGGTGTAGGCATCCTTCGGGGCAGCAAACACATCAGCCGTCGCGCCTGTTTCGATGACGAGACCATCCTTCAGCACCATCACCCGGCTGGCCATCCGCCAAATCACCGCGAGATCATGAGTAATCAGGATCACGCTCGTGCCATGCTTTTGGCGAAGAGCGTCCAGCTCTCCAAGAACCTGTCCTGCGACTGACGCATCAAGAGCAGATGTGATCTCATCGCAAATTAAAACATCGGGTTCGGCAGCAAATGCTCGCGCAATGGCGACTCGCTGTTGCTGTCCTCCAGAAAGCTGCCGCGGGTAACGCTCCAGGAATTCCGGCCCAAGCCCGAGATCCGCCAGAAGCGATGCGGCCTTTTCGCGTGCAGACTTGCTATTCATGCCAAAGAAATGGCGTAGCGGTCGCATGATGGCGGTTGCGACCGTCTGGCGCGGGTTGAGCGAGGAGAGCGGGTCCTGGAAAACGGTCTGGATCCGTCGGCGCAGAGCCGGCTGGCGCTTGCCGGCGAGCATCGCGATGGATTGCTCTTCCAGCATCAATACGCCCTTTTCTGCCGCGATCAACCCTGCCAGAACAAGGCCCAGCGTTGTCTTTCCAGAGCCGGATTCCCCTATCACGCCCAGGACTTCGCCTCGGCCAAGCGACAGATTGACCCCGTCCAAGGTCGGTTTTCCGGTGGAATTTTTGGGCCCGAACCATCCGCTTTGCTGGTATCGGAAGGTCAGATCCTGAACCGAGACGAGCGGCTTCAGCCCGGCATTCACGGAGGGTGCGGCGCCAGAGAGATCGAGCGACGCACCAAGCAGCGTCTGCGTGTAGGTATCTTCCGGCTGTCGGAACACGGCGGAAACAAGCCCCTGCTCGACGATCCGACCCTCCTTCATGACCAGAACGCGCTCGCATACATCGGCAACAACATTGAGATCATGCGTCACCAGCACCAGGGCCGCTCCACGCGCCACACGCATGTGTTGGATCAGCTCCAGGACCTGAGCTTCGGTTGTCTTGTCGAGCGCGGTTGTCGGCTCATCCAGAACCAGCAGGGCCGGGTCACAAGCGAGTGCTGCGGCAATGACAACCCGCTGCCGCTGGCCACCCGAGAGTTGGTGCGGGTAGCGTCGCCCGATCGTCTCGGGATGTGGCAGACCCATTTCCGCAAAGAGTTCCACAACACGTCGCTCCGCTTCGACCCGCACCAGACCGCGGCGAGACCGGAGCACCTCTTCAACCTGGCGGCCAACCGGCATGTGATAGGTCAGTGACGCCAGCGGATTTTGCGGAACCATCGCCACGCGCAACCCACGGAGTGAGCGAATAGATGTGAAGGTAGTGCTGGTGATCTCAATCCCGTCGACAAGGAGACGGCCCCCATCAAACCGCCCACCGCCCCGCAGATATCCCAGAAGCGCCCGCGCCAGCGTTGATTTTCCGGAGCCAGATTCGCCGACAATTCCCATGGATTGGCCGGGCCCGAGACGGAATGATACCTCGTCCACGACGCGCGCGACCTTGCCGAGCATATCGGCGTAGCCAATGGACAAGCCGCTGCATTCGATAATTGGATTACTTGCCTGTTGCACCGCGCGCAGCCTCCAAGCCCAGTAAACCCGCGACGCCTTCCGTCGCGAAATTGATGCCGATTACAAGGCTCGAGATACACAGAGACGGCGCAAGAACCAGCCAGGGTTCCGAGCGGATGGATTGCAGCCCGCTCTGGATCATCAGCCCCCAATCCGGCGTGGGTGGCGAAACGCCTAGCCCAAGGAACGATAGCGCCGAAACAAGCAACAGCGCGCTGGATGTGCGCAAGGCAAACTCAACCGTCAGGAGATCCAAGATATTTGGCAGCATTTCGCGGAGAATAATGGCGAAGCTGCTTTCGCCGCGCAGTTGCGCCGCCTTCACATAGCCCTGCTCGAGGATCACCAGTCCCATCGCACGCGAGGTTCTGATAACGCCCATCATATAGATGAGACCCATGGTCAGAACGAGAACGGCCAAGGATTGCCCGAAGCCAGTGACAAACAGGGAGACAAGCAGGATCGAGGGGATCGACAGCTTCATTTCGACAAGGCGCGACACCACATCATCGAACAGGCCACGATGGTAAGCACTCGCAAGACCAAGAAGTCCGCCGCCGATGGCTGCGATCAGCCCGGCGCATGCAGCAGCAATGATGGAAATCTGGCCGCCCAGCAGGAGCCGCGAGAAAAAGTCCCGTCCAAGCTCATCCGTTCCAAGCCAATAGGCTTCGGTTGGTGGTTCCAATGGCGCATCAAGGAGCTTGAGAGGGTCATACGGTGTGATCCATGGCGCAACAAGCGCGACCAGGAGATGGAGGCCAACCAGCACCAATCCAAAGAGGGTGAGCGGCCGCCTGACCAGCCGTCTGAAGAATAGTGTCATGCGCGCCTCGTGCGGGGGTCGAGGGCGAGGATGGCCATATCCGCCAGAAAGTTAAGCGCGACGACAAGCGCTGCCGAACACAGTGCGATGGCCTGCACCACGTGCACCTCTCGCCGGGTCACTCCGCGCACAAGTTCCTGCCCCAGGCCGGGATAGGCGAAGACCAGTTCTACCACCACGATACCTGAAACGAGCGCGGCAGCGTAAAGCGCCATCGCCGTCAGGCTCGGCACGATCGCTGCCGGCAAGGCATGAAGGAAAACGATCCGCCATTCCGGGATGCCGGTAAGGCGCAGGCGCTCGACAAAGTCCTTCGCCAGCGCATCCACCATGCCGGTCCGCAGAAGCCGGGCGAGGTACGCGATCGAGCCGATGAGCACTGTCACGACCGCCAGAGGTGATGCCGCGAGCAATGTGAGCGCTGCATCATTGGTGGATGCTGTGATCGTGGCAGGAAACACTGGCCATGCCACAGCGAAGATCATGACAAGAACTGTCCCAATGACAAATTCCGGGATCGAGTAGCCGATGATGGCCCCGGTAGATGCGATGTTGTCAATCGCTCTGCCCTGCCAAACAGCTGCTGCAATACCGATCGTCAAAGCCAGCGGAATGGCCAGAAGCAGCACCGCGCCCGCGAGGATCAGCGAATTCCTCAGAGGGTAACCGATGATGGCCGTCACCGGCGTTTTCGAGATCAGCGTCTTGCCGAAATCCAGTGTCAGGACACCGCCGAGGAAGCTCAAAAGCCGTTCGGGTGCAGGACGGTCGAGCCCAAGATCCTGCTTCATCTTGGCAAGGCGCTCAGGCGGGATCATCGCGATCTCGTCGGCCGAAAGCGACACGTCAAGCGCGTCGCCCGGCATGATCTCAGTCGCGATGAAAATGAACACCGTCAACATGACCAGCGTGATGCATGACAACAAGACACGGCGCAGGGCGGCGATCAACATGTCGCCCTCCTGCGCCTCTTGTAGACGGCGTCACACAAAGCCGCGTGATTCCTCAATGCGATCACGCCCGCCAGATCTCTTCGTATCGGATCGACCAGATCTGCGGGTGATAGGGCATATTGCGCATATGCTTGCGCTTGACCATGAGCGTGTTTCCGCCAGCGGGCAGGATAGCAGGCACCTCTTCGTGGAGGATCGCCTGCATCTCGGCGTAGATTGCCTTGCGCTTGGCAGCATCCGGCGTGACCATCGCCTGATTGTAGAGCGCGAGATACTTGTCATGTTCCGGGCCGCGCCAGTGGCCACTTTCGACAAAGGCCGCGCGCATCCGGAATAGGCTGATGCCGGGGTTGCGCGAGCCAACCGCCGTCATGGCGAATTTATGGAAGTTGCCCTTGGACAAGTCGTTGTCGCCGGTACGGAACTGGATGTAGCCGTCATTCGGACGCTCTTCGATAGTCAGCGTGATCCCGGCATCTTTCACCGATTGCTGAAGCACCTGGAAGTAACGGCCAGCCTCGGGGAGCTGTGGGCTCCAATAGAGCGTGCCGAGGTTGATCCCGTTGGGATGGCCTGCTTCAGCAAGCAGTTGCTTGGCCTTTGCCACGTCGCGGCCACCGGCCCGCGGCACGAAGGCTGCATCGGTGACCATCAAGTGGCTATCATTGCCAATCCAGCCAAAACGACCGCTATAGGCCACACGCACAATCGCCTCCCGGTCGATGGCATAGGCAAAAGCCTGACGCACACGCTTGTCGAGGAAGGGACTGCCGGGGTGCTTCGGCAATTGGATGACGAAGGAATAGCCCCCGCGTGCTGTCTCGATCTCGAAGTTCGGATCGTTCTGGAACTGGAGAGCGGCGCGACCATCGATATTCATCACCGCGTCGAACTGGCCTGAGCGCAAGCCATTCAGCGCGGATTCCTGCTGACCCTCGCGGTTGTGAATCTCGATACGATCAAGATGTGGAAGGCCCTTGCGCCAGTAGCTTTCGAAGCGCTCGAGAATCATCAGACGGTTCGGGTCGCTCTGCACAATCTTGAACGCACCGGTGCCAATGCCGTCTAGGCCGATTGTCTCGAGCGGCGCCGCCTTCATGATCGGGCTGTTATACTCCGCTAGCACATAGCCGAACTCGGCGTTGCCGGCTTCCAACGTGAAGCGGACGGCGTATTTCCCGATCTGCTCCACCTTGGTGATTTGCCGGGCGAACGGCGCGTTCTGGCGATGGTAGTTGAATGAGGCTACGGCATCAGCGGCGGTCATCTCGGTCATGTCGTGGAACATCACCCCTTCACGGAGCGTCATGTCCCAGACCTTGAGCGAGCCATCTGCCGGCTCAAGCTTGGTAGCGATCTCCAGTTCGAGGCCGAGCTCCGGGTTCACCCAGGTTGGCGTCGACCAGATCTGCTTCGTGTTGGCGTCCACGATGAAATAGGGATGCCTGGAGTTGTTCGGACCAGCCGAGCGCCGGTTGGCGGAGAGCTGCGCGTAGGACAGCGTCCCGCCCCGCTTGGGCTGCTCCTGCGCGATGGCATCGCCCAGAAAGGCTGCATCAAGTGCGGAAAGCAGGGCTGCGCCGGCGCCTGCCTTGAGAAGATCCCGTCGGTTGATGGTAGACATAGGTGTTCCTTTGGAATGGCGTGGTTGAGGCCAAAGATCGGCAGGCGTCAGGCTTTCCAGACGCCATCCCAGGTGATGGACCAATGCTGCGGATGGTTATTGAGGCCGCGAATGTTTGGCCGCTTGATCAGTACATTGTTGCGACCCGCCGGCAGCAGCGCAGGTGCCTCATCGAAGCAGATCTGCTGCATTTCGGCGTAGATCGCCTTGCGCTTGGCGGCATCCGCCGTGACCATCGCCGTCCGGTAGAGATCCATGTAGCGGTCATGCGCCGGACCGGACCAATAGCCCGACTCGTTGTTGGCACCGCGCATGCGGAACAGGCTGATGCCCGGATTCCGCGGGCCCACAGCGGTATAGGCAAACTTATGGTAGTTGCCCTTTGTAACATCGGCCTCGCCCTGGCGAAATTTCAGATACCCATCATTGGGCCGCTCTTCGATGGGGAGCGTGATGCCGGCTTCCTTGACCGTCTCCTGGATAACCTGGAAGTAGCGACTCATTTCCGGCCATTGCGGCGCGTAATAGAGCGTTGGAAGCGTGATGCCATTGGGGTGACCGGCCTCGGCAAGCAGCGCCTTGGCCTTGGCAACGTCGCGCTTGACCGGCCGGGGCGCAAACATCGGGTCGGTGCCGGCCATATGGCTGTCATTGCCCATCCAGCCGAATTTCGCTCCACCATAGACGATCCTTACGATCGCCTCCCGGTCGATTGCAAAGGCGAGAGCCTGGCGGATGCGCTTGTCAAGGAACGGCGAGCCCGGGTGCTTGGGCAGGATGATGACAGCCTGATCACCCGAGGAGGCCGGCACCACATCCGTTTCCGGTTCGTTGGAAAGCTGGCGGACAAGACGCGGGTCGATGTTGAGCACCGCATCGAACTGGCGCGAACGGAAGCCGTTGATCGCGCTCTCCATCTGGCCTTCGCGATTGATCACCTCGAGGCGATCGAGGAAGGGCTGATCCTTTCTCCAGTAGTTTTCGTTACGTTCAAATACCATCCGGCGCTGAGGATCGGCTTCGACGATCTTGAAGGGGCCGGTGCCAATGCCGGTCAGCCCGATTTTCTGGAAGTCCTCGTTAGCGGGCATAACCACATTATCGTATTCGGCGAGGACGAAGGGGAATTCGGAATTGCCTGCGTCAAGGAAGAAGCGCAGCGAATGCGTGCCAGTTACCTCGGTTGACTTGATCTGCTGGGAGGCGAAATTGCGCCTGCGATGCAGTTCGAAGGACGAGGCCCAATCCTTTGCCGTAACCTCGCGGCCATCATGGAACTTAACGCCCTCGCGGACGGTGACTTCCCAGACATTCAGCTTGTCATCCGTTGGCGCGAGCTTCGTGGCCAGTTCGTTGACGATATTCAGGCCCTCGTCGACCCAGGTCAGCGTATTGTACGCCGAACGCGTGATCAGATCGATCATGTAATAAGGATGCTTGGCATTGGAGGCATCACCGCCGCGCCGATTGCCGGAACACTGGGCATAGACAAGCGTTCCACCGCGTTTCGGTTGTCCCGATTGGGCAGAAGCGGTTCCAAGCAACGCAGAGTCGAGGGCCGCTAGAAGGGTAGTTGCGCCAAGAAGCGCGCTGCGTCGGGTCAGTTCGGTCATTGACAGCTCCATAGATTATATCTATTTAATGATTAATTCGTTGCTTTTTTTTAATCGATGGAGATGTCAGCTACATGACACCGAACGGGCATTCGAGAGCCCCTGGCAGGCGGGAGCGCGAGATCACGCTTTCCGGTCTGAGGACCTTCGTAGCCGTCGCCGAGGCGAGTAGCTTTGCTGCGGCGGCCCAGGCGCTCGGCGTCAGTCAACCAACCGTATCGGTTCAGCTCGCCGCGCTAGAAGACGCTTGTGGTGTCTTGCTGATGCATCGCCGGCCACACCTTGTGCTGACAGAAGCGGGGGCGGATCTGTTTGTGCGCGCACGCCTGGCGATCGGACGGGTGGATGAGTTTGCTGCTTCGGTCAAAGACCTTGCGGGCATGCAGCGTGGTCATCTTCGCGTTGGGCTATCGACGCCCCAAGCGGCATTGCCGATCATCGCGTCCTTCATGGAGGCGCAGCCAGCCGTCAAGGTTTCAACGTCAATCGGCAATACAGCCGAGCTGCTTGATCGGATCGCGCGCTGCCAGATCGATATTGGCGTGATGACCCTGATGGAGCCACCGGGGCAGTTTGCCTGTGCGCTCGTAGCGACGCCTCGCCTGATGATCTGCATGCAAACAAGCGATGAGTTGGCCGCGAAGGCCTCGCTTCGTCCTGCTGAGATCTCACACCGGCCTTTCATCCTGCGCGAGGAAGGGTCCATGACACGCGTTGTTCTCCAGGCGGGGTTCGATGCGGATCGTGCAATCCTGAATGCGCGATTGGCCTTGGGCAGCCGCGAGGCCGTTAAGGAGGCCGTAGCCGCCGGCATGGGCCTCGGCGCCGTGTTCGAGAACGAACTCGGGCACGATGATCGATTGACCGGTGTGCCTCTGGCGATCCAAGGGCGCGCACATGGTGTCTATGCAGTGGCGCTCAAGGAATCGCTGGATATTCCTGCCGTGCGAGAATTCATCGACCATGTCCCTGCCGGCCATCTTCCTGCCAGCGAACGCCCCTCAGGATACAGGGCTGGCTGAAATGGCCGCGTCTATATGCCGGACGAAATGCAAAAAGTCCGGCGTGTTTGCGGTGGGATCCTTCGCACGGTCATCAATTTTGCGGAGCCGCACAGCCGCCTCAAAATGCGGGTTGCGCTCGAACTCCGTCACTTCCGCCGACGACATCGGCCCACCCTGAAGTGCCAGGGACTTAACCGAATCCAGGGAGAGTTTTCCAAAATATGACTGGTCAACTGCACAAAGATAGCGCTTCGCCGGCACATGGAGGCGGACGGGTTCTGAGACCTCCGGCCCGAAGTACTGCGCCAGCCATCGGCCCGCCAATTCTTCATGCGTGTCATCGATGCCGTGGTCAGCTGCGTCCTCGCCATGTTCGTGAATCATATGACCGACATCGTGGAGAAGAGCGGCGGCAATGAAGGTCGACGACTCACCGTCGCGCTCCGCCAGGGCAGCGGATTGCAATGCGTGCTGGAGCTGGTTCACGTCCGAAAGACCGTAACGGCCGTTCGCCTTGCTTGCGTAGATGTCTATCAGCACCTGCCGGATGTCCATTTTTGATACCTCGCGAAAGCAGATTAAAAATTTCCTATGATAGCTGGCTAGTCAAATAGAATTTATCTATTTCAAATGTTGGTCCTGCTGCCACCCCGAATATTAGCGAACCCGCTTGTGTTGTGCATCGCGATGGTCTGGCAAGGGAATGCCGGTGCACTGTCAAAGCGGATAGATGCAGGGAAAAACCGATGTTTGGCTTGAGAATGCCAAGGAGCTAAGGCTGGTTTGCGCCCGCGTTTCGGACATTTAGACGGATACTGCGCTCTTCCAGAACCGGACATTGCACCTGGCGGCAACAGACAACGCGTTTCACAATTGCGCACCTAACAAACTACTGAAATCATTGCCATTCGTATTCGGAGCAAAATTCCTTTGTTTTGTGTACGGCGACGGCCGCCAACCGAAGGATTTGCAACCTACCAGGCGCTACAGCTCCCGAACCTCGCCTGATTTTTACGCCCGTGTCGAAATCGCCTTCCCTCGCGTGTCATTGGGGCAGGAGGCGACGGATGCCTTCGCTCGATGACCCGAAGGAGAAGGTTTGATGACACTCGAAACTGACGAACCAAAATCGCCGATATGGCTTTGGCTGGCTGGAGGTCTTGGCGTTCTCTGGAATGCCTATGGTCTCTATCAGTTCATTGGCTCGTTCCGGCAGACCAAAGACAGCCTGATGGCTGCTGGAATGACCGCTGCGCAAGCCGAACTGTACCTTTCGCTGCCGGGCTGGATCAGCGTGGCTTTTGCGGTCGGTGTGATCGGTGGTCTGGCCGGCTCAGTCGCGCTCCTGATGCGCCGTGGACAGGCGGTTGTGATCTTCTGGGCCTCGATGGCAGGCTATATCACCCTGTTCTCCGGAGACCTCTACTATGGCGTGTTCGCCAACATCCCCACACAGCTCGTCATCCTAACCATCGTGGTCTTGATCGCTGCCGGGCTGTTGGGGGTGAGCCTATACGCCAGGAAGAAAAATCTCCTCACCCGACAGACATTCCGGAATCTCGAGCATTCCGCTTGAACAAACCCCCGATCCTGAAAGGATAGAACAATGCAATTCATGCTCCTGCTCAATGAACCCGAAGCCGAATTCGCCAAGCGCAATGACCCGGAACAGGCGACGGCCTATTGGGGTGGTTGGAACGCCTTCATCGGCGCCATGGCGCAAGCCGGTGTCATCGTGAAAGGCGACGGTCTTCAAGGGCCTCACACTGCAACGACCGTGCGGGTTCGGGATGGGAAGCGAATGGTTCAGGATGGGCCCTTCGCCGACACTAAGGAACAGCTTGGCGGCTATTTCGTCATCGAGGTGCCCGATCTCGATACGGCGCTCGAATGGGCCGCGCGGTCGCCGTCGGCGTCCTGTGCCACGGTCGAAGTGCGCCCGGTGCTGCCGCCCATGGCACCGCCTGTTTCCTGATGTACAGCGCACGGGATACCGCTGAATGGGTGGCACGTGCAGCCTATGGGCGGCTGATTGCCATTCTGTCCGCCCGCTCACGCGACATCGCGGCTGCGGAAGACGCTTTGGCCGAAGCGTTCGCAGCCGCTTTGCGGTCCTGGAACGATCACGGCGTGCCAACGAACCCAGAAGCATGGCTGCTGACTGCGGCACGCAATGTGATGAAGAACCAGCTTCGCCACAGAGGCATTGCTGAAGCTGCGATTCCCGATCTGCTCGCATCACAGGAAAGCATGGCCGAGGATGGCCCTCAATTTCCCGACGAACGGCTCAAGCTGCTCTTCGCATGTGCGCATCCGGCCATCGATGCGGGCATCCGAACGCCTCTGATGTTGCAAACAATTCTTGGTTTGGACGCCGCGCGCATCGGAAGTGCATTTCTTGTGGCGCCGACGACCATGGGCCAACGCCTCGCGCGGGCGAAGGCGAAGATCAGGGATTCGGGGCTCCGCTTTGAGCTGCCGTCTCAGCATGACATGCCACAGCGACTATCCGAGGTGCTTGATGCGATCTACGCCGCCTTTGGCATTGGATGGGATGCGGCCGCCGGTATCGAAGCGGGAGGGCGTGGCCTGACAGAGGAAGCGATTTACCTCGGCCGTCTCCTTGCGGCCCTGATGCCCGATGAGCCCGAAGTGAAGGGCCTGCTCGCACTCATGCTCTATTGCGATGCCCGCCGGGATGCGCGGCGCGATGAACGGGGCGCCTTCATTTCGCTCGATCGGCAAGATGCCCGCCTGTGGAAGCGTGATCTGATCATTGAAGCCGAGAGCCTTCTGACCGCCGCCTCTCGGCATGCCCGCTTCGGGCGCTTCCAATGCGAGGCAGCCATCCAGTCGGTGCATGTCCAGCGGCCCATCACGGGTCGGACCAACCACGAGGCGCTCCTCACGCTCTACCGTATGCTTGTTCAACATCACCCAAGCATCGGCGCGAAAACCGGTCTTTCCGCCGTGCTCATCGAAGCCGGGCAGGAAGGCGAGGCTTTGGGCCTTCTCGATACTATCGCACCGGATGAGGCACGGACCTATCAGCCCTACTGGGTGACAAGAGGGAAGGCGCTCCACGCTCTCGGAGCCTTCGAGCAGGGCGATCAAGCGATCGAGACTGCTATCGGTCTGACACAAGAAGAGCCAGTCCGTATTTTCCTGGGAACCTTGATATCCAGCAGGGCGATTTAGGACTACGCCCATTTGCCAGTCGCGCCGTTTAAAGGTGACCTCTCCGAGTTCCAAAGAAGGTTGATTCATGCGGGGTCAATTCATCCGCTCCGCGCCCGCATTGCCGTCGTTCGGGTTCGACAATCTAATTCCCTGAAGCGGACAATAGCCTTTGACCCAGTCTCATGAACCGCAACTGGAACGGGTCGTATTTTTCAGACATCGGCGAATTCATTTTCTGGCAGAAACCTAGTTGCTGATTACCTGAAAAGGGACGTCAAAATCGATGAATTCCCGTCCAGTGCTTTGCGATACTCGGAGATGGTCAACAGCGCCCAGAACCCGGCAAAAGCGAAAACAGGCAGCACCGCCGCCCGCCCAGAAAGGGCCCGATCGACCAGTAGTGCTGCTAAGGGTATGGCTTGGATCATATGGGTCGCAAGAAAGTGGGAAACACGCAGATCTCCACCGGTCATTGACCACCCGGTCAGGACCATGCGCGAACCAAAGTCGGGAATTCCGCCAACGAATGGGCTCAAGCGGCCGCCAATCGTGAAGGCCGTGATCAAAGTCAGAACCGTTCCGCCAAGAAATCCGAGGATGATCGCACTCTTCAAGGGCGGCGAGGCCGCAAATCCGGAATCTGACATTGCCATAAGGCCGATTGCGCCTGCCGCGCCAACAATGATGACGGCAGCGAAGGCCATGACAGAATACATGAAGCGATGAAAAGGTGTCCCGACGTTAAAATGTGACTGCTGTCCGAGGCCGCCCTGTATAATGATATAGCTCATTTCAACGATGCAGGCGGCGAGAAACAGAAGCGCAATTACCACCATAGGCATGCTGCTCCTGGTCGATTGGCTGAACAGGCCGCATACAAGTGCGATCGTCGATGCATGAAGCGCGAGCGATATCTCGAATTTGAGTGGCTTCGTCCATACCGACGTATGCCCATCGAGCGTTCTTCCGTCGGCGAACATCAGGATCAGAGTGATTGCGCCCGCAGCCAGCATGGCAAGGGCAATCGCCCAATAGATGGTTTCGGGCCACGAAGAACCAAGGCGGATTGGCATGCGGGATATCCTCAAATGGGCCGGGATGCTATTTCAAGGCTTTCTGCAACGTTTCTGATGCCGCCATCTTGGAATGCGGGATTATTCAGACCGGCGCAGGAAGGCACCAACTGCCCTTGCCGTCTCCTTGATGGATTGCTCGGGCGGGACATGTCGACAGGAGTCAAAGATACGCAATTCGGCACGGGGCAGCGCTTCAACCAGCCTCCGCCCGATGGCCAGCGGCACCGTCGGATCGCTCCGGCACCAGATGACGAGGGTTGGCTGGCGCAAGCGGGGATAGCGCGCGATGACCTCCGGGAAGTTTTCCGGTTCGATTCCACGTCCGGTCTTGATGAGGGCTTGCAATGCGCCAGGATCTCGGAGCGGACGCGCATAAGCCTCGATATCGCGGCTTGTGATTTGAGTGCCATCCCCAGCATTCAGGATTGCGCGCGCGCCGAACTCGGGCGTCAGTGCCGGGAGAAGAATGTAGGGAACAAGCGGGAGCCGCAGGACGCTGATTGCCAGCGAATCCTTCTGTTTGAAGGCCGGACTATTCATGAGAATGAGGCGAGAAATCCTCCCGTCGCCCGCCTGATCTGCCTCGACTGCAAGGAGCAACGCAACGGCGCCGCCCAGGGAATGCCCCACAAGCGTGACATCGCGAAGTCTGAGCCGATCCAGGATGGCGCTGACCGCAGCCACGTGATCCTCGATGCGATACCCCGCACCGGCAGGTTTGTCCGAACGCCCGAAGCCCTTGAGATCGATCGCGATCACGCGGTGGTTCTTCGCAAGTTCAGGTGCGAGATGACGCCACATATAGGAAGAAGCACCCAATCCGTGGAGCAGGATGATTGGTCGGCCAGCCCCTCTTTCCTCGACATGGAGCGCAAAGGGCTGTTGATCAGGGAGGGCGATTGTTACCCGATACGATTTCATCATCCGGGCGTTTGCTGGCGCGGAGAAGAGGAAAAGAGCCGCAACAGATGCGAGCAAAGCCCGCATCGCCAAACCGGCGATCGATACCATCATGAATCCGCTCCCAGTCTTGAATGCCCAGGGCCGCACATGGTGACGGGCTGCGATACCGCCAGAACCAGTCCGCCAAGGGCGATTGCCGCACTGCCGATGCAGACCCAGAACAAACCCGCGTTGTCTGCAAGAAAGCCGCCCAGGATCGCACCCAGTCCCTGACCCAACGAGACCAAAGATCCATTCGTTGCCAAGACGACAGGCGTTGCGGCACCGGCAAGTGTGCCGAGGCGTGAAAGGTTGATCGGGATGGCGGCGAACAGAGCCGTGGAGGATATCAGGATCAGAACGGCGATGAGAGCCGGCGGCCAAGAGGCCGCAGGGCCCGCGAGCAGAAAGGCAAACCCGAGCGCTACCATTGCCGCACTCACGAATGACAGGATCAAACCGAGGTGGTGGCGTTCCTGATCTCCTAGGATGCCGCCCAAGGCGAGCCCCAGAAAGGAGCCGACGCCAATGAACGCTTGCAAAGCCCCGATGCCCGCGCCCTTAAGCCCGGTTACAGCGTGGATGATGGGCCCAAGGAAGGCAACAATGGTGAAGGCAGCGGCGAAGGCCAGCGTGGTTAGAGCGAAGACTTGAATAACCTCCGGCGATTGCAGAATGGCGCCGACCGGGATTGTCGAGCGACTTTCCGGCTTGAGGCGCGGCATCCCCATTGCGATCAGCACCGTGCAAGCGGCGCAGACAAGGCCTGAGTAGACAAAGGTCGCGTGCCACCCGAAGATGCCACCGATCACCGAGCCCAATGGAACGCCCACGGCAAGCGCGACGGTCATGCCGCCGACGACCAGAGCAAAAGCGCGCCCGCGCCTCTCGGGAGGAGCAAAGGCCGTCACCGATGCGGTGGCAAGCGAGCCGATGCAGGCGGTCGCGAGGCCGCCAAGAATACGAAGGCCGAGGAGTGCTGGAAATGTCGGCGCGAAGGCACAGAGGAAATTGCAGATCGATAACACAGCGAGGCCGATCAGGATCACACGTTTGCGCTCGTAGCGCGCGAGCATTGACATGGCGAATGGCGATGCGACGGCGAACGTGATGGCTGAAGCAGGAACCAATTGTCCTGCCGCGCCGATCGATACGCCCAGATCGGCAGCCAGTTCGGCAAGCAGTCCCGTGAACACAAAACTCTGCGTACCAATCGCGATGTTCACTGTGGCGAGGACGAAGATCACGACGGGCATAGGCGCGCTCGAGTTGACGATGTCTACCTGATATGCCACAGAGGTAGACAATGTCAACTATATCGAAGGAAGATCGCTCAATGATAACGCAAAGCGATGCAGGCAAATCATGGCTGGATCGATACGGCCCGTGGGCAGTCGTGACCGGGGCTTCAGACGGGATTGGCCGCGAGATCGTCCGGGATCTGGCACAACGAGGATTGAACGTCGTTCTTGTCGCCCGTCGAGGCGAGCTTCTGGATCAGATCGCTACGGAAGTCCGGCAATCAAATTTCATCGAGACACGGGTGATCGTTGCCGATCTCGGGAAAGCCGAGGATGTCGAGCAGGCGCTTCTCGATTGCGAGGCCCTCGATGTCGGATTATTCGTCGCGAGCGCTGGGTTTGGAACCGCCGGAAATTTCCTCGCCACGGATGTCGAGGATGAGATCGACATGCTCGATGTCAATTGCCGAGCAGTCCTTGTCATGGCCAAGGATTTCTCCGCTCGCTTTGCCAGGCGTAAGAAAGGGGGCCTGATCTTCTTCGGTTCGATCGTCGGGTTTCAGGGGGTTGGCAATGCCGCCCATTACGCTGCGACCAAGGCCTATATCCAAACGCTTGCAGAAGGTCTGGCCATCGACCTCAAGCCATTTGGAATCGACGTGTTGTCTTGCGCCCCCGGGCCGGTCGAGACAGGGTTTGCCACGCGTTCGAACCTGTCTCCGGCCAATTCCGCCGATCCGAGGAGCGTTGCCCGCGAGACCATAGCGGCGTTGGGCCGCAAGACGACCGTCAAGCCGGGAATCCTGTCGAAAGTCCTGATTAACTCGCTGGCGACGTTGCCACGGTTTGTCCGAACCATGATATTGAGCGCCATCATGGCCAGCAGAACGAAACATCACGATGGCAGCAAAGCCCAAAGCCGGCCCAAGCAATCTGCGTGAAGCCTGCATCAGCGAAGCCTTGCAGATCATCGAGGATGCCGGAATCGAAGGCTTGAGTCTTCGCGAAGTGGCGCGCCGTCTCGGCGTTTCGCATCAGGCGCCTTACAAGCATTTTCCAAGTCGCGACCATATTCTCGCGGAAATCCTTGCACGATGCTTCGACGAGTTCGCGATGTTCCTCGACCAAAGACCGCCCAGTACTGACCCCTTCATTGACCTTCGGGGGATGGGTGAGCGGTACATGGCCTATGCACAACTTCATCCGGTTAAGTATCGGCTCATGTTCAATACGCCGATGCCCGACCCGGACGCGCATCCCCAGATGATGCGGAATGCCCAACGCGCATTTGCGCTGCTGCGGGATCGGCTCAAAGACATGAAACTGCGGCCTGCCGGTGAATTTCACCCATCCAGTGCCAGTCTCGACGCCATGTTTGTTTGGTCGACCCTTCATGGTCTGGCGAGTATTCTACAGTCGGACACGCTCCGGACGCTTCAAATGTCTGATATCGAACTGCAACAAGCGATGTCGAGATGCTTTGCCCGGTTGAGCTTGGCTCTGATACCATTGCCATGAGGGGCGTCTCTGAGGCTCGGTTTCCATAGACCGCTTCGCGCCCGCATTGCGGTCATTCTTGCCCCCAACGGAGCAAATCGGAACCGGACATGCGTCGCCATGCCGAAAACTAGGGCATCTTTATCCAGAAGATCGACTGAACGAGCACCAAGTCGCCAAGGGTTCCGGATTGGCGGGGGCCTCGCTGTCCCCGCCAATTCAATTCGAGGGCGGGCCGGTTAGCCGCCCGAACGCTTTCGGTGGACATAGTTCGTATAGGCGGCCTCTCCAACCCGGGCGTAGATTTCATACTCTTCCAACGCCTTGAGCCAGTGGGGGTAGATCTTTGCGAAATCCGGGCTCTTTGCCCGCAACTCGTCGAAGACCTGGAAGGCTGCGGCATAGGATGCGTCGAGGATTTCCTTGGAGAAAAACCGGATCTTGGCACCAGCTGTCACCAGTTGCCTGAGCCCGCCGGAATTGATCATGTCATAATTGGCGATATGTGTGCTCCAGGTGGCGGTTGCTGCCGTTTCCAGGATTGACTTGTAGATATCCGGCAGTTCGTCCCATTTCTTTTTGTTGATGAAGCACATGATTGTGGCCTGCGGCTCCCACCAGCCCGGCGCATAGTAAAAGGGTGCAACCTTGTGGAGGCCGAACTTGAAATCGTCGTATGGGCCGGCCCACTCGGCCGCATCGATTGTGCCTCTCTCGAGCGATGGATAGACATCGCCAGGCGTCAGTTGCTGCGGGACGACGCCAAGCTTTGACATGACGATCCCGCCAAGCCCCGGGATCCGCATCTTGAGACCCCGGAGATCCTCCAGTTTGTTGATTTCTTTCCGGAAGAAACCACCCATCTGCGCGGTTGAATTGCCAACCGGAAGGCCGTGCGTGCCACGCGCATTGAAAAATTCATTGAGCAGCTTCAGGCCACCGCCCTTGAAGAGCCACGCAGCCTGACCGCGCGTATCGAAGCCGAAAGGCAAGGTGGTGCCGAATGCGTAGGCGGGATCCTTGCCAAACGAATAATAGGACAGGGTGAACGCGCATTCTACCGTGCCCGCTTCCGCAGCATCCAGCAGGGCCGGGCCTCCCGGCACAATCTCGCCGGCACTGAAGGGCTGGATCTGGAATTTTCCACCTGTCGCTTCGGAAACGCGACGGATGAAATCGTTTGCAGCGTCGACCACCGAGTCCACAGTGCGGGGCACGAACATGGGCATGCGCCACTTAAATTCCGGCATGGCCTGCGCCAAGGCAGGCTTTGCAGCGACAAAGCCGCTCGCAACCGCCGCGCCTGAAACCATGGTCCGGCGAGAGATATGCTTCTTTGATTGATCCGACCCGGCCATGATACCCTCCCGAGGTGCTTGATGTTGACTTGATGTCAATTTAGGTCATTAAACTGACCTATAGGATCATGATCTGTCAAGCCGCTTGGGTCGCCGTTGGTTTCGGTACAAGAATTCCCTGTCGCAGCCGGTCGGGCGCGCTGCTTTTGCGCCGCAAGTCGAGGTTTCTATGCCCCACGTGCCAAACAGCCCCACGATTTGAAACGCCGGCCAACCGTGATCCCGCGACTTTCTGGCGCGAGTTGCGGCACCACGCAGCATGGCGCATTCAACGAACCGGGAAATGCGCCATTACCGCGAACTGGCGATTTCATGAACCCAGCAGGAGACATTGCAAACCATGATATCCAGCCAATCCGTACAGGAATTTGCCGGCCGCCGCGTGACCGTTCTCGGAGCAGGCGCGATCGGGGGCTGGATTGCCGCGGGGTTCTGCCGGGCCGGCCATGACGTTTCTATCCTCGCTCGCGGTGGAAGCCTGGCCGCACTTCGCGAAATTGGTCTTGTGCTCATGGACGGCGACCGTCGGGAGGCCTTCGGTATTCGGGCAAGTGACGATCCGAGAGCGTTGCCTGCTGCGGAGCTTCTGGTGCTCGGGCTGAAGGCCCATGACCTGCCGGCCAACGCACCTCTGATCGCTGCCTTGCTGGGCCCGGAAACAATCGTTCTTCCGGTGATCAATGGCATTCCATGGTGGTTCCTGGATCATTTTGGCGGCCCCGCGAACGGGCTGACGCTGCAATCGGTCGATCCTGACGGCACGCTCAAAGGCCTGATGCCAGCGCATCGCGTGATCGGAGCTGTTGTGCATGCCGCGAGCCGCGTCGAAAGCCCCGGGTGCATCCGTATCCTGAAGGCGGATCGCTTGCTCCTCGGTGATCCCGCCGGTGAGGGCAAAAGCACCGCAATAGCGCAAACCCTTGTCGCAGGCGGCCTGCCGGCACAGCGGGTTGCGGATATTCGCGGTGAAGTCTGGAGCAAGCTCTGGGGCAATTCCAACATGAACCCCCTGAGTGCATTGACAAAGGCCGATGCCGCCCAACTGATCGATGATCCCGGGACCCTTGCGCTTATCCGTGGCATGATGGCTGAAATGGCCGGAATGTGTGGCCTCATCGGATTGCCCGAACTGGGCGATGCGGAGGCGCGGATTGGGGTAACGCGCAAACTCGGCGCCTTCCGTACGTCCATGCTTCAGGATCTGGAAGCAGGGCGCAGCCTTGAGATCGGACCGATCATCGGGGGGCTCGTCGAGCTGTCACAGCATCTTGGCTATCCCGCTCCTTTGCTCACCGGTATCCATGCGCTGTTGCGCTTGCTTGAGGTCAATCGAGGCTGATCAATCCTGGAAGAATGGCGTTTCGTCTTCGGCGCTTCCCCGCAGGAGGATATCAAAGCTGAAGACGCGGACCCCGTTCTCAGGCGCGCGTTCTGCGACAACGAGGCGCTGCCGCAATTCTGGCGGAACAGCATTCAAGACCGGGTCTTTGGCATTTTCCAAGGCAAAATCCGGGAAGAATACGGTGGTGCAGACGGGGTTCATCAAGCCGGCGCCCATCACCCTCAGATTGGCATGGGGCGCCCGGACCGTCCCGATTTCGGCATAACCCTTGGGCAGGACAGACCGGAAACTGTAGCAGCCCTCGAGGTCGGTCCAGTCTCTCCCCCAGCCCAGAAAATCCGGATCGGCTTCGGCATGGGCAGGATCGAGCGGATGGCGGAAACGCCCCGAGGAATCGGCCTGCCAGAACTCGAGGATGGCGTTTGGAACAGGAATCCGCCCCTCCTTCATCACGGTTCCGCGCAAGATATAGGGTGTTCCCGATCTGGTAGGCGCAGCGTCCCGCGATACCCGGGTCAGGTCGTTATCGGCTTCGGAAAAGAAATGCGGTGGAAAGAATGGTCCAATCGTGTGCGATGACAGGGGCAGTTGAAGTGGTGGTTTCATCATCTCAGGCCTCCGGCGTCGCAAGCGCCCCGCGCAGCACAATATCGAAATGGTAGGCGAGGAAGGTGTCTCCAGCCTCCGAGGGATGGATCTGCCGGGCAACAAGCCGCGCTCTGGCCACGGAGCTATGTATCGATTGAAGGATGCGATCCCATTCGTTCAGCGGGTCGCCCGGGAAATACATCTGTGTCACAAGCCGCGACAACGATGACGGGCCAACAACCGAAAAGTGAACATGTGGAGGGCGCCACCAGGCATCCTTGACCGGAACGGGATAGGCCCCGGGCTTTATGGTGAAGAAAGTGTAGCGCCCTTCTTCGTCCGAGAAGACACGGCCATGGCCTAGGAAGTCAGGATCAACCGGTGCCTTGCTGCCATCATGCGAATGTGCATAGCGACCGGCGGCATTGGCCTGCCAAAGTTCCACGATCGCACCCGGGATCGGACGGCTGTCTTCGCCAAGAACCCGGCCTGAGATCCGCATGAACTGACCGAGAGCCATCCTCCCCGGCCGCAGCACAGCGAGATTGTTGTCTCCGCAGGGCAGCTTGCGCCAAAGCTCAGTCGGGCCAGTCGCCTCGGTGCGCGTCAAGGGTCTTGGGAAGGCCGCGCGCTGCGGCGTGAAGGTCCAAGTGTTGGGGTATCCCTCGATCGGGACACTCGGTTCAACACCCTCCGGCCAAGGCCGGAAATGGTTGGATGGTTGCCAATCGCTCATGTCGCTCCCCTGCGGTTATGGTTGCGGCAGTCGCCGGGCCCAGGACGCAACGGCTTCGACCACCGCTTGAGGCTGTTCGGGGATCAGCGCGTGGCTGGCGTTCGGGATGATGGTCACCGTGACGCGATCACCGAATTCCTCGCGGCTCTCGAACCACTTTTCTTTCGGCTTAAACGGATCTGAATCCGGCACAACGTCGAGGATTGGCACGCCACCAGCCTGCCAATACTCGGCCTGCTTTGTTGCCGCCGATGCGAGGCCCTGGATACGGTTGGCCTCCGGCGCCCAGCCATGTAGCCAGACGGAAGCGTCATGCCCGGGGAAGAAGAACCCTCTGCGCAAGGCTTCGAGACGCGTTGCGTTCGGAAGAGCTGCGTTGGCGGATTGCTGGACGTCCGCACGCAAACTGTCGGGGAAGGTCTTGGCGGCAGCGGCGACCAAAGCCACACCGCGAACCAGATGGCGGTGATCCGTCGCCACCATTCGAGCTACCCAATTGCCGAAGGCATGCCCGACAATCACAGCAGGCCCGGCTTTTTCACGCTCGATGACAAAGGCAACATCACGGGCGAGATCCTGCATCCGGATGCCATCCGAGGGGCCCTTGCTGGCCCCCGCGCCGCGCGGCTGTGGCCGCAGGACCCGAAACCCCGCCTGTGCAAGGCCTGCTGCAACAATATCAAAATCATCTAGGTCCCGACCGCGTGACGGGAGCAGAACGATCAGCGGGCCTGACCCTTCCGAGGTTAGGTCGATCGAGACATGATCGTAGGTCACGATCTCACGCATTTTCGGCGCCTGAGCATGCGCAGTAGCGAGCCCGATCAACAGGAAGGCTATCCAGAAAAGCCTCATGGGACACCTCACAGCTCGGGGCGATATATGGCACGGCCAACTCACCGAACCTTCGCACCGGCAGCCTTGACGACAGCCGTCCAGGTGACGGTCTCACGTTCGACCAGAGCACGGGCTTCGGTCGGCGACATGGTGACGGGGATAATGCTGCTGGCGACAAGCTTCCGGCGCACTTCTGGATCGGCCATTGCGGTCGCCAGCGCTGCCGCAAGCTTGTCGACAACAGGCTGCGGCAATCCCTTCGGCCCAACCAGCACGTTCCAGAGCTCAACCGCGTAATCGGGCACCCCTGATTCCCGGACGGTTGGCAGGTTCGGCAGGTCCGTCGTCCGTTCGCCGCCGAGCGCAACGATTCCCTGCACCTTGCCGGCCTTCACATGCTCGGGTGTCCCCGGCATGGTCAGCACACCGATGTCAACATGGCGGCCAATGAGATCATTCAGAAGCGGCGCGTTCCCCTGATAGGGAACATGGTTCATCGTCACGCCGATCCGGGACAACAGCAGTTCCATCGCGAGATGGCCGGGAGAACCGGCACCCGATGTGCCGAAATTGAGGGCTCCTGGCCTGGATTTCGCCAGAGCCGTCATGTCGGCCAGTGACTTCACATTGAGATCCGTTCGCGCGCCCAGCAGCAGCGCAGTCGATCCCATATGGCCGATATAGGTGAGGTTCGAGGGGTCGTAGCCGATATCGCGCCCGAGAGCGAGGAGAATGGCGGAGGGGCCAACGCCGCTGACACCCAGCGTGTATCCGTCGGGTGGAGCGCTGGCGACGGCACGGATGCCGACCGCTCCGGCTGCGCCGGCCCGGTTTTCAACGATGACCGGCTGCTTGAGAATCTCGGACATTTTCTCGCCGAGGAAGCGGCCAGCGATATCGGTGGAGCCACCCGGCGGGAACGGGACAACGAGCGTAATGGCCCTGACCGGATATTCCTGGGCGGTCGCAGGCAGGGCTATTCCAACGGCCATAAGACCAGCTACAATAGCGGCACCCCATTTCATACGGTCCGATTTCATTCTTGCCTCCCTGATTGTTCGCTATTTCATCAAACAGCTATACTATTGACCTTTTATGGGCAAGGGGGCAATGTGCCACGCAACGTCAGGAAGTCGGGAAAGTCATGAATACGCTCAACCAGAGCCCTATCCCTCGCTACATCCAGTTAGCGACCATGTTTCGTCGGAAGATCGAGACAGGGCAGTGGAAGCACGGCGAGCAGATCCCGACCGTGGACACACTGGCGGCGGAAACCGGCGTGGCGCGCGCCACCCTGCGCCAGGCTCTGGGCATTCTCGAGCAGGAGCAGATGATCGAGCGGCTCCGGGCCAAGGGTACCTTCGTACGCTGGCAGCCGAAGGATCAATTGTGGCTGACGATGGAAACGAACTTCGCCGGCCTCTTGCGCGCCCGCGATGGCGCCACCATCGAGATCCTCGACGATCAGCCAAACGAGATGCCGGCGAGTTTCCCGCATGCCATCGGCGAACCAGCCACAGGCTATCGGCGCTTGCGGCGGCGTCACTCGCGTGAGGGCGAGGCCTTCCTGCTGGCTGAAGTATTTGTTGACGAGCGCCTGCGGTCCCGAATCTCGGAGGACGACATCCGTACCAAGACCGCACTGAAACTGGTGGCCGATGTGCCAGGCATTGAGATCACCGATGCGCGGCAGACCCTGACAATCGGCGGAGCGGATATCGAAACCGCGAAGCTTCTCGAATTGCCACTCAATTCTCCGGTCGCATTCGTCCAGCGCACGGCGGTCGATCGCGACGGATTCGTCGTGCTTCTGGCGGATGGAATTTATCGCGGTGATCTCGTGCGGCTGGACATGAAGCTGCGCTAGGCGTCGGCGCGATGGAGGCCGCGCGCCTCAGAAGTTTGCAATTCAGGCGACAAAGATCTGGAGATATTCATGAAACTGCACTGGTCGCCCCGCTCGCCCTATGTTCGCAAGGTCATGATCGCAGCTCACGAACTTGGGCTGGCCGGGCAGATCTCGCTGGTGAGAAGCGTCGCCATGATGACAAAGCCCAATCCGGACATCATGGCGGATAACCCGCTAAGCAAGATTCCCACACTCGTGCTCGACGATGGCCGGGTGCTGTTCGATTCCCTGACCATCTGCGAATATCTGGATGATCGGGCCGGTGGGGGAAGGCTGTTTCCTGTAGCGGGAGAAGCGCGTTGGCAGGCTCTGACCGATCATGCATTGGCCGACGGCCTGCTTGATCTCCTGATCCTCTGGCGGAATGAGCGTGAAAAACCTGTCGAACGGCAGACGCCTGCCTTGCTGGCGAGTTTCGAGCTTCGCGTTGGTGCGGGGCTCGACCGGCTCGAGCAAGCGGCTGATCTTCTTAACGCAAGCCCATTCGATATCGTTCAGATCACCGTCGGCTGCTGCCTGTCCTATGTCGATTTCCGCTTCGGCGATCTTGATTGGCGCAAGACGAGGCCAAGCCTCGCCGGCTGGCACCAAACATTTGCAAGCCGCGCCTCAGCCCGGGCGACGGAGATCGTCGATGCCTGAGGAACGGAGCGGCCCGCTTTCGCATCTGACGGTGCTGGATCTCAGCCGTATCATGGCCGCGCCATGGGCCACGCAGATCTTTGCTGACCTCGGCGCCGATGTCATCAAGATCGAGCGCCCCGGCGCGGGCGACGATACGCGAAGCTGGGGGCCCCCCTTTCTCAAGGACAAAGCCGGATCGACCACCCGGGAATCCGGCTATTACCTGTCGGTCAATCGCGGCAAGCGCTCGGTTACGGTGGATATCTCGGCCCCTGAAGGACAGGATATCATCCGGCAATTGGCCCGCACCGCAGACATCGTCATCGAGAATTTCAAGGCCGAGACGCTCCAGCGCTACGGGCTGGATGCCGCGAGTCTTCGCGCGGAGAATCCGCGTCTGATCTACTGCTCGGTGACAGGCTTCGGGCAGGACGGCCCCCGCAAGGATCAGGCCGCCTATGATTTTGCAATCCAGGCCATGGGCGGTCTGATGAGCGTGACCGGCGAGCGCGACGACAAGCCGGGCGGCGGACCGCAGAAGGTGGGCGTGCCCATCGTGGACCTCATGACCGGCATGTATGCCGCCGTGGCCATTCTCGCGGCAGTGGCGCGGCGCAATGAGACCGGCCTCGGCGATGTGATCGATCTGGCCATGCTGGATGTGCAGGCTGCTTTCCTCGCCAACCAAGCGATGAACCATCTCGTCGGAGGACGCGTCCCCCAGCGGGGCGGCAACCGGCACCCCAACATCCAGCCACAGGATGTCTTCCCCTGCGCGGATGGGTTCCTCGTGCTTGCCGTTGGCAATGATGGGCAATTCGCAAAGCTCTGCGACGTGATCGGTCATCCCGAATGGGCTTCGGATGAACGCTTCTCGATCAATGCCGGCCGCGTGAAGCACAATCCCGAGCTCACCGAACTGCTGACCGCCCGGTTCAGGACCTTTTCGCGGGATAATCTTATCGCGCGACTTGATGCCGCCGGTGTTCCGGCTGCACCGATCAATACCGTCCCTGATGTTCTGGCCGATCCGCAGATCCGGCATCGCGAGATGGTACGGGATCTGCCGCATCCGCTGGCAGGAACGGTTCGGCACGTCGTCAGCCCGCTGCGTTTCGAGAATGCGCCCTTGCGCTTCTCGCGGTCTGCGCCGCTGTTGGGTGAGCATACACATGAGGTGCTGTTGCAATTGGGTTTCTCGGAAAGCGCAATTGCTGACTTCAAGTCCAGGGGAAAGATCTGATGCCGCGCATTCCGCTTCCCGGCCCGGACGAGATGAACGAAGCGCAGCGCCGCCTGTATGATTCCGTGGTTTCCGGCCCGCGGGGGCGCATGATCGGCCCGCTTCGTGCTGTCATTCACAGTCCCGAACTGGCGGTGCTCTGGTCGAGCTTTGGAGAGTATCTGCGCTATCGCACCTGCTTGCCATCCGCACACAAGGAGCTGGCGATCATCGTCACGGCACGTCGCTGGACAAGCCAGGTCGAATGGTGGGTTCATGCTGAAGCCGCAGCCAAAGCCGGCATTGCCAAGACCATCATTGCGGCGATTCATGCGGGTAAGGCACCCGAATTTGGCGATCATGCCGAGGCAGACATCTACGAGTTCGCGCGCCAGCTTCAAATGACCGGCACGGTGGGGCGGGAAGTCTATGGTCGCATCGTGGCGCGTCATGGCGCTCAGGGCGTCGTCGAACTGACCGCTGTGATCGGGTATTACACGATGGTCTCCATGACACTGAATGTGCATGAAATTCCACTGCCGGAAGGCGAAACGCCGCCGTTTACCCCGATTGCGTCCGAAGGACTGACGGTTCTGCCAGAGGCGAAGCGCCTATGACGGAGATCGCGCCGGCACCGCTGGTCAACACACCACGCTTTGCTGCGCCGCCTGGGGCCTGCGATGCGCATAGCCATGTTTTTGGCCCATTCGACATCTTTCCGGCGGGCGAGGCATCGACCTATGCCTTGCCCGATGCTCCGCCCTCGATCCATGCGGCAGCACGGGCGGCCATGGGGATCAGCCGTGGTGTGCTGGTCCAGCCCGCGCCCTATGGCATGGATGCCTCCGCCATGCTCCATGCCGTTTCACAATCGAACGGTGCCTTGAAGGCCATCGCCATCGCCGATGAGACAGTGAGCGGGGAAACCCTGGCTGATTGGCCAGCGCGCGGGGTCAAGGGGCTGCGTTTCGTGGAAATGCGTGCGCCAACGGGGCAGCGTTATCCCGGAAGCGTGGGCTTCGATGCCCTGGCCCGACTTGCGCCCCGGATGCGGGAGCATGGCTTGCATGCGCAGCTCTGGGCCAGCGCGGCAACCTATGCGGAGCACCTTCCGGAACTTTCCAAGCTGGGCTTGCCGCTTGTTCTTGATCATCTGGCGAGCCCGGATGTGCCTGCGGGACCCGATGCGCCCTCCTTCCAGGCCGTGCTGAATGCGCTGCGCGACGGGTCGGTCTGGGTGAAGCTGACCCTGTGCCGGGTCGCCAAGGATGCGCCCGGCTATCGCGACGCACGCCCCTTCCATGATGCCTGCATCGCCGCCAATCCCGAATATCTCCTCTGGGGATCGGACTGGCCTTATGTGCGCCTTCAGCCGGCGCCCGATGCCGGGGCGATGCTCGACCTGTTCGCGGACTGGACGGCTGATCCAGCCCTGATCCAGCGCATCCTCGTCGAGAACCCGCAGGCGCTTTACGGTTTCAGATCCCTCGACAAGGCAGCGCCATGACAGAACCTTACCAAGCCTTTTCGGTCGAGATTGCCGATCATGTGGCGACAGTCACGATCAATTTGCCGCCCGTGAATGCGCAGAACCGCGCGTTTCGCGAGGAGATTACCGGCCTGTTCGACAGTCTGGGCGAACGGCCCGACGTTCGGGCCATCGTGCTGACGGGCGCAGGCAAGATCTTCTCGGCCGGGGCAGACCTCAAGGACCGGCCGGATCCTCAGGTGGCAGGCGCCTATCCCACGCATAGCCGAAAGGTGCGCGAAGCCTTCAACTGCGTGATGGAATGCCCGAAGCCGGTGATTGCCGCAGTCAATGGCGCGGCGATCGGCGCCGGCTGCGTTCTGGCTCTGGTCTGCGACATCATCGTGATGGCCGACGAGGCTTATCTCGCCATGACCGAGGTTGATTATGTGCTGGCTGGCGGTGTCAGCCATATCCGCCGCCACTTTGGCGAATCCGATGCGCGGCTGATGATCTACACGGCACGCCGCATTTCCGGGCCGGAAGCCTTGCGGATGAATGTGGCGTCGCTGTCCGTCCCGCGCGCCGAGGTGCTCGAGGCTGCTCGGGCCATCGCCCGGGAGATTGCGGCGAAAAGCCCCGCGGCCGTGCGTGCTGCCAAGAAATCCTTCCTCGTGACGGAAGATCTGCCGTTGCAAGAGGGATACAAGTTCGAGCAATCCCAAACCGCCATGCTTGCAACCACCGACGATTTTCGCGAAGCGCAGCGCGCCTTCGCCGAAAAGCGCAAGCCGGCTTTCTGAGGCTGCGATGGCCATCACTCCGGAAACAATCAAGCGTGTCACAGCCGATCTCTATGATCGGTCGCTGCGGTTCATCCCCAAGGATTCGAAAGCCGCGCTCAGCAGGGCTGACAGTCTCGAGACCAACGAGACCGCGCGCCACACCTTGCAGACCATGCTGAAAAGCGCGGATCAGGCAGAGAAATCCTGGCGGTTTGTCTGTTCGGATTCCGGCGTGCCGGTCTATGTCATCAAGGTTGGCACACAGGCCCGCTTCGAGGGCAACGTCCGCAAGGCAATTGTCGATGGGTTCGCCGAGCTTGTCGCCAGCATCCAGCCCCCTTTGCTGCCGCATGTCACCAATCCACTGACGCTGGAACGCGGGCATAGCGGGCGGCATATGCCCATCGTCACTTTCGATATGGTCGATGATTGTGATTTCATCGACATCACATGCTCACCCAAGGCCTTGGGCTCGGGGCGCTGGTCGGCGATGGAAATCTTCAGCTTTCCGGATATTCCGACCATCGAGGCCTATGTGCTGGACGTCGTGAGGAAGGCGGGCTCGCAACCCTGCCCGCCGGTGGTGGTTGGCGTGGGCATCGGCGGCACCTTCGATTATGCCTGCAAGCTTGCCAAGGAGGCGACCCTTCGCCCCATCGGCCAGTCCCATGCCGAAGCCATGGTGGCCGAGATGGAGCAGCGCCTTCTCACTGCCGTAAACAAGACTGGTTTCGGGCCGATGGGAACGGGCGGCGACTCCACTGCCACGGCAGTTCATGTCGACTACGCTGCGGGCCACGGCTTCACGCCGGTTGCCGTCACCTTCAATTGCTGGATCAACCGCCGAACCCGCGCGCGCTTGCACAACGATGGCCGGGTTGAGGTGGTGGAGTAATCCATGGCCATCCGGACGCACCATCTCACCTTTCCGCTCAGCGCCGAATCCGCCCGCACCCTGCGGGCTGGCGACATGGTTGTCATGAGCGGCGAGATCGTCGTGACAGCTGGGCTGCCTACACATCACCGGCTTCTGGGTTGCCTCGATGGCGCGGAGCCCATGCCGATGGATCTGGACGGCGCCTCGGTCTTTCATCTCGGCAGTTACAGCGAGGAAAAAAGCGGCGGATTCGAGATTCTCTACCTCAATCCGACAACCAGCACGCGCTTCAATGCAGTGATGCCGCGCCTGATCAAGGGCTTCAACTGGCACGCGGTCGGCGGCAAGGGGGGGCTCGATCGCCCTTGTGTGGAGGCCTTGCAGGAGGTCGGCGGGGTCTATCTCTCGTTCCTCGGCGGCGGGGCGACCTTGCACACCCAAGCCATCCGCCGCGTCATCGAGGTCGGCTGGAGCGACATGCTCATCCATTACCGGCTTGTCCGGCTCGAGGTGGAAAATCTCGGCCCGGTTACGGTTGCGATCGATGCGCATGGGGTGAGCCTCTACGAGACGATCAAGGCCAGCCAAACTGAATGAAAGCCGCCTGTCGATCACGCCACGCACAGCTCAAAAGTCAGGAAGTAACGCGAATGTTTCGATCCGCCGCTGTCAGCTCCCTGATGTTGGGAATGAGCCTTGCTCCGGCCTTTGCCCAATCGGCCCCGGTGGCTGCACCTGCCGCACCGATCACAACGCGATGCGAGTCTCCGCCGTTGATGGCGGCCTTCAGCCTGTTCGGTGAAACTGGACGGATGCCACCCGATCTCGGGCGGTTCCTGTCGGATGCCGCTCTCCAGCGGATCGAGCCCTACAAGGCGTTCGACAATGTCTATTACGTCGGCATTTGCTGGGTCTCGGCCTGGCTCATCACGTCCGCCAAAGGCCATGTGCTGATCGACACCTTGTATGGCCCGTTCACTGACCAACTCCTCGCGAACATCAAGGCCGTCGGGTTGGACCCGAAGGATATCAAGCTGGTGGTCGTCACGCACGGCCATTTCGATCATGCCGGCGGCATGGCCAGGCTAAAGGCTGCCCTGCCCCCGGGCACTCAATTTGCGATGACCGAGGAAGGCTGGACCGAAGCCTTCGAAGCATCCCGGCAATCCGTGGCTTCTGGTCGGAATCCCTGGGCCATGATCGAGCGCGATCTCGTTTTGCAGGATGCGCAAACGGTCAAGGGCGGCGATGTCGCGATCGAGACCTACAAGACGCCGGGCCACACTTTCGGGACGGCCTCCTTTGCTTTTGATGCGCAGGATGGCTCCAGGACCTATCGTGCCTTCACTGTGGGTGGCCTTGGCCTCAATGCGATCCAGGGACCGGAGCAGGTGGAGGCGTTCATTGCCAGCATCAAGCGTATCCGCGCACTGACGGAGACCGGCAGCAGGCCTATTGATCTTCACCTGACGACCCATCCGTTTTCAAACGGGTTGACCGAGGCGAAGGACCGGATCAGGTCACGAAAGGCCGGTGAAGCCCATCCACTTGTCGACCTTGCGGGCTTTCGTCATCAACTCGATGGCTTGCAGGCCGGCGCGGAAAAACGCCTGATCGTCGAGCGGCAGAAGAAAGCCAACTGAGTTTATCGGGGCTGCTGCCAAGTTTCGACAAAACGGGGAACGCTGGTCTCGATCCAATCTGCCAGAACGCGAACCTTCTCTGCTGCCTCCAGACCAAGCGGCGTAAGGCTGTACTCGACATGGGGCGGCACCACATCAAACGCGACACGGTGGACGATCCCGTCCCCTTCAAGCCATTTCAGTGTCTGTGCCAACATGCGTTCACTGACCCCGCCGATCATCCGGCGGATCTGACTGAAACGCAGGGTCCGGCCCTCAAGCGCGATCAGCACCAACACGCCCCACCGGCTGGTCAAATGCTTGAGAACCTCGCGTGAAGGGCAAGCCTCGGCCATGAGGTCGCCACGCAGATTGCCACGCTCCAGGATGACGGAGAGCGGGAGCCGGTCCCCGGATTCTGTCGAAGGATGGTTTTTCATACTAACATTCTTGTGCGTACTTACGAAAAGTTATCAAGCGAATTATCTACCATCCATCGAAACTCGCACAATAGAGATCCTGACATGAATATTGCCATTTCCGGCGCAACCGGCCAGCTCGGCCGTCTGGTCATTGCGGCGCTCAAGGTCCGCAGCGCCCCGATCATCGCCCTTGCACGCGATCCCGCCAGGGCCGCTGACCTTGCCGTCGAGACCCGGGCTTTCGATTACGCCCATGCCGATGCCGCAGCGTTGGTGGGGGTTGATACGCTCGTCCTCATCTCCTCAAGCGACTTCAACGACCGCGCCGGTCAGCATCGCAAGGCGATTGCCGCAGCCAAGGCGGCCGGGATCGGCCGTATCCTCTACACCTCGATCCTGAAAGGTGACGCATCGCCGATGGTCCTCGCGCAGGACCATATTGCAACCGAGGCAGCGCTCCGCGAGAGTGGCATCCCCGTCACGATCCTGCGCAACGGCTGGTATACAGAGAACTTTACCGGTGCTCTGGGCGCCGCGATCGAGCATGGTGCGATCATCGGCGCAGCGGGCAACGGGCGCGTATCCTCTGCCGCGCGCAAGGATTATGCCGAGGCGATTGTCGTGACCGCACTCGACCCGTCCCATACCGGCCGAACCTACGAACTCGCCGGAGACACAGCCCATACCGGGGCCGATCTTGCCGCCGCTGTTACCAAGGCCTCGGGGAAGCCCATCGCCTATGTGAACTTGTCGCAGGCCGAATATGCGCAAGCACTCATGGGCTTCGGATTGCCCGAGCGGTTTGCGATTGCCCTCGCCGACAGCGATGCCCGCGCCGCCGATGGGGCGCTCTACGATGAAAGCCGCACCCTCTCACGCCTGATCGGTCGCCCGACGACGCCGATCTCCGAGACGATCGCGGGCGCCTTGTAATGCACTGCTTTGGCCCGGGCGAGACATCAGGCGACAGGCTCAGGTCTCGCCCGGGCCACAAGGTAAGGTCTCGGCCGGCCCCTGAACGGCCGAGCGGGACTGGCCATGAACCGGGGAGAATGTCCATGAAGACGCCTGTGAAAATCGCAGCAGCTGCGCTTGCCCTCACGCTTGTTGCGGGATCGGTTCTGGCGCAGCCGCTACCGAATGCCGTGGCTTCCGGCGAATCGCAGCCGCTCGCGCTCACGCCATCCCAGATGGAAGGGCCGTATTATCCGGTCGCCAAGCCGGCTGATCACGACAATGACCTCACGCGAGTCGGATCCGGGACGGTCGCGGCGGGCACCATCCTCGTCCTGCACGGGCGTGTGATTGACCAGCGTGGCCGCCCTGTCTCCGCTGCTGTCGTCGAGTTGTGGCAGGCGGACAGGAACGGTATCTACATGCATCCGAATGATTCCCGGACGGAACAGCGCGACAGGGCATTCCAGTTTTTCGGCCAGTTGACGACCGACGGCACGGGAAACTTCGAATTTCGAACGATCATGCCCGGATTTTATGGCACAAGGCCAAGGCATCTCCATATCCGAGTCATCCGGCGCGACGGCAAAACCCTGACAACCCAGCTCTACTTCGAGGGGGACGAGAGGCTGGCGCAGGATTTCCTGACGCGCAGGCTGGGCAACAGACTTTCGGCCATCCTGCTGACGGCAACACCACGAACGAGCAGCGAGTTAAGCGCGGAAAAAATCCTTGTGATGGAGTGATGCGCGCTCGGCTGCACATCGGTGTTACGGACTGATCTGGTCGTGTCGCGTACAGCAAAAATTGATGTCAGCGTCAATAACCAGCGGCCTGCCCGTTAAAACGCACGCCTTACCGATGACGAGATGGGAATGGGATTTGATAAACCCGGCGCGCAATTCCTCGATCAATATCGCGGGAGTATGCGCGGTGTCTTTTATGCGACTTGGTTTCCGCATTCCCCATCACTATGCCAGAACCTGCCAGTCAGCAATCGGCCCCATTGCAGTCGCCTGGCCGTTTAGGTATCAAGAAAAACACCACGCCTGAAAGGGCGTGCGGCGAAGCCGCGTGTACGGGAAATTGCGTATGCAATGACCCGCCATTTTTCTAAATTTCCGATTAATTGAAGTCAATTGCGATGCAATTGACGATCATTTTTTGTGCCTGCACAAAAAATGAGGTGTTGGACCAATATTACTTCCACGGTGAGCCTGTTGATTTCTCACCTTGCGCGTGCCGTCCCCTACAAGGCGGATCGCGCCGCCTTCGGTAAGCTCGGGCACGAGGCAGCGCTTTTTTCCCCGATAATCGCTAAGACCCGGGCGATCTGATCTGGCGGCACGCGCATCCGAGCCTTTTGCAGCGCGCCAAGGACAGCGTCGACATGGCCCTGGCGCCCGAGAGCGCGGATCACGGCTTCATGCATAAGCAGCTGGACCGTCGGGACCACGAGGAGTTCAGGGAAGCTGTCGGCGCAGAGGTTCATGGCCTTGCGCTCATCGATAAGGGCGATCCCCCCGACCTCTTGCGCATAGCCTATCGTTGCCGCTTCGCCATCGTCCAGCGTGCGCAGGGCAGAGCCGTCGATCAGTGTTTCGTAAACTTTACCCCCATGATCTCCAAGGCTGACAGCGTCGATAATACCAGCGTCGATCAGCTCTTGAAGAGCCCGAGCATCGTTATGCCCGTTCCGCATTCCGCTGAGCAGTTCCGCCAGTGCGTTCGCCGTTATAACCCACCTGTTCGGAAAGGCTGTAATGATGGCACGCGCGTATCCGGTCGCGTTGAGATTGATCACGACGCTGGCATCGGTCACGAGAACAGAACGGGGATCAGTGAGGAAGTTTGAAGAGCTCATTCGCTTCACTTTCCTCCATTTCCGCTCCGTCGAGGACCTCTCTGATGTCAAGCCGGTCAAGGTGCAGAAGACGCGCCAGCTGGCCTTCGCTATAGAAGCCGCGCTTCCACGTCTCTCGTGCGAGCAGTGCGAGGCGAGGTGGCACAAAGCTATGCGCCTCAACGGCATTCATCCTGCGATCCGGCAGTTCGCCCAACACCTGCCGTACCTGTTCGCTGGTGATGCCGCCGTTGTTTTGAAACCAGTCCCACGTCCCGCCTTTTGCGAGAGACAAGTCCTCTAATCGGCGCACCATGGCTTGTGAGGAAAGACCAAAATCATGCGCGAGAAGGATGATATGTCGGCGCGTCAGGTGCGATTGTCCCGCCGTAAGCTCTGCGAAGCGCTGTCGGACGGCGCGGGCGGGCGCGAGGAATGAAGGAGCGAAGGCCGCAGCATAGCGTTCTTCCCGCGATGAAAATTTCTCATCCTCGGTCAGTGCTTCAGGTTGGCCGCGCGCCGATATGAAGTGGGCCAACTCGTGAATCCCAGTCTGCCGGAATCGTTCAGGCGGATGGCTCGCATTCAGAAGGATGCAGGCCCCGACCGCATCGTCATAGGCAAAAAGACCCGACACTTTTCCATCAAGCCGCCGCACATAGACGCGGATGCCGAGCTGATCGAGGATCGACACGATATCAAGCACTGGCCCTGGACCCAGACCGAGCCAGTCGCGCAGCTCCTGCGCATCTTGCTCGGCCTGCGCGCGAACATCACCCGGGAGGATAGGACGCTCCGGCGGGTAGTTGCGGGCTCGTTTTATACCAAGCGCGTTCTCAAGTTCGACTTCGGCGCGGACAAGGTCGTTGAGAAGGCGGGCGGCATTCTCGATGGCGTCGCCGCCGCTTTGCGGCAGCTTCCGAAAGCGCGGCACCATGTCGAGATGCACGGCTTCCCGCCGTAGGATGGCATTCGCTGAAGTCCGGTAAAGGGTCGCGAGCTTCTGGAGCTCGTCCATTCGCACACGCCGCTGACCCTTTTCGATGGCGACGATAGTCGTGCGCGCGACATTAATGGCTTCTGCCGCCGCCGACTGCGTGAATTTCTCGCTCTCGCGTGCAACCCGCAGCCTCTCGCCAATCTCCAGATCGGAAAGCTTTTCAGCGTTATCGGTCATTGTGCAGTCCGCGCCCATTGTCTTACGAACGAGTGCGCTCCTAGCGAATTCATGTAGGACTTCCATTCTTCTGCATGCGTGTTCAGCAGGGTGATCAGCCGTTCGCCCGCCTCCTGCGGGCTCAGCCCGAGAGCGGGGCCCAGTGTCGCTGCGTGCCGGGTAATTTCAGATCGCTGCTCCGCTGACGCCATATCCGCGAGGTGGTCCATGTGGAGGATGCCGGCCAGCGCATATTGCCGGAACGCGCCCCCGGTTTTCGTGAAACCCAATTCGGCAGCTCCTTCAAGCGTGGCTGAAGTCATGTCCGAGCAGATATACGTTTCTGGCGGCTCGGTCAGGCCAGCAGCGTGTACACTGACGCGCCGCAACATGCAGGCGGCGCAGACGCCGCATTGCCGCTGTTTACCGTTGATCGAACTCCACTGGTTGTTGCGCCAGCAGGATTTCGTCTTGCGCCACGCGTCGGTGTTATCGATCGACACATACGCGCGCAGCGTCTCGCCTTTGGTGTTCCAGATGCGGGGGAAGACGTAGCGCACATCCTTGTCGAGAAGGGCTTTCAGAAAACGCTCCATGAGCCGCGTAAAGCGCGGGTGGTTACGGAAGTCCGGATAGGCGTGGCCCACCGTCAGTAGGGCCGGGCCGATAGCGCCCTGACCGCTCTCCGGGATCACAATCTCGGCAGCGTCCGTCAGATAAGCGGCAATGCCGCTGATGATTGCGAATTTGAATCCGCGCGTGCGCGCGCTGGTTTCTCGGTTCGGCATGTCAGACGCCACATCATAGGGTACGGCAGTAAATGGCTCGCGTTTGCCCTTCTCGCGCGGACGGTCCGACGTCTTCGTGCCGACACGGACTCGAACGAGCTTTTCGCCAAGTTTTGCGCCGACGAGCCCCGCGACCGCGCGCGAGTCCATTCCGTCGCTGAAAGCAAGGATGGCCTGCGTCGGTATCGTGAGGGCAAGCATGCTAAGTGGAAGGTTGGGTTGAGGTTTGGTGCGCCTTACAAAGCTAATTGCCCAGATATCGCCGGTCAAAAATCCGAGCGCATCATGCAGGGCCCCCGAAACGTCCGCCGCGCTCCAGCGTGCAGGATCGTGGACGGGAATGCGCAGGGTCAGGCGGCGCCCCCAGCCATGCGGCGCGCGTTTAACGATCTTGTCGGCATATTCAACGGCAGCGGCGACGACCAGCGCATCGTGCGTCACAGACTCCCACCGCGCGAACGCGAAGGTTTCAAGCGCCGCCGTCGAGAAGCTGACATCCCGGCCGAGTTCGAAGGCGATGTGGTCTCTGCGGGCGCGACGGCCTGGTTCGACGACGTCGATGTTCTTCGCGGGCATCCGCATGAAATAGGGTTCAGCGTTCATAGGGTCGGCCCTTCATCAAGGCCGGTATGGCGGGGGAGGTGCGCCGCGCCGCGCGGCGGTTTCGCGCCCGCCATGAAGCCCGAAGCGACGGTTTTGAAGTCGCATTGCTGGCGCGCGGCATCGAGCCGGTCGCGCACGTACCCGGCGCTGCGCGGGCTGGCCTCGCGGTAGTAATGCTCCTCGACGCTGCGGAACTGGCTGCGCACTTGCGCTTCGCAGGCGTTCTCCAGCGTTGCCCGGAAGGCAGCTTCGCCGGTCAGGCCGCCGCTGACGGCGTGGATGGCGCAGTCGATGACAAGGTTGCATGCCGCCGAGCGCGTGCTTGCCTGGCGGACGGCTTCCAGCCGTTTGATCTCGTTGTTGGCGAAAAGGGAGCCTTGATCGCCGCTGAAGATGTCCCGGATCGCGGCGAGCGGGGCTTCACGCAAATCCCTTTGCAGAGCAATGGGCAGAGCCTCACATACCTCATCCGCGGAGTACGCGGCCTTTGCTGCCCGCTCCGCGAGGTTTTTCCAGTGCCGCCGCATCGGCAGACTTCTATGAGGCCCGTCACTCATGGCGATTCTCCATGTCAGAAGCTTAATTCAAAAATGCTGACAATGTCAAATTCTGTGTGAGTCCTGTTTGAGCGCGACCGGTCGGTTTGATAACCCTGTTCTTTGCTAAGCTGGGCTACGCAATGAGCCCATCTTTCAAACCTTGGAGTCAGTTTGAATCTGTGCTATTTTACTAAGTATGACTGAGCGAAACACAGGGAAGCTAAACCAGCTCGAACGCACCCTGCCGGAGGGCCTACTGGCCGATGCGGCATGGATGGAGCGCCATGGCTACTCGACGAGCTTGCGCAGCCAATATGTTTCCGCCGGGTGGTTGGTGCAGCCGGTGCGTGGCACTTACAAGCGCCCGCTTGGCGAGTTAGACTGGCAGAAGACCGTCGTTTCGCTGCAAAAGCTGATGGGCCGCGCGCTTGCGGTTGGCGGGCGTACTGCGCTCGACCTGCAAGGGTTCACGCATTACCTGTCTGCCTCCGGCCCCTCGACAATCCACCTGTACGGAACAGAGCCGCCTCCCGGGTGGCTTTCCAAACTTCCGCTGAAAGAAGCGTTCCGGTTTCACCGCTCGCAGGTCCTGTTCTCGTCGCTCGCCACCAGCGCCGACGCCCTACAAGCCGGGACGTTGCGGGAATTGCCGGGACCAGCCGAATGGCCGCTCATAGCCTCGACGCCGGAGCGCGCGCTACTCGAAATGCTCGACGCGCTCCCGAGCCACGACAGCTTCCATCAGGTCGACATGGTGGTGGAGGGGCTGCGGACCTTGAGCCCGCGACGGCTCCAGACGCTGCTCGCCGACTGCCGCAGCATCAAGGTCAAGCGGCTCTTCTTCTGGTTCGCCGATCGCCACCAGCCAGCGTGGTTGAAGCAGATAGACCGCACGATCGTAAATCTGGGTACCGGAAAACGCATGCTGGTCAAGGGCGGCAAGCTCGACCCGACGTACCTCATAACCGTTCCGGAGGACCTCGTTGCCCCTGTCTGAACGCTATCGCCGCCAGGTGGCGCTATTGGTCGAAGTAATCCCGTTCGTCGCGGCTGAGCGGGATTTTGCTCTGAAAGGCGGGACGGCGATCAATCTGTTCGTCCGGGACATGCCACGCCTGTCGGTCGACATTGATCTGACCTATTTGCCCGTAGCCCCGCGACCGGAATCGCTAGCCGCGATCGATGCTGCTATGAAGCGCATTGCTGGGGCCATCCGGGCTAGAATGCGCGGCCTGCGCGTAACCGAAGTCCTGAATGCGCGCGAGCAGATCGTCACCAAACTTACCGTTCAGCGTCCTGATGCCCAGATCAAGATCGAAGTCACGCCCGTTCTACGCGGCTGTGTTTTCGAGCCGGAAATGCGTGCTGTCTCTCCCGGCGTAGAAGATGCCTTCGGCTTTGCGGAAATGCAGGTAGTTTCGTTTGCCGACCTCTACGCGGGCAAAATTATGGCTGCGCTGGACCGGCAGCATCCACGCGACCTCTTCGACATCCGCGACCTGTTGGCTAACGAGGGTATCAGCGACGATCTGCGGCGTGCCTTCATCGTCTATCTGATCAGCCATGACAGGCCGATATCGGAAGTGCTCGTGCCACGCCGTAAAGATATTTCCCAGGAGTTTGCGCAGGGATTCGACGGCATGACGGCGGAGCCTGTTCCCCTTGATGAGCTGCTAGCTGCCCGCGAGGAGCTTATTGTCTCCATGGCAAAAGGCATGCCAGATGGACACAAGGAATTTCTTCGGGGGTTTAAGCGCGGTCAGCCGGACTGGCCGCTTTTGGGGATTCCGGGAGCTGCCGACCTGCCTGCTGTCCAGTGGAAGCAATTAAACCTGGGCAAGCTTACTGTCGAGGCACGCGCACGGCTGATCGATCAGTTGGACGAGCGACTAAGATGAAAATTGGCATTCTCGCATTTGGATCACTTATCGATAGCCCAGACTGGGAGATAGAGGCAGTAACGACTGGCGTCGATCGCGGCATACGAACGCCATTTGCTGTAGAATACGCAAGATCAAGCAATACTCGGGGCGGCGCTGCAACGCTGGTGCCCGTGGAGTCCGGCGGCGCGCAGGTCGCTGCGGTTATCTTTACAATTAGCGCACCCGAGAAGATTGCAGCTAACATCCTCTATCGCCGAGAAATTCATAAGGTGGGGACGGATCGCATTTACAAGGAACCTGCCGTAGATCGCACGAACACGGTTCGTATTGAACGACTGGCGAATTTTGGCGGCTACGATTTGGTTCTTTCGACACGTATTGCAGCGAACATAAGTCCGCTTTCTGCCGACCATTTGGCAGATTTGGCTATTGCCAGCGCAAAGACGGTTGGCGATGGCAAAGACGGCATCAGCTATCTGATTGCGGCAAGGGCGAACGGAATTGTTACTGGCTTGTCCGAACAATACGAGGCGAAGATTCTGGAACGGCTGCAAGTCGACAATCTGACGGCAGCCTTGGCCGCAATCCGCAAGCTGCAGGTTTGATGGCGCGCATGAAGCTCTCCGAAGAACTACTATCCGCAGATATAAAGAGGGACCCAACAAATCCCGCATTTCCCGCAGTTTACAATGCCCATGGTGTCTATAACACCCTGCAATTCGTGCTCCGCCTCTCGCCAAAAGTTCATCAAACTTTGAGACGTTTTGCTCCGGGAATAACTACGAACGGGATTATTGGGTTGGAAGGCGCCCAAGCCATGTCAACGCTGCTCCATGAAACAATTCATTGGTGGCAACATATCGGGACCACTTATGGGTTCGTGCTGAGCCTAAACTATCCGGTACAATCGCATTGCACGCACTTCGATCTGAAGAAACTTGTCGAGCAAGATGGATTTAAGAAGTCGGTTTTTTCTCAGGCGGGCGTGCTCAATCTGCGGGGTCCCACCGGATTTGGGACGACTGCGGGAATCGCCAACACCATCATAAACAACCACTACGATCTTCTGGCTTACCGCACTTTCACTCTAGGGCCGGATTCAGCCAAATCAATTATCCAGCGCAATCTCTTTGAGAATGTGGGTCACGCATTTCACATGACCTACGCGCATACGGTCAATCAATTGGCGTCCACCGTTGATAAAGACTTCCGGCTGTTTTCCCAACCAAAGGAGTGGGCCGATGGCTTTCGTTCTCTTAGGGACAGGCGGGTCGAAGGCTACTATTATGGATCACCGATTGGGCTCTGGCCGATAGGGGCGCGTGAGATCTTTGAGGGGCAAGCGTGCTTCTCTCAGATTCAGTATCTCTCCCATGCCTGCGGCCATCGGCTCGACTGGAATGATTTTCGCGCAATCGGAATGCTGCATGGCGTATACGTCAGGGCGTTCGAGGAATTTTTACGGCTAACCGAATCGGACGCTCCAAATAAGTTCGATAATCCATTGATCGGCCTGTTTTTGCTGGTCTGCGATCTTGCCTTGAACCCCGGCAGCGGCTTCCCGTTTCCGGTAGCTCCCAACTACGAGTCATTTATCCATGACGTCAATCCGGGAGGCCGCTTTGTGCTTTTTTGCCGTTTGATTGCACTGCGATTCCCCAGCCTGAAGACGCTCATTCAAAACTATAGCCGTGACGAATATGTGGCGATTAGCAATCAGCTTTGCCATGCGGCCAAAGAAGTTCCACCACTGGAGATATCCGAGATTTTCGCATCTTGGTTTGCCGCAGGCGGACGATTGTCGAGCCTTCGGCAGGAGTACGAAACTTATGTCTTCGGACCAGAGAACTTTGTTATCCGGCATCTGTTCGCTCATTTCCTCGCATTTCAGGAGGACAAGTTTAAACGGCCCGAGTTTTTCTGTTGGCCCGGGGCTTGGATGGCCGGCGACCGCGTTTCGGAGGAAGCTGAGAAGCTCTTCGAAAAGCATGGAGCACTTTTCGTCGACAAGGAGGATGACGACGCCGTATTTCCCCGTCTTCAGCCTAACCGTGCAATTTCTTCAGTGTCCGATACCTTCAATGCATTTTACCAGAACACTGACGTTGCCCCTCTGACCTAATCCAGCTTGAAGTTCGTTCTGGCCGCATGAGGAGACCAGAA
>NZ_JARJNS010000002.1 GCF_030143245.1 Rhabdaerophilum sp. SD176 | reverse complement strand
TGCTTCAACACCCGCCACCTTGGCACATCGATGCCGTCGGGGGGCGTCCACCCCATCGCTTACATTTCCTCCGCCCCGCGGGCGATCGCCGCCGCGCCGGTCCGGGAAACCTCGACAAGGCCGATTGCCGTCATCAGGTTGATGAAACGCTCGACATCATCCGCCGGGCCGGCCAGTTCGAAGATGAAGGAATTGAGCGTCGCGTCGACCGTCTTGGCACCGAAGGCGGTGGCGAGGCGCAAGGCCTCCATCCGGTGTTCACCGCGATGCTCGCCATATTGCGCCACCTTGACGAGGGCCAGTTCCCGCTCGATCGAGGCCTTGGCGGAGAGGTTGACCACCTTGTGCACCGGCACGAGACGGTCAAGCTGCGCCTCGATCTGGTTCAGCACCGAGGGCGTTCCCGAGGTGACGATGGTGATCCGGGAGAGATGCTTCTCGTGCTCGGTCTCCGAGACCGTCAGGCTCTCGATATTGTAGCCCCGGCCGGAGAACATCCCGGCGATCCGCGCCAGCACACCCGGCTCGTTATCGACCAGCACGCAGAAGGTCCGGCGCTCGGTCACGGGCTTTTCGGTCTGGTCGGCATAATGCGATTTCATCTCGTCGTTCCTCGTCACGCAGCAGCAGCGGCCGGGGATGCAAGGACCCAGCGCTGGAAAAGGGCAAGATCGATATTGCCGCCACACAGGATGATGCCGGTCTTGCCGGTCAGTCGGTCGCGTTCCTGCAGGGCAGCCGCCAGCGGCGCCGCTCCGGCGCCCTCGGCAAGATTATGGGTATCGGTCCAGTAGGTCCGGATCGCGGCGGCAATCTCGTCATCGGTCACCTGTACGATGCGCGCTGCCCCCTTGGCGACGATCTCGAGCGATTCCGGATCGGGCACGCGGGTCGCCATGCCGTCGGCATGGGTGACGGCGCTCTCGGTCGAGACCAGTTTGCCCGCCGCGAAGGACAGGGCATAGGCCGGCGCCCCGACGGATTGCACACCGATGATCTCGGTCTTCAGGCCGAGCAGGTCGCGCACAAGGATGCACCCGCAAATCCCCGAACCCTGCCCGATCGGCACATAGATCCGCGCGAGATCGGGATGGGCGCTGAGCAACTCGAGCGCATAGGTCGCCACGCCCATGACGAGGTCGCGATGGAAGGACGGTACCATTTCAAGTCCGCGCGTCGCGGCGAGGCGCATCGCCTCCTCGCGCGCGGCCTGGAAATCCTCGCCATGCTCGATCAGTTCAGCGCCGAAGGCCTGCATCGCGGCATTCTTCTCGGTGGAATTGCCGCGCGGCACAAGGATCGTCACCCCGACGCCATGCTGCCGGCCGGCAAAGGCGAGGCTCTGGCCGTGATTGCCGCGCGTCGCCGAGATGATGCCCGCCACGCCCGGCCGCTCGCGCTTCAGCCGGTCGAGATAGACCAGCCCGCCCCGGACCTTGAATGCGCCGGTCGGCGTGTGGTTCTCATGCTTGACGACCAGCTCTGCACCGAGCCGGGCCGCAAGAAGCGGCCAGGCCAGTTGCGGCGTGGGCCGCATGGCCGCCTGCACCACGCGATGCGCGGCTTCGAGTTCGGTGAGGCTGAACATCGTCACACCAGCTGCTTGCCCTTGGCGTCGATGACATCGCCGACCTTGCCGGTGAAGTCCGGCAGGATCATCTCGTTATGCGCCTTGCCCGAGGGAATCATCGGGAAGCAATTCTCTTCCTTGGCGACGAGGCAATCGAAGATCACCGGGCCAGGATAATCGATCATCTCCTGGATCGCGGCATCGAGCTGCGCCGGGTCAGCACAGCGGATGCCCTTGGCGTGATAGGCCTCGGCCAGCTTCACGAAATCCGGCAAGGCGCTCGAATAGCTCTCGGAATAGCGGCCGCCATGCAGCAATTCCTGCCATTGCCGGACCATGCCCATATACTCGTTGTTGAGGATGAAGATCTTGACCGGCAGGCGATACTGCGCCGCCGTCGACATTTCCTGCATGTTCATCAGGATCGAAGCCTCGCCGGCAATGTCGATCACCAGCGCGTCCGGATGGGCCATCTGCACGCCGATCGCCGCCGGCAGGCCATAGCCCATCGTGCCGAGCCCGCCCGACGTCATCCAGCGGTTCGGTTCGTCGAAATGGAAATGCTGGGCCGCCCACATCTGATGCTGCCCCACCTCGGTCGTCACATAGGTCGAGCGGTCCTTGGTGAGCGCATAGAGCCGCTCGATCGCATATTGCGGCTTGATGATGCTGTCGGAATTCTCGTAGCCGAGCGAATTGCGCGCCCGCCACTTGTTGATCTCGCCCCACCAGCTCTTCAGCGCCTCGGGATCAGCCTGGTACTTCTTCTCGCGCCAGATGCGGATCATCTCCGCCAGCACGCGGGTGCAATCGCCGACAATGCCGATATCGGCCTTGACGTTCTTGTTGATCGAGGACGGATCGATATCGACATGGATCTTCTTCGATCCCGGCGAGAAGGCGTCGAGCCGCCCTGTGATCCGGTCATCGAAGCGCGCGCCGAGATTGATCATCACGTCGCAGCCATGCATGGCGAGATTGGCCTCGTAGGTGCCGTGCATCCCCAGCATGCCGAGCCATTGCGGGTTGTTGGCCGGGAAGGCCCCGAGGCCCATCAGGGTCGACGTCACCGGGAATCCGGTGATCTGCGCGAATTCCCGCAGCAGGCGGCTCGCTTCCGGGCCGGAATTGATGATGCCGCCGCCGGTATAGAAGACCGGCTTCTTCGCCTTGGCCATCAAGGCGAGCGCGGCCTCGATCCGGGCGATGTCGCCATCCATCTTCGGCCGGTAGGATTTGTGGATGATGTCGCCCGGCGGCGTGTAGGCGCCGCGCGCGAACTGGATGTCCTTCGGCACGTCGATCACCACCGGGCCGGGGCGGCCCGAACGGGCGACATAGAAGGCCTCATGGATGATGCGCGGCAGGTCCTCGATCCGCTTCACGAGGTAATTATGCTTGGTGCAATGGCGGGTAATGCCCACCGTGTCGCATTCCTGGAACGCATCCGAGCCGATGAGATGCGTCGGCACCTGGCCGGTGAAGCACACGATCGGGATCGAATCCATCAGCGCATCGGTCAGGCCGGTCACCGCGTTGGTGGCACCGGGGCCGGAGGTCACGAGCACCACGCCCACCTTGCCGGAAGAACGCGCATAGCCCTCGGCTGAGTGCACGGCGCCCTGCTCATGACGGACGAGGATGTGCTGGACCGAATTCTGCTGGAACAACGCATCGTAGATCGGAAGGACCGCACCGCCCGGATAACCGAAAATGTGGTTCACATCGTGGTCATGCAGCGCACGCACCACCATTTCGGCGCCGGTCATCATCTCACTCATGGTCGTCTCCCGTGATCGGTCGGCTCGTGGGCTTCCTGGTTCGGCAGGGCGAAGGATCGGGCAACAAAAAAGGCCCTCAGGGGGCCTTTGGATGCGCGCCGATAAGGAGTTCTGGCTCAGGCCAGCCCCATCCTCGGCGCACTGCGTACAATAAGAAGCGACATCGAACCCTCGTCGGCAATTCGGACGGCACGCTACACACCGCCGGAAACAGCGTCAATCCTCAATTTGTCCAAGCCTCAAGCCCGTGCATTCCCTGCCGCGCCGAGCCGTCCTCCCCGCGCCTCCTTGATCCTGTAGCCGGCTTTCAGAACAGCGGAAAAGCAGCTCGTTTCGATCAAGTACGGTTTAAACTGATTATGCGGCACATACGATTTCTCAAGCATTGTGCCCCATCCTTCTGTGAGTTTTGTCATAGTTCCGGTGGAACCCCGATTGAGTAACGAACTGTTCACCGCCGACCTCGAGGTCCGGTTGCGGAGTGCAGAAGCCAACCTGCTTCTGCGGCGCTTCCGTGCGGCGCGGAAAGCATCGGGAACCGCGACCATCGCCATGCTCGATCGCGATGTAATGAAGCAATACGGGCAGAACCTTGTTGTCATCGAACCGGCCGAGGACGGAGAACTCGCGTTCCTCTATGCGGGTGCCCTGGTGCCGGATGATGCCGGCGCACCTCTCGGGGCGAAAACCACCGCAACGATCAGCCGGGACGCAGGAGAACTGTATCGCCTCGGCGGCCGCGAGGCCAGCCTCGCAGGGGATGCGATCTGCGTGAACCACCAATCCGGTCCGCAGGCCAAGGTGCACCGCTGGGAATGCCTCTTCCTCCCCATCACCGATGCGGAGGGGCGCCCGATCCTCGTCGTCCTGTGCATTCCCCGCGAATACAAGCACGAATTTTTCCGGGCGGTCCTCGATGCGATGCCGCATGGCGCCTTCGTGGCCGAACCCGTCCGGGATTCGCACAATGAGATCGTCGACGCGAGGATCATTGCCGCGAATGCGCGCGGGATCGAGATCTGTGGACACGAGGATCTCGATGCGCTGCAGGGCCTCTCGATCACGACGGCGCTGGGCAATGGCGCACCGCTCGGCCCCTGGGACCGGCACCTCGCCGTCCTGCGCAGCGGCAAGGGCCAGAGCTTCGATCACCATCACCGGAGCGACACCGGCTCGCACTGGTACCAGATGCACGCCGCGCCGATGCGCGACGGCCTGCTCGTGAGCATGGTCGACATCACCGAGATGAAGCAGGGCTTCCTCGAACTCGAGCACCAGCGCAAGATGCTGATGGACGAGATGGAACAGCGGCGCGGCCTCGAGCAGGAACTCTGGGCCCTCGCGCATCTCGATCCGCTGACATCCCTGCCGAACCGAAGGGCTTTCCGCGACGCGGCGATGCTCAAACTGGCGGAAGCGCAGACGGCCCACCGGCCCTGTGCGTTGGTCACGATCGACATCGATCATTTCAAGCGCATCAACGATGCGTTCGGCCATGCCGCGGGCGACACGGTTCTCCGGCGTGTCGCGGATATCCTCAAGGCGCCGTTGCGCCCGAACACCGACATCGCGGCTCGCATGGGCGGCGAGGAATTCACGATCCTGCTGCCGGATACCGATTCGGAAGCCGCCATTGCCTTCGCGGAGAAACTTCGGCTGACCGTCGAGCAGAGCGTTGTCGTCACTGGCGAGCAGGAAATCCGCTGCACGATCAGCATCGGTATCGCGCTGAACCGCAAGACGTCGAATCTCGACGACCTGATCAACCGGGCGGACCGGGCGCTCTACACAGCCAAGCGCAGTGGCCGGAACAAGGTCGCGACCGAAATCGATGTCCAGGCCGGACCGAAGAGCGCCACCGCGGCCGCCTGACGCGGCGCGCAAGGCTTATACCGCCGCCATCGCCGCATCCGCATGCCCGAACCATTGCCAGCAAGGCGGGGCGAGGTAGCGCCGGGCGAAGATCACCTGCCGGCGGGCATAGGCCCGTGTATCGGCCTGCCCGCGCGTGATCGCCGTATCGAGATCGATATGCCCGGCGAGATGATCCGCCAGATGCGGCACGCCATGGGCCTTCATGATGCCGAGATTGCGCGGCAAGGCCGGCTGCCGCTCCACCAGCCGCCGGACCTCCTCAAGCGCGCCGGCTGCGATCATCCCCCGGAAGCGGGCATCGATCGCCGCATGGAGCGGCCCGCGCAGCGGATCGAGAAAGAGGCCGCGCCATTCTCCGGCGGCGAGAGCCGGCAAGCCGGGATTCTCCGCCAGCCATTGCGAATAGGGCTTTCCCGTCGCGGCATGCAATTCGATGGCCCGCAGCAGCCGTGGCCGGTCGGCGGGGTGCAATTGGCCAGCGCGGGCCGGATCACGAAGCGCAAGCTCGGCATGAAGGTCATGCCCGGCTTCCGCGCGGGCCCGCCACTGCGCCCGGATCTCCGGCGGAATGGCCGGCGTCGGCACCAGCCCCTCTACCAGCGCCCGGAAATAGAGGCCCGTCCCCCCCACAATGAAAAGGGGCGCGCCCCCCGCCCGCGCATCGGCCACCAGCGGGGTGATCGCCTCGAGATATCGCCCGACCGAAAATTCCTCGGCGGCCGGCACGAACCCGTAGAGGACATGGGGAACCCGCGCCGTCTCTTCCGCTGTCGGCCGTGCCGAGAGCACCGAGAGATCGGCATAGACCTGCATCGAATCGGCATTGACGACCACGCCGCCCTGCCGCTCGGCAAGGGCGACCGCCAGGGCCGATTTTCCGCTGGCCGTAGGGCCGGCAATCAAAGTGGCGAAGGACATCTTGCCATTTCCCGACGAGGTCGATACCGCCGGTTCCTATCCTCTTGCTGTTGAGAAGGCGAGCCCATGCCCCACTCCACGTCGCGCGCCCTGGTGGCCACCCTCGTGAGCGCCCCGGGTGAGCGCTGCCTCGACATGGCCGCCATTGCGCGGGCTCGTTCGGTACTCCCGGCTGCGGAAGTCGCCATCCTGTCGACCGGCCATGCCGCGGATTTCCATTTCACCACTGCGGAAGATCCCGCCCGCTGGACCAGCGCCCTGCGCGAGGCCATGGGCGCGCTGCCGGTCGATCTCGTTGTCCAGCCCGGCGCGGGCCGCCGCAAGCGCCTCTTCCTTGCCGACATGGATTCCACCATGATCGGCCAGGAATGCATCGATGAGCTCGCCGATGCAGCCGGGCTCAAGGCGCATGTCAGCGCGATCACCGAGCGGGCCATGCGCGGCGAAATCGCGTTCGAACCGGCCCTGCGCGAGCGCGTCGCCCTTCTGAAGGGCCTGCCCGTCACGATCGTCGAGACGCTGATCGCCGACCGGATCACCCTGACGCCGGGCGGGCGGGAACTCGTCGCCACGATGCGGCATCACGGCGCCTACACCGCCCTCGTCTCGGGCGGCTTCACCGTCTTCACCGGCCCGATCTCGCAGAAGATCGGCTTCCACATGCACCGCTCAAACACGTTGAACGTGGATAACGGACATTTCGCGGGGACCGTGGCGGAGCCGATCCTCGGGAAGGAGGCCAAGCGCCAGACCCTTGAGGAACTGCGCAGCCGTTTCTCCCTCTCGCCGGAGGCCTCCTTGGCCGTAGGCGACGGCGCGAATGACCTCGCCATGCTCGCCGAGGCCGGGCTGGGTGTCGCGTTCCGTGCCAAGCCGATCGTCGCCGAGGCTGCCCATGCCCGGATCGACCATGGCGATCTCTCGGCCCTGCTGTTCTTCCAGGGCTACCGCGAGGAAGACATCCTCCGCTGAGGCGTATCTTTCACCCAAGAAAAAGGGCACCCGGCTTGCGGCCGGATGCCCTCGTTTCCGCATGAAGACCGAGCCTCAGTTGATGGGCAGCGTCACGTAGCGCAGCGTTCCTTCCGGGCCGGTGGCCACGTAGAAGAGCGCGCGGCGCTGGCCCTGGGCCTTCAGCGTGTCAAGCCGCTTGCGGATATCCGCCGCGCTGCGGACCGCCTCACGCTGCACCTCGACGATCACATCGCCGACCGAGATGCGGCGTTCAGCCGCCACGGAATTCGGATCGACCCGGGTGACGACCACGCCATCCACGCCATCCTTGATGTTGTAGCGGCGGCGCAGATCGGCCGTGACCGGCGTCACATCCAGCCCGAGGACCGGGGCGCTGGACGTATTGTTCTGCGGTTCGCGCGTCTGGACAGAGGCCTTCTGCGGGGTTTCGTCAAGGCGCCCGAGCGTGACGCGCTTCGCGACTTCCTTGCCGCCGCGCCAGACCGTCACGTCGACTTCCTTGCCAATCGGCGTCTGCGCAACGATGCGCGGCAGGTCGTTCGAACGACGGATATCCTTGCCGTCGAAGCGGATAATGACGTCCTCGCGCTCGAGACCGGCAGATTTGGCCGGGCCCTTGTCGTCAACATTGATCACCATCGCACCGCGGGCACGGCCCAGCTTGAGGGCATCGGCGGTGTCGTCATCCACATCCTGGATGGCCACGCCAAGCCAGCCGCGGCGGGTCTCGCCGAATTCCTTCAGCTGGTCGATCACCGGCACGGCAATCGAGGCCGGCACCGAGAAGCCGATGCCGATCGAGCCGCCCGACGGCGAGATGATCGCCGTATTGATGCCGACGACATCTCCTTCGAGGTTGAACAGCGGACCGCCCGAATTGCCCTTGTTGATGGCCGCATCGGTCTGGATGAAGCTGTCATAGGGGCCGGAGCGGATGTTGCGCTGCTTGGCCGAGACAATCCCCGCAGAAACCGAGCCGCCGAAGCCGAACGGGTTGCCGATGGCAATGACCCATTCGCCGATGCGCAGCTTTTCGCTGTCACCGAACTTGACGAATTTCAGCGGCTTGTCGGACTTGACCTTCAGCACGGCGATATCGGTCTTGGCATCCTTGCCCACGACCTCAGCCTTGAGTTCGGTCCCGTCATTGAAGACGACGGTGATCTCGTTCGCCTCGGCAATGACGTGGTTGTTCGTCACGACCGTGCCGCCGGCATCGATCACGAAACCCGATCCGAGCGACGAGGCGCGCTGGTTCGGCTGCGGGCCCGGCGCACCGGGACCACCCGGCCCGCGCCGGTTGAAGAAATCGTTGAACAGGTCCTCGAAGGGCGAGCCCGGCGGCATCTGAGGCATCGGCACGGAACGCTGCGCCTGGCGCTGGTTCGCCTTGATATTGACCACCGCATCCATGACACGCTCGGCGGTATCGGCGATCGCTTCAGGACCGCGCGCCTGGACCGCGGCAACATTCGGCAGCAGGACGACCACGGCCAGAGCCGCCGCCCCCGCCGCGCGACGCAGGCGCGGCACCAAGCCGGCAACCGCCTGTCCTGCCAGATCCGTCGTGAACCCGGTTTTCGCCGGGATGGTTTCCATCGACATCATGACCCTCGTTCATCTCCATGCCATCGCCGCCCGCGACAGCTTATTTCAAAAGGTTCAATTGCGGCACAAACGCGACACAATCATCACTTTTTTCTGCGATCACAACAGGTTGAACGCCGGAAAACCCTTGCTGGCCCAGACAAGGAAAACCCCCAGTCCGGCCGCGGCAAAACCGAGAATGCGGAGAAGGCGCTCCGGCATCTCCGAGGCATCCCGAAGTGCCTTTCGCATCGCGCCCGGAAACGCCGCGAAACTCAGCCCCTCGATCGCGAACATAAGGGCCAACGCCGTGAGAAACTCACTCATCGTCTCACACCACGTGGCCCGGAGGCAATGCACCCCCGCTCAGGACCAGCTCCCATGCGTGCCTCGCTTCTGCTTGACCCCTGGGATCAACGGCAAGTTTCACGAAGAAGGCCGGCGCTGGAGGCGCCGGCCCGTTGGTTCACTTGTCCCGGCCTGCGCCGGCCGGGTTGTTCAGATACTTGAAGAACTCGCTCTCCGGCGTGATGACCAGCCGCGTATCACCCGATTTCAGGCCGGTTTCATAGGCCTGCATCGACCGGTAGAAAGCGAAGAACTCGGCGTCGCGATTGTAGGAATCCGCGAGCAGGCGGGTCCGTTCCGCTTCGCCCTTACCGAGGGCTTCGCGGGCAAGCCGGTCGGCCTCGGCCTTGGTCACCGTGACCGTACGGTCGGCCTGCGCGCGGATGCGGTCGGAGATTTCCGTCCCCTGCGCGCGCAACTCGGCCGCTTCGCGCTGCCGCTCGGTCTGCATCCGGCGGAAAACGGCCTGGCTGTTCTGTTCCGGCAGGTCGGCACGCCGGATACGGATGTCGACAATGGCCACGCCGAGCGCCTGGGCCTCGACATTCACCTGGTCGCGGATGCGGGTGATCAGCCCCTGCCGGTCATCTTTCACGACAAGCTGGAAGGTGGACTCACCGAGCACGCGGCGCAGGGCGGCGTCCATGAAGGTGCCAAGCTGCTGGTTGCCCCGGATCATCGATCCGCCGGTCGCCTGGAAGAAGCGGAGCGGGTTTTCGATCCGATAGCGCGCGAATGTATCGACGACAAGGCGCTTCTGGTCAGACGTGATGGCTTCGACCGAGGGCGTCTCGAGATCGAGAGTGCGCCGGTCCATCGAGATGACGTTCTGGATAAACGGCATCTTCACGTTGAGGCCCGGCGTGGTGATGACGCGCCGCGGCTGGCCGAACTGGGTGACGATCACCTGCTCGGTCTGGTCGACGACGAAGAGCGCCGACCCGCCGACCACAACCAGGCCGGCAAGAATGAAGGCGAGAACGGAGCGGATCATCAGCGCTTCTCCTGCCCGTTGGCGCTGCGGCGCATCAGGTCGTTGAGCGGCAGGAGCGGCACGACACCGTTCTGCTGCTTGCCCTGGTCGATGATGATCTTGTCCATGCCACCATAGATCCGTTCGATAGATTCGAGATAGAGGCGCTGCCGGGTGATTGCCGGCGCCTTCTGGTATTCGTCGAGGATCGAGATGAAGCGCGCGGCCTCGCCTCGGGCGTCCGCGATCATGCGCTCGCGCTCGGCCTCGGCCCGCTGGGTGATGCGCGAGGCTTCACCGCGTGCTTCCGGGATGACCTTGTTGGCATAGGTCTGCGCCTCGTTCTGCGCGCGTTCCTGGTCTGCACGGGCTGCCTGGACGTCGCGGAACGCATCGATGACCTCGGCGGGCGGGTCAACCTTCATCAGCTGGACCTGCTGCACGATAATGCCGGCGCCATAGGTATTCAGCGTCTTCTGCATCAGGTCCTGCACCGCGCGCTCGATTTCGAGGCGGGCGCCGGTGAGGATCGGCTGGATGTCGCGCCGGCCGACAATCTCACGCATCGCGCTTTCGGCGACGGCTTTCACCGTGGCTTCCGGGCTCTTGAGGTTGAAGACGAAATCCTGGGGTCGGCGCGCATCGACGAGCCAGAGAACCGAGAAATCGACGTCGACGATATTCTCGTCGCCGGTCAGCATCAGGCTTTCCTCGCGGATATCCCGGACGCCGCCGCGCGGGCCGGCACCACTGCGCAGGCCAATTTCAATCGTCTGCACGCCGATGGTCGGCTTGTCGATACGGCCGATCGGATAGGGCCAGTTCCAGTTCAGGCCCGGCGCGGTGATCGCGGCAAAGCGGCCGAAGACGCGCTCGATACCCATTTCGTTGGGCCGGACCGTGTAGAAACCGGTCAGCATCCAGCCGACAACGGCCAGCAGGCCGAGGAAGGCGATGCCGACGGCGCCGAGCTTGGAAAGCCCGCCGCCCTCGCCGCCCGGGCCACCGCCCGGCAGCACGCGCCGCAGCTTGTCCTGGCTCCGCCGGAGGATGTCTTCGAGGTCCGGTGGCTCACGTCCGCCGCCGCCCGAGGGGCCGGAGCCCCATGGGTTTGGGTTGCGGGGGCCCTGCCCCCTTGGCTGCCAGGGTCCGTTACTCATGAAGCGCTTTCTCTCCGGCCATTCCCGTTCTTGACGATGTTCATTTGGGTCTTCGACACGCGAAGGTCAACGCCGAAGGTATGTGACAAAGCGAAAGTCTGCCTCGTCATCGGCATTCTTGGTGAAGGATTGCCGGCTTGCTTCCCGCCAGACGAGCGCATCGATGGCCGGAAAAACGGCATCGCCATCTGGCAAAAGATCGACCTCGGTGATCTCGAGCCGGTCGGCACGAGGCAGGAAATGGCGGTAGATCTCGCTGCCGCCGCCGATGATCACTTCATCCTGCTCGTGCTGTTCCGCAAGCGCGCGGGCCAGCACGAGCCCGCTTTCCGGATCCGGCGCCACGACAACACCGGGATAGGCCCAGCCGCGATTCCGGGTGATGACGACCGTATGCCGGCCGGGCAGCGGCTTGCCGATGGAGTCGAATGTCTTGCGCCCCATCAGGATCGGCTTGCCCATGGTCAGCGCGCGGAAATGTCTCATGTCGGATTTCAGCCGCCAGAGCAGGCGGTTGTCGCGCCCGATGACGCCGTTCCGCGCCACGGCGGCGACGATAACGATCCGGGCACCCGACCCGGGAGCAGGATGTTCCGCCATCACACCGCGACCGGCGCCTTGATGGCAGGATGCGGATCATATCCCTCGATGGCGACATCCTCGAAGCGGAAAGCGAAAAGATCGGTCACCGAAGGGTTGAGCTTCAGCACCGGCAGAGGGCGGGGCTGCCGCGTCAATTGTAGGCGCGCCTGCTCGAGATGGTTGGAATAGAGATGCACATCCCCGAAAGAATGCACGAAATCACCCGGCTTGAGCCCGGTCACCTGCGCGATCATATGCGTCAGCAGCGCATAGGATGCGATGTTGAACGGCACGCCGAGGAAAAGGTCCGCCGAACGCTGGTATAGTTGGCAGGACAGCCGCCCGGCCGCGACATGGAACTGGAACAGGCAATGGCAGGGCGCCAGCGCCATGTCGGGAATGTCAGCAGGGTTCCAGGCCGAGACGATCAGCCGGCGCGAATCCGGGTTGCGGCGGATCTCGACCAGCAATTCCGCGATCTGGTCGACGACCCCGCCATCCGGCTTGGCCCAGCTCCGCCACTGGCGGCCATAGACGGGGCCAAGGTCGCCCGTCTCGTCGGCCCATTCATCCCAGATCGAAACGCCGTTTTCGTTCAGGTACTTGATATTGGTGTCACCGGCGAGGAACCAGATCAGCTCGTGGATGATCGATTTCAGATGCAGCTTCTTGGTGGTGACAAGCGGAAAGCCCTCCGCCAGGTCAAAGCGCATCTGCGCTCCGAAAAGCGACAGCGTGCCGGTGCCGGTCCGGTCCTGCTTGGGGACGCCCTCGTCGAGGACGCGCTGCATCAGGTCAAGGTAGATCTGCATGGCCAGGTCCGGGGCTGGGCGACGGACAAGATCGGCGGCGCATGATGAAAATGGCCGGTCGCGACCGGCCATTCACAACCCGTCACACCACTTCAAGGGCGTGGCGGCGGCGCCTGCGAGGCGTCACTTCGGGTGGAACATCGAGAGCTGGTTGAAATGCTCCGCGATCAGATAATAGACGGTGATGCGCGACTTCGTGCGGTCCGCCTTCATCTTCTCGCATTGCGCCTTGACCACAGCGGTCAGGTCAGCATCGCTTTCCTTGCGGCCAAGCTTCTTCTTGCAGAAATTCTCGACCACGCGCTTGACCTCTTCAGGGTCGGAAGCGGCGACATAACGCGTATCCGGCTTGCTCATCACGAGCGCATAGGTCTTGGCCATGCCGGTGACGGCAGCCTCATCCACCTTGGCGGTGTATTTCTTTACGTCTGCAAGATGATCCATGCACGTTCCCTCCCACACGACATTCATCGGAAGCCGGCCATCCGGCCAGGCTGCACACGCAAATGGATCACGATTCCACAACGAATGCCACCGGATTTCCGAGAAAATCCACCATTCCCGCGGGAAATGCCGCGACCGTGAAGATTCTGCGTTTATCCCTTCAATTCGGCGCACAACACCCCTATATTGAGCGTGTCGTCCTCGTGGCGACTATGGCGATAAACGGCTGTCGTAATAAACCCATCGGACCCGGGGGCGGTACCCGGCGCCTCCACCTCAAGGCCGCATGCGGCCTTGAGGCGGGGGCGAAACAGGATCGACGAGGGCGTAAAGGGTAGACTTTCGCTCGGCATGATACCGCCGTTATCGGGTCAAACCTATAGTTGCGAATGACAACTATGCTCCGGTTGCCCAGGCCGCGTAACGCGGTTTGGAATTCCGAACCTAAGTCCTTGCGGGTAGCACCGTAGGGCGGGGCCGGCAGGCGCCTGGCAACAGAAGCCTGCCACTTTCCTGACCGCCGGGCTCCGCCTCTTTCCGGATCCGGAGAATCAGGGTCTTGTCCGGTAGCCGACGCCAAGGGGCCCCATGACCGATTCGCCGTCCGAAGACCTGATCCGCTATGATGTCATGGTGCAGGAAGCCCTGCTCGGTGTCGTGCGCAAGGTCCTGCAGGATGCCGCGAAATCGGGCCTGCCGGGCGAACATCATTTCTACATCACTTTCCGCTCGCAGGCGCCGGGCGTGCGTCTGTCCACCCGGCTGCGCGAGAAATACCCGGAAGAAATGACGATCGTCCTGCAGCACCAGTTCTGGGACCTGATCGTCGGTGACCACAATTTCGAGGTTGGCCTGTCCTTCGGCGGCGTACCGGAGCGCCTGCTCGTGCCTTACGAGGCCCTGACCGGCTTCTATGATCCCTCGGTCCAGTTCGGGCTGAAATTCTCGCCGGACGAGGCACAGGCAGACAATGATTCCGGCGAGGATCCGGAAGAGCCGAGCGTGAAAGATCAACTCGAGGCGATCGCCACCCTCGAGAGCGGCAAATCGCGCAAGCGGGCTGCGCCGGAGCCGTCGACCGTGCAGGAAAACAGCGATCCGAAACAGGCTGAAACGGTAGAGAAAGTGCCGACGGGCCGGAAATCCCGTGCCAAGCCGGTTGCTCCTGCAGCCCCCGAGGACGAAAAGCCCGCTGGCAGCGGTGCGGAGGTCGTCAGCCTCGAAGCCTTCCGGAAGAAGAAGTAATCACCCGCGTCACCGGCGTCCGAAAACCAGCGGCCATTGGTCAGGGCGTCCGGCCACGCCGTCGCACCGCGTCTTCTCCCGGAATTCCACCAGCGCGAGCTTGCCTTCCCGTGTCACGGCATGGCGTTCGAAAATGCCGCAATCCTGCCGATCGCTGGCCGGATAGAGCGACGTCACCGTCCGGCTGCGGACATCCCACTGCGCGGACATCAGCACGCCGGAATCCAGCTTGCGGTTGAGCCCGCGTGGTGAAGGCGTTTCAAGGATCTCGTATTGCTGGTCCGGCGCCGGCAGGTAGACGAGCGCAAAAACCGAGGTCTGGTTCTGGCCGAACCGGTCACAGGGGATCTGCCAGATCGCGGATTCCTCGGACATCTGGAACCCGGTAATGCCATTGCGCTGCGCCGGCACGGTGCACCCGAAGCGCTTGTTGATGCCTTGCAGGAACCGGGCCGGCACCTGCTGCTGGCGCACCGAATAGCGTTCGAACATCTCCGGCCCGGCAACAGCCGCCCGGGCCGCCTGAGCCGGAACGGGCGGGCGGGTCTGGCTGCTGGCGGAAAGCGTGCCGCCTGCGGCCCCGCCAGGCGCCATCGTCACGGCCGTGAGCGGGCCACCCGCAACATTCGGCGGAGCGCCCAGCGGGCCGCCGCGTGGCACGGGAGCGGTTACGACCGGTGCGGCGGAAGGGCCCGGCAGCGGCGGCCCGGAACAGCCGGCCCCACCCTTGACGGAAGCACGAAAGGCCAGCTTGCCGAGCATCGTCACCATCAGCTTGCCGCTGGAAACCTCCACCGCCTCGCCTTGTTCGGGCTCGAGCTTGAGGTCCAGCACGACATAGCCCTGCTCGTCCGGCATCTTGTAGAGCTGAAACGGATAGAGATCGTATCCCTCGCTCTTGCCGCCCGTGCTCACCCGCTGGAGCGGAATGATGCTCGTTCCGATCTTGATCTGCGCCGCCTCGCGCTGATGCGCCGTCCCGCGGAATCGCTCGGTGAAAATGAAGGCAAAGCGGTCATTCTCCGGGTCGCGGTTGGCCTGCCAGAGCGCCAGCGAACACCCCTTGGAGCGATCCACCTCCGCCTTGTCGAACAGCTTGAGGTCGATCTCGTTCGGCGGCGGCGGCACGTTCTGCGCCGTTCCACCGGCGGACCAGCCGCAGCCCAGCGCCAGAAAGAAGGCGAACCGCAAACGTCTCATATCCATGCCCCTGCTCTGCCGAAAACGTGGCACGCGCCGCCCGTCCTGTCAAAACAACGGCACAGGCCTCCCCCCCCCGGCCGGGCACGACTTGCGTCGCGGTTGAAGCCGCTCCCGCCGCGTGTTAGCGAGCGCAGCATCCGACACGACCAGCGAGAGGCGATCATGGCGACGCGCATCGAAACCGATACTTTTGGCCCGATCGAGGTGGACCAGGCTGTCTACTGGGGTGCACAGGCGCAGCGCAGCCTCGGGAACTTCAAGATCGGCTGGGAAAAGCAGCCGCAGCCGATCGTCAAGGCGCTCGGCATCGTCAAGCGGGCTGCGGCCGAGGCCAATATCGCGCTCGGCAAGCTGGATCCGAAGCTCGGCGCCACCATCATCGAAGCCGCGCAGGAAGTGATTGACGGCAAGCATGACGCGCATTTCCCGCTGGTGGTCTGGCAGACCGGCTCCGGCACGCAGTCGAACATGAATGCCAACGAGGTCATCTCGAACCGGGCCATCGAGATGCTCGGCGGCGAGATGGGCTCGAAGAAGCCGGTCCATCCGAATGACCATGTCAACATGTCGCAATCCTCGAACGACACCTTCCCGACGGCGATGCACATTGCCTGCGCCGCGGAAGTGGTGGAGCGGCTGCTGCCGGCCTTGAAGCACCTGCACCACGCGCTGGATGCAAAGGCGAAAGCCTGGGCGCATATCATCAAGATCGGCCGCACCCACACGCAGGATGCCACGCCCGTCACGCTCGGCCAGGAATTCTCCGGCTATGCCAAGCAGATCGAGAACGGCATTGCCCGCGTCGAGATGACGTTGCCGATGCTGATGGAACTCGCGCAGGGCGGCACCGCCGTCGGCACCGGCCTCGCCTCGCCGGTCGGCTTTGCCGAGAAGGTGGCGGAAAAGATCGCCGGCATCACCGGCCTGCCCTTCACCTCGGCCCCGAACAAGTTCGAGGCGTTGGCCGCCCATGACGCGATGGTCATGACCCATGGCGCCATCACCACCGTGGCAATGAGCTGCTTCAAGATCGCCAACGATATCCGCTTCCTCGGTTCGGGCCCGCGCGCCGGCCTCGGCGAACTCGCTTTGCCGGAAAACGAGCCGGGCTCCTCGATCATGCCGGGCAAGGTCAACCCGACCCAGTGCGAGGCGCTGACCCAGGTCGCCGCGCATATCCATGGCAACAATGCCGCGATCGGCTTTGCCGGCAGCCAGGGCCATTTCGAGCTGAACGTCTTCAACCCGATGATGGCCTATAATTTCCTGCAATCGGTCCGCCTTCTGGCCGATGCGGCGGTGTCCTTTACCGACAATTGCGTTGTCGGCATCGAGCCGCGCCTCGACAATATCGAGGCCGGCCTGCGCAACTCGCTGATGCTGGTCACGCCGCTGAAGGAAAAATACGGCTATGACCGCGCGGCGAAGATCGCCAAGACCGCGCACAAGAACGGCACGACCCTGCGCGAGGAAGCGATCAAGGACGGCATCCCGGCGGATGATTTCGATGCCATCGTCCGCCCAGAAAACATGATCTCACCGGGCTGAGCGGCATTCCGACAATCGCCTTAAACCGGGATTCATCACAAAACCCGGCTTTTTACCGGCGTTTAGGGGTTGTCAAACATGCCCGGCCTAAGCCCTTTCGGCAGAACAGGAAGGGCTAAGGCATGGCATCAGCATCCGGAACGATCCAGACCGCGAACAAGATTTCCATCCAGGGCGAGGCCTCGCCGCTGAGTTCGTTCCGCCTGAAACGCTTTGCCTATATCACGGCGCTGATCGACAAGGTGGTGGCGGAGAAAGGCTCCGCCCGCATTCTCGATGTCGGCGGCACCGCCGAATACTGGCTGGCGGTCGAACCGCTCTGGAAACGGCATGACGTGCATTTCACGCTCGTCAACCTTCAGGCCGAGCGCGTGAGCGATCCGCGCTTCACCTCGCTGGCTGGCAATGCCTGCGCAATGCCGGAATTCGCGGATAACAGCTTCGATATCGTCCATTCCAATTCAGTCATCGAGCATGTTGGCCGTTGGGCAGCCATGCGCGCCATGGCGGCGGAGGTCCAACGCCTCGCCCCGTGCTATTATGTGCAGACGCCCGCGTTCGGCTTCCCGATCGAGCCGCATTTCCGCGCTCCGTTCTTCCATTGGCTGCCGATGCCGATGCGCATCTGGTGGACGCGCCACATGGCTCTCGGCGCGTTTCCGAAGGCCGCGACCCTCGATGATGCGATGCGCTTCTGCGAGGATGCGATCATGGTCGATGCCGTGCGGTTCCGGGCCCTGTTCCCCGAACCGGCCCGCATGATCAAGGAACGCTTCTTCGGCCTGACCAAGAGCTTCATTGCCATCCGCGACTGATGCGGGCATCCTTCGCCGGAACCGGCATTCCGGGCGGGTCAGGGCCAGCAGCACCACGATGAGCGATACCATCATCAACTTCAGGCAGGCCCGCAAGAAGCTGGCCCGCGCCGAGGCGGAACGCCAGGCGCAGGAAAACCGCATCCGCTTCGGCCAGACCAAGACGGAGAAGCAGGTCCGCAAGGCCGAGGAAGCCCGCCGGAACCGCCTGCACGAGGCAGGCCGTATCGAACCCGACCCCGATCCGAACCGCTGATCCATGCCCGCCGTCATCAAGCGCAGCATGCGCATTGCCGGCCACGCCACCTCGATCTCGCTCGAGGAACCCTTCTGGCGTTTCCTGCGGCAGAAGGCGGAGAGCGAGGGCAGGAGCCTCAGCGCCTTGGTCGAGGAGATTGACCGCGAGCGCCGCGAGGGCAACCTCTCCTCGGCCATCCGCGTTCACCTGCTCGAATGGCTGATCGCCGGCGGCGCCATGGCGCAGCAACCCGATGCGGGGAGCTGACCGGCCTCAGCCCGGCGGCGCCGGCGCAGTGAGGTCGAGCGGTGCTGCCCGGGCAGGCGGCTGAGCCTGCTCCTGCGGTTGCTGTGCCTCGCGGCGGATCCGCTCTTCCTCGGCTTTCCGCTCTTCCTCCGCCTTCCGCGCAAGCTCCGCCTTACGCGCAAGCTCGGCCTGACGCGCGAGTTCAGCCTGTCGCGCAAGCTCGGCTTTCCGCTCTTCCTCCGCCTTCCGCGCAAGCTCGGCCTTCCGCGCCAGTTCAGCCTGACGGGCCAGTTCGGCCTGTCGCGCCTGCTCTTCCCGGACCGCGCGTTGCCGTTCGAACTCCGCCGCCGCGGCAGCACGACGGCGGATCGCGGCGGCCTCCAGCTCGATCGCAGCCTCGACCTCGCGGATCTCGCGTTGCCTGCGCTCGGTGAACCGGTCGGCATGCTGGCGCCGCAGATGGGCCGCGCGCTCGCGCAGGTCGGCCTCGAAGGCCTCGGCCTTCTCGAGATCGCGCTGGATGGCCATCGCGAGGAACCCATTGAGGAGCGAGGCGACATCAATTCGCCGCTGCAGCGGCGACATCCCGGAGCGTCGCGGGTCATGCCGGGAGGCGAGGGTCAGCCCGATCTCCGGCGCGGCACCGCGCCAGCCCGGCGGAAGAGAAGTCTGGCGAAGCTGGAACCGGGCCTCGACCTCGCGCCGAACCAGATCGAACAGGATCGAGGGCTGGACAATCACCGCCGCTGCCTCGCCCGATCCTGCCGGTTCGGCCGCAAGGCTGACGCGCAACTGCCCGTTGCTCATCCCCGCCGGCTGCAAACGGCCGGGCACGCGCCATTCACCCCGCTGCAGCGCCGCATCAACAAGGGCACCCACGGTCAACTCGGTCACGGGGTCGATCCTGTCGATCGGGGTCGCGCTGACGCGGCTCAGCGCATCCGGGTCCAGCCCGGCCACCACCAGATCGTCGAAGGCAAGCTGACCGGCCCCCGCCAGGCTGGCGACAAGGTCCAACCACGTCGCGCCAGAGGCCGAGAAAGGCAGCGAACCGGACAGCCTCCCGCCGGGCGCCGCGAGGGGCCAGCGGGCAAGGTCGAGCCGCCCCGCTGCCTCCAGGAGTTCGCCCTTCCGCAGCAGCGTCAGCCCGCCCGAGACGCGGGCATCGCCCGAGCGGGCCTCGAATCCTTCCAGCGCGGCCGAATCAGGGCCGAAACGATACACAAATTGCGGCGCCTCCAGCCGGCTGCCCCCGGGCAGGATCAGCCGTTCGGCCTCGATCCAGAGGTCGCCCGCCAAGGGCGGCCGCACGGCCTCGCCGAAGCCGTTCCTAGGCCAGCTGGCCCCGAAATCCGGCCAGCCCCGCCCCATGGCTGGCGCCAGCACCCCCTCGAGGGAGAGTTCGCCCGCGCGGATCTGCCCCGCCACTTTGCCCGCACGGGTCAGGTCAAAGGCGATCTCGCCCCGGATCGGCAGATCGCCCAGCCGGGCATCGAGATCTGTGAGGGTGACGGTCTCGCGCGAACCGCGCAGGGTGGCGGCAATCCGGGCCGGCCGGCCATCGCCCAGAGTGGCGCGGTTCCCGATCAGCGCCCGGCCGATCCGCCCGGCATCCTCTGTGGCCAACGTCATCCGCCCCTCGACAGGAGCCGAACGGAACGGGTTCAGCCCGCCATCGATGCGGAATTCGGTCTGGCCCAGCCGGGCCTCGACCTGCCCGGAAACGAGCCGACGCGGATTGCCCTCGGCCCGGAAGATCACAAGCCCCTCGCCCTGTCCGGCAGGCAGCGCCACGCCGGAAAGCTGCGAGGCGAGGCGCGATCCGTCCGGATTGGCGAGCCGCCCTTCGAGCGAGAGTTGGAGCTGGTCGCCTTTCAGCAGCGACTGGCTGCGCCCCCGCGCCTCGGTGCCGGCGAATTTCCCGTCAAAGGCGATGTCCCAGGTGGCTTCCCCGGCCTTGTCCTGCAGGCGGATATTGGCCACTGCGAGGGCCGGCTCCAGTGTTGCGGCACGCGTGACGATCATCTCCGTCACAGCGCCCGGCAGCAACGCCGCGGCAACGCGGCTCAGCTCGCCGAGACGGGGCGCATCAAGCTTGGCGGTCAGGTTGAGACCATCGCCGGAGGCGGTTCCGGTCAGCAGGATACTCTCGCCGCGCGGGCCGGTCAGCTTGAGGTGGCGCAGCGTTCCGTTCTCCTGCGCCCGCTCGAGATCGACATCGAGCCCGCCCATGTCGCGGCCATCGACAACGAGACGGGCAATGGAGAGCCGCGTCGAAAGATCGAGCCCGGGCACCGGGCGGAGCGGGTCAAGCGCAGCAAGCACGCGGCCGTCGAAACGCTCGGCCCTGAGATCAAGCGCCAGCCGCGGCAGCGACCCCGCCAGCGCGCTGGCCGGCGCGAACCGGCCCATACCGCGCAACTGTCCGGCCGGGCTGTCGATCTCGATCTGTTCGAGCGCAATCCCCGCGAAATCGCCCTTCAGCCGCACCCCGAGCCGGGCCCGCTGCGGCAATTGCGACAGGTGGTCCCCGCCACGCAACCAGGTCGCGAGGATATGCAGTTCCTCGGTTTCCACGCCGAGTGTTCCGTCAATCGCTGTCGGGCCGGCCCCCTCCACCCGCGTGAAGGCGAGGCGGGTTCCGCCGGGAAGATCCGCCGATGCGGCTTCCAGCCGGGCGCTGCCACCTTCCAAACCGGTCCGGACAAGCACGTTCTGCACGAGTCCGCCGGGCAGTTGCAGCACGCCGAGGCCAAGCTCGACCTCCCCATCCAGCCAGGGCAAGCCCGGGATCAGGCCGGGATCGGGGCGGAAAGGAAGCCGCCCTTCCGGGGCCGCGCCGAGCAGGGCGGCCCCGTCGATGCGTTTCGCATCGAGGCGCCCTTTCAGCCGTGGGCGAGGCCCCGCAAGGTCGAGATAGGCCTGCCCGGCCCAGGCAACACCCTGATCCGCGCTGCCCAAGGTCAGATTGACCGGATCGGCGATCATCTGGTTGCGCTGGACCACAAGGCGGGCGCTGCCCTGGAACGGCAGCTGGAGCTTCTGCTCGCCCATCACAGGGTTGCCGTTATAGCTGGCCGAGCCATCGAAGAGCGGTCGCCCCGCCACGCCGGGCAGCGCGAACCAGCCATCGAGTGCCACGCGCCCGCCGAAGGCCCGGTCCTCGAGCGTGCCGCGCAGCCGGGCACGGCCCTTGTCGAACTGGCCAAGCTGGATTTTCAGGTCACGCTGCTGCCCCGCATCCTGCCCTTGGATCCGGATTGGACCGGCAAGGTTCGGCGCCTCGATCCGCACAGTGAAGGGGCCGGCAAGCACCGCGCCGGCTGCCCCCGGAGCCTCGACGAGAGAGAGCCTCTCGAGCAGCAGGGCCTCGAAGCCGATGGCTGGCAGGGTCGGCGCCCGGCCCTCCTGATCGAGCTGTTCGAGCCAGGGCCTGAGCGCCTCGAGGAAAAGCACCGGCTCCTCGGCCTCCGCTTCGGCAAAGGCAAGTTTTCCGGACAGGAGCGCTGTGGCCGAGAGCGCAAGATGCAACCGCCGCATCTGCACGACCGGTCGTTCCGCTGGCCCGAGCGTGATGCGCTCCGCATCCAGCGTCGGCGTCGGCAGGAAACGGATGGCGAGCGGGCCCGAAATCGTCGCCGGCATGCCCAGCCGCTGGCTGACCAGCCCGGCCACACGTAGGCGCTGGCTGTCCCAGTCCACAAAATGCGGCCCGACCATCAGCGCGATCAGCGCGAGGGCAATGAGGGCAGCAAGGCCGGTCAAAAGATCCCGCACACGATCTCCCGTTCACAACAGCTCGGCAGGGCCCGGCAGAATCACGGCCCTTCCGATCGGTTCTCTCACAACCTAGCGCGAAAGGACGCAATGATCACGGCTGAAGCGTGACAATCTTTCCGGGATTCATGATGTTGTCAGGATCGAGGGCCCGCTTGATCAGCCGCATCGTATCGAGCGCAGGCGCCCCGAGTTCGGGCTCGAGATATTTCATCTTGCCCTGTCCGACGCCATGCTCGCCGGTGCAGGTGCCCTCCATCCGGTGCGCGCGCTCGACAAGACGGGTGAGGAACCCCTTCACCACCGTCATTTCCGCCTCGCTGGCGGTATCGACCAGCACCGAAGTGTGGAAATTGCCGTCGCCGACATGGCCGACAATCGGCGCGATCAGGCCACTGGCGGCGATATCCGCCTGCGTCTCCTCGATGCAATCAGCAAGGCGCGAGATCGGTACGCAGACATCCGTCGCAAAGGGCTTGACGCCCGGGCGCAGCGCCATGACCGACCAGTAGGCATCATGCCGGGCCTGCCAGAGCCGCGTGCGGTCTTCCGGCTTGGTCGCCCACTCGAAGGGCCCGCCGCCCAGATCGGCGGCGATTTCGCCGAAGCGCTCGGCCTGTTCCGCCACGCCCTGCTCGGTGCCGTGGAACTCCACCAGCAGGACCGGGGTTTCCGGCATCGAGAGCTTGGAATAGGCATTGACCGCCTTCACCTGCATTGCATCGAGCAGCTCGATCCGCGCCACAGGCAGCCCTGTCTGGATGGTCATGATCGTGGCATCCGCCGCCGCCTTGACGCTCGGGAACGGGCAGACCCCGGCGGAGATCGCCTCCGGCAGCCCATGCAGCTTGAGCGTGATCTTCGTCACCACGCCGAGCGTGCCTTCCGAACCGACGAAAAGCCGGGTGAGATCATAACCCGCGCTGGTCTTCTTCGCCCGCCGCGCGGTCGTGACGATCTCACCGTTCGGCATCACCGCCTCGAGAGCGATCACATTGTCTTTCATCGTGCCATAGCGGACGGCATTCGTGCCCGAGGCCCGCGTCGCCGCCATGCCGCCGATCGAGGCATCCGCGCCAGGATCGATCGGGAAGAACAGCCCGTAGCTTTTGAGATAGTCGTTAAGTTCCTTGCGCGTCACGCCCGGCTCGACCACGCAGTCGAGATCCTCGGGATGCACCTCGAGGATGCGCTTCATGCCCGACAGGTCGATCGAAACGCCTCCGCTTGGCGCGTTGAGATGGCCCTCGAGCGAGGAGCCGGCGCCGAACGGGATGACCGGGACCTTGTGCTCCGCACAGATGCGGACAACCTGCTGCACCTCTTCCGCCGTTTCGATGAAAACCACCATATCCGGCGGCTGGGTCGTCAGCCAGGTCGTCGTATGGGCGTGCTGCTGGCGCACGGCCTCGCTGGTCACGCAGCGATTGCCGAAACGCTGCTGGAGCGCGAGCGTGACTGCCGCAATCGTGGCGGGCGAGGGCTTGGGGGCTTCGGCCATGGGGTTCTTCCCTTGCTGGTGGCGGTTGCATCACGGCTCCGCCTTCTGTTTGGGTCAGCATGGCTGACCTAACACCAAAGTCAACCGACCACGCCCGTTACCGGTTCAGGAAATCGCCCTTGCCGAGCTCGACGCCGCAATGGCGCAGGATCGCGTAGGCCATCGAGGCATGGAAATAGAAATTCGGCAGCACGACCTTCGCGAAGTAATCCTGCCCGGACATCTCGAGTTCGGGCGCATTGCGGCCGAGCTTGATCTTCAGCATCCGGCCATCCGAACCGGCATAGAGCGCTGGATCGATTGCCGCGATGAAGGCCTTCGTCCGTTCCACCCGCGCCTTGAGATCGGCAATGCTTTTCTCCTCGTCGGCCCAGCCCGGAACTTCCTGGCCCGCCATGCGCGCCGCCGCGCCCTTGGCGAAATCGCAGGCGATCTGGATCTGCCGGGTGAAGGCGAACATATCCGGATAAAGTCGCGCCTGGAGATAGACCGCCTCCTCGATTTTCCGGGCCTCGGCATGGGCAGCCAGCTTGTCAAGGATGCGGACAAGGGCATCGAGCGTCTGCCCGAGCGTGGTCAGGCCGGTCATGGTCATGGTCGACATGGAAGATCCTTCACGGGGCCACCGGGAAACGGGGTGACGGCTTCTGGCATCGCGCATCTCGCCGGGCACCGCAAGGGGCTTGCGGCACCCTGCGGGCTGCTCACGAGAACGTGGCTTGGGCGTGGGTCGCCGGGTGGCGCATCCTGCCCCGCGTAAAAGGGAGGGCGAACCATGCAACGGCGATCTCTGGTCATTCTCGGGCTGGGCCTTGGTGCAGGCGCCCTCGCCGCGACGGCGCTCTCGCTGCGTCTGGCAGCCGAGACGCCCGGAGCCAGCCGCCCGGCCGCGATCGACACCACACTGAAGCCCGGCATCGCCCTCGGGGGCTATGACCCCGTCGCCTATTTCCGCGAGGGAAAACCGCGCGAGGGCCGAGCCGACCTCGTGCTGAACCATGCCGGGGTTGAATGGCGCTTCGCCAGCGAGACCAACCGGCAGGCCTTTACCGCCCGGCCGGAAGCCTTCATGCCGGCCTATGGCGGCTATTGCTCCTGGGCAGTAGCACAGGGCTACACCGCCAAGGGCGATCCGCTGGCCTGGCGGATCGAGAGCGGGCGGCTCTATCTCAACTATGATCTCGCGGTGAAGGCGGAATGGGAAAAGGACGTGGCCGGCAATATCAGCCGCGCCAACGGCCATTGGCCGAAAATCACCGGCAAGCCGTAAGCCCATCCCCAGACGGACGCAATTGGCCGCATGAACCCGGCCCTGACTTATGCTACGAATCACGCATATAGCAGGGTTCCGAAGGCGCCGGGCCATCAGGGCACCGCCGCGCAGATGTGAAGCAAATCGTTGTCCGATCCGTTCTCGCTCGATAGCTGGTCCTCCGCCGAGCCGGCCCCGAAAGTTCAGCCGCAGCCCGGTGGGCTGGCCGCGCGTGCGCGAGCCGCGGCTGCCCCGGCCGCCTATCTCGGCGGCCTGAACCCGGAGCAGCTCCGCGCCGTCGAGGCGATGGACGGCCCCGTTCTCGTGCTCGCGGGTGCCGGCACCGGCAAGACCAAGGTGCTGACCAGCCGCATCGCGCATATCATCGCCACCGGCCGGGCACGCCCGAACGAGATTCTCGCGATGACCTTCACCAACAAGGCCGCGCGCGAGATGAAGGAGCGCATCGCCCATCTCGTTGGCGCGGTGGCCGAGGGCATGCCCTGGCTCGGAACCTTCCATGCCATCGGCACGAAGCTGCTCCGCCGCCATGCCGAGGTCGTCGATCTCAAGCCGGATTTCACCATCCTCGACACCGATGACCAGATCCGCCTGATCAAGCAGATCCTGCAGGCCGAGGATATCGACGACAAGCGCTGGCCGGCGCGTGTTCTGGCCAACCAGATCGACAGCTGGAAGAACCGGGCATTGCCGCCGAACAAGGTCTCGGCCGGGGAATCCATCGGCTTTGCCGGGCGTGGCGCCGAGCTTTACGGCCTCTACCAGGACCGGCTGAAGACGCTCAATGCCGTCGATTTCGGCGATCTCCTGCTCGAGACGATCCGCCTCTTCCGCGACAATCCGGAAATCCTCGCGCAATATCAGGAACGCTTCCGCTATATCCTCGTCGACGAATATCAGGATACCAACGTCGCCCAGTATCTCTGGCTTCGCCTCGTCGCGCAGGGAAGGCGCAACATCTGCTGCGTCGGCGATGATGACCAGTCGATCTATGGCTGGCGCGGCGCCGAGGTCGACAACATCCTCCGCTTCGAGAAGGATTTCCCCGGCGCCACCGTTGTCCGGCTGGAGCGCAACTACCGCTCGACCGGGCATATTCTCGGCGCGGCAGCGCGGCTGATCGAGAAGAACGAGGGCCGGCTCGGCAAGACCCTCTTCACGGAAGGCGAGCTGGGCGACAAGGTCACCGTTGCCTGCGCCTGGGATTCCGAGGAGGAGGCCCGGCAGATTGCCGACGAGATCGAGTCTCTCCAGCACAAGGGCCATGTGCTCGACCAGATGGCGATCCTTGTCCGCGCCTCGTTCCAGATGCGCGAATTCGAGGAACGCTTCATCACCAACGCAATTCCCTATCGCGTCATCGGTGGCCCGCGCTTTTACGAGCGTGCCGAGATCCGCGATGCCCTCGCCTATCTCAAATGCGTCGCCTCCTCCTCGAATGACCTCGCCTTCGAGCGGATCATCAACACGCCGAAGCGCGGCATCGGCGATGCCGTGCTCACGGTCCTGCATGGCTATGCCCGCGCCGAACGCGTGCCGCTGATGCAGGCCGCACGCGTTCTCGTGGAAACCGAGGAGCTGAAGCCCAAGCAGCGCCAGACCCTGCGCGAGCTGATGGACAGCTTCTCGCGCTGGTCCGGCCAGATCGAGAGCCTGCCGCATCACGAACTGGCCGAACTCGTGCTGGAGGAATCCGGCTACACTGACATGTGGAAGAAGGACCGCTCGGCCGATGCTGCCGGCCGGCTCGAGAACCTCAAGGAACTCGTCCGGTCGATGGAGGAATTCGAGAATCTCGCCGGCTTCCTCGAACATGTCGGGCTGGTGATGGATGCGGCCTCATCCGACAGCAGCGACCGCGTCTCGATCATGACGCTCCATGCCGCCAAGGGCCTCGAATTCGAAACCGTGTTCCTGCCCGGCTGGGAAGAGGGCGTCTTCCCGCATCAACGTGCGCTGGATGACCAGGGCAAGGCCGGGCTCGAGGAGGAACGCCGCCTCGCCTATGTCGGCCTGACCCGCGCCAAGCGGCGCGCCCGGCTGTTCTTCGCCACCAACCGCCGCATCCACGGCCTCTGGCAGGCAGCCATTCCTTCGCGCTTCATCGATGAATTGCCCGCCGAGCATGTCGAGGTGATGGAGGGCCAGGGCACCTATGGCAGCCAGCAGCGCCAGATCTATGGCGGCGGCTATGGTGGCGGCGGGGGCAGCCGCTTCGACAAGGTGCAGCCCTTCCAGGGTTCGAGCTATTCCACCCCCGGCTGGCAGCGGGCCCAGGCAGCGAGCCAGGCCGGCTTCCGCCCTTCCGCCGCCCCGCAGGATCCCGGCCGGCGCGGTGGCCCGGCCCTGATCGAGGGACGCGTCCTTGCCTCCTCCACCGGCAGCCCGTCGAAATTCGAATCCGGCGCCCGCGTCTTCCATCTCAAATTCGGTCCCGGCACCGTGGCCGAGGTCGATGGCAACAAGCTGACCGTCGATTTCGACAAGGCCGGCCGCAAGATGGTGATCGACAGCTTCGTCCAGGCGGGGTGACCTATGAAAATGGATAAACGGGTTCCTAAGTTCAATGACCTAATGTGGCCAATGATTGTTGTCCTGCGGGAAATGGGTGGCTCAGCAACCATTGAGGAGCTTGAAGAAAAAGTTGGCGAAAAACTAAATATATCTGAAGACATTCTTAGCATACCGCACGGAGATACAGGCAGAACTCAAGTTGGATATAGGCTTGCTTGGGCAAGAACTTATTTAAAACAGTTTGATGCACTTGAAAACAGCTCTCGGGGGGTGTGGTCTCTTACTCCCAAAGGACGAATAATTACCGAATCAGAAATTACACACGTTCCTAGAATCGTAAGAAGCCTGCAAAAAAAGGCTCCAGAAAAACTGGAATCGTTTGAAAGTGACCAAGAAATAGAGGAATTAAGCTGGAAAGAAAATCTTTTAGCTGAGCTAAAGATTATGGCGCCTGATGCTTTCGAACGCCTATGCCAAAGACTCTTACGAGAAAGTGGATTTTCGAAAGTTATTGTATCTGGCCGAAGTGGCGATGGTGGAATTGATGGCTCTGGTGTCCTACGTATTAATTTGGTTTCCTTTCAAGTCTCATTCCAGTGCAAGCGTTGGAAAGATGCTGTCTCGTCATCGACAATTCGTGATTTTCGGGGCGCCATGATTGGGAGGGCGGACAAAGGTCTGGTTATCACAACCGGCAGATTTACTGCCGACGCGCAAAGAGAAGCAATACGAGATGGCGCACCAACAATTGATTTGGTGGACGGGGATTCCCTTTGCGAGCTTCTTAAATCACTTCGTTTAGGAGTAACCATTCGCATGGTTGAAGAAGTGTCGGTGGACAAAGCTCTTTTGAGCAGCATCTGATTTTCAATGACCGCAACCATCCTCGCCCGCCTGATCACCGACGAAGCCCGCGCCACGCGGATTGCCGATGCTTTGTCTGAACTCTTCGAGCCGGAGGAACTCGCCGCCTCCGCCTTCGAGATGCCGGAAGCCGATGCCCTGCCCGCCGCCGTGCCGCGCCCGAAGCGGCAGGAGGCGTTCCGCGAGGGCGCGATGGGCACGCTCCTGCCGGATCAGGCCCTGCCCTGGTTGGTGGAACTGCATTTCGGCGAAGCGCCGGACGAGGCCGAGATCCGCGCGCTCGTGGCCGGGATTGCCGGCCCGGAAGCGGGCGCTGCCCTCGTCTTCGAGAGCATCGCCGCGCAGGACTGGATCGCCACCGCGCTTGAAGGGCTGAAGCCGGTCGATGCCGGACGCTTCACTGTGCATGGCGCACATGATCGCGGACACCTCGCCCCGAACCGCATCAATATCGAGATCGAGGCCGCCCTCGCCTTCGGCACCGGCCATCACGGCACCACGCGCGGTTGCCTGCTGCATTTCGAGGACTGGGTAAAGCGCCGCAAGCCGCGGCGCGCCGGCCTCGCCCCGCGCGAGGCCATTGTCGATATCGGCACCGGCACCGGCGTGCTCGCCTTTGCGGCGGCGCGCATCACCCACGATTTCGTCTGGGCGGGCGAGATGGATCCGGATTCGGTGCGCATCGCCCGGGCCAATGCCCGCCTCAACGGCGTGGGGCCGCATGTGAGGCCAGTTGTCGCACGCGGCCTGCAGCATCCGGATCTCCGGGCGCGCGGCGCCTACACGCTCGTCTTCGCCAATATCCTCGCGCGCCCGCTGCGGGGCCTCGCACCGGAAATCGCTGCCGCCACCACGCCGGGGGCAGAACTGATCCTCTCCGGCCTGCTGCTGCCGGATGTGCCGTCCATTCTCGCGAAATACCGCGCTTTCGGCTTCCATCTCGTGGCGAAGCGCCATCTCGAAGGCTGGGCCAGCCTCCTGCTGCGCCGGGGTGGCGGCAAGCCGCGCCGCGCCTGAAGGAAGCCTGGCCACCCCTGACCGGCCTTCGCGCATGAAAAAGCCCTGCCGGAGCGGGGCTGATGGGGTCTGTGCGCCGGAGGCAGGGCGCAAGGGAGAGAAAAACCGGGCGGCCGCCGGTCGGAACCAGCCGGCCGCCCCAGTCTGTTATTCGTGGCCGAAAGCGCCCGGATTCTGGCGGCGCATCTCGCGATGCAGGGCCGCGCCCTCCTGGAGGGCTTCGATGAACAGGACGGTCTTGGCGTAGATGTTGGTCAGAAAGGCCATGATCATGGCGATGTTCCTTATGTGGGAGGATGCGCTCAGCGAACGAAGGGGAGGTCTTTCGTCGCCAGTTCGGCATCCGTCCGGGTTTCGGGGCGAATCTTGAAGCCGTAAGCCAGCTCGAGCCGGGCAATCTCGCGCTCGGCCGCGCGGCGGCGGCTCGCCACCATGGCATCCATCAGGCGGCCGAAGAAGCCGCGGGAATTGGCTTCGACCTTCTCCGTGGTGTCAGTGCCACCAAGCGGAAGCAGTGCATTCGAAAAAGTCAGGCTAGCCATTGTCGTCTCCTGTGGTTGGGGTCCCGCACCCGAAGGTCTGGACCGCCGCATCCGGCGATTGCCATCTGCCTTGATGATCAATGTAGACCTTTGTTGCATCGCAGCAAGAGATGCAGACGCAACCAAGCCATGCGTGAAATGCAGATCCAAGTCACAAATGATTAATATCCGTGCGAATTCTGCATAATCTTGCCGCAATCTGCCCCGGCTTCGCCATGATGAATCGGTTCTGCGCAGGATGCCGGCAGGCCGGGCACAGCCTTGTGGCGCCGTCGGCAGGCCGCTAAGCTTGGGCCTACGTTCGAGGCTCCCCGTGAATCGCCCAGTCATCCAGAAATTTTCGACCGAATCCCGCGCCGACCTGTCCGGAGAGCGCATCCACCGCCTTCGCCAGGTGCTCGCATCCCGAAAGCTGGATGGCTGGCTCCTGCCCCGGGCTGATATCTTCCAGGGCGAATACATCCCGGCCAGCGAGAACCGGCTGGGCTGGCTGACCGGTTTTACCGGCTCGGCGGGCTTTGCCATCATCCTGAAACGCAAGGCCGCCCTGTTCGTGGACGGCCGCTATACCACCCAGGCCCGGACCGAGCTGGATCGCAAGGTCATCAAGCCAGTCGCACTGGCCGAGACCGGCCCCGATTCCTGGCTCCGCCAGCAGGCCGGCCTGGGCTGGCGAATCGGCTATGATCCGGCCCTCTTCACCGCGCGGGGGCTCAGGCGTTTCGAGAATGCGGCAGCCGAAGGCGGGTTCGTGCTCGTCGCCGAGGAGAGCGATCCCTTCGCCGGCATCTGGGAAGACCGCCCCGCCGCGCCCGTGACGCCGGTCATCGACCATCCGGTCGCCTTTGCTGGCGAGGAAACTGCCGAAAAGCTCGCGCGGCTCCAGGCCCGGCTGGCCGAGATGAAATGCGATGCGCTCGTCGTCTCCGAATGCCCCTCGGTGAACTGGCTGTTCAACCTGCGTGCCGGCGATGTGCCGCATCTGCCGATTCTCCGGGCCTTCGCACTCGTCCCGCGCGAGGGCAAACCGGCGCTTTTCGTCGACCCGGCCCGGCTTGAACCGGCCCTTGCCCGCCGTCTCTCCGGCCTCGCCGAGATTGTCGCGCCGCAGGGCGCACCCGGCGACGGCAGGCGCGAACTCGCCACGCGGTTGCGCCAGATCGCCGCTTCGGGTGCGCGGATCCGCCTTGACGAGGATACGGCGCCGGTCGGCCTCGCCGCGCTGATCCAGTCGGCCGGTGGCACGGCCGATCCCGGCCCCGACCCGCTGGCCCTGATGAAGGCCGCGAAAAACCCGGTCGAGATCGAGGGGTCGCGGCAGGCGCACCGGCGCGACGGCCTTGCCATGGTCCGCTTCATTCATTGGCTGGAAGGCGCGCTCGACAAGGGATCCGTCACCGAGATCGATGCCGCCATCGCGCTGGAAGGCTTCCGCGCCGAAACCGGGCAGCTCGTCGATATCTCCTTCGGCTCGATCGCCGGCGCCGGCCCGAACGCGGCATTGCCGCATTACCGCGTCACCGAGGCGACCAACCGGCCGATCACGCCCGGCCTCTTCCTGATCGATTCCGGCGGGCAATACCGTGACGGCACGACCGACATCACCCGCACGATCGCCATCGGCACGCCGACGCGCGGCATGCGCGATGCCTATACCCGCGTCCTCAAGGGCATGATCGCCGTCTCGCTCGCCCTGTTCCCGCATGGCACCAGCGGTGCACAGCTCGACACGCTGGCCCGGCAATATCTCTGGCAGGCCGGCAAGGATTTCGACCATGGCACCGGCCATGGCGTGGGGTCCTTCCTCTCGGTTCATGAGGGGCCACAGCGGATCTCGAAGCTCGGCCACACAACGCTGTTGCCCGGCATGATCCTCTCGAACGAGCCCGGCTATTACCGCGAGGGCCATTTCGGCATCCGCATCGAGAACCTGGTGATCGTCGAGGAACGCCATATCGCCCGGGCCGAACGCCGGATGCTCGGCTTCGAGACGGTGACGCTCTGCCCGATCGACACGCGCCCGGTCATCCGCTCGATGCTCACCCGCGAGGAGCGGGCCTGGCTCAACGCCTATCACCGCCGCGTGCTGGACACCCTCTCGCCCGGCCTTTCCGGTGAGGCGCTGTCCTGGCTCGAAAAGGCCTGCCGCCCGCTATGATGCAAGCCGGCTCCCGTTCGTTCCTGATCCTGCTCGTGGTCCTCTCCATGCTGGGGCCGCTGACGCTCAACATCATGTCGCCCTCGATTCCGGAGCTGGCCGATGCGCTCGGCACCTCGAAGGACATGGCCCAGCTGACGCTGTCGAGCTACCTTTTCGGCATGGCGCTGAGCCAGCTGCTGCTCGGCCCTTTCGCCGACCGTTTTGGCCGCCGCCCGGTGCTGCTTGTCGCGCTGGGTACTTATGTGGCGGCGAGTTGCGTTGCGGCCCTTGCGCCGAATGTCGAGGTGCTGGTGGTGGCCAGGACGATCCAGAGCTTCGGCGCCACGGCCGGCCTGACGCTGGGCCGCACGATCATCCGTGATCTCTACGACCGCAGCACCGCCGCGAGCATGATCGGCTATGTCACCATGGCGATGATGATCGCGCCGATGGTCGCGCCGCTGATCGGCGCCAAGATCGACGTTGCCTATGGCTGGCGGGCGATCATGGCCTATTGTGCCATCCTCGGCGTGCTCAGCCTCGCCCTCGCCTCCGCCAAGCTGACCGAGACGCGCCCGGCCTCGCTGGTGGCGGCCACCTCGCGGCAGGTTGCCGAACGGACCTTCACGCTGATGTTCAATGGCCAGTACATGGCTTTCTGGGGTGCCAGCGCCTTCTGTTCGGCCCTGTTTTTCGCGTTTATCGGCACCGCGCCCTACCTGATGATCGACGTGCTCGGCTATTCGAAAACGGCCTATGGCTACTGGTTCATGACAATCTCCGTCGGCTACATGGTCGGCAACTTCATCTCCGGCCGGCTGTCGCAGAAACTCGGCATCGACCGTCTGATCGCCTGGGGCAATGTGGCGGGCCTCGCCGGCACGATCGGGATCCTGATCCCCGCCATGCTTGGTATCCTCAACCCGTTCGTGCTCTTCCTGCCGGCGATGATGATCTCCTTCGGCAACGGCATGGTCCTGCCGAATGCGATTGCCGGTGGCCTGAGCGTCGATCCGAAGGCCGCTGGCGCCGGTTCGGGCCTGATGGGGTTCGGGCAGGTCGGCGTCGGCGCGGTTGTCAGTTTCGTCGCGGCCAAGCTCGGCCAGAACTCGGCACTGCCACTGGCGCTCATGATGCTGGCCTGTGCGATTCTGGCCTACCTTTCCGGCTGGGCCAGCCGCCATCCGGACGTCAGCCGGAAGGGAGCGAGCCAGAATGCGCCATGACGTGATCGTCGTCGGCCTGGGCATCATGGGCTCGGCCGCCCTCGCCACGCTGGCGGCACGAGGCCAGAACGTTCTGGGCATCGAACGCTTCGATCTCGGCCATGCCATGGGCTCGAGCCATGGCGTCAACCGCATCATCCGCATCGCCTATTTCGAGGGCGCCGCCTATGTGCCGATGGTCCAGCGCGCGGCCCGGCTCTGGGAGACGCTCGGCGAGAGGCTGGGCGAGCGCATTCTCCATGTCACCGGCACGCTGGATCTTGCCCCGGATTCGCATGTCCTTACCCGGCAATCGCGGGAATCCTGCCTCGTCAACAACCTGCCTTTCGAGGAACTGGACGCGCGCGAGATCATGCGCCGCTTCCCGGCCTTCCGGATCCCGAGAGACTATGCCGGCATCTTCCAGCCCGATGGCGGCTTCGTCGCGTCGGATCGTGCCCTGGCTGGCCTGCAGATGCTGGCCCTCGCCGATGGCGCCGAGATCCGCGCCCGCGAGCCGATGCTCGGCTTCGACCCGCTGCCCGGCGGCGGCGTTCGCGTCCGGACGACCGGAGGCACCTTCGAGGCCGACAGCCTGATCCTCGCCACTGGCGGCTGGATCGGCACCCACATCCCTGCCCTGGCGCAGCTGGCCGTGCCCGAGCGGCAGGTCCTCGGCTGGTTCCGGCCGGAAAACCCGGCAGCTTTCCAGCCAGGCGCCTTCCCGACCTCGATCCTCTGGTCGGAAGCCGGGCATTTCTACCAGCTCCCGATCTGGGGTGCGCCGGGTTTCAAGATCGGCTGCCACCGGCATCTCAACCAGCAGGGCCCGGCCGAGACCATGGATCGCGAAGTCCATCCGGAAGACGAGGCCTTGCTCCGCAGGGGCCTTGCCTTCGCCTTCCCGGAAGCCAACGGCGCCTGCCTGCGCCTCACTGCCTGCCATTACACCGTGACGCCGGACGAGCATTTCATCCTCGACCGCCTGCCCGGCGCACCGCAGGTTATCGTGGCCTCGCCCTGCTCGGGGCATGGCTTCAAGTTCGGCAGCGTTTTCGGGGAGGTCCTGGCCGATCTCGCGACGGGGCGCGAACCCGGCTTCGATCTCTCGATGTTCAGCCTGTCGCGGTTCGGGCTCTAGCGCCCACCTGTCGGCCCCCGCCCCCTCAACCCCCGATGAGGGCCAGCCACTCATCCTCGGTGAGCACTCTCAGGCCCAGTTCGGTCGCCTTGTCGAGCTTCGAGCCCGCACCCGGCCCGGCAACAACGTAATCGGTTTTCTTCGAGACCGAACCGGCAACTTTCGCGCCAAGGCTTTCCGCCCGCGCCTTGGCTTCGTCGCGCGTCATCCGTTCGAGGCTGCCGGTGAAGACCACGGTCTTGCCGGTGACCGGGCTTTCTCCCACCGGCCGCTCAGCCGGCAGCACCGTCAATTCCCCGACCAGCCGGTCAACCATGGAAACCGCTTCGGGACGGGAGAAGAATTCCGCAATCGCCTCGGTCACGGCGCTGCCGATCTGGTCAAGCGCCTGCATTTCGCCGGTCGCCTCGGCATCGCCGGCTGCGATGCGCTTGGCCAGCGCCTCGAAGGCGGGCCATTCGCCGGCCGCGCGCGCCAGAATCTTCGCCGTCGTCTCCCCGACATGGCGGATGCCGAGCGCGAAGATGAAGCGCTCGAGCGCGATCTGCCGCCGCGCCGCGATGGCGCTGAAGAGATTGGCGACCGAGGTTTTCCCGAACCCCTCGAAATTCTCGATCTTCTGGAAGGCAGCGTCATTCCGCCGCTCCAGGGTGAAAATATCTGCCGGCTCGCGGATCCGCAGCGCCTCGACCGGGCAGTCGAAGAAGAAGGCGATCTGCTTCTCGCCCAGGCCCTCGATATCAAAGGCCCGGCGTGACACGAAATGCCGGAGATGCTCGATCCGCTGGAACGGGCAGGCAAATTCGCCCGAGCAGCGCCGGACTGCGCCTTCCACGCCGGCGCTGGTCGCCTCGCGGATCACCGGCGTCGCGAGGCTGCAGGGGCAGGTCCCTGGAAAGCCATAGGGTTCGGTGCCCTCCGGGCGGCGCTCCAGCACCACTTCCACCACCTGCGGGATGACATCACCCGCCCGTTGCACCACGACGAAATCGCCCACTCGGGCATCGAGCCGGGCAATCTCGTCGGCATTGTGCAGCGTCGCATTGGACACGACGACCCCGCCCACCGTGATCGGCTCAAGCTTCGCCACCGGCGTCAGCGCGCCCGTCCGCCCGACCTGGATTTCGATCGCGTTGAGGCGCGTGACTGCCTTCTCCGCCGGGAATTTATGCGCCACCGCCCAGCGCGGCGCACGCGCCACGAAGCCGAGCCGGCGCTGCAGATCGAGATCATCGACCTTGTAGACCACGCCGTCGATATCATAGCCGAGGACCGGCCGGTCGCGCTCGATGCGCCGGTAATGCGTCGCCAGCGCCTCCGGCGTCTCGCAGAGCACCATCAGCGGATTGGTCGGAAAACCCCAGCGGGCGAAAGCCGTGACCATCCCGCTCTGTGTGCCGGCTGGCATCGCGCCCATCTCGCCCCAGGCATAGGCGAAGAAACGCAAGGGCCGCGTTGCCGTCACCTGCGGGTCGATCTGGCGCAGCGAACCGGCCGCGGCATTGCGCGGATTGGCGAAGATCTTGCCGCCCGTTTCGGCCTGCCGGGCATTGATGGCGGCGAAATCGGCATGGCTGAGATAGATCTCGCCGCGGATCTCGGCGATATCCGGCGCCTCGGCCGGCAGGGTCTCGGGAATGCCGGTCGTGGCAAGGACGGCGCGGATATTCGCCGTCACATCCTCGCCCTCGGCGCCGTCGCCGCGCGTGGCCGCACTGATCAGGCGGCGGCTCTCGTAGCGCAGCGAAAGCGAAAGCCCGTCAATCTTCGGCTCGGCCGTCAGCGCCAGCGGCTTTTCCGCCGGCCAGTCGAGAAACCGGCGGATACGGGCGACAAATTCCGCCGCCTCCTCGACCGAGAACACATTGCCGAGGCTGAGCATCGGCAGGCGATGGCGGATCTTGGCGAACTTGCCCGAGGGGGCCGCACCAACCTGCTGTGCCGCCCGGGCTGCAAGAGTCGGGAAGGCCGCTTCGAGCGCCTCCAGCCGGCGCCGCAACGCGTCATAGTCCGCATCGGAAATGACGGGTGCATCCTCCTGATGATAGCGCAGGTCATGCCCGGCGATTTCGGCAGCGAGGCGCTGATGCTCGATCTCGGCCTCAATCGGCAACAGGGCCGCAACATCCTTGCTGATTCCGGTCATGATCACGCCTCCAGCAGGCGCCGGGCCGCCGCGCGGGCCTCGTCGGTGATCGTGGCGCCGGAAAGCATCCGGGCGATTTCCTCGCCCCGGGCCGGCCGGTCAAGCGCCGTCACCCGCGTCGCCACCTGCCCGCCGGCAATCTCGCCCTTGGCGATATGGAAATGCGTGGCCGCTCGTGCCGCCACCTGCGGTGCATGCGTTACGGCCAGCACCTGCACGCCATCGGCCAGCCGGGCAAGCCGCGCGCCGATCGCATCGGCCACCGCCCCGCCAACGCCGGTATCGATCTCGTCGAAAACAAGGGTCGGTGCCGAGCCGCGATCCGCCAGCACCACTTTCAGCGCCAGCATGAAGCGGGCGAGTTCCCCGCCCGACGCGATCTTCATCATCGGCCCCGGTCGCGTGCCGGGATTGGTCGCTACATGGAACTCGACCCGGTCGAAGCCGGCCGCTTCCGGCCGCTCGGGATCGGTGACGATCTCGGTCATGAAACGCGCGCGCTCGAGCTTCAGTGGCGGCAATTCCTGCTGGATCGCTTCGTCCAGCGCCTGCGCCGCATTCCGCCGCTTCGCACTGAGCGACAATGCGGCTGCACGGTAACTCGCCTCGGCATGGCGGGCTTCGGCCTGCAGCCGCACGAGATGCGCCTCGCCATGGTCCAGCGCATCCAGCTCGGTCGCATAGCGGGCAGCCAATGCGCTGAGGGCCTCCACCGGAACCTGGTATTTCCGCGCGGCGGCCCGCAGGGCGAACAGCCGATCCTCCACGCGTTCCAGTTCGCGCGGGTCGAATTCCGCATTGCGCAGGGCCATGTCGAGATTGTACTGGGCCTCGTCGAGCGCAGTCAGTGCCTGTTCGAGTGCGCCGAGCGCGGCGGTCAGTGCCTCGCCCGCACCCTCGCGGCGGCGTTCCAGCCGGCGCAGCACGGAGACCAGAGCCGGGCCGGGCGCGCCATCGCCCCCCAGCGCATCATGGGCATCCCGCAGATCGGCCATGGATTTCTCGTTGCGCATCATCGCGGCGCGGCGTTCGGACAGGGCCTCCTCCTCGCCCGGCTCAGGCGAAAGCGTATCGAGTTCCGCTGCGGCGTGACGCAGGAAATCCGCCTCCTTGCGGGCAGCCTCGAGCCTCGCCTGCGCCTCGGCGACGGCCTTTTCAGACGCGCGCCACCGGCCATGCGCCTCAGCTACCGCTTCGGCATCGCCGGTCAGGCCGGCAAAGCCATCAACCAGCGCCCGATGCGTCGCAGGGTCGATCATCGCCCGGTCGGCATGCTGGCCGTGAATCTCGACCAGGGCCGCACCGATGCTGCGCAGGGCCTGCATGCTGACGGCCTGGTCATTGAGGAAAGCGCGCGAGCGGCCATCTGCCATCTGGACGCGGCGGAGGATCAGGTCACCCTCGGACTCGATCTCGAAGCTTCGCGCCACCAGACGGGCCGGATGGTCAGGCGGGAGATCGAACACCGCAATCACCTGCCCCTGCGGACAGCCCTGCCGCACGAGGCCGCCATCGCCGCGCGCGCCGAGCGCGAGGGAGAGCGAATCAAGCAGGATGGATTTGCCGGCCCCGGTCTCGCCGGTCAGCACCGAGAGGCCGGACGCGAATTCCAGATCAAGCCGGTCGATCAGGACGATGTCCCGGATCGAGAGGCTGGACAGCATGGCGCCGGCGCCGGGTTCAGAGGCCGACGGTACGCGTGAAGCCGCGGAAGGTGCGGCTGATCCACGAACCGGTATCCTCGCGCGGCTTCAGGCCACCGCTCTCGAGCAGGGCGAAGGCGTCCTTGTACCACTGGCTGTCCGAGAAATTGTGCCCGAGCACGGCGGCGGCCGTCTGCGCTTCGTTGACAATTCCCAGCCCCATATAGGCCTCGACAAGGCGCGAAAGCGCTTCCTCGACATGGCGGGTTGTCTGGTACTTCACGATGACTTCGCGAAAGCGGTTGATCGCGCCGGTCCAGTTGCGGCGCTGCAAGTAAAAGCGGCCGACATCCATTTCCTTGCCGGCGAGCTGGTCCTGCGCGACGCGCATCTTGTCCTTCGCTTCGCGGGCATATTCCGAATTCGGCCATTTGCGGACAAGGTCATCCATGGTCTGGACGGTCTTCTCGGCCCGCTCCTGATCGCGGCTGATATCCGTGATCTGGTTGAAATAGCTCATGCCGACGAGGAACTGCGCGTAGGGCGTGTCCGGGCTGGCCGGGTAAAGCTGCACATAGCGCCGGCCGTGATTGATCGCATCCGCATAATCTCCGCCTTCGAACGAGGCGAAGGTCGAGAGCAGGAGTGCCCGGCGCGACCATTGCGAATAGGGATATTGCTTGTCGAGTTCGACGAATTTCTTGCTGGCGCCGCCAAAATCGCGCGCCTCCAGCCGGGCAAGGCCGTCATTGAACAGCACCTCTGCCGGCTCGTCCTTGCCGATATCGCTCTTCGGCCCCTTGTCCTCGAACGGGTTGAGCGACGAGATCGTCTCGCAGGCCCCGACGGAAAGCGCGATCAGCGCGCCAGCCAGCAAACGCGTGAGCCGACCGGCCAATCGCCCGGAATTCGCCTGCGAAGACGCCATCATGAAAGCCTCACGCTCCAACCGCCATGCCAAACGCGCACGGCGTCCACACCATCGGTTCTTTTGAAGAAATCCGTCCCCGAGCGCAAGGGCATGACGACGAACATCGTAAATTCTCGTCAACCAATGTCGCGGCAAGAATAAGGCAGACCATGAACAAGGCAGATCTGCCGGATATCCGGGACGGTCAGTTGATGTCCGGCGCGAAAGCGGCAGCCGGCTGGAGAAGCTCGCCGGCAGACCGGACCGGGCGGCGCTGCGTTTCAACCAGCGCATAGGCCGAGCGATCCGCGAACAGCGCATCAAGGATCATGGCATTGAGCTTGTGGCCCGGGCAGAAGGCCTTGTAATGGCCCTGGATCGCATACCCGGCCAGCGAAAGATCGCCGATGGCATCGAGCAGCTTGTGCCGGACGAATTCGTTCGGGAACCGCAGGCCTTCCGGGTTGACGACGGCATCCTCGCCGACGGCAATGGTATTCTCAAGCGAGGCGCCAAGCGCAAGGCCGGCTTTCCAGAGGCGCTCGACATCCCGCATGAAACCGAAGGTCCGGGCTGCGGCAACATCGCGGCGGAAGGCGGTTGGATCGAGGTCGATCCCGAAGGCCTGGCGGCCGATCACCTTGCTGTCGAAAGCGATCTCGACATCGAGGCGGAACCCCTCGGCGCGGGGAAGAAGTTCAACCACCGACTGGCCATGCTCGACCCGGACCGGCTTGAGAACCTTCACGACCTTGCGCGGCGCGGAGAGCGTGCGGAGGCCGACCTGATCAATCGCCTCGACGAAGAGACGGGACGATCCGTCGAGGATCGGCATTTCCGGACCATCGACCTCGACGAGAACATTATCGATGCCGAGACCGGCAAGGGCCGCCATCAAATGTTCGATCGTCGCCACGGTGGCGCCGGTATCATCACCGATCACGGTGCAGAGTTGGGTATCGCGGACCGCATGGGAGCGCGCTTCGATGAGGCGCTCGCGACCATTGGCCAGCTGGGTGCGGAGAAACGTGATGCCGGACCCGGCTTCCGCCGGATGGAGCACCACGCGGGCAGGACGACCCTGATGAACACCGATGCCTTCGATGACGACCTGGTCGGCCAGAGTGGTTTGTTTCACGTCGTATCCCCTATGCCCGGAGTTTGCTCCGGTGCCACACGCGCCCGGCCGAAGCCGGAGTCTCACCCGTTACAAAAACGGGATTACAGCGCGGGGGGGCGAAAGCAAAATCACTGTTTCTTACGCTCTGTAACACGCCAACGCCACACCGGAATTAGGTTAGCGAACTCGTTACGCGTTTTATATCAGTGACTTACAGGGGGTCTTCCTTTTTTCTGCCTCCGATCCGCCATCATCGGGCGGATCGGCTTTTGTAAGACTTTGTTGACAAGTCTTGCGGTTGCGACCGCCTCACTTCGCCTGACGGCGCAGGAAAGCGGGGATTTCCAGCTGGTCGTCCTCGAAGGCGCGGGCCTGGGCCGGAGCCGGAGCCACGCGCCCCTGCGCATCGAGCTGTCCCTGCGCCGGGCGATAGGCTGGCGGCTGCGGGGCCGGGGCAGCCGGGCGCCGGGCATACATCTCGTGCGTGGCGCTCGGCTGGGTCGGCATGTCCGGCGCCAGCATCGGCTCGGCGGCACGCGGTGCCGGGGCAGGGTCTTCCTCGCGCCGACCGCCAAGGCCGACAGCGGCAAGACGTTGCATCAGCGTCATGCGCTTCTGTTCGGGCGCCGGCGGGGCGGCAACCGCATCCTGCCGGTTGGCCTGCAGCACGGCCTGGGCCGGGCGCGGCAGCTCGTCGATCGACGGCATGCGCGGCTGGCGCGGCGGCAACCTGTCCGGCGCCGGCGGGATGAAGGGCTGCGACGCACGCGGCTCCTCGACCGGGGCGCGGGGCTCTTCAACCATCGGCTGGGCAAAGAAGGCGTTCGGCCGCGGCGCAGTCGCCTCGACCAGCAGGCCCGGCAACTCAGCGACCGGCTCGGGCTGCGGCGGCAGGATCGGCGCGGCAGGAGCCGTCATCTGGACCGGCATCGGGGCCGGAGCGGCGGCAACCGGCGCGGGCGCGGCCGGCTGGACCGGGATCGGCGCCGGCGTCGTGGGCATCTGGGCCGCGCTGGCCTGGACGCGCTGCGCCATCTGGGCGCGCAGGCGATCTGCCATCGCGGCAAGGCGCTGGTCGATCGTGCCCGAAGGCTCATGGCTGTCCTCGCGGGTCATGGCCGGGTCAAGGCCGGTTGCGACCACCGAGACGCGGATGATGCCGTCGAGGCTCTCGTCCTGCGTGGCGCCGAAGATCACGTTGGCATCCACATCCACTTCCTCGCGGATGCGGTTGGCGGCCTCGTCGACCTCGTAGATCTTCATGTCCGGGCCACCGGTGATCGAGATCAGCAGGCCGCGGGCCCCCTTCATCGAGGTCTCGTCAAGGAGCGGGTTGGCGATGGCGGCTTCGGCGGCCATGATCGCGCGGCTCTCGCCCGAGGCTTCACCCGTGCCCATCATCGCCTTGCCCATATCGCGCATCACGGCGCGGACATCGGCGAAGTCGAGGTTGATCAGGCCCGGCTTGACGATGAGGTCGGTCACCGAGGCGACACCGGAGAGCAGCACCTGGTCCGCCATGGCGAAGGCCTCGGCGAAAGTGGTCTTCTCGTTGGCGATCCGGAACAGGTTCTGGTTCGGGATGACGATCAGCGTGTCGACCGCCTTCTGGAGTTCCGAGATCCCGGCTTCGGCGACGCGCATGCGGCGCTGGCCTTCGAAATGGAACGGCTTCGTGACCACGCCGACCGTCAGGATGCCCATCTCGCGGGCCACCCGGGCAATGACCGGCGCCGCTCCGGTGCCGGTGCCGCCACCCATTCCGGCCGTGATGAAGGCCATGTGGACATGGGCCAGCTGGTCACGGATCTCGTCGATCACCTCTTCGGCCGCCGAGCGGCCAACCTCCGGCTGAGAGCCGGCCCCGAGGCCTTCGGTCACCTGGATGCCCATCTGGATCCGGCGCTCCGCATTGGAGAGCAGGAGGGCCTGCGCATCCGTGTTGGCCACCACGAAATCGACGCCGACAAGGCCGCAGCGGATCATGTTGTTGACCGCGTTGCCGCCTGCACCGCCCACGCCGAAGACGGTGATCCTCGGCTTCAGTTCCCGGATATCCGGCGCCTTGATGGTAATGGTCATGGTTTGCCTCTTCTGGATCCGGCCCGCCCGCCGGGTTGGAGCGATTGCGTGTCACATGTCCTGCCAGGTGGTCGCGCCGCCACGCGAACCCGGCTGGACGGTTAGAAACTGTCTCTCAGCCACTGTCCGACGCGGGCGATGTAGCCGCCCGTTCCGGTCATCGGCAGGGCGCTGCGCCGCCCTGCTTCGAAATATTCCTTGCCCGCCACCTGCGGGTAGACGAGCAGCCCGACCGCGCTGGCGAAGGCCGGGCTCTTTGCCGCTTCCGGCAGGCCCTGGACCCCGATCGGCCGTGCAAGACGCACCGGCGTGCCGAAGACACGCTTGGCGAGATCCGGCAGGCCGCCGAGTTGCGCCGTGCCGCCGGTCAGCAGCACATGCTGGCCCTTGGCGATGCGGTAACCGTTCTTCTCGAGCCGCTCGCGGACGAATTCGACGATTTCCTCCGCCCGCGGCTTCACCACGCGGGTGAGCTGGCCGAGCGGCAGGGAATGGGTATGGTCGCGGTCATCCTCGCCGACCTGCCGGATCGAGAGGATGTCGCGGCTGTCAGCCTCGGTCTCGATGCAGGACGCATAGCGGTTCTTGATCTTCTCGGCGTCCTCGAGGCGCATGGAGAGTCCGCGCGCGATGTCGAGCGTGATGTAATTGCCGCCGAGCGCGATCGCGTCGCAATGCATCAGGTGCCCCTGATGGAACACCGCGATCGACGTGGTGCCGCCACCGATATCCACCACCACCGCGCCGAGTTCGGCTTCGTCATCGCAGAGCGTGGAGAGGGCCGAGGCATAGGGCGTTGCCACGAGGGCCTCGACCGCGAGATGGCCGCGTTCGACCGCCAGCATCAGGTTATGGGCCGCGAGCGGATCACAGGAAGCGATATGGAGATCGACGCCGAGCGCCTCGCCCACCATGCCCTTCGGCTCCTGGATGCCACCGCCCCCGTCGAGCGAATAGCCGACCGGCAGCGCATGCAGGATCGAGCGGCCTGCATCCTGTGCATGGCTGGAGGCGACCTCGATGACCCGTGTGATATCGCCCTGCTCGACATTGCGGCGGTTAAGGGTGACGCGGCCAGCGAAATGCTGCGAGCCGATCCGGCCGCCGGAAATGTTGACCAGCGCGCTGGTAACCTGCACCCCGGCCATGCGTTCGGCGGAATCGACCGCCAGCCGGATCGCCTTCTCGGCCTCGCCGAGATCGATCACGGTGCCGCCCTTGATCCCGCGCGAGCGCTGATGGCCAATGCCGAGGATGCGCATGCGATGCGTGCGCCCGGACAGCACGTCCGACCCCTCGATCGGATCGAGCCGCGCGATCAGGCAGACAACCTTGGAAGTGCCGACATCCAGCGCCGAAAGGATGGCGGACTTGTTCGGCGGAACCGGCCGGATGCGCGGAATCATGGTGGAGGAACCCCGCATCATGATGCGCGACCTCCCCATTTCTTGATCTTCTGCTGGATGGTCTCGCCGAATTGCGAAGCCGCTTCCTCGGTGAGCCGCAGGGCGATCCGGTCCGGCAAACGAAGGTCGATCACCAGTGCGGCCTTCCTCGTCAGGCCATGCTGCTTCTCCAGCCGGGCAAAGGTTTTGAGCGCCTTGTCCGCGTCGATTTCGGGCAGCAGCACGTCAATTCCGTTCTGCAGCTTGATGGTCCAGCGGCGTTTCGAGACAAGGATGCCCGCGCGGATCTGGTCGCGCAGTTCGGGAACATGGTCCAGCAGGGCCACGAATTCACGGGCGCGGAGATTGGCATCCGGACCCACCACATGCGGCAGGCGGAGGAAGCGCGGATCGCTGAGATCCTCGATCGCGGTGCCATCCTCGGCAATCACACGGACCTGGCCATCCTGCTGCCAGATGGCGAAAGGCACGCGCTCGCGGACCGTGATCAGGAGCCGGTCGGGATAAAGTTTTGTGACCATCGCCTCGGCGATCAGCGGCACGGATTGCAGACGGTCCTGCATGGCCGTGGGATCGAGGAAGGGGAGCGATTGATGGCCCTGGAGCCCGGAAAGATGGATCACCTCGTCCTGGGTGAGTTCGGCATGACCGCTCAGCACGATATGGCGGACACCAAAACCGAAGGCCCGCGCCAGCATGTCCGCGATCGAGCCTTGCTCGGCGATCATCCGGTCATAATGGCCGCCCATGACGAAGCCGGTTCCGGCACTGGCAAGAATGAAGGCGATCGCAGCGCTCGAGCCGATGCCGCGCGGAATCCGCAGGCGCGATTGCGCCCGCCGGTTCGCGGCACGCTCGGCACGCCAAAGGGCAACGGCCTCGGCGTAAGCGCCGAACCGGGCCTTTAACGATCGACCGAGGAATCCTCCACCATCCATTCCACGAGCTCGCCGAAGCTGAGGCCCTTATGGGCCGCGAGTTCGGGCACGAGTGAGGTCTCCGTCATGCCAGGTTGTGTATTCACCTCCAGGCAGACCAGCGTGTCGGTATCGTCGTCGTACCGGAAGTCAGCACGCGAGACACCACGACAGCCGAGCGCCTCATGCGCCCTTACAGCCATTTCTTGGACGCGCTGGTAAATATTTGGTTTAAGATTTGCCGGCAGGACGTGAATTGACCCGCCCGCAGCATACTTTGCATCGAAGTCATAGAACGGGCCAGCGGTCGGCTGGATCTCGATCACGTCCAGCGCCTGGGCGCCATCGCGGTATCCGATGACGCCGCAGGTCAGCTCCCGGCCGGGAATGAACGGTTCGACCAGCATTTCATCGCCCAAGGGCCAATCCGCGCTGCCGAGTTCCTGCAACGGATGGGTGCGTCCCTCCTTCACAATAAAAACACCGAAGGAGGAGCCGTTCGCCACCGGCTTGGCGACAAACGGTGGTTCCATGACATGGCGCTTGGCCAGTTCGAATCGCGACACGGTGAGCCCGGCCGCGACGGGAACGCCGGCAGCGGCCATCACGGTCTTGGCCCGGTCCTTCCGCATGGCCAGGCTGGAGGCGAGCACGCCCGAATGGGTATAGGGCAGCCCCATGATCTCGAGCAGCCCTTGCACGGTACCATCCTCGCCGAACGGGCCGTGCAGGGCGTTGAACGCACAATCCGGTCCGAGCTCTGTCAGCACCTGCGCAAGATCCCGCCCGACATCGACCTCGCTCACCCTGAAGCCGCGCTGACGCAGGGCCTCGGCGCAGGCCGCGCCGGATTTGAGGCTGACCGGCCGCTCGGCGGCCCAGCCGCCCATCAGAACCGCAATATGCTTGGCCATGTCTGTCTCCTCGCCGCCCCGTCGGCGGCCAACGCTTACGCTTGGCTGGGCAGGCTGATGCCGACCCGTTTCACTTCCCATTCGAGATCGATGCCCTGCCCCGCCTTCACGCGGCGGCGGATCTCCTCGCCGAGGGCCTCGATATCCGCAGCTGTCGCACCATCATGGGCGATCAGGAAATTTGCGTGCTTGCGCGACATTTCCGCCTGCCCGAATCGCAGGTCGAGTCCGCCCGCGTCCCGCACCAGCCGCCAGGCTGAATGCCCGGGCGGGTTCTTGAAGGTGGAACCGGCCGTCCGCACTTTCGTTTCCTGGTCGCGCTCGCGATGTTCCTGCACACGGGCGTTGACGGCGTGGATCGATTCCGGTGCCCGCGGAAATCCTTCCAGCAAGGCCTCGACAAAAATCGTGTCCGGCGCCACGCCGCAGCCGCGATAGACGAAGCCCATCGCGGCGCGGTCGAGCGTGATGATCTCGCCAGCCCGCGTCACCGCCTTTGCCTCGACGAACCGTTCCGCTGTCTCGCCCTCGATCTCGGGATTGGTGTTCGACCGCGTGCCGGCATTCATGCGCAACGCGCCACCAATCGAGCCGGGAATGCCATAGAGGAATTCCAGCCCGCCGATTCCGGCCTCCGCCGCTTCCTGCGCCACCTTCCGGTCGGTCGCGAAGGCGCCGGTGCGGATGCGATGTCCGGGCTCCACCGCGATCCGGCCGAAGCTGCGCGGCGAGAAGCGGATCACCACGCCCGGTACACCGCCATCGCGGATGATCATGTTCGAGGCGAGGCCCAGCGGCATCAGCGGGATTTCAGCCGGCAGCCGGGCGAGGAAATAGGCGAGATCCTCGACATCCGCCGGCGTGAACAGGACCTGCGCCGGTCCGCCCACCCGCAGCCAGGTGAAGGGCGCCAGCGGCTCGTTCGCCAGCAGCCGACCCCTCAGGTCCGGCATGAGCGCCTTCAGTTCGGGCGTGATGTCCGGAAAGGCCATCCCCTACCCTTTCAGCGCCGCCAGTTCCGCCGGCAGCGCATAAGCCCATTGCGTGATGTTCCCGGCGCCGAGGCAGATCACGTAATCACCCGGCCGGGCGACTGTGGCCACATGGCGCGCCAGCCTGTCCGGGCCCTCGAGCGGCAGGACATGGCGGTGCCCATGCGCCTTGATCCCTGCGACGAGCCCTTCCCGGTCCGCACCGGGGATCGGCGCCTCGCCGGCCGCATAGGTATCGGCGACGATCACCGTATCGGCATCGTTGAAGCAGGTGGAGAATTCCGCGAAAAGCGAATGTAGGCGGGTGTAGCGATGCGGCTGCACCACCGCGATGACCTGCCCCTTGGTGGAGGCACGGGCCGCGCGCAGAACCGCCGCGATCTCGACCGGGTGATGGCCGTAATCATCGAAGATCGTCACCCCGTTCCATTCGCCCGTCCGGGTGAAGCGCCGCTTCACACCGCCGAATCCGGCCAGCCCCTCGCGGATCAGGTCGACCGGCACGCCGAGTTCGAACGCCACGGCAATCGCCGCGGTGGCATTGAGCGCGTTGTGATGGCCCGGCATCGGCAGGACCATGCGCGGCAATTCCGTCACGCGGCCACTCTTGCGGTCGCGGATCACCACGTCGAAGCGGCAGACCCCGCCCTCGAGGTTGACATCCTTCAGCCGCACATCGGCCTGCGGGTTCTCGCCATAGGTGATGACGCGGCGATCCTCGATCTGGCCGACCAGTTCCTGCACGGTCGGATGGTCGATGCACATCACGGCAAAGCCATAGAAGGGGAGATTGTCGACCAGGCTGCGGAAGGCCTTCTTGATCGCATCGAACGTTCCGAAATGATCGAGATGCTCGGGATCGATATTGGTGATGATCGCCACATCGGCCGGCAGCTTGAGGAAGGTGCCGTCGCTCTCGTCCGCCTCGACCACCATCCAGTCGCCACCGCCGAGCCGGGCATTGGTGCCATAGGCATTGATGATGCCGCCGTTGATGACGGTGGGGTCGAGCCCGCCCTTGTCGAGCAGCGTGGCGACAAGGCTGGTTGTCGTGGTCTTGCCATGCGTGCCGGCAATGGCGACGCAGGTCTTGAGCCGCATCAGCTCGGCCAGCATCTCGGCCCGCCGGACAACCGGAATGCGGGCCTCCCGCGCGGCCACGAGCTCGGGATTGTCACGCCGGATCGCGGTGGAAACGACGATCACGCCCGCCTCGCCGATATTCTCGGCCTTGTGTCCGACGAAGCAGGTGATTCCCTTCTCGCGCAGGCGCTTCACATTGGCATTGTCGGACGCATCCGAGCCTTGCACCGTATAGCCGAGATTGGCGAGCACCTCGGCAATGCCGGACATGCCGATCCCCCCGATCCCGATGAAATGGATGGGGCCTGTCTCGCGCGGAATCTTCATCGACGTCACTTCCGGATGGGCCGCACGGAACGCGCGGCGAAGAGGCCCCGGGAAACGAGTCGGGGCCGGGAAAACGCGTTTCGCCTATCAGCCCTTGCGGGCAATGGAAAGCACCTCGCTCGCCAGTCGCGAGGCGGCATCGGAAACGCCGGTGCTGCGCGCCGCCAGCGCCATGCGCTGCAGCCGGTCCGGATCATCGGCCAGCCGGTCAAGCAGATCGGCCAGCGAAACCGGGGTGAAAGCCGGCTGAAGGATGACGATCGCGGCGCCCGCATTGGCCAGCATCGCGCCATTCGCAGCCTGGTCCTGGTCCAGCGCACCGGGCAGCGGCACGAGAATGGAGGGGCGGCCGATCACACCCAGTTCGGACACCGTGGACGCACCGGCCCGCGCGATAACGAGATGACTCTCGGCCATGCGCTTTGGCAGGTCATCGAAGAAATGCTCCACCTGATGCGCGACACCCAGCTTTTCGTACATTTTCGCAACACGGAACACATCCTCGTCGCGCGCCTGCTGGGTGACGTGGAAACGCTTGCGCACCTCCTCCGGCAGGTTCTGCAGCGCATTCGGCACGACATCACTCATCACCCGGGCGCCCTGGCTGCCGCCGAAAACCAGCAGCCGCACCACGCCGCCCGGCTTCAGGGCGGGGTAGTCGATCTCCTTGGCATGGAGGACCGGCTTCCGGACCGGGTTCCCGGTCACCACCGTCTTGTCCGGGAAGAGGCTATCCTTCAGTTCCAGCCCGGTGGCGATCCGCATCACCCGTGGCGCAAGGAACCGGTTCGCCCGGCCCATCACCGCATTGGCTTCATGGATCAGCGTCGGAAGGCCGGCGCTCCTTGCGGCAAGGATGGGCGGAACCGTCGGGTAACCCCCGAACCCGACCACGATGGCAGGATCGAGCGTCCGGATCAGCTTCCGGGCCTGCATTACGCCCTGGAACAGCCGCCAGAGGCCACGCAGCTTCGATTTCAGGCCTGCGCCGGTCACCGTGCCGGTGGTGATGGTGTGCACATCACCAGGGAAGCGCTCCACCCAGGCATCGACCCGCGTATCCGTGACCAAAGCCACCTTGTGGCCGCGGTTGACCAGCACCTCGGCCAACGCTTCGGCCGGAAAGAGATGGCCGCCGGTTCCCCCGGCAGCCAGCAGGATCAGGCGGGATGCTTCGGCCATGGGCTATCCTCCGGCAGGCTGGGGCATGGCGCCGCGCGGTACCGCCTGGTGGGCCGGCATCCGGTCGGTCAAGGCGGATTTCGGCCGCTTGCGCGTCAGGGCGAGCAGGAAGCCACTGGTGAGCGCGACCGACAGCAGCGACGAGCCGCCATAGGACAGGAAGGGCAAGGTCATGCCCTTGGGCGGCACGAGGTTCAGGTTCACGGCCATGTTGATGAAGCTCTGCAGCCCGAACAGCATGACCAGCCCGGCGCCGGCCATCCGGCAGAAGGGATCGGCATTGGCGCGGGCGCGCATCATCCCCCGCACCACAATGAAGCCGAAGACCAGCACGACGAGGATGCAGGTGATGGCACCGAATTCCTCGCCGATCACCGAGAACAGGAAATCGGTATGGCTGTCCGGCAGGCTGCGCTTCACCGTGCCTTCGCCCGGGCCGCGCCCGAACCAGCCGCCGGAAAGAAAGCTCTCCAGCGCCATATCGGTCTGGAACGTATCGCCGTTGCCCTTGTTGAGGAAGCGGTCGATGCGGTCCGTCACATGCGGCAGGAAGCGATAGGCGAGGAACAGCCCGCTGACGCCCAGCCCGGCGAGGCCGATCACCCAGAGGATATGCAGCCCGGCGAGAAAGAACAGCCCGCACCAGACCGCACTGATCAGGATCGTCTGGCCGAGATCCGGCTGGCGGATCAACGGAACGACGGCCAGCGGCAGGATGAGCATGGCGATGGTGAGCGAGGGCATGTCCTGCCGGCTCTGCCGTTCGGAAAAGGCCCAGGCGGCCATGACCACGAAGGCGGGCTTCAGAATTTCGGAAGGCTGCAGCGAGAAGCCGGGCAGGTTGAGCCAGCGCCGGGCGCCCTTCACCTCGGCACCGTAGAACAACGTCAGGATCACCATGCCCAGACCGGCCAGGAACAGCAGGAGCGCCAGCCGCCGCACCTGCCGCGGATTGAGGAACGATGTCCCGACCATGATGGCCCCGGCCATCAGCAGGAAGGCCGCCTGGCGGTTCACGAAATGGAAGGTCGGCAGGCCGAGCTTGTTGGCCACCGGCGGATACGCGGCGAGGCCGAAAAGGAAGCCTGAGACCATCAAGGCGACGAACGAGAACAGCAGCCAGCGGTCGATCGTCCACCACCACTCGCCAAAAGTTGTGCGTTCCGCGCGCGTGACCATCCGACCTCACTTGCCGTGCATCGATCCTCCGGAGGGATCGATGCCGGTTCCTGCTTCCGGGCGGAGCCGGCCGGGCCGGATCCGTCAGCTCTCCGAAAATCCTGCCAGCTGGCGGGCCAGATTGCGGAAGTGATCGCCCCTGACCTCGAAATTCGGATACTGATCAAAGGAGGCGCAAGAAGGTGAAAGAAGGATTACCGGATCGCTGAATTTCGACGCATTGGCATCGGCAGCAGCAGCCGCGACAGCCGTCTCCAGCGTGCCGCAACGCTGGTAGGGCACCCTGCCCTCGAGCGTGGCGGCGAACTCGGCCTCGGCCGCGCCGATCAGGTAAGCCTTCGCGACGCGCGGGAAAAGCGGGGCAAGGCTGGTGATCCCGCCCTCCTTGGCCTTGCCGCCGGCAATCCAGAACAACCCCTCCTCGAAGGAAAGCAGGGCCTTTTCGGTGGAATCGGCATTGGTGGCCTTCGAATCATTGACAAGCCAGGCCTTGCCCGCCCGGCCGACCGGCTCCATCCGGTGCGCGAGGCCGGGAAAACTGGACAGCCCCGCCTGCAAGACGCGCTCGTCGATGCCAAGCGCGAGGCAGGTGGCCAATGCAGCCGCTGCATTCTGGGCATTATGGTCGCCACGCAACGCGGGAATGCCGGTGAGATCGGCCAGCTTCCGGCCATGGCCACGCCAGGCGAAGATCTCGCGCCCGCGGACATGGATGCCCGCACCGAGCGTCTCCTGCAGCGAGATGCGGACAATCGGCTTGCCGGTATGGTCGAGCCGGACCGCGGCCGCTTCGGTGAAAGGGTCATCGACGCCGATCACCACCTTGTCTGCCGCCTTGACGAGGCGCTCCTTCACGCTGGCATAGTGCTCCATCGTGCCATGCCGGTCGATATGGTCGGGCGTGATATTGAGCAGCACGCCGACGCTGGGCTGGAGCGAGGGCGTGAGGTCGATCTGGTAGGACGACATCTCGATCACATGATAGCGCGTGAGCGAGGGTGGCGGCAGGTCGAGGATCGGCGTGCCGATATTGCCCCCAAGCGCCACATCCTTGCCGGCATGGCGCAGCAGATGCGCGATCAGCGCCGTCGTGGTGGATTTGCCGTTCGTACCGGTAATGGCGATGAAGGGCGCGTCCGGAGCCAGCCGCAGGCGCTCGCGGCAATAAAGCTCGACATCGCCGATCACCTCGATGCCGGCCTTCTGCGCGAGTTTCACGCTCCAATGCGGCTCGGGATGCGTCAGCGGCACGCCGGGAGACAGAACAAGCGCCGAGAAGGCCGACCAGTCCGCCAGGCGGAGGTCCGCGGCCTGGAGGCCCTTCGATTCGGCCTTTGCGATGGCCGCGGGAGAATCATCCCAGACGATCACGCGGGCGCCGCCTTCCGCGAGGGCGAGAGCCGTGGCGAGGCCGGAGCCCCCCAGCCCGAACAGTGCCACAGCCTTCGACCGGAAGCTCTCGACGGGTGTCATTGTCTGTCCCTCAGCGCAGTTTCAGCGTGGCAAGCCCGATCAGGGCGAGGATGACCGCGATGATCCAGAAGCGGATCACGACCTGCGGTTCTTTCCAGCCCTTCTTCTCGTAATGATGGTGGATCGGCGCCATGCGGAAGACACGCTTGCCGGTCAGCTTGAACGAGGCGACCTGGATGATCACACTCGCCGCTTCGAGCACAAAAAGCCCGCCGACAATGGCGAAGACGATCTCGTGCTTGGTCGCCACAGCCACCGTGCCCAGCAGGCCGCCCAGCGCGAGGCTGCCGGTATCGCCCATGAAGACCTGTGCCGGCGGCGCGTTGAACCACAGGAAGCCGAGGCCGGCCCCGATCACCGCGCCGAGGATGACAGCGAGTTCCCCCGTGCCGGGAATGGCGTGGATCTGGAGGTAATTCGCGAAAATTGCATTGCCGGAGAGATAGGCGATCACGCCGAACGTTCCCGCGGCGATCATCACCGGGACGATGGCGAGGCCGTCGAGCCCGTCGGTCAGGTTCACGGCGTTGCCCGCCGCGACCATCACGAAGGCACCGAAGACGAAGAAAAACATGCCGAGCTGGATCAGCGTGTCCTTGAAAACCGGGATGGCCACGGCATTCGCGAGGTTGGGCGGAAAACTGCGCGAGATGATGTAGCAGGCCGTCAGGGCGATCAGCGCTTCCAGGGCCAGCCGCGCCTTCGAGGAGAACCCCTTGTGTGATTGCTTCGTGACCTTGAGATAGTCGTCGTAGAAGCCGATAATTCCGAAGCCCAGCGTCACGGCCAGCACGGTCCAGACGAAGGAATTGCCGAGATTGGCCCAGAGCAGCGTGGAGACGACGATCCCCGACAGGATCATCAGCCCGCCCATGGTCGGCGTGCCACGCTTGAGCAGGTGCGATTCAGGCCCGTCCTCGCGGATTGGCTGGCCCTTGCCCTGCTTCACGCGGAGAAGGTTGATGATCATAGGCCCGAACATCAGCACGAAAAACAGCGATGTCATCGTCGCCGCGCCGGCCCGGAGCGTGATGTAGCGGAACAGGTTGAGGGGGCCGAAGACGCTGGCGAAATCGGACAGCCAGTAGAACATGTCGAAAAATCCCCGCTCCGCTCGCGCGTCTCTGTCCTAGAGTTCCGGAAGCTCGGTCGCCAGCGCCGGGAACCGATCCCGCATCGCCTTGACCACACGCCCCATCCGTGACCCCAGGGACCCCTTGATCATCACCACATCGCCGGGCTGGATGGCATCGCACAGGATCGGCGCCAGTGCCTCGGCATTCTCCGCATACGCGCCCCGACGGTCGGCCGGCAAGCCCTGATAGAGGTTTCTCATCAGAGGGCCGGCGGCAAAGACGAGATCGATATCCGCCTCGAGGATCGGTTCCTTCAGTCCAGCATGGAGCTGTGGGCCTTCCGGACCGAGTTCCAGCATGTCACCGAGCACAGCAATCCGGCGCCCGCGCGCGCCGCGCGGCACGCTGCCCGTCACGGCGAGCGCGGCCCGCATCGAGGAGGGATTGGCGTTGTAGCTCTCGTCGATCAGCAGGAATTGCCGGTCGCCGAGCCGCAAGGCCTCGCGCTTGCCGCGCCCCTCGACGCTGCCGAAATCCTGCAGGGCCAGTGCGGCAAGGGCGAGATCGGCCCCGGCCACATGCGCAACGCCCAGAACGGCCAGCGAGTTCATCGCCAGGTGCCGGCCCGGCGCGCCGATCCGGTAGGTCACGGGAATGCCGAATACCTCGGCCGAGACGAGGCTGAAATCGGGGTCGAGATGGACCTGCTTGAGCCGGACATCCGCGCCCTCGCCGCTGCCGAACCGCACGATGCGCCCCGCCCGGCTCGCCCCGGCATGGGCGGCAAGCCGCGCGGCATGCGGGTTGTCCGCATTGATCAGCGCCACCCCGCCCGGTTCCAGCCCGGCAAAGATCTCGCCCTTGGCATCGGCAATCCCCTCGATCCCGTGGAACTGTGCGAGATGCACCGGCTCGACCGTGGTGATCATCGCGATATGCGGCCGCACCATCGCGGTCAGCGGCAGGATCTCGAACGGATTGGACATGCCGATCTCGAAAACGCCGAACTGCGTTGCCTTGGGCATCCGCGCCAGCGTCAGCGGCACGCCCCAATGGTTGTTGTAGGAAGCCACCGAGGCATGGACCCGCCCCTGCCCGGACAAGGCGATCCGCAGCATTTCCTTGGTCGAGGTCTTTCCGACCGAGCCGGTAATGGCGATGGACGGCCCGCTGAGCTCCGCCCGTCGCGCCACGGCCAGCCGCCGGAGTCCGTCAAGCACGTCATCGACGACGATGACGGCGGCATCGGCCGGGAATTGCGCGCGGTGTTCCGCATCGATCACGGCCGCGGCGGCGCCTTTCTCGAGCGCATCGGCCACAAAATCATGGCCGTCCCGGGTGTCTCCGCGGATCGCAAAGAACAGGCCGCCGGGTTCGACCGTGCGCGTGTCGATGGAAATCGAACGGACCGGCGCCGGCAGCGTATGGCTGGTCTCGCCCCGCAGCCGGGCCAGCAGCTCGTCGCGGCTCCAGAGCGGCGGCTCGTCGGTTCTCGATGTCATTTCAGCGCCTCGATGGCCGCACGGGCCACGTCATGATCGGAAAACGGATACGTGTTCGAGCCGATGATCTGGCCGGTTTCATGGCCTTTGCCGGCGATGAGCAGGGCATCCCCCGGCTCGAGCAGCGCCACGGCATGCTGGATCGCGAGGGCCCGGTCACCCACCTCGAACGCCCCCGGCGCAGCAGCCATGATGGCGGCCCGGATTGCGGCGGGATCCTCGCTGCGCGGATTGTCGTCGGTCACGATCACGCGGTCGGCCTTCTCGGCCGCGATCCGCCCCATGATCGGCCGTTTTCCGGGGTCCCGGTCGCCGCCGCAACCGAACACCACAACCAGCTTGCCCGAAACGAACGGACGCAAGGCCGAGAGCGCATAGGCCAAGGCTTCGGGCTTGTGGGCATAATCGACATAGACCGGCGCCGCATTGAACACGCCGACGCGCTCGAGCCGCCCGGGCACGCCGCGCAAATGGCCAAGCGCCTCGAAGACCAGTGTCGCCGGCGCCCCGGCCGCAAGGGCCAGTCCGGCAGCCACGAGCGCGTTCTCGATCTGGAACCCGCCGGCGAGCGGAAGATGCACATCATGAAACCGGGCATCATGGCCGATGACCACCCGTTGGCCGAGTGCTTCAGGCTGGACGGACTCGATCCTCAGCGTCTGGCCACGCCTGCCGACTGTGCGCACCGCGCACCCGGCGAGCCCCGCCGCAACGGCGGCCTCGGCGCCGCGATCGCCGTCGAGATTGATCACCGCCGGCGCGCCGGCGGGCAGCAGCACCTCGAACAGGCGCAACTTGGCCGCAAGATAATCCTCCATCGTCGGGTGATAATCGAGATGGTCGCGGCCGAGATTGGTGAAGCCCGCCGCCTTGAGCCGCACGCCGTCGAGCCGGGCCTGGTCGAGCCCGTGGCTCGAAGCCTCCATGGCGAGATGCGTGATGCCCCGGCGCGCCAGCGAATCCAGCGTGCGATGCAGGGTGACAGGGTCGGGCGTCGTCAACGAGCCATATTCCGCACCGCCGGGCCCGATCACGCCCAGAGTGCCGAGCGAGGCCGCATCATGCCCGCAATGCGCGAAGATCTGCCGGGTAAACTCGGCCACGGAGGTTTTCCCCGCCGTTCCGGTAACCGCGACGATCACCGGCGGCTGGTGCGGGAACATATAGGCCGCCCCGCGCGAGAGCGCGATGCGCATGTCCGGCGCCTGGAGGTAGAGCACGATGCGATCGAGCCCGGCCGGCCGCGGGCCCGCACCGACAATCGCCATGGCCCCGGCCTGAACGGCCGCCGGGATGAACTGCGCGCCGTCGATTTTCGTACCGGGCATGGCGAAAAACGCATGGCCCGGCTGGACGTCCCTGCTGTCCGCGGTCAGGCCGGCCAGCGGGACATCGGCGAAATGCCCGGCCGAAAGGCCAAGCACGGCGGCAAGGCCACCGAGCGTCGGAAGCGAGCCGTTCCGCACCGTTCCGTTTTTCGAAGTGGCGGGGGCAGGATGCCCGGCCTCGGGGCGCGTATTTTTGTTGGACATCCGGCTCTTCCCTGCTCCGGCCGGTCATTGCCGGACGGGCATCGCCCCGATCCGCGCCACCAGCGGGAATGGTTGCTGGGGCAATTCGAACTTGGTTTCAAGCCCCAGCATCGGCCCGATCCGCTCCACGATGCGGCCCGTTGTCGGCGCGGCATTCCAGCCGGACGTCGCATAGCCATGGGTTTCAGGCAAGCCCTTGGGCTCGTCGAGCATGGTCAGGAGGATGTAGCGAGGCTTGTCGGCAGGCATCACCGCCATGAAGGTCGTCAGCAGCCGGGTCTTCGAATAGCGGCCGCCGATGACCTTTTCCGACGTGCCCGTCTTGCCGCCGAGATAATAGCCCGGAATGTCGGCCCGGGTGGCGGAGCCCTTTTCCGCATTGAGCCGCATGACATAGCGCATCATCTGGCTGGTCTCGGGCTTGAGCACCTGCACAGCGGCCTGCTCAGCCTCCTCGCGCGTGCGCTTGAGGTAGGTCGGCTGGATCATCCGGCCGCCATTGACGAGCGCCGCCGTCGCGGCCGTCGCCTGCAGCGGCGCCACGGCGAGGCCGTGTCCGAAGGCGATGGTCATCGTGTTGAGCTCGCCCCATTTCGCCGGCTTGATCGGCTCCGAGCTTTCCGGCAGCTCGGTGCGCATCCGGTCGAGCTGGCCCATCTTTTTCAGGAAGGCCTTGTGCCCCTCGACGCCGACCGCCAGCGCCATGCGCGCCGTGCCGATATTCGAGGAATAGATGAAGATCTCCGGCACCGAGAGCGGCCGGCCCTTGCCCTTGTAATCGCCGATCTTGAACCGGCCGTAGCGCAGAGGCTGGCTGGCATCGAACACCGAATTGAGCCGTACCTTGCCCGAATCGAGCGCCATCGCGGTCGTCAGCGCCTTGAAGGTCGAGCCCATCTCGTAGACACCCACCTGCAACCGATTGATATTGTCTGGCTTGAGCGCATCGCCGGGATTGTTCGGGTCGTAATCGGGCAGGCTGACATGGGCGATGATCTCGCCCGTATCGACATCGAGAACCAGGGCCGCCGCGGCCCTGGCCTTGTATTTGTCGAGCGCCGCCGTCAGCTCCTCGCGCACGGCATGGGTGACGCGGACATCGAGCGCCAGTTCCAGCGGCTTGAGATCGCCGGCGCTTTGCAGGAGGCCTGCACCCTTGAGGTCGTTCAGCCCCTGGCTGTCGATGTATTTCTCGATCCCGGCAATGCCGACATTGTCGATATTCGCGAAGCCCAGCACATGCGCGCCGGCCAGGCCGTTCGGGTAGACGCGCTTGTTCTCCGGCAGGTAGCCGATACCGGGAATGCCGAGCCGGTGGATCTCGGCCTGCTGCTTGGGCGTGACCTCGCGTTTGATCCAGACAAAGCCGTTCTTCTTGCCCAGCTTGTCGCGCAAGTCTCGACCGTCGAGCTCGGGGAAAACCGCGTTGATCAGTTCCGCCGCCTCGTCCTTGTCGATCACCTTGCGCGGATCAGCGAAGATCGAGATCGTCTTCACATCCGTGGCCATGGTCACGCCATGCCGGTCGACAATCGTCGGACGGGCAGTCGAGATCGAGCCCTGCGTCATCCGGCCGATCGTCGCGGGATCCTCGATCCGGGTGTTGATCTGGATGATCCGCCCGAGCAGCGTCGCAAACATGCCGCCAAACACAAGCGCCAGGAGCACCATGCGCGGCTCGAGCTTTTCCGGCCTGACCATGAAGAGTGCGCGGATGAGGCCCGGGCCCGCCGGCACGCGCGGAGCAGAATTGGCCGGAGGGCTGCGCCGGAACGCCTGAGCCAGGGCGGGAAACCGGAGCGAAGGCAACCGGAACCCTTTCGCAGGCAGGGACAATCGGGGGAAGGTGAAGCGCTTCACGGCACCAGCCTCTTGAGGAATCCGGTCAGGCCGCCCTCGCGTGGCGCCGGCGCCACGGGAGCGGGCGGCACATCTCGCGTCGCCGGGGTCGGGCCTACCCGCGCGGGCGGTACAATCCGCACCGGGGCCGCCTGCGCAACCGGCCGCGTCGCCGCTTTCGGAGCCGGCACGGTCGTGACCGTCGCCCTGGACCGGACAGGCGTCGCGGAAAGCGATGCCGCAGCCTTTGCCGCCGGGCGCGGCGTCGCCGCGGATGTGCTGGCGCCAGTCCGCGTGGCCCGGCGCTGCGGGTCCGGCGTGACCGGCGGGATCGAGCCGGTCAGCAGGCTGTCCAGTGCATCCGGAGCCTCGGCGGGCCGCTCGGGGATATCGCCGGGCCGGACGATCTGCCGGGCAGAGATGCTCTGCAGCCCGCTTTCCGGCGTCTTCAGCGCCTGCATCCGCGCCGGGCGGTTCAGGAGGTGCCATTCCGCCTGCAGGATGGCGGTTGCGTCGCGCTCACGCTGGAGTTCGGCTTCGCGCTTGCGCAGCTTCTCGGCCACGAGGATGGTCTCGTATTTCACCGAATAGGCCCAGGTGGCCGAAGCAATGACGGCGACAAGCGCCAGCAGGTTGAAGAGCCGGATCATCGCCGCCCCCTCCCCTTGCCGCGCCCGCGCACAGGCTCGTCAGGCAGGGCGGCCAGCGCGAAAACGGCGGGATCGTCGCCTTGTGCCGGCGCCTCGGTACGGATCGCTGCACGGAGCTTGGCTGAACGGGCCCTGGGATTGACGGCGAGTTCCGCCTCGCCGGCCATGACCGGCCATTTCCCCTCGACGCGGAACGTCGGCACTGCCTGCGCCATGACCGGCGCATGGCGGGAACCACCGCCGCGACCTGACCGAGCCGCGAGGAACACCTTCACGATCCGGTCCTCAAGGCTGTGAAAGCTGACAATAACCAGCCGCCCGCCGGGGCGGAGCAGCCGTTCGGCGGCATGCAGCGCCCGCGCGAGTTCGTTCAGTTCGTCATTGACGGCGATACGCAGCGCCTGAAACGCGCGGGTAGCAGGATGGATATCGCCCGGCCGGGTGCGGATGATCCGGCCGATCAGGTCCGACAGTTGCCGCGTGGTGCGGAAGGGCTCGGCCTTGCGGTCCGCAACAATCGCGCGGGCAATGACCCGGGCGAGGCGCTCCTCGCCGTAATGGTAGAAGATGTCAGCCAGTCGCGCCTCGCTCGCCTCGTTGACGAGATCCGCCGCACTCTCGCCGCTGGAAGCCATCCGCATGTCGAGCGGGCCGTCGGCGCGGAAGGAGAATCCGCGGATGGCCTCGTCAAGCTGCATCGAGGACACGCCGATATCGAGAACGATGCCGTCGAACCCGCCGAGCCCGGTTTCGGCAGCGGCATCTTCCATGGCGGAGAATTCGGTTTCGACCAGCGTCAGCCGACCGCCATAGGCCGAGACAAGCGCCTGCCCGCCGGAAATCGCGCCGGGATCGCGGTCCAGCGCCAGCACGCGGTTCTCCGGATGGGCATCGAGAATGGCGCGGCTGTAGCCACCGGCGCCGAATGTGCCATCGAGGAAGAGCCCGCCCGCATCGGCCCTGATCGCCTCAAGCACCTCGGCCGGAAGGACGGGGACATGACGGGCCAGTCCGCCATCGGCACCTCCCCGGGAAGGGCCGCGGCCCGTCATGTCTCCCGGTCCCCCGATACAGGGCTGCGCACCGGATTGCCCCCCGGAATCGCATCCCTGACTGCGCGCAATCTCGCTGTGGCTTCTGCGAGATGCGCCGAGAACCGTTCCGGTTCCCAGATCCGGAACCGGTCGCCCATGCCCACGAACATCACCGCGCCGGTGATGCCCGCATGGGCCTTGAACCGCTCCGGCAGGACGATCCGCCCCTCCGGGTCCGGCCTGAGATGTTCCGCGCCCCCCAGCAGCGCGGTCGCCATCAGGTCGCGCGCGTCCGAATAAGGCGGAAACCGTTCGATCAGCCCGTCGATTTCCTTCAGCAGGCGATTCCCGCCGCATTCGAGCGCCGGAACGTCCAGCGCCGGATGCATGAACAGGCCGGGATAGCCATCTGCCTCCAGCACCACACGGAAAGGCGCCGGGATGGAAACCCGCCCCTTGCCGTCCAGCCGGCTGGAAATCGTCGAGAGAAACCGCATCACGCAACGCCACCCCGTTCGATGGTGGCAAGGCAGCTGCCCGCCGGGCAGCCATGGCCTCGCCAGCCATCTCCACAGGCCCGGATCCGCGCCGGCTTGCCGGTCCGGCCTCGCCGCCGGCAGGCAAATCAACAACAGGACTTGGGCAAAGATGGGCTAACATGGGAAACTATGGGCGTCAACGCAACAGACGTGGCGACAGCCCGGGTCGACACGCCCGCGCATTGCATCAGAGAGGCGTTAAGGAAGGGTTTTGTTAGGCTTGACGGGATGTGAAATCGGCGCGCGGAATCGCGGGTTTTCCTGCGGCCCGATGGTCGAGGCAGGGCGGAAAACGAAGGTCCAGTCGGCCTGTAAGCCGGGTTCTGTATGGCCTGCGCCCGAAGGCGCCGACGTGGCGGCCATTCCTCTGGGATCCGCCTCGCGACGGATCTCGTGCAACCAACCCGGGCAGCCGGGGCGGAGACCCCTGCGACGGTTGCCCGCCGCGCGCTGCCCCTATTCGGTCTTGCTCCCGGCGGGGTTTGCCCTGCCATTGCCGTTGCCGGCAACGCGGTGCGCTCTTGCCGCACCTTTTCACCCTTGCCGGGGCATGCCCCGGCGGTCTGTTTTCTGTGGCACTTTCCCTGGGGTCGCCCCCGGCGGCCGTTAGCCGCCACCGTTTCTCCATGGAGCCCGGACTTTCCTCCACCCGCGAACGGGCAGCGGCCGCCCGGCCGACTGGAGGTGCCAGATAGGCCCTGCCGGCCATTGGCGTCAACTTGAAGCAACAGCCGAACACTTTTTGGACGCTTTGTGGAAGAACTGTGCTGTCAGTGCGCTTTCGCACTTGAGCCATATTGGCGGACGTGAAAAAACCGCTCGGTCAAAACCGGTTTGCAGGGAGAATGACATGCGGAAGATTCTATCGGTTGCCGCGATTGCGGTTGTGGCGGCGGGCCTTGGCGCCTGCACGCCGCGTGAAGAGCGTGCGGCCGGCGGTGCCCTTCTCGGCGGTGCCGCGGGTGCGCTGATCGGCGGCGCGGTGACCGGCCGTGCCGGCGGCGCTGTGGCCGGCGGCCTGATCGGTGCGGCTGGCGGCGCGATCATCGCGGATGCCACACGGCCGCGTCGCGAATGCGTGCGTGTTCGCTACGATGCCTATGGCAACGCGTATTGCACGCGCTATCGCCGCGTTTACTGATCCTGCCTGATTGAAACCGGCCATGGCGGGAGTACCCTCTCGCCATGGTTGATTCGTCTTTGCCCACCGCCGAACCCCGCCCGGATTCGCTTCATGCGGATCGGCTCCATCCCTCGCCGAACCATGGCGAGCGCAGGGGGACGGATCGCCCGGACAGCATCATCCTGCATTATACCGGCATGGCCGACACGGCCTCGGCCCTGCTCTGGCTGGCGAACCCGCTTTCACAAGTCTCCTGCCATTATTTCATCTTCGAGGATGGCCGGATCTGGCAGATGGTGCCGGAAAGCCGCCGCGCCTGGCATGCGGGCCGCTCGAGCTGGCAGCGCGAGAATGACATGAATTCCCGCTCGATCGGCATCGAGATCGCCAATCCCGGCCATGACCTCACCCGAATGCCGCCCGAACCCGGCACATATCCGGATTTCCCTTCTGTCCAGATCGAGGCGGTGATCCGTCTTGTGGCGGATATCAAGGCGCGCTGGGGCATCCCGGACAGCCGCATCCTCGCCCATTCCGACATTGCCCCCGGCCGCAAGGTCGATCCCGGCGAGCGCTTCCCCTGGGCGCGGCTGGCCGCCGCCGGGCTCGGCCTCTGGGTGGAGAAACAGGAGGTTCCCGAAGGTGCCCCCACCTACCGGGCCGGAGACGAGGGCATGCCCGTGGCGGCTTTGCAGGCCATGCTCGCGCGTTTCGGCTACAATCTTGAAATCACAGGCGTGTTCGACCCCTATACGGTGGATGTCGTCACCGCCTTCCAGCGCCATTGGCGGCAGGGGAAGGTGGACGGGGTGGCCGATGGCGAGACACTGGCCAGCTTGCGCGCGCTCGCCGCGCTCTCATGACGGCGCCGCCCCGAGGCGCTCCTTCAGGAAATCAAGCAGCACCCGCACGCGGTGGACCCGGAACCGCCCGGGCGGCATGACCGCCCAGACCGGGAATGGCTCGACCGCGTGGACATCTTCGAGCAGGGAAACAAGCCGCCCGTCGGCCAGCGCCCGGTCGACAAGGATATTGCCAAGCCGGACAATTCCCGCCCCGCCAATGGCGAGATCGAGCAGGATATCGGCGCTGTCGACCGTGATCGCCGCCCGGATCGTCATCGCATTCACCCCCTCCGGCGTGTGAAAGGGCCAGCGTGCCAGATGTGGCTGGTGCGAAAGCAGCAGGCATTGATGGCTGGCGAGATCGGCAGGTGTGCGCGGAACCCCGTTTCGGGCCAGATAATCCGGGCTGGCGCAGATGCGGCGATGGCCGTCATAGAGCCGGACCGCCTGGAGGCTGGAATCGCCCATGGCGCCGGTCCGCAGCACAAGGTCGACATGCTCGGCGACTGGATCGATCTGGCGATCCGTCACCGACAGATCGACGCTGATTTCGGGATAACGCGCGTGGAACACCGGCAGGAGCGGCGCCAGCTGATGCTTGGCGATGGCCGTGCCGGCATCGACCCGCACGCGTCCGCCGGGGCGCCGGCCCGCCTGCGAGAGATCTGATTCGACCGCCTCGATCGCTGCGAGGATCTCGCGTGCCCGCTCGAGATAGGTCTGCCCCTCGGCAGTCAGGGCAAGCCGGCGCGTGGTGCGCGTCAGCAGGCGGACGCGGAGCCGGTCCTCGAGGCGGCTGACCAGTTTTGAAAGTGCAGACGGTGTCAGGCCGAGGCCGGGCGCGGCCGCAGCGAAGCTCCCTTCTTCGACGATCCGCACAAAGGCGGCCATGTCATTCATGAATTGAATTCCGGAAATACAGTCTGATTTCGCTGATTATCGCAAAATGAGACCGGATTACAAGGAGGCATGAATGAGACAGCACCCATGGAGATGCCCATGTGCCCCCGATTCCCGATCGATTTCGACACCTATCGCCGCGAAGCCGCTTCCCTCCGGCAGGAGGCGCGCCTCGCCTTTTTCCAGCAGGCGGCGCGGTGGATCACCACGCAGCGCGTGACGGAGAGGAGGGCGCGTGGCCCGGTCGGGCGGGGAGCGGCCCGCATTCGGGCCATCCCTCACTCCGCCGCGACCACATACCCCGCCGGATCATAATTGAGGATCGGCGCCAGCCAGCGCTCGACCTCACGGATATCCATGCCCTTGCGGCGGGCATAATCCTCGACCTGATCTCGTTCCACCTTGGCAACGCCGAAATAATGGCTGTCCGGGTGGCTGAGATAGAGGCCGGACACGCTGGCGCCCGGCCACATCGCATAGCTCTCGGTCAGTTGTACGCCGATGCGCCGTGTCGCCTCGGTCAGGCTGAACAGGGTCGCTTTCTCGGTATGGTCGGGCTGGGCCGGATAGCCGGGCGCCGGGCGGATGCCATCATAGGGCTCGCCATGCAAGTCGTCGGGCGCATAGGCCTCGTCCGGGGCATAAGCCCAGAACTCCTTGCGCACCCGCTCATGCATCCGCTCCGCAAAGGCTTCAGCCAGCCGGTCGGCCAAAGCCTTGGCCATGATCGAGGAATAATCGTCGTTCTTGCCCTTGAGTTTGTCGGCGATCCGGTCCTCGCCGATCCCGGCAGTCACGACGAAGGCGCCGAGCCAGTCCGGCTTGGTGCCTTCCGGCGCCACAAAATCCGACAGGCAGAGATTCGGCCGCCCGTCACGCTTGGAAAGCTGCTGCCGGAGCCCATGGAAGGTGGCCAGCGCCTCCGTGCGGCTCTCGCCGGTATAGAGGCGGATATCATCGCCCACGGCATTGGCCGGCCAGAAGCCGATCACCGCCTTGGCCTGGAACCAGCGCTCGTCGATGATGCGCTTCAACATGGCCTGGGCATCCTCCCAGAGGGCGCGGGCAGCCTCGCCCTGCTCGGCATCCTCGAGAATCGCCGGGAAGCGGCCCTTCATTTCCCAGGTCTGGAAGAAGGGCGTCCAGTCAATGTATCGCGCCAGCTCGGCAAGGTCATAGGATCGGAAGACGCGCGTGCCCGTAAAGGTCGGCTTCGGCGGGGTATACCCGGCCCAGTCGATCTTCTGCGCATTGTCGCGGGCCTTCGCCAGCGGCAGGCGGAGCTTGTCGGCCTCCGACCGGGCATGGGCCTCGGCCACCTTCTCGTATTCGGCGCGGATCGCGGAGACGTAATTGTCGTTCGTTTCTTCCGAGAGCAGCGACGATACGACGCCAACCGCGCGGCTTGCATCGGTCACGTAGACGGTCTGCCCCGCCTTGTAGGCCGGGTGGATCTTCACGGCGGTATGGACACGGCTGGTCGTCGCGCCGCCGATCAGCAGCGGGATGGTGAAGCCCTCGCGCTCCATCTCGTTGGCGACATGCACCATCTCGTCGAGGCTGGGTGTGATCAGCCCGGACAGGCCGATAATATCCACCTTCTCGCGCCGCGCGGTTTCAAGGATGGTCTGGCTCGGCACCATGACGCCGAGATCGATCACCTCGTAATTGTTGCACTGGAGCACGACGCCGACGATGTTCTTGCCGATATCGTGGACATCGCCCTTCACCGTTGCCATGAGGATCTTGCCGGCCGCGGGCATCTCGGTCAGGCCCGAGGCGCGCTTCTCCGCCTCGAGGAAGGGCTGCAGATACGCGACGGCCTGTTTCATCACGCGGGCACTCTTGACCACCTGCGGGAGGAACATCTTGCCGGCGCCGAACAGGTCTCCCACCACGTTCATCCCCGCCATGAGCGGGCCCTCGATCACATGGAGCGGCTTCTCGGCCTGCTGGCGGGCGGCCTCGGTATCCTCGATGATGAACTCGGTGATGCCGTTGACCAGCGCATGCTCGAGGCGCTTCTCGACCGGCAGCTCGCGCCAGGCGAGATCCTGCACCCGCACCTCGCCCTTGCCATCGCCCTTGAAGCGTGGCGCCGCGTCCAGCAGCCGCTCGGTTGAATCCGCCCGGCGGTTGAGGACGACATCCTCGCAGAGCTCCCGCAGTTCCGGATCGAGCATGTCATAGACCGCGAGCTGCCCCGCATTGACGATGCCCATATCCATCCCGACCTTGATCGCGTGGTAGAGGAACACGCAATGCATCGCCTCGCGCACCGGCTCGTTGCCACGGAACGAGAAGGACAGGTTGGAAATGCCACCTGATATATGGGCATGCGGCAGGTTCTGGCGGATGAACCGCGTGGCATCGATAAAATCGACACCGTAATTGTTGTGCTCCTCGATGCCCGTCGCCACGGCGAAGACATTCGGATCGAAAATGATGTCTTCCGGCGGGAACCCAACCTGCTCCGTCAGCACCTTGTAGGCGCGCGTGCAGATCTCGGCCTTGCGGGCATAGGTATCGGCCTGGCCCTTCTCATCAAAGGCCATCACCACCACGGCAGCGCCATAGGCCCGCACCTTGCGCGCTTCGGCGATGAACTTTTCCTCGCCTTCCTTCATCGAGATCGAATTGACGATCCCTTTGCCCTGGATGCATTTCAGCCCGGCCTCGATGACATGGAATTTCGAGGAATCCACCATCACCGGCACGCGGGCAATATCCGGCTCGGCGGCCACGAGGTTGAGGAACTCGACCATCGCCTTCTCGCTGTCGAGCAGGCCCTCGTCCATGTTGACATCGATGACCTGGGCGCCGTTCGCCACCTGGTCGCGCGCGACATCGAGCGCCTCGGCGAGCTTGCCTTCCTTGATCAGCTTGCGGAACTTGGCCGAGCCGGTGACGTTGGTCCGCTCGCCGACATTGACGAAGGGAATCGTCTCGTCGAGCACGAAGGGCTCGAGGCCCGAAAGGCGCAGCAGCGGCTTCGCCTCGGGAATCGCCCGCGGCGCCTTGCCGGCGACAGCCTCGGCAATCGCGCGGATATGGTCCGGCGTCGTGCCGCAGCAGCCACCGACCATGTTGACGAGACCCGCCTCGGCAAACTCGCCGATCAGCGCCGCCGTTGCGGCGGGGCTTTCGTCATAGAGGCCGAATTCGTTCGGCAGGCCGGCATTCGGATAGGCGCAGACAAACGTATCCGCCACGCGGGAAATCTCGGCGATATGCGCCCGCATCTCGCGGGCGCCGAGCGCGCAGTTCAACCCGATCGTGAAGGGCTCGGCATGGCGCAGCGAATACCAGAAGGCCGTCGGCGTCTGGCCTGAAAGCGTGCGGCCGGACAGGTCGGTAATCGTGCCGGAAATCATGATCGGCAGCGGGTTGCCGGTTTCCGCGAAGATCTGGCTGGCAGCAAAGACTGCCGCCTTGGCATTGAGCGTATCGAAGATCGTTTCGATCAGGATCAGTTCCGCCCCGCCATCGATGAGGCCGCGGATCTGCTCGGAATAGGTCGCGACGAAATCGTCGAAGCTGGCCGCACGAAAGCCGGGATTGTTGACATCCGGCGAGATCGAGGCGGTCCGGTTGGTCGGGCCGACAGCACCGGCGACGAAGCGGCGCTTGCCGTCCTTCTCCTGCGCGATCGCGGCAGCTTCGCGGGCGAGCCGCGCGCCTTCCCGGTTCAGTTCATAGGCCAGCCCCTCCATGCCGTAATCAGCCTGGGCGATCGAGGTCGAGGAGAAGGTATTGGTCTCGACAATATCCGCGCCGGCGAGGAAATAATCGAGATGGATCGCCCGGATCGCATCCGGCTGCGTCAGGATCAGCAGGTCGTTGTTGCCCTTGAGCGGGTGGTTCCAGTTCCGGAACCGTTCGGCCCGGAAATCCTCCTCGGAGAATTTCCGGTTCTGGATCTCGGTGCCCATGGCTCCGTCAAGCACGAGAATGCGTTCGCGCGCGGCCGCTTCGAGGGCGGCGCGGATTTCGGAACCCGTGGCGGAAAAGCTCATCCGTTCAATCCTTAGGTCGGGCCGGCGCGGTGGCGCCTTCCCATTTCAAATCAGGCAGCAAGACCGGCGGGCGTGGCCCGCATACCCAGCATGTGGCAGATCGCGAAAACAAGATCGGCCTTGTTCATCGTGTAGAAATGGAATTCGGACACGCCCCGGTCGAGAAGATCGAAGACCTGTTCCACCGCAACCGCTGCCGCCACGAGGCGGCGCGTCTCGGCATCGTCGTCCAGCCCTTCGAAGCGCTTGGCGAGCCAGCCCGGAACCTCGGTGCCGCAGCGCGTGGCGAAGCTGGCCGCCGTCTTGAAATTCTGGACCGGCAGGATGCCGGGCACGATCTCGATACCGATCCCCGCCTTCCGCACGCGGTCGAGATAGCGGAAATAATGGTCGTTATCGAAGAAGAACTGGGTGATCGCCCGCGTCGCGCCGGCATCGACCTTGCGCTTCAGGAGGTCGATCTCCGCCTCGATCGAGGGGCTGTCGGGATGCTTCTCGGGATAGGCCGAGACGGCCACCTCGAAATCACCGATCGCCTTGATCCCGGCCACGAGATCAACAGAGGACTGATACCCTTCCGGATGGGCCTCGAACGGCGTGCCGAGCCCGGTCACCGGGTCGCCGCGCAAGGCTACAATATGGCGAACGCCCATCTCCCAGTAACCGCGGATGATCTCGTCCGTCTCGGCCCTGGTCGCGGCGACGCAGGTCAGATGGGCGGCGGGCTTCAGCGCCGTCTCGTCGAGGATGCGCTTCACCGTCTGGTGCGTGCGCTCGCGTGTCGAGCCACCTGCCCCATAGGTCACCGAGACGAAACGGGGCGAGAGCGGCGCGAGGCGCTGCACGCAGGCCCAGAGGCTCTCGGCCATGGCCTCGTTCTTCGGCGGGAAGAACTCGAACGAGATGCCGAGAGGCGCAGGATGCGGCTGGCGGCTCGAGCGGGTGGGGTAGGCATTCATCACGCAACCTCGCGATGCGACGGAGAAGACGGGGATGGCAGGGGGAAATCCCCGACCAGGCGGGGATCGACACCCAGCCAGAGCGACACGGCAAGCTTGGCCGTCTCGCCCGGTTCAGGGCGGAGAATGTGGCAGGCTTCCGCCCGGAGACCGGACTCGGCGAGGAAGCTCTCCACTTCCGCCTGCTGGAAGCCGAGGCGGCGATGGGCGTGGTGGGCGCGCAGGCTTTCCTCCTGATGGGGAGCGAAATCGACCACCAGCAGCCGGCCGCCGGGGCGGAGGGTCCGCGATGCCTCCCGCACCGCACGGCCGGGATCATCAAGGAAGTGCAGCACCTGATGCAGGATAACGAGATCGAACCCGTTGAGGTCACTCGGCAGCGCATAGGCATCGCCCTGCCGGAGCTGGACATGCCGGAGGCCGGCCGCATCGAGATTGACGCGCGCGACGCCCAGCATGGCCGGGCTGACATCCAGCCCGACAGCACGGGAAACCTGCGGCGCCAGCATTTCCAGCATGCGGCCGGTGCCGGTGCCGAGATCGAGCACGGAATCAAAGCGCTTGCTGCCCAGCAGCGCAAGGACCGCCGCCTCGACCCGCGCTTCCGGCACATGCAGCGAGCGGATCCGGTTCCATTCGGCGGCATGGCGCGAGAAATAGCTCGCCGCCTGTTCCTTCCGCTCCTCGCGCACGGCGGCGAGCCGGCGGCGATCCCCGGACAGCTCGGAATCGGCCGGATCGAGCGCGGCGACAATGCCATCGCGGACCGCCAGCGCGATGGCGCTGTCGGAGAGGCGGAAGAAGGCCCAGGCGCCTTCGCGATGGCGGTCGATCAGCCCCGCCTCGACAAGCAGCTTGAGATGGCGCGAGACGCGCGGCTGCGACTGGCCGAGAATGGCCATCAGTTCGGTGACCGTGAGTTCGCCCTCGGCCAGCAAGGCGAGGATCCGCAGGCGCGTCTCTTCTCCCGCCGCCTCCAGGGCGGTCAGCAGGTCGCCGAAGGCGAACTGGCCACCGGGCGTGGGAACGGGATGCACGCGCATCAAACGACTCCGCAAAACGACATAAAGATATGTTTATATCGTTTGCATTGAAAGTGCAATGCGGAAAGTTCAATCCCTGAAGCGTCCGTTCCCGGTCAGGCCGCACGCCCTTCCCAGACCATGCCGGGGCGCAGGGCCGGGAAGCGCGATTCCGGAAGACCGGCCTTGCCGAGTGCTGCAACGAGATCATGCGGGGGCGCATCGACCGCCTCGTTGGTCAACCGGAAGGTGCCCCAATGATAGCCGAGCGCCTGTTCCAGCCCGAGGATCCGGACGATCTCGACCGCATCTTCCGGGTTGATATGCTGCTGCCGCATGAACCAGCGCGGCTCATAGGCCCCGATCGGGATCAGCCCGAGCCGCAGGTCCGGATGCTTCGCCTTCAGCGCCCGGAACACCCGGCCATCGCCGAAGCCCGTATCGCCGACAAACCAGAGCTTGCCCCAGCGCCCGGCCAGCACGAACGAGGCCCAGAGCGCATGGCGCCGGTCAAACGTACCCCGGGCCGACCAATGCTGCGCAGGCTCGAAGAACAGGGTCAGCCCCGGCGCCAAAGTCGCCGTGTCGCCCCAGTCCCCGGCCTCGACCTCGATATCCGGCCGCTCCGCCCGGATGATCGTGTCATTGCCCAAAGGCACGAGGATGCGCGGCCGGTCTCGATCCCAGAGGCGATGGATCGTCGGCAGGTCGAGATGGTCGTAATGGTTATGCGAGACGAGCACCGTGTCGATCTTCGGCAGGTCGGCAAAGGCGATGCCCGGTGCATTGGCCCGCTTCGGCCCGGCAAAGGAAACCGGGCTCGCCCGCTCCGAATAATGCGGATCGATCAGGATGTTGTGCCCGTCCATCTGGACCAGGAAACTGGCATGACCGATGAAACCCACCCGCAGCTGCCCGGCTCCCAAACGCGCCGGCGGCTTGTCGACCGGCAGGGGGCTCGGGAAAGCCTCGGGCCATGCCTCGGCCTTGTCGCCCAGTTGCCAGCGCAGGAAATCCGTGAAGCCACGCGGCTGGTCCCCGCCGGGATTGAAGAAATGTGTCCCGTCGAAATGATCGGAAACCGGCCCGGAATAATAGGCATTCGCCCGGGCTGGGCGGAGCATGGCGGCGAGCCCCCCGCCGATCGCGGCGAAGGCGAAGGCGATCTGGAGAAAGCGTCGGCGATGGAGCGGCTTGTCTGTCATGCCGGCTAAGGTGGGGCGCGACCGGCCAAGGTTCAATTGCTGCTGCCCCTTCCCGTCATTGCGGGGCGCCCCTTACCGCGCGAATTTCCGATCCGTGATCCGCCTCGGCGCCGCAGCTCCCCCTCTGGCGTTACTCGCACACTGCCGGGCGCTTTTCGTCCGTCCATTCGGCGGCAGGGACGGGCTTGAGCGAAAACGTCACGGCGCGTTTACGCTTCCCGGTCCCCTTGCCCGTGGAGAGGTTGAGGTCGCAGGCGCTGGCACCGGCATCGACATCTTCGGCAATCGAGTCATAGCTGGAATAGGTGATGCCAAGCACGACAAGCCGCCCGGAACGCCAGGCCAGAGTCAGCTTCTGGTCCCATTTGTAGCGTCCCTGCGCATTGCCACTCTCGACAGTGATGATCCCCTTGCGCGGCTCGGCGACTTCGTAGACGCCGTAGCCAAACTCGGCTGTCTTGGACAGCAGGCGCAACTGCTCCTTGCCGGAAGCCGCATCTTTCTCGCCCTTAAAAACATGGAGCGTGGCAAAGGGCCCATCATCCTTGTCACTGGTGAAAACCAGCAGATCATTGACCCCGTCCTGATCGAAATCGACCACAAGCCGGGCAACCACATCTTTCACGGGAACCTTCGCGCCCTGCGCCGTGGCGGAGAACGGGAGAAGCATCAACGCCGCCGCAAGGCAAAATCGCATCACCACCACCCCCTCATTCAGCCCGGGCATGATACCCGGAAAGAGGGGGTTGGAAAGGGCACGACTGCGCCCCTTACCGCGCGAACTTCCGGTACTTGATCCGCTTCGGCTCCACTGAATCCGCGCCGAGGCGACGCTTCTTGTCCTCGATGTAATCCGAGAACGAGCCCTCGAACCATTCGACATGGCTGTCGCCCTCGAAGGCGAGGATATGCGTGGCGATACGGTCGAGGAACCAGCGGTCATGGCTGATGATCACCGCGCAGCCGGCGTAATCCTCCAGCGCCTCTTCGAGCGCCCGCAGGGTATCCACGTCGAGATCGTTGGTCGGTTCGTCGAGCAGCAACACATTGGCGCCGGATTTCAGCATCTTGGCAAGATGCAGGCGGTTGCGCTCGCCGCCCGAGAGCATGCCGACCTTCTTTTCCTGGTCGCCGCCCTTGAAGTTGAACGCCCCGCAATAGGCGCGGGAATGCATCTGCTTCTTGCCGAGATAGATCACCTCGGCGCCGCCGGAGATTTCCTCCCAGACGGTCTTCTTGTCGTCCAGCGCATCGCGGCTCTGGTCGACATAGCCGAGCTTCACGCTCTCGCCGATGGTGATCGAGCCGCCATCCGGCTTCTCGACGCCGGTGATCATGCGGAACAGCGTCGTCTTGCCGGCGCCGTTCGGCCCGATCACGCCGATAATGCCGCCCGGCGGCAGCTTGAACGAGAGGTTCTCGATCAGCAGCTTGTCCTGGAAGCCCTTGTTGAGATTCTCGAAATCGATGACGTTGCCGCCAAGGCGCTCGGCAATCGGGATGATGATCTGCGTGCCGTCCGGCGCCTTTTCGGAAGCCTTCTGCACCAGTTCCTCGTAGCGCTGGATACGGGCCTTGTTCTTGGCCTGCCGGGCCTTCGGCGAGGCGGCGACCCATTCCTGCTCGCGCGCCATGGTCCGCTGGCGGGCGGCATCCTCGCGGCCCTCCTGCTCGAGGCGCTTCTGCTTCTGCTGCAGCCAGCTGGAATAATTGCCCTCGTAGGGAATGCCGCGGCCACGATCGAGTTCGAGGATCCAGCCCGTCACATTGTCGAGGAAGTAGCGGTCATGGGTGACGATCAGGATCGCGCCCGGATATTCGCGAAGATGGTTCTCGAGCCAGTTCACCGTCTCCGCATCGAGATGGTTGGTCGGTTCGTCAAGCAGAAGCAGTTCCGGCTGTTCCAGCAGCAGCTTGCACAGCGCCACGCGGCGCTTTTCCCCGCCCGAGAGCTTGTCGACCGCCCAATCATCCGGCGGGCAGCGCAGCGCGTCCATCGCCTGGTCGACCTTGCTGTCGAGATCCCAGAGGTTCTGGCTGTCGATCTGGTCCTGGAGCTTGGCCGCCTCGTCGGCGGTCTCGTCCGAGTAGTTCATCATCAGCTCGTTGTAGCGGTCGATGATCGCCTGCTTGGCCGCAACGCCAAGCTTCACGTTTTCGCGGACATTGAGGCTCAGATCGAGCTGCGGCTCCTGCGGCAGGTAGCCCACCCGCGCGCCTTCGGCCACCCAGCCATCGCCGGTCCATTCCTTGTCGATGCCCGCCATGATCTTCAGCAGGGTCGACTTGCCGGCGCCGTTGACGCCGAGAACGCCGATCTTGGCATCCGGGTAGAAAGACAGATGGATGTTGTCCAGCACCTTCTTCCCACCGGGATAGACCTTGGTCAGGCCACGCATGTGATAGATGAACTGCCGGGACATTCTGGGCTCGTTTCGCTCGGGTTCGGGGGCGGCACCGGGGGCACCGGAGATGCGCTGAGGTAGCAATGCAGGGGGCCGGATTCAAGTTTATTCGCCCCCGGCGCGACGCATCGTCTTTTCCTGCCGCTCCTAACCAAACGGAAAGCAGGCTCTGCCATCATGCAGTGTCATTCGGGTTGAGTTTCGCGTCCCATGAGCAGCGTTCTGGCCGCCGCCGCGGCTGCAAAGATCCAGGAAATCCGCGCCCAGTCGCTGGCGACCATGCTGGCTGCCGTCAGTGCGGCCGGCCAGGCCGGCGCAGCGGGAGCGCGGCCCGGCGGATCCGGCGGCGCCCCGTTCGAGGCGGCCCAGATCCGCGCGATCCTTGTCGAGATGCAGGGCGCAACCCGCGCTCTCGTCCAGCTTGCCGGTGGCTATGCCGAGGTCGAGCTTCCGCCAGCCCTGTTGCGGCAGGCCGCCGTCGATCCCTCCGTTCTGAAGCAGGGCGCCCTGCTGCTGCTTCCGGCCGACGTGCCCGCCCGGCCGGTGCCCGGCCCGGCCACGGCCGTCACCACACCGAACCCCGCCGTTCCGCAGCCGCAACCCGGACCGGCCGGCGCCTTCCCGCCCGGTTCATTGGGTGCCACGCTCGGCCGGATGACCGGCCTTGCCCTGCCGGCTGCGGAAGCCTTGCCGCTCGCAGGGCAGGCAGCACCAAATCACGCCGCTCTCCGCCCTGTCATGCTGCCGCAGGGCTTGCCCGCGCCACTCGCCGAGGCGGTGCTGCAGAGCGCCGCCCGCCAGCTGCCGCTCGCCCCCGTGCTGACAGCGCTGCTCGGCAAGGCCGCCGAACCGGGCCTCCCGCCTGCCCTCCAGGGCCTGCTCCAGTCACTGCAGGGCCTGCGCGCCAGCCCGGCCAGCCTCGCCACGCCGGAAGGCCTGCAATCCGCCCTCGCCCGGTCAGGTCTGTTCCTCGAAACCAACCTCGCCCGGACCCTCCCCGGACAGACGCCCCCCGCTGATCTCAAGAGCCAGCTCGCCGCGGTCCGGCGCGCCGCGGAGCAGATCCGGCAGGTCACTGCGGGTACCGATCCAGGAGATCTGGCCCGCCTCGCCGAAGGCGGTACGGAACGGATCAAGCTGATGCAGCTCGCCTCCCTGCCGGCCCATCCCGAAATCGTCCGGACGGATGAATCCGGACAGGGCTTCCGCCTCACGGTTTCTGTCCCGCTCGCGCCGCAGGGGCCGGACCGGCCGCAGACCGCGATGATGGGGCTGATGATCGAGCACCAGCCCGACCATGCCCCTGCACCGGAAGATGCCCTCCGGCAGGAGAGCGCCGGCGAGGGACAGCCTTTTCCGTGGAAGGTGCGGATCGCCCTCGATCTCGAGGAGACCGGCCCGGTGGAGGCCGAGATCGGCCTGCGCGGACAGTCGGTTTCGGTGCAGGTCTGGGCGGAGCAGCCGGCCATGGCGCGGCTGGCGCGCCAGAAGATCGGCGATCTCCATTCCGCCCTGTCCGGCGCCGCCTTCGAGATCACGCGGCTGGATGTCCATGATGGACGCTCCGCCCCGCGCCCGAGCCTGCCCAATCCCTATCTGGATCGCCGGCCATGACCGTGCCGGTGACGCTGGACCCGCTGTTTGCCGAAGCCGCCCGCAACCCGGGCGAAAAAATCGCGGTCGCGCTGAAATATGATTTCGGCGACGGCGCGCCGGTTGTGACCGCCAAGGGGCGCGGCGATGTTGCCGAGAAGATCCTCGAGACCGCCCGCGAGCATGATGTCGCGATCGAGCAGAACCCGATCCTCGCCGAGGCCCTGTCCCGGATCGAACTGGATACGGAGATCCCCGTCCCGCTCTACAAGGCGGTGGCCGAGGTCATCGGCTTCCTTCTCCGGACCGGGCAGCTGAACCGCCCGGCCGCCGGCGAGGCAGCCGCCGCGCTTACGACACGCCCGGATCGGCCGTGAAGCCGGCGGCGGCGATGCCGGCCATCGCAGCGGCCTCGTCATTGTCGGAGGTATCGCCGGAAATCCCGACCGCGCCGATCACCTGATCGCCTGATTTGACCAGCACACCGCCCGGAACGGGAACCAGGGCGCCATCGGCGATCTGCATCGCCGCCGCCACGAAGGCCGGGCGCTCGGCCGCCATTTTCATCAGCGAGCGGCTGCCCGAGCCCATGGCCAGCGCGCCATTGGCCTTGGAATAGGCCACTTCCGGCCGCTTGATCGAGGTATTGTCCTCGGTCAGCACGATCTTGCGGGCGGCGCGGGCATCCAGCACCACGATCGAGAGCGGCTTGAAATTGCGCTCGCGGGCGAAGGACAGCGCGGTATCGGCGATCAGACGGGCCTTGTCGTAGGTCAGCATGGCAAGCTCCTGAGGGTTCCGGCTCCTGCTAGCATGTTCCCTCTGCCTGTCATCCCCGGATTTCGCGACCAGCACCTTTTCCGCGCCGGCACAAGCATCTTCCCTGTGCCCCTCCGCTTCTGGTAACAGGAGCCATGAGCGGCCAGGCCGAAATCCGAATCGAAGGCAAGACCGTCACCGTTCCCGTGGGAACCGGCGCGCTGGAGGCCGCCTCGCGCGCCGGCTTCACGCTGCACGACGAATGCTTCGTCGAGCTGGTCGAGGGCACGCTGGATGTGGTCGGCAGCCATGAGGACAACATCGTCCTCGCGCGCCATGCCCGGATCAATGGCCCGGCCCGGCTGCGCTTCGAAACCCGCCCGCGCGAGATCAAGGTCACGGGCGTTCTGGCCGACATTACCGAACTCGCGGCTGGCATCGCCCAGATCGTGATCCGGACAAGCCAGCCGATCCCGTATCTCCCGGGCCAGTATCTCGCCGTCGAATTCGCCGGATTTCCGGCCCGGATGCTCGCCCCGACCCTGACTCTGGATGGCCTTCGCGAACTGGACCAGATGGTCTTCCACATGCGGTGCCACCCCGAGGGCGCGGTCTCATCCGCCCTCGGGCAGGCAATCCGGCCCGGCCGCAAGGTCACCTTGCGAGGGCCCTATGGCCATGCCTTCCTGCGTCGGGGCGAAGGGCGGCTGGTGCTGGTTTCCTCCGGCACCGGTTTTGCGCCGCTCTGGTCCATCGCCGTGGCGGCGCGTCTCGGTCAGCCTCACCGGCCGCTCCACATCATCGCCTCGGCGCGTGACCCGCGCGATCTCTACATGCGCCCGGCTTTGGACTGGCTGGCGAAACATGGCGTCGAGGACATCACGCTGGCCGCCTCGGCGGCGGCGCCCATGCCGCCGGCGCGCCATGGCCGCGCCATCGCCTTCCTGCCGCGGCTCGGTCCGTCGGATACGATCCACGCTTTCGGCGCGGCGATGATGGTCGACCAGCTCCGGCAGGTCGCGGCGCAAACCGGCGCAAGATGCTATGCCAATGCGTTCGGCCCGGCCGAAGCGGGCCCTTCCGCGACGGGCATCCGCCGGTTCTTCCCGGGAACGCCGAAACCCGCCTCGCCGGTTCACGCCCAGATCGAGGCGCTGGCCGCTCGCCTGTCACGCCCGGGGGGCTGACCGGGCAGACGGCGGGTCACTCCGCCGGCCGGCCCTGTCCCGCCGGGTTGCCATGGCCATGCGCGCCCTTGTCCTTGGGGCCGGAAGCAAAGCGCTCCTGCAATTCGGCCAGCTTCTCCGCGATCGTCGAACGCGGCGAGGTGTAGTTCCCGACCATCAGAAACACGGACGGCACCAGGAACAGCGTCATGAAGGTCGAAAGGCTGGCTCCGCCGATAATGACCCAGCCGATCGTTGCACGGGCCTCGGCCCCTGCCCCGGACGACAGCGCAAGCGGCACGGCTCCGAACACGGTGGCGATCGAAGTCATCAGGATCGGCCGGAGACGCATTTCCGACGCCTTGACCACCGCCTCGTAGAGCTCCAGGCCCTGCTCGCGCAGCTGGTTGGTGAACTCGACGATCAGGATCCCGTTCTTCGTCATGATCCCGATCAGCAGGATCATCCCGATCTGGCTGTAGACATTGAGCGTCTGGCCCGTGAGCAGCAGGATGGCCAGTGCCCCGGTCAGCGCCAGCGGCACGGTGACCATGATCACGGCCGGCGCGATCCAGCTTTCGAATTGTGCCGCAAGGACAAGGAACACCACGAGAAGCGCGAAGCCGAACGTCATGTACAGCGAGCTGCTCGCGCGCTTGTACTCTTTCGACTGGCCGTTATAGCCGATGCGGGCCTCGGCCGGCAGCACCTCCTTGGCGATCCGGTCCAGCGTATCGATTCCCTGGCCAAGCGTGACGCCGGGCGCCAGCGACCCCTGAATGGTGATCGAACGGAGGCGGTCGAAGCGGTTGAGCCGCTGCGGCCCGGCCTGCTCGCGCAGCGAGACGAAATTCGACAGCGGCACCAGTTCGCCGGTTCCCGTCCGGACGAACACGTTTTTCAGGTCGTCGGGGCGGATGCGGTTTTCCGCACGCGCCTGCATGATGACGGAATATTCGATGCCGCGATCGACGAAGGTCGAGACCTCGCGTTCGCCGAACATCAGTTCGAGGCTGCGCCCGATCGCCTCCACCGAGACGCCGAGATCGGCCGCGCGCCCGCGGTCGATCTGCACCCGCAGATCCGGCTGGCGCTCGGAATAGTCGCTGTCGAGATTGCGGAAGAGACCGCTCGCATTGGCCCGCTCGAGCACGAGATCCCGCCAGGCAGCGAGCGTCACGAAATCCGGACCACCGATCACGAACTGGATCGGCTGCTGGAAGCCGCGCTGGCCGAGGGAGGGCGGGTTGATCGGGAAGATGCGCGCCCCGGGGATCTGCTGCACCTTGGCCAGCAATTCCTGCTGCAGTGCCTGCTGGCGAATGTTCCGCTGGTCCCACGGCGCCAGCCGGACGATCAGCAAACCGGCATTGACCGGCGCCGGCCGCTGCAGGCCCGGCGCGACAATCGTCAGGCTTGTTCGGACCACCCCCGACTCGAAATAGGGCTTCAGCATCGCCTCGACCTCGCGCACGCGGTCACGCGTGTAGGAGAGCGAGGCGGCTTCCGGCGCGGTCACCGGGATGATGATCGCACCGCGATCCTCGACGGGAGCGAATTCCTTCGGCACCAGGAAGAAGAGCTGCACCGCCGCGAAGGAAATGCCGGCGCCGAGCGCGATCACGAGAAGCGGCGCGTTCAGCGCCCGCTTGAGCATCCGCGAATAGACCCGGCCCATCCCCTCGAAGAATGGCTCGGTCTTCCGGTGCACCCAGCCATGATGCGAGGACAACAGCTTGGAGCACATCATCGGTGTCAGCGTCCGGGCGACAACGCCTGAGAAGAAGATGGCCGTGGCCAATGTCACCCCGAATTCCCTGAACAGCCGGCCGGTCTGGCCTTCCATGAAGGCGATCGGCACAAAGACCGAGATGAGCGTGATCGTCGTCGCGATGACGGCGAAGGCGATTTCCCGCGCACCGATATAGGAGGCCAGCAAGGGAGGCTCGCCCTCCTCGATGCGCCGGTGGACATTCTCCACTTCAACGATCGCATCGTCGACCACAATGCCGATCGCCAGGACAACAGCGAGCAGCGTCAGCACATTGATCGAGAAGCCGAACAGCCACAGCACCGCAAAGGTCGGGATGATCGAGACGGGGATGGCGATGGTCGCCACCAGCGTCGACCGCCATGAGCGCAGGAAGACAAGGATAACGAGAACGACAAGGAGGATGCCCTCGACCAGTGTCTTCAGCACGCCGTTGATCGAGGAGCGGATGAAATTGGCCTCGTTGTAGAGGATCTCCGCATTGGTACCTTCCGGGAAGGCGGGGCGGATCAGGTTGAGCTCCGCCGCCACGCCTTCCGCCACCGACAGGGTATTGGCGGTAGACTGGCGGACGATGCCCAGCCCGATCGCGGTCTTGCCGCTGGCGAAAAACTCGAACCGCTCATCCTCGGCCCCGACCTCGACTTGAGCAACCTCGCCCAGCCGGACCTGATAGCCATTGCGCATGGTCACGACGATATTGGCGAATTGCTCGCGGTTCGACAGCTTGGAATCGGTCTTGACGGTGATCTCGCGCTGGGCCGAGGTCAGCCGTCCGCCGGGCAGGTCGACATTCTGGCGTTTGATCGCCGCCTCGACATCCTGCACCGTCACGCCCCGCGCGGCCATCGCCGCGCGATCAACAGAGATGCGCATCGCATAGCGCCGCTCGCCGCCGATATTGACGCTGGCGACACCGGGCAAGGTGGCCAACCTGTCGATCACGGTCCGGCGCAGGAAATCCGTCAGCTCGAGCGCGTCGAGATTGGTCGAGGTCACACCGATCCAGAGAATGGCCTGCGCATTGGAATCGACGCGCTGGATGATCGGCGCATCGACACCGTCCGGCAGGCGCGACAGGACGCGGCCGACACGGTCACGCACATCGGCGGCGGCCGCGTCCGGATCGCGGTTCACATCGAATTCGATGGTGATCGACGAACGGTCGTTCTGGCTGAAAGAATTGATGTTGGTGATGCCCTCGATGCCGGCAACGGCGCGTTCGAGTACTTCCGTCACACGGCTCTCGATCACCTCGTTCGAGGCGCCGCGATAGGCGGTGGAGATGGAGACGACCGGCGGATCGATCTGCGGGTATTCGCGCACCGGGAGCGACATCAGTCCCGCCACCCCGGCCACGCAGAGAAGCAGGCTGATCACGCTGGCAAAAACCGGGCGCTGGATGGAAACGTCGGAGAGCTGCATGGTCGCTCCTGTGGAACCGGTTCAGGAAACGCGGGCGAACGAAACGCCCGGTGCGCTGTCGAATGTCAGGCCTTCTTGCCGGCAGCGGCCGGGTCGCCCGCGCCGGCGGCCGGCACGCTGCTCTGGCCCGGGAAGGCCGGCTTGGTCCGGACAGGTTGACCCTGCCGGATGCGCTGCACGCCACGGACGACGATCGTCTCGCCGGCGGCGAGCCCCGTCAGGACCTCGACCTTGCCGTCCTGCCTTTGCCCGATCGTCACGACGCGGCGCTCGATCTTGCCGTCCTTGACCACGAAGGCGATCTGGCGCGGCCCCTCTGCCACGACCGACTCTTCCGGCGCCAGCAGGGCATTCTCGCGCGCCGCGATCTGCAGCGATACATTCATGAACATGCCCGGCTTCAGCGCGCTGTCAGGATTGGGAATGATCGCGGTGAGCTTGGCCGAACGGGTCACCGTGTCGATGCGCGTATCGACGACGGCAACGGTGCCCTCGAAGATGCGCCCGGGAAATGCGAGCGAGGTCGAGCGCACCGTCGCGCCGACCTTGATCCGGTTGACCAACGTTTCCGGCACGGCAAAATCCAGCCGCATCCTGGAGACGTCATCAAGCGTGGTGACCGGAACGCGGTTATCCACCAGCGCGCCAAGGGAAACCTGCCGCCAGCCGACGCGGCCGTCAAATGGCGCCCGCAGGATCAGGTCATCCAGCCGCGCCGCAGCGGCGCGCTCGCGCGCTTCGGCTGCAGCAATGGCGGTCTCGATCGTCCGCAACTGCAAGGTCAGGTCGGCGACCTGCGCTTCCGTTCCCGCGCCGGTCTGGCGGAGCTGAAGCGCGCGCTGCAATTTCTGATTGGTCTCGTCCCGCTGGGCCTTCGCCGTGGCGATGGCCGCACGCGTCGCCTCAAGATCGGCGCGGCGCTCGGCCACATCGAGCCGGATCAACTCGTCGCCGGCTTTCACCGTCTGGCCTTCCTCGAACGAGATCTTCTCGACTGTCCCCGACACCTTGGCGGTAAGGGTCACGGATTCGAAGGCACGCGTGGTTCCGACCGCTTCGGAAATCTCCATCACCGAACCGGTGCCGACATTGGTCACCTCGACGGTGGCCGGCGGCACATTGCCGCCCGGCCCGCCGCGCCCGGGTGCACCGCCGGGGGCCGGGCGGGGCTTAGGAGCCAGCGCTGCCAAGCCGGGAACCTTCGCAAGAACAGGCGCGATGGCTGACCATTGCTGCCAGCCGAGAAGCATCCCGCCTCCCACAACCGCAATGATCACCAGCTGCGTTGTCGTCCGCATGCTCGTCTCCTGCATGCATGGCCGGGTGCCCCCGCACGTGGCCATGCTCCAATGTCGCCTGAAGGATATTTAGGGCGGCCATCTCCGAAAAGATACCGGTTCTGCGCGGATATACTGCATTGCGGCATCACGATATGCGGGCGCGCAATACCCCGATGCATCGACCGAGGCATCCTGCCCCGAGGATGCCCGATCTGGGCAGTGATGCGACAGGGCAAAGGCGCCGATTCCGGATGGAGCAAGCGCTCCACCGCCGACAGAAGCCCATGCGCCCGTTGACGGCCCTGCCTTGCCCGGCATGGAAAGCTTCGTCTTCACAAATACGTGAGGTCACACCGGAAGCCCCTTCCTGACCGGGGGGCCATGCCGGCTGCCCGGCTTGATCGGGATCAAGGACGGGCAACCCCGTCATGCCATGGTCAATAAACGGAGGCTCCCGATTAAAGGGGGCCGGATGATCCGCATTGGGGAGGCCCTGACATGACCGACATGCCCCCGCCCGCCGCCTTGCCAAGGCGCGATCCGATCGTCCGGCCTGTCACCGTGAATGACATCGCCGAAGCCATCGGCGCCGGCCTGCGCGACCTGCAGGCGACGCCGCTCCTCAGCCTCGGCTTCGGAGCGCTCTATGCGCTGGGCGGGCTGGCCATCCTGTTCTCGGTCACGGCCCTCGGAATGCCCTACCTCGCCTACCCGCTCGCAGCGGGCTTCGCGATCATGGGCCCGTTCGTGGCCGTCGGCCTCTACGAAATCAGCCGCCGCCGCGAACAGGGGCTCCGGGCGACGCCGGGCGGACTCTGGCGGACAGTGCGGAGCCGGAGCGAGGTGGGCTGGATGGCTTTCGTCACGCTCTTCATCTTCATCATCTGGATGTACCAGGTGCGGCTGCTGATGGCGCTTTTCCTCGGCTTCAACGCCAATTTTGCCACGCTCCCGCAATTCATCAATGTGGTACTCACAACGCAGGAAGGCCTCCTCTTCCTGGCCCTCGGCAATGTGATCGGCGCCGTCCTGTCGGTTATCCTGTTCTCGCTGACTGTCGTGTCGTTCCCGCTTCTCCTGGACCGCGATGTCGATTTCATCACGGCGATGATCACGTCGGTCCGGGCGGTCGTCACCAGCCCCGGTCCGCTGGTGGCCTGGGCGCTGGTGATCGTGATGCTGCTGATCGTCTCCGCCCTCCCGGCCTTTCTCGGGCTGATCTTCACCCTGCCGGTGCTCGGCCATGCAACCTGGCATCTCTACCGCCGGATCGTCGCCCCGGAGGAGCAACCCGCTGCCAGCGAGGAAGCCGGCGCGAATACCTGACGCGGCTTCTCACCCGATCCGGATCGCGATGATGCCGGCAAAGGCAAGGACGCCTGCCGCGATATGAAACCGCCCGATTGCCTCGCGGAGAAAGAAATGCGCGAAGGCAATGGCGAAGAGGACGCTGGTCTCGCGGAGAGCGGCGGCGAGCGCGACCGGCGTGATCGAGACAGCCCAGATATAGAGCAGGAAGCTCGACATCGAGATCAGGGACAGGCTGAGCCCTTTCGCCCCGTGGCGGCGCAGCATCGGCACGAGGTCGCCGCGCTCCCATTGCGTCAGCAGCCCGATCAGGATCGCGTTGCCGATGGCCAGTGCGAAAGCATAGCCCATGACGGTCCCGCCCAGCCGCACGCCGATCGCATCGGCCGTGGTGTAGCCCGCTCCGGCCACGGCCGAGACGAGGGCAAACAGCACGCCGCGCAATTCGGTGCGGCCTGCCCGATGTGCGGCAAAGGCCAGCATGATCAGCGCGCTGGCGATCATCACCACGCCGGCAAAGCCCGCAGGGCGCGGCCACTCGCCGAGCAGGAGGATGCCAAGCGGCAAGGTCATCAGCGGGATGCCTGCCCGCATGATCGGGTAGGTCAGGCCGAAACTGGCATGGCGATAGGCTGCCATGGCAAAGCGGATGCCGAACGTGTTGATCACCATGCCGCCCATCAGCCAAGGCCAGGCGGCCGCAGCGGGGGGGCCGAACCAGGCAAGGCCAGGCAGACTTATGATGCCGGCCCCGATTACCGCGGCAGCAACAATGTCACCGGGCTCCGAACTGCCCCGCGCGAGCGCGTTCCACGACGCATGGAGAATGGCACTGATCAGGACTGCCACGAAAGGCAGGGTGTCGATCACGGGGGGACTCGAGGCAGCGCCGGCTTTGCCGCATGGGCGCAGCGTCGCCGCGCACAATGCCCGCATCACCGGATGAGGGGAACATTCCGCCTCAGGCTATACAGTTCCTCCGGCCAGCGCCATGCCGGATCGCGCCTGTTCAGGAAGTGCCATAGATCCGGTCGCCGGCATCGCCGAGCCCCGGCATGATATAGCCCTTCTCATTCAGGCCCCTGTCGATCGCAGCGGTCCAGATCGGCACATCCGGATGAGCTTCCCGGAGATGGCGGATCCCTTCCGGCGCGGCCAGCAGGCAGACATACCGGATATCACGCGCACCCCTTGCCCTGAGCCGGTCGATGGCGGCCACGGCGGAATTCCCGGTCGCGAGCATCGGATCGGTGACGATGACGAGCCGGTCCGGCAGGTCCTTCGGCGCCTTGAAGAAATACTCGACAGCCTCGAGCGTGTCATGGTCGCGGTAAAGGCCGATATGGGCGAAGCGCGCGGAGGGGATCAGTTCCTGCATGCCCTCGGCCAGCGCGATCCCCGCCCGCAGGATCGGCGCGAGAACCAGCTTCTTGCCCTCGATCTTCGGTGCATCGAAAGGTTCGAGCGGAGTTTCGATACGCTCGGTCGTCAGCGGCAGGTCCCGCGTGACCTCATAGGCCAGCAGCATCGACAATTCCCGCACCAGCCGGCGGAACTCGCCCGAAGCCCGCTTCCGGTCCCGGAGCAGCGACAGCTTGTGCTGAACCAGCGGGTGCCGAACCCAGTGAACACCATCCATCGGAACCTGTCTCCTGATCCCGGCCCCGGAGCCGGCTGCACCCCTTCATGCATTCCCCATGCCTTGAAGGCGCGCAAGGGCCTGCCTCCCGCCGTTAACTTTTGACAGGTTAACGCCCGGCATGGGCATCATCCGGACCATGGCCGAGATGCAGGCGCATCGCGGGAAGAAAATCGCGGCCGGACGATGCACGGAACCACCGGATGCCTGTCCTGCAAGGACCGCACAAGCCGATGCGCTGTCCGGGCCAAGCACTGCGGATCAGGAGCGGATTCAGGCCCGGAGAACAAATCGGAAGCACTTTATTAATTATGAGACCCAACTAATTTAGTGCCACCGTATAAATTAACTAATTGCCCTCGGCTCTTGTTAACCGGCCACAGCCCAGTGGTTCTCCTGAAACCTCAGAAGGGAGGCTTCACAACATGGAGAACCATCAAATGCGTCTCAAGTCCGCCCTGCTTGCAGCAGGTCTCAGCCTGGCCCTCGTGCCGGCTGCCCATGCCGCCACCGCCACCGGCACCCTGAACCTCAGCATCACAATCACCGCCTCGTGCACGGTCGTGTCCGCTTCCGCGATCAACTTCGGTTCGGTCGGCGCGATCGGCGCCAACATCGACCAGACGAGCACGCTGACGGTGAACTGCTCGAACACCACGCCCTACACAGTGGCGCTCAGCGCCGGTGGTGGCACGGGTGCAACCGTTGCCTCGCGCAAGATGAAGTCGGGCACGAACCAGATCAACTACTCGCTCTATCGCGATGCCGCCCGCGCCCAGGTCTGGGGCACGACGACAGGCACCGACACCTATGCCGGCACCGGCTCGGGCGCCAACCAGGCGATCACGATCTATGCCCGCGTCCCCTCTCAGGCGGTTCCGGCGCCTGGTACCTATACCGACGCTGTGACGGTGACTGTCACGTACTGAACCTCCCGTGCGGGCTGGCCTGCCGGCCAGCCTGCCTTGCCTCTTCCCCTCGCCCTACAATGCAAGCCGAAATCATGCCCGATCTTGTGGCAGCCACGGAGGATTCGATGAAAAAGACCACTTATTCTTTGATTTCAATGGTCTTTCTTGCCCTCTCTGGGGGGCTTGTGCCACAAGGTGCCCAGGCCGCCGCGCTACAGGCCTCGCCGGTCCTGATCGAGCTGCGGCAGGACAGCCCCAGCGCCATTGTCCAGATCCGCAATACCGGCCAGGCTCCGATCGCGGTTCAGACCCGAGTCTATCGCTGGACGCAGGAGAACGGCCAGGAAAGCCTCGATGACACCGACGACCTGACCGCCTCCCCGCCGATGACAACCCTGCAGCCGGGCGCAACCTATTCGGTCCGCCTTGTCCGGGTGAACCGCGAGCCGGTTGCCCAGGAACAGGCCTATCGGGTGCTCGTCGATGAATTGCCGGATCCGAGCCGCCAGCAATCCGGCACGATTGCGATGGTTGTCCGTCATTCGATCCCCGTCTTCCTGCTGGCGTCGGAAGGAAAGCCAGCGCAACTCACCTGGTCTGTCGGAACGCGCAATGGCCGGCTGGTCCTTCGGGCGACAAATAGCGGCGACCGCCGGGTTCGCCTCTCCAAGGTTTCCGTCCGGCTGCCCGGCGGGCAGAATGTCAGTTTCGGCAATGGCCTGCTCGGCTACGCCCTGGCAGGTTCGACCATGGAATGGCTCTCGCCCGGCCGCGCCTCGGGTTCCGGCGGCACGATCACTGCAACGACCGAACTTGGCACGATCACCGGCAAGGCCACTGGCCTTCGCTGATCGGAATGGACGGATGCGACCGGAAAGGTTGCCATGGCCAGAGCGTCGTCCCGCCTGAGACAACACCAGGAAGACATGCGGCCCGCCCGCATGATGGCCCGGCTCTGCCGGGTCTTGGTGTTTCTGCTGGGCCTGGTCCTGCCGCAGGCGATCCTCGCCGCCACAAACGCGCCGGAAGGCAGCCAGAAGCTGATGCTCGAGGTCTTCATCAACGGAGACCCAACCAACCTGATCGCCGAATTCCACCGCCGCCCGGATGGACGCTTCCTGTCGAAGCGCTCGGAACTCCGCGAGATCGGCGTCGCCGTGCCCAAGGGCAATGACCAGGACCTGATCGAGCTGGAGACGATCCCCGGCTTCGGCCTGCGCTATGACGAGCCGGCCCAGAAGCTCCATGTCAGCCTGACCCCGGAAATGCGGCTCGCGAAGGATTACGACGCCAACGAAGCGGTCGGCCACGTCACGCAGGAGAAGATCGGCGTTTCGGGCGATTTCGGCTCGGTGCTGAACTACAATCTCTACGGAACATCGACCCGCGGCTACACGCAATCGACCAAGATCTTCAATACCGGCTCGGTCACGCTCGATCACCGCGCCTTCTCGCCCGTGGGCGTACTCCAGAACACGGCGATTGCCGGAACCACGCTCGCGAAGAAGGGCATCCTCAGGCTCGAATCCTCGTTCGTCTATGCCCATCCGGAAACCATGACGCTGGTCACTGCCGGCGATGCCATCAGCGGCGGGCTGAACTGGACGCGCCCCGTCCGCTACGGTGGCGGCCAGATCAGCCGCCAATTCTCGCTCCGGCCGGACCTCGTCACCGCCCCGCTGCCGAGCGTCAGCGGCAGTGCGGCCGTGCCCTCGACGGTGGAAGTCTATGTCGACAATATCCGTGTCGCCAGCCGCGACGTCGGGGCCGGCCCGTTCCGGCTCAACAACATCCCGGTTCCGGGCGAGTCCGGTACGGCGCGGGTTGTCGTGCGCGATGTGACAGGCCGCGAGACGGTGACGAGCGTGCCCTTCTTCACGTCATCGAAGCTGCTGGATGCAGGCCAGTTCGATTATTCGCTCGATGGCGGCGTACCGCGCTACAATTATGCGACCGAATCCTTCGATTACGGCCGAAAATGGATTGGCATGGGCACGGTCCGCTACGGGCTGACCGAGAAGCTGACGCTTGAAGGCCATGCCGAGGCGACGCCCGGCCTCGTCAATGGCGGAGCGGGAGTCACATTCGGCTACGAGAAACTCGGCCTGTTCAGCGTTGCCGGCGCGGCGAGCTGGCATCGCGATGCGCTTGGCGGCCTCTTCAATGCGAGCTGGCAGAACACGATCCGCGGGATCTTCATCGGTGTCGGCACACAGAGGACCTTTGGCCGCTATGAGGATGTCGCCTCGGTCACCGCGCGCCAGGTCAAGCCCGACCCGAGCGGCGATCTTGTGGATTCCGGCTTCTTCGTGCTCAACCGGTCAGCCCGGATGCCGAAGGCGATCGACCGCTTCACCATGGGTGTGCCGCTGCCGAAATGGAACGCCTCGATGGCGGCGAGCTTCGTCAATCTCGAGCGCGCCGATGGCGAGAAATCGCATCTCCTGAGCCTGACCTATTCGCAAACGTTCAAGAAGAAATACAACCTGTTCGTCTCGGCCTATTCCGATCTCGCCGATAACCGGCAAGCCGGGATCAGCGCCGGCCTGTCTTTCTCGCTCGGGGATGACATCATCCTCACCAGTTCGATCACAGGCGGTCGGGACACGCGCAGTGCCAGTTTCGAGGCGATCCGGCCGCTGGGCACGAAGACCCATGATTATGGCTGGCGCGCCTATACCAACGAGGGGACAAACATGCAGCGCGGCGCCAGCGCCGTCTATCGCAACCCCTGGGCGCAGATCGGCGCGGGGATCCAGCAGGATGATAGTTTCGTCGGCGGGTTTGCCGAACTCGACAGCGCGATCGTGGCCAATACGAGCGGTGTCTTCCCGAGCCGCCGTGTCAGCGATGCCTTCGCGATCGTCGATGCCGGTGCGCCGGGTGTCGAGGTCCTGCACGAGAACCGCCCGGTTGCGACCACGAACTGGTTCGGCAAGGCCGTTGTGCCGGACCTGCGCTCCTTCCAGCGCTCGAAGATCGCCATCTCGCCGGAAACCGTGCCGGCCGGCAACCATGTCACCCTGACCGAACAGGATGTCATCCCGGGCTTCCGCGGCTCGAGCACGGTCCGGGTGAAGACGATCGCGGCGCAGGATACGGCCCGGATCCAGCTCCAGGACGAAAAGGGTGAGGCGATCCCGATCGGCGCGATCGTCACCCATGCCGAAACCGGCACAACCTACACGATAGGCTATGGCGGCATGATCTTCATCCCGGGTATCGGGGATTCAAACACGCTCGTGGTGCAGCATGGCGACAGGACCTGTCAGGCCAGCTTCACCCGCGAGGACCGCAAGGGGCCGACCGGAAGGGTCGGGCCCCTGGCATGCAAGGGAGAGTGAAATGCGGCGCCATGTCTATGGAATCCTGGTCCTGCTTGTTCTGGCCCTGTGCGGGACAGCCCAGGCCCAGACCTGCACGATCACCCGGCCGGCCACGATCAATTTCGGCACGGTGGACGTGCTGCTGAATGCCCCGGTCGATATCACCGCCACGATCTCGGTGAGTTGCACAGGCACGGCCAACCAGACCGTGCGCGTCTGCCTCAATCTGGGCGATCCGAATTCAGGCACCGTGGGCGGCGTACGTCGGGCGATCAGCGGGGCCAATGTCCTGACCTACCAGTTCTACACAGACCCCTCCCGGACGGTAAAGTGGAGCAGCTGGGTGACGGGCGGCGCCGGCGTCGAGGTTCTTGTCCCACTCAATGCGTCCGGCACCTCGACCCCCGTTGCCTTGACCATGTATGGCCGCGTCTTTGCTGGCCAGCAGACGGTTCGTGCGGCCACCTATTCCGCGAATTTCAGCGGCGCCTTCACGCATCAGCGCAGCCGCTATACCTCGACCGGGCAGCTCTGCCCGGCCATGACCACGGGTACGCTGCGCTGGAACTTCCGGATGCGGGCCATTGTGCCGAAGAAATGCGTCGTCACTTCAGCGACGCTGAATTTCGGCAACCCCTCCGCGTTGACGGCCAACATCGATGCCTCGACGAATATCGGTGTCGCCTGCTCGACGGCCCTTCCCTACAGGATCCAGCTCGGGGCAGGCCTCTCGGGCGCGACAAACCCGACCCTTCGCCGCATGACGAAAGGCGCCGAGTTCGTGACCTACGGCCTCTACAGGGATGCGGCAAGAAGCCTTCCCTGGGGCTGGACTCTCAACACCAATACCCTGTCGGGCACGGGCACGGGCAACACCGTTGCAGTACCCGTCTATGGCCGCGTGCCCGTGCAGACGACGCCGACACCGGGCGTCTACACCGACACGGTTGTCATCACCGTAAATTACTGAGGCGCCCCCGGCGCGAAAGCATCCCAGCCGAGCCGCCACCGCATGACGGTGGTGATCCAGCAGGCCAGCGCGAAGAGCACGGCCAGAACCGGGAAGGCCTGCGGCCACAGGCACATCGCGACGAAAACCGCGATGGTCTCGGCACCCTCGGTCAGCCCGCCGAGATAGTAGATGCCCTTGCGGGGAAAGGCCGTGCTGGTCATGCCGCGCCGGGCAGCGAGGACCGCGAAGGCAAGGAAGGACGATCCTGTCCCCATGAAGGCGGCCAGCAGGAAAGCCGCTGGGAGTGCGTTGGCCGCCGGATCGGATAGCGCAAAGCCGAGCACGACGAGCCCGTAAAAGGCGAAATCCAGTGCGATATCGAGAAAGGCCCCGCGATCGGTCGGGCCCTGGAGCCGCGCAACTGCGCCATCGAGACCATCCGCGACCCGGTTCGCAAGGATGAAGGCCAGGGCGAGGCCATGGGCACCTGCGGCCAGTGCCGGCACGGCGAGCGCGCCCGCCACAAACCCGGCAAGCGTGATGGCTTCCGCCCGGACGCCGTGCGCGGCAAGCCACCGGGCTGCCGGTCCGAGGACAGGCTGAATCACCCCCTGCAGGCGGGCATCGAACATTCTCTCGGACTCCCGGTTGATTGCAGCTCCGCTCCTATCATATCTGGATGGATTGAGCCCTGCCTGCCCTGCCTTGTCATGCTGCCGCCACGATCAAGAGATCGTGTAGTGGCTTCATTCCTGGCCGCATCGGCATGCAGGTATCCGACGAACCGACTCTCCCGGAGGACCCGATGATCCGCTTTTCCGTAAACGGGCAGCAACAGGAGCTCGATCTCGAGACCGACATGCCGCTGCTCTGGGCACTGCGGGACGGAATCGGGCTGACCGGCACGAAATATGGCTGCGGGCAGGCCCTGTGCGGCGCCTGCACCGTCCTGGTTGATGGCCAGCCGACACGCTCGTGCCAGATCAGGCTGCTCGATGTTGCCGGCCGGCAGATCACGACCATCGAGGGCGCCAGCGGCAAGGTCGCCGAAGCGGTCCAGCAGGCCTGGACCCGGCTCGACGTTCCGCAATGCGGCTATTGCCAATCCGGACAGGTTCTTGCCGCCATCAGCCTGCTGACGGAGAACCGCCGCCCGACCGATGCCGATATCGACGCCGCCTTGTCCGGCAATCTCTGTCGCTGCGCCACCTATGCCCGCATCCGTGCCGCCGTGCACGAAGCTGCGCGCGCCCTCGCCTAAGAGACGGAGCCATTGATGATCCCGCGTTTCCTCGCTGACAGGGCCTTGAAGGATCCGGTCGCCTCACGCCGCGGCTTCCTGCTCGGCGCAGCTGCCGTAACCGGCGGCCTGATGATCGGCTTCGCACCCCGCACCGCAAAGGCGCAGGCACGAGCCGGGCAGAACCCCTTCGCCGGCTACATCCGGATCGGCACCGACAATACGGTCACGATCTTCTCCGCCCATATGGATATGGGCCAGGGCATCTATCACGGCATCGCAACACTGGTGAACGAGGAGCTGATGGCCGATTGGGCCCAGATCCGCGTCGAGGGCGGCTGGGGCAATCCTGGTCTCTACGGCAATGTCGGCTGGGGCGGCGCCGTGCAGGGCACGGGCGGCTCCACCGGCACGCCCTCCTCGTACGACCGCTATCGCCGCGCCGGCGCGGCGGCGCGTCTCATGCTGGTCCAGGCTGCGGCGCAGGAATGGAATGTGCCTGCAGCCGAGATCGAGGTCGAGAAGGGCATGCTGCGCCACAAGGCGCGCTACATGAGCTTCGGCAATGTCGTCGCCCGGGCCGCCGCCCTGCCGGTTCCGCAGGACGTGCCGCTCAAGAAGCCGGAAGACTGGATCTATATCGGCAAGGATCGCCAGATCCTCCGGAAATATGACAGCCTTGCCAAGTCGACGGGCCGTCAGAATTTCACGATCGATATCCGCCTGCCGGGCCTGCTCACCGCCGTGATGATCCATCCGCCACGTTTCGGCGCAAAGGTCCGGGCCGTCGATGCCACGCGCGCGAAGGCCATGCGCGGGGTGGTGGATGTCGTGCAGGTGCCGCGTGGCGTCGCGGTGGTCGCCGACAATATGTGGCGCGCACTGAAGGCCCGCGAGGCCGTCACGGTCGATTGGGACGAAAGCGGTGCCGAAACCCGCTCGACCACCGAGATCATGGCTGGCTATCACGCGCTGGCGAAGCAGCCGGGCAAGGCCGTCGCCACCGATACCGGCAATGTCGGTTCCGCTTTCGCTTCGGCCGCAAAGGTGCTGGAGGCAACCTTCGAATTCCCCTATCTCGCCCATGCCGCGCTCGAGCCGATGAATGCCATCGCCCGGATCGAGAATGGCCGCGTCGAGGTCTGGGGTGGGCACCAGATGCCGGATGTCTACCAGGCCATCGCGGCGGGCATTGCCGGCGTGACACCGGACAAGGTGACGCTCCATGTCATGAAGACCGGCGGCGGCTTTGGCCGGCGCGCCGTGATCGATGGCGACGTGATTGCCGAGGCCGTCTCCGTGTCGAAGGCCATCGGCGGGCGGCCCGTGCGCGTGCAATGGACCCGCGAGGATGACATGCGCGCCGGGCGCTACCGGCCCGCCTATGTCCACTACCTGAAGGCCGGGCTGGATGCGGCGGGCAATGTCGTCGGCTGGCAGAATCATATTGTCGGCCAGTCCATCGTCAGCGGCACGCCTTTCGAGGCCGGCATGGTGAAGAACGGCGTCGATGTCACCTCGGTCGAGGGCGCATCCGAACTGCCCTATGCCTTCCCGAACATGCGCGTGGAACTCACCACCACGACCACCGGCGTGCCGGTACTCTGGTGGCGAGCGGTGGGCTCCACCCACACGGCCTATGCGGTCGAGACCTTCATTGACGAACTCGCCGTCGCTGCCGGCAAGGACCCCGTTGCCTTCCGGCTCGACCTGCTGAAGGACCATCCCCGCCACGCCGCCGTGCTGAAACTCGCGGCCGAAAAGGCCGGCTGGGACCAGCCCCTGCCACCGGGCCGGTTCCGCGGCGTCGCGCTGGCGGAATCCTTCGACACGATCGTCGCGGAGATCGCCGAAATCTCCGTCGAGGGCAACCAGCCGAAGGTCCATCGTGTCACCTGCGCCGTGGATTGCGGCATCGCCGTCAACCCGGACAATGTCCGCGCGCAGATGGAGGGCGGCATCGGCTTCGGCCTCGGCGCCATTCTGAAATCCCGCATCACGCTGGATCAGGGCCGCGTCGTCGAAGGAAATTTCGACGGCTACGAAGTGCTGCGTCTCGACGAGATGCCGGCTGTCGATGTGCATATCCTGCCCTCGACCGAGGCGCCGACCGGTGTGGGCGAACCGGGCGTGCCGCCGATCGGCCCGGCGGTGGCGAACGCCTATTTCGCGGCCACGAAACGCCGGATCCGCGCTTTGCCCTTCAACCGCCCGGAAAACAGCTGAAATCCGGCCGGGCTACATACAGGCATCATGCTGGCTCAGGCGTCATGCCCGATGAACCCGCCGGATTGCCGCGCCCAGAGATCGGCATAGATGCCGCCCCGGCGGATGAGTTCCGCATGGCTGCCTTCCTCGACCACCCGGCCCTGATCGACCACCACGAGGCGATCCATCGCCGCGATGGTCGAGAGGCGGTGGGCAATGGCGATGACGGTCTTGCCATGCACGAGCAGGCCGAGACTTTCCTGGATCGCGGCCTCGATCTCCGAGTCAAGCGCCGAGGTCGCCTCGTCCAGAACGATGACCGGCGCATCCTTGAGAAACACGCGCGCGATCGCGATGCGCTGGCGCTGCCCGCCGGAAAGCTTTACTCCCCGTTCGCCGACCTGCGCCTCGTAACCGCGCTTTCCCTTCGAATCGACAAGGTCGCGGATGAAACCATCGGCATGGGCGGCCTTGGCCGCGGCGATAACACGGGAATCCGGCGCATCCGGCCGGCCGTAGCGGATATTCTCCGCCACCGAGCGATGCAGCAACGCCGTATCCTGCGTTACCACCGCGATCTGTGCGCGCAAGGATTCCTGCGCAACCTCGCCGATATCACGCCCGTCGATCAGGATGCGGCCTGACCGGACATCGTAGAGCCTGAGCAGAAGCGAGACGAGGGTGCTCTTCCCCGCCCCGGACCGGCCGACGATCCCCACCTTCTCGCCCGGCCGGATCTGCAGCGAAAGCCCGTCCAGCGCATTGCGGCCATTGCCGTAATCGAAGGTCACCGCCTCGAAACGGATCTCGCCCCGGACCGGGGCGAGCGGCGGCGCGCCAGGTCTGTCCAGCACGGTCAGCGGCTGCGAAAGCAGGCCGGCGCCGTCGCGCACGGTGCCGAGCGCCTCGAACAGCGCCGAGGTCTCCCAGAGGATCCATTGCGACATGCCCTGCAGCCTCAGCGCCAAAGCAATGGCCACGGCAATCGCGCCGATGCTGACAATCTCGGCATGCCAGAGCAGGACAGAAAGGCCGGCCAGGGCTGCGAGCATGACGAAGTTCTGCAGGTGCAGCAGCGAATTGAGCACGGTCACCAGCCGCATCTGCCGATGCACGGTGCCCAGGAAGGGCGCCATGCTCTCGCGGGCATAATCCGCCTCGGCGCGCGAATGGGCGAAAAGCTTCACTGTGGCCATGTTGGTGTAGCTGTCGACAATCCGGCCCGTCATCCGGGCGCGCGCATCGGCCTGCGCCTCGGAGATCCGCCCCAGTTTCGGGATGAATACCACCAGCGTGAGCACATAGGTGCCGGCCCAGACGAAAAGCGGCGCGGCGAGCCGCCAGTCGGCGCTGGCGAGATAGACAAGGGCAGCCAGCACATAGACTGCGAAATAGACGAGGACATCACACATCTTCGTCGTCGCCTCGCGCACGGCCAGCGCGGTTTGCATAACGGTCGTCGCGATCCGGCCGGCCATGTCGTTCTGGAAGAAGGTGAGGCTCTGTTCGAGCAGGTAGCGATGGGCGAGCCAGCGCACGCGCATCGGGAAGTTGCCGGCCATACCCTGATGGAACACGAATTCCCAGAGCAGGTGCAAAGCCGGCGCCACCAATGCGATCAGCACCAGCATGCCCGCGAGCATCCAGCCATTGCGCTCGAAAAACCCCTCGCGGCTCTCCCGCGCCAGCCAGTCGACCAGCGTGCCGATCATCGAGAAGATCGACACCTCCACCACCGCGATCAGCGCGGAAAGGAGCGTGATGACGGCCAGCAGCTTCCAGACCGGCCGGATGTAGTGCCAGAGGAAAGCCGCAAGCCCGGGCGGTGGCATACCCGGCCTCGCGGCCGGGAACGGATCAAGCAAGGATTCAAACCAGCGGAACATGCGGGCTGGCTTACCCGCCTTTCATGTCCGCTCAAAGACCACGCATCACGGATCCTGACAGGAAATGTCAGCGACCTTGCTGCGCCCGCCAGACCTCGAACTCGGCCTTCGTGCCGGGATCGGTCGGCGGGTAGAGCCCGAGGATCGAGCGGCCACCCTGAACCTTCTCCAGCACGAAATCCTCGAAGGCCGTCATCTCGACAGCCTCGTCGGCGATCTCCGCCGCGATCCCCGCGGGGATCACAATCACGCCTTCGCGGTCACCGACCACCACATCGCCCGGCCAGACCGGCACGTCGCCGCAGCCGATCGGCACATTGATATCGAGCGCCTGATGCAGGGTGAGATTGGTCGGGGCCGAGGGCCGGTTATGATAGGCCGGAAACGGCATCTCGGCGATTTCCGGGCTGTCGCGGAAGCCGCCATCCGTCACGACGCCGGCTGCCCCGCGCACCATCAGCCGCGTCACGAGAATCGAGCCAGCGGAAGCAGCGCGGGCATCCTTTCGGCTGTCCATGACCAGCACCGCGCCAGGCGGACATTCCTCCACCGCCTTGCGCTGCGGATGCGCCCGGTCCTGGAAGACGGTGATCGGGTTGAGGTCCTCCCGCGCGGGAATGTAACGCAGGGTGAAGGCCTCGCCGACCATGTTGGGCAGGTTCGGGTTGAGCGGCCGCACATCCTGCAGGAACTGGTTGCGCAGCCCGCGCTTGAACAGGGCCGTACAGAGCGTCGCGGTGGAAACACCGAGGAGTTTCTGGCGGATCGCGGGCGTGAGAGCAGACATGGCAGGCCTCAGAAGATCACCGGCTCGCTGACAGGCGCGCCGAATTCGGTTTCAAGGAAGTCGAAATCGCAGCCCTGATCGGCCTGCTTGATATGGCGCGAGAACATCCAGCCATAACCACGCTCGTAGCGCGGCGGCGGCGGCACGAGGGCAGCCCGGCGGGCGGCCAGTTCCTCATCCGGCACATCGAGCGATATCGTCCGGTTCGGCACATCGATCGTGATCCGGTCGCCGGTTTTCACCAGCGCCAGCGGCCCGCCGATATAGCTTTCCGGCGCGACATGGAGGATGCAGGCACCATAGGAGGTGCCGCTCATCCGTGCATCGGAGAGGCGCACCATGTCGCGCACGCCCTGCTTGAGCAGCTTCTTCGGGATCGGGAGCATGCCCCATTCCGGCATGCCCGGCCCGCCGAGCGGCCCGGCATTGCGCAAAACGAGGATCGTATCTTCGGTCACGTCAAGATCCTCGCGGTCTATATTGGCCTTGAGCGCGGGGTAATCGTCAAAGACGAGGGCCGGCCCGGAATGCGTGAGGAATTTCTGCGCGCAGGCCGAGGGCTTCATCACGCAGCCATCCGGCGCGAGATTGCCCTTCAGCACGGCCAGCGCGCCCTCCTTGTAGATCGGGTTGTCGAGCGGGCGGATCACGTCATCGTTGAAAACCTGCGCCCCTTCGAGGCTTTCGACCCAGCTCTTGCCGGTGACATTGATCTGGCTGAGGTCGAGCATCGGCTTCAGCCGTGACATCAGGCCCAGCAATCCGCCGGCGAAGTAGAAATCCTCCATCAGATAGGTGCTGCCCGAGGGCCGGATATTGGCGATGACCGGCACATGGCGGCTGGTCGCATCGAAATCCGCGAGGCCGATCCGGTGCCCGGCGCGGCGCGCCATCGCCAGCACATGGATGACGGCATTGGTCGAGCAGCCCATCGCCATCGCCACCACGATGGCATTGCGATAGGCCTGCTCGGTCTGGATCTTTGCCGGCGTGAGATCTTCCCACACCATGTCGACAATCCGCCGCCCGGCTTCCGAGCACATCCGGATATGGTTCGCATCCGCCGCAAGGATGCTCGAACTGCCGGGCAGCGTCATCCCGATCGCATCGGCCAAAGCCGTCATCGTCGCCGCCGTGCCCATCGTCATGCAGACGCCATAGGACCGCGCGATGCCGGTCTGCATCTCGTTCCAGTCGCGGTCGGTGATCGTGCCGGCGCGCCGCTCGTCCCAGTATTTCCAGAGATCGGAGCCCGAACCCAGCGCCTTGCCCTGCCAGTTTCCGCGCAGCATCGGCCCGGCCGGCACGAAGATCGCCGGGACATTGGCGCTGGTCGCGCCGAGCAGCAGGCCCGGCGTGGTCTTGTCGCAGCCACCCATCAGCACCACGCCATCGACAGGCTGCGAGCGGATCAGCTCCTCGGTCTCCATCGCCAGGAAGTTGCGATAGAGCATCGTCGTCGGCTTGACGGTGCTTTCGGACAGCGAGATCGCCGGCAGCTCAACCGGGAAGCCCCCGCCCATCAGCACGCCGCGCTTCACATCCTCCACCCGCGTCTTGAAATGGGCGTGGCATTGGGCGAAATCCGACCAGGTATTGATGATGCCGATGATCGGCCGGCCTTTGAACTCGTCATCGGCAAAGCCCATCTGGTTCATGCGGCTGCGATGGCCGAAGGAACGCAGGTCATCCGGGGCGAACCAGCGCTGCGAACGCAGGTCCTCGAGCTTTTTGCGGGTCATGCCTGTCTCCGGCGGGTCATTCGGCGGCGGCGGCGCGGGCACGCCAGCCCTCGAGGATACGCGCGAGATCCGCCCGCTCCTGAGGGTTGAGTTCGGGCAATCCCGGCAGGCGCACCGGTCCCACCTTGTGGCCCATCAGCCCCATCGCTTCCTTGACCACGGTCACATTGGCGCCGTTACCGTATTTCGTCCGCATCGCCTCGAACCCGGCAATCGCATCGACGAGCGCCCGGGCCTTGGGGTAATCGCCCGCCTCCAGGGCGGCCCAGATCGCCAGCGAGCGCTCCGGCGCGACATTGACGAGGCCCGAGGTGAAGCCCCGTGCCCCCAGCGCATGGAACGGCGCGGCCCAGCCCTCGGCCAGACCACAGATCCAGATGGCCTTGCTGCCGGCGCTGGCGCGGATGCATTCGGCCAGCAGCATCAGGTTCGTCGACGCGAACTTGACGCCCGCCACATTGACATGGGTCGCCACCCGCACGAGGTCCGCCACGCCGATCGCATCGGAACGGATATAGGCCACCACCGGTAGAGGTACCGCATCAGCAATGGCGCGGATGTAATCGGCCTGTGATTGCGGCGCAGCGAACGGATCGAGCGGGTGATGCACCATCACCGCATCGCAGCCGGCTGTCGCCGCCGCCTTGCCGAGCGCGACGGCCTCGCGCAGCGAACGGCCGATCCCCGCGGTGACCTTCGCCTTGCCGGCCGCTGCCTCTGCCGCGACGGCATGGCTCCGCTCGATCTCGGCCATGGTCATGGGATAGAACTCGCCGGTATTCCCCGCCGAGACGATATTGTGGATGCCGGCTTCCGCGATGCTGCGCGCAACGGCAGCGACGCCCGGCCAGTCCGGTTCGCCATCAGGCGTGTAGGGCGTGACATGCACGCCCGAAATGCCGCGCAGGGCAGCCACCATCGCTTCACTCGACATAGTCGCGGTCCTCGAGTCCGGTGCCAAAGACATGGTTCAGGAAGTGGCGGGCCGAACGCAGGATATGCTGGCGCATTTCCCGCTCGGCATGATCGGCATCGCGCGCGGCAATCGCACGGGCAATCGCGCTGTGCTCGCGGAACCCGGCGCGGCGCTCCTCGAGATCGCCGAGAACCGCGAGACGCCGCGCATGGTCATACATGCGCTGGCTGTCCAGCCGGCTCTGGAGATAGTCACATTGGGCAATGGTCGAGATCGCGCCATGGAACCGCTCGTTGAGCGCGACGATCTCCTCGAGATCGCCATGCTCGGTCGCATGCTCCATCCGGCCGACCAATCCGGCCAGATCGGCAGAGGCGCTCCCGTCGATGCGGCGTGCAGCGATCGCCGCGATCACGCCCTCGACGGCGGCACGGGCCATCGCCATCTCGTAGGCACGGCGCGGGCCGAACAGCACGAACACGCCACGGCGCGCTTCGATCCGCACCAGCCCTTCGCCTTCCAGCATCCGGAGCGCATCCTTGACCGGTGTGGTGCTGATCCGCAGCAGGTCGGCCAGTTCGCGTTCGTGCAGGCGGTCGCCCTCACGGAACCGCCCAGCGATGATCAGCCCGCGCAGCCGTTCATGCACATGCTCGCGCAGGCTCCTGAGCAGATGCGGATCCACCGGCTCGATGCCGGCCCCCGGCTCGCTCGCGCCATCGCGATGATCCCTGTCCATGCCCGCCTCGCTGACTACCTCCGGCAGAAACAGCATGTTTCATACTAAACTGCAATCTGAAATTTCAGATTTCAATTGCCTTCGAGGCATGATACGGACGGGGCCGGAGCAAATCACAACCGCCGGTCGAACGGCGGATCCGATGAGGAGGAACGTCGATGAAAGCCCTGTCGAAAACCCTGTTCGGCCTGATGGCCATGGCAATCCTGCCCGGCACTGCCCTGGCGCAGGCAGAGTATCCCTCGAAGACGGTGACGATCGTCGTGCCCTTCGCGGCAGGCGGAACCACGGATATGCTGGGCCGCATCCTCGCCGATCGGCTTAGCCAGCGCCTCAAGGCAACTTTCATCGTCGAGAACAAGGCCGGTGCCGGCGGCAATATCGGCGTGGCCTCGGTCGCAAAATCAACTCCGGATGGCTACACGCTCGGTATGGGCACGGTCTCGACGCATTCGATCAATCCGAATGTCTACAAGGCTATGCCCTATGACCATGTGAAGGATTTCATCCCGCTCTCGCTGGTTGCCTCGGTGCCGAACATCCTTCTGGTCAACCCGGAGGTGAAGGCGAACACCGTGCCTGAACTCGTGGCCTTCCTGAAATCCGAACCGGGCAAGCATGCCTTCGCCTCGTCCGGGGCCGGCACCTCGATCCATCTTGCCGGCGAATTGTTCAAGCTCGCCTCCGGCACGGACATCATCCATGTGCCCTATCGCTCCAGCGGCCAGATCACCAATGACCTGCTGGCCGGCAAGATCCTGATGACCTTCGACAACATCACCGTCGCCTGGCCGCATGTGCAGGCCGGCAAGCTGAAGGCCCTCGCCACTGCCACACCGGCGCGGCTGCCCTTCGCCAAGGACATGCCGGCGATGAGCGAGTTCTATCCCGGCTTTGCCGCCACCTCCTGGCATGGCATCTTTGCGCCTGCCGGCACGCCCAAGGCGATTGCCGACAAGCTGACGGCGGAGATCCAGGCGATCCTGCGCGAGCCGGAAACGATGGAAAAGCTGACCAAGGTCGGCGTCACGCCGATCGGTTCGACTCAGGCGGAATTCGCCAGTCACATCGCCAGTGAAACCGCCCGCTGGAAGGATGTTGCCGCCAAGGCGAAGATCAAGCTCGACTGAGCCTTCTCACCGATACGCGCCGGGCACTCTCCCCTCCGGCGCCAAACGCCCCCGCATCCTCGCCGGATTGCGGGGGTTGTTGTTTCAGCCCTCGGCGATATCCGCCACGCGGCCGCCAGTCAGCCGGATGAGTTCGAGCACGGCATAGGCCGGGCCGAGAGCGGCCTGGACGCGCAAGGCGGTGGGGTTGGTGGCGGGTTTCATGGCGGAAATGGCCCCGTGCTCAGCCGGCCTTGCCCGCATTGTTGAGCACGACATCCAGCTGTGGCTTGGTGTTGATCGTCTGGAAGACGACGCAATAGCGCTCCGTCAACTTGAGCAGCGAAGCGAGCTGCTCCTCGCTGGCATCGGTTTTCACCTCGAAACGCAGGCGGATATTCCGGAACCCGACCGGCGCATCCTTGGCGACGCCCAGCGTGCCGCGGAAATCGAGATCGCCCTCGGCGAAGACCTCCGCCGAATCGAGCGTGATGCCGAGCGCCGTCGCCACCGCCTTCAGCGTCACGCCGGCACAGGCGACGAGCGCCTCGAGCAGCATGTCACCGGAGCAGAGTTCCAGGCCTGAACCGCCGGTGGCAGGGTGCAGACCGGCCTCGACCATCGCCTTGCCGGTTTCCAGCTTGCAGGTGATGCCCTCGCCCACGGTGCCGCGAGCCTTGAGAGTGATCACGGCCGCATCCGGGGCCTCGCGGTACTTCGCCTTGATCGGCGCCTGCAGGGCACGGAGGGCTTCGGCATCGAGACTCATATTCCAGCACCTTGGATGAGGCCGTCCTCCCGCGCGGGCGGATCGGCCAATGTTGCATTCAACGCTTTCAGGATGCGCCGCTTTTCCGCATCGAACGCCTCGGAATGGCGCTGGCGCGGCCGGGGAAGGGCCACCTCGAAGCTCCGGGCGATCCGCCCGGGATTGGGCTGCATGATGACGATTCGGGTCGCCAGAACAAGCGCCTCCTCGATGTCATGCGTCACCAGCACCAATGTGGGCCGGTAGCGCTCCCAAAGGGTGATCAGGTGGTCCTGCAGGTCCGCGCGGGTAAAGGCGTCGAGCGCAGAGAAGGGCTCGTCGAGCAGCAGCACATGTGGCTCGGTCACCAGCGCCCGGGCCAACGCCACGCGCTGGCTCTGCCCGCCCGACAATTCGCGCGGCCATTTTCCGCCATAGCCGCCGAGACCGACCCGCTCGAGCGCCTCGGTCACTTTCGCCTGCCGCTGCACCGGCGACAGGGCAGCAAGGCCGAAACCGACATTCTCCGCCACGTTGAGCCAAGGCAGCAGGCGCGGCTCCTGGAAGACGATGCCGACCAGCGGATGTGGATCGCGGATGACCTCGCCTTCCACTTCCACCGTGCCATGGCTGGCCTGGTCAAGGCCGGAAATCAGGCGCAGCAACGTGCTCTTGCCGCAACCGGAACCGCCGACCAGCGCGACGATCTCGCCCTGCTGGACCGTCAGGTCGATGCCGCCAAGGGCATGGGCGCCGTTGGGATAGATCTTGCCGAGATTGTGGATCTCCAGCATGGCTCAGGCCCCTCCCGCATAGACATCCTGCCAGCGCAGGAACGGCGCGAACAGCGCCGAGAGCAACCCGTCGGTGATCTTGCCGAGCACGGCGAAAAGCAGGATGGCGGCCACGATCTGGTCCGGCTTGCCGAGTTGCTGGCCGTCCACCAGCAGGTAGCCCAGCCCCTCCGAAGCGCCCATGAATTCCGCCGCGACGACAAACATCCAGCCAAGGCCCAGCCCGCCGCGCAGGGCGAGGACGAAGGAGGGCAGGATCGCCGGCAGAAGGATGCGCCGGACAAGGCCGAACGGAGTCAGGCGGAAGACGCGGCCGACCTCGACGATCTTGCGGTCGATGCCGAGAATGGCGCCCATGATGCCGAGATAGACCGGGAAGAATACGCCCACCGCGATCAGCGCCACCTTCGAGGCCTCGAAAATCCCGAACCACAGGATGAAGAGCGGCACCCAGGCGATCGAGGGCACCGCGCGTAGCCCCTGCAATGTCGGGTCCACCAGCCGACGGGTCAGGGCGGAATAGCCGCTGAGCGCACCGAGCAGCGTGCCCGCGAGAACGCCAAGCGCGAAGCCTGTGAAGACGCGCGCAGAGGTGGCGATGATGTGCCGGAGCAGGTCTCCACCTTGCGAAAGTTCCATCAGCGTGCCGGCGATCCGCGAGGGTGGCGGCAGCAGCCTGCCACTGACCAGCCCCTGTCGAACCAGCAGCTCCCAGAGGATGGCCAGCACCAGCGGCAGGACGAAGCCCAGCCCGTCGGGCATGCTCCAGCCATCGGCGACCTTTGGCCTGACTCCGGCTTCGCGGGCGGAAACGCCCGTCGTTCCGGGTTTGAAATTGCTCATGGGGCCCCCTGCCCTCGCCCTGCTACAGAACAACGCGGCCCGGAGGGGCCGCGTCATCTTGCCGGTTATCAACGGTCAATGGGTCGCGGTCAGCAGGCTGCCATCCACGAGGTCAACCACAACGGCCCGGACATTGACATCCGGCTTGATCACGCCCGCCTTCTGGAGCGCGAGGCCCGCCTCGGTGATCGAGTCAATCTGGGCCGGGCCGATCTTCGAATGGGTGAGATCGGTGCGCTCGGAAAGCTGCTTCGCGATAACCGCCTCCGGAAGCCTGGTGGCGGCCACGAGATAGGCCTTCACCTGGTCGGGGTTGGCCTGCGACCACGCCCGCGCCTTCTCGTAGGTGGCGAGGACGCGGCGAACCAGCGCCGGATGATCCTTCGCGAAAGCCTCGCGGACATTGAGGATGCCCCAGGTATTGGCTTCCTTCTTGCGGAAGAAGATGCTCGCCTTGTCCTCGAGTTCGGCAGCCGCCATCATCGGGTCGAGACCGGCCCAGGCATCGACATCCTTGCGCGCCAGCGCGGTCCGGCCATCGGCGTGCTGGAGCAGGACAAGCGTGACGTCCTTCTCGGTCAGGCCGGCTTCCTGCAGCGCCCGGACGAGGAAGATATGCGGATCCGTGCCGCGGGTGGCGGCAACGCGCTTGCCCTTGAGATCGGCGACGCTCTTGATGCCAGTACCCTCACGGGTCAGCAGGGCGGTCCATTCCGGCTGCGAATAGACATAGATCGACTTGATCGGGTTGCCGTTGATCTTGCCGATCAGCGCGGCAGCGCCGGCGGTCGAGCCGAAATCGAGCGAACCGGCATTGAGGAATTCCAGCGCCTTGTTCGACCCGGCGGACTGAACCCAGCGGATGGTGATGCCGTCCTTCTCGAATTCCTTCTCGAGCAGCTTCTGTTCCTTCAGCGCCAGCGAGACCGGGTTGTAGGTCGCCCAGTCGATCCGGATCTCCCTGGGCGGCCCCGCTGCCAGGGCGGGTGCCAGCGCAAGGCCGAAAGCGGCAGCGGCGAGAAGCGGGAATGAGCGGCGGGAAATCATCGGCGGAACCTCCATTTCGTACGGCAAAACATACGGATCGTTCCGATATTCCAAACAAAGATTTTGGAATAAGGATATTCCCAAACGTGAAATGCCCGCATTCCGACAGCAAATCGAACGGGCTATCCTGCCCTCGTGCCCCGCCGAAGAATTCCTTGCTCTGCCGGGGCCGGAATTTGGAAAGCCCGCCCGGGGCCGGCGGAAAGGGCGCAAGCGCCATGAAGGGGTTTGGTGGGCCCGGCAGGACTCGAACCTGCAACCAGACCGTTATGAGCGGCCGGCTCTAACCATTGAGCTACAGGCCCCTTGCCAGAGGCGCCATCCTTTTTGCGTGACCGGGTCGACTTTGCAAGCCCCGGGAGCGGCAACCGGCAAGCCCCCGGCAGGGACAACCCGGCGGAAGCGACAATCGCGGATTTCATTCCCTGTCTGGACATAAATACGATAATTGTCCTTTTTGTAAGACATTTATCCCTTGTCATGGAGTGAAAATCCCGTTCCGCCGTCTCGCGGTCGCTTTCTCGCCTCAATCGGGCATCAGACGGGCCGGCCCTGCGCCGGACATGGGGTCTGGCGCGCAACCCGAAGGAGATGCCGGTTTTGCGGATCATCCTAGGAACAGCGCTGATGGCGGGCCTTGCAACCCCGGCTCTCGCGCAGAATGTCTGGCACACCAGCTATTACGGGCAGGAACTGGCCGGACGGAAAACCGCCTCGGGCGAGCGATTCAACCCGGGCGCGCTGACGGCCGCGCATCGGACGCTGCCTTTCGGCACGAAACTCAAACTCACCAATGTCCAGAACGGGCGATCCGTCGTCGTCCGGATCAATGATCGCGGCCCCTTCGTGCGGGGCCGGATGCTGGATGTCTCGCGCGGCGCGGCCTCGGCGCTCGGCTTCGTGGGACAGGGCACGGCCCGGCTGAGGGTGGAACCCCTCTCGGCGAAAGCCAGCCTGTTCGAGCCGGCCCCGGTTGACAGGGCTGCCCCGGTCCCGGCATCGGAGGAGGTGGAATCCATCCCCGAAACCGACGGCCTGATCCATCGTGGCGACCGAGCCCTTTTCAATTAGCAACATTCCCTGTCCGTCCGGGCGGCTCGGCATCATGCCGCTGCCTGGCCGGACAGGCATCCCTGCTTCGGACCTCGCTGTCATCCGAGCCTGGCGACCCGGCCTGCTCATCTCGCTGGTCGAGCCGGAGGAATGGGCCTCGCTCGGCCTCGCCGCGCTCCCGGCCGAACTTGCCACCACGGCCGACACTCTCATTGCCTTCCCCATTCCGGATTATGGCACGCCCGAGCCGGGCGGCCGGTCCGCCGCCATGCTTGAGACGGCCTGCGCAACCCTGCGCCAAGGCGGGTCCGTGCTGGTCCATTGTCACGGCGGGCGCGGCCGCTCCGGCATGATGGCCGCACGCCTGCTCGTCATGGCCGGTGCTACACCGGACGAGGCGATCCATCTCGTCCGCGCGGCCCGCCCGGGCGCGATCGAGACGGCCGCACAGGAAGCCTGGACCGCGACCGGCGGTTGAGGCCAGCCGCCCCGGCATGATACGAGGCTGGCGCATCCGGAGGCGACATGAGCGAGATCCTGACCCTGTTCCCCACCCGCCTCTATCGGGCCGAGATCGAGGATCCGGCTCTGGTCGAGGATCTGGCCCGCACCAGCCAGGCGCTTGCGGTCGATGACGAGGCCGGCCTGAAATGGTGCCGGAAGAACGGCTATCCCGGCTACACCTCTTATGCCTCACTGAATGATCTTCCCTGGCGCTTCCCCGAATTCAAGGCGCTGGCGAAGCAGATCGACCCGCATGCCCGGGCCTTCGCGCGCCTGCTCGAATTCGATCTTGGCGGCGGCAAGCTGGCGATGGACTCCTTCTGGGTGAACATCCTGCCGGAAGGCGGTTTCCACGCCGCCCATATCCACCCGCACAGCGTGATTTCCGGCACCTTCTATGTTGCCGTGCCGAAAGGCGCGAGCGCCTTGCGTCTCGAGGATCCGCGCCATGCCATGATGATGGCCGCGCCACCGCGCAAGGCGAAGGCTGCCCTCGAGAACCGCGCCTTCGTCAGCATCGAGCCGCAGCCCGGCACCCTCCTGCTCTGGGAGAGCTGGCTCCGGCATGATGTGCCGATGAACCGCTCGGCCGAGGAGCGGATCTCCATCAGCTTCAACTACAACTGGGTCTGAAACCACCGCCCGGACCGGCATCGCCTGGATTGACTCCAAAATACAAACCATACAGTATGGTATTGTTATTGACCGGAGCTTGCCATGAACCCCTTCCTGACCGCAGCCGCGATCGGCGCCCTTGCCATCTGCCTTGTGCATGTCATCGCCGGCGGGCGTCATATCGTCCGGCCGCTGCTGGCCGATACCCACCTGCCCCGCATGTCGAAATGGACGCTCTACATGTGCTGGCATTTCGTGACGATCACACTGGCTGGCATGGCCATCGCCTATCTCGTCGCGGCACAGCCGGAGGGGAACCGTACCCTCGCATATTTTGCCACCGGCGCAGCGGCGCTTTACGCGCTGACGAATATCGGCATGAATGTCGCCCTGGGCCTGCGGCATTCCCGCCACCCGCAATGGATGATGTTCACGCCGCTGGCTGCCCTCGGGACAGCGGGACTCTGGATCTAGGGATCATGCCGGGAAGCGGGCGGCTGAAAAAGGCGGATTGGCTGGATCTCGGGCTCGCCTTGCTGGCCGAATCGGGGCCGGACGCCCTGACGATCGAGACCGCCTGCCAGAGGGCCAAACGCTCGAAGGGATCCTTCTACCACCATTTCGAGACGATCGACGCCTATCTCCTCGCCATGGCCGGGGCATGGCGCGAACGGCATACCGAGGCCGTGATGCGGCAGGTCGAGAAGGCCGGCACGGCGGAGGAGAAACTCGAAGCCCTCAACATCGCGACAAGCCTGCTCGACCAGCGGATCGATCAGGCCATGCGCAGCCTCGCGACACGGCATCCCGGCATCGCCGAGATCTGCGCCTGGGTTGACCGGCACCGCACCGGCTTCCTCGCCCGCCTTCACGAGGCAGCCGGCCTCCCGCCGGAAACGGCACGCGTGCTGGCCCGGATCGAATATGCGGCCTTTCTCGGGCTGTCGATCCTCGAGCCTGCCTCGACTCCCGCGGAACGGCAGGCGCTCTACCGGCACTTCCTCGCGCTGCTGAAGCGGTGAGGCTCAGACCACCGGCACCGGGCGCGGGCGGCCTTCCTCATCGATCGCAACGAAGGTGAAGGTGGCGTCCGTCACCTTCTCGCGCTGGTGCGTGATGAAGCGTTCGGCCCAGGCCTCGATATGGATCTTCATCGAGGTCCGGCCGATTTTCTCGACCTCGGTATAGACGCAGAGGACATCCCCCACCTTGACCGGGCGGATGAAGGTCATCGCATCGACGGCCACGGTGACCACGCGCCCGCGCGATCGGCCAACGCCGGCAATGCCACCGGCCTGGTCCATCCGGCTCATCACCCAGCCCCCGAAAATATCGCCGTTGGCATTGGTATCTGCCGGCATCGCGATGGTGCGCACCGTGAGCTCGCCGCGCGGCGTTTCCGTCGGTTCAGCCATGTCCGAGTTCCTCGCAGACCATCCGCGCCCCGCGTGACAGGGCCGCCAGCTTGCCATAGGCCACGGCGGACGACATGGGCGCCATGCCGCAATTCGTGCAGGGATACAGCTTTTCCGGCGCCACGAATTTCATCGCCTGCCGGATCGTCTCGGCCACCTGTTCCGGCGTCTCCACGGTATCAGAGGCGACATCGATGCAGCCGACCAGCACATCCTTGCCGTCGAGCAGGCGGATCAGGTCCATCGGCACGCGGGAATTGCGGCATTCGAGGCTGACCTGGTCGATCTTCGACCGCGCAATGACCGGGAAGGTCTCCTCGTAATGGCGCCACTGGTCGCCGAGGCCGGCTTTCCAGTCGATATTCGCCTTGATGCCGTAGCCGTAGCAGATATGGACCGCCGTGGTGCAGGTCAGCCCCTGCGCTGCGCGCTCCAGCGCGGCCATGCCCCATTCCGCGACCTGCGGCATGTAGACATTCCAGGCCGGCTCGTCGAACTGGATCACATCGACGCCGAGCGCCTGCAATTCCAGCGCTTCCTCGTTCAGCACGGCAGCAAACGCCATGGCGAGATCCTCGCGGCGGCCGTAATGCACGTCGGCGATCGTGTCGACGATGGTCATCGGCCCGGGAAGGGTGAATTTCAGCCCGCCCCTGCGATGGGCCCGCGCGGCCATCGCCTCGGCACGATGGACCGGCGCCTTGCGACGGATCGGGCCGACAACCGTGGGCACTTCCGCGTTGTAGCGGTTGTTGCGGATGCCCATCACCGTTTTCCGGTTGAAGTCGATCCCGTCGAGATTGGCGAGGAAGCCATGCACGAAATGCACACGCGCCTGCTCGCCATCGCCCACGATATCGATCCCGGCATCCTCCTGCAGCTTCACCGCGAGGATGGTCGCGTCGAGCTTGCCCTGTTCGAGCATCACGCCTTCAAGCCGCCAGGGTGCCCAGAGCTTTTCGGGCTCGGCCAGCCAGCCCGGCTTCGGCAGCGAACCGGCGATCGTGGTTTTCAGCATTGTGTTTCCCCCGGAAAATGTCAGCGGCCAGAGGTGTCGCGCCGGGAGGCATCCGTCAAGGTCAGGCCGGCGGGCGCCGGACGATTCCGTCCTTGATGAAGACACGGAACGGCGTCGTGCCCTGGGCGGAGCCGTCCTTGGCGCGCCAGCGCCCCTCGGTGCAGAGGATGCCACCGGCGACGGCAACCGCCGTGAACTCGGCCTCGTTGAGGAAGGTGCCACCCTGCGGCCCCGGGATGATGACCGTGAAATCGGTGGTGCATTTGCCACCCGCGACAACCGGCTGGTAGCGGTCGATCATCACCCCGCCACCGCCGGTGCTTTCGAACGGATTGGTCAGGACAGGCCAGCTCTCGTAGGATTCCGACGCGGAAACAGCCTTGCCGACCATCGTGGCGAGGATGAATCCGAGCACGAGGACAGAGCCGAGATAGATCAGGCGAAACATGAGAAACCTCCTTGTGTTTCTCCTGAAACACGCGAGGAAGCCCGCCGGATGCATCGATCAGGCGGCGGCCATCCGCATGGCCGCGCGCTGCCGCCAGATCAGATAGCCCACCACGAGCAGGTTGACGGCATTCCACGCCACACCATTGAGGAAGGCGAGCCGGTAGGATTGCGTCCAGTCGAAGATGACGCCGGAAATGTAGCCGCCGAAAGCCATGCCGAAGATCGTGGCCGAGACCACGAAGCCGATCCGCGCCCCCGCCTCGCGCGGCGGCAGGAATTCTCGGCAGATCACGGCATACATCGGCACGATACCACCCTGGAAAAGGCCGAAAATCCCGGAAATGATGTAGAGCGAGGACAGCCCGTTGAAGAACAGGTAGAGCAGCAGCGCTGTGCCCTGCATGATCGACCCGATCAGCAACGTGGCCGCGCCGCCGATCCGGTCGGAAACGATCCCGGAGCCGATCCGGCTGATAATGCCGAGGAACAGCATGAGCGAGAGCATCTCCGCCCCGCGCGCCGCGCCATAGCCGAGATCACCGCAATAGGCGACAAGATGCACCTGCGGCATCGACATGGCGACACAGCACGCGAAGCCGGCCACGATGAGCAGGGCCTGCAGCATGCCGGGTGACATGCCGAGATCGGCTCGCGCGACCTGGGTGGCGGATTCGGCCGCCGCATAGACCTTCTGGGCCGGACGTCGCTTGAACAGGAAAGCCAGCGGAATTACCGTCAACCCGACAAGGATGCCAATGACGATATAGGTATTCCGCCAGCCGATTTCCGGCATCGCATAGCGGATGAAAAGCGGCCAGACCGTGCCGGCAAGATAATTCCCGCTGGCGACGACCACCACGGCGAAGCCCCGCCGCTTGACGAACCAGTGCGAGATGTCGGCGATCATCGGTGCGAAGCCTGTGCCCGCTCCGACGCCCACCAGCAACCCGTGCAGCAGGGTGAAGGTGGTCAGGTTCGGCGCAAGCCCGCCGAGGATGAACCCGGCCGCGAGGCAGCCGCCTGCAATCAGGATCGGCGGGACGATGCCGGTCCGGTCGGACATCCGGCCGAGCACGATCGTGCCGAAGGCAAAGCCGAACATCGTGAACGTGTAGGGCAACGAAGCCGCGCTGCGATCGACGCCGAATTCCGCCTGGACCTGCGGCAGCACGACGACGATGGCCCACATGCCAACGCCGGCAATGGTGGCCACAAGCAGGGCCAGCCAGAGCCGCACCGTTGCATAGGGGCCATCGGGAGCGAAACGGTCGGCTGCTGAGGCTGAAGCGGAGGAATCCATGATGCGCGGAGCCTCCCCCGCCGGAAGGGGCAAGTCAAATGCCGAAATGTGATCGGCCCATTCGAAGGCGTGATCGAAACCAATCCCGGTGATTGCTTCGCCGTACCGGATTGCCCATATGTCGGCCATGGCTTGGGATTCGGAAGACCCTTCGAAGAAGCGGGGCTATCATCACGGCAACCTCCGCGAGGCGCTGATCGACGCCGCCCTCCGCCTGATCGGCGAGAAGGGGCCCGGCGGCTTCACCGTCGCCGAGGCGGCGCGCGCGGCCGGCGTGTCCCCCGCCGCGCCCTACCGCCATTTCCGTGACCGAGACGAGTTGCTGGCCGATGTCGCCAAGCGCGGCTTCGAGGACTTCACCGCCCGGCTGCAGGCGGCGTGGCAGAACGGCCAGCCCAACCCGCGCGATGCGTTGATGCGTGTTGGCCACGCCTATCTCGCCTTCGCGCGGCATCAGCCGGCCGCCTACTCGGCCATGTTCGAATCGGGCCTGCCCATGGCAAGCCATCCGGGCCTGCACGCGGCCGGCGAGGCCGCCTTTGCTATCCTGCGCGAGGGCTGCGAAGCGGTTCTCGCCACCTTGCCGGCCGAGCGGCGCCCGCCGGCGCTCATGGTCGCCTTGCATGTCTGGTCGATGTCGCATGGCGTCGCGAGCCTCTTCGCCAGGGGCGATGCAGCGCGCCGGCCGGTGCCGATGTCGCCGGAGGACCTGCTCGAGGCCGGCGTCCTGGTCTATTTCGACGGGCTGCGCAGCGGTCCGGCCTGACCGGCCGAACCTTTCCAACTTGTCATGATCGGCCCTCTTGACGAAACGCCGCTCTGATCGCATCTATGTAAATGTGATTTACATTCACATTGAGGAGAGACGGATGTCTGGAATGGTGGCGCGCCTGGATGATTGGGGCAAACCGGCATGGATTGCCGCGATGATCGCCGGATTCGTGCTGTTCTGGCCCATCGGGCTCCTGATTCTGGGCTACATGATCTGGAGTGGTCGCATGGGATGCAACAGCCAATGGGGCGCGTGGGGCGAGAACCGCCGGGCGCGCTGGGAACAGAAAATGGAACGGATGCGCGAGAAGATGGACCGCTGGTCGGCCTATCGGGACAGCGCGGCCGGTGCGGGCTTCCGCCCGACAGGCAACCGGGCCTTTGACGAATACCGGTCGGAGACGATCCGCCGGCTGGAAGAGGAAGCGACGCAGTTCCGCGATTATCTCGAGCGGCTGCGCCATGCCAAGGACAAGGCCGAATTCGACCGCTTCATGGAAGAACGCCGGAACCGCAAGCCTCCGGAAACACCGGAAGCGCCCGAGCCGCGCCCGGCGGCATGACGGGTACGCTCCGGGCTCGGCCCCCTTGTCAAATGAGAAGGCCCGGCAGCCATCGCTGCCGGGCCTTTTCGTTGCATCCGGGCATGCGGCTCCGCCGGTCTCCTGACGCTGTCAGCGTGCCTTCGCCGCATGATCGGGAAAATCGCTGAACAGGCCATCGATGCCGAGCGCATAGAACGCCTTGTATTCCGCCACCGGATCACCCTTGAAATTCGAGGCGAGGCGGCGCGGCTCCGAGCGGAACGTCCAGGTATGGACGAACAGGCCGAGGGCATGTGCGTTCTTCACGAGATCGGTCGGCGGCAGGAGCACGCGGTCCTGCTCGTCGATCTTGCCATCGCCATTCAGGTCCTTCGGCTTGCCATCGGCGCCGATTTCCTGCTTGCCCGCCATGATATAGGGCTTCCACGGCCCGACACCGTCGGCATAGGTCTTGATCTCGGCAAGGCCTTCCTTGGTGACGAGATCGGCAAAGGTCTTCGGATTGCCGGTAATCACGAAATCATAGGGTTTGTCATACGGCGCGGCGAGGACGATCTTGCCGTCCTTGTCCACGCCATCGGCATCGACCAGCTGGACGAGCCGGACATTCGTGCGGGTGCGCAGATATTTGAGATTCGCCACCTCGAAGCTCTGGATGATCACCGGCGAGGTCTTCTCGGTCCAGCCGGCAGCCTTGATCTGGTTGACCAGCCGGTCCTCGAGCGGCAGGCCAACGGCCGAATGCAGGCTCGGATGCTTGGTTTCCGGATACACACCGATCACGCGGCCAAGACGGGCGCTCTCTGCCTTGGCGAGATCGATCACGTCCTGGAAGGTGGGAACAGCATACTTGCCGTTATGGCTCTGGTCGCGCTCCTTGAGGGGCTGGATCGCGCGCAGGGTCTTGATTTCGGCCAGCGTGAAATCGAAGGCGAACCATTCCTCGGTATCGATCCCGTCGACTTTGACCTTGCGCTTGCGGCTGGCGAATTCCGGCTTGGTCGACACATCGGTCGTACCGCCGAGCATCGGCTCGTGCCGCGCGATCAGCACGCCGTCCTTGGTTGCAACGAGGTCGGGCTCGATGAAGTCGGCGCCCATCTCGATCGCCTTGCGATAGCCTTCGAGCGTGTGGTCCGGCAGGTAGCCGGAAGCGCCGCGGTGGCCGACAACCAGCGGCGGCTTGCCATCCAGCGTCTTCTCCTGGGCGAGGGCCGGCGGAACCGCCATCGCGGTCATTGCCAGAAACACGGTCGCAACCATGCGGTTCAGGGTCATTGCATCCTCCATCGGGTCAATGACGCCTTTCTTGGTCCCGCCGCATGACAGGGAGATCACACGGAGATGACCGTGAAGCGACAGGAGAATCCGGCTCGGCGCGAGGGAAAACCGGGCGAGGCGCGGCAAGGGGCCGGTCTCACCGCTCCTGGACAGCGAGGCGCGCCCCCAGCAGCACGAAGGCCGCCGCGAAGCTCCGGCGCAGCCAGGCCATCACGGCCGGCCGGCTGATCACATGGTCGCGCATCGCCGCCGCGAACAGGCCGTAAAGGGCGAAGACCACGAAAGTCATCGCCATGAAGATGCCGCTCAGCGCCAGCATCTCCAGCATCGGGCTGGCGGCATTGCGGTCCATGAATTGCGGCAGGAAAGCCACGAAGAAGATCGAGAGCTTCGGATTGAGCAGGTTGAGCGCGATCCCGTCGACCAGCACCCGCAGGGTCGAACGCGGCGTCGGATCGGCATCGACGCGCATCGCGCCCTTTTCCTGCAGGGTCTGCCACGCCATCCAGAGCAGATAGGCGACGCCGGCATATTTCACGAGGTCGAACAGCAGTGCCGAGGCATGGAGCAGGGCCGTCAGCCCCGTCATCGCGGCGGCGAGATGCGGGAGGATGCCGAGCGTGCAGGCAAAGGCCGCGACCAGGCTGGCCTTCCCGCCGCGCCCGAGGCCGGTGGCGATGCTGTAGACCGCCCCCGTGCCCGGCGAGGCCACGACGATGAAGGTGGTGATCCAGAATTCGAGGGTCATGGCAGTTCCTGATCGGGAGGATTCGCGATCAGGGTTTCATGCCCCGCCTCGATTGTCGAGGAGATCAGGCTGAGCCTAGATCCCGTCGAGGACGCCACCGAGAATCGAACCGGCAAGATCGAGGCCAGCGGCACAGACTTCGCCGACCGCATCGCCCACAGCGTTGCCAAGAATGTCGAGCCGGGAACCCGGCTGTTCGTTCCCCTCCTCTCCATCCGCAGCAAGCTCAGCAGGGTCGGGCGTCGAGGGGCTGTTCGGATCGTCGTTCATGGCATTCTCCTTCGCCACGAAATAACGCAATGAAAAAGGGCGGGTTTGCGACCCGCCCTTGTCGAATGAATGGCACAGTCGCCTTGCCTCAATTATCCAGGAAGCTCCGCAGCTTCCGGCTCCGGCTCGGATGCTTGAGCTTGCGCAGGGCCTTCGCCTCGATCTGGCGGATGCGCTCGCGCGTAACGCTGAATTGCTGGCCGACTTCCTCGAGCGTGTGGTCGGTATTCATCCCGATGCCGAAGCGCATGCGCAGCACGCGCTCCTCACGCGGGGTGAGCGAGGCGAGGACGCGCGTCGTCGTCTCGCGGAGGTTCGACTGGATCGCGGCATCGATCGGCAGGATCGCGTTCTTGTCCTCGATGAAATCGCCGAGATGAGAATCCTCCTCGTCGCCGATCGGCGTCTCGAGGCTGATCGGCTCCTTGGCGATCTTGAGAACCTTGCGCACCTTTTCCAGCGGCATGGCCAGCTTCTCGGCCAGCTCTTCCGGCGTCGGCTCGCGGCCGATCTCGTGCAGCATCTGGCGCGAGGTCCGGACGATCTTGTTGATCGTCTCGATCATGTGCACCGGGATGCGGATCGTGCGGGCCTGGTCGGCGATCGAGCGGGTGATGGCCTGCCGGATCCACCAGGTCGCATAGGTCGAGAACTTGTAGCCGCGGCGATATTCGAATTTGTCGACGGCCTTCATCAGCCCGATATTCCCCTCCTGGATCAGGTCGAGGAATTGCAGGCCACGATTGGTGTATTTCTTGGCGATCGAGATCACGAGGCGCAGGTTCGCCTTCGTCATCTCGTCCTTGGCGATCCGCGCCTCGCGCTCGCCCTTCTGGACCTGCGTGACGATCTTGCGGAACTCGATGATCTCGAGGCCGGTCTCGCTGGCCAGGGCCTGGATCTCGCCGCGGATATCCTTGATCCGCTCGAGTTCATTGGCCACGACTTCCTTCCACCCCTTGGTGGTGAACTTCGAGACCCGGAGGATCCATTTCGGATCCAGCTCGGCGCCCTGGTAGTTCTTCAGGAACTCGACCCGGTCAACGCCATAGCTCTCGGCCAGCCGCAGCAGCTTGCTCTCGAGGCCGATCAGCCGCTTGTTGATGTCGTAGAGCTGCTCGACCAGCGCATCGATGCGGTTCTGGTTGAGCGAGAGCGACTTCACATCGGCAATGATGTCGTCCTTGAGCTTCTTGTATTTGCGCTCCTGGGCCGGCGACAGCTTGGTCGATTGCAGGCGGTTCTCGATATCCTGGTCCTGCAGGCGGCGGAGCTTCTTGTAATTGTCGGCCACGCGCCCGAACGTCTCGAGCACGCGCGGCTTCAGCTCGGCTTCCATCGCCGAGAGCGAGACACCGCCATCGAATTCATCATCAAAGGAATCCGGCTCCGGCGGGGCTTCCACCTCGTCGCCATCCTCGTTGACGACGCGCGCCTTCGGCTCGTCGGAAAAATCATCCGGCTCGCCCTCGACCTTGGGCGCGCCCTTGCCGTCCGGGCCGGCATAGGTGGCCTCGAGATCGATGACATCACGCAGCAGCGTCTTGCCTTCCTCGAGTTCGTCGCGCCAGATGATGATCGCCTGGAAGGTCAGCGGGCTCTCGCAGAGCCCGGCGATCATCGCCTCGCGGCCGGCCTCGATGCGCTTGGCAATCGCGATCTCGCCCTCGCGGGAGAGCAGGTCGACGGCACCCATTTCGCGCAGATACATGCGGACAGGGTCATCCGTCCGGTCGAGTGGCTCGGACGAGCGTTCCGACTTCACGACAGCGGTCGAACGCGGCGCGGGCTCCTCGCCATCCTCGGCATCGTCATCGGCGGCATCGGCGGCCGGCGTTTCGCCTTCCTCCGTCTCCTCGTTCTCGACGACATTGACGCCCATCTCGTTGAACATCGCGAGGATGTCCTCGATCTGCTCGGAATTCACCTCTTCCTGCGGCAGGACAGCGTTGATCTCGTCGATCGTCACGTAGCCGCGCTTCTTGGCGAGCTTGATGAGCCGTTTGACGGCCGCATCGGAAACATCGATCAGGGGAGCATCAGGCGTATCGGCGCCGGAATTCGCCGCTTCTTCTTTTTTGATGGGTTTGGTCGCCATTCCGTCAGGTCCTGAAGCCTCGGGGTCACATGCCCCTACCAGAGCCGACTCCGCCAACGTTCTGTCGTTAACGCGAAGCCGCTTAATGATCTATTATCCACGCCGGGCAGCGCGTGCCCCGCCCGCTGGCCCGGGCACCGCCATGCCGGGCGCGGGCCGCCCCTCAATCTGTCGTCTATTCGGTTTCGAGCAAGGCCTCCCGTCGCTGGACAAGTGCCTTGAGCCTCTCGAACCTCTCCTCGCCCCCGTTAACAGCAAAATCAAGAGAAACCGAGTCTATTTCGCTATGTAGGAAGGATTGGCGCGCATGCAAGTGGGCAGCCTCGCGCCAGGCCGCCGTGACATGGTCGATCGCAGCCCCCGGGCCGGCCCAGGTTTCCGCCGCCGCTGCCTCCTCGAGCTGCCGGATTGCAGGCGCAAGCCCCTTCCCGGCAAGGGCAAGCTCCAGCGATTCGCGTGTTTCTGCCCCGGCTCCGCCCCGCGCGGCAAGATCGAGCAACCCGGCACGGATCTGCCGCGCCACTCCGCTGTCGAACAGCAATTCGGCAAAGGTCTCCGCTTCCTGCTCGATCAGGCCGGGATGGTGCACCATGGCCAGCACGAGCGCCGCTTCGCGGGCAAGGATTCCCGTCTGGCTGCGGAAAAGCGGGCTGCGCTTCAGCAACTCGCTCGCCACCAGCGGCATCTGCGCGCTGGAATCGCCCTGCCCGTAACGCCCCCGGCCGCGTGGCGCGGAACGGCCGCCGGCCCGCATGTCCTGCCGTTGCGGCTGGAACCGGGCCTGCAGCCGTTCGCGCATGGCCTGCCGGTAATGGCGCTTGAGATCCTCGTCGCCGATCTGCGCCACCGCGCCGAACAGCCGCTTTTCGCAATCCGCGCGCTGCTCGGGCGTTTCAAGCGGCGAGCGTGCCATTTCGCGCTCGAACAGCACATCGACCAGCGGGCGCGGTTTCTCGAGCGCCTGCCGCAAGGCGTCGGGGCCGCGACTGCGCAGAAGGTCATCCGGGTCCTGCCCCTCTGGCAGGAAGCAAAAGCGCAGCGATTTTCCGGGTGCCAGGCCCGGCAGGGCCACGTCGATCGCCCGGTAGGCCGCCCGCAGGCCGGCCTTGTCGCCGTCGAAACACAGGACCGGCTCCGGCACAAGGCGCCAGATCATGGCCAGCTGGTCCTCGGTCAGCGCCGTGCCGAGCGGCGCGACGACATGGCCGATCCCGGCCCGGTCGAGCGCGATCGCATCGACATAGCCCTCGACAACGAACAGCGTGCCCGCATCGTGGGCGGGCTTGCGCGCCTTGTCGAGATTGTAGAGCGTCCCGCCCTTGTGGAAGATCGGGGTCTCGGGCGAGTTCAGGTATTTCGCCTGCGCATCCTTCTGGAGTGCACGGCCACCGAAGGCGATGATCCGCCCGCGCGGATCGGTGATCGGGAACATCACCCGGTCGCGGAACCGGTCATAGGCCACCGCCTCGCCGTCGAGCTGGATCAGCAGGCCGGCCTCGACCATCACCTCCGAGGGCACATCCTTCCCGGCGAGATAGTCGCGCAGGCCATACCGGTCCGGCGGCGCGTAGCCGATGCCGAACCGCTCGGCCACGGCGCCGACCAGACCGCGCCCGGTGCAATATTCGCGCGCTTCGCGTCCCTTTGCCCCCCGCAATTGCTCGCGGAAATAGGTGGCGGCGAGTACCATCGCCTCGTGCAGGCCGGCGCGCTTGCGTTCGCGCTGCTCCGTCTCCGCCGTTGCGACCGGCAGCACCACCCCGGCCTCCGAGGCAAGTCGCTCGATCGCCTCGGCAAAGGACAGCCCCTCCGCTTCCATCAGGAAGGTGAAAATGTCGCCGTTCCGGCCGGAGGAGAAATCGAACCAGGCCTGTTTCTGGTCATTGACGAAAAAGGAGGGCGTGCGCTCGGCATTGAAGGGCGAGAGCCCCTTCCATTCGCGGCCGGCCTTCTGCAATTTCACGCGCCGGCCCACCACCGCCGAGACCGGCAGACGGGACTTGATGTCCTCCAGAATCGAGGGCGGATAGCGCATCAGGTCTGGATAGCGGATAGGCAGCCAAGCGCAAAGCAATTGACTTTGTATTTATGTATGTATATACAGACGCCAGATGCTCGATAGAGGCGTCGTTCGGATTTAAGGTCGGAGATGGCACGTCAGTGACAAAAGTTCTGGTCTTGAAAGGATTTAAACCGAATGATTCTATTCGAGTACGACGAGGCCAAGCGCCTCGCCAACATCACCAAACACGGGATCGATTTTCTCGATTGCGTCGAGGTTTTCGCTGACCGGCGAAGCTTCGAAATCCGCTCCGACCGGGATGGCGAGCCGCGCTGCCTGCTGATCGGAGCCCTGAAAGGCAGGGTCATCGCCGTGATCTTCACCCTGCGCGGGGAGAATATACGGCTCATTTCGGCCCGGAAGGCTCGGGAAAGGGAGGTTGCGTTATGGCTGACACATCCGACATGACCTATCTCGGCAAGCTGGATGACACCCGCCACATCGTGCGTCATCCCGATGGCCGCCTCGAGATCCGGACCAGCCAGACGGATTGGGCTCGACTCGATGCCCTCACCGATTCCGATATTGCGTCAGCCGTGGCCGACGACCCGGATTGGGCAGGGTTGCACGATGTTGACTGGTCGGCGGTGGCGATCCGCCCCCATCGCCCCAAGCAGCCGATTTCGATTCGCCTGGATCCGGATGTACTCGAGTTTTTTAAGGCACAGGGGCCGGGTTATCAGGGCCGGATCAACACCGTGTTGCGGCACTACATCGACACGAAGCGTCGCGCATAATCCCCGTTATCCACAGGGTCGCCGCGATCGGCATGGGAAAACTGTCCCGACCACGAACGGCTTAACGCACTGTAAAATATGTAATAACAAAAAGCTGTCAGGTCAGCCTGACAGCGCTGCCTTCACCAGGCCGCTCGCCTTGCTGAAATCCATCTGGCCCGTGAAGCGCTCCTTGAGATGGGCGATCACCTTGCCCATATCCTTCATGCCAGCCGCGCCGGTTTCGGTGATGGCGGCAGCGATGGCGGCATGGGTCTCGGCCTCGTCGAGCTGCTTCGGCAGGAAGCTCTGGATGACGGCGATCTCGCCTTCCTCGGTCTCGGCAAGTTCGGGGCGGTTGTTGGCCCGGTAGATCGCGGCCGATTCCTGGCGCTGCTTGATCATCTTCTGGAGCAGGGACAGGATCTCGTCATCGGTCGCCTGCGTCTTCCCGGCGCCACGGGCCTCGATATCCTTGTCCTTGATCGCGGCCTGGATCAGCCGCACCGCCGCCAGCCGCGCCTTGTCGCCGGCCTTCATCGATTCCTTGAGGGCGGTGGTGAAAAGTTCGCGCATCATGGTCTCCCTGCCGGCAAGAATGCCGGAAATGCCCCGCAGACGGGAATTGACGTCGTGGCGCGGGTTCCTTATCGAACCCGGAATGCCGTCGCGCCGAGCCGAACTGGCTTTGGCCCAATCCCACGAGCAACTGCCATGACAAAGCCGGGCCTGCAATCCGAAAATCGCGACACCGCGCCTGCGCCCTGGACGGAGTTCCGCCCGACCGCGCTCCTTGTTCTCGCAGATGGTACGATGATCGAGGGCACGGGCATCGGCGCGACCGGCGAAGGCCGCGGCGAGATCTGCTTCAACACGGCGATGACCGGCTACCAGGAAATCCTGACGGACCCCTCCTATTTCGGCCAGATCATCACCTTTACCTTCCCGCATATCGGCAATGTCGGGGTGAACGAGGAAGATATCGAGACGGTCAACATGGCCCGCACTGCCGCCACTGGCATCGTGCTGGCGACGGACATCACCGATCCCTCGAACTACCGCTCGACGCATGACCTCGATTCCTGGCTGAAGACGCGGAACATTGTCGGCATTGCCGGCATCGATACCCGCGCGCTTACGGCCCTGATCCGCGACAAGGGCATGCAGAACGCCATCGTCGCCCATGATCCGGATGGTTTTTTCGACCGCAAGACCCTGCTCGCCGCCGCGAAGACCCTGCCCTCCATGGCCGGACTCGACCTTGTCCCCGCCGTCACCGGCAGCCAGCGCTATGACTGGACCGAGACCAGCTGGACGTGGAACGAAGGCTATGGCGAACAGAAGGCGCCGGAATTCCATGTCGTTGCGCTCGATTACGGTGTGAAGCGCAACATTCTGCGCCTGCTGGCCGAGCGAGGCTGCAAGGTCACCGTCCTGCCGCCGGACGCGCCGGCCGCCGATGTGCTGGCGCTGAAGCCGGATGGTGTCTTCCTCGCCAATGGCCCGGGCGATCCGGCCGCGACCGGCCTCTACGCGGTGCCGAATATCCGCGCGATCCTCGATGCGCGGATTCCGACCTTCGGCATCTGCCTCGGGCACCAGATGCTGGCCCTCGCCATTGGCGCGCGCACGATGAAAATGGCGCAGGGCCATCACGGCGCCAACCACCCGGTGAAGGAACATGCCACCGGCAAGGTCGAGATTGTCTCCATGAACCATGGCTTCGCAGTGGATCCGAAGACCCTGCCGGACAATGCCGAGGAAACCCACATCTCGCTGTTCGACGGCTCGAATTGCGGCCTCCGCCTGAAGGATCGCCCGGCCTTCTCGGTACAGCAGCATCCGGAAGCCTCGCCCGGCCCGCAGGACAGCCACTATCTGTTCGATCGTTTCGTCGACATGATGCGCGCGGCGCGGCGCTGACAGGCCGGCGCCATCACGCCACGGGATGCCCGCCATGCGCAGCTGGATCGAGTTCTGGAATGCCGACAACCCGATCTACGTGAATGATCGGCACAAGATGCTGCATTACCGGGGCATCGCCTCGGATATCCGCGACCTTCTCCCCGGCGAGGACGATACCGTCCTCGATTTCGGCTGCGGCGAAGCGCTCTCGGCCGGCCTTGTTGCCGCGCGGTGCCGCAAACTGATCCTCGTCGACGCCGCTTCGACAGTCCGCGAGAAACTCAATGCCCGCTTCGGCGAGATCCGCGCCATCCAGGTTCTGGCGCCGGAAGATCTGGCTGGCCTCGCCGATGGCAGTGTCGATCTGCTCGTCGTGCATTCGGTGGCGCAATACATGTCAAAGCCGGATTTCGCGACACTGATCCACGATCTGGCACGGCTGCTGCGCCCGGGCGGCACGCTGATCCTCGGCGATATCTTGCCTGTCGGCCTCTCGCCACTCGTCGATGCACGCGCCTTGCTGGCCTTCGGCTGGCAGGGCGGCTTCCTCATCCCGGCTCTGGCCGGCCTCGTGAAGACGGCCCTGTCTGATTACCGCCGGATCCGGCAGGAACTCGGCCTCACCCATTACGAGGAAGCCGAGATCCTCGCCTTGCTCGACAAGGTCGGGCTGACCGCCCGCCGGCTCGAGCGCAATCTCGGCCATAACCAGGCCCGAATGGCCTTCGCCGCCGTCCGCTTCAGCGAACCCCGGGCCGAGTGAGCCTTCAGGCCCGGTCGCGGAAACTCCAGTATTTGTGGGCGAAGAAACTCCAGAGCAGCACGATGCCCGTCGTCAGCAGTTGCGACGGAATATAGTGCCAGTCGAGCAGGCGCAGGAACGCACTCATCAGCGCCGTCGTCAGCCCGAGGCCGATCAGCGCCACCACGGCGAAGCGCCATCCCGCCTCGAGATGGCCGCGCTCTGCTTCGTAGGTCAACAGGCGGTTCAGGCCATAGGAAAGCAGGCCACCGGCGAGGTAACCGGCCATCGTGGCCAGCACGGCATCGACCTTCCGCCATTCGACGAGAAAGATCAGCAAGCTGTAATGAACGACGGCGGCAAGGATTCCGACGCCGAAGAACGACTTGAACTGGCGCAGCATCCGGCGCCAACCGCGATCGGGTGGAACGGCCTCGCCGGTCACGGGCCGCCCCGCGCCCAGGGCCCGCGCTTCTCAACCATCTGCGGCAGCGATTCGCGATCCCGGATCGCCTGCGGCGGGCCGAGCGGAATCTGCCCGCCGGCATGGGCCTGCAGCGCCTGGATGCGCTTGGTGATCGAGGGATGGGTCGAGAAGATATCGGCGAAATCGTCCGGATCATTCTCGATGCACATATCCATGATCCCCGAGGGCACGCCCTCGATATCGGCGCGGCCGGAAATCTTGAGCAGCGCCGAGATCATGGCATCCGGGTTTTTCGTCAGCTCGACCGCGCCGGCATCGGCGAGATACTCGCGGCTGCGCGACAGCGAGAACCGGATCAGTACGGCCAGAAACCACGCGAGCAGCATGATCACCGCCCCGACAAGCAGCGCCAGGCCCCTGCCCTTGCTGTCGCCGTCGCCACCGCCGCCGAATCGGAACCGGCCGCGCACCAGCAATTCACCGAAGAAGGAGATCACCCCGGCGATCAGCACGGCGATGATCATCAACCGGACATCCTGGTTGCGGATATGCGTCAGCTCATGCGCGAGCACGGCTTCCAGCTCCGCATCGTCCAGCGCTTCCATGAGGCCGGTTGTGACACTGATCTGGTACTGCGCCTCGTTGACGCCACTCGCAAAGGCATTGAGGGCCGGATTCTCGATGATGGCCAGCTTGGGCACCGGCATGCCGCGCGAGATGCAGAGCGTTTCCAGCAGGTGATAGAGACGCGGATGGCTTTCGCGCGTCACCTCCTGCGCACCGGTGGCCCAGGAGATCATGGCCGTGTTGAAGGCGAAGCCGATCCCCACCCAGACAGCGGCCAGCGCGAAGGCCACCGGCAGGTAGCCCCAGAATTGCCGCCAGGCATAGGACAGGATGCGGTTGAACGGCGCGTTGAACCGCGCCGCATCGAAGGCCAGCGTCAGTGCGAAGGTTACCGCAGCCACCAGCACGAACAGGCTGGCCAGCAGGAACCACGAGCGCAGGCGGTTGTTCCGGATATGGGTGTATAGGCCGAATGCCTGCCCCATGGCGTTGCCCTTGACATGCGGGAGCGGAATTGCGGCCTTCGGGGCCGCGGCCTCCTCCCCGGAGGTTTCTCAGGAGGTGGCCCGGCAGGCGGCGCAAAGCCGCCGGCCAGGGCCGCCCCGGCATCAGAACTTGACGTTCGGCGCCTGGTCGAGCTGCGTCCGCGCGGTTTCGCCGACATCGAAGAAGGTGCGCTCGCTGAAGCCGAAATTCTTCGCGACGAACACCATCGGGATCGACTGGATCGCCGCATTATACTCACTGACGGCATTGTTGAAGAACCGGCGGGCCGCGGCCAGCTTGTCCTCGATCGTGCCGAGCTGCGCCTGCAGGTCAAGGAAGTTCGTGTTGGCCTTGAGGTCCGGATAGGCCTCGGACAGCGCGATCAGGCGGCCGAGCGCACCTGACAGGCCCTTCTCTGCCTCGGCCATGTTGGCCGGGCCCTGCGCGCTGATCGCGGTGTTGCGGGCGCGGATCACCGCATCCAGCGTTTCCTTCTCGTGGCTGGCATAGCCTTTCACCGTTTCCACGAGATTGGGGATCAGGTCATGCCGCTGCTTGAGCTGCACATCGATATCCGCGAAGGCCTGGTTGGCCCGCTGGTTCATGGCCACGACGCCATTGTAGCTCATCAGCAGCCAGCCGATCACCAGCACGATCAGCCCGAGAATGACCCATTCCATCGTCACGTCTCCTTGTTGAGGCCCGACCGGGCTCAGCGCTTCACAATCTCGACCCGGCGGTTCTGCGCCTGCCCGGCCTCGGTTTCGTTGGTTGCCACAGGCGAGGCCATGCCGGCCCCGAACGGCGTCAGGCGGTTGGCGCCGATGCCCGCTGCCGTCAGCGCCTGCACGACAGCCTGCGCCCGGCGGCGGGACAGGTCGACATTGTAGTCGAAACCGCCCTTGGCGTCGGTATGGCCGGCCACGACGATCGCCACCTGCGGATTGGCCTTGAGATAGGCCACGATCTGGTCGATCTGCGGCCGGGATTCCGAACGGATCTCGGCCTTGTTGAACTCGAAGGTGATGCCGTAAAGCGCAGCACGGCCCTGGCCATCCAGCGCACTTTTCAGGGCGCCGGCATCGAGCACCTTGATCTTGTCGGTTTCCATGCCCTTGCTTTCGAGCACATCCACCAGCGAGCGCACCTCGCCGCTGATCTCGACCGAGAGCACGGCCACGACCGATTCGGCGCCGTTGCCATCCTTTTTCCGGGCGATCAGATAGGTCTGGCTCTCCCAGTTCGAAGGCAGCCCGCTGCCCTTGTGGGCTTCGGTCACGGCGAACCAGAGATCCGAGCCGCCGCAATCGCGCATCCGGCACAGGAACAGCGTTTCGAAGCCCTGCCCCTGCAGGCGCTGCTCGTAGTTGCGGACCACTTCCAGCGAGGAACGTCCCTGCGGTCCACGATAGAGCTGGCGCAGGGCCCGTCCCTTGATCTCGATGCTGTTTTCCTCGGTCAAAACTCTGGAATTGTTGAGCTTCTTGATCGGAAGGCGCATCTCGTCATAGTCGCGCACCTTGTGGTAGGCGATGAAGGAGCCTTCGTAGCGTCCTGCGAGGGGATGATCCCGCGAGCCCTGGACATCCTTTGTCGGAAAGGTCTGGGCCTGGGCAGTCACGGCCGAAAGCCCGACGACGAGGGTCAGGCACAGGCCCCGAATTCCGAAAAGGCAATTGCGCATCATGGTGTCGCTGTCTCCTGAATCACTCTGGCAAAATTCTGCGACGCGATAAAGCGCAGGCCCGTCCTCATGCGGCAAAAGGCGATCGGCCATCTGTGTGATGGCTCACTTTCCCCTTGGCCATCCGGTTTTGCTTGTCTATAGCGGGCGTCTAGCAGTCAAAACCACAGCAATCCGCCACCTGGCGCCGCATGAAACGCGCCCGGGATCCGGCGGGGTCGCGCAAAAATGGCCCGGAACCATGCCCAAACGTCAGGATATCCACACCATCATGATCATCGGCGCGGGGCCGATCGTCATCGGTCAGGCCTGCGAATTCGATTATTCCGGCACACAGGCCGTCAAGGCGCTCAAGGCCGAGGGCTATCGCATTGTCCTCGTCAACTCGAACCCGGCCACGATCATGACCGATCCGGAACTGGCCGATGCGACCTATGTCGAGCCCATCACCCCGGAAGTGGTGGAGAAGATCATCGCCAAGGAACGGCCGAAGACGCCGGCCGGCAAGAAATTCGCCCTTCTCCCGACCATGGGCGGCCAGACAGCTTTGAATTGTGCGCTTTCGCTGCAGAAGATGGGCGCACTCGCAAAGCATGACGTGGAAATGATCGGCGCCACCGCCGATGCGATCGACAAGGCCGAAGACCGCGAGCGCTTCCGCGAGGCCATGACGAAGATCGGCCTCGAGACGCCGAAATCGCACCACGTGAAGACGCTGGGCGCCGCCCTGGATTGCCTTGAGGATATTGGCCTGCCGGCCATCATCCGGCCCTCCTTCACCATGGGCGGCACGGGCGGCGGCATCGCCTACAACAAGAGCGAATTCATCGAGATCGTCGAGCGCGGCATCGACGCCTCCCCGACCAACGAGGTCCTGATCGAGGAAAGCGTGCTCGGCTGGAAGGAATACGAGATGGAGGTCGTCCGCGACAGGCGCGACAACTGCATCATCGTCTGTTCCATCGAGAATTTCGACCCGATGGGCGTCCATACCGGCGACAGCATCACCGTGGCCCCGGCCCTGACGCTGACCGACAAGGAATACCAGATCATGCGCGACGCCTCGCTCGCCGTCCTGCGCGAGATCGGGGTCGAGACCGGCGGCTCGAACGTGCAGTTCGCCGTCAACCCGGCGGATGGCCGGATGATCGTCATCGAGATGAACCCGCGCGTCTCGCGCTCCTCGGCCCTCGCGTCGAAGGCCACCGGCTTCCCGATCGCCAAGGTCGCGGCGAAGCTCGCCGTGGGCTACACGCTCGACGAAATCGAGAACGACATTACCGGTGGCGCGACGCCGGCCTCCTTCGAGCCGACGATCGATTATATCGTCACCAAGATCCCGCGTTTCGCCTTCGAGAAATTCCCCTCGAACGATCCGAATTTCGGCGTGCTGACCACCTCGATGAAATCGGTCGGCGAGTCGATGGCCATCGGCCGCACCTTCCATGAGAGCCTGCAGAAAGCCCTGCGCAGCCTCGAGACGGGGCTGGACGGCCTCGACGAAATCGAGATCGAGGGCCTCGGCAAGGGCGACGACAAGAACGCCATTCGTGCCGCTATCGGCACGCCGATGGCGGACCGGATCCTCAAGGTCGGGCAGGCCATGCGCCTCGGCTTCACCGACGAGGAAATCCATTCCGCCTGCAAGATCGATCCCTGGTTCCTCGCCCGGCTGCGCGAGATTGTCGACATGGAAGCGCGGATCCGTGCCCATGGCCTGCCGCAGGATGCGCATAACTTCCGCGCGCTGAAGGCGCTGGGCTTCTCCGACCAGCGCCTGGCCAGCCTTGCCGGGCTGGAGGTTGCCGCCGTGCGCGAGCGCCGCATCGGACTCGATGTGCGCCCGGCCTACAAGCGCATCGATACCTGCGCGGCGGAATTCGCCTCGCCCACCGCCTACATGTACTCGACCTATGCGCCGCCCTTCGGCGCAAGCCTCGCCGACGAGGCCCAGCCGAGCAACCGCAAGAAAGTGGTGATTCTCGGCGGCGGCCCGAACCGGATCGGGCAGGGCATCGAGTTCGATTATTGCTGTTGCCATGCCGCCTTCGCGCTGAAAGAGGCCGGCTACGAGACGATCATGGTCAATTGCAACCCGGAAACGGTGTCGACCGACTATGACACGTCGGACCGGCTCTATTTCGAGCCGCTGACGGCCGAGGACGTGCTGGAGATTCTCGAGCGCGAGAAGCAGAACGGCACGCTCCACGGCGTGATCGTGCAGTTCGGCGGCCAGACCCCGCTGAAGCTCGCCGCCGCGCTTGAGGCCGCCCGCGTGCCGATCCTCGGCACCTCGCCCGATGCGATCGACCTCGCCGAGGACCGTGACCGGTTCAAGCGCCTGCTCGACAAGCTGGACCTGAAGCAGCCCAAGAACGGCATCGCCTATTCGGTCGAGCAGGCACGCCTTGTCGCGGCCGATCTCGGCTTCCCCTTTGTCGTCCGCCCGTCCTATGTGCTGGGTGGCCGCGCCATGGCGATCATCCGCGAGCGCGAGGCCTTCGACGATTACCTGCTCGGCACCCTGCCCTCGCTGATCCCCTCGGATGTGAAGGCGCGCTACCCGAACGACAAGACCGGCCAGATCAACACGGTGCTCGGCAAGAACCCGCTCCTGTTCGACCGCTATCTCGCCGATGCGATCGAGGTCGATGTCGATTGCCTCTGCGACGGCAAGGACACCTTCATCGCCGGCATCATGGAGCATATCGAGGAAGCGGGCATCCATTCGGGCGATTCCGCCTGCTCGCTGCCGCCGCGCTCGCTCTCGCCGGAAATCCTCGCGGAACTCGAACGCCAGACACGCGAAATGGCACTCGCCCTCGGCGTCGGCGGGCTGATGAACGTGCAATACGCGATCAAGGACGGCGAGATCTTTGTCCTCGAGGTCAATCCACGCGCCTCGCGCACCGTGCCCTTCGTCGCCAAGGTGATCGGCGAGCCGATCGCCAAGATCGCCGCCCGCGTCATGGCCGGCGAGCCGCTCGGCGATTTCGGCCTGCGCCCCAAGGTGCTCAACCATGTCGGCGTCAAGGAAGCGGTCTTCCCCTTCGCCCGGTTCCCGGGCGTGGATACGGTTCTCGGCCCGGAAATGCGCTCGACCGGAGAGGTTATCGGCCTTGACCGCAGCTTCGGCGTGGCCTTCGCGAAGAGCCAGCTCGGCGGTGGCACCAAGGTGCCGTCGCAGGGCCGTGTCTTCGTTTCGATGCGTGATGCTGACAAGGATCGCATCCTGCCGACGATCCGCATGCTGGTGGAGGAAGGCTTCACCATCGTTGCGACCACGGGCACCCAGCGCTTCCTGGTCGAGCATGGCCTGCCCTGCGAGCGGATCAACAAGGTGCTGGAAGGTCGGCCGCATATCGTCGATGCCATCAAGAACGGCTCGATCCAGCTCGTTTTCAACACCACCGAGGGCGCACAGGCCCTGACCGACTCCCGCTCGCTCCGTCGGGCCGCCCTCTTGCACAAGGTGCCGTATTATACCACCTTGGCGGGGGCGATTGCCGCAGCCGAGGGGATTCGGGCCTACCGGGCCGGGGACCTCGAGGTGCGCGCGCTTCAGGAATACTTTGCCTGAAACGGGTCCGGGCTGCAGCGCCGAAACCGGAATGGCCGGTCCTGCCGGCCCTTGATCATACTCCTCCCCGCCGGCGGTGCCCGCATGGCGGGGAGACTGTTTAAGGAGAACCCGCCATGGAACGCATTCCGATGACGGCCAACGGCTACAAGATGCTGGAAGAGGAGCTCAAGCACCGCCAGACGGTCGAGCGCCCGCGCATCATTCTCGCGATCCAGGAGGCCCGTGCCCACGGTGACCTGAGCGAGAACGCGGAATATTCCTCCGCCAAGGAAGCTCAATCGCTCAACGAGGGGCGGATCGGCGAGCTCGAGAGCCTGATCTCGCGCGCCGAGGTGATCGAGGTCTCCAAGCTCTCGGGCAGCACGATCAAGTTCGGCGCCACGGTGAAGCTCGTCGACGAGGATACCGAGGAAGAGAAGGCCTACCAGATCGTCGGCGATGTCGAGGCGGATGTCCGCAGCGGCCGCGTCTCGATCTCCTCGCCCATCGCCCGCGCCTTGATCGGCAAGAAAGTCGGCGATACCGTCGAGGTGAATACCCCGGGCGGAGGCAAGAGCTATGAGGTCGTGGAGATTTCCTTCCGTTAACGCCGCCTTCTGGCTCGCTCTCATGCTGGCGGCGGCATTCCCGCTGCCGGCATCTGCGCAGGGTGCGCCGCGCATCACTGTCGAGGCCGGCGGAATCGGCCTTCCGGCCATCTCTGCCCATATCCGCCGCAGCCTGCCACGCGCCCTCGCCCGCGAGATGGCGGAGCAGGGCAAGCCGTTGCCGGCGGGCACGCGCCTCGTTGTGCGGGTGACGCAGGTGTATCTCTCCAGCGATCCGTTCCCCGGCATCCGTGGTGGCTTTGGCAGCTTTTCTCCGGGGGATGCCATTGATGGAGAAGCGATCCTGCTGGACCGGCAGGGGCGCGCGCTCTCGCGCCGGCCTGTGGCCGGCCGCTCGCCGGCCAATTCCAGCGGTTTCGCCCCGTCGCCCTATAACGAACCGCGCCGGGTCGAGGCCTTGATCGGCGCCTTTGCCTACTGGATCATCCGCGAGCTGTGAGCCCGGATCGCCGGCCGCCTCAGCGCGGCAGGCCGGGAACCGGCACCAGCCCCTCATCCTTCAGCTTGCCGAGCGCCAGCGCGGTGCGGACGTTGCGGACATTCGGCGTGGCCGTCAGGTCTCCCACCAGAACCTGCAGGCTGGGAAGGTCCTTCGTCACGCATTTGAGCAGGAAGTCGATATCGCCCGAGAGGGTCCAGCATTCACGGATGCTCGGCCAGAGGCGGATCCGCTCGGCAAAGGCCGCAAGGTCGCCCTCCGCCTGGCTCGCGAGATGCACGAAGGCGAAACACACCACCGAAAATCCGAGTTGCGGCGCATCGAGCATTGCCCGGTAGCCCCGGATGAAACCGGCCTCGCGCAGGGCATGCACCCGGCGAAGGCAGGGCGGCGGCGTCAGCCCGACCCGACGTGCCAGTTCGACATTGGTGAGGCTGCCATCAGCCTGAAGCTCGCCGAGGATTTTCCAATCGATGGCGTCAAGTTCGAGGGATTTGAGCATTGGAGACCGATCTGAAAGCAATCCTGCCCGCCTGATCCTGCATAGGCAGAGGCCGAGCAAAAAGCGAGAGGGCGTTGAAAAAACGTCATGGAAACAATTTTGGCATATCGAGCATTTTGGGCAGGTCCGGCAACCCGGACGCTTCCTTATTCCGCAAGGCAGCAGCTTCCCTCAAGCCGATTCGATGGACAAGTCTCGCCGGAGCGTGGATAACGCCGGGCGCATGAGCCACGCCGCCAGCACACCCGCGAACAGCCCCGACGCCCAGGCCAGCACCGCAGGGGCCATTGCCGCCGCGCGTGGCCTTGCCTGCTGGATCCTGACCGATGGCAAGGCCGGCGACCGGGCGCATGCCCTCGGGATCGCTGAACGGCTCGGCCTCGCCATCCAGGAACGGCAGGTTTCTCCCCGCGCACCCTGGTCCTGGCTGATGCCACACAGCTGGCGGCTCCCCGGCCTTGCTATCGACCCGCGTGAGACACCCGGCCGGCCGGATTCGCCCCTGGCAGGCCCTTTCCCGGACCTTGTCATCGCCTCGGGCCGGCGGGCTGCGGCCTACCTGCCGGCGATCAAGGCCGCGAGCGGCGGGCGCTGTTTCACCGCCTTCCTGAAGGACCCGCGCACGGGGCCGACCATCGCCGATTTCCTCTGGGTCCCTGAGCATGACCGGCTGCGCGGCCCGAATGTCATGATGACGCTGCTCTCGCCGCATCGCTTCACGCCGGAGCGTCTGGCCGGCGCCGCCGCGGCACCGCCGGCCCCGCTGGTGGACTGGCCCGGCTATCGCGTTGCACTTCTTCTCGGCGGCAACAGCAAGGATTTCACCTTCACCGATGCAGACATTGCAGGGTTCCTGCGCAGGCTCGACCGCATGATCGCGAGCGGCGCCGTGATCCGGGCCACGCCCTCGCGGCGCACGCCACCGGCGCTGCTGGAGGCCGTGCGCCAAGGGCTTTCAGGTTCCGGTGGCTGGATCTGGGACGGCACGGGCGAGAACCCCTACCCGGCCTTGCTGGCCTGCAGCGAGGCAATCATCGTCACGGCGGATTCGGTCAACATGGTCGGCGAGGCGCTGGCCACCGGCCGGCCGGTCCATCTCGTGCGGCCGAGTGGCGGATCACGAAAAATCGACCGGTTCCTCACAGAACTTGAAGAGATCGGGGCGATTTGCCCCTTCTTTGGCCGGCCTGTTCTGTATAGCTATGAGCCGATGGATGCCACGCCGGCCATTGCCGCGGCCCTGGCCCGGCATCTCACGGAATTTCGAAGCCGCCTGCCGCGGCAAGTCGCCTGGAGCACCCCATGAGCACCCCCACCCGCCACGCCAAGGTTATCGTGATCGGCTCCGGCCCGGCCGGCTATACCGCCGCGATCTACGCTGCCCGCGCCATGATGAAGCCGCTGCTCATTTCCGGCTTTGAGCCGGGGGGCCAGCTGATGATCACCACCGATGTCGAGAATTATCCGGGCTTCGCTGAGGCGATCCAGGGCCCGTGGCTGATGGAGCAGATGCGCGCCCAGGCCGAGCATGTGGGCACCGAGATGGTCGCGGACTATATCACGTCTGTCGATCTGCAGCGGCGCCCCTTCCGCCTCTCGGGGGATGGCGGCGCCACCTACACCTGCGATACGCTGATCATCGCCACCGGCGCCAAGGCGAAGTGGCTCGGCATCCCCTCGGAGGAGAAGTTCAAGGGCTTCGGCGTCTCGGCCTGCGCGACCTGCGACGGCTTCTTCTATCGCGGCAAGGAAGTCGTGGTGGTCGGCGGCGGCAATTCGGCGGTCGAGGAAGCACTCTACCTCGCCAATCTCGCCAGCAAGGTGCGCGTCATCCACCGGCGCGACAGCTTCAAGGCGGAGAAGATCCTGCAGGAGCGCCTTTTTGCCCATCCCAAGATCGAGGTGATCTGGGATTCCGCCGTCGAGGAAATTTGCGGCCAGCAGCAGCCTCCGGGCGTGACGCATCTGCGCGTGAAGAACGTGAAGACAGGCGCGATCACCGAACTGAAGACCGACGGCCTCTTCGTTGCGATCGGCCACCAGCCCGCCTCCGAACTCTTCGCGGGCCAGCTCGACATGAAGGAAAACGGCTACCTAAAGGTGGTGCCAGGCACGACGCAGACCAACATCCCCGGTGTCTTTGCGGCCGGCGACGTGGCGGATGACGTGTTCCGCCAGGCTGTGACGGCGGCCGGCCTCGGCTGCATGGCCGCGCTGGAAGCCGAGCGCTACCTGACCGCGCATGCCCCGGCGAAGGTGGCTGCCGAGTAAAGTCGGGATTCCTCGCCACGAAACCTGCGACAAGCGCCCACGGGGGCATTGCCGCAGGGCATGGCTGTGCCATTATGCCGAAAGCGCATAACTGAGCCGCCAACCAAGCGCGGCCGTGAGGGGAAGTGCTGTGGATTGGGATCGCGTCCGAATATTCTACGCCGCCGCGGAAGCCGGCAGCCTCACCCGGGCCGGGGAAGTGCTGGGCCTGTCCCAATCCGCCGTCAGCCGGCAGGTCTCGGCGCTGGAAGCCGAACTGGATGTGCCGCTGTTCCATCGCCATGCACGCGGGCTTGTCCTGACCGAACAGGGCGAGTTGCTGTTCCGCACTGCCCGCGAGCTTGTCACCAAGCTGGACCAGACCCGCGCCAGCCTGTCCGACAGCCGCGAGAAACCGAACGGCGAGCTGAAGGTCACCGCCAATGTGGCGCTCGGCGGGAACTGGCTGACGCCGCGCCTTTCCGAATTCCTCGATCTCTACCCGGACATCCGGCTGCAGGTGATCCTGACCGATGACGAGCTCGATCTCGCCATGCGGGAGGCCGATGTCGCCTTGCGCCTGCGGGCCCCCGTCCAGGCGGACCTGATCCGTCGCCGGCTCTTCGCGGTGCATTTCCATGTCTATGCCTCGCCGGACTACCTCAAGCGCTTCGGCGCGCCGCGCGTGATCGGCGATCTCGACGAACATCGCCTTGTGGCCTTTGGCGGGGACATTCCGGGCTATCTGGAGGATGTGAACTGGCATTGCACCGCCGGACGCGAGCGTCGCGAGCCACGGATCCCGGCGCTTGTTGTCAATTCGATCACGGCCCTGCTGCATGCCGCGAATAGCGGGGCGGGCATTGCCGTGCTGCCGGACTACGTGGTCGACCAATCCTCGACGCTGGTGCAATTGCTGCAGGGCGAAACCATGCCGCATCTCGATTGCTACCTCGTTTTCCCCGAGGCACTGAAGCAGGTGGCGCGCGTACAGGTCTTTCGCGATTTTCTCGTCAGCAAGGCCCAGCGCTGGGTCTATTGACGGTCCGCTTTCAGCCTCAACCCATTTAGGCCGAATGGCCGTCCGAGCTTTTGCGAGGGTCTTGTTCCATCCGGCAATGCCTTGGACGGAACGAAAGAAACCCAGGCCGAATGGCCGTCCGAACTTATGCGAGGATCCTCTGCCGCCCGACAAAGCTTCGGGAGGCAGGAAAAACATCACGCCCAGAGCCGTTCCTTTTCCAGCCCCTTGTAGAGCCCGGCCACTTCATTGGCATAGCCGTTGAAAAGCAGCGTCGGGATGCGATTGTTCGTGCCGAGCACGTTCTCGCTGGCCTGGCTCCAGCGTGGATGCGAGACTTCCGGGTTCACATTCGCCCAGAAGCCATATTCGGCAGCCTGCAGCGATTCCCACAGGCCCTTCGGCCGCTGATCGGTGAAGGTGATACGCTTGATCGACTTGATCGACTTGAACCCGTATTTCCAAGGCAGCATCAACCGGATCGGGGCGCCATATTGCTTGGCGAGAGTCTTGCCATAGGCGCCCGTCACCATGAAGGCGAGATCGTTCCGCGCTTCCTCGATCGTGACACCCTCGACATAGGGCCACGGATAGAACGGCGCGCGCTGGCCCGGTGCCATCTTCGGATCGAAGAAGGTTTCCATGCGCACATATTTCGCGCCCGAAAGCGGCTTGCAGTAATCCACCAGCGCCTTCATGCCGAAGCCAGACCACGGCACCACCATCGACCACGCCTCGACGCAGCGGAAACGGTAGATCCGCTCCTCGCGCGGCATGGCCATGATCAGGCTGTCGATCGCCACCGGGCCGGGCTTCTCGACCATGCCATCGATCTGGATATCCCACGGCCGCGTCACCAGCTGTTGCGCCGCTGCGGCGATGCTCTTCGAGGTGCCGTACTCATAAAAATTGTTGTATTGCGACGCGAATTTCTCATCCGTTACCGGCCGGCCCGGATCATAGGCGGCATTGCGCGGATAGGGGTGGAGGGCATCCGTTTCGGCCTGCGAGGCCGCACGGGCTTTGCCGGCGGCCAGCATCGCCATCAGGCCGGCGCCAAGGCCGAGGCTCTCCCGTCGCGACAGGAAGGCCGCCTCCGGGGTCACGGCGCTTTCCGGCAATTCCCAGCTGCGGCGGCGAATAATGTGCATGGCTCTCTCCCTGACCTCGGCGCAGCACAAGATCTAGCGCAGCTCGGCCTCGCGACATAATCACGAGACCGTGCCCGGGAGGAGCGCCTTATGCAGATGGCTCGCGCAGCATCCGGCGCAGCACCTTGCCGACATTGGTCTTCGGCAGGGAGTCGCGGAAATGGATGACCTTCGGCACCTTGTAGGCAGTGAGTTCCGAGCGGCAATGCGCCCGGATGGTTTCGGCCTGGAGGTCGGGGTCCTTTTTGACGATATAGGCCGCAACGGCCTCCGTCGATTGCGGGTCCGGCACGCCGATCACCGCCACTTCCAGCACGCCCGGATGCTTGGCGATCACCTCTTCGACCTCGTTCGGATAGACGTTGAAGCCGGAGACAAGGATCATGTCCTTCAGCCGGTCAACAATCTTGAACGTGCCGTCGGGCAGCTGGACGCCGACATCGCCGGTCCGGAAGAAGCCGTCCGCCGTCATGACCTTCTGGGTCTCGTCCGGCCGCTGCCAGTAGCCCTGCATCACCTGCGGGCCGCGGGCGCAGATCTCGCCGGCCTCGCCCACCGGCACCGACTTGCCCTCGGCATCGCGCAGGTCCATGTCGGTCGAGGGAACCGGGAACCCGATCGTGCCCGAGAATTCCTCGAGATCGACGCGATTCACCGTGAGGATCGGCGAGGTCTCCGAGAGGCCATAGCCCTCGATGATGGCGCAACCGCTAACGGCCTTCCAGTTCTTCGCCACCGCGCTCTGGGTGGCCATGCCGCCGGCAACGCAGAATTTCAGCGTGGTGAAATCCACCGTCCGGATATCGGGATGGTTCGCCAGCGCGTTGTAGAGCGTGTTCACGCCGGACATCAGCGTGAAGCGGGTTTTCTTCAGCGTGGCGATGAAGCCGGGAATGTCACGCGGATTGGCGATCAGCAGGCAGGCCGCACCGATCTTCATCATGTAGAGACAGCAGCAAGTCAGGGCGAAGATGTGATAGAGCGGCAATGCCGTCACCATCACGTTATCGGGGATGGAATTCACCGCCGGGCCAAGCCACATCTCAGCCTGCACGACATTGGCGGAAATGTTCCGATGCGTGAGCGTGGCGCCCTTGGAAACGCCCGTGGTGCCGCCGGTATATTGCAGGAAGGCGATGTCATCGAGGCTGATCTGGACCGGCCGGAGCCCGGCACCACGCCCGACGCGCACGACCTCCTCGAAGCGGACCGCCTGCGGCAGCGAATACGGGGGCACCACCTTCTTCACATACTTGGCCACGAAGGACACGATCTTGCCCTTGAAGCCGAGCAGATCGCCGGCCGAGACGATCACCACCTTCTTGAGCGAGGTATGCGGCAATGCGCTGGCGACGACATGGGCGAAATTCTCGAGGACGAAGATCGCCTCGGCGCCGGAATCGTTGATCTGGTGGATCAGTTCCCGCTCGGTATAGAGCGGATTGACGTTCACGACGGTGAACCCGCCGAGCAGCGTCCCGAACATCGCGGCCGGATAAGCCATGACATTCGGCATCATCATGGCGATGCGGTCGCCCTTCTGGAAGCCCTGCGCCTGCAGCCAGCCGCCCACGGCCTCGGCCACCTCGCCGATCTGCCGGTAGGTCAGCGACTTGCCGAAGCTCTCGAAGGCGCGCCGATCCCCGAAGCGGGTGATCGAGTCGCGGATCAGGGTTGCGAGATCGGGCAACCTGTTGACGTCGATCTCGGCCGGGACATTGGCTGGATAATGTGCAAGCCAGGGCCGCGACGGCATCGCGTGCATGGACATGGTTTCGACCTCCCCTTGATGCCTGGAACCAGGCGCATCCGGCGTATGCTCGCCGATTGTTCATATGTAAACCAAAGTCTACATACCATCGAAGGGTAGTTTGTCCAGTGGTTCTGGCAAGCGCTCCGGCAACAATTTCGGTTGGAAGCCGGTTTCAGCCCCTCCGGCGCCGGAAAAGACCGATCAGGCGCCCGTCGATCACCAGCAGCCCGGCGGCGATGATGGCGAGCCCGAGAAAGGCCTCCTCTTCCAGCCGTTCACCCAGGAAGAGTGTGCCGAACAGGATCGCCGAACAGGGGATGAGCAGGGTCACAAGCGAGACATTGGTGGCACCTGCCCGGCCGAGGATCCGGTAGAACAGTGAATAGGCGACGGCCGTCGAGAGCAGGCCCAGCCCGACGATCGCGCCGATCGCCGTCAGGCTCGGCATGGGCCCCGAGAACGGTGCGTCGACGATGAGGGCCAGCGGCATCAGCGGCAGCAAGGCGAAGGTCTGCTGCCCCGCCGCCATGGCCAGGGGATGGGCGCCGGGCACAATCACCTTCCGCCCGAAAATGTTGGAGAACCCGTAGGAAAGCGACGCGCCGAGGCAGGCAACGAGGCCGATCAGTTCTCCCGCGCCGGCACCGAGCCGGTCCCAGAACAGCACGATGACACCGGCAAAGCCGATCATGACGCCGGCTGCTCGCCTGGGGTCGAGCCGCTCGCTGGCCAGGAAGAGATGCGCCAGCACCATGGTGAAGATCGGCGTCGTGGCGTTGAGGATCGAGGCGAGCCCGCTCGGCACGCGGGTCTGCCCGAAGACGATCAGGCAGAAGGGCAAGGCGCAGTTGAGAATCGCCATGCCGAGATAGGCCTTGAGCGAAGCCCGGTCGAGCGGGAAAGGGATACGCATGACCCTCAGCGCAAGATGCAGCGCCAGCCCGCCCAACAGCACACGCAAGGCGACGACGGTGAAGACCGGCAACTCGCGCAAGGAAAGGGCATTGAACAGGTAGGAGCCACCCCAGAGCATGGAAAGCAGCACCAGCAACGCCCAATCGCTGGACGACATGGAGGGCGTCTGGCGCGAGGCACCAGCCGGCGGGGCGATCGAGGCCATGGAAAATCCGGAATCAGGTCAGGTTGGCTGACCCTCGCATGGCATGCCGGGCATTGCCACCCGTTTCCGCCAGCTGCTCAGCGCAAGGCAAAGCGGGTGCGGAAGCCGCATTGCCACCAGTTGCGCGGCTCGCCGGTATCGATATGCACCGATTTGGTGTGGCAATAGGTGCCGACGCCGCCGGCCCCCGGCAGGCTGCGGAGATAGCGGGCCAGCCGCGCCCGCTCGACGCCCGGCACGAAGAAATCGGCCGCCATGCACCGGCGGTGATAGGAATTCCTCCGCCCGCGGCTGCGTTGGCCCGAGGTGATGACCGGCGTGGCGCCGAAATGGTCGCCGGCCTGTTTCACGAGGCGCAGCAGGTCCGGCTGGAGGCAGGAAATATCCACCGCATCGGTCTGCTTCTCGACCAGAGTCGGCTCCGGCATGCGCTCCTCCTCGGCCTCGATTTCCTCGGTCGTCGCGGGCTGCGTGACGATGGGCAGCGAGATGATCCGCATATTGGGCGTCAGCTCGATATCCGGTTCGTCCGGCAGCGCGGCAACCGCCGGCGGCGCGGCCGGGGGCTCCGCCTCGGCAGGTGGCGCAGTGCCCGGAGGTGCAGGACCGGCTGCTGAAGGCGCCGGAGGGGCCGGAGTCCCGGGGGAAGGGATTGCCGGCGCGGCGGGTGCGGTCGCCTGGGCCGGGGCCTGAGGCGCGAAGAAGGGCCGCGGCGGCGGCAGCGGCGCCGTCACCACCGGCAGGCGCCGGCCGGGATCGACATCGAGCACGGGCGGCGTTGCGCCGGGCTGGAGAGGCTGCTGCGGATCGGATTGCGGCTCCGGCTCGTCATCCGGCGGGACGGTGGTCGCCATCATCGGATTTTCCTGCGCCCGTGCAGCGCCGGACCGGGCCTCCGGGAGCCGGGCGCCGTCGCCCGGGAAGGTCATGCCCGGCGGCAGGGCGAAGAGGCCGGCAAGCAGCGCCGGCATGAAGAAGCGGATCAGGAAAAGGCGTGTCGAGGCAAGGCGCGGCAATACCAACATGGTGTGCTGCGCCTTGCCGGACGGTCTCAGGCGATCGATGCGCAGAAGCGCTGGATGCGCCGGCACGCTTCTTCCAGCGCCGCGTTCGACGTGGCGTAGGAAACGCGGAAATTCGGGCCGAGGCCGAAGGAGGAGCCATGCACCGTGGCCACGCCTTCGGTCGCGAGCAGTTCCATCACGAAATCCTCGTCGGTCTCGATGACCTTGCCCGACGGGGCCTTCTTGCCGATCAGCGCCGCGCAGGACGGATAGACATAGAAGGCGCCTTCCGGCTTCGGGCATTTCAGGCCGCTCGCCTGGTTGAGCATCGACACGACGAGGTCACGCCGTTCCTCGAACACCTTGCGGCTCTGCGGGATGAAATCCTGCGGTCCGTTCAGGGCTTCCACCGCCGCCCACTGGGCGATCGAACAGGCGCCGGAGGTCTGCTGGCCCTGCACCAGTTCCATCGCCTTGATCAGCTTGTCCGGGCCGGCCGCGTAGCCGATCCGCCAGCCGGTCATGGCATAGGCTTTCGACACGCCGTTCATGGTCAGCGTGCGGTCCATCAGGCCCGGCTCGACCTGGGCCGGCGTGGTATAGACGAAATCACCGAACACGAGATGCTCGTACATGTCGTCGGTGAGCACCCAGACATGCGGGTGCTTCATCAGCACATCCGTCAGCGCCTTGAGTTCGGCCCAGGTATAGGCCGCGCCCGAAGGGTTCGACGGCGAATTGAACATGAACCACTTCGTGCGCGGGGTGATCGCGCGGTCGAGTTCTTCCGGCGTCAGCTTGAAGTTGTTCTCGATCTTCGTGGTCACATAGACCGGGGTGCCGCCGCAGAGCAGGATCATCTCCGGATAGGAGACCCAGTACGGCGCCGGGATGACAACCTCGTCGCCCGGGTTGATCGTGGCCATGAAGGCATTGAACAGCACATGCTTGCCGCCCGTCCCGACAATGGTCTGGGTCGGCTTGTAATCGAGATTGTTCTCGCGCTTGAACTTCGCGGCAATTGCCTCGCGCAGCGGCACGATGCCCGGCACCGGCGTGTACTTCGTCTCGCCGCGCGCAATGGCCGCCACAGCGGCATCCTTGATGTTCTGCGGCGTGTCGAAATCCGGCTCGCCGACCGAGAGCGAGATCACGTCCTTGCCTTTGCCTTTCAGGTCCCGGGCCATCTGGGTGATCGCGATCGTCGCGGACGGCTTGATGCGGGACAGGGCATCGGCAAGGAAGGCCATGATCGGGTTCTCCGTTGGAGCGGTTGCAGGACGCCGGGCTTTCACAAAACCGGACAGGCATCCGGATGGCTGGCCAAGCGCGGCCCCACGCTTTATGTCTGTTGCCCCGAGGCATCAAGCCGAAACCGGGCAAAAAGACGGCACCCTCCGTGCTTTTTTGGCCATCGCGCCGACCCGGGCAGGAAACAAGGAGAGGAACCGCTCATGACTTCCCGATTTACCCATCCCAATCGCCGCCATCTTCTCGCCCTGGCCGGCGGTATCGTGGCCATGCCGGGCATCCTCCGGGCCCAAAGCGGCTTCCCGTCAAAGACGATCACGCTCGTGGTGCCCTATCCGGCCGGCGGCCCGACCGATGTCATCGCGCGCCTTGTCGGCCAGGCCATCGAGGAGCCGCTGAAGCAGAAGGTCATTGTCGAGAACAAGGCCGGCGCCTCGGGCTCGATCGGCACGCGTGCGGTCGCCACGGCCGAGCCGGATGGCCACACCATCATCTTCGGCAACAACCAGACGCACGGCAACAACATGTTCCTGCTGAAGGACCCGGGTTATGACGCGATCAAGGATTTCGCGCCCCTGGCCGGCGCGGGCGCATTCCCGCATGCCCTCGTCGTCAAGAACGCCTTGCCGGTGAAGACGCTGCCGGAACTGATTGCCTATGCGAAGGCCAATCCCGGCAAATTGAATTACGGCTCCACCGGCGTCGGCTCCGGCTCGCATCTCTCGATGGAATTGCTGCTCAAGCGCACCGGCACCAGCATGCAGCACGTTCCCTATCGCGGTGCCCCGCCGCTGGTGCAGGACATCATCGCCGGCACGATTGATGTCTCTCTCTCCACCCTGCCGAGCGTGATCAAGCAGGTGCAGGCTGGCCAGATGCGCGGAATCGGCGTTGCCAGTGCGAAGCGTCCGGGCCAGGTTCCGGATATCCCGACCTTCCGCGAGCAGGGCATCACCAATGCCGATGCGGAATCCTGGGCCGCCTTCTTCGCTCCCGCAAAGACACCGAAGCCCGCACTCGACATGCTCTCCGGCGCGATCGTCGCGGCTCTGAAATCGGCGCCGGTTGCCGAAAAAATCACGGCCCTGGGCTTTGCGCTGGATGTCCGTGCTCCAAATGATTTCGGTGCCTACCTGAAACGGGAAATCGATACCTGGGCGGATGTCATCAAGACGCTCGGCATCAAGCCGGCGTAAGGCTGAGGCGCCGCCCCGCAACGAGGTGACCATGTCCTGGAACGCCCTCAAGGCCGCATCCCTGTGCGGCCTCGCCCTGCTGCCCGCCGCCGGCCTCGCCGCCGCGCCCGATGAACCCCGGGTCGAGGTGGTCGTGCGGGGGCTCGCCAATCCTTGGGGCCTGGCCTTCCTGCCGGATGGGCGGGCCCTCGTCACCGAACGGGCGGGGCGGCTGCGCATTGTCAACCTGCGGACGGCTTCCCTCTCGGGGCCGATCGGCGGCCTGCCATCGATCGCCGCAAGAGGCCAGGGCGGCCTGCTTGGCCTCGCGCTGCATCCGGATTTCGCCCGGACGCGCGAGGTCTTCCTCTGCTTTGCCGAAGCGCGCGACGGCGGCGTCGGAAGCTCGGTCTTCCGGGCGAAGCTGGCCGGAAACGGGTCCATGCTGGAAGAAGGCCAGGTCATCTTCCGACAGAACCCGGCCGGTTCGACGACCCGGCATTTCGGCTGCCGGCTCGTCTTCGACCGGCAGGGCAATCTCTTCATCACGCTGGGCGATCGCGGTAACATGGAAGCCGAGGCACAGAACCTTGCCAACCATATCGGCAAGGTCATCCGCATCCGGACCGATGGCAGCGTCCCGCCCGACAACCCCTTCATCGGCCGGGCGGACGCTCGGCCGGAAATCTGGTCCTACGGCCACCGCAACGTGCAAGGTGCGACGCTCCATCCCGAAACCGGCCAGCTCTACACGATCGAGCATGGCGCCCGTGGCGGCGACGAGATCAACCGGCCCGAAAAGGGCAAGAACTACGGCTGGCCCGTTATCACCTACGGCATTGATTATTCAGGCGTAAAGATCGGCAGCGGCACCCACCGCGAGGGTATGGAGCAACCGCTCTTCTATTGGGATCCCTCGATCGCACCCTCCGGTGGAACGTTCTATACCGGCGACAAATTCCCTGCCTGGCGCGGCCATCTGCTGACGGGCGCCCTTGCCGCCGGACTGATGGTGCGGCTGGAATTCCGGAACGGCCAGGTCACCGGTGAAAATCGCTACCTCGAAGCCCGGCGGGAGCGGATTCGTGATGTCGTGCAGGGGCCGGACGGCTATGTCTATCTCCTGACCGACGAGAGCGACGGCCAGATGTTGCGCCTCGTTCCGCGCTGAACCGTCTCGTCATCATCCAAAGCGCAGCTTCATGGCCAGGATGGTGACCACGAGCACCAGCGTGACGAGATTGGCCCCGATCAGCGGCCAGGACAGGATCAGCAGGCCATAGACCAGCCAGAGCGCGATCCCGACGGCCAGCATCAGGTACATGATCAGCGAGAGCGACCGTGTGTCGCGCGTGCGGATCACCTTGATCGCCTGGGGCACCCAGCACAGGGTGGTAATGACGGCAGCAACGCCGCCGATGAGTTCCACGACAACGGACACGGGGCCTCCTTCGCGCTTTCTGCCTGACTGCCCTGTCTCACGATTCGTGCCAAACAAAATCGGCGTCCCCCGGCCGTTGCTTCATCCTGCCCGGTTTTTCACCAGCCTGCTCCGGATATGACCACCGATGCCGGAAGAACCGACTATCCCAAGTTGCAACTTTCCGGAAACTCCCGCTCGAAAGTTGCAACCATAGGCGAAATCACGGTGGTTTAAGCCTCTCTTAGGGTTTGCATCGGATCATTACTCCAGCAATTATTATTTTATGGAATTCCGATGCAGCACCTCACGATCCGCCAGAATCTCGGGCTTCTCCTGCTGGTTCCGCTGCTATCGGCAGTCCTCTCGCTCTGGCAGATTGCCCCTGTCGCCGTTGACCAGCTCGCCAAAGCCCGGCTGCTCGATATGGGGATCCGGATCGCCGGGGTTTCCACCACGCTGATGCACTCCCTCCAGGCCGAGCGTGCTGCCGCTGCCGGCCTGATCTCGGCCACGGAAGGCCGCGCCGCCCATCGCAACCGTTTCGTGCAGATGCAGGATGGCGTCGACAAGGCCCTCGAAGCCTTCATGGAACTTGTGGAGGAAGCCGGGAAGGAACCGGGGCTCACCACCGGGGTCGAACGGTTGAAGGCGGCAAGGACCAAGATCGTCGACAATCTCAAGGTCATCCGGGAGAAAGTTTTTGGCTCGGCCGCCGATATGGGCACGATGCTTCTCGCCTACAGCGAGATTATCGACGAGCTGTCCTCGGGTGCCTCGGCGCTCAGCGCAACATCGAACAATGAAGCCATCACGCGCACCCGCCAGGCACTGGATGCGCTGCTTCTCGCGAACGAAAATCTCGGGATCGAGCGGGCGATCGGCGTAGCGCTGATCAACGAGGACGGGCTCGATGACACCCTGCGCGATCGGTTTATTGGCGCGATTCGCCTGCATGACCGCTTCTTCGCTTTGTTCGAGGCCGCCTCGGCCTCGCTTGATGGTTTGGCGCTGGACAGCAATCTCCCGCCGGCCGCCACGGCGAGCTTCCTGCAGAAGCGGCGCGATCTTCTGGAATCCACACGCAGCCAGACCAAGACGAACATCACTCCGGAAGAATGGTGGAACCTGACCGGCCAGAGGACCGACGCCTACAATGCCATGCTGGCGGGGGTAACGGATCGCCTCAAGGCCCTGGGCACGGCGGAAGGACAATCCGCCTGGAACCAGATGGCCCTCATGATCGGCCTTCAGCTGCTTGCGGTGCTGCTCGGTGTCGGCTTTACGGCCTGGGTCGGGGCGTCGCTGTCGAAGCCGATCCGCAGGGCTTCGGACGCACTGGAACAATCCCTGCGCGGCGATCCGGATGTCGTGGCGCCGCCGCCGATGTCGGCACGCAGCGAGATCGGCCTGATCTCAAACGCGGTCGGACGCTTCATCGAGGCTGCCGCCGAGCGTCAGAAGCTCATCGAGGAACGCGCCGCGGCCGAAGCGCGGCTGGGCGAAAGCCGCCGCACCATCCTCCAGCAGATGGAGCGTGAATTCAACGAGGCGTCGCAGACCGCCACCGGCACCCTGCAGATGGCGGCCGCTACCCTGAACGAGAAGTCGATCACCATGCTCGGCACCGTCAATGCCGTGCGCAAGGCGCAGGACGAGGCCTTCTCCGCTACGGAAACCTCGCGTGAGACCGTCGAGGAAGTCACCCGCCTCTCCGACGAACTGGCCAAATCCATCGCCGAGATCGCCGAGCAGACCAGCCGCACCGCCCAGTTGGCCCAGGAAGTCATGGGCCGCGCCGACAATTCCCGCATCTCCGCCGGCAAGTTCGAGGAAGTCGCCATCGCGATCGGCTCGATCGTCGATCTGATCAACGCCATTGCCAGCCAGACCAATCTCCTCGCGCTCAATGCCACGATCGAGGCCGCCCGCGCCGGAAATGCCGGCAAGGGCTTTGCGGTCGTCGCCGGCGAGGTAAAGGAACTGGCCTCCCGCACCATGGGTGCCACCCGCACCATCGAGGCGAAGGTCGCCGAGCTGAAGGACATTGCCCGTCAGGCTTCCGACCAGGCCTCTGTCCTGTCGCAGGAAGTCGGGACCATCCAGGGCCTCAACGCCGCCATCGCTGCCGCCGTTCACGAACAGCACATGACATCCGAGGGCTTCGGCCAGTCGATCCATTCGCTCGCCGATGCCGTGCGCACGGTCGCGGACCAGGTCAACGCGATTGCCCAGCTCGGCTCCGATGCCCATGCCTCGGCCGAATCCGTGCAGGGCGTCGCCGACGAGATGGAGCGCACCACCGGCACCCTCGTCGAAACCTTGCCCCGCATCATTGCGGAAACAGGAAAACGCATTACGGGGTGAGACGGGCAGACGCAAAACCCGCCACTATGCCTAAATTTGATGCAAACAACTATTTGTGAACACGGGTCCGGACTTAAGATCTAGTCATTTTACTCAATTTTTACTTGATAAGAGAAATAAATCTGGAACCCATCGGAGGGATCCAGGATGCATCGCTTCTCGCTTCGCCAATCCCTGACGCTCTTGATCATTGTTCCCGTGATCTGCGCGGTCATTGGCATTGTCCAGCTTTATGGACATGTCGCCGAACGGCTGACCACGGCGCGGGTAACGGAGCGGATGATCGGACTGAGCGATGCCGCCGCCGGCCTCGTCCACGCGCTGCAGGTCGAGCGGGGTTCATCGGTCGGGCTGGTCTCGGCCGTCGAGAACCGCTCCATGCACCGCAACCGCGTGATCGCCGCGCAGGAAGCCTCGGACAAGGCCCTCGAATCCTTCAACGAGTATCTCGCAAAGGCGAAGGATGACCGAGAACTGCCGAAGCGCGTTCAGAGCTTCGTCGCCGCCAGTGCCAGCCTCAGCGAGGATATCAAGGCCTTCCGTGAGCGGATCCTCACCGGCGCCGCCATGCCGCCGGATATTCTCGGCTTCTATACCGGCATCATCAACAACCTGATCCACGGCTCCTCCGGCAGCAATGCGAGCAGCCGGGCAGAAGATATCGCGACCCTGCGGTCGGCCCTGCAATCGCTGATGCTCGGCAAGGAATTTGCCGGCCTCCAGCGGGCCACGGGCAACGGCATCCTCTCGGCCGATACGGTCGATGCGAACCTGCTGGAGCGCTTCATCCGCGTCTCGGCCAACCAGAACCAGGCGCTGGATCAGATGCGCCGGCAGCTTGGCGAGCAGGTCGAGACCTATTTCGACGCGCTGATCCCGCAGGCCATGCAGCAGGCCTTGCGGAAGAGCGAGCAAAGCATCATCACCTATTCCCGCGACGGCGGCGAGAAGCCGATGACCGCCGCGCAATGGTGGGCCCAGACCTCCGGCCGCATCGATGCCATGCGCGCGGCCGAGGTGAAATTCTCCGAACGCCTGAGCCAGCTGAGCGCGGATGACGGCGCGGATGCCATGTGGTCGCTGCTGCTGAGCCTGGGCCTGCAGGGCGCCGCCGTGGCCTGCGGAGTGCTCTTCATGACCTGGGTCGGCGCGTCGCTGTCGAAGCCGATCCGCAGGGCTTCGGATGCACTGGAACAATCCCTGCGCGGCGATCCGGATGTCGTGGCGCCGCCGCCGATGTCGGAACGCAGCGAGATCGGCCGCATCTCCAATGCCGTCGGACGCTTCATTGAGGCTGCCGCCGAGCGTCAGAAGCTCATCGAGGAACGCGCCGCGGCCGAAGCGCGGCTGGGCGAAAGCCGCCGCACCATCCTCCAGCAGATGGAGCGTGAATTCAACGAGGCGTCGCAGACCGCCACCGGCACCCTGCAGATGGCGGCCGCTACCCTGAACGAGAAGTCGATCACCATGCTCGGCACCGTCAATGCCGTGCGCAAGGCGCAGGACGAGGCCTTCTCCGCTACGGAAACCTCGCGTGAGACCGTCGAGGAAGTCACCCGCCTCTCCGACGAACTGGCCAAATCCATCGCCGAGATCGCCGAGCAGACCAGCCGCACCGCCCAGTTGGCCCAGGAAGTCATGGGCCGCGCCGACAATTCCCGCATCTCCGCCGGCAAGTTCGAGGAAGTCGCCATCGCGATCGGCTCGATCGTCGATCTGATCAACGCCATTGCCAGCCAGACCAATCTCCTCGCGCTCAATGCCACGATCGAGGCCGCCCGCGCCGGAAATGCCGGCAAGGGCTTTGCGGTCGTCGCCGGCGAGGTAAAGGAACTGGCCTCCCGCACCATGGGTGCCACCCGCACCATCGAGGCGAAGGTCGCCGAGCTGAAGGACATTGCCCGTCAGGCTTCCGACCAGGCCTCTGTCCTGTCGCAGGAAGTCGGGACCATCCAGGGCCTCAACGCCGCCATCGCTGCCGCCGTTCACGAACAGCACATGACATCCGAGGGCTTCGGCCAGTCGATCCATTCGCTCGCCGATGCCGTGCGCACGGTCGCGGACCAGGTCAACGCGATTGCCCAGCTCGGCTCCGATGCCCATGCCTCGGCCGAATCCGTGCAGGGCGTCGCCGACGAGATGGAGCGCACCACCGGTACCCTCGTCGAAACCTTGCCCCGCATCATTGCGGAAACAGGCAAGCGCATCACGGGATAGGGCTGAGATCAGCCGCCCGGCTTGCCGGCCCGCTCTGCCTTTGCAATGGCCTCGGCGAGGTCCTGGTATTCATGGCATGTGCCACAGAACATTTTCAGCCTATCAAGGTTCTTCCGGGCGCTCGCCATGTCGCCCGTCTCGATGAACCACTCGCCCTGGTATTCCAGCGTGGGTAAATGCGCGTAGTCCAGTTCCAGAGCACGATCATAATGGCGCTTGGACGTTGGATAATCCTTGAGCTTGCGATAGGTCACGCCGAGGAGATTATAGACATCTGCAGAGGTCTTGATTTCAGCCTCGATGCTGAGCAGGATCGGCAGCGCCTCCTGCCAACGGCCAGCCTTGACGAGTTCACTGGCTTTCCGGAATTCAGGATCATTGGAAAGCGATGAATTGTCCGATCCCGCGGCGATCGCCAGCGGGGAAGCAGCGACGCCTGCAATCAGGGCAAGGACGACCAGCAATGAGCGACGGAACATGGCGATTCCTCCTGACAGATTCTGACATTAGCAGAGTTGCAACCCGCTTGTATGACGCGGGCTGCCGCGCCATGTTGCCGCCATGGCGAAATCCCCCGGCACTCCTCGCTCCAAGGCTTCGAAGCCGGCCCTGCAGCCGCTTGACCAGCATCTCGCGCGCTTGCTGAACCCGGCTCTCGCCGGCGAGGATCGGGGCAAGGGCTTCGGCGAGGCTCCGCAAGCGCGCTATCAGGCGGAAGCGCCGGTCGGCGTGGACCCGGCTTTGGCCAAGGCGCTCGGCCTTCAGCCGGAGCCACCGCCGTCCCGCCGCCGCACGCGCGAAACCGAAGCCACCAGCTACGCCGAGATTGCCGGCGCGAAACCCCGCCGGGTGATGCAGGGCAATGTCGCCCCGGCCCTGCCGGATGAGATCCGCATGGGTGGAGGGCTGGACGGGCTGTCGGAAGCCGATACGCAGACATCGTCGCTCGGGGTGAAGGCGACCGCCGATGCGCTGAAAGCCCTGCTGGAAACCGGCAACCCGCTGTTCAAGGACGAAAAGCTCTGGGTACCGCATCGCCCGGCCCGCCCCGCCAAGTCGGAAGGCGGCATCGCCTTCCGCATGCAGGCCCCGTTCGAGCCGAAGGGCGACCAGCCCCAGGCTATCGTCGAACTGGTGGGCGGCGTTCAGGGTGGCGAGCGCGATCAGGTGCTGCTGGGCGTCACCGGGTCGGGCAAGACCTTCACCATGGCCCAGGTGATCGAAAAAACCCAGCGCCCGGCCTTGATCCTCGCGCCGAACAAGACCCTGGCTGCGCAGCTCTATTCGGAGTTCAAGAGCTTCTTCCCGGATAATGCGGTCGAGTATTTCGTCTCGTATTACGATTATTACCAGCCCGAGGCCTATGTGCCGCGGACCGATACCTACATCGCCAAGGAATCGACCATCAACGAGGAGATCGACCGGATGCGCCATGCGGCGACCCGGGCGCTGCTCGAACGCGATGATGTCATCATCGTCGCCTCGGTCTCCTGCATCTACGGTATCGGCTCGGTCGAGACCTACACCGCGATGAGTTTCTCGGTGGAGGTCGGCGAGCAGATCGAGCAGCGCCAGTTGATCGCCGATCTCGTCGCCCTGCAATATCGCCGCACCAATGCCGATTTCTCGCGCGGCACCTTCCGGGTGCGCGGCGATGTGATCGAACTCTTCCCGGCGCATTTGGAAGACCGGGCCTGGCGGATCGGCCTGTTCGGCGACGAGGTCGAGAGCATTGCCGAATTCGACCCGCTGACCGGCCACAAGAATGCCGATCTGAAATTCGTGAAGGTCTATGCGAACTCGCATTACGTGACACCGCGCCCGACGCTCGACCAGGCCGTCAAGGGAATCAAGGAAGAGCTGAAGTTCCGTCTGGACGAGTTGAACCGGCAAAACCGCTTCATCGAGGCGCAACGGCTGGAGCAGCGCACACAGTTCGATCTCGAGATGCTGCAGGCCACCGGCGTCTGCCAGGGCATCGAGAATTACTCGCGCTATCTCACGGGCCGCAAGCCGGGCGAGCCACCGCCGACCCTGTTCGAATACCTGCCGGACAATGCCCTCGTTTTCACCGACGAAAGCCATGTCACGGTTCCGCAGATCGGCGCGATGTACAAGGGCGACTTCCGCCGCAAGGCAACTCTGGCCGAATATGGCTTCCGCCTGCCTTCCTGCCTCGACAACCGCCCCCTGCGCTTCGAGGAATGGGAGGCAATGCGCCCGCAGACGGTGCATGTCTCGGCCACGCCGGGCAACTGGGAGATGGAGCGGACCGGCGGCGTCTTCACCGAGCAGGTCATCCGCCCGACCGGGCTGATCGACCCGCAGGTGATCATCCGCCCGGCGCGGACGCAGGTCGATGACCTGCTGGGCGAGGTGCGCGATGTCGCCCGCGCCGGCTACCGCACTTTGGTCACGGTGCTGACCAAGCGCATGGCCGAGGATCTCACGGAATACCTGCACGAGAACGGCGTGCGCGTGCGCTACATGCATTCGGATGTCGATACGCTGGAGCGGATCGAGATCATCCGCGATCTCCGGCTTGGCACCTTCGACGTGCTGGTCGGCATCAACCTGCTGCGCGAGGGGCTCGACATTCCCGAATGCGCGCTGGTCGCCATTCTCGATGCCGACAAGGAAGGCTTCCTCCGCTCCGAGACCTCGCTCGTGCAGACGATCGGCCGCGCCGCCCGCAATGTCGATGGCCGCGTCATCCTCTATGCCGACCAGATGACAGGCTCGATGGACCGCGCGATCGCGGAGACCAACCGTCGGCGGGAGAAGCAGGAGCGCTACAATGCCGAGCATGGCATCACGCCGCAAAGCGTGAAGCGCAACATCGAGGATATCCTCAACTCGCCCTATGAGCGTGACCGCGTCACCGTCGACAAGGGCGTGGCCGACCAGGCGATTTCGATCGGCCATAATTTCGAGGCGGTGCTGGCCGATCTCGAGAAAAGGATGCGCGCGGCCGCGGCCGATCTGGAATTCGAGTCCGCCGCCCGCCTGCGCGACGAGATCAAGCGTCTCAAGGAAACCGAGATGGCGGTGTTCGAGGAGCCTTCGAGCCGGCAGGCCCAGGTGACAGCGAAGGCCGGCAAGGCGGCGGCGTCGCAATATGGCGCGGCGGCGAATTTACCGCCAAAAAACGCGAAACCAAGCGAAGTGGGCACCGGTTCGCGTGAAGATTTCGCGAAAGGGAAAACAACCCGCGCCGGGAAACCGTCCCTCGATGCGATGGGCCCCGGCACGGACCGGGAAGTGCCGCTGTCCGGAACGCCGCGCGCCAAGGGCGGCGGGCGCCCTTCGAACAAGCGGCGCTGAGAAGACTGCTTACCGCATCACATCGCCGGTCATCGGATCGAGGATCAGGTCCTCGCGCTGGCCGGCAGCGTTCTGGACGCGCACCGCATAGCATTTCTGCTCGGCGAGCCGGATCTCGACCAGCCGCAGGCCACGCTGCTGCAATTCGAGCGCGATTTCCGACGAGGACAGCCAATGCACGCGGGGGATGCGTGCACAATACGGATCATAGGAAGGCTGGACAGCAGCGGCAGAGCTGGCGAAGCCGCAGGCAAGCAGGAGCGGCAGGGTCAGACGGTGCATCGCGGTTTCCCTATTCTGGAGCGGGTCAGTTCTGGAGCGAGACGACATCTAGCCGGTGCCCTTGAAGACTTTGCTGACCTCACCCGCCGCCTTTTGCTTGAATTTGACTAGTTACAGGCGGAGGCTCATTCTCGGAGGTGTTGATCCGGTCGCCAGGCCGATTCAGGGTGGCGCCGGCAAGAGCGGAGGCGACCATGCTTGCCCGTGCATTCCCTGACTTCCTGGCTTTGCCGATCGTCGCGTTTCTCGGGCTGCTGGCCATGCCTGCCCTGGGCGCGGAACCGCCGCGCGCGGCGTCGGACATCCCGGTTTCCCGGGCCAGCAGCAAGACGCCCTGTACCTGCCGGGCGGCAGGCCAGTCTTTCGAGGTCGGCAGCGAGATCTGCCTCGGAAATCGCATGATGCGCTGCACAATGGCGATCAATGTCACGTCGTGGGAACAGACCGAGCAGCCCTGCCCGCAATCCTGAGCGGAGCCTTCCGGCCGTCCACGGTCACGGCGGCCCGGCGGCCGCCGACGCACTCACACCAATCCGAAAACGATCGCCGCAAGCAGGGCGAAGGAAGCAAGAAACGCGAGCAGATCGAGACGAAGAACCGCGCTCATGGGACAACTCCTCGGTGGAGACCCGGAAAGCTTACCTTTTGTTAACGAGTTGGCAACGGATTTCCGCGGCCCCTTCACAGGACGGTTAATGGCGCGCCAAATGGATGCCGAAAATGCCCGTCAGGCGGCTTCGGACACCGCGAGCGCCCCTTCCAGGAAGGCCGCGGCCGCCAGTGCGCGCTGGTCATCCCCGAACGCAGCCACCACCTGCAGGCCCACCGGAAGCCCCTCGTCGGTCCGGCAACCCGGCACATTCACCGCCGGCAGGCCGAGCAGCGTGACAAGACGGTTGAAGCGTGGATCGCCGGTCGTGTCGGCCAGCGGTGCCGGCCCCGGTGCGGAATAGGTCAGCAGCACGTCGATCGGCTCGAACAGGGCATGCGTTGCCTTGCGGGCCTTGTTGGCGACCGATCGCGCAGCATCGAACTCGACGACGGGGATTGCCCGGCCCTCGTCCAGAGCCGCCCGGAGCGTCGCGGACAACGCCTCCGGGTGACGCCGATGCTCGAAGGCGAGGTGCTGCGCCGCCTCGAACAGCGAGATCGTGCGCTGCGCGTCATGCGCGGCCGCAAAACGCCCGTCCAGGGTTACATCCACCACCTTCGCTCCGGCCTTGCCAAGCGCATGGATGGCTCGCCGGAGCGCCGCCTCGGCCTCCGGCTCGGCCGAACCGGCAAATGGCATGCGCGTGACGCCGAAGGTCGGCGTACCGAAATCCTGCCCGTCCACGCGCAGCGCGCGGCCCGTGATCGCCTCCAGCCCGAAGGCGACATCCGCCACCCGGGCGCCCATCAGGCCAAGCGTGTCGAGCAGCGGCGCGAACGGCTTCACCCCGCTGATCGGCAGCAGGCGGTAACTCGGTTTCATGGCAGCCACGCCGCAGAAGCTGGCCGGACGGATGACCGAGCCCGAAGTCTGCGTTCCGAAGGCGAGCGGCAGCATCCCCGCCGCCACAGCCGCCGCCGAACCGGAGGAGGAACCGCCCGGCGTCCGTCGCGGGTCATGCGGGTTGCGCGTCTTCGGCGGGCTGAGGAAGGCGAGTTCGGTCGTCACCGTCTTGCCGGGCACGATCCCGCCGGCATCCTCGGTCAACACCACGATCGGCGCATCGGCCACCGGGCGATTGTCCCGGTAAAACGGCACGCCATAGGCCGTCGGCATCGCAGCCGTCTCGATGATGTCCTTCATGCCGACAGGCAGCCCACCGAGCGGCCCTCTCGGCCGGCGGGCGGCGAGAATGCGGGCCCGGTCGAGATCGAGATGCTGGAAACAGCCGAGTTCCGCCTCGCGGGCGGCGATGGCCTGGGCGCAGAGTTCGAGCACGGCCTGCGGCGTGATGTCGCCCTCGTCGAGGGCCTCGGCAAGATCAAGCGCGCGGAGCATCGGATTTTCCGTCGATCAGCTGGAGGATCAGCATCGTCCCGCGCCGTGCGATCGGCGAGGCAATGAGCGCCGCGATATAGGCCAGCGGCCAGGCGATAACGAAGGCACGCAACCACCGCGCGACGAAATCGGGCGGCGTACCGACATTGAGATAGGTCACTACCGCCGTCATCAGGAATGCCATCACGCAGGAGAGGATGGCAGGAAAGATAAGTCGGGCCTTGCCCTGCATGCGCGTCACTCCGCCACGGATGAAATCGGATTATCTGGCATCGTTACGCAGCGTTTACCGCTTCGTAACCCTTTCTCTTAAGAGAAGGTTACCGGGATCGCGTCATTTTTAGCGGATGTTGCGTTTCAACCATGCCTCCGCACGTCCGGCCTCTATCGGCCCGCGCACCCTGTCGCGGCTGGCCCTGCTGGCTGCCGGCCTCGGCGCCTTCCTGAGCGGCTGCGGCTTCGCCCGGTTCGAGCCGCGTGAACCCTGGCGCGCGGAAGCGGAAATGGCCTGCATGAAGGCCGGCATCATCCGCGAAAGTCAGTTTATCCGGCAGACCAAACCGATCGATGGCCCCGGCCCCTGCGGCGCCGACCTGCCCCTGAAAGTCGCTGCCTTCCCGAATGACAGCCAGTCCGTCGCGCTGGCCCTCGCCTCAACCGGCGGCCAGCAGGCCGGCTTCACGCCCGGCCTCCTCGAGATGACGGTGATCAAGCCGGAAGCCACGCTTGGCTGCCCGATGGTTGCCTGGACGGATGACTGGATCACCACGGCGGTCCAGCCCGCCGCCATCGCCTGGTTCGGCCAGGGCATACGCGAGATCCGCACCGCCGGCTCCTATGCCTGCCGTCGGCGCAACCACCAGGCCAATGCCCGCCTGTCCGAACATGCTTTCGGCAATGCCATCGACATCATGAGCTTCGTCTTCAATGACGGCAATGTCGTCACGGTGAAGGGCGGCTGGCGCGGCACCGAGCAGGAACAGGGCTTCCTGCGCGATGTATTCCACGGCGCCTGCCAGCGCTTCCGCACCGTGCTCGGGCCCGGCTCGGACGCGCTCCACTACGATCATTTCCACCTTGATCTCGCCCGCCATGACGCCCGGGGCCAACGCCGCTACTGCAAGCCGCAGGTCGCCGCACCGCAGCGCCCGCTGCCGGGCACCTACGGGCCTGCCGTCAACCCGTTCGGCGGCCCGCAGAACCCCTATGCCTTCCGGCAGGCGCCTGCTTCGCCCTATCCCGCCGGGACGCTGCAGGCCCAGCAGAACCAGATCGCCGCCGGCCCGCGCCCGCCGGCATCCCTGCAGGCCAGCACGCTGCCCGCCCCGGCCGGTGGCATGCTGCCCGGCCCGCGTGCCCCCGCACCCGCCGGCAGCCGCTGGCAGGATTCGCAGGGCCAGGATCTCGAGATCGAGCCTGATTTCGACCCCTCGCAATTCGACCTCGCCACCGGCTCGATCCCCGACCTGCCGCCCCGCCGCGTACCGGGCCTGCCGCCGGATCGGACCGGCTCCATCCCCGCCAGCCCGGTCGAGACCGAAACCATCCCGGCGCCGAAGCCCCGCCCCCGTGCCGCCGCGCCGGTGCGTCAGCCGACCATGGCCAATCCCCGCGGAAACTGAGCCCTTGCGGCGATGGGCCCGCCGGGCCATCCTCCGGCCAACGGAGGATCTCCCATGGATTACGTACGGTTGGGCCGGACCGGCCTGAAAGTGTCGCGCATCGCGCTCGGCTGCATGACCTATGGCCACCCGTCCTGGCGGGAATGGGTGCTGGAGGAGGAGGAATCCATGCCCTTCTTCCGGCGCGCCATTGAGGCCGGGATCAATTTCTTTGACACTGCGGACATGTACTCCCTCGGCGAGAGCGAGCGGATCACCGGCAAGGCGCTGAAGGAATTCGCCCCGCGCGACGAGGTGGTCATCGCCACCAAGGTGTTCAACGCGATGGGCCCGAAGCCCAACCAGCGCGGCCTCTCGCGAAAGCATATCCGCGAGGGCGTGGATGCCTCACTCAAGCGGCTCGGCACCGACTATATCGACCTCTACATCATCCATCGGCTCGACCATGAAACCGAGATGGAGGAGATCGTCGAGGGCCTGAATGATGTCGTCCGCGCCGGCAAGGTGCTCTATCTCGGCGCCTCCTCGATGTATGCTTGGCAGCTCATGAAGTTGATCGGCCTGCAACGCGCGCATGGCTACGCCGAATTCGTCTCGATGCAGAACTTCTACAACCTCGTCTATCGCGAGGAGGAACGCGAGATGATCCCGCTCCTGCAATCCGAGGGGCTGGGCATGACGCCATGGTCGCCACTGGCCCGCGGCTATCTCGCAGGTTCGGGCCTGTCGAAGCCGGTCAGCAACGAAACGACGGTGCGCGGCCGGTCCGACCAGCATGTCGGTGCCCTGAAGATCGGCACCCCTCAGGACGAAAGCATCCGGCGGCGGCTCGTCCAGGAGGCGGAGAAACTCGGCACCACGCCGGCCATCCTTGCCCAGGCCTGGGTGCTGGCGAAGCCTTTTGTCACCAGCACGATCCTCGGCGCCTCCAAGATGCGCCATGTCGATGATGCCCTCGCCGCGCTCGCCCTCAAGGTCGATCCGCGCGTCTGGGCCCGGCTCGAGGCGCCCTACCGCCCGCGCGAGGTGGTGGGCCACCAGTGACGTTGCCGCCATGCCGCAACCCTGTCGAAAATCCCCGGATCTGCCCGCGCGGACTTGACCGCCGGGCGCCGAGGGGCGAAGGCTAGGGTCGAAATTCAGGAGGTTCCGATGCGCCTGCTTCCCGTCCTGTTCGGCCTGCTCGTGGCCGCACTCCCCGCCTCCGCGCGCGAGGAAATCCCGGCCGAGACCCGGATCATCCCGTGGTCGGCGCAGGTCTCCTCCTGCGACAGCCCGGGCGTGCTGTCGAAGCTGCAGCACCGCTTCAACGCGACCGAGCGGAAATACTGGAACAGCAGCGCCGAGATCGTCGGGTTCGAGAAGGTCCGGCAGGCCGCCTTCCGCCCGCATGGCCTTGATCTGATCCCCCGCCGCTACTGCCAGGCGCAGGCCGTGATGGCCGATCGCCGCCGCCTGACGATGCGCTACGCGATCATCGAGGAAACCGGCATCATCGGGATGAGCGAGGGCGTCCAGTTCTGCCTCTCCGGCTATGACCGCAACCACACCGCGATGCCGGGCTGCTACCGCCTCGACCGCTGATGACCCGCCTTCCGGCCCTCCTTGTGCTGCTGGCGGCTTTCGTGCTGCCGGCCTCCGCCCAGCCGCGCGAGGAGCGTGGCGCGCCGATGGGCCGCTTCGATTTCTACGTGCTCTCGCTCTCCTGGTCGGCCACGTTCTGCGACCTGACAGGCGAGCGCCGCAGGAACCCGCAATGCGAGCCCGGGCGCAATCCCGGCTTCGTGGTGCACGGGCTCTGGCCGCAATATGAACGCGGCTACCCCTCGTTCTGCACGCCGGATGGCCGCAATCCCTCGCGCAACGCCATGGATATCGGCGAGCGCGTCCTGCCGACGAGCGGTCTCGCCCGCCATCAATGGCGCAAGCACGGCACCTGCTCCGGTGAAAGCCCGGCCGGCTATTTCACCGCCACCGAGACGGCGCGGAACCGGGTGAAGGTGCCGAAGGATCTCGAGGCGCCGGAAGCGCCGCGCCGCTGGTCCGTGCCGGATATCGAGCGCGCCTTCGCCCTCGCCAATCCTGGCCTGCGCCCGGACATGATGGCCGTGACCTGCAAGAAGGGCATGCTGGAGGAAGTGCGGCTCTGCCTCACGCGCGATCTTCGCAGCTTCCGCCCCTGCGATGAGGTGAGCCGCGATGTCTGCCGCACGCGTGACATCGTCGTCCCGGCTGCACGGTAAGGGCCGGTGAATTACCGCCACGCCTTCCATGCCGGCAATTTCGCCGATGTGTTGAAACATGCGGTGCTGATGCGCATCCTCGCGCATCTCATGCAGAAAGACACGGCGATCCGCGTCATCGACACCCATGCCGGCGCCGGCCTTTACGACCTCAAGGGCGACGCCGCCAGCCGCACCGGCGAATGGGTCGACGGGATCGGCCGGCTGAACGCGGGGCCCCTGGATGCGCCGGCCGAGACCATCCTCGCCGGCTATCGCGCCGCCCTTGCCGACCTCTCTCGCGACGGGCGGCTTTATCCCGGCTCGCCGGCGCTGATCCGGCATGTTCTCCGGCCGCAGGACCGGGCCTCCTTCAACGAGTTACACCCGGAAACCCTACGTGACCTGCGTCGCGCCCTGCCGCGTGATGACCGGCTGGTGATCAACCAGCTCGACGGCTACATCGCCTGGAAGGCGCAGATCCCGCCGCCGGAGCGGCGCGGCCTCGTGCTGGTCGATCCGCCCTTCGAGAAGGAAGACGAATTCGACCGGATGATCGAGGGCATGCAGGTCATGGCGCGCAAATGGCCGACCGGCCTCGCCATGCTCTGGTACCCGGTCAAGAACCAGCGCCGCGTCTCGCTTTTCGAGGCAGGTTTGGTGGAGAGCTCCTTCGCGCGCATCCTGATCGTCGAGTTGCATGTCGACGAGCCCGAGGCGGAAGGGCCGCTGGCGGCCTGCGGCCTCGCCATCGCCAATCCGCCGTGGAAGCTCGACGAGGAATTGCTGAACCTGCTGCCGGCCCTGTCGGAGCGGCTTGGGCGCGGCGGCATTGCGCGCTGGCGGGTTGACTGGCTGAAAAGCGCCTGAGCCAAAGGCCAACAAAGCCCTTGCCGATTTCCGGTCAAGCGGCAATGGTCAGGCCATCCAACGCCCCGGAAGGGGCCTCAAGAAACGGAAACGCCCATGCTGAAACTGCGCTCTTCCGCCGCTTCGCCCTTCGGCCGCAAGGTCAAGGTAGCGGCGCTCTTCACCGGCCATGCCGACAGCCTCGAGATGCTGCCGACGGACACGATGAACCCGGCCGATCCGCTGCGGCAGGACAACCCGCTCGGCAAGATCCCGTGCCTGATCCTGCCCGATGGCAGCACGGTCTATGACAGCCGCGTCATCGTCGAATATCTCGACCACGAGGCCGGCGGCGGCAAGGTGATCCCGGCGGCATGGCCGGCCCGGCTCGCCGCGCTGAAGCTTCAGGCCCTCGCCGATGGCATCACCGACGCGGCGATCCTGCAGCTCTATGAAGGCCGCTTCCGCGCGCCCGAAAAGCACGAGCCGGCCTGGATTGCCCATCAGGGCGGCAAGGTCGAACGCGGTCTCGGCACGCTGGAAGCCAACCCGCCCGTGGCCAGCGCCACGCCGGATATCGGTGTTATTTCCGTGGCCTGCATGCTCGAATGGTACGAGTTCCGCTTCTCCGGCCTGTCGAGCGGGAACTATCCGAAACTCGCGGCCTTCGCGGCGGAGTTCAACCGCCTCGTTCCCGCTTTCGCGAAGACCAAGCCGCACGCTTGAGCAGCGGGTGAGGCTCACCCCCTCACCACAAGGTCCCCAATCTGCCTCCCCGCCAGGGCCCACGGCCCTGGCCAGGCGCGAAGACGCCGCCGAGCAGACCCGTCAGGAGCCGTTGCGAGGGACCTGCGCCAAAGGCCAAACAAGTCCCATCCCGACGGACCCCAAAAAAGAAGGGGCCCGGTTCCCCGGACCCCTGTCGCCCCCCGGCATTCCCTTGAAGGCGCTATGCGCCCTCAGAAGCGGTAATTGACGCCAACGCGGATTTCGTTGTTCACGATATTCGCGTTGCGAGCGGGAACCACATTGTAGGTCTGGCCCTCGAAACGGTAGTGCAGATACTGGACCGAGGCGGAAACGCGGTCCGTGAGCATCATTTCGCCGCCGAGACCGATGACATAGCCGATATGACCGTTCGAGGATTTCGCGCCGCCGGCCTTCATCGTGCCGGTCGTGTAGGCGATACCGCCGGTCACGAAAGGCAGGAAGCGCTCGAACGCATAGCCGACGCGGACACGGCCCGAGCCGATCCATTTCTGGCGGAAGCTCTCGGTGAAGCCACGATAATCGATGCCGGCATAGGCGAGATCGGCCTCACCACCAATAACCAGCCGGTCCATCTGCCAGTTATGCCCGATCTGCAGACCGCCCTTGAACCCGTCGAGATCCGCCGAGCGCGAACGCCCGAACACGTAGCCGAGATGGGCACCGGCATAGAACCCGGCCCAGTTGGTCGCGAAGACCGGCGTCGGAGAATAGCCGGAGCGGCGCTGGAGATCTGCGGCCTGAACTTGAGAAACAGCCATGAGACCTGCAACGCAGGCAGTAGTGGCAAGAATTTTCCTGACGACACCACGCATCTTGGGCTCCTTACTCAAGCAACACATCTTCAAGCAGAAATTCATTCGGATTGTGATCTAGCACAAGCATCTGTTAAGCTGAACAGGACCCTGCATTGAGGGAAAACATTTGATTAATCGGCATCGGCGGCGATTAAGGTTATTCAAAAACTAACATCACAGTTGCAAGAACATGGCGGCCATGCGAAGCGAGGGAAAAGTCATGTCCGGGGCCTGCTGGTGACGCTGCCGCTGTCGATTTTCATCATTGCCCGCAACGAGGCTGACCGCCTGCCCCGCACGCTCGAACCGCTGGCGGCCCTGAGCGACGACATCGTCGTCGTCGATTCCGGTTCGACCGATGGCACGGTTGCGCTGGCCGAGGCCGCAGGCGCGCGCGTCATCCACAACGACTGGCCGGGCTATGGCCCGCAGAAGCGCTTCGCCGAGGCGCAATGCCGCCATCCCTGGCTGCTCAATCTCGATGCCGATGAATGGCTGCCGCCGGAACTGGTGGCGGAAATCCGGGCCTTGTTCGCCGCCGGCACTCCGGCCGCCGATGCCTACGAGATCCGGATCGCCGAGGTGTTCCCGGGTGAGGATGCCCCCCACCCCCTCGCCTATGCTTTGCCGCCGGTCCGGCTCTACCATCGCGCGAAGGGCGCCTATTCGACCTCCATCGTGCATGACCGGGTCGATCTCGTGCCCGGCGCGAAGGTCGCGCGGCTCAGAGGCATCGTCCACCATTTCTCGGTGCGGTCGATCGGCGACCAGATCGCCAAGCTCAATGCCTATGCCGACCAGCAGGTGGCTGATCTGGCGCAGCGCGGCAAGCGTATCCCCGACTGGCGGATCTTCACGGAATTCCCGCTGGCCTTCTTCAAGGCCTATCTGATCCGCCGCCATTTCGTGCGCGGCATCTATGGGTTCATCACCGCCATGAATTTTGCATTCTATCGCTGGTTGCGGGTCGCCAAGGATTACGAGCGTCGCTCGTTGGAGCGGAAGCGGAACCGCCAGCCATGACGGCGCGGCAGATCGCGTTTGTCACCGGCGGGTCGAAGCGCATCGGTGCTGCCATCGTCCGGCATCTGGCGGAAGCAGGCTATGCCGTGGTGATCCATTTCCATCGCGGCCGCGAGGAAGCTGAAGCCTTGGCCGCGGAACTGGCGGCGCGCGGATGCCGCGCTGCCACGACCGGCGGCGATCTCTCCGCGCTCGAGTCCTTGCATGCCCTGATGGCAGCGGCTGCCCGGCCCTTCGGCCCGCCTGATCTGCTCGTCAACAATGCCTCGGTCTTCCTCGATGACCGCATCGGGACGCTCGAACCCGCCCGTTTTGCAACGAACCTCGCCGTGAACCTGCAGGCGCCCTGCCTGCTCGCCCGCGCCTTCGCCGAGGGCCTCCCGCCCGGCGAGGCCGGCGCCATCGTCAATCTGATCGACCAGCGCGTCTTCCGGCCCAACCCGCAATTTTTCAGCTACACCCTGGCCAAGGCGGCATTGCTGACAGCCACGCAAACGCTGGCACAGGCGCTCGCACCACGCATCCGCGTCAATGGCGTCGGGCCGGGCCCGACCATCCCGAACATCCATGATGGTGCGGAGGGCTTCGCACAGGAAGCGGCCGGGACCCTGCTCGGCGAGGCCGTCGCACCTGAAGCCATTGCCCAGGCGGTGCTTTACCTCGCCCGCGCGCGGTTCGTCACAGGCCAGATGATTGCCGTCGATTCCGGCCAGCATCTCGGCTGGCGCACCCCGGATATTGTCGGAAACTGAAGCGACCCACGCCCCGCTGGATTGACCAAAGGGCCAAGGCCACCGGCCTTGGCTAGGCGCGACTGCGCCGCCGAGCAGGCTCCGGCAGGAGCCGTTGCGAGGGACCCAAAGGGGGGAACGACTATACCCGGATGGCGGCGATCAGGCGGCCGTAATCCGGCTCGTTGAGATGGGTCTTCCGCCGATACGAAAAAAATCTTTGAGGATCGGCATAGGTGCACAAATTCAGTTTGTCGATTTCACCGATCCCGATGCGTTCCAGACGGGCCGAAATGTAGCCCGGCAGGTCGAAATGCGGGTGCGTTTCGCGCCGTCCCGGACGAAAGAAGCAGGCATTTCCGGCATCCGCTGCCAGGAACTGCGCCATGAATTCCGGCCCGACCTCATAATTTTCCGGCCCCAGCATCGGCCCGAGCGCAACAATCATGCGGGAACGCTGCGCGCCCTTCCGTTCCATCGCGTCGACCGTGGCTTCAAGAACCCCGCCGATCGCGCCTTTCCAGCCGGAATGGGCCGCGCCGACGACGCCAACCTCCGGATCGGCAAAGAGAATCGGCCCGCAATCCGCAGCGCCGACACCCAGGGCGAGGCCCGGTTTCACGGTAACCATCGCATCGGCCTGCGGCCGTTCCGCCAAAGGCCAGGGCGCCTCGACATCGAGCGCGATGGCGGAATGGATCTGATAGAGCGAGAGAAAATGCTCTGGCAGAACATCGAGATAGGCCGCCATCCGGTGTCGGTTCTCGGCCACGGCCGCCGGATCGTCATTCGAGCCGATCCCCCCGTTCAGGCTGGCATAGACGCCCGTGGAAACGCCGCCTTCGCGGGTAAAGAAGGCATGGCGGATTCCGGCGCGGTTGAGGGCAGGTGAAGTCAACGGCGTGAGCATTGCGGGCTTTCAGCGAGAAGCGGTTCCGGCGAGGCGTGGATCGGGCTGGTCGAAGCCGGGCAAGGCGGCCATGCCCGGGCCGGATATGGCCAAGGCCTTGAAAAGCTGGCCCATTCCGCCCGGACCAGTGCCAGCGAGGCGCTCCACTGCGGCATCGATCTCGGCCGGATTTTCCGCCTTCGGCTTGAGGATGCCGGCCCTGTGCCGGATGCCCAGCCGCTCCAGCAGGGTGGCCTGCGTCAGGACCGGGTGATCCTTGGCGCCCGCCCGCCGCGCCGCGATGGCAAGGCTGGCGAAATCGACATGGGCGGTGATATCGGCCTCACCGGGATTGGCGAGGACCGAAGCAAACTGGTGCTTCCTGACGGCCTGAAGCGTCTCGCCGAAGGCAAAATGCGCGTGTCCGTAATCGACCGCCAGCAGCAGGCCGTTCTGGGCAACGAGCCGGCTCGCCAGCTTTTTCATGATGTCGAGCGAGATTGGCGAGGTTTCGAAAACCGTGCCTTCCGGCGCTTCGATCGTCAGCCCCTGTGCGGCGTTGCGATCAAGCCCGAGCGCCAGTTGCCCTTCCGGTCCGATCCCGACAAGGCGCTCGCGCCATTCGGTTCCGTAGCGCTGGAACTGGCGGATCGGCAGCGCATCGAAGAACTCATTGGCAAGGATCAGCAGCGGGCGATCCTCCGGCAGACTCTCGATCGAGGCATGCCAGGTCACACGGTGCCCGCTCTCCTTCAGCGTATCGGCCTGTGCCCGCTGGAGAACCGGGCTCATCTCGACGAGATGCACCTCGAGGCAGGAGGTGAAGCCGGGCAGCGCCCGCGCCGCCCGCAAGGCATCGGCCATCAGCGTGCCACGTCCGGGGCCAAGCTCGACCAAAGCCACCCTCGGCGGCTCGCCCAGCATCTGCCAGCCAATGGCGGTGAACAGCCCCAGCAATTCCCCGAAGATCTGGCTGATTTCCGGCGCAGTGACGAAATCCCCGGCCATGCCGAACGGGTCGCGCGTCATGTAATAGCCGTGGCGCGGATGGCCGAGCGCCAGCGCCATGAACCGGTCGATCCCCATCGGGCCGTTGGCGCGGATCTCGGCGACAATCTCGTTCTCGAGCATGCTCACTCCGCCCCTGCCAATCCTGTCCTGCGGGCCGCAAGCCCCCGCCGGATCAGCCAGAGTCCGGCCAGGAACATCGGGATCGACAAGGCCATGCCCATGGTCAGCCACCCCCCGGCGATGAAGCCGAGATAGCGGTCCGGCTCACGGAAGAATTCCACGAAGAACCGCGCTGCAGCATAGCCGCTCCCGAAAATTCCCGCCAGCAGCCCGGGCGCACGAAATCCCGTGCGTCGGACCAGTACGGCGAGAACGATCAGCAGCAGAAGCCCTTCCAGTCCCGCCTCGTACAACTGCGAAGGGTGGCGCGGCTCCGGCCCGGCATCCGGAAAGATGATCGCCCAAGGCACATCGGCAGGCCGACCCCAGAGCTCTCCCTTGATGAAATTGGCGATGCGGCCGAGCAGGAGGCCGACCGGCGCCACAACCGCAGCAAGATCGGCCATGGCATAGGGGTTGAGCCCGCGCCGTCGGGCAAACAGGGCCACGGCAACAGCCGCGCCGAACAGCCCCCCATGGAACGACATGCCGCCCTTCCAGGTCTGCAGGATCTCGAGCGGGTTCGCGACATAGTAGCCCGGCTTGTAGAACAGCACGAAGCCGAGCCGCCCGCCGATCACCACACCGAGGGCCGCGAAGACAAGGAGGTCGTCCAGCTCTTCCGGCGTCGGTGCCCGCGCCCCGCCCCAGAGCCGGGCGGTTGCGGCCAGATGCCGCGCATAGAGCCAGCCGGCCACGAGGCCGAGAATATAGGCCAGCGCATACCAGCGCACGATGATCGGTCCGATGGCAAAGGCGACGGGGTCGATTTCGGGGAGCAGCATGGGCAGCAGGTCCTTCACGTCGCGCGGGCGAATCTTCTCTAACGAAAGCCGCTCCGCCATGCTAGAAGCTCGTCCCGAATGGCGACCTGCCAACCCAACCCTGCCCTCACGGAGCCGACAATGCGTGAACCCCCGACCCGCCTGCTCGATGAATTGTCGCGTGTGATGACCGGCGCCGTCGGTCTGGCGCAGGGTGTGCAGCGCGAGGCGGACAGTTTTGCCCGCAGCCAGATCGAGCGGATCCTCCGCGATTCAGACCTTGTGACCCGTGAGGAATTCGAGGCCGTCCGGTTGGTGGCCATCGCCGCGCGGGACGAGAATGATCGCCTGCTTGCCCGGATCGAGGCACTGGAATCAGCCCTTTCCGGCAAGGCGGCATCGAAGAAGGCCGGCAAGGAATCAGCGGAGAGCTGAGCCGGCTTTCCTTAAACGGCGGCGCCGTCAAAGGGTTTCTTACACCCCTGTGGACATCGCCAAGACTGTGGATCGGATCGGGCCGCGAGGTTGTGGCAGCCCGCCGAATCCCGGAAGGTCGCACGTGACGCTGACTTCCCGTCCCGCCGGTTTTCCGGTCGCGGTTTTTCCCCAACGTCGCTGTGAGTATCGCCGCAGAAAGGCGGCGACAGCGCGAATCTGGCCATGCTAGGTTCGATGAGGGTGATTCGCGGCAGAAAAAAACCGCCCGAGTCAAGTCCGCGTTGGCTGTTCCGGCATGCCGGTATGGCCGGGTAGCGTGGCGTTCCCCGCGTTCCGCGTAGTCTCAAGTCTGGCAGCGTGCCATCCGGCGCGACGGGTTCTTGCGCCCGTTTTCCGGCAGCACGCACATGAAAACGACCATAAAAGGCCTGTGATGACATTTGTCGATCGCGACCCCGCCCGCGCCGAGAACCCGGTCGATCTGATCGAGCAGATTGCCCTGCGGCATCACTGGTCGTTCGAACGGGATGACGAGGACGAGATCTCCCTCGGCGTCACCGGCCGCTGGTGCGACTACCAGATCAGCTTCACCTGGCTTTCCGAGATGGAGGCCCTGCATCTCAGCTGCGCCTTCGACCTGAAAGTGCCGGAGCGCCGCCGCGCCGAGGTGCTGCAGCTGATCGCCAAGCTCAACGAGCAGATGTGGGTCGGCCATTTCGATGTCTGGTCGAGCGGCAATGCCGTGGTGTTCCGCCATTCGCTGCTGCTGGTCGGCGGCGTCGATCCTTCGCCCGACCAATGCGAAGCGGCGATGAAAATCGCGGTCGAGGCCTGCGAACGCTATTATCAGGCCTTCCAGTTCGTGGTCTGGGCGGGTAAGACGGCCGCCGAGGCGCTGGATACCGCCATGTTCGAGACGGCCGGCGAGGCCTGATCCGGACGGAGGCAGATCCGGCCGCCGGGAACCGTTTCCCCGCCTTTCGGATCTTTCGCCAACCCTTCGGATTTTTCATGGACAGCTTTGTTGATCTTCTGATTTTCGGTGCCGGCAAAATGGGCGGCGCCATGCTCCACGGCGCGTTGAAGGCCGGCTGGCCCGCCACACGGATCCGCGTGATCGATCCCAACCCGTCCGATACCCTCCGCGCGGATGCCGCGCGCTATGGCTTCAGCCTGAACCCTGCCGCCGGCACACCCGCGGAACTGGTTCTCCTCGCCATCAAGCCGCAGATGCTGGATTCGGCTGCCGCCACCCTGAAAATGCATGTCGATGCGAACACGGTGATCGTCTCGATCCTCGCCGGGAAGAGCATCGCCGACCTGCGTGCCCGCCTGCCCGGAATCACCCGGATCGTCCGCGCCATGCCGAATACGCCCGCGGCGATCGGGCGCGGCATTACCGGCGCCTATGCCACAGGCGGGCTGAGCGAGGCGGAGCGGCGGCAGGTTCTCGCCCTTCTGCAGACAACCGGCCGCCTCGAATGGCTCGACCATGAAGCCGATATCGATTCGGTCACGGCCCTGTCCGGCTCCGGCCCGGCCTATGTGTTCCATCTGGTCGAGGCGATGGCGAAAGCCGGCGAGGAACTCGGCCTTGCGCCCGACCTCGCCATGCGCCTGGCCCGCGCCACGGTGGAAGGCGCCGGTGAGTTGCTGTTCCAGGAAGCGGAAACCCCGCCAGCTACCCTGCGCCAGAATGTCACCTCGCCAGGTGGCACCACGGCAGCGGCGCTCGAGGTGCTGATGGGCCAGGAAGGGCTTCAGCCGTTGATGACGAAGGCCATCAAGGCCGCGCGCGCCCGGGCCCGGGCCCTGGCGGGTTGACGCGGCGGGCTTGCGTCCGCCGCATTGTGGCCTACCTTGGAGCGACAATGTCCTGACCCCAGGAGGCACCCATGGCACGCAAGGCTTCATCCCCCGAACAGGTTGCTTCACCGCGCGATCGCGTCGTGGATGCGCTGATGACCCTCGCCGCCGAGCGGGAATGGGCGGATATCCCGCTGGAGGCCATCGCCGAGGAGGCCGGCCTCGGCCTTGCTGACCTGCGCGATCTTTTCCCCTCCAAGGGGGCCATGCTCGGTGGCTTCGTCCGCCGCATTGACCGGGTGACCCTCGAGGGCACGCCAGCCGACCTGATCGACCAGCCCGCGCGGGACCGAGTGCTCGACCTGATGCTGCGCCGTTTTGACGCGCTGCGGCCCTATCGTCATGCCTTGCGCAGCATCCACCGCGCCTTCCAGGGCGACGTGCCGGGTATGTTGGCGCTGAACCAGCAGGCGCTGAATTCCTGGCGCTACCTGCTCGCCTCGGTCGGCATCGAGACGGAAGGGCCGATGGGCCTGGTCAAGCTGCAGGGCGCGATCCTCGTTTTCGCCCGGGTGATGCCCGTCTTCCTCGACGAGAATGACGAGACCCTGCCGAAGACCATGGCTGCGCTTGATCGGGAATTGTCGCGCGGGGAATGGGTCCTCCGGCGGGCCGAAGGGCTCGACCGCCTGATGGCGCCGTTGCGCGGCTTCTGCCGGGCGGCAAAGGACCTCCGGCGGCCTGGCAGGAACAGCGAACGGGACGCGGCCTGAATCCCATGATGGCGACTGCCCTTCAGCCTGTCACCCCGTTCGACACGTTCGCGGCGCTGGATATCCGCGTCGGCACCATCGTCGCGGTCGAGGCCTTCCCGGAAGCCCGCAAACCGGCCTGGAAGCTGACGATCGATTTCGGACCGCTCGGCACGCGCCGCTCCTCGGCGCAGATCACCGTTCATTACACGCCGGAAACGCTCGTCGGCCGGCAGGTGGCGGCGGTGATGAACTTCGCGCCGCGCCAGATCGGAAAATTCATGTCCGAGGTGCTGACCCTCGGCTTCCCCGATGCCGAAGGCGAGGTCGTCCTCGTGATGCCGGAACGCCCCGTTCCGAATGGCGGCCGGCTGTTCTGAACCTCAGGCGGGCACCTTCACCCGGGCCCGCAATCCGCCAAGCGGCGAATCTTCCAGAACGATGTCGCCGCCATGCCCGCGCGCGATGCCCCGCGCAATCGCAAGGCCAAGGCCCGTGCCGGCATGATCCTGGTTGCGCGAGACATCGAGCCGGAGGAAGGGCTTGAACACCTCCTCGCGCAGCTCCTCGGGAATGCCCGGCCCGTCATCATCCACCGTTACCGTGAGATAGCGCTCGTCATGCACGGCCTGGATCTCGATCCGGTCGCCATACCGCGCGGCGTTGGCAACGAGGTTCCCGAGAAGCCGGCGGAAGGCCTGCGGCCGCACGCTGACCACCGGATCGCCCTCGACGGCGAGGGTGGCGAAATGCCCTGTACGCTCTGCATCAACCCGGAAATCCTCCAGCAGCGCGCGGATATCGGTCGCTTCGGCCGATTCGGCCGCCTCGCCGCGCGCAAAAGCGAGGTAATCCTCCAGCATCCGGCTCATCTCGTCGATATCGCGCTTCATATCCTCGACTTCGGGCCCCTCGGGCAGCAGCGCCAGGGAGAGGCGGAACCGGGTCAGGATCGTCCGGAGATCGTGGCTGACCCCGTTCAGCATCGTGGTGCGTTGCTCGATCGCCCGCTCGATCCTGTTCTTCATCTCGAGGAAGGCGAGGCCCGCCCGCCGCACCTCGCGCGCCCCGCGGGGCCGGAACTGGACATCCCGCCCTTTGCCGAAGCTGTCGGCCGCATCGGCGAGGCTCAGGATCGGCCGGATCTGGTTGCGGAGCAGCAGGATCGCCACCGTGATCAGAACCAGCGACGAGCCCGCCATCCAGATCAGGAAAATATGCGAGTTCGACGCATAGGCCTGGCTGCGCCGGGCCGTGACGCGCATCATCGCGCTGTCGAGCAGCACCCGGATCTCGACGATCGAGGAGGAGCCGACCGTGTCGATCCAGAACGGCTTGCGGACGCGGGTGCGCAATTCAGCCGAGAGCGCCTGATCGAGAATGTCGAAAAACGGCTTTTCGAGCGGCGGCGGCAGCGGTTCAAGCGGCAGGAAATCCACGTCGAGCCCGAGCCGCTGCTCCGCGATCTGGGCCAGCAATCGGCCATCGATGCCCGGCGTCGGCCGCTCGTAGATGTCGATCAGCGCGGCGATATCCTGGGTGATCGCGGCAGAAAGCCGCGCCGTGACGGCCTGCCAGTGCCTTTCCATGAAGATATAGGCCACCACGGCCTGGAGCAGCACCATCGGCACGATGATGATCATCAGCGCCCTTGTATAGAGCCGTTTGGGCAGGATCCGGTTGAGCCAGCGCCCGATCCGCGCCTCCAGACGGAAAAAGGGCTGGAACAGGCGCTGGATCTCCGGCCGCTGCCAGACGACGCGGACGACATGAAGCAGGAGCCCGAGCAGCCAGCGCACCAGGTCGAACACCATCCGGAGCATCCGCCAGACCAGCCGGGCCAGCATGGCGAGGGCAGCGGCAACCTGGTCGAACGTGGTCCGCCACGCGCTCATCGATCGATGACCAGCCGGTAGCCGATGCCCCGCACGGTCTGCAGGAAAACCGGATTGCCGGGATCCGGCTCGATCTTGCGACGCAGGCGGTTGATCTGGACATCGATGGTCCGCTCGTTCGAGGCGCTGCCATTCTCAGCCAGCGCCTCCCGCGGGACCGTCTCGCCAAGAGCCCCGGCCAGCACGCGGAGCATCTCGCGCTCGCGCTCCGTGATCCGGAGATGCTCCTCCTCCTGCCGCAATTCGCCACGGGCGAAATGAAACTGGAACGGCCCGAACCGCACGGTTTCCGGCGCATTCTCGCGCGGATTCGTCGGCGGCAGGGCGGCCCTGCGCAGGATGGAGGAAATACGCAGCAGCAATTCGCGCGGGTCGAAGGGCTTGGTGAGGTAATCATCGGCCCCGGTCTGGAGGCCCGCAAGCCGGTCATCGATTTCCGCCCGCGCCGTCAGCATCAGGATCGGCACGGCAGAGCCGGCGCGGATCCATTGCGCGAGGCTGAGCCCGCTCTCACCGGGCATCATCACATCCAGCACGATCAGGTCGAAGAGCAGCCCTTCAAGCCGGGCGCGCGCTTCGCGGGCATTGTCGGCCGTCGAGACGCGGTAGCCGTTTTCCGACAGGAACCGGTACAACAGCGTGCGGATCCGGTCATCATCGTCGACGATGAGGATATGCGGGGCTTCGTCGGTCACCACCGTCTTGCGCATGGACACGGCTTTCTCGGGCGATAAGGCCCGGCAGGGGCTGTCCCGCCGGACATGAAAAGGGCTGCGCCCCTCCTATCACGACGCGGATGGCGCTGTCGCGGGGGCCGCCCCGCGTTCCTTGTCGATCAGTTCCGCGAGAAAGCGGGCAATCATGGGGCGATGCTCGGAGCCGATGGCCGCCACGGCACGGGTGATCCGCTGGTGCTGCATCGTGGCCAGCCCGTCGGCGAGGGCCCGCCCCTTGTCCGTCAGGAACAGGAGGCGCTGGCGGCGATCTTCCGCCCCGGCCTTCTGCTCCACGAAATCGCCATGGATGAGATCCTTCAGGACACGGGCGAGGCTCTGCTTGGTGATCTCGAGAATATCAAGCAGTTCCGCGACCGTCAGGCCGGGATGCCGGTTGATGAAGTGGATCACCCGGTGATGGGCGCGGCCGAAACCGTGCCGCTCGAGCAGCCTGTCCGGTTCACCGACAAAGTCGCGATAGGCGAAGAACAGCAGCTCGATCAGTTCGAAATCCGGCAGGGCCGGCGTCAGCGCGCGCGGATCCGCCGGCGGAGCCGGGGCGGCAGCAACAGCGGAAAGGAGGGGCGATTTCACGGGATTCCTGCCTCAACAGCACCGGGTGCAAGCATTGCCCAGAAAAATTACGTCAATGATGTTGACATATTTCAGATCGATTGTTACTCGTCAAGCCAATTCACGCGCAATGAAAATGCGCTGAAGAGATCTTTCAGGCTTATGCATTGCAAAGGCTGTGGCTTCAAGACGGGGCCGCCGCTTGCGGAAAAAAGCCGGCCTCTGGCTTTCGCCTTTGCAAGCAACTAAAAGGCCCGAAAAATCACCTCAAACGGAAGGAAATGCCATGTCGACTGCTGCCGCCCCCGCCGTGATCCCCTTCGACAAACGGGAGGGCTACATCTGGATGAACGGTGAGTTGCTGCCATGGGTCGACGCGAAGGTCCATGTCCTGACGCATGGCCTGCATTACGGCTCGTCGGTCTTCGAGGGCGAGCGCGCCTACAAGGGCAAGGTCTACAAGAGCCGCGAACATACCGAACGCCTGTTCAAATCCGCCGAGATCATGGATTTCGAGATCCCCTATACGGTGGACGAGATCGAAGCCGCCAAGATGGCCGTGCTCGAAAAGAATGGCGGCGGTGACCAGTATATCCGCCCGGTGGCTTTCCGCGGCTCCGAAATGATGGCGGTGTCGGCCCAGCACAACAAGATCCATGTTGCCATCGCCACCTGGAACTGGCCGTCCATGTTCGATCCGGCCGCCAAGATGAAGGGCATCCGCCTCGACATCGCCGAATATCGCCGCCCGGATCCGGCCTGCGCCCCGGTTCATGCCAAGGCCGCCGGCCTCTACATGATCTGCACCATTTCGAAGCATCGCGCCGAGAAGCGCGGCTATGCCGATGCGATGATGCTCGACTGGCAGGGCCGCGTGGCCGAATGCACCGGCGCGAACATCTTCTTCACCAAGGACGGCGCGATCCACACACCCAAGGCCGATTGCTTCCTCGATGGCATCACCCGCCGTTCGGTGATCGACCTGGCGAAGCGCCGTGGCATGGATGTGATCGAGCGCCGCATCCTTCCGGACGAACTGCCGAGCTTCAACGAATGCTTCATCACCGGCTCGGCTGCCGAGGTGACGCCCGTGGCCGAGATCGGACCCTACCGCTTCACGCCGGGCAATATCAGCCGCGTGCTGATGGAAGATTACGTCGCCGAAGTCGGCGCCAACTGAAACCGGTCTGAACGGAACCGCGATCCTGCCGGCCACAACTCAGGTGTGGCCGGCAACCGAATCAACGGGGCGAGCGGGCATTACCAGCGCGAAAGGGCGGCCTCGTCGCTCTCCTTGGCATCGACCCACTGGCCCTCACGGCCGTCGGTGCGATGTTCCTTCTTCCAGAACGGCGCGCGCGACTTCAGGAAATCCATGATGAACTCGGCACCGGCAAAGGCCGCCTGCCGGTGGGACGAGGCGACACCGACCAGCACGATCACCTCACCCGGCGCGACAAGCCCGTAGCGATGGATCGCCACGATGCCGAGCAGCGGCCAGCGGCCAGCGGCCTCCTCGGCGATCCGGATGATCTCGGCCTCGGCCATGCCTGGAAAATGCTCGAGCTCGAGTCCGGACAGCGTGCCCTTCTCGTCGCGGCAGAGGCCGGTGAAGGTGACGATCGCCCCGATATCACCCCGGCCTTCGGAGAGGAAACGCGTCTCGGCCCCGACATCGATCGGTTCGGCCTGCAGGCGCACGACCAGCGGTGCCATGTCAGCCACCGGTCATCGGCGGAAACAAGGCCAGTTCGCGGGCCTCGCCCAGCGGGGTTTCCAGCGGCACATGCTTGCGGTCAAGCGCCGCCCGGATGATCGAGGGCTGCTCGAACGCATAAGCATAATTCTCGCCGAGGCTGGAGAGATGGGTGATGACCTCGCCGACAGTCCGCACGTTCTCCGGCAGGGCGATCACCTCTTCCGGCACGCCCACCCGCTCGCGGAGCCAGGCGAAATAGAGGATCTTCATGCCGCGTCTCCGTCATCATCCATGAGATGGCGGATGGAGGCCTTCATGTAGTCATAACCGGTGATGATCGTCAGAATCGCGGCGGCCCAGAGCAGCGCAATCCCGATATGGCCGGTCCAGCCCGCCGGAAGGATCGCGTCGCCCGCCGGCCCGGCAACCAGGAAGCCGACCGAAACAATCTGTGCCGTTGTCTTCCATTTGGCGAGCTTGGAAACCGGCACCGAGATCTTCACCTCGGCCAGGAATTCGCGCAACCCGGAAACGAGGATCTCGCGGCTGAGGATGACGATCGCCGCCCAGATCGACCAGGAGCGGATCGTGCCATCTGACACCAGCATCAGCAGGCAGGCCGCGATCAGCAGCTTGTCGGCAATCGGATCGAGCATGCGCCCGAGCGAGGATTGCTGCTCGTAGACGCGCGCCAGATAGCCGTCGAGATAATCGGAGATGCCGGCCAGCGCATAAAGCCCGAGCGCGTACCAGCGCATGGCGGGGTCGCCCGGCCAGAAAAGCAGGCCGACAATGACGGGGATGACGGCGATGCGGCCATAGGTGAGCAGGTTCGGCAGCGACATGGCAAGCCGTCTTCCGCGACCGGATCCCGATTGCCGCAAGGAGTTCGACGTGCCTTCCCTCATACCGCCTTAGCACCATGCAGCGGCGGGCGGGTCAAGCGGCCAATGCGGGAATTCACGCTCACGTGGGTTTCTCGTGGAAGAAGTCATAGACCAGCCGGGCTGTCGCCTCGTTGATCCCGTTGACCTTGGCCAGATCACCATAGCTCGCGCGGCTGACGGCTTTGGCCGTACCGAAATGCAGCAGCAATGCCCGTTTTCGCGAGGGGCCGATCCCGGGGATCTCGTCGAGCGGGTTCTTCGTGATGTCGCGCTTCCGCTTGGCGCGATGGGTGCCGATGGCGAAGCGATGCGCCTCGTCGCGCAGACGCTGGATGAAATATAGCGTCGGATCGCGCGGGGGCAGCTTGAAGGGCTCGCGGCCCGGCACGAAAAAGGTCTCCCGCCCGGCATCCCGGTCCGGCCCCTTGGCGACGCCGACCAGCGGCACATCGGTAATGCCAAGTTCGGCCAGCACACCACGTACCGCCTCGAGCTGGCCCTTGCCACCATCGATCAGCACGAGATCCGGCCAGGCCGGCAGCGCCTCGGGATCTTCCAGAACCTCTGGTCGCGGTGTCTCCTTGAGCAGCCGCGCGAAACGCCGCTGCATCACCTCGCGCATCATGCCGTAATCATCGCCAGGCACGAGGCCCTCGGACTGGATCGTGTAGGTCCGGTAATGCGTCTTGGAGAAGCCGCGTGGGCCGGCGACGACCATGCCGCCGACCGCATTGGTGCCCATGATGTGGGAATTGTCGAAGACATCGATCCGCCGTGGCGGCGCCTTCAGCCCGAACGCCTCCGCTACGCCCTCCAGCAAACGCGCCTGGCTGGCGGTCTCGCTGAGGCGCCGGCCCAAAGCCTCGCGGGCATTGGTCAGAGCATGCTGCACCACGTCGCGCTTCTCGCCGCGTTTCGGCACCAGGATCTCGACCTTGTGCCCGGCGCGTTCGCTCAACGCCTCGGCCAGCAGCACCCGGTTCTCCACCTCCTCGGAGAGCAGGACAAGACGCGGCGCGGGCCGCTCGTCGTAGAACTGGCCGAGGAAGGAATCGAGCACCTCGCCCGGCTCGAGTGCCCGGTCGGCGCGCGGGAAGAAGGCGCGGTTGCCCCAGTTCTGCGCGGTGCGGAAAAAGAACACCTCGATGCAGAAATGCCCGGCCTCGGCATGGATGGCGAAGACATCCGCCTCCTCGATCCCCGCCGGATTGATATCCTGGCTGGCCTGCACGCTGGACAGGCCGGCGAGCCGGTCGCGGTAGCGGGCTGCAGCCTCGAAATCGAGCCGCTCGGAAGCCGCCATCATCTCAGCGCCCAGCTTTTCGCGGATCGTGCCGCTGCGCCCGGACAGGAAGGCCTTCGCCTCCCCGACCAAAGCACCGTAATCCCCGAGCGATATCTCGCCCGTGCAGGGCGCGGCGCAGCGCTTGATCTGGAACAGCAGGCAAGGCCGGGAACGGTTCTCGTAATAGGAATCGGCGCAGGTGCGCAGCAGGAAGGCGCGCTGAAGGGCGTTAAGCGTGCGGTTGACCGCCTGGGCCGAGGCGAAGGGCCCGAAATACTGGCCCTTGCGGTTCCGGGCACCGCGATGCTTGCGGATCTGCGGGGCGGCATGATCACCGGTGATCATGATGTAGGGGAACGACTTGTCGTCCCGCATCAGCACGTTGTAGCGCGGCTTGAGCTGCTTGATGAGATTGGTCTCGAGCAGCAGCGCTTCGGTTTCCGTCGTCGTGGTGATGAATTCCATCGCCGACGTCTCGGCGATCATCCGGGCGATCCGGTTGTTCGGCGCATCCCCGCGCGCATAGGACGAAACCCGCGCCTTCAGGTTGCGGGCCTTGCCGACATAGAGCACCTCGCCTGCAGCATTGAGCATGCGATAGACACCGGGCGAGCCCGGCAGCGTCTCCCAGAAGGCGCGGATCACGGCCATGCCGCTGGCGAGGCGCTGCGGCGTCGCCTCGATGACGGGCAGGGCCTCGGTCTCGAGTTCCTCGACGATCTCCTCCTCGCCAGGCTCCTCGATCGGATCAGGCAGGTCGTCCTCGGAAGCGGAAGGGGGTCTGGCGGCACTCATGGCGGCGAGAGATAGGCCCTGGAAGGTCGATCGCAAAGGGCAGGCAGCACCTTTCCCGATCGAATTTCACCCTGTGCGTCATCACACGGCGGGGCCGGCTGCCCCGGAGTAGCTTCACATCATCGCCGAGACAGAAACCGGCGGGAAGCCGAAACAACCGCCGAACCCGACAAACCCGAACCCCGACAACCCTGACCCCCCAAAGGAGACCGCCATGACCACCTTCAAGAAGACCCTCACCGCCGCTGCCGCCGCCCTCACCATGTCGGTGGCCTTCGCCCCCGCCGCCGAGGCCAAGTTCCACCGCAACGGCTGGCTGGCCGCCGGCCTCATCGGTGGCGCCGTCATCGGCAGCACCCTCGCTGTCCGCGGCGCCCATGCCCACGGCTACTATCATGGTGGCTACGCCTCGGACTGCTACCGGGTCCGTGAGCGGGTCTGGGATGATTACCGCGGTCGCTTCGTGGTGGTCCGCCGGACGGTTTGCCACTGAACCACCCCGCCCCTTCGGCCCTGACCCGAACCCCGCCTCCCCCGAGGCGGGGTTTTTCGTTCGGCTGACCATTAGCACAGCCCGCCGAAACGGCAGCGCCTGGGCCCCGGCAAACCCTGACCACCGCGAAGGGCCAGCCCCCCGGGAACCCGCTGGCACGTCCAGAAAACCCGTTTTTCACCCTGTGCGGAATCGCACGGCGGGCCGGGAGGGGCCGGTCTAGGGTCTTTTCAACGACGAGACGAAAGCCCCGCCGCCCCGAAGACCGAAACGCCAACCGCCTGACCCCGCACCCGAACAACCCAGCCCCCCGGAGACCCACCATGACCTCGATCAAGAAGACCCTCGCCGCCACCGCCGCCGCCCTCACCATGGCCGTGGCCTTCGCCCCCGCCGCCGAAGCCAAGTTCCACCGCAACGGCTGGCTGGCCGCCGGCCTGATCGGCGGCGCCGTCATCGGCACCGCAATCGCCGCGAACAACGCCCACGCCGCCCCGGTCTACCACGCGCCGGAAGTCGGCCCGGATTGCTACCGCGTCCGCGAGCGCGTCTGGGACGATTACCGCGGCCGCTTCGTGACGATCCGCAAGACCGTCTGCGAATAAGCCCCCGCCTCTCTCCCCCGGCGCCATCAGCCCCTGCCAATCCCGATGGCGCCTGGACTGCCCCGCTTCCTGCCGCTGGAAGCGGGGCTTTTTCTTTTGTCGGCGGGTGCTCCTGCCCGTTGCACCGCGTGACATGGTCGATAAGTTGTCGCTGACGTAACGACACAGGAACGGCCGATGGCCCTGCATTTCTCCCCTGCCGAATTCGAACGCCGCAAGCAGGCAGCCCTCGCCGCCATGGCGCGCGAGAATCTCGATGCGCTCTTCCTTTTCCAGCAGGAGAGCATGTTCTGGCTCACCGGCTACGACACGTTCGGCTTCTGCTTTTTCCAGTGTCTCGTGCTGAAGGCGGATGGCCGCATGGCCCTGCTGACGCGCTCGGCGGATTACCGGCAGGCGCAGCGCACCTCGACGCTCGAGGATATCCGCGTCTGGAAGGATTCAGCCACGGCCAATCCCGCCCTCGACCTGCGCGCGATGGCGGCGGATCTCGGCCTGGCCGGCAGGCGGATCGGCGCCGAATTCGAGAGCTACGGGCTGGTCCATTCCAATGGCCGCAAGCTGGAGGCGGCCTTTGATGGCTTCGCGACCCTGGTTGATGCCTCGACAATCCTCACCCGGCTCCGGGCCGTGAAATCGGCGGAGGAAATCGCCTATGTGCTTGAAGCTGCTCGTTTGTCTGATGCAGCAGACAAGGCTGCGATCGACCACCTTGGCCCCGGCGCCGACGAAGGCGTGATCCTTGCCGCCCAGCACGCGGCGATCTTTGCCGCCGGCGGCGATTATCCGGCCAATGAGTTCATCATCGGCTCGGGCGGCGATGCGCTGCTCTGCCGCTACAAATCCGGCCGACGGCGGCTTGATGCGAATGACCAGATCACGCTCGAATTCGCCGGCACCAGCCGGCACTACCATGCCGCGATCATGCGGACCCATATCGTCGGCGCGCCGAAGCCGCTGCACCGGCGCTATCACGAGGCCGCGGAAGAGGCGCTGCATGCCTGCCAGGCCGCAATGAAGCCGGGCAACCCTGCCGGTGAGGTCTTTGCCGCGCATGCCCGCACCCTTGATTCGCACGGCCTCTCGGCGCATCGGCTCAATGCCTGCGGCTATTCTCTCGGCGCGAAATTCACGCCCTCCTGGATGGACTGGCCGATGTTCTTCGAGAACAACCCCTGGACCCTTGAACCCGGCATGGTGATGTTCGCACACATGATCCTGATGGATTCGGCCTCGGAAACCGCCATGTGCCTCGGCCGCACCTACCTCATCGAGGAAAACGGCGCCCGGCCGATCAACGCTCCCGATCTCTCCCTGGTGATTCGATGAACCGTTGCGCAGCGCGCCCGGCGGTTCTGGCAGCGATTCTGATCGCCGCCGCCCTGCCGGCCGGGGCGGCCAATGAAACGCCGGCTCCTTCGGGCGGCTCGCCGAATGCGACGATTGGCGGCCAGCCTGCGGTGCGGCAGGGCGATGGTGTCGCCGGCGGCACTTCGCCGAATGTCTTCATCAACGGGCGCCCGGCGGCCATCCAGGGCAGCCGCACCGATTGTGGCGGAGTAATCGTCGGTGGCTCGTCGAATGTCTTCATTAACGGCCGGCCCGCCGCCACGTCCGGCAGCACAACCACGCCCTGCCCGCCGCGCTGACCTTAACCACGTTTGCCCTGCCCTTGCGCTGCCCTCTTCCCCTGCGGGAGTCCGGACGTTAAAAAAGCGTTAACGGATCGGTGAGGGAGAAACGGAATGGCGCGGCGCTGGATCATGCGGGCAATGCTTGTGGCCATGCTGCCTTTCGGCCTTGCCGCCTGCCAGTCAAGCATGACCGCGATCGCTCCTGCCACCGGCCTCGGCGGATCCGCCACCTCACTCGCCTTCGTCGCCGTTCAGGGCCCGGCGCCGGATCTCGCCCAGAAATTCGAATCGATCCTCGCGCAGGAAGCGCGCAAGCGCGGCTTCGAGGTTGTCAGCCCGAATACGCCCGGCAATGCCCTCCGCGTGAAAACCTATCTCGATGCCTACCAGGCAGCAGATGGCAAGGCCGGCTTCTCGTGGGTGCTCGATACCTCGGAAAACGGCCAGACCCGATCGAACCGCGTGCGCGGCGCGGCGGCACTCGGTTCGGCCACCGGCACGCCCTGGGCCTCGCTCGACGAGGCCGCCATGCGCCAGATCGCGCAGATGAGCCTCGACGATCTCGCCCGCCAGTCTGCCGGCAGCCCGGCGGCAACCACAATCGCCTCAACAGCCGGCACAACCGAATCCGAGTGACCGTCACCGGCCAGCGTTGATTTTTGGCCACGCACGCCGGTTCTCCCGTGCTGTAACAGACCTGTCATGTTGAAACGCGCGGCGTCGCGCGCTACCAGCGTGACTTCCGGCTGGCCTGCCTCGGGGGTGCGGGGCCGCCGGCTGGCACAAGCGGGAACCGAGATCATGGACAAGATCAAGCTCGTCGCGGGCAATTCGAACCGGCCGCTCGCCGAAGCCATCGGCGCTTATCTCCAGCAGCCTCTGGCCAAGTGCCAGGTCCGGCGTTTCGCCGACATGGAGATCTTCGTCGAGATCCAGGAGAATGTGCGCGGCGAGGATGTGTTCGTCATCCAGTCGACGTCCTTCCCAACCAACGATCACCTGATGGAACTGCTCATCATTACCGATGCCTTGCGTCGCTCTTCGGCCAAGCGCATCACGGCCGTGGTGCCCTATTTCGGCTATGCCAGGCAGGACCGGAAATCGGCGCCGCGCACGCCGATCTCGGCCAAGCTGGTCGCCAACCTGATGACCGAGGCCGGCGCCGACCGCGTGCTGACGCTTGACCTGCACGCCGCCCAGATCCAGGGCTTCTTCGACGTGCCGGTGGACAATCTCTTCGGCGCCCCGGTCATGGTGCAGGATATCAAGTCCCGTTTCGAGGCCGGCAAGGTGATGGTCGTCTCGCCGGATGTCGGCGGCGTGGTGCGTGCCCGCGCTTTGGCCAACCGCATCAACGCCCCGCTCGCCATCGTCGACAAGCGCCGCCCGCGCGCCGGCGAATCGGAAGTCATGAACATCATTGGCGAAGTCGAGGGTTATTCCTGCATCCTCGTCGATGACATCGTCGATTCGGGCGGTACGCTCTGCAACGCGGCCGAGGCCCTGCTGGCCAACGGCGCGCACGATGTCTCCGCCTATATCACCCATGGCGTTCTCTCCGGCGGCGCCGTGGCCCGCATCACCGCCTCCAAGCTGAAGGAACTGGTCCTGACCGATTCCATCCAGCCGACCGAGGCGGTGCGCGTGGCAAAGAATATCCGCGTCATTTCCGTGGCTACGCTGCTGGGCGAGGCGATCAAGCGGACGGCCGGTGAAGAGAGCGTGTCCAGCCTGTTCGACTGATCCGGAGGCCGCATGAGCGCCAGCCACGACGTGACCACCCTTGCCGAGCTGGATGCACTCTATTCGCCGGTCAACCCGACCGCGATCCTCAAGGAAATCGACCGGATCATCCCGGAATATGCCCGCTTCATCGAGGCCGCGCCCTTCGTGGTGATCTCGACGGCCGGGCCGGAAGGGCTGGATTGCTCGCCGCGCGGCGACCCGGCGGGCTTCGTCCGCATCCTCGACGAGAAAACCCTGCTCATCCCTGACCGGCGCGGCAACAACCGCGTCGACACGTTGCGCAACCTCGTTCGCGATCCGCGCATCGCGCTGCTCTTCATGATCCCCGGCATCGGCAACACGATGCGCGTCAATGGCCGCGCCCGGATCTCGGCCGATCCGGAGCTCTGCGCCAGCTTCGCCATGCGCGGCAACCCGGCGACGACGGTGATCGCGGTCGCTGTCGACTCGATCTACCCGCAATGCCCGAAGGCGCTGGTCCGTTCGCGGCTCTGGAACCCGGAGGTTCAGATCCCGCGCTCGGCCCTGCCCTCGACGGGCGAGATGATGAAGGCGATCGACCCTGCCTTCGATGCCGAGACCTACGAATCGGAATACCCGGCGCGGATGGAACGCACGATCTATTGAGGCTACGCCGCGCAGCCGGTTACCCCCGGATATCGCCCCGGAACACGACATGCAGCTTGTTGCCGTCGGGATCGCGCAGATAGGCCCCGTAATAGCCTTCGCCATAATGCGGGCGGGGCCCCGGCGCACCTTCACAGGTTCCGCCCGTGGCCATGCCTCCGGCATAGGCGGAATCGACGGCCGCAGGCGAAGGTGCCTCGAAGGCAACCATCACCCCGTTTCCGGCCGTCGCGGGCGCGCCGTTGAAGGGCCGGTAGATATTGAGGCGCGGCAGCGTCTGCCCGGGCTTGATCCAGCAGAGCGAGGGCGGTCCGCCATCGGGCGTAACGGGGCGCTGCACCAGGCCGAGAGGCATCAGCAGGGCATCGTAGAACAGACCGGCACGATCGAGATCATTCGTGCCAAGGGTCACGTGGCTGAACATCGGAAACCTCACAAAGCAAAAGACAAGACAAAACAGCACTTCAGCAATGCGCCCGGATAGCACCAGCGCCGCAAGCAGGCAATGCACCGGGCAAGTTGCATGAGTCCCGCCGGGTTGCGTGGCGAGCGGTTTTCGCCTATGGAGCCGGCGTGCCGGTCTTGCACCCTTGGAGGAAGCGGCACAAACGCGAGGCCCAGCGCCCCGGTTTTCATTTTTGGAGAATCATATGTCCACCATCAAGAACCTCTCGGCCTCGCGCCGTGAGCGGGCCGGTAAGGGGGCCGCCCGTGCTGTTCGTCGTGAAGGCCGCGTTCCGGCCGTCATTTACGGCGCCGGCCAGCCCCCCGTTTCGATCTCGCTCGACTTCAAGGATACGAACAAGCTGATCTATGCCGGTCACTTCCTGACGACCGTGTTCGATATCGATGTCGAAGGCGAGAAGATCCGCGCCATCCCGCGCGACTATCAGCTCGACGTTGTCCGTGACTTCCCGATCCATGTCGACTTCCTCCGCCTCGGCGAAGGCGCGACCGTGCGTGTGGAAATTCCGGTCCATGTCGTCGGCCAGGATGTATCGCCGGGCCTGAAGGCCGGCGGCGCGCTGAACCTTGTCCGCCATACGGTCGAGTTCAATGTTCCCGCCGACAGCATCCCGGAATACATCGAAGTCGATGTCTCGAAGGCGAAGCTGGGCGATTCGATCCACATCTCGGCGGTCAAGCTGCCGGCTGGTGCCAAGCCGGTCATCTCGGACCGTGACTTCACCATCGCCACGATCGCCGGCACCGGCGCCAAGGGCGGCGAAGGCTGAGCCCTTCCGGAGGGAGGCGCCCTGACGGGCCCTCCCCTGCCAACCCGGCTGCCGCGCGGTCCCGCGCCGCAGCCTTTTTCTTGAGCGGAGCCAGGCGATGCATCTTCTCGTCGGCCTCGGAAATCCCGGCCCCCGCTACGCAGGGAATCGGCACAATATCGGCTTCATGGCCCTGGACGCGCTGCATCGCCGCTGGCGCAGATTGCCCTGGCGCGCCCGGTTCCAGGGCGAGGCCAGCGAGATCACCATCGGGACCGACCGCGCCATCCTGCTGAAACCCACCACCTTCATGAACGAGAGCGGCCGCGCCGTCGGCGAGGCGATGCGCTTCTACAAGATCCCGCTCGACCGGGTGCTGGTCTTCCATGACGAACTCGACCTGCCACCCGGCAAGCTGCGCGTGAAGACCGGGGGCGGCAATGCCGGCCATAACGGGCTGCGTTCGATCACTGCGCATTGCGGCAATGAGTATCCCCGCCTGCGTCTCGGCATCGGCCATCCCGGCGACAAGGCGCTGGTCCATGCCTATGTGCTCAATGATTTCGCGAAGGCGGAGGAGGGTTGGGTTGACAGCCTGTGCCGCGCCATGGCCGAGGAAGCACCCCGGTTGCTGGCGGGCGATGCGGCCGGCTTCCAGAGCAAGGTGCATCTGGCGATGGAGGCGGCCGGCCATGGCAGCCCGGAAACCCTCGGCCGCCCCGCGAAAAAGACTGGACTTCCGGACTGATCGAAGGTCAAAAGACCGCGATTTCCTTCTCTCTGCACAGAATTGAGCGGACCAAGCCATGGGCTTCAAATGCGGTATCGTCGGCCTGCCGAATGTCGGCAAATCGACCCTCTTCAACGCCCTGACTCAGACCGCGGCGGCGCAGGCGGCCAATTATCCGTTCTGCACCATCGAGCCCAATGTCGGCGATGTCGCCGTACCGGATGACCGGCTGGAAAAGCTCTCCGCCATTGCCGGCTCGAAGGAGATCATCCCTACCCGGCTGACCTTCGTTGACATTGCCGGCCTCGTGCGCGGCGCCTCGAAGGGTGAGGGCCTCGGCAACCAGTTCCTCGCCAATATCCGCGAGGTGGATGCCATCGCGCATGTGGTCCGCTGCTTCGAGGATTCCGACATCACCCATGTCGAAGGCAAAATCGACCCGATCGCGGATATCGAGACGATCGAGACGGAACTGATGCTCGCCGATCTCGACAGCCTCGAGAAGCGCATCATTGCCATCGAGAAGAAGGCCAAGGGCAACGACAAGGAGGCGAAAGAGACCTTCGACCTGATGAGCCGCGCGCTTGTGCTGCTGCGCGAGGGCAAACCGGCGCGGCTGGTCGAGATCAAGCCGGCCGAGGCAAAGGCCTTCGACATGCTCGGCCTGCTGACGGCCAAGCCGGTCCTTTATGTCTGCAATGTCGAGGAAGCCTCCGCCGACCAGGGCAATGCCTTCTCGGCCCGCGTCTTCCAGCGGGCGAAGGAGGAAGGCGCTCGCGCCGTCGTGGTTTCCGCCAAGATCGAGAGCGAGATCGCCGTCCTCGCGCCGGACGAGCAGCGCGACTATCTCGAGGCGATCGGCCTCGAGGAACCCGGCCTCAACCGCGTGATCCGGGAAGGCTATGCCCTGCTCGGCCTGATCACCTATTTCACGGTCGGCCCGAAGGAAGCGCGCGCCTGGACGGTGATGGCCGGCACGAAGGCGCCACAAGCGGCAGGCGTGATCCACACGGATTTCGAGAAGGGCTTCATCCGCGCCGAAACGGTGGCCTACGAGGATTACGTCACGCTCAAGGGCGAAGCCGGCGCGCGCGATGCCGGGAAGTTCCGTCTCGAAGGCAAGGAATATGTCGTCGCGGACGGTGACGTGCTCCATTTCCGCTTCGCCAACTGACCGGCATAGCCCGGAGCCAGGCAAATCGCAGCTTGTCATTAACCAATTCGACTTTAGTCTATCTCCCGGGAAACCCTCGGGAGGTGGTCATGGCTGTGATCGTCGCTGAAATCCGTTCGGTCTATTACCGTGCCTTGATGGTGCTGCTCTTTCCCTTCGTCTTCCTCTGGACCGCGCTCGAAATGGTCCCGCGGGAATGGATCAGGGGCTTTTTCGAGGGCGCACTTCTATCCTTCGCCCTTGTCTCCACCCTCGCCCTCGGGCTGGCAAGCGTGTATGGCTTGAAGATCCTGTTTTCCTGACGACCGGCGCGGCCCTCCCACCGGTCCTTCCGCATGGACCGGAGAGAATGCGCTATTTCGAAGATTTCGAGGTCGGAACCTCGGAAGCCTATGGCTCGATCACGATCCGCGAAGACGAGATGCTCGCTTTCGCCGCGGAATTCGACCCCCAGCCCATGCATCTGGATGCGGCTTCCGAACAGGCCCGGCGCATGGGCGGTGTGATCGCCTCCGGCTGGTATACCTGCTCGGCCAATATGCGCCTGATGGCCGATCACTTCATCCTGAATTCGGCCGGCATGGGCTCGCCCGGTGTCTCGAACCTCAGATGGGCCCGGCCCGTCCGCGCCGGCGACACGCTGACCGGACGCATGCATATCCTTGATCGCAAGCCTTCCTCCAGCAAGCCGGATCGCGGCTTCGTGCAATACCGGTTCGACCTGCATAACCAGGAGGACGAGCTGGTTCTCGAGCAGACCAACCTGATCATGATGGGCCGCCGTGAGCCGGGCCTGGTCGAAGCCGCACCGACTGCCATTGCCCGCCCTCCCGCCGAAACTTTCCTGCCTGAAGCGAATGTCACACGGTTCGGTCCGGTCGAGGAAATCCGGCCAGGCATGATCATCCGCTTCGGCACCTACGACTTCACGCCGGATGTCATGCTTCGCTTTGCCCGACGCTATGATCCGCAGGAATTCCACCTGTCGGAGGAAGCCGGCCGCAACAGCCATTTCGGCGGTCTCTCCGCCTCCGGCTGGCACACCGCCTCGGCCTGGATGGGTACGGTGATCCGCTTCTGGCAGGATCGTGAGAGAGAGGCGGCCTTGCCGAAGCGTGGCCCTGGCTTCGGTTTTACCGACCTGCACTGGATTCGCCCTGTCCTCGCTGGCGACAGGCTGACCTATTTTGCAAGGATCCTCGAAGCGCGGCCCTCGCAGTCAAAGCCGGGCTGGGGCATCGTCACCCAGCGCAATTACGCCATCAACCAGAACGGGATTCCCGTCTTCGCCTTTACCGGCGCCGTATTCTGGGGAACCCGCGAATGACGCCCGCGCCGCGCCTGCTGCAGACATCCGGCCATCGGATCCTCGTCGTCATGGCCGCCACCGTCGAATACGGCCCGGCCCTGCAACAACGCATCACGCCGGTCATCACCGGACTCGGCCCCGTCGAGGCGGCGATCGGCACGACTCGCGCCCTGCAGGATTGCCTTGATCATCAGGGCCTGCCCGATCTGGTACTCTCGCTCGGGTCGGCCGGCTCCCGGCGGCTTGAACAGGGGGCGATCTATCAGGTGAGCGCGGTTTCCTACCGCGACATGGATGCCTCGCCGCTCGGCTTCGAGAAGGGTCGCACGCCGTTTCTTGACCTGCCGGCCGAACTGGCCCTGCCATTGCGCTTGCGGGAGGTGCCGGCCGCACGGCTTTCCACCGGCGCCAACATCGTCTCCGGCCCGGCCTATGACGCGATCGATGCAGAGATGGTCGATATGGAAACCTATGCCGTCCTGCGCGCCTGCCAGCATTTCGGCGTGCCGATGATCGGCCTGCGCGGCATTTCGGATGGCGCCGAGGAGTTGCGGCATTACAACGACTGGACAGCCCTTCTCGGCCATCTCGACAGGGAAATGGCGGCCATCATCGACCGGCTGGAAACCCTGCTGCTCGCCGCCTGAATCCGTTCAATGCCCGTCAAAGGCGACAAGCGTGCGCACCGGCACGCCGAGCGCCTCGATCTTCGCCCGCCCGCCCAGTTCCGGCAGGTCGATCACGAAGCAGGCGGCTTCGACCTCCGCCCCGATCTTCTGGAGCAGCTGCACCGCCGCGGTGGCTGTGCCGCCGGTGGCGATCAGGTCATCGACGAGAATAACCTTCTCGCCGGGCGCGACCGCATCGAGATGGATCTCCATCTCGTCCGTTCCGTATTCCAGCGCATAGGAAATCGAAACAGTGCGATGCGGCAGCTTGCCCTTCTTGCGGATCGGCACGAAGCCGCAGGACAGCTGATGCGCCACCGCGCCGCCGAGGATGAAGCCGCGGGCCTCGATCCCCGCAACCTTGTCCACCCGCGCACCGGCATAGGGCTGGACCAGCTCGTCCACGGCCCTGCGGAAGGCGCGCGGATTGCCGAGAAGGGTCGAAATATCCCGGAACTGGATGCCGGGTTTCGGATAATCCGGAATGGTGCGGATCGTATTGCGCAGGAAGTCCATCACTCGTCGTTCCGTCAGGGGATCGTCATCCCTTTGTCACGTCCTGCGGCGGCCTTGGCAAGCGGGAAACACGCATGAAAAAAGGGGCCGAAGCCCCTTTTCAATCCCTCCCGCGGGAAGGGCTCAGTGCGCACCCTCAAGCCGCGACCAGATCCGCTTCTTGGTGAGATAGAGCAGGCCAGCCAGCAGGATCAGCCAAAGCATGACCTTCGTGCCGGTCTGCTTGCGCTCTTCCATCTTCGGTTCGGCTGCCCACATCAGGAACGCCGTGACATCGCGGGCTACCTGCTCGCGCGTGACCGGCGTTCCATCGGTGTAGAAGCCCGGATCATGCGGCTTGCCGGCATCGTCGAACACGGCCACCAGCGGATTGCCCATGGCGATCTTGTTGCCGGGGAAGTACCGGTTCCAGTGCAGGCCCGCCTCCACCGTCACGCCCTGCGGCGGCTCCTCGTAGCCGAGCAGCAGCGCGGTGATGTAGTCCACGCCCTGCTCCTGGTACTGGGTGATGACGTCGAGAAGGTACAGCGGGAAGCCGCGCTCATAGGTGCGGGCCTTGGCGATCACAGAGAAATCCGGCGGGACAGCGCCGTTATTCGCCGCCTTGGCCGCTTCCGAATTCGGGAACGGCTTCGGGAAACGGTCAGACGGGCGCGCCGGCCGTTCGAACATCTCGCCGGATTCGTTCGGGCCGTCCATCACCTTGTACTCGGCCGCCAGCGTCTTGACCTGCCCGTCGGTGAAGCCCGGGCCGCCCGGCTGCGACAGGTTGCGGAACGAAAGCTTTTCAAGGCCATGGCACGAGGCGCAGACCTCGCGATAGACCTTGAAGCCGCGCTGGAGCTGCGCCCGGTCAAACATGCCGAACGGACCGGAGAAGGTCCAGTTCTGGCGCGGCGGCTTTTCCGCACCGCCGGCCGCGAGGGCCGGCTGGGCGAGAGCGGCAAGGCCCGAAAGGGCGAGGGCCGCGAGCAGGAAACGAGAAGACGTCGTCATGATAGGTTCCTTCCCGTCCTCAATGCTTGGGCGGCGCCGCATGCGCGCCGGCAATATGGCCGCTCCCCGCCGGTCCGAGCACCGAATCGGCGATCGAGGCCGGCAGCGCCTTGGGCTTCTCGATCAGGCCGAGCAGCGGCAGCGCCACGAGGAAATAGGCGAAGTAGATCGCGGTCAGGATCTGCGCGAAATCGACCATGTCAAGGCGGGTCTGTCCGCCGATCGCCAGCACAACCTTGTCGGTCGGCTGCGAGCCGGTATAGCCGAGCAGCACGGACACGATCACGAACGTCCAGAAGGCGAACTGGAACCACGGGCGATACTTGCCCGAGCGCACCTTCGACGTGTCGAGCCACGGCAGGAAGGCGAGGATCGCGATCGAGGCGAACATCGCCACAACGCCGCCGAGCTTGTCCGGGATGGCGCGCAGGATGCCGTAGAACGGCAGGAAGTACCATTCCGGAACGATATGTGCCGGCGTCTTCAGCGGATCGGCCGGGATGTAGTTATCCGCATGGCCGAGGAAATTGGGCTGGTAGAACACGAACCACGCGAAGAAGATCATGAAGCAGACCATGGCGAACAGGTCCTTCACGGTCGCATACGGGGTAAACGGCACCGTATCTTTCTTGTAGTTCTTCACCTCGACGCCCGACGGGTTGTTCTGGCCGACATGATGCAGCGCCCAGACATGGAGGATGACCACGCCGAAGATCATGAACGGCAGCAGGTAATGCAGCGAGAAGAAGCGGTTCAGCGTCGGGTTGTCGACGGAGTAGCCGCCCCAGAGCCAGACCACGATGGCCTCGCCGACCACCGGAATGGCCGAGAACAGGTTGGTGATGACGGTCGCACCCCAGAAGCTCATCTGGCCCCAGGGCAGCACGTAGCCGAGGAAGGCCGTGGCCATCATCAGCAGGAAGATGACGACACCGAGGATCCAGAGCACCTCGCGCGGGGCCTTGTACGAGCCGTAGAACATGCCGCGGAAGATGTGGATATAGACGGCGATGAAGAACATCGACGCGCCGTTGGCATGCATGTAGCGCATCAGCCAGCCGTAATTCACGTCGCGCATGATGTGCTCGACCGACTGGAACGCATAATCGACATGCGGCGTGTAATGCATGACCAGCACGATGCCGGTGACGATCTGCGACACCAGCATGAACATGAGGATGCCGCCGAAGGTCCAGAAATAGTTCAGGTTCCGCGGCACCGGATAGGATACGGCGGAATCGTGCATCAGCCGGACGATCGGCAGGCGGGCATCGAGCCAACGCTCGAACCCGGTCTTGGGCACATAGGTGGAATGATGCTCAGCCATTCGGGTCTCTCACTCTGGATTCGCTCAGCCGATGCGGATTTTCGACGCGGACAGGAAAGTGAATTCGGGGATATCAAGGTTACGCGGCGCAGGACCTTTGCGGATACGCCCGGCATTGTCGTAATGTGAGCCGTGGCACGGGCAGTACCAGCCATTGAAATCGCCCGAGAAGCCGATCGGCACGCAGCCGAGATGGGTGCAGTTGCCATAGACAACGACCCATTGTTCCAGCGCCTTGCCTTCGAAGGCACGGACGCGGGCGGCATCGGCCTGCGGATCCGGCAGACCGGACGCATCATCCTTCTTGGAGGCCTCGATCTCGGCCGCCGTACGGTGGCGGACGAAGATCGGCTTGCCGCGCCATTTCAGCGTGATCGCGCGACCTTCGGCGATCGGTGCCAGGTCAACTTCGACCGGTGCGCCCGCCGCAATGGTCGAGGCATCCGGCGACATCTGCGAAATCAGCGGCCAGGCCACGCCGCCCACGGCGACGGCACCGGCAGCGCCGGTGGCCAGAAACAGAAAATCACGGCGGTTCGGTTCGCTCATCGATTGATCAGCCACAATCCTAATCCTTCTTTCACCCTGGCGCACCGCGACCATGGAGATGCCCGGCGACGAGGTGCCCGGCGACAGCCTCAGGAACATTCCGGTGCAGATAGCATTCGGCTATCCGGATTGGAGAGGCGAATTGCCTCAGCCGTCCCACCCGGTCCCGGGCAGCGCCCGGCCGGATCGCATATTGGAACGATCCTGAATTGCAAGGCTCATGGCACCGTCTATATCGCTTGTCCATCCCTTTCCGCGTTCCCTGGCCCCTGAACAATGGTCGACCCCCGCGAAACCGCATTTCCGCCATCGCCCCTGAGGCTTGCCCTCTATGAACCGGACATCCCGCAGAATGCCGGGACGCTGTTCCGGCTCGGTGCCTGCCTCGGCGTACCGGTCGATCTGATCGAACCGGCAGGATTCGACGCCTCGGATCGCAACCTGCGCCGGGCCGGCCTGGACTATCTCGACCGGCTCGACCTGACGCGGCACCTCTCCTACGGCCATTTCCGCCAGACGATCCGGGCGCGCGGGCACCGCCTCGTCCTCGCCACCACGCGCGGCGCCGTGGCCCATCATCGCTTCGCTTTCCGCCCGGGCGACATCATCCTGCTCGGTCGGGAAAGCGCCGGCGTTCCGGATCCGGTGCAGGAGGATGCTGATGCCCGCATCGTCATTCCGATGCAGCCCGGCCTGCGTTCGCTCAATGTCGCGGTTTCCGGCGCCATTCTGGTTGCGGAAGCGTTGCGCCAGCTTGACGGTTTCGCGTCGAACGATGCACAACCGGACGGGAAACTGTAAAGTTGAGAGGACACGAGGACTGCATGACCCTTGCCGACCAGCCTGAACTCGTCGCCCGCCGTGCCCGCGCCTCGGAATGGTTCCTCTCCCTCCAGCAGCGCATCATGGCAGCCTTCGAGGCGGTCGAGATCGAGGCGGAAGGCCCTTTCTTTCCCGAGGCGACCACGCCCGGAAAAGCCACCTTCAAGCCATGGAGCCGCAACAACCACGATGGTTCGCCCGGCGGCGGCGGCACGATGGGGATGATCCGGGGCCGGGTCTTCGAGAAGGCCGGCGTGCATGTCAGCCATGTCCACGGCACGTTTGCACCGGAATTCGCCAAGGAAATTCCCGGCGCCGATGCGGACCCGAATTTCGCGGCGACAGGCATCTCGTTGATCGCCCATCCCTGGAACCCGCATGCACCGACCGTGCATATGAACACCCGCTTCGTCGTGACCTCGAAGGCCTGGTTCGGCGGCGGCGCCGACCTGACGCCGGTTCTGGTGCGCCGGCGCGAACAGGCGGATCCGGATTCGCAGGCCTTCCATGCGGCAATGAAGGTGCCTTGCGATGCCCATGGCCGGGATTACCCGCGTTACAAGGCATGGTGCGACGAATATTTCCACCTGAAGCACCGGAACGAGCCACGCGGCATCGGCGGTATTTTCTACGATTATGTCGCCACAGGAGACTGGGAGGCGGATTTCGCCTTCACCCGGGCAGTCGGCGAGGCCTTCCTCGACGCCTATATCCCGATCCTCCGCGCCAATATCACGCAGCCCTGGACGGAAGCCGATCGGGAAGAGCAGCAGGTCCGCCGCGGCCGATATGTCGAGTTCAACCTGCTCTATGACCGCGGGACAATCTTTGGCCTGCGCACCGGCGGCAACGTCGAATCGATTCTCTCCTCGATGCCGCCCTCGGTCCGCTGGCCCTGATTTCAGCTTCCGGCACCGGATTCCGCGAGAAAGCGAGAGAAAAGCGCGCGCTGTTCGGCCTCCGATCCCGGCGCGCCGGCCTCGATCCAGCGGGCGCGGAAGGCCGCCAGCCGGGCGCCGACCACGGGCCCCGGCGTGAAGCCGGCCGCGAGGAAATCGCGCCCCGAGACATACAGCCGCGGATGCTTCTCCGCCGCCTCCGCCAGCGCGAGAACCCGCTCCGGCTCGGGCGAGACCGAGGCGGCCAGCGCGATCGCCTCGCCGGCAGCGAGCGGGAAGTCCTCCGCCAGCCAGCTGGCAAGATGGGCAGCACCGCGGGTGATCAGGTCTTCCGCCCCGGCGCATTGCTCGAGCCAGCGCATTTCCTCGTTCGACAGCTTCAGCGCCTCCTGCAAGGCCGGGTCGACCCGCCCCTTGCGGGACAGCAGGGCCGCCAGCCGGGCCAGGACCGGCCAGGCGAGGTCAGGCCGCCGGGCCTGCAAGCCGGCCCGCGCAGCGAACCGGTCGAGATCGGCCTCGATCCCGAGCAGGTCGGGCAGGAGCCCGGCCTCGCCCATCTGCCGGAGAACCGGCAGGACATGGGCCGCCATCAGCAGCTTGAATAGCTCCTGACGGATGCGCTCGCGCGAGAGGCCGGCAAACCCGGCCCGCATCCGGAGGATTGCGGCCATTCCGGCAGGATCAAGCCGCCCGCCGCCATAGCGGGCCGAAAAGCGGAAGAACCGCAGGCCACGCAGGTAATCCTCGCGCAGACGGGTCTCGGGATCGCCGATGAAGCGCACGATCCGGGCAGCGAGATCAGCCTCGCCGCCGAAATAGTCATGAAGTCGGCCATCGGTGCCCAGCGAAAGCGCGTTGATCGTGAAGTCGCGCCGCGCGGCATCCTCCCGGAAGTCGCGGCCGAACACGACCCGGGCATGACGGCCATCCGTCTCGACATCGCGGCGAAGGGTCGTGACCTCGAAGCTCCGCCCCTCGCGCAGAAGTGTGATCGTTCCGTGCTCGATGCCGGTCGGCACGGCCTTCCAGCCCATCGCCTTGCCCCGCTTGAGGATATCCGGCGGCTGGAGCGTGGTTGCAAGATCGACATCCTCGGTCGGCTCGCCGAGCAGCGTGTTCCGCACGATGCCGCCGACAAGGCGCGTCTCCTCGCCCGGCGGATTCAGCGCAACCATCAGGTTCGACAGGACAGGGTCCGCCAGCAGCCTTTCAAGGCGTTCGTTGGCGGAACCGCCCCTCACTCGACCCGTCCCGGCACGAGCTGACCGTCCTTGAACACGGCCGGCGAATAGGGACCCGTATGCGCCTCGTCCAGAAGGCCATAGACAACGAGCACCAGCGCCATCAGTGCTACGCCGGCCAGCGTCTGCCATTGCAGCGCCTTCCGCGTCAGGATCTTCTTGGCCGCCCGCGGATTGCGCTGCTGCCAGATCAGGAACCCCGCATAGCAGAGGAAGGGCAGGATGAAGAAGCCAGCCAGTTCGAAGACAATGCGCGCCATGAAACCTCGTTGATCAGTAACGTTCCGCCATGGACCGCAGGATCCCGGCCGTCACCCCCCAGATATAGGCATCGTGATGGTCGAGGATATAGAAGATGCGTTCACGACCCCGCCAGAAGATTGTCGATTGCCGGTAGCGGGCGAGATCCAGCGCCTGCGCCAGCGGAACTTCGAAGACTCTCGCCACCTCCGACGGATCCGGTCGCAGATCAAGATCGGGCTCGACCAATGCCACGAGCGGCTGGACGCGGAAACCCGTTCCGGAGAAGTAATTCGGCAGGAATCCCAACGGCTCCACGCGGTCGGGCGGGAGACCGATCTCCTCCTCCGCCTCGCGGAGCGCCGCGTCGATTGCTGTCTCGCCCGGCTCGATCCGCCCGCCCGGAAAGGCCACCTGCCCCGCATGCGTCGAGAGATGGCCCGAGCGCTCGGTCAGCAGCACAGTAAGCCCGGTCGGCCGCTTGATGACAGGGTAGAGCACCGCTGCCGGCTTCGCCTTTTCCAGTAGCCCCGGCTCCATCGGCAGGCCGGCAATCGCATGGTCACCGTAAGGCGTTGCGCCGGCATGGACATCGCGCGGCTCGGGCAGCAGCAACTCGCGCGCCCGGGCGACGAAGCGCGGCAATTCGACCGGTCGCGACATCGTGTCACGCATGGCCCGCCTCCGGCACGCCGAAGAACTGCCCCCCGGCCGCAAGCCCGATCCGGCCATCGGGCGTCTCGATCAGCCGCTCGGCCAGATCGATCGCGAGCGCGCGCGTCAGGCGGGCCCAGAGGCCGCCCCGGACCAGCACATAGGGCTTCAGCCCGCCGCCCGGCTCGACATCGAACCGGACGGGATGCGCGGCATCGACGGTCACGATTTCGTCGAGATTGGTCCGGAAGGCGAGGCCCGGCGCGCCCTCGGCCTCGATTTCCGCCATTTCCACGGCGAGGAAAGGGGCATCCTCAACCTCGATCCCCACCCGCTCGACCGGAGTGACCAGCACATGCCGGTCCTCGTCCTTGCGGAGAATGGTGGAGAACAGCTTCACCAGGGCCGGCCGCGTGATCGGCGTCCCCATGTAGAACCAGCGCCCGTCCCTGGCGATGCGCATGTCGATCTCGCCGCAATAGGCCGGATTCCAGCGTTCGACCGGCGGCAGCGCGCGGCCGCCATGCGCCATGGCGGCCTCGAGAAAGCGCGAGGGCAGCCCGGGCGGCAGGTCTGGAGGCAAGCTGGGGAGCGTGAGCCGGGACGTCATGGCCGTTGATGTAGGACGCAGCGCCGCAAACGCAAAGCCATTCCGCCTTGTCCCCGCCATGATTGCCTCCTCGACTGGCACCGGAATTGCGGATCAGCCTCACGGCAGCGGCGCGGCACACAAAGTTGTGTACCGCAAATTCGGGGGTCGTGACGTTTCGCGCATTGCCGCAAGGGCAGTGCCGTTCCAGATTGGTTTGATAGACGGCAAGGAGAATCGACCATGCGGGAAGCACCCACCTCGTCGGAACAGCCGGCAGATTTCGCGGCCTCCTTCGTGCGAATGGCCGAGGATGCCGCCGGCAACCTTGTCCGGGCGCGGGCAGAGATCGGCAAAGCGATCTTCGGGCAGGAACGTGTGATCGAGGAAGCGCTGGTCACGGTCCTGTCGGGTGGCCACGCCCTTCTGGTCGGTGTTCCCGGCCTCGCCAAGACCAAGCTTGTCGAAACCATGGGCAGGGTGCTCGGTCTCGATGCGCGGCGCGTCCAGTTTACGCCTGACCTGATGCCCTCCGACATTCTCGGCACCGAGATCCTCGAGGAGCCGACACCCGGCAAACGCGCCTTCCGCTTCGTGAAAGGGCCCGTCTTCGCCGAATTGCTGATGGCGGATGAAATCAACCGCGCCAGCCCGCGCACCCAGTCGGCCCTGCTGCAGGCGATGCAGGAAGGCTTTGTCACCATTGCCGGCCAGCGCCATGACCTGCCCAAGCCTTTCCATGTGCTGGCGACACAGAACCCGATCGAGCAGGAAGGCACCTATCCCTTGCCGGAAGCCCAGCTTGATCGCTTCCTGCTGGAAATCGACGTTGATTACCCGGATCGCGATGCCGAACGCCGGATGCTGATCGAAACCACAGGCTCGGAATCGAGCGAGATCCAGGCCGTCTTTTCGGCCGAGGGCATCCTTGCTGCGCAGCGCCTCGTCCGCCGCCTGCCGGTGGGCGACAGCATCGTCGAATCCATCCTCGATCTCGTCCGCTCGGCCCGCCCGCTGCCGGGAACGCCGCTCGCCGAGAAGCTGGTCTGGGGTCCCGGCCCGCGCGCCAGCCAGGCCCTCATGCTCGCCATCCGCGCCCGCGCCCTGATCGATGGCCGCCTTTCGCCCTCGCTCGACGATGTCGTGGCGCTTGCCGAGCCCGTCCTGAAACACAGGATGGCCCTCTCCTTCGCGGCACGGGCAGAAGGCGAGACCATCAGCAAGATCATCCGCTCCCTCACCGACCGCTTCGCCTGAGGGCGGCAAGGAAAGCCTGCATGAAGGTCGAGGAAGCCCATTCCGTTCCCCCCTTCGCCGGCAAGGTGCCCCTTTCGCTGGCGAGCGAGGCTGCCCAGCTCGCCGAAGTGCTGCCGCATCTCGTGGTGGAAGCCCGGAATGTGGCGGCCCAGCTCCAGCTCGGCATCCATGGACGGCGGAGGCCCGGCCCCGGTGAGGAATTCTGGGAATTCCGCCCCTTCGTGGCCGGCGAATCCACCAGCCGGATCGACTGGCGGCGTTCGGCCCGCGATGACCGGCTCTATGTCCGCGAACGGGAATGGGAAAGCGCCTCGGCGCATTGGCTCTGGATCGATTTCTCCGCCTCGATGCATTTCGGCTCGCGCCTTGCCGGCCGTGCGAAGCGCGACCGCGCCGTTCTGATTGGCCTTGCCCTCGCCGACCTGCTGGTCCATGCCGGCGAACGGGTTGGCCTGCCCGGCCGCACGCATCCGATGGCCTCGCGCAACATCGTGATGCGCCTTGCGGAAGCTCTGTTGCGGCAGGACCGGTCAGGGATCGACCCGCTGACCATGGAAGCCCTGCCGGAAAGCCTGCCGGTAAAGCGGCACGACCATGTGATCCTGATCGGCGATTTCATCATGCCGATGCCGCTTTTCGCCGAGCGGATCGCCCGGATCGCCCATCGCGGTGCCAAGGGAACCATCGTTCTCGTCCGCGATCCGGTCGAGGAGGAATTCCCCTTTGCCGGCGAGTTCGAGTTCGAGGCCCTTGAAACCGAAGAGACCTGGCGCGTCGGCGAGGCTCAGGACATCGCCCTCCGCTACCGGGAGCGGATCGCCTCGATCAACGAGGAAATGCGCCGCATCGCCCTCAAGCACGGCTTCGGCTTCGTGCGGCACCTGACGCACCGGCCTGCGGCGGAAACCCTGCTCGCGCTTGCGGCGATGATCGGCGGGCAGGTCCTGCCGGCTCATTCGTCTTTGGGGGCAACGCCATGATCGCCGGGCTGTCCTTCCTTGCTCCGCTGGCCCTGATCGCGCTGGTCGCATTGCCGGCCATCCTGTTCCTCCTCCGCATCACACCGCCGCCGCCGCGCCGCCTGCCTCTGCCGACCCTGCCGCTCGTGAAGGACATTCTCGGCAAGGAACGCGAACCCGCCCGCACGCCGTGGTGGCTGCTCGTCCTGCGCCTGCTCGCAGCCGCTGCAGTCATCCTGGCGGTGGCCGGCCCGCGCTGGCAGCCGAGCCAGGATCTGCAGCTCGCGCCGGGCCAGGGGCCGCTCATCGTCCTGGTTGACGATGGCTGGGCAGCTGCCGGCGACTGGCCCACCCGGATTTCGCGGGCGCAGGCCCTGATCGAACAGGCCGCCAGCCGCCCGGTCCAGGTGATCGGGACGAGCGAGGAGCGCCCGAGCCTCCAGCCGGAGACAGCCGCCACAGCACTCAGCCGCCTGCTTTCGCTGCGGCCGAAACCCTATTTCCCGCAACGCGAGGCGGCCTTCGACATTGCCCTTGCGGCCGGTGCCAGTGCCAGCATTGTCTGGATCAGCGATGGCATCCGGCAGGAAGACGAAGCCCCGCGCATCGACCGTTTCATCGCGGCGGCCGGAAACCGGCTCGACATCATCGCCATGCAGTCCTCGTCCGTTCTTGCCCTCGCCGGCCTGACGCAGAACGCCGAGGGCCTCGAGGCGGTGATCCGCCGTCCGGCCACCACGGGGCAGGCCCGGCAGGGGTTGATTCGCGCCTATGACGACAAGGGCCGCCTGCTCGGCGATACCACCTTCGCGCTGGCCGCCGAGGCGCGCGAAGCGACAGCCCGGCTGGCCCTGCCGATCGAGCTGGTCAATGACATCACCCGGCTCGAAATTGCCGACGAGAAACATGCCGGCGCCGTCCACCTGCTCGATTCCGCGCATCGGCGGCGCCGCGTCGCGCTGATCTCTGGCGAGACCACCGATACTGCGCAGCCGCTTGTCTCGGCGCGCTATTTCGTCAGCCGGGCATTGCAGCCCTTCGCCGATCTGCGCGAGCCGCCGCGTGGCGTGCCGGATCCGATCGCCCGCGCGCTCGAGGAACGGCCGGATGTGCTGGTCCTTGTCGATATCGGCACGCTGGCCGGCGAAACCGCGGCCTCGATCACCCGCTTCGTCGAGAATGGCGGCATGCTGATGCGCTTTGCAGGCCCGGGCCTCGCCGCCGCTTCCGACGATCTCCTGCCGGTCAAGCTTCGTCGCGGCGGCCGCATCCTCGGCGGCGCCCTGTCCTGGGACAAGCCACGCCGGCTCGGTGCCTATCCCGAGGCATCCCCCTTCTTCGGCCTTGCCGCCAGCCCCGATATTCAGGTCGAGCGGCAGGTGCTGGCCGAACCCGATGCCGAACTGAGCCGCGCCAGCTGGGCCGTCCTCGAGGATGGCACGCCGCTCGTCACCGGCATTGCGCGCGGAAAGGGACATATCGTGCTGTTCCATGTCACCGGCGATACGAGCTGGTCGAACCTGCCGCTATCCGGCGCCTTCGTCGACATGCTGCGCCGAACGCTGCTGATCGCCCGGAGTGCCGGGGCGGCGGATGCAGGGACCGCAACAACCGGGCGTGAGCGCCTCGCCGCGCGCAACAATCTGGATGGTTTCGGCCAGTTTGGCGGCCCCTCGCCGACAGCGCGGCCTGTCGATCCCCGCTATGCGCAGCCGGGCACGCCGGATCACCCGCCAGGCTTCTATGGCCCCGCCGAGGCCGGGCTCGCCGTCAACGCGCTGACCCTGGCAACCACCATCGAACCGATCCGCTTCGGCACGGCCCGGGTAACCCCGCTCTCGGAAGGCACGGTGCTCGATTTCCGGCCTTGGCTGATGCTGGTCGCCGTGGCGCTCTTCGTGGCGGACGCGCTTGCGGTAGCCCTCATCGGCGGCCTTGCGGGTGCCCTTCGCGGACGCGGGCGCCTCGCTGCACGCGCAGCGGCCATTCTGCTTGGTCTTGGCCTGCTTTCGCTGGCCACCCCGACACCAGGGCAGGCTCAAAGTCCCGCACAGACCCAAAGCCCGGCGCTAGTGCCGGGCCCCGACCTTCGCTCGATCCGTCAGGAAGATATCCGCTCCAGCCTCCGGCCGCGGCTTGCCTATGTGATCACCGGCGATTCCCGGGTCGACGAGGCCAGCCGTGCCGGCCTCGCCGGCCTGAGCAATATCCTCCAGCAGCGGACCTCGATCTCGCTCGACGAGCCGATCGGTCTTGATCCGGCGCGCGACGAACTGGTCTTTTATTCCATGATCTACTGGCCGATCCTCGCCGGCCAGACGGCCCCGCAGGAACGCGCCATCCGGGCCATCGACACCTTCATGAAGCAGGGCGGCACGGTCATTTTCGATACGCGCGATGCCTTCGTGCAGCGCCCGGGCGGCATGCCCACGGCCGAGACCCGCGCCCTGCGCGCCATGCTTGCCTCGCTCGATATCCCTGCTCTTGAACCGATCCCGCCGGATCATGTTCTCACCAAGACCTTCTACCTGCTGGACCGGTTCGTTGGCCGCTATGCCGCCGGCGATACCTGGGTCGAAACGCTTGCCGGCCCGCGGGATGCCAAGACGCCCGCCCGCGCCGGAGACCGCGTCTCGCCCATTATCATCACATCGAATGACCTTGCGGCCGCCTGGGCTGTCGATCGGCTCGGCAACCCGATGTTCCCGCTGGTGCCGGGTGAACCGCGCCAGCGCGAGATGGCTTTCCGTACCGGGGTCAACATCGTGATGTATGTGATGACAGGCAACTACAAGGCCGATCAGGTCCATGTCCCGGCCCTGCTCGAAAGGCTCGGCCAATGAGTGCGGATCGCTGGAGCCTTGCCTTCTCGCCCTTCCTGCCCTGGCCTTTCCTTGCTGCTCTGGCGCTGGTCGGGCTCGTGGCGGTTGCCCTTCTGGTCTGGCGCGGCAAGCGCGGCGCCTGGATCCGCCTCGCAGCGTTGGTTCTGGTGCTGGCTGGCCTCGCCGATCCGCGCATCATCAACGAGAAGCGGGACCGGCTGACCGATATCGTCGCCATCGCTGTGGATCGCTCCGGCTCGCAGACGATCGGCAATCGGCAGCAGGAAACAGAGGCCGCGCTCAAGGCGCTGACCGACAGGCTGAAGGACCGGCCGAATACCGAGACCCGGCTGATCGAGGTCTTTGACCGCGAGGGCAATGGCGACGGCACCCGCCTTTTCGATGCGATTGCCGGCGCCACGCGGGACATCCCGCAGGACCGGCTCGCCGGCGTGATCGCCATCACGGACGGCGTGGTGCATGACATCCCGGCTGACAGGGCACGCCTGCCCTTCACGGCGCCGCTCCATGCCCTGGTGACCGGGCGGTCCGGCGAGTTCGACCGGCGCATCGAGCTTGTCGAAGCGCCGCGCTTCGGCATTGTCGGGAAGGATGTGACGGTCAGTGTCCGGGTCGAGAACCAGGGCGCGCCGGCCGGCCCGGTCCGGATGACGATCCGCCAGAACGGGCAGGTTCTCGGCACGCGCAACGTCATTGCCGGCGTGCCCGCACGGCTGCCCCTGCGCATCGACCGGGCGGGCATGAACCTGTTCGAGATTTCGGTCGAGACCGCTCCGGGCGAGCTGACACCCCTCAACAACCTGCTTGCACTGCCCATTGACGGTGTGCGTGAGAAGCTTCGCGTTCTGCTCGTCTCGGGTGAACCCCATGCCGGCGAACGCACCTGGCGTAACCTGCTCAAGGCCGACCCCAATGTCGACCTCGTGCATTTCACCATTCTCCGCCCGCCGGAAAAGCAGGACGGAACGCCGACGAACGAATTGTCGCTGATCGCCTTCCCGACGCGGGAACTCTTCGTCACCAAGATCTCCGAATTCGACCTGATCATCTTCGACCGCTATTCGAACCAGACCTTCCTGCCGACGCTCTATTTCGAGAACATGGTGCGCTATGTCCGCGAAGGCGGCGCGATCCTTTTCGCCGTAGGGCCGGAAATCGTCGCGCGTGGCGGATTGCTGACGACGCCCCTGCGCGAGATCATGCCGGCGGAACCCACCGGCTCCATCGTCGAACGGGCCTATCGTGCCGAAGTGACGGATCTCGGCCGCAAGCACCCGGTGACGCGAAACCTCGAAGGCGCAACCGGGCCGCAGGGAACGCCGGTCTGGTCGCCCTGGTTCCGGCAGATCGCCGCGCGCAGTCGCGAGGGCCAGAGCCTGCTCAACGGCATCGACAACCTGCCGTTGCTTGAACTTCGCCGCGAGGGCAAGGGCCGCGTCGGGCTCTTCCTGTCCGACCATGTCTGGCTCTGGGCCCGCGGCTATGCCGGTGGTGGCCCCTATCTTGACCTGCTCCGCCGTACGTCGCATTGGCTGATGAAGGAACCGGAACTCGAGGAGGAAGCACTGCGCCTCTCCGTCGCGGCCGGCCGCATCCAGATCGAGCGGCGGACCATTGCCGGCCCGCCGGGTGACGCGCGGATCATCGAACCCTCGGGCGAGGCCCTGCCAGTCACGCTGAGCGAGGCCGAGCCCGGAATCTGGCGTGCAGAAATCGCCATCCGGCGTGCCGGGCTCTACCGGGCGGAAAATGGCGGCCTTGTTGCTTTCGTGAATGCGGGCCAGCCCAACCCCCGGGAATTCCGCCAGGTTGTCAGCACCACCTCTGACCTCGCCCCGATCGCCGAAGCCACCGGCGGTTCGGTGCGCCGCCTCTATCCGAACAGCACGCTTGTCCTGCCCCGCCTGGTCGATATCCGCTCGGGCACGCGCTTCAGCGGCAGCGACTATATCGGCCTGCGCCCGACCGAGGCCTCCATCCTGCGCGGAGTCAGTGTCCTGCCGCTGGGGCTCGGTTTCCTCGGGCTCGGCCTCCTGTTGATCCCGATCCTCGCAACATGGCTGGCGGAGGGGCTGCGCCGGCGCCGCCCGGCCGGCGGCTGATCAACGCGTCAGGTGCCGCCGCGCACCTCGCCCCGCATCATGGCGAGAGCATCCGGTTCGAGCTCCAGTGCCAGCAGGCGCATTGGATCGACCGGCCCGGGCAGGGTGATCTGCCCCGGTGGCACGCGCCGGTAGCCACTGCGCTTGTAATAGGCCTCGTCGCCCACAAGAAGGATCAGCGTCGATCCCAGCGCCCGGGCGGAATGCGCGCAGCGCTCCAGCAGGGCGCGGCCGATCCCCTTGCCCTCGAAAGGCGGATCCACCGTCAGCGGGCCCAGCATGAAGGCCGGCCGCGCACCGATCCGGATCGGCGTCAGTTGGACTGCCGCCACCAGCAGCGATCCGACATACGCAACGAAGGCAAGCCCTTCCGTCTGCCCGGCCTGTTCGCGGATGCGGAACGCTGTCCGCGCATAGCGCCCCGGCCCGAAGGCGCGCGCATGCAGCCGTTCGACCGCCTCGTCATCCTTCGGCTTCTGGTGGGTGATGATGAATTCCAGGCCCTGCATGGGCCGCGTGATCACCGGACTTGCTGCCGCCGTCAAGCGCTTTCACCAGAAAGGCGAGGCTGGCTTGCCTTCGAGCCACTCGGCCAGGCGGGCACGCGTGCCCGCCGTGGTTCCCTCAGGCAGGGCATCCAGCGGGAAGAACTCAGCCTCGGCAATCTCGCGGTCAGGCGGGCGCGGGCCGGTTTGCCGCACCTGGCGGATCCCGTAGACCGCCACATGGTCGCGCCGCGAGACATGGCGGTTCCAGTAGAGCCCGACCAGTTCCGGCGGGCTCTCGGCGACAAGATTACCCTCCTCGCGGAGTTCCATCGCCAGCGCGTCCAGCAGGCTCTGGCCCCATTCCACGCCACCTCCCGGCAAATGCCAGCCGGCCACATAGGTATGCCGCACGAGAAAGACCCGGCCCTCCCCGTCCAGCGCGATGGCCCGGACGCCGAGCGTCATCCCGCGGGACAGATAGAACCAGAGATGGAGGACCCGGCGGAGAACGCGCTTCCAGAACGGAATTGGCTGCCCCTTCGGCTTCTGGAGGCTTGACGGGGAAGGGGTTACACGCGACAGGGACGTAACGCGCCCCTTGGCGTCGCGACCGGTTTCGAGGCCTGCTTGACCTTTACCCTCGCCCATCTCTCCGATCCCCATATCGGGCCGCTTCCCCGCATCCCTTTCCGGGAGCTGCTGAACAAGCGGCTGACCGGCGCGCTCAACTGGCACAGCGCCCGTGCGACGATCCATAACATGGATGTGCTGGCCGCCATCATGGCGGATATCCTCGAGCAGTCACCAGACCACATCGCTCTGACCGGCGACCTCGTCAATATCGGCCATGAAGACGAATTCCCGCAGGCCTTGGCCACAACGGAAATCCTCGGCGGCCCGGACCGCGTGAGCATCGTTCCCGGAAACCACGATGCCTATATCCGCGTATCATTGCCGGCCATGGCAGCCGTGTTCAGCCCTTTCATGTCGGGAGACACGGCTGAAAGCCACGCTTTCCCCTATCTCCGCCAGCGGGGTTCCATCGCCCTGATCGGGGTGAATTCAGGCATTCCCACCCTTCCCTTCATGGCGACCGGGAAGGTCGGCCGGGCCCAGCGCCAGGCCCTCGCGGCGATGCTCGACGAAACGCGCAAGGCTGGCCTTTTCCGCGTGCTGATGATCCATCACCCGCCGGTCAGGAACGCTTCCCGCTTCGGCCGAAGCCTGAAGGACAACAAGGAATTCACACGGCTTCTGGCCGAACATGGCGCGGAACTCGTGCTTCACGGCCATAACCACCGGCATTCGCTCAACGTGATCGAGTCCGTTTCGGGGCCGGTCCCCGTGGTCGGTGTCGGCTCGGCTTCGGCAGTGCCCGGCACGCCGCTGCACAAGGCCGAATATCACCTGATCCGGATCGACCCGAAAACACGCAGCTTCGAGTTGCGCCGGCGCGGCTTTGCCGGACGGAAAAGCCAGATCGACGATCTCGGCGGCTTCTGCTTCCCCGTTATCCCCGGCTCGGGAACAAAACCTTAACCGGAATGCGCGCAGACTGTCCCCGATTTTGGATACTGGGGATCGACCACGTGACGGCCGCGCAACCGATAGACCTCATGAGCGAGCAGCAGCCCCCGGCTGGTGCCGACGTTTTGGCCGCGCCGGCCATGGTCCGCCGGGTGGCGGACGCGATGGACCGCGCTGCTATTCCCTACACACTCCAGATGCTCCCCCGCGCAATGACCGCACCCGAGGAGCTGGCGGAAGCCTGCGGCTGCGAGGTCAATTTCATCGTCCAGGCGTTGCTGATGCGCGGCAAGGCGACAAAAAAGAACTTCCTGATCCTTCACTCCGCCGCCACCCGCGTGAATGACCGCATCCTCGGTCCGATGGTGGGCGAGAATCTCCAACGGGCGGACGCCGATTTCACGTTGCGGTTCACCGGCTTCCCGATGGGCTGTGTTCCGCCGATCGGCCACCAGAACCGCGTTCCGATGTTGATGGATATCAGCCTGACGCGCTTTGCCCGGGTCTGGTGCCCGTCCGGTGCGCCGAATGCACTGTTCTCGGTGCCGACCTTGGTCCTCGCGCGGGCCGTCTCGGCCCGGATCGTCCAGTTCAACTGATCCATCCGGCTGCGGCATCCGGTCAAGGCATCCCTCTCGCCTTCGCGGGCGCTTGCGTTATGGTGCCAGCCCGGTTCGCGCGGATCTGATGCAGCATGATGGATTTTCTAGAAGAGTACTGGCTGAGGCCTGATCCGGCCGATCCGCGCCTGTCCGAGGCCGTTTCAGGCCATGACGAGACCGGCGCCGCCATCGAGACCCGTGTTACCGTCGAACGGCCGCTGACCCTGTTTCTCAACGCACGCGAGATCGTCACCATGATGACGATCGGCGACTACCCCGAATATCTCGCGCTCGGCTATCTTTTGAACCAGAACATGCTCTCGCCGGATACGGAAGTCACGGCGGTCGAGCATGACGAGGATCTCGATGTCGTGGTCGTCCGGACCGCGACAGAGACCGATTTCGAGGAGAAGCTGAAAAAGAAGATCCAGACCTCGGGATGCGCGCAAGGCACCGTCTTCGGTGATCTGATGGACGTGATCGAGAATGCCCGCCTGCCGCAGACGCCGCTCCGCACATCCTGGCTTTACCATCTGACGCACAAGATCAACCAGACACCGTCGCTCTATCTCGAATCCGGCGCCATTCACGGTTCGATCCTTGCGCGAGAAGACAGGCCCCTTGTCTATATGGAGGATGTCGGACGCCACAATGCCGTCGACAAGATTGCCGGCTACATGTATCGGCATGGCATCGATCCGGCAGACAAGATCTTTTACACGACAGGCCGGCTGACATCCGAGATGGTGATCAAGACCGTCCGCATGGGAATTCCGGTACTGGTCTCGCGGTCCGGCTTCACCGCCTGGGGTGTCGAACTGGCACGAAAAGCCGGGCTGACGCTGATCGGGCGGGCGCGCGGAAAGCGCTTCCTTGTACTCTCTGGCCAGGACAGGCTGATCTACGATCAGGATCTGGCTTATATCCCCGAGGAATCAGCGCGCAATCGCCGGAAGGGGGCCGGAGAATGAGCCTTGCCTATGTCATCCTCGCCGGAGGCAGGGCGACCCGAATGGGCGGGGGTGACAAGCCCCTGAAGCGCCTCGGAGACCGCGCCATTCTCGACCGTGTGATCGATCGTCTGGCAGCACCCGCCGGACGTCTTGTGTTGAACGCGAATGCCGACCCCGGTCGGTTTGCCAGCTATTCCCTTCCCGTGGTGTCGGATGCGCTGCCGGATTATCCCGGCCCTCTTGCCGGCATCCTTGCCGGTCTCGACTGGGCTGTCGGGCAAGACGGTGTCACCGATATCCTCTCCGTTCCCGGCGACTGCCCGTTCATCCCGAAGAACCTCGCGTCACGCCTGCTGACGGGGCGCGCGGGTGCCGGAACCGCCTTCGCCTGCGCGGCATCCGACGGCTGGACGCATCCCGTCATTGGCCTCTGGCCGATCTCCTGCCGCGACGACCTTCGCGACGCTCTGGTGGCTGGCGAGCGCAAGATCGACCGATTTACCGGACGATATGGTTGCGCCGCCGTGGAATGGCCGCATGAGGGTTATGATCCCTTCTTCAACGTGAATACCCCGGACGAATTGCTGCAGGCCGAAGCCTTGCTTCCGCTTGTGGAAGGCGGCCAAATACCCTAGGTTTCCTATGCTTTCACGCCGGCTGATCGCCGGACCAAGGAGAAAAAAATGAAGTCTTTCGCCCTGGCGATTGCCGCGATCCTCGTCATCTCGATTGGTTCTTCCTTCGTGCTGAACGCCAATTTCCAGAAATCGGCTGATCAGGCCTATGCCACGACGGGTGCACGTCTCGATCGGGCCAACTGATCGTCAGACCATCAGGTCGGCATAGGAATAGAACGCCACAGGCTCGCCCGGCTGAACGGCGAGCCTTTCTTCTTCCAGCTCGACGAGACCGTCGGTCTCGATCAGTGAAGAGATCAGGGCCGCACCATCGCGCGGGAAGCGCCAGGCCTCGAGCGCACCCGCATTCCTGATGATGCTTGCCCGGACATATTCGAGCCGCTCGGCCTTCTTGCGATAGGAAAACCCGGCAGGCAGCCAGCGTGGCAACGGGCGGACGGGCCGGGCGCCGGCAAGCATGTCCAGCACGGGGCCGACGAAGCGCGAAAACGTCACCAGAACCGCGGCCGGGTTGCCGGGCATGCCAAGCACGACGGCCTTTCCGAGATGGCCCATGGCGATGGGTCGGCCCGGCTTGATGGCGAGGCGCCAGAAATCGAGCCGCCCGGCCTCCTCGACCGCGAAACGAACATGATCCTCTTCGCCGGTAGAGACGCCGCCGCTGGTCAGCAGCACGTCATGGTCCTCCGAGGCAGCAACCAGCGCCTCTCGGATGGCGGTTCGTGAATCCGGCAGGATACCGAGATCGGTGGCGGCGAGCCCGCGATTGCGGAGCAGCGCCAGCAGCATGGGACGATTCGCATCCCGGATCGCACCCGGCGGGAGCGGCGCGGGATGCCCGGCATCGCGCAGCTCGTCTCCCGTCGAGAAGACGGCAACGCGGAGCGGCCGCCGCACCGCCACCACGCCGATGCCCAGAGCCGCCAGCGCAGAAAGACTCCGCGCATCGAGCCGGCTCCCCGGCGACAGGACCGGCTTGCCAGGTTCGAAATCCTCGCCCGCTTCGCGGCTGTTGGCGCCCGGTTTCAGGCCGGGCGGCAGGATCACCGCATCACCATCCAGCGTCACATCTTCCTGCATGTACACCGTATCGGCACCCGGGGGCATCATCGCACCGGTGAAGATGCGCATGGCATGCCCGGGCACCAAGGCCGGCACCGCAAGCGCTCCGGCCGGGACGCGCCCGGAGACCGGCAGGCACGTCGGCCCTTCCGCCTGCAGATCGGCATGTCGAACTGCGTAGCCATCGACAGCGGAATTGGCGAAGCCCGGAACCGGCACAGGTGCCAGCAGGGCAGAAGCCAGCACTCTCCCCTGCGCATCGGCGAGCGGGGCATTCTCGACTTCCGCCACCGGAACAAGGCGGGCCGCGAGATCGTCGAGCGCCGCATTCAGGCGGAGCAGCGTGCCACTGAATGCAAAACAATCATTCGAAAGCTGCGCCAAATCCGGGCTCCCCGCTGGCCGACCGGGTAATCAGCCCGGAAAGATCTCGCGCACATGCGCGGCCTTTTCCAGCGCCAGATGGGCGATGGCCGCGATGTCGTCAAGATGGACCTGCGGCAGCACCACCGACGGGAAGGGCCGGTCAGTCGCGATGCCGACAATATGCGGATCATCGGGATGCAGGGCCGGCTTGCCGTTCCCGGAGCGGAAGATCTCGATCTTCGGATGCCGCTCGCGCTTGAAGCCCTCCACCAGCACCAGATCGACCGGCGCAAGTTTGCCAAGCAGCTCCGGCAGGGTCCATTCCGGTGCACCGCGCAATTCATGGACCAGCGCGAAACGGTTGGCCGAACTGACCAGCACTTCGGTCGCCCCCGCCATGCGGTGCTGGTAGCTGTCCTTGCCCGGCTGGTCGATCTCGAACCGGTGATGGGCATGTTTCAGCGTCGAGACACGGAAACCCTGTCCGACGAGATGCGGGACGAGCTTCGAGACCAGGGTTGTTTTGCCTGCACCGCTCCAGCCTGCCAGTCCAATGATCCGCATGCCTGCCTCCTCACGAAAAAAGGGCGCGAATCGCGCCCTTTTTCAAGCTCTGAAAGGCTGGATCATTCAGCCGGCTGCGGCGCAGCGTTGCCGGCAGGGCGCTTGCCCTTCATGACATCCTCGACCCAGAGCGAGTGATGCTCCTTGGCCCAGTTGAGATCGACCTCGCCCGACCCCATCGCATCGAAGGCGCCTTCCATGCCGACGGAGCCGATATAGATGTGGGCGATGATGATGGCGATCATCACGAAGGCCGTGGTGCCATGCAACGTGGCCTGCCATTGCACATGCTCGATCGCTTCGGCTGTCGGGAAGAGCAGGTGCCAGCCCGAGAGGGAAAGCAGGAAACCCCCGACAACGACGCTCCAGAAGATGATCTTCTGGCCGCCATTGAAGCGCTTGGCCGGCGGATGGCCCTTGCCGAGCAGGCCACCGCCTGCGGCAAACCACTGAACGTCCACGGCGCTGGGGATATTGTCCTTCACCCAGATCAGGAAAGTGAGCAGGACACCGGCCATGAAGGCAAAGCCGACATAATTGTGCACGAGCTTGGCAAAACCGGCCCAGGCCGCAAAAGCCTCGGGGCCCATCACCGGCGCCAGAACGATCTTGCCGAAGGTGACGTTGATCCCGGTAATGGCCAGCACGATGAAGCTCGTCGCGGTCAGCCAGTGCGTGAACCGGTCCAGCGCACCGAAGCGCAGGATCTTCATGCCCGACAGGCCGGCATCGATCCGGATCTTGCCGCGCATCATGTAGAAGGCCACCAGCACGATCGCGATGCCGATCAGCGAATAGGCGCCGAGCCTCGGCAGCGTCTCCTGGTTGAAGGCGCGCCAGTCACGGCCGGGCTGGATCAGGTTGGCTGCCTGCTTGTCCGGGATGGAAATGCGGCCGGCCACCGGAGCGCCCGGCTTGAGGGCCTGGAGAAGCTGCTCTTCCTTGACCGCCTGCGCCGTCGGATTGACGCTGGTCGGTTGCTGGGCGAGGGCGGGAAGGCTCGAAGCCGCGAACACGGCAAGGAGACCGAAAGCGAGCGCACGAAACGCGGCGGAGAGTTTTGAAGCCATGGTGGCCTCCTTCTCATCTCATGGTCTGGATCAGCGCGGGGTTGCCCCCGCGCACCGGCATTCGGCGATCAGAGCGCCACGGTTTCCTTGTAGGCGACTTTCCAGCCCCAGGCGCCGGAACCATAGCCACGTTTGGCCACACGTTCCTTGTAGATCTGGGCGATGATGTCGCCATCCCCGGCCAGCAGCGCCTTGGTCGAGCACATTTCCGCGCAGAGCGGAAGCTTGCCCTCGGCCAGACGGTTGCGCCCGTATTTGTCGAGCTCGGCCTGGCTGCCATCGGCTTCCGGGCCCCCGGCGCAATAGGTGCACTTGTCCATCTTGCCGCGGGAACCGAAGTTGCTGGTCTTCGGATATTGCGGCGCGCCGAACGGACAGGCGTAGAAGCAGTAGCCGCAACCGATGCAGAGATCCTTCGAGTGCAGCACCACCGCATCCGCCGTGGTGTAGAAGCAGCTCACCGGGCAGACCGAGGCGCAGGGCGCATCGGTGCAATGCATGCAGGCCATGGAAACCGAGCGTTCGCCCGGCTTGCCGTCGTTGATCGTTACGACGCGGCGGCGGTTGATGCCCCACGGCACTTCATGCTCGTTCTTGCAGGCAGTCACGCAGGCGTTGCACTCGATGCAGCGGTCCGCGTCGCAGAGAAATTTCATGCGAGCCATTGTTCAATTCCTCCCTTACGCGGCGCGGATCTGGCAGAGCGTGACCTTGGTTTCCTGCATCCCGGTGACGGGATCGTAGCCATAGGTCGTCACGGCATTGACGCTTTCCCCGAGGACATACGGGTCCGTACCCTTCGGATACTTGCCGCGCTGATCCTCGCCCTGGAACCAGCCACCGAAATGGAACGGCATCCAGGCCACGCCCTTGCCGACACGTTCGGTCACCATGGCCTTGACGCGGGCCTTCGAGCCGTTCTCGGGGCCAAGCACCCAGACCCAGGCACCGTCCTTGATGCCGCGATCGGCCGCATCCGCCGGGTTGATCTCGACGAACATGTCCTGCTGCAACTCGGCCAGCCAGGGGTTCGACCGGGTTTCTTCCCCACCGCCCTCGTACTCGACCAGACGGCCGGACGACAGGATGATCGGGAACTCCTTCGCGACGCCCTTGTCGACCGCCGCCTTCTGCACCGTGAAGCCGATATTCGGCATACGGAACTGACGGAAATCCGGACGGGTCGGGTATTGCGCCACGAGATCGGTGCGCGGGGTGTAGATCGGTTCACGATGGACCGGGATCGGATCCGGCAGGTTCCAGGCATTGGCGCGGGCCTTGCCATTCCCGAACGGGATACAGCCATGCTCGAGCGCAACCCGCTGGATGCCACCGGAGAGATCGATCGCCCACGATACGCCGTCCGGGCTGTTGCCGCCGATCCGCTCGATCGTGGCTTTCTCCGCTTCGGTGAGGTCCTTGTCCCAGCCGAGCTTCTTGAGCATCCCGTAGGTGAATTGCGGGTAGCCGTCCTTCAGCTCGGAATCCTTCGAGAAGGAGCCTTCGGCGAGGAGATTGATCTTCTTCTTGGAACCATCGGCCTGCGGCTCCTCGTATTCCACCCCGAACCGGGCGCGGAAGGTACCGCCACCATCCTTGACGTGCAGGTTGGTATTGTAGAGCTGGTGCGTGCCCGGATGCCGGTATTCCGGCGTTCCCCAGCACGGCCAGGGCAGGCCGTAATAATCGCCGGCGACTTCCGCCGGGGCATCCTTCGGGGCGCGCAGCGAGACCAGGTCGAACTTGTCCTGGTTCTTCATATGCGCCTTCAGACGCTCCGGAGACTGGCCGCAATAACCGGTCGACCAGCCACCGCGATTGATCTCGCGCAGGATCGATTCGGCTTCCGGCTCCATGCCGTACTTGCCCTTCACCATCGTGATGTTCTTGAACATCCGGTCGGCGAAGCCGAGCTTCTGGGCGAACTGGTGCATCACCCAGTAATCATTCGCGCTTTCGAAGATCGGGTCGACGACCTTCTCGCCCCACTGGATCGAGCGGTTCGAGGCCGTGCGCGAGCCAGAGCATTCGAACTGGGTGCAGATCGGCAGCAGGTAGGTCCCGTTCTTGCGGTTCGAGACATGGGCGAAGGTGGTCGGATGCGGATCGGCGACGACGAGCAGTTCCGCCTTCTCGAGGCCCTTCACCATTTCCGGCATACGGGTGACGGTGTTGCCGCCATGGCCCATGATGAAGAGGCCCTTGACGTTGTCACGCTGGGCAACCTGGTCCTTCGGCATGCTGACGGCGTCGAACCACCGGGTCGACGGAATGCCGGGAACGCTCATCATCGAGGTTTCCTTGCCATCCGGCGCCTTGGTGACGTCGAAGCGGCCACGGAGCCAGGAAATCTCGGTTTCCCAGACACGCGCCCAATGGGCCCAGGCACCGGCATCGAGGCCGTAATAGAGCGGCAGCGTCGTGACATCGAGGCCAAGATCGGTCGCGCCCTGCACGTTGCAATGGCCGCGGAAGATGTTGGCGCCATTGCCCATACCACCGACATTGCCGGTGGCCAGCAGCAGGATGCAGAACGCGCGAACGTTGGCGGTACCAACCGTCTTCTGCGTGGCGCCCATGCACCAGATCAGCGTCGAGGGCTTCTCGGTGGCGAAGGTCTTGGCGACACGCTCGAGCTGGGCGCCCGGAATGCCGGTCACACGCTCGACTTCCGCCGGGGTCCACTTCTCGACCTCCTTGCGCACCATGTCCATGCCATAGACGCGCTGCTGGATGAAGTCCTTGTCTTCCCAGCCATTCTTGAAGATGTGGTGGAGCATGCCCCAGATCACCGGAATGTCGGTGCCCGGGCGCATCCGCACATATTCCGTCGCATGCGCGGCCGTGCGGGTCATCCGGGGATCGATGACGATCATGTTGGCACGGTTGACTTCCTTGCCGCTCAGCACGTGCTGCAGCGAAACAGGATGCGCTTCCGCCGGGTTGCCGCCCATGATGATCATGGTCTTGGCATTGCGGATATCATTGTAGGAATTGGTCTGCGCGCCGTAGCCCCAGGTGTTCGCAACGCCCGCCACGGTGGTGGAGTGGCAGATACGGGCCTGGTGATCGACGTTGTTCGTGCCCCAATAGGCCGCGAACTTGCGGAACAGGTAAGCCCCCTCGTTCGAGAATTTCGCGGAACCAAGGAACCACATCGAGTCGGCGCCGGACTTTTCGCGGATCTCGAGCATCTTCTTCGAGATCTCGTCGAAAGCGACATCCCACGAGATACGCTGCCATTCGCCATTGACGAGCTTCATCGGATACTTGATCCGGCGCTCACCCTTGACCAGTTCGCGCACAGCCGCGCCTTTGGCGCAATGCGTGCCGCGGTTGATCGGGCTTTCCCAGGCCGGCTCCTGGCCAACCCAGACGCCTTCCTGAACCTCGGCCTTCACCGTGCAGCCCACCGAACAATGGGTGCACATGTTCTTCTTCATCTCGACCGGCTTGCCGGCAACCGGCATCTTGGCCTGGGCCTCGCGGACCGAGCCGAAGCCGATCGACCCGATGGCCGCGAGCCCCCCGGCCGCCAGACCGGACCGGCGCAGGAATGCGCGACGGTCGAGCCGTTCGGCTCCGGTGGCGGCCAAAGCTGCAGCGAGGCCCTGGCGGGCGGCTTGCCCTTCCTTGCGCTTGATCAGCATGGCGTTTTCCTCAGTAGCGATTGGTTGCGTAGTAGGTCTTGACGTGGTCGGTCTCGCGATAGCGCGCCTTCTTCTTGTCGGCGTCATTCTCGCTGGCCGCAGCCGGCACGACAGCAGCCCCGGTCGCGGCCGCCGCGGCGGAGGCGCCCGCGAGGCCGGCCTGCAGGAAGCTACGGCGGGAGCGGTCAACCTTTTCGGGATTATCGTCTTTTTTCGTGCTCATGCGCTTGCTCCTTGGCTGGCGTCGATCGCATCGGATGATTCGGAAATGTTGGGATCGAGAGCGAAGGCCTCGCGTTCGATCCGCATGAATTCGAGGCCGAGAGCCCCGACCTTGCGGTAGAAATTCGCGGAATCGGCCTTGGCCAGATCAGCGAAGAACCGCTCTGCCCAGGGCTGGATATGGCGCGCGAAGAAACGGTTCTGCTCGGTCGGCTCGGCAACAAATCGACGGGCAATGAGCCCTGCCATTGTCTCCAGCAGGAAGCCGAGATGATCCTCCGGCTCCGACATGCCCTCCGAGCGCTCGACACCCAGCCGCCGCATGTCCTGACGCACGCGCACAAGCGGCCGCTCATACAGGAAGCCCGTCAGGTAATACGAGGCATAGGGAAGCAGCTCGCCCCGCCCGACACCGATGAAGAGATCGAAATGCTCGCGTGCGATCCGGTCCGCGCCAGGCACATCGGCCGCATCGGCCAGTGCCATGAGCGCCTGCCCGAGAGCACTGTCATCGCCCTGCAGCCGCCTGAGATCGATCAGCACGCGCTCGTCCGGAACCTTCAGCAGGAGATGCGAAAGGAGCAGATACAGCCGCGAGCGCGCCTCGTCGATCGCGTCGAGCGGCGGAACATCATCCGCAGGGGGATAGAGATCGGGGCGCAGGATGTGGCGAGGAACGGAGGTGACATTCTCGACCGCGACAACCCGCTCGGCAGGAACCCGCGTCCAGATTGAAACTGAGGGCTGTGCGATGCCAAGCAGACGCGACAGGGCGGAAATGCCACCAACCGCTCGAATGGCTTCCTGAAGGCCTGCGTCTCTCATCCCGAACCCGAGTTTGCGGCTTTTGCCGTCTTCTAAACTGGAATGGTTCGAGATTATAGGATGGTCCTATGACGCGCAAGCATATTCATTATTCAGTTTGGCAGCGCGCCACCATGGCGCCGGCGAGGCGCGATAGTTTCAGGGGTCTCATCGACAGTTTCCTTGGCAACCATCGAGTATTCACCGGAATCCTCCGGAATCGCGACAATTTGCCCCGCAGCCGGTGAATCAGCCAAGGGAACCGGCTCGGGCGATTCGAGGCGCGCTTCGTCCTGATTCGCGGCCGGGATGTCGGCCGGCAACCCGGCCGCCCCGTCTTCCACCGGCACCTCCGGATCCTTCTCGCCCATGATCCGCCGCAACATGGAAGCGGGATCAAACCCGGCCTCCATCGGGCCGAATCCAGGCATCGCCGTGGGATCATTGAAATCCCACGCATATTCAGCGAAGCGATCCGGCGCGCTCAGCACCGGGTCAAGCACCCACATCTTGCGCAGGGCAGCGTTGCGGAGCGCTTCCGGCACGCCCTTCTGCAGGAACTGGGTGAAATCGCTCTCGGAGGTCAGAGCCTCGAGGGGCGTCAGCGTCGAGACATCGAATTCGGGCTCTGCCTCTGCGGAAAGCATGGGCTCGCCCTCTACCGCGGCAGGCACCGATGACGGGTCATCCGGAACCGAAGCGCCGGCCTCCGGCTCCGGCTTCAGCTTCCGCCGCGACCAGCGGCTGAGAAATCCTTCGCCCTGGCTCATGGCCTAGCCTTCCTTGCCCATCGGGCGGCGCGCCAGCCGATCCGGATCGGCCCGGTCACGCTTGCGCTTGAAAAATTCCCGTTCGACATGATGCATATCAACGAACTGCGCCACGAAATGGGCGATTTCCGGCACCATCGGCACGGTATCGACGATATTCGTGCCGGTCTCCGTATGCGCCTCGCCCTCGGCCGGATCAGCTGTTACGGCAACCAGTATGAGCCCTGCATCGGGATGATCCTCGCGCATGGCCACCCAGAGCTTGGGGGCGCCGCTCATCATGTTGTCGCGATAATTCGCCGTATCCACCGAGGCGAGGGTGATGCGTGCCGCGCCGGCATAATAGCGCTCGCCATCCGGCAGGGTCTCGATCAGCGTCATCGGCGCGGCCTCCGGCAGTCCGGGCAGGACCGCCACCGGCGACCAGGTATGGTCGATCCACGGGCTTGCCGCTTTCCGCTTCTCGACGATGACGCCCACGGCAATGCTGTCCTCGGCCATCGCTTGCCTCCTCAACCGGCATCCGGCGCCAGGGGCAGGCCGGCAATCAGGTTCTGTGGCTTGATCCGGACAAGCCGATCCGCAGTCGATCCGAGCAGGGCAAAGGCCTTGCGGCCTCTCTTGTCAGGGCGGATCCGGGCATGGTCAGGCAATGTGAAGGTGAACAGCGCGAGAAGCCGCGCCCGCTGGTCATCGCTCAGGGTCTCGCCGTTCCAGACGCGGTTGCCGATGGCCGTGCCCTCGGCATCGAGGGCGATGAACCAGGCGAAGCGCTCCTCGGAAAACGCATCGACTGGCGTGAAGGCGATCTCGACCCCGAGCAGATGCCGGATCCAGCCTGTCATTGCCCGGGCAAGGGCCGGCCGGCCATGCGTCGGATTGGTCAGGTCGAAGACAAGATCATGCGCATCGCTGCGGCCGTGATAGCGCGAGGCGTTCTCGGGGGAGAGCACCTCGAGTTCCGACACGGCGGGCCCGCCGAGCATCGAGAGCAGGGGCGAATGATCCCGCGCGTGCTCATGTTGCTCGATCGCCTCCTGATCTGCGAGCAGCACCGAGCCTTCATGGATCGTCACACGCTGGGTACGCCAGAAGCATTCGGCAGCCCGCAACACATGGGCATCCTCCTCCGCGTCGAACGCATTCCGGGCCACAAGATGCACCAGTTGCTGGAGGAAGAGTGGCGGGATGCCGGAGAGGTCACCCCGGACCAGCGAAAGATAGGCTGCTTCCAGGGTCGGCGCGGCGAGAATCCGGTCCCGGAAGGCGAGGAACAGCCCGAGATTCTCACGTGCATCCGGATCGGCGATCAGCGCGATCTCGTCCGCCGCCACCGCCTGGCGCGGCGTCTGGAGCAGGCTGGCATGCAGGCCCCGCTCGACCGGACAGGCCTCGGCCGGCGGCACCAGTTCGGGCCGCGCGAGATAGGCTTGCAGAAACGCATCCGTTGCCACAAGGCCGCCGCCCTCGATCCGGTCAACGAGGTGATGGCCGCTCGCCACCCAGAAATCAGGCCGTTCCGGAATCATGTCTTGTCCATTCCCTTGGCATCCACCATGCCGGCAAGGTCGAGTTGTTCGTCTGGCATCTCGTCAGGCACCTCCATGAAACTGAAGGCCCGCGAATGGCGTTCATCTGTCCCCGGCAGCAACGTCCGGAACCGTTCGACGATCTCGCCATTCTCAACTACCCGGTGGATCGCCACAAGCACGCCGGGCCCGGGAGCGGCCAGTTCTTCCGCATAGGCGACCTCGCTTTCCGCGGCCGGCAGGGCGGCCGCAAGGTCGGGCGCACCGCATCGCGCGACGAGTTGCTCGGCAAGCTGGCGGACCAAGAGCGCACGTTCGAGATCGGTCGCCTCGACGATCGTCGCCAAAGTCGACCAGCCGAAACTTTCCGCGCCCAGCAGGCCAGAGCGGAACGCCGCGCGCTCCTTGCCGAGCAACCCGTCCACCGGTTGCTCCCAGAACAGGAACGTACCCGGCACCGCCCATTCGCCGGGCTCGGCCGCCCGTGTGAAGACGAAAGCGTCGGAAGGATCGAGGCGGATCGTGCGCAGCAGCTTCGGCATGTCAGCCCCGCGGTTCGTTGAGCAGCGGGTCGAACCAGTCCGGCCGCGCAAGCGCCGGAGCCAGCTTTTCCCGCGCTTTCGCCTCGCCGCCGGTCCCCTGGATCAGCAGGTCGCCATTCTCGTCAATGCCGCGCCGCGCCTTCGCATCATCCTTCTCGAGGAAGGAGAGGTAGCGCGGCCCGATCCCGGAGAAGCCGCGTTCCTGCCAGGAATCGACCTCGACGAGGAAATGCCGCGAGAACGAGGCCGCGAATTCCGGCGGGTTCCACGCCTCGAAGCCCTCGTCATCCAGCGTGGTGATTTCGGGCGCAAGGCCAACCCCGAGTTCGCGGACACCGCCAGCCCGTACCATCGCCCCGAAGACCAGCCAGTCGGGCGGGGCCTGCTCATCCGCCCCCGGCGGATGGCCGAGCCGCCCCCCGCCGACCAGCGCGCCATCGAAATAGAGCGAGCCGGGATAGCGGATCGTGATCGGCTTTTCCGGCGGCGAAAGCACCGAGAGCGCCTCGGCCAGGGCATTCATTCCGGCAAAGAAGATTTTCCGTGCCAGCCATAATGGTTCCTCGGGTTCGAGCACCAAAGCCAACTCGATCAGCTCGAACCGGCCCACATAATAAAGGCTCCCCGCCCCGCGATGGGCGTCGCCCGTTGCCTGCGCGCCGGTGACAGCGGCCTGAAACGCATCTTCGCGCTCGCGGAGGCGGATCGGGGAAATCAGGGGAGGAAACCGTGCGATATCATCCATGGTCCAGCTTTCGAGGCCGTAATGATGCCGGAAGACCCGCCAGGGATCTGGAGCACCCGGCAGATCCCCCTTGCTTCCGGCGAGACATTCTTATTTGAAGACATTCCAAAAAAGACAAGAGCGGGCATTCAGGATGCCCGACCGGAGAGGAGCCGGCATCGCATGCCCCCCAGCGCACCCGAAGGCACGCTCTCGGACGGCAAGACGCCGCAGATCGTCGTCTGCTCCTGCGAAAAGACCTTCACGCCCGATCTCGCGGCCATGGCAGCCGGGCTGGGCGTGGCCGAGGGCTCGATCGTGGCCTGCTCGAATCTCTGCGGCGGCGAACAGGACCGGCTCGCCCGGCTGGCTGGCGGCGCCCGATCGCTGGTTCTTGCCTGCCGGCAGGAGGAGGCCACCCTTCGCGGCGTGCTCGAGGATGCCGGCTATTCCGGCAGCCAGACCTATCTCGATATCCGCAATGCCGGCGGCTGGTCGACCGAGGCCGCGGCGGCCGGGCCGAAAATGGCGGCCCTGCTGGCCGGTGCCCTGCTCGAGCCGCCCGCCCTGCCCTTCGTCACGCTCGAGAGCCAGGGGGTCACCCTTGTCTACGGAACCGATGCCACGGCTATCGACGTCGCGCGGCGCCTTGCCGATACCCTCGACGTGACCGTCATTCTCCGCAGCCCGAAAGATGTCGCACCGCCGACGAAGCGGGAATTCCCGATCGCGCGCGGCCGCATCCGACAGGCCAGCGGCCATCTCGGCGCCTTCCAGCTGGTCGTTGATGATTTCGCCCTGTCGCTGGCCTCCTCCCGCGCGGCGCTGGCTTTCGGCGATCCGCGCGACCAGGCCCGCTCGACCTGCGACCTCATCATCGATGTCACCGGCGATCGGCCGCTTTTCTCGGCGGATGACCTGCGCGATGGTTATCTCCGCGCTGACCCGCGGGATCCGGTCGGGCTCGACAGGCTGGTGAGCCGCGCGCGGGACCTCGTCGGCACGTTCGACAAGCCGAAATACATTACCTTCGATTCCGGGCTCTGCGCCCATTCGCGCTCGACCATCACGGGTTGCACGCGCTGTATCGAAATCTGCCCGACCGGTGCCATCAGCCCGGCCGGCGACCATGTGGCGATCGATCCGCAGATCTGCGCCGGCTGCGGCGGCTGCGCCTCGGTCTGCCCGACCGGTGCGGCGAGCTATGCGCTGCCAGCGACGGATTACGTGCTGAAAAAGGTGCGGACCATGCTCCGCGCCTATGATCAGGCTGGCGGCCGCGATGCGGTTCTGCTGTTCCACGATGCGGACCATGGCGAACCGATGATCGACGCCCTTGCCCGGTTCGGCGATGGCCTGCCCGCCCGCGTCATCCCCCTCGCGCTCAACGAGGTGACACAGCTCGATCTGGCGGAAGTCGCTGGCAGTTTCGCCTATGGCGCCGCCGCCATCGCGGTGCTGACGCAAGCGAAGCCCAAGCATGACATCACCCCGCTGGTCCGGCTTGGCGAGACGCTGTCAGCTCTGCTTCCCGCCCTGGGCCATGCGCCGGAAGCCTTCGCCGTACTCGGCACCGATGATCCCGATGCCCTGCTGGCGGGCCTGCGTGCCCTGCCGGCCGGCAGCAAGGCGGGCAAGGCCAGCTTCCTGCCGCTCGGGGCGAAGCGCCCGCTGACCATGCTTGCCCTGCGGGAATGGCACGCCGTCGCGCCGGAGCAACCCGCCATCGTGCCGCTGGCGAAGGGCGCCGGCTTCGGCAAGGTCGAGGTCGATGCGGAAGGGTGCACGCTCTGTCTGTCCTGCGTGTCGACCTGCCCTGTCGATGCGCTGAGCGCCAATCCCGACCGGCCTGAACTGCGCTTCCAGGAGGATCTCTGCGTGCAATGTGGCCTCTGCCAGGCCACCTGCCCGGAAAAGGTCATCTCCCTGGTGCCGCAACTCGATTTCACGCGGATCAACGCCGCCCCGGTCTCGCTGAAGCAGGAGGAGCCCTATCCCTGCGACAAATGCGGCAAGCTTTTTGGCACGCGTTCGACCATCGAGAAGATCAAGACCAAGCTTGGCGGCAAGCACTGGATGTTCTCCGGCCCGAACGCCGACCGGTTGAAGCTGATCGGCTATTGCGACGATTGCCGCATCGAGACCGCCACCCTGCAGGGCTTTGACCCCTATGCCGGGCCCGAGCGTCCGCGCGTCCGCACCACGGAGGACTATTTCCGAACCCATCCGGAAGATGAGGAAAAATCCTGAACCGGGGCTAGCGCGACGCCTTCTCGATGAAGTCGACAAGCGCCTCGAGGTCGGCAGGATCACGCACCTGCTGCTCGGGCATTTTCGTGCCCGGCGTATAGGCCATCGGCCCCACGGTGAAAAGCTTGGCGATGGTCTCGCGGCTCCAGACAATATCCATCGCGGTCAGGGCCGGCGAATAGACATAGCCCGGCGCTGTCCCGATCCGGCGGCCAATCACGCCGTGCAAGGTCGGCCCGGCCCGGTTTCCATCATCCGGCGTCAGCGTATGGCAGGCAATACAGGCCTTGAACACTTCGGCGCCGCGATGATAGGCGAAGCGCTGGATCAGGGCATCAGTCTGGTCCGCCAGCACCGGATTGACCGGCTCGCCCGTCGCGACCAGCCAGCGGCGGACAAGCCGGTCGGCACCGCCGGTCAGGATTTCCCGCCCATCGGCCGAGAAGGCAAGCGACCAGAGCGGAAAGGCCGGGCCCGCCATCCGCCGGAACACCTTGCGCGAGCCACGCTCGATCATCACCAGCGCGCCGCGGAAGCCGGCAACAGCCACGAGATCCGCCTTCGGCTCGACCGCCACCGCAACAATCGGCACCTCGACAACGGGCATGGCCTCGAAGGCGCCACTGGCCGCATCGATGAAGCGCAGCTGCCCGTCCGCTCCCGCGGCCAGAATTTCACCACCGAGAATGGCCAGTGTGTTCACCGGCAGGCCGATCTCCACCTGCAGCGGGCTGCCGCCCGGGCGGAGGATGCGGACCAGCCCGTCATACCCGGCGGTGACCAGCGTCCGGTCCGGCAAGTAGGCCACAGCATTGACCGGCCCGCGATGCCCCTCGACCCGCTGCGCCTCGCCACCGGCCAGCGGCCAGAGCCGCACCGTCCCGTCCCAGCTGGCGGAGGCCAGTTGCTGACCATCCGGCGACAGGGCAAGACCGGCAATTGGCCCGGTATGGCCTTCGAGAACCCGGTGCGGCTGGCTCTCGCCTGCGCGCCAGATTGCGATCCGGCGATCTTCGCCTGCCGTCGCGAAACCGCCATCCGGCAACCGGAGGACCGTATTCACCGCCCCGTCATGGAAGCGGTGCACGAGAAGCGCCCGCCCCGTGGCAAGGTCCCACCGGATGATGGTGGTGTCGAAACTGCCGGTTACGACATCCCCTGACCCCATGGCAATGGCGCGAACGGGGCCGCCATGGCCGCGGAGATCCACTGCCCAGGCAGGCGCCGTGCTGCCGGCAAGAGCGGCGGCGATCAGCAGGAAAAACGAGGCGAGGCCTCTCGACGTCGACGACATGCCTCAACATATGCGAAGGGGTTTCGGAACGGGAAGATCCAACTTGCCACAGGGGGCTATTGCGTGGGCGGAACGACACTCGACCTGATGGGGCTGAAATGCCCTCTGCCGGCCCTCAAGACGCGCAAGGCGCTGAAGGGCCTCCCGCCGGGCACGCGCCTTGTCGTGACAGCCAATGACCCGCTGGCCGAAATCGATATCCCGAATCTCATCCGCGAAACCGGAGACAGGCTGCTCTCGAGCCGGCGCGAGCCGGATCGCCTCGTCTTCGAAATCGAGAAGGCCTGAACCGCGCCTTCAATGTGCCGGCTGGGCGAAAGCCAGGGCCGCCGCTACCGCAAGGATGCCGCGCGGACGCGTCTCGGCCTGCATCAGCCGGCCAAGCCTTTCGCTGGCGAAACGGTTCTGCCCGCCGCGTTCGGCCAGCCGCTTCGACAGGATCGACCGGGCAAGCTGGCTCTCGCCGGAGCGCAGCGCGCTCTCGATGAGCACTTGCTCGAACACGTCTCGCTGGGCGTCACTCCCGCCGATCAGCACGAGGCTTGCACGTGCGGGCAGCAAATGGTCCAGCGCCTCGCCCGTGCGGCCGTTTCGGAACGCGATCAATCCCCGGGCGACAAGACGCCCCGCCTGCCGCGCGGCAAGCCCCTGCGAGGCATGGGCCGGCGCTGTGCCGGCCAACGAATCTGCCAACCGGGCCGCAGCCTCCTGTCGACCCGCCCCGAGCAGCGCCAGCAGGTAATGCAGATCCGCAAAAACCAGCGAGCGGTCATCGAGCCGCGCCTCGGCCTTGTCGGCCAGTTCCTCCCAGCGGGATCCGACATCGACGCCTTCATGGCCGAGGCGGCTCAGCAGCGAGGCGGCATTGGCGATATCGCGGAAATCATCCGTCTTCTCGGAGCGGATCTTCTCGTCATACAGGGCGAGGACGTCGCCAATCTGCCCCTTTTCCAGCTTGAACAGCGCCAGATGCCAGAAGAGATGGCCGCCGAAATTGTTGCATGCCCCGAAAACATGATCCCTCCCCTCGATCCAGCGGATTCCGTCTTCCACGCGCCCGGTCATCTCATGGACATGGCTGACGGCATGAAGCCCCCAGGCATCGCGGGCCTCCATGGCCACGGCGCGCCGGCCCACCCGTTCTGCGGTTGCATACTGGCCGTTCTCCTCCAGCGCGAAAGCATGGCAGCCCAGCATGAAGCCGGCATCAGGGTGATCCTCCGGAAGCGCCCGCAAGGCCCGCTCGATGGAACGCAGCATGCCAGGCTTGTCGCCGAGCATGAACCGGAAGGCATGCGACAGCTTGATCGCCAGCGTATCCGCGGGATTGTCGCGGATTACGGCTTCGAGCTGGTCAATCGCGGCCCACCATGCACCATGTGCCGCAGCGGAAGCAGCCTCGACGAAAGCCCGCTCGGCAGCGGACGGACAGGGCGGCAACAGATCCACCGCCTGCGCCGAGATGTCCTGCGCCGGAGCGCGCAACTCGCGCTTCGCCAGAAGCGTCAGCATCATCGCCTTGGTCGCGTGGGCCCGCCACGAAGCGGGCTCGTTGTCCAGCCATTGCTGGAGGAGGGCCGGCGTTTCGCGGCCATGGGCGAGGAAAGCCTGCGTAAGCGCCCGTTCGCAGCTCAGGCTTTCGCCGCGCATTTCGATCTGCCTGATGCCCGACATCGCATTCTCCCCGGATCCAGAGGGCGCCTGCCCTCGCACGGTCACCATGCCTCGCCGCGGATCTGCAGGCTTCACACAAGCGCTCGCGGCTGGATCAAGGCTTTGTGAGACTGCGGAAAAGACCGCATAAATCCTTCTCAAAGAACAAAACGGAGGCTAAAGAGAACAAAATGGAGCATCCCATGGCCTCATCCGCCTTCGCCTTGCCGGCTGGCAGGCATGCCCGGCAGGCGCTTCTTGTCGCCCTGCCGCTTGCCCTGCTCTTCACCCTTTCGGCCGTGCAGGGCGGCGGCATTGTCGTCGCCATGGGCGCAATCGGTGTTTTCGCGGGCCTTGCCCTTTATCACGCCAGCTTCGGCTTCACCGCCGCCTGGCGCCGCTTCATCCTCCAGCGGCACAGCGCCGGCCTGCGCGCGCAACTGGTGATGCTGGCCGTGACCTGCCTCGTCTTCTTCCCGCTGATCGGCGCCGGCACGGCGTTCGGACGGCCGGTCGGCGGTTTCGTCTTTCCGATCGGGCTGGCCCTGGTCACCGGCGCGTTTCTGTTTGGCATCGGGATGCAACTCGGCGGCGGCTGCGGCTCGGGCACGCTGTTCACCATCGGCGGCGGCTCGACCCGGATGGTCATCACGCTGGCCTTCTTCATTCTCGGCAGCACGCTGGCGACAGCTTCTTCCGGCAGCTGGATGGCCTGGCCTGCCCTGCCGCCGGTTTCCGTCATTGGCACTTTTGGTTCCCTGCCCGGCCTGGCGCTTGTGCTCGCCGTGCTGGCAGGCCTTTTCCTGCTGGTCCGGCGGGTCGAAATGGCGCATCATGGCGTGGCCGCCCCGATCACCGCGCCGACAACGCAATGGTTGACGGGCCCATGGTCGCTTGTCGCCGGCGCACTGGCGCTCGCGTTGGTCAATGTCCTTGTGCTGCTCACCTGGGGTTGGCCCTGGGGCATCACCAGCGCCTTCGCGCTCTGGGGTTCGAAACTGGCTGGCCTGATCGGATTTGCACCGGCCAGCTGGCCCTACTGGCAGGGCCAGGAAGCCGCTCTCGCGGCCTCGATATTCTCTGATCCGGTCTCGGTCATGGATTTCGGGCTCATCCTCGGCGCGATGGTCGCCGCGATGCTTGCCGGCAAGTTCCGGCCGGTTCTTGCCATTCCGCCGCGGTCGCTTGCCGCTGCCGTGATCGGCGGATTGCTGCTCGGCATCGGCGCCCGGTTGGGTACGGGCTGCAATATCGGCGCGTTCTTCTCGGGTATCGCCTCCGGCAGCCTGCATGGCTGGGTCTGGCTGGCCTTTGCCTTTGCCGGCAATGTCGCCGGCACATATCTGCGCCCGATCTTCCGGCTGGATTGAGGCTCACTCGGCCGGATGGGGATAAGCGGCAGGCGGCACCGGCCGGGCGGCGTCGCGCGGCTCTGCCTTCTGCCGCGCGGCCTTCCCGTCGCCACCCTTGTAGCGGCGGGCCAGAGCCGCCACCGCAAGCAGCCCGGCAAAGCCTGCGAGATTGGCCAGCGCAGTTGCCATCACCCCCCGCCCGGTCGCGTCCAGCACCATGCCGCCGAGCCAGGCCAGGACAATCCCGGCCATGAAGGTCGCCAGCGCCTGCTGGCCGACCAGCACGATTGGCGCCGCGCGGTGAAGCCGGTTGCGATAGGGCTCCACGAGCACCAGCACGACATAGGCGCTGGCGAGGAAATGGAGGTAGAGCGGCAGGACGAGATTGGTCTTGCCATCCTGCGGCACCAGCGCGTCATGGATTGCGCCGAGCACAGCGACATTCTCCGTAAAGGCCCAGAAATTCAGCGGGACGGAGACGATCAGGAACACAAGGCAAAGCCGGAACAGCCAACCCCGTTCGAGGGCGGGCGCCTTGAGCCAACCCATGCCGAAGGCGAAGCCGGTAAAGAACATCGCCTGCCACGCCAAGGGATTGAAGAACCAGACCATGCCGGGGGATTGCCCACCCGGGAGGTTGAAGCCAGTGGCCTGCACCAGCAGCCAGAGGCCCGCCATCAGGCCGAGCGGCAGCCAGTGCGAAAGGCGGCCGAGCAGGGCCATGGCCGGCAGCATCGCCAGCAGCACGAGATACATGGGCAGGATATCGAGAAAAGCCGGCGTGAAGCCGAGTGAGACAAGGCCCATCAGACCATCGGCCGGCTGCGCGAGGAACCAGTCCAGCCCGAGCTGGCGAGCATAATCGATGCCGGTCAGGCGCGCGGCGGCCAGGCTGAGCGTGATCATCACCAGCGCAAGCCCGATATGCGCCCAGTAGACCTGCCAGATCCGGAAGGCGACGCGCTGCAGACCGGCCAACGCACCCTTGCGTTCGAAGACGCGGCCGAACGCGTAGGCCGATGCGAGGCCGGAGCAAAAGACGAAAAGTTCGCCGGCCGAGGAAAAGCCGAACCGCGCCGGAATGAACAGGAACCAGGAATTGCCGGGCATATGGGCGATGAAGATGATGAACATCGCCAGCCCCCGGAAGAAATCGAGCCGGACATCGCGCTGGCCTGGGTCAAGGATCGAGGGCGTCATGTCAGAAGGCTCCCTGATAAGCATCCGGCGCAATGCGGGCGGCAATGAGGCTGAACCGGTCGCGCCGCGCCAGCGCTGCGGTGAAGGCGGCGGCCAGTGCGTCGCGGGAATCCACGGCCACACCCGCACCGCCAAATCCCGCAGCGACAGCCGCGAAATCCGTGCCGCCGAAGCGCACCCCGGCTTCCTTGCGGCCCGAGGCCCGCTGCTTGAGATCGATTAGCGCGAGCCGTTCGTCCTGCAGCACCACCACGATGACCGGCAGGCCGAGATCCCGCGCGGTGGCAAGTTCGCCTATGCCCATTTCCAGTCCGGCATCCCCGACAAAGGCGATGACAGGCCGGTCCGGTTCGGCCATCTGCATGCCGAGCGCGAGCGGCAGGGCGCAACCCATGGTGCAAAGCGCCGAGGATTGGACGAGATCGCGCGGAGCATGGCAGCGCCAGATCTGGCTGAGCAGGATCCGGTGCGCGCCCGAATCGGCGCTGGCAAGGGTGTTCTCCGGCGCCAGCGCCCGGATCGTGTGGAAAACCGCATGCGGCCCCCAATCGGGCGCGTCGGGGAAGGCCGTCGCCAACGCCTCCCGCAAGGGTTGGGCCCGCGCTACGCTGACATCGCGGGCCGCGCCTGCTGCCGGCGTGAGCCCCGACAGCACGAGGCCGACATCCCCGACCAGCGCGAGATCGGCGCGGTGCATCTGGTGCTGTGGCAGGGTGGCGGAAATGTCGATCACCGGCACGCCTGCCGGGAACGGATCACGCCAGTTGATGCGCATCTCGATCGGATCATAGCCGGCCAGCACGATGCAATCCGCCTCGGCCAGGGCCGGCAGGAGGAGGCGGTCGGCCTTGGGTGACAGGCCGGCCCCACCGAGAACAAGCGGGTGCCGTTCATCCACCAGCCCCTTGGCCTTGTAGCTGGTGACCAGCGGCGCACCGAGCGCCTCGATGAAACCCCGAAGCGCCGCGCCGGCATGATGGTTCACGGCATCGACACCGGCGAGGACGATCGGCCGGCGCGCAGCGGCGAGCATGGCGCGGGCGCGGTCGAGATCGGCCGGGACCGGCAGGCCCGGCGCCGCCGCCGGCCGGAAGAACGCATCCGCCGGTTCCTCGCCTTCGGCCACGGCGATAGGCACATCGACATGGACCGGCCCCGGCTGGCCGCTGGTGGCGATCTGCACCGCGCGGTCAATGACCCGATGCACGGCGCCGCGGCTCGCCGAGAGGCTGGCCTTGGTGATCGGCCGGAACAGGGCCTGATGATCGAAGACCTGATGGGTGTAGCTTTCAGCTTCGGCGGCGTCGACGCGCCCCGTCAGCACAATCAGCGGGACACGGTCCTGCAGCGCGTTGGCGACAACATTGACTGCATTGGCAGCCCCCGGCCCCAAGGTCGCGACAAGGATGCCCGGCGCCATCGGCGCAGCGGGATCGATGAGGCTCTGGCGATGCCAGTAGCCCTCGGCCATGAAGCCGGCGGCATTCTCGTGTTTGGTCAGCACGAAGCGGATGCCGGCCGCTTCCAGCCCCTCGATCAGCGCCAGCACTTCGCCGCCGGGCATGCCGAAGGCGTGGCGGCAACCCTGCCGGGCAAGGCGGGCTGCAAGAATATCGGCTCCGGACGGCATGGCATTCTCCCTGTCCTCTCCTTGCCTGATGCCGGCATCACCCGCATTTCGCAATTGCGTGAACGCGTCCGGCGCGGGAAAACAGGGCATAAGGAGATTCCCATGCCGCGCTTTGCTGCCAACCTCACCATGATGTTCAACGAGGTACCGTTCCTCGAGCGTTTCGGCCGGGCAGCGGCAGCGGGCTTCGAGGCCGTGGAGTTCCTTTTTCCCTACGAATTTCCGCCCGAGGCTGTTGCCGCCGAACTGCGTCGGCACGGCCTGACGCTGGCCTTGTTCAACCTGCCCCCGGGCGACTGGGCGGGCGGCGAGCGCGGCATAGCCGCTTTGGCGGGCCGCGAGGATGAGTTCCGGCAGGGGCTGGTGACCGCTCGGGCCTATGCCGAGGCAACCGGTGTGCGCCGCGTCCACATGATGGCCGGACTCGCCTCTCCGGAGGACCCGGCGGCCATGGCGCGCTACGAGGCCGGCATCCGCGAGGCCGCCGCCTTCTTCGCGCCGATGGGGATCGACGTGCTGCTCGAACCGCTGAACCGGCGCGACGTTCCGGGCTACCTGCTCGACGATTTCGGCCGGGCCGCAGTCTTGATCCGCCAGCTCGGCCTGCCGAACGTCAAGCTGCAATTCGACATCTACCACTGCCAGATCCTGCATGGCGATATGATCATGCGCCTGCGAGAGATGGCTCCGATCATCGGCCATATCCAGACAGCGAGCATCCCGCTGCGCAACGAGCCCGGCAGCGGCGAGCTGAACGATGCCGCCATCTTCACCGAACTCGACCGGCTCGGCTATGACGGCTTCATCGGCTGTGAATACCGTCCGGCGGGCGGCACCGAAGCCGGCCTCGGCTGGTTTGCGCCCTATCGCCCGCGGGGCTGAGCTCCGGGTCGCCCCGATTACCGGAAGATCAGCGAAAGCCGGGCCTGCATGTCCTGCAAGGCGGCTTCGGCGGTCTTCGACCCCGCCATGAAGGCCGAAAGGTTGGTCCGGACAATCTCCGACACTTCGGAATAGCGCGTGCTTTGCGGCCGCAGGCGCGCCACGGCCAGCACGGGCCCCATCTGGCCGAGGAAAGGCCGCGACGCCACAATCGTCGCGTCCAGATAGGGGCCGCTCTGGGCAGGCAAATCTCCGAGTTCGGCCTGCAGCCGCGCGGCTTCGGGCGAGGCGAGATAGCGAAGGAAAGCCAAAGCCTCGGCCTTCTGGCCGGAAAAGGCGGTCACGCCCACCATCCAGCCGCCGGCGCAGCTCGAAGCGCGATCCTCCGTCTCGCCGGGAACCGGCACCACCCGCACCTTGCCGGCCACGACACTGTCGATGTCGGTCTGCATCCGTTGCCAGGCATAGCTCCAGCCGTGACCGAAAACGAGCGAGCCAGCCTGCATGGCAAGGCGAACGCGTTCCGGATGGCCCTCGCCAGGCGGGATGGCCAGGAGCTTTGCATCCTTGAGCGCCTGGAATCCCCGCAGGCCGCGGAGGGCAGGGTCAGTCAGCAAAGCCGGCTTGCCTTCGGTGACAAGATCATGCCCGCTCCCCCACAGCGCCATCGCCGCGGTGCAGACGCTGCTCTCGACCGGTGCCGAGGAGAGATCGATCGCACGCAGGGTCGGCTGGTTCTCGGCGGCAAGGATCCGCGTTGCCGCCTCGCGAAGCGCTGCCTGGGTCGCAGGAACCGCAAGGCCGTGCTTCTCGAGAAGGTCAGTGCGCACGAACAACGCCTGCGCATCCGCCGAATACGGCACCACCATCAGCCGCCCGCCGGCAAGGGCCGCCTGCCGGTAGGCCGGAAACAGCCGCGCGAGGAACGCTTCGCGCTCGGGGCCGAACGGGGCGTCCAGCGGCTCGAGCCATTGGCCCGATGTCCATTGCGGCACACGGAGAACATCGACCAAAACCAGATCAACACTGGCATCGCGGGCACCGAGCAGGGCATTGAGCGCCTGCTGCTGGCTGCCCAGCGTGGCACCGCCGGTTTCGATCTCGATCGTGACGCCCGGGCGCGTCTGGCCATAGGCATTGGCAAGCGCGCGCAGCACATCGATCTTCGGGAAATTGGCCGCGAAGACCTTGAGATTGGTCTGAGCCGGAGCCGGCAAAGTCGAGGCCAGCCAGAGAAAAAGGAAGCCGCCCAGCAGGCGGGCGGGACGGCCTGTCCCCGATCCTCGCCGGGCCGATGCTTCCGTTTCGTCCTTCCGCATGCGACAACCTCCCGGATGGGTGATGGCAGGATTCCCGAGCCTGTTCAATGCCGGGCCCGGATGCCGGATGCCTGCAAGCGAGGAAGGACCAGCGATGCGCAGCCTGATGACCATCGGCATCGTGGTGCTCGATGAGGTGATGACAATCCCGCTCGCGCTGAAACCTGGCGAGAAACACCGCGCCATCCGGTCCGACAGCGTGATGGGCGGCAATGCCGCCAATGCTGCCCTTGCGATCGCCCGGCTGGGCGGAAAGGCCTGCCTGATCGCGCGGATCGGCGACGATGCCAGCGGCCAGATCGTGCGGCAGAAACTGGCCGAATTCAGCATCGACGACTCATTCTCCCCGCCCATGACCGGCTACGTGACGTCGAGGTCGAGCATCATCATTGAACCCGGCGGGGACCGGACGATCGTCAATTATCTCGATCCCCGCATGCCGGACCGCCCGGACTGGCTGCCCCCTTCCCTGCCGGCCGGAACCGCAGCCGTTCTGGGCGATACCCGCTGGGAAACGGGAGCCGGCCATCTGTTCGATCTCGCACGGCAGGCCGGGATCCCGGCTGTGTTCGACGGCGACCGCGCGCCGCAGGATCGCAGCCTGCTGGCGCGGGCAAGCCATGTGATCTTTTCCGCAATCGGGTTGCGGGAGGCCACCGGCATGCCGGATCTCCACCAGGGCCTGCTGGCCATCCGGCGCGAAAGCGAGAGCTTCCTCGCGGTCACGGATGGCGGCGATGGCGTGCTCGCGCTGCTCCCCGACGGCCTCTGGCACATCCCCTCGCTGGATATCCGCGCGGTCGATACGCTCGGCGCCGGCGATGTCTGGCATGGTGCTTTTGCCTGGGCGCTGACCGAACGGCTCGACCTGCTGGATGCCATCCAGTGGGCGAATGTCACCGCGGCGCTGAAATGCCTGAGGCCCGGCGGCAGTTCCGGCGCGCCGGCGCGCCAGGAGGTCGAGGCTGCCCTGCCCAACCTGCCGGCGCCGAGGCGCCTCGTTTCTATCTGAGGCCGCTCACATAGTGGCAATGGCGTGTATCGCAGAGCGAATAACGCCATTCCACCGGCTTGCCGTCGAGATCCAGCGCCACCCGGTCGATGGCGAGGATCGGCGTTCCCTCCGGAATGCCGAGCAGCGCGGCATCCTCTGCCGGCGCCGCCATGGCACGGAGCGATTCGTCGCCGCCCGCAATCGTGATGCCGTAATCCGATGCGAAATGATCGTAGAGATTGTTGGGGATATCCGATTGGCTCACAAGGCCGGGGAACCGCTCCAGCGGCAGGGCGAGATATTCTGAAATGGTCGGCCGGCCGTTGAGCGAGCGGATCCGTGCGATCCGGATCACGTTGTCACCGGGCCTGAGCGCCAGGCGCGCCACTTCCTCGGGGCTCGCCGGCGCGGTCTCGACACGGCGGAGATGGCTTTCGGGAAAGACGGGAATCCCGGTCTCGGGCACGATCTTGAAGAACTGGAACAGGATCCGGCTCTCGTCATGCCGGGCAACGAAAGTGCCCCGCCCCTGCCGGCGCACGAGCAGGCGGTCGGCGGTCATCTCGTCGAGCGCCTTGCGGACCGTGCCCTGGCTGACGCCGAGTTCCGCCGCGATCTGCATCTCGGAGGGCAGGATTTCCCCCGGCTGCCAGAAGCGCTCGGCGATCCGGCGGACGAGCAGGGACTTGACCTGCCGGTAGAGCGGCAGGAACCCCGGCGTCCCGCGAGCCTCGTCCGGAGAATTTGTCTTCTCGTTCATGATTGACACTCTAACAAGTCTTATGTCTTATACAAGACCTGAGCGTTCGTAGCCCTGATCCGTCACGGTGCCGGCACGCCACCATCCCCCCAAGCGCCCGAGGGCGTATCGCGAGGAAGGCATAGAGCCATGACCATTCCCCATCTGCTTGTCCATGAACACAAGGACACCGTGGGCGTTGTCGTTGTCGAAAACCTCAAGGCCGGCACCGAGATGCTGGCCGTGGTGACGGCCGACAATTCCAGCTTCTCGGTGGCTTCCCGGGCCGACATCCCGATCGGCCACAAGGTGGCGTTGAAGGATATCCGCAAGGGCGACACGATCTGGAAATACGGACAGGACATCGGCAAGGCCGTGGCGGATATCGCCAAGGGCGAACATGTCCACGTGCATAACGTCAAGACCAAGCGCTGGTGACAGGAGAACCGACATGGCAAGCGCCCCGATCGTTGCGAATTTCTCCCTGAACCGGAACAAGCTCAAGCCCGTCAAGGGCCGCTGGATCGAAGCCCCGTCCTTCAAGGCGCCGATGCGCCGGAAGCGCCGGGCCGATGCCGCGATGGACCATTTCTACGGCTGGCGCCGCGAGAATGGTCGCGTCGGCGTCCGGAACCACGTCGTCCTGCTGCCGCTGGATGACCTCTCGAATGCGGCCTGCGAGGCCGTGGCGAACAACATCAAGGGCACGATGGCCCTGCCGCATGCCTATGGCCGCCTGCAATTCGGCGCCGATCTTGACCTGCATTTCCGCACGCTGATCGGCACCGGCTCCAACCCGAATGTTGCCGCCGTCATCGTCATCGGCATCGAGGACAGCTGGACCAAGGTTGTTGTCGAGGGCATTGCCAAGACCGGCAAGCCGGTTGTCGGCTTCGGCATCGAAGGCCATGGCGATATCGCGGTCATCGCAAAGGCCTCCTATGTCGCCAAGGAATTCGTGCAATGGGCCAGCGAGCTCCAGCGCGAGAAATGCGACATCTCCGAATTGTGGGTCTCGACCAAATGCGGCGAGAGCGACACCACGACCGGGCTCTCCTCCTGCCCGACTGTCGGCAACATGTATGACAAGCTGATCCCCAAGGGCATCTACGGCGTCTTCGGCGAGACGTCAGAGATCACCGGTGCCGAGCATCTCTGCAAGGCCCGCGCGGCGACGCCTGAAGTCGGCGAGCGCTGGTACAAGATGTGGAAGGCCTATCAGGACGATGTCATCGAGGCCCACAAGACCTCCGACCTCTCCGACAGCCAGCCGACCAAGGGCAACATTGCCGGCGGCCTGACGACCATCGAGGAAAAGGCGCTCGGCAATCTCGAGAAGATCGGCCGTGAGTGCAAGTATATCGACATCCTCGACCCGGCCGAGGCACCGGCGAAAGGGCCCGGCCTCTATTTCATGGACACGTCCTCCGCCGCGGCGGAATGCGTGACCCTGATGGCCGCAGGTGGCTATGTCGTGCACACCTTCCCGACCGGGCAGGGCAATGTCATCGGCAATCCGATCATCCCCGTGATCAAGATCACCGGCAACCCGAAGACCATGCGCACCATGCCGGAGCATATGGATGTCGATGTCTCCGGTATCCTCCGGCGTGATCTCACGATCCCGGAAGCGGGTGACGCGCTGATCGCCTCGATCATCCGCACCGCGAATGGTCGCCTGACGGCCGCCGAAGCGCTCGGCCATCGGGAATTCGTCATGACCAAGCTCTATCGCTCGGCCTGACGCATGCCTGAAGCAACGGTATCGCCGGGCGCCCCGCGCCCGGCGGCCTGGTTGCCAGGCCTGGCGCTCGCTCTGGCCGTGGCTCTGGCCGCCATGGCCCTCGAACCCTGGCTCCGCCGCACCTTCGGCGCCAGCCTTCCGGGCATGGTGCTGGCGCTGGTGATCGGGATTCTCCTGAACCCGATCGCCCGGAATCCTGTCTTCAAGGCGGGTTTCGACCTCGCCGTGAAACGCCTGCTCCGCTATGCCATCGCCCTGCTTGGCCTGCGCATCGCGCTGTCCGACATTGCCGGCCTCGGCTGGCCTGCCGCCCTGCTTGCCATCCTGGCCATGGCCTGCACGGTTGCCGGCGCGATGATGCTGGCGCGTCTGCTCGGGCTGGCACGCGGCTATGGTGCGCTGGCCGGCGCTGCCTGTGCGGTCTGCGGCGCTTCGGCGACTCTGGCGACCGCCACCGTGGTTCCGGATTACAAGCAGAAGGCTGCCGACATTGCCTTCACGGTGGTGATGGCGAATGCACTCTCGACTGTCGTGATGATCGCCTATCCGCCGCTCGCGGTCGCACTCGGCCTTGATGTCCGGGAGACCGGCCTCTTCCTCGGCCTGACCATCCATGACATGGCCCAGGTCGTCGGCGCCGGCTACGCCATGTCCGAGCCCGTCGGTAACAATGCCGTGATCATCAAGCTCTTCCGTGTCTTCCTGCTCCTGCCCGTCGTCCTGGGCATCGGCTGGGTGTTGATGCGGCAGGAAGGCGGGGATGGCGGGACGAAGGCGAAAGTGCCGCTGCCGGGCTTCGCGCTGGTCTTCCTCGCGCTGGTGGTCGTCAATTCGGTCATGCCGGGCACCGCGCTCGCGGCACAGTATGCAAGCGTCAAGAGCGTGCTATCCTCGCTTTCCGGCTGGCTGATGATGATCGCCATCGCCGCGCTCGGCCTTGGCACCTCTGCCGGTGCCGTCATGGCCACGGGCTGGCGCCACCTCGCCGTATTCCTCGGCGCCACCTTGATCATCCTGGCGCTGGCCCTTGCCGGCATTTTCGCGATGAGGGTCCTGTGAGCACGATCATTGTCACCGAATTCATGGACGAGGCGGCCGTCGCGCGGCTGTCCGACCGCCACGACACGCTCTACGATCCGGCCCTCGTCGATGATCCCGCCAGACTGGCCGGGCTGCTGCCCTCCGCCCGCGCCCTGATCGTCCGCAACCGCACGCAGGTCCGTCCGGCTTTGCTGGCGGCAGGCCCGAATCTCGAGGCGGTCGGTCGGCTCGGCGTCGGGCTCGACAATATCGATGTCGCCGCCTGCAAGGACCGTGGCATCGCGGTTTATCCCGCAACCGGCGCGAACGACCTTGCCGTGGCGGAATGGGTTATCGCCTCCACGCTGATCCTGCTGCGCGGCGCCTATGCCGCCACAGCAGAGGTGATCGCCGGCACCTGGCCGCGCCAGCGGCTGATGGGCCGCGAGGCCTCGGGCCGGGTGATGGGGCTGGTCGGGTTCGGTGCCATTGCCCGCGAGGTGGCGCAGCGGGCACGGGCCCTCGGCATGGAAGTCATCGCTTATGATCCTTTCCTGTCCGACACCGATCCGTGCTGGTCCATGGCCCGCCGGCACGGGCTTGAACCCCTGCTGCGCGAGGCGGATGTGATCTCCCTCCATGTTCCGCTGACGGACGAGACCCGCAACCTGATCGACGACCTGCGCCTGCGCCGGATGCGGCCGGATGCGATCCTGCTCAACGCGGCACGGGGCGGCGTCGTCGATGAACCCGCCCTTGCCGCAGCCCTGCGCGAAGGGCGGCTGGGCGGCGCGGCGCTCGATGTCTTCGACGAAGAGCCGCTGACGGCACAGCGCGGTGCTGTCTTTTCCGGCTGCCCGAACCTGATCCTGACGCCGCATATTGCCGGCGTCACGCAGGAATCGAACCGGCGCGTCTCCGACCTCATCGCCACGCGCATCCTCGACCATCTGGAGAACGGGAAGGCCGGCTGAGCCGGGTCACGCCCCAGTGCCTCCGCAAGGAATCTGCCATGTCCGAGCGCATCCTCACCCTTGAGCAAGCCGAGGCCCTCGCCGCCTCGGCCTTCATCCGCTGCAACACGCGGCCGGAAACAGCCCATTGCGTGGCGCGCGCCCTTGTGGCGGCCGAGGCCGACGGGCTCAAGGGCCATGGCCTATCGCGCGTGCCCAGCTATGCCGCGCAGGCCCGCAACGGCAAGATCCGCGGTGATGCGGAGCCCCGGCTCGAAATGGTCACGCCGGCGCTGGGCCGGATCGATGTAGGCTTCGGCTTTGCCTATCCCGCTTTGGCGCTGGCGGAGGCGATGCTGGCCGAACATGCCCCGATGATGGGCCTCGCCGCTGCCGCCATCCGGCGCTCGCATCATTGCGGCGTGGCCGGCGCGCCGGTGGAACGTCTCGCGGAGAAGGGCCTCGTTGCGATGCTCTTCGCCAATACCCCTGCCGCCATGGCGCCCTGGGGCGGGAGCCGTGCGACCTTCGGCACCAACCCGCTCGCCCTTGCCTGTCCGCTGCCGGGCGAACCGCCGATCGTGGTTGATCTCTCGCTCTCCAAGGTGGCGCGCGGCAACATCCTCGCGGCAAAACAGAAGGGCCAGCCTATTCCCGAGGGCTGGGCGCTGGATGCCGAGGGCCGGCCGACCACCGATGCCGAGGCTGCACTCAAGGGCACGATGCTGCCGCTCGGCGATGCCAAGGGCACCGCGCTGGCGCTGATGATCGAATTGCTCGCTGCCGGCCTGACCGGCGCCCGCTTCGCCGCCGATGCCTCCTCCTTCCTCGATGACAAGGGCGATCCGCCGGCCACCGGCCAGCTGCTTCTCGCCTTCGATCCGGCGTTGTTCGGTGGCGAGGGCACGCTCGCCCATTTCGCCCGCCTGGCCGAGCAGATCCGCAGCCAGCCCGGCGCTCGCCTGCCCGGCTCGCGGCGGCTGACCTTGCGCGCCAAGGCACAAAAAAGCGGTTTGGCCGTCGCAGAGGCCCTCGTCTCGGAGATCGAGGCGCTGTAAGGGAAGCGTGAGGGGATCATTTCGCCACCGCCGGGCGGCTGGCAGGAGATCGACATGCTGACCAAACTCGAATTCAAGAAGCAGGCCATTCTCGTGGATGGCCAGTGGATCGCGGCTGATTCCGGCCGGACGATCGCCGTCACCGATCCCGCCACCGGCGAGACGATCGGCACCATCCCGAATGCCGGGAAGGCAGAAACACGCCGCGCCATCGAGGCGGCCCATGCCACTTTCCCGGCCTGGCGTGCAAAAACCGCTGCCGAGCGCGCCGCCCTCCTGCAGAAACTGGCCGAGCTGATCCGCCAGAACAGCGAAGCGCTCGCCCATCTGCTTACGCAGGAACAGGGCAAGCCACTGGCCGAGGCGCGCGGCGAGATCGGCAGTTCTGCCGCCTATGTGCAATGGTTCGCCGAGGAAGCCCGCCGCGCTTATGGTGAGGTCGTGCCCTCGCCCTGGGCCGACCGGCGCATCCTCGTCACGCGGGAACCTGTGGGCGTGGTCGGGGCGATCACGCCGTGGAACTTCCCCTCCTCGATGATCGGCCGCAAGCTCGGCGCCGCCCTCGCGGCGGGCTGCACCATCGTGATCAAGCCGGCGGACCTCACCCCCTATTCCGGCCTAGCCTGGGGCGTGCTCTGCGCCGAGGCCGGCATCCCGGCCGGGGTGGTCAACATCGTCACTGGCGATGCGCCCGAAATCGGTGCGGAACTGACATCCAATCCGCTCGTCCGCAAGATCACCTTCACCGGCTCGACGCCGGTCGGCAAGCTCCTCGCCCAGCAAAGCGCCGGCACGATGAAGCGCATCTCGATGGAACTCGGCGGCAATGCGCCCTTCATCGTGTTCGACGATGCCGATCTCGACCGCGCGGTGCAGGGCGCGCTTCAGGCCAAGTATCGCAATGCCGGCCAGACCTGCGTCTGCACCAACCGCTTCTATGTGCAGGCGGGCATCCATGATGCCTTCGCCCGCCGCTTCGCCGAGGAAGTGGCGAAGATGCGCGTCGGCAGCGGGTTCGAGAGCGGCGTGCAGATCGGCCCGCTGATCGATACCCGCGCCCTCACCAAGGTGAAGGCCCATCTCGATGACATTCTCGCCCGCGGCGGCGAGGTCGTCACCGGCGGCAAGAGCCATGCGCTCGGCGGCACCTTCTTCGAGCCGACCGTCGTCAAGAATGTGCCGCAGGATGCGCGCGTCGCGACCGAGGAAACCTTCGGCCCGCTCGCCCCGATCTTCCGCTTCGAGACGGAGGCGGAAGTCGTCAGCCTCGCCAATGCCACGGAATACGGCCTCGCCGCCTATTTCTACACGCGCGATCTCGCCCGGGCCTTCCGCGTTTCGGAAGCGCTGAAATACGGGATGGTCGGTGTGAACGAGGGACTGATCACCACCGAGGTCGCACCCTTCGGCGGCGTGAAGGAAAGCGGCGTCGGCCGCGAGGGCTCCCGCCATGGCCTCGAGGATTATCTCGACATGAAGTATGTCTGCCTCGGCGGGATCGCCTGATGCGGGAGGAGACCGGGGCGCTGCCGGTCATCCGGCACGCGCTTTACGAAGACGCGCTGGCCATCGCCATGGCCACGCTCTTCGTCGCGGTCGGCATCGCCTTCTACGAGAAGGCGATGCTCGTCACCGGCGGGACGGCCGGCCTCGGCCTGCTGATCCACCATGCCACCGGCCTCGGCTTCTGGCTGGTCTTCTCGCTGCTGAACCTGCCCTTCTATGCGCTGGCGACCTGGCGGATGGGCTGGCGCTTCGCCGCCCGCACCTTCCTCGCGGTCACGCTTGTCTCGCTCTATGCCCGCTGGCTGCAGGACTGGATCGACTTCGCCCGGCTGGATCCGGTCTTTGCCACGATCCTTGGCGGCGGGCTGATGGGCAACGGGCTGCTGATGCTGTTCCGGCATCGTACGGCGCTAGGCGGGATCAACGTGCTCGCCATGTTCCTGCAGGAGCGTCTCGGCTGGCGTGCCGGCTATGTCCAGCTCGGCCTCGACATGATGATCCTCGCAGCCGCCTTTTTCGTGCTGAATCCCGCCGGGATCGCGCTCTCGATCCTCGGCGCCGTGGTCGTCAACCTGATCCTGGCAATCAACCACAAGCCCGGGCGTTATCTCGGCATGTCGTGAACCGGGAGCGGGCTGGCCCGCTCCCGGCCTTTTGCCTCAATCCGCGTAGACACCGGCTGTGTCGATGATCTTCTTCCACGCGGCGATCTCCGAAACGAGATGCTTGCCGAGGAAGGCCGGATCCGCCTGTGCCTCGGTGGCCGGATCGGTAGAGAGCTGTGCGAGCCGCTGCAGGATCACAGGGTCCTTCAGGGCTTCCCTGAGGGCCTTGTTGATCTGGCCGATCACCGGCGCCGGTGTCCCGGCCGGAGCATAGAGCCCGTGCCAGACCGTGGCGCGGAAGCCCGGCAGTCCGGAAGCCGCGAGGGTCGGCAGGTCGAGCCCCTTCACCTTTTCTGTCGAGGTGACAGCGTAGGCCTTGATCGCCTTGCCCTGGATTTGCGGCAGGGCGGAGGTGATCTGGTCGCATAGGACATCGACCTTGCCGGAGACGAGATCATTCATCGCCGGGCCGGTTCCACGATAGGGAATCTGCGTCATCTTGACGCCGAGCTGCCCCATCAGCATCAACCCGCAAAGATGGGATCCGGAGCCGACGCCCGCATGCGCGTAGGTGATCTTGTCCCCGTCAGCCTTCAGCCTCGCGAAGAGCTGCGGCAGCGTGTCGGTGCCGAAATCCTTGCGGCTGACAAGGACGAAGGCACCGTCGGTGACCATGCCGACAGGTGCGAAGGCCTTGATCGGATCATAGGACAGCTTCCGATAGAGCGTGGCGGTCGTTGCGTGGCTGATATGCGAGAGCAGCAGGGTATGCCCGTCAGGATCGGCCTTGGCCACCCGCCCGATGCCGACCGTCGAACCGGCACCGGCCACGTTCTCGACGATAACCTGACCGCCGATCTTCTGGCTCATCGATGCGGCGAATAGGCGCGCGATCGTGTCGCTGGGACCACCGGCGGCAAACGGTACCACGATGGTGATGGGCTTGGTCGGGAAGGCCTGGGCGGCGCCCTGAGCCACGATCCCACCGAAAAGCACCGCCATGATTCGCATGAGAGCGGGCCGAACACGCGTGAAAGCTGGTTTTCTATGCATCATTTCCTCCGATATCGCCGGCGGCCCGTTGCCTTTTCTGGTCTCTCGGATGGAGCGGGTCCGCGCTGAGACTTGAAGTTTCGGCAAAGCCGATGAAGCATGCAAGTGTTTCGTGCTTCAACTGTTCCGGGTCCCATGCGTCGCAACCTTCGTTTCATCTTCCGGGGTTCGCTGGTCGAACTGAATGAGATCGACCCAACGCGCATGCTGCTCGAGTGGCTGCGCGAGGCCCGCCACGCCACCGGCACCAAGGAAGGCTGCAACGAGGGCGATTGCGGGGCCTGCACAATCATCCTGGCCCGGTGGCAGGATGGCGCGGTGCGCTACCAGCCGGTCAATGCCTGCATCCTCCTGCTCGGCATGGTCGATGGCTGCGAGGTCCTCACGGTCGAGGACCTGGCCAAGGGCGGCGCGCTGCACCCGGTCCAGCAGGCCATGGTGCGGCATCACGGCGCGCAATGCGGCTTCTGCACGCCGGGCATCGTGATGAGCCTTGTCGCCGCCTATCTGGCCGAACCCCGCCCGGTCTCCCGCGAGACCATTGCCGAATGCCTCGCCGGCAATCTCTGCCGCTGCACCGGCTACCGCCCGATTTTCGATGCGGCGGCAGAGGCGCTGGCTGATCCTGTCCCCGACGACCCCGGCATCGGAGTTGCCGGCAAGGCAGCCGCCCTGCAGGTACTGGCTGACGGGAGGGATCTGATTCTCGGCCATGATGACCGGTTTTTTGCGGCCCCGGCCCAGCTCGATACCTTCGCGGAGATGGCGGCCAGCCATCCCGAAGCCACTTTGGTCAGCGGCGCCACCGATGTCGGTCTCTGGATCACCAAGAAGCTGCAAGACCTGCCAAAGGTCATCGCTCTCAACCGCATCGAGGCCCTGAAGACCATCGCCGAGGATGAGACGACCCTCTTCCTCGGCGCCGGCGTCACCCATACTGCGGCGATGCCCGCGCTCGCCCGGATCGACCCCGATCTCGATCAGCTGATGAAGCGCTTTGCCTCGCGGCAGGTGCGGGCCTCTGGCACAATCGGCGGGAACATCGCCAATGGCTCGCCGATCGGGGATCTCGCCCCCGCCCTGGTCGCCCTCGGCTGCACCCTCCATCTCCGGCACGGCGCCGAGAGCCGCGACCTGCCGCTCGAGGATTTCTTCATCGCCTACGGGAAACAGGACCGCCGGCCCGGCGAATGGATCAGCGGCCTCACGATCACCAGGCCGGGGCCCGGCAGCCATTTCCGCTGCTTCAAGATCTCGAAGCGCACCGACGAGGATATCTCCACCGTCATGGGCGCCTTCCGGATCGAACTGGATGCCGAGCGCCGCATCGTCTCGGCGCGCATTGCCTTCGGCGGCATGGCAGCGACACCGCGCCGCGCAGCGAAGGCTGAAGCCGCGCTGGTCGGCCTGCCGATCGCCGCCCCGGCCGAATGGGCGGTCGCGCTCCGGGCCCTTGCCGAGGATTACCAACCCATCAGCGACATGCGCGCCACGGCCGCCTACCGCTCCCGCGTGGCCCGCGCCCTGCTCGGCAAGGCCCTGACCGAAATCGGCGGCGCACGCAGCCTGACGCGGATCCAGCCACGCGGCCCCGTCACGGAGGCGGCCCATGTCTGAGACATCGCTCGACGGAACGCCGCAGGAGGGCACGCCCGCCCTGCTGGAAGTGGTGCACCAGCCGCTGCCGCATGACAGCGCGCTTCGGCATGTCCAGGGCAATGCGCCTTACATCGACGATATCCTCGAACCGGAGGGAACATTGCATCTCGCCATCGGCATGGCGCCGATCGCTGCGGGCGAGATCCTGTCGATCGATCTCTCGGCGGTGCAAGCGGCGCCGGGCATCGTCGCCGTGCTGACGGCGGAGGATATCCGGGGCAAGAACGATGTTTCGCCGGCTCTCGGCGACGAACCGATGCTGGCCGCGCGGGAGATCAGCTTCCATGGCCAGCCGGTCTTCCTCGTCGCGGCCACCTCCCGGAAGGCAGCCCGGCTGGCGAGCCGGCTGGCGCGCTACGAGACACGCGCCGAGTCCCCTGTCGTCTCTGTGGCGGATGCCCGGCAGTCCGGCGGCACGGTGCTGCCCGACTATGCGTGGCAGCGTGGCGATGCCGATGCCGCCCTCGCCGAGGCCCCGCACCGGCTCGAGGGCGAGCTGGAAATCGGCGGGCAGGAGCATTTCTACCTCGAGGGCCAGATCGCCTTTGCCATTCCCGGCGAGGATGGCGACATGTTCGTCCATTCCTCGACGCAGCATCCGAGCGAGGTCCAGCATATCGTCGCCCGCGTCATGGGCACGGCCGATCATGCGGTCACGGTGGAATGCCGGCGCATGGGCGGCGGCTTCGGCGGCAAGGAAAGCCAGGCCAGCCACTGGGCCGCCCTCGCCGCCTTCGCGGCACAGCTTACCGGCCGGCCGTGCAAGCTGCGGCTGGACCGTGACGATGATTTCGCCCTGACCGGCAAGCGGCATGACTTCCTCTCCGCCTATGCCGTCGGTTTCGATGAAACCGGCCTGATCCGCGCGCTCGATATCCGCCATGATGCCCGCTGCGGCTATTCGGCCGATCTCTCGCTCGGCGTCGTCGACCGGACCATGTTCCACACCGACAATGCCTATTTCATCCCGGCCTCGCGCATTGCCTCGCGCCGGCTGAAAACCAACACGGTTTCGAACACGGCCTTCCGTGGCTTTGGCGGGCCGCAGGGCATGCTCGCCATCGAGGCAATCATGGATGCGATCGCGCGCCGGCTCGGGCGCGACCCGCTCGATCTGCGCAAGGACAACCTCTACCGCCCCGGCCATCTCGTCACGCCCTATGGCATGGAGGTCTTTGATCACGCGACGATGCTGCCGCTGATCGAGACGCTGGAGACCACAAGCCGCTACCGCGAGCGCCGGCGCGAGGTGGCCGCCTTCAACGCCCAGTCGCCCATCCTCAAGCGCGGCCTCGCGCTGACGCCGGTCAAGTTCGGCATCTCCTTCACGCTCAAGCATCTCAACCAGGCCGGCGCGCTGGTCCATGTCTATTCCGATGGCTCGGTCATGCTGAATCATGGCGGCACGGAAATGGGTCAGGGCCTGTTCGTGAAGGTGGCGCAGGTCGTGGCGGATGAATTCGGCCTGCCGCTCGACCGGGTGAAGATCACCGCCACCAACACGGCCAAGGTGCCAAATACCGGCCCGACCGCCGCCTCCTCCGGTTCGGATCTCAATGCCATGGCGGCCCGGATCGCCGCCCGGACCATCCGCGACCGGATGGCCGGGGAAGCGGCGCGGCGCCTCGGTGACCGGCCCGAACGGGTCCGCTTCCGGCATGGCCGCGTCTTTGCCGGCGAGGCCTCGATGAGCTTCGCCGAACTGGCCAAGGCCTGCGTGCTCGAACGGATCTCGCTCTCCTCGACCGGCTATTACCGCACCCCCGGCATCACCTGGGACCGGGCCAGCAAGACCGGCCGCCCCTTCTTCTATTTCGCCTATGGCGCCGCCTGCTCGGAAGTGCTGGTCGACACCACCACCGGCGAGATGCGGCTCGAGGCGGTGGACATCCTCCATGATTGCGGCCGCTCGCTGAACCCGGCCATCGATATCGGCCAGATCGAGGGCGGCTTCGTGCAGGGCCTCGGCTGGCTGACAACCGAGGAACTCGTCTTCGACCGCGAGGGCCGCCTGCGCACCCATGCGCCCTCGACCTACAAGATCCCGGTCGCCTCGGACATCCCGGCCCGGTTCCGCGTCGATCTCTGGCAGGAGGAGAACCGCGAGGAGTCGATCTATCGCTCCAAGGCGGTGGGGGAGCCGCCGGTCATGCTGGCCATTTCCGCCTTCTCGGCCATTGCCGATGCAATCCATGCAGTGAAGCCCGGCCATCCGACTCAACTGCGCGCGCCGGCCACGCCCGAAGCGATCCTCGACGCGATCGACCATCAATGGAGCCAGCGCTGATGGCGGATTGGGCACGCATCGCCGCGACTTTGGCCCAAGACGGGCAACTGGCCCTCGTCACCATTGACGCTGTTCGCGGGTCAAGCCCGCGCGAGGCCGGGACCCGCATGATGGTGCGCGCCGATGGGCGCATCGCCGGCACGATCGGCGGCGGCACGCTGGAATGGCAGGCCATCGCGCTGGCGCAGCAGGCGATGCAGCGCCACCCTGAAGGCCACGCGCAGACCCGCGGCTTCGCCTTGGGTCCGGATATGGGCCAATGCTGCGGCGGCCATGTCACCCTGCGGATCGAGGTTCTTGCCCGCACCGATCTGGCCTGGCTCGAGCCGCTGGTGGCCGCATTCCGGCAGGACCCTGCAATGGTCATCGCAGCCCGGCCGGATGCGCGCGGCATCCTGCTGCGCGAGGGGCAGGACCCGGCCTTGCCTGTGCCGGCTGGTGCGGTTCTCGAAGCACCGGCGGAACCGGCGCAGCCGCTGCTGCTCTTCGGCGCCGGCCATGTCGGCCGCGCGCTGGTCCTCGCGCTGGCGCCTTTGCCCTTTGCCATCCGCTGGATCGATACACGGCCCGAACTCTTCCCCTCCCATCGCCCCGCCAATACCGTGGCGGTTGCGACGCCGACGCCCGTCGCCGAGATCGCCGCCGCGCCGCCCGGCGCCTTCATCCTCGTGATGACGCATAGCCACGCACTCGACCTTGACCTGATGGCGGCAGCCCTCGACCGGCCGGACCTGCCCTATTGCGGCGTGATCGGCAGCGCGACCAAACGCGCCCGTTTCACGAGCCAGCTCGGCCGGCTCGGACTGGAGCCTCAGGCCATTGCCCGGATGATCTGCCCCGTCGGACGCACCGATCTCGGCAGCAAGCATCCCGCCGTCATCGCGGCGGGCATCGCGGTGGAATTGCTGCAGCGGAAAGCCGCTCTTTCGCTCGCGCAGCCGAGCGATGCGTTCAGGCCGCAGGCCGGCCGGGCGTGAAGGCCGGCAGATCGTTGCCGAGCGCGATCACCTTGCCGGGATTGAGCAGGTTCTTCGGATCGAGCGCCCGCTTGAGCGTGGCCATCAGCGCGAGCGCCACCGGATCCTTGTATTGAGGCAGCTCGTCCCGTTTGATCAGCCCGACACCATGTTCCGCGGCAATAGAGCCCCCGCGCGCCGCCACGGCATCATGCACGAGGCGGTTGAAGCGGTGCCACGTGCCAAGAAAGGCCGTCTTGTCCATGCCCAAAGGCTGGCTCAGATTGAAATGGATATTGCCATCGCCGATATGGCCGAAGGCGCAGACGCGGATACCCGGCATCGCAGCCTCGCAGGCGGCACTGGTCTCGGTCAGGAAATCCGCAACCCGCGAGATCGGCACCGAGACATCATGCTTGATCGACCCGCCCTCATGGCGCTGGCATTCCGAGAGCTGCTCGCGCAGCCGCCAGAAATCCGCCGCCTGCGCCGCGCTGGCCGCGAGGGTCGCATCGAGCACCTCGCCCGCCTCCATGCCTGCCTCGAGCGTCTCGAGCAGGAGCGGTTCGAGCCCCGCTTCAACCTCCGGAGAGGTCAGCTCGACCAGCGCATAGAACGGATAGGCTGCGGCGAAGGGGTCACGCACATTCGGGGCATGACGGAGCACCACATCAAGCCCGAACCGCGGCAGGATCTCGAACGTGGTCAGCCGTTCCCCCGCCCGCCCGCGCAGGCGATGGAACAGCTTCACCACCGCGTCCGGATCGGGTGCGGCGAGGAAGGCCGTCGCGCGGGATTGCGGCGCCGGGAACAACTTGACAACCGCCGCGGTGACGATGCCGAGCGTGCCTTCGGACCCGATGAAGAGATGCTTCAGGTCATAGCCGGCATTGTCCTTGCGGAGGCCGCTGAGCCCGTTCCAGATCTCGCCATTCGGCAGCACGACCTCGAGCCCCAGAATGAGATCCCGCGTATTGCCATAGCGCAGGACAGCCGTCCCGCCGGCATTGGTGGCGATGTTGCCGCCGATCGTGCAGGACCCCTCCGAGGCCAGCGAAAGCGGGAAGAGCATGCCTGCCACCTGCGCCGCCTCCTGCACCGCCTGCAGCACGACGCCGGCCTCGACAATCATCGTCGCATTGACCGGATCGACGGCACGGATCGCCTTGAGGCGCGCCAGCGACAGCACGATCCCGCCGAAGGGCACGCCGCCGCCGACCAGCCCGGTATTGCCGCCCTGCGCCACAACCGGGATCCCGGCCGTATCGGCGAGTTGCATCACGCGGGAAACCTCGGCTGTCGAACCCGGACGGATGACGGCCAGCGCATGGCCCCTGTGCAGGCCGCGCAGTTCCGTCAGGGCCGGCTGCATCGCCGCCTCGTCGACGATGACATGCGCCTCGCCGACAACGGCGCGAAGCTGGTCGAGAAATGCTGACGGCATGGACAATCCTCTGGCAGCCCGGGCGGTTGGACCCGGTGGATGCCCTATCCTATTCCAGCGGGGCAACGCTTTGCCAAGGGTATCGCGGGTCGTGCCCTGTCAGCGCGTCCGCCCGCCGCGCATTCGTACGCCCGGGGCCCAGACCGTGGCCGCGCCCGGTGGAACATAGGGCTGCGTCCGCACCGGACGCGCCGGCGCGGCGGGCAGGCGTGCCCGTTCCTCGCTGTCGAGGATCTCGCCAAGGGTCGGCGAACGCGGGTCGGGGTCGATAGCGAAACCGGCCGCAAAGGCGGGGTGCAGCACAAGGAGGCCGAACAACCCTCCGGCCAGGGGCAAGCGAAGCAGACGCATGACAGAACTCACTCGCTCATGCCGGCCCTGAAACAGAAGGCCAGCCTTCACAAAATATGAGCGAAAAGGGTTCACAACCCGTGACTACGGCAAAGCCTGCACCGGAGTCCCTGCATGAAGCCCACCAACCTCGTCTTCGACATCGGCAATGTTCTGATCCGCTGGGATTCGGAAATCCCCTATCGCCGGCTGATTCCGGACCCGGAAGAGCGGCGCCACTTCCTGACGGAGATCCTGCCGCCGGAATGGAACCTGGAGCAGGATCGCGGCCGGCCGTGGCCGGATGCCGAGGCGGAACGGATTGCCGTGCATCCGGACAAGGCCGAGCTGATCCGCGCCTTCCGCCGCCACTGGCACGAAATGGTCCCCGGTCCGATCGATGCGAATGTCGCCGTACTGGAAGCGGCCTTGGCACGCGGAATTCCCTGCTACGCCATCACCAATTTCGCCGCCGATACCTTCGCCGAGGCGAAAGTGCGCTTCCCGTTCCTTGGCCGCTTCACCGGAACGATTGTCTCGGCTGAACTCGGCGTGCTGAAGCCGGATCCGGCCATCTACAGGGCCTTCCTTGCCACGCATGGGCTCGAAGCGCAGACCTGCCTCTTCATGGATGACAGCGCGAAGAACATTGCCGGAGCGGCAGCACTCGGCTTCGCCACGATCCATGTCACGGATGGTATCGATCTCGGAGCGGAAATCCGCCGCTTCGGACTCGTTCTGTAGCCGACAAAAGGGATGGCGCCCTCGGGCGCCATCCCAAGCAGCCTTCAGATCGTCTGGTTATAGGCCCCCACTTCCGGGTTCTCGCGCAGGATCGTGTCCATCGCCTTGAACATCTCGCGCATGCGCGCTTCCGAGACCGGGCTTTCGACCACGACCACCAGTTCCGGCTTGTTCGACGAAGCCCGCACGAGCCCCCAGGTGCCGTCCTCGGCCGTCACGCGGACGCCATTCACGGTCACGACATCGCGGATCGGCTGGCCGGTAATCGTCTCGCCTTTCGCGGCCATCGCCTGGATGCGCGCCACGACACGGTCGACAACGTCGTATTTGATCTCGTCGTCGCAATGCGGCGACATGGTCGGCGAGCCCCAGGTTTTCGGCACGGCGCGGTAGAGGTCGGCCATCGAGCGGCCGGGATTGCGATCGAGCATGTCGATCACGGCAATGGCCGTGACAATGCCGTCATCATAGCCACGCCCGACCGGCGCATTGAAGAAGAAATGGCCGGATTTCTCGAACCCTGCCAGAGCCTTGAGCTCGGTCACGCGCTTCTTGATATGCGAATGGCCGGTCTTCCAGTAATCAGTTTTCGCACCGAGGCGGATCAACTCCGGATCCGTGTGGAAAAGCCCGGTCGACTTCACATCGACCACGAAGGTCGAGCCGGGATGCAGCGTCGAGAGGTCGCGCGCCAGCATCACCCCGATCTTGTCGGCGAAGATCTCGTTGCCCTCGTTGTCGACCACGCCGCAGCGATCGCCATCGCCATCGAAGCCAAGGCCGACATCCGCGCCGTGCTCCTTCACCGCATGCGCGATGGCATGGAGCATCTCCATGTCCTCGGGGTTCGGGTTGTAGCGCGGGAACGTATGGTCGAGCTTCGTATCCAGCGGGATGACCTCGCAGCCCAGCGCTTCGAGCACCTGCGGTGCGAAGGCGCCGGCCGTCCCGTTGCCGCAGGCCGCAACGACCTTGAGCTTGCGGCCGATCTTCGGGCGGCTGGTGAGATCCTTGAAGTAGAGATCATAGAAATTGTCATGGAAGGTGTAGCTGCCGCCGCCATCAAGCGCGAACGCACCGGCCAGAACAATTTCCTTGAGCCGGCTCATTTCATCCGGGCCAAATGTGACGGGCCGGTTGCAGCCCATCTTCACGCCGGTCCAGCCATTGTCGTTATGCGAGGCCGTGACCATCGCCACAGCCGGCACGTCCAGCGCGAATTGCGCGAAATAGGCCATCGGCGAGAGGGCGAGGCCGATATCGACCACCTTGCAGCCCGAGGCCATCAGGCCGGCCACCAAGGCCAGCTTGATCGAGGCGGAATAGCCCCGGAAATCATGGCCGACAACGATGCGACGCTCGACACCGCGTTCCTTGAGAAAGGTTCCGATCCCCATCCCGAGAGCCTGGATGCCCATGAGGTTGATCTCCGGCGCCTTGGGCGAGGCCGGATGCCCGAACCACCAGCGTGCGTCATATTCCCGGAAACCGGTCGGCTTCACGAGCGGAGTCGATTCGAAGGCACGGGTGTTCGGCTCGATAGCCGTCAGCGGCTTGGGAAAGGAGAACATGCAAGATCCTGTTTGTGGCCTGGCCGTTCTCTACAGGAGAAATCCTGAATTTTCAGCAACGGCATAACCTTGATAACCAGCCTAACGATGAAGGGCTGCGGCGAACAACGTGCGGGTATACTCGGTGCGCGGGCGGGCGAAGAGTTCCGCAGCCGGCCCCTGCTCGACCACCTGCCCGTTCTGCATGACGATGACATGACTGGACAGGGCCCGCACCACCTTCAGGTCATGGCTGATGAAGAGATAGGCGAGCTTTCGCTTGACCTGCAATTCGCGCAGCAGATCGACGATCTGCGCCTGGACGCTCATGTCGAGCGCGGAGGTCGGCTCGTCGAGCACGACGAATTTCGGATCGAGCGCCATGGCACGGGCAATAGCGATGCGCTGGCGCTGGCCGCCGGAGAACTCGTGCGGATAACGGTCCATGGCAGCGGGATCGAGCCCGACATCATGCAGCGCCCGGGCCACGATGCCCCGCGCCGCCTCGTCACTCAGCCCCGGCTGCTGGATATGCAGCCCCTCGGCCACGATCTCCGCCACGGACATGCGGGGCGAGAGCGAACCATAAGGGTCCTGGAAAACAATCTGCATGTCGCGGCGCATCGGCCGCATCGCCTTGAAGCCGACACCCTGCACATCCCGGCCGAGCACACGGATGGCGCCCTCGGAGCGGATCAGGCGCAGGATCGCCTGTCCGAGCGTCGTCTTGCCCGACCCGGATTCGCCCACGATGCCCAAGGTCTCGCCGGCACGGATCGTGAGGTTAATCCCGTCCACCGCCTTCACATGGCCTGTCACGCGCTTCATCAGGCCGGTCCGGATCGGAAAATGGACCTTCAGATCGCGCACTTCGACAACAACCGGCGCCTCGCCATGGGGCATGGCCGGCTCGCCTTTCGGTTCGGCCGCCAGCAGGGCCTGCGTGTAGGGATGCTTCGGCCCCGAGAACACATCATCGACAACGCCCTGCTCGACGATCTGCCCGCGCCGCATGATGGCCACGCGATGGGCGATCCGGCGGACGATGCCGAGATCATGCGTGATGAACAGCATCGCCATACCGGTCTCGCGCTGCAGGTCGCGCAGCAGGTCGAGGATCTTGGCCTGCACGGTCACATCGAGAGCCGTGGTCGGCTCGTCCGCGATCAGCAGGTCCGGCTCGTTGGCGAGCGCCATCGCAATCATCACTCGCTGGCGCTGGCCACCGGAAAGCTCATGCGGATAGGCACCGAGCCGGCTTTCCGGATCGCGGATCCCGACCTTGTTGAGCAGATCGAGAATGCGCCGACGGGCAGCCTCGCCCGACAGGCCGCGATGCAGGCTCAGGATCTCGCCGATCTGCCGCTCGATCGTATGGAGCGGGTTGAGCGAGGTCATCGGCTCCTGGAAAACCATCGAGATGGCATTGCCGCGGATCTTCCGCAGCATGGCTTCCTCGGCCTTGAGGATATCGACCGGGCCCGGCTCACCCTCGAACAGGATCGACCCGCCGGGATGATGCGCCGCCGGGTAATTCAGCAGCCGCACCAGCGAGAGTGCAGTGACCGATTTGCCGGAACCGGATTCACCCACCAATGCGAGCGTTTCGCCGCGATGGATCTCGAAAGAAACGCGGTCGACAGCAAGGCTGTCCTTTCCGCCCTGCCGGAAGGCGACCGAGAGGTCCTGCACCGTGACGAGCCGCGCGCCGGTCATGCGAAACTCTTCCGCGGATCGAACGCATCGCGCACAGCCTCGCCGATGAAGATCAGCAGCGAGAGCATCAGCGCGATCACGGCGAAGCCGGACAGGCCGAGCCACGGCGCCTGCAGGTTGGCCTTGCCCTGCTGGAGCAGCTCGCCAAGGGAAGGCGAACCGGGCGGCAGGCCGAAGCCGAGAAAGTCCAGCGAGGTCAACGTGGTGATCGAGGCATTGAGCACGAAGGGCATGTAGGTCAGCGTGGCAACCATGGCATTGGGCAGCATGTGCCGCATCATGATCTGGCGGTCGGACAGGCCCAGAGCCCGCGCGGCCTTTACATATTCGAAATTCCGGGCCCGCAGGAACTCGGCCCGGACGACACCGACCAGTGAGGTCCATTTGAACAGCAGCAGGATGGTCAGCAGCACGAGGAAGCTGGGCGTGATCACGGCCGAAAGGATGATCAGCAGGAAGAGCAGCGGCATCGATGTCCAGATCTCGATGAACCGCTGGAAGAAGAGATCCACCTTGCCGCCGAAATAGCCCTGCACCGCGCCCGCCGCGATGCCGATCACCGAGGAGGCCAGTGTCAGGATCAGCCCGAACAGCACCGAGATGCGGAAGCCGTAGATCAGCCGGGCGACAACGTCACGGCCGCGATCATCCGTGCCGAGCCAGTTCCATTCGATATCCTTGCAGCCCGTGCCGCCGCGCTTTTTCGCCACCGTGGCACATTGGGCATCGGTGAGCATCCATGTCGGCGGCGCGGGGGCAGCCACCGGAAGGTCGCGCTGGATCGTGCGATGATGGAACCGGATCGGCGGGAACAGCATGAAGCCATGCGCGTTGATCTCATCGGCGATCACCGGATCGCGGTAATCCGTCACAGCCAGGAACCCGCCGAATTTCTCCTCCGGATAATCCACCAGGACAGGAAACAGCCATTCGCCCTTGTAGCGGGCGAGGACGGGCCGGTCATTCGCGATGAATTCCGCGAAAAGCGAAAGCACGAACAGGACCATGAAGATCCAGAACGACCAGTAGCCCCTGCGGTTGGCGCGGAAACTCTGCAACCGGCGCTGGTTCAGCGGCGAAAGTCGGATGAAGCCCCGCTGGGGCGGCAGCGGCGGCGCCTCGGGCGCCCGTGCCCCGGCCGCCAGGCCGTCATCCCGGAGCGCCTGCTCAGACATCACGCGCCTCGAAATCGATGCGCGGGTCGATCAGCGTGTAGGTCAGATCCGTGACCAGCGTGATGACAAGGCCCAGCAGCGAGAAGATATAGAGCGTGGCGAAGACCACCGGGTAATCGCGGTCGAGCGTGGCCGAAAAGGCCAGCAGGCCGAGCCCGTCCAGCGAGAAAATGTTCTCGATCAGCAGCGAGCCGGTGAAGAAGGCATGGATGAAAGCACCGGGGAAGCCGGCGATCACGATCAGCATCGCATTGCGGAAAACATGGCCATAGAGCACGCCGCGTTCCGACAGCCCCTTCATGCGGGCCGTCAGCACATATTGCTTCCGGATCTCGTCAAGGAAGGAATTCTTGGTCAGCAGCGTCAGCGTGGCAAATTGCGAGATCACCATCGCCGTCAGCGGCAGGGCGAGATGCCAGAAATAATCGAGGATCTTTCCGCCGAGGCTCAGTTCCTCGAAATTCGGCGAGGTCAGCCCGCGCAAGGGGAAGAACTGGAAGAACGAGCCGCCGGCAAACAGCACCACCAGCAGCACCGCGAACAGGAAGCTCGGAATGGCATATCCGATCACGATCACGCCGGAGGTCCAGACATCGAAAGCCGAGCCATCCTTCACCGCCTTGCGGATCCCGAGCGGGATGGAAATCGCATAGGCGATCAGGGTCATCCAGAGGCCGAGCGAGATCGAGACCGGCAGCTTCTCCTTGATCAGCTGGATGACCGAGGCATCACGGAAAAAGGACCGGCCGAAATCGAACCGGGCATAATCCCAGATCATCTTGGCGAAGCGCTCATGGGCCGGCTTGTCGAAGCCGAACTGCTTCTCCAGTTCCTTGATGAAGGCCGGGTCAAGGCCCTGCGCCCCGCGATAGGTCGAGCTGGCATCCGCCGCCGCGCTGGCCGCTCCGGAAATATCACCGCCCGTGCCGCCGCCGACCCGGCCGCTCGCGCCCGAATCCTGGCCCTGCAGCTGCGCGATGATCTTCTCGACCGGCCCGCCCGGCGCGAACTGGATGATGATGAAGGACAGCAGCATGATGCCGAGCAGGGTGGGCACCATCAGGGCAAGGCGTCGGAGGATATAGGCCGCCATTACTTGCCGATCCGCTTCGCCTTGTCGGCATCGTACCACCAGGTCGCCAGCGCGGTGGAAGAAGCCCCGCCCGCCAGCGGTGGAATCGGCCCGGGCGCGGAATACATGTCCCAATAGGCGAATTTGTGCTCGGCAGCATACCAGGCCGGCACCCAGTAGCGGCCGGCGCGCAGCAGCCGGTCGAGCGCGCGGGCGGCATGGGTGATATCGGCCTTCGATTTCGCCGCGATCACCTTGGCGATCATCGCATCGACTGACGGGTCGGCAATGCCCGAGAGGTTGCGCGAGGAGGGTGTCCGCGCCGCCTGCGAGCCGAACAGGGTGTTGAGCGTCTCGCCCGGCGTGAGCGACATGACGAACCGCGCCGAGACGACGTCGTAATCGTAATCCTGCACCCGCCGCTGGTATTGCGACGGATCGACCTGCCGGATGGAAAAGCCAATGCCGAGCAGGCGGAGATTCTTGCCGAATGCCTCGACATGCTTGGTCAGGCCGCCATCGAACTCCAGGAATTCCAGCGTCAGGCGTGTGCCGTCCGCAAGCCGCAGGATGCCGTCATCGCCGCGCTTCGCTCCGGCCTGCTGCAGCAACTGCTGCGCCTGCCGGAGAAGCGTACGGTCCTGCCCGGAACCATCCGAAACCGGCGGCACATGCGGCTCGCCGAACACCTCGTCCGGCACCTTGCCGCGGAAAGGTTCCAGCAGGGCCAGTTCCTCCGGCCCGGGCTTGCCGACGGCCTTGAGCGGTGAATTCTCGAAGAACGAAGTCGTCCGCTTGTAGAGCCCGTACATCAGGTTCTGGTTCATCCACTCGAAATCGAAGGCGAGCCCGATCGCCTCGCGGATGCGCGGATCCCGGAATTGCGGCCGGCGCGTATTGAGGAACCAGCCCTGCGTGCCCGAGGGGCGGCCATCGACGGCTGTATCCCGCTTCACGCGCCCCTCGCGGATGGCGGGGAAATCATAGCGCGTCGACCAGATCACCGAGGTGAACTCGTCCCGGAACGTGTAGACCCCGGCGGTGAAGGCCTGAAACGCCGCCTCGCGGTCACGGAAATACTCGTAGCGCACCGTATCGAAATTCGCCTGGCCCACGGCGACCGGCAGATCCTTGCCCCAGTAATCCGCCACACGGCGGAAACTTATCGCACGGCCCTGCTCGATCCGGTCGACCCGGTAGCTGCCGGAGCCAAGCGGGCTCTCCAGCGTGGCGGAGTCGAAATCGCGGTTGGCATAATAGGCTTTCGAGAAGATCGACAGGCCAGCCACGATCAGCGGCAATTCGCGCGAACGATCGGGGGTGAATCGGATCTCCACCTCCTGCGGCGAGAGGGCGGACGCGCCCGTCACCTTCTGCAGGATCAGCCGGTAGGTGGCATAGGCCTTGGCGCTCTTCAGCGTTTCCAGCGTGAACACGACATCCGCCGCCGTGATCGGCGAGCCGTCATGAAACCGCGCCTCGGGGCGCAGCTGGAACCGGTAGACCTGCCCGTCGGCCGAGCGGCGGACGCTGCGTGCCACAAGGCCGTACAGCGCATCTTCCTCGTCCGAGGAGCCGGCCATCAGGCTGTCGAAGATCAACCCCATCCCGGCGGCGCCGTCGCCACGTTGGGAATAGATGTTCAGCGTGTTGAAGGTCGTGAAATTCTGGTTGCCGGCGGTGGAGGAAACCTGCAGCGCGATCTCGCCGCCCTTTGGCGCCTGCGGGTTCACATAGGCGAAATGCTTGAAATCGGCCGGATATTTCAGATCGCCGAAAATCGACAGGCCATGGCTGGGGGGCCCGAGTTCCGCTGCTTCCTGCGCATTCAGCGGGCTGCGCGGCAGCAGCGTCGAGATCCCGGCAAAGGCCCCGAGCGCGAGGGCACCGCGTCGCGTCGGACGCGACAGGAACCGGAACTCATGCGTCATGCTCGTCTCCCCTTGTGATCGAATCACCCACCGAGCCCATGCCGGGAATATGACGCAGCGCGGCTGGAAGGCCAGCACCAAGCCCCGGATTCGGCGTGATTTTCAGGAAGACAGCAAAAAGGGGCCGAAATCCGGCCCCTTGCTCAGGCGGAATGCGCAAGGCTGTTCAGGGCAACGCGGCAGGCGTCTCGGCAAGGCTGCGCAGATAGAAGATGATGTTGGCGCGCTCATCAGCACGATTGATACCGGCAAAGCCCATCGAGGTCCCCGCGACATAGGCCTTCGGGTTGGTCAGGAAGGCATCGAGCGCTTCATAATCCCACTTGCCGCCCTTGGACGCCATGTCCTTCAGGCCGGCCGAGTAATTGAAGCCGGCCGCGGCACCCTTGGCCTTGTTGACGATGCCCCAGAGCGCGGGGCCCTGGCCGTTCTTGCCGTCTTTCTGGAACTGGTGGCAGCTCACGCATTTCTTGGCTGCCGTCTCGCCCTTGGCGAGGTCGGCCGTGGCGAGACGGGTGGCAATCGGCTCGGCCTGCGCGGCGGCCGGGGCGGCCGCGCTGCTCGCAGTGGCGCTGTTGTCCGGCAACTCGTAGCCCGCCTTCGCCGGCGGCTTCGGAGCCATCAGGCCGCTCGAGAGGAAGCCGATGCCCATGGCCAGCGTGAGCATGCCGAGAATGGCACCGGCTACCTTGTTGACTTCGTTCGCATCCATGCCTGCAACCTCTGGGTCTCTCCGGACGTTGCCACCGCGCGCGAGGCAGCGCCACCAAATTCACTGGCTGATTACCCGCTTTCAATAGGGAAAGGCAACCCGTATAAGTGCCTTCCGTTTGCTACTTTTTTTCCCGTCCTTCACAGCCGGTTAGCGCTTCAATGTCCGATCCCGTCGTCGTCATCCCTGCCCGCCTCGCTGCCACCCGCCTGCCCGGCAAGCCGCTCGCCATGATCGGCGATGCCCCGATGATCGTGCATGTCTGGCGCCGCGCCGAGGAGGCCGGCATTGGCCCAGTGGTGGTAGCGACGGATGCACCGGAAATCGCCGCCGCGATCGAGGGCGTCGGCGGCATTGCCATCATGACGCGCGCCGATCATCCCTCCGGATCCGACCGCATTTTCGAGGCCGTCGAGCTTTTCGACCCCGAGGGCCGGCACGATGCGGTGGTCAATGTCCAGGGCGACCTGCCAACCATTGATCCGCGCATCATCGCGGATTCGCTGATCCCCCTCTCCGATCCCGCTGTCGATATCGCCACCCTCGCCTCGGTCATCGTGCGCGAGGAAGAGAGGACGGCTACGCATGTGGTCAAGGCCATCGGCACGCCCGTAGCAGCCCGCCGGCTGCGGGCTCTCTATTTCACCCGCGCCACTGCCCCCTGGGGCGAGGGCGACCTGCTCCACCATATCGGCCTTTACGCGTATCGGCGCCGGGCGCTGGCACGCTTCGTCGCGATGCCGCCCTCGCCGCTCGAACAGCGCGAAAAACTGGAACAGCTTCGTGCGATCGAGGCGGGGATGCGGATCGACATCATCCGGGTTGACACGGTGCCTCTCGGGGTGGACACGCAGGAGGATCTGGAACGGGCCCGGGCCATGCTGGCCGGCGGCCATTGAACGGGCCTTGGGAGCAGCAGGAATGGCGAAGGTGATTTCCTTCCAGGGCGAGCGCGGAGCGAATTCCGAGATCGCCTGCAACGAGGTCTATCCCGATTGGGAGGCCCTGCCCTGCGCCACTTTCGAGGATGCCTTCGCCGCCCTCGCCGATGGCGCGGCTGATCTTGCGATGATCCCGATCGATAATTCGATCGCCGGCCGCGTGGGTGATATCCACCATCTGCTGCCGACCTCCGGCTTCCACATCATCGGCGAGCATTTCCTGCCCATCCATTTCCATCTCATGGCCATCGAAGGCGCGAGCCTCGCCACGCTGAAGGCCGCGCAGAGCCATGTCATGGCCCTCGGCCAATGCCGGCGGATGCTGAAAAAGCTCAACCTCAAGGCGATCGTCGCCGCCGATACCGCCGGCTCGGCCCGGCAGGTCGCGGAAATGCAGGACATTACCCGCGCCGCCATCGCACCGCGTCTCGCCGCGAAGGTCTATGGCCTGAATATTCTAGCCGAGGATATCCAGGACGAGGACCACAACACCACGCGCTTCATCATTCTCTCGCGCGAGGCCAAGGATGCCGCGCCGGATTCCGGCCCGGTCATGACCAGCTTTGTCTTCCGCGTACGCAACGTTCCCGCCGCGCTTTACAAGGCGATGGGTGGTTTCGCGACCAACGGCGTCAACATGGTGAAGCTCGAAAGCTACATGATGGAGGGCCAGTTCACGGCCACCCAGTTCTATGCCGATGTCGAGGGCCATCCCGAAGACCCGGCCCTCAAGCGCGCGCTGGAGGAACTCGAGTTCTTTTCCAAGGAACTGCGCATCCTCGGCACCTATCCCGCGCATCCCTACCGTGCCAAGGTCGTGCCGGCGGCGGAGTGAGCTTGCGCTGCCGGCCCTCAGGCGCCGGCGGCATCCTCCACAAAATGCCGGATCAGATGGCTGGCAATCGACATTTTCGCCGGCACGCCAAGCCCTTCGGGATGCGTTCCGGCGATCATCTGCCGTACCTCGTCGCGGTCGAACCAGCGGCAATCCTCCAGTTCGTCGAGATCGATGGCGATGGTTGTCGAGCGGGCCTCGACATAGGCGCCGATCATCAGGCTGGCCGGGAAGGGCCAGGGCTGGTTCGCCATGATCGTCACCCGACCGCCGAGAATGCCCGCCTCTTCAAAGGTTTCGCGGCGCACCGCATCCTCGATCGTCTCGCCTGGCTCGACAAAGCCGGCCAGCGTCGAATACCAGCCCGGCGGGAACCGGGCCGAGCGGCCGAGCAGGCAGCGGTCGCCATCCACCGTCAGCATGATCACCACCGGGTCCGTCCGCGGGAAATGTTCGGCCGAGCAGGCGGTGCAGATCCGCTTCCAGCCCTGCTCGGCAAGGGCGGAGGGCTGGCCGCATTTCGAACAGAAGCGATGGGTTGCGTGCCAGTGCAGCATCGCCTTGCCCTGCGCGATCGCGCCCATCTGATCAGCCGGGAGGCGCCCATCCAGCGCCAGCGCGCGCAGGCCGATCAGCAGGAATTCCGCTTTTTCCTTAAGGGCTTCCTCGGCATCGGGTGCGATCAGTACCGCGAAGCGGCCGGCCTCGCCCTCGCGGCCGAGAAACACCATCTCCTGATGTTGCCCCGGAAAGGGCAGTTCTTCCGAAGCGAAAAGCGCGATTCCGAGGTCGTTTTCGCGTCTCAGCACGGCATTATCGCCGCAAAAAACGTAAAATCGGGCCTCTGGCGTCTGCCTCAGCGCCTCGACAAGGTCGGGTCGGGTGCGCAATTGCGCCGACCGGTCGAGCGTACCATGCGCGAAGCCGAGCCCCGGCGGCGGCTTCAGCTCCATCAGCGGCGAGAACAGGGCCTCGATCTCCGGGCGACGCCCGGCCTTGCCATCACTCATCGGAATTATCCTTGAAAACCCAATGCTTTGGCGAGCCTGTCCATGAGTGGCCCGGCCATATGCGCCGGATAGGGCACCCGCTCGCCATGGCCCCAGATCGGCCCGGGCCAGGCCGGATCGGACGCGAACCGCGCGACGACATGCACATGCAACTGCGGAACGACATTCCCAAGCGCGCCGATATTCAGCTTGTCGGGCCGGAAATGCGCCCGGACGGCCTCCGAAACACGCAGGATTTCGTCAAATAATTTTTGACGATCAGCTTCGATCAGATCAAGAATTTCAACGATTCCGGCGCGCCGCGGCACCAGCATCAGCCACGGGAAGCGCGCATCATCGACAAGGAAGACGCGGCTCAGTGGCAGATCGCCGAGTACCAGCCCGGTGGCCTCGAGGCGGGGGTCGAGTGTGAAACCGGCTTCCGGCATGAAGGATCCTTTCGAACGTTGCCGCTTTTCTAGGACGAGTCGAACCTGAATGCATCCGCTTCGTTGCACGGCCCGCCTCCCCACAGCGCCCTTGTTTTCGGAAGCGAGATGTCCGATATAGCGAGCGGGAGGTTGGCGATGGACGCATCCCTCGCCAACCGGGTCAGGTCCGGAAGGAAGCAGCCCTAACGAGACCGGGCGGGTCATTGTTCCAGCCTCCCACCGACCACGCCGCGCGAGCACCGCACGGCCTTTCCATTGCGGGGCCAGAGGGAAGAGGCCGTTTTCGACATGGCTGTTCGACATGGCTGACAGCCCGGAACCCGCTTCCCCCGAGAGCCTGCTGCCCGACAGCGCCTATCGCGTCCTCGCCCGGAAATACCGGCCGCAGAGCTTCGCGGACCTGATCGGCCAGGAAGCGATGGTCCGGACGCTCTCGAACGCGTTCACGACGAAGCGCATCCATCAGGCTTATATCTTCACCGGGGTCCGCGGGGTCGGCAAGACGACCACCGCCCGAATTCTTGCGCGGGCGCTGAACTACGAGACAGACACGATCAAGGTGCCGACAATCGACATGCCGGAGCCGGGCATCCACTGCCAGGCGATCATCGAGAGCCGCCATGTCGACGTGATCGAGATGGATGCGGCCTCCAACACCTCGATCGACAATATCCGCGAGATCATCGAGGCCGCGCGCTACAAGCCCGTTTCCGCACGCACCAAGGTCTACATCATCGACGAAGTCCACATGCTGTCGAAGGCGGCCTTCAACGGCCTGCTCAAGACGCTGGAGGAGCCGCCGCCGCATGTGAAATTCCTCTTCGCGACAACCGAGATCCGCAAGGTGCCGGTGACGGTGCTCTCGCGCTGCCAGCGCTTTGATCTGCGCCGCATCGAGATCCCTGTGATGATGGAGTATCTCGAGACCATCATCGCGAAGGAAGGCGTCACCGTCGAGGACGAGGCGCTGATGCTGCTCGCCCGCGCCTCCGAAGGCTCGATGCGCGACGCGCTCTCCCTGCTCGACCAGGCCATTGCCCATGGCAGCGGCACGGTCCGGGCGGAGGAGGTCCGCGCCTCGCTCGGCCTGGCCGATCGCACGCGCGTGATCGACCTGTTCGAGGCGGTCATGTCCGGCGATATCTCGCGCGCGCTGGTTGAATTCGAGAGCCAGTTCAACGAAGGGGCCGAACCGCTCGCCATCCTCACCGATCTCGGCGAATTCGTGCATGTCGTCACCCGGCTGAAACTTGTGCCGGAAGCGGCGCGCGATCCGGCTCTCTCGGAAACCGAGCGGCAGCGCGGCCTCGCCTTCTCGAAGCAGGTGCCGATTCGCGCGCTGACCATGGCCTGGCAGATCATCCTGAAGGGCCTCGGCGAGGTGCAGGCCTCGTCCCGCCCCCGCATGGCGGCGGAAATGGTTTTGGTCCGCCTCGCCTATGCCGCAGACCTGCCGAGCCCGGGCGACATGATCCGCGACCTGCGCAATGGCACGATCGCAGCGGGCACCGTGCCGGCAGCACCGCCCTCGGGCAGTCCAGCCCCGTCCTCCGGCGGACCCGGTGCCAGCCTGCCGCGCCTCGTGGCCGACAATGCCGCCCCGGCTTTGCCGGTCGAGGCCGTCGCAGCCCCCGTGGCGGACGGACGGCCACTTCCGGCCAGCCTGACCGATCTCGTGGCTTTGGCTCGCCAGAACCGCGATATCCGGATGATGACAGCGCTGGAGCGCCATGTCCGGGTGACATATTTCGAACCGGGCAAGATCGATCTCGTCCTCCTGCCGCTGGCCGAGCCGGACCTGCCGAACCGGCTTCACAAGGTCCTGCTCGACTGGACCGGCCGCCGCTGGATGGTTTCGGTCGTCTCGGACATGCCGGCCGGCAACCTTCCGAAGACGTTGCACGAGGAAGCCGAGGCCGCCGAGGCCGAGACGCGGCAGGGCGTCATGGCGCTGCCGACAATCCGGGCCATCCTCAACCGCTTTCCGGGCACCGAGATCGTGGGCATCCGGGAGCCGGCCGAGGAAAGCCTGCCGCCGGCCGAACCCGATGCGCTTGATCGGGAAGCCGAAATCACCGATGACGATCTTTGAGTTATTCGTCCAATGGCCCAGCTCTGCTGGCAATCCCCCGATGACAGGACAGGGAGTTTTTCATGCGTGATCTTATGGGCATGATGAAGGAGATGGGCGGCCTCAAGGCCAAGATGGAGGCCATGCAGGCCGAACTCGAGGCGACCGAGATTACCGGCCGCGCCGGGGCCGGCCTCGTCGAGATCACGCTCAATGCCAAGGGCTCGATGAAGGGCATCGCCATCGATCCCTCGCTCCTCGTGCCGGGCGAGAAGGAAATCCTGGAAGATCTCGTCGTTGCCGCGCATCAGGATGCGCGCGCCAAGATGGAATCGGTGATCGCCGAGAAGACGCAGGGCCTGATGGGGGGCCTGCCGCTCCCGCCCGGCTTCAAGCTGCCCTTCTGACGAGATATCGATGGCGCAATCCCTCGCCGGGCCGGAAATCGAACGGCTGATCCAGCTTCTCGCGCGGATGCCCGGACTCGGGCCACGCTCGGCCCGCCGCGCCGTTCTGCATCTCATGCGCAAGCGCGAGGAATTGCTGGCCCCGCTCGCAGAGGCGATGCGCGTGGCGGCCGAGCGGATCGTGACCTGCACCACCTGCGGCAATCTCGATACGCAGGATCCCTGTACGATCTGCCGCGACCCCCGCCGCGACCGCTCGATCATCGTCGTGGTCGAGAGCGTGGCCGATCTCTGGGCGCTCGAACGGGCAGCGGCCATCCGCGCGAGCTACCATGTGCTTGGCGCCACGCTGTCGCCCTTCGATGGCATCGGCCCGGAGGATCTCGCCCTGCCACGCCTTGTCGAACGCGCCACCAGCGGCGAGGTGCGCGAAGTGATCCTCGCGCTCAACGCGACGGTCGAGGGCCAGACAACGGCGCATTACATCACCGACCTGCTTTCGGAGGCCGGTGTGAAGGTGACGCGGCTCGCCCATGGTGTGCCGGTGGGCGGCGAACTCGACTATCTCGACGAGGGCACGCTCTCCGCTGCCCTGCTCAGCCGGACCCTGGTGTGAGCACGAAGATGGACCGTCCGATGCAGGCTCTGGCGCGTTTCGAAGGGATCGACACCTGGATCTTCGATCTCGACAACACCCTCTACCCGCCTCATTCCGATCTCTGGCCCAAGGTGGACCAGAAGATCACCCAGTATATTTCGGAGTTGCTGGGCGTGGACGGGCTGACCGCCCGCGCGATCCAGAAATATTACTATCAGGTCCATGGCACCACGCTGAACGGGCTGATGAAGGAACATGCGATTGATCCGCATGCCTTCCTCGACTTCGTCCATGACATCGACCGCTCGAACCTGCCACCCGATGCGCGGCTGGCCGAGGCGATCGGCCTGCTGCCCGGGCGCCGCTTCATCTTCACCAATGGCTCGCGCCGACATGCCGAGGCGACGATCAACCAGCTCGGCATTGCCGGCCTGTTCGATGACGTGTTCGACATTGTCGAATCGGATTTCGTGCCCAAGCCCGCCCGCCAGCCCTACGAGAAATTCCTGGCCCGCCACGGAATCACGCCGGTGCGCGCGGCGATGTTCGAGGACATTCCGCGCAATCTCGAAATTCCGGCCGAACTCGGCATGCGCACCATCCTCGTCGTGCCCGATGGCCGCGGCGACCACAAGGATGAGTGGGAGCGGTTCGTCACCGAGGGGCCCGGTGCCATCGGTATCCGCTTCGACGCCGTCACCCCTGATCTGCCGGAATTCCTGACCCACCTCGTGCGGGAACTCGGCCGGGCACCCCCCCGCGCTTGACAAGGCCCCGTCGATCCCGGAACCAGACCAACCACGAACAGCCCCATGAACACAGGAAGAAGCCATGTCCCTCTCGTCGATCATCGATAAGGCCTGGGAAGACCGCGCCAGCATCAACAGCCAGACGCGCGGCGAGGTGCGTGACGCCGTGGAATCGGCCCTCGCCGAACTCGATGCCGGCCGCCTGCGCGTGGCCGAGCGGACACCCGGCAAGACGGGCCCGGAAGCCTGGACGGTGCACCAATGGCTCAAGAAAGCCGTGCTGCTTTCCTTCCGCCTGAGTGACAACGCGATCATGCCGGGCGGCCCGGGCGGCGCGAATTACTGGGACAAGGTCCCGCTGAAATTCGCCGGCATGGGCGCCGAGGATTTCACCGGAGCCGGGTTCCGTGCCGTGCCGGGCAGCATCGTCCGCCGTTCCGCCTTCATCGCCCGCAACGTCGTGCTGATGCCCTCTTTCGTGAATGTCGGCGCCTATGTCGACGAGGGCACCATGGTCGATACCTGGGCCGGCGTCGGCTCCTGCGCGCAGATCGGCAAGAACGTGCATCTCTCGGGCGGGGCCGGCATCGGCGGCGTGCTTGAGCCGCTCCAGGCCAACCCGACGATCATCGAGGATAATTGCTTCATCGGCGCCCGCTCGGAAGTGGTCGAGGGCGTGATCGTCGGCGAAGGCTCGGTCATCGCGATGGGCGTGTTCCTTGGCGCCTCGACCCGCATCATCGACCGCACGACCGGCGCCGTGCATGTGGGCTATGTGCCGCCCTATTCGGTCGTCGTCTCGGGCACGATGCCGGGCAAGCCGATCCCCGGCCAGAACTGGGCTCCGGCCACCTATTGCGCCGTGATCATGAAAACCGTCGATGCCCAGACGCGCTCGAAGACCGGCATCAACGAACTGCTGCGCGACTGATTGCCCGTCACGCAATTGCCACATCCCGTCCCCAGATCAGGGGGCGGAACCCCTGCAGGAGATCGGTGATGTTCGACGCGAAGAAGCTTCTTGATATGCTGGTGCAATCCGGCAGCAATGCCGCGCCGGGCGGCCAGAACCTCAACTCGGTGCTTGGCCAGGTCGGCAGCGTCGTCGGCGCCGTGCTGAACCAGGCTGGCGGCGGCGTGAAGCAGGCCGCCACGGAACTCGACACCCGCACCGGCGCCTCCACCCGCGCCAGCGAGATGGTGACCGGGGCCACCGGCCGCTCGCCGTCCGATTTCCTGGCCCAGGCGAAGGAACTGGCCTCGCGGAACCAGCTTGCCACCGGCGCGGCGCTCGGCGGCCTCGCTGCGGTGCTGCTCGGCACCAAGGCGGGCCGGTCGATCACCGGCTCCGCTGCGCAGATGGGCGGTCTCGCCCTGATCGGCGGGCTCGCCTACAAGGCGCTGCAGAACTATCAGGCCGGCAAGCCCCTGCTCGACCTCCAGGGCGCGGCCGGCTCGCTGACGGGCCAGACTCCGGCTTTGCCGGCCCCGACCGGCGAGCAGGAGCGCGCCTTGCGCCTCGTCCGTGCGATGATCGCCGCAGCCTCGGCCGACGGCATTGTCGATGCCACCGAGCGCGCCGCGATTGCCGGCAACCTCAAGGCCGCCGGGCTCGATGCCGAGGCCGCCAGCTTCCTTGAGCATGAATTCGCCAATCCCGCCGATATCAGCACATTGGCCAGCGGGCTGGCCACGCCGGAACAGGCCGCCGAAGTCTATGCCGCCGCCCGGCTGGCTATCGACCCTGACCTGCAGGAGGAACAGGATTTCCTCGCCGCCCTCGCCTCGGCGCTGAACCTCGAGCCTGGCCTCGTCGCCCATATCGATGCGGCCGCCTCCTCAGCCAAGGCCTGACGAGGCGTGCCGGAAGCGCCAGAACCGACGGCCGGGCCCCGCCGCTGGTACCAGCGGATCGACTGGGGCCTGGGCATCGTGGGGATCCTGTCTTTCGGCTCCGCTGCCTACGTTTTCTTCAAGGAGGGCCCGACCCTCTGGCTGCAGATCCTGATGGAGGATGCCTGGCTCTTCGCGAGCATCCTCCCCAAGGTGGCTTTGGGTTGCCTGATCGGCGCCTTCGTGCGGCTGCTCATTTCCCGCGAGATGATCGAGCGCTATGTCGGGCGTGGCTCGGGCCTGCCCGGCCTCGCCATTGCCGGGCTGATCGGCATGCTCTTCCCGGCCGGCCCCTTCACCATCTTCCCGCTGGCGGTAGTGCTGATGGCCAGCGGCGCGGATCGCGGCGCGGCCGTCACCTTCATCTCGGCCTGGCTGCTCATCGGCATCAACCGCGCGATCATCTGGGAAATGCCGTTTTTCGGCACGGATTTCGTGCTGTTCCGCTTTCTGCTGTCGATGCCCATGCCGATCCTGCTGGGCCTGATGGCGCGGGCGCCGGTCTTCGAACGGCTCTCGCCCACCCCGCCCCGCAGCGACGGGCCCGGAGGCGTGGCATGATCATCGCCTTTTTCACGGTCCTGCTTTTTGCCATCGCCGTGACGCTCGGGGGCGTGGCCTGGCGGCGCGGCCGGCCGCTCTTCGACAAGGGCCTCGCCGATGCCCGGGCGCAATTCCTTCATCTGCTGCCACGGCTTCTGATCGGGATTCTGGGTTCCGGCTTCCTCGCTCACCTGCTCCCGCGCGAGACCGTGCTGGCCTGGTTCGGTCCGAATTCCGGCTGGACGGGCACCCTGCTCGCCACGATTGCCGGCGCGCTGACGCCGGGCGGCCCGGTCGTCGGCTATGCGCTTGGCGCCGCCGCCCTCAAGGCCGGGGCCGATTTCGCGCAGGTCATCGCCTATGTCACCGCCTGGTCGCTGCTGACGCTGAACCGCATGCTGACATGGGAAATGCCCTCGATGCCGATGGGGCTCATTGCGGTCCGCGTGATCGTCTCGCTGCCGCTGCCCTTCCTCGCCGCCTGGCTGACCATGCTGGTGCGCTGACGCATCCGCCCGCAAAGTGGGAACCGGTTTGCGGAGAAAGCGGATGCGTTGAGAAAAGGACCATCCGCCCGCAAAGTGGGAACCGGTTTGCGGAGAAAGCGGATGCGTTGAGAAAAGGACCATCCGCCCGCAAAGTGGGAACCGGTTTGCGGAGAAAGCGGATGCGTTGAGAAAAGGACCATCCGCCCGCAAAGTGGGAACCGGTTTGCGGAGAAAGCGGATGCGTTGAGAAAAGGACCATCCGCCCGCAAAGTGGGAACCGGTTTGCGGATGAAGCGGATGCGTTGAGAAAAGGACCATCCGCCCGCAAAGGGAGAACCGGTTTGCGGATGCGCGACGGCGCTCTTCCCCCGCCGGTAAGCGGCTTGCCCGCCCTCAGGCGAGCCAGCGCTTCCGGCGCTTGTAGCTCTTCACCTCGCGGAAGGACTTCCGGTCGCCTTCGGAGACGCCCAGATAGAATTCCTTCACGTCCTCGTTCTCGCGCAGCGACTTGGCATCACCATCCATGACGATGCGGCCGGTTTCCATGATGTAGCCATAGGTGGCGTATTTCAGGGCCATGTTGGTATTCTGCTCGGCCAGCAGGAAGGACACGCCCTCCTTGGCGTTGAGATCCTTCACAATCTCGAAGATCTCCTCGACGATCTGCGGTGCAAGGCCCATCGACGGTTCGTCAAGCAGGATCATCTTCGGCCGCGACATCAGCGCCCGACCGATGGCGCACATCTGCTGCTCGCCGCCGGAGGTATAGCCTGACATGGATTTCATCCGCTGGCGCAGACGCGGGAAATAGGTGTAGACCATCTCCATATCGCGCTTGATCGCCGCGCCGCCATCGCGTCTGGTGAAGGCGCCGGTCAGCAAATTCTCCTCGATGGTGAGATGGCCGAAGCAATGCCGGCCCTCCATCACCTGGATGCAGCCGCGGCGGACGAGATCGGCCGGGCTCATCGCATCGACGCGCTCGCCCTCGAAAATGATCGAGCCTTTGGTGACATCGCCGCGTTCTGCCTTGAGCAAGTTCGACACCGCCTTGAGCGTGGTCGTCTTGCCGGCACCGTTGGCGCCCAGCAGGGCGACGATGCCGCCGCGCGGGACGGTCAGCGACACACCTTTGAGCACCAGGATCACGTGGTCATAGATGACCTCGATATTGTTGACCGACAGGATCGGTTCGGTCGTCTCGCTGGCAGGCTGCATCGCACGCTCCGGTTGAGGCGGGGAAGAGAAGGAGGGGGCGGACCAGCAGCCCGCCCCGTTTTCGGTCGCAGCCGTGCTTAGGCCGGCGCGTCGCAGGCTTCCGTGCGCTTCGGCCAGCCGGCATCCTTCGAGACATATTCCTTCGCTGCCTGTTCGATCAGCGGGCGGACGATGTTCTTCAGCGGCTCGATCCAGTCCGAGGCCTTCACATACTTGGTGCCATCCCATTGCGAGACGAACACCTTGTTATGGCCGTTATGGTCGGCACAGGTGACCTTGACCGGTGCGGCAAAGCCTTCCATCCCGATTTCCTTGAGGCGGGCCTCGGTGATGTTGAGCGCTTCGAGGCCGCGGCGCACATCGGCACCGTTCACGGCCTTCTTGCCCGTCAGGCGCTGGGCCGTGCGGACGGCCTCGGCGATCAGCATCGAGTTGTACACGCCACGATTATAGAGGTTCTCGCCCACCTGCTCACGCTTGGCCTGGCTGAGATTCTTGTCGAAGACGTGCTTCAGGATGTCCTGCATCACCGGGAACTGGGCCCCGGTATTGTGGAAGTTCAGCGTCTTGTAGCCCTTGGCGCCGGCTTCGCCCGCACGGGCATCGTCATCCCCGCCGGCCCACCAGACACCGACCAGCTTGTTGATCGGGAAGCCGTTCTTGACCGCTTCCTTCACGGCCGTCGGGTTCATGGCACCCCAGCCCTGGTTGTAGATCCAGTCCACGCGGTCGCGGCGGATCGACAGCCAGACCGAGCCCTGGTTCTGCATCTGTGCCGCGGGCACCGGATAGAGCTTCAGGTTGAAGCCGTATTCCTTGGCCAAAGCCTCGAGAACCGGGATCGGCTCCTTGCCGAACGGCGCGTCAAGATGGATCAGGCCGATCGTCTTGCCCTTGATGTTGCCGCCCTCGGCCTGCAGCACGTGGCGGATGAACACCGAAGCGCCATCCCAGTAGGTGACCGGCGGGTTGAACACCCACGGGAAGTTGTTGCCGTCGGCCGAGGCCGAGAGCCCATAGGCCATCGACAGCACGGGAACCTTGTCCACCGCCGCCTTGGGAATGAGCTGCAGGGTGATGCCGGTCGAATAGGGATTGTAGAGAACCGGATTCTTGCCCTTGGTCGATTCGTAGCATTCGACACCCTTCTTGGTGTCGTAGCCCGTCTCGCATTCCTCGATGATGATCTTCGCCCCGCCGATGCCGCCATCGCGTTGGTTCAGCATCTCGAGATAGTCGCGCATGCCGTTGGCGATATGGATGCCCGAACCCGCAAACGGCCCCGTGCGATAGGTCAGCAGCGGCACATAGACCGTGTCCTGCGCAACCGCCGGCGCGGCCAGCGAGGCAAAGCCCGCCGCCGCCAGCGCTGTGAGCGTGAGTTGACGTAACATGTGCACTTCCTCCTTTGCTCCGGCCCTTTCCGGGCCTCTTTCGCTTCCCGATGGCTGGTGCCGCCGGGCATTTCTCAAGGCTGCGCCCTCAATAGGGGAACGGCCAGGTTCTCAGTTTCTGCTTCGTGATCTGCCAGAGGCGCGCCAGTCCATGCGGCTCCACGATCAGGAAGAAGATGATCAACGACCCGACAAAGAGGTGGTTGATATGCTCGGCCGTGGCGCCGGCCAGCGGCAGGCCGATGGCCGGCAGGCCGAATTTCAGGATGATCGGCACGATGTTCAGCAAGGCAGCCCCGAAGAAGCAGCCGATCAGGCTGCCAAGGCCACCGATGATGACCATGAACAGGATGTTGAAACTCTGGTTGATGTTGAACGCATCCGAAGCCTCGCCGCCACCATACCAGAGGAACATCATGCAGGCGCCGGCCACGCCGCAATAGAAGGACGACATTGCGAAGGCCGTCAGCTTGGCCGGCAGCAGCCGGATACCCATCAGCTCGGCGGCAATATCCATGTCGCGGACGGCCATGAAGGTCCGGCCGATCCGGCCATGCAGGACGTTCGAGGCGACCCATGTCATCAGCACCACGATGCCGAGCAGCACCATGTAGCGCACGGTCGGTGTCGCATTCGCGCCGGTGATCGCGACACCGAACAGCGTCCGCTGCGGCACCTCGATCGCACCCGAGGCGTTGTAGTTGAACAGCCACGGTACACGCACGAAGCACCATTCGAGGAAGAACTGCGCCGCCAGCGTCGCCACCGCGAGGTAGAAGCCCTTGATCCGGAGCGAGGGCAGCCCGAACAACGCGCCGATCGCGGCCGAGAACACGCCGGAGGCGAGGATCCAGATGATGATGTTCACGTCCGGGAAATAGGTCGTCAGCTTGTAGCAGGCGAAGGCGCCCACGCCCATGAAGGCGCCGGTGCCGAGCGAGATCAGCCCCGTATAGCCGGTGACGATGTTCAGCCCCATCGCGCCGAGGCTGAAGACAAGGAACGGGATCATCACCGTCGAGATGAAGAAGTTCGATCCGAAGATCGGGATGATGATGGCGGCCGTAGCCAGGATCAGGCCGATGCCGATCCGGTCCTGCAGGATCGGGAACACCGCCATGTCGGCAGAGTAGGTCTTCTTGTACTGGCCCGCCTCGCGGTAGAACATGGGTCAGACTCCGTCTGGAAGGCAGAGGGGAAGGGGCAGTCGGCAGACAGACCTGCCGCCAACACCCGATTGCCGATTGTCGAGTGCCGAGTGCCGCATCGTCAGATCCTCTCGATGATCTTGTCGCCGAACAGCCCCTGCGGACGCACCATCAGGAAACCGAGCGCGATCACATAGGCGATCCAGTTCTCGATGCCGCCGCCCACCAGCGGCCCCCAGTAGAACTCGGCCAGCTTCTCGCCGATGCCGATGATCAGCCCGCCGACAATCGCGCCGGGGATCGAGGTGAAGCCGCCAAGGATCAGCACCGGCAGCGCCTTGAGCGCGATGGTCTGCAGCGCGAAGGACACATCCGAGCGCGCGCCCCACATGATGCCGGTGATCAGTGCCACGATGCCGGCGGCGAACCACACGATGGCCCAGATCTGGTTGAGCGAGATGCCGACCGAGAGCGCGGCCTTGTGGCTGTCGGCCACCGCGCGCAACGCCCGGCCGATCCGCGTGTACTGGAAGAAGACCGCCAGGGCCGCGATCATGATCGAGGCGATCACCGCCGCCGCGATATCGATCTTCTGGAAGGTCACGCGGCCACCCAGCATGGCGACATCGAACGCCCCGCGCGGCAGGCCGAGTTCCTCGGCGATCATCTGCTTCGGCTCGCCGCCGAAGATGAATTCACCGATGCCGATCAGCACATAGGTCAGGCCGAACGTCGCCATGAAGAGAATGATGTCGGGCTGGTTGACCAGCGGCCTCAGCACGACCCGTTCCACCGCCACCGCGAGCGCCAGCATCACCCCGAGGGTGAGCAGCACCGCCAGCCAGGCCGGCACGCCCTTCTCATGCAGGCCGACCAGCGTCAGCCCGGCGAACACCACCATGATGCCCTGCGCGAAATTGAACACGCCGGAGGCCTTGAAGATCAGCACGAAGCCCAGCGCGATCAGCGCATAGAGCACACCGGAGACGAGGCCTTCCCACAGGGTCTGCACCAGCAGGTCTGGCGCGCCGCCCATCTGGAGGAAGGGATCGATGAAAATCTTGAACAGAAGATCCATGCCCGCCCCCGTTTAATGCGCGACGCCCAGATAGGCATCGATGACCTTCTGGTTCTTCTTGACTTCATCCGGCGTGCCATCGGCGATCTTCTGGCCATATTCGAGCACGACCACCCGGTCGGACAGGTCCATCACAACGCCCATGTCATGCTCGATCAGCGCGATCGTGGTGCCGTATTGTTCCTTCGTGTCGAGAATGAAGCGGCACATATCCTCCTTCTCCTCGAGGTTCATGCCGGCCATGGGCTCGTCCAGCAGCAGCAATTCCGGCTGCATGGCCAGCGCGCGGCCCAGCTCTACCCGCTTCTGGAGGCCGTAGGGCAGCTTGCCCACCGGCACCTTGCGGATATGTTCGATCTCGAGGAAGTCGATGATTTCCTCCACGAATTTCCGGTGCTCGATCTCTTCCCGCATGGCCGGGCCATGCCGGAACAGGTGCCAGAAGAACGGCGTCCGCATCTTCAGGGTGCGGCCGACCATGATGTTGTCGAGCGTGGTCATCCCCTTGAAAAGCGCCACGTTCTGGAAGGTCCGCGCAATCCCCTGCGAGGCGGCCACATGCGGTCGCATCTTGCTCCGCGTCTGGCCGCGATAGGTAATCCGGCCTTCCTGCGGGTGGTAGAAGCCGTTGATGACATTGAGCATCGAGGTCTTGCCGGCACCGTTCGGCCCGATAATCGCGCGGACTTCGCCCTTGCGAATATCGAACGAGACATCGGTGATGGCCTTCACCCCGCCGAAGCGGAGCGTGACATTGTCCACCGCCAGCAAGGTCGCGCCAGGGGCGATATCCTGCCGGAACTCGGAATGGTTCATGGCGTTCATGGGGCCCTCCGGCGGTTTCAGGCGGCGCGCGCAGGCTGGGAAGCCGGCGTGGAGACCGGCACGACCTTCGCATCCATCACGCGCACCCGCGCCGAGATGACGCCCTTGCGGCCATCCTCGAAGGTCACTTCGGTCGAGATATCGGCCTCGGTCGATCCGTCATACAACGCCGTGACGAGGGGGCCGTAGCGATCGGCGATGAAGCTGCGCCGCACTTTCTGCGTGCGCGTCAGCTCGCCATCATCCGCATCCAGCTCCTTGTGCAGCACCAGGAAACGCCGGATCTGCGCATGGGCCATCATCGGTTCCTCGGAGAGCTGGCGGTTCACCTCGGCGACATGCCCGGCAATGATATCATAGACCTGCGGGTGTCCGGCCAGTTCCTGGTAGGAACCGTAGGAGACATTGTTCCGCTCGGCCCAGTTCCCTACCGCCGTCAGGTCGATATTGATGAAGCAGGTCACGAAATCCTCGCCCTGTCCGAAGGCAACGACCTCGCGGATATTCGGGAAGAACTTGAGCTTGTTCTCGAGATATTTCGGCGCGAACAGCGCGCCGCTGCGCAGCTTGCCGACATCCTTGGCCCGGTCGATGATGCGGAGCTGGCCGTCCTTCTCGAAGAAACCGGCATCGCCCGTACGCACATAACCGTCTTCGGTCATGGTCTCGGCGGTTTTTTCCGGCTCCTTGAAATAGCCGATGAACTGTCCGGGTGACTTGTAGAGCACCTCGCCATTCTCATCGATACGGATCTCGACATTCGGCGTGGCCGGGCCGACGCAATCCGCCCGCACGCCCCCGTCACTCTGCACCGTGACGTACAGGAACGCCTCGGTCTGCCCGTAGAGCTGCTTCAGGTTGAGCCCGATCGAGCGATAGAACGAGAACAGTTCCGGCCCGATCGCCTCGCCGGCGGTATAGGCGATGCGGATCGTCGTCATCCCGAGCACGTTCTTGAGCGGCCCGTAGACGAGCACCTCGCCCAGAGCGTAATTCAGGCGGGCGCCGATCGGCACCGGCTTGCCGTCAAGGATCTTCTCGCCCCATTTCTTGGCCACGCCGAGATAATAGTGGAACATCTTCCGCTTCAGCCAACCGGCATCCTCCATCCGGATCATGATGCGGGTCAGCATGCTTTCGTAGACGCGGGGCGGTGCGAAGGCGAAGGTCGTGCCGATCTCGCGCCGGTCCTCCACGGCCGTTTCCGGGCTTTCCGGGCAGTTGATCGTGAAGCCGGCCACCAGAGCCTGCGCGTAATTGAGATAATGGTCGCCCACCCAGGCCAGCGGCAGATAGGCGATCACGTTGTCCTGGTCGGTCAGCCCGTCGAATTCGACCGTATCCGTGGCCGCCTTCACGCAGCCTCCCGCCGAGAGCATCACGCCCTTCGAACGGCCGGTCGTGCCGGACGTGTAGAGGATCACCGAGGTATCGCTGCCTTTGCCGGACGCGATGGCATCATCCAGCCTTTTCACGGCGGCCGGGTCGCTCAGAAGGATGCCTTCGCCCTGCGCGATCACCTCGTCGATGGCCTGCAGGCGGGAATGGTCATAATCCCTCAGGCCGCGCGGCTCGTCATAGAAGACGATTTCGATCTTCGGCAGGCGGTCGGCAACGCCGAGGATCTTGTCGACCTGCTCCTGATCCTGCACGCAGGCAAAGCGCACCTCCGCATGGTCGAGCACATAGGCCATCTCGTCGGCCACGGCATCGGAATAGACCGGCACCGGAATCGCCCCGACCGATTGCGCCGCCATGATTGACCAGTAGAGCTTCGGACGGTTGGTGCCGATGATCGCCACCTTGTCGCCGCGCTGCAGGCCATGGGCCATCATCCCCAGGGCGTAGCAGCGCACCTGCCGTGCCACATCTCCCCAGCTCCATTCGCGCCAGATCCCGAGATCCTTGTGGCGCATGGCCGGGCGATGCGGCCGGACAGCCTCATTGCGGAGAAGCAGTTTCGGAAACGTGTCCAATTCGGCGGTGGCATTTGCCGTCACGCACACTCTCCCTTGATCCGTTTCGACCCCGATGCGAAATTTCGTTGAATTCCGCTTTTTCTTGTCTTCACGTTCGCAGCACAGGCCCGATTGCGCAAGATGGGCCTTGACAGACATGCAGGTCTTTTGGTCTTAAGCTATCAAGCCTGCGCGTCATTTTTGCTCAAGATGCCGGGAATTCCCGCAACATCATTGTTCTTGTGCGCTCCGCCTGTTCCGCGGCGCGGCGTTCGGTAGCGTCAGTCAGGCGCCGGAATTGCCGAACCGGACGAGATCCAGCCAGTCACGGATGGCAATGCCGCCACGCTCGACCTGCACCACCCTCGCATGCTCGAGCACTTTCAGCGACTGGTTCGTCACCTGCCGCGACAGGCCGGAGAGCAGGCCGATTTCCTCCTGCGTGATCGCGAGATGCGTGCCGACGCCCGGATTGACCCGGGGGTTGAAGATGCTCGCCAGCGCCCGCGCCACGCGGCCGGTCGCATCGAGCATGCGGTCATTCTCGACCTGGCCGATGAACTGCGCCAGCCGCTCGTTGAACTGGTGGACGAGAAAACGGTTGAACCCGACGCTGTGCTCGAACAGCCAGTTGAAGGTCGGCAGGTCCATCAGCATCAGCCGGGATTCGCGCAGGGCGACGAGATCATAGCGGCGGGGCTCGTTCTTCAGCAGGCTGCCCTCGCCGAACCAGGCCCCCGCCGCCAGCCCGGCGAGGCTGACCTGCTTGCCGGAATCCGACACGGTGGAGAGTTTGACGAGGCCCGACACGATGCCGCCCCAGCAATCGAAGCGGTCCCCCTGATGGCAGATGTAATTGCCCTTCCCATAGGTGCGTTCGACAATGCCGCGCCGCGCCTTCTCCGCCTCTTCCGGTGTCAGGTCACGGGCCCAGGCGGCCATCTGTCGAAGGGCATCGAGAGAAATCACGTGAGATCCCGTCCTCTGGCAAAGACAATTCCGTCCGGTGCCGGCGCCGCTTGACGACTATCGCGCCCGGCGCTCCGGGTGGCAACCACGCCGAAAGGCGCAGCCGATCATTCCGCCGCGAGCTGCGCCGGCATATGCGGGTTCCGGAAGCGGGCCAGCAGGGCCGCCTCGCGCCGGTCCGTCTCCGCTGCATTCCGCGCCCGGACATGGCCGAAACCGCGGATCTGCTGCGGCAAGCCGGCAATCTCGACCGCCAGCGCGTGATTGCCGGTATCGAGCACGGCCAGCAGCGCTTCCACGGTCTCGCGATACCGCCCGACTCGGGCGCGCTCATCCCGCCGCTCCGCCGTATAGCCGAACGGGTCGAGCCGGGTGCCGCGGAACCGCTTGAAGTGCTGCAGCAATCCGAACGCCTTCATCATCCACGGCCCGAAGCTCATCTTGCGGGGATGGCCTGTGGCAGGATCCGGTTTCGCAAGAAGCGGCGGCGCGAGATGGAAGGTCAGGCGCATGTCCTCGCCCTCGAAGGCTTCCTTCAGCTGGCGGCTGAATGCAGCGCCGGCATAGAGCCGGGCCACTTCGTATTCGTCCTTGTAGGCCATCAGCTTGAAGAGGCTCTTCGCCACCTGCTCGGTCAGGGCTGTCACCCCCGGCAGCGCCTTCGCTTCCGCTTCCTGCACCCGCGCCACGAACCGGCGATAGGATTCCGCATACGCCTTGTCCTGATAGGCGGTCAGGAATTCGGCACGCCGGGCGATCGCCTCGTCGAGCGTGGCCGCGAGGCCGGCGCCCGGCACGGCCTGCGCCTTGGCGACCAGCCCCTTCGCGAGTTCAGGGTCATGCGCCACCGCGCGGCCCCAACGGAAGGCCTCGCGGTTCATCGCCACGGCCTCGCCATTGAGTTCGATGGCCCGTTCCAGCGAATCCGCATGCAGCGGCACCGCTCCGCGCTGGAACGCATAGCCCAGCAGAAACATGTTCGCCGCGATCGACTGGCCGAACAGCGTTGTGGCGATCGTGGTCGCGTCGAGGAAATGCGCCAGCGGCTGGCCGGACGCATCCTTGCCTGCGGCGGACGTGATCCCCCGGCGGAGCCGCTCCGTCGGCAGCGAGTAATCCGGGTTGCGGGTGAAATCGCCCGGCAGCACCTCGGCCGTGTTGACGACGAAGAAGGTCTCGCCCGGCTTCACACTGGCCAGAACCTTCTTCGAGCCCGACACCACAAGGTCGCAGCCGAGGATGAGGTCCGCCATGCCGGCCGAAACGCGGATGGCGTGAATATCCTCCGGCGTCTTCGCGAGCCGGATATGCGAGAAGACCGCGCCGCCCTTCTGCGCAAGGCCCGCCATGTCGATCATGCCACAGCCGCGCCCCTCGAGATGGGCCGCCATGCCGAGGATCGCGCCGATCGTCACCACGCCGGTGCCGCCGACACCGGTGACAATGGCCGCCCAGGCGGCCTTGTCGAGATCGGGAATGGCCGGCTCCGGCAGCCGCGGCAGGGCCGTGCCCTTGCTCGACCCGGCGAGCTTGCGCGGCTTCGCGCCGGAAACCGTGACGAAGGACGGGCAGAATCCGTCGAGACAGGAGAAATCCTTGTTGCAGCTTGACTGGTCGATCCGGCGCTTGCGGCCGAATTCCGTATCGACCGCCTGCACCGACACGCAGTTCGAGGCCTTGCCGCAATCCCCGCAGCCCTCGCAGACCAGCTCGTTGATCAGCACGCGCTTGTCCGGATCCGGATAGAGCCCGCGCTTGCGGCGGCGGCGCTTCTCGGCGGCACAGGTCTGGTCATAGATCATGACCGTCACGCCCGGAATGCCGGCCAGTTCCTTCTGGACGGGCATCAGCTCGGAGCGGTGATGGAAGCTCACCCCCGCGGGCCAGGTATATTCCGGGCCGTATTTGTCGGGCTCGTCCGAGACAACGGCGATCCGCTCCACGCCTTCGGCGCGCACCTGCCGCGCGATCATGTCGGGTGTGAGATTGCCCTCATGATGCTGCCCGCCGGTCATCGCCACGGCATCGTTGAAGAGGATCTTGTAGGTGATGTTGGTCTTGGTCGCGATGGCCCAGCGCAGGGCCAGCACACCGGAATGGTTGTAGGTGCCGTCGCCGAGATTCTGGAAGACGTGATCGCGCGTCGAGAACGGCGCCTCGCCGATCCAGTTGGTGCCTTCACCGCCCATCTGGGTGAAGCCCTCGGTCTCGCGATCCATCCACTGGACCATGTAATGGCAACCGATGCCGGCATAGGCGCGGCTGCCCTCGGGCACCTTGGTCGAGCTGTTATGCGGGCAGCCCGAGCAGAAATACGGCGTGCGGGTGGCGAGATCGACCGTCTCGGACAACACGCCCTGCGCACGGCGGATCCGCTCGACGCGCTGCGCGAGATCGGCATCGTCCTGCCGCGCCAGCAGGCGCGATCCGACAGCGATGGCGATGTCATTCGGATCGAGCGCACCCTTGACCGGGAAGAGCCATTGGCCCTGTTCGTCCTTCTTGCCGACAACGACGGGCTGGTATTTCGACCCGTACAGCTCCTCGCGCACCTGCACCTCGATCAGCGAGCGCTTTTCCTCGACCACCATGCAGAGGTCGATATCCTGCACGAAATCCTTCAGCAGGTCCGGATCGACCGGCCAGGGCGAGGCCAGCTTGAGCAGCTTGAGGCCCAGCCTGTCGGCCTTCCCGGCATCGATGCCGAGAATGTCGAGCGCCTGCATCACGTCGAGATAGTTCTTGCCGACCGAGATGATGCCCATCCGGGGCTTCCGGCCGCCGGTATAGATCATCTTGTCGAGCTTGTTCGCCCGGAAATAAGCCAGCACGGCCGCACGCTTGTATTCGTGCAGCCGGGCTTCCTGCTCGAGGAAATTGTCGCGCGGGCGGATGTTGAGGCCGCCCGGCGGCATCTCGAAATCATTCGGGATGGCGATGGAGACGCGGTCGATCCGGCCATCGACGGAGGCGGTCGACTCGACATTGTCCTTCACGCCCTTCACCGCCACCCAGACGCCGGCATAGCGGCTGAGCGCGAAGGCATGGAGGCCGAAATCGAGGATTTCCTGCACCCCCGCCGGGTTCAGAATCGGGATCATCGTATCGACGAAATTGAACTCGGTCTGGTGGGCATTGGTCGAGCTTTCAGCCGTATGGTCGTCGCCCGACAGGCACACGACTCCGCCGAATTTCGACGAGCCCGCCATGTTGGCATGGCGGAACACATCGCCCGTCCGGTCAACGCCCGGCCCCTTGCCGTACCACAGCGCGAACACGCCCTGATATTTGCCCTCGCCGCGCATCTCCGCCTGCTGCGTGCCCCAGCAGGCCGTGGCGGCGAGATCCTCGTTGAGGCCCGGCTGGAAAACGATGTCGTGCCGCTTGAGCTGCTTGCCGGCCCGGAAAAGCTGCTGGTCGAGCCCGCCCAGCGGCGAACCGCGATAGCCGGAAACAAAACCCGCCGTGTTGAGGCCAGCGCGCCGGTCGCGCTCCTGCTGCATGAGCAGCATCCGGACCACCGCCTGCGTGCCCGACAGGAAAACCTGCTCGGCGGCAAGGTCGTACTTGTCGTCCAGCGTGACATCCTTCAGCGGAACAGGCTTGCCCATCCGGCATTCTCCCTTGCCAATCACGGCGCCTTCTTTCGCGACAATCGCGAGTGTGCGCGCTTCTTGTCCCTTCGTATACGTCAGTAATGCTGACCTTTTCAAGAGGGAGTTTCGAAAGGCTCGAAAGTGACCTATTTTTGCCGCAAAACGTGAGGAGACAGGAAAGCCGGCTGAATGGGTGGCCCGTGCGGCCCAGGCCGATTTCTGCTAGACCGATTCGCGAGGGTATGGGGGCTTCGCCTGATGTTCCGGCTACCGGCCATTCTTTTCTGCACTGCCTGCGCATTGGCTGGCGTCACCCTGCCTGCCGCGGCACATCCCCATGTGCTGGTGAGTGTGCGGACGGTGGTTGTGGCCGATGCCGGCGGCGCCATCACCGCCCTGCGCCATGCCTGGACCTTCGACGAGGCCTTCTCCGCCTTCTCGACCACCGGCCTCGACAAGAACAAGGACGGCAAGCTCGACCGCGAGGAACTGGCCGAACTGGCGCAGGTCAATGTCGAATCGCTCAACGAATACGAGTATTTCAGCTTCCTGAAGCAGGGCCGCGCCGCCACGAAATTCAGCACGGTGAGCGACTATTATCTCAGCCATGATGGCAAGGCCTTGACCCTGCATTTCACCCTGCCGGTCGACGGCGCGAAACCCAGCCTGACCGAGGCCCAACTCGAGGTCTATGACCCGACCTTCTTCGTCGCCTTCAATTTCCAGGAGGGCACGCCCGTGACGGTCGAGGGCACGGCCAAGCCCTGCGAAGCGAAGGTCAGCCCGCCCAGTCCCGGCGTGATGGCGCGCCTCTCGCAGATGGGCGAAGGCTTCTTCCAGAGCATGGGCCCCAACGCCAACCCGGATTGGGCGATCCCGGTCCGCTTTTCCTGCAAGTGATTCTTCGTCTGCAAGCGATGCTGCGAAAGCCACGCCATCGCAGCGGGACATTGCCCGGAAGCCGCCCTCTTGCGGCGCTGGTGATGCTGTTCGCGACCCTGCCCGCTCTCGGGCAGACCCGCTCGCCCTTCGGCGCCGGGCCGCCCGCGCCGGCGGCAGAAGTGGCAACCGGGCTTGGCGCCTGGCTTCTCGCCCAGCAGGCGGCTTTCCACAAAGCGCTGACGGCAGCCATCGGCGCGGTCGAGACCAGCCCGGCCGCCCTTGCCACCCTGCTCGGCCTCGCCTTCGCCTATGGCGTGCTCCATGCCGTGGGTCCCGGCCATGGCAAGGCCGTGATTGCCTCCTACCTGCTCGCCAACGAACGGGCGCTGAAGCGCGGCATCGGCCTCGCCTTCGCGGCAGCCGCGGTGCAGGCGATCATCGCGCTCGGCATTGTCGGCATCGTTGCCGGCCTCGCCGGAGGCACAGCCCGCACCATGAATGCCAGCATCGCCTGGATCGAGAAGGGCGGGTTCACGCTGATCGCGCTGATGGGCCTCTGGCTGGCCTGGCGCAAGGCCCGGCTCCTGTTCGCCGGCTTCACCCACGACCCCGCTTGCGCCGATCCGCTCTGCGGCCACCAGCATGGCGGCGATCCACGCCAGCTTGTCGCCGCCTCCCGCCGCGACCTCGCCCTGATGGCGATCGGCGCCGGCATCCGCCCCTGCACGGGCGCGATCATCCTGCTTGTCTTCGCGCTGTCGAAAGGGCTGTTCCTCGCCGGCGCCCTCTCGGTGATCGTGATGGCCATCGGCACCGCGCTCGGCACCAGCCTCTTCGCCCTTCTCGCGGTCAAGGCCAAGCTGCTGGCGCTGAACCTGATCTCGCGCGGCGGGACGAACTGGGCGCGGCTCGGCCTCGTCCTCGAGATGCTTGCCGGCCTCGCTCTCGCCGCCCTGGGCCTGCTGCTGGTCTGGGGCCTGATGATTGCGGGAACCTGATCAGAGCCCCTCGGCGGATCCGTCCGAACGCGGATCATGCCCCGCCTCGATCCGGCCCCGCGCATCCTGCACCAGAAGCCCGGCATGGCCGAACATATCGGCATAAGGCTTGTCGACCAGCTCGATCTGGTGCCCGGCCCGGTCGAGCTTTTCCAGCACGGCACCGTCGAACCGGTTCTCGACCTTGAGGGTCGCCGAGGGCTTGCCCCAGGTCTTGCCGAACAGGAAGCGCGGCCGGTCAAGCGCCTCGGCCACGCTCTGGCCGTAGGCAAAAGCGCGGAAGAACACCTGCGCCTGGAATTGCGGCTGGCCATCACCGCCCATCGCGCCATAACTCGCCACCCGGCCATCATCGAAGACCGCCAGCGGCGTGTTGAGCGTATGGAAGGGCCGGCGACCCGGCTGGAGCGGATTGAGTGAATCCGGGTCGAGCGAGAAGGCGATGCCGCGGTTCTGCCAGATCAGCCCGGTCTTCGGCAGCACCACGCCCGAACCATATTCCCAGTAGAGCGACTGGATGAAGGAGACCGCGATACCCTTGTCGTCGATGGCGCCCATCCAGATCGTGTCACCCTCGGCCGAGGGGATCGGCCAGCCGGCGGCACGGTCGCCCTTCACGGCGGCGGCTTCCTTCGCCAGCGCCCCCTCCGTCAGATAGCGGGCCGGGTCAACGGTGAGATGATCGAAATCGGTCACCACACGGTCGCGGATCGCATAGGCGCGCTTGGACGCTTCGATCAGCCCGTGCAGATGCTCGAAACTCTCCGGCCGTGCTTCCGGCAGGCGGGCGAAGACCCCGTGCAGGATCAGCGAGGCCAGCCCCTGAGCCGGCGGCGGAACATTGAACAGGCTGGCACCGGGAATGCGCGTCTGCAAAGGCTCGCGCCACCGCGCGTGATAGGCTTTCATATCTTCGCGCGTGACGGGCGAACCGGCCCGCTCGAGATCGGCGGCGATCTCGCGGCCGATATCGCCACGATAGAAATCGTCCAGCCCCGCATGGGCCATCTGCTCGAAAACACCGGCCAAAGCCGGCTGGAGCCGCGGTGTCCCGGCCTTCACCTGTCCGCCATCCTCGGCGAGGAAATGCGCCGCGAAGCCAGGGCACGGCCACGATTTCCGCCCGCTCCTTGACGATGTAGCGGCCCTCGCTCTGTGAAACCGGCACACCATCGGCAGCATGGCGGCGGGCATGGGCCAGAAGGTCCGGCACCGGAATCTTGCCGCCGAACGCTGCAGCGAGTTCGAGGGCAGCCTGCCACCCGCCGACAGCACCCGCCACGGTAAGCGCGGCATCGCCCCCGCGCACCGGGATCGCCTCATACCCCTTGGCGCGATACCGGCTGATCGTCGCCTTTGCCCCGGCAAAGCCGCAGGCCTCGATGCAGCGGACCTTCCCGTCCGGCGTGCGGATGGTCCAGAAGCCGTCACCTCCGAGGCCATTCATATGTGGATAGGCCACAGCCACCACGCCGGCCATCGCCACCATCGCCTCGATGGCATTGCCGCCCGCAGCGAGGATATCGCGGCCGGCCTCAGCGGCGAGAAAATGCGGCGCGGCTACTGCCGCGTGTCCGAAAATGGGGGTATCGGGCATGAGGGTCCTGCAGAAATTATGGATCGGCAATTGCGCCGGGTTGCCAAACGCTATACCGCTCCCCACCATCAGGAAAGACGCCTTGCACAAGGAAAAGCCGATGGCCGGAAAATCGCTGAACCGCCAGAACGCGCTGACCGTGATCTGCGCCACCATCCTCGTTGGAACCGAAATTCTCGCTGCTGCGCTCGCGCTCGGCTGGGCCGTCGGCGGCCTGACGGGCTGGGGCGAGGAAGTGACGATGGGACTGATCGGTCTGTCGCTCGCTCTGGGGATCTATCTCTGCTGGCTGTTCGTGAAAGCGGCCCTGAAGGCCGAACCCGTTTACGAATAACCGCGCAAGCCGGTTGCCCTCGTCAATCTGTTACATTATAACGCCAGGCATGTCGGAACCGACGCCCATCCTGGCAAGTCTTGCCACCCCTGCTCCTGCCCGTGATGCGGCGCCTGCACATGGCCACACGCATTCCCATGATCATGCCCATCCGCATGGTCATGCCCATGCCGGTCATCGCCATGCCCCGATCAAGATTCCGACCCTGCGGCGGGAGCGGGCCGATCCACCCCGCTTCTCGCTGATGGCGCTCTCGGCCGGCCAGCGCCTGCTGCTGGCAGTACCGCCGGTCGCGCTGCTCTGGGCGCTCACCCTCTGGGCCATGCGCGATGGCTGATCCGATTCTCGCCTTCGAGGACCTGACGCTCGGCTATGACCGGCACCCTGCCGTCCACCATCTCGACGGCCGCATCGCCCCGGGCACGCTGCTGGCGATTGTCGGGCCGAATGGCGGCGGCAAGTCGACCCTGCTGAAGGGAATTGCCGGACGGCTGGCGCCGCTGGCCGGGCGGATCGTCAACACCTTCCCGCATATGGCCTACATGCCGCAGGTCGGCGATCTCAGCCGCGATTTTCCGGTCACGGTTTTCGATCTCGCTTTGACGGGCCTCTGCGGTCGCCGCGGCATGTTCGGCCGGATATCGCGCTCCGAGCGTGACCGCGCCATCGAGGCCATCGGGCTGGTTGGGCTGGCCGGTTTCGAACAGCGCTCGATCCGCACCCTTTCCGGTGGTCAGTTGCAGCGGCTGCTCTTCGCACGGCTGATGCTGCAGGACGCCCCGCTGATCCTGCTCGACGAGCCCTTCACCGCCATCGACCAGCGCACCATCGATGACCTTCTGGAGATCGTGGCGCGCTGGCATGGCGAGGGTCGGACCATCCTCGCCGTCCTGCATGATCTCGAGCTTGTCCGCCGGCATTTCCCGGAAACCTTGCTGCTCGCCCGCGATCCACTCGGCTGGGGACCGACCCCGGCCGTCCTGACGCCTGACAGGCTGGAAACCGCACGGCAGATGGCGGAAGCCTTCGACCGCAGCGCAGCCGAGTGTCATCGGGCGGCCTGACATGCTGTACGACCTGCTGCTGGCCCCTTTCGTCGAATTCCCCTTCATGCGCCGGGCGCTGGTCGGCGGACTCGCCATCTCGCTTGCCGCGGCCCCGATCGGCGTGTTCCTGATGCTGCGCCGGATGAGCCTGATCGGCGATGCCATGGCCCATGCGATCCTGCCGGGGGCGGCACTGGGCTTCCTGATCGGCGGGCTGTCCCTGGGCATGATGACGCTCGGTGGCCTCGTGGCCGGCTTCGGCGTGGCCATCGCCTCGGGTTTCGTGTCGCGGACAACCCTCGTCAAGGAAGACATGGCCCTCGCGGCCTTCTACCTCGTCTCGCTGGCCCTCGGCGTGACCCTCATCTCCGCCAGCCGCTCGAACCTCGACCTGCTGGCGCTGCTTTTCGGCTCGATCCTTGCGCTGGATGATCCGACGCTCGTCCTGATCGTCTCCGTCGCTTCCGCCACTTTGATCGCCCTGGCCCTCGGCTATCGCGGCGTGGTGATGGAATGCCTCGATCCCGGCTTTGCCGCCGGTGTCACCCGGTTCGGCTGGGTCTTCCATTTCGGCTTCCTCACCTTCGTGGTGCTGAACCTCGTGGCCGGGTTCCACGCGCTTGGAACCCTGCTGGTTGTCGGCATCATGATGCTCCCCGCCGGCTCGGCGCGGCTCTGGACTGACGATGTCTCGACCATGATCGCGATTGCCATCCCCATGGCCATGGTCGCCAATCTCGTCGGCCTTCTGGGGTCCTATCATCTCGGCATGGCCTCCGGGCCTGCCATCATCCTTGTCGCCGGCCTCATCTATGGCGGCTCGCTTGCTCTCGGTCCGCACGGCATCGTGCGGCGTTATTTCCCCCGGCGTCATCTCGAAGCCTGAACAATGGAGGGCCTGCCATGGCCAAGCTCACCCCGCAATTTCGTGATGTTATAACCTGTCGACGGATGATCCTTGCCGGTGCCCTGATCCTCGCGATCGGGCCGGCGACAGCCCTCGCCCAGACCGCTCCAGCGAAGCCGCTGGAAGTCGTCACCTCCTTCTCCATCCTCGCCGACCTGACCCGTCAGGTGGCGAAGGATCGTGCCAATGTCGTGCCGCTGGTCGGGCCCAATGCCGATGCGCATGTCTACCAGGCGAGCCCTGCCGATGCCCGCAAGGTCAAGGATGCCGGGCTGATCGTCGTCAACGGCCTCGGCTTCGAGACCTTCATGCCGCGCCTGATCAAGAGCGCCGGCACCAAGGCTCCGGTCGTAACCGCAACCGCCGGCATCAAGCCGATCAAGACCGATAGCGGACATGGGCATGGCCATGGCCACAACCATGGCGCCGGTGATCCGCATGCCTGGCAGTCGGTGGAAGCCGTGCGGACCTATGTCGCCAATATCCGCGACGGGCTGATCAAGGCCGATCCCGCCGGCGAGGCGGCCTATCGGCGCAACGCCGAGGCCTATCTTGCCGAACTGGCCATGCTGAAGGCCGATCTCGAGGCCAGCTTCGCCGCCCTGCCAAAGGAGCACCGCGTGGCCGTAACGAGCCACGACGCCCTCGCCTATTTTGCGCGCGAATTCGGTTTCACCTTCGAAGCTGTGCAGGGCGTGTCGACCGAAGCCGAACCTTCTGCGAAGGACGTGGCCCGGATCATCCGACTGACGCGCCAGAAGAAGGCCCGCGCGATTTTCGTCGAGAACATGAACTCGCCCCGGATCGCCGAGCAGATCGCGCGGGAGACCGGGGCAAAAATCGGCGGAACGCTGTTTTCCGATGCCCTGTCCGATGAAAAAGGCCCGGCCCCTACCTACATCGCCATGATGCGTCACAATGCGAGGACGCTGCTCGAAGCCCTGAAGGCGGAATGACCTTCGGACTTGAAGCGCCTCGCGTTTCGTTTCAAACACGCGACAACAGAAGCGGCGATTGCGGCCGCGCGGAAGAGCCATGAGCACAACGATGACGGACAAGATCCCTGTAACAGTCCTGACGGGCTATCTCGGCGCCGGAAAGACCACCTTGCTCAACCGGATCCTCTCGGAACCGCATGGCAAGAAATATGCGGTGATCGTCAACGAGTTCGGCGAGATCGGAATCGACAATGACCTTGTGGTCGGTGCCGACGAGGAAGTCTTCGAGATGAACAACGGGTGCATCTGCTGCACCGTCCGCGGCGACCTGATCCGCATCATCGAAAACCTCATGAAGCGGAAGGGCCGCTTCGACGCGATTATCGTCGAGACGACTGGCCTCGCCGATCCCGCTCCCGTGGCGCAGACCTTCTTCGTCGATCAGGATGTCGGCGAGAAGGCCCGCCTCGATGCCGTTGTCACAGTGGCGGATGCGAAATGGCTGGCCGCCCGGCTCAAGGATGCGCCGGAAGCCAAGAACCAGATCGCCTTTGCGGATGTGATCCTGCTCAACAAGACCGATCTGGTCTCGCCGGAAGCACTGCGCGAGGTCGAGGCCCGCATCCGCGGCATCAACCCCTATGCCCGGCTGCACAAGACGCAGAAATGCCAGATCCCGCTGGCCGAAGTGCTCGATCGCGGCGCCTTCGATCTCGAGCGCATCCTCGAGATCGAGCCCGCGTTCCTCGAGGCGGATGACCACCATCACGATCATGACCATGACCATGACCATGACCATGATTGCGGGCCGGATTGCACGCATGACCACCATCATCATGGCCATCACCACCATGGCGGGCTGAAGCATTACCATGACGAGGAGATGCAATCGGTCTCGATCGCACATCCCGGCGATGTCGATCCGGAGAAATTCATGCCGTGGATCAATGATCTTGTGCAGGCCGAAGGACCGAACATCCTCCGCTCCAAGGGTATCCTCGCCTTTGCGAAGGAATCGAAGCGTTTCGTCTTCCAGGGCGTTCACATGATCCTGGACGGCGATCTCCAGCGCGAGTGGAAACCGGACGAGAAGCGCGTCTCGCGGATTGTCTTTATCGGCCGCAATCTCAATGAGGATGCCCTGCGTCAGGGCTTCCTGTCCTGCGTCGCCTGATGCCGGCCGCGCCTGTCCAGACGCTGGTTGACCGCGTCACCACCCTGGCCTTCGACCGGTTTGTCCTGAAGGCCGGCTTCCTCGGCGAAGAGCTGCTCTTCGTCTTTGCCGATGGCGGGATCCAGCTCGGCCGGGAGGCCGCGCCGCTGCGTCCGCATGCCGATGCCATTCTCGTGGCGGCCCATTCCGGCAAGCGGCTCGTCACCGGCGGCGATGACGGACGAGTCGTCGAGACCGGCCCGGATGGCCGCACGATCGAACTCGGCAACGAGAAGGGCCGCTGGATCGATGCCGTCGCGATCGGGCCGGATGGCAGCGCTGCCTGGTCGGCGGGGAAAACGGTCACCGTGCGGGACGGCAAGGGCAAGGTGAAAACGCTGACCGCGCCCTCGACGCCGCAGGGCCTCGCCTTTGCGCCCAAGGGATTCCGCCTCGCCATCGCTCATATCGATGGCGTCACGCTCTGGTTCCCGAATGCCGATGCCGAGCCGGAGCGGCTGACCTGGAAGGGGCCGCATCTCGATACGAGTTTCTCGCCCGACAACCGCTTCCTGATCACCTCGATGCAGGAGAACCAGCTTCATGGCTGGCGCCTCGCGGACAAGGGCCATATGCGCATGTCCGGCTATCCCGCCAAGACGCGCTCCTGGTCCTGGTCGCATGACGGGCTCTGGCTCGCGACCTCCGGCGCCGAGGCCGCGATCATCTGGCCCTTCGCGAAGGAAGGGCCTACGGGGAAGGCCCCCAGGGAATGCGGGATCCGGCCGGCCAAGGTGACCACCGTCGCCTTCCATCCGCGAGCGCTGGTTCTCGCTATCGGCTACGAGGATGGCTGGGTGCTGCTTGTCCGCCTGACCGATGCGTCCGAGCTGCTCGTCCGGGCCGGCGGGGACGGCACGCCGATTACCGCCCTCGGCTGGGACAAGGACGGCAAACGGCTGGCCTTCGGCTCGGAGAGCGGCGGCGCCGGGCTGCTGGCCCTGCCGGTGTGACATGGCTTTGTTCTCCGGCCCCTTCCGCAAGAAGCCGCCGCGGGATGCCGAGGCGCTGGAGCGGGTTCGGGGTTGGTGCCTGTCCGTACTCGGCGGCGCGGCCGATCTCACCATTTCCGAGGTCGAATGCGCAGACCCGGCATGCCCGGGCCTCGAGACCTTCATTCTGGTGATGCGCCCGGGCGAGGCCATGCAGGCCGCCAAGGTGCGGAAGCCCTTGGTCGAGATCGCGCAGGCCGATATTGATGAAGCGCTGCGATATTTGTGAGTGAGGAAACATCCATGGCAAGCGTGCGTCCTGTCACGATCCGCCGCCTGGGCAAGGCCGATGCCCCAGCCTTCCGGGCGGTGCGCCTGCGCGGCCTGACCGACCATCCCGATGCTTTCACCTCCACAGCGAAGGACTGGGATCTGCCGCTCGAGGCCTATATCGAACGGATCGAGGCGGGCCATGTCATCGGCGCTTTCGACCCGGAAACCGGCGCCCTGCTCGGCCATGTCTTCCTGCCGACGCATCTCGCAACCGGCGTGAAGACCTGCCACAAATGCGAGGTCTGGTCGGTCTATGTCGTGCCGGAGGGCCGGGGCCGAGGCATCTCTGAAGCCATGCTTTCCCACGCGATCGAGCTGGCCCGCAGCCTCGGCTTTTCCTGGCTCAAGCTTCAGGTCGGCGAGCACAATGCGCCGGCACGGCAGACCTACGAACGGCTCGGCTTCGAGGTCTATGGCCGGGAGGAGGATTATCTCCGCCTCCCGGATGGCCGCTCGATCACCGAATTGATGATGCAGCTCCGTTTATAAGCCAGCTCATTTGATGGCAAAGACACAAAAAAGGCGGGCTGATGCCCGCCTTTTCGTTACCGGACGAGAATGTTCCGGAACTGCCAGGGATCGGAATAATCCACATCCTCCGGGAACAGCTTCTCGCGCCCGTCGGTCGGCTTCCAATCGGTGTAGAAGCCGCGCACCGGGCCGAGATAAGGGAACTGCACTTCGAGGCAGCGCTTGTAATCCATCTCGTCGGCCTCGACGATCCCGGCATTCGGGTTCTCCAGCGCCCAGACCATGCCGGCCAGCACGGCCGAGGTCACCTGCATCCCGGTGGCATTCTGATAGGGCGCGAGGCGCCGCGTCTCCTCGACGGAAAGCTGCGAGCCATACCAATAGGCATTGCGCGAATGCCCGAACAGCAACACGCCGAGTTCGTCGATGCCGTCGACGATTTCGTGCTCGTCGAGAATATGGTGCTGCTCCTGGATGGTGCCGCCATTGCCGAACAATTCATGCAGCGAGAGGACAGCATCATTGGCCGGGTGATAGGCATAATGGCAGGTCGGACGGTAAATCGGCTTGCCGGCGTCATCCCGCAGCGTGAAGAAATCGGCGATCGAGATCGACTCGTTATGCGTCACGAGGAAGCCGTACTGCGCACCGAGCGTCGGGCACCAGCTGCGGACGCGGGTATTCGCGCCCGGCTGGAGCAGGTAGATCGCGGCGCCGCAGCCGCTCTCATGGGTGCGGCCATTCTCGGGCATCCACTTCTCGTGCGTGCCCCAGCCGAGTTCCGCCGGCTGCATGCCCTCTGACAGGAACCCCTCGACCGACCAGGTATTCACGAAGACATTTGCCGGCTTCGGGTTCTTCGCGCGCTGCGTATCGCGCTCGGCAATATGCACGCCCTTGACGCCGGCTTTGTGCATCAGCGCTGCCCAACCCTCGCGGGTTTTCGGCTCCTCGAAATCAAGGCCCATATCCGAGGCAACATTGACCAGCGCCTGCTTCACGAACCAGGAGACCATGCCCGGATTGGCGCCGCAGCAGGAAACCGCTGTCGTGCCACCGGGATTCCGGCGCTTCGCCGCCAGTACGGTTTCACGCAAGGCATAGTTCGAGCGCGCGGCGGCGCCACCGGAATTGTCCCAGTAGAAGCCCAGCCACGGCTCGACCACGGTATCGATGTAGAGCACACCGATTTCGCGGCAGAATTCCATGATGTCGAGCGACGAGGTATCGACCGAGAGATTGACGCAGAAGCCCTGGCCCTCGCCTTTGGTCAGCAGCGGCTTGAGCATGTCGCGGTAATTCTCGCGTGTCACCGCCGCCTGGATATAGGTGATCCCGCGCTCGTCCAGCAGGCGGCGGTCGGAATCATCCGGATCGATCACCACGAAGCGGGATCGGTCGAATTTGAAATGGCGCTCGATCAGCGGCAGCGTGCCGCGCCCGATGGAGCCGAAACCGATCATCACGATCGGGCCGGAAATGGTGCCGTGGACAGGCCAGTCGGTCATGGTCGCGGTCTTTCCTGATACAGGGTCAAGTGAAAGGAACGCTCCGCCTAATGCGGAGCGGGAACGCCCTCGTCAAGGGCTGAAACGCCGGCCTGCCGGTCAGGCGGCCCGTCGATGGGAAACCGCGCGCTCCGCCGCAACAAGCGGGATCGCACCGGTCGGGCGGACAAGGCCCCTGGCTCCCGCAAGGGCGCCGGGCTCAAGCTCGAGCCCGAGGAACCGTGCCGGATCGACCGGGCCGGGCATGTCCAGCGCCTCCGTGAGGGAGCGGCTGAACCCGAAACGCTGATAATAAGGCGCGTCCCCCACCAGGATCACGGCCTGATGGCCGATCTGCCGGGCCCGATCGAGGCCAAGCCTGATCATGTCTGCGCCAAGGCCCATGCTGCGGAAGAGCGGATCGACGGCGATCGGGCCAAGCATCAGCGCCGGCAGGCCGCCGGCACGGACATGCCAGAAGCGCAGGGTACCGATCAGGCGGTCATCCGCCCGTGCCACGAAGGACAGGCCGTCGGCTGCCAGACGCCCCTCGCGCAGGCGTTCACAGGTTTTCGCGCGCCGATTCGGCCCGAAAGCACGGTCAAGAAGCGCCTCGCGGGCGGGAATGTCGAAAAGTTTCTCGGTATCAATAAAGGCCATGGGATGGTCCTCCCTGGCGGAAGCTCCGCCATTTCAAGAGAGAACCCTCGCACCATGAGCGCAGAAACACCGCGCTCACGCCGAACGGGAGATGATGGAATAAGGTCAGATGACGATCTGGCGAAGGCCGGTCATGCCGTTGAAGTTCTGCGACGAGTAGGTCGTCGTATAGGCGCCAGTCCCCTCGATCAGCACCTTGTCGCCGATCTCGAGGCTGAAGGGCAGCAGATACGGCTCCTTCTCGTACATCACATCCGCCGAATCGCAGGTCGGTCCTGCGAGCACGCAGGGAATGAGGTCATCGCCATCCCGCGGGGTGCGGATCGGATAACGGATCGCCTCGTCCATGGTCTCGGCCAGCCCGTGGAACTTGCCGATATCCAGATAGACCCACCGGAGATCCGAGGGGTCATCGGACTTGTTCGAGACGAGAACGACCTCGGCCTCGATGATGCCGGCATTGCCCACCATGCCGCGGCCCGGCTCGATGATCGTTTCCGGGATGCGGTTGCCGAAATGCGCCCGCAGCGCGGCGAAGATCGCCTGGCCGTAGGCCTTCACGGCCGGAACGTCCTTCAGATACTTCGTCGGGAAACCACCGCCGAGATTGACCATCGACAGCACGATGCCGCGTTCCGCCATTTCGCGGAAGATCGACGCCGCCGAGGCAAGCGCGCGATTCCACATCAGCGGGTTGCGCTGCTGCGAGCCGACATGGAACGACACACCATGCGCCACGAGGCCGAGGCGATGAGCCAGCTCGAGAACGCGCGGCGCCATTTCCGGCACGCAGCCGAATTTCTTCGAAAGCGGCCATTCGGCGCCCTCGCCATCGCAGAGGATCCGGCAGAACACCTTCGAACCCGGAGCGGCGCGAGCGATCTTCTCGACTTCCGCTTCGCAATCCACGGCGAAGAGGCGCACGCCACGCTCATAGGCACGGGCGATATCGCGCTCCTTCTTGATCGTGTTGCCGAAGGAGATCCGGTCTGCCGTGGCACCCGCGGACAGGACCATCTCGATTTCGCCGATCGAGGCCGTGTCGAAGCACGAGCCAAGCTTGGTCAGCAGCTCGAGGATTTCCGGAGCCGGATTGGCCTTCACGGCATAGAACACGCGCGTATCCGGCAATGCGCCGGCAAAGGCGTTGTAATTGTCCCGAACGACGTCGAGATCGATGATGAGACGCGGACCTTCATCACGGCGGGTCCGGAGGAATTCGCGAATGCGATCAGTCATGGCAGCATCCCCTTCTTGCGGGACTCTCCCGCATGGGCGATGGACACTTGGGACGCATCTTCCCTGCATGCCGCACGGTGGAGACGCGGCAAGCGATTCCGATGAGTCCCGTGCCGTGCGGGAACCTGGGCGGTTCCGTTACGGCGGTGACGCTGCGCCGTTGGACGACCATGGGTAATGCCAGCCGCAAAGCCAGACATCACGTCAAGGAAGCCATCGTTTGGAAGGGGAGTACCCGACCGCACGCCCGGCAAGATGGACAAGCCTCTTCAGTTCGCCGGACTTGGAACCCGGCTGAGACCAAAAAAGCCCGCTCCGTCGTTGCTTTGAGCTGCGTCACCCGCTTCGGGCGGGGCCGCCGGTTCGCCTCCGGCTACTGGTCCGTTCTTCAGGGACCAGCGATTTCTCGCTGTCCCCAACGACTGGCGTTTTTCCGGCCTCTTGTCCGGAGATCCGCCGACCAGCACGCAACCACAGGCACGTGCGAAATTGGGCAAGCGCTGTATAGGTCCATCGATCCGGCGATGCAAGAAAAACCGGCACCCTGCGGAGAAAATTTTTCCGCCAGGCTTAACGGGTTCCGACAGGCCGCCAGCGGGCCAGCCGCAGGGCATTCAGCGCCACCGAAATCGAGGACAGGGCCATGGCGGCCCCGGCAATTGCCGGAGAGAGATGGCCGAGAACCGCGAGTGGAATCGCCACCGCGTTGAAAACGAATGCGAGGAACAGGTTTTCGCCGATTCCGCGCCGCACCCGCCGCGCCAGAGCCACGAATCGTCCGACAAGCCGCGGATCCGGCCGGGCGAGAATGACCGAGGCCGCGCCCTTGGCCACTTCGGTGCCGGTTCCCATTGCGAACCCCACCGCAACGGCCTGCAGCGCCGGTCCGTCATTCAGCCCGTCGCCAACGAAACCGATGACCCTGCCCTCGCCGATCCGCGCCTGCAGCCAGCCAAGCTTGTCCTCCGGCTTCATCCCGCCGAGCGCCAGATCGATCCCGAGTTGACCGGCAACCCGGTCGACCACGGCCTGCCGGTCGCCCGACAGCATCACGGTCTCCAGCCCCTCGGCCCGCAATGTGGCGATGGCCTCGCCTGATTCGGGGCGGATCGAATCCCCGGCCACGAAGATCGCGCGCGCCTCGCCATCGACGCCGAGGAAGCTGTTCGGCTGCGCCCTGTCCGCTTCCGGCATGGCGGCAAGCAACGCGTCGAAACGGCCGGTGCCCCCCTGCTGGACAAAGGCCAGCGAGCCGAGCCGGATTTCCATGCCGTTAATGTAACCGCTCAGGCCCCCGCCGGCTTCGGCCCGCCAGCCTTCGACAGCCGGCACCGCAAGCGGGCGTGCATCGGCGGCCTTCCGCAGCGCAAGATCGAGCGGATGGTCCGAACGTTCAGCCAATGCGGCAGCCAGCACCAGCGCGGAATCGGAGTCGCCCTTCGCATGGATAGCCAGCAATTCAGGTTGCCCGCGGGTCAGCGTGCCGGTCTTGTCGAACGCGATGGTATCGATCCGGGCTCCGGGATCGAAAGCGCCCTGATCGACGACGATCAGGCCCAGCCGCGCACCGGCGCGGCGCCCGGCCATCAGCGCGATCGGCGTGGCAAGGCCAAGGGCGCAGGGGCAGGCCACGACCAGCACGGAAGCGGCGATAATGGCGGCGCGCTCGAACCCGACCCCCTGCTGGAGCCAGAACACAAAGGCCGAAGCGGCGATGACCAGCACAGCCGGCACGAAGATACGCGTGACAAGGTCGATCAGCGGCACACGCCCCGAAGCGCCGGAGCCTGCATCCTCGATCAGCCGGGCCAGCCGCGCAATCCGCGTCTCGTCCTCCACGGCCTCGACCCGCAAGGCGAGAGCGCCCCCGCTGACGACCGCGCCGGCCTGGACCCGTTCGCCGGGTCCGCGCCGGATCGGCAGGCTCTCTCCGGTCAGGCTGGATTCATCGAGGAAGGCCACGCCCTCGACAATCTCGCCATCGACCGGCGACATGCCGCCCGGCCGGACCAGGATTACCATGCCCTGGCGAACCTCGCGCCGGGGAATCACCCGGGAGAGCTCGCCATCCCGGATCTCCACCTGTTCCGGAATCAGCGCCTCGAGCGCACCGAGGGCTGCTCCGGCCTCACGCTTGGCGCGCTGCTCCACCAGCTTCCCGGCCAGCACGAAGGCGATGACCGCGACGCTCCCCTCGAAATAGAGCGGCGCACCATGCCCGGCTGACCCGTCGAAGAGGTGCCAGAGGCTGAGCAGGAATGCCGCACCTGTGCCGAGGACAACCAGCACATCCATGGTTGCCGTTCGCCCGCGCACCGCATGCCAGGCCTGCCGGTAGAAGGGCCATGCGCCGAAGGTCTGCACCAGCGTGGCGAGGCCCAGCTGCCAGAAGGGTGGAATCCAGTGATGCCCGTCTGCCTGCAGCGTCTCCACCACCATGGCGATGCCGAACGGCAGGAAGGCGGCCAGGGAAACCGCTGCCCGGAGGAAAAGCCAGCGCGCCTCCGCCCGCGCCTCGGCTTCGCGAAGGGCCCGCGCGCGCCGCCGCTCCTCCAGCGAGCCGCCTCTTGAGAAAGCCCGGTATCCGGCAGCCTCGATCGCCGAGACAGCGCGCCGGCTCGCTTCTTCAATAGCCAGCGTTTCCTTCGGCGCCAGAACGACGCGGTCGGCGGCAAGATCGACCGCAATCGATGCAAAACCACCATCCCGCTCCAGCATCCGCTCGATGCGTTGCGCACAGGCAGCACAGGTCATTCCGCCGATATCAAGAGAAAAAGCCTGATTTGTCATCGTCCTGTCATCGAATTGTGTCGATCGGATGGGAAATCCTCTGGTATTTAGCCAGAGTATCGGAGAAACGAAAGCCAACGGCCTTGGGCTCGATCAAGGCCTTCGAAAAGGTTACGGGCGAACCGGACCGAGGGGGGCGTGGCATGAAGCATCCTGGACGCAAGTCGATCGGGTTCCAGCTTGTCCTGGCGGCACGGCTGCACCGGACGCGCATGGCGACGCTGCTCGGCGAGATTGGCCTCTTCCCCGGCCAGGAACAGGCCTTGCAGATCCTTGCACAATATCGTGACGGCATGTCGATGGGCGACCTTTCGCGCACGCTGCATGTTCGGCCGCCGACGGCGTCGAAAACCATCGCCCGGCTGGCGGCGCAGGGCCTCGTCGAACGCGACGCCAAATCGGCCGATGGCCGTGTCGTCCGCGTCCGGCTGACCGAGGCCGGGATCGACAAGCTCGAGAAGATCGACGCCGCGACGCTCCAGCTTGAGGGCGAGATCTCCGATATCTTCGACAGCAAGGAAGCCAAGCGGCTGCGCAAGTCCCTGCGGCGCATCACCCGGCAACTGGGTGACCAGCTTGATCCCGAGCAGGAGGCCGAAGCCCTTGCCGAGGACGAGGCGGACGACACCGACTAATCCTTCCGGCAAGGTGAAATCCTGCCGCGCCCGGTTGAATTGTCTTGTCCGTCAGGCTCTAGTGGAGCCAACGCCGCCAGAATGAAAGGCGGACAGAGCATTCAAGGGAGAATTCGGGTGTCCGATTTTGAAATCCTGATGACCGGCCCGGTCATGGCCTTGATCCGGGAAGGTCTTGAGGCGCGCTTTACCGTGCACAAGCTGCACGAGATTGCCGACAAGGAAGCCTTCTTCGACAGCCATCGCGACAGGATCCGCGGCATGGTCGGCGGTTCGGGCCATGGCAAGATCGACGGGGCGCTGATGCAGCGTTTTCCCAATCTCGGCATCGTCGGCAATTTCGGCGTCGGCTATGACAGCGTCGATGCGGCCTGGGCCGGGCAGAACGGCATTGTCGTCACCAACACGCCGGATGTCCTGACCGACGAGGTCGCTGACCTCGCCCTCGGCCTGCTGATCGCCACGATCCGCCGCCTGCCGCAGGCCGATCGCTATCTCCGTGACGGACGCTGGGTCAAGGAAGGCCCCTTCCCCCTCACAGCCTCGCTGCGCGAGAAGAAGATGGGTATCCTCGGCCTCGGCCGGATCGGCTCGGCCATCGCGCAGCGCGCCGCCGCTTTCGGGCTGAACCTGTCCTATCACAGCCGCAATCCGAAGGCGGACATCCCCTATCGCTATTACGGCGACCTGGTCGAAATGGCGCGCGATGTCGATATCCTGATGGTCATCGCCCCGGGCGGCCCGGGCACCAAGGGCATCGTCAGCCGCGCGGTGATGGAAGCCCTTGGCCCTGCCGGAACGCTGGTCAATGTCGCTCGTGGCACGCTTGTCGATGAGCCGGCCATGGTGGAACTGCTCGCCTCCGGCAAGCTGGGTGCCGCCGGTCTCGATGTCTTCGAGAACGAGCCGCATGTGCCCGAGGCCTTGTTCGGCATGGAGAATGTCGTGCTGCTGCCGCATGTCGGCTCGGGCTCGCATTACACCCGGAACAAGATGGGCCAGCTGGTTGTCGACAACATCATCAGCTTCTCGGAGGGCAAGGGCCCGCTGACTCCGGTCGCCGAGACACCCTGGCCGATCGGACGCTGACACAAAAAGGGGAGCCGACGGCTCCCCTTTTTGTCTCGTTCAGGCGATCTGGCCGCCGAGTTCGTCCTCGATATGCACCTTGAGGATCTCGTCGAATGTCGCTTCGGCCCGGAAGCCGAGGGCGGCTGCGCGCTTCGCATCGAAATTCCGCGGCCACCCCGCGACGATCTTCTCGATCACCGGATCGGGCTGGCGCCGGATGCGCGCGACGACCTTCTCTCCGCCGACGCGCCGCAAGGCCTCGATCTGATCGCCGACCGTGCAGGACAGACCCGGCATCGTCAGGTTGCGCCTCGGGCCGACCTTGGCCGTATCGATCGTCGCGGCATGGACGAGGAACCCGACCGCCGCGCGCGGCGAGGCATGCCAGTGCCGAACCTCCTCGGAGACCGGGAGCACCGCTTCCTTCCCCGCCAGCGGCTCGCGGCAGATATTGGAAAAGAAGCCCGAGGCCGCCTTGTTGGGCAGGCCGGGCCGAACGCAGATCGTCGGCAGGCGGATGCCGATGCCATCGAAAAATCCCTTGCGGCTGTAATCCGCCAGCAGCAGCTCGCCGATCGTCTTCTGCGTGCCGTAGCTGGTCAGCGGCGTGTTGAAGAACTCGTCGCCGATAGCCTCGGGGAACGGTGAGCCGAAAACCGCGATCGACGAGGTGAAGACGACGCGGGGGTGATATCCGTCGCCGATCCGCCGGATCGCATCAAAGAGCATCCGCGTACCATCGAGATTGATCCGGTAGCCCTTCTCGAAATCCGCTTCCGCCTCGCCCGAGACAATGGCGGCGAGATGGAAGATGACATCCGGCCGCGAGGCCACAAGGCGCTCGGCCCCGCCTGGCAGGGAAAAGTCGGAGGCGAGGCATTCCACCTGGAATGGTGCCCCCTTGGGCGCATGGGGCATGACGATATCATGCAGCACCACCCGGCTGACGGGGATGCCGCCAAGGCGCCCGTCCCGGGCGAGCCGTTCGACCAGCTTCCGTCCAACCATCCCGGCGCCGCCGAGGATCAGGATCTTCATAGCGCAAAGCCTCCATCTGCAAGGTGAATCTGGCCGGTCGTGTAGCTGGCTTCATCCGAGCCGAGATAAACCGCCAGCATGGCGATCTCTTCCGCCGTCCCGAGACGGCCCATCGGCTGGCGGTCGATGAAGGCCTGCCGCACCGCTTCGAGGCTCTGGCCGCTGGCCTTGGCCTGATCGGCGATGCGCTGATCGAGCGAGGGCGACTGGATCGTGCCCGGGCAGATCGCATTGGCGCGAATGCCCTTCTTGATGAAATCCGCCGCGACAGCCTTGGTCAGGCCGATGACCGCGGCCTTGGTCGCCCCGTAAACATAGCGGTTCGGGATGCCACGCACCGAGCCGGCGCCCGAAGCGATGTTGACGATCGAGCCCCGTCCCTTTTCCAGCATGCCCGGCAGGAAGGCCTTTGTCATGCGGTGCATCGACTTCACATTGAGGTTGAAAGAGAATTCCCAATCCTTGTCATCGCAGTCGAGGATGGTGCCGTGGTGCACGAAGCCGGCCGCGTTGACGAGGATATCGATCGGCCCAACCTTCTCCGCAAATCGCGCCACGGCCTTGTCGCTCAGCACGTCGAGCTTCATCTTCCGGGCCCGCGGGATTGCATCCAGCGCCGCCCGGTTGATGTCGGTGGCGAAAACCTGCGCGCCTTCAGCCACGAATGCCATGGCAATGGCTTGCCCGATTCCCGCCCCCGCCGCGGTGACGACCGCAACCTTACCTTTCAAACGCCGTGCCATGTGTCTTCCTCCTACCGGCCCCTGAAGAAGGACTCGAGGCGAGCCCTCTGTTGGCCGTTGCTGTCGAAATTACCGGGATCGAGCCAGGCCTCGTAGCCGGCGCGCAAGGCGGGCCATTCCGGGTCGATCATCGAAAACCAGGCGGTATCGCGGTTCTCGCCCTTGGCCACCATGTGCTGGCGGAACAGCCCCTCATAGGCAAATCCGAACCGCAACGCAGCGCGTTTCGAGGGCTCGTTGCGGTCATTGCATTTCCATTCGAACCGACGGTAGCCAAGCTCGTCAAACGCGTAGGCGGCAAACAGGAACAGCGCTTCGGTGGCTATCCGGCTGCGGGCCATGGCCGGCCCCCAGAGGATCGACCCGATCTCGATCACCCCATGGGCCGGGTCGATCCGCATCAGGGTCTGACGGCCCTCGACGCGGCCAGTGGCCTTGTCGATCACCACGAAGAACAGCGGATCCTGCGAGGCCGCACGCCCCTCGAGCCAGACCTGGAAAGGGGCCCGCTCCATCGGCGCCTCGAAGAGATAGCGGTGCCGCTCCTCGGCACCGGGCGCCATCGAGGCAGCGAAGAGCTGGTCGCCATGCCGGGCAGCATCAAGCGGCTCCAGCCGGCAATAGCGCCCCTCGAGGACGCGGCGCTCCGGCAGCGGGCGGGGTGTCCAGCGGGCAAGGTCGCTCATGATGTCAGCTCCGGTCCTTCAGGAAGAACGACCTCAAGCGTCTCGCCAGGTCGAAGTTCGGCCCGCAATGCGACGGCAATCGCCTCGCCCTCCTGGCGCCACGCGTCGAAATCGTCCCGGCTCGCAAAAGCGGAAGCCTTGGGATCATCCTCGTCGAAGATCGAATCGAACGCGTCCATCCAGTCCTCGATCCGGTCCGCCAGCGGCTCGCTGAACCCCGCCTCCTCCACGCTGACGGCGTCATACGCGCCATCCGCCGGATCGCGGACCCACAGGCCGGATTGCCCGAGCCATTCCGGCATCAGCCGGAACTGGCGCGGAAGCCTGTCGGACTTGCCCGCCATGGCTCAGTGATTGTCCCGTGGCGTGCCATGGGTGCGGACGATCCGCTTGTACTTGACTGCCGGCTTGAGAACCATGCCTTCGGCCAGCCCGCCCACCAGCTTGCGCTGGATGTCCTGCCATGGCGACTGGCTGCGCGGATATTTGTAGCCGCCATTGGCGGCCAGCTCGGCGCGGCGACGATCATATTCCTCCTTGGAAATCAGGATATCGGCCGACCGCTTGTTCAGATCGATCCGCACCCGGTCCCCCGAGCGGAGAATGGCGAGGCCGCCTCCGATCGCCGCTTCCGGCGTCGCATTGAGGATCGAGGGCGATCCCGATGTGCCGGATTGGCGGCCATCCCCGATGCAGGGCAAGGCGGTGATGCCCTTCTTGATGAGATAGGCCGGCGGCCGCATGTTCACGACTTCGGCCGCGCCGGGATAGCCGATCGGGCCCGTGCCGCGCATGAAAAGCACGGCATCCTCGCCCATCTTCAGGGCCGGATCGTCGATGCGGTGATGGTAATCCTCGGGCCCGTCGAACACGAAGGCCGTGCCCTCGAAGGCCATGGGGTCCTTCGGGTTCTCGAGATAGCGCTTGCGGAATTCCTCCGAGATCACGCTCGTCTTCATGATCGCACTGTCAAACAGGTTGCCGGACAGGTTGAGGAAGCCGGATTTCGCCCGGAGAGGCTGCTTGAACGGCCTGATCACGTTCCGGTCGGACGCGAACTTGCCCTTGTTGTTGGCGCCGAAGGTCTTGCCGTTGACCGTGAGCGCATCCTCGTGGATCAGCCCCTCGGCGATCAGCTCTGCCGCCACGGCCGGCACGCCGCCGGCACGGTGATATTCCTCGGCGAGATATTCGCCAGCCGGCTGCAGGTTGACGATCAGCGGAACCTCGTAGCCGATCTTCTCCCAGTCGCCATTATCCAGCGGGACGCCGAGATGACGGGCGATCGCGTTGAGATGGATCGGCGCATTGGTCGAGCCGCCAATGGCAGAATTGACCCGGATCGCATTTTCGAAAGCCTTGCGCGTCATGATCTTCGACGGCTTCAGATCTTCCCAGACCATCTCGACGATACGCTTGCCGGTCTCATACGCCACCTGCTGGCGCTCGCGATAGGGCGCCGGAATCGAGGCCGAGCCGGGTAGCGACATCCCAAGCGCCTCGGCGAGGCTGTTCATGGTCGAGGCGGTCCCCATCGTGTTGCAATGGCCGGTCGAGGGCGCCGAGGAGGCAACCAGCTCCACGAACTGCTCGTAGTTGATCTCCCCTGCCGCCATCATGTTGCGGGCCTTCCAGACGATCGTGCCAGAGCCGGTCCGCTCGCCCTTGAACCAGCCATTGAGCATCGGGCCGGCATTGATCGAGATGGCCGGGATATCGACCGTGGCCGCTGCCATCAGGCAGGCAGGGGTGGTCTTGTCACAGCCCGTCGTCAGCACGACGCCGTCGATCGGATAGCCGTAGAGGATTTCGACGAGGCCGAGATAGGCGAGGTTGCGGTCCAGCGTGGCCGACGGCCGTTTGCCGGTTTCCTGGATCGGGTGCACCGGAAATTCCAGCGCGATGCCGCCCGCCTCGCGGATGCCCTCGCGGATCCGCTCCGCCAGCACGATATGGTGCCGGTTGCAGGGCGAAAGATCCGAGCCGGTCTGCGCGATGCCGATGATCGGCTTACCCGATTGCAGCTCCTCGCGGGTCAGGCCGTAATTCAGGTAACGCTCGAGGTAGAGCGCCGTCATGTCGGGATTGGACGGGTTGTCGAACCAGTCGCGGGAGCGAAGCCGCGCGATCTTCGCCTTCGTGGGTTTCTTCGCCATCTCGTGCCTCCCTGGACGGCGGGTTGCCCCCGCCGCGTCGACGCGGCCGACAATCTCGCCGGCAGCTATCGTATGATGATTGATCTTGTCCGCAAGATCGCTCACGATGACGGCAAAAATCAAGCGCGTCCCGTCGGGATCGTGCAGATATTTTCAGGGGCCCGGAAACAGGAAACTGCCATGCTCGATATCGTGCCGTCCTTCGCCCGCATCGGCGAGGAAAATGCCTTCGCTGTGCTCGCCCGCGCCACCGAACTGGCGCGCCAGGGCCGCGACATCATCAATCTCGGGATCGGCCAGCCGGACTTCCCCACTCCGCCGCATATCGTCGAGGCTGCCATCAAGGCGCTGCGCGACGGCCATCACGGCTATACGCCGGCCACCGGCATCCTGCCCTGCCGCGAGGCCGTCGCCGCCGACCTGCATCGCCGCTTCGGCGCGACCGTCTCGCCCGACCGGGTGATGATCGTGCCCGGCGGCAAGGTGACGATGTATATGGCCATCACGATGTTCGGCGAGCCGGGCGTCGAGATCCTGTATCCCGATCCCGGCTTCCCGATCTATCGCTCGATGATCGAGTTCACCGGCGCCACTCCGGTTCCGGTGCCGATCCGCGAGGAAAACGGTTTCGCCTTCTCGGCCGAGGAAACGCTTGGCCTGATCACCCCGCGCACGCGCCTGCTGATCATCAACTCGCCCGCCAACCCGACCGGCGGCGTCACCCCGAAAGCCGAGATCGACAAGCTCATCGCCGGTCTCGCCCGGTTCCCCCGCGTGGCGATCATGTCGGACGAAATCTACGACCAGATGACCTATGATGGCGAGGAGCATGTCACCCTGCTCTCCTATCCGGAGATCCGGGACCGCCTGATCCTGCTGAATGGCTGGTCGAAGACCTATGCCATGACAGGCTGGCGCATGGGCTGGTCGGTCTGGCCGGAAGCCGCCTACGAGGCCGCGCGCAAACTCGCGGTCAATTCCTATTCCTGCGTCAACGCCCCGGCGCAATGGGCAGGCATCGCCGCACTCACAGGCCCGCAGGATGCCGTGGCCTCGATGCTGGCCGAATTCGACCGCCGCCGGAAGGCCGTCGTTGCCGGGCTCAATTCCCTGCCCAATGTCACTTGCCTGACACCGAAGGGGGCCTTCTATGCCTATCCTAATGTCAAGGCGACCGGCTGGAAGGCCAAGAAGCTCGCCGCGCAATTGCTGGAGGAAGCGGGGGTCGCCACGATTGGCGGGCCCGATTTCGGGGTGCATGGCGAGGGCTATATCCGGCTCTCCTACGCCAATTCGCTCGAGAATATCGAGCGTGCGCTTGCGCGGATGCAGCAATTCCTGGAAACCGTCCGGCCACCCGCCTGAAGGGATAACAAGGCTGTCGCGAGACCGACCGGAGGAACGATGAGCGAGTTTTTCGATTCGGTGGAGACCCGTGCCCCGGAGACTCGGGAACTCGGCCTCCTTGGAGATCTGCGCGATCTCCTCGCCTGGGCGCGGCCGGCCGCGCCGCATCTCGACCGCCAGCTCGCGGGGATCGATCTCGCAAGCCTGACCGAGAGGGCCGCCCTTGCACGGATTCCGGTGCTCAGGAAGGGCGACCTCCTCGGCATGCAGGCCGTTGCCCCGCCCTTCGCCGGGCTGACCACCACGCCGCCGGGCCAGTTGAAGCGGCTGCTCATGTCGCCGGGGCCGATCTTTGACCCCGAAGGCTATGCCGCCGATTGGTGGGGCGCCGGTCGCGCCCTTTTCGCGGCCGGATTCCGCAAGGGCGACATCGTGCTGAATACGTTCAGCTATCACTTCACGCCGGGTGCCCATATCATGGAATCCGGCGCCCATGCGGTCGGCTGCGCCGTGATTCCCGCCGGCCCGGGCCAGACCGAGATGCAGATTGAGGCCATCGCCGCGCTGAAGCCGAACGCCTATTGTGGCACGCCGGATTTCCTCAAGATCCTGCTCGAAAAGGCCGAGGAAGCCGGCAAGCCGGCGCTCTCGCTCCGCAAGGCGCTGGTTTCCGGCGCGGCCTTCCCGCCAAGCCTCCAGCAGGCCATCGCGGCGAAGGGCATCGAGGCCTATCAGGCCTATGCGACGGCCGATCTCGGAATCATTGCCTATGAAACCCCGGCCCGTGCCGGGCTTGTCATCAATGAGGGTATCCTGGTCGAGATCGTCCGCCCGGGCTCGAATGACCCCGTGCCCGATGGCGAGGTCGGCGAGATCGTCGTCACCCGCCTGAACCGGGACTACCCGCTGCTGCGCTTCGGCACGGGCGACCTCTCGAAAATCCTCGACGGCGCCTCGCCCTGCGGCCGCACCAACCGTCGTCTCGCCGGCTGGATGGGCCGGGCCGACCAGCGCACCAAGGTCAAGGGCATGTTCGTCGACCCGGCCCAGGTCGATGCCGTCGCGCGGAAGCATCCCGGCCTCGGCCGCATGCGGCTTGTCGTCCGGCGCGAGAACGAACAGGACGCGATGGTCTTGCGCGTGGAGACGGCACAATTCGGCGAGGACCTTGCCATCGCCATCGGCGAGGCACTGCGAGCCGCGACCAACCTGAAGGGCGATGTCGAATTGGTGCCGCTCGGCTCGCTTCCGAATGACGGCAAGGTGATCGCGGACGAACGCCCTGTCGGCTGAGCGGCCCGGGCCCGCCTTTCGACAAGAATCGACCGGGCAACGAGAAGCCCCTTAACAAATTCACGCATCGCGTTATGTGATGCGGGCATGAACAAGCCTGTGATCCTGCCTGCCGCCACGGCCAACGAGGCCGAGATGCGCCGCATCCGCCTTCCCGAAGGCCACCCGCCTGTCCGCAAGGGCAAGGTCGGAGTGCTCCTGCTCAATCTCGGAACGCCGGACGGGACCGATTACTGGTCGATGCGCCGCTATCTGAAGCAGTTCCTGTCCGATCGCCGCGTGATCGAGGTGCCGCGGCTGCTCTGGTGGCCGCTGCTGAACCTGATCATCCTGACGACGCGCCCCGGCCGCAAGGGCAAGGACTACGCCACGATCTGGAACAACGAGCGGAACGAAGGCCCGCTGAAGACGATCTCGCGCGAGCAGGCCGAGCAGCTGGCCGCCCGGTTCAGCGGCGAGGACAAAGTCATCGTCGATTTCGCGATGCGCTACCAGAACCCGAGCACCGAAAGCCGGATCCAGGCCCTGAAGGACCAGGGCTGCGATCGTATTCTCTTTGTGCCGCTCTACCCGCACTATGCCGCGGCGACCACGGCTACTGCCTGCGACGAGGCCTTCCGCGCCCTGATGAAGATGCGCTGGCAGCCGGCGGTTCGCGTGGCCCCGGCCTATGCCGACGAGCCGGTCTATATCGAGGCGCTGGCAAGGTCCGTGCGCGAGCATCTCGCCACGCTCGACTGGGAACCGGAAGTGCTGGTCGCGACCTTCCACGGCATGCCGCAGAAATATCTGGAGAAGGGCGATCCCTATCATTGCGAGTGCCAGAAGACCGGCCGTCTGCTGCGTGAGGCGCTGGGCTGGGAAAAGGACCGGTTCCGGATCACCTTCCAGTCACGCTTCGGCAATGATCCCTGGCTCCAGCCTTATACCGACGAGACGGTAAAGGCGCTTGCCGAATCCGGCGTGAAGAAGCTGGCCTTGGTCGCGCCGGGCTTCTCGGCCGATTGCCTCGAAACGCTTGAGGAACTCGACGGCGAGAACCGCGAGATCTTCGAGCATGCTGGCGGCGAACATTTCACCTATATCCCGGCGCTGAATGCCAGCGCGGGCGGGATCGACGTGATCGAGGCCGTCACACGGCGGGAACTGATGGGCTGGCTCTGAGCCAGCCCGCCGGCTTCAGGCTTCCCCCGAGGCCAGGAATCGCGCCGCAGCGCGTTGCACCGAAGGCGCCATCAGGATCCTGCGATGCCCGAAGCCGGGCACTGGCAGCAATTGCACCTGCGGCCCGGCCGAGGCCAGCTTCTCGGCATCCGAGAACGGAATTTCCCGATCATCCGGTGCGTGGATGACAAGGGTGGGAATCTGCGTCCCGGCGAGGTAGGCCCGGCCTGAAAAGCTGGCCATCGGCCGCCCTGCCAGTTCGAGTACGCGGTTCTCGAACGCATGATGCCCTTTCTGCGTCAGGCCGACAGCGCGGGAAAACGCCTCGCCATAATCCTGCATCGCATCCGGTGCCGCCACGGTCACGAGGCGTTCGCAGGGCAGGGCCGGAAAATTCTCGACGCCGCCTGCCACCGCCGCCATGGCGATCGCGCCGCCGAAAGAATGGCTGACAATGCCCGCCAACGGCAGGTGATCCCGCACGACCGCACTGACCGCCTCCACCGCCAGCGGCACATTGAGCTGCCGCCCGCCGGAGCCGCCATGAGCCGGAAGATCCAGCGCGAGCACGCGGAACCCCTCCGCCAGCAGCGGCTCGACGAAGCCGCCCATGAAGATCGCCTGCCCGGTCCAGCCATGGATCAGCAGCACCGTGCCGCGGGCGTCACCATCGGGCTCGAACGTGAAGCTGCGGACATAGCCCCGGCAATGGCCGACGATCCGCGTCTCTGCCCGCTCGAACAGCGTCAGGGCCTTGCGAATCGCCGGGCTGCCCGGGTCGACCCGGGCATGGCCGATCGGCGTGCAGAAAAGGCGGAAAGCGAGGCGTCCGGTCATGCGCGGCGAGAGCGCGCTCGACAGACGGATGACAGGACGGATGACCTTGAGCGCAGGGTATGCCATGGTGACGGCCTCAGCTTGTTTGTTCAATGTTGAACATTATTGTTCAACCCTGAACAAAGTCAAGCCACCTTTCCGTGCCTGCCGAACCGTTTTCCGAATCTGCCATGACAGAACCGCCGAAATCCGATCTCCCCTGGGACCGCCCGCGCTTCAGGAACTGGCTCGCCGTCGCCCGGGTGCATTCCCTCTGGGCGCAACGCATGGCACAGGCCCTGCAGCCGCTCGGCTTGCGCATGGCGCAGTTCGATATCATGGCGAACCTGCTCTACGAGCCGGGCATGACGCAACAGCGGCTGGCCGAGAAGCTCTTTGTCGGCCGCTCGAACCTTTCCATGGCCCTGCCGGATCTCGAGGCGAGCGGCTGGGTCCGCCGGGATGCGGATGCAGAGGATCGCCGCGTCCGCCGACTCTATCTCACCGCCGAGGGCGAGGCATTGGCGCGGCAGGCCCTTGCCGAGGAAACAACGCTGCTCGACGAGATGATGCAGGTCCTCACCGATGAAGAGTGCAATCTTGTCGGCACGCTGATGCGGCGCCTCGGCGACAGCCTCAAGCAGGGCGTCATCGTGAAGCCGTCATCGTAATGTGAGGAAACCCGCAGCGTGTGCCGGCGCACTTGTGTGATGTTCGACAAAAGGCGATCAGGGGCACGCTGAAGCTCTGGGCCAGCAAGGAGAGGTTCCGTCATGATTTTCGATACCGGGCAGATTGTGGCCCTGATCTTCCTCGTTTTCGCGATCATCACGCTGGCCGCGATGGTTCGTCAGGTGCCGCAGGGGCGGCATTACACGGTCGAGCGGTTCGGCCGCTACAGCCGGACGCTTACCCCCGGGCTCGGCCTCGTCATTCCCTATATCGAGACCGTCGGCGCCAAGGTCGTCATGATGGAGCAGGTGCTCGACGTGCCGACGCAGGAAGTCATCACCAAGGACAACGCGACCGTGCGCGCCGATGGCGTGCTCTTCTACCAGGTCGTGGATGCCGCGCGGGCCACCTACCAGGTCGCACAGCTCGATTATGCGCTCCTCAACCTCACGATGACCAATATCCGCACCGTGATGGGCGCGATGGACCTCGATTCGCTTCTCTCGCATCGCGATGAGATCAATGTCCGCCTGCTCTCCGTGGTCGATGCCGCGGCCTCGCCCTGGGGCGTCAAGGTCACCCGCATCGAGATCAAGGACATTGTCCCGCCGGCCGATCTGGTCGGCGCCATGGGCCGGCAGATGAAGGCCGAACGCGAGCGGCGGGCGGCCATCCTCGAGGCCGAGGGCGCCCGTCAATCGGCCATCCTCAAGGCCGAGGGCGAGAAGCAGGCCCAGATCCTCGCGGCGGAGGGCCGCAAGGAAGCCGCTTTCCGCGACGCAGAAGCGCGCGAACGTCAGGCCGAGGCGGAAGCCAATGCGACCCGCGCCGTCTCCGAGGCCATCGCCAAGGGCGACACGGCCGGCGTGAATTACCTGATCGCCGAGAAATATGTCGCGGCCTTCGCAAAACTGGCCACTGCGCCGAACCAGAAGGTCGTGATCATTCCTGCCGAGATGGGCGGGTTGGTCGGCACGTTGGGCGGCATCGCGGAACTGGCGAAATCCGCCCTCGGCAATGGCGGCGGCTCCGCCGGCGGCGAATCGCAGCGGCGGCCCTGGTCGGACAAGGGTAGCAAGGAGTAAGCCGCGATGCTCTATCTCGGTATCCCCGCGATCGCGGGCTGGCTCGGGCTCGGCATGATCCTCATCGCGGTGGAGATGCTTGTGGCCCCGGGCTCCTACCTGCTCTGGGTCGGGCTGGCAGCCCTCGCCATGGCGCTGGTTTCCATGCTGGCTTCGCTCGGCCCGGGCATGGAGATGGTGCTGTTCGGCATCCTCGCGCTTGCAGCGGCAATGGTCGGCGTGAAGGTCTATGGCTCCCGCCGGCGCAACACCGCCAATGCGGGGCTGGACGACCCCGCAGCCGGCATGGTCGGGCGCGAGCTTTCCCTTGTCAGCGCCATCGAGAACGGTATCGGCCAGGTCCGCTTCGGCGATTCGATCTGGCGCGTCTCGGGGCCGGACCTGCCGGCCGGGACGCTGGTGGAAGTGAAGGCGCTGGACGGGGCAACCCTTGTTGTGGTGCCGAAGGACGGGCCCACGCCTGAAGCCACCTGAGCATCGCCTTCAGGCGACGCCGATCCGCAGCAGGTCATGCACATGCACGATGCCGACCGGTTTCTGGCCGGCATCAACCACGAAGAGCGCAGTGATCTTGCTCTTGTTGAGCTGGTCGAGCGCCTCGACAGCCAGCATCTGCTCGCGCACGACACGCGGGTTGCGCGTCATCACCTCTGTCACAGGCACCGTCGTGAGATCCGGCCGCATATGACGGCGCAGGTCCCCGTCGGAGATCACCCCGGTCATCCGGCCTTCGCCGTCAACCACCGCCACGCAACCGAACCCGCGCGAGCTCATCTCGACAATGGCCTCGCCCATCCGCACGGTTTCGGCAATCCGCGGCACCGCCTCGCCCCTGTGCATGATGTCCCGGACATAGGCCAGCTTCGCCCCGAGCTTGCCGCCGGGATGGAAGGTGCGGAAATCCTCCGGCGTGAAGCCGCGTGCTTCCAGAAGCGCCACGGCAAGCGCATCGCCGAGAGTGATCTGCATGGTGGTGGAGGTCGTGGGCGCGAGGCCGTTCGGGCAGGCTTCCTCCACCTTCGGCAGGACGAGCGCGATATCCGCCTCGACGGCGAGGGTGGATTCAGGGTTCGACGTCAGTGCCACAAGGCCGACGCCGTAGCGCCGGGAATAGGCGATGATATCGGAGAGTTCCGCCGTCTCGCCGGACCAGGACAAGGCAAGGATGACATCCTCGTTGCGGATCATCCCGAGATCGCCATGACTTGCCTCGCCGGGATGGACGAAATGCGCGGCGGTACCGGTCGAGGCGAAAGTCGCCGCGATCTTGCGGCCGACATGCCCGGATTTCCCCATGCCGGTCACGATCACGCGGCCGGTTGCCGAGGAGATCAACCGGACCGCCTCGGAAAAGGCCTCGCCCATCCCGTTCTCGATCGAGGCGCGCAGCGCGTCCAGCCCGGCAATCTCGGTCCGGATGGTCCGCAAGGCGCTGGCGCGCGCGCCATCAAGCGGATGGGTCATGGTTATGCTCCCCGTCAGGCCTGAGTCCGGACGAGGCAGAAAGTGCCCAGACGGAAACCAAGCGTTAACCCTCTCTGTTTACTTCCTATCAAGGGTTGGACCGATGTCCGGACCCTGTCTTCGCTGGCCGCCCCCGGCCAGCTACCGGGGAAACTGCCTCTTGCCGCGCCGCTCTGATACGCGCTTCGGATCGTTCTGGATAGCCCGCACCCTCCCCGCGGTGTTGACCGGGCTTGCCTTGCTGGGCGCACTGCCCGATCCGGCAACGGCGCAGATCCTCGGCAACCAGACGCCCGGAACGCCCGGCGCCCTTGACGGCGAATTCCGCCCCGCCCGGCCGGCTGCCGCACCGCCCGCGCCGAACCCGGCCGGCCTGCGCGGCCCGGAACCGGATCTGGTCGGCCCGGCAGCCAGCGCGCGCTTCGGGCTCAGGCGCAATCCCAATCCTGCCGCGAAACGCCAGCTCGGTTCCGGCCAGACCCGCTCCGGCGGGTTTGCCGGCGCCTCGCCCAGCGGCAGCAACCCGGGCATTTCGGGCAACGCGGCACCCCGCTCCCCGCGGGACCTCACAGCCACCCGCCTCGGCACCTTGCCCGACCCGGCGGCCGCCGCACCGCCCCTTGGCCGCCCCGGCGTGCCCTACACGGTTGCACCCGGCCTCCCCGCCCCGGCAACGCCGGCTCCGCGCCGCGCCCCGCGCGAGGATGACCCGTATGCCCCGCTCGGGATCCGGGCCGGAGGCTTCATCCTGCGGCCAGCAATCGAGATTTCCGGCGGCTACGACACCAATGCCGCCCGGTCCGCCACCAGCGCGCGCGGCTCGCCGCTTTATCGCGCCGAAGGAGAGCTGGCCGCCACATCGGACTGGACGCGCCACCAGCTCGACCTCACCCTGCGCGGGGCCTACACGGGCTACACCGCGATCGACAATGCCAATCGTCCCGAAGGCGATGTCCGCGCGGCATTGCGCCTGGACGCCACCCGCGACCTCGCGCTCGAGGGCGCCCTGTCTGCGCGGGTCGATACCGAAAACCCGACCAATGTGAACCTGCCGGCCGGCACATCGACGCGGGTTCCCTATTACAATTTCGGCACCGCGCTCGGTGCAACGCAGCGTTTCGGCCGGCTCAGCATCGGCCTGCGCGGCACATTGGACCGGGCCCTTTATTCCGATGTCGAATCCGGCGGGGTTACCGTCTCGCAGGAAAGCCGCAACCTCGTGACCTATGGCCTTCGGCTCCGGGCCGGCTATGAGGTCACGCCCGGGATCACGCCCTTCGCCGAACTCGGTCTCGACAGCCGCGTGCATGACCTTGCCGTCGATGCCGGCGGGTTCCGCCGGGATTCGCGCGGGTTGACGCTGCGGGCCGGCTCGACCTTCGAACTGGCCCGGAACCTCACCGGCGAGGCCGGGGCCGGCTATACGTTCCGCCATTACGAGGATGCGCGCCTCGCCTATCTTCGGGCGCCGGTCGTCGATGCCGCGCTGACATGGTCGGCCTCGCCGCTGACGACGCTCAATCTCCGCGCACAGAGCGAGGTCGTCGAGACCACGCTGGCCAATTCGGCCGGCGGTATCGCCTATCGCGGCACCATGACGCTGACCCATGCCTTCCTGAGGAACTTCACGGCGACAGCCACTTTGGGCCTGTCACGCACCGACTACGAGGGCGTCAACCGTGTCGAGACGGGGCTCAATGCCGGGATGCGCCTCGAATACCGGTTCAACCGGCTCGTGGCCTTGCGCGGCTCGTATGCCTTCGAGCGGCTGAACGTCAACACGCCGGGCGAAAACTATCAGGCGCACACCTTCCTGCTGGGCATGCGCCTGACGCGGTAAGGCCCCGCGCGCCCTCAGAGGCCGAGGATTGCGGCGGCCTGCTTGCGGAATTCCGGGGCGATATCCTCACGGGCCATGGCGTAGGCCACATTTGCCGCCAGGAAGCCCAGCTTCGAGCCGGTATCATAGACCTGCCCGTCAAACCGGACGGCGTGGAAGACCTGGCTCTGGGCCAGCTTGAGCATGGAATCGGTGAGCTGGATCTCGCCGCCCGCGCCCCGTTCCTGCTTCTCGAGCAGGTCGAAGATTTCCGGTTGCAGGATGTAGCGGCCCGAAATCGCGAGATTGGACGGCGCTGTGCCACGCGGCGGCTTCTCGACCATCGCCTCGATCCGCGCGACCTTCTCGCGCGAACCACCGACATTGACGATGCCATATTGATGCGTCTCGTCATCGGCCACGGGATAGACGCCGATCAGGTTTCCACCCTGCCGGTCATGGGCCTCGATCATTTCGGCGAGGCAGGGCTTCGGGCCGAGATGCAACATGTCCGGCAAGAGCAAGGCGAACGGTTCGTTGCCGATCACATCTCGCGCACACCAGACCGCATGGCCGAGGCCGAGCGGCTCCTGCTGGCGGGTAAAACTGGTGGCGCCTGCCTTCGGCGTATCCTGCTCGAGCTTCGCGAGTTCCGCCGTTTTCCCCCGCTGGCGCAAGGTGGCCTCCAGCTCGTACTGGCGGTCGAAATGATCCTCGATCACCTGCTTGTTCCGGCCGGTCACGAAGACGAAATGCTCGATCCCCGCCGCCCTGGCCTCGTCGACGACATGCTGGATCACCGGACGGTCGACAACCGTCAGCATCTCCTTCGGGATTGCCTTCGTCGCCGGCAGAAATCGGGTACCAAGGCCGGCCACCGGAAACACGGCCTTTCGGATACGGTGGGACATCGGATCTTGCCTCATGATCACGACCCGGAGGTCAGGTCGACACATACGGGTGCTAGGGATTACTGCCTTAACGCTCCTTGAACAACAAGGCGCTACGCTCGTTATTCTTAATGCTGCAAAGGACTTGGCATGGCGATTCTGGTCACGGGTGGTGCGGGCTATATCGGCTCCCACATGGTTCTGGCACTGGTCGACCGCGGCGAGACCGTCGTTGTTGTCGACAATCTCTCGACCGGTCATCCCTGGGCCCTGCCGCCGGGAATCGTCCTCCGGGGGGGCGATATCGGCGATGCCGCGTTCCTGGAATCGGTGATCCGGGAATTCGCCATCACAGAGATCGCGCATTTCGCGGCCAAGATCGTCGTGCCGGAATCGGTCGCCAATCCGATGCTCTATTATGGCAACAACACAGCAAAGAGCCGTATGCTGATCGAGACCGCCATCCGCTGCGGAGTGGAACGGTTCATCTTTTCCTCGACGGCCGCAGTCTATGGCGATGTCTCGGGCGATCCGGTGGACGAGACCACCCCGCCCATGCCGGTCTCTCCCTATGGCCGATCGAAACTCATGACGGAATGGATGCTGCAGGATGCTGCGGCCGCCCATGGGCTCAAGTTCATCATCCTGCGCTATTTCAATGTCGCCGGCGCCGACCCGCAGGGGCGCACGGGCCAAAGCTTCCCCAATGCTACGCATCTGATCAAGGTTGCCGTCCAGACGGCCCTCGGCCAGCGCCCGCATCTCGACATTTTCGGCACCGACTATGCCACACGCGACGGCTCCTGCATCCGGGATTATATCCACGTCACGGATCTCGCGACCGCGCATGTCGATGCGCTGAACCATCTCCGCCGGGGCGGCGACAGCATGATCCTCAATTGCGGTTACGGCCGCGGCTTTTCGGTGCTCGAAGTGGTCGATGTCGTTCGGAAGGTGACGGGCGTCAATTTCGAGGCCCGGCTTGTTCCCCGCCGCCCGGGTGATCCGGCGACCATTGTCGCCAAGTCGGAAAAGATCCGTGCCGCGCTCGACTGGACGCCGAAACACGATGACCTCGAGGAAATCGTCTCGAGTGCCTTCCGGTGGGAGCGCAAGCTGGCCGGCCGCAATGGTTGATCCCGCGAGCCGCACGCCTACACTCTGCTGATTCTGTGACGAGGCCTCCCATGACCTTGCCTGACATGACGCTGCCTGCGATGCCTCGCCTGTTCCGGTCGCTGATCCTTGCCGGCAGCCTCGCCCTGCTATCTGCCCTGCCGGGCTCGGCCACGCAGCCGCGTGCATCGGCACCGGCAGCCCAGCCGGATAGAGCGGGCTTCCAGGCGTTCCTGAACCGGCTCTGGCCGGATGCGCAGAAGCAGGGCATCACCCGGCAGACCTTTGATCTGGCCTTCCGCGGTGTCACCCCGGACGGCTCGATTGTCGCGTTGACCCGCAAGCAGAGCGAGTTCGTGCGGCCGATCTGGTCCTATATCGATTCCGCGATTTCCGCCTCGCGCATGGAGCGGGGCCGGGCGGCAGCAGAGCAATATGCCGGAACGCTCGCGGCCCTGGAGCGCAAATACGGCGTCGACCGCCGCGTCGTCCTGGGCGTCTGGGGCATGGAGACCAATTTCGGCTCCTTCACGGGCGACAAGGATGTCATCCGCTCGCTCGCGACGCTCGCCTTCAAGCGCTACCGTGACGACTTCTTTCGCGATGAATTGCTGGTCGCGCTGCGCATCCTGCAGGATGGCCATGTCGAGCGCTCGGCCATGCGCGGCTCCTGGGCCGGCGCCATGGGGCAGACCCAGTTCATGCCCTCCAGCTTCATGAAATACGCCGTCGACGGCAATGGCGACGGTGCTCGGGACATCTGGGGCACGATCCCGGATGCGCTGGCTTCGACGGCCAACTACCTGGCGAGTTTCGGCTGGGAGAGCGGTGTCCCCTGGGGGGTCGAAGTGCGCCTGCCCGAGAGGTTCAATCTCGCCGGTGCGATGGGCATGCATGATTTCGGCAAATGGAGCGAGGCCGGGCTGACCCGCATCGGCGGCGGCGCCCTGCCACGCAAGGGCCAGGCCATGCTCTACCTGCCCGCGGGAATCCGCGGCCCGGCGCTGCTGGTCACCGAGAATTACCGGGTCATCAAGAAATACAATTCCTCGGATGCCTATGCGCTCGGTGTCGCCCATCTCGGTGACCGGCTGCTGGGCGGCGCGGCTTTCCAGGCCGGCTGGCCGCGCAACGAGAAGCGCCTGACGATGGATGAGGTCAAGCACGTGCAGCGCAAGCTGGTCGCCATGGGGCTGCCGGTCGGCAAGGTCGATGGCCGTATCGGCGAGATCTCGCGCGATTCGGTGCGCAAGGCGCAGGCCAAGCTCGGCCTCCCGGCCGATGGCTATCCCGATCACGCCTTGCTGGCCCGCCTGAAGAAGGCCCCCTGAGACCCGGGCATTCCCCTTGCCAGCGCGCCCGCCCCTCGCCAGAGTGCGGGCATGAACCGGATGACGCACGCCATCAGCCGCCTGCTGCTCGCATGGGCCTGCCTCGTTCTGGCCCCGGCGCCACCTTTGCGCGCGGAAGGTGATGCCTCGGTCCAGAGCTGGCGGATCATCCAGGCGGCGCCGCGCGTTGCCCCGGCCCAACCGGGCCAGACCTACCGCGCCCGCCGCCGCTACGATATGCCGCGCAATCTCTATCCCGACGACGCGACGCTCGGACTGATCCTGCCAGAGGTCACAGTGGCCCTGCCCGATCCCGCGGAGGGGACGCGGCCGCGCATTATCGTCATCGGGGATTCCATGGCCGATGCGCTGGCGGCTGGCATGAATGCCGACCCGGCGATCAAGGCGGATCTGGCGTTGTTTCCGAAGACAGTCAGTTCGTCCGGCCTCGTGCGTGAGGATTACCATGACTGGCCGAAGGCTTTTCGAGAGATGTTTTCCGCCGCCCCGGATGCGGCAGCCGCGATCGTGATGATCGGCCTGAACGACAGGCAGGCGATCCGCATCGGCGAGTCCAGCCTTGAACCCCTCGGCGACGCCTGGCTGGATGCCTATCGCCAGCGCGTCGACACGATCATCCGGCTGGCGCAGGAGGCCCGGGTTCCGCTGGTCTGGGTGGGGCTGCCCGTCATGCGCTCGCCTCGTCTTTCACAGGATATGGCGACGCTCAACGCTCTCATCCGCGACCGCGTGACCCAGGCCGGCGAGACCTTCGTGGAAACCTACGAGAGCTTCGCGGATGGCAGCGGGGGCTTCACGGCGACCGGTCCGGATATCATTGGCGATATCGTACGCCTGCGCGGGCCTGACGGCATCCATTTCACACCGGCCGGGCAGCGCAAGCTCGCGTTTTTCGTCGAGAAGCCGCTTCGCCTGCGCATCCAGGACCGGCTCAACGCTGCCTCGGCCGCGCTGGCATCCCCGCTCGCCGTACCGCCGCAACAGGCCCCGGCCGGTGAGGCCATCGCCTCGTTGCCCGCCGGCATCGTTCCGCCGCCGATCGAGCGCGCGATCACGCTTCCGGCGCCGGCAGCTGCTCCGCCTGCAGTGATCCGCCAGCGCCCGGAAATCGGCGAGATCCGCCAGCTCGCAGTTCAGAATGCGGCGCCGGCCCTCGCGGCAAGCCAGGCGCCGGCGATTGCCGACCCCGTCACCCGCGATCTCTTCGACCGTGGCCTCGCCCCCGAGCCCCGCACCGGCCGCGCCGACGATTTCCGCTGGCGCTAACTCTCTCGCCGGGCGAGAAATACGGCCTGCTCAGGCTGCGGCGGCCACGCCACCATCGGCAAGATGGCAGGCCACGATCCGCCCTTCGGACAGGACGGTCCGGCGCGGCGCCTCGACAGCGCAGCGCGGGCCGGCCAGCGGGCAGCGCGGATGGAAATGGCAGCCCGGAGGCGGGTTCAGCGGAGAGGGAATCTCGCCCTTGACGGTCGAAAAGCTGCGCTTGCGGGCATCGAGCCGGGGCACGTTGTCGAGCAGCGCCCGGGTATAGGGATGGGCCGGTTCGCGGAAAATCTCGTCCGTGCGCCCGCTTTCGATGACCCGGCCGAGATACATGATGAAGATGCGGTCGGAAATATGCCGCACCACGCCGAGATCATGACTGATGAACACATAGGCGAGGCCGAGCGCTTCGCGCAGGTCCATGAAGAGGTTGAGCACCTGCGCCTGGATCGAGACATCGAGCGCCGCGACCGATTCATCGCAGACCAGCAGCTTCGGCTTCACCGCCAGTGCGCGGGCAATGCCGATCCGGGCGCGCTGCCCTCCGGAGAACTGGTGTGGAAAACGCCGGCGATAATCCGGATCGAGCCCGACCTGCCGGAACAGGGTGGCGACATACTCTGCCTGCCCGGCCGCATCGACAAGGCCATGCACGCGCGGCGCCTCGCCCACGATCTCGCCGGCGCGGATGCGCGGATTGAGCGACGACATCGGGTCCTGGAAGATCATCTGCGCGCCGAGCGTGAAGGCCTGCCGGTGGGCGGAATCCATCATTGCGATGTCTTGCCCGCGCCAGAAAACGCGGCCTTCGGTCGGCTCGTGGATGCCGGCAATGACGCGGCCGAGCGTCGACTTGCCGCACCCCGATTCACCGACCAGAGCCACAACCTCGCCTTCGGCCACGCTGAGATCCACGCCGTCCACCGCATGGACAACGGCTTCCCGGTTGCTGGCGCCCATCATGTTGGCGATGCGGCCGGCCAGATCGACCGGTTTCACGAAGCGCTTCGAAATGCCTTCGATACGCAGGAGTTCTTGCGCGGCCATTACGCGGCCTCCTCGGCGGGAACAGGGTTGATGCAGCGATAGGCGCGGCCATGGCTGCCCTGCGCGAGGGGCGGCGCACCGGCCCTGCAGGTCTCGACCGCGCGGCTGCAGCGCGGTTCGAAGGCGCAGCCCGGCGGCAGCCGCCCGAGCGAAGGCGTCGAGCCGGGGATCTGCATGAGCCGCTTGCCCGGCATGGAATCGCCTGGAACCGATCCGATCAGGCCATGCGTATAGGGATGAAGCGGCCGGTCGAGCACATCATCGACAAGGCCCTGCTCGACAATGCGGCCCGCATACATCACGGCAACGCGGTCAGCGAGGCCGGCCACGACGGCAAGGTCATGCGTGATCCAGACCAGAGCCGTGCCGCTTTCGGCACAGAGCTTCTGCACCTCGGCGAGGATCTGGCTCTGGATCGTCACGTCGAGCGCGGTGGTGGGTTCATCCGCGATGATCAGCGCCGGCCGGTGGATCAGCGCAATGGCGATGGCAACGCGCTGCCGCATGCCGCCCGAGAACTGGTGCGGATAGGCCGAGAGCCGCTCTTCCGGCGAGGGAATGCCGACCTGCGCCAGCGCCTGCACGGCCCGGTCACGCGCGGCCTTCTCCGACACCTTTTCATGGGCGTGGACAGCCTCCATCATCTGCGTGTCAATGCGCAGGACAGGGTTGAGCGTCATCATCGGGTCCTGGAAGATCATGGCGAGCGAACGTCCGCGAACCGCCCGCATCTCGGCCTCTGTCCGTCCGACCAGCTCCTCGCCCTTCAGCCGGATCGAGCCCGAGACAATGCGTCCGGGCGGGTCAATCAGCCCCATGATCGAGAAGCCGGTCACCGATTTGCCGGAGCCGGATTCCCCGACAAGGCCAAGCACCTCGCCAGGCGCCACGGTGAAGGAGACGCCATCGACTGACTTCACCACGCCGTCACGCGTGAAGAAATGCGTGGCGAGATTGTCGACCGCAAGAACCGGTTCGGCCATGATCATTTCTCCAGCCGCGGGTTGAGCACGTCGCGCAGGCGGTCGCCGACGAGATTGATCGCGACGATGGTCAGCAGCAGCGCGAGGCCGGGGAAAAACGAGATCCAGTATTTGCCCGACAGCATGTACTGGAAGCCGTTGGCGATAAGCACGCCGAGCGAGGGTTCGGTCTGCGGCAGGCCGACACCGAGGAAGGACAATGTCGCCTCGAGGCTGATCGCATGCGCGGTCTGCACCGTGGCGATGACGATGACCGGCGCGAGGCAGTTCGGCAGGATGTGGCGGAACACCGTCCGGGCATGCGAAAGCCCGAGCGACCGTGCCGCCTCGACATATTCCTTGCGCCGCTCCACCAGTGCCGAGCCGCGCACCGTGCGGGCATAGTAGGCCCATTGCACGACGACGAGAGCGAGGATGATCTTGTCGATGCCCTTGCCGAGCAACGCGACAAGGATCAGCGCCACCAGCACCGAGGGGAGCGAGAGCTGGAGATCGACGACACGCATGATCAGCGTCTCGATGCGGCCACCGGCATAGGCGGCGATGAGCCCCAGCACGAGGCCGAGGGTTGCGGCAATCACGCCGCTGAGCACGCCCACGGTCAGCGAGATGCGCAGCCCGTAGAGAATGCTGGAGAACAGGTCACGCCCCATCCCGTCCGAGCCGAGCAGCATGTCGAAACCGTCACCCGCCTTGGCCCCGGGCGGCTGCCGCGAATCCATGATGTCGACCTTGCCGAGATCATAGGGGTTCTGCGGCGAGATGAAGGGCGCCAGCAGCGCCATCGCGACGATGACAAACAACAGGACCAGGCCGAACACGGCGACGCGGTCCTCGGCGAAGCGGGCGGCGAACCGGGCGAATTCGCCCTGCGCCGGAGCCGGGTTCGAAGTCGTTGCGCTCATGACTGGCTCCCCGTGAGGCGGACGCGCGGATCGAGCGCGGAATAGAGGATGTCGACGATCAGGTTGATCGTCACGAAGAGGAGCACCACCACCATCACGTAGCCGACGATGAGCGGGCGATCGAGGCGCTGGATCGCTTCCAGCAGGAGTTTGCCCATGCCCGGCCAGGCGAAGATGGTCTCGGTGACGACGGAGAAGGCCACCAGCGAACCGAATTCCAGCCCGAGCACGGTGACGATGGGGATCATGATATTCTTGAGGATGTGAACACCGATGATGCGGCGCGGAGACAGGCCCTTGGCCCGGGCGAATTTCACGTAATCCTGAAGGCTTGCCTCGCGGGCGCCAGAGCGCGTCAGCCGGATCACCAGGCTGATCTTGAGCAGGGCCAGGTTGAGCGCCGGCAGGAAGAGATGCCGCCAGCCCTCGAGGCTGAACAAGGAGGTCTCGATGCCGAGGATCGACATCACGGGACCTCGCCCCGTGGCGGGGAGCCAGCCCAGCATCACCGAGAACAGCATGATCAGCATCAGCCCGACCCAGAACGTGGGCAGCGAGAAACCGAGAATCGAGACAGCCATGATCCCGCGCGAGACCGGATGTTCCGGCTTCAGCCCGGCGAAGAGCCCGTGCGGAATGCCGATCACGATGGCGAGGATCAGGGCCGCGAGGGCCAGTTCAAGGGTTGCCGGCATCCGGTCGACGATGAGGCCGATGGCCGAGGACCCATGCACATAGGACCGGCCGAACTCGCCCCGCAGCACATCACCGAGGAAGGTCAGGAACTGGATATAGACCGGCTGGTCGAAGCCGAAGGTGCGGCGCACCTCCTCGACCTGCTCCTGCGTGGCATCGCCCGGCACCATCATCCAGACAGGGTCGCCGATCACATAGGTGCCGAAGAAGACGAGAACGACCATGGCGACGACGACGAAGAACGCCTGCGCAAGCCGCCGGATGACAAAAGCCAGCATGGAAAACTCCCCGGGGAGGCAATCGCGCCAGGACAGGTACACGCCTTGAGGAGCAGCGGAGCCGGACGGCCCCGCTGCTTCTTGGCGGTTACGGACGCACCGACATGGCGAGGGTGTATTCGTCGGTCCGCGGCGTGACTTTGAGGCCCTTCTTCGCCGCCCAGGTATTCTTCTGGTAGTGGATCGGGATCAGCCCGACATCGCCCATGACGATCTCGGCGGCTTCGGCCAGCAGCACGTTGCGCTTGTCAAAATCGACCGTGGAGAGCGCCTTGTCGAGCACGGTATCCATGGCCGGGTTCGAATAGCGGCCGCGATTGGCCGAACCGCGCCCGACCTTCGGATCGAACGTGCCGAGCAGGGCGCGCAGCGAGTCACTCGGCTCGCCGGTCCCTGCGGACCAGCCGGCCATTATCATCGAGAATTCCGGCTGCTTGTCCGGACCACCGCTTGAGGCGCGCGAGAAGAACACCGCCGGCGGCAGAGTCTCGACGCTGGCTTCGATGCCGACGCGGGTCAGCATCTGGGCCACGGCCTCGATGATCTTGGTATCGTTGGTATAGCGGCCATTCGGGCCGTGGATCGTCAGCTTGAAGCCGTTCGGGTAGCCAGCCTCGGCCAGCAGCTTGCGTGCGCCTTCGACATCATAGGCGACCGGCTTCAGCTTCTTCGACGTGCCGGCATAGGAATCCGGCAGCATCTGGCTGGCCGGCACGGCCTCGCCTTCCATGATCCGCTCGACGATGGCCGGGCGGTTGATGGCCTTGGTGATGGCCTGCCGCACCTTCAGATCATGGAATGGGTTCTTGATCTGGCTGCCATCCTTGCCCTTCACGAACGGGGTTTCGGCGCGGTAGCGATCCATGTGGAGATAGACGAGGCGGTTCGAGAGCGCACTCGCGACCGACACTTTCGGATCCTTGGCGAGGCGCTGGGCGTCCGCCGTCGGAACCGTCTCGATCACATCGACATCGCCCGAGAGGAGCGCCGCAACACGGGTCGGATCCGACTTGATGAAGCGGAACGTCACCTTTGCCCACGGCTCCTTGTTGCCCCAATAGGCATCGTTGCGCTTGAGGACGAGCCGGTCACCGGGCACGAACTCGACAAACTGGTACGGACCGGTGCCCACCGCGCCCTTGCCGGCATTGATATCCTCGGTCGTCGCATTGGCCGAAGCCTTGGCCGACATGATCTCGATATTCGCGAGATGGTTCAGCATCAGCGCCTCGACCTTGGGCGTCTTCACCCGGAAGGTCAGGTCATCGACCTTCTCGATCGTCTTGCCGCGAATATAGGAGGTCTTCGGCGCCGGGGACTTCGGCACGTTCGGCACGCGATTGAAAGTGAAGATCACGTCATCGACCGTCAGCGGCGAGCCGTCATGGAACTTGACATTGGCCCGGAGCTTGAACTCCCAGGTTGTGTCATCGATGATCTTCCAGCTCGAGGCAAGGCCCGGGCCGATCGCCTGGTACTGGTCCATGAAGACCAGCGTCTCATACATGTGCCGCGCAATCTGGTTGTTCGGCGTCAGGTTGTGGTAATGCGGGTCAGCCGAGCTGGGCTCGGAGGACATCGCGATCTTCAGCTCCTGCGCGGCGGCGGGCAGCGCCCAACCGCAACCGAGCACAACCGCCATCAGGGCGGGCTTAAACAGTGTTCGCATCATCGTCTCCCTGCGGACAGGCCGGGGCTCCTTGAGGACGTCTCCCGGCCGGCAATGCACCATTCTCACGTCAGCCCGGATGAATGTCCAAGCGTAAATTGCGAGGCCGGCACGATAACGTGACACTACTATTCAGTTCAGTTATTGTCACTGAAATTGATATAACTGAAAGGCATGGGTCTATGCAGGAACCCGCAAATCCCGGCCGACGGCCCACCCTCCGGGAACTGGAGGTTCTCCGTACGCTGATCCTTTTCGGCAAGGCCACAGCAGCAGCCAGGAAACTCGGGATCTCGCAGCCCGCCGTCTCGCGGGCGATCCACCAGCTCGAGGAACGGACGGGATTGACGCTGTTCCGGCGCGAGGGCGGGCGCCTCCTGCCGACCGCCGAGGCGCTCGCGCTGCATCAAGAGAGCGAGCCGATCTTCCTGACCTTCGAACGGCTGGAGCGCGTGCGCTGGCGGCCGGAAGATGCCAGCCCGGTCCTGCGGGTCGCAGCACCGCCGACTCTCGCCCATTGGTTCCTGCATCGCCTGCTGGGCGAGTTTTCGCGCTCCGAACCGGAAACGCGAATCTATGTCGAGATCGGATCCGGGCCCGAAGTCGTGACCATGATGGCCAATGGCAACATGGATCTCGGCCTCGTCGATTCCGGGCCTGATCATGCCGGGGTCCGCTATCTCACCTTCCGGTCCTCGGATGCGCATGCGATCCTCCCGCCGGGCTCCCCCCTTGCCGACCGGCCGTTCCTCACCCCGGAAGACCTGCATGACCAGCCCTTTATCGCGCTGGCCCGGCGCTTTCCGTCCCGCACCCAGTTGGAGCGCCTTTTTCTTGGAGCGGGCGTCGAGCCGCGCATCCTGATCGAGGTCTCGACGGCCGTCGCGGCCTATGAATTCGTTCGGGCCGGGGTGGGAATGACGATCATCAACCCCTTCCCGATGTCGTTGCGGCACGACCCGGATATCCGCTTCATCCCGTTCCGGCCCAGCATTCCCTACCAGACCTCCTTCGTGCTGCCCTCGATGATGCCGCCCTCTGCGGTGGCGCGCCGTTTCATCGATTTTGTTCGCAAGCATCAGCTGGAAGACGGATACTCGCTGCCGATTCGCTCTCTCTGAGCCTCCATGCCGGGATCCCTGCCGATGTCGCCCGATTACGAAGCCGAATACAACAACCGGGCCCGCGTGCCGGAACATCCCGGCATCATCGCCGGCTGGTCGTCAGATGCCGCCGCCTACCGCGCCGCCATGCCGCATGAGGCGGGACTCGCCTACGGGCCCGGCGAGCGGCACCGCTATGATCTCTTCCCCGCCGCCGGCGAAGGGCCGGTCCTGCTCTTCATCCATGGTGGCTACTGGCAGGCGCTCGACCGCAGCTTCTTCAGCCACATGGCCGCGGGCCCCAATGCCCGCGGGCTGACGGCCGCGATCATGGAATATGATCTCTGCCCGAACGTCCCGATGGCCGCGATCGTCGAACAGACGCGACAGGCGATCCTCGATCTCTGGCGCCGGACCGGCCGCCGCGTCGTGCCCTATGGCCACTCGGCCGGCGGCCATCTCACCGCGATGGCCCTGGCGGTCGACTGGAAGGCACTCGACCCCGCCGCACCGGGAGACCTTACACCCGCCGGCCTCGCCATTTCCGGGCTTTTCGATCTGCCGCCATTGGTCGGCACCTCGATCAACAAGGCTTTGGGCATGTCCGAGGCCGAGGCCCGGCGCCTCTCGCCGATCGTGCATATGCCGCCCGCAGGCCGCCGCCTCGTCGCTGCAGTGGGTGGCGCGGAAAGCGCCGAATATCTCCGCCAGAGCCGTGATATCTGCCGGGTCTGGCAGAGGCATGGCATCGACACGACCTGCCTCGAACTCGCCGGCGCCAACCATTTCACCGTGATCGCCGGATTGGCTGACCCTGACAGCGAATTAACCGGCCAACTGGTCAGTCTTTGCGGAGCCTGAGCGCAATCAGGCTCACGATCTCGAAAAGGATCTGCGCGCCGGCCTGCGCGGTATTGCTCGTGGCATCATATTGGGGCGCCACCTCGACAACATCGCCGCCGACAATATCGAGCCCCGCCGCGCCACGCAGCAAAGCCATCGCCTCGCGGGTCGAGAGCCCGCCGGCTTCCGGCGTCCCCGTTCCCGGCGCGAAGGCGGGATCGAGGCTATCCACGTCGAAGGACAGATAGACCGGCCCGTCGCCCACCACCTTGCGCATTCGGGCGATGGTCTCGTCCACGCCGAGACGGTGGAATTCCTCGGCATGGATCACCGTCATCCCGCTTTCATAGGAGAATTCCCAGAGATACTCGGCATTGCCGCGGATGCCGATCTGGATCACCCGTTCGGGATCGAGCACGCCTTCCAGCACCGCCTGCCGGAACGGCCCGCCATGATGGAAACGCGTGCCCTCATAGGGCGCACTCGTGTCGCAATGGGCATCGATATGGATCATCCCCACCGGCCGCCCGCGCCCCAGCGCCTTGAGGATCGGCAACGTGATGGAATGATCCCCGCCGACCGAGACCGGCCGGCAGCCCGCCGCGGCGATCGGGCCGTAGAAGGCTTCGATATCCTCGTGGCTCTCGGCAAGGTTGTAGCGGCTGCGGAACGGCACATCGCCGATATCGGCGATCCGGCATTCCGCCAGCGGCACGATGCGATGAACCTCGTGATAGGGCCCGATCCGCTCCACCTGCCGCACGGCCCTTGGCCCGAAACGCGAGCCGGGCCGATGCGTCACGCCGAGATCCATCGGCACGCCGATCAGCGGCACATCCAGCGCGGAAAACGCCTTGTCCGATGCAATCTCGGGCCGGTAAGGCGCATCGAGGAAGGTGGAGATGCCCTCATAGGGCTTGGCCCGGCGGTCCTTGCCGGTGAACAGCAGGTCAACGACCTTCCTGAATTCGGGGTCATGCACATCGGTGGCCCCAGCCCCGCTGTAGCGGGCGCGGAGGGCCTCGAGTTTCTTCGGATCCATGGTCAATCCTCGCGTTGCCGCGAAGAGTGGCAAGCCCGAGTGGCGAAGGCAAGCGCCGTTGGCCCGACCTCAGACCGTGACCTGCGCGCCGAGCTCGACCACACGCCCGGTCGGGATATGGAAGAAGTCCGTCGCATTCGCCGCCGTCCGGGACAGGAAGATGAAGAGATTGTCCTGCCAGAGCGGCATGCCGGACGTTGCCGCGGCCTTGATCGTCCGCTTTCCGAGGAAGAACGACGTCTGCATGATGTCGAAATCCAGCCCGCGGCGGCGCGCCAGCGCGAGGAAATGCGGCACGCGCGGCGTTTCCATATAGCCGATCCGGACGACGATCCGCTTCACATCCTCGCTGAGTTCCTCGATGAGGAGTTTCTCCGATTCCGGCACGCGCGGCATGTCCTCGGTGCGGATCGTCAGCATGATGTTGCGCTTGTGGAGCACCTTGTTGTGCTTGAGATTATGCAGCAAGGCACCGGGCGCGGTCTCCGGATCGGCGGTGAGGAACACCGCCGTCCCGGCCACGCGGACGGGTTTCGATTTCTCGAGCATCTTGATCAGGTCGACCAGCGGCACCGAATCCCTGCGCGACTTCTCGTTGATGATCCGCGTCCCGCGGACCCAGGTCCACATCATCAGGATCAGCACCGCGCCGAAGATCAGCGGCATGTAGGCGCCATCGGGGATCTTCAGGCAATTCGCGCCGAAGAAGATCAGGTCGATCGCAAGGAACGGGATGCCGAACAACGCCACGCGCCAGTTCGGCCATTGCCAGACATAGCGCGCGACGATGAAGAACAGCCCCGTATCCGCAAGCATGGCTCCCGTCACGGCGATGCCATAGGCCGAGGCAAGCGAGCTCGAGGTCTTGAACGACAGCACCAGCGCGAAGACGCCGAGCGCCAGCAGCCAATTGACCTGCGGGATATAGATCTGGCCGAGCGTGGTCTCGGAGGTATGGCGGATCTCGATGCGTGGCAGCAGGCCGAGCTGGACTGCCTGCTGGGTCAGGGAGAAGGCGCCGGTAATCACGGCTTGGCTGGCGATGATGGTCGCCACGCCCGACAGGATGACCAGCGGCAGCACGGCCCATTCCGGGGCGAGCAGGAAGAACGGGTTCTCGATCGCCTTGGGATCGGTGATGTTCTTGAGCACGAACGCGCCCTGGCCGAGATAGTTCAGCGTGAGGGCCGGGAAAACGAAGAGCAGCCAGGCGAGCCGGATCGGGCGGCGGCCGAAATGCCCCATATCGGCATAAAGCGCTTCGGCACCGGTCACAGCGAGGAAGACGGAGCCCAGCACCAGCAGCCCGATCACGCCATGGCCGGCCACGAATTCGGCCGCGTGATAGGGGTTGAACGCGGCGAGGATGCCGATGTCATCCTCGATATGCATGATGCCGAGCACAGCGATCACGGTGAACCAGATCACCATGATCGGGCCGAAAAACCGGGCGACGCTCTCGGTGCCCCGGCTCTGCACCAGGAAAAGCGCGAACAGGATGGCAATCGCCAGCATGATCACGTTCCACTGGTCGGTGAAGGCGGGGTGGACGAGCTTGAGCCCCTCCACGGCCGAGAGCACCGAGATCGCCGGGGTGATGATCGAATCACCGTAGAAAAGGGCTGCGCCCATCACGCCGAGCAGGAAGATGACCGGGCTGCGCCGGCCGAAAGCCTGCTGCGCCAGCGCCATCAGCGAGAGCGTGCCGCCCTCGCCCTTGTTGTCGGCACGCATGATGAAGATGACATATTTGATGGTGACGACGACAATCACCGCCCAGATGAGCAGCGAGACGATCCCGATCACTTCGGCGCGGGTAATCCCGTCCTTCGCGGCGTGATGGACAGATTCCTTCAGCGCATAGAGCGGCGAGGTGCCGATATCGCCGTAGACCACGCCGACGGAACCGACGGCCAGCGCGAAGGTGCGCATGGGGCCCGACAATCCGGCCCCGTGCCCGCCATGATCCTCATGCGGCCCGCCCGTCGACGAATGATCGCCCATGCCGGAATTCCCTTGTTCGATAGGCCGGCAGGACAAGCCGCGCCTGTCTCGTCCGTAACCCGTCCGGGCCTTGCTGCAGCGCAAGGCAAACCGGTCGGGGCGGCGCGCCTTATACACCCATCGCCCGACAGCGGATAGCCCGGTTTTGTCCGCAGGGCGGATAACCGCACCGCCCTTCCGCTTTGGAACCTTTCCCAAGAAGGGGCTGGAATCCGGGCGGCGATTGGCGTAAATCACGGCGCCGCGCGGCGGGAAGCTGCCGTGCCACGCCGCCGCCCTGCCCGGCGACGCGAAGGAGAGATGAGATGAGCACGCCGACCACCCTGTATGACAAGATCTTCGACGACCACGTGGTGGATCGCCAGCCGGATGGAACCTGCCTGCTCTACATTGACCGCCATCTCGTCCATGAGGTCACCTCGCCGCAGGCTTTCGAGGGCCTCCGCATGACGGGCCGCAAGGTCCGTGCCCCGGAAAAGACCCTCGCCGTGGTCGACCATAATGTCCCCACCTCCGACCGCTCGAAAGGCATCGAGGAAGAGGAAAGCCGCATCCAGGTCGAGACGCTGGCGCAGAACGCTGCCGATTTCGGCGTTGAATATTACTCCGAGCGCGACAAGCGCCAGGGCATCGTCCACGTGATCGGCCCGGAACAGGGCTTCACCCTGCCGGGCACGACCATCGTCTGCGGCGACAGCCACACCTCTACCCATGGCGCTTTCGGGGCCCTCGCCCATGGCATCGGCACGTCCGAGGTCGAGCATGTGCTCGCCACCCAGACGCTGATCCAGAAAAAGGCTAAGAACATGCGCGTGCAGGTGGATGGCACCCTGCAGGGCGGCGTCACCGCCAAGGATATCGTCCTTGCCATCATCGGCGAGATCGGCACCGCCGGCGGCACCGGCTCGGTGATCGAATATGCCGGCTCGGCCATCGAGGCGCTCTCGATGGAAGGCCGCATGACCGTCTGCAACATGTCGATCGAGGGCGGCGCCCGCGCCGGCCTGATCGCGCCGGACGAGAAGACCTATGCCTATCTCGAAGGCCGGCCGAAAGCGCCGAAGGGCGCCGCCTGGGATGCGGCCCGCCGCTACTGGGACACGTTGCGCACCGATGCCGGCGCACATTTCGACCGGGTGGTGACGCTGGATGCGAACAACCTGCCGCCCATCGTGTCCTGGGGCACCTCGCCGGAAGACGTCGTCTCGATCACCGGCGCCGTGCCGGATCCTTCCGTTATCCCGGACGAGACCAAGCGTGAATCGAAGATCCGCGCCCTCGCCTATATGGGCCTCGCCGCCGGCACGAAGATCACCGATATCGAGCTGGACGTGGTCTGGATCGGCTCCTGCACCAATGGCCGGATCGAGGATCTGCGCGCCGCCGCCAAGATCCTCGAGGGCAAGACGGTCTCCTCGCGCCTTGATTACGCGATGGTCGTGCCGGGCTCGGGCCTCGTCAAGGAACAGGCCGAGGCCGAAGGTCTCGACAAGATCTTCATCGCCGCCGGGTTCCAGTGGCGCGAGCCGGGCTGCTCCATGTGCCTTGGCATGAACCCGGACCAGCTCAAGCCGGGCCAGCGCTGCGCCTCGACCTCGAACCGCAATTTCGAGGGCCGCCAGGGCTTCAAGGGCCGCACGCATCTCGTCTCGCCGCAGATGGCGGCCGCTGCGGCCATTGCCGGCCGCTTCGTGGATATCCGCACGATCGGCTGAGGCCATAGCTTTTTCCGATCTGACGGAAGCCGGCAGATCGCAGAAAAGGCGTCCGGTCGACAGGGCCGGGCGGAAGACCCGGCCCGGGCACCCGCCTAACCGCAGATGCGCCGGCGCTCGACCCTCACCCCCCAGGGGGTGGGAACGGCATAGGACACCCAGCGGCAGCGATAGGGGCCCAGCCCCGCCCAGCCGGGCCGGATCGGGCGCATCGCCCCCGGGCCCCAGCCCGGCGCCCAGCGCGCGCAGGTGCCGCGCAGATCATGGTACCGGGAGATACAGACCCGGGCTTCGGCCTCGCGCGGGGCCGCGACCAGCCCCGCCGAGAAGGTTCCGCCCGCCAGAACGGCGAGCATCAGGAATGAGCGTTTCATCGGAGCGACCTCCTTTCGCGGCGGGATTGCCGCATGGGAGGAGAATGCCGCGCCGTGGCCTGGCCCGCCGTGTGATGCAGCACCGGCCGAAGGGGGTTGACCTCGGGCCCGGGAAGGCCAACATCGCCCCCATCACCCGAGGTGCCGCCCCATGACCGAAAAACGCCCCGACGATTCCGGCACGTTCCTCTCCTCCTCGCTCGCGCGGGCAGGCGAACATTTCGCGGCGAAGGATGCGGAAAAGGCCGATGGCATCGAGCGCTGGGCCACGCGGATCGGGCGCGGCCTGTCACTGATCGCGTTCATCGGCCTCGCCTGGTATTTCGGCTACCAGCTGAAATGGTGGTGAGCCGGCCCTTCCCCGCACGGGTGCAAAGGGCTAGATAGGGGATGTGCGGCGCAATATGCGCGGCTCCCTGTCGTGTATTATCTTAAAGCGTGCACCCGAAGACCATGGCAACGTCCCGCTTCCCCTCCGCCTCCTGGGCGCCGATGCAGGCCCCCACGCTCGAGGATTTCGAAGCGATGGCCGACGAGGCCTTCCGGCAATTGCCCGAATCCTTCCGCACCCTCTGCGGCACCGTCATCATCCGGATCGAGGATTTCCCGGATGACGAGGTGATCGAGGCGATGGAACTCGAGACCCCGTTTGACATTCTCGGCCTGTTTCACGGCCACGGGATGACGGAAGCCGGTGCCGTGCCGGAAACCGGGCAGGGCCCGAACATGGTCTGGCTCTATCGCCGGCCGATCCTCGATTACTGGGCCGAGAACGAGGAAACCCTCGGCGCCGTCATCACCCATGTCCTCGTGCACGAGATCGGCCATCATTTCGGCCTCTCCGATGCCGATATGGAAAAGATCGAGGCCGCCGCGGGCTGAGCGCGGCGCTTTCAGCCCATCAGGCGCCGCAATTCCCGGTCGAGCTGCTCGACGTCCGGCACGCCGAGCAAGTGGATCACCTTCTCGACCCGATCGCCGTCGTTGTCGCGGAACTGCCCCAGGGACAGGCTGAGCGTGCCGGTCCCTGCTGGCCCCGCCCGCCGGGTGATCTCGACAATGCGCGAGGGCGGCAGGCTCGTCAGGCTGATCGCTTCGCCGAGTTCCGCCGTGATGAGCCGCTTTTCGGTCAGCACATGCACGGTCCGGCGGGCCTTGCGGGCCTCGAGGAAGGGCTTCGCCAGCATCCACAGCCCGATCAGCACGAAAGGCAGGCCGAAAAGCGGGAAAATCCAGATGAGAACCGCCCCGACGCCTTCCGGCCTCTGCCCCGGCTCGGCGGAGAAGAACGCCGCCAGCGCAATCCCCTCCCAGGCCAGCGAGAAGGCCGTCCAGGGCACGGCAAAAAGCCAGAGCAGGGCCGCCCGCCAGAAGGCAAGCCCCGGCGCGGGCTGGCCCGCCCAGAGGATCGGCTCGCCCGCCAGCTCGCGCGTCAACCGCTGGAGTGCCTCCCGCGGAAGGGAATGCATGCCGTTCATCGGATCCAGCCCCCTGAAGGTATCCGCCCGGACCCTGCCAGAGGACCCTTAAGGACCGGCAAAGGCGATCATCGGATGTCCGGCTTCGCCCCGCATGCCCGGAGGCTTGAATCCGCTGCGGAATGCGGTATCACGCGCTGATCAGGAGTTCTGCCATGCAGCCGTTCAAGACGCTCACCTCCACCCCGGCCCCGATGAAGGTGGTCAATGTCGATACCGACATGATCATCCCCAAGCAGTTCCTGAAGACGATCAAGCGCACCGGCCTCGGCAAGTCGCTGTTCTTCGAGATGCGCTATCACGAGGATGGCACCGAGAACCCGGATTTCGTGCTGAACAAGGCGGCCTATCGCAAGAGCGAGATCCTGATCGCCGGCGACAATTTCGGCTGCGGCTCCAGCCGCGAGCATGCGCCCTGGGCGCTGCTCGATTTCGGCATCCGCTGCGTGATCTCCACCAGCTTCGCCGATATCTTCTACAATAACTGCTTCAAGAACGGCATCCTGCCGATCACTGTCTCGCCGGAAGATCTCGACAAGCTCTTCGACGATGCCGATCGCGGCTCGAATGCCACGCTCACGGTCGATCTCGAGGCGCAGGAAATCCGCGGCCCGGATGGCGGAACGGTAAAGTTCGAGATCGATCCGTTCCGCAAGAAATGTCTCATGGAAGGCCTCGACGATATCGGCCTGACCATGGAAAAGGCACCGAAGATCAACAGCTACGAAGCCAAGGCCAAGACCGAGCGCCCCTGGCTGTGAAACGCTGCGGCCCCGCGCCGCGCGGGGCGGAAAACGCCCTCATGGTGAATCTCCGTTAACGACGGCGCCTTATTTTGGCGCCGTTATCGTTGGAGACTGCCCGCATGAAGCGCTTCGGCCGCCTGCCCCTTATCGCCCTTGCTCTGGCTGCGGTCATCGGCCCGGCGCAGGCCGATTTTGCCAGCTGCGTCTCCGGCCTGCGCAGCCATGCCCTCGGGCAGGGCATCAGCGGCGCCACCTTCGACCGGATGATGTCCGGCGTGACGCCCGACATGAAGATCATCGAGGCGATGAGCGCGCAGCCGGAATTCCGCACGCCGATCTGGGATTATCTCGCCACCCTCGTCGATGACCAGAAAATTGCCGAGGGCCGAGCGATGCTGGCAAGGCATGCCTCTGTCCTTGCGCGCATCGAGCAGGCCTATGGCGTCGACCGGCATACCGTGGTCGCGGTCTGGGGCGTCGAGAGCGATTTCGGTCAGGTGCCCGGCCGCTGGTCACTGCCGCAGGCCCTCTCCACCGCCGCCTGCTTCGGCACGCGCAGGCGCGAGTTCTTCCGGACCGAACTCGTCTCGACGATGAAGATCGTGCAGCGCGGCGATCTCGATGCCGAGAAACTGCGCGGCTCCTGGGCCGGCGCCTTCGGGCACACCCAGTTCATCCCCTCGACCTATCTCCGCCTCGCGGTAGATTTCGATGGCGACGGACGCCGCGACCTCGTGGACTCGATCCCCGACGCCCTCGCGTCCACCGCCAATTACCTGAAGAGATCCGGCTGGATCACCGGCGCGAGCTGGGGCTACGAGGTGCGTCTCCCGGCCGGTTATGCCGGGCCCTCCGGCCGCACCGGCAAGCAGGATCTCGCCAGCTGGGCGGGCCGGGGCATCACCCGGATCGATGGCAGCGCGCTGTCAGGCCTGCCGGCGGCGGGTCTGCTTCTGCCGGCGGGACGCAACGGCCCGGCTTTCCTCGTCACGAAGAATTTCGACGCGGCCTATGCCTATAACGCCGCCGAGAGCTACGCTCTCGCCATCTCGATCCTGTCCGACCGGCTGCGCGGCCGCCCCGGCATCCGCACGCCCTGGCCGACCGATGATCGCGGCCTTTCCCGCGCCGAGCGCAAGGAATTGCAGGAACGGCTGGTCCGCGCCGGCTACGATGTCGGCAAGCCCGACGGCGCGATCGGCCCCCTGACCCGCGCCGCGATCAAGGATGTGGAGGCCAAACTCGGCATGCCGCAAACCGGTCGTGCCGGTGGCAAGGTGTTCGACTCCCTGCGCTAGGACCGGCCCTTGGCAGGCCGCCGGCGGTCAGAACTTGATGTAGCCGAAGCCCTGCCGCTGGAGATGGATCAGCTCGGCGACGCCGGCCTGGACCAGATCCGTCTCGCGCACGCCATGCAGCGTATCAAGCCCCACCCGATAGGCGTCGAGCGTATTGGCGCAGACGCGGAAGCGCACGCCACGCTCGCGGAGGGAATCGACCGATCGGGCAAGATTCGGGCTGCTGCTGGCCCGCCGGAGAATATCGATTCCGTCGCCCTGGAGGATCACCTGGATCTCGGCAGGATCCGGTTCGAGCGCCTGGAGGTGGTTGTTGAGCACCGCGATCAGCCGGCGGGCTTCGCTCTCGCGATCGCGCCAGGAGCCCCGGGTCGAGACATGATAAACCACCTTCTGCGGCCCGTAATCGACCATCGGCGCCCGGGAAACCGGCACTGCGGCAGCTTCCGGCGCGAAAGCGAGGACGGAAGGGCCGAAGACGATGGCAGCCCCGGCAAGGGTGACGAGCATCAGCGAGAACGCGGCGCCGGCCAGGAAGGCTCGAATCGGCATGGATCACCTCTTGCCCGCATGCAGCATCCTCTCCTTGTCACAGAGAGCCGGATCGAGCCAGCCAAAGGAAGAATTTACCTTAATCGAAAGGCGCTTGCGGCCAGCCCCGGGCTTCTGTAGTCAACCCGTGCCGCGCCGGGATGGCGCCACTCGGTTTCTGTCGGAAAGGGTTAGACCATGGCCTCCTTCAACCTCCTGCTGCTGCCCGGTGACGGGATCGGGCCCGAAGTGATGGCCGAGGTGAAGAAGGTCGCGGATGCGCTCGGCAAGGCCGGCCTCGGCACGTTCGAGACCGAGACCGATCTCGTCGGCGGTGCGGCCTATGATGCCCATGGCAAGGCCGTCGCCGACAGCACCATGCAACTCGCCCTTTCGGCCGATGCCGTGCTTTTCGGCGCCGTTGGCGGGCCGAAATGGGCAAAGGTCCCCTATGAGCATCGCCCGGAAGCCGGCCTGCTGCGCCTGCGCAAGGATCTCGCCCTCTTCGCCAACCTGCGGCCGGCAGTCTGCTATCCGGCCCTGGCCGAGGCCTCGTCCCTCAAGCGCGAGGTGATCGAGGGGCTCGACATCATGATCGTCCGCGAACTGACAGGCGGCGTCTATTTCGGCGAGCCGAAGGAAGTGGTGACGCTCGAGAACGGCCAGAAGCGCGCCGTCGATACGCAGGTCTACACCACCCATGAAATCGAGCGCATCGCCCGCGTCGCGTTCGATCTTGCCAAGGTGCGCCGTGGCAAGGTCACCTCGACCGAGAAGCACAACGTCATGCGCTCGGGCGTGCTCTGGAAGGAAGTCGTGACACGCATCGGCGCCGAGGAATATCCGGATATCGAGCTGGAACACCACCTCGCCGATGCCTGCGGCATGCAGCTCGTGCGCTGGCCCAAGCAATATGACGTCATCGTCTGCGACAATCTCTTCGGCGACATGCTCTCCGACGTGGCTGCCATGCTGACCGGCTCGCTGGGCATGCTGCCCTCGGCCTCGCTCGGCGCGCCGGATGCTGCAACCGGCAAGCGTAAGTCGCTTTACGAGCCGGTCCACGGCTCGGCGCCGGATATTGCCGGCCAGGGTCTCGCCAACCCGATCGCCATGATCGGCTCGTTCGGCATGGCCCTGCGCTATTCCCTCGGCCTTGGCGAGGCGGCGGATCTCGTTGATGCAGCGATTGCCGATGTTCTGGCTTCAGGCCTGCGCACGCGCGACATCGCGGCCAAGGGCGCCAACGCGGTCGGCACGGTCGAGATGGGCGATGCCATCGTCGCCGCCCTGCGCAAGCGCCTCTGACTGCGCCATTTTGCGCTGCCGGAACGATAAAGGGCGCCGCGAGGCGCCCTTTTTGCTGGAACCCGGTTTGTCGCGCCGCAGATCAGCGCCAGAAAATCGGTGATTCAAACGGGATGCCGCGGCCCGAGGAGAAGCGGTCCGGCAGGAGCGAGGGCGAGCTGCCGCGCGCGCCGAACCGGGCTGCATCGGAGGGGCCCTGCGTATCATAGACATAATTCTGCATGGAACCGACGGGCACCTGCCGGCCGGCATCGAGCCAGGAACGCGGCTTGACCTCGATGACGAGACGGTTCGAGCTCTGCGCGAATGCGGAGCCGGCCAGGAAAACGGTGAAGGCGGCAAGGGCAACGACGCGCATGGAACTCTCCTCGTATGGCTGGATTAACCATGACAAGCAGTGCTTAACACCTCGTTAGCGTAACGCAATTCTGAATCCTGCGCCGGCCGTTATCAAGGTCGCCGCTGTGATGTTTTCAGCGCAGGCAGGGGCGCCTCATGGTCAAGCCAGGTTATCTTCCGGCCCGGCTGGCGCTGGCTCTGGCACCCCTTCCGCTGGCGCTCGGCCTGCGCGAAGAGGCGGCGGAGGGGCTGGTCCTGCCCCGCGCCGACAAGATCGATCCGGTCGATGAAACAGACGAAGCTGACCCGGTCCGCCGGGCGGTCCTTCGTGCCGCAATACCAGCCGGCCAGAACCAGCCCGGACGTATCGTTCCGGCGGAAAGCAAGGCATGCCATGCGGCTGCTGTCCGAGGCGAGATGCGCCTCGGCAACCTCCATCGAGCCGAACTTGGTCATGACATCCTGCGCCGCCTGCAGGCGCTCGATCGAAACGCCGATTTCCGCGGCGCGACGCGCGAGGTCGGGAAACAATGGCCGGGCCGTCGGCAGCCCGTTCTCAAAGCGCTCGATGACGAGATGGATCGCGGGCCGCTGCAGCGAATTCGACTTCGGCTGGCTGTTGGTCCAGAGGAAGCTGTCCTGCCGGGTCTGCCGGTCCTTCGTTGCAACCCGATGGACGAGTTCCGCCTGCTCAATCTCCGGTGCCTCGACATGATAGACGGCGAAGGGCTTGCGGACGGGCATCCACACATCACGGGCCGGCGGTGCGAGCTGCACCCGGAAAGGCTCGGCCGCGGGCTGGGCAGAGAGGACCTGTTGGGACGGATCATTTGCAGCCAGATCCCGGGCAGGCTCGACAGCGGGGGCTGGCCCGGCCGCTGCCGCGTTCGAAGCGGCAGCCGTCGCGATCATGTCCGGCTCCCGCTCGGGAAGGACCATGGCGGCCAGCCACGCCGAGAAGACAAGCGACAGGATGACGGTGATGGTGGTGGCGGCCCGATGGTTCCGTGCCGCCCGGGCGAACATCAGCGAGAACCCGGCAGCCAGCGCGACCAGGGTCAGCCAGCAGGCCGAGGCCATGGCGGCAAGCCGGGAGGCGCGGCGACGTTGGCCCAGCGCCTGTTCGACGGTCATGCTGGGTACCGGCGGAAAATCGGCTACCTCTGCAAGCAGCCTTGCCATGCCCCTCATCTGTTCACGCCCCTTGCAGGCTTCGCCCGCTTTCCCATCCAGCGGCGAAGATGACGCGGAAATGCGAGCAGGGACTTACCGGCGGCGGAGAACCTGCGGGGATGGTAAACAGGCCGTTCCCGATGCGATATTGGAAGGTTGGATTGACTTTTCAGTCCTTTGCGTGTTTCTGCTGACGCATCGGCATTCCAGCCGGGGAAAGCGTTCGATGTCGGCCCTGATGACGAAAAAACCGACGACGAAAACCACGACCGCCAAAGGCGGCTTCGTGCACTAACGCTTGTCCTCGCTCTCGGGCCCTCCCCCGGCGGGGGAAAGGGCGAGACCCGGCCACCGGGTCCACCAACCCGGGGGAGATCTCGATCAGAACAGGAAGTCCATCATGGGTTACAAGGTCGCAATCGCGGGTGCCACCGGCAATGTGGGCCGGGAAATGCTCAACATTCTGGCAGAACGGGCCTTTCCGGTCTCGGAAGTCGTCGCGCTCGCCTCCAGCCGCTCGATCGGCAAGGAAGTCTCCTTCGGCGACCGGACGCTGAAGGTCCAGTCGCTCGAGCATTACGACTTCGCCGACACGGATATCTGCCTGATGTCCGCCGGCGGCGAGATCTCGAAGGCCTGGTCGCCCAAGATCGGCGCGCAGGGCTGTGTCGTGATCGATAATTCCTCGGCCTGGCGCTACGATTCAGACGTTCCGCTGGTCGTGCCGGAAGTGAATGCCGAGGCTGTTCGCGGCTTCACCAAGAAGAACATCATCGCCAACCCGAACTGCTCGACCGCCCAGCTCGTGGTTGCCCTGAAGCCCCTGCATGATCGTTTCGGGATCAAGCGGGTGGTCGTCTCGACCTACCAGTCGGTTTCCGGCGCCGGCAAGGACGGCATGGACGAACTCTTCGACCAGACCCGCGCGATCTTCTCTGCCGGCGAGCCGAAGACCAAGAAGTTCACCAAGCGGATCGCCTTCAACGTCATCCCCCATATCGATGTCTTCATGGAGGACGGCTACACCAAGGAAGAATGGAAGATGATGGTCGAGACCAAGAAGATCCTCGACCCGAAGATCAAGCTCACCGCCACCTGCGTGCGCGTGCCGGTCTTTGTCGGCCATTCCGAGGCGGTCAACATCGAATGCGAAAAGCCGGTCACGGCCGAGGAAGCACGCAACATCCTGCGCGCCGCGCCGGGCGTGCTGGTGATCGACAAGCGCGAGCCCGGTGGCTACATCACGCCGCACGAGTCGGCGGGCGAGGATGCGACCTACATCTCCCGCATCCGCGAGGACATCACGGTCGAGAACGGCCTCACCTTCTGGTGCGTCTCCGACAATCTCCGCAAGGGCGCCGCGCTCAATGCGATCCAGATCGCGGAATGCCTGATCAACCGCAAGCTGATCCAGCCGCGCAGCAAGGCGGCCTGAAACCGGATCTCCCGAGCGACCGAATACCCCGAACAACCTGACGGCCCGCCCATGCGCGGGCCGTTTTTCGTGGCGCAGCCGTCGCCACCCGCTGTTATACGACACAACCACCGATCGATTTTTCGGGGTTAATCACACCATTTTTCCAGATATTGCCCGAAATCGGGGCCTTTGCGCTGGCGAAACCGGAAGTGATGGCTAAGGATCCCGCTCCGCGCCTGCCGCTTCAGAGCAAGAACAGTGCAGCAGGCATGTCGCTGAAGAGAGGAGAGCCACCATGGCCACGCAAGCCGAATTTATCGATGCCTTCGCCAAGTCCGCAGGCCTGACCAAGGCCGAGGCGGATCGCATCGCCCGCGCCTACGCGGAAGTTGCGGTCGCGCAGGCAAAGACCGGTTTCGCGGTCCTGCCGGATCTGGGCCGCTTCAAGGCCGTGACCAAGCCGGCCCGCAAGGCCCGCAACCCGCGCACTGGCGCGATGGTCGATGTTCCGGCCAAGACGACGCTCGTCCTGAAGGTCGGCTGACGCGAACGGGCCGGGAGACGGAATTGTCTGCCCGGCCCGCCCTTTTTCAGTCCATCCGGGTTCAGCTGAGCGGCGCGCAGCGGACATTCTGGATGGGGTTGATCGGCGTGAAGGCCGGCACCCGCATATCGTCGAGCCGCTTGCGCTTCACAAGGTCCACCGCACCTTCATAGGTCCGGCCCGCTTCGGAAAGCGCACGGAACGAGGCGTTCGAGATCGCCGCACAGGCTTCCGTATCGTAGGAAGCCGCGACATGCGCCGAGTTGTAGGTCTGGACCAGGACCGGCTTGCCGTTCTTGCCCGGCATCTCCTCGCCCACAACCACCATCAACGTGGCTCCGGCAAGATGCGGACGCTTGGGATGCACCGGCGCCATCGCGCATTGCATGTCCTGAAGCTCAAGCAACGTGCCCGTCTTCACCAGTTCCATGTAGCGATCCCGGTTCTCCGCCGATTTGAACGCCAGGATCTTGTTGCCGAAGCGCGCCTCGACGCGCTTGCCGCTGTTGTTGATGTCGGTCATCAGCTCCGGCCCCAGCGTCAGCGGGCCATATTTCATCTTGCCATCCGGCTTGAGACGGCCGGTCGCCTTGAGCGCGACATGCACCTCATACAGATCAGCCCCTCCCGCACTCACCCAACCGGTATCGGTCGGCAGCATCCAGTTGGTGCGGCGCGGCAGTTCTTCAGAGAAATCCGCCAAGGTCTCGGAAAACTTCTCGGCGATCGCGGCCGGGAAATTGTCCGTCCTGAAGGAAATTTCATCCTTGATCGTCTTGAAGTACTTCACATTCTGGGCATAGGCATTGTCAGAAAACGAATCCACAAAACTCGGAACGCTTGCGGGCACCGGCTGTGAAGCAACACTCGGTTGCGATGACACGCTCGGCGCCGGGATGGATCCCGTCGTCTGGCTGATGCCATGCTGTGCTGCAGAAACCAGCACGAAAGTGGCGGCCGTTGCGGCCAGGGCGATTTTCCATTCCTTCGATACACGCATCACAGGACTTGCTCCCTCCGGATCCCCTGATCCTTAGTAAACAAATACTTTATGTTGCCAAATATCCAAAGCACTCCATTCATGATTGGTTAACCACGCGAGGTATTGCGACAGAAAAAGGCCGCCCGGAGACAGGCACCGGGCGGCCAAAGCATTGATGTTGAATGTTTATTTTAGCGCTTCCGCGCCTCAACGCGGCAGGACAGAAGAACCCATGAGGAATTCGTCAATGGCCCGCGCCGCCTGTCGCCCTTCGCGGATGGCCCAGACCACGAGGCTCTGCCCACGGCGCATATCCCCCGCAACAAAGACCTTTTCCTGCGACGTCAGGTAATTCTCGTCATTCGCGACAACATTGCCCCGCTTGTCGAGCGCCGCGCCCGACTGAGCGACGAGGCCTTCCTTGACCGGGCCAGCAAAGCCGATAGCGAGGAACACCAGATCCGCCTTGATGATGAATTCGGTTCCGGCGATCGGCCGGCGCTTCTCGTCGACGCGCGCGCATTGCACGCCGGTCACGCGGCCGTTCTTCCCGACCACGCCGAGCGTTGCCGCCTGGAATTCGCGGTCAGCACCCTCGGCCTGGCTGGACGAGGTGCGGAACTTCGTCGGCCAATAGGGCCAGATCACGAGCTTGTCTTCCAGTTCCGGCGGGCGCGGGCGGATGTCGAGCTGCGTCACCGACAGCGCCCCCTGGCGGAAGGCCGTACCAACGCAATCCGAGGCCGTGTCGCCGCCGCCAATCACCACGACATTCTTGCCGCCGGCGAGAACCGGCCGCTCGGCTTCCGGCTCGCCGCCGACCCGCCGGTTTGACTGGACGAGATAGGGCATGGCGAAATGGGCACCCTCAAGCTCCTGCCCCGGCAGTTCAGGATCACGCGGGGCTTCTGCACCGCCGGCCATGAGCACGGCGTCGAAATCCCGCTTCAGATCGTCGACGGACTTGGTGACGCCGATATTGACACCGTAATGGAAGGTCACGCCCTCCGCCGTCATCTGCGCGACGCGGCGGTCAATATGGTGCTTTTCCATCTTGAAATCAGGAATTCCGTAGCGGAGCAGGCCGCCGGCGCGTGGCTCGCGCTCGAAGACATGGACTTCGTGGCCCACGCGGGCCAGCTGCTGCGCGGCGGCGAGGCCCGCCGGCCCGGAGCCGATGACGGCGACGCGCTTGCCGGTCAGCTTTTCCGGCGCTTCGGGGCGGATCCAGCCATTCTTCCAGCCGGTATCGGCAATCGCCTGTTCGATCGTCTTGATCGTCACCGGCGAGTTCTCGAGGTTCAGCGTGCAGGCTTCCTCGCACGGCGCCGGGCAGATACGGCCGGTAAATTCCGGAAAGTTGTTCGTCGAATGCAGGTTGTCCAGCGCGAGCTGCCAGTCATCCTGGTAGACGAGGTCGTTCCAGTCCGGGATCTGGTTGTGGATCGGGCAGCCGGTCGGACCATGGCAATACGGAATGCCGCAATCCATGCACCGCGACGCCTGCTCACGCACGTCCTTCTCGTCCATCGGCAGGACGAATTCGCGGAAATGGCGGATGCGGTCGGAAGCCGGTTGATACTTCGACTCCCGCCGGTCGATTTCGAGAAACCCAGTGACCTTGCCCATATGTCTTCCCTGCCTTGCGGCAGACCTCTGTTCCGGCAGCCTGAAAGCCCCGCTTCCGGCGCCTCGATACCCTGTTTTCGCGTGGATCGCGAGCGGCGCTGCCCGAGCGCCGCCCGACCGGATCGTCCTTATTCCGCAGCCTGGAGCTGGCGCGCCTTTTCCATCTCGCGCAGGGCGCGGCGATATTCGACCGGCATCACCTTGACGAATTTGGTCCGGTACTCGGCCCAATGGTCAAGGATATGCTTGGCGCGCGCCGAACCCGTATAGCGCAGATGGTTGGCGATCAGCTGGTGCAGGCGCTCCTCGTCATGCCGCGACATGTCGCCCATGATGTCGATCCGGCCCTTGAACTCGAGATCGCCGCCATGGTGGTAATCGCGCTCGAGCAGGACTTCCTCCTCCTCGACCGGTTCGAGATCGACCATCGACAGGTTACACCGCGAACGGAAGGACCTGTCCTCGTCGAGCACATAGGCCACGCCGCCGGACATGCCCGCCGCGAAATTGCGCCCGGTCTCGCCGATCACCACCACCACGCCGCCGGTCATGTATTCGCAGCCATGGTCGCCCGTGCCTTCCACCACCGCGATGGCACCGGAGTTACGCACGGCAAAACGCTCGCCGGCGACGCCGCGGAAATAGCATTCCCCGGAAATCGCACCGTAGAGCACGGTATTGCCGACGATGATCGACTTTTCCGGCACGATGGCCGCATCCTCGGCCGGCCGGATGATCAGCCGACCGCCGGAAAGCCCCTTGCCGACATAGTCATTCGCCTCGCCGACGAGATCGAGCGTGATACCCGCAGCCAGCCACGCCCCGAAGGACTGGCCGGCCGTACCGCGCAGCGACACGTGGATCGTGTCATCCGGCAGACCGGCATGGCCATAGCGCATCGCGATCTCGCCCGAGAGCATGGCGCCGGCCGCCCGGTCGACCGAGCGGATGCGATGGCTGAGCCGGACCGGCTTGTGATGCTCGAGCGCCTCGCGGCTCTCGGCGATCAGCTTCCGGTCGAGCACGTCGTCGATCGGGTGCTTCTGCCGTTCGGCATGCTTGCGCGCCACATCGGCCGGCACATCAGGCTGGGCGAAGAGCCGTGAGAAATCCAGGCCCTTGGCCTTCCAGTGCGCGACGCCCTCGCGGGTGTCGAGCAGATCCGACCGGCCGATCAGCGCCTCGAACCGGGTGAAGCCCATCTCCGCCATCAGCGCGCGCACTTCTTCCGCCACGAAGAAGAAGAAGTTGATCACATGCTCCGGCTGGCCCTTGAAGCGCTTGCGGAGCACGGGATCCTGCGTCGCCACGCCGACCGGGCAGGTGTTCAGATGGCACTTGCGCATCATGATGCAGCCCGCTGCGATCAGCGGCGCGGTCGAGAAGCCGAACTCGTCGGCTCCCAGAAGTGCACCGATCATCACGTCGCGCCCGGTCCGGAGACCGCCATCGACCTGCAGCGCCACGCGGCCGCGAAGGCGGTTGCGCACGAGCACCTGCTGCGTTTCGGCAAGTCCCATTTCCCACGGGCTGCCGGCATGCTTGATCGAGGTGAGCGGAGAGGCCCCCGTGCCACCCTCGTAGCCGGAGATGGTGATGTGGTCGGCGCGCGCCTTGGCGACGCCGGCAGCAACCGTGCCGACCCCCACTTCCGAGACGAGCTTCACCGAGACATCCGCCTTCGGGTTGACGTTCTTCAGATCAAAGATCAGCTGGGCGAGATCCTCGATTGAATAGATGTCATGATGCGGCGGCGGCGAGATCAGTCCGACGCCCGGTGTCGAATGCCGGACCTTGGCAATGGTCGCATCCACCTTGTGGCCGGGCAGCTGGCCGCCCTCGCCGGGCTTCGCGCCCTGGGCCACCTTGATCTGCATCACGTCGGAATTGACGAGATATTCCGTCGTCACGCCGAACCGGCCCGAAGCCACCTGCTTGATGGCCGAGCGGCGCGGATTGGGCGAGCCATCCGGCAGCGGCTCAAAGCGCGAGGCTTCCTCGCCGCCCTCGCCCGTATTGGACTTGGCGCCGATGGCATTCATCGCCTTGGCCAGCGTCTCGTGCGCCTCGCGGCTGATCGAGCCGAAGGACATGGCCCCGGTGGCGAAGCGCTTCACGATCTCCACCGCCGGCTCGACCTGGTCGATCGATACGGGCTGGCGGCCGTCATCCGCCGCCGACTTGATCCGGAACAGGCCACGGATGGTCGAGTGCTTGTTCTCCTGCTCGTCGATGCGCTTCGAATAGGCCTCGAACCGGTCCTTCGCATTCAGGCGCACCGCGTGCTGCAGGTCCGCCACCGCATCCGGGGTCCAGACATGGTCCTCGCCGCGCTGGCGCAGATTATACTCGCCGCCGACATCGAGGAACTTCCGCAGGACCGGAAGGTTCCCGAAGGCTTCGCGATGGCGGCGCACGGTTTCCTCGGCGATCTCGGCCAACCCGACCCCCTCGATGGTCGAGGCCGTACCGAAGAAGAACCGGTTGATCAGCTCGCTCGACAACCCGACCGCATCGAAGATCTGCGCACCGCAATAGCTCTGGTAGGTCGAGATGCCCATCTTGGACATGACCTTGAGCAGCCCCTTGTCGACGGCCTTGATGTAGCGCTTGACGATCTCGGTCTCGTCCACCTCTTCCGGGAATTCCATGTCGGCCTTCATGGCCACCAGGGTCTCGAAGGCGAGATAGGGGTTGATCGCCTCCGCGCCATAGCCGGCCAGGCAGGCGAAATGATGCACCTCGCGCGCCTCGCCGGTCTCGATCACCAGACCGACCGAGGTGCGCAGGCCCTTGCGGATCAGGTGGTGATGGACAGCTGCCGTCGCCAACAAGGCCGGCACGGGGATCCGGTCAGGCCCGACCATCCGGTCGGACAGGATGATGATGTTATAGCCACCATGCACCGCCGCTTCCGCCCGGTCACAGAGCAGCTTCACAGCCGCTTCCATCCCCTTCGCGCCCTGCTGGGACGGATAGGTGATATCGAGCGTCTTGGTATCGAAGCGGTCCTCGAAATGGCCGATGCAGCGGATCTTCTCGAGATCGCCATTGGTCAGGATCGGCTGGCGCACCTCGAGCCGCTTCCGGCGGGCATTACCTTCCAGATCGAACAGGTTCGGCCGCGGCCCGATGAAGGAGACGAGGCTCATCACCAGCTCCTCGCGGATCGGATCGATCGGTGGGTTGGTGACCTGCGCGAAGTTCTGCTTGAAATAGGTGTAGAGCAGCTTCGACTTGTCCGAGAGGACGGAAGGCGGCGTATCCGTGCCCATCGAGCCCACGGCTTCCTGGCCGGTCACCGCCATGGGCGACATCAGGAGCTTCGTGTCTTCCTGGGTGTAGCCGAACGCCTTCTGCCGGTCGGTCAGGCTGACATCGGTGCGCGAGGCGCGCGGCTCGACCGGCCGGAGATCCTCCAGCACGATCTGGGAACGCTGCAGCCATTCCGTGTAGGGATTGGCCTTGGCGAGGCTGGCCTTGACCTCCTCGTCGGAGACGATGCGGCCTTCCTCAAGGTCGATCAGCAGCATCTTGCCCGGCTGGAGCCGCCACTTGGTCACGATCTCGCTTTCCGGGAAGGGCAACACGCCCATTTCCGACGCCATGACAACGAGATCGTCCTTGGTCACATAGTAGCGGGCCGGCCGGAGGCCGTTCCGGTCCAGCGTGCCACCGATCTGCCGGCCATCGGTGAAGGCAATGGCGGCCGGGCCGTCCCACGGCTCCATCAGCGCCGCGTGATACTCGTAGAAGGCGCGCCGCTCCTCATCCATGAGCGGGTTGCCCGCCCAGGCTTCCGGCACCAGCATCATCACCGCATGGGCAAGGCTGTAGCCGCCGCGCACGAGGAATTCGAGCGCATTGTCGAAACAGGCCGTGTCCGACTGGCCCTCATACGAGATCGGCCAGAGCTTGCCGATCTCGATGCCGTAGAGTTCGCTGTCGACCGAGGCCTGTCGCGCCGCCATCCAGTTGACGTTGCCGCGCAGGGTGTTGATCTCGCCGTTATGCGCGACCATCCGGTAAGGATGTGCGAGCTGCCAGGTCGGGAAGGTGTTGGTCGAAAAACGCTGGTGCACAAGGGCCAACGCGCTCTCGAAGCGCGGATCGGTGAGATCCTTGAAGTAGCCGCCGAGTTGGGTGGCGAGCAGCATGCCCTTGTAGGTCACGGTCCGGCACGAGACCGAGACCGGGTAATACGAGGCCTTGGCCCGTTCCTGCCCGAGATAGAGCGTATGCGAGACGACCTTGCGCAGGATGAAAAGGCGCCGCTCGAAGCTTTCCTCGTCGGTAATGTCGGGGCCGCGCCCGATGAAAACCTGCCGGTGATAGGGCTCGGTCGGCTTGACGCTCTCGCCGAGATCGCTGTTGTCGACCGGCACGTCGCGCCAGCCGAGCACCTTCTGCCCTTCCGCAACGATGGTCTGCTCGATGATCTGCTCGATCTTCGTCCGCGCCTCGATATCCCGCGGCAGGAAATACTGGCCGACGGCGTAATGCCCCGGCTCAGGCAGCTCAAAGCCGAGCTTCGCGCATTCCTCGCGGAAGAAGCGATGCGGGATCTGCACCAGCATGCCGCAACCATCGCCGGCCTTCGGATCGGCACCGACAGCGCCGCGATGGTCGAGATTTTCGAGGATCTTCAGCCCGTGCTCGATGATCGTGTGGGTCTTGCGGTTCTTGATATCCGCCACAAAGCCGACACCGCACGAATCCTTTTCGTGCGCCGGATCATAGAGCCCTTCCGGCGCCGGGAATCCCGGATCGCGGACCACCTGCGGCCCCCGCGAAACCGACGCGACGGCGCGTTTGGTGGCGCGCGCATTCGCCGCGGGGCGTTGCGTCACGGCATCAAACTTCGTCTCTCTCGTCGTCATGGTCTCGCTCCTGGCTCAAGGCCCAAAGAAATCTGCAGTTCTGTTTTCGCCGCCATGCCTGGCCGGCGCCCTCGTTGGCTTTCAGACACGTCGAGCCCGATTTCCGACGGCGGGCCGGGGGAGACCAGCCGGCCACCGGAAACCGGGCTCGGAGAGTAGGTCAGCAACACTGTCCTATCCGAGCCGCACATAACCAGAAACCAACCGGCCTTACAAGCACTCTTTAGAAGAATTTTATCCCTTTTATTGCGGGAACTGCCTAAATATACGCAATAAAATTACTTTTGCTCCTCCTAAGAAACAATATTGCGTCTAAAACACGAACGGCAAGGGGCTGCGGCCTTCTGGCCCCGAGGGCTGCCGCCGGGCCACGATGCTTGCACCATCGGTCGATTTGCGCCTTGATGACGGCTACCTCTCCAGCCATTCCGGAATCCCATGAACTTCGTCAGTGACAATATCGTTGGCGCCAGCGCCAAGGTCCTCGCCGCTCTCGTCGCCGCCAACGAGGGTGCCGCCGGCTCCTATGGCGCCGATCCCTGGACTGCGCGCGTCGATGCGCAACTCGATGCCTTTTTCGGCCGCAAGGTGACGGCCTTCCTCGTCACGACCGGAACAGCGGCAAATGCTCTTGCCGCCTCGGCCATCTGCCCGCCCTGGGGCTGCCTGCTGACCCACCGCGAGAGCCATGTCATCGATGATGAATGCGGCGCGCCCGAATTCTTCATGGGCGGTGCCAAGCTCGCCGGCCTGCCCGGCATCGGTGGCAAGCTCACGCCGGCCATCATCGAGGCGCATCTCGCGGCGGAACCCGGCGGCACCCGCCGCCCGCCGATCAAGGCGCTGTCCATCGCGCAGGGCACCGAATTCGGACTGATCTACACGCCGGAAGAGGTGCGCGCGCTCACAGACTGCGCCCGCGCCAATGGCATGCGCACGCACATGGATGGCGCCCGGTTCTCCAACGCTCTGGTGGCGCTCGGCTGCACGCCGGCGGAATTGACGTGGCAGGCCGGGATTGATGTGCTCTCTCTCGGCGGCACCAAGAATGGCTGCCTGATGGCGGAAGCCGTGGTCTTCTTCGACGAGGCACTGGCGGAGGAATTCCGATTCCGCCGCAAGCGGGCGGGGCAGACCCTGTCGAAGCAGCGGCTGATCTCGGCCCAGTTCGAGGCCTTTTTCGATGGCGATCACTGGCGCGACCTCGCCACCCATGCCAATGCGATGGCCAAGCGGCTGGCCGATGGACTTGCCGGCATTCCAGGCATCCGCTTCGGCTGGGAACGGCAGATCAACGAGGTCTTCCCGATCGTCAGCGAGGCTCTCTGGAACCATTTGACGGCAGCCGGCCTGAAATGTGTCGACTGGTCAGACCTGTCCCTGCCACCGGAAGCGGCCTTGCGCGAGGGCGAGGTGGTTTTGCGGCTGGTCACGTCCTTCGCCACGCGCCAGGAGGATGTCGACGCCCTGATTGCCGCTGCACGAGGGTTCCGCGCCGCAGCGTGAGCCAACGCACCGCGGGCTCCATCATTTCGCCCCAAAACCATTGCCTGTTCAGCGAAACTTAATCGCCCGTTAGGCATGCTCGCAGAATGGGGCGGCTCGATGCCACGGCATCCAATGGAGAGTTCGTAATGGTGATTGCAAAGGCAACGCGCATGGCTGGCCTCGCCGGCCTGCTGGCTGCGATGGCAGGTTTCGCCGCGACGGAAGCCTCGGCGCAATATTATCCGCGCCCGTTCTTCTACGGCGGCTATTATTCCGGCCCGATCGTCGTGCCGGTTCCGCGGCGTCCGATCGGCGCTTCGGTGGGCGATATCTTCGAAGACCTGCGGGATCGCGGCTATCGCAGCCTCGTCCTGTCCGGCCGCCGCCCGGATGTGCTGGTCGTCGACGCGATCGACCGGAACCGCCAGCCGGTCCGGCTCATTGTCGATGCCTATGACGGTGAGGTTCTGGAACGATTCCAGCGCGAGGCCGGCACCCCGACGCCCCGTGGAACGGCCGCGCTGAACCCCGATCCGCGCTTCCCGCGCGAGGCACCCCGCGCCCGTCCGGAAACACCGGCTGGCGAGACGGCCAATCCGTTGCCGCCGCGCCGCCCGGATGCCGTTGCGCAAGGGCCGGGCTCCGGCGCTGCCGCCAGCCGACCGGCTCCGGTCGCCCCGGCGCGCGACCCTTCGCTCTGGGCCCCGCAATCCCCCGGAACCGGGGCGCAGTAAACGGGGCCGCCCCCGGCACAGGAGGGGACCGGCGCAAGGCGTCGGACCCGCCTTGAAGAGGGACGCATATGAAAAAGGGGCGTCTAGGACGCCCCTTCGCTGTATCGGAAAAGGCCGGCTTCAGGCCGCGAGATGCTCGACAGCCTGACCGGCTGGCGCGCTGATCGGGATCACGCGCGGCTTGCGGGCTTCCGGCACTTCACGCACCAGATCGACATGGAGCAGGCCGTTCTCGAGCCGGGCAGCCGTCACGCTCACGTAATCGGCAAGCTGGAACCGCCGCTCGAACTGGCGCGAGGCGATCCCCTGGAAGAGGTAGGCGCCGTCCCGCGGGGCACCGGTAGCCTTGTCGCCCCGGATGATGAGCGAGTTCGGCTCGGCTTCGATCGTCAGATCGGCTTCAGTGAACCCGGCGACGGCGAGCGAAATGCGATAGGCATTCTCGCCGGTCTTCTCGATATTGTAGGGCGGGTAGCTGGGGGCGGATTGCTCGAAACCGGCAACCTGGTCCATCAGCGAGAACAACCGGTCAAAACCGACGGTCGAACGATAGAGAGGGGCAAGATCATAGGAACGCATGGCATATCCTCCTTGAAGCGACATGCAGTTGAAGTCCGCCCAAAGGGCCGGACCGGGAATGTGCCGCCAGCTCTGGCCGGCACAACAACGAGGTGGGAAGCGGATTTCCGGATTTCAAGGGTAATGGCTCCGCCCGTCGCGGCGCGCGGCAACGATGCCCTTCCCATGAATGCCGGATGAACCTCGGGCTCGCATCCGGTTCAGCCCGCCTCTGCCAGAAGCATCATTATCGGGCACCAGGAAGGCCCGGATCGAGGTTTGCTTCATGCCACGCGCACAGGGCGCCGGCTTCCCGGTTTCGGGCGGCGCGGAGAGAACAGGTTTTTCGGATCGGCTCTGGCCGCGGCACGTCCTTGTGGGCGTGCTTGTGGCAACAATCCTGGGCGGTTTCGGCCTGATGGCCCTGTCCAGGAGCCCCGCCACGACAGATGCACCAGGCGGCTCGCGCCTCGTCGAAAACCGTACCATGGTCGAGCTCGGCACCCTGCCGGGCTTCCAGCGGCGCGGTAACAGCGTCGTCGGCGAAGTCTGCACGCGCGATGGCCAGGCCCTCCGGCTTGTGCTCGACGCCCGCAACCAGACGCTGATCGGTTTCCGGCTGCTGGAACCGAACGAAGCCCGCCCCGGCTGCCTCGCCTCCCCCTTGCCGATCGCCCGGACTCCTGCGAACTAGACACCACGGACCGGAACCAGCGCGCGAGGGCGGGCTTTCGGATTGCCGCCATCGGAAGGGCGAGACGCGCACGGGGCCATGCTTGAGTTTCTAGTCCAGCCGCCAGAAGGCGTGCCCTTCTCGGATCGGATCGAGATTGCCTGCCTGACGGCGGCGGACGGGATCGGCATCCGCGCCGCCTTCGCGCTGCCGGAGGGCAAGCCGGCCGGCACGGTCGTGCTGCTCCAGGGGCGCGCCGAATATATCGAAAAATACGGCGAGGTCTTTTCCGAACTGATGACACGCGACTTCGCGGTCGCCGCGCTCGACTGGCGGGGTCAAGGTGGCTCCGATCGGCAGGTCGGCAACCCGCGCAAGGGCCATGTCGAGGATTTCAACGACTACCTGCTCGATCTCGACGCCCTCCTCGCGGAAATCCGCCGCCGAGGCCTGCCGGAGCCCTACCATCTCCTCGCCCATTCGACGGGCGGAGCCATCGCCCTGCTTGCCCTTGCCCGCCAACCCGTCCTGTTCACACGGGCCATCCTCTCCTCGCCGCTTGTCGCCATCGCCGGCCTCCGCTGGCCGGATGCCAGCCGCGTGCTCGCGCGCATCCTCGCAAGCCTCGGCCTTTCGACCGCTTTCATTCCCGGCGGCCGGCGGATCACGATCGCGGACGGCCCCTTCGATGGCAACCCGCTGACCAGCGATCCGGAACGCTTCGCCCGGATGGCACTCTGGCAGAAGCAGGAACCCCGCCTTGCCATCGGCGATCCAACCATCGGCTGGGTGGATGCGGCCTTCGAGGCCATGGCCCGCTTCGATGATGACCGGTTCGGCCTCGAGAACCGCACGCCCTGCCTGTTCGTGCTGGCCGGCGCCGATCGCGTGGTGGATTCCCGGGCCGCCGCCACCCTCGCCAGGCGGATGCGCGGCACCAGCGCCATCACACTTCTTGGCGCGCAGCATGAAATCCTGATGGAGCGCGGCCGGATCCGGCAGCAATTCTGGGCCGCCTTCGATGCCTTCTGCCGGGAGCCTGTGCTGGGTGACGGCACCCTGCCGGCGCAGGGCGGCGAACCCGCTTCAGCCACCGCGCCGGGCGAGCAGGCCTAAAGCCTGGGCATGGAGTTCGGCATTGGCGGCGGCCACGATGGCACCGCCCTTCGTGGCAGACTCGCCATCCCATGTGGTGATGACCCCGCCTGCTCCTTCAATGACAGGGATCAACCCGACAATGTCATGCGCCTTGAGTCCGGATTCGATGACCAGCTCGACCTGGCCTGAAGCCAGCATCGCATAGGCATAGCAATCGACCCCGTAGCGCGAGAGCTTCACCTGCTTCTCGACGCGGAGGAACGCCTCGGCCTCGTCACCGCGGAACAGGCGCGGATCGGTGGTCATGAGGTGGGAATCGGCAAGCCGGGTCTTGCTGGAAGTCATGAGCGCGCGTTGCCCGCGCGGTCCCTTGAGCTTCGCCTGCCGGCCATCGCCGAAGAACAGCTCGCCGGTATAGGGCTGGTTCATGACGCCCATCACCGGATTGCCATCGCGCATCAGGCCGATCAAAGTCCCCCAGACCGGCAGCCCGCACAGGAAGGCGCGCGTCCCGTCGATCGGATCAACAACCCATTGGTATTCGGCTTCCGGATTGACGTCGTCGAATTCCTCGCCCCGGATGCCATGTGTCGGAAAGGTCGCCTGGATAAGCCGGCGGATCACGGTTTCGGCAGCGCGGTCCGCTTCCGTCACCGGGTCGAACCCGTCACTGCCCTTGTCGAGCACACTGAGTTCGGTGCGGAAGAACGGCAGGATGGCCTCGCCGGATTGCTGGGCAAGCCGTTCGAGAAAGGCCGAGAGATCGACTGGACGCATGGATCCTCGCGGGAGGGACAACCGGTGATTCTCCTTAGCGGAGACCGGATGCCGTGGCCAGAAGCCCGTGCTCTCCCGCGCTTGGCAAAGGGCAGAAAACCCGCCCGGGACAACGCATTCTTAGCGATGAATAAAAAAAGGGCCCGTCGATCACGACAGGCCTTGTCTTTTGTGCGCCGCAATATATATTCGACTTGTCACGACGGTTCGCCCTCGTGACATGCCCTCCTTGGGCGTTTCCTCCCTAGACTTTCAGGCCGCTTCGTGCGGCCTTTTTTTTGGCCGAAATCATGGATTCCGGCGTTTCTGCGGGGCTGCCCTTGATTCGGATGCCCCGTTCGGATCGTTTCGCCACCGGATCAGGCAACGAGCGCCCTTATTCAGCAGCCTTCTGAGAAAAATGCAAGGCCGAATTGCGGGAATCGAATGCCTGCTCTGCGACAAGTTGCGACACGATCTCGCAGAGCGCCGCCGACAGGCCGGCGAACCCGTCATGGGGCACCAGCCGGGCTTCATCCATGTAAAGTGCGCGGTTCACCTCGATCTGGATGGCATGCCAGCCGAGGCCAGGGCGGCCGTAATGCTCGGTGATATAGCCGCCGGCATAGGGCTGGTTCCGCTCCACACGGAAGCCGGCGCAGCGGGCCAGGTGTTCGAGCCGCTCGACCAGCATCGTCGCGGCGCTGCTGCCGAAGCGGTCACCAATGACGAGATCCGGCATGCTCCGGTGCGGGCGCGGCAAGGTCTGCGACGGCATGGAATGCAGATCGAGCAGCAGCACCATGCCATGATCGCGGTGCCGCCGCGCGAGTTCACGGTGAAGCCGGAGATGATAGGGCACGTAATGCGCTTCGATACGGGCCAGAGCCTCCTCGAGCGGCAGCTTTCCGGCATAGATCTCGACCTGGTCGCCGATCACCCGGGGGATGGTACCCAGCCCGCCGGCAACCCGCAATGACCGCGTATTCGCATCGACCGGCAGGTTTCCGGCAATCAGCCGCGGGTCCAGTTCCAGCGGCTCGCGGTTCAGGTCGACATAGGAGCGTGGCAACTGCGCCGACATCAACGGCAACCCTGCCGCGACAAGCGGCCGGAACAGGCTGTCGACATAGAGGTCGGAAGCGCGGCGGAGGGCAGACCTCGCCAATTGGCTCCGGGCCAGGAAATGTGCCGGGAAGAGATCCCCCGAATGGGGCGAATTCAGGAAGAGCGGTGTGGCCCGGTTTTCCTCGCCCTCGAGAATGAAGGGCGGGAGATCAGCCAGATCGAGCGGCACCTGCCCCGCCATGAAAGCCCTTTCCCTGCTGGACGTCCGCGCAACATGGCGCGCCGGCTCCGGGCGGTCCAGCCCCCTTGCGGCTTTGCCGGAAAAATACACCCGATATTTACCATGACGGCCTAACCCTCGTTGCCAGTTTGCGCGGCAAGCCCGAAGAGACCGACATGAGCAAGATTCTCCTCGCCGAAGACGATAACGACATGCGCCGCTTTCTCGTGCGGGCGCTCCAGAATGCGGGCTACGATGTCGCGTCCTTCGACAATGGCCGCTCGGCCTATCACCGGCTGCGCGAGGAGCCGTTCGAGCTTCTGCTCACCGACATCGTGATGCCCGAAATGGACGGGATCGAGCTCGCACGCCGTGCGACCGAACTCGATCCGGACATCAAGGTGATGTTCATCACCGGCTTTGCGGCGGTTGCGCTCAATCCGGAATCAAACGCGCCGAAGGATGCGCGCGTCCTCTCCAAGCCCTTCCACCTCAAGGACCTCGTCAATGAGGTGAAGCGGATGCTCGCCGCCTGATTTGATTTTCTCTTCGGGCGGTTGCCAAAAAGCCTTGCCCTTTCGCCGCGCTCTGACTATACGGGCGCTTCCCAATTTCGACGCGGCGTCTTCGGCTTCGCGTTCGGGCGCGTAGCTCAGCGGGAGAGCACTACCTTGACACGGTAGGGGTCACAGGTTCAATCCCTGTCGCGCCCACCATTTTTAACCGGGTCACCGGATGGAGTTGAGACGATGAAGGTCAGGAATTCGCTCAAGGCGCTGATGAAGCGGCACCGCGACAACCAGATGGTTCGCCGCCGCGGCCGCGTGTACATCATCAACAAGACGCAGAAGCGCTACAAGGCCCGCCAGGGCTGAGCCTTCATTGCATCATGAGGCATGCCGAAGCGCCCTTGCGGGCGCTTTTCGCGTTTTCGTGATGCCCGGTGCGGCTGCCTGAGGCTTGACGCCCCGCCCGGCCGGGCTACCTTCGGATCATGCGCTCATCAGTGATCCTCGCCACATTTCTCGCTTGCCTTTTCCACCCGGCTCTCGTGACCGCGCAGAACAACCCGCCGCCTGCGCCACCAGCCGCATCCGAGGCTCCCGCGCCTGACGCGACGACGCGAGCCGGCCAAAGGCTGGACAAACTCTTCGAGAAGCTCAAGGAATCAGAAAGCCCGACGGCGGCCCGGATCGTCGCGGCCGATATCGTGCGGGCTCTCGAACAATCTGGCAGCCCGACGACCGACCTGCTCTTCACCCGGGCCAAGGACGCGATGACCGCGCGCGATTTCGATCTCGCCCTCGACCTGCTCGACTATATCGTGACGCTCAAGCCGCAATGGGCCGAACCGTTTCACCGTCGGGCCATGATCCATTTCCTGCGCAATGACCGAGATGCGGCCTATCGGGATATTCGTGAGGTCCTGTCGCGGGAGCCACGCCATTACATTGCCCTGTCAGGGCTGGGCGGAATCCTGCGGGCCAGCGGCAACGCAAAGGGCGCCTATAAGGCGTTCACCCGCGCGCTCGAAATCCATCCCTTCCTCGCCGACCTGAAGCAACAGCTCGAACGCATGAAGGTCGAGGTCGAGGGTCAGCCAATCTGAAGCCGGTCAGCTTGCGCCACCGGCTCCCACGAAAGCGATCCGCAGCATGTTGGTCGCGCCCGGCGTTCCGAACGGCACGCCGGCAACAAGGATGACGCGCTGGCCGGGATTGGCGAATTCCTGCTCCCGTGCGACCCGCGCGCCCAGACGCGCCATGTCATCGACATCCGCCGGATCCTCGCCCACCACCGCATGCACACCCCAGACCAGAGCCAGGCGGCGGGCTGTCTGCATGCTGGTTGTCAACGTGAGAATGGGCGGATAGGGCCTCTCCCTCGCGATCCGGAGCGCGGTCGCGCCGCTGGCCGTCCAGGCCACGATGCATTTGAGATCGAGCGTCTCGGCAACGGAGCGCGCTGCCGCCGCGATGGCATCCGCACCAGTCGGCTCGGGCGGGGAACGCTGCCCTGCGAGCAGCACCGTGTAGTTCGGATCCTTCTCGACCGCCTCCGCAATCCGGCTCATCGTCTCGACCGCTACGATCGGGTATTGCCCGGCCGCGCTCTCGGCCGAGAGCATCACCGCATCGGCGCCCTCGAACACGGCAGTGGCCACGTCCGAAACCTCGGCTCGCGTCGGCATCGGGCTCACGATCATCGATTCGAGCATCTGCGTCGCGATGACCACCGGCTTGCCGAGCTTGCGGGCCAGGCGAGTGATCCGCTTCTGGAGGCCGGGAACAACCTCGAGGGGCATTTCCACGCCGAGATCACCGCGCGCCACCATCAGCGCATCGGACAATTCCATGATCTCGTCGAGCCTTTCGATCGCCTGGGGCTTTTCGAGCTTGGACATCACGAGCGCCCGCCCGCGCGCGATCTTGCGCACTTCCGCCACGTCGTCGGGCCGCTGCACGAAGGACAGGGCGATCCAGTCAACTCCCGCTTCCAGTGCGGCGGTCAGGTCGGACCGATCCTTCTCCGTCAGGGCGGAACTGGGCAGCAGGCTGTCCGGCAGGCTAACGCCCTTCTTGTTCGAGATCGCCCCGCCGACCTCGACCATGATCTCCGCCCGCTTGGCCGTGACACTTGTGACGCGGAACAGCAGCTTGCCGTCATCGATCAGCACCCGGTGCCCGGGTTTCAGCGCCTGCAGGATTTCCGGATGCGGCAGATGGACCCGGCGGGAATCCCCCGGCTTTGGATCGGAATCGAGCACGAATTTCTGGCCGGTCTCCAGCATGACCGGCGGCGCGGCGAAGGTGCCGACGCGCAGCTTTGGCCCCTGCAGGTCGGCGAGGATGCCGATCGGACGGCCCAGTTCCTGCTCTATCCGGCGAATCTGCGCTACGCGCTGGTGGAGCACCTCATGGCTGGAATGGCTCATATTGATTCGGAAAACATCGGCGCCGGCCTCGAAAAGCCTTTTGACGACGGCATCATCCTGCGAGGCGGGCCCAAGCGTCGCGATGAGTTTTGTCCGTCTGTTTCGCCGCATGCCGAGCCCCCCGATTCCCCGAATTCATAGGATGATTATACTACCGGTTTGAGACAAGGCCGCCATCGCCAAGTTCAACCGTCCAATCCGGCTGTTGCCCGGTATCCACCTCGATGAACCCGGCCCGGTCAAAGCCGCGGGCATAACAGTCCAGCGGCCCGCGGATGGAAAACTCGACATCCCGGACACAGAGAATATTCGACCCGCTCCAGTCACCGCCGCGGTCATAATCCACGGCATGGATGTAGAAATACCGCGAGGTCAGCCGCCCGCGGACGATCGTCTCGCAGCGATTCGGCTTCAGGTTGAACCAGCCCTCGGTCACCCAGACTGGTCCGTCGAGATAGCCGATTGCCACGCCGACCCGGCCCGATGTGGCATTGCAGACGCGCAGATCGGCCCGCGCCTCGACCGTGCAGGCCAGGCCGGCGAGGAGCGCGAGCACCGCGAGACGCAGCCTGCGCCCGGGAAGGCGGATATCCGGAAGCCTGGACAGGAAGCCCGCGCACATCGGGCTACGATCCCAGCAGGATGACACGGAGATCATTGGCATTGGTCAAGGTTGGCCCGGTCTGGAGCAGGTCTTCCAGGGCCGCGAAGAACGGCGTCGAGTCATTGCGCTCCAGGGCGGCCAGCGGATCGAGCCCGGCCGCCTCGGCCCGGGTGAGCGTGGTCGGATCGACCAGCGCCCCGGCCGGATCGCTGGCCTTGCCGGCACCGCCATCTGTTCCGTCCGTATCCGCCGAAAGCGCCACGATATCCGGGGTGCCGCCAAGCGCCATGGCCAGGGCCAGCGCGTATTCCTGGTTGGGGCCGCCTGTGCCCTCGCCCCGGATGGTCACTGTCAGCTCGCCGCCCGACAACAGGGCAATCCGTTCCCCGCTTTGCGCTTCGCGCAGCGCGACGGCCGCATGCTGGACAGCAACATCGCGAGCCTCGCCCTCGAGGTCATTTCCGAGATTGATGACCCGGTAGCCAAGTGCCTCCGCTTCGGCACAGGCTGCGGTGAAGGCATCGAGCGGCCGCGCCGCGATCACGGCACGAGAGCCGTCAAAGGCGGGATCGCCGGGCTTCAGCGTCTCGTTCGCCGGGTCCTCCAGCGCCAAGCGCACCGAATCCGGCACGGTAATGCGGTAACGCTCGATGATGGCGCGGGCATCAGCGAGAGTGGTAATGTCCGGCAGGGTCGGGCCGGAGCCGATCGTCGCGAGGTCGTCACCCGGCACATCCGACAGGGCGATGGTTTCGAGCCGCGCCGGCGCGATCCGGGCGGCAAGGCGCCCGCCCTTGATACCGCTGATATGCTTGCGCACGGTATTCATCGCATCGATCGGCGCGCCGGACCGGAGCAGCGCCTTGTTGAAAGCCTTCTTCTCCTCGAGTGTAATCGCCCCCACCGGCAGGACGAGATTGGCGGAAGCTCCACCCGAGGCCAGAAACACGACGAGATCCCCTGGGCCGGCCTCGTCTGCCAGCCTGAGCAGGGCATTTGCCGCCATCTCGCTCTGCGAATCAGGCACCGGATGGCCGGCCTCGATCACGGTGACAACGCGCGTCGGCACGCCATAACCATGACGGGTCGCCACCAGCCCGCGGAGGCGCTCGCGCGGGAAACCGAGCGTATCGAGGTAATGGGCTTCCGCAGCGTCGGCCATCGAGGCAGCGGCCTTGCCGGCGCCCATGAGGAAAAGGCGCCCGGTTTCCGGCGGCGCCGGCAGATGGGCCGGCAGGAAACGGGCAGGAGAAACGGCCTGGACGGCCGCCTCGAAAATCGAAAGACAATGGCGGCGGCGCGTGCGGATCTTCATGCCTTCAAACATGCGTCGGACCTTAGCCAATCCCTCGGGCGAGGCCAATGCCTGAAATCGGCCCGATGCGCCGTGCGAGGCTTGCCAGCGCGGCCCGATTGCGGCAGGGCTGGATAGCCAGAGAGGACCAGCCGTGCCCCGGATCGCCGCCCGTTTGAACGAGGATTCCCACGAGATTGTCGAAGGTTCGGCCGAATCCGGCCTTGTCTTCCTCTGTGACCATGCCACGGCGCGGATGCCCGCGGAATATGCCCGGCTTGGCCTCGACTGGCGCGAACTCGAACGGCATATCGCCTATGATATCGGGGCCGAGGCTGTGACACGCAGCCTCGCCCGGCATTTCGACGCGCCCGCCGTTCTGAGCCGGTTCTCGCGGCTTTTGATCGATCCGAATCGCGGCGAGGATGATCCGACCCTGGTGATGAGGATCGCTGATGGTGCGATCATTCCCGGCAATGCGACGATCGGGCCGGATGAGATTCGCCGCCGCATCGACCGCTTTTACCGGCCCTATGACGCGGCGATCAAGACAACGCTCGCCGCCATCGCCGCAACCGGCCAGCCACCGATTGTCGTGGCCATGCATTCCTTCACGCCCGAGATGAAAGGCGTGAAACGGCCCTGGCATGTCACCGTGATCTGGGATTTCGACCCGCGGCTCAACCGCCGCCTGCTTGAATCCCTTGCTGGAGAGCCGGAACTGATTGTCGGCGAGAACGAGCCCTATCAGGGCGGCTACGCTGGCGATACGATCGACCGGCACTGCCTCGGGGCCGGCTATGCGCATGCACTCGTCGAGATCCGCCAGGACCTGATCACGACGCCTGACGGTGTGGAAGCCTGGGGCGAAAGGCTTGCACGCCACTTGCGCCCGCTGGTTTCGCACCCAGATTTACGGGAAGCACGCCGGTTCGGCGCGCATCCGCAGCCCCGCCGCGCGAGAGGAAAGCACCCATGACAGAGACACCGAAGCTTCCGGATGCCGAAACACTCCGCAACCTCGAGGCCGCCGCCTTCCGCCGGCTGCTGCAGCACCTGCGCGACAGGCCGGAGGTCCAGAACATCGACCTGATGAATCTCGCCGGGTTCTGCCGGAACTGCCTGTCGAACTGGATGGAAGATGCTGCGCGGGATCAGGGCGTCCCGCTCGACCGGAACAGCGCGCGCACGCATGTCTATGGCATGCCCTATGAGGAATGGAAGGCCCGCCACCAGAAGGAGGCGAGTGCCGCACAGCAGGCGGCCTTCGCCAGCCGCGATCCCGGCCATTGAGCTTCGCCTGATCCCGATGCGGGCTGGAATGGATGGGCGAAATTCCGGGTTGACCGGACCCCTTCCCCGGGGCCAAGGAAGGGCGGAAAGAAAGGCAAGTCGTGCCTTTTTATCCCAGTTTCGGAGCCCTCCATGGAAGACGTGAACCCCGCCACCGCCGGCCAGCTCAAGGCCTTCATCGAGCGGATCGAGCGCCTCGAGGAAGAAAAGCGCCAGATCGCCGACGATGTGAAGGATGTCTATGCCGAAGCGAAGGCGAACGGCTTCGACGCCAAGATCCTGCGGAAAATCGTTTCGCTGCGCCGGCAGGATGCCGATGAGCGCCGCGAGCAGGAAGAAATCCTCGAGACCTATCTCCGCGCACTCGGCATGGAATGAGTGCGGCTCCGGCCGCGCCTATTCGCCCGACCGGGTGAAACTGGCGCCAAGAGGCCGGATAAAACTTCCGGTGAACCCGGAGGCAGGCGCCGCAGCCGCGCCCACCGCCGCAAGCGGCGAGGCCGTCACCGCGCTGCGCAATTCACGGCCGACCGGCGGCTCGGCAACCTGGACGACCTGGCTCGGCCGGGTCTCGATTGCCGGTTGCGCCGCCACCATCGCCATCGGGTTGGTCGGACGCGGCACGAAAGCCGGTCGCGCCTCACGCGGGCGGACTGGCTGGGGCGGGGCTTGCGTCGCTGCGGGTGGTGGCGGGACGATCGCCGGGGCGGCGGCCGGCAATGACGGCGCAACAGCGGCAGTGGCCGGGGCGGGAACCGGTCGGCTCGGCGGGATCGGCGCCGGAACGGCGGCATAAGCCTGGACCAGCGGTCCAGCCGGGCGCTCCGGTTCGGATGCGCGGCTGACGATGGACGGCAATGCCGTTTCGGGGGCAGCGGCGGCCGGCAGGGCGGAGCGTAGCGGCGGGAGCGGTGCTGAAACCGGGCTTGGTGCGGCCGCCACGACGACAGGCGCTTCCAATGTCGCTGGAGCCGCGGGCCGGAGCGGGGGCATCGGCACATTCGCAACAGCAACAGGGGCAGGCGAAGCAACAGGCGTGGGCGCGGCAACAGGTGGCTGAGCCTCTGCAGCCGCGACAGGTGCTGGCCGGACCGGAGGAAGCGGCATGTTCGGGGCGGCGGCGAGAGCCACCGGCTCGGCCGGTGCCGGAGCCGCGCTGGCCGCGAAGTTGGGGACGGGCGAAGTCAGGCCAAGACCCGAGGGGCGGATCGGCGGAAGCGGCTCGGCGGCGGCGACAAGGCTTGCAAATTGCGTCCCTTTCGGACGGATCGGCGGGATGGGCAGGGACGCCACCTGAAGCGGAGCGCTCTGCGGCTCTGCAACAGCGGGTGATGCAGGCGCAGGTGGCGACGGCGCGGCGGCGGGTTCGGCGTCAGGTGATGGCGTCGCAATGACCGGTGCCCGCGCGACGCGGGGCTGCGAAGCACCCGTAAGCCCCGCGACACCCCAAGCACCGGGACCATCGCCGGAGCTGGGCAGCGCGGCGACCTGTTCGGTTGCCGCATTGCCACGACCCCGCGCGGCCACACGCGCATTGCGGCCGCCACGGCCGACATCGCGGGCGATATCCTCGTCCTCATCACCGCCGAACAGCAGGGCCCAGAGGCTCTTGCCGCGGTTTGTGGTGACGGTCTCGTAATCGAGTGCCGAGCCGCCGCGCGCCTGCACCTCGGCGAGGGCTGCCTGGTAATTGGCGAGCGGAATGCCATCCTTCGGCAGATGCACGGTCTTGCCGTCCGGGAACAGGCGTTCGAGCTGCTCGCGCGGCATGCGCGGCCAGGACCGGACCGAGCCGACATCGAGATGCACGAAGGGCGAACCGGCGCTCGGATAATAGCCGACACCACCGCGCTGGAGCCGCATGCCGATCTCGCGCACACGCGCCATCGACACACCGGGAATGTGGATATCCATGGCGTTGCCGCGCATGTGCTGGCTTTCCTTCGCCACAGCGCGCGACCGCCGCCGGAGCATCGCATTGGTGCCGGGCGAGCGATAGGCCGACATGACCTTGATCGGCTCGGAGGCTCCCACTTCGCGATAGACGAACCAGATCACGTCGAAAAGCTGCGGCGCCATGCTGGTCGGCTCATCCACACGCCAGTCCCTGAGGAACCAGTTGAGCTTCTCGAGCGCGGCGGAATCGAAGGAGCCATCCCGCTTGAAGGTGATGGTGATCAGCTCGTTCGTATGGGCGTGATGCATCGTCAGCGCGCGCGTCTCGCCATTGGCATTCGCATCCTGCGTCGCGGTGGAAAAGGACAGGCAGAGAAGGCTGGCGCAGAGCACGGCTCCGGCCATCCGCAGAGCACGCGAGAGCCCTGCCCCGGATCGGGCCCGGAAGGCAGCAGGTGCGAAACTCAACGGGCTCCCCCCTGACTGAGATGCCGATCCTTCGCTTTGCCGGACAACCATGGCGAAAAAATGCTCACAGCCTCAAGCTTGCCCGGTGATACAGGCAGGCGAAAGGGATGACAAGATTGGAGGAAATCAGAGCTGGAGCGCCGAGCGCACCCGCGCGTCATGGCCGTAGAGATCGCGCCGCTCCTGGAGCTTGCCCTCGGCATCCACGAAAACCGTGAAATAGCTCAGATGCACGGGGATCCTGCGCGGCAGGCGGACCATACGCTCGCCCCGGCCGATCATCCCGCGGAGATAGCCTTCCGAATAGCCAAGGCTCGTCGAGAGCAGTTTCTCGGCAAAGGCGAAGGGCTTGTCAACACGGACGCAGCCGTGGCTGAAGGCACGGAAATCATTGCCGAACAAGGAGCGGTTCGGCGTGTCATGCAGATAGACCGAATGGTTGTTCGGGAACATGAACTTGACGAAGCCGAGCGCGTTCTTCTCACCCGGCGGCTGCCGGATCGAGATCGAATTGCCGCGCCGGACCACCTCGAAGCCGCGCCGGGTCGCATAATCCGGATCAGTGGCCAGCTTGGGCAGGAATTCCTTCTTCAGGATCGACGGCGGCACACCCCAGGACGGATTGACGATGAGATGCTCCATCTCGTCCGAGAAAACCGGCGTCTGTGTCTGCGGCTTGCCGACAATGACGCGCGTCTCGTGCACGCTCCGGCCGTCCTGGACGATCTGGAGCTTGAAATCGGGCACATTCACGAAAACATGGAATTCGCCGAGTTCGACCGGCAGCCAGCGCCAGCGTTCCATATTTGCGATGATGGTGTTGGCCAGAACCTGCTTGTCGGGCTTGCGCTCGGATTCGGTAACCGGCGTCTGGGGATTCTCGAGCGCGGCGCGCGTTTTCGGCGTAATGCGCCCGTTCGGCGTGAGTCCATTCACACGCTGGAAGGCTTCCACAGCCTTGCGCAATTCCGCATCATAGACCTCGCCACCTTCGGCCGGCAGGCCGAGCCGGCTGCGCAGATGCAGCACGCGCGGATCAGGCTTGCCGAAGGCCAGCGCCGGGCCTTCGAGCCATTTGGGCGGCAGGCCCGCCGCGACCGGCTGCGGCGCGCCGGCCAGCCCGGCTACGGAGCCGGTGAGGATCGGTGCGGACATCTCCTCGCGCAACTTCATCAGTTCTGCCCGCAGGGCACGGTAGCCGGCATGGCGCGGATGATAGCTGTGCAGCAACGCCGTGAGTTTATCCGCCGGCTGATCGGTGATCGAGGCCAGCAATTCGGCCGGGTTCGGCAGGGTCAGTTCCGGCGTCAGCATGCCGGAAAGCCGCGAGGGCTCGATCCGCCCGCCACGGGCATCCCGGGCATAAAGAAACGCCGCGACGCTGATGGCGAGATCCGTCTCGATCAGCCGCTCCGCCGGAATGATCCCGTTGGTCCGGACAGGCAGCGCCGAAAGCAGCCGGACGGCATCAAGCCCTTCCTGCTCGGCATCGGCGGCAAGCTTGGACAGGGTCGCCACGCGCGACTGCACGAAGGCACCGTCCGATCGGGCTTCAAGCCAGACCGGGCGGAAATCCCGGGCGGCATAGAAACCGGCCAGCGCATCCATCTCGGTAGCCTTGAACCGGTACCGGGTCCGGGCGGGCTCCAGCGCGGCACGGATCGCGGCCTCGTCGGCCGGCAGCACCAGTCGGGGCGGCGGGGGCAGATCGACCGCGACAGTGACTGTCGGCGGTTCCGGCAGGTCGAGTTTCGGCACCGGCGTTTCGGCCTGCTGAACGGGAGCAGCGGGAGCGCGGAGATCCTCGGAAAGTTCAATTTCGGGCGCCGCAGGCAGGGTGATGTCGGCCTCGGCCGCACGGGAAGGGGTTTCAACGGCATCGACCTGGAGCGTCACATCGGGAACAGGCGGCAGGTCCAGCCGCAGCAGCGCCGAAGCCTCCTTCTCGATGATCGCCTCGGCCGGTGCGGGGCGGGTTTCGTCGCCTTGCGCAGAAACGGGCGCCACCAGCGCCATCAGAGCCAGCGCGGAGGCCAGCGCCAGCGGGGCGGTGCGACACTTTGAGGATCCGTTAACCTTCTGTGCAATCACGTCTTTGGCCCCTCGACGATGCGAATCTTGCTCTCGTGAATTCCGGTTTCCGTCAAGTGCGCTGGCGCACAAACCGGGTCGGTTCTCGGAAAAACGGATGGCCGCGACATTTATGCGACGCGGCTATCCTCCATACCTTCCTCGGAATCCTCGGTCTCGATACCGAGATCCTTCAACTTGCGATAAAGGGTCGACCGCCCGATCCCGAGCTTGCGTGCCACTTTCGACATCTGGCCGCGATAATGCTCAAGCGCGAAGCGGATCGTGTCGCCCTCGACCTGGTCGAGCGGGCGGACATCGCCGGTCTGGTCGAGCAGGGTCAGCGCGCTCGGATCCTTGATCTCGACGCGGACAATCTCGCGCTCCGGCCGGGCCGGCATCAGCGGCGCGGTGGCAAGCGGCGGAATCTCGACCGAATAGCCCTCGACAGCCTGCGCCACCTGCGGGAAATCGGTGAGGGTGAGCGTGTCGCCCTCGCAGAGAATGACCGCGCGGAACATCGCGTTTTCCAGCTGGCGTACATTGCCCGGCCAGTCGAACCGCGAGAGCAAAGCCATGGCCTCCTCGGAAATGGCGCGGATCGGCCGGCCTTCCTCGGCCGAGAACCGGGCCAGGAATCGCCGTGCAAGTGCCGGAATATCCTCGCGCCGGTTGCGCAGGGGCGGAATCGAGATCGGGAATACGTTCAGGCGGTAATAGAGATCCTCGCGGAACCGCCCCTGGCGGACGGCCTCGATCAGGTCGCGGTTGGTCGCGGAGACGAGGCGGATATCCACCTTCACGGTCTTGCGCCCGCCAACCGGATCGACTTCGCCTTCCTGAATTGCGCGAAGGAGCTTCACCTGCGCCTCCAGCGGCAATTCGCTGACCTCGTCGAGGAAGAGCGTGCCGCCATTGGCCTCAACGAACTTGCCGGCGTGCCGTTCGGTCGCGCCGGTAAAGGCCCCCTTCTCATGGCCGAACAGGATGCTCTCGACGAGATTGGCCGGAATGGCCCCGCAATTCACCGTGACAAAGGGCCTGCCGCGCCGGTCCGACGCACCCTGCAGCGCCCGGGCAAAGACTTCCTTGCCAACGCCTGATTCGCCTTCCAGCAGCACCGGAATGCCCGATTTCGCGGCGCGCTCGCCGAGGCGGACCGCGCGCGCCATGTCGGCCGAAGCCGAAGTAAGGTCGGTGAAGGCCAGCGCGCCATTGGCCCGCTTGGCGAGCCGGCGCACCTCCCCTTCCAGCGCATCGACGCGCAGGGCATTCGTCAGCGAGACCTGCAGGCGCTCGGCACCCACCGGTTTGACGACGAAATCGATGGCTCCGGCCCGCATCGCGCTGATCACGGTCTCGATCGAGCCATGCGCTGTCTGCACGACGACCGGCGGCCGGGCCTCCATCTGGGCCAGCCGCTCCAGCACGGCCATGCCGTCGAGTTCCGGCATCACGAGGTCGAGCACCATTGCGTCGACAGGCGCGAGGCTGCGATCCTGCACGCGCTTCAATGCGTCGGCACCGTTGTCGCAGACCTCTGCCGTGTAGCCGGAACGCTTGACCATCTCCGACAGCAGGCGGCGCTGGACGGGATCGTCATCGACAACCAGGATAATTGCACTCATCGACATCATTTCTGCGTTGCCACCCGCAATGACGGGGTGGTGTCTCGTTTCGAGGCAGTGTCGCTGAGCCGCGTAAACAGGTTGTAAATCCTGACGAGAAGAAACCGACCCGATTGAAAGCCCGGCCGGCTTGGGCCATGGATGATGCCGAAGCGGCCCCGTCATCCCGCCGGAGCCGGCCCTGCATCTGGACCCATCATGATCGAACGCGCCCCGCATCCCGTCCTTGCCAGCACCGCTTCCGGCGGCGTCGAACTCGGCGATCTGCCGGTCTGGACGCTCGATCATCTCTATCCCGGCATGACCTCGCCGGAATTCCTGGCCGATCTCGAGGCCATGGCCAGCGAATGCGCCGCCTTTGCCGCTCACTACAAAGGCCAGCTGGCCGGCCTCGCCGCACGGCCGGATGGCGCTGCGGCGCTCTGCGAGGTGATTCGCACTTACGAGGCCATCGAGGACCGGATGGGGCGGATCATGTCCTATGCCGGGTTGATCTATGCCGGTGACACGACCAAGCCCGCCCATGGCAAGTTCTACGGCGACACGCAGGAGAAGGTCACCGCGGCCTCGAGCGATCTGCTGTTCTTCCAGCTCGAATTGAACCAGCTGGATGATGCGCTTGTCGACCGCCTGATGGCCCAGCCGCCGCTGGATCATTTCGCGCCCTGGCTGACCGACCTGCGCAAGGACAAGCCCTTCCAGCTCGAGGACCGGATCGAGCAGCTCTTCCACGAGAAATCGACGACGGGACGCGGCGCCTGGAACCGCCTCTTCGACGAGACGCTCGCCACCCTGCGCTTCGAGATCGACGGCGAAAGCCTGACGCTGGAACCGACCCTGACGCGGATGCAGGATCCGGACGAGAACAAGCGCCGCAGTGCTGCCATGGCGATCTCGAAGACGCTGGCGGCCAATGCCCGTCTGTTCGCGTTGATCACCAACACCCTGGCCAAGGACAAGGAAATCTCGGATCGCTGGCGCGGCTTCACCGATGTCGCCGACAGCCGCCATCTTGCGAATCGCGTCGAGCGCGAGGTGGTAGATGCCATGGTCGCCGCGATCGAGGCGGCCTATCCGCGCCTCTCGCATCGCTATTACGCGCTGAAGGCGCGCTGGTTCGGCAAGGACAAGCTGGAATTCTGGGATCGTAACGCGCCGCTACCGAAAGTCCCGCAGGCGACAATCGGCTGGAAGGAAGCGCGGGCGCTGGTCCTCGATGCCTATGGCGATTTCTCGCCGAAAATGGCCGATATCGCCCGGCGCTTCTTCGACGAGGGCTGGATCGATGCCCCGAGCCGGCCCGGCAAGTCACCGGGCGCCTTCGCCCATCCCACTGTGCCCTCGGCCCACCCTTACGTGCTGCTGAACTATCTCGGCAAACCGCGGGATGTCATGACGCTGGCCCATGAACTCGGCCATGGCGTGCATCAGGTCCTGGCCGGCGGGAACGGCGCCCTGATGGCGCCGACGCCGCTGACCCTGGCTGAAACCGCCTCGGTCTTCGGCGAAATGCTGACCTTCCGCCGCCTGCTCGACCGCACCAAGGAACCGGCTGCCCGCAAGGCACTGCTGGCCGGCAAGGTCGAGGACATGATCAACACAGTCGTCCGGCAGATCGCCTTCTACACCTTCGAGCGGAAACTCCACACCGAACGGCGGAACGGTGAACTGACCGCAGAGGCGATCAACGAGATCTGGATGAGCGTGCAGGCCGGCAGCCTCGGCCCCTCGATCCGCCTCTCGGAAGGTTACGAGGTCTACTGGAGCTACATCCCGCATTTCGTCCATTCGCCGTTCTACGTCTATGCCTATGCCTTCGGCGATTGCCTCGTGAATTCGCTCTACGGCGTCTACCAGAAAGCCGATCCGAAATTCGTGGATCACTATTTCGCCCTGCTCTCGGCCGGTGGTACGAAGCATCATTCCGAAGTGCTCGCACCCTTCGGCCTCGATGCGCGCGACCCCGCCTTCTGGCAGATCGGGCTTTCGGTGATCGAGGGCATGATCATCGAGCTCGAGGGCATGGAGGCCTGAGGCCTGACAGCGCAGGGCCGCCCCGGGGACTCAACAAAAGCCCGGTCGAGCCCCATATCCACCGGATGAGCGATTCCGAACAGAACCGATTCTCCGCCCGCGCCACCCGCTATGCCCGCGTCGGCGCCAATATGGGCGGCGTTGCCGCCCGCATCGCCGGCTCGCTGCTGACGGGCCGGTCGAGCGAGGCCGACCGACGCAATGCCGCAGCGTTGACCCGCGCCCTTGGTGGCCTGAAGGGCCCGCTGATGAAGGTCGCCCAGCTTCTGGCTACGATCCCGGAAGCAATTCCGGCCGAATATGCCGAGGAACTCCGGCAGCTCCAGTCCGAGGCGCCGCCCATGTCCTATGTGTTCGTGCGCCGCCGGATGGCCGCCGAACTTGGCCCCGACTGGCTTTCCCGTTTCGGCAGTTTTGAGAAAGAGCCCGCCGCGGCAGCCTCACTCGGGCAGGTCCACCGGGCGACCTTGCCGGACGGCACCCCCCTCGCCTGCAAGCTGCAATATCCCGACATGGAATCGGCGGTCGAGGCGGATCTCAACCAGCTCAACCTGCTCTTCTCCCTGCACCGGCAGATGGATCGCGCCGTCGACACGAGCGAGATCAAGGTCGAGATCGGCGCCCGCATCCGCGAGGAACTCGATTACGGCCGCGAAGCACGCCATGCCCAGCTCTACGCACATATGCTGGCTGACGAACCGCTGATCCGCGTGCCGTCGATCATCGAACCGCTCTCGACGCGGCGCCTGCTCACCATGGGCTGGCTCCAGGGCGAAAAGATCCTGAACTTCAAGGAAGCCGACAAGGAAACCCGCAATCGGCTCGGCACGGCCATGTTCAAGGCATGGTGGCACCCGTTCAGCCATTTCGGCGTCATCCATGGCGATCCGCATCTGGGCAACTACACCGTCTTCCGTGATGGCGACGGCGTACCCGGCGGGATCAACCTGCTCGATTACGGCTGCATCCGTCTGTTCACGCCGACATTCGTCGGTGCCGTGGTCGATCTTTACAAGGGCATCCTCGAGGATGACCAGGCCCGCATGGTCCATGCCTACGAGACCTGGGGCTTCCGCAACCTCAAGAAGGAACTGATCGACGTCCTGACGATCTGGGCCCGCTTCATCTATGGCCCGCTGCTCGATGACCGTACCCGCACGATTGCCGACGGCATCTCGCCCGGTGCCTATGGCCGGAACGAGGCAGCCCGCGTGCATCAGGAGCTCAAGGCCAAGGGCCCCGTCACCATTCCCCGCGAATTCGTCTTCATGGACCGAGCCGCGATCGGGCTCGGCGGCGTGTTCCTGCATCTCGATGCGGAACTGAACTTCTACCGGCTGTTCAACACCGAGATCGACGGTTTCAGCGTCGATACCGTTGCAGCACGGCAGGCTGACGCGTTCGGCAGGGTGGGTCTCGACCGGATGCCCGCCGGTTGATCCCCGCAAAGCCCGCCACGAAACCCATGGAAACAATTGCGAAGCCGGCCGAGTTCCGCTAGAGGCCAACAATTGCAGGCAACAAACTCGACAACCGCTTTCGGGGGAAAAGATGGCAGCTGATCCGCATCACCACGATGTCCCGGCGATGGACTATGCCGAACACGAGAAAACCTTCGGTCTCTTCGCCAGCCTGGTGAAATGGGGCACGGTTGTCTCGCTGGTCCTGACGCTGCTGGCCGGCGCGGCCACGGGCACGATTTCGTGGATCTTCTTCCTCGCGGTAACGGTTGCGCTGATCGCGATCGTGGTGAAGTTCTTCTGATCGCCTGATCCCTGCATCGCCGGGCCGCCTCTCTCGCGGCCTGGTTCCAGGGAACAGCCCTTTCCCAAACCGAAGGACGGGTAACGGAATGCGCATTGCAGTTCTGGACGAATCCAAGGCCGGCGAACCACGCGTTGCGGTGACCCCGGAAACCATCGGCAAGATGAAGGCCTTCGGTGGCCAGGTCGTGGTGGAAAAGGGCGCCGGCACGGCGTCGTCCATCCCCGATTCGGCCTTCGAGGCTGCCGGTGCCACGCTCGCCAAGAACGCGAATGACGCGCTCAAGGATGCCGATATTATCCTCGCCGTGCGCCGTCCGAAGGGCGAGCTGGCCGGCAAGATGAAATCCGGCGCGGTGCTGCTCGCCATCATGGATCCCTATGGCAATGGCGAGGCCATCCAGCCCTTCGCCAACAAGGGCGTGGCCAGTTTCTCGATGGAACTCATGCCGCGCATCACCCGCGCGCAGGTCATGGACGTTCTCTCGTCGCAGGCCAACCTTGCCGGATACCGTTCAGTGCTCGATGCCTGCGAGATCTATGGGCGTGCCTTCCCGATGATGATGACGGCAGCCGGCACGATCCCGGCTGCGAAGGTCTTCGTCATGGGCGCCGGCGTGGCGGGCCTTCAGGCCATCGCCACCGCGCGCCGGCTCGGTGCGGTTGTCACCGCGACCGATGTGCGCCCCGCGGCAAAGGAGCAGGTGCTGTCGCTCGGCGCGAAATTCATTGCCGTCGAGGATGACGAATTCAAGCAGGCCGAGACGGCAGCCGGTTATGCCAAGCCGATGTCCGCCGAATACCAGGCCAAGCAGGCCGCCCTGGTGGCCGAGCATATCGCCAAGCAGGATGTTGTTATCACCACCGCGCTGATCCCCGGCCGGCCGGCCCCGCGCCTCGTTTCGAAGGCGATGGTCGAATCGATGCGGCCGGGCTCGGTCGTCGTCGATCTGGCCGTCGAGCGCGGCGGCAATTGCGAACTCTCCGTGGCGGACAAGGTGTCCGACCATAACGGAGTCCGGATCATCGCCTGGTCGAACACGCCCGGGCGCCTCGCGCCCAGCGCCTCGGCGCTTTACGCCCGCAACCTGCTCTCCTTCCTCGACACGATGGTCGACAAGAAGGAAGGAAAGCTCGCCATCAACTGGGACGACGAACTCGTCAAGGCAACCTGCCTGACGAAGGACGGTGCCCTCGTCCACCCGATCTTCGCCCCCAAGGCCTGATTCGGACCCTCAGCCCAACGCCGGAGGAGGCGGTCATGTCCACGCAGTCAGCCCAGCAACTCATTGAACAGGCCAAGGCGGCCCAGGCGGCGGCCGATGCCGCCCTCGCCAAGGCGCAGGCCGCGCTCGCCGCGGCAGAGAAACTTGCCGATGCCGGCGGCGCTGCGGCAGCCGCGGCCACAGGCGGCGCCATCGACCCGACGGTTTTCCGCTTCGCGATCTTCGTGCTGGCGATCTTTGTCGGCTATTACGTGGTCTGGTCGGTCACGCCGGCGCTCCACACCCCGCTGATGTCGGTCACCAATGCGATCTCCTCGGTCATCGTTGTCGGCGCCCTGCTATCGGTCGGGGTTCCGCTGCTTTCGGAAGGCACGACAGCTGCCCGCGGTTTCGGCTTCCTCGGCCTGGTCCTCGCCAGCGTGAACATTTTCGGCGGGTTCCTCGTCACCCAGCGCATGCTGGCCATGTACAAGAAGAAGGGCTGAGTCGATGAGCGCGAATATCGCCAACCTTCTGTACCTGGCCTCGGGGGTTCTCTTCATCCTCGCCCTGCGCGGCCTGTCGCACCCCTCCACCTCGCGCCAGGGCAATTTCTTCGGCATGGCCGGGATGGGCATTGCCGGCCTGACGACTTTGCTCCTCTCGCCGCCGGCCGGTCTCTCCGGTTGGCTGCTGACCATTCTCGGCCTCGGCATCGGCGGCGGGATTGGCGCCGTGATGGCCAAGCGCGTCGAGATGACGAAGATGCCGCAGCTCGTGGCCTTCTTCCACGCGCTGGTCGGCCTTGCCGCTGTCTGCGTCGCCGCTGCCGCGCTCTATGCGCCGCAGGCCTTCGGTATCGGCACGATCGGCCAGATCAAGGCGGCCTCGCTCTTTGAAATGGCTCTCGGCGTTGCGATCGGCGCGATCACCTTCACCGGCTCGATCATCGCCTTCCTTAAGCTGGACGGCCGGATGAGCGGCAAGCCGATCATGCTGCCGCAGCGCCATGTCATCAACATTGTGCTCGGCCTGCTGATCATCTTCTTCCTGATCGGCCTGATCTCGACCGAAAGCCGCGTCAGCTTCTGGGCCGTGGTTGTGCTCAGCCTCGCCCTCGGCGTGCTGCTGATCATCCCGATCGGCGGCGCGGATATGCCGGTCGTCGTCTCGATGCTGAATTCCTATTCGGGCTGGGCGGCCGCCGGCATCGGCTTCACGCTCGGCAACCTCGCGCTGATCATCACCGGTGCGCTGGTCGGCTCGTCGGGCGCGATCCTGTCCTACATCATGTGCAAGGGCATGAACCGCTCCTTCATCTCGGTGATCCTCGGCGGCTTCGGCGGGGATACTGCGGCTGCGGCTGGCGGTGCCAAGGAAACTCGCCCGGTCAAGCAGGGCTCGGCCGACGATGCGGCCTTCATTATGAAGAATGCCTCCAAGGTCATCATCGTGCCGGGCTACGGCATGGCGCAGGCCCAGGCGCAGCACGCCCTGCGCGAGATGGCGGATACGCTCAAGAAGGAAGGCGTCGAGGTCAAATACGCCATCCATCCGGTGGCAGGCCGCATGCCGGGCCACATGAACGTCCTGTTGGCCGAAGCCAATGTGCCGTATGATGAGGTCTTCGAACTCGAGGACATCAACAACGAATTCGCGCAGGCGGATGTTGCCTTCGTCATCGGCGCGAATGACGTGACCAACCCCGCTGCGAAAACCGATCCGCAATCGCCGATCTACGGCATGCCGATTCTCGATGTCGAGAAGGCCAAGACCGTGCTTTTCATCAAACGCGGCATGGGGTCGGGCTATGCCGGTGTCGAGAACGAGCTGTTCTTCAAGGACAACACGATGATGCTCTTTGGCGACGCCAAGAAGGTCACCGAGGAGATCGTCAAGGGCCTCGCCCATTGAGGCTTGCTCATTGAGGCTTTCCCCACGCCGATGTGAAGGAGCCGCGCCGTGCGCGGCTCTTTTTTTTTGCCTTGACGTGCCGGGAGCCTGACTTACCTCGTCAGGCATGGATACCGTTTCGACATCCCTTCGCCCCGCCGCCTCGCCTGTGCGGATATGGCTCCGCAGAGGGCTTTTCACCCTGCTGGCCCTCGCGGCCGGCGCCTATCTCACCGCTGCCGCCTATATGGCACTCAACCAGCGCAGCTTCCTCTACAGGCCTGCACCGGGCTGGATCGCGCCCGCCGATCATGGCTTGCCCCAGGCTGAACGGCTGGAGATCCGCGCCACAGATGGGACGCTCCTGACCGGCTGGTTCATCCCCCCGAAACGGCCCGATGCCCTGACCTATCTTTACTTCCACGGCAATGCGAACGGGCTGCAGCGGCGGGCGACGCGGTTCGGCCTGATGACCTCCACCGGCGACGGATTGCTCGCCATGTCCTATCGGGGCTACGGCGGCAGCGAGGGCCAGCCGACGGAGGCGAACCTGCATGCCGATGCCGCCCTTATCCTGACCGAACTGGGCAAGCGCGTTCCGGCAGACCGGATCGTCCTGTTCGGCGAATCCCTCGGCTCCGGCGTTGCGCTGAACCTCGCCCGGCAGCGCCCGGTGCGTGGCGTGATGCTCGACAGCCCCTACCTCTCCGTCATGGCGCGCGGGCAAGCGGCCTATCCATGGCTGCCCGTTTCGTGGCTGCTGGTTGACCAGTTCCGCTCCGATCTCTGGATCCGCGAGGTCACGGTGCCGGTCCTGATCCTCCATGGTACAGAGGATGACCTTATTCCCCTCTCCGACTCGGAAGCACTCGCCGCACTTGGCCGCCCGGGCCTCGTCACCCGGAAGCTCTATCCCGGGCAAAGGCATGTTGTCCCCTTGGATCGCGGGCCCTGGCCGGATATGTCAGAGTTCCTCGCGCCCCTGCGATAAAGTCATTCAGGAGCCAATGATGGACAACCCTGTCATCCGCCCCCTTGCGAGCAAGGACCGCGAGGCGGTGATTGAACTGATCGACCAGCTGAACAATCATGAGGCGGAGATGGGCGCTCGCCGCCGCACCGACCGCCAGGCCGCCATGGACTGCTTCGAGGACGATTCATCGAAGGCCGCGCTTGAGGGAGGCCAGATCGTTTTGGAGGTCGAAGGGCGGGTTGTCGGCTATTCAGCCTATCGGCATGCAGAAGCACCGCCCTTCCTGCCGGAAGCGTTCTCGCCGGGCATCTATGTCGAGAACCTGGTCGTTTGCGCATCGGCCCGTGGCCGCGGCTATGGGCAGGCATTGCTGGAGGCGATCGAGGAGATCGCCCGCAAGACAGGGGCTACGCGCGTGACGCTTGGCGTTGTCCCGGGCAATGCGCTGGCGCTGAAAGCCTATGAACGGGCCGGCTTCAGCCCCATCGCCATCGAGATGGAGCGGCTCATTCGCCCGTCCTCAGAAGAGCCCGCCTGACCGCGCGCCCGAAAGGCCCTGCTTGGCAATCGCATTGCGGCTGTCAAGCGCAAGGGCGCGCTGGAAGCTTTCCTGCGCCTCGCTTTTCTTGCCGAGTTTATCCTCGGCAATGCCACGCAAGGCCCAGCTGTCGGCGTTCCGGTTGTCGACGCTGAGCGCCGCATTGAAATCCTCGAGTGCCTGTTCGTATTTGCCGGTCGCGATCAGGCTCTGGCCACGCGCCTGGTAGGGCGGCGCCACATAGGGGTTGCGGTCGATCGCGGCGTCGAAATCGCCAATCGCGAGGCCGTGTTGGCCCTGCGCCTGATAGACAAGGCCGCGCCCGTGATAGGCCTCGGCGCCCGATGGGTTGAGCTGGATCACACGGCCGAGATCGGCAATCGCCTCACCGGCAGCACCCTGCGCCCGGTAGAGATTGCCACGGCCGAGATAGGCCTGATGGTAGTTCGGGTCTGCCGTCAGAGCGCGGTTGAAATCCGCCAGGGCGGCATCGTTGCGGCCCATCTGGCGGAAGGCAAGCGCACGGTTGGTATAGGCCGCTGCGTAATTCGGATTGAGCTGGATCGCACGGTTGAAATCAGCGATCGCCTCCTGGAACCGGCCCGACCGGGCATAGGCGACGCCGCGCGTGTTATGCGCCTGCGGATCATTGGGATTCGCGCGGATCACATCCGAGAGCGAGGCAATATTGGTCTGCGCCGCCTCACGGCCCTGCGGATCATCCACCTCGGCGATACCGGTCGGATTGATCCCGCCGACGGTCTCGCAAGCGGCAAGGGCGGCAGCCAGCGCCCCGGCAAGCACCACGATGCGCAGGGAAGGCCAGACGCGGGATCGGGCTACGGTCGCGCTGATCTGAGCGTTCATCATCACTGCCTCGTGCATGGCTCCTGCCTCTTGGCCCTTCATGCGGCCTTTTGTCTTTGCCGGTCCCCCAAGACCGCGTTGGGTCGAACGTCGAGATGCGGGACAATTGCAGCGAAAAATTGCCGCAAGCTTACCAGACGATAACCAAAATGAAAAAAGCGCCCGTTCTGCCGAGCGCTTTCCCGATCTTGCCGACGACCGAACCGCGGTCACTTCACCTTCTTGACCGGCATCGGAAGAAGGCCTTCGCGCTGCAGCTTCTTGCGGGCCAGCTTGCGGGCGCGGCGGACGGCCTCGGCCTTCTCGCGCGCCTTCTTCTCGGACGGCTTTTCATAATGGCCGCGCAGTTTCATCTCACGGAAGATACCCTCGCGCTGCATCTTCTTCTTCAGGGCGCGCAAAGCTTGATCAACATTGTTATCGCGGACGAGAACCTGCACGGTAGCTCCAATCTGTGAGTGCATTTTCGGGCGACTAGCCACAAGTATGGCTAATGGAAGCGGCGCCTATAGCAAAGCTGGCCTGCCTTGTCCACCACTGCACATGCTGGATGCCACAAAAACAGGATCTTCATCGATTCAGCAGCCGGTTGACATGGCCCATCTTGCGGCCTTCGCGGATCTCGCGCTTGCCGTAGAGGTGAAGCCGCGCCCGCGGATCGCGCAGCGCATCCATCCAGCCTTCCGCATCCTGCCCGACCAGGTTGATCATCTCCGCCGGGCCAAGGCTTGCGGTTTCGCCCAAGGGCCAGCCGGCCACGGCGCGGATATGCTGTTCGAACTGGCAGGTCACGGCACAATCCATCGTCCAGTGCCCTGAATTATGGACGCGCGGCGCGATCTCGTTGACGACGACGCCCTCGCCGGCAGGTGTCTCGATCACGAAGAACTCGACCGCGAAGGTACCGACATAATCGACCGCCTCGCCGATCCGCTGCGCGATCCGGATCGCATCCTCAGCGGCCGCCGGCGTCAGGGCGGCCGGCACGCAGGACCGATGCAGGATATGGTTCCGATGCTCGTTTTCAGTCGGCGCGAAGGCCGCGAAGGCGCCGTCGCGGCCGCGCGTCGCCACCACCGAAACCTCGCAGCGAAACGGCACGAAAGCCTCGAGGATGCCAGTAGCGCCATCCAGCATGGCGAAAGCGCGCTGGAGGTCGGCCGCTCCGAGCAGCTTGGCCTGCCCCTTGCCGTCGTAACCGAGCCGGGTTGTCTTGAGGATCGAGGGAAAGCCTATCGCCTCGACGCCCGCCGTCAGGTCGTCGAAACTCTGGACCTCGTGGAAATCGGCGGTGCGCGCACCGAGGGACTGCGCCAGCCGCTTCTCGGCCAGCCGGTCCTGCGCCACTTGGAGCGCAAGCGCCCCTGGCCGCACCGTCATGGTCCGCTCGAGGAAGCGGACGCTCTCGACCGGGACATTCTCGAATTCGTAGGTCACGACATCGACCGCTGCTGCGAACCGCGAGAGCGCATCGAGATCAGTGTAGTCAGCAACGGTTGCCGCCGCGGCAACGTCAAAAGCGGGGCTGTCCGTCTCCGGTGCGAGAATATGCGTCCTGAGGCCAAGCCGCGCCGCAGCCAGCGCAAGCATCCGGCCGAGCTGGCCGCCGCCGAGAATGCCGATGGTGGAACCGGGCGCGAGGATCATGCCCGACGCTCAGGCCCCGTCGACCGGAAACTCGGCGACGGATTCGGTCTGCTTGCGGCGCCAGGCCTCCAGCCGCGCGGCGAGGGGCTCGTCGGTCAGGGCCAGGATGGCGGCCGCCATCAACCCGGCATTGATCGCGCCCGGCTTGCCGATCGCCAACGTTCCGACGGGAATGCCGCCCGGCATCTGGACGATGGAAAGCAGCGAATCCTTCCCCGAAAGCGCTTTCGATTCCACGGGAACGCCGAGAACGGGCAAGGACGTCATCGCCGCCGTCATGCCCGGCAAGTGCGCGGCTCCGCCGGCGCCCGCGATGATCACCTTGAAACCCTTGGCTTTGGCGGACGTCGCGAAAGCCACCAGACGGTCCGGCGTCCGATGGGCGGAAACGATGCGGGCCTCATAGGCCACGCCGAGGGATTCGAGAATTTCGGCAGCATGCCGCATGGTCGGCCAGTCCGACTGGCTGCCCATGATGATGGCAACGGCTGGCTTCACGTCCCGCCCCTCCCTGAGGTCGGTCGAAACACACCATTCCGGCACGTTCGCGGCCCGAAGCTGAGCGCGATAGGAGGAACGCCCGCCAAAGGCAAGCCCTATCGTGCGTCTGGCGGGAAAAACACCTCAGGCGATGATGTCGGGCGTCAGGCGGTCGGAGATGGCCGAAACGCGGTCCCTCAGCTGCAGTTTCCGCTTCTTGAGCCGCTGGATCTGCAGTTGGTCATAGCTTCCAAGCAATTCCAGAGCCGCGATCGCCGCATCAAGGTCACGATGTTCGATCTGGAGCCTGTGCCATTCCGCTTCCAGCGCCTGACGCTCCTCGTCCGACAACTGCATCCGCATGGGGTTTTCCACTCTCGACACCAGGGAACGGAACGGATGCCCTCAAAAGGCCCGTCCGATGCGGAACACACCGCACCACGACACTCGTTAACCCACCGCTAACGGCGTTGTCCACAGCCGACATGAAGCGTTTCGACGCCACACGATTCCCCCTTGTGGACGATTGCTTTTGTGACAGACTGATGATCCCCGACATCAGGAACGGAGGTTCTGCACATGTCGATGACGGCACACATTGCCGAACTGGAGCGCAAACATCAGGCGCTCGACAAAAAGATCGCTGATGAGCAGGCGCATCCCAACAAGGACACGGTGAGGATCGCCGCCCTGAAGCGCCAGAAGCTGGTCCTCAAGGACGAGATTTCCCGGCTTCGAACCGGTTCTCCACGACCCTCGCCATCCTTGCATTGAGACGCCGTATCCCGGCCCGGCAAAAGGGCGCCATCCCGCTGGGATGACGCCCGATTGGTCGGCATGTTTGCGTGGCCCTTCAGGTCCGTCTGGACCTTCAGGACCAGCAGCAGCACTTAGCGGTTGTAAGCGCCGCGGGCCGGATCGTTGGTCGGCACGACTTTGCCCGGGCCAACCTCGCGCTGGACCGAGAGGCCACCGAAGCCGGTATTCTGGGCCTGCTCGGGCGGCTGGACAGCGGTCGAGCGGACCTGCACGCCGCCATGGGTGGCTTCGGCGGCTTGGGCGGCACCGGCAAACAGTGTGGCGGCAGCAAAAGCGGCAGCAAGAACGGTCTTCATGGTCAACTCCTGTTGTTGAGAGCCCGCCGACCCCTGAGGCATCGACGGCGCCCTTTCAGTGACCCGAATGTAGTCCGTTGCCGCTGTCACCGGCCAATCAACAGCCGGTGTCGTTTCGCTCACGAAAGCGGTGCGCTTTGTGAACCAGCTTCACGCAGCCGTGAAACGCCATTTCTGGCAAAATCCGCATTCCCGCCCATGGAGGAAGCGGCCCGCCGCCGGTCGGCCATCCTTGCCGTGGTCGTGCCACACAGGCGATGCCGGCCCGAACCGGCGCTCAGAGCTGCCGTGCCCGCTCGCGGAGGATGTATTTCTGGACCTTGCCGGTCGAGGTCTTCGGCAGATCGCCGAACACCACCGTCCGCGGCGCCTTGAATGCCGCCAGATGCTCCCGCGCGAAAGCGATAATCGTGGCGGCATCCGTCGAGGCACCCGGGCGCAACTCGATGAAGGCGCAGGGATGCTCGCCCCATTTCTCGTCCGGACGCGCGACCACCGCCACAAGCATCACGGCCGGATGCTTGAACAGCACATCCTCCACCTCGATCGACGAGATGTTCTCGCCCCCGGAAATGATGATGTCCTTCGACCGGTCCTTGAGCTGGATATAGCCATCGGGATGCATCACCGCGAGATCGCCGGAATGGAACCAGCCGCCCTCGAAGGCCTCGTCGCTGGCCTTCGGGTTCTTGAGATAGCCCTTCATGACAATGTTCCCGCGGAACATCACCTCACCCAGTGTCTGGCCATCGGCCGGAACCGGTTGCATCGTCTCCGGGTCGAGTACGGTGAGGTCCTCGAGGCCAGGATAATTCACGCCCTGCCGCGCCATGAGCGGCGCACGGCGCGCTTCGGGGAGCGCATCCCATTCCGACTTCCATTCATTGACCACGGCCGGACCATAGGTTTCGGTCAGTCCATAGACATGCACCACGTCGAAACCGGCGCCCTTCATGGCAGCAAGCACCGATTCCGGCGGCGGGGCGGCAGCCGTGATGAATTTCACGCGGTGGGTGAAGGCGGTCTTCTCCTCCTCCTTCGCGTTGAGCAGCGTCGACATCACGATCGGCGCACCGCAAAGATGCGTGACGCCATGGTTGCGGATTGCTTCGAAAATCGCGCGGGCGCGGACATGCCGCAGGCAGACATGCGTGCCGATCACGGCCGAGAGTGTCCACGGAAAGCACCAGCCATTGCAATGGAACATCGGCAGCGTCCAGAGGTAGATCGGGTGGCGCCCGATATCCGTGGCAAGGCTGTTGGCGAAGCACATCAGATAGGCGCTGCGGTGGGAATAGACGACGCCCTTGGGGTTCCCCGTTGTCCCTGACGTATAATTGAGCGTGATCGCGTCCCATTCATCCGCCGGGCGCGGGAACAGGGCCCCGGCATCGCCCGCGCTCCGGAAGGCCTCGGCATCCTCATCGAACAGCCGGGGCGGCGCCATCTCGCGCCCGTCCTCCCGCCATTCCGGATCACGGAATTCGATGATGCGCGGCGGATCGGCCATCCCGGCCAGGGCATCCCGGAGCAGGGCCGAGAATTCCGTATCGACAAAGACGATCCGGGCCTCGCCATGCTCGAGGATGAACCGGACCATCGGCGCGTCGAGGCGCGTGTTGATCGTGTTCAGGACGCCGCCGGTCATCGGCACGGCGTAGTGCAGGTCGAGCATCAGCGGAATGTTCGGCAGCAAGGCAGCCACGGTGTCGCCCTTGCCGATACCGGCCTGCTGCAACGCCGAGGCCATCCGGCGGGCCCGCTGCCAGAACTCGGCGTAGGAGATGCGCATTCCGCCATGAAGGATGGCGGAATGGTCAGGGAAGACCTTCGCTGCGCGTTCCAGAAAGGTCACCGGCGAGAGCGGCTGGAAATTCGCGACGCGGCGGTCGAGATCGCGGCCATAGGATTCTGCAGACATTGACGCTCCCTGCCCGTTCATCGGGCCTTTCTTGCCCCGATCCTGTCCCAGCGACCGAGGAAGCACAAGCCGCGCCCGGAAATCGGCGCGAACGCATTGACTCGTCGCTTTTGCCTGATAACGAGGGCGCCGAAAGCCTCCGGTTTTGTTTTCGAAGGACGACCATGATCAACCGCGCCCAGCACAACGCGATGGCCAATGCCATTCGCGCCCTCTCGATGGATGCTGTCGCAGCGGCCAAATCCGGCCATTCCGGCCTGCCACTCGGCGCCGCCGATATCGCCACGGTGCTCTTCCGCGATTTCCTGAATTTCGACCCGGCCGATCCCGCCTGGCCTGATCGTGACCGCTTCGTGCTCTCCGCGGGGCATGGCTCCATGCTGGTCTATTCGCTCCTTCACCTGATCGGGGTGAAGGAAGCCAGCATGGCAGAGCTGAGGGCCTTCCGGCAGCTCGGCTCGAAAACCGCCGGCCACCCCGAATTCGGCCATCTCGCCGGCGTCGAGGTGACAACCGGTCCGCTGGGCCAGGGATTGGCCACGGCCGTCGGCATGGCCTTGTCCGAGCGTGTGCTCAATGCCCGCTTCGGCAAGTCGGTCGTCGATCATTACACCTATGTGCTCGCAGGCGATGGCTGCCTGATGGAGGGCATCAGCCAGGAGGCGCTGACCCTCGCCGGCCATCTGAAGCTCTCTCGCCTCATCGTGCTCTGGGATGATAACGGCATCTCGATTGACGGTCCGGTCTCGATCACCGATTCAACTGACCAGCTGGCGCGTTTCGCCGCTTCGGGCTGGGCGACCATCGCCATTGACGGCCATGATCCCGAGGCGATTGCCGGCGCGATCAGCATGGCCCGGGCCTCGGACAAGCCGACGCTGATCGCCTGCAAGACCACGATCGGCTACGGCTTCCCGACCAAGGCCGGCACCTCGACCGCCCATGGCGCGATCACCGACGCCGGAGAGCTTGAGGCCGCCAAGGCCAAGCTCGGCTGGACGCATGCGCCCTTCATCGTTCCGGATGAGGTCTATGCCCTCTGGAAGGAGACCGGCAAGCGCGGCGCTGCCGCCCATGCTGCCTGGAAGGAGCGGCTCGGCAAGGCCAAGCCGAAGGCGCGCGAGGAATTCCTGCGCGTCACCGCGGGCGCCCTGCCGAAGACGCTCGGCAAGGCGATCCGGCAGGTCAAGGCCGCCGCCCTTGCCAACCCGCAGGAAATGGCCACGCGGAAGGCCGGCGAGATCGTCCTCGACGCGCTGACGCCGCTCCTGCCCGAACTCGTCTCGGGTTCGGCCGACCTGACCGGCTCGAACAACACGAAAACCAGGGCCATGGCCACGATCAAGGCCGGCAGCTTTGGCGGGCAATTCGTCCATTACGGCATCCGCGAGCATGCCATGGCGGCGGCCATGAACGGGCTGGCGCTGCATGGCGGCACGATCCCGGTCGGTGGAACCTTCCTCGTCTTTGCCGATTACTGCCGCCCGGCCATCCGGCTCTCGGCGCTGATGAACCAGCGCGTTGTCTATGTCTTCACGCATGATTCCATCGGCGTGGGCGAGGATGGCCCGACGCATCAGCCGGTCGAACACATCGCCTCGCTCCGCGCCATGCCGAACCTCGATGTCTTCCGCCCCTGCGATCTCATCGAGACGGCAGAAGCCTGGGAATGCGCGCTGGCCAACACCCGGACGCCGACCGTGCTGGCCCTGACGCGCCAGAACTTGCCGCAGCTCCGGCAGGATGCCGGAGCGAAGAACCTCGCGGCCCTCGGCGCCTACGAGTTGATCGGCGCCGATGGCCGTGCCGAGGTGACGCTCTTCGCTTCCGGCTCGGAAGTCGCTTTGGCCGTCTCGGCGCGCAAGACGCTGCTGGAATCCGGCATTCTCGCCCGCGTTGTCTCCGTGCCCTGCCTCGACCGGTTCCTGGCCCAGCCGGAAGTCTATCGCCGCAATGTGATCGGCCGCGCCAGGGTGAAGATCGCGATCGAAGCGGCCGTCCGCCAGGGCTGGGATGCCGTGATCGGCCCCGACGGGACCTTCATCGGCATGGATGGCTTCGGCGCGTCCGGCCCGGCTGGCAAGGTGTTCAACCATTTTGGTATCACGGCAGAAGCCGTCGTTCTGGCCGCCAGGGCAAAATTGAAGCGCTGAGCTTCAGGCAATATTCAGGTCTCCCGAAGCAAGGGGACCGCACAGAGTATGGATCGAGGAGGATGAAATGGCTGTGAAGGTTGCGATCAACGGTTTCGGGCGTATCGGGCGGAATGTCCTGCGCGCCATCGTGGAATCGGGCCGCAAGGATATCCAGGTAGTTGCCATCAACGATCTGGGCCCGGTGGAAACCAACGCGCATCTCTTCCGCTATGACAGCGTCCACGGCAAGTTCAACGGCACGGTGACGGTCGATGGCGATACGATCGATGTCGGCACTGGTCCGATCAAGGTGACGGCCATCCGCAACCCCGCCGAATTGCCCCATGGCGCCCTCGGCGTCGACATCGCCATGGAGTGCACCGGCATCTTCACCTCGAAGGACAAGGCTGCAGCCCATCTGGAGGCCGGCGCCAAGCGGGTCCTCGTCTCCGCCCCCTGCGACGGCGCCGATCTCACGGTGGTGTTCGGCGTGAACCATGGCAAGCTTGCCAAGGATCACCTCGTCGTCTCGAACGCCTCCTGCACCACGAACTGCCTCGCCCCGGTGGCGAAGGTCCTGCACGAAGCCGTCGGCATCGAGCGTGGCATGATGACGACGATCCATTCCTATACCGGCGACCAGCCGACCCTCGACACCATGCACAAGGACCTCTACCGCGCGCGCGCCGCAAGCCTGTCGATGATCCCGACCACGACCGGCGCCGCCAAGGCCGTCGGCCTCGTGCTGCCGGAACTCAACGGCAAGCTTGATGGCTCCTCCATCCGCGTGCCGACGCCGAATGTCTCGGTCGTCGACCTGAAATTTGTCGCCAAGCGCGAGACCTCGAAGGACGAGATCAACGCGGCGATCAAGGCGGCGGCCGATGGCCCGCTCAAGGGCATTCTCGGCTATACCAACGCGCCGAATGTCTCGATCGATTTCAACCACGATCCGCATTCCTCGGTCTTCCATATGGATCAGACCAAGGTCATGGGCGGTACGCTTGTCTCGATCCTGTCATGGTATGACAACGAATGGGGTTTCTCGAACCGCATGTCGGATACCGCCGTGGCGATGGCGAAGTTGATCTGACCACGCGGAAAGAAGGATCGCCGCGCGCAACCCTGACGGGAGCTGAGAATGAACGATCGCATTGAACCGACTGTCGATCCGACTGCCGAACCGGCACCCGCTCCCGCCAGCAAGGCGCCGCCGCGCTCCGCGCTCGACCAGCTCTCCCGCATCGAGGAGAAGGCCGCGCGCATCGAGGAGAAATTCGCCCGCTACGAAGCCCTGTTCGGGCGGGTGGAAAACCGCCTCGATGCCGCCGCTCACCGGGTGGAGGAAGCCGCCCGCTCGGTCGACGCGGTCGAGCTTTCCACGGAAGTCTCCGCGCTGAAAGCGCGGGTCGAGAAGGTGCCGCGCTTCGGTGCGCTGATCGTGACGGCCCTCGTCACGGCTGCGGCCACCACGCTCCTCCTCGTCCTCCTGCTCCGCTTCGCCCCGGGCCTCGTGAAATGACCGCCTTCAAGACCCTCGATGACCTCGCGCCCAAGGGCAAACGCATACTCGTCCGCGTCGATCTCAATGTCCCGATGGAAAACGGGCAGGTCACGGATGCGACCCGCCTTGAACGCATCCTGCCGACGATCCGCGATCTCGCGGGGCGCGGCGGCCGGGTGATCCTGCTGGCTCATTTCGGCCGGCCCAAGGGCGAGACTTTCGAGGAGCGTGCCAGTCCCGGCGAGAGCCTCCGCCCCGTCGCCGTCGCCCTTGCGGGTCTCCTCGGACAGCCGATCGCCTTTGCCGGCAACTGCATCGGCCCGGACGCGGAGACGGCCGTCGCCGCTCTTGGCGATGGCGAGGTGCTCTGCCTCGAGAATACCCGCTTCCACAAGGGCGAGGAAAAGAACGACGCCGCCTTCACCGCCGCCCTCGCCGCGTTGGGCGATGCCTATGTGAACGACGCCTTTTCCGCCGCCCATCGTGCCCATGCCTCGACCGAAGGCCTTGCCCGCCATCTGCCGGCCTATGCCGGCCGCACCATGGAGGCGGAACTCAGGGCGCTCGACGCCGCCCTCGGCGCGCCGACGCGCCCGGTCATGGCGATTGTCGGCGGGGCCAAGGTCTCGACCAAGCTCGACCTGCTTGGCAACCTCGTGGCCAAGGTCGATTGCCTCGTCATCGGCGGCGGCATGGCCAATACCTTCCTCGCTGCGCGCGGGGTCAATGTCGGCAAGAGCCTGTGCGAACATGACCTCGTCGCCACCGCAAGGGAGATCGAGGCCAAGGCCAAGGCGGCCGGCTGCGAGATCCTTCTGCCGACGGATGCCTTGCTCGCCAAGGAATTCAAGGCCAACCCGCTCCATCGCGCCGCGCCGGTCACCTCGGTCGGCCCGGAGGAGATGATCCTTGATGCCGGCCCGACCGCCACCGAGATCATCATCGCGAAGCTCGACAGCATGAAGACGCTGGTCTGGAACGGCCCGCTCGGCGCCTTTGAACTCCAGCCCTTCGACACGGCCACCGTGGCCGTGGCCCGCGCGGCCGCCGCGCTGACCAATGCCGGCAAGCTCGTTTCCGTCGCCGGTGGCGGCGATACGGTTGCGGCGGTCAACCATGCTGGCGTCGGCGAGGCCCTGTCCTACGTCTCCACTGCCGGCGGCGCCTTCCTTGAATGGATGGAAGGCAAGGAATTGCCGGGCGTGAAGGCGTTGTCGGCCTGATTTTTCTCCCAGGGAGCCCAACCATGGCACGCATCACGCTTCGCCAACTTCTCGACCATGCCGCCGAGCACGAATACGGCGTGCCGGCCTTCAACATCAACAACATGGAACAGGCCCTGGCCATCATGGCGGCCGCCGATGCCACCGATGCGCCGGTGATCATCCAGGCCAGCCGCGGCGCGCGGTCCTACGCCAATGACATCATGCTCAAGCACATGATGGATGCCGTGACCGAGATCTACCCGCATATCCCGGTCTGCGTGCATCTCGACCATGGCAACGAGCCCGCCACCTGCATGACGGCGATCCAGGCCGGCTTCACCTCGGTGATGATGGACGGTTCGCTCAAGGCCGATGGCAAGACCCCGGGTGACTGGGATTACAATGTCGGCGTGACCAAGGCCGTGACCGAGATGGCCCATCTCGGTGGCATCTCGGTGGAAGGCGAGCTCGGCGTGCTCGGCAGCCTCGAGACCGGCGAGGGCGAGAAGGAGGATGGCCACGGCTTCGAGGGCAAGCTTAGCCATGACCAGCTGCTGACGAACCCGGACGAGGCGGTGAAATTCGTCAAGGAAACCAAGGTTGATGCGCTCGCCATCGCCATGGGCACCAGCCACGGCGCCTACAAGTTCACCCGCAAGCCGGACGGCAAGGTGCTGGCCATGCATGTGATCGAGGAGATCCACCGGAAACTCCCGAACACGCATCTCGTCATGCATGGCTCCTCCTCGGTGCCGCAGGAGTTGCAGGACATCATCAACACGTTCGGCGGCAAGATGAAGCCGACCTGGGGCGTGCCGGTGGAAGAGATCCAGCGCGGCATCAAGCATGGCGTCCGCAAGATCAACATCGACACCGACAATCGCATGGCGATGACGGGGCAGATCCGCCGCATCCTCGCCGAGGAGCCGGGCGAATTCGACCCGCGGAAATACCTCAAGCCGGCCATGGAGGCGATGACGAAGCTCTGCCGCCAGCGGCTCGAGGAATTCAACACCGCCGGCCAGGCGTCGAAGATCAAGAAGGTCATCCCGCTCAGCGACATGGCGAAGCTCTACGCCAAGGGCGCGCTCGACCCGAAGATCGCCTGATTTTACGCATCACTGCCGACAAGGGCGAGTGCCGGAACCGGCATTCGCCCTTTTCGTCGTTTTATGGCATGGATACCGGCATGATCCCGCAATTCTACCTCCTGACCCCGCCGATCACGGATGTCATGGCCTTCCGGGCGAAACTGGAGCCGGTGCTCGCCACCGGCGCCGTCGCCGTGCTCCGCGCGGTCTTCGCCGCTGGCAACGACACCGAACTCAAGGGTCCGGCTTCGGCCCTGTGCCGCCTCGTTCAGGAAGCCGGCGCGGCCATGCTGATCGACATGCCTGCCGATGCCCGCCTGGTGGCCCGGCTTGGCATTGATGGCGTCCATGTCGCCGGCCCCGGCCCTCGCCTCGACGAGGCCGTGGAGGCCTTGAAACCGGATCGCATCGTCGGTATCGGCGGCCTCAAGGCCCGGCATGATGCGATGGAGGCCGGCGAGCGCGATATCGACTATGTCATGTTCGGCGAGCCCCGGCCGGATGGCACCCTGCCCGCCTTCAGCCAGACGGTGGAGCGGGCGGAATGGTGGGCCTCGATCTTCACGGTCCCCTGTGTCGCCTATGCGCCCGATCTCGACGGCGTCGAGGCCCTGGCCCTGACCGGTGCCGAATTCATCGCCCTCGGCCCGTGGCTGTTCGAGGCGGAGGATCCCGCAGCCCTGCTGGCGGAAGCCCGCCGCAGGGTCAAGGAACGAAGCCTTCGACCGGCAGGCACCTGAGCCGGGAGCCCTCCTGCTTTCCTGCCCCTTGCCTTCCCGCCCGTAATCGCGCAACCAAGCGCAACGCTGTTTCCCAGGACCATCCGACCATGCTTCGCTCACCGCTGATGAACGTGATGACGGCCGCCGCCATCAAGGCCGGCAAGTCGCTCCGCCGCGATTTCCTCGAATTGCCATCGCTGACCATCTCACGCAAGGGGCCGGGCGATTTCGTCTCGGAGGCCGACAAGCGGGCCGAAAAGATCCTGTTCCAGGAACTCTCCCGCGCGCGGCCTGGCTATGGCTTCCTCATGGAGGAGGAAGGCTCGGTCGAGGGCACGGACAAGACCCATCGCTTCATCATCGACCCGCTCGACGGCACGACGAACTTCCTGCACGCCATCCCGCAATTCGCGATCTCGATCGGGCTCGAGCGCGATGACGAGATCGTCGCCGGCCTCATCTACAACCCTGTCAGCGAGGAAATGTTCATCGCGGAGAAGGGCCAGGGCGCCTTCGTGGTCGGGGCAACCCCGCGCGACAATTACCGCCTCCGCGTCTCGCCGCGCACCGATTTCGCCGATTCCGTGATCGGCTGCGGCATCCCGCATGCCGGCCGGGGCGATCATGGCCTCTTCATCCGCGAACTGGCGGGCATCATGCCGCGCTGCTCGGGCATACGGCGCATGGGCGCTGCGGCGCTCGACCTCGCCTTCGTGGCGGCGGGCCGCATGGAAGGCTTCTGGGAACGGAACCTTTCGCCCTGGGATATGGCCGCCGGCATCCTTCTGGTGCGCGAGGCCGGTGGCTTCGTGACCGCACTGGATGGTTCGGCCCGGATCTTCGAGAGCCGGAACATCGTTGCCGGCAACGAAGTGGCGCATCAGTCACTCGTGCGGCTTCTCGGCCAGGCAACCGCCTGACCGGGGCGCGGAACGGGTTGCCAAGCGGCGCCGAACCGGCTTGACTGCCCGCGCGACAGGTTGGGCGTAATAGATCAGGATCGTGGGATGGCGAAAACGCGTTCGGGCCGACGGTTGACATCACCCGGGCTTTTTCTGTTCCGGATGATCGTTTTCCTCGTACTGGGCGGCTTGCTGCTGGCCGTCATGCAGAAGCAGATCCAGGTTGCCTTCTGGGCCAATCCCGGGCTGAACGGCGTGATCGGGCTCGTCCTGTTCCTCGGCATCGTTTTTTCCTTCGCGCAGGTCGGCCGGCTTTTCCGCGAGATCCGTTGGGTCAACAGCCGGATCGAGCCGGATGAGACCCGCCCGCCACCGCCCGAACCGATCCTGCTGGCACCGATGGCCGCCCTGCTGGGAGACCGCATCGGACGCACCGGCATCTCCACGATGACCCTGCGCTCCGTGCTTGACTCGATCGGCGGCCGGCTCGACGAGAGCCGTGAGCTTGCGCGCTACCTCACCGGCCTGCTGGTCTTTCTCGGGCTGCTCGGCACGTTCTGGGGCCTGATCGAGACGGTCTCTTCCATCGGCACCGTCATCGAGAAACTCCCGAGCGCCGGCGAGAACAATGCCCTTTTCGATGAACTCAAGCGCAACCTCGCCGCCCCGCTCTCCGGCATGGGCATCGCGTTCTCGTCCTCGCTTTTCGGGCTCGCGGGCTCGCTCACACTGGGCTTCCTCGACCTGCAGGCCGGGCAGGCGCAGAGCCGGTTCTTCTACGAAGTCGAGGAATGGCTGTCCTCGGCCGTGCAGGACCAGCCTGCAGCGATCGGCGCCAATGCCGATCTCCGCCAGACGCTGGACGGCATCTCCCGCGCGGTGAGCGATGCCGGCGCCGGACGCAATGCCTCGCAGTCCATCTCGAACCTGGCCGAGGGCATCCAGGCCATGGTCCAGCATATGCGCAACGAACAGCAGATGATCCGCAACTGGGTGGAAGCCCAGGCCGCCCAGCAAGCCGATGTGAAGCGGCTGCTGGAAAAGCTGGCGCAGGAGAACCCGGCGCCCCCGGTCGACAAGAAGGCCGAGTAGTGGCGCTGGGTCGGGGCCGGCACCGCGAACGCGGGATCGATTACTGGCCGGGCTTCGTCGATGCCCTGTCGACCCTGCTGCTTGTCTTCATCTTCCTGCTGGCTGTCTTCATGCTGGGGCAGTTCTTCATCAGCCGGGAAATTGCCGGCAAGGATGATTTCCTCCAGCAACTCAACCAGCGGCTGGCCACGCTGACCGATCTCCTCGCCCTCGAGAAGGATGCCAAGGACACTGCCGAACAGCGCCTCCTGGGTCTTCAGGCCACTCTGGCGACCGAAAAGGCCGAGCGGGAGCGCCTGGAAGGGCTGCTTGGCAGTGCGGGCGCGGACCAGGCGCGGATCGGCGCGCTCAACCGCGCCGTCGAGGACGAGCGCAATGCGGCTGCCCGCGCCTTCCGCGAGGTCGCCCTGCTGAACCAGCAGGTGACGGCGATGCGCCAGCAATTGCAGGCGCTGGAAAGTGCGCTGGCCCAGACCGAGACGCGCGAGAAGGATGCCCAGCTCCGGATTGCCGATCTCGGCTCGCGCCTCAACCTGGCGCTGGCCCAACGCGTGCAGGAACTGAACCGCTATCGTTCCGACTTTTTCGGACGGCTGCGTACGGTGCTCGGCAATCGCCCGGATATCCGGATTGTCGGAGACCGGTTCGTCTTCCAGTCGGAGATCTTCTTCGGGTCCGGCGCGGCCGAAATGGAAGCAACGGGACGCGAGGAGCTCGACAAGCTCGCTGCTGCGCTGATCGAACTGGATCGGACAATTCCGCCCGATATCAGCTGGGTGGCGCGCATTGATGGCCATACGGACAAGCGCCCGCTTTCCGGGGCCGGCCAGTTCAAGGACAACTGGGACCTGTCCTCGGCGCGCGCCATCGCGGTCGTGCGCTACCTGCAATCAAAGGGTGTTTCACCGCAACGGCTGGTCGCGGCCGGCTTCGGTGAATATGCACCGCTCGATTTCGGCGATACGCCGGAAGCCCTCGCCCGCAACCGGCGGCTCGAACTGAAGCTCACCGAGCGCTGAAGAGCCGGACGCCTGTCAGGCCGGTGCGTTCTCGGCCGGCTCGTGCCCTGTGAATTGCAGCTTCGCCAGCCCCGCATAGAGTCCGCCTTGCGCAACCAGGGCATCATGGGTGCCATCCTCGACGATGCGGCCCTGGTCGATCACGAGGATCCTGTCTGCATGGCGGATCGTGGCCAGACGATGGGCAATGACCAAAGCCGTCCGCCCCGCCATGGCCCGTTCGAGGGCCTCCTGCACGGCCCGTTCGTTTTCGGCGTCGAGCGCCGAGGTCGCCTCGTCGAGCAGCAGGATCGGCGCATCGCGCAGGATCGCCCGGGCAATGGCGATACGCTGGCGCTCGCCGCCCGAGAGGGTCACACCCCTTTCGCCCACCATCGTGTCGAGCCCCTTCTCCAGCCGGGCGGCAAAACGCATCACGGCGGCTTTTTCGGCTGCGGCCTCGACCTCGGCATCAGTGGCTTCCGGACGCGCAATGCGGATGTTCTCGCGGATCGTCTCGGCGAAGATCACCGGCTCCTGCGGCACGCTGGCCATCAGCCCGCGTAGATCGACAAGCCGGATGCGGTCGATCGGCACGCCATCGATCCGGATCTGCCCCGACTGCGGATCATAGAAGCGCATCAGCAGTTGCATCAGGCTGGATTTGCCGGCACCGGACGGGCCGACAATGGCCACCCGCTCGCCGGGACGCATGGTGAAGCGGATCGGCCCGATGACACGACGTTCCGGTGCGGTCGGATAGGCGAAGCTGACATCCTCGAAAGTGATCTCGCCACGGGCCGGGCGTGCAGGCACGGCCGGATCGGCGGGCTCGACCACGGCTGGCTGTGTGGCGAGCAAGTCGGACAGGCGCTGCGCCGCGCCGGCGGCCTGGCTGAGCTGGCCGAACACTTCAGAGAGCTGGCCGAGCGCCGAGGCGGCAAAGACCGCGTAGAGCACGAATTGCGACAGCCGGCCGGCGGTCATCTCGCCGGCGATCACCGCCTTGGCTCCGGTCCAGAGCACGAAGGTGATGCTTGCAAAGGCGATGAAGATGATCACCGAGGTCAGCACGGCGCGCGCGCCGGTCGCGGCGCGGGCAGCCTCGTAGGCGCTGTCGACCGCGCCGGAGAAGCGCCGGATCGCGGCCTGCTCGCCGGTAAAGGCCTGGACGATCCGCACCGCGCCGATCCGCTCGGTCGCGAAGGAGGCGGCCTCGGCAAGCGTGTCCTGCGCCGCCTGCGACCGGCGGCGCACACCCCGCCCCGCCGCGACGAGCGGCAGGACGATGGCCGGAATGGCCAGCAGTACCAGGATGGAGAGGCTGGGCGAGGTCACGACCATCATGGTGATCGCACCGATCAGCAGGATCGCATTGCGCAGCGCAATCGAAGCCGAGGCCCCGAAGGTGGACTTCAGCTCCGTCGTGTCGGCGGTCAGGCGGGAGACGATCTCTCCCGATCTTGCCTGGTCGTAGAAGGCACCGTCCAGCAACATGACGCGGCTGAACACGGCGCTGCGGATCCGGGCGACCACCCGTTCGCCGATGGTCATGACCATGTAGTAGCGGATGCCGGCCGCCATCGCGAGGCCGATCGTCAGCACCAGGATCATGCCAAAATAGGCGTCGACGAGGCCCCGGTTCTCGGCCGAGAAGCCGAAATCCACCATCCGCCGCACGGCCAGCGGCACAGCCAGTGTCAGCAAGGCCGCCGCACAGAGCGCCAGCAGCGCGATGGCGATCCGCTTCCCCTCGGCTCTGGCGAAGGGCAGCATGACACGCAACGCGGAAAGGTCGAGGCGGGAGAAGCGGCCACCGCTCCGCGCCTTGGCTTCGCCCTTGGGATCACTCATCGTCGACGGTTTCCTCCGCCGGCCCAGGCTGCCTCGCAACCCCGCCGGATGTTTCATGCGTCTTTGGCCGCGAGACGCTTGTCGCGTCAAGCGCTCTCATGTATAGGGGCGCTCTCGCAAAGGAATTTGGCGTTTGGGCGGCCAGCGGAAGCGGCCGGCAAGCGGAGTTTTGAAAGGCTGGTCCCATGAAGGCGGATATTCATCCCGACTATCACTACATCAAGGTCGTGATGACCGACGGTACCGAATTCGTGACCCGTTCGACCTATGGCAAGGCGAACGACACGATGAACCTCGATATCGACCCGACCTCCCACCCGGCCTGGACCGGTGGCTCGCAGCAGCTGATGGATCGCGGCGGTCGCGTGTCGAAGTTCAATTCCCGCTTCAGCGGCCTGTCCTTCGGCAAGAAGTAAGGCGGTCCCGCGCCCGGCGGCGCGGTCGATCCCCGGACAGGGAACAGAGCCCGCGCCCCGCGCGGGCTTCTTGTTGTGGGCTTATGCCAGCTTGGCACCGAAAGCGGCTGCGAGATGGCCGAGCTGGCCGGCAACCGGGTTGCTGGCGGGCGGCGGCGTCTGCCCCTTGAGATCATTGTCGATGCGCTGGATACGCGCCTGGAGAACGAGCGACCGTTCGATCAGCCGCCGCAAGGTCTCTGGCAGCTGCGACAGGACGGCATCACCCAACGTCGTGTCCTGCATGGCTACAACGACACGGCGATGCTCGCGCTCGGCATCGTCCCGCGACAATTCGCCCTCGTTCACCGCCCGCTGGAGCAGGAGCCATGAGGTCATCTGCATCAGACGCGTGGTCAGGCGCATGCTCTCGCTGGCATAGGCCAGCGCGACATTGCGTTCGAGGCCCTTCGATTCCTCGCGGCCGCCGCCATCGAGATAGGCCGCCGTCGCCTCGACGAGTGCCATGCCCTCGCGGAACAGCGCCATGAAGGCATCGGAAGCCAGCATCCTTTCGGTGAAGGAGACCGTGCCTTCGAGGCCGGCCTTGTCCAGGCCGTGGGGTGTCGGTTCGCGTGTCATATCCTGCATGTCCGTCTCCGCATCCTCTGTGCCGCGATGGGACGCGGCCGCTTGATACGGAAGGTTTCTGCAAGACTAACACCAAGCGGGGCGTTCGACAGAACCCGCATGGTCGAATGGTTAACGACGGCAGCCACTGGCCAGGACGTAAAGCCAAAAAAAAGGATCGCCGGAGCGATCCTGGAATGAGTCCAACAGGGAGGCGTCAAACAGAGTAGCAGGAGCCACTCGGGATCCGGCGAACCGGAACGTTTGAAGGTTATGCGAAAAAGCTTAAGGACCTGTTAAATTCGGACAATTTTCATCAAATGCGTCATATCTTTTAATAACCCTATGATTTCACGAATTTTTCCCAGCGCTGTGACTTTCCGGCTACCGTTTGAACAGGGCATCGGCAGCGGCCTGACTGCTCTGCTTCCGCGCATGGGCTTCCTTCAGCCGGATGATTTCGGCCTCGAGCTGCGTGATTCGTTCGGTGATCTCCGTCAGCGAGAGCAGCGAGAGATCCTGGCCGATCTCGTGCACCGGCTTCTTCTTCGGCTTGGCGTCATCATCGAACATCAGCGTGTTTCCCCGGATTGGCCTTTCTGGCCTGTTGCATGCACCAAATCCGGACAGTATAAGGGCGCATTCCCAAATTGGCATCGAGACTTGCTCGCTGCGGGCCGCCCCGGGGAAGGCGGCGCGAACGGGAAGACGTATCTGCACGCCCCGGCGGATGGAAAAGTAGGAGACGTGATCGATGGCAAGCTTGCTGATGCCCAAGGCGACGGCTGTCTGGCTGGTAGAGAATACCGCGCTCACCTTCGATCAGATCGCGGCCTTCTGCAGTCTTCACCCGCTTGAGGTGAAGGGCATTGCCGACGGCGACGTTGCTGCCGGGATGAAGGGTCTCGACCCTGTCCAGGCCGGCCAGCTCTCCCGCGAGGAACTCGAGAAGGCCGAGGCCAACCCGGATTACCGCCTCCGGCTGCTCGAACCGAAGGTGCGCCTGCCTGACCTGAAGCGCACGAAGGGCCCGCGCTACACGCCGGTCTCGAAGCGGCAGGATCGCCCGAACGCGATCCAGTGGCTCATCAAGAACCATCCCGAACTGAAGGATGCCCAGATCATCCGCCTCGTCGGCACCACCAAGTCGACAATCCAGTCGGTCCGCGAGCGGACGCACTGGAATTCCGGCAACCTGCAGCCGCTCGACCCGGTGACGCTTGGCCTCTGCTCGCAGATCGACCTTGATCTGGAAGTCAGCCGCGCTTCGAAGGATCGTCCCCCGGCCCCGGTGGTCGATACCGGCGCGACACTCATCCCCGCCGAACTGACCACGGCAGCGGAAGCGCCGAAGAAGAAGGTCGAGCTGGATGCCGAGCATGTTTTCGCCCGGCTGAAGGACCTGAAACCGATCGATTCCGACGAGGAATGAGGCCAGCCTTCCGCCGGATCGACCGGCAGGAGCAGAAGACGGGCGGCCTCCTGAGGGAGCGCCGCCTTTTTCATGCCCGCAGGGCCGTCTTCAGGCGATGGTTGTCGCCTTCAGCGCCTCGGCGATCTCGTCCAGGATCGCCGGATCGTCGATCGTGGCCGGCATCGACCAGGCATCGCCATCGGCAATCTTCTTCATCGTGCCGCGCAGGATCTTGCCCGAACGCGTTTTCGGCAGGCGGTTCACGACGAGCGCGGTCTTAAACGCCGCCACAGGGCCGATCTTGTCGCGCACCAATGCCACGCATTCCTTGGCGATCGCCGCATGCGCCTGGTTGCTGCCCGCCTTGAGTACCACGAACCCGACCGGCACCTCGCCCTTCAGCGTGTCGCGAGCGCCGATCACCGCACATTCCGCCACGGCCGGATGCGAGGCCAGCACCTCCTCCATCCCGCCCGTAGAGAGGCGATGCCCGGCGACATTGATGATGTCGTCGGTCCGGCCCATGATGAAGAGATAGCCGTCGCCATCGCGATAGCCGGCATCCGCCGTCTTGTAATAGCCCGGGAATTCCTCGAAATAGGCCTCGCGGCACCGTTCGTCCGCCTGCCACAGGGTCGGCAGCGCGCCAGGCGGCAGCGGCAGCTTCACCACGATCGAGCCCATCAGCCCGGCAGGAACCTCCTTGCCGGCTTCATCCACGATATGGATGTCATAGCCCGGCATCGGCACCGTCGGCGAACCATGCTTGACCGGCAGCAAGCCAAGCCCCAGCGGGTTACCGGCGATGCACCAGCCGGTCTCGGTCTGCCACCAATGGTCGATGACGGGCACGCCGAGAACCTGCTCCGCCCATTTCACCGTATCCGGATCGGCGCGCTCGCCGGCCAGAAACAGCGCCTTGAAATGCGCAAGATCATAACGGGCGAGATGCCTGGCCTCGGGATCTTCCTTGCGGATGGCGCGGAAAGCGGTCGGGGCCGTGAAAAGCACCTTCACCTTGTGCTCGGCGATCACGCGCCAGAACGCCCCCGGATCGGGCGTGCCCACAGGCTTGCCTTCATAGAGAATGGTCGTGCAGCCCTTCAGCAGCGGCGCGTAGACAATGTAGGAATGGCCAACCACCCAGCCGACATCCGACGCAGCCCAGTAGACATCGCCGGCCTCGACGCCATAGAGCGCCCCCATCGACCAGTGCAAAGCCACCATGTGCCCGCCATTGTCCCGGACCACGCCCTTGGGCTTGCCTGTCGTCCCGGATGTGTAGAGCACATAGAGCGGGTCCGTCGCCAGCATCGGCTCCGGCGCAAGCGGCCCCTTGGCTTCGGCCGCCCCGGTTTCCACCTGCCAGTCGAAATCACGGCCCGGCGTCATCTCGGCCAAAGCCTGCGGCCGTTGCAGGATGATGCAGCCCTCCGGCTTGTGCGTTGCCTCCTCGATCGCGCGGTCGAGCAGCGGCTTGTAGGCAACGATCCGGCCGGGTTCGAGCCCGCAGGATGCCGCGAGGATCAGCTTCGGCGTGGCATCGTCGATGCGGGTAGCGAGTTCACGCGCGGCAAAGCCACCGAACACCACCGAATGGATGGCGCCGATCCGGGCGCAGGCCAGCATCGCGACCACCGCTTCCGGGATCATCGGCATGTAGAGAATGACCCGATCGCCCTTGGCCACGCCATGCCCCTTGAGCACATGGCCCAGCGTCTCGACCGCGCGGAGCAATTCCGAATAGGTCAGGACCTGCCTGGAATCGGTCATCGCGGAATCGTAGATCACCGCCGGCTGGTCGCCGCGGCCGGACGCGACATGCCGGTCCAGGCAATTCTGCGCGGTGTTGCATCGGGCATCCGGGAACCAGCGGCCATAAAGCCCGGAATCGGCATCGAAGGCGCGCTGCGGCGGCTCGATCCAGTCCAGCGCGCGGGCCGCCTCCAGCCAGAAGGACTCGGGCGATTCCCGCCAGCCGGAATAGACATCGGAATATCGGCTCTGGAGCATGTTTTCCTCCGCAGGCTTCTTTTGAGAATATTGTTTCCCATAGCGCGTTCCACGACCGAATTCTCTTGGCAATTTGTGGAACATGTCATTGTCGGGAACCTTGCATTCAAGCGCTGAAAACCTTGCACATCCGCGTTTCCTCGGTTGACCGGGCGCTCAGGCACCGCATAAGTTTTGCCGTCCAAGCGCCTGTTCGGGCTGGCGCCTCGGGCAGCGCGCATGCGGCACGGGCCGCGATGCAGAATGGAATACACCGGTGAGCGATCCGATACGCGAAGCCCTGGCGCGGATGTCCGCAGCCCTGGACCGCCTTGATGCGGCCTCGCTTCGCCATGCGGACGGGGACCGGGCCCGCCAGACGCTCGAAAGCGAATTGTCGCTCATGCGCGAGGATCGCCATCAGCTGGCCCGCGCCCTTGACGAGGAGAAGGCCTCCCGCCTCCTCGCCGAGACCCATCTCGCCGATCTCGCGCCCCGCATCGACCGCGCCATCGCGGCCCTGCGGCAGAGCCTCGCCCAGGACTGACCGGATGGCGCATGTCACCGTGACCATCGATGGCAAGCAGTTCCGCATGGCCTGCGAGGACGGGCAGGAACAGCATCTCGAAGCGCTGGCCCTCGATCTCGACAACCGCATCCGCATGGTGCGCGAATCCTTCGGCGAGATCGGTGATCTCCGGCTCACGGTGATGGCGGCGCTGATGGTGACGGACGAACTGTTCGAGGAGCGCCGCAAGGGCACGGAGCTGCAGCAAATGGCCGAGCAGGACCGGCATTCCCGCCAGAATGTGCATGAAGCAGCCCTCCAGCGCGACAATGCAATTGCCGCCAGCCTCGACGGCCTGACCCAGCGGATCGACCGCATCGCCCGCATGCTCTCCGCACCGAAGACCGAATCCCGACACGAATGATACGCAAGGAACAGAGCGCCGGGCGCACCTGCAGCTCCCGCGCCGCACTTCGTTCTTGATCCTGTCCGAAACCTCTTTCCCTTGTGCCCAGCAGCGCCTACATTGGTGATGCGGGGCTGCGGGATGCGGCAGGTTATACGTATTCCCCGGGGCCTTAACGATCCTTAGGGAGCTGTACCTATCCGGACTCGTGGGTCCGGGTACACGGCGCCCACCTACTTATGTAGGTTCCCGGGATCGACACTCCACCGGTCTTCGCGGCTCCGCACCTTCCCGCCGTCTTGCGCGGCACGAGTTTCCGCAGGCGGTATCCATGCGTCTACTCTTTCTCGGTGATGTCGTCGGCCGTCCCGGCCGCGAAGCCGTCCAGCGCTACCTCCCGGCCCTGCGCGCCCGGCTGAAGCCGGATTGCGTGGTTATCAACGGCGAAAATGCCGCCGGCGGCTTCGGCATCACCGAGGGCATCTACCAGGAATTGCTGGATGCCGGTGCCGATGCAATCACGCTCGGCAATCACGCATTCGACCAGCGCGAGACGCTCGTCTTCATCGAGCGCGCACCACGGCTTGTCCGCCCGGCCAACCTGCCGCCCGGCACGCCCGGCCGTGGCGCCGCGCTCGTCGAACTGGCCGATGGTCGCCGCGTCCTCGTCATCAACGTTCTCGGACGGATCGAGATGGATGCGGTGGATTGCCCGTTCCGCGCCACGGAGCGCGAGATCGAGCTTTGCCCCCTGCGCGAGATGGCCGATGCCATCCTGCTTGATCTTCATGCCGAGGCGACAGCGGAAAAGCAGGCGCTCGCCTGGCATTTCGACGGCCGCGTCTCCATGGCGGTCGGCACGCATACGCATGTGCCCACCGCCGATCACCGGCTCTTCCCGGGCGGCACCGCATACATGACCGATGCCGGCATGTGCGGGGACTACCTCTCGGTCATTGGCTTCGACTGGCGCGAACCCACGCGCCGGCTGGTTGAGAAAATCCCCGGCTCGCGCTGGGAATCAGCTTCCGGAGAAGGCGCGATCAGCGGCGTCCTGGTCGAAACCGACGATCGCACCGGCCTCGCCCGCCGCATTGCCCCGGTCCGCCAGGGCGCCCATCTCGCCGAAGCCCTGCCCGACTGGTGACGCGCCCGGGCGTGCCAATCCGCCCGCACACTCTTTCCTTGGCCCGCGCTTTTGCTATAAGCCGCGCCCATCTCGAACCTTTCCAGCGCCCGGAGTGAGCCCATGGCCGGTCATTCGCAATTCAAGAACATCATGCATCGCAAGGGCAAGCAGGATGCCGTGCGCTCGAAGATGTTCGGCAAGCTGGCGCGTGAGATCACCGTGGCTGCCAAGCTCGGCCTGCCTGATCCGGCAATGAACCCGCGCCTGCGCATGGCCATTCTCGCCGCGCGCGCCGAGAACATGCCGAAAGACAATATCGAACGGGCAATCAAGAAGGCCGCCGGCGGGGATGCCGAGAGCTACGAGGAAGTGCGCTACGAGGGCCGCGGCCCCGGCGGTGTGATGCTGATCGTCGAGGCGCTGACCGACAATCGCAATCGGACCGGCGCGGCCGTGCGCTCGTATTTCACCAAGGCGGGCGGTGAACTCGGCGCCACCGGCTCGGCCACTTTCATGTTCGACCGTGTCGGCGAGATCACCTATCCTGCGAACATCGGCGATGCCGACCGTGTGATGGAGGCCGCCATCGAGGCCGGCGCCGATGATGTGGCCTCCGACGAGAACGGCCATACCATCCTCTGCGCTTTCTCCGATCTCTCGGATGTCTCGAAAGCGCTCGAGGCCTCGCTGGGCGCCCCTGCCTCGGCCAAGGCGATCTGGAAGCCTCAGAACACGGTCGAGCTCGATGAGGAAAAGGCCCAGAGCATCATGAAGCTCATCGACAACCTCGATAATGACGATGACGTGCAGAACGTCTTCTCGAATTTCGATGTGTCGGAAGAGGTGATGGCGAAGCTGACGGCCTGAAGGCCTCAGCGGATCCAGCCATCCAGCGCCGGCAGCGAGAGGATCGCCGCCAGCGCGACGATCGCATAGGCGATGCGCCGGAACGTCGCCTCGCTGGCCATGTGGTAGCCGCGCGTGCCGAGATAGAGCATCGCGCCATAGGCCGGCATGACGCTGAGCGCGATCAGCAGGGTCTCGACCGTCAGGATACCCCGATAGCCGAGGATGGCTCCGGAAACGAAGGTCGAGAACAGGAAATAGGTCTGCATATCGGCCCGGATCTCGGCCGGCTGGCGGTTCTGGCTGGACAGCCAGAACAGGGCAAGCGGCAGGCCGCTGAGGCTCGCGAGCCCGTTGAACAGCCCGGACAGGCTCCCGACCGACAGGGTGAGCGGAAGGCCCGGCCGGCCGTGATAGCGCCAGCCACTGGCGAGAATCACGACGGCCGCCATGACCAGCCCGGAAATGATCCAGCGGATCACCAGCGCATCGACATGGATGAGCGCGTAGAGCCCGACCGGGAACATCAACGCCGCAGCGGCGAGCAGGGTCAGCACGCCCTTCTTGTCCGCAGCCCGATAAGCGCGCAGGCCAAGGACCAGCGCGAAGGGCGCATCGATGGCCCAGATCACGGCGAGCGCCACATGCGGCGGCAGGACGCTGGCCGCGAGCGGCATGAAGATCATCGCAAAGCCGAAGCCGGTAAAGCCGCGCGTCAGCCCGCCGAGTGCCGCGCCAAGGGCGACGACCAGCCAGTCCTGGGAAGAAAGTGCGGCAAGCATCGGTGGATTTCCGGGGAGTCGTGCCCTCCCGGCTAGCACGCGGCGGCATCCGGCACTACCGATATCGCATGAGCAAATCCGTGCGAATCATCGGCATCGATCCCGGCTTGCGCCATACCGGCTGGGGCATCATCGAGAGCGAGGGGACGCGGCTCTCCTATATCGCCTGCGGTGCCGTGGAGCCGACTCCCTCAGCCGATCTGGCCGACCGGCTGGCCGCCATCCACGAGGGGTTGCGCGTGGTGATCGCCGATCACACCCCGCAGGAAGCGGCGGTGGAGGAGACCTTCATGAACAAGGACCCCCGCTCCACCCTGAAGCTCGGCGCGGCGCGCGGCGTGGCGATGCTGGTGCCGGCCCAGGCGGGGTTGCGTGTGGCCGAGTACGCGCCGAACCAGGTCAAGAAGAGCGTGGTCGGCGCAGGCCATGCCGAGAAAGCGCAGATCCGGATGATGGTGAAGGTGCTGTTGCCCAAGGCCGAGTTTCGCACAGACGACATGGCCGATGCGCTCGCCATCGCCATCTGCCATGCCCATAATCGCGGTCGGGGATAAATCATGATCGGCAAGCTCAAGGGCGTGATCGACAGCTACGGCGAGGATACCGTGATCCTCGATGTCCATGGCGTCGGCTATCTCGTGCATTGCTCCAGCCGGACCCTGCAGGCCCTGCCGCAGGCCGGCGAGGCGGCGACGCTTTTCATCGAGACCATCGTCCGCGAGGACATGATCCGCCTGTTCGGCTTCGCCAGCGCGGTGGAGCAGCAATGGTTCAACATCCTGCTCGGCGTGCAGGGCGTCGGCCAGAAAGTGGCGCTCGCCATCCTCTCCACGCTGCGCCCGGCCGAACTCGCCAATGCCATCGCCATGAAGGACAAGGCCGCCATCGCCCGCACCTCCGGCGTCGGGCCCAAGCTGGCCGAACGCATCTGCGTGGAACTGAAGGACAAGGCGCCCGCTTTCGGTTCTGTCGATCCCGCTGTGGCAAAACTCGCCGGCGAGGCGGATGAAGGCCGGGTGAAGGGTCCGCTGAAGGATGCGATCTCGGCGCTGGTCAATCTCGGCTATGGCCAGCCACAGGCCACTGCCGCCGTGGCTGCCGCGGCAAAGGCTTTGGGCGAGGCGGCGGAAACCGGCCAGCTTATCCGGCAGGGCCTGAAGGAGCTGGCGAAGTGATCATCGCACCCGCCAGCCTCGAGGATCTGCTCGCCGGATGGCGCCAGCATTGGCGCGGCGAGATGATTGTCACCCCCCGGCGGCGCTATGGCCCGGCGGAAGTGCACGCCTTCGCCGCGCGCGATGGCGCCGGCGCCATGACCGGGCTCGTCACCTTCGCTGTGCAGGCCGGCCTTGCCGAGTTGGTCAGTCTCAACACCGAGGCGCAGCAGCAGGGCACCGGCACGGCGTTGATGGACGCCGCTGAGCGCGAGGCCTGCCAGCTCGGCGCGACACGGATGATCCTCGCCACGACGAACAACAATCTCGGCGCCCTCCGCTTCTTCCAGAAGCGCGGCTACCATCTCGCCGCCCTGCATCGCGACGCCGTGGCCGGGATCCGCCGCGAGAAACCCTCCATCCCGATGGTCGACCCGGATGGCCTGCCCATTCGCGACCTGATCGACCTCGAGAAGACGCTATGACCCGCCCCGGCCTCCTCAATCCCGAAAAGCGCGGCGATGATGTCGATCAGTCCATCCGCCCGCTCGCCCTCGGTGAATTCATCGGCCAGCAGCAGGCGCAGGAAAACCTCAAGGTCTTCATCCAGGCCGCCAAGGCGCGCGGCGAGGCGCTCGATCACGTGCTCTTCGTCGGCCCGCCCGGCCTTGGCAAGACGACGCTGGCTCAGATCGTCGCGCGCGAGCTTGGCGTCAATTTCCGCTCGACCTCCGGCCCCGTCATCGCCAAGGCCGGTGATCTCGCCGCGCAGCTGACCAACCTTGACGAGCGCGACGTGCTCTTCATCGACGAGATCCACCGCCTCAACCCGGCGGTCGAGGAAATCCTCTACCCCGCCATGGAGGATTACCAGCTCGACCTGATCATCGGCGAAGGGCCGGCCGCGCGCTCGGTGAAGATCGACCTGCCGAAATTCACGCTTGTCGGCGCCACCACCCGCGCCGGCCTGCTGACAACGCCGCTGCGGGATCGCTTCGGCATTCCCATCCGCCTGAATTTCTACACCGTGGCGGAACTCGAACTGATCGTGACGCGCGGCGCGCGCGTGCTCGGCATCGGCATGAGCGAAGATGGCGCGAACGAGATCGCCCGCCGGGCGCGCGGCACGCCGCGCATTGCCGGCCGGCTGCTCCGCCGCGTGCGCGATGTCGCCATCGTCGAGGGCGCGGACAGGGTGACGCGCGCCATCGCCGACAAGGCCCTGACCATGCTCGATGTGGATTCCATCGGCCTTGACCTGATGGACCGGCGCTACCTCACCACCATCGCCGAGAAATTCTCCGGCGGGCCGGTCGGCATCGAGACCATGGCCGCCGCCCTGTCCGAGCCGCGCGATGCCATCGAGGACATTATCGAGCCCTATCTCCTCCAGCAGGGCTTCCTGCAGCGCACCCCGCGCGGCCGGCTGCTCACCGATGCCGCCTTCCGCCATCTGGGGATGAACCCGCCGGCGCGGGAAGCGCCACAATTCAACCTCTTTGCCGGGGAAGAAGAGTGAAAACCGGCCACCGGGCCGACCCAGCCTCCAGAAGTCCTCGTCCATGCTCTCCCGTCGAACGCTCCTGAAATTCCTCGGCGCGAGCCTGGTCAGCCTGACAGCCGGCGCCGCCTATGCCTTTGGTTACGGCCCCTTGCAGCGACCGCGCATCGCCCGTTACCGGCTGGCGCCCGAGGAATGGCCAAAGGGCACCAATCTCAGGATTGCGGCTTTGGCCGATATCCATGCCTGTGAACCATGGATGTCCGTGGAGCGGATTCATTCGATCGTAGACCAGACCAATGCGTTGAAGCCGGACCTTGTCGTCCTCCTCGGCGACTATGTGGCGGGGATGAAACGATGGCGGCTTGGCGAGATTTCTTCCTCTGAATGGGCCAAGCCTCTTGGTCGGCTTACTGCACCTCTCGGTGTGCATGCTGTTCTCGGAAACCATGACTGGTGGGATGATCGAGAAGCCCAACGGCAAGGGGGCGGTGTAACTATCGCTCGAAGGGCGCTCGAGGGTGTCGGCATCCCCGTCTACGAAAACGGCGTTGTTCGACTGGAGAAAGATGGGAAGGGATTCTGGCTTGCAGGGCTGGCTGACCAACTCGCGATCCTGAAACGCGGCGCGCCAGCTGGACGGCGTGTTGTCGGGCTGGACGACCTGGGTGCGACGATATCGCTTCTGAAGTCCGATGAACCTGCCATCCTGCTTGCCCACGAGCCGGATATCTTTCCTTCTGTTCCGGATCGCTTTTGCTTGACCCTGTGCGGCCATACCCATGGCGGTCAGGTCAACATCCTGGGCTGGCGCCCTGCCGCGGCATCCATTGGCAGCAAGATCTATCCTCATGGACATTTCCAAAGAGGCAAAGTCCACCTCGTTGTCTCCGGCGGGCTCGGTTGCAGCATCGCGCCGGTGCGGGTGGGCGTTGCGCCGGAAATCGTGCTGATCGAACTGGGCGAGGCATGAACGGCGCCCCGCAGCGGCGCACCGGGGTCCGGGAGGATTTTCAGCTTCCGCGCTTCTTGCGCTCGCGGTCCAGTTCCTCGATCACAGCGACAACATCGAGATAATCCTCGTGCTTGGCAGGGGCATAGCCCTTGACCTTGCCATCGGTCAGCGCCTTGAAAACATCCGGCGCCCGGTCCTTCATGCTGACCATGGCATCGCGGACCGCATCCTGGAGCCCGACCGGAAGGTTCGCCCGAACGCAGAACGGGCTGTTCGGGATCAGCGGGGACCGCCAGATGATCCGGGTTGAACCCTTGGCAATCATGCCGCGCCCTTCGAGACGCTGGACCATACCGCTCTCGGCATTCGTCCAGTAGGTGGCCGCGGCATCATACTGGCCCTTGACCACGCCGATGACAGAATTCTCGTGGCTGCCGGAGAATGCCGTCGCGGAAAAATGCGTCGCCGGGTCGAAGCCCTGCTTCTTCATGAAATATTGCGGGAACGCATAGCCCGACGTGGAATTCGGATCGGCGAACAGGAAGGGCTTGCCCTTGAGATCGGCGAGCGACTGCAGGGGGCTGTCCGAGCGGACAATGACGACCGAATAGTAACCTTCGGCACCATTGTTATCGATGTCGCGGAAGATCGGCTTCAGCTTGTCGCCCATGATCCGCCGGCCGAGGGAATAGACTGCCGGCCCGAAGCGCGAGAACTCGATCTGATCGCCGCGCATGGCCTCGACAAGGCCGGCATAATCGGCGACCCGGTAGGTCCGCGTCGGGACGCCGAGTTGATCCGTCAGATACTTCGCAACCGGCTCCCAGCGCGAGAGGGCACCAGCCTCGTTTTCCGCCGAGGAAACACCCACCCGCAATTCCTTGAACTGGCTCCGCCAGTCCGCCTGGGCCTTGACGGCGACCGGCGCAAGAGCAAGACCCAGCATCGTGGCACGGCGCGACAGAACCCGGTTCATGGCAACATCCTCCATCTGGTTTTTCCATGGGATGGATGGCACGACTTGGTGACATTACGCCGACAGCGAACGGACAATCGACAGGTCGAGAGGCGTCGCAATGGAACTCCCCCTCCGCATCTATTACGAGGACACGGATTTCTCCGGCTTCGTCTACCATGCCCGCTACCTGCATTTCTTCGAGCGCGGTCGCACCGAGGCGCTGCGCGAGGCGGGCATCGACCAGCGCGTCCTGTTCGAGGCCCAGGGAGGCCCCTTCGCCTTTGTCGTGCGGCATCTTTCGATCGATTATCACCAGCCCGCGCGGATGGATGACGAGGTCACGGTCGGGACGCGGATCACGGAAATCGGCGGTGCCAGCCTGCGCATGCACCAGCGCCTGCTCCGCGACGGCGCATGCCTCGCCGAAGCCGAAGTCACCATAGCCTTCCTCGCGAAGGGGCGGCCGAAACGGCTCGATCCCGCTCTCCGGGCACAGCTTGTTGCATTGCACAAGCTCTGAATATACCAAAGGTTAACCATAAAGGTCGATGGATAGAACCGGCGTTCCACGCACGGTCCCGGCTGCGGCTTTGCCCGTGCTGCGCCTCAGTTTGGTCGCAAAACGGGGTCAAGAGCCGCGTTCTGTCCCTGTCGGAGCCTCCGGGCGCCGGAAAGAAGGAAGTCTCATGCCCGGCGCCGAAGCCACTCCCGATCTCTCGCTGATTGCCCTCTTCCTGCATGCCCATTTCATCGTGAAACTGGTCATGCTCGGGCTGATGGCCGCGTCGATCTGGTCCTGGGCGATCATCATCAACAAGGCGATGATGCTGCGCGCGATGAAGGCCCGCATGAACGAATTCGAGGATACGTTCTGGTCCGGCCAGAGCCTCGACGAACTTTACCGCTCGCTCCACCAGAAGACGACCGATGGCTTTGCCGCGCTGTTCGTGGCGGCGATGGGCGAATGGCGCCGCACCTTCGAGGGTTCGGGCCGCGGTTTCGCCAGCCTGCAGACCCGGATTGACAAGGTGCTCGACGTCTCGATCTCGCGCGAGGTGGAGCGGCTGGAATCGAAGCTGCTGGTGCTGGCCACCATCGCCTCGGTCGGACCCTATATCGGCCTGTTCGGCACGGTTTTCGGCATCATGACGACCTTCCGCTCGATCGCCGCCTCGAAGAACACCTCGCTGGCCGTCGTCGCGCCGGGCATTGCCGAGGCGCTGTTCGCCACGGCGATCGCGCTGGTGGCGGCCATTCCGGCCAATATCTTCTACAACAAGTTCGTCAAGGACGTGTCCCGCACGCAGGGCCGCCTGGAAAGCTTCGCGGATGAATTTTCCGCCATCCTCTCGCGCCAGATCGACGAGCGCGCCGGCCAGCCGCCGGCGCGCGGCGCAGCCTGAGGAGCGCGGGCCATGGCCATGGCAATGAATGCAGGCGGAGGCGGCGGCAAGAGGCGGCGGTCGCGCCGGGCGGCGCCGATGGCGGATCTCAACATGATCCCCTTCATCGACGTCATGCTTGTGTTGCTGGTGATCTTCATGGTTGCCGCGCCGCTGCTGACCACCGGCGTTCCGGTCGACCTGCCGAAGACCGGCGCCTCGCAGCTCAACATCGATCAGAAGCCGATTTCGGTCACGATCGACGAGCGCGGGCGTCTCTTCCTGCAGGACAAGGAAACCCGCATCGAGACGCTGGCTGCCGAGATCGGCGCCATCGCCAAGCAGGGCTATGACGAGCGGATCTATGTCCGCGGCGCTGCGCAGGTGAATTACGGCCGCGTCGGCGAAGTCATGGGCGTGCTCCAGCGCGCCGGCTACACGAAGATAGGGCTGGTCAACGCACCGGCCGAAACGAAGTAACGGAGGTCTGGCACGGTGCCGAAGGCGCTGGTCGACAATCTGAGGGGGGCCATCTCCTGGCGCGAGCCGGGCACCCTTCTCTCGACCCTTGGCCATGCCCTCGTGCTCGGCCTTGGCCTCTATTCCTTCAGTTCCGCCAAGCCCTTCACGCCGGCGCAGGAAGCCGTCGCGGTCGATGTCGTGAGCGACCAGCAATTCAGCGAGATGATGCGCGGCGACAAGGAATCGAAGGTTGTCGGCCCGGCGCCGGAGCGCCGGATCGACCGCGTCGCCGAGACGAAGGAAGACAAGGATCCCGGCCAGGCCAAGCGCGACGTGCCCGCTCCGCCGAGCCGTTCCGAACCCCAGCAGGTCGAGTCGAAGCCCGAGCCGCCGCAACAGCAGCAACTCGCGGCGATCATCCCGCCGACCCGCCCGCCCGAACTCCGCGTCGCCCCGCCGGTGCCGACCCCGCCCGTCAAGGTGGAGGAGGATGACCGCGAGGACGAGCAGGCCGAACTCCTGCGTCGCAAGAAGATCGAGGAACAGCGCAAGCTCGAGGAGGCCAAGGCCGCCGCCGAGGCCAAACGCAAGCTGGACGAGAAACTCAAGGCCGAAGCCGAGGCACAGAAGCGCGCCGAAGATCTCAAGAAGGCCGAAGAGCTGAAAAAGGCGGAAGAACTGAAGAAGGCCGAGGAACAGAAGAAGGCCGAAGAGCGTCGCAAGGCCCAAGCCGAGAAGAAGGCGCGCGAGGAAAAGGCGCGCCGCGAGGCGGCCGAGGAACAGAAACTCAACGATGCAATCCGAAACCGCCTGCTCACCTCCCGTGAGGCACCCTCCTCAACCGGCTCGACAGGTGCTGCGGTCAATGCCCGCTCGACGGCCGGCACGGCTCAGGCCACGGGCAACAAGCTTTCGCCGAGTGATCGCATGCAGCTGATCGGCATCCTCACCGAACAGATGAACCGTTGCATCAACTATTCCGGCTCCGCGCCAAAGACCGGCCCGCAGATTACCTTCACCCTCGGTCGCGATGGCGCGATTGTCAGCCAGGTCCAGGTGGCAAACCGCTCCGGCGAGCCGAACTTCATGCCTTTCGCCGAGGCCTCGATGCGGGCTCTGCGCAATTGCCAGCCCTACCGCATCCCGGCCCGCTTCATGAACACCTACGAAGACTGGAAGAACGTCCGGTTGAACATCGACACTTCGGAAATGCAATGAGCCCGTTCGCCAGCCCCGCGAGACCGACGCCATGAACCGTCCCTTCCAGCTGTTCCGCCCCGTTTTCTTCGCCTTCGGCCTGATCGCGGCCCTGGCGGCGCCGCTCTATCTCAGCGGCGAACTCCGCGCGCAGGATCGCGGCTGCCGGGCCGGAGAGCTCTGCATCGATCTGAACCCGCGCAATTTCAAGCCGATGCCCATCGCCATCGTCGATTTCTCCGGCGATCCGCAGGGCATCCAGCTGGCCGAGATCATGGCGGCCAATCTCAAGCGCTCCGGCGTGTTCGAGCCGATCGACAAGGCCCGCCACCCCGAACGCAGTCTCGGCTTCGACCAGGTGCCGAATTTCGCCGCCTGGCAGCAGGCCGGCGCGCAGGCCATCGTGAGCGGTCGCGTGGTCCGTGACGGCGCGCGCCTCGCCATCGAATACCGGCTCTGGGATGCAACGACGGGCAAGCAGGTGGTCGGGCAGAAGCATGCCATCGATCCGGCCAACTGGCGGCGCCTCGCCCATCTCGCTTCCGATGCCGTTTTCGAGCGCATGACCGGCGAGACCGGCTTCTTCGATACGCGGATCATCTTCGTCGACGAGACCGGCCCGAAGGAAAAACGCCGCAAGCGCCTCGCCATCATCGATCAGGACGGCGCGAATTTCCGCGCGCTCTCTTCCGGCTCGGAACTGCTGATCACGCCGCGCTTCAGCCCGCGCGGCGATCGCGTCACCTTCATGTCGCTGGAAGAAAACGGTCGCGCCAACGTGCAGGTGCTCGATCTCGGCTCCGGCCGGCGCGCCGTGGTCGGCTCCGCCAACACGACCAGCTTCGCGCCCCGCTTCGCGCCCAACGGCACGCAGGTGGTGATGAGCGTCGAGAATGGCGGCAATACCAACCTCGCGCTGGCCGATATCGGCTCGGGCGGCGTGCGCCCGCTCACCTCGGGCGGCGCGATCGATACCTCACCCTCCTTCTCGCCGGATGGCAGCCAGATCGCCTTCGAGAGCGATCGCGGCGGCGGCCAGCAGATCTATATCATGGGCGCCGATGGCTCCGGCGCACGGCGGATTTCCTTCGGCGATGGGCGCTACTCGACGCCCGTCTGGTCCCCAAAGGGCGATTTCATCGCGTTTACCCGCCAGAAGGCGAACAGCTTTGCCATCGGCGTCATGAAGCCGGATGGCTCGGGCGAGCGGATCCTCACCGAGGGCTATCATAACGAGGGCCCGACCTGGGCGCCGAATGGCCGCTACATCATGTTCTTCCGCGATAGCGGCGCCGGCCCGAAGCTGCATATGGTCGATGTGAATGGCCGGATCGACGTGCCGGTCCCGACCCCGGCTTTCGCCTCGGACCCGGCCTGGTCCCCGCTGCTCTCCACCCGCTGAGGCGAGGCGCGCGATGACCGCCGTTGCCGCGGATTCCGCGCTCGTCCTGTTTTCCGGCGGGCAGGATTCCGCCACCTGTCTCGCCTGGGCCCTGGAGCGCTTCACCAAGGTCGAGACGCTGGGCTTCGAGTATGGCCAGCGCCATGCCGTCGAACTGGCCTGCCGCGACACGCTGAGGCAGGGCATGGCCGGCCTTGACCCAGCCTGGGCCACGCGCCTCGGCGAGGACCATACCCTCGCTGTCCCGACCCTCGGCACGATATCGCAGACCGCCCTCACCCGCGATGTCGAGATCGCCATGGGCGAGGAAGGCCTGCCGAACACCTTCGTGCCCGGCCGGAACCTCCTGTTCCTGACCTTCGCCGCCGCGCTCGCCTATCGTCGCGGCATCCGACATCTGGTGACCGGCGTCTGCGAGACGGATTTTTCCGGCTATCCCGATTGCCGGGACGACACGATCAAGGCGCTGCAGGTTGCGCTCAATCTCGGTATGGAGCGCCGCTTCGTGCTGCATACCCCGCTGATGTGGATCGACAAGGCCGCGACCTGGCACCTCGCTGAGGCTCTTGGCGGGAGCGCGCTCGTCACCCTGATCCGCGAGGAAAGCCATTCCTGCTACCTCGGCTTGCGTGACAAAAGCCATGACTGGGGCTATGGCTGCGGCCAGTGCCCGGCCTGCGAATTGCGCGCGAATGGCTACCGGCGTTACGCGGCGGGGTGCTGAGTTCGAAACAGGGTGGCTGATCCCTCAAAGCCCAAGGGGCCAAAGCGAGTTTCCATGACAGACCGTGATTCCCTGCGCCGCCGCGAAGGCGCGCTTTTCCTTGTCGCCTTCGCCGCCTGCGTGCCGCTGGCCAACTGGCTGATCCAGAATGTCGGCACGTTCTGCGTGCCGAACGGGCCCTGCCTGGTGCCGGTCGCGCCCGGCATCACCGCACCGAGCGGGGTCCTGATGATCGGCGTGGCCCTTGTCCTGCGCGATCTCGTCCAGCGCCGGCTCGGAATCAGCTGGGCGATCGGCGCCATTCTCGCCGGCGGCATGCTCTCGGCCATGCTCTCGCCGCCTGCGCTGGTGATTGCCTCGGTCGCGGCCTTCCTTCTTTCCGAACTGGCGGATCTCGCCGTCTTCACCCCGCTGCAGAAACGGGGCCTTGTCCTCGCGGCCCTGGCCAGCAGCGCGGTCGGCGTCGTGATCGACAGCCTCGTCTTCCTCTGGCTCGCTTTCGGCAGCCTGAAATATCTGGAAGGCCAGATCCTTGGAAAGGCCCTGATGGTGATAGCCGCGCTTCCCCTGCTGCTCTGGCTGCGCGAGCGTGATCGCCGCATCGGTCTCGAACCCGCCTGACCCTGCAAAATTCCGCAAACGACAAGAATTCGTTCACCATTCGCCGCAAAGTCGCCATGCCCGGGTATTCAATGAGCGAGCGAAAAGGCTTTACGGAAGCTTTCGTTAATCCAGCGGATTTTATCTGCTTTCAGGGGCGGCAGGCCCATTGAAGGAGTTTTGGGTATGGAACCCGGTTTTTTGACGTCGCGCGGCGCTCGTTTCGCCGCGGCTTTTGTCGTTGCTTTGACGCTGGGCGCTTGCGCTTCCAAGAATGATGCCGATGCCCTCGGGCAGGGCGGACCACAGACGCCGGGCTCGATCCAGGATTTCGTCGTCAATGTCGGCGACCGGGTCTTCTTCGATTCCGATTCCTCGGAAATCAACGCCACCGGCCAGTCCACGCTGGACAAGCAGGCACAATGGCTGGCGCGCTACCCGAGCTACTCCTTCACCATCGAAGGCCATGCCGACGAGCGCGGCACGCGTGAATACAACTTCGCGCTCGGCGCCCGCCGTGCCGAATCCGCCAAGAACTACCTGATCGCCCGGGGCGTCGGCGCCAACCGCATCCGGACCGTCTCCTACGGCAAGGAACGCCCGGTTGCTGTCTGCAACGACATTTCCTGCTGGTCACAGAACCGCCGTGCCGTGACTGTGTTGGGCGGGGCCGGCAGCTGAGAAGCTGCCACGCACCCTGTCGGGAAGGCGAATCCTGCGCTAAGGTAGTCTCATGCTCGGAATGATGCGTCTCCTGCCGATCGTCGTTGTCGCGCTGGCTCCCCTGGCGATGCCGGGGACCCTGCGCGCGCAGGATGCCGCCGATTTCGTGCTGCGGCTCGACCGGCTGGAGAACGAGAACCGCCGCCTCACTGGCCAGGTGGAGGAATTGCGGTTCCAGCTTCGGCGGGTCGAGGACCAGCTCAAGCGCTTCCAGACCGACGCCGATACCCGCTTCCGTGATCTGGAATCAGGCCGGCCCGGCGGCGCGCGGCCTCCGGCCAGCCCCGCCACGCCGGCCGCCCCGACGCCGCAGCGGCGCTCCGACGCGTTCGACCCGGCAACGACAAAGAATGCCCCCGGCGCGCCGCGGCCGCTCGGCCAGTCTGGCGGTGTTGCCACCGCGCCAGGCGTGCCGCTGCCCGGCGCAAACCTGCCGGCCGGTGCCCTGCCGCCCGGCGGCACCGCGGCGGCAAATGACGATCTCGGTGCCCCGCTCGACGTGACTGGCCAGCGCCGCCCACCGGCGCCGGCACTTGTGGCGAGGGGCAATGCTGCCTCCGACTTCGCCTTTGCGAGGTCGCTCGTCGATCGGGGAGATTATGAACTGGCCGAAGGGGCGTTCCGGGATTTCCTCCGCAGCTACAGCAAGGATCGCCGCGTGCCGGAAGCCACGTTCTGGCTGGGCGAGAGCTACCTCCGCCGGACACGCTACCGCGAGGCCGCCGAACAGTTCCTCAATGTCACAAGCAAGCATGCCAACGCGCCGCGCGCGCCGGAAGCCATGCTGAAGCTGGGCATTTCCCTGCGCGGCCTTGGCGCCACAGCCGAAGCTTGCGGGATTTTTAACAAGGTTACGGCCAAATATCCCAACACCGCACAACCGATCCGTGCGGCCGTGGAACGGGAAAAGGCGCGCGCGCAATGTTAGAGGACGATCTCGAAGGCAATCCGATCGACCAGCTTCCCCTGACGCCGGAGGAAGCTCTGGCCCTCTTCAGGAGCGCCCTCGGGAGCGATGAATGCAATGGCATTCTGCTGGCGGTATCCGGCGGACCGGATTCAATGGCCCTGCTGGGCCTCGCCGTGGCCGCCCGCGCGTTTCTGCCCCCCATTGCCGTGGCGACTGTCGATCACCGGCTCCGGCCGGAATCGGCCGACGAGGCCCGGTTCGTGGCGGAGTTCTGCAAGGATCTGAAGATTGCCCATTGCACCCTTCCCTGGCTTGACGCGCCTGGCCCCGGCACCAGCCAGGAGACCGCGCGGAAGGGCCGCTACGCGCTGCTCGTCGGGCATGCGCGCGCCATCGAGGCCACCCATCTCTTCACCGCCCATACGCTGGACGACCAGGCCGAGACCGTGCTGATGCGGATGGCCTCCGGGACAGGGCTCGTCGGCCTCGGCGCCATGCGCCCGAATGTCGCGCGCGGCGCGATCCGGCATGTCCGGCCGTTTCTGGAAGTCGCGAAGAGCCGGCTGATCGCCACCTGCGAGCAGAACCATTGGGTCTTCTCGAAAGACCCGACCAATGAGGACGCACGCTATGCCCGGACCCGGTTCCGCGCGCTGATCCCGATCCTCGCCGATGAAGGCCTCACTCCCGAACGGCTTGGCACGCTCGCCGCCCGTGCTCGCCGGACCGAGGATGCGATGGAGCAGATCGCACGTCGCACGCTCGACAGCGTCATGGTCCGCCGTGCGCCGGATGGTGGCGCCATCCGCATGAAGGCCGAGCCGTTCTTCACCGAGCCCTTCGAGATGGCCCTGCGGATGCTGAAGAAATCCATGCTGGCCATCGGCGGCGAGGCGCCGCAGGAAACCCAGATTTCCCTCGCCAAGCTGGAGCGTCTGCTCAAGAACCTGCGCATGGCCATCCGCGACCAGCGCCCCTTCCGCCAGACCCTCGCCTGGACGGTGATCGCCCATGGAGGCGGTTTCCTCGAGGTCCGAACGGCCCCGCCGCGGCGCACCCAGCGGGAGAACAGCCGCACGGCGCAGGGGCGCGGCGGGTAACCTTCCGCCTTCACAAAACGTGACGATTTACCGCGAGCGCTTGGCAAGCCGGTCCGGCATGCCTAAATATCCTTGTGAGGTTTTCCGGCAGGGCCGGCGCAACCGTCACCGTGAGAAGTGTCAGAGATGAATCAGAATTTCCGGAATATCGCGCTCTGGGCCATCATCCTCCTGCTGGTCCTCGCGCTTGTCTCCGTCTTCCAGAGCCCGTCGGGCCGAACCGGAGGACAGGAAATTCCCTTCTCCAGCTTCGTCGAGTCGCTCGACAAGGGCCGCGTCGACAAGGTTGTCGTATCCGGCTGGGATGTGCAGGGCTCCTTCAACGATGGCAGCGGCAATTTCGTCACCTTCGGTCCGGTCGATGACAAGATCCGCGAGAAGCTGCGCGAAAAGAACACCAATGTGACGTTCCGTTCGCCCAATGCCGACACGCCCTGGTACATGTCGCTGATCGTCAACTGGCTGCCGATCATCTTCTTCCTCGGCGTCTGGATTTTCATGTCGCGGCAGATGCAGAACGGTGCCGGCCGGGCCATGGGCTTCGGCAAATCCAAGGCCAAGCTTCTGACTGAAGCGCATGGCCGCGTGACCTTCGAGGATGTCGCCGGCATCGATGAAGCCAAGGAAGATCTTTCGGAAATCGTCGAGTTCCTGCGCGATCCGCAGAAATTCCAGCGCCTTGGCGGCCGCATTCCGCGCGGTGTGCTGCTGGTCGGCCCGCCGGGCACCGGCAAGACCCTGACGGCGCGTGCCGTCGCGGGTGAGGCCAATGTGCCTTTTTTCACCATTTCCGGCTCCGATTTCGTGGAAATGTTCGTCGGCGTCGGCGCCAGCCGCGTCCGCGACATGTTCGCCGAAGCCAAGAAGAACGCGCCCTGCATCATCTTCATCGATGAAATCGATGCGGTCGGTCGCCATCGCGGTGCCGGCCTCGGCGGCGGCAACGATGAACGCGAGCAGACGCTGAACCAGCTCCTCGTCGAGATGGACGGCTTCGAGGCCAACGAGGGCATCATCATCATCGCGGCCACCAACCGGCCGGATGTGCTCGACCCCGCCTTGCTGCGCCCGGGCCGTTTCGATCGTCAGATCGTGGTGCCGCTGCCGGATGTCAACGGTCGTGAGCGCATCCTTCGCGTTCATTGCCGCAAGGTGCCGATGGCGCCGGATGTTGACCTGAAGACGCTGGCCCGCGGCACGCCGGGCTTCTCTGGCGCTGACCTGATGAACCTCGTCAACGAGGCCGCCCTGCTGGCCGCCCGCCGCAACCGTCGCCTCGTCACGCATCTCGAATTCGAGGATGCGAAAGACAAGGTCATGATGGGGGCCGAGCGGAAGTCGATGGCCATGTCGATCGAGGAAAAGCGGAACACCGCCTACCACGAAGCCGGCCACGCGATCATCGCGCTGAAAGTGCCCGGCATCGATCCGATCCACAAGGCGACGATCATTCCGCGCGGTCGTGCGCTTGGCATGGTGATGACGCTCCCGGAAAGCGATCGCTACTCGATGTCGCGCGAGAAGAGCCTGGCGCGCCTCGTCATGCTCTTCGGCGGCCGCGAGGCCGAGATCATCACATTCGGCCCGGAAAAGGTGACGAACGGCGCCACCGGCGATATCCAGATGGCAACACAGCTCGCCCGCGCGATGGTCATGGAATGGGGGATGAGCGAGCGGCTCGGCCGCGTCCGCTATGCCTCGAACCAGCAGGAAATCTTCCTTGGCCATTCGGTCAGCCAGTCGACCAACATGTCGGACGAGACGGCAAAGCTGATTGACGAGGAGGTCCGGCGGCTGATCGAGGAGGGCGAGACCGCCGCCCGCAAGATCATCACCGACAACAAGGAACAGTTCGTGGCCATTGCCGAGGCTCTGCTCGAATTCGAGACGCTGACCGGCGATGAACTCCGCGCCCTGATGGACGGCAAGCGCCCGACCCGCGAGGATCCGGACCAGCAGCCGCCGTCACGCGGTTCGGCGGTTCCCTCGGCCGGCAAGCCGCGCCCGCCGGAAGCCGAAGGTGGCGGGCTGGAACCCCAACCGCAGGGATAGTCTGTCAAATCCTGCCTGCCGATTCCGGGAGACAGCAGCCTTCAGGACAGGCCCCTGCGATAAGCTGTTAACCCCTGGACGGGGCAAGGCTTGCCATTGCAGGGCATTTGAGGCACCCCTAGCCGGCTTGGTCAGGGGTGTTTTCACATGAGCAGGAAGTTCTTCGGCACGGATGGCATTCGTGGACGGGCTAACGGCAAGATCACGCCGGAACTGGCCCTGCGTGTCGGGCAGGCCGCCGGCATGGTGTTCCATCGCGGCGAGCACCGCCATCGCGTTGTGATCGGCAAGGACACGCGCCTTTCCGGCTACATGATCGAAAATGCGCTGACCGCCGGCTTTCTGTCGGTCGGCATGGATGTACTGCTGCTCGGCCCGATGCCGACACCGGCCATCGCCATGCTCTCCCGTTCGATGCGGGCCGATCTCGGTGTGATGATCTCGGCCTCGCACAACCCTTACGAGGATAACGGGATCAAGCTGTTCGGCCCGGATGGCTACAAGCTTTCCGACGAGATCGAGACCGAGATCGAACGCCTGATCGACCCCTCGGCGGCTATCCGCCTTTCCGGCTCGCGCGATATCGGCCGTGCCCGGCGCCTCGAGGGCGTCCATGCGCGCTACATCGAATTCGCCAAGCGGACCCTGCCGCGCGCCCTCGATCTCGACGGTATGCGCATCGTCGTCGATTGCGCCAACGGGGCCGGCTATCGCGTCGCGCCCGAGGCCTTGTGGGAACTGGGCGCAGAGGTGATCGCCATCGGCGCCGAACCGGACGGATTCAACATCAACCGCGATGTCGGCTCCACCGCCCCGAACGCCCTGCAGCAGAAGGTGCGTGAGATGCGCGCCGATATCGGGATCGCGCTCGATGGCGATGCCGACCGTGTCTTGATCATCGACGAGAAGGGCCACGTCGTCGATGGCGACCAGCTGATGGCGGTCATCGCCGAGAGCTGGCACCAGGACGGACGCCTCGCCAAGCCCGGCATCGTGGCGACGATCATGTCGAATCTCGGCCTCGAACGCCATCTCGGCAGCCTTGGGCTCGCCCTCGCCCGGACCGCTGTCGGCGACCGCTATGTCCTGGAGCATATGCGCGAGCATGGCTTCAATGTCGGCGGCGAGCAGAGCGGCCACATCATCCTTTCCGATTACTCGACCACCGGCGACGGCCTGATCGCCGCCCTGCAGGTCCTGGCTGTTGTGCGGCGGGAGGGGCGCGCCGTCAGCGAGATCTGCCACCGCTTCGAGCCGCTGCCGCAGATCCTGAAGAACGTCCAGACGCGGGGGGGCCAACCGCTCAAGGACCAGGCCGTCAACCGGGCCATCGACCAGCTGCGTGCACAGCTCGGTGCCGCCGGCCGGCTTGTGATCCGGCCCTCCGGCACGGAACCGGTGATCCGCGTCATGGCCGAGGGCGATGATCGCGATCTCGTCGAGAAAGTCGTCGATGACGTGATCGACGTGATCTCCAAAGCCGCCTGACGGCCTGACTGTCTGACAGCTCGACGCCTCGTCGGGCCGGAAGAACGGGCAACCCTCAGACGCCGTATTTCACCCCCGGTTAGGGATAATTTTTAAGGTTAAGTGCCTCTTAACCAAGCTCTGCGATGCTCTTCCCATTGATTCTGGCGGCTGCGATGCCGCGCGATAGGCTTGAAGGGAAATCACATGCGTCGCTCGACATGGCTCCGCACCGCACAAATGGCGGCCCTCGTCGCAGGAACCCAGTCGCTTCCGGCTTCCGCGGCGGACATGCTCTCCGCTCCTCCGCCGCCGCCCATGATGGCGCCGGCGCCCCATATTGATGCCGGCGGCGGCTTCTATCTCCGCGGCGATATCGGGGTCAGCAACCATGACAATGGCGGCGTCTTCCTGGCACCGGGGGGGGCGAACTTCCAGACCATGTCCTCCAGCCTCGGCAATTCGGTCTTCCTCGGCGTCGGCGCCGGCTATGCTTACAATTCGTGGCTGCGCGGCGATGCCACGATCGAGTATCGCAGTGCGGCCAAATTCCGCATCTCCGAACTCGACACGCGCGGTACTGCCGGCACGGGCGATGACGGCATCAACGTGACGACCGGCAAGGTCAGCGCCGTGGTCGGCCTGCTGAACGGCTATGTCGATCTCGGCACCTGGCACCGAATCACCCCGTTCATCGGCGCGGGTGCAGGTTTCGCGACAATCTTTACCAATGATGTCCGCGATGTCGGCTATGCGGCCTTTGCCGGTGGCACCGGTTCAGCGCCCAGCAAGACCGATACGCGATTCGCCTGGGCCATCCATGCCGGTCTTGGCTATGATCTGAGCACAAATCTCAAAGCAGAAGTCGGATACCGCTACCTCAATATGGGCACGGTCAACACGGCCAACGTGGCTTGTACGATCCCCTGCACGACTTTCAATGCTCGCATCAAAGATCTCAGCTCGCATGATATCAAATTCGGCATGCGGTACATCTTTGCCGATGCCGCGCCAGCTTTTGCCCCAGGCCCTCTGGTCCGCAAATACTGACCCTTTGATTCTTCTTGCTTGAAGCAGGGGCGCAGGAAACTGCGCCCCTTTTGCTGTCGGCCTTCTCTTGCACACAAGGCAAAAATAGCAGCCCATCCCCAGCGAATATTGTTTTCCTCATTTGTTTCAGAGTTGAGGGTTTTGACCTGTCGCCCATTTCTCCTAAAAGTTAATATTGTTTAGAGATTCGCGATGCCCGGTCCCGATTCCGGCGTGCCGCGGGGGCGGATATGGGAAGCCGAGAGTGAAGCCTGAAAGTGCCACGCGCACCGATCGAGAGGCTGTTCCCCGTCCGGGAAACGATCTGACGCGCTTTCTTTCCGGCCCGGAAAAGGCTGCGATCATCCTTCTGGTCCTCGGTGAACGCTACGGCGGCGAGATCTGGTCGGCCCTCGACGAGGAAGAAATCCGGATCGTCTCGCGCGCCATGTCCCGGCTGGGCTCGGTGACGGCGGAGGCTGTCGAGGCGCTGGTCGCGGAATTCCTTTCGCTCATGTCGCAGGGCGGAGCGGTAACGGGTGACTTCGACCGCACGGAAGCCCTGCTGAACAAGATCCTCCCGCGGGACCGCGTGTCGATCCTGATGGAGGATATCCGGGGTCCGGCCGGCCGCAACATGTGGCAGAAACTCGGCAACGTGCAGGAAAACATTCTCGCCAACTGGCTGAAGGGCGAGTATCCGCAGACCATCGCGATCATCCTGTCGAAGATCCACCCGGAACATGCCGCTCGCGTGCTCTCGCTGCTGCCGCAGGAACTGGCGCTCGAGGCAATCAACCGGATGATCACGATGGAGCCGGTGCAGAAGGCGATCCTGAACCAGATCGAGGACACGCTGCGCACGGAATTCATCTCGAACCTGCATCAGGCCAACCGGCGCGACAATCACGAGCTGATCGCCGAGATCTTCAACTCGTTCGACCGCCAGACTGAAATGACCTTCATGGGCCTGCTCGAGGAGCGGCATCGCGAGGCAGCCAACAAGATCCGCTCGCTGATGTTCACCTTCGAGGACCTGACGAAGCTCGATCCGGCTTCGACCCAGACCCTGATTCGCTTCTCCGACCGCGACCAGCTGGCCATGGCCCTCAAGGGCGCCACGCCTTCCGTGAAGAAATTCTTCATCACCCAGATGTCGACCCGCGCCGCCAAGAATTTCGAGGACCAGATGGCCGGTCTCGGCCCAATCCGCCTCAAGGAAGTCGAGACGGCGCAGACAAAGATCGTCATGCTCGCCAAGGAACTCGCTGCCAAGGGCGAGATCATCATCGGCAAGAACCGCTCCGAGGACGAGCTGATCTATTGAGGGGCGGGTTGCCCTTCCCGGCTCACTATCCGGCTGCCCTCCCCCCAAAGTCTCCTTGACGTGCCAGGGCAAAACACTTACGGCTCGAAGCGGGTCATCTCCCCCCAACGGGAGACACCCATCTGGAAGGATGGAGATCACAGATGACGACTGCGCCTGCCGCACGCCCGCGCGTGCCCAATTTCTCTTCCGGCCCTTGCGCCAAGCGCCCCGGCTGGTCCCTCAAAGCCCTCGCTGACGCCCCGCTCGGCCGCTCGCATCGCGCGAAGATCGGCAAGGCGAAGCTCAAGCTCGCGATCGACCTGACGCGCGAGGTGCTGCAGGTTCCCGCCGATTACCGGATCGGCATCGTACCGGCCTCGGATACCGGCGCAGTCGAAATGGCGATGTGGTCGCTGCTCGGCGCTCGCCCCTCCACCATGCTGGCCTGGGAATCCTTCGGCGAAGGCTGGGTAACGGATGCCGTCAAGCAGCTGAAGCTGACCGATTGCGAGGTCATCACCGCGCCCTATGGCGAGCTGCCGAACCTCAACAGGATCGACACGAAAACGCGCGACATCGTTTTCACCTGGAACGGCACGACCTCAGGCGTGCGGGTGCCGGATGCAAACTGGATCGCGGCGGACCGCCAGGGCCTGACCATCTGCGACGCCACCTCGGCGGCTTTTGCGCAGCGCCTCGACTGGGCCAAGCTCGATGTCGTCACCTTTTCCTGGCAGAAGGTGCTCGGCGGCGAGGCGGCGCATGGCATGCTGATCCTCAGCCCGCGCGCCGTCGAACGGCTCGAGAGCTACAAGCCGGCCTGGCCGCTGCCCAAGGTTTTCCGCCTCACCGCCGGCGGCAAGCTGATTGCCGGAATTTTCGAAGGCGAGACGATCAACACCCCGTCCATGCTCTGCGTCGAGGATTACATCGATGCCCTGCACTGGGCGAAGAAGGTCGGCGGGCTCGATGGCTTGGTCAGGCGGGCCGATGCCAATGCCCGCGCGATTGCCACTTGGGTCAAGAAGACCGACTGGGTCGACTTCCTTGCCGTCAAGCCAAAGACCCGGTCGAACACCTCGGTCTGCCTGAAATTCACCCATCCGAGGGTGGCTGCCCTTTCAGCCGACCAGCAGGCGAATTTCGCGAAGGACATTGTCGCCACGCTTGAGAAAGAAGGCGCGGGGCTCGATCTCGGCCATTACCGCGACGCCCCTCCGGGCCTCCGGATCTGGTGTGGCGCGACAGTCCAGACCCGCGACATCAAGGCGCTGATCCCCTGGATCGAATACGCCTTCGCCAGGGAACTCGCGAAGCTCTGACACGCGACCACCAGCCGCGTCAGGCAATAGGAATTCGGCATTCGGCAGTCGCAGGACATCGTTCCCCGACTGCCGACCACCAACGCCCCAGTGCCCACTCCCCCCATTCCCGCTGCCCCTCCGCAGGAGCCATGCCATGACCAGACCCCGCGTCCTGATTTCCGACGCCCTCTCCCCTGCCGCCGTCCAGATCTTCAAGGATCGCGGCATCGACGTGACCTTCGATACCAGCCTCGGCAAGGACAAGGACAAGCTCGCCGCCGTGATCGGCGAGTATGACGGCCTTGCCATCCGATCGGCCACCAAGGTCACGGCGAAGCTGCTCGAAAGCGCACCGAACCTGAAGGTGATCGGCCGCGCGGGCATCGGTGTCGACAATGTCGATATCCCCGCCGCCACCGCCAAGGGCATCATCGTGATGAACACGCCCTTCGGCAATTCGATCACCACGGCTGAACATGCGATTGCGCTGATGTTTGCTTTGGCCCGCCAGATCCCGGCGGCGGATGTCTCCACGCAGGGCGGCAAGTGGGAGAAGAACCGCTTCATGGGCGTCGAACTCGAAGCCAAGACGCTCGGCCTGATCGGTGCCGGCAATATCGGCTCGATCGTGGCACGCAAGGCGATCGGCGTTGGCATGAAAGTCATCGCCTATGATCCCTATCTCTCGGCCGACCGCGCCGTGCAGATCGGCGTCGAGAAGGTGGAACTGGACACGCTGCTCGCCCGCGCCGATGTCATCACGCTGCATGTGCCGATGACCGAGCAGACGAAGAACATCCTGTCGGCCGAAGCGCTGGCAAAAACGAAGAAGGGTGTGCGCATCATCAACTGCGCCCGCGGCGGGCTGGTGGACGAGGAAGCCCTCGCCGCCGCGCTCAAATCCGGCCATGTCGCTGGCGCCGCCTTCGACGTCTTCTCGGTCGAGCCGGCCGAAACCAACCCGCTTTTCGGCCTCGACAACGTGATCTGCACCCCGCATCTCGGCGCCTCGACCAACGAGGCGCAGGAGAATGTGGCCCTCCAGGTGGCCGAGCAGATGGCCGATTACCTGCTCAACGGCGCGATCAGCAACGCGGTCAATTTCCCGTCGATCACGGCGGAGGAAGCCCCGAAGCTGAAGCCCTTCGTCGCACTCGGCGAGAAGCTCGGCTCGTTCCTCGGCCAGCTCACCGAAGCCCCGGTCAAGGCGATCCGCATCCGCTACGAGGGCGAGGTCGGCACGCTCAACGTCCGGCCGATCACCGCAGCCGCCATTACCGGCGTGCTCCGGCCCTTCCTGCCGGAGATCAACATGGTCAATGCCCCGATGACCGCCAAGGAAAAGGGCATCTCGGTCGATGAGGTGAAGCGCTCGGCGGAAGGCGATTACGAGAGCCGCATCTATATCGAGGTCCTGGCCGAAGACATGCCGCGCCACGCGGCCGGCACCGTCTACCAGGATGGCAAGCCGCGCATCATCGAGATCCGCCAGATCCAGATGGATGCCGAATTTGCCCCGCACATGCTCTATGTCCGCAACGACGACAAGCCCGGCTTCATCGGCCGCTTCGGTTCGCTGCTCGGCGAGAAGGGCATCAACATCGCGACCTTCAATCTCGGCCGTGACAAGCCGGGCGGCGATGCGATCTGCTTCGTGGCCGTCGACGAGGCGATCCCGGATGACGTACTGAACGCCATCCACGCCATCCCGCATGTCAAGCGGGCCCGCCGCCTGAAATTCTGATCAACGGCGCTCCGGCCTCGGGCCGGAGCGCTTTTCCTCACCCGCTGCGGCCGCGCTCGGCAATGGCGATGCCGCCGAGAACCAGCACCATCGACACGGCATGGTGCCAGCCGAAGGGCTCGTTGAGGATCAGCACGGCCAGCACGGCGCCGATGACCGGGACGAGATTGGCGAAGAGCCCCGCCCGGCCGGGCCCGATCAACTCCACCGCGCGCATGAAGAAAACCTGCGCCAGGAAGCTCGGCCCGATCGCCACATAAGTCAGGATGGCGAAGCCTTTTGCCCCGGGCCAGACGGCCTTCCCCATGGCAATTTCAGCTGCCACGAACGGGATCGAGACCAACGCCGCCGCGAAAGCCATCCCCGAGAAGAAGGCGAGCCCCGAAATCGCCGGCCGCTTCTTCAAAGCCACCGTATAGCCCGCATAGAGCGCGCAGGCCGAGACCATCAGCACATCGCCGAAATTGATCGCCAGCGCGGCGAGGCGCTCGAGCGAGCCCCCGCTCGCCGTGACGGCAACCCCGACGATGGTGACGATGATGCCGATGATCTGCACACCGCGCACCGCCGTGCCATAGGCGAAGAACGCACCAATCAACGTGAAGATCGGGATCGCGCCCTGAAGCAGCGTGATGTTGACCGCGCTGGTATAATGCCCGGCGACATACATCATCGCATTGAACACGGTATAGCCGAACGTCCCCATCATGAGGGCAAAGAGCCAGCGCTCCCTGAGAACCGGCAGCACTTCCCGCACTTCCTTGCGCAGGAACAGCGCGATGAAGATGACAACGACGAACCAGCGCCCGGCCGTCAGCACCATGGGCGAGATTTCACCGACAGCGAGGCGGGCCGCAATGGCATTTCCGCCCCAGAACAACATGGTGAGGGCTAGCAGGAGATAGGCGTTCGAATAGAGCTTGCGCGCGGGCACGTCGGAAGATCCGCCTGATTGCGCACTGGCCCCGGCGGATGTATCCGGGGAGGCGACTTGATGGAGAGTTGTGAATGTCTCTGCGCTTCCTGATCATCGAAGGCAATACCCGCGAGGTCCGCGAGGGATACCGTGCGGGGCAGGGCGTGACGCCGGCCGAGGGTTACGGCAATGTCATGGTCGGCCTAGCCGGGGATGCGCGCTACGATATCCTTCTCGCCGCCGATGCCGATGCCGCCCTGCCGGCGGGGACCGGCTTCGCCGATTACGATGCCGCGATCATCACCGGCTCGGCGCTGCATCTCTGGCAGCGCGCACCGGAAGCCTTGCGCCAGGTCGAGGTGGCCCGGGAGATCTATCGCGCCGGCATTCCGTTCTTCGGCTCCTGCTGGGGCATCCAGGTTGCGGCGGTGGCGGCGGGCGGCGATGTGCAGCGCAATCCGAGGGGTCGTGAGGTCGGCTTCGCCCGCAAGATCACCCGCAACGCCACTGGTCAGGCCCATCCGCTGCTTGACGGCCGGCCGGACGTGTTCGATGCGCCCTGCTCCCATCTCGACGAGGTTGCAGTCCCGCCCCCCGGCGCCACGATCCTCGCCTCGAATGCCGTCTCGTATGTCCAGGCCGCGGAGTTCCACTTCGAGGGCGGCTCGTTCTGGGGTGTACAATACCACCCGGAATACACGCTGGCCGATCTGGCCTTCCTGATCGACCGCCGCATGGCCACCCTGATCGAGGAAGGCTTCTTCGCCGACGAGGCCGCGAAATCGAGCTATGTCGCGGAATTGCGGCGCCTCGCCGAACAGCCGGCGGCACGCCATCTTGGCTGGCGCCATGGCCTCGGCCCGGATGTCACCGATCCGCATCTCCGCGTCACGGAACTCCGCAACTTCATTGAATCCCGTGTGAAGCCGTACGCCTTCGCGCGGGCAGCAGCCTGATTTCGGCCCGGGAGCGGCCTCAACTTCGCCGCGCCCGGCCCGATGATCCGGATCTCCCGCACCTCCGGAGATTGCCCGAATGACCCCGTTTCCCCGCCTGGCCCTGCTGATGGCCGGCATCGCCCCGATTGCCCTTGCCGCCTCGCCTGCCTTCGCCGCCACGATCGATGCGCCCTCCCGCCTGCAGGACGTCACCGTCTATCCCGATGCTGCCACGGTACGGCGTATGCTGGAGATCGACATCCCGGCCGGCGAGCATGAACTGCGGATCGACGACCTCCCGGCGATGATCGACCCGGCCTCGCTCCGTGTCGAGGGCGAGGGCAGCGACCGGCTGGTGATCGGCAATGTCGACCTGTCGAGCCGAGCCAGAACGGGCGAAGCCGGCAAGCCGGAGACCCGGCAGAAGCTCGCCGCCTTGCGCAGGGAACGCGATCGCCTTCAGGACAGGATCGACGCCGCCGAGGGCAAGAAGCAGATGATCCAGCGCGCCGGTTCCGGCGAGGGCAGCCAGGGTAAGCCGCTCGACCCGGACCAGTGGATGAAGGCATGGGATCTTGTCGGCAAGGGCCTGCAGGGCGTGAACGAGGAAATGCGGGGCCTGCGCGATTCCCTCGAAAAGGTCGAGGCGGAGATGGCCGTGCTCGAGCAGGAATCCGCCCGGATCGCCCCCCGCCATGATACGGCTCGCGTCGCGATGATCGCCGTCCAGGCGTCCGCATCGCTCCGGGCGAAGCTGACGCTGACCTATCGCGTCAATGCCGCCGGCTGGCGGCCGGTCTATGATGCACGCCTGTCGACGCAATCCGGGCAGCCGCAATTCGAATGGGTACGCCGGGCCATGATCCGCCAGCAGACCGGCGAGGATTGGGCCAATGCGCGCGTCACCCTGTCGACCGTCATGGTCCGGCGCGGCACGCAGGCGCCCGATCTGCGCGGCGAGAAGATCGCCTTCTGGGAACGGCCCGTCCCGCGTTCCGCGCCGGTGCCGATGAGCGCGGCCCCTGTGCCGGAGGCCATGGTCGCCGGCCAGTTGCGCATGGACGCCGCCCGCAAGGAAGCGCCCGGCAGCGACCGCAATGTTGCAGCCGAAGAGGCGCAGGCCCGGATGGAAACGGGCGGCTTCCAGACCGAATTCCGCCTGCCCGGCACGGTGACCTTGCCGTCCGGCATGGGTGAGCGCTCGGTCCGGCTGGGCGCGGACAGGCCGGACATCAAGCTGACCCTGCGCAGCGCGCCGGTTCTCGATCCCACCGCCTATCTCGATGTCAGTTTCAGGGCGGCCGGCGAGGCGCCGATCCTGCCCGGCGAGGTGCTGCTGACGCGCGACGGCGCCTTTGTCGGCAAGGGCCGCGTGCCGCTGGTTGCTCCGGGTGATCAGGCCCGCCTCGGTTTCGGCGCCGATGACCGCGTCACCGTTCGGCGGGTACCGGTCAGCCGGCAGGCGCGCGAGCCGGGCCTGCTCGGCTCGACCCGCACCGAGGACAGCCAGTTCCGGACGGTCGTGAAAAACCTGCATGCCTTCCCCGTCGAGATCCATGTCGAGGATCGCATCCCTGTCAGCGAGGACCAGGCCATCACGGTCGAGCGCCTGCCGGAGATGACGAAACCTGATCTGGAAGCACCGGATGACCGCCGGGGCGTTGTCGCCTGGACGCTCGCGCTGAAGCCGCAGGAGGAGCGGGCCCTCGTCACCGCCTACCGGCTCCGCTGGCCGGCGGCGAAGGAGATCAGGCCGCTGCCCCTGCCACGCTGAGCCGCCTCGCCCGGCCGGGTTGCATCCGCCAGCGCCTGTCCGGGGGCTGGCGGAAATACGACAATGGATGGAAAAGGTTCCGGGGTGGCTTTACCCCGGGCAGGGCATTGGCTATCGGAAACCTTTAACGGCGGGTTGGGCGGTTGCGGCCGCCGCGGCTCCAGAACCGGGATGGTTTCACATGGCCAACGTGGTCGTAGTCGGCGCGCAGTGGGGCGACGAGGGCAAGGGCAAGATCGTCGACTGGCTGTCCGAGCAGGCCGATATCGTTGTCCGCTACCAGGGCGGCCACAATGCCGGCCACACGCTGGTCATCGACGGGGTCACCTACAAGCTCAGCCTGCTGCCTTCGGGTATCGTGCGCGGCGGCAAGCTGTCCGTCATCGGCAACGGCGTCGTGATCGACCCTTCTGCCCTCTGTGACGAGATCGACCGGCTGGCCAGCCAGGGCGTGAAGGTTTCCCCGGAGGGGCTGCGCATCGCCGACAATGCCACGCTGATCCTGCCGCTCCATCGCGAACTCGATGCCTTCCGCGAGAGCGGCAATTCCGGCACGAAGATCGGCACCACGAAACGCGGCATCGGCCCCGCTTACGAGGACAAGGTCGGCCGCCGCGCGATCCGCGTCCGCGACCTTGCGGAGCCGGAAGCCCTCGCACCGAAGATCGACCGCCTGCTCGCCCATCACAACGCATTGCGGCGCGGCATGGGCCTCGACGAGGTCGATGGCGGCGCTCTGCTCGCATTGCTGACCGCGATCGCACCGCGCATCCTGCCCTATATGGACCGTGTCTGGGAAACCCTCGACCAGGCCCGCCGCGAGGGCAAGCGCATCCTGTTCGAAGGGGCGCAGGGCGCCCTGCTCGATGTGGATCACGGCACCTATCCCTACGTCACCTCCTCCAACACCGTGGCGGGCCAGGCCTCGACCGGGTCCGGCCTCGGCCCGGGCGCGATCGGCTATGTGCTCGGCATCGTGAAGGCCTATACGACCCGCGTCGGCGAAGGCCCCTTCCCCTCCGAGCTGTTTGACGAGACCGGCCGCCGGATCGGCGAGCGCGGCCGCGAATTCGGCACGGTCACCGGGCGAGCCCGGCGCTGCGGCTGGTTCGATGCGGTGCTGGTGCGCCAGACGATCAAGACCTCCGGCATTAACGGTATCGCGCTGACCAAGCTCGACATCCTAGACGGCTTCGCCGAGATCAAGGTCTGCACCGGCTACAGGCTCGACGGCGAGATCATCGACTATCTGCCGGCCAGCGAATCGGCACAGAAGCGGCTGGAACCGGTCTACGAAACCATTCCCGGCTGGGAAGGCTCGACCGCCGGCGCCCGCTCCTGGGCACAGCTGCCGGCCGAGGCGATCAAATACGTCCGGAGAATCGAGGAATTGATCGGTGCGCCGGTCGCCCTGCTCTCGACCAGCCCGGAACGGGATGACACGATCCTCGTCAAGAATCCCTTCGAGGCCTGATCCCGCATGGTGGATTATCATTCGCTCCTCAACCGTGCGATCGCAAGCCTGGGCAACCCCGATGCGGAGGCCAGGGCGTCGATCTACGGTCGGGCGCGCGACGCCTTGCAGCGGCAATTGCGCAGCTTTGACCCGCCGCTCGCCGAGGACGAGATCCGCGCCCAGCTGGACGCACTCGAGGCGGTAATCATCCGGGTCGAGGCCGAGCAGGCCACACTGGCACTGCCGGACACGCCTGAAGCGCCGGAGCCCGGAATGCCGGCCCCCCCGGTCGAGGACGAATCAACATCACTGCCGCCTGCCGATCCGGTGATCGAACCGATCCTGCGCCCGCGTATGCCCAATCGGGGCGAAGCGACAGGTCTGCCCCGGAAGCGGCTTTCGGTCTTCGTGGGCATCGGCATCGTCGCCATGCTGGCCATGGGCCTTCTGGCCCTGACGCGGAACGGCAAGCCGGTTGCACCGGCCGGTCCGCCCGTGGTCACGGCACCGGCAGAATCAGGGTCCGACCCGGCCAAGACCGAAGGCCGGCTGTCCGGCGCAGAACCACAGCCCACACCGGCCGACCCCGCGCCGTCACAGCCCGCAGCACCGGCCCAGAGCCAGGCCGCAAGCCCGCCGGCAGCCACACCGCCGGCAGCCACGCCGCCGGCAACGAACGGCGCCGTCGTCACCGCGCCGGCAACCGGCCGCGCCTTCATGGTGCTGGAACCGGCGCCGGGCGCGCCGAACCAGTTCGAGGGGCGTGTCAACTGGTCCTACCTGCCGGACACCACGTTGGGCGGCCAGAAGAGCCTGCGCGCCGTGATCGAATTCGCCGGATCGACCCTGTCGATCGACTTCTCGATTGCCCGCAATGCCGATGCCGCACTGAGTGCCTCGCATACGGTGATGGTGATTTTCGACGGTCAGAACGGCCTCGGCAATGTGCTGGAAATGAGCGCTGTCGAATGGCGCGAACGCGAGGATCAGGTCGGCGGCGTGCTCGCCGGCATTGTCGTGCCGATCCAGACCAATGTCTTCATGATCGGGCTCGACAAGGCCGAGGCCACCGTCACCCGTAATCTTGACCTGCTGCGGACGCAGAAATGGATGGTCTTCGAATTCCGGCTGGAGACGGGTCGTCGCGGTGCGGTCCTTGTCGAGAAATCGGCGGCGGGCGAGAGGGCCATTGCCGAAGCCCTGCGGGACTGGCGCCAGTAAGCAGCCATGAGAAAGGGCGCCCGGAGGCGCCCTTCATTGCATGTCATGCATCCGGAATTCAGGCGGCCAGGGCTTCGATCTCGGCCAGATTGCGGCGTACTGCGCCCTGAACTTTCTCGAAGGCCCGGGCCTCGATCTGCCGGACACGCTCGCGCGAGACGCCGAATTCCTCTGACAGCTCTTCCAGCGTCAGCGGGTCTTCCAGCAGGCGGCGCGCCTCGAAGATCCGCCGCTCGCGCGGGTTGAGGATCTCCAGCGCCTTTCCAAGCGCCTGATGGCGGTTCGCCGCTTCCTCGGTCCGGGTCAGGATGGCTTCCTGGTTGTCCGTATCGTCGACCAGCATATCCTGCCATTCAGCGGTGCCGTCATCGCGCATCATCACGTTGAGCGAGGAATCCCCGCCGAGACGGCGGTTCATCTCGATGACTTCCTGCTCCTCGACGCCGAGCTTGGTCGCGATCGCCTTCACCTGGTCGGGGCGCAGATCACCCTCTTCCAGCGCGGAAATCTTGCCCTTCGCCTTGCGCAGGTTGAAGAACAGCTTCTTCTGGTTGGCGGTGGTCCCCATTTTCACGAGGCTCCATGACCGCAGGATGTATTCCTGGATCGACGCCTTGATCCACCAGATCGCGTAGGTCGCGAGCCGGAAGCCCTTGTCGGGGTCGAAGCGCTTCACGGCCTGCATCAGGCCGATATTGCCCTCGGACACGACATCGCCGACCGGCAGGCCGTAACCGCGATAGCCCATGGCGATCTTCGCCACGAGCCGCAGATGCGACGTGACGAGGCGATGGGCCGCCTGCGCATCCTCATATTGCTGGTAGCGCTTGGCGAGCATGAACTCTTCGTCGGCGCTGAGAACCGGAAACCGGCGAATTTCAGCCAGGTACCGGGAAAGTCCCCCCTCACCCGAGAAAACGGGCATCGTGGCGATTGACATCCTTACCTCCTTTGAGCCCCCGAACGCGGCAGGCTCGTCCGTCGCGGTGAAACACCCATCGACGCTGTTGGCGCTTATACCACATCGAATCCGTGGCGAAAAAGCGGCAATCATCACAGTTTGGCGAGGGCGGCCTGCAAACGCTCGAAATCGGCCGGCGGCGCGGTTTCAAAGCTCATGACATCGCGCGTGCGCGGATGCTCGAAAGCCAGCCATTCGGCGTGAAGCGCCTGCCGGTCGAGCGCGGCAAGGGCCAGCTGTGCCTCCTCCGGCAACCGGGCGATCCGGGTGCGGAAGCCGCTGCCATAGAGGGAATCGCCCAGAAGCGGATGGCCGATATGGGCGAGATGCACGCGGATCTGGTGGGTCCGCCCGGTCTCGAGCGTGCAGCGGATGAGGCTGGCCAGCGCATCCTCGCCCGCCGGATAGCACGCGCTCACGGCATAATGGGTGATCGCGAAGCGCGCCCGCTCGCTGTTCGAGACGACCATCCGCTCGCGATTGGCAGTCGAGCGGGCAATGCCGGCCTCGATCGTCCCGCTCTGGCGCGGCAGCCGGCCCCAGACCAGCGCCTGGTAGCGCCGCTCCAGCGCGCCTGTCCGGCCGTGATCGGCGAATTGTGCCGCGAGATGGCGATGTGCCCGGTCATGCTTGGCCACGACGAGGATGCCGGACGTGTCCTTGTCGAGCCGATGGACGATTCCCGGCCGGAGAATACCGTTGATGCCGGACAGGCTGTCGCCGCAATGGGCGAGCAGGGCATGAACCAGCGTGCCGCGCTCATGGCCGTTCGACGGGTGGACGACCATGCCCGCTGCCTTGTTGACAACGATCAGGTCGGCATCCTCGTAGAGAATGTCCAGTGGCAGGGCTTCGGGCAGCGGCCCTGCCGGCTCGGGCGCGGGCAGGTGCAGGGTCACGGCCTCCCCGCCCCTGAGCTTGCGCGCGGCATTGGTCTCGAGGGCGCCGTCGATCCAGACCTGGCCATCGGCAATCAGCGTCTGGAGGCGGGCCCGGGAGAAATCAGGCAGGTGGTCGGCAAGGCAGCGATCGAGCCGTTTCGCCTTGTCCTCCGGGGGCAGCACGAGCTGCATCGGCGGGCTGGCGGTCATGAGGGCTCCGATCTGCCGGGAAAAGCGGGACGGCCCGGTGTGCCGGGCCGGAACCGCCGCGTCAAGTCAGGCCGAAGGTCAGGCGGTGTAGCCCGGGCAAGTCCCGGTCGGCGGCGGGTTGAACTGCACCTTGTTGGCCTGGCGTGGCCGCATGTAGAGGTTGTCGCCCATCTTCACCTTGCCGCCGGCAAAGGCGCCGCCGAACAATTCGTTGACGACCTGCGTCGCAACCGAGGCGGCATAATTCATCTCGACTTCCGCAAGCACCACGAAGGTGCGCGGAATCTTGAGACCGGCCGGCAGCTTCTTGAATTCGGTGCAGCGGGCAACGGTCGAGAACGACCCCTTGATCGATGAATCCGAGGGCACGACAGACCAGTCGACAAAGGCCTTTCCGGCCCCGTCAATATCGATCGCGATCACCCGCATGCCGAGCCCGGTCGAGGGATGCGGCCAGAGGACGGCCTCCGTCGCCTTGAAGATGCTGTCCATGTCAGCCTGGCTGACAGCCACCATCTGGGTGGTCATGTCCGCGAGGGTCCGGGCCAGCAATGTCACCTTCTTCTCGGCATTCAGGGCATCGGTGGAAACGACCATCCCGACCCAGACTGTCATCATGACCGGGACCATCAGCGCGAATTCGACAGCCGCGACGCCGCTCTGGGACAGGTTGAACCGCCGGAGCAGCGCGCGGGCGCGGAGACGGGAATGGCGGAGAAAGCGTTGGCTGCGGCGAAGCATGGAGGCCTTCATCATCATCACTCCTCAGCACGCGCCATAGGGTTCGTTCTTGAAGGCCGCCGATCCGACCAGCAGAACCTTCCCGTTCGACAGTTGCGAAACATCGTTCCGGATCAGGGCGGTTATCGACGAGACCTCGTAATAGGCCCGGATCACCACGATCTGGCAGGGCTTGCCCGGATCGAATTGCAGGTTCGACGGGTCGAAGACCCCGCTCTTGACCGGGTTGGGCATGGCGGCATCGCCGAACACCGTGAAGGCCCGGACATCGAATTTCACATCGCCGCAGCTGATCAGCCAGCTGATCCGCTCGCAGAAGGCGGTCTTGAAGGCGGAGAGCTGCTGCGGCGCGCCGCCGGAACCGGCCACCTGCCCGGTGAGCGTCACCCGCTTGGCATCCTCCACGCCGGTTTCCAGCGCGGTGACGCGCAGGTACAGCGTGCCCGTCTCCATGATCGCGAAAAGCGAACCGAAGAACATCGGGGCAATCATCGCGAATTCGACGGCGGTCGCGCCGCGGCGATCACGCCGGAAACACCGGAGGAGACGGCCCAGCAGCGAAACCTCGGGTTTCGTGCGATCGGCCTTGGCAACGGACATGGACAACTCCCGAAAACTGGGCCAGCCGGCGCTGCAGGACGACCGACTTCCTGCTACGGGTATACACAAGAGAGCTTGCTGTTCTGTTTCGCTTTTTTCCACAAATCCGATGCGCGGGCTTAACCGGGGCTTAACCCTGTCCGTTGCCCGCCGCAGGCGCCTCACGCGCCCGCACACGTGCCGTATCTGCTGGAACAGCACCTCACCTCGGGGAGGCAGCATCACGCGGTGGACGGTCGAGAGCTTACTTCTTGGCGCCCGGCGCGGTCGCCGACTGGTTGGCCATGCCGTCACGCCGCTGCGCCTGGTCAACCGAGCGGTTGAAATGCTTTTCCTCGTCGCCAAGCGCCACGGTGGGCAGGCAAAGCGGTGCGCAATCATAGCTGCTCGGCTCGAGACCGCGCTGGACGAGCACCCGCCCGGCGCTCGGCACGGTCACCGTGACCATGGATTCCGAGATGATGTTGCCGGCGGCGTTCAGCGCGATGAAGTTGGTGCGCCCGGCCGCCCGCCCTGTCAGGACCAGCACGCCGTTTTTCTGCACGGTGACATCCGCGATGGCCGGGTTGCCGATCACGATCGTATCCGCGCCACCAGGCAGCTTCACGAGCTTGGCGTGGTCCATCACCAGGCTGATCGTCTCGACCGCCGGCTGTTCAGCCTGGGCCGGAAGGCTGGCCAGCGTGAAGGGGATCAGGCCTGCCGCAAGAAACGCCATGGCCCGAATTTGCCGAGAGGTCGAACGCACAAAACCGAACATCACTGTCTTTCCCGCAAGGCCGGGGGCACGAGACCCTGACCGGATTCCTTCCAATCTGCCGCAACAGGGTGAATGTTCGGTAAATTCCGGTGCTGCCCCTGGATCTCGCCCGGAGATCAATCAAATTTGACGGAAATGAATCCGGGCTTGCGCGGGCAATTCCATCGCGATCGGCAGGCCCGGACTCCGGCTTCCGTGAAGAGAGCGGCGCTGCAGCGAGAATAAGGGCGGACATGTTTGTCCGAAAATTCAGAAGTCTATCTTGTTATGTATCAATCAATCCGATGATAACAGTCAGTATTCGAATTCTTTCACTTCCCATTAACCAACCTATTGAGCGTCAGGTATTGAGTATTGGTTGGATTTTATCATTTTTAATGATGTCGATGACCGCCGTGATTACATGGTGGAATCATTTTCTAAATTAACCGCGGCGAAAGAATCGGCCGCTAATGTCGGCTTCGGTTCAGACGCACTGGTTCGGAAAGAGCAGGCGATCGGAAACCTGGAGCAACAGAGTAAGGAGCCTACCATGTCGATTTTCAACCGTTTCGTGAAGGATGAGTCCGGCGCCACCGCGATCGAGTACAGCCTCATCGCCGCCCTGATGGCCGCCGCGATCATCACCGCCCTCGGCACTTTCGGCGGCGACCTGAAGACCGCCTTCACCAACATCGGCAACACGCTGAAGAACAACACCAAGTAAGGTTTTCCCGCTTCAGCCGGTTCCGAAAGGCAGGGCTCGCGCCCTGCCTTTTCTTTTCGGCCCACCATCAGTTCGACGAAAATCACTGACCGCCGATCTATTCACGAAGCGAAAACGCTGCTGGCAGGCCGGGCGACGGCTACCGGCCCCTCGCCGATCGAATTAAGAAATTCGCCAGAAATCTGCCCGATGAGTGATGCCGCTTCCAGGAACTGGGAGCGATTTTCATCAAGAAATTGGGATTTCATCATGTTGCTCGTCCACCGTTTCCTCCGCGATCGTTCCGGCGCCACTGCCATTGAATACAGCCTAATTGCCGCCCTGATGGCCGCGGCGATCATCACGGCGCTCGGCACATTCGGCGACAGCCTGAAGACCGCCTTTGCGAATATCGGTACGAAGCTGGGCACGGCGTCCCAGTAAAATCGAAGCTCCTAGCTTCTTGAACCACGAAGGCAGAGGAAACTCTGCCTTCTTTTGTTTGCACGATTTTCAAACGCGATCTTCATCAAGCGGAAACCTTGCTCCGAAACGCACCTCTGTTTTTTGGCTTTCAGCTATCCCGTTAAGAATTTCAGACAATTCGAATGTTACAAAGACCGCATCTTCCTTGGAGCGGAAGAGGCCTTCTGGAAAACAGAAGGATCGTCAAACAAGATCTGGAGCAAGACAATGTCAGTTTTCAAGCGTTTCGCCGCCGATGAATCCGGCGCCACCGCGATCGAATACAGCCTCATCGCCGCCCTGATGGCTGCGGCGATCATCACCGCGCTTGGCACTTTCGGCGGTGACCTGAAGACCGCCTTCACCAATATCGGCAATACGCTGAAGACCAAGACCAAGTAAGCGGAAACCGATCAATATTGCCGATCATCGGCAACAGAGGAGCGGCCCGAAGCGGCCGCTTTTTTGTTGCCGGGCCTTCTCCGGGGCGGATCGGAATGGCTTTCCTTTCATGAAGCACCATGCCATGGCCTCGCCGGACACCGAGCGGAGGGAAAAGGTAGCCGGATATGCAGCATGAACCCGGGTTTCTCGAACGTCTCACGCCGGTCATCGAGGCCTATCTCGCGCAAACCGCCGAACCCGGCGAGCATCTCTCGCTGCTGCGCTGGCAGATGGCCGAGCGGCACCGGCTTGAAAGCCGGGAAACCTATCCCGGCCACCTGACCACGAGCGCGATCATCGTCTCGCCCGATCTCGGCTCGACGCTGCTGATCGACCATCTCACCCTGAAACGGTGGCTGCAGCCGGGCGGCCATTATGAACCGGCAGAGCAATTCTGGCATTCCGCCCGGCGTGAGGCGGAGGAGGAGACCGGCCTCGCCGCGCTCGTGCTCCATCCCTGGCATGGTGGCGGCGACAAACCCTTCGTGATCGACAGCCATGATGTGCCGGGCAAGGCGGCGCGCGGCGAGCGCCCCCATATCCATCACGACCTGCAATTCGTATTCGTGGCCGATCGACACGCGCCACTCGCCGCCCAGCTGGACGAGGTCGCCGCCGCACGCTGGCACCCGATCGGCGCGCTGGCCGAGGTGTCGCCCCGCGCCTTCCGGCGGCTGGACCGGCTTTCAGCCTGAACCGGATTGTGCGCCAGCGCATGGCTCAGCGGGCATGGACACGAAAAAATCCGGCTACCCCCTGAAATTTGTCAAAATGCGTCTCTATGTCTTGGGTCGCGTTGTCAGGGAGAGACAACCGAGCCAGGGAGCATTCTGATGAATCCGCAAGAGCGTGCCGTGATCGACGGGATTTTCGAGCGCCTTCGCAATGTCGCGAACCAGCCGCGCGATCCCGAAGTGGAACGCTATATCGCCGACCTTCTCCGCCAGCAGCCTTACGCACCCTATGCGATGGCACAGTCCATCTACGTGCAGGAGCAGGCGCTTCTCAACCAGCAGCAGCAGATCGAGCAGCTTCAGGCCGAAAATACGCGCCTCCAGCAACAGGCGCCGGCCGCAGCGCCCGCCCAGTCCGGCGGATTCCTGTCCGGCCTGTTCGGCGGCGGGGCCCAGCCCCAGCCACAGCGCCAGCCTGCCGGTGCCGAGCCGGCCTATGGCCAGCGCAACCGCGAAATGGCAGCAGCCCCGGGCCCGTGGGGTGGCCAGCAGAACCAGCCTGCTCCGGCAGCCGGCCCATGGGGCCAGCAGGCCGGCGCCCAGCGCCAGGGCATGGGCTTCCTCGGCACGGCGGCCGCAGCGGCAGCCGGTGTGGCCGGCGGCATGATGCTCGGCAACATCCTGTCGAGCGCGTTCGGTGGTGGCGGAGCCCATGCGGCAAGCAACCCGGCCCAGAATCCCGCCGCCGCGCCGGCAGCACAGCAGGGTTCGGAATCGGCCCCGCAGGAGCCGGGCTATGACGATGCCAACTACGACGATGGCGGCGATTTCGGCTTCGATGACGGCGGTGGCGACAGCTACGACGTCTGAGCCCCTGATCGCCGGGCGATGAAACAGGAAGGGCCCCGGAAACGGGGCCCTTTTTTGCTGGTGGCAAGCTGAAAACGCCGCCGGCGTCAGATCACGACGACCCTCGTGCCCACGCGAACGCGGCCATAGAGGTCGATCACATCCTCGTTCCGCATGCGGATGCAGCCGGACGACACTGCCCGCCCGATCGTCTCCGGCTCGTTGGTGCCGTGGATACGGTAAAGCGACGAACCCAGATAGAGTGCCCGCGCGCCGAGCGGGTTTTCCGGCCCGCCCGCCATGTGGCGCGGCAGGTCAGGGCGACGCTTGAGCATCTGCGCAGGGGGCCGCCAGTCGGGCCATTCCCGCTTCATCGAGACGGTCTTCATGCCAGCCCATTCGAAGCCAGGCCGGCCGACGCCAATGCCATATCGGAGCGCGCGGCCATTGCCCTTCACCAGATAAAGGAACTTGTTCGGCGTATCGATCACGATCGTGCCGGGCGCATGGTTGCCGGGATAGGACACTTCCTGTTTCTCGTAACGCGAATCAAAGCCGGGCTCGATCGGCGCAGGGGATCGGTCACGGCGCGGCCCGCGCGGGGCGAGGCCCGGCTGGAGCAGCGGCTCATCCTCGAGATAGGGGTTGGCCAGCGCATGCTGCTGGGCGGGGCGAGCGGGAACCGGCCGCGTGTAGCCCGGCTGCGGCGGCACATTGTAGATCGCACCGCCATGGCGCGGACCCGGCGCCGCGCCGGTCATCATGAATTCGATGAAGCCGCCGCCAAGATTGTTGCCGCCACGATAGGGATCGGCCTCGGCCGGCAGCGAAACGGCCAGGGCAAGCGGCAGCAGGGAGACGAGGGTCAGGGCCATGGACGCGCCGGCGGCCCGGGCCCGGGGAGCAGCGGCAGTGCATAATCTGGGGTGTTTCATCATTCATCCTCGCAACCAGGGAGACCCTTTCTGGCTCTCCTGACCGACAGAACATGCGGTCTTCGCCGAGATTTCGCGCAAGGAGCCAACTGTTTGGCTAATTTTGTTGGATAATGGAAAGTAAACATGGAATTTCCTGTAAACCATTGCCTTTAGGGTTAATTTTTTATTTTCAGAAAACCATGTCATTTCACGCCATATTTATGATTAATGAATTATTTCAACAGAACAATGAACGCATGAACCTAAGTTTAACTTGTGAAGGAAAAGATCAGCCTGAGTGATGCAGAAGGCAAATCCCTATGAGCGATAGTGCACGGCGTTTCCGTATCGAGGGCGGCACCCCCCGGCCGGCCATCAAGATCCCCGCGCCTTCTTTCGTGATGCCGGAGGCGATCGATCTGGCCCCGGCTGAGCCGATGGCCATTGCCGCCGGCCAGCAGGCTGAAGCTATTTCGGGGCCGATTCTCGAAGAATTGCGGGCACTTCGCTCTCTGGTCGCGCCGCTGCGCGGCATTATCGAGAACCTGAGCGACAATTACCGGACCGAGCTGAAGAGCGTCACCAATCTCCGCGCCGATATCGGCGAGATCGACGAAGCGATCCGCGGCACCAAGAAGGAGCTCGCCGCGATCAAGGTTGGCAGCAATATCGGCGGTGTCGATATCGCGGCTCTGGAACTGACCACCGTCGTCAGCCAGACGGAGCAGGCCACCAACGACATCCTCGCGGCGGCCGAAAACATCGAGACCATTGCCGGCGCCATCCAGAGCGAGACCACCTTGGACAATGCCAAGGCACTGGCGGCGGATATCGCGGACCGGATCACCACGATCTACATGGCCTGCAACTTCCAGGATCTGAGCGGCCAGCGCGTCAGCCGCGTTGTCGACACGCTGAATTTCATCGAGAGCCGGATCCACCGGATGATCGATGCCTGGGGCGGGCTGCAGGCCCTGCATGACCTCATTGAGGCGGAAATCCAGGTGAAGGAGGAAGAGCGCGCGACCGAAGGCAGCGCGGCGCTCCTGACCGGCCCGGTTCCGGTCAATTCCGAGGATCATGTCGACCAGAGCGCGATCGACGCCCTCTTCAACTGACAGCGCGGCGCGGCAGGCGGACCTGCCGCAACCCGGCGAGATCGACAAGCCAGGCGGCCATCCCGAAACCGGCCGCCCCGAGTGCCATTGCGGCGAAGGCCCCGGGCAGGCCGCCGCTCCATTGCCGCAGCAACGCCACCGGCAGCACCATGGCGAGCAGAGCCACGGTCAACCGGCCGAGAAAGCGCGGCGACGGCGCCTGATAGCCGGGGCTTCTCGCGGCCAGGAACAGCAGCCCCGCTGCCATCGAGCCGGCAAGAACCAGCCCGATCCCGGCTATCCCGGCCCCACTCATGCCTGTTGGCCACAAGGCCAGCACCCCGCCGCCCATGGCCGCAAGCACCACGACAGCCAGCGCCGTGACCGGCAGGGTTCCGGTCCGCTCCGCCAGCTGCGCATAAGGGTGCACCGCATACTGGATGAGCGCATAGAGGAAGATGCCCGGCGTCAGCAGCATCACGGCATGCCCGAACAGGCCCCGGAAATCCGGCCGCACCAGCAGCACCTCCAGCGCGTCGATCACCAGGAGCAGCCCGAGCGCCATCGCCAGAAGAAGCGACAGCACCATCTCCTGGTTGCGGCCGAGCTGCGCCTGCCCCGCTTCGGAGCCGCTCTCGCGTGATGACTGCACGGCCCGCTGGAACAGCCAGAGGTCGAGCGCGGAACCGAAGGTCGTGAAGAGTTTCAGCACGAAATCCAGCGCAAGGCTGACCTGCCCCGCCAGGGCAAGGCCACCGGTCAGGGCTGCCCAGCTCCGTAACCCGAAGAACAGGGCGAGATAGAGGAGATTCGTCACCACGACCGGCCCGGAATAGCCAGCCATGGCGAAAAGCGATGGCAGCGGGGGCGCCGGCTCCACCGCCTCCTCCGGCTGGAACCGAACCGCTTCGAGGCGCCACGCCGCGATGGCCGCGACCAGGAGGCTCGCAAGAAGCGCCGAAGCCGCCGCTTCGGCCGTTCCCCCGAGGCCGGCGGCCAGCGGCACGAGGGTGATGCCAAGCGCGTTCCGGACGAGCAGAACGCGCGCATAATCCGCCTCGCGGAACCGCGCGCGCAGCATCGCCGCGACGAGATCGAGGAAGCCGGCCCCGAGCGCCAGCCCGACGCCGAGCGCCGCAAGGCCGGGCCGCCCGCCGGGCAGCAACGGCAAGGCGAGCCCAGCCAGAAGCAGTGCCAAGGCCATCGAGGCGAGAAAGGCCAGGACCAGCCGGCGCCGCAGCCCGGCTGCCCCGGCATGGAAGAACCGCGTTGCTGCGAGGCGGAGCCATTCGAAACACAGGGTCTGCAGCAGGATGCCCGCAGCCACGGCCAGCGCATAGGCGCCGAATTCCGCCGGGCCGAGCAGCCAGGCAACCACCAGCCCGAGCAGGAACTGCACAAGCGCGGACAGGACGAAGGCGGCAGACATTCCCATATCGTCAATCTCCCCTTTGGGCCACAAATGGCAAGCCCGGCGCGGGCCCCGTCCACCGCTCCGGTTGCATGGCCCCCGGCGAGCGCCTAGAAAGACGGCAACGCACGTTTTCGCACTGGTTCCCCCGTGACCTTTCCCGCGCTTCTTCAGGAAGGCGTGATGCGCTTTGCGCCCGATCCGGTCTTCTGGATCGTCGGGCTCGGCACCATCGCCATGATCGCCTTCTCCAAGGGCGCGTTCGGTGGCGGCGCGGCCTCGCTCGGCGTGCCGATGCTCTCCTTCTTCATCGATCCGATCGGCGCCGCGATCATTGTCGCGCCGCTCGTCGTGCTGATGGACATGTTCACCCTGCGTGCCTTCGGACCCTCGAGCTGGTCCAAACCCGATCTCCGCCTGCTCGTTCCCGGCCTGATCGCAGGGCTGGGCCTCGGCTGGTGGCTGTTCGAAACAGTGGATCCGCGGCTTGTCGGCCTGCTGATCGGGGTAATCAGCCTCGTTTTCGCCGCCCAATGGTTCTGGAAGCGGCAGGCCGGGCAGATCGCCGGGGGCAAGCCACCGCATCTCGGCCTCGGCCTGCTGGCCGGCGCGGCCTCCGGCTTCACCACCTTCATCGCCCATGCGGGCGGGCCGCCGATCGCGATCTATCTCGTCCGACGCGGCGTCGACAAACGCCTTTTCGTCGGGACCAACACGGCGATCTTCACGATAGGCAACCTGATCAAGCTCGGGCCCTACGGCCTGCTGATGGCGGCGCGGCCGGAAACCGCCGCAGCCGCCCTGCTGCTGGCACCGGTCATTCCGCTGGCCGTGATGCTCGGCATCCGGCTGCATGAGCACCTCTCCCGCGAGGCGATCCTGCTGATCACGAACATCCTGCTGGTGCTCGGCGGCGCGCGGCTGATCTTCGTCTCGGTGAAGGCGCTCTGGCCATGATCGCCCGCCTGCCGCCCATGGCCTTGGCCATCCTCGCCATCGGCGTGCTGAGTGCCATGGATGTGCTGATCAAGATCGTCGGCGCGCGCTATCCGACCGTGCAGCTCGTCTTCCTGCGTTTCGCTTTCGGCCTCGTCGTCGCCGGCAGTCTCTGGCTCTGGATGCAGCCCGGCAGGCCCAGCCGTGAGGCGGTGAAGGCCAACCTCCTGCGCGGGGTCATCGGGCTCGTCACGGCGACGAGCTTCTTCTACGCTCTTCAGACACTGCCGCTCGCCGAGACCATCGCCTTCTCCTTCCTCTCGCCGCTCTTCCTGACGGCTTTCGGCATTTTACTGCTGAAGGAGCAGCTTGTGCCGCGCCTGCTGGTTGGCCTCGCCATCGGCTTCGGCGGCATGGTTGTCATGGTGCTCGGCCAGGGCGCCGGCGGCCGCACCCTGCCCTTGCCCGGCGTGCTCGCCGCCATCGGTTCCGCCGTCACCTATGCGCTCTCGCTCACCTTGCTGCGCCAGCGTGCGCAGCAGGATGCGCTGATCACCATCGTCGCTTTCCAGCATATCGTTCCGGCAGTGCTGATGGCAGCGCCCGCTGCCGCCTTCTGGGTTCCGCCGCCCGGATGGGACCTTGCCATCTATGCCTGCATCGCGGTCATGGGCGTGGCCGGGCATCTGCTGATGGGGATGGCCTTCAAGCGCGCCGAAGCCTCGAAGCTCGCTGTCGCCGAGTATTCTGCCCTGATCTATGCCGCATTGCTCGGGTTCCTTGTCTTCGGCGAAATTCCCGGCCTGGCCACCCTTGCCGGCACGCTGCTGATCGTCGCCGGCACGGCGTTAGCCATGCGCGAACAAAAAACCGCCGGCGTGCCGCCCATCGCTCCCGGCCCGTGATATCGGCTCTTGACTCCGCGATTTCACGATCCCATATCGCGTTAGCACTCGTTCAGAGTGAGTGCTAAAGATCCAGGCTGCTCCCCGGCAGCCGGCCGGGCGGAACGGTTCCGCCAGCCGGCGCCAGCCGGGAAAGCCCCCGAAAGTGAAACCCTGAGAGGACACCATGACGAAGTTTCGTCCCCTGCATGACCGTGTCGTCGTGAAGCGCATCGACAGCGAAGAAAAGACGAAGGGCGGGATCATCATTCCGGACACCGCCAAGGAAAAGCCCCAGGAAGGCGAAGTGATCGCCGTCGGTGCCGGCGCCCGTGGCGATGACGGCAAGCTGATCCCGCTCGACGTGAAGGTCGGCGACCGCATCCTGTTCGGCAAGTGGTCGGGCACGGAAGTCAAGATCGATGGCGAGGATCTCCTGATCATGAAGGAATCCGACATCATGGGTGTGATCGAAACCGGCGCGGCCTCCAAGAAGGCTGCCTGAGGGCTTCGGACCACCCCCCGTTACAACAATTCAGGAGTAAAGACCTATGGCTGCGAAAGACGTTAAGTTTTCGAGCGACGCCCGCGACAAGATGCTGCGCGGCGTGGATATCCTCGCCAATGCCGTGAAGGTGACGCTCGGTCCGAAGGGCCGCAACGTCGTCATCGAGAAGTCCTTCGGTGCCCCGCGCATCACGAAGGACGGCGTGACGGTCGCCAAGGAAATCGAACTGCAGGACAAGTTCGAGAATATGGGCGCCCAGATGGTTCGCGAAGTCGCGTCCCGTCAGAACGACCATGCCGGTGACGGCACCACCACCGCAACCGTTCTCGCCCAGGCGATCGTCCGGGAAGGCGCCAAGTCGGTGGCCGCCGGCATGAACCCGATGGATCTGAAGCGCGGCATCGACATGGCGGTTGACGCTGTCGTTTCCGACCTGAAGAAGAACTCCAAGAAGGTCACCTCGAACGACGAAGTGGCCCAGGTCGGCACCATCTCGGCCAATGGCGACACCTCGGTCGGCAAGATGATCGCGGAAGCGATGCAGCGCGTCGGCAACGAAGGCGTCATCACCGTCGAGGAAGCCAAGACCGCCGAGACCGAACTCGATGTCGTCGAAGGCATGCAGTTCGACCGCGGCTATCTCTCGCCGTACTTCATCACCAACGCCGAGAAGATGATCGCCGAACTCGACGATCCCTACATCCTCATCTTCGAAAAGAAGCTCTCCTCGCTCCAGCCGATGCTGCCGGTGCTTGAAGCGGTCGTCCAGACCGGCAAGCCGCTCGTCATCGTCGCCGAGGACGTGGAAGGCGAAGCGCTTGCCACCCTCGTCGTCAACAAGCTGCGCGGCGGCCTGAAAGTCGCGGCGGTGAAGGCTCCGGGCTTCGGCGATCGCCGCAAGGCGATGCTCGAGGACATCGCGATCCTCACCAACGGCCAGATGATCTCCGAAGATCTCGGTATCAAGCTCGAGAACGTGTCGCTCCCCATGCTCGGCCGCGCCAAGAAGGTGCGCATCGAGAAGGAGAACACCACGATCGTCGACGGTGCCGGCAAGAAGAAGGAAATCGAGGCCCGCGTCTCGCAGATCAAGGCCCAGATCGAGGAAACCACCTCCGATTACGACCGTGAGAAGCTCCAGGAGCGCCTGGCCAAGCTCGCGGGCGGCGTCGCGGTGATCCGCGTCGGCGGCTCGACCGAGATCGAGGTCAAGGAAAAGAAGGACCGCGTGGATGACGCGCTGAACGCCACCCGCGCTGCGGTGGAAGAAGGCGTGCTGCCGGGCGGCGGTGTGGCTCTGCTGCGTGCTGCTGGCGCGATCGGCAAGCTGAAGCCGGCTAACGAAGACCAGAAGATCGGCATCGAGATCGTCAAGAAGGCGCTCACCACGCCGGCTCGCCAGATCATCGACAATGCCGGTGACGACGCTGCCGTCATCGTCGGCAAGCTCGTCGAGGCCAAGGGCTACAATGACGGCTACAACGCCCAGACGGGCGAGTTCGTCGACATGGTCAAGGCCGGCATCATCGACCCGACCAAGGTCGTCCGTACCGCGATCCAGGATGCCGCCTCGGTGGCCGGCCTGCTGATCACGACGGAAGCCATGATCGCCGAAGCCCCGAAGAAGGACAGCCCCGCCCCGGCCATGCCGGGTGGCGGCATGGGCGGGATGGATTTCTAATCCATCCGCCCAAGTCAGGGTCAATCCAATCCCGGCAACAGCCGGGATTGGTGCGGGATGGATTTCTGATCCATCCGCCCACGGCATCCGGGCGCGAAAGTGGAAACCGGTTTCGCGCGGAAAGGATGCCGGGAAAAAATCAATCCAATCCCGGCAACAGCCGGGATTGGTGCGGGATGGATTTCTGATCCATCCCCCGACGGAACATATGGAAAGGCCCGGGAAACCGGGCCTTTTTACATTTGACCGATGGCGCCGGCCACCCGCTCACGCAACCGGCTTCGCAAACCTTTCCCACGCTTCACGCGTCGGCGTCGTGCTGGCACCGGGCAGTTGCGGCAGCAGGAAATGTCCGTCCCGCACCTCGGCCGGTTCCTCGAAGGCATCCTTGATCCAGGGAATGTATTCCAGCACCGGCGTGCCGGAATGCCAGTAGGCCAGATGCACATGGACCTGGCTCATCTCGCCGGCATGCGGCGCCACCGGCAGGCGATAGGCCGTGGCAAGATCGGCCACCTGCAGGTATTCGGTGATGCCCCCGAGCCGGGTCACGTCCGGCTGGACCCAATGCACCGCACCGGCAGCGATGAAGGCGCGGAAGGCATCGACCGTATAGAGCTGCTCGCCCAGCGCCACCGGGATCGCCGTATTGCGCGCCAGCTCGGCATGCGAGCCAATATCATCATACCACATCGGCTCCTCGAACCAGAGCAGGTCAAGATCCTTTGCCAGCGAACAAAAGCGCTTGCAGGTGGGCAGATCCCATTTGCCATTGCCGTCAATCGCCATGGTCACATGCGGGCCGATCGCCTCGCGCACGGCCTCGAGCCGGCGGATATCGACCACCGGATCGGCATGGCCGACCTTGACCTTGATCCGCCGGAAGCCCAGCACCTCGATGGCATGGCGGGCCCCGTCAATGATCTCCGGCAGGCTGAGCGATAGCCACCCGATATCGGTATTGTAGGCTTCCTGCCGCGGCCGCGCCGCACCGCCGAGCAACGCCCAGAGCGGCTGGGCGGCGGCCTTCGCCTTGAGATCCCACAGGGCAACATCCACCGCCGCCAGCGCGAGATGGGTGATGCCGGCCCGGCCAACCCATTGCAGCGCCGGAAAGCGCGCCAGCTTCATCCAGAGCCTGCTGATATCGGCCGCCTCCTCGCCGATGAGCAGCTCGGCATAGCAATCCCGGATGCAGGACGTGATCAGCCGGTCCGAAGGCAGATGGGCATGGGTGCCGGTATAGCCATAGCCCTCGAGCCCGTCCTCCGTCACGATCCGCACGCCAACCACGCCCCAATGCGTGACGGTGTGGGTGGAATCCCGGATCGACCCGCCCGTGACGGGGACATGAAGAATGAACGGATCGACGCGGGCAATGCGCATGGGAAGGCTCCGGTTCGGTGTCAGGTCGGCATATCTGGCGAAGACGCGGGCAAAACGGCAGGGCGGGGAAAGGCCACGGCCTCGATCTCCTCCCGTGCATGTTCGATCATCTGTGTCAGGTGCCGGGCCGCGCGGTCGCCATCGCCCGCGGCGATGGCCTCTGCCACGGCGCGATGCACCGGCAGGGCCTGCTCGACCGCCTCGAGGCTCCCTGTCGACAGCCGGAACGACACCCGCAGCACCGAGGAGATGAGCGGCACCAGCGAGAGGAAGAACTGGTTGCCGGTGGCCCGCAGAATGCCGACATGAAAGGCAAGATCCGCCTCCATGTGATCCTCGCGGAAGGTCTGGCTGGCGGCCGCCTGCTCCATGCGTCGGTAGAGATCACGCACCAGGCCTCGCTCGGAGGCCGGCTCGCGCCGCGCGGCAAGCCGGGCAGCGGCCGGCTCGATGGCGAGACGCAACTCCATCAGGTCCTTCACGAAAGCTGCATCGACCCCGCATTCGAGCCGCCACTCGATCACCCGGGCATCGAACAGGTTCCAGCAGGATTGCGGCAGCACCTTCGTGCCGATCCGGGGCCCGGTGGAGACCAGCCCCTTGGCGACCAGCGTCTTGATCGCCTCCCGCACGACCGTGCGGCTGACCCCGAGCTCGGCGCAGATGGCTGGCTCGATGGGCAGGTTCTCACCCACCGAAAAGCGTCCATTGATGATCCAGCCCGCGATCGTCTCGACCGTCTGGGTATGGATACTCCTCCCGGTTTTCATGGGGAATCATCGTATGATACGATGATTCACTGTCAAGCGGCGAGGGCTCGCCTCAGCGAAGCGGAACCAGCCGGAACAACTCACCCCGTTCACCGGCAAGGATCAGCACGCCCTGCCCGACCGGTTCGACCCGCGTGACTTCGCCAAGCGCGGACAGGAACCTTTGTTCCTGCGCCATCAGGCCGGCAGGACAGGCCATCCGCGTGCCGGCGGCTTGCGTGAAGCGCAGGCGTTCGCCCTCGCGGACATAGCTGGCCATGAAGCGGTTGCAGCCGGTGCTTCCCGAAACCCGCCCTCCCGCCTCGAACTGGAAGGTCGCCGGCGGCTGTAGCGCCAACTCCCCGCCGGCCATCGAGACGACCAGCCAGGATTGCCCGGAAAGGTCTTGGGCGGGAACCGAGAGAGTGGCGGAGAACGAAAGGCCGGCAGCAAGGATGAGGCGTGCGAGGGCGGGCGTCATGGAAGGGATCCGCAGGCAGGACAGGCATTTCGCCGAATTGGTTGCTCGTGGACAGGTTGCGCGATTCAGGCCGGAGGTCAATCACATGGACGCGAGGTGGGCTGATACATTCGAATATAAATCATGCAAAAATGCAATTTTAAAGGTTATTTTATCGCTTGAATTTTGCAAATTTTCTGCTTTCTTCGCGCCAGCTACGACTTTCCGCCAACACCTTCTTCAGGAAATCCATCATGAACAACCCCGCTCTCACCAACCTCGCCCTTCTGGCTGGCCGCATCCTTGTCGCGATTCCCTTCGTGCTCGGTGGCTACAACAAGATCGGCGGTTTTGCCGGCACCCAGAAATACATGGAAGCCTTCGGCGTGCCGGGCATGCTGCTGCCGCTGGTGATCGCCCTCGAACTCGGCGCCGGCCTGCTGCTGATCATCGGCTACCAGACGCGCCTCGCCGCTCTGGCCCTGGCCGGCTTCACGCTGATGGCTGGCGTGCTCTTCCACGGCAAGCTGTCGGATCCGATGCAGGCGATCCTGTTCTTCAAGAACGTCGCCATGACCGGCGGCATGCTGGCAATCTTCGTGGCCGGCGCCGGCGCCTTCTCGCTGGATGCCCGCCGCCGCTGACCGGCTCTTCAGCCCGCCAGGGTCCAGACAACGGTGCGCTTGATGGCATGGTCCTCGAGCGCACCGACCACCGGCACCTCGTAGGCGGCGAGTTCCGACAGCCCCTGCTTCGGCAGGTAGCTCCGTCCGGGATCGCCCAGCAACACGCGGGCGCCGCGCTGCCGGAGCCCTTCGAGCCAGTCCAGCACCCGAGCCGCCATGGCCTGCTCGTAGCAGACATCGCCGGCCAGAATCACCTCCCAGCCCTCGTCCAGCCCGATCACGTCACGCTGTGCAGCCTCGATCGTCACGCTGTTCTCCGCCGCATTGAGGCGGGAAGCAACCACGGCGAACGGGTCGATATCGACCGCCAGCACGGACCCGGCACCCGCCATCGCCGCCGCAATGGCCACCAGCCCGGAGCCGGTGGCGAAATCCAGCACGCGCCGCCCGGCCACCTCTGCCGGATGATCGAGCAGGTAGCGCGCCAGCCCCTGCCCGCCGGCCCAGGCAAAGGCCCAGAAGGGCGGTGGCAGGCCCATTTCCTGCAACTCCTCCTCGGTTTTCTGCCAGAGGGCGATCGCCTCATGCGCCACATGCAGCCGGATCTCCGGCACATGCGGGACCGGGCTGATCCCGGTCTCGGCCCGGATGAAGGCGGCGCGCTCGGCCTCGGTGGCGCAGGGCAGGACTGTCATTTCTGTCTCCCGCCGGAGCTCGGACAAGTTCCGGCCATCTTTCACCATGATAGCAAACAAAACCGCACCGTCCGGACCCGCAATGTCATGTTCGCCTGACACTGCGCGCGAGGCGTGATAACGGATCGATCGCTGGCGATCGGTTGAACCCGTGCGGCCAGGCTCGATTCCTGTCAAGAAAGGCCCCCGATGTTCTGGGCGCGCGTGACCGCTCTGACCGTTGTTCTCCTGACCGGCCTCTGGATCGGCTCGGGCTATCTGCGCCCCTCCACCTATGCGCCGCCGGCCCGGACCGATTCCGGCAAACCCGCTTTCCGGGTGAATGTCGCCGATGTCGGCGTGTCCGAACACAGCCGCCGCTACGTGATCACCGGCCGGACGCAGAGCGACCAGCGCGTGATCGTCTCCGCCCGGACCAACGGGCTCGTCACCCGCGTCGCCGTGCGGCGCGGCAGTCTCGTCAAGCCGGGCGATCTCATCGCCGAGCTTTCCGATGAGGCGCGCGAGGCGAATGTCACGCAGGCCCGCGCCCGCCTGGCCCAGCGGGCGGCCGAACTGGAAGCCCGCGAATCGCTGGCGAAGCGCGGTAATTACCCGACGCTCAATCTCGAGCAGCTCCGCGCCGAGAAACAGGCTGCCGAGGCGCTCCTGGCCACCGCCGAGGCGGAATTGCTCCGCGCGGCTATCCTCGCCCCAATCGCCGGCCTGGTGAATGACCTGCCGGCAGAAGTCGGCCAGACCATGCAATCCGGTGCCGCGGTGGCCGAGCTGATCGCGCCCGATCCGATGCTCGCCGTGGTGGAACTGCCCGAGCGGCGCCTTGCCGGTGTGCGTGTCGGCGATCCCGCCGAGATCCGCCTCGTCACCGGCGAGACCCGGCAGGGCAAGGTACGCTTCGTCGCCCGCCGTCCCGGCGGCGTGACGCGCACCTACCGCGTCGATGTCGAATTCGCCAACCCGGATGGCGCTATCGCCGATGGGATCGCCGCGGAGGTCGCGCTGGTGCTCGCGCCGGTGCCGGCCGCGCGCGTGCCGCGCTCCGCGCTGACCTTCTCAGCGGAAGGCCAGCTCGGCCTCCGGATCGTCGATGCCGGCAATATCGTGCAATTCGTCCCTGTCACCCTTGTCGATGATGAGGAAACCCATCTCTGGGTCTCCGGCCTCTCCGGGACAACACGGGTGATCACCCGAGGGCAGGAGTTTATCCGCGAGGGCCAGAAGGTCGAGGCCGTGCCGGAATCCGGGACGTGACCGCATGAACGGCCTGATCCAGTATTCCATCACCCATGCGCGGCTGACCATCGCCGCCATGCTTTTCCTGCTGGTGGCGGGTATCTCGGCCTATCTCTCCATTCCGAAGGAAGCCGAGCCCGATGTGCAGGTGCCCATCGTCTATGTCTCGGTCACGCAGCGCGGCATCTCACCGGAGGATGCCGAACGGCTGATCCTCCGCCCGCTCGAGACGCAGCTGAAATCCGTGGCCAATGTCAAGGAGATGCGCGCTTCCGCCTTCGAGGGCGGCGGCTTCGTTCTGCTCGAGTTTCAGCCCGGCTTCGATTCCCGCCGCGCCATCGCCGATGTCCGCGCCAAGGTGGATGATGCCAAGCGCGACCTGCCGCGCGATGCCGATGAGCCGAAGGTGGTCGAGGTCAATCTCTCGCTCTTCCCGGTCATCATCGTGGCCATGAAGGGAGAGGTTCCGGAACAGACCATGGTCCGGCTCGCCCGCCAGCTCCGCACCGCCATCGAGCAGGTGCCGGGTGTGCTCTCCGCCGAACTGAAAGGCGCGCGCGACGAGGTGGTCGAGATCATCGTCGAGCCGACCCTGCTCGCCGCCTATGGCGTGTCGCTGGACGATCTGATCCGCATCGTCTCCGGCTCGAACACGCTGATTGCTGCCGGCTCGCTGGAGAACCAGTCCGGCCGCTTCGCGGTCAAGGTGCCGAGCCTGATCGAGCGCCCGCAGGATATTCTCGACCTTCCGATCCTCGCCAATGCCGGCGCGGTGGTCCGGCTGGGCGATGTCGCCGAGGTCCGCCCGACCTTCAAGGATGCGACGACCATCACCCGCGTTGACGGCAAGCCCGCCATCACGATCGAGGTGGCCAAGCGCGCCGGCGCCAACCTGATCGACACGGTCGACGGGGTGAAATACGTGCTCGAGAAGGCGCGGCCGCTCCTGCCCGCCACGATCGAGCTCTCGACCACGCAGGACCGCTCGATCACCATCCGCACCATGCTGGGCGACCTGCAGAATTCCGTGATTTCCGGGGTGTTGCTCGTCGCCATCGTGATCCTCGCCACACTCGGCTTCCGCGCCTCGCTGCTGGTCGGGCTGGCCGTGCCCTTCTCCTTCCTCGCCGGAATCCTGGCGCTTCAGCTCTCCGGCCTGACGGTGAATATCGTCGTGCTGTTCTCGCTCATCCTCGCGGTCGGCGAGCTGGTGGATGACGCGATTATCGTGACCGAATTCGCCGAGCGCCGCATGGCCGAGGGTGTCGCACCCAAAGAGGCCTACGCCCTTGCCGCCAGCCGGATGACCGGCCCTGTCCTCGCCGCCACCACAACCCGCGTTGCCGCCTTCTCGCCGCTGCTCTTCTGGCCCGGCATTGTGGGCGAATTCATGAAATATCTGCCGCTCACGCTGATCGCCACGCTTGCGGCAAGCCTTGTCTATGCGCTGTTCTTCGTGCCGGCCATCGGCGCGCTGATCGGGAAGTCCGGCACGCCGGAGGATGGCGCCGCCTTGTCACGCCGGGGCCCCTATATGCGTGCCGTCAGCCTCGCGCTCGACCATCCCGGAAAGACGATCCTGCTCACCATCGCGATGCTGGTCGCCATTCCGATGATCCATGCCAAGGTGGGCAAGGGCGTCGAGTTCTTCCCGGAGGTCGAGCCGGATTACGCGCTGGTGCAGGTCCGGGCGCGCGGCAATCTCAGCCTGATGGAGAAGGACAGGATTGTCCGGCAGGTCGAGCAGCGCCTGCTCGGCATGAGCGAGATCCAGACCGTCTATACCCGCCTCGGCGAGATGGCGCGCGGCGGCAATGACGAGCTTTCCCCGGATACGATCGGGCTGATGCAGTTCGAGCTCATCGACTGGCAGAAGCGCCGCAAGGCCACCGAGATCATGGAGGATATCCGCCAGAAGACGGCCGATATTCCCGGCATCGAAATCGCGGTCACCAAGCCAAAGGCCGGCCCACCCACCGGCAAGCCGATCCAGATCGAATTGTCCGCCTTCGACCCCGCCTTGCTGGATGGCGCGGCAAAGAAGGTCGCGTCCATGCTCGCTGCCCGGCCTGACATTACCGATCTCGATAACGGCCTGCCCCTGCCCGGCATTGACTGGACCCTGCGCCTCGACCGCGGCGAGGCCGCCAAGGTCGGTGCCGGCGCCGGCACGGTGGGCACGGCAGTCCAGCTCGTCACCAATGGCGTCAAGCTGACGGAATATCGCCCCGCCACGGCCGACAAATCCGTGGATGTGCTGCTGCGCTTCCCGCCCGGCCGCCGCTCGCTCGACCAGCTCGACGAGATGCTCGTCAACACGCCGGCCGGCCCGGTGCCGATCGGCACCCTCGTCAAGCGCGAGGCGACGCGCTCTGTCGGGACGCTGAACCGCGTGAACGCCACCCGCGTCATCAACATCTCGGCGAATCTCGCTGCCGGGGCGCAATCGGCCGAGGTGCAGAAAGAAGTGACCGAAGCGCTCGGCAAGCTCCAGCTCGGCGATGGCGTCTTCTTCCGGCTCAAGGGCGAGGATGAGGAACGGGCCAAGGCCTCCGCCTTCCTCACCAAGGCCTTCGGGGCGGCGTTGTTCATGATCTTCGCCATCTTGCTGGCGCAGTTCAATTCCTTCACCAGCGTCGGGCTGATCCTCTCCTCGGTGGTGCTGGCGCTGATCGGCGTATTCATCGGGCTGATCGTGATGGACCAGCCCTTCGGCGTGGTGATGACCGGGCTCGGCATCATCAGCCTGGCCGGCGTGATCGTGAACAACAACATCGTGCTGATCGACACCTACGACATGCTGCGCCGCGACGGGCTGGCCGCCCGAGAGGCCATCCTCAAAACCTGCGCCGAGCGCGCGCGCCCGGTCGTAATGACGGCCGCCTCCTCGGTACTCGGTGTTGCGCCGATTGCCTTCGGCATCAATATCGACTTCGTCCTGCGCGATATCAGCGTCGGCGCGCCCGCCACGCAATGGTGGGTGCAGCTCTCGACCGCGATGCTGTTCGGCCTCTCCTTCGCAACCGTGCTGACGCTGATCGTCACCCCGGCGGCGTTGCAGCTGGTGGCGAATGGCGCCGCATGGCGCGCCCGCCGGCGCGCGCGCCGCCTCGCTGCGGTCACAGCCTGACGCTGACCAGGATCGCCTACCCCTTCGCGCTCCGAAGGAGGGCAGCGATATCGAAGGTCGATTCCCGGCCGATCGCGTCGAAATGTTTCGCCAGCCAACTTTCCCCGGCTTTCCGGCCCCGGGCAAAAAGCAACTCGATAAACCCCTTCTCGGCATTCACCTTCGAGGATGCGGCGAGATCTCCGAGGGCCTTGTCCGCATCGATCCGGTGCAGCAGCAGGTTGCGGTAGCGCTCTGTCGGGACACGGTTCTCCTCCAGCAGGCGCTGCACGAATTCGATGGCGCGATACTCCGCCAGCAGGGGCGCGTTGAACGTGATCTCGTTCAGGCGGTTCTCGATCGCCCGCGCCGTTTTCGGCAATTCCTTCCGGATCATCCGGGTGATCTGCACGATCAGCAGGTCGCGGCTGTCATTGGCCTGGAAGAGCGGGAACAAAGCCGGGTTGCCGGTATAGCCGCCATCCCAGTAGGGCACGCCGTCGATCTCGATCGCCTGGAACAGCGAGGGCAGGCAGGCCGAGGCCAGCACATGCTCGGCCGTCAGCTTTTTCTGGTCGAAGATCGTCACCCGCCCGGTATGGACATTGGTGGCGGCGATGAAGAGCTGCGTCTGCCCGCAGGCGCGCACCTTGCCGAAATCGATCTCCGCCTGCAGCACATCGCGCAGCGGGTTGAGGTCGAGCGGGTTGGTCTCGTACGGGCTCGCGACCCGCGTCATCCATTCGAACCACAGGAAGCCGGGCGTCTGCTCGATATCCCAGAGGCCGAACAGCCGGTCCGCCAGCGTGCGCTGGATCGGCGAATAGCGGGCACCATCGGAAATGCGCGTCCAGAAGGCGCGGAGCTGCTCGCGCGCGCCCTCGCGGCCGCCTTCGCTCATGCCCTCGGCGAGGGCGACAGCATTCATCGCCCCGGCACTGCTGCCGCTGATCGCGCGGATCTCGAGACGCTCATCCTCGAGCAGCGCATCGAGCACGCCCCAGGTGAAGGCGCCATGGGCGCCCCCACCCTGCAAGGCGAGATTGAGCGACTTGCGCGCGCTCATTGCGCTGTCCAGCCGCCATCCATCGAGATGGTCGTGCCGGTAATCGAGGCCGCGACCGGCGAGGCGAGATAGACCGCCAGGGCCGCCACCTGCTCCACGGTGACGAATTCCTTCGTCGGCTGGGCAGCGAGCAGCACGTTCTTCTTGACCTCGTCCTCGGTCATGTTGCGGGCCTTCATCGTGTCCGGGATCTGGCGCTCGACCAGCGGCGTCCAGACATAGCCCGGCGCGATCGCGTTCACGGTGATCTTGCTCTGCGCGAGTTCGAGCGCGACCGTCTTGGTCAGGCCGGTCACCCCGTGCTTGGCCGCGACATAGGCCGATTTGAACGGCGAGGCGATCAGCGCATGGGCGGAGGAAAGATTGATGATCCGCCCGCCGCCGCGCGCCTTCATGCCCGGAACCGCAGCCTTGATCGTGTGGAAGGCGGAGGAGAGGTTGATGCCGATGATCTGGTCCCATTTCTCGTCCGGGAAATCCTCGACCGGCGAGACGAACTGGATGCCGGCATTGTTGACGAGGATATCGAGCCGCCCGAGCTTCGATTCCGTCCCGGCCACGAGGTCGCGGATCTCCGCCGGCTTGAGCATGTTGGCGCCGTGATAGCCGGCCTTCACGCCGAATTCCGTCTCGATACCGCGCCGGATCGTCTCGATCTCGGCGGCATCGCCGAGGCCGTTGATCATGACATCGGCACCTTCGGCTGCGAAGGCCCGCGCCATGGCAAGGCCGATACCGCTCGTTGACCCCGTCACCATGGCCACCTTGCCCTGGAACATTCCCGCCATTTCCTGTCCTCCTTCAATGGATCGAGGCGTTTTATCATGCTGCGCCGCAATATCCATGGCGACGATCTCGCTTTGCCGCGATTTCGGCATTATAGAGAAACCATGGCTTCGCGCGCTGCCCAATCCCACGCTCCCCACCGCCATGATCATGCCCATGATCACGCCGGCGAGGCGGCCTGCTGCGCCGGCCATGCCATTCCGGCCGCGGAAACCGTGGCGCGTGCCGAGGAAACCTGCCGCCAGCGCGGCTTGCGGCTCACCCCGCAGCGCCGGGCCGTGCTCGAGGTGCTGGCCGAAGCGAAACGCCCGCTCGGTGCCTATGACATTATCGAGCAACTGCGCCCCGGTGGCGGCAGAGGCCCGGCCCCGATCGTCATCTACCGCGCGCTGGATTTCCTGCGCGAGAACGGCTTCATCCACCGGCTCGAATCGCTCAACGCTTTCATCGCCTGCCCGCATCGTCATGGCAGCGGCGAGAAGGTGGTCTTCCTGATCTGCGAGGCCTGCCAGCACGTCGAGGAAGCCGTCGCCGCCCCGCTTTCGGAGGCGATGGCCCGCCTCGCACAGGGCCATGGCTTTGCCGCACGCCGGCAGGTCATCGAGCTGGCGGGCATCTGCCGCCATTGCCAGACCCACCCGTCAGACGAGGACCGAACGCCGTGAATGACAGCCGCCCCCTGCCGCCGCTGGCCGCTTTCGGAGCCGCCCCGCGCCACCGCACAACCGGCGTCCGCGTCGGCGAGGTCCAGGTCGGCGGTCTGGTGGCCGGCCAGCCGGCTCCGGTCGTCGTGCAGTCCATGACCAATACCGATACGGCCGATATCGACGCCACGGTGAAGCAGGTCGCCGCCCTTGCCCGGGCCGGCTCGGAAATCGTCCGCATCACGGTCGACCGCGACGAGGCCGCCGCCGCGGTGCCGCATATCCGTGAAAAACTGCTGCAGCGCGGCGTCAACGTGCCGCTGGTCGGCGATTTCCACTATATCGGCCACAAGCTGCTGGCCGATCACCCCGCCTGCGCCGAGGCGTTGGACAAATACCGCATCAATCCCGGCAATGTCGGCTTCAGGGAAAAGAAGGACCGCCAGTTCGGTGCCATTGTCGAAGCCGCGATCCGCTACGGCAAGGTGGTGCGGATCGGCGCCAACTGGGGCTCGCTCGACCAGGAATTGCTGACCGCCCTGATGGACGAGAATGCCCGGTCCGCCCAGCCGCTTGAGGCCCGCGCCGTCCTGCGCGAGGCGATGGTGCAATCGGCCCTGTTGTCGGCCGAACGGGCCGAGGAGATCGGCCTCGGCGCGGACAGGATCATCCTCTCCGCCAAGGTCTCGGCCGTGCAGGATCTCATCACCGTGTACCGCATGCTGGCCCAGCGCTCGACCTATGCGCTCCATCTCGGACTGACCGAGGCCGGCATGGGCTCGAAAGGCATCGTCGCCTCCTCGGCCGCGCTCGGCATCCTGCTGCAGGAAGGCATCGGCGACACGATCCGCTTCTCGCTGACGCCGGAACCGGGTGGCGACCGCACCCTCGAGGTGCGCGCCGCGCAGGAACTCCTGCAGACCATGGGCTTCCGCACCTTCGTGCCGCAGGTCGCGGCCTGCCCGGGTTGTGGCCGCACCACCTCCACCGTGTTCCAGGAACTCGCGCGCGACATCCAGGACTGGATCGTGGCCTCGATGCCGGAATGGAAGACGCGCTATCCCGGCGTCGAGACGCTGAATGTCGCCGTGATGGGCTGCATCGTGAACGGCCCCGGCGAATCCAAGCATGCCGATATCGGCATCTCCCTGCCCGGCACCGGCGAGACCCCGGCCGCCCCGGTCTTCATCGACGGGCAGAAAGCCATGACCCTGCGCGGCCCGGCCATCGCCGCCGAGTTCAAGACCTTGGTCGGCGAATATATCGAGAAGCGCTTCGGGGTGTGAGGCGGCCTCAGCCCGCCACGGCGAGGCTGGCGAACAGGCCTTGCCCGTCCGTGCCACCCACAAGCGATTCCACGAGGTTTTCCGGATGCGGCATCATGCCGAGCACGCGGAGATTCTCCGAATAGATGCCGGCAATCGCATGGCGGGAGCCATTCGGATTCTCCCGCATGATATCACCCGAGGCATCGCAATAGCGGAAGGCAATGCGATTCTCCGCTTCGAGCCGCATCAAGGTTTCGTCGTCGCAGACATAATTACCTTCGCCATGCGCGATGCAGACCTTGATCACCTGCCCGGCCGCATACTGGCGCGTGAAGGCGGTATCGACCCGGCCAACCCGCAGATGCTGCATGCGGCAGACGAATTTCAGCCCGGCATTGCGCATCAGCACGCCCGGCAGCAGCCCCGCCTCGCAGGCGATCTGGAACCCGTTGCAGACGCCGAGCACATAGCCGCCACGCGCCGCATGGGCCCGCACCGCATCCATGATGTTGGCGCGCGCGGCAATCGCACCGGTGCGCATGTAATCGCCATAGGCGAAGCCGCCCGGCAAAACGACGAGATCGGTGCCCGCCGGCAGGTCATGGTCGGCATGCCAGCTATGGATCACCTCGGCCCCGGCCATCCGGAGCGCGCGGGCGATGTCGCCATCGCGGTTGGTGCCGGGAAAGGTGATGACAGCGGCGCGCATTACCCCAGCACCTCGACCGTGTAATTCTCGACCACGAGATTGGCGAGCAGCTTCTCGCAGGCCTGCTTGAGCAGGGCCTCGGCGCGGCTCCTGTCCTGGGTGGCGATTTCGATATCGAACACCTTGCCCTGGCGGACGCTGTCGATCCCCTCGAGGCCGAAGCTCTTCAGCGCGCCTTCGATCGCCTTGCCCTGCGGATCGAGAACGCCGTTCTTCAGGGTCACCGTCACGCGCGCTTTCATGGCATCCTCGTCTGGCAGACTTTCCGCGGCGGCGGCCCGGAAACAAAACGGGACGCCTGATGGCGTCCCGATTAATCGCTTGTGCGGCGCGAAGCAACCCGGAGCGGGGGTTACTGCACCAGTTTCGGCCCGGAGGATTTCGGATTGTCGCCCTCGGTCAGGATGCCGAGGCGGCGCGCCACTTCGGAATAGGCCTCGATCAGCCCGCCCATGTCGCGGCGGAACCGGTCCTTGTCCATCTTGTCGGCTGACTTGATGTCCCAGAGCCGGCACGAATCCGGCGAGATCTCGTCGGCGACGACGATGCGCATCATGTCGCCCTCGTAGAGCCGGCCGCATTCCATCTTGAAGTCGACCAGGCGGATGCCGACGCCGAGGAACAACCCGGTCAGGAAGTCATTGACACGGATGGCAAGCGCCATGATGTCGTCGATTTCCTGCGGCGTCGCCCAGCCGAAGGCGGTGATGTGCTCTTCCGAGACCATCGGGTCGTTCAGCTTGTCATTCTTGTAGTAGAATTCGATGATCGAGCGCGGCAACTGCGTGCCTTCCTCGATGCCGAGGCGCTGCGACAGCGAGCCCGCGGCGACATTGCGCACCACAACCTCGAGCGGCACGATCTCGACCTCGCGAATCAGCTGCTCGCGCATGTTCAGCCGGCGGATGAAATGCGTCGGCACGCCGATCGCATTGAGCTGGTTGAAGATGTACTCGGAGATGCGGTTGTTGAGCACGCCCTTGCCATCGATCACTTCGTGTTTCTTGGCATTGAACGCGGTCGCGTCATCCTTGAAATGCTGGATCAGCGTGCCCGGCTCCGGACCTTCAAAGAGGACCTTCGCCTTGCCCTCATAAATGCGACGGCGACGATTCATCGGGATGTACCGTGGTTTCATGAAATCCATTGGTGCCGTGGCTCCTTTTCTGAATGAGCGCCGGCAACGGCGATGGCTCGGGGGATTTTGGCGCAACGTCGCGTCGGTAAAGCCCCCGGCTGATCCGGACCCTAGCCGATCCGGCCTGCGGTTACAATGTTGCGACGCCGAATAACCGGATTTAACAACCATTGATTTCCGGGCATCGGATCCCTATTCCCAAGCACAGCCCGATCGTGCGTGCCCCGCACCGGAGGCTCAGCGTCCCTTTGGCCTAACGAGAGAAACCCTGACATGACGACATTCGACAATCGCAAGGATGCCGCCGAGAAGAAGTTCGCGCATGACGCGGAGCTCCAGTTCAAGGCCGCTGCCCGCCGCAACAAGCTGCTGGGCCTCTGGGTCGCCGGGCAGCTCGGCAAGGACGGCGCCGATGCCGAGGCCTATGCCAAGACCGTGGTCATGGCCGATTTCGAGGAAGCCGGCGACGACGATGTCTTCCGCAAGGTGCGCGCTGATCTCGATGCCGCGAAGCTCGATGTATCGGACCACGTCGTCCGCCGCACGATGGACGAACTGATGGCGAAGGCCATCGAGGAAATCCAGGCCGGCACCTGACGACGCCACCGGCCTTTTGGGGCTGGTCAGCATTTCAAATCTCGGCATGATGGGCGCCTCCCTCCCGGGTGGCGCCTTTTTGCTGCCCTCCCTTCCCGATCACGGCCAGCGCGCCTGCACTCGCCCGGATCGACCGAACCTGGACGCCGTCATGTCTGCCAACCCGATCCTCTCCTTCGCCCGGCGCCTCCATGCCGGCCCTGCCTCCTTCTGCGCCTGGTCCGGCATGCGCGATCCCGCCATTATCGAGGCCCTTCTGCGCGAAGGCTTCGATTGCGCCGTCCTCGACTGGCAGCACGGCTTCCATGATTTCTCGTCGATCCAGGCCGGAATCCTCGCCGCCCATGCCCATGGCGCCGCCGCGATGGTGCGGATCGGCGTCGGCCAGTTCGCCGAGGCGGCCCGCTTTCTTGACTGGGGCGCCGCCGGCATCATCGCCCCGATGATCAATTCGACGGCCGATGCGAAGGCCTTTGTGGACTATGTGAAATACCCGCCGAAGGGCGCCCGCTCCTGGGGGCCGGCCCGCGCGGCCAACCTCACCCGCACCGCGCCGATCGAACATCTGCACGGCGCCAATGGCTTCACGCTCGCCATCGCCATGATCGAGACCAAGGAGGCGCTCGCCGCCCTCGACGATATCCTCGCGGTCGAGGGGATTGATGGCGTACTGGTCGGCCCGTCCGATCTTTCCATTACCCTGACCGGTGGCGAAACCGTCGATGCCGCCCATCCGCTGGTCGACGAGGCACTGACCCGCGTCGCGGCCTCGGCCCGAGCGCGCGGCAAGCTCGCCTGCGCCTTCTGCATGGACGGCACGCGGGCAGCCGAACTCGCCCAGCGCGGGTATCACCTGCTCTCGATCGGGCAGGATCAGATCCTGCTGCGCCTCGCCGGCCGGCAGGAACTGGCCAAGGCGAAGCTCGGCCTGCCTGCCGCCGGGAAGGGCTCGGGCTACTGAGCCCGCCGCCCCGCCTCAGCGCAGGTTCTGCGCGAGGAAGAGCCCGCCATGATGCAGGCCGCCGGCATCGATCCCGTGGGCGGTGCCGACGGAGAGATGCCACTGGCAGGGAATCTCGGCCTTGCCGAGCTGGTCCATCGCATCGAACAGCGCATCGACCGGGATGATCTCGTCCCGGTCACCATGGACGAGCAGGATCGGCGGCTTGCCCTTGGCCTCGGCCTGGAGATGCTCCGGTCCGACGAGATGGCCGGAATAGCCGATGATCGCCCCCGGCATCGCGGCGCGGCGCAGCCCGACATGCAGCGCCATCATCGCGCCCTGGCTGAACCCGACCAACGCCATCCGGTTGGGCGCGAGCCCGGTCCGGGCAAGCTCCTGGTCAAGGAAGGCCGCAAGATCGGGCCCGGCCTGCTGGCAGCCGCGCCAGCGTTCGGACGGATCGCGCATGGTCAGCGGCCACCATTGCCGGCCGGTCGGGGCCATGCCGCAGGGCTCGGGGGCATGCGGCGAGACGAAGGCCGTATCGGGCAGGAGATCGGCCCAGCTCTGGCCGAGATCGATCAGGTCATTCCCGTCCGCACCATAGCCGTGCAGGAACACGACCAGCGAACGCGTCGTGCCGGATTTCGGCTTCAGGCGCGGACCATCAAGCGGGCGGGGCATGGCAGACCTCGGCAAGCAATCCCGGAAGCGGGCATGCTCTCCCTTCGCCGAAGACAGCGCGGCGCGCAAGAGGCCGGCATCACCGGGTCAGGCGCATGGCACCGGCGCGGCGGCAGATCTGTCAATGACGGCGGTTCTGGTTGAACACCATGAGCGCGACCAGCGGTTCCGCCACCGCGCCGAATACCGCCTCGACAGCCGCGATGCCGCCGGCGCTGACCCGCTCCACCTCGCTCCGGGCCGCCTCGATGCCGAGCAGGCTGACGAAGGTGCCCTTGCCGGCGGCAGCATCCTTGGCGACGGCCTTTCCCACCAGGGCGGCATCACCCTCGACATCGAGAAGGTCATCGCGGATCTGGAAGGCGAGGCCCAGAGCCTCGCCATACCGGGTCAGCGCGTCACGCTGCTGCGGTGTCGCCTCCGGCGCCATCAGCGCCCCGGCCTCGACAGCGAATCGGATCAGCGCGCCGGTCTTCAGCGCCTGAAGGTGCCGGATCGCCGCAAGGTCCAGTGGCTTCGGCTCGGCCTCGAACCGGCCTTCCGCCGCGAGATCGAGCAATTGCCCGCCGACCATGCCGTCAATGCCGGAAGCCCGGGCCAGGGCGGAGACAAGGCCCACCTTCACCGCCGGCGGCAGGGCGACATGGTCCGAGGCGACCATCTCGAAAGCCAGCGTCAGCAGGCCATCCCCCACAAGGATCGCGGTCGCCTCGTCATAAGCGCGATGCACCGTCGGCTGGCCACGGCGCATGTCGTCATTGTCCATCGAGGGCAGGTCATCATGGACCAGCGAATAGCAATGAATCGCTTCCAGGGCGGCCGCGACCTGCAGCGGGGCCTCGCCGGTCACGCCGAAGAGCCGGGCCGATTCCAGCACCAGATAGGGCCGCATCCGCTTGCCGCCGGCAAAGGCGGCATGGCGCATCGCCGCGACCAGGCGCGGCGGCCGGCCCGGCCGGTCAAGCCAGCCGGCAAGGCAGGCATCGACCGCGCGGGCATGGCTGTCGAGCCGGCCGGCAAGGGCGGAGAGGATGGCGTCGGTTTCGGTCATGCGATACTTCCGGCTGGCGAGACATTCCGGGCGGATCCGGCCCCGTTCCGATTAAGCGCGAATCCGCCACGGCAACAAGCATGACGTTTTGGGCTGGCTTTTCCCGTCGAAAGCGATTATGGACCGCGCTTCACGATTATCCCGGATCGAAAATCTGGCAGGTCCGCCAAGCGGACATCCGCAGGAGTTGAGAAAATGGCTGTTCCGAAAAAGAAAGTCTCGCGCATGAAGCAGGGCCACCGCCGGTCGGCCGATGCGCTGAGCGCCCCGAGCTATATCGAGGACAAGAATTCCGGCGAACTTCGCCGCCCGCATCACATCGACCTGAAGACCGGCATGTATCGCGGCCGCCAGGTTCTGACTCCGAAGACCCAGGCCTGACGTTCCGCCCCGCAAGGGGTCGTGACGCGGCGTTTTCGAAATCCAGCCCGCAGCGTTTGCTCGCTGCGGGTCTTTTCGTGTGCCCGGCAGGGTCCCGGCCGGCCCGTTCAGACGGTCTCGACGAGCCGCAGGAACGAGAGCGGCCGCGCCGAGGGCCGGCTCGCCAGCGCGGAGCCATAGGCGTTCAGCCGCTGCTCGGCGAGATCGCGCCGGCCGAGCGCCTTGCGCAGGTCGGCATCGCCGCCGACCAGCATCTGGACAAGGAAGGCCGGCTGGCGCCTTTCCTCGCGCGGGGCACGGGGCTGGCGCGGCGCCTGCCCCTGGCCATCGCGGGACGGGTTCTGCCCGCTCTGGCGGCCGAATGTTTCAGAATGATACGGAACGAGGGCTTTGATCGTGCTCATGCCCCAACACCGGCAAGGGCCATGCCAGCGACGCGCCCGGCTTAGCCAAACCTTTACCCTTGGTCGGCATAGTTCCATCGCTGCGGTTCCGGCCCGTTGACGGCCATGCTGCGCGATATCGGGATTGAGCAGGGGCCGGACCGGCACATGAACACGCAGAATGGCCTTCGGCCGGATCCCGCCGACCCAGCCGCGGAACTGTCACCGGAGGCCGCCACCGGCGGCTTCGATGTGGCCCATGCCGGTACCGATCTCGGCGAGGCGACCTATTCCTGGAATATCGAGACCGACCACGTGACCTGGAGCGTCGATGCGGCGCGGATCTTCGGTGTCCGGGATCTCGCGCCACTCAGCACCGGCACCGTCTTCGCAACGCTGGTCGACCAGGCGAGCCCCGCCTCCCGCCATGCCGAGATCTTCGAGAGCGAAGGCCGCGACCCCGGCACAGGCGTCAATTTCTCCGCCCGCTACCTTGTGAACCCCGCGCCGGGCACCCGGTTCTGGATCGAGGATAGCGGCCGCTGGTTCGCGAACGAAGCCGGACGGCCCCGCCTCGTCCACGGCGTCTGCCGGCGCATCCTCGCGCCGACCGCCGAGGAGATGGCGCTGGTGACCAAACGCCATTACGACCCCGCGACCGGCGCCCTCACCCGCGCCGATTTCTGCAACGCCCTCGCCCATGCGATCGACGGCACCGCGAAGGATACGCGCGGCCTCGTGCTGTTGATGGTGGCCATCAACGACCTTGCCCAGCTGAACCGGCAATATGGCTACCAGGTCGGTGACGAAGTCATCGCTGCGATCGTCCGGCGCCTGCGCGGCATGATCCGCCGCCGCGATACGCTCGGCCGCTACGCCACCAACAAGATCGGGCTGATCCTCGCGCCCAGCCTGGCCGAACACATGGATTTCGTGGCCAACCGCCTCGCCTCGGGCATCCGCTCGCAGCCGATCGAGACCAGCGCCGGATCGATTTCGGTCTCGGTCCATATCGGCGGCGTCGCCGTTCCGCTGGAAGCGAAGACGACGATGGAAGCCCTCCATGCCTGCGAGGAAGCCCTGACCGATGCGGGCGAGCGCGGCGACACCACCTTCGTGGCCTTCTCCCGCAATCCCGATATTGCCTCGCAGCGCTCGACCAACCGCGAATCGACCGATCTCGTCCTCTCGGCGCTGAACGAGCGCCGGATCCGCCTCGCCTTCCAGCCGATCGTGTCCTCGAAGACCGGCGATATCGCGATGTACGAATCGCTCGTGCGCATGGTCACGCCCGAGGGCGAATGGCTGGGCGCCTCGCAGATCGTGCCTGTTGCGGAACGGCTCGGCTTCCTGCATCTCGTCGACCACCGCGTGATGGAACTCGCCATCGAGACGCTGCGCGAGCGGCCGGACATCACCCTCACCTTCAATGTCGGGGTCGACACCGCTCTCCACCATGACTGGATGGCCGCCTTCCGCGCACAGATCGCGCTGGATCGCAGTGTCGCCGAACGCCTGATCGTGGAGATCACCGAGACCTCGCTCATCGAGGATATCAATGCGGCACGCAGCCTGATCGAGGGGATCAAGGAATGCGGCGCCCGCGTCGCCATCGACGATTTCGGTGCCGGCCATACCTCGTTCCGCAACATGCGCCTGCTGCCGATCGACATCCTCAAGATCGACGGCACCTTCATCAAGAATCTCGCCCGCTCGGCGGATGACCGGTTCTTTGTGCAGACCCTGCTGCAGCTCGCCCGTCACCTGAAGATCGAGACGGTCGCCGAATGGGTGCAGGACGAGGAGACAGCCTCGCTGCTCACCTCCTGGCGGGTCGAATACCTGCAGGGCGATTTCCTCGGCACGGCGATGGATGGCATGCCCGCCCGGAAAACCGAAGCGCCGGCGCGGCGCCTCGCCTGAAGGCGAGGGCCAGCCCCGTCAGCCGCCATTGATTCGCGCCGCCGCCTTTCCCCCTGGTGGAGAGGGCAGCCCGAGGCCGGGTTCGGGGCGCCGGGCGCGATCAACAGGGCCGCGCGAACGCCTTACTTGCCCTTCTTGCGGGCCGGGTCGGCCTCCGCCTCACCGGGCTTGCCGGCGGCGAAGGGCGTGAAGGCCCGCATGGCCTCCTGGAAAATCGCCATGTTGTTGCGTACCTGCTCCTCCATGGCCGCGGCCATGGGGTTCTGGCCGAACGCACTGGCCGTGAAGGCATTGGTGCCGAAGCCCTTGGCGAATTGCTCACGCAGCTTCTGCTGGTCGGCCATGAACTGGCCGAGGGAGAATTCGAGATAGCGTGGCACCAAGGCCTGCATGTTGTCGCCGTAGAACTGGATCAGCTGGCGCAGGAACGCGATGGGCAGCAGGAACTGGCCCTTGTTCTCCTGCTCGAAGATGATCTGCGTCAGTACGGAGCGGGTGATGTCCTCGCCCGTCTTCGCATCGGTCACCTGGAATTCCTCGCCCTGGCGGACCATAAGCGCCAGGTCCTCCAGCGTCACATACGAGCTGGTGCCCGTATGATAGAGGCGCCGGTTCGCGTATTTCTTGATGACCGTCGGTTCTTTCGAGCCCTGCTCCGCCATGCCGTCTCCCTGTGCCGGTTCTGCGCCACGCCACGCACTCGCTCTGCGAACATAGTGGCCCAGGCGGCACCTATCACGCAAACGCAACGTTCGTATGCCCTTCTTACTCTTGTTTCTGGCTTGACGATAGTTTCTTGGCAAGTCTGATAGAGGGAACAGTCAAGCCCGTAGCCTGATGATCAGGTCGGGCCAAAACGAGGCGAGGAGAGCCAAATGTCGAAATCGATTGTCATCGCGAGCGCGGCCCGGACCCCCGTCGGGTCCTTCAATGGCGCTTTCGCCGAAATGCCCGCGCACCAGCTCGGTGCCCTCGCCATCCAGGGCGCACTGGACCGCGCCAAGGTTTCCGGCGAGGAAGTCGACGAAGTGATTCTCGGCCAGGTTCTCTCGGCCGGCCAGGGCCAGAACCCGGCCCGCCAGGCGGCGATGGCCGCCGGTATTCCCCAGGAAAAGACCGCCTGGGCGCTGAACCAGCTTTGCGGTTCGGGCCTGCGCACCGTGGCGATCGGCATGCAGCAGATCGCCAATGGCGATGCGCGGATCATCGTGGCCGGCGGGCAGGAATCCATGACGCTGTCGCCGCATGTCTCCTATCTGCGCGCCGGCACCAAGATGGGCGACATGAAGATGCTCGACTCGATGCTGAAGGACGGCCTGCTCGATGCCTTCCACGGCTATCACATGGGCACCACGGCCGAGAATGTCGCCGCCAAATGGCAGCTCACCCGCGACGAGCAGGATGCTTTCGCCGTGGCCTCGCAGAACAAGGCCGAGGCCGCCCAGAAGGCCGGAAAGTTCAAGGACGAAATCGTCGCCGTGACCGTGAAGACCCGCAAGGGCGACATCGTGGTCGAGGCCGATGAATATCCCCGCCATGGCGCCACGCTCGACGGCATGGCCAAGCTGAAGCCGGCCTTCTCGAAGGATGGCACCGTCACCGCCGGCAATGCCTCGGGAATCAATGACGGCGCCGCCGCCGCCGTGCTGATGAGCGAGGAGGAGGCCGCCCGCCGCGGCATCACCCCGCTGGCCCGGATCGTCTCGTGGGCCACCTGCGGCGTCGACCCGGCCATCATGGGCACGGGCCCGATCCCCGCTTCCCGCCGGGCGCTGGAAAAGGCCGGCTGGAAGGTGTCGGATCTCGATCTGGTCGAGGCCAACGAGGCCTTCGCGGCGCAGGCGCTCGCGGTCAACAAGGATATGGGCTGGGACCCCTCCATCGTGAACGTCAATGGCGGCGCCATCGCCATCGGCCATCCGATCGGGGCTTCGGGCGCCCGCATCCTGAATACCCTGCTTTTCGAAATGCAGCGCCGGGGGGCCAAGAAGGGTCTCGCGACGCTCTGCATCGGTGGCGGCATGGGCGTCGCCATGTGCGTCGAGCGTTGATTACTTATATTTTTCAGGAGATTGAATGGAAAAGACGACAACGCTGTATCGCTTCCTGACCGGACCGGATGATGCCAGTTTCTGTGATCGCGTCAGCGAAGCGCTCAGCCGGGGCTGGCAATTGCATGGCAGCCCCAGCCTGACCTACGATGCCGGGCGCAAGCAGGTCATCGCAGGCCAGGCGATCATCAAGGTCAGGGCCGGTGGCTATTCGCCGGATCTCGATCTGAAATCCGAATAGGCGGAAAATCCCGCCAGAACGACCGGGCGGGGGCAACCCCGCCCTTCTCATCGGCGAGGGGCCTTCCCGCAAGGGCCGGCCTGCCCGTCGCACCAACCAGACGCTGTCCGGGCGCGAAGAACCGGCAGCAAAAAAGGCCGCAGCGTTCGAGGAGGAACATCATGGCACGGGTAGCATTGGTTACGGGGGGTTCGCGCGGGATCGGCGCCGCCATCTCGAAGGCCCTCAAGGCGGCGGGATACACGGTGGCGGCCAGCTATGCCGGCAATGACGAAGCCGCAGCGGCTTTCACGAAGGACACCGGCATCCCGACCTACAAATGGGATGTCTCGGATTTCGATGCCTGCGCCGCCGGCGTGGCGAAGGTCGAGGCCGAGCTCGGCCCGGTCGACGTGCTGGTCAACAATGCCGGCATCACCAAGGACGGCATGTTCCACAAGATGACGAAGGACCAATGGTATGGCGTCATCAACACCAACCTCAATTCGCTGTTCAACATGACGCGCCCGGTCTGGGAAGGCATGCGCGCCCGCAAGTTCGGCCGCGTAATCTGCATCTCGTCTGTCAATGGCCAGAAGGGCCAGATGGGCCAGGTGAATTACTCCGCCGCCAAGGCCGGCGATATCGGCTTCGTCAAGGCCCTCGCCCAGGAAGGCGCCCGCGCCGGCATCACCGTCAATGCGATCTGCCCCGGCTATATCGCCACCGAGATGGTCCGCGCGATTGATCCGGCCGTGCTGGAAAAGGCCATCCTGCCGCAGATCCCGGTCGGCCGCCTCGGCGAGCCGGAGGAAATCGCCCGCGCGGTGGTGTTCCTCGCTGCAGACGAAGCCGGCTTCATCACCGGCTCGACCCTCTCCGCCAATGGCGGCCAGCTGATGAGCTGAGGCTCAGGCCAGATCGGCAAGAACGGCTTCGTGGTCCACCAAGAAGCTGGTCTTGCCTTTCTGCCCGATCCGATGGCCTTCCGCTTCGAGGAAGGCCGCCTGGAGCCGGATCCCGCCGGGATATTTCGGGTTCAGCGCCCCGTCCGCGCGCAGGGCCCGCCAGAACGGCGTCACGGCTTCCGCCCCCAGCTCCCGCATTTCCAGCGCCGCCCGCGCGGCAAGACCGATGAAGATCGCCGTCGAGACCGGACAGGCGATGGTCGTGCCGTGCCGGCGCGCGAGACAGTGGCGGATATCGTCGAGCGTCGTGACTCGGCCGGGCGGCACCTGCCGGAGAATGGCATCGACCTCGCGCGGGGTCGAGACGATCATCGAGGCGCCGGGCGGGCCCCAATGCCGGACGCCCTCGGGCAGGGTATCGACCCGCTTGGGCCGCCGTTCCTTCTGCATCTGCTCGATTGCTGATCTCGCCATGGCTCCTCCTGCCGGATTTCTCTGAATCGCGCCGATCCTGCCGCGAAGGCGGCGTCCGGACAACGGGCCTTTCGGGCGCTGATTTCTATCTCCGGTTGAGCACCGAAAGCCGCGCCGGCTCCCGCCGCGCGGATAGGGAAGGAAAGCGGGGTTCCGCTGGCCTCGTCGCCAGTTCGGACAATGGGAGGGGGTGGGCGTGAACCGGCCCGGAAGGCAGGGCGGAACCCCGTTCCGGCGGGGGCTGCGAGATCTCGCGGCTTCCCCCGCCGTTTACCGCAGGGAGGGACGGTCCGGATCCGGCCCTGATCCTGCGGCAATGCAGCGAGAATAACCCCGTCCCGGGTTCCGGGGAAAACCGGCCGCTCCGGGCGGGCACGGAAAATCCCACGCCTCTGAAACATTTTCGGTTTTCAGCCCAGGACGCACAGGGGCGTACGCTGCCGCGACATTTTCTGTCGCGCCGGGCTTTTCAGCCGGCAGCGGCGCGCGTATCCCCTCCGTCATGACCAAGCCTGATCGTGCGGCCAAACCGGCCCTTTCCCTCCCCACTCTGGCCGGCCTCGGCGCCATCCTGCTCTGGGGCCTTCTCGCCCTGCTGACGGCCTCGACAGCCGGCGTGCCGCCTTTCCTGCTCACGGCGCTGACCTTTGCGATCGGCGGCGGGCTCGGCCTCATCGTCCTGGCCCTGCGCGGACAGCTCGGCCGGCTGCGCCAGCCAGCCGGCGCCTGGGCGCTCGGCGTGGGCGGGCTCTTCGGCTACCATGCGGTCTATTTCGCCGCGCTGAAATCCGCGCCTCCGGCCGAGGCGAGCCTCATCGCCTATCTCTGGCCGCTGCTGATCGTGCTGTTTTCCGGCCTGCTGCCGGGCGAGAAGCTGGGAATGCGCCCGGTTTTCGGCGCGATTGCCGGGTTTGCCGGCGTGCTGCTGCTGGCCCTCGCCAAAGGCGGGATCGGCGCCGGTGCGGCGGTTCCTTGGCTGGGCTACGGGCTGGCCCTCACCTGCGCCTTCCTCTGGGCCGGGTATTCCGTGCTCTCGCGCCGCTTCGCCGAGGTGCCGACAGAAGCGGTGGTCGGCAACTGCCTCGTGACGGCCCTGCTCGCCGGCCTCGCCCATCTCGCGCTGGAACCGGCCGGCCTGCCGCAGGGTGCGGGCGCGTGGATGGCGATCGTCGCGCTCGGGCTCGGCCCGGTCGGTGCGGCGTTCTTCCTCTGGGATATCGGGATGAAGAAGGGCGATATCCGCTTCCTCGGCACGGCCTCCTATGCGGCGCCGGTCATCTCGACGCTGGCGCTGGTCGCGGCGGGCCGGGCCGAAGCCGGCTGGCCTCTCGCCCTGGCATGCCTGCTCATCGTCGGCGGCGCGGTGATCGCAAGGCCGCGCTGAACCTCAGCGCTTCCGACGCCAGTAGGCGGCCGAATAGACCGGCACGAAACCCAGCGAGCCATAGAGCCCCTGCGCCACCTCGTTTTCGCTGGCGACCTGCAGGAACATCCGTTTCGCCCCGGCCTGGTGCGCCCAGGCAATAATGCCCGCCACCAGCCGGCGGCCATGGCCCTTGCCGCGTTTTTCCGGGTCGACCATGACCGATCCGAATTCCGCCATGCCGCGATCGACCGAAACCAGCGCATAACCCACCGGCTCGCCATCCTCGACCAGCGTGGCGAAGCGGGTCGGCACGCGGATATTGCTGACAATACCCTGCAGGGCCTGCACATCGCGCTTCGCGCCGCTCTGCCAGCGGCAGGCCCCTTCCAGCCAGTCAGCCGCCGGCAGCGTTTCAAGCTTGAGGCCGGAGGGGATTTCCCCGGGCAGGACGTCGCCGATCATGCCGATCGAGCCATCCTCGGCCGCATAGCCATCCTGTTCCAGCATCCGCATCACGGCGGGGCGGACCAGCGGCGAGAGCCGGATCGAAGGCGGCAGGCCGGCCGCATTGTAGAGGCATTCGATATGCCGCAGGGTCTCGGAATCGAGATTGCTGGCCGGCTTGACGCAGCAGGCGGAATTGGCGCGGCCGGAATAGCCCTTCGCGAACCGGCAGAGCCAGTCTCCCACCAGCACGGTCTGGTGGCTCGGCCAGCAATTGATCAGACGTTCCTCGCAGGCCTGCACATCGCCGAGGCCCCCGAACAAAGCCGCGCTCATGCCCGGCCTCCCGGCTTGCGCGGGGTCGGCCGCCAGTCCGGCGGGGCCATCTCGAACCCGTCGAAGGTGAAGCCCGGCGCGACGGTGCAGCCGACAAGCGTCCAGGCGCCCAGTGAGGTCGCGCTCTGCCAATGGCCCTTCGGCACGATGATCTGCGGCCGCTGGCCTGCCTCGAGCACCGGGCCGAGATGCTGCGCCACCGCATCATGGCCGTTCGGGCTGATCGTGATGACCATCGGCGCGCCGGCATAGTAATGCCAGATCTCGGCCGCATCGACGCGGTGCCATTCCGACACCTCGCCCGCCTCGAGCAGGTAATAGATTGCCGTGCCGACGGAGCGCCCCGCCGCATCGGCATCGGGATCGCGGAACGTCTCTCGGAAATGCCCGCCTTCCGGGTGCGGCTGCAGCCCGAGCTGGGCAATGATCGCGCGTGCGGTGAGCACCGTCTGGCTACCGTCGGACATGCCCGCCCCTCAGAACCGGTTCTTGGCTTCGCGCAGGGCGGCGAATTCCGCGAGGTCCTTCGCCCTGACGAACACATTCGTCGCCCGCTCCGCGCCGATCGTCGTCGGCAGCGTGAAGTCACCCGCCGCGCGCTGCGCCTCGACCTGCGCGAGGCGGGCGGCGATGGCCTCGTTCTCCGGAGCGATATGGGCGCAGAAACGGGCATTCGAGAGCGTGTATTCATGCCCGCAATAGACGCGCGTTTCCTCCGGCAGCGCGGCGATCCGCATCACCGAGGCATGCAGCTTCTCGATGGTCGATGTCAGCACCCGGCCGCAGCCCATCGCGAACAGGACATCGCCGGCAAAGAACACGCCATCGCCAGCGAAATGATAGGCGACATGGTCCTCGCAATGGCCTGGAACATGCCAGACCGCCGCCTTCAGTGCGCCGACCTCGACGGTGTCCCCCTCGCCGACATAGCGATAGGCCTGCGGCACGGCCTCGCGCGCCAGCGCCGGCGCGATCACCATGGCGCCATGCGTGGCGACAAGGGCGGGGATGCCGTCGATATGGTCGGCATGCTGGTGTGTCACGAGGATGAGATCAAGCGTCCAGCCCCGCCGCTTCAGCGCCGCCTCGATCGCCCCGGCATCCGGGGCATCGATCGCCGCGACCTTGCCTGTGGCAGGATCGCGGATCAGCACGCCGTAATTGTCCGACCGGCACAGAAACAGTTCGATATCCACGCGTCCAATCCCTCATCGACAGGTCCGTCCCGCTCTGGCAATGCTTGAGCGTCACGGCTTCGCCGTCCCTTATCATAAACCATTCGTAATCATGCAACTCGATGTCGTCGATCTGAAATCCTTCTACGGCAGCCCGCTCGGCACGGTTGCGCGGGAGATGATCCTGCGCCGGGTCCGGCAGCGCTGGGAGGATCTCGCCGGGCTCGCCCTGCTCGGCCTTGGCTATGCGACGCCCTATCTCGACACCCTGCGCACCGGCACCGAACGCACCATCGCCTTCATGCCCGCACGGCAGGGTATCATCGCCTGGCCGCCGGGCCAGCTCTCGGCGGTCAGCCTCGTCGAGGGCACCGACCTGCCCCTGCGCGACCAGGTGGTGGACCGCGTGCTGATGATCCATGCGCTGGAAACCTCGGATGATCCCGCCGCCCTGATGAGCGAGATCTGGCGGATCCTGGCGCCAGGCGGCCATGTCATGCTGGTGGTGCCGAATCGTCGCGGCCCCTGGGCCCGGCAGGACACGACGCCCTTCGGCCATGGCCAGCCCTTCTCGAAGCGACAGGTGACCGAATTGCTGCGCCAGGCCCTGTTCACGCCCACCCATTGGGACGAGGCGCTGTTCGTGCCGCCGATCCAGCGCGGGTTTTTCCTGCGCACGGCGCTGGCCTGGGAGCGGCTGGGCACCAGCCTGCCGCTGCCCTTCGGCGGCGTCTATCTCGTGGAGGCGACCAAGCAGGTCTATCGCCCCGCACTTTCCGGCAAGGCCGCGCGGGTGCGCGGGCTGCTCCAGCCGATCCTCGTGCCAAGCGGCGGCACGGCGGCCGGCTAGGTCCGGTCCCCCTGCCGGGCGAGCCAGAAGATTCCCTGCTCGCCCATCATGTTCCAGAACCACCACGGCATCTTCACGCCCACCGGCTTGCCGGCGGCATCGAGCGCATCCGCCCGGACGATCCGCGCCTGCAGTTCGTCGGCCAGCGCGACGAAATCGCGGATCGTGCAGAAATGGATGTTCGGCGTGTTGTACCAGCTGTCCGGCAGGTTCTCCGTCACCGGCATGCGGCCATTGAACATCAGGTGGGTGCGGATGCGCCAATGCCCGAAATTCGGGAAGGAGACGATGGCGTTCCGGCCGATCCGGAGCATCTGCTCGAGCACGATCTTCGGGTTCCGCGTCGCCTGGATCGTCTGCGACAGGATCACATAGTCGAAGCAATCATCCGGGTAATCGGCAAGGTCGGTATCGGCATCGCCCTGGATCACCGCCAGCCCCTTGGCCACGCAGGCCGCGACGCCCTCGCGCGAGATCTCGATGCCGCGTGCATCGACCTGTTTGTGGCGCGCCAGGAAGGCCAGCAGCTCGCCGTCGCCGCAGCCGACATCCAGCACCCGCGTGCCGGGCCGGACCATTTCGGAGACGAGGCGGTAATCGGAACGCAGGGCTTCGCTGCTCATGCCGCACCTCCGGGAATGCCGCGCGCGCTCGCGGCGGCGTTGAGGAAGCCGCGCGTCGTCGCGAAAAGGTTGGGCTCTTCCAGCAGGAACGCGTCATGGCCCTTGTCGCTCTCGATCTCGACGAAGGAGACCGAAGCGCCGGCCGCGTTGAGCGCATGGACGATTTGCCGGCTATCTGCTGTCGGGAACAGCCAGTCCGAGGTGAAGGACACGAGGCAGAACCGCGTCCGCGTGTTGCGGAAGGCCGCGCCGAGCGAGCCGCCATTATCGGCCGCGAGGTCGAAGTAATCCATGGCCCGGGTCAGGTAGAGGTAGGAATTGGCGTCAAACCGCTCGACGAACGAAATCCCCTGGTGACGCAGGTAGGATTCAACCTGGAAATCCGCATCGAAGGAGAAGGTCGGCGCCTCGCGGTCCTGCAGCTTGCGCCCGAATTTCCGTTGCAGGGCCGGCTCGGAGAGATAGGTGATATGCGCCGCCATCCGCGCCACGGCAAGGCCCTTGACCGGGCGCGCGCCCTCCTGCTGGTAGCGGCCGCGCCGCCATTCCGGATCGGCCATCACCGCCTGCCGGCCCACTTCATGGAAAGCGATGTTCTGGGCCGAATGCTTGGCGGCCGACGCGATCGGCATCGCCGCGAACACGCGGTCCGGGAAGAGCGACGCCCAGGCCAGAACCTGCATCCCGCCCATCGAACCGCCAACCACGGCGAGCAGCGTCTCGATGCCGAGATGGTCGATCAGCCGGGCCTGCGCGCGGACCATGTCCGAGATGGTGAGCACGGGAAAGCCGGTGGCGAAGGCCTCGCCCGTCTCCGGATTGGTCGAGGCCGGGCCGGACGAGCCCATGCAGCCGCCGATGACATTCGAGCAGATGACGAAGAAACGATCCGTATCGATCGGCTTGCCCGGGCCGACCATGGAAATCCACCAGCCGGCCTTGCCGGTCACAGGATGGACATTGGCAACATGCTGGTCACCCGTCAGCGCATGGCAGATGAGGATGGCGTTGGTCCGGTCGGCATTGAGCGTGCCGTAGGTCTGGTAGGCGATCTGCACCGGCGCGAGGCTGGCGCCGGATTCAAGCACCAGCGGCGCGTCCGCGCCGAGGCGCAGGACGAGGGAATGCGGTTCATCCGCTTCGTGATGGCGCTGGTTCATGCGCTGGCTGCCCTGCTCCCGTCGGTCGGAAAATTCGATTTTCCGGACTATTCCTGTTTAAAGGATAATATCGTTCGAATAAACGAACAAGAGGGTAGGATGTCTTCCCCGCATCGCCCGCCCGCTTGCTCTGCCGGCAAGAGACGCCTTATGCAACAGGAGAGGCCTTATGCAAGTCCGCCGGCCCTGTCACGGCCGGCAAGGGGAGGAAGTCCATGTCCGCTGCCGCGCCGCCGCTCGCCCATCTGCGCCAGGAGATTGACCGGATCGACGGCGTGATCCATGCCGCCCTTGTCGAGCGCGGCGAGATTGTCGGCCAGGTGATCGCAGCCAAGAACGCGGCCGGCGATACCGGCTCGGCCTTCCGCCCCGATCGCGAGGCCGACCTGATGCGCCGCATCGTGCTGAAGGCGCCGGGACGCTGGCCGATCGACGCGCCGGAGAATATCTGGCGCGTCATCGTTGCCACCTCGACCTTCACGCAGGTGCCCTATCGCGTCCATGCCGATCTCTCGGGGGGCGATGTCGCCATCCGCGAGAGCATGCGCTTCCATTTCGGCTTCACCGTGCCCTTCGTGCCGGCAGAGGATTCCCGCGCGGTGATCGCGGCCGTGGCGGCCTCGCTGGGTGATCTTGGCATGTTCCGGATCGACCAGTCCGCCACGCTCGGCGCCTGGTGGAAAGGGCTGGAACACCCGGCCGCGCCGAAAATCATCGCGCGCCTGCCCTTCGCCGAGCGGGCGGACCACCCGGTCGGCCTGCCGGTCTTCGTGATCGCCCGGCCGCAGAAGGAGGGCCTCGCCCGCGAGACCATCCTCGCCTCGGTCCGGGCGGAACGCTGGCGCCAGCCGGCACTGGAGGCCCTTGCCGCGCTCGGCGCGGAACTGGTTGCCTCGGCCGGCGATGCCAATGGCGCCAATCTTTTGATCGCCCATCCGGCGGAAGTCTCCGCACAAGGATTGACGGACGCGCTGGAAGGGGCGAAATGCGCGCCGTCGCGCTATATCGAGATCGGCTGCCATGCCCGGCGCTTTCGCCTCGGCAGCGGGTCCTGATCCTGCGCATCCCTGAAGGAGTGAAGGCCGTGACCGCTGTTCCCAAGCCCCGCCAGAGCATTCTCGAAATCCAGGCCTATATGCCGGGCAAGAGCAAGGCGCCCGCGGGGGTGAAGCTGCACAAGCTGTCCAGCAACGAGACGCCGCTCGGCCCCAGCCCCCGCGCGATCGAGGCCTTCCGCGCCGCCGGCGCCAGCCTTGAACTCTACCCCGATGGCAGTGCCGAGAAGCTGCGCCAGGCCATTGCCGCCCGCTATGGCCTCGATGCCGGCCGCATCCTCTGCGGCGCCGGCTCGGACGAGCTGCTCTCGCTGCTCGCCTATGGCTATCTCAGCGCCGGCGACGAGGCGATCTATTCGGAATATGGCTTCCTGGTCTACCGCATCGCCACGCTGGCGGCCGGCGCCACGCCGGTCATCGCGAAGGAGAAGAACCACACGGCCGATGTCGATGCCATCCTCGCTTCGGTGACGCCGAGGACGCGCATGGTCTTCCTCGCCAATCCGAACAACCCGACGGGCACCTACCTGCCCTTCGACGAGGTGAAGCGGCTGCATGCCGGCCTGCGCGGCGATATCCTGCTCGTGCTCGACGCCGCCTATGCCGAATATGTCCGTCGGAACGATTATGCCTCCGGGCTGGAACTGGTCGCCACCAGCCAGAATGTCGTGATGACGCGGACCTTCTCGAAGATCCATGGCCTCGCCAACCTGCGTATCGGCTGGCTCTATGGCCCGCCGGCCATCATCGACGTGCTGAACCGCATCCGCGGCCCGTTCAACATGAACGGCCCGGCCATCGCGGCAGGCGTGGCCGCGATGGAAGACGCCGCCCACGAAGACAAGGCGGTGGCGCATAACAATCTCTGGCTCGAAAAAATGACGGCTGCGCTGGAAAGCCTTGGCCTTGAGGTCACGCCTTCCGTCGGGAATTTTGTGCTTGTCCATTTCCCGAAGGAAGCCGGCAAGGGCGCCGCCGATGCCGATGCGTACCTCACCGAGCGCGGCATCATCCTGCGCCGGATGGACGCCTATGGCATGCCCGGCGCCCTCCGCCTGACCATCGGAAACGAGGAATCAAACCGCGCCGTCGTGGCGGCCCTGGCCGGCTTCCTCGGCAAGGACGCGGCGAAAGCCCTGTCATGACGGCTGCCGTGACGAGCCTGCCCTTCGAGCGTGTCGGCATTGTCGGGCTCGGGCTGATCGGCTCCTCGATCGCCCGCGCCCTCCGCCAGTCGGACAGCGCGCGCACGATCGTGGCAATTGACCGTGACGCCGCGGTGCAGGCGCGCGTCACCGCACTCGGCATCGCCGATACCGTGACCGGCGATGCCGCCGCCGGCGTCGCGGGCTGCGATCTCGTCATCCTCTGCGTGCCGGTCCTCGCCAATGCGGCGATTGCCGAGCTGATCGGCCCGCATCTCGCGCCGGGCGCCATCGTCTCGGATGTCGGTTCGGTCAAGGGCGCCGTCGTGCGCGATATTGCCCCGCATCTCCCCGAAGGCGTGCATTTCGTGCCGGCTCATCCGGTCGCCGGGACGGAGCATTCCGGCCCGGATGCCGGCTTTGCGGAGCTCTTCGCCAATCGCTGGTCAATCCTCACCCCGCCGGCCGGCACCGATCCGGTGGCGATCGAGCGGGTTCGTGCGCTCTGGAGTGCTTTCGGCTCGAATGTCGAGATCATGACGCCCGAGCACCATGACCTCGTCCTCGCCATCACCTCGCATGTGCCGCATCTCATCGCCTACAACATCGTCGGCACGGCAGCGGATATGGAAGCCGTGACCGAGAGCGAGGTCATCAAGTTCTCGGCCGGCGGCTTCCGCGACTTCACCCGCATCGCCGCCTCCGACCCGACCATGTGGCGGGATGTGTTCCTCACCAACAAGGATGCGGTGCTGGAAATGCTCGGCCGGTTCAACGAGGATCTCGCCGCGCTCCAGCGCATGATCCGCTGGGGCGATGGCGAGGGGCTTCACGCGCTCTTTACCCGCACCCGGGCAATCCGGCGCGGCATCATCGCCTCCGGGCAGGAAACCGCAGCGCCGGATTTCGGCCGCCATGCCGGCCTTGCCGCCCCGAAGGAGCCTGCCGGCTGAGGCCGGCCATGGCTCAGTAGAGCGGCGCCAGTTCGGCGATCGGGAACGGGCCGAACCGCATCCGGCCGCGTTCGAGGCTGAGCGCGATCGGCATGCCCTGCCCGCCGCTCAGCCGGCCGAGCAGGCCGCCCATATCCACCCCGCCCCGCCGCGTCAGCGAGCCAAGCAACCCGTCGAGCCCGCGCGCGCGGCCCTGCAGGTTGCCTTCCGGCCGCCTTGCCTCGTCAAGGCCGATCTCGCCGGCAAGGTCGATCACGGCCGGGCCCTTGCTGGCTTTCAGCACGATCACCCGCGCTTTCTGCCCGCCGAGGCGCCAGGCCTCCAGCACGTCCTGGAAGCGGGCGCGCGGATCCGGCACAAGCCCCGGCGCGGTTGCCTGGAATTCCATCCGGATCGGATCCTTCGTGCCGGCGAGATGATCGAGCGGGGCAAAGGTCAGGTCCTGCACGAGGGCGACGAGATCGGTCCCGGCAACGTTGCCGGGCGAGCGGCGCATATGGAGGTCAATGCCTTTGGCCAGCGCGCGGATGTCGAGCTGCTGCGGCGCGCCGGCAGCGAGGGTCGGGCCGACAATCTCCACGGAGGCCTCGGTGATGCTCTCCGCCCCGGCCCGCAGGCTCGCCCGGGCCGAGGTCCAGCCGATCTCCATCATGCCGCTTTCGCCCTCGCGCGCGACGAAAGGCGCCCCCAGAATGGCGATGAAATGCCCGGGCGAAAGGATGCGGGCATGCAGGGAGAGCGAGCCGAGCCGGCCCTCGCGCCGGAGGCCATCCGGCTCGACAGTAACAAGCCGCGGCTCGACGCAGGAAATGACAATCCGGAACGGATAGCCGCCGATCGAGCGGTTCGGACAGACCCATTCGCGCCCGCGCTCACCCTCGCGCGCGATAAAGGCCTCTGCGATCGCTTCGGCGCGATTGGCGCTGAAGAACCAGATTCCGGTCCAGATCAGGCAAAGACTGGCCATGCCGATGAAGGGAAGGTAGAGACCCGCACGGAAACGCTTTGATTCCCCGGGCGGGACGATATGTTCGGCCATGTCTCGATCCTGTTCCGGTAAACCCGTCCTGCTGAACCGTCTGGGCTGGCCAGCCGGATCCACCGCCTGAAACCCGATATCGTGTCGCACGCAAATTCGTCAATCGCCACCGAGATCGCCGGGCAGGACCTCTGGGTCTTCGGCTACGGCTCGCTGATGTGGCGGCCCGGCTTCGCCCATGTGGAACGCATCCCGGCCTTGCTGCGCGGCGCCCATCGGGCGCTCTGCGTCTATTCGGTGCGCCATCGCGGCACGGTGGAAGCGCCCGGCCTCGTGCTCGGGCTTGACCATGGCGGCGCCTGCCAGGGCATCGCCTTCCGCGTGGCCGCATCCGAGGTCGAGGCCACCTATGCCTATCTGACCGAGCGCGAACAGCTCAACAAGGTCTATCGCGAGGTGTTCCGCCCGATCCGCCTGGTCGATGGCCGGCAGGTGAAGGCTCTCGCCTATCTGGTGGACCGGAAGCACCCGCAATATGCGCGCGGGCTTGACCATGCCCGCCTGCTCGAACTCGTCCTGCAGGGCCATGGCCTTTCCGGCTCATGCCGTGACTATGTGCTGAACACCCTCGCCTCGATCGAGGAACTGGGCATCCGCGATCACGCACTGGCTTGGCTGGGCGAAGCGTTGCGCTCCGACCCGCTGGTCGGGGTATAGCCGGCCTCCGCCAGCAGGCGGTTGGTATTGTCCTCGATCGTCGCCTTCAGCCGCTCGAAGAAAACCTCCGGCGGCAGTCCGGCCGGGATCGGATCGAGATATTCCACGATGATCCGGCGCGGATAGTGAAGAAGGGTGTTGCGGGGCCAGGCCAGGCCCGAAGTGAGCGCCACCGGCACGCAGGGCACGTTGAGCTGGGCATACATCCGCGCCACGCCGAACTTGTAATCCGGCGGCGCGCCGACTTTCGTCCGCGTCCCCTCGGGGAAGATCATGATTTGCGCGCCACGGTCCACCGCCTCGCGTGCATGGACCTGCATCTTCGCCAGGGCCTGCTGGCGCTGGCCGCGATCGATCGGGATCTGCTTTGCCTTGAGCAGGTGCCAGCCGAACAGCGGCAGGCGCAGCAACTCGCGCTTCAGGATGTAGGTCGCATGGGGCACATGCAGCAGGAGCGCCATGGTCTCCCAGGCACTGTGATGCTTGGCTGCCACAAGAAGCGGGCCGGCAGGGATTCGATCAAGGCCGCGAAACTCGAACCGCGCCCCGGTGGTGATGGCATGAAGCCAGATCGCACCGCGCGCCCAGCCGCGGGCCGTGGCCATGAGAAGGCCAGGCGGAAACGGCCAGGTGCCGATGGCCAGGATGAACCAGAACGCGCAATAGGGGTAGAAGAGCAGGTGGAACAGCACAGAGCGGAGGATGATCAGCGGCACGGTGAAACCCCGGATGGGAGGAAGGCGGCGGGCGCGAGTGATCTTCCTGCCCCATATGCCCGCCCTCCGGCAAGGGAGTCGCGTCACGACCGGCCGGGCAGCCCGACGAGGATGCGCACCCGCGCGGCGGTATACTTGACGAATTCGAGCACGAGGATGCGCGTCAGCACCGGCTCCTGCCACCAGCGATTGATGCGCGAGGCCTCCGGCACGACCGGATAGACCTGCAGCGCCACATGCGGCATGGCGCTCGCGAATTCGAGCTGCGCCCGTGGCACATGGTAGCTGGCAGTCACAAGGATCAGCGAGGAAAAGCTGTGCCGCTGAACCCAGTTCCGCGTCTCGATGGCATTGCCATAGGTGTTGCGCGCCCGGAAATCGAGATCGATGCAGCAGGCGAACAGGGCATCCCGGCCCGGCCATTGCCGCTTCAGCGTCTCGGCCCTGGTCTGTGCATTGACGCCGGATATGAACAGCCTTTCCCCGAGCCTTCTCTCGAGAAGGCCGAGCCCGTCGAGGATGCGATCGGCGCCGCCGGTCAGCACCACGATTCCCTCGGCCGGACTCAGGGCCACCGGCTCGCGCCGGTCGAGCCGCGCCGCGAAGAGGATCGTTCCGAAAACCAGGCAGGCCGCGCCGAGCAGCGCAAGGCGGAAGGTCCAGCGGGCCAGCCCGGCCAGCAGACGCCACCGCCCTCCCGGACCGGTGGCCATCAGTCCTGCCCCTCGAGCGTACGGTAGACCGTGACCCGCGAGACGATCGCCGTGACCGCCGAGACGATGAGCCCGATCAGCAGCACCGAGACATAGCCGCCCATCGGCAGGCTGAACCGGCCGAACAGGGCCTCCACCTGCTCCGCCCCCGGTGTCGAGGCGAAGCGCTCGGACGAAAGCGAGATGAAGAGGTAGAAGAACACCGCCAGCATCCCGCCGGCCAGCCCGCCCCGGAGGCCGAGCCGCAGGAAATGGCGCTGGAATTCGCGCGCGATATAGCGGTCCTCCGCCCCGACAAGATGCAGGACGTCGATGATATGTGCCGTGCCGGCCATGGCGCCGCGTGTGGCGAAGGCCACGGCGAGCCCTGTCGCCACCAGCACCAGCGCAAGGATGACGAGCCCGATCACCACGAGGGAATCCGCCATCAGCTTGAGCCGGCCAAGCCAGAGCCGGTGATCATCGAGCCCGGCATTCGGCACCCGCTCCGCCAAAGCGGCCTTGAGGGCCACGAAATCCGGTGCCGCCCCCGAAGCCAGCTTCAGCACGATCAGCCGCGGCACCGGCAGTTCCGACAGGTCGAGCCCGGCCCCGAGCCAGGGTTCGAGCAGCTTCTCGGCCTCGCTGCGGGCGAAGATCCGGACCGCCTCGATCCCGCGCGTGCGGCGGGCGATCTCGGCCGCCTCCTTGATATCGGCCTCGATATCGCGCCCGGGCAGCGGCCGGACCTGCACCGTCACCTCGCGCGACAGGTCGTTCGACCAGCCGCGCGAGGCATCGGCGATGAGATGGACGGCGCCGGCCGTGACCCCGGCAAGGAAGGTCATGATGACAATGACGAGCACCAGGGCCCGTCCGGCAATCGAGCGGGCCGGCAGCACGGGCGACAGCGCCTCGCCCCGCCCCGGCGCGCTGAACAGGGCGCCGGCCTGCCGGCGCAAAGCGTCCAGCGCCCGTCCGAAGCCCGGCCGCGGAGCCTCTCCTGCCTGGATATCCGGTTCGGCGCTCATCGCTCAATCATAGATGTGCAGGTGCCCCTCGGCGAGGACCATTCGCCGCGCATCCACCAGATCCATCAGCTGCAGGTCGTGCGTGGCGAGCACGATGGCGGTGCCGGTGCGGTTCAGTTCGATGAACAGGCGCAGCAGCCGGCGCGCCAGCGAGGGATCGACATTCCCGGTCGGCTCGTCGGCCAGGAGCATCTGCGGTTGCACGATCAGCGCCCGGGCAATCGCCGCGCGCTGCTTCTCCCCGCCCGACAGGATGACCGGCGGCACATGCATCCGGTCGCCGAGGCCAACCCATTTCAGGAGTTCGATCACCTCCGCCCGGTAGCTCGCCTCCTCGCGCCCCTGAACGACGAGCGGAAGCGCCACATTCTCGTAGGTCGTCAGATGGTCGAGCAGGCGGAAATCCTGGAAGACAATGCCGATCCGGCGCCGCAGCCGCGCGAGTTCCGCCTTGTCGATCGCATTGACGGCATTGCCGAACAGGGTCACCCGGCCGCGCGTCGGCTTCAGCGTCTGCAGGATCAGCTTCAGCAACGTCGTCTTGCCGGCGCCGGAAGGGCCCGTCAGGAACTGGAAGGAATGGGAGGGGATCGAGAAGGAGAGGTCGCGCAGGATTTCCGGCCCGATCCCGTAGCGCAGGCCGACATTCTCGAATCGCACAAGCTCCAGCGATTCGGAAGAATCCCCGGGATTTTGCGCCGGATTCGGCCCGGAATCGATGTTCTGGACCACGGTTTTACCTGCCCTTAACGCTCATCAGCGAGGAATAGCAGGGGGGAGCACATCCCGTGAACCCCCCAGTTCATGCGCGAGCCTCACAATCCCATGGCGTTGATCCGCTGTCCCCAATGCGACACCCTCCATGATCTGGAAGGCTCGTTCTTCGCCAAGGGCCCCCGCAAGGTCCGCTGTGCCGAATGCCGCATGGTCTGGGAAGCCACGGACCCGGATTCGCCGCAGAAGCGCACGATCATCCCGTCGCTTGACCTGAAGATCAATCCGCCGGAATTCCGCGCGGCCGCAGTAAAGGCCGAACCCGAAGCCGAAGATGCGCCGGCACTCGACCAGGCCGCGATCGACGCGATGGATTTTGGGCTTCCCGCCGAGAACCCGGCCGAGGAACGCGCGATCTCGCCCGAGGAACTTGAGGCACTTTTCGCCGAAGAAGCCAGCCCGGCCCCGCTTGCACGGAATACGGCGGACCCGATGTCCGCAGCCGCGAAAGAAGCGCCCGCCGGTTTCGACGAGCCGATCCGCGTGCCGGAAGAATTGGCGGAAAGACTGGCGCCTGCCGGAGCGGCAGAAGCCGGCCCGGAGGACGAACCCGATCGCCGGGCGAACCGTCGCAACCGCCGCCTTGCCGCAGCGGAGGCCCATCACCGCCATGAGGCGAAAGCCGGTCGGACCTCGATGACCGGCATCGTTCTGGCTGCAGGCATCGGCTCGCTGGCCATGCTCGGCATCCTCCGGCACGAGACCGTTCGCCTCTTCCCGCAGACGGCACCGCTCTTCGCTGCGATCGGCCTCGGCGTGAAACAGCACCTGCTCGATATCGACAATGTCCGCTCGCGCCTTTCGCGGGAGAACGGGCTCGAGACGCTGGAAGTCACCGGCACCATCGCCAACCTGTCGAAATCCGTGCAGAAGATCCCGGTCATGCGGCTCTCGATCCGCTCGACGAACGGCCAGGAAATCTACGTCTGGACCGCCACGGCCGACCAGCCCGAACTCGCGCCCGGCGAATCGACCACCTTCCGCCGGCGGCTGGCCAGCCCGCCCGCCGAATCGCATTCGGTGATGGTGCGTTTTGTCGCGAAAGACGATATCGTCGCCGCAATCCGCTGATCGCCGGCGGCACGCATTGTCATAACCGAGGTCTTCTTGTCCGCGACTCCCCTTCCTCCCGGCACCGTTCTGGCCGGTGACGACGACCATATGATCCATGTCCTGTTCGACGAGGCCGCCATCAGCCAGCGGATCGAGGCCCTTGCCGCCGAGATCCGCGATGCCGAGCCCCGCGAATTGCTGGTCATCGCCATCCTGCGCGGCTCCTTCATCTTCGCGGCCGATCTCGTCCGCGCGCTGCATCGCGTCGGCATGGCACCGAGCGTGGAATTCATGCAGCTCGCCAGCTACCATTCCGGCATGGCCTCGTCGGGCCAGGTCACGATCATCAAGGATATCGACAACCAGGTCACCGACCGTGACGTGCTGCTGATCGACGATATCCTCGAATCCGGCCGGACCCTCGCCTTCGCCAAGGACCTCCTGTCGGCGCGCGGCGCCCGCCGTGTCATGGCGGCGGTGCTGATCGAGAAGCCCGTTCCGCGCGCCGTGCAGTTCACGGCCGATTTCGTGGGGTTCCAGGCGCCGGACAAGTTCCTGGTCGGCTATGGCATGGACGTGGCCCACAAGTTCCGCGAATTGCCGTTTGTCGGCATGGTCGAGCCCCGCAACTGACCGGAGGAGATGCCATGGCCCGGATCCTGCTGGTCGATGATGAACCCTCCGTGCGGGCGCCGCTTGTGCGCGCGCTGCAACTTGACGGGCATCACGTGGCCGAAGCCACCGATGGCGCGGATGCCCTCGACAAGCTCGCGCATGCGGATATCGGCTTCGACCTGATGATCTCGGATATCCGGATGCCGGTGATGGACGGCATCGCCCTCACGCTCAGCGTCGCGGCCGAGCGCCCCGGTTTTCCCGTCGTGCTGATGACCGGCTATGCCGAGCAGCGCGAGCGCGCCCGGGAGCTGGAAGGGCTGGTCGAGGATGTGCTGACCAAGCCTTTCCCGCTGGCAGAGTTCCGCGCCGCCATTCGCACCGTGCTGGAACGACGCGGCCTCGGCGGCTGATCACGCGCCCGGGTTGAGGATCACGATGGCCGCATTCAGCGCGGCCGCGAAGGCTACCCAGGCGAGATAGGGATAGAGCGCGAAGGCGGCGGCCCGGTCGAGCGGCTTGAAAACGCGGATTGTCACGGCGATCGACACGAAGAGCAGGCTGACCGCCACCAGCCCGAGAACCGGCGAGCGCTGGCCGAAAAACGCCCAGGACCAGCCGACATTGAAGACGAGCTGGATAAGGAAGGCAGCGATCGCCTTGCCCTTCGCCCCCTGTTCCGGCAACGCGCGGAGGATGCGCCAGAAAGCCATGGCCATCAGCGCGAACAGGAACGTCCAGGCGATCGGGAAAGCGAGGTTCGGCGGCGTGAAGAACGGCTTCACCAGCTGCGGATACCAGCTGATCAGCGCCCCGGCCGTGAGGTAGGAGCCGAGCATGCTCGCCATGACCGGCGGAACAAGCGCCACCGGCAGCAGCAGGGCAGAGCGGGCACTCAGCGCCGGATGGAGATGCGGATCACGCATGATGGACCTTTCGCGGGTGGGATGCCTTGCGGCTTTACCTTACCGGCGCGTGGCAAGGAAGACACCAAACGCCGCAATGGCCATGAACACTCCCTGCATGGGCGTCAGCGTCTCGCCGAACATCGCATAGGCCTGCAGCGCTGCTGTCGGCGGGATGAGATAGATCAGCGCCGCCACACGGCTGACCGCGCCCCGCCGGATCATCAGCAGCATCAGCCCGATCGCGCCGATCGAGAGCACGACGACCGACCAGGCCATCGCCGCCCAGGTTTCGAGGCGCATCTCGAACCGCATCGGTTCAAGCAGGATCGCGAATGGCAGGACGGCGAGGCAGGCGCCGATATATTGCAACACCGTGGTGGTGCGCAGGTCGCCCGAGGCCACGAAATGCTTCTGGTAGTAGGTGCCGGCGGTCACCGCGAACATGGAACCGACATTGATCGCCACGGCGAGACCGAGCCCGGAAAGGCCGGCCACCGAGACCCCGCCAAGCTTGGGCGCGATCACACCCAGCACGCCGGCAAACCCGATCACGATGCCAGCGAGGTTGATCGGCAACAGCTTCTCGCCCATCGTCCGGGCGAGGGCAGCTGTCAGCAGCGGCTGGACCGCTGCAATCAGCGCCGAGACACCCGCCGGCAGGCCCTGGCTGATCGCCCACCACACGCCGCCGAGATAGATGGCATGCAGCAGCACGCCGCTGATGGCGGCATGGATCCGGGTCCGCCGGTCCGGGGGCCAGGGCGCGCCGGTCGCCCAGGCGAGCAGCGCGATGACGGCCGCCGCCAGCGCGAAGCGGATCGCAAGGAAGGTCAGCGGATCGGCATAGGGTGCGGCGTATTTCGCGACGATCCAGCCGGTTGACCAGATCACGACGAAAAGCGCCGGTGCGAGCACCAGGAGGAACATGGGCATTCCGGGCTGGCCCTGGGCCAGACGAGAGAGGACGCGAGTTGCGCCCTCTCTAATTTAGTTGGCCCCGGAAGACCATGCCTCTCCGTGCAGATCGGATTCGCATCAGTTGAGGCGAACCCCTTTCGGCGGCGGTTCGACCGTGCCGAGCAGCGAATCGCCGATCACCAGCCCGGCCGGGCTGGCGGTGACGGAGACCTGCTCGCCATCGCGGATCGAGCCCGCCAGCAGCAGCCGCGCCAGCGGATCCTGCAGGCTCTTCTGGATGACCCGCTTGAGCGGCCGCGCCCCGTAGGCCGGGTCATAGCCCTTTTCGGCCAGCCATTCGCGCGCCTCGGGCGCCAGCGTGATCTCGATCTTCCGTTCGTCCAGAAGCTTGCGCAGCCGGGCGAGCTGGATATCGACGATGGCGGCCATATCCGCGCGCTTGAGGCGCTCGAACAGCACGATCTCGTCGATCCGGTTGAGGAATTCCGGCCGGAAATGCGCGCGCACCATGGCCATCACATCCGCCCTGGCCTCCTCGACGTCCTGATCCTCGCCGAGGCTGACCAGGAACTCCGCGCCAAGATTGGATGTCATGATGATGAGCGTGTTGCGGAAATCGACCGTCCGTCCCTGCCCGTCGGTCAGCCGGCCATCATCGAGCACCTGCAACAGCACGTTGAACACATCCGCATGCGCCTTCTCGACCTCGTCGAACAGCACGACCTGGTAGGGCCGGCGCCGCACCGCCTCGGTCAGCACGCCGCCTTCCTCGTAGCCGACATAGCCCGGAGGTGCGCCGATCAGCCGGGCCACCGAATGCTTTTCCATGAATTCGCTCATGTCGATCCGCACCAGAGCCTGGTCATCGTCGAACAGGAACGCAGCAAGCGCCTTGGTCAGCTCGGTCTTGCCCACGCCGGTCGGGCCGAGGAACATGAACGAGCCGATGGGCCGGTTCGGGTCCTGCAGCCCGGCCCGCGCCCGGCGGACCGCCGTCGAGACGGCTTCCACCGCCTCCGCCTGCCCGACGACGCGGCGGCCGAGTTCCACCTCCATGCGCAGGAGCTTGTCCTTCTCGCCCTCCAGCATCCGGTCAACGGGAATACCCGTCCAGCGAGAGACAACCTGCGCCACCATGTCCGGCGTCACCTGCTCGGCCACGAGCGCGCCCTGCTGCTGCGCGCCAGCCGCTTCGATCGCGGCAAGCTTCTTCTCCAGCGCCGGGATAATCCCATAGGCCAGCTCGCCTGCCCGCTGGAACTCGCCCTGCCGTTGCGCCTGGTCGAGGCTGATCCGGGCCTGTTCAAGTTCGCTCTTCAGGCGCTGTGCCTCGCCGAGCTTGTCCTTCTCGGCTTTCCAGGCCGTGGTCAGCGCCGTGGATTGTTCCTCGAGATCGGCCAGTTCCTGCTCGAGCTTGCCCAGCCGGTCCTTCGAGGCCGCATCGGTCTCACGGCGCAGGGCTTCCTGCTCGATCCTCAGGCGGATGATCTCGCGGTCGATCGAATCCAGCTCCTCGGGCTTCGAATCCACCTGCATGCGCAGCCGGGCCGAGGCCTCGTCGACAAGGTCGATGGCCTTGTCCGGCAGGAACCGGTCGGTGATGTAGCGGTTCGACAGGGTCGCCGCCGCCACCAAGGCCGAATCAGTGATCCGGACGCCGTGATGCAGCTCGTATTTTTCCTTCAGCCCGCGCAGGATCGAGATCGCATCCTCGACGGTCGGCTCGGAGACGAAGACCGGCTGGAAGCGCCGGGCGAGGGCCGCATCCTTCTCGACATGCTTGCGGTATTCGTCGAGCGTCGTCGCGCCGACGCAATGCAGCTCGCCGCGCGCCAGGGCCGGCTTGAGGAGGTTCGAGGCATCCATCGCCCCGTCCGCCTTGCCGGCGCCGACCAGCGTATGCATCTCGTCGATGAAGAGGATGACGCCGCCATCGGCCGCCTGCACTTCCTGCAGCACGCCCTTCAGCCGTTCCTCGAACTCGCCGCGATATTTCGCCCCGGCGATCAGCGAGCCCATATCGAGCGCCATCAGCGCCTTGTCCTTGAGGCTCTCCGGCACGTCACCATTGACGATGCGCAGGGCGAGGCCCTCGACAATCGCCGTCTTGCCGACGCCCGGCTCGCCGATCAGCACCGGGTTATTCTTGGTCCGCCGCGACAGCACCTGGATCGTCCGGCGGATTTCCTCGTCACGGCCGATCACCGGGTCGAGCTTGCCCTCGCGGGCCGCCTCGGTGAGGTCTCGCGCGAATTTCTTCAGGGAATCATACGCATTCTCGGCTGTCGCCGTATCGGCGGTCCGGCCCTTGCGGATCGCCTCGATGGCCGTGTTCAGCCCCTGCGGCGTCACACCGCCCGCCGCCAGCGCCTTGCCGGCCGGGTTGTCCTTCTCGATCGCCAGCGCAAGCAGCAGCCGCTCGACCGTGACATAGCTGTCCTTGGCCTTCTCCGCCGCCTTTTCGGCAGCCTCGAACACGCGCGCCAGTTGCGGCGTGAGATAGAGGCCGGAGCCACCCTCGACCTTCGGCATCTTGGCGAGCGCCGCCTCGACGGCGCGCCGCACCTCGGCCGAACGGCCGCCGGCGCGATCGATCAGCCCGGCCGCTGCGCCCTGCTCGTCATCAAGCAAAGCCTTCAGAAGATGCTCGGGCGCGAATTGCTGATGGCCCTCGCGGAGGGCGATGGTCTGGGCTGCCTGCAGGAATCCGCGGGCCCGCTCGGTGTATTTCTCGGTATTCATGGCTCTTCCCTGACATGAGGCGAAGGGGCAGACCGGGCAGGCCCGGTTATGGTTCGGCCCCACTTTGTGGCGACCTTGACGGGAATGTAGGTGTTGCCCTAGCGCAACAAAAGGGGGCAGATCAAAGAACGCGCCCGAAGGAGATGTGAAAATGCGGATCGCCGCCCTCTATCGCCATCCGGTCAAGGGGCTCAGCCCGGAATTGCTCGACGAGACGGTGCTGGAAACCGACGCTCATTTCCCGGAAGACCGGATCCTCGCGCTGGAAAACGGGCCCTCGGGCTTTGACCCGGCGGCAGCTGAACACCTGCCGAAGATGCGCTTCCTGATGCTGATGCGGCAGGAACGGCTGGCCCGGCTGGAAACGCGCTTTGATTCGGCCAGCCGCCGGCTGACGATCCGGCAGGGCGGATCCGTCGTGGCGGATGGCGGCGTCGACAGCCCCGAAGGCCGCGCCGCGATCGAGCGCTTCTTCGAGACCTTCTGCGCCGAGGAACGGCGGGGACCGATCCGGCTGCTGGTGGCGCCGCCGGGTTTCCGCTTCATGGATTCGCGCTCGGGCTATGTCTCGATTCTCAACGCGGCGACGATCGCGGAAATCGGCACGGCGCTCGGCCGTGATTCGCTCGATCCCCGCCGCTTCCGCGGCAATATCCTGCTGGAAGGCCTGCCCGCTTTCGCCGAGAATGACTGGGCCGGCCGAACGCTGAGGGTCGGAACAGCGGAACTGGACATCCTCAAGCGGATCGATCGCTGCGCCGCGACCGATGTCGATCCGCGCCTCGGCCGGCGCGACGCGCGCATCGTCGAGACGCTGGAGCGCCTTTACGGCCATCATGATTGCGGCGTCTATGCGCGCATCCGGACGGGCGGAACGCTCCGCCCGGGCGATGCGGCAATGCTTGTCGATCAGCCCTGATCGACGCCCGGCGTATCCGGCTCGAAAGCCTCCTCGCCACCCTCACGCGCGCCGCGGGGGCGCCGGCGGCGACGGGCCCGGAACGTGCCCCGCATTTCGTCGCTACCACCTTCGCCCTCGACTGACGGCGCCGCTTCGCTTTCGGGTGCATCGATCGGGATGGTCCGCGTCGGCGCGGTCAGGAAGGCCGGGAGGACCGGCTGTTCCGCACCTTCAAGATCGGCCTGCGGCCGGCGCGGGCGATTAGGGTCGAACCGCTCGCGGTTACGGTCCCTGTCGCGGTCGCGATCGCCGCCCTGACGGAACGGGCGATCCTGGTTCCGGTCTTGACGGGGATTGCGGAACTGGCGGTCATTGCGGTTGTTCTGGCGCGGCTCGCCCTGGCCCTGCGGGGCATCGTCGCCCTCGCCTGGATCCATTCCCTCGCCGCCCTCGCCGGGGCCGCGCTCCTGGCCGAAGCCGGGCTGGCCGCCCTGCTGCGGGTTGGTCTGCTGGATCGAGCGGAAGGTGAAGCGGTCCGACGCCGTGTCGAAATCATCATCATCATCGTCGCGGTCATCCGCCGTGCCATTCTGCAGGGCCTGCTGGGCCTGATGGGCGGCTGCGATGATGCGGTAATAATGCTCGGCATGCTGGAGATAGTTCTCCGCCATGACCGGGTCTCCCGAGACATGCGCATCGCGGGCAAGCTGGGTGTATTTCTCGGTGATGTGCTGCGCGGTGCCGCGCACTTTCACATCCGGCCCGTTCGATTCATACGAACGCGTCAACGGGTTGGGGCCACGCCGATTGCGGCCGCGCATGCGCTTGTTCTGTCCTGGTCTCATGAGTGTCTCAGCTGCAAAACCGGATTAATCCGGTGCTCCCCCGGCCCAAATGGGGCCATGCCCCGTGCCACCGGCAAGAAACGACGCTCGCACCGTTTCGCCGGAATTGCGATCCCGCCTCAAGATCCCTGCCTTGGCAGGTCCGGATGTCGGAAAGAATGGCTCTCTGTTCGACCCGCGCGCTCAAAGGGTCGGAACAACCTCGCGCAACTCATCGCTTTCCTTCCCCTTAGCGCGCAGGGGCCTGCAACGCAAGCGCTACAAGGATGACGGCGGCTTCAATCGCGTTCTTTTTCGCGGTCAGGCTGTCGGCCGGCAACCACCCGGGCGATTCCCGCAAGGTCCGCTTGCAGCGATACCGCGAGGAAGCCGGCATGGCGCATCCCTTCCGCGACGGCCGGCGCCTGCCCTGCCCCGACCTCGACGGCCAGCAGCCCGCCCGGCAGCAGCCGGGCCGGGGCATCCGCCAGGATCCGCCGGTAGAAATCCAGCCCGTCCGCGCCGCCATCCAGCGCCAGCACCGGGTCATGCCGCCGGACTTCCGGGTCGAGCCCGGCGAGATCACCGGTGGGGATGTAGGGCGGGTTGGAGACGATGATGTGGAACATCCCGTCCAGCCCCGTCAGGAGATCGCCGGTGCGGAACTCGGCCCGACCGTCAAGGCCGAGGGTCGTGGCGTTGATTCGGGCGGCAGCAACAGCCTCCGCAGCGATGTCGATGCCGAGGCCCGTGGCCTGCGGCAAATGGCTGAGCAGGGCCAGCAGGATGGCGCCCGTCCCCGTACCAAGATCGAGCAGGCGGAGCGACTCGCCGCGCCGACCCTCGGCATCCAGCCAGGCCAGCACGGCATCGACCAGCGTCTCGGTATCGCCGCGCGGATCCAGAGTCGCCGCGTTCAGGCGGAATTCCAGCCCGTAGAATTCGCGCCGGCCGAGAATGCGGGACAGCGGCATCCGGTCGAGCCGCGCGGCGAGAAACCGGGCGATCGCAGCACCCGCTTCGCCGACCGGCATGTCCGGCCGGGCGAGCAAGGTCGCGAGGCCGACGCCGGTCGCCGCCGCGAGCAACAGGCGCGCCTCGCGCCGGGGCTCGTCGATCCCCGCTTCGGCCAGCTGCGCCTCGATCCGCGCCTGTGCCGCCGCCAGCGACAACCCGGGCGGGAAATCGCCGCTCATTCATCCTCGCCGGCGAGGAGCCGCGCCTGATGGTCGGTGATCAGGGCTGCGATCAATTCATCCAGCGCACCGCCCTCGATCACCGCCTCAAGCTTGTACAAGGTCAGGTTGATACGATGATCCGTCACGCGCCCTTGCGGGAAATTGTAGGTCCGGATCCGCTCCGACCGGTCGCCCGAACCCAGCTGCGCCTTGCGATCGGCGGCCCGGAGGGAATCCAGCCGCTGCCGCTCGAGGTCGAACAGCCGTGTACGCAGGATCGACATGGCCCGCGCCCGGTTCTTGTGCTGCGAGCGCTCGTCCTGCACCACGACGACCACACCGCTCGGGATATGGGTGATGCGCACAGCCGATTCGGTCTTGTTGACATGCTGGCCGCCCGCGCCGCCAGCGCGCATCGTATCGATGCGCAGATCGGCTTCGTTGATCGACACATCGACCTCTTCGGCCAGCGGCAGAACGGCGACGGTGGCGGCAGAGGTATGGATGCGGCCCGAAGCCTCGGTATTCGGCACGCGCTGGACCCGATGCACGCCGGATTCGAATTTCAGCCGCGCATAGGCGCCCTCGCCATGGATCTCCGCGATGACTTCCTTGTAGCCGCCAGCCGTTCCCTCGCTCTCGGAGGAAATCTCCACCTTCCAGCCGCGCAATTCGGCATAGCGCGCATACATCCGGAAGAGATCCCCCGCAAAGAGCGCGGCCTCGTCGCCCCCGGTGCCGGCCCGGACTTCCAGGATGACGCTCTTGTCATCGGCCATATCGCGGGGGAGCAATGCGACGCGGATATCCTGCGCCAGCCGGTCGCGCTTCTCCTCGAGATCCGCCTTTTCCTGTTGCGCCAGCGCGCGCATCTCCTCGTCGAGACTGCCATCCTCCAGGATCACGCGGGCATCGGCGAGCTCCTGCACGATCCGGCGATAGGCGCCGATCGCCTCGACCACGGGGCCGAGCTGCGCGGCCTCGCGGCTGAGCGCGATGATTTCCGCCGGCCCGGCCGCTGATTCCAGATCGCGCTGGACCTGGCCATGCCGCGACAGAATCGCGTCGAGCTTGTCCTCGGGAAGGATGATCTCGGCCATGTCGGGCTAGAAGGAAAGATCGTGCGCAGCGGCGAATTCACCGAGTTCGGCCCGGAGATTCCGCGCGCGATCAGGCGAATCGAGGCGTTCCTGGACGAAACGCTCGACGGCACCGAGATCAACGGCCCGGACGAGTGCCTTGATCGGCCCGACATTCGACGGTGACATCGAAAAGGAGCGGAAGCCAAGGCCCAGCAGGGCCAGGGCTTCGAGCGGCTTGCCCGCCATCTCGCCGCAAATGCTCGCCTTCTTGCCTGACCGCCGGGCCGCTTCGGCAACCCGGCGCAGGGGGCGCAGGAAGGAGGGGTGGAGCGCGTCGAACCGGCTGGCGACCAGCGCATTCTCGCGATCCACCGCGAACATGAACTGCATCAGGTCATTCGTGCCGACCGATACGAAATCCACCCGCTCGAAAAGCTGGTCGAGATCAAAGAGCAGCGAGGGCACTTCCAGCATCACGCCGAGCTGGACCTGCCTGGGCTGGCTGCGGTTGAGGCGGCGGAGGCGCTCGCGCTCGCGCGCAAGCATCGCCTGCGCCATGTCGAATTCCTCGAGCGTCGCCACCATTGGCAGCATGATGCGGAGCTCGCGGTCCTGCGCAGCGCCGAGCAACGCACGGAATTGCGTGCGCAGCAGCGCCGGCCGGTCGAGCCCGATCCGGACGGCCCGCCAACCAAGCGCCGGATTCTCCTCGTCGACCTTGCGCAGATAGGGCAGCACCTTGTCGCCGCCGATATCCAGCGTGCGGAAGGTAACCGGCCTTTTGCCGGCAATGTCGATGATCGTCCGGTAGAGCGCTTCCTGGGCCTGTGCCCGCGGCAGCGAGGGCGCCACCATGAAAAGGATCTCGGTCCGGAACAGGCCGACACCGACCGCGCCGGTATCATCGAGATTCGGCAGGTCGACCAGCAGGCCGGCATTCATCTGCAGGTCGATCGGCTGCCCGTCCTTCGAGACAGCCGGCTTGTCGCGCAGGGCGCGGTACTGCTCCTGACGGCGGGCACGAAGCCGCGCCTTCTCGGCATAGGCCGCCTCGATATCCGGCTGCGGCCGAACCTGGATCTCGCCGGTTGTGCCGTCGATGATGACGGCATCGCCCGGCTCAACCAGCCCGATGATCCCCTCCGCCTTGCCGACAGTGGGAATGCCGAGCGCCCGGGCAACGATGGCGACATGGCTGGTCGCGCCGCCCTCCTCGAGGATCAGGCCGCGCAGGCGCAGCCGCTGGTACTCCAGCAGCGCGGCCGGGCCCATGGCACGGGCGACGAGGATGGCGTTTTCCGGCAGGTTCTCCGCCGCCAGCGTGAAGGCGGCACCGGTAAGCTGGTGCAGAAGGCGGTTGGCGAGATCGTCGAGATCATGCAGGCGCTCGCGCAGGTAAGGGTCGGTCTGGCGCAGCAGCCGCGCCCGGACATCCGATTGCACCCGCTCGACTGCCGCCTCGGCGGTCAGCCCGGTATGGATGGCCTCCTGCAGCCGCCGTATCCAGCCGCGATCCTGCGCGAACATGCGGAAGGTCTCCAGCACGTCGCGATGCTCGCCGGCATGGCTGAGCCCGCCAGAATCCATCAGGTCGTCAATGGAGGCGCGGAGCAGTTCAAGCGCGTTATGCAGACGCTTGAGTTCGTGGTCGGGATCATCGGCAACGAGATTCTTGATCTCGACGCGCGGCTCATGCAGCACGACATGGCCGAGCCCGACACCTTCCGCGATCGGCTGCGCCATCAGCGCCAGAGACCGCCGGACCACCGTACCGCCGCTGCCCGGCCGGGCGAGCGCCTCGAGCTCGCCGCCGGCAATCATCTCCGCCACGACCATCGCCGTGGTCTGCAGCGCCTCGATTTCCTCCTCGGAATAGACCCGGGCCGCACGGTTCTGCACGACCAGGACGCCGAGCGCGTTGCCGCCCCGGAGAATCGGCACGCCGAGGAAGGACGCGTAGATTTCCTCGCCCGTCTCCGGCTTGTAGGAGAAGGCCGGGTGGCTCTGGGCATCGGACAGGGCGAGTGGCTGCGCCTCGCGCGCGATCAGGCCGACAAGGCCCTCGTCCAGCCGCATCGTGGTGAGATGGACCGCTTCCCGGTTGAGGCCTTCGGTGGCATAAAGCTCGAGCGTATTGTCAGCGCGCGCGACATAGACCGAGCAGACCTCGGCCACCATGTTGTTGGCGATCAGGACAACGATGCGGTCGAGCCGGGCCTGGGCATTCGCCGGCTCGCTCATCACCTCGCGCAGGCGCCGGAGCAGCACGCGGGGACCGACGAGCGCGCCTCGCATCAACCGTTATCCTTATGCTCGAGCCTGACGGGGAAACCCGGAATCCGAACCATTCCCTTTCCCTGCTACAATGCCGCAGGGCCAGAGCGCAAGTCATGCATTTTCTGCGTGGGAAAAGCCACAAAAGCCGGCCTTCCCGCCTCGGTCAGGCCGCGTCGAGCCCGTAAAGGGAGTGAAGCGTCCGCACGGCCAGCTCCGTATAGGCCACGTCGATCAGCACCGAGAACTTGATCTCGCTGGTGGTGATCGCGCGGATATTGATACCGCGCTCGGCCAGCGCCTTGAAGGCCTTGGCGGCAACGCCGGCATGGCTGCGCATGCCGACACCGATCGCCGAGATCTTCGCGACTTCCTGCGCGCTCTGGACCAGCTTGTACCCGATCTCGTCCTTGCGCTTCTCGATCACATCCATCGCCCGGGCATAATCAGCCGAGGGCACGGTGAAGGTGATGTCGGTCGTCGCGCCGTCGGCGGAGACATTCTGGACGATCATGTCGACCACGATCGAGGCCGCGGCCAGCGGCTCGAACACCGCAGCGGCCACGCCCGGCTTGTCCGCGACCTCGCGCAGCGTGATCTGCGCTTCATCCTTCGAATAGGCGATACCCGTGACGACAGGCTGTTCCATGATGTCTTCCTCGGCGCAGATCAGGGTGCCCGGCATCGGCTGGGCGGGATTGTCGAAGCTCGACCGGACGAAGGTCCGGACATTATGCACCATCGCCAGCTCGACCGAGCGAACCTGCAGGACCTTCGCCCCAAGCGAGGCCATTTCCAGCATTTCCTCGAAGGCCACGCGGTCCAGCCGGCGGGCCTTGCTCACGATGCGCGGATCGGTCGTGTAGACGCCATCCACATCGGTGTAGATGTCGCAGCGCTCGGCCTGCAGGGCAGCGGCCAGCGCGACGGCGCTGGTATCGGAACCGCCACGGCCGAGCGTCGTCAGGCGGCCCGATGGCGCATGGATGCCCTGGAACCCGGCCACCACGGCAACCTCGCGGTCGCGGGCGAAGGATTCAAGCATCCGCGTCCCGTCAATGGCCTTGATCCGGGCCGAACCATGGGCATCATCGGTCTCGAACGGCACCTGCCAGCCCTGCCAGGACCGGGCCTTGATGCCGATCGCCTGCAGCGCGATGGCGAGAAGCCCCGTCGTCACCTGTTCGCCACTGGCGACCACCGCGTCATATTCGCGCGGATCATGCAGCGGCGCCGCTTCCTTGCACCAGCCGACGAGTTCGTTCGTCTTGCCCGACATGGCGGAAACCACGACGGCGACGTCATAGCCGGCCTCGATTTCCCGCTTCACATGCTGGGCCACGTTCTTGATGCGCTCGACATTGGCAACGGACGTGCCGCCAAACTTCATGACGAGCCGGGGACGGGATGAGGACACGGGACACTCGCCTTCGGGATCTTGCGGGGGTGATGACAACCCCCGAGGGTGGAAATTCCGGACCGCGCGCGTATAGAAGGGGGCGGCAGATCGGTCAATCAGGCCTTTCGCCAGACGGAGTTTCCCATGCCCCACCCCGCCGCTTCTGTCGATGCCGGAAATCTCGATCCCGCCGAGATCGGCCGCTTCAACGCGCTGGCCGAGACCTGGTGGGATCCGAACGGGCCGATGAAACCCCTGCACCGGCTGAACCCCACCCGGCTGACCTTCCTGCGCCGGGTGCTCTCGACGCATTTCGGCCGCAACCCGCGCGCCCTTGACGCCTTTTCCGGCCTCCGCCTGCTCGATCTGGGCTGCGGTGCCGGGCTGGTCTCGGAGCCGATGGCGCGGATGGGTTTCACGGTAACCGGCCTTGACCTCGCCGAGGATAATATCCGCGTCGCCCGCCAGCATGCCGAAGCCGGCGGCCTCACCATCGATTACCGCGCCCTGCCGGTCGAAGCGCTCGAACCCGAAGCGCCGTTCGACGCGATCACGATGCTCGAGGTGGTGGAGCATGTGCCGGATGTCCAGGCTTTCGTCGAGGCGGCAGCGCGGCACCTCCGGCCGGGCGGCATCCTCATCGCCTCGACACTCAACCGCACGATGAAATCCTGGGGCCTCGCCATTGTCGGCGCCGAATATGTCCTGCGCTGGCTGCCGCGCGGCACGCATGACTGGAAGCGCTTCGTGACGCCGGACGAACTCGACACGCATTTCGTTGCGGCCGGCCTGGCGCCGACCACCCGCAGCGGCATGGTGTTCCAGCCGCTCACCGGGGCCTGGCAGCTCTCGGAGGATTGCGACGTGAACTATCTCGCAGTAGCGGTGAAACCCGGCGCCTGATCCCTTGGCGGCCCGGGTCTAGTTCCGGTCATCCGGCAGGACAGGGATCGGCATCACCTCGATGCCTTCCTCGTGCAGGGCCGTGGCCTCCTGCACCGAAGTGGTGCCATAGATCGCGCGTTCCTCGGTCTCGCCATAATGGATCTTGCGCGCTTCCTCGGCGAAACGCGGGCCGACATGCTCGGCATTCGCCTCGATCTGCTCGCGCAAGGCGCGAAGCATCTGCCGGATCTCGGCATCGGGCGCCGCCGGCATGACCATGGGCTGGCCAGCCTCTTCCTTCCGGGTCGCGACAGCCGGCGCCATGATCTGCTTGGTAATGCGCGAGGACTGGCAGGTCGGGCAATTGACCTGCCCGCGCTTCACCTGACGGTCGAAGCTCTCGCTGTCGCGGAACCAGCTCTCGAAAGCATGGCCCGCATCGCAGATGAGGGCATAGCGGATCATTCAGCCGCCTGTTCCGCAAGGAACCCCTGCCGCGAGACCGTGATGGCACGCGCATGGCGAAGCGCCGGGATCCGGCTCCGCGCCTCGCGCACGCGCTCGAGATCGATCTCTGCCAGGAAGATGCCCGGTGCATCGCCGCCTTCCGCCAGAACACGGCCCCAGGGATCGACAATGATCGAATGGCCATAGCTCTCGCGGCCATCCTCATGGCGGCCACCCTGCGCCGCCGAGATCATGTAGGAACCGGTCTCGATCGCCCGCGCGCGCTGGAGCACCTGCCAATGCGCCTCGCCCGTCTGGCGGGTGAAGCAGGCCGGCGCGGTCAGGATATCGGCGCCCTCCTTGGCAAGCGCATGGAACAGGGCCGGGAAGCGGAGATCATAGCAGATTCCCATGCCAAGCACCGCGCCCGCCGCCGGCGCGATCACCGCGCAATCGCCGGCCTGGTAGGTCGCGCTCTCGCGCCAGCTCTCGCCGTTCGGCAGGTCGACATCGAACAGGTGCATCTTGCCGTAACGCGCGGTGATCTCGCCCTCGGCATCGACCACGAAACCGCGATTCGCCAGCCGGTCACCGGATTTCACCGCGATCGAGCCGAGATGGAACGTAACCTTGAAGCGCCGCGCGAAATCACGCACCGCCGCCAGCATCGGATCCTCCTCCTCAAGGCAGACGGCCTCGAACAGCCGCGTGCGGTCACGTTCGAGGATATTCGACATTTCCGGCGATTGCAGGAACCGCGCACCCTGTGCGGCGGCATCGCTGGCGAGGCCGATGAGATCATCGATGTTCCGGGCGACATTGCGCCCGGTGCGCATCTGCAGGACGGCGGCGAGGATGCGGCTCATCCGTTGGCTCCCTTTCCGGCAAGCAGCGGATCGAGCCCGCCGCGTGAATCCAGTGCATGGAGATCATCGCAACCCCCGACATGGAACCCGTCGATGAAGATCTGTGGCACAGTTGACCGGCCATCCGCCTTCTGCGCCATGGCCCGCTGGCCCGCCGGATCGCGCGTGAGATCGATCTCCCGGAACGTCACGCCCTTCTGCCGCAGCAGGGCCTTGGCGGCATCGCAATACGGGCAATAGGACTTCGAATAGACAACGATTTCAGCCATCTCATTCCTCAGGGCAGCACCTCGCTGCCGGTGACAAGCGAAAAGGTCAGCACATCAATGCGCCGGGCGCCGGCCTTTCGCAAGATATGGGCACAGGCATTGAGCGTTGCACCCGTCGTCCGCACATCGTCGATCACAACCACGCGATGGCCGGCAAAGCGCTGCGCCCCGTCCGGGCCGATGGCGAAGGCGCCGCTGACATTGCCCTGCCTTTCGGTCCGCCGCAGGCCGACCTGCGGCGCAGTGGCGCGTCGGCGGAGCAGCGCATCATCGATAACCGGGAGCCCTGTCAGCCGCCCGATCTCCCGCGCCAGCAAAGCCGCCTGGTTGTAGCGCCGGCGCCAGAGCCGCCCGCGATGCAGCGGCACCGGCACCAGAACGGTGGCATCGGCGAGGATCGACCGGCCTGCAGAGACCATCAGACGCGCCATCAGCGGCGCAAGGTCAAGCCGCTCGCCGTATTTGAGCCGCGAGACGAGCTGTCGCGCGGCACCGCTATGACGCAGGGCAGCGCGACCGCGATCGAAGGCCGGCGGATCGGCCATGGCGGCGGGCGAGAGCATCTCCGCCCCGAAATTCACCGCAAAGGGCGTGCCAAGCCGCTGGCAAACCGGCTCGTGGATGAAGGCCATCATGCCCCAGCATGCCGCGCAGAGGCCGCCGGGATCCGCCGTTGCCGTCTGGCAGAGGACGCATTGCGGTGGGAGCAGGAAATCGGCGACGGAGCGGGCACCGCGATGGACAGCGCCCTGCAAAAAGGAAAGCAACCGCATCATCTCTATGCTATCGCGCCGTCAGCCGACGCCGGAAAAGGATCAGAACATGGCCACGAGCGTTCCCGAACTCTTCGATCCCGTCAAGGCCGGCCTGGCTCTTGCCCGGGCGCGGAGCCTCGGCGCCGAGACCTTCCTGCTTGAACGCAGCGCCGGAGATCTGGTCGACAGACTGGCCCCTGTCCTGCGGGAATTCGACAGCGGGCTTGATCTCGGCACGCCCGGCGGGTTTCTCGCAGGATGGCTTGCCCGCGAGGGCCGTGCGCGCAATCTCGCCACTGCCAGTCCGGAGGCGCTGCTCGACGACGGCGAAGTGCCCGGCGACCTGCCGCTGGTCGTCTCCGCCCATGCTTTCCACCGCGTGAATGACCTGCCGGGCCTGCTCGCCCGCATCCGTGCCCTGCTGAAGCCGGACGGGCTGCTGGTCGCGACCTTTCCAGGCGGCGACACGCTGCACGAACTGCGCGAATGCCTGATCGCGGCGGAGAGCGAGATCCGCGGCGCGGCAGGCCTGCGTGTCTTCCCGATGGTCGATGTGCGCAGCGCCGGCCAGTTGCTCCAGCGCGCCGGATTCGCGCTGCCGGTTGCCGATCTCGACCGGGTCACCCTGCGCTATGCCACGATGTTCGATCTCGTGCGGGACCTGCGCGCCATGGGTGCCACGGCCCTGCCGCTTCTCCGCCCCGGCCAGCCGCCGCTGACACGGGCCATTCTTCTCAGGGCAGCGGCGCTCTATGCCGAACGCTTTACCGATCCGGACGGGCGCCTGCGCGCCACGTTCGACTTCATCTGGATTTCGGGTTGGACGCCGCATGAAAGCCAGCAGAAACCGGCACGGCGCGGCAGCGGCAGCATGCGGCTCGAGGAAGCGCTGGAGCGGATCCGGGCGCAGGACGCGCCGGAATAAGCTATTTGACCGCGTTCTTGATCACGGTTCCGGCATTGGTCCACGATGCCATGAAGCCTTCATAGAAGCTGGGCCAGGCCGCAAGCAGGGCACCGGCGAGCAGCACCGCGATCAGGCTGTATTCGATGGCTGTCGCGCCCTGTCGATCCTCGACAAACCGCCTCACGAGCGCCTTCATTCCATCCTCCGGCCAGTCCAGCCCTTTCCCGGGCTCAAAGCAGGTCAATGAGCGAGGGGATGAGGGGCTCGTCCGCCGGCGGCATCGGGAATTCCCGAAGCCGGTTGGGCGGCACCCAGCGGATCGCCTGATGCTCAACCGCCTGCGGGAGTCCTTCCCACCGGCGGCAGACATACAATGGCATCAGCAAGTGAAAGTCCGGGTAAGCATATGACGCAAAGTTGAGCGGCGCGAGACACGGCTCCTTAACCGTGATCGCCAGTTCCTCATGCAGCTCGCGGATCAGCGTCTCTTCCGGGCGCTCGCCGGGTTCAACCTTGCCCCCTGGAAATTCCCAGAGCCCGCCAAGGCTTTTGCCGGCCGGCCGCTGGGCGATGAGCACGCGCCGGTCGGCATCGACCAGCGCGGCTGCAACCACGAGAACCAGCTTCAAGAGCGGTAATCCCCGTTGATCTCGACATAGGCCTTAGTCAGATCACAGGTATAGACAGTGGCCTTGCCCCGGCCGAGACCGATCTCGACCCGCACGCGGATATGGTCACCCTGCATGTAGGCGGAAACCGCCGCCTCGTCATAACCGGGATCCCGTGCGCCGAGATGGGCCACACGATGCGGCCCGAAATGGATCGAGAGCAGGTCCCGCTCGGCGGGCTCGCCGGCCTTGCCGACCGCCATGACGATCCGGCCCCAGTTCGCATCCTCGCCGGCCACCGCCGTCTTCACCAGCGGCGAATTGGCGATGGACATCGCGATCCGCTTGGCGGAACGGCTGCTCGTCGCGCCTTCGACCGTCACCTCGATCAGCTTGCGCGCGCCTTCGCCATCGCGGGCGACCTGCACCGCGAGGTCGAGCAGGAGCGCGTTGAGTGCCCGGCGGAAGGCACCCAGACGGGCATCGCCCGGTGCTGTCACCGCCTTCTGGCCCCGTTTCGCCGCCTGGCCTGTGGCGAAAAGCATCAACGTGTCCGAGGTCGACATGTCGCTGTCCACCGTCACCGCGTTGAAGCTGCCGCGCACGCCCTTTGCCAGGCATTCCTGCAGCGCCCCGGCATCGATCGCCGCATCGGTAAAGACGAAGGAGAGCATCGTCGCCATGTCGGGCGCGATCATGCCGGCCCCCTTGGCGATGCCGGAAATTGTCACCTCGACGCCATCGATCTTCGCCTTGCGCGTCGCCACCTTCGGGAAGGTATCGGTGGTCATGATGGCGCGGGCCGCCTCGAGCCAGGCATCGCCCTTCACGCGGGTGGCGCATTCGGCGAGCACGCCGTTGAACTTGGTCGCGTCGAGCGGCTCGCCGATCACCCCGGTCGAGGCAATGGCGATCTCGCCCGGCGTGCAGCCCACGGCCTTCGCGCCGATTTCCGCTGTCAGCTTCACGGCATCGCGGCCCTTGAGGCCCGTGAAGGCATTGGCATTGCCCGAATTGACGATCACCGCCCGGGCCTTGCCGCCCGGCAGGATCTGGCGGCACCAGTCGACCGCCGCCGACGGGCATTTCGACCGGGTGAACACCCCGGCCATGGTGCTGCCCGGGGCCAGCACGGCCAGCAGCACATCCGTCCGCCCCTTGTAGCGGATGCCGGCTTCGGCGGTGGCGAAGGCCACGCCGTCAATCGCTGGCATTTTCGGGGTTTTCTTCGGGGCGAGAGGCGATACGGGAACGTTCTTGCCGGCCATCGGAATTGCCTCAGTTCTTCTTCTGCTCGCCGGGCTTGGCTTCCGCCGGAGCATCCAGCTTCTCGATCTTGGCCGCCTGCCGGAGTTTGGCGAGATATTCCTGCTGCGCGCGCGCCGCGAGCGACTGGGCGACCCTGTCCTTGATCTGGTCGAAGGCCGGCAGCGGGCGCTGGCGGCGCTCCTCGACCTTGATGACATGCCAGCCGAACTGGCTCTTGACCGGGACGGAAAGCTCGCCCGGCTTCATCGCGAAGGCGGCATTGGCGAATTCCGGCACCATGCGGTCCTGCGTAAAGAAGCCGAGATCGCCGCCTTCGGCACCCGAGCCGGGATCCTTCGAAGCTTCCTTGGCAACCTTGGCAAAATCCTCGCCGCCCTTGAGCCGTTCGACGATCTTCTTCGCATCATCCTCGTTCTCGACCAGGATATGACGGGCGCGCACCTCGTCGACGGGTTTGATCTGCGCAACCTGCTCGTCATAGAATTTCTTCACGGCGGCATCGCTGGTCGCGGTGCTCGCCTCGCGCAGGAGCAATTGCTGCATCAGCACGCGTTGCTGGACATAGGCCATGCGACGCTTGAACTCGTCGGTCTGGTCGATCTTGTCGGCCTTGGCCTTCTGCGCGACGATCTTCATCTCGATCAGGAATTCGAGCGTCAGGTTGCGCAGGCCATCCGGCGTCAGGTTGGGATATTCCGAGCCAACATCGTCCATCGCCGTGGTGACGTCCAGTTCGGTGATCGGCTCGCCGTTGACGCGGGCGAGAACCTTGCCGGCAGGGGCCTGGGCCATCGTCACCGGGCCGGAAAGGCCGATGGCCAGGGCGAGCGAAAGAAGGAGCGTCTTGGACATGAGGATCTCCGGGTTGATCCGGCTGGCGGCGCGGCCGGGTGCGTAAAGTTCCGTTATCGCAAAGCGCCCGCATTGGCGAGCCCCCGCGGGGCCCTGCCCGGCGCGTCTTCCGGTCACGGATTGGTGTTCCGGGGCACGTTCCGGAAAGGCTGAACATTGACAATGGCCTGTGCCGATCCTTATCTCCGGCGATCATCCGATCTGATTTCAGGTCATTCCGGGCCGGCTCGTCTCTGTTGCGAACTGCCCGATCCGCCATCCGGCGAGAACAAGGAAGACGGTGCATGTTCGGCGCGCTCGCCAAGACGCTGTTTGGATCGGCCAATGACCGACGTCTGAAAGCCTATCGCCCCAAGGTGGCCGCCATCAACGCGATGGAAGCCGAACTGGCAAAGCTGTCGGATGACGAGCTCCGCGGTCGCACGGAAGCGTTCCGGGCCGAGCTTGCCGCCGGCGGCAAGACGCTGGAGGACCTGCTCGTCCCTGCCTTCGCCACGGTGCGCGAGGCGGCCAAGCGCGTGCTTGGCCAGCGCCATTTCGATGTCCAGCTCATCGGCGGCATGGTGCTGCATGACGGCGACATCGCCGAGATGAAGACCGGCGAAGGCAAGACGCTGGTCGCCACGCTGCCGGTCTATCTCAACGCGCTCAGCAGCAAGGGCGTCCATGTCGTGACGGTGAACGACTACCTCGCCCGCCGCGACGCGGAATGGATGGGGCAGATCTACCGCTTCCTCGGCATGTCCGTCGGCGTCATCGTCCACGGGCTCGACGACGAGCAGCGCAAGGCCGCCTATGCCTGCGACATCACCTACGGCACGAACAACGAGTTCGGCTTCGACTATCTGCGCGACAATATGAAATATGACTTTGCGCAGATGTGCCAGCGCGGGCACGTCTTCGGCATCGTCGACGAGGTTGACTCGATCCTGATCGACGAGGCCCGCACGCCGCTGATCATTTCCGGCCCCACCGAGGACCGCTCGGAACTCTACAACGCGATCGACGCGCTGATCCCCCGCCTCGTGAAGGAGGATTTCGAAGTCGATGAAAAGGCCCGGACAGTTCACCTGACCGAGGTTGGCAACGAGCATATCGAGCAGCTTCTCGCCGAGGCCGGCATCCTCAAGGAAGGCACGCTCTACGACGCGGCCAATTCCAGCCTGGTGCACCACGTCAATTGCGCGCTGCGCGCCCATACGCTCTTCACGCGGGACAAGGATTACATCGTCCGCTTCAACCCCGAGACGCGGATCAACGAAGTCGTCATCATCGACGAGTTCACCGGGCGCATGATGCCGGGCCGCCGTTACTCCGAGGGCCTGCACCAGGCCCTCGAGGCGAAGGAACATGTGCCGATCCAGCCCGAGAACGTCACGCTCGCCTCGATCACCTTCCAGAACTACTTCCGCCTTTATGCCAAGCTTGCGGGCATGACCGGCACCGCCGGCACCGAGGCGGAGGAATTCCAGCAGATCTACGGGCTGGAAGTCGTCGAGATCCCGACAAACGTGCCGGTGGCGCGCCTCGATCAGGATGACGAGGTCTATCGTTCCGCCCGCGAGAAGGATCTCGCCATCGTTGCCGAGATCGAACGGGCCAAGGCGCGGCGTCAGCCTGTCCTGGTCGGCACGACCTCGATCGAGAAATCCGAAGCACTCGGCATCCTGCTCCAGGAACATGGCTTCAAGCAGATCGACCTTGCCGATCCGAATGCCTTCAAGCCGCTGCTGGATGGCGACCAGGGCGGCAAGGAAGAAAAGCTCTTTGCCGTGCTCAACGCCCGCTACCACGAGCAGGAAGCCTTCATCGTGGCACAGGCCGGCATTCCCGGCGCCGTGACGATCGCGACAAACATGGCCGGCCGCGGCACCGACATCCAGCTCGGTGGCAACCTGAAGATGCGGATCGAGCGCGAGCTCGACGGCGTCGAGGGTGACGAGCGCGAAGCGGCCATCGCCCGGATCCGCGACGAGATCGCCCGCAACCGCGAGGTGGTGCTCAATTCCGGCGAGCTGATCGAACTGGAACCCGCCAAGGGCTCCAAGCCGGCCAAGACCTTCCAGACCCCCGGCGGCCTCTATGTCATCGCCGCCGAACGCCATGAGAGCCGGCGCATCGACAACCAGCTCCGCGGCCGTTCGGGCCGCCAGGGCGATCCGGGCCGCACCAAGTTCTTCCTCAGCCTCGAAGATGACCTGATGCGCATCTTCGGCTCCGAGCGCATGGACAGCGTGCTCCAGAAACTGGGCCTCAAGGAAGGCGAGGCCATCGCCCATCCCTGGGTCAACAAGGCGCTGGAAACCGCGCAGAAGAAGGTCGAGGCGCGCAACTTCGACACCCGGAAGAACATCCTCAAATACGATGACGTGATGAACGACCAGCGCAAGGTCGTGTTCGAGCAGCGTCGCGAGCTGATGGCCAAGGAAGACCTGACCGAAACCATCACCGAGATGCGCCATGGCGTGATCGAGGATCTGGTCAGCCGCCACATTCCCGAGGGGGCGTATCCGGAAGCGTGGAGCGTCGATGCGCTCAAGCAGGATGTCGGCCGTTTCCTCGCGCTCGACCTGCCGGTCGACGAATGGGCCCGCGAGGAAGGCATCGCCGACGAGGAAGTGCGTGAGCGCCTGATCAAGGCGGCGGACGAGGCCTATGCTGCCCGCGTCGAGCAGAACACGCCGGACGTGATGCGCTATGTCGAGAAGCAGATCGTCCTGCAGATGCTCGACCATCTCTGGCGCGAGCATCTCGTCACGCTCGATCACCTGCGCCAGGTCATCGGCTGGCGCGGCTATGCCCAGCGCGACCCGCTGAACGAGTTCAAGTCGGAAGCCTTCGAGCTGTACGACAAGCTGCTCGAGACGCTGAGCGAGAATGTGACGGCGCAGCTCATGCGCGTCGAGGTGGTTTTCGAGGCCCCGCCCGCGCCTGAACTGCCCGAGATGCATGCCCGGCACCTCGATCCGACCACCGGCGAGAACATGTTCGAGCAGGCGGCCCTCTCGCTCGGCTTGAGTGCTGACGAACCGGCCGCCGACCGCGACCCGAAGGACCCCTCGACCTGGGGCAAGGTTGGCCGAAACGAGGCCTGCCCCTGCGGCTCGGGCAAGAAATACAAGCATTGCCACGGTCGCTTCGCATGACCGGCGGCAAGCGGCCCGGATCCATGTCCGTCATCAGGCGGCTCAAGGATATCCGCAACGCGGCCCAGATTTTCCGATGGGTGATGGCGGGTATGCCCAACCCGCCGGCGCCGGCCGTGAAGCGTCGGCTGATCCATCGCTATCTCGAGGGCTACGGTTTCGGAACCTTCATCGAGACCGGCACATTCAAGGGCGATACCCTCGCCTCCGTGGCGGCGACCGGCATCCGGTCGATCTCGGTGGAATTGTCGCCGGAATACTTCGACCGGGCCAACCAGCGTTTCGCCGGGCGGAACAATGTCGAGCTGCACCAGGGCGATGCGGCGGATGTCCTCCCGCGGATTGTCGCCCTGCTGAAAGAGCCGGCCCTGTTCTGGCTCGACGGCCATTATTCCGCTGGCGAGACCGCGCATGGAGCCCAGGCCTCGCCGATCAGCACGGAAATCCGCTGCATCCTCGATTCGCCCGTCGACGGGCATGTGGTGCTGATCGACGATGCCAGCGATTTCACCGGTGAGGGCGGCTACCCCGAACTCGGCCAATTCCTGACGACGATCACGCGGCATGGCCGGTTCCGGCCCATCGTGACCGCGAATATCATCATCCTCGAACCCGAAGCCTGATGCGCCGGACCGCGCAAACGGAAAAGCCCCTCATGGGGGCTTTGTGCTGTCGCGACGGACAGGGTGTGGTTCAGCGGCGCGGCGGCGCCTTCGGCGGCAGCGGCGCGGTCACCGCTTGCGGCGCATCCTCGCCGGTTCCGGCCACACTGGCGGTCAGGTTGCCGAGCGAGCCGATCCAGCGCTGGTAAAAGGCCGGCTCCTGCTTCCTTGACGGCTCGGACGACACCAACGCGGTTGCGGTCGAGCGTGGTGGCGCGACAACTCCCGTGGAGGGTGCAGCCGGCGCTGTGGCAACAGCGCGGGCATTGGCGGCCGGGGCCTGCGGCGCTGCCGGCGTCGCGAGCACGCCACTTTCCTGCAGGCGAACCTGCGAGGCCTTGGCGAGCAGCGCCTGCCGGCTCAGGCCGCGGGCCTGCTCGGCCGGCACGTCGACGGGGCCATGATCGAGCGCGTCCGGCTGCGAGACCGCTGCCACGCGGGAGGTTCCCGACGGCACCGGTGTCGCGAGGCGACTTCCCTCGCTGCCACCGACCTGTGCATGGATCGTGTGCTTGAACGAGGGATGCTGGTCGCCATCCTGGTAGATGCGCTTCACGGCCTTGGTGCCTGCGCTGACAAGCGAAGCCACCTGCTGCTCGTCACCGCGCGCCTTGGCATTCACGGCCGCCACCAGAGCCTCGTCCTGCTGGACGGGCGGGCAGGCTGCCTGCGCATCGAACCGGGCGCCATCCTTCGGCTGTGCGTTGAACATATAGCGCCGGCCGCAGACGGAAACCTGCGGCTCGCGCTTCGTCACGTCGAAATGGTCGGCCCCTTCCTTCAGGTTCTTCCAGAAGGGCATATGCTCGTCAGCCCGATAGCGGGCGAGGTTCTGCGGCGTGAACCGGAACGGGAAGCTCTGCAGCTGGACGGATTTCTGGCCGCCGCCGAACGCCTCGCGCGTCAGGGCGTAGATGTCGGCGATCTGCTCGTCCGTCATCGAGAAGCACCCGCGCGACGAACAGGCGCCATGCACCATGATCAGGCTGCCGGTGCGGCCATAGGCGCGGTCATAGGTGTTGGGATAACCCACGTTGAACGAGAGGTAGAAGGCCGAGTTCGGGTTCAGCTGCTGCGGTGTGATGGCATAAAAGCCTTCCGGCACCTGACGGTCGCCTTCGGTCTTCTTGGGACCGAGCTGGCCGGACCAACGGCACATCGGGAAGGTCTTCAGCAGCTTGTATTCCCCCGAGGCATCCTGTTTCCAGACCTCGAGTTCGCTTTCCTTCTTGTAGGCGCGCATCAGGATCGGCGAGCGGGCATTCATGCCCTTCTCCGACATCAGCGCTTCCATCTGGGGCGAGATCGGCACGTAATGGCGGGAATTCGACGGCAGGCGACCATTCTCGTCGCAGGCGGCCAGACCGAGCAGGGCAGCCAAGGCCAACCCATAGCGTGCGCCCTTGCCCGCGACCGGCGACATCCAGGAACCCGACAGACCCAACACGGCATAACCTCACGACAGATTCCGGCCCGTCGAGCCTTTCGGCCCACAGCCCGGCGGAATTAAGGCAATCAGTCTAGACGATTGCCCGGAAGCACTGCATCAAAACCTCGTTATAGGATCAAGGCTTCGTTAACTGCGGTTATCCGAGACGCCGTCCGATGGCGAGAAACTTCTCTGCACGGGCCTCGCGCAGGGCATCGGGGCTCATTCCCGCCATGTCCTGCATCGCACGGGCCACGGCCTCGCCGGCAGCATGGATGGCATCCTGCGGTGCGCGATGGGCGCCGCCTACCGGCTCCGAAATGATCACATCGATCACGTTCATGCGCAGCAGATCCTGCGCGGTGATCTTCATCGTCGTCGCCGCTTCCTGCGCCCGCTGCGAATCACGCCACAGGATCGACGCCGCCGCTTCCGGCGAGATCACGCTGTAGATCGCATGTTCAAGCATCAGCACGCGGTTCGACGTGGCGATGGCGATCGCCCCGCCAGAACCGCCTTCGCCGAGAATGACGGCGACATTCGGCACGCCCAGCGCCAGGCAGGCATCGGTCGAGCGGGCAATCGCCTCGGCCTGGCCCCGTTCCTCGGCGCCGATTCCGGGATAGGCGCCCGCCGTATCGACCAGCGAAATGACAGGAAGGCCGAACCGGTCGGCCAGTTCCATCACGCGCTGCGCCTTGCGATAGCCCTCGGGCCGGGCCATGCCGAAATTGTGTTTCAGCCGGCTTTCGGTGTTCGAGCCCTTTTCCTGCCCGATCACCGCGACAGGCTCTCCCCGGAAGCGGGCGAACCCGGCCACGACGGCGGCATCCTCGCCGAACACGCGGTCGCCGGCGATGGCTGTGAATTCCGTGAAGAGGGATTCGATATAGTCGAGGCAATGCGGCCGTTCGGGGTGGCGCGCGACCTGCGTCTTCTGCCACGGCGTCAGGTTCGCATAGAGGTCACGCAGGGCGGATTCCGCCTTGGCCTCGAGGCGCGTCACATCCTCGCCGATGGCGGTGGCGCCGTCCCGGGCCGCGAGGGCCCGCAATTCGGCAATCTTGCTCTCAAGCTCGGCAACCGGCTTCTCGAAATCCAGATAGGCGCGCATGAACCTTCAACTTGTTTCGGAACTGACAGGCTGCCGGCATGTCCGGGCCGCGGAAAGACGGCCAGACCGGTGCTTGGAATCCCCCGAAAAGGCGCCGCAACCTGACGATTGAGGCGCTTGGCGTCAAGCCCCCCCGCCCTTCGGGCTGTTATTCCGGCCTGTCGTTCAGCGGATGGAGATCCCGCACCATCGCGCGGGCCCTCTCATCCAGCACATGGGTATAGATCTGCGTTGTCGCAATATCGGCATGGCCGAGAAGTTGCTGGACGATGCGCAGATCGGCCCCGTTCTGCAGGAGATGCGTGGCAAAAGCATGCCGGAGCACATGCGGCGAGAGCAGGTCAGCGCGGATGCCGGCGGTACCGGCAAGCCGTTTCAGCTCGCGCGCGAAGACCTGGCGGGGTACGTGCCCAAGTTCGCTCGCAGCCGGGAACAGGAACCGCGAGGCCGCCCCCGGCTTCATCGCCGCCCGGTACTGGCTGACCGCCTCGCGTGCCGCCCCGGTGATCAGGACCAGCCGCTCCTTGTTGCCCTTTCCGCGGACGATCAGCCCCTCGCGGTCCGGCCTGATGCTCTGGGCCGGCAGCGCCACGAGTTCCGACACCCGGAGTCCGGTGGCGTAGAGCAGTTCGATCATCGCCTGCAGGCGAAGCGCCGCCAGCCGGGCATGGGCGGAGAGGCCCGGCTTTCCAGCCTCTGACCGCGCCTGGTCCAGCAGCCGGGTAACGTCATCGATGCTGATCACCTTGGGCAGGGAGGAACCGCGTTTCGGCCCTTCCAGCGTCACGGTCGGATCATCCGGCCGCATCGCCTCGGTATAGAGAAAACCATGGAACTGCCGGATCGAAGAGAGCCGCCGCGCCAGAGTGGCCGGCTTGAAGCCCTCTGCCGCCAGATCCTGGAGATAGGCGCGGATCCGGGCAACGGCCACCGTTTCGGCCGTCTCGGGCACGATGGCCTCGAGATAATGGGCGAGATCGCGCCGATAGGCGTCGAGCGTGTTCTTCGCCGCTCCACGCTCCGCCGCGAGCATCGCCAGGAAGCTCCGCAGCGCCCGCTCGCTCATGACGCTCTCCTGCTCATGGCGCGACGCGCGGCCGGGGTGGATCAACCGGCACCGAGATCTCGCGCTGCTCGGGCTCGACCAGCGTGGCCAGCGCATGAAGCGCGCCATAGGCGAGGCCGACGAGGAGACCGGCCACGATCAGGATCCGGAGCAGGAACAGCATCGATGCACACTCGCGGGCATGAAAATGCGGCAGACACCACCGACAACATCCTTCTGCTTAACGCTTCGTGCCAATTCGCGGTAGAAATTTCTCGCGGTTTTTGCATTAGGTGGCGCGCGACAGGAACCACGCATGACCGAAGCGACTGCCCCGGCCCAAGAATCTGCCCCGGCCCAGGAATCTGCCCCGGCCCAGGAATCCGCCCCGGCCCAGGAATCTGCCCCGGCCCAGGAATCTGCCCCGGCCCAGGAATCTGCCCCGGCCCAGGAATCCCCGCCGCTGATGCTGGCTCCGGCCGTGCGCGAGGCGCTGGCGGGCCGGCATGTCGTGCTGGTCGGCCTGATGGGTGCCGGCAAGACCTCTGTCGGGCGGCGCCTTGCACAGCGGCTGGGTTTGCCCTTCATCGATTCCGACCATGCGATCGAGGAATCGGCCCGGATGACCATTCCCGAAATCTTTGCGCAGCTCGGCGAGTCTGAATTCCGGTCCGGCGAGCGGAAGGTGATCGCCCGCCTGTTAAGCGAGCCGCAGCAGGTCATCGCCACCGGCGGCGGCGCCTTCATGGATGCCGAGACCCGGGCTCGCATCCGCGAGAAGGCCGTCTCGGTCTGGCTCAGGGCGGATCTCGCGATTCTGATGCGCCGGGTTCAGAAGCGCCAGAACCGCCCGCTGCTCCAGACCGCCGACCCGGTGGCGACGATGCAGGCGCTGATTGACAAGCGCTACCCGGTTTATGCCGAGGCGGATCTCAGTGTAACCAGCATGGAAATCCCGCACGACCAGATGGTCCAGTCCGTGCTGGAAGCGATGCAGGCCTTCCTTGCCGGCCCGGCCCCGGCCTCTTCCGAAAGCGCTTCCCCATGACCGACACCCCGCATCGGAAAGTCCGAGTCGACCTCGCCGGCCGCAGCTATGACATCCTCATCGGCCGGCATCTTCTGGCTGAGGCGGGCTCTGCCATTACGGGCGCCACCCGGGCCCGGGCCTGCCTGATCCTGACGGACGGGAATGTCGCAGGCTTCCACCTCGCCCCCTTGCGCGAAGGCCTCGCGGCTGCGGGACTCGGTGTGGCAGAGCTGGTTCTCCCGGCCGGCGAGAAGACGAAGAGCTGGCCGTGGCTGGAAAAAACCGTCGAGGCCATCCTCTCGGCCCGGCTCGAACGGGGCGACGCGGTGGTCGCGCTCGGCGGCGGCGTGATCGGCGATCTCGCCGGTTTCGCGGCCGCCATTGCCCGGCGGGGCATGCATTTCGTGCAGGTCCCGACCTCGCTGCTTGCGCAGGTCGATTCGAGCGTCGGCGGCAAGACGGGTATCAATTCGGCGCAGGGCAAGAATCTCGTTGGCGCCTTCCACCAGCCGCGCCTTGTGCTGGCCGATACGGCCCTGCTCGACACGCTGCCGCTGCGCGAATTGCGCGCCGGCTATGCCGAGGTGGTGAAATACGGGCTGATCGACCGCCCCGATTTCTACAAATGGCTGGAAGCCGGCGCCTGGCGCGGCATCTTTTCCGGTGGCCCGGAGCGCGAGGAGGCCGTGGCGGTCTCCTGTGGCGCCAAGGCCGCAATCGTCGCGCGGGATGAAACCGAAACGGGCGACCGGGCCCTGCTCAATCTCGGCCATACGTTCGGGCATGCCCTGGAAGGGCTCGTCCGGTACGATGCCACCCGGCTCGTCCACGGCGAGGCCGTCGCGCTCGGCATGGCGATGGCGCATCGCTATTCTGCCCGGGCCGGCCTTTGCCCGGCGGATCTGCCGGAACGGGTCGAGCGCCATCTCGTCGAGATCGGCCTGCCGACGCGCCTGAGCCAGATCGACGGGCCCTGGACGCCGGACGGCATGCTGGGGATGATGGCGCAGGACAAGAAGGTCAGCCGCGGCACGCTGACCTTCATCCTCACGCACGGCCTCGGCCAGAGCTTCATCGCCCGCGATGTCTCCGCTGCGGCGATCCGGGACTTCCTCGTGGAGGAATGCGGCTAGGAGGCCGTCTCCGGCGCCTGTGCAGGCGCTGCAGCAACCGGGTTTTGCTGCGCCATGAACTGCGCCCGCGCAAGTTCGGCGAAGCGCCCGTTCGCCGCAACCAGCGTCTCGAAATTGCCGCTCTCGACAATCCGGCCCTTGTCGAGCACGAGGATATGGTCGGCATTGCGGATCGTCGCAAGCCGATGCGCGATCACGAAGGTGGTGCGGTCCTTCATCACCGCCTCGAGCGCCTTCTGGAGCTTCTGCTCTGTGGCCGCATCCAGCGCGGAGGTCGCCTCGTCGAGAATCAGGACCGGCGGGTTCTTGAGCAAGGCTCGCGCGATCGACAGACGCTGGCGTTCGCCGCCGGACAGCGAACGGCCGCGCTCTCCGACCACGGTGTCGAGCCCTTCGGATTGCCGGCCGATGAATTCGAGCGCCTGCGCCCGTTCGAGCGCATCCATCATCTCCGCCTCGGTCGCATCCGCGCGCCCGACCTCGAGATTTTCCCGGATGGTGCGCGCGAAAAGCATCGGCTCCTGAAACACGACAGCGATGTTCCGACGGAGGGATTGCAGCGTGAAATCACGGATATCCTGCCCGTCGATCAGGATGCGGCCGGATTGCGGGTCAAACGCGCGGTGCAGGAGCCCCAGCGTCGTCGACTTGCCCGAACCGGTCGCCCCGACAAGCGCGATCGTCTTGCCCTGCGCCGCCGTGAAGGACAGGTCGGCAATGGCCGGGCGCTTGCCGTCATAGGAAAAGGAGACCTGGTCGAACACGACCTCGCCCTTCAGCGTGCCGGCTTCGACCGCATTGGGCCGGTCCTGAACCTGCGGTGTTGTGTCGAGCACCTCAAAAAAGTCGCGCAGTTTCGGCGCCTGCATGAAGAGCTGGTTCACGAAGCCCACGGCCGCCTCGAGTTTGCCGATCAGCAGGGTGGCATAGCCCATGAAAGTCACGATATCGCCGATCGTCGCGAGATCGCGGATATGCAGCCACGTGCCCAGCAGGAAGATCGCCGTCACTGTGAGGGTGGACGCGGCACGCGTCGCCACGGAGGCGAGCGCCCACCATGAGAGAACGGGGATCTGGGCCGAAAGCAGCCGGTCGATCACGAAGCGCAGCGCGTTCAGCTCGGCCTGGATCCGTGTGAAGCTCTGGATGACCGGGATATTGCCGATCGCGTCCGACGTATGCTCGGCCAATTCCGAATGGAACCCCTCGACCTTCTCCTGCAGCGTGGCGGCGCGGTTGATCACCAGCCCCATCAGGAAGGCGAAGATCACCACCAGAGCAACGAGCAGAAGGCCAAGGCGCCAGTTGATGAGCAAGGTCAGTGGCAGCAGCACAAGCAGCGAGACAAGCGCGGCGCAATGGTCGCGCATGAAGCCCAGCCAGAGCCAGAACATGCCATCGGCGCCATTGAGCATCACTTTCAGGGTGCGGCCGGAATGCGTGGCCGAATGGAAGGAGAGCGGCAGCGTCAGCACATGCTCGAAATAGGTGGCCATCACGCCGAGGCGGCGCCGGTGCGACATCCGGTCGGCATGCAAGGCCACGGTGACCCCGCCGACAATCGAGACCAGCCCGAAAGCGAGCCACAGGCCGATCAGCGGCAGAAGCGATTCGAGCGTCGGCTTGCTGCCCTGCGCCTGCGAACCGGTCAGCAGGTTGATGATCTGCCCGAACAGGTAGGGCTCCGCGAACATCGCGGTCGCGAGCGCCAGATTCGCCATGACGAGCCATAGCCCCAGCCGCAGTTCCGGGCCGAGTTGCATCAGAACACGGAAATACAGGCGCAGCAGCGACATGAAACCCTCGGGGCGAAACTGGGCCGGGCTTATGCGGCCGGTGACATGAACAGGAACTGAGCGGCAGCCTTCTTAAGCTTAACTCTTCCTTTAGCTGCAAGGCCTAACGTGGCGCTCAGGGACCGCAGAATGCGGCGCACAATCTGTGCGACCGGGGACAGGATCACATGGATATCTCTACCATCGTTGGCACCGTGCTGGGCATCGCAGTGGTCGTCGTCCTGATGCTGATGGACGGGCATCTGAGCATCTACGTTTCGGAGCATGCCGCGATCGTCATCTTCGGCGGAGCTATCGCCTCCACCATGATCCGCTTCCCCTTCTCCTCCATGATCCACGGCCTGCCGATGGGCATGCGCTACGTCCTCCAGATGCGCGCCCTCGATCCCCGGGCGCTGATCGAGGAGATCACCAAGATCGCCGAGGTGATGCGGAAGTCCGGTCCGATGGCACTGGAAACGCTGAAGGTGGATGACCCCTTCCTCGCCCAGGGCATCCGTTATGTGGTGGACGGCTATGACGCCGAATTCATCCAGAACACGATGAACAAGGACCGGGACACCTTCCTCGCGCATCTCGACGAGGGGCAGAAGATCTACCGCGCCATCGGCGATTGCGCCCCGGCCTGGGGCATGGTGGGCACCCTGCTCGGGATGGTCGGCATGTTCGCCAACATGGAAGACCCGGCCAAGCTTGGTCCGTTCATGGCCACGGCTCTGCTGGCAACGCTTTACGGGGCGCTTGTCGCCAACCTGTTCTGCCTGCCGATCGCCGACAAGCTGCATGTCAAGCTCGAGGAAGAAGACATTTCGCGCTCGCTGATCATCGACGGGGTCATGCAGATCCGCCAGGCGAAGAGCCCGGGCATCATCCGCGAGATGCTGCTTTCCTATCTGCCGGATCACCACAAGGCGCATTTTGTCGATGCGGAAGCCGCCGCCTGATCGCGGACCAGCGTAACGGAGTTCGAGCATGGCACGCAAACGGGGAGCGGCGCATGGCGGCGGGGGTGGCCACGGCTGGTTTGTGACCTTCGCCGACCTGATGGGTCTGCTGGTCGCCTTCTTCGTCATGCTGGTCGCCTTCTCGACGCCCAACCAGAAGAAGCAGCAGATCGTCGCCGGCTCCATGCGCGAATCCTTCGGCATGCAGAAGCATACCCGCACCACCGGCATCATCGAGACGGATGGCGTGCCCGTTCGCTCAACGATCAAATACACCCGGAAGGTCTCGACCGACTTCGCCGCCGACCAGACCTCGCCCTACGCGAATTCCCAGCGCGACACGGTCGCCAACGGCACCTTCCTCGCCGATCGCGGCTTCACCACCGCCGCCGTCTCGCTTCGCCAGGCCCTGCAGGAAATGCCGGAAATCGCCGAGATTTCCCGCAATGTGGTGATCGAGGAAACCGACGAGGGCCTCGATATCCAGATCGTCGACCAGGATGGACGCTCCATGTTCCCGGAAGCCTCCGCGCTTCCCTATGAGCGGACCCGGAAGATCATCGCCGCCGTTGCGCCGACACTCCGGCGCCTGCCGAACCGGATCCGGGTGACCGGCCATATCTCGTCTGGCCGCAATGCCAGCAAGCAGCGCGGGGCCGGCTGGAAACTCTCGGCCGAGCGGGCCATCTCCGTGCGGGACATCCTCGCCAATAACGGTGTGCCGGATGACCGGTTCGAATCCGTGGTGGGCCGGGGCGATACCCAGCCCGTCTTCCCGGACGATCCGAGCCTCGCGCCGAACCGCCGGATCTCGATCATGCTGGTGCATGAGGCGCCGCCGCTTCCGCCCAAGAAATGACCGGCGCTCACTGTTCCGCGACGAGCACCACCCAATAGACCCGATGGCGTGATTCCGGCCGGGCGACAACGCCGATGCCGTAACGCCGGCCCTTGCCCGCCCGCAAAACCGCATCATGCGCCGGCGAGCCCCGCCAGCCGGAAAAAGCATCGGCGAAACTGTGATAGCCGCCCGAGACGCTCCGTTTCAGCCCCTTGACGGGCCGGTTGCCCGGCAGGGCATCGGTGGATAGCTCACCCCGCGCCGCCAGCCGCGCCGCCTCGCCCCGGGCCTGCTCCGCGAGTGCCGGATCCCATTCCAGAGCCGGCAACCCGAGATTGGTGCGGTAGCCATTGATGATTGTCGTGCTGGTCTGCGGATCAAGCGCTGTGCCCGAGCGGGCGAGATCGACATAGAAGGCCGGCTGAGGTCGCGAAGGCGCCGAATCGGAACAGGCCGCAAGCCCGAGGGCGGAAGCCAAGGCCAGGAAGGCCGGATTGCACATGGCCCTGTTCCTCATGTCGCGCTCTTCGGAGGTTCCGGCGACCGCTCCGTGGCAACAAAGGAACCAGCCCCTGTGCCCGGCATATTGGTGATCTCGAGCCGGCGGGTTGGATAGGGGACTTCGATCTTCGCCGCGCGCAGGCGACGGAAGATATCGAAAAGCAATTCGCTCCTTGTCACCAGCATCGCGTCGACATCGCAGAAGCACCGCAGCTCGAAATCGAGCCCGGATTCGCCGAGATTCTTGAAAATCACGATCGGCGCCGGCTCGCTCATCACCTCGCGATGGGCAAGGGCGGCATCGCGCAACAATTGCTGCACCTGATCCGGATCCGACTCATAGTCGACATTGATCGGAATGATGATGCGGCCGGTTCGATCCGAATGCATCCAGTTCTTGACCCGGCCGCCGATAAACTCGGAATTGGGAATAATCAGGCTCGCCCGGTCAAAGGTCTGGATTTCCGTGGCCCGGACATTGATCCGTTTCACGGTTCCCTGCTCCTCGCCGACGACAATCCAGTCGCCAACGCGGATCGGCCGCTCCCAGAGCAGGATGAGCCCGGAAACAAAATTCCCGACAATCGACTGGAGGCCGAAACCGATCCCCACCGAAAGTGCGCCGGCAACGATGGCGATCTTGTCGAGCGAGAAACCTGCCTGCCCGAGCGCAAGCGACGCGGCGATGATGAAGCCGACATAGCCGAAGATCGTGCGGATCGAGTTCCTGAGGCCGATATCAAGGCCGGTATGCGGCAGGTAATGGGTGTCCAGCCAGTTCTGGATCGCCTTGGTGACAAGGATGCCGCCAAGGAACAGCACCAACGCGAGCGCGATGGTCGAGAGCGAGATCGTCACGCCGCCGACCTCGAAACCGAAAAATGCCGCGCGAAGATTACCGAAAAGGTTGGAGGAATCGACACCCCATGGCGCGAGCGCGAGCATGACCACGGACACATAGACGATCAGACTGGCCAATCCGGAAACCAGGACGCTCGCCTGATCCAGCGAGCCCGCGGCAAGACCGGTCGCCTCCCGCAAGCGGCGGCCCAGAGCCCCGCGTGACGAGAGGCCGGAACCGATCATTTCTTCGATCAGAACAAGGATCAGCGTCGAGACCAGGGTCAGGATCAACAGCCAGGCGATCTGTTGAACAAGGAACGCGGCCAGAGCGACATATCCGAACAAGGCGGCCAGGATTACGACGATGCAGACGATCCAGCCGATCAGACGGGGCAAGATCAGGTGGGAGCCGACGCGATCCTCGATCTCGCCGGTTTTTTCATCGATCTTGGTTCGGAATGCCCTTCGAAGACCGTGCATCAGGCGGGCAGCCAGAAGGACCGCAAACAGGCCCTTGGTGACAACCGTCAGCGGCAAGCTGGCCACGTTCGCCGATTGCACCGCCTCGAAGACTTTCGCAACGGCCAGGATCGTGGCGATGGCGCCGATGGTGCGCCAGAGTTCGATCGCCACCCGGTCCGGCAGCATGAACAAGCGCCATTGACTCCGGAACGGCGAAAGGACTCCAGCGGCAAGACCGCTCATGCCGAAGACAAAGGCGATCCCGTTGGTGATGGACACCATGACCGAATCGGTGCGGCCCGGCAGGAGACCAAAGTTTCGGAACATCTGGAGCAACAGATAGAGAAGGATGGCCGGTGCCACGGCGGTGAGGAGCACTCTCCGCAATCCGACCAGGACCCGGTCTATTCGCTTGGGTTCAACCTCGCTTTCGAGGTCGATGCGCCCGGCAAACGAGCCAGAGCGGATCCAGTTGCGCGCCTTTGGCAATCCGGCAAAAGCCACCGCGAAGAAGACGGCAATCAACACCATCTCGTACCAGTCGAAATGACCAACGATCGCTTCCACCCATTGCCGCATCAGGAACCTGAAGGCAGCCGCGTCCTGAGGGAGCGCCCGGCTGACATCCAGCCAGAGGCTCGGTGCGAGAAGCGAGGGCCCCTGCTTGAGGATGGCACGGGCAAAATTCTCACGCCGGCGCTCCGAGATGGCATCCTGCAATTGCTGGACACGGAGCGCGAGGGCCCGTGCCAGCCGCAGGGGTTCTTCGATTTCCTGCCAGGCTTTCTGTTGCTCGGCTCTATCCTTGACGACATCGGCACTTTCGGTGATGCCCTTGCCGGGCTCCGGGGCCGGACCGAGCCGGTCGAGGCGGGCCTTGACCTCATCGGCGCGTGGCTGTTCGCGCTGGATCAATTGTTCGATCGCCAGTGCAATCGGATCAAGACGGGTGCGGAGTTCGGACAGGCGCTTGTCGTCCAGCGTTTCCCTCTGCAACGCCGCCTCAACCTGGGTCAGTTCCAGGCGTCCGGTTTCCAGCAAGGCACGGGCATCACGGGCCGGCGGCGCCTGCGCGTTTGCCCCGCTCGCCAGCATCAGAGCAAGCAGAAAAAGGATGCCGGAGCGCAACAGAAAGCGGCCAAACATGCAGCAGGAACCCATCTGAATTCATCGGGACGCGCCCGGTCGGTCGAATCGGGCAGCGCGGCGAATACCGGTCTATCTAGCCCGAAAGCACGGCAGCGTCATTTGTGCCGAAAAGGATGAGTACGGAATTTCAGGGCCGGAACCAGCCCCTAGACCACGCTCGTCATGCCGCCATCGACCATGAGAAGATGGCCATTGACATAGCTCGACGCATCCGAGGCCAGGAACACCGCCGCACCGACAAGCTCGCGCACATCGCCCCATCGGCCGGCCGGCGTCCGCTTCTCGACCCAGGCCGAGAATTCGGCATTCTTCACCAGCGCATCATTGAGTTCGGTCTTGAAATAGCCCGGCCCGATCGCATTGACCTGGATGTTGTGCGGTCCCCATTCGGCGGCGAGGCCGCGCGTCATCATTTTCACACCGCCCTTGCTGGCATTGTAGGGCACGATCGAAGCCCGGCCGAGTTCGCTTTGCACCGAGCCGATATTGATGATCTTGCCGCGCTTGCGCGCCAGCATATGCCGCCCCACCGCTTGGCTGACAAAGAAAACACTGTCGAGATTGGTCGCCTGCAGCCGGCGCCAGTCAGCCGGATCATAATCGACCGCGGGGCCGCGGATCTGGATCCCGGCATTGTTGATCAGGATGTCGATTGCCCCGATTTCCGCTTCCACGCGGTCGATAGCGGCCCGGCTGGACGCCGCATCGGTGACATCGAAGGCCACGCCATCGGCAGTGAAGCCGCGGGCCCGCAACGCCGCCAGCGGGGCTTCAAGCGATTCGGCCGCGCGGGCATTGAGCAGAATCGCCGCCCCGGCCTCGGCCAGCCCCTCGGCCAGCGCCAGCCCGATCCCCCGGCTCGACCCGGTGACGAGGGCGCGCCGCCCGGAAAGGGTGAAAAGGGAGAGCGCGCTGGTCATGTCTGCACCTTTGGGTTGCCCTGCCGGCCGCATTGTGCCGTGATAGGGACAAGGATAACAAATTCGGTCCCGGCGCGCGGGACCTTGCGGGGAAACATGTTGAACGGCCAAACATCGCAGCGGTCAACCTTGGGCGTGGTCTGCCACGCCGCACGCGTGCTCAAGGTCGAGCCGGTCCCGGTGCCGGAGATCGGCGAAACGCAGGTCGAGCTGGCTATCGCCGCCGGCGGCATCTGCGGCTCGGACCTGCATTACTATCTCGATGGCCGGATCGGCGCGATCGAGGTCCGTCAGCCCTTCGTGCTTGGCCACGAGTTTTCCGCTACGGTCACCGCCATCGGGCGGGCGGTAACCGCCCTGCAGGTCGGCGATCGCGTGGCGGTCAACCCCGCCCGGGCCTGCGGCACCTGCAGCTATTGTCAGGCCGGCCTGCAGATCCATTGCCTCAACATGCTGTTCTACGGCTCGGCCATGCGCTTCCCCCATGTCAGCGGCGGGTTCCGGCAAATGCTGGTCGCGGAGGCCGCGCAATGCGAGAAGCTTCCGGCTGATTTCGACCTTGCCCGCGCCGCCTTTGCCGAGCCGCTGGCCGTCTGCCTCCATGCCGTGGAGCGGGCTGGCCCGCTTTCCGGCCGCCGCATCCTTGTCACGGGCTGCGGCCCGATCGGGGCGCTGACGATCATGGCGGCGCGCTATGCCGGCGCGAGCGAGATCACCGTGACCGATGTTTCGGACAGCGCCATCGCGATGGGACTGAAGATCGGCGCCGATATCGGCGTCAATGTCTCCCGCGAACCGGAGAAGATGACCGCCTTTAGCGCAAACAAGGGCAGTTTCGACGTGGTTTTCGAATGTTCGGGTCATCAATCAGCGATCCGATCGGCGATGGACGTGATCCGGCCGCGCGGCATCCTCGTGCTGGTGGGCCTTGGCGGCGAGACGCAACTGATGATCAACACGGCCGTGGCCAAGGAGATCGACATGCGCGGCACATTCCGGTTCGGCACCGAATTCCGGACGGCCGTGCAGGCGCTGGTCTCGGGCCGGATCAACCCGATGCCGCTGCTGACCGAAATCATTCCCTTCCGCGAGGCGCAGCGCGCCTTCGATCTCGCGGCAGACAGGAGCCGGGCCATGAAGGTCCAGCTCGCTTTCGCCTGAGCAGGAGCCGGCCCCGGAAAAAAGGTCCGGGGCCGCCGGCCTCAGCCGTTGCGATAGGTGTAGCTGTAGCCGTTGATCGCCGGCGCGCCGCCGAGATGGGCATAGAGGACGTTCGACCCGGCCGGGAAATAGCCTTTCTTCACAAGGTCGATCATCGCCTGCATCGACTTCCCCTCATAGACCGGGTCGGTGATCATCGCTTCCGTGCGGGCAGCGAACCGGATCGCCTCGTTGGTCTCGGCGCTGGGAATGCCATAGGCCGGATAGGCATAGTCGTTGAGGATCACGATCTCGTCGTCGCGCACCGGGCGGCCGAGCTCGACCAGCCCGGCCGTGTTGTCGACGATCGCGCGCACCTGCTCGCGGGTCTGATCCGGTGTGCCCGAGGCATCGATCCCGATCACGCGGTCGGCGCGGTTGTCATCGGCGAAGCCCACGATCATGCCCGCCTGGGTGGAACCGGTGACAACGCAGACGATGATGTAATCGAAGCGGATGCCCATCTCGGCCTCCTGCTTGCGGACCTCCTCGGCGAAACCGACATAACCAAGCCCGCCATAGGGGTGCACCGAAGCGCCGGCCGGAATGCCATACGGTACGCCGCCGGCATCCTTGACGGACTGGATCGCATCCTCCCAGCTCCTGCGGATGCCGATATCGAACCCGTCCGGCACGATGCGGCTGTCGGCGCCCATCAGGCGGGTCAACAGGATGTTGCCAACGCGGTCATAGACGGCATCCTCATGGGGCACCCAGCTTTCCTGCACCACGACGCATTTCAGGCCAAGCTTCGCGGCCGTCGCGGCGACCATGCGGGTATGGTTCGACTGGACTCCGCCAATGGAGACCAGCGTGTCGGCCTTCTTCGCCAGGATATCCGGCACGATGTATTCGAGCTTGCGCAGCTTGTTGCCCCCGAAGGCAAGGCCGGAATTGCAATCATCGCGCTTGGCAAAAAGATTCACTTTGCCGCCGAGGGCGGCACTCATCCGGCGCATCGGTTCGATCGGCGTTGGGCCGAAGGTCAGCGGATAGCGTTCGAATTTGTCGAGTCGGATCATGGCACGGCCTCCTGGCATTGAGGGCAGCAAATTACCATCATCAAAACGAAAGGTGCTCCCGAAGATCAGGCCTTTGCTGATCGTGATTGCAAGTCTTTCACTATTTTGATTGATTGAAATTCCAAAGTCAGTTGTAAAATGAAAGATTCTTTCATGGACGAGAAAATCGACCGTGTCGACCGCCGGATTCTCAAGCTGCTGCAGCAGGACGGGCGGATGTCGAATGCCGAACTGGCAGCCCTGGTCCATACCAGCCCGGCAACCTGCCACCGGCGCACGAAGCGCCTGTTCGATCTGGGCTATATCCGCCAGGTCCGGGCCGAGATCGCGCCGCAGAAGGTCGAGCGCGGGACGCTGGTGATTGTCGGCGTCGAACTGGACCGCTCGACACCGGAAAGCTTCGGCGCGTTCGAGGCCGCGATCCGGAAGCTGGCCTTCGTGCTGGATTGCCACCTTGTTGCCGGCGACTTCGATTTCTTCCTCAAGATCCGCGTGCGCGACATCGCCGATTTCAACCTGCTCCATGGCGACCAGCTGATTCGCCTGCCCGGCGTCAGGCAGACGCGAACCTTCTTCGTCATGAAGGAGGTCATCGACAATGCGGAGCTGGATTTCTGATCATTCCTCGCCGCTGGCGGCATTCTCGGCGGCAATGGTCTGGGAGAGCTGATCGATCAACGGCAGGATGATGGCCTGCTGCTCCGACGACAACGATGCCATGAGGCGCTCGTGCCGCGCGAGCATGACGGGCCGCGTCGCCTTCTCCACATCCCATCCCGCCGGTGTCAGGCTGGCCCAGACAGCGCGGCGATCATCCGGGCGGCGTGTCGTGAGGATCAGCCCCCGCTGTTCGAGGCCGTTCAGTGTCCGGCTGAGAAGGCCCGGATCCAGCCGGGCGAGGCTGCCCAGCTGCCGTCCGTTCATCTCCCCGCCCTTCCCGAGCAGCGACACCACGCGCCATTCCGGAACATTCAGCCCACCGGTCTGCCGCAGCAGGCGGTTGCTCTGCCGGTTCAGCTCCGAGACAAGGCGCGCGAGGCGGAACGTGATCAGGTTCTCGAGATCATGGGTCGACATGGCACAGAACTCGCGCTGGATGGGGCGGATCATATAGTTGATTTGTCAATTATTGACAAATCAACTAAATAAGGCTTCCCTTGAGGGCCGCCTTGCCGGAAAACACCGGTCAGGCTCATGTCTTCAGGAGGGCATCATGGCACATCTTTTATCCGTGTTTCTGGGATTGTTGCTCGCCTTTCCGGGGTTTTCCCCGGCCATGAGCCAGACCCGCTTCCCCGAGAAAACCATCCAGATCATCGCGCCCTATGCGCCCGGCGGCGCGGCCGATATTTTCGCCCGCATGATCGCCGGAGATCTCGAGAAGCGGCTCGGCCAGTCGGTGATCGTGGTCAACCGGCCCGGAGCCGGAACGATCATCGGCGCACAGGCGCTGATCGCTGCCCCGGCGGACGGCTACACCCTGTTCCTCAGCTCCAATTCGACCTTCACGCTCAATCCCGCCGTGATCCCGAAGATTCCTTATGACGCGACGAAGGATTTCGAGCCGATCGCCCAACTCGCGACGATCGGCCTTGTGCTGCTGACCCATGCCGACAACCCGGTCCGGGACGTCGCGGGGCTTGTGGCGGCCGCAAGGGCCGAACCGGACAAGCTCAATATGGCCTCCTTCGGCAATGCCACCGTCTCGCATTTCGGCGGCGAGTGGTTCAAGGCCACGGCGGGAATCCGGATGGTGCATGTTCCCTATCGCGGCAGTGGCCCGGCCATGAATGACCTTGTGGCCCGGCATATTCCCTATCTGGTCGACACGATCGTCGCGGCGAAACCGCAGGTCGAGGCCGGCAAGATCCGGCCCCTCGCCGTCACGATGGCAAGCCGATCGGCCATGATGCCGGACGTGCCGACACTCCGGGAGCTTGGATACAAGGACATCGACCTCTCGTCCTGGGTCGCGCTCGTCACGGCAAAGGGTGTGCCGGCGGATGCCCGCAGGGTGCTTTCGGATGCTGTGGCGGCCATGCTGCAGGACCCGGTCATGAAGGAGAAGATGCTCAAGGCCGGCTTCGAACCCGCCTACAGGACCTATCCGGATTGGTCGGCGACGATCGCCGCCGAGATCGCCGCGATGAAGGCCATCGCAGCCCAGGCCGGCATCAAGGCAGAGTAGGCATCCATGGCCGAACCCTGTGATCTCCCTGCCGTCATTGCGCGGCAGGCGATGGCTTCTCGCGCGCTCTCGCCGGTTGAACTGGTCAAGAGCTGCATCGCCCGGATCGAGGCGGTCGATCCGGCGGTCAATGCCATGATCGCCCGGGATTTCGAGGGCGCCCTGGCGGAGGCCAGGGAAAAGGAAGCCGCGATCATGCGCGGCGATCCGCTGGGCCCCCTCCACGGCCTGCCGCTGGCCGTGAAGGATCTCATCGATGCAAAGGGCCTGCCGACAACGTTCGGCTCGCCACTTTTTGCCGCGAACCGGGCCGCGAAGGACGAGGCGATCGTCGCCATGTTGCGACGGGCCGGCGCGATCGTGATCGGCAAGACCAACACGCCCGAATGGGGTGCCGGCGGAAATACGCGCAATGCCGTGCATGGCGTGACCGGCAATCCGTTTGATCCGTCGCGCTCGGCGGCCGGCTCCTCGGGCGGATCTGCCGTGGCGGTCGCTACCGGCATGGTGCCGCTGGCCACGGGGTCCGATACCGGCGGCTCACTCCGCAACCCGGCCGCCTTCAACGGGATTGTCGGCTACAGGCCCTCGCCGGGGCTGGTCGCCAGTGACAGCCGGAACATGAGCTGGATCCAGCTGGCCCAGCTCGGACCGATGGCCCGGAATGTCGCCGATGCCGGCCTGATGGCCTCCTGCATGATGGAACGGAGCGCAACGGATTCCATCTCGGTCATTGCCCATGAAGGCCGGGTCGAGGCGGCGCTCTTCGCCGATCCGCCACCCGTCGAGCTCCGCGGAATGCGGCTCGCTGTATCCGCCGATCTCGGCTTCGCGCCGACGGAAAGCGCGATCCGGACGGTTTTCGCGACGAAATGCGCGCGCCTTGCGAGGGAAGTCGGATCGATCGAGGAAACGCATCCGGATTGCCGTGATGCGGATGAGGCGTTCGGGATCCTGCGCGGGGTGATGTTCCTGGGCCGGCACCGGGAACTGGCGGAGCGCCATCCCGACCAGGTCGGCCCCAATATCCACCAGCAGATTGCGGAAGGCCTCCGGTACACGGCGGTCGATGTGGCGCGTGCGCTGTCGCTGCAGACGGCAATGTACCGGTCGTGGCAGGGGTTCTTCGAGCGGTTTGACCTGCTCGTGACACCGGCCATCACGATCAGCCCGCGCGCCTGGCGCGAGCTCTATCCGGCAGAAATCGACGGGCAACCGACACGGACCTACTATCAGTGGCTGGCTTTGGCCTATGCCGTCACGCTGACAGGCCACCCGGCAATCGCGATTCCTGTCGGGCGCGATCACGCAGGCATGCCGTTCGGAATCCAGATTGTCGGGCCGAGAGGCGGAGATCTGAAGGTGCTCGCCGCTGCCAGGGCGCTGGAAACGATCTTCGCAGGCTCGGAAGACACCGCCCGGCCGGAGCCGGACATCGAATGGCTGAAGGCGCAGCCACCCCTCGCCATGAGCGAAGGGTTCCGCGCCTTCGATTGATGCGGAAACCGGATCTCAGCGGCGGCCGTTATGCCGTGCGCCGGCACCAGCTTCCGACTGCGCGGGCCGCTGGTGCGGGCTGTTCGGCCGGCGATGCGGCCGGCCACCGCGCGGCTGCTCCTTGCCCTGCCGGCCATGCGGAGCCGGGCGGGCCGGCTGGCTCTCCCGGATGATCGCGGCATCGGCAGGAAGACCCTCCGGCAGCGGCAGGGCCGGGATCGGCAGGCGGGTCAGCTTCTCGATATCCCGCAGGAAGGGCCGCTCGTCCGACGCACAGAAGGACAGGGCGATCCCCGCCGCGCCGGCGCGGGCCGTCCGGCCGATTCGATGCACGTAGGATTCGGGCACATTCGGCAGCTCGAAATTGATGACATGCGAGACGCCCTCGACATCGATGCCACGGGCCGCGATATCGGTGGCGACAAGAACCCGGCAAGCGCCCGAGCGGAACGCGCCGAGGGCCCGTTCGCGCTGCGCCTGGCTCTTGTTGCCATGGATGGCGCTGGCTTCGATGCCCGACTTGACGAGATGCTTCACGACGCGGTCCGCACCGTGCTTGGTCCGGGTGAAGACGAGGACGCGGTCGATGCTTTCATCGCGCAGCACCGCTTCCAGCAGAGCCTGCTTGGCGCCGCCCTGCACGAACATCACACCCTGCGTCACACGCTCTGCCGTGGTCGCAACCGGCGTCACCGCCACCTTGACAGGATCCGTCAGGAAGGCGTCGGCGAGGCCGGAAATCGTGCTCGGCATGGTGGCCGAGAAGAACAGGCTCTGACGCTTCTTCGGCAGCATCGGAATGATGCGCTTGAGGGGCACGATGAAGCCGAGATCGAGCATCTGGTCCGCCTCGTCGAGAACGAGGATCTCGAGATCGCGCAGCGAAAGGGCACGCTGGTCGATCAGGTCGAGCAGGCGGCCCGGCGTCGCCACCAGGATATCCGCACCCGGCTGAAGCCGGCGGATCTGCTTGCCGATCGGCACGCCGCCGAAGACAACATCGATCGAGAGATGCATGAACTTGCCATAGGCACGGAAGCTCTCCGCGATCTGGCTGGCCAGTTCGCGGGTCGGGCTGAGGATCAGCGCGCGGCACGTGCCGGGCTTCCGGGTCGTACCCGACTTGCCGAGCCGATGCAGGATCGGCAGCGCGAAGGCCGCTGTCTTGCCGGTGCCGGTCTGGGCGATGCCCAGGAGATCCCGACCGGCCATCGCCTGCGGAATGGCCTGCGTCTGGATCGGGGTGGGTTGGGTATAGCCCTCGGCGGCAAGCGCACGCTGCAACGGCGCGAGGAGCTGGAAATCGGAGAAACTGGTCAAGGGAAACACTTTCGGAGAAGGTCGCGGCAACGCGACCGGACCCGCGAGCCTTGCTGGCGGGGCCTTCTGGAACAACCCGCGTGATGGGGTTGTCGGATCAACGAACGATTGAAGGGGAAAGCCGGCGCCGCATCTCGCTGAGAGGATCGGCGCAACCACGCTGCTTTGCACACGCGCCGTTCTGGCGCTGACGTTCTGTGCCTGTCATGCGCTTGCTGCACCGCAATGTCAAGGTGCGATACCCCCGCGGCGGGGCATGTCACTCAGCGATCACGGTCTCGACCAGCTGGAAAGGTGAGGAAACCACGGTCCCCAGCGTCCGGAAGACATAGGCGCCCGCCCCGCGGACCGCACCGCTGGATTTCTCGAGCTCCTGCAGGCGGGGCTGGTACTTGGCGAGCATGACGAACCGGTCGTGGTGGAAACTGTCGCCGGAATCGAGCGAGGAGATGTCGACCACGCGCAGCCTGGCCTGCTGGGCAATGTCCAGCAGGCGCTGATCCTTCACATCCATGGCGCCGAGCCGCTGGTAGCCGCCGGCAAGGCGGCTCGAGGCTTTCAGCGCCCGGTCATCCGGCGAGGTCAACACGGTCATGGGTGGATCCAGCGGGCCAATCGCCTGCATCTGCGTCCGGAACACGTCGATATCGATGTCCGGCGCCGCAAGCGTCACCTTCGGCTTCGGCAAGCCGGTCCAACGCCCCGCCAGCCGCAGATCCCGGACCGTTTCAACGGTCAGCCAGGTCCCCATGCTGTGCGCCAGGATGCCGAACGTGCCCGCCTTCCGGCCCCGAGCCGCGAGCTCGATGAGTTCGGCCAGATACTGGCGCGAATAGGTGGAGGAATCCCGATCCGTCAGGTACCCGGTCAATTGTCCCTGCGAGGGCCAGGCAAACAGGACAAGGGTCCCCGGAAAATTGGAATCCGCCTTCATCTGCGCGCCCCGGAAGATCGCATCGCGGAAGCCGGTATTGTAGCCATGGACAAAGATACCGAGCCGGGGATTGCCGGGCTTGGGCCGGATCTCGCGCTCGAATTGCGCCCGGTCGAGCCGCCTTTCGCTGAGAACCGTGAAGCCGTTGGCCGGGTTCAGATGGTCATCGCCCACCTCGATCGCTCCGGACTTGTGTCCGGGCGGGATGGTGACCACATAGGCTGCATAATGCAGCGTAGCGGCACGATTGTTGGAAAATTCTCGCGTGTCCTGCCCGTTCGGCGCGCGTGTTGTCGCAACATGGAGCTCAACTGTCCGCGCCCCTTCCGGCAGTGGCTGCTCGACCACCGCCACGGCGTTGCGGCCGGAACTGGCGCAGCCTGCAGCGCCCAGCGCAATCGCGAGAGCCGCAATCCAACAACGTACCCTGCCCGGCATGACATGCATCGACGCGATATTCCCGCTTGCGCCGGACGGTCCCGCAGACGAGGACGGGAGCGACGGCCCTTGGCCCTGCCCTTCAAGGCATTCCGGTTGTGGAAGAACGCGGGCGCATCGTCAAGCCGGATGCGCCAGCACCCCGACCGGGCTTGACACGAAGAGAAGTTTTACCGTCGATGACAAGCAGGTGAAGCGCTGGCACGCCAGAAGCCGAATTTATTCTAATTTATTGGTACTTAATGCTTTTTTGAATAACGAGACCGCGAATGGTGATCCCGACTGGATTCGAACCAGTGGCCTACAGTTTAGGAAACTGCCGCTCTATCCTGCTGAGCTACGGGACCCCACGGGAAGCGCATAGCAGAATTCGCGACTGAAATGCACCCTGCCCGGCGCCGATATGATGCATTTTTGCGGGCATGCTGCCTCGGCTCGATGGCGGGCTGGATGGTGCTGGCCAATCCTGCCCATGCCACCGACGCGGAGTGCCGCCCGTCCGGCGCGGAGCCGGCGGAGATCGCCATGATCACCCGGCAGGGCACACTTCGCCTGCGCGACGGCCGGGAGCTGACGCTTGCCCATCTCCTGCCTTTCGATAGCACCTTGGCGGAAGACCGCGAATCCGGTCCCGGGAAGCTTCGCGCCTGGCTGGCAGGCCAGATAATGTCCTGGAAACCTGCCGGGGAGCCGGATCGCTGGGGCCGGATTCCGGCCAACCTGTTCCTTCAGGAGCCGGACAGGCGGGAGCCGCCGTTCTGGCTTCAGGCAGGGCTTGCGCAGCAGGGATGGGCCGCGCTCTGGCCGGGCCGCATGCCCGCCGCTTGCTTGGCCCGGCTTCTTGCCGCAGAACGGCGCGCACTCGCCGGAGCCAGGGGACACTGGGCGGCGGGGGTCCAGGCTGGCCATCTTGCCCGCCTCGGCAGCACTCCCGAAGCCGCCATCGGCGAGCGGTTGGTGGTCGTCCTCCGCATCCGGTCAGTCCGCAGCGGCAGACTGGGTGGGTTTGTCAATTTCGTGCCATCATTGCATGGTTCACCTTCCTTGTTCTTGACCACCAGACAGATGGAAGCCTTCCGGCATGCGCAGCGCGACCCGTTTTCTTGGCAGGGCAAACGGGTCCTCCTGCGGTTCGTGGTTCCCGTGCAAGGAGTCGGGCGGATCCGGATCGAAGGCATCGACCATCTTCTCCCGATCGACTAAAGCTCGGGCCATGATGGCCCGCGTGTTCCGCAACCCGCATCCGGACGGTTCTGTCCCGGGCGGATTCCGGAAATCCGGCCTGGCCATCGGCTGCGTGACCGGGCTCGCCCTTGTTCTGTCGGCCTGCATCACCGACACGATTTCCGTGCCACCGGTCGAGCCGCAGCGCGTCCAGATTCCGGGAACGGGGCCGCGGCTCGAGCCCGGATCGCAACTGGAGCGCGAGCATCGCCGCCTTGTTGCCAGCTTCGGCGGGGAATACCGGTCGCAGAAGATCCAGACGCAGCTCAATGCGATTTCCGAACGGCTACGCCTTGTCTCCGACCGGCCCAGCGAACAATACCGCGTCATCGTCCTGAATTCGCCGTCGGTGAATGCGTTCGCACTGCCCAACGGCTATGTCTATCTGACGCGCGGCCTGCTGGCGCTCTCCAATGATACGGCCGAGATCGCCTCGGTCATCGCCCATGAGATCGCCCATGTCACCGCCCGCCATGCCATGGCCCGGGCCGAACTGGAAAGTCGTTCGGTCCTCGTCAGCCGGGTGATGAGCGAAGTGCTCGACAATCCCGGCGCAGGCCAGCTGATGCGTGACCAGTCCCGCGTGGCTTTCGCGAGTTTCTCGCGCCAGCAGGAAATCGACGCCGACGAGATGGGTGTGCGCGCCATCGCGAAGGCGGGGTTCGAGGCGCACGGCGCTACGCGATTCCTGATCGCGCTCGACCGGTCCAGCCGCATGCGCGAGGAAATTGCCGGCGGCGGCAAGGACGACAAGACAGACATCCTCGCCACCCACCCGCAAACGCCGGAACGCATCGCACGGGCGCTGGCGGTCGCGCGGGAATTCGGCGCCCCGGGCATCGGAGAGGCCGATCGGGCGCGCTGGCTGCAGGCTGTCGACGGCATGACCTTCGGCGACGACCCGACCCAGGGTGTCGTGAAGGGCCGCCAGTTTTTCCATCCCAAGCTGCGCTTTGCCATGTCGGCGCCGGAGGGCTTTGTTCTCGAGAATACGGCACAGGCGGTTCTCGGGGTGACGGCCGGCGCCAGGGAAGCTTTCCGGCTGGACTCGACCCGCGTGGATCAGGGGAAGTCACTGGCCGTGCTGCTGGCCGAGAACCCGATCGAAAGCATCGGTGTCACCGATATCCGGGAATTGCAGATCAACCAGCTCCCGGCTGCCACGGGCCTCGCCAAGGGCCCGGACTGGACCTTTCGCGTCTTCCTTATCCGGTCGGGCGATCTTGTCTATCGCATGATTTTCGCGGCCCAGGGCATGAATGCGGCGCAAGACCAGCGCTTTCTCGAGGCGGCCCAGAGTTTCCGCCGTATGACCGATGACGAGGTCCGGGAAATCCAGCCCCAGCGGATCCGTCTTGTCACCGCGCGCACCGGCGACAGGGCCGAGGATCTGGTCGCGTCCCACATGGCCGGGATCAGCCAGGCGCTGGAGCGCTTCTATGTGATCAACGGCCTCGGACCGGAAGACATCCTCCAGCCCGGCACGGCCTACAAGGTCATCGGCACGTAGGCCGATCAACCATAAGCGGAAACGAGCTGCGGGTTGCGCTCGATCAGGGCCTTGCGCAGCTTCTCGAGCGCGCGGTTCTCGATCTGCCGGACGCGTTCCTTCGAAATGCCCAGCTTTGAGCCGAGCGCCTCGAGGGTCTCGCCCTCCTCGCTCAGCTTCCGTTCGCGCAGGATGCGAAGCTCGCGTTCCGAAAGCACCGTCAACGCGCTCTGGAGCCATTCGTAGCGGCGCTCGCTGTCAATCGCCTCGCCCACCAGTTCATCCGGCAAGGGCCCGGTATCGGCAAAGAAATCGCCCCTGTTTGCACTGCCGGCATCCTCATCCGAAACCGGCGCGTTGAGCGACATGTCGGGCCCGCTGAGCCGGGCCTCCATCGTCGCGACATCGGCCTTTTGTACGCCAACGGCGGCCGCGATTTCGGCATGAAGGTCAAGGCCCGGCTCCTGCTCCATCCGCTGCGCGATGCGCATCCGGAGGCGGCGGAGGTTGAAGAACAGCGCCTTCTGGGCCGAGCTGGTGCCACCGCGGACAATCGACCAGTTCCGGAGAACGAAGTCCTGGATCGAAGCCCGGATCCACCAGGTCGCATAGGTGGAGAATCGCACTTCCCTCTCGGGTTCAAATCGCGCGGCGGCCTCGAGGAGGCCGACATGGCCTTCCTGCACAAGATCAGGCACGGGCAAACCATAGTTCCGGAACCGGGCAGCAATCGCGATGACCAGCCGCATATGGGCACGGGTCAATTGCTCGAGAGCGTCCTGATCACCATTGTCGCGCCATCGCACGGCCAACGCATGTTCGTCCTCGCGGGCCAGGTAGGGCGCGTCCATGGCGGCGCGCACGAAAGACCGGCTAATCCCCGATAACTGGGCCATGCACGTCTCCCTGTCATTCTCGTTTCAGGGGATACGCGCAAAATCGGCAACTGGTTCACCGGCACCCTTGGGAATCTCTGCCTCGGGCAGAAGAAAGCCCGCGGGGTCGCCGCGGGCTCCGGAAGGCTGGCGATCGGAACAGCGCTCAGGCTGCTTCCTCGCTCGCATCGTCATTGTCGGCATCGGGTTCGGCAGCGCCATCAGCGCCGCGCGCACGACGCGGGCCCTTGGCAAGGCTGGTCTCGATCCGCTTCATCGCCTCGGTCTCGGTCGAGCCGTCAACAGCGGCAACCTCGTCGACAAGCCGCGCCAGCGCGGTCTCGAACAGCTGGCGCTCCGAATAGGACTGCTCAGGCTGGGCTTCCGACCGGTAGAGATCGCGGACGACCTCCGCCACGGCGAGGATGTCGCCGGAATTGATTTTCGCTTCGTATTCCTGGGCGCGACGGCTCCACATGGTCCGCTTGACGCGGGCGCGGCCGGTCAGCACATCGAGGGCCTTGGCGATGCCAGCCGCTTCGGTGAGCTTGCGCATACCGACGCTCGCGACCTTGGCCACGGGCACGCGGAGGGTCATTTTTTCCTTTGCGAAGCTGACGACAAAAAGCTCAAGTTTGAAACCCGCAATCTCCTGTTCCTCGATCGCCGTCACCTGTCCGACGCCATGGGCCGGATAGACGATGTATTCGCCCGGCTTGAACCCATCGCGCTGTGTCGTCTTCTTTGTGCTCATCATGTCCCTCACTATCGCGCGCGGGTTGATGCAACCGGCGCACGAATTGTGGCAGCCTGTGCCACGCTCAGATCAGGCATACCCTGCCGGTTTGCCTGAACACATTCAGCGAAAAGACGGGGAACCTTGCCCGGAACTGCCCAAGAAACGTGTGTAGCCCGCGCGCGGCTCGCGTGCAGGCCATGAAAAGGTCACGTCAATGGGAAGCTAGGCGCAAGGAAGCGGCCACCTGTTTCGACTGTTAGACAAGACCGTATCACGATTCCAGCCGAAAATCAAAAACTCCCGCTTCCCCGCTCCCGGCGGGGCAATCGGAAGGTTAACGGCGATGGCCGATCAGTCGCCTTGGCCCGGCTTGGGCGAGAAATAGGTCTCGAACTTGTTCGGCTTGCCGTCGAATTCCTTGGAATCGGTTGGCGCCTCGCGCTTGATCGTGATGTTCGGCCAGGTCTTGGCGAATTCCGCATTGACCTTCAGCCAGCTCTCAAGGCCCGGCTCGGTATCCGGCTTGATGGCTTCGGCCGGGCATTCGGGCTCACAGACGCCACAATCGATGCACTCGTCGGGATGGATGACGAGCATGTTCTCGCCTTCGTAGAAACAGTCCACGGGGCAGACTTCCACGCAATCCATGTATTTGCAGCGAATGCAATTGTCGGTGACCACATAGGTCATCGGTCTCTCCTGCAATGCGGAATGGCGGCGGGCGCCATATCAACGGTTTCGCCCTTCGCTAGATCGGATTTGGCCCACATGCAAGCGAAGGGATGTTGCGCCTGCTCAATCACGGGGTCTCGACAGGCCGGTAGAGACGGGCAGCATCGTTGGCGTCGCCGCGCCGTCCGGCCAGGGCCAGCACCTCGATGACGATTGTCCGCCCCGGGAGGGCAAGCGTCAGGATATCGCCCGGCGCCACTGCAGCGCCAGGTTTCTGGACCCGCCGGCCATTAAGCCGCACCCGTCCCGCGCGGACAAGATCAGCACAGGCCTCGCGGGAGCGCTGGAACCTTGCGAACCAGATCCACCGGTCGAGCCGGAGGTCATCGGCCTCGGCCGCAGCCTCCGCATCGGATGACCGGCTGCCGCGCCCCATCGGATCCTGTCAGGACTTGCCTTCGAGCTGGGCCTTGAGGGCAGCCAGCTTGGCGAAGGGCGAATCCGGATCCGGCTGCTTCTCCACCGGCGGCTTCCGCTCCGGCGGCCGGGGTATGGCATCGCGGCCGGGCCGCGGCCGTTCGGGGCGCGGGCCGCGCCCCTCCTGGCCGGCAGGCTTGTCCTGACGCTTGAAAGCATCGAAACGCTTGTTCCGCTCGGCACGGTTCCGGTCATCACGGCGCGGCTGATCCTCGCGCGGCTGCGCAGGGGCTCCCTCGGTCGGAGCTGCCTGGCCCGGGCGCGACCGGCGCTGGTCACGGGGGTTGAACCGGGGCCGCTCGGAGCGCGAGCGTTCCGGGCGGGCAACGCGCCAGATCTCGATTTCGGCAGGCGTGACAACCTCCACAGAGGCGGTATCGCCGCCATCGGCTTCGGCCAGTGTTTCTTCAGCCCGTGTTTCTTCGGCCGCCGCTGTCTCGACGATGTCGGAGGAAGCTGCGGCCATCCCGGAAGACAATACCGCCTCTGCAGCCTCGCCAGTCTCCGGTTCGGGCGCCCCTGCCGTGTCCGGCAGCCCATCTTCCGCAACCCCGGCACCATCCCCTTCCGCGGGAGCCGGAGCGGCAGGTTCGACAGCAACCTCCGCCGGGCCTGTCGCGGCCGGCATTTTCAGCGGGACGGAAATGGCAGGACCCGAGCGCATTTCGGGGCGATAACCAAGCGATTTCAGGATCTCGCCGAACTCCGCCCCGGCACAGCCGACCAGCGACGTCATGGCACCGGTCACGACAAAACCGTCACCATCGGCAGCCCCTGCCGGCGGAGGCCCTTCCGTCACACCCGGCCGGTAGGCAATTGCCGGCCGGATCAGGTCAGCGAGGCGTTCGAGAATGTCGACGCGGATCGCGCGCGGGCCGGCAACGCGAAACCCGGCGATCCGGTAGAGATCCTTGTCGATGCTGGGATCGACCGGGATCGAGGTCCGCCCCGAAAAGGCGAGATGCGAGACATCGCGCAGAGCCGAGGGGTCGCCCCCCTTGGCCAGTGCATAAAGCTGCGCCGCAAGGCTGCGCGGGCCGGGCTTCATCAGCGCCGGCACAAAGATATGATGGGCCCCGAACCGCAGCCCGAGTTTTCGCATCTCGGCGCGCGCGTTCTGGTCAAGCGCGCGGACATCATTGGCCACCAGCGCCCGGTCCAGCACGCCAAGATGCTCGGCGACCTGGAAGGCAATGCCACGGCCGATGCCGGACAGGCTTTCCGGGGCCTCGAGCGCGACAAGCGCCCCGAGCAGTTTCTGGACATGCGCCTTGATCCAGGCGCCGATCCGGGTCTCGACCAGTTCGCGATGGAGGCCGGTCAGGCCCTCATCCGCGAGGATGAGGAAGCGGGGCTCGAGAATGCGCACGCCGGCCTGCAGCACGGCAACAGGCTCACCGACATGCCGGATGATCCCGTCCAGCGAAAGCTGGAACTGGTCATCATTGGCCGTGGACAGCCGCGTCGCGCGCGTTTCCAGTTCCGAGCTCAGGGCCTTGGCCGCAGCCGCGCGCAGGGTCTTCGCCTCCTGCGTATCCGCCGAGGCATCGGGGGCAAAACGGAAGCCTTCGAGGCGCCCGATATGCTGCCCCTCGACCAGAACCTCTCCCGTAGGCTTCACTTCCGTTTCAAGCATCGCATTCTCTTTCAGCCGGCGCATCAGCACGGATGTCCGTCGGTCGACAAAACGCTGCATCAATCGCTCGTGCAGCGCATCGGAGACCTTGTCCTCTAGCGCGCGCGTAACGTTCTGCCAATGAGAAGGATCGCGCAACCAGTCCGGACGATTGGCGCAATAGCTCCAGGTCCGGATCTGCGCCAGGCGCCAGGACAGCGCGTCGATATCGCCGTCCACCCGGTCGCAGGCCTTGATTTCCTTGCCGAACCAGTCTGCATCGATGGCCCCGCGGCGCATGATCGGCTCAAAAAGCGAGACGACGAGGTCGGCGTGGCTTTGCGGCGACACCTTGCGGTAATCCGGCAATTGGCAGAGATCCCAGAGCCGCCGCACGGCCCCCTCGCCCGCCGCCAGATCGCGGACCAACGGACGCATCGTTGCGATCTCGAGCGTGGTCTCGTCCTCGGACTTGCGGATCCGGACAAGGTTGGAATCACCAGGCGCACGCTGGAGCGAGGTTTCCAGCCGGTCGAGGCTGGAAAAATCGAGCATGGTGTTCCGCCATTGCGCCAGTGCGATCGGTTCGAACTGATGGGCTTCCAGCGCCTCGACGAGATCCTCGTCGAAAGCCGGGCATCGGCCGGTGGTGCCGAACGTGCCATCCCGTGTCGCGCGGCCCGCCCGGCCGGCGATCTGCGCCAGCTCGGCCGGGAACAGGCGCCGGTGCCGCCTGCCATCGTATTTCCGGTCGGCGGCAAAGGCGACATGCTCGATATCGAGGTTGAGCCCCATCCCGATCGCGTCGGTGGCAATGATGTGATCAACCTCGCCCGCCTGGAACATCGCAACCTGCGCGTTTCGTGTGCGCGGTGAAAGCGAGCCCATAACCACGGCGGCACCGCCACGCTGGCGGCGGACCAGTTCGGCGATGGCGTAAACCTCTTCGGCAGAGAAGGCGATGATCGCCGACCGCGCCGGCAGCCGGGTGATCTTCTTCTCGCCGGCAAAGCTCAGCTGCGACATGCGCGGGCGCGTTTGCACCATTACGCCTGGCAGCAAACACTGGATGAGCGGCTGTGCTGTCGCGGCCCCCAGCAGCAGGGTCTCGCCCCGGCCACGGCGATGCAGCATTGCGTCGGTAAACACATGGCCGCGCTCGAAATCCGCGATCATCTGCACTTCGTCGATGGCGACGAAGGTGGTGCTGATGTCGCGCGGCATGGCCTCGACAGTCGAGATCCAGTATCGCGGCGATTTCGGCTTGATTTTCTCCTCGCCGGTTACCAGCGCCACCTGTGCCGGACCCACTTTCTCGACGACGCGCTGGTAAACCTCCCGCGCCAGCAGGCGCAGCGGCAGCCCGATCATCCCGCTGTCATGGCCGAGCATCCGTTCAATGGCGAGATGCGTCTTGCCGGTATTGGTCGGCCCGAGAATGGCCGTTACACCGCGTCCGCGAAGGGGTGACCCCGATTTCCGGGCTTCTGCGGGGAGGCTGAAAGGCAGGGTCATCGTCTTCCCCAAGACCGGCGCAAGGGCGGGCTGCGATCAGCCTCGCCGCATTCCATTATGTGGGCGACAGCCAACGGGCCGGCAAGCTGCGCAGAGCCGATTTCTGTGCGTGATCGGCACAGTTCCCGGGGGCGAATCACCTGCATCGAAAGACTTCGAACAGGAAAGGAACGAATCGGCGCCGAATCGGAGACCGCACATGAGTCTGGTTTTGTTCTATCACAAGATGAAGCAGCAGCATGAAGGCAAAACGCAAGATCTTGCGAATCTGACGAGCCAGGAAGGATTCCGGCGCCTGCGCTCATGACTCGCACCCGGTGTCCAGCGGGATTCCCGGTCAAGCGGAAAACATAAAAATCGTGGTTAATTCTTTATGAAGAACCCCCGAGGGTCACCCTGCCGCAATCTTTACGATTGGACGAAGCCGGGAACAAAGCGTCGACGAATCAGCACAGAATGATTCGGACAATGGATCATCCCGTCGATTTCGGCGGCGCGGGGCCGGCACAGAAACCCGCATCGCAGGCGCGGATTCCGCGCCGGCGGGTGGGCTCGTCCCGGTTTGGGGCAGGCTAGGGGACTTGCAGGCCGCGCCGGCGCCACGGCAGCAGGCAGATGGCCGCATCTATCCACCACATGCGCCATACGGCGCCGGAATCAGAAGAACCGGCTGCTGCCCGAACCGGGAAAGAACGCCAGCATGTGAGTATCCGTCCTAGTTCGGCCGGAATGTCTCGGCCTCGATGACGGTGGTGCCGATCATCGTCTTGACCGAAATGCGATAGGGTATCAGCGTCTTGCCGCCATTTACCGGAGCGAGCCAGGCATCCATGTTCCGGTTCTCGGCCATGAATTTGGTCACGCGGCGGTCCGGGCGGTGGCCGGCGACCGGGATATAGCGCGCCTTACAGATCAGCACCGGGCCGGAATAGCCATCCTCGCTGCGTACCTGCCGGGTGCCGGCATAGCTGAGCACCACGTCAAAGCGCTGGTTGCCATCGAAAACCGGCAGGCGGCGGTCGCAATTGGCCTTGTCCATCGGATTGCCGCTGCGGACCGGCATGATCAGCGCGCTGACGGGATCCAGCACACCCACCTTGTGGCTCTCTCGAAGGGGGATCCGTGTGGAATCATCCGGCCGGACGACGAATGGGGGGTCGATCGTCACATTCCGCACCGAGCCGGAAGCGGCCGCGATCTGGATCTTCCGCGTGTCCTTCCCGTTGGTCGCGGAGAGCGAGAAGCCATTGGTGAGAACATTCGCGCCGGAAACATTTCCGCGTGCCGTTGCAGCTCCCCGCCCTTGCGAAACCGCTCCGACGATACCCGTCAGCGCGGAACTGACATTGAGCACATAACCTGAGCCGTTCAGCTGGGCGGAAAGGCTGGCCTTGCCGATCGAAAGGCCCGCCAGCGTGATGGAGTAACGCGCTTCGATATCCGCGGCCAGGGCAGACCCTGCGGCTGCAGGAAGGGTAGCGAGGACCGTCATCGCCAGAAGCCGGGATCGGCCTCGATATACCCAGATCGACATGCCTGCCATTCGAAACCCGATCCCTGTCCTGAATTCGCTGGTCTGTCTATGATGTGAATCGATGGCTGATTCGTGGCAAGTCCTCCGCCGATCCCGGGACCGGATGGGCGCGCTGCTTTTTTCATGGCTCCACGCCTGCCATGATTGACCGCCCGGCTTCCTTGGACTATAGGCTCCGCTTCCGAATTTCCACGTGATCGCAGCCCCTCCGGTCGGAAGGGCCCCGGAGATCGCGCTCCGGGCGAAGAAGGTTGATAACGATGTCTCGTGTTTGCGAATTGACCGGCAAGGGTGTTCAGGTCGGCCACAAGGTCAGCCACTCGAACCGGAAGACGAAGCGCCGCTTCCTGCCGAACCTCGTCAATGTGACGCTGCAGTCGGATGCGCTGAACCGTGCCGTGCGGCTGCGCATCTCGGCCAATGGCCTTCGCTCGGTCGAGCATCGTGGCGGTCTCGACGCGTTCCTCCTGAAGGCGGCCGATGGCGAGCTTTCCTCGAACGCGCTCGATCTGAAGCGCGAGATCTCGAAGAAGCTGACGGCCTGAGCGCGCTCGACGCTCTCACGAAATCAAGGCGGCTCTGGCCGCCTTTTTTGTTGTCTCCGCCATGTCCTCAGCCTCATTCGATTCCCTCGCCCTGTTCGATTTCGACGGCACGCTGGTTGATACGGCGCCCTGGTTCTTCCGCACGATCAACGCGATCGCCGGACACCACGGGTTTCGCACTGTCACGTCGGAAGAAGGCGAGGCCCTGCGCGACCTGCCGCCCCGTGCGATCCTGAACCAGCTGGGCATTCCGGTCTGGAAGCTGCCCGCCATCGCCGCGGACATGCGACGGCGCGTTCTGGCGGATGACGCCGCCACACCGCTTTTCCCGTGGGTGCCGGACCTGTTGTCGAGGCTCTCCGCAGTCGGATGCGTGATCGGAATTGTCAGTTCGAACAGTGAGACGGCCATCTGCAGGAAACTGGGGCCGGCCCTTGCGCATGTGCACCGGATCTCTGCCGGCGCTTCCCTGTTCGGCAAGCCCGCCCGCCTGCGCCATGTCCTGAAGGAGACCGGGTTGTCCGCGGCGAAGACCGTTGTGATCGGCGACGAGATCCGCGATGTGGAGGCCGCCCGGGTGATCGGCGCCCGCTCCATCGCCGTGACGTGGGGCCTGGGCGGTCAGCGGGGCCTTGCAGGCGCCGGGCCGGATCTTCTGGTCCATCGCGCCGAAGAGCTGGTCGAGGCGCTTCTCGCCCCCGTCTGAGGCGTGCCTGTGGCCACCTCAGGCGTCCAGAGCGAAACGCAGCAGCAGGTTCCGCTGCAGGAGCGAGAAATTATTGTCCGAAACAAGCGTAAGGATCGTCCGCCCCTGCGGCGTGCGATGGACCGCGAGCGCTTCCATATTGTCGATCTGCGCAGAGAGGTCGGCCACGATAAGCAGCGGTCCGTCGAGCACCGCGCCAGGCCGGATCATCGCCAGCGGGATGCGGCGGATCCGGAACCCGACCCCGAACAGCGGCACGAAGCGCCGCTCAAGGACCAGAAGATCGCCATCGGGCAGGAAGGCGAGGTCAGTCACGTCGAAATCGCCGATCCGGCGCAGCCAGATCCGGCCAGGCTTCGGACCGATCAGGAAACCGGGAATCTGCCCGGGCGCTTGGCCGCGCGCCTCCTTTTCGGCGAGCGCGAGCATATGCCCGCTCCATTCCGAACCCTGCGGAACCAGCCCGAGTGCCTCGATCCCGCCATTCGGCGCGAGGCCTTTCATCTCGGCAGGGACGGTAGACGGCCGGGCCCGGCCCGTTGGTTCACCGCCGGCATCGAGATCAAACCGGAGGATGTCGTGCACGCGCTCGACGCCGACGAACAGAGTCTGTCCCTGCCTGAAGACGCTCTCGCCGTCGAAATAGCGCGTATCCTTGAGCCGCCGGCCATCGGGCGCCCGGAGCGGGCCGATCCGCGCAGCCTCGATGCCGAGCGGCACGCCCTCTTTCTGCACGATCCGCCCGGCAAGCCAGTGGCCGCGATCAGTGATGATGAGGAAACGCTCGCCATTCGGATCAAGAACAAGCCCGGACAGCCCGCCGAATTCCGGATCCCGGGACCGGAGTTCCAGCCCGCCGAGGAAAGTCAGCCCGCCGAACTGCCGGCGGTCGCGATCACCGGCTGAAAAACTGGCAAAGGGTGCGGCTTCGATCGCGAGCGCGCGCGGCTCCTGGCGGTCGAGGGCCCGGGCCTGCCCGGCGGGAACAGCTCCCGCAAGGCCAGCTCTCGCTAGGCCCGCGAGAACCGCACGGCGGGAGATCAAGCCCGCGCTCCGGCCATCCGGCGGGTGGGCGGAGCGGCCGTCTGGGCCGACGGTCCGTTCTCGCTGAACAATTCGGCCAGCTTCTCGGTCATCACTCCGCCCAGTTCCTCGGCATCGACGATGGTCACGGCCCGCCGGTAATACCGGGTCACGTCATGCCCGATGCCGATCGCGATCAGCTCCACCGGCGAGCGCGTCTCGATCTGCTCGATGATCTGCCGGAGATGCTTTTCGAGGTAATTGCCGGAATTGACCGAAAGGGTCGTGTCATCCACCGGCGCCCCGTCGGAAATCATCATCAGGATGCGGCGCTGCTCGCGGCGGGCAAGCAGGCGTTGATGCGCCCAGTCCAGCGCCTCCCCGTCGATGTTTTCCTTGAGCAGCCCCTCGCGCATCATCAGCCCGAGATTGCGCCGCGCCCGCCGCCAGGGCGCATCGGCACTCTTGTAGATGACATGGCGCAGGTCATTGAGGCGGCCGGGATTCGCCGGCTTGCCGGATTGCAGCCAGTACTCGCGCGATTGCCCGCCCTTCCAGGCCTTGGTCGTGAAGCCGAGGATCTCGACCTTGACGCCGCAGCGCTCGAGCGTGCGGGCAAGGATATCGGCGCAAGTCGCCGCCACAGTGATTGGCCGGCCGCGCATCGAGCCGGAATTGTCGATCAGCAGCGTGACCACCGTATCGCGGAAATTCGTGTCCTTCTCGCGCTTGAACGAGAGCGGGGCAAAGGATCCGCGCATGTCGTCGATCACCACGCGGGTCAACCGCGATGGATCCAGCGATCCTTCCTCGAGGTCGAATTCCCATGAGCGGTTCTGCTGTGCCAGGAGGCGGCGCTGCAGGCGGTTGGCCAGCCGGCCGACAACCCCCTGAAGGTTGCTGAGCTGCTTGTCCAAATAGGCCCTGAGACGGTCGAGTTCCTCGGCATCGCAGAGATCTTCGGCCGCGATCGTCTCGTCGAAGCGCGTTGTGTAGGCCTTGTAGCCTGGGCCGTCGCGCATCGAATCCCGCGAGACCGGCGGGCGCGAGGCCTCGGCCGGCTCCTCGGCATCAGCCATCTCGCTCTCGTCCGGGAAATCGCCCGGCGGTGCATCGGCGGCTTCCTGCGCGCCCTCGCTCATATCGTCCTGGAGGGCGTCCGTCTGCTCGAGGTCGAACCCGTCCTGCTCCTCGGCCTCGCCGCTTTCGCCTTCCTGCGGATCCTGCTCGCCGTCATCATCCTGCTTGTCGTCGTTCCGATCCTCGTCATCAGAGCCGAGCGGGTCGGCCTCGACCATGCCGAGACCGGCCAGGATCTGCTGCACAACCTTGGCAAAGGCCTGCTGGTCCTCGAGGCTGCCGGCCAGCATGTCGAGGGTTTTGCCGGCCTTCTCCTCGATATCCGACCGCCAGAGTTCGGTCAGGCGGCGCGCCGCTTCCGGCGGTTTCGCCCCGGTCAACCGCTCACGCACCATCATGGCGAGGGCATCCTCGATCGGCGCATTGGCGAGATCGTTCACTTCGGCGAGATTGGCCTTGGTGTAGCGATCCTGCAGCATCGCATCGAGATTGGACGCGACCCCCATCATCCGGTTGGAGCCGATGGCATCGCAGCGCGCCTGCTCGACGGCCTCGAACACCTTCCGCGCTTCCAGCCCCTCCGGCATCAGGCGGCGATGCAGCTTCTCGTCATGGCAGGCAAGCTTCAGCGCATAGGAGTCGGCATGCCCCCGCAGGATGGCAATGTCGCGCGCGGTCGGCTTGCGCGGCGGCTCCGGCAGGCGGGCGCGCACCACATCGCCGGCATCGACAAGGCTCGGCCGGTCAGCCGCGAACTGCACCTCGATCTCGTCCTTGCCGGCCATGGCGCGCAGCGCGCCGGCCACGGCCTTCTTGAACGGCTCGACCGGCGAATTCTCGGGCTGGCCCGGCTTGCGGTTGGTGATGGTCATGACAGGAGCTGCTCCGCAAGATGCGCGAGGTCGCGCGCGGCATGATCGACGGAAACCGAAGGCCCGGTTTCGCCGAGCCCGGGGCCGAACTCGTCCGGCCGCGCGATATGGGCAGTCCGGAGGCCAGCCTCGCGCGCCGCGGCGAGATCGGAGGAATGGGCGGCCACCATCAGGCACTCGGAGGGGGCCAGGTCGAAAGCGTCACATCCGGCACGGTAGACGGCGAGATTCGGCTTGTAATCCCGCGCCCACTCGGCACCGAGGATCGCATCCCAGACAAAGCCGTTATGCCGCGCCATGTCAGCCATGAGCGAGACATTGCCGTTGGACATCGGCGCCAGCCGGAACCGGCTCCGCAACCGCGCCAGAGCCGCAGGAACCTCAGGCCAGGCATCGAGCCGGTGCCAGACAAGGTTGAGCGCGGCGCGGTCCGCCTCGGCCATTTCATCGAGCCCGAAACGCGGCAGGATGCGGTCGAGATTCTCGCGATGGAGAATGTCGAGCTTCACGAATCCCCGCCCGCCGCTGCGTACGGCCTCCATGGCCGGCTGGTATTCGGCACGCCAGGCGTCGGCAAAGGCCTCGCCGTCGACGCCGAGGGCCAGCCGACGAACCTCGCGCGCGATGCTGCCGCGCCAGTCCACCAGCGTGCCGAAGACATCGAAGAAAAGGGCGCGGGTTGTTTTCACGTGAACGCCTTGACGAAAAAGATGCTGTCAAACCCGGCCGGGTGGTCCTTCATGCGGCCAAATTCGACGAAGCCCATGGCCTTGTAGAAATCCGGCGCCTGGAAGGACCAGGTCGACAGGTGCATATGCGTGGCGCCGAACCGCCGCGCCTCGGCCTCAGCGAGGTCGATCAGGCGTTTGCCGGCGCCCTGGCCACGCTGGCTCTCGTCGATCCAGAGCAGGTCGACATGGAGGTAATCCATCCGCAATTCGCCGATCAGCCCGCCGATAACGGCGCCGGCTTCGTCCCGGACCGAAAGCGCCAGCGGATGGCGGTCGCGGTCCTGCGGGAGGAACCGGTCATTGTAGCGGGTCAGGCCGGCAGACACCGCCTGCCGGACCTCGTCATAGCGCTGCGTATCGACTCCGATCGCGGCCATCGCCTCAGCTCAGCGCGATATTGACCGCCGATTCCTTCAGCTCCTGCCCGAACGAGCGCTGGTAGAACTCGGCCACCAGGCTCCGTTCCAGTTCGTCGCACTTGTTGAGGAAGGTCAGCCGGAAGGCGAAACCGAGATCGCCGAAGATCGCCGCATTTTCCGCCCAGGTGATGACCGTGCGCGGGGACATGACGGTGGACAATTCGCCGTTGATGAAGGCATTGCGCGTCAGATCGGCCACACGAACCATGCGGTTGACGATTTCACGGCCTTCCTTGCCGGTGAAATGCTTCGCCTTGGCGAGGACGATATCGACTTCCTTGTCATGCGCGAGATAGTTCAGCACCGTCACGATGGACCAGCGGTCCATCTGCGCCTGGTTGATCTGCTGCGTGCCGTGATAGAGGCCCGACGTATCCCCGAGGCCGACCGTATTGGCGGTGGCGAACAGACGGAAGGCCTTGTGCGGGCGGATCACGCGGCTCTGGTCGAGCAGGGTGAGCCGGCCGGAGGCCTCGAGCACGCGCTGGATGACGAACATCACGTCCGGGCGGCCGGCATCATATTCGTCGAAAACCAGCGCGACATTGTGTTGGTAGGCCCAGGGCAGGATCCCGTCCTTGAACTCGGTGACCTGCTTGCCTTCCTTCAGGACGATCGCATCCTTGCCGACAAGATCGATGCGGCTGACATGGCTGTCGAGATTGACGCGGATACACGGCCAGTTCAGCCGCGCGGCGACCTGCTCGATATGCGTTGATTTACCGGTCCCGTGATAGCCGGTCACCATGACGCGACGGTTGAAGGCGAAACCGGAGAGGATGGCCAGGGTCGTGTCGCGATCGAACAGGTAATCCGGATCAAGATCCGGAACATGCTCGGAGCGCGCCTTGTAGGCCGGAACGGTGAGATCGGAATCGATTCCGAACAGGTCGCGGACAGAGACGCGGGTATCCGGCTCACCGGATGTCGGATCGACAGGCTGGGTTTCGGCTAGGGCAGTCACGGACATCGTTCACACGAGAGCAAGCCGGGAGCGGGCTTGTCTTCCTTTCACTGGGGCAAGACCTCAGGCGAGGCCAACGGTTTTGAGATAGTTATAGGCGTCAATGATGGCGCGCAATTTTTCTTCGCGCGAGCGGTCACCCTCATTGAGATCAGGATGCAGCCGCTTGGCAAGCTCCTTGAAGCGTCGTCGGACGGTCGGCTTGTCGGCCGTCTCGTCAAGGCCGAGCGATTCGAGCGCCTTGAGCGCGGCCTTGCCGACCGGCCGGACACGCGCCTCGGCTGCGGCCTCGCGCGCACGCCGCAACCGATCGAGCTTGGCACGCAGCAGCGTCGCGGCATCGACTTTCGATTCCGCACCGAGGCCGGCACCCGTGACACTGATATTCCAGGTCGGCCGGTGACCAGTCAGCGCATCCTTCTGGTAGGATTGCACCGCGGCATCCGTCATGCCGGCGAAGTAATTGTAGGACTGGTTGTATTCCTTCACGTGCTCGAGGCAGAAAAGGTAGAACTCACCCTCGTGGTCACGCCCCTTCGGCGCCCTGAACTCGCCCTTGCGCCGGCAAGCCGGATGCTGACACACCGGCTCCTGCTCGGCGCGCACCTCCTCCGCATTCGGCTTGGACCGGATCCGGTCGAAGAGGGGGGAGTTGAGATTCATCATCGATCAAGTCTAGTTTCTGACCCCGACGGAGGGCAAGACGATGTTTTGCACCCGCGAAGAAATTCGACGAGGCGGATATGGGCAGGAAAGAACGGATCGAACAGGCCCTGCGGGCTCTTTCTCCTGCGGAACTGGTCGTCCTGGACGAAAGCGAGCAGCATCGCGGGCATGGAGGCTGGCGCGAGGGCGGGGAAACCCACTTCCGGGTCCGCCTGCGTGCGGCAGCGTTCGATGGCCTGTCACGCGTCGAGTGTCACCGCCGGATCAATGCGATGCTGGCGGATGAATTTGCCGGCGGCCTGCACGCGCTTGCAATCGAGGCGCGTGGAACGGCCTGAAACGGGCCCCGCATTCGACCGTACTGGACTTTTCGTGGCCGCCATGGTGAATACCGCCCGTGGAGCCCCCTGCTCCGATGGTCTTGTCCTAACGCATGTTAGCGGTTGAACTCCTGATCGTTCTCGGCCTGACGCTGCTGAACGGATTGTTCTCGATGTCCGAAATGGCAATCGTGTCGGCGCGACGTGCGCGGCTCGATGCCATGGCCGAGGCCGGGGACAAAGGCGCTGCGAAGGCGGCAGAGCTGGCCGAGGAGCCGTCGAGCTTCCTGTCCTCCGTCCAGATCGGCATCACCCTTGTCGGCATCGTGGCAGGTGCGTTCGGCACGGCCACCCTGGGCGAGAAGCTCAGCCTCTATCTTGCCAGCCTGACCGTGCCGCCGAATTATGCCGAGCCCATCGCCTATACGATCGTCGTTTTCCTGATCACATTCCTGTCGATCGTGCTCGGCGAGCTTGTGCCGAAGCGGATCGCTCTGGCCTATCCGGAGGTGGTGGCCTCGCGGGTCGCGCGGCCGATCGCCATGATCGGCATGGTCGGCCGGCCGATGGTCAACCTGCTCGGCTTTTCCAGTGCAATGATCCTGACGGCCCTGCGCATTCCCCAGACCCGGGACCAGACCGTCACGGAGGAGGAAGTCGAGACCATCCTCCAGGGCGGAACCGAATCCGGCGTGATCGACCCGGCCGAGCGCGCCATGGTGCGCGAAGTGATCGGCCTGGCCGAACGCCCGGTATCCGACATCATGACCCGCCGGCGCGATGTCTACTGGGTCGATGTCGCCGACGATCCAAAGGTCCTCAAGGCCGAACTGCGCCAGTGCCCCTTCAGCCGCGTGGTCGTGGCCAAGGGCGGCTCGATCGACGAACCGCTCGGATTCGTGCACAAGAAGGACCTGCTCGACCTGCTTCTCGAAGGTAAGGCGCTCGATATCGAGGCCAGCGTCCGCGAGCCGATCTTCGTGCCGGAAGTCTCTTCTGTCCTCGAGGTGCTGGAACTCTTCCGCGAGAAGCGCAACCATTTTGCCTTCGTCCTTGACGAATTCGGCACGTTCGAAGGCGTCGTGACGCTGACCGACGTGCTGGAGGCCATCACCGGCGAGATGCCCGAGGAGCACGAAACCGAAAGCCGCACCATCATCGAGCGCGCGGATGGCAGCTTCCTTGTCGATGGCCGGACGGAGATCGACGAACTGGAAGAGCGGATCGGCATCGAAGTGCCCGAGGATGCGCGGTTCCGGACCGTGGCCGGCCTCGCGCTGGAGGTGTTCGGCCGGATCCCCGGGGACGGCGACATCTCCGAATTCGATGGCTGGCAGCTCGAAGTGATGGATATGGATGGCCGCCGCATCGACAAGTTGCTGTTCCGGCGCAAGGACGCTGCCTGAAGAAGGCCTTGCTGCAGGGAAGGAGCCCCCGGGGCAAGCAACCAGGTCACTCGGGTTTCAGCGCCAGGCAGGTTTGGCCGGCGCCCGGGCATAGACCACCACCGAAACCAGCAGCAGCACCCCGAAAGCAACATGGAGGCTGGCATAGGTTTCGGCGGGCGCCATGCCTGATTTCCGCATCGCCTCGACGGCATGCCCCGAAAGCAGCTGCGCCACGCCCGTCCCGCCGATCGAGACGAAGTTGATGAACGTGATGCCGCGCCCGATGACATGATCGGGGAAGAACAGCCGGCCATGCGCGATCAGCACGGCGTAGCTGACCCCGAAAAGCCCGGCGAGCATCATCAGGACAATCGCCAGCCAGAGCGGCGGCAGGACGAGAAGGCCCAGCGCCAGGAAGGCGATGCCGCAAAGCAGGTTCGACACGAAGACCACGCGCTTGGGGTTGTCGATCCAGCTCGCAATCGGGCCGGAGAAGATCGCCGACCCGGTCATGGCCAGAGCCAGCGCCAGGACGGCATTGCCGCGTTCGATCAGGCCGAGCCCGTAGACCTCGCCGAAAAACGGGCCGACCCAGAGCGAGCGTTCGGTGAAGACGGGCGCGGAAATCGCGAAGCTCATGATGAGGATCGGCCAGAGCGCAGGCATCCGCATGATCGCCCAGAGATCGCCGAGAAGCGATCCGCCCGGCGGGTTCTCGCCCTGCGGCGGATCCCGGAAGACAAGGAAGTTCAGCACCGCCACGGCAAGTGTGACCAGCGCCACGATCCGGATGGCATCGCGCCAGCCCACGGCCTTGACCAGCAGGGCGAGTGGCGTCGCGGCGATCAGACTGCCGATCAGCCCGCAGGCGAGGAAAATGCCGCCGAGGGCTGCGAACCGGGCCGCCGGCTCGGTCTTGGCGAAGAAATAGAGCGCCCCCATCAGCAGCGGCGAGCAGCCCACGCCGACCAGCGCCATGCCGGCAATGGCGACGGTATGGCTCGAAGCGGTGGCGAACAGGAAGGCGCCCGCCACGGCAGCCAGCATCATGCCGGCAATCGTCCGTCGCGGCCCGAGCCTGTCGAGCGCGATCCCGACCGGAAATTGTGAAAGCGAAAACGCGAAGAACCAGGCTGAACCGAGCGCGCCGAACTCGCTCGGCCCGATCCCGAGATCACGCACAAGGTCGTCATGGATCACCGTCAGGAACGAGCGGTAGAACTGGCTCAGCAGATAGCCGCAGGCCGCCGCGAAGAAGATCAGCCGCCGCCGGACAAGCGAAAGGCCCGACAGGCTCGGTGGCGAAGCAGGCGGTGTCGATCGGGGCAAGGCAGCCTCTTGCTCTGGTGGCGCCTGGCTTCAGGCGCCCGCCGGTTCCGGTTCGCTCAGCGGATCCGTTCCAGAACCGAGACATAATTGGCGACCGCGGCACCGCCCATATTGAAGATTCCACCCAGCGTCGCATTCTTGATCTGCATGCCCGCAGGCGCCTCGCCGCAGACCTGCATCGCAGACAGCGCATGCATGGAAACGCCGGTGGCACCGATCGGATGCCCCTTGGCCTTGAGGCCGCCGGAAGGATTGACCGGCAGCTTGCCGGACTTTTCTGTCCAGCCTTCGAGAATGGCGCGTGCACCCTCGCCCGGCTTGGTCAGCCCCATTGCCTCGTATTCGATAAGCTCGGCGATGGTGAAGCAGTCATGCGTCTCCACGAAGGAGAGGTCGTCAAGCGTGAGCCGCGCCTTGTCGAGCGCCTGGCGCCACGCCACCGAGCAGCCTTCAAAGGCAAGGATGTCGCGCTTCGACATCGGCAGGAAATCCTGCGCATGCGCCAGCGAGCGCAGCAGGACCGCGCGCTCCGAGGCCATGGCCGTGTCGAGATCGGCCAGCACCAGCGCTGCGGCGCCGTCCGAAACGAGACTGCAATCGGTGCGCTTCAGCGGACCGGCGACATAGGGGTTCTTCTCGCTCTCGTTCCGGCAGAACTCGAAGCCGAAATCCTTGCGCATCTGCGCATAGGGGTTCTCGACGCCGTTGCGATGGTTCTTCGCGGCAATCCGGGCCAGCGCATCCGACTGGTCGCCATGGCGCTGGAAATAGGCGCCTGCGATCTTGCCGAACACACCGGCAAAGCCGGCCGGCGTCTGGCCATCCTCCGGCAGGTAGGAGGCCTTGAGGAGGTTGGCACCGATCTCCGAGCCGGGCGTCCGCGTCATCTGCTCGACGCCGACAACCAGCACCACGCGGGCAGCTTTCGCAGCGATAGCCTTCGCGGCCTGGTGCACAGCTGCGGAGCCGGTCGCGCAGGCATTCTCGACCCGCGTCGTCGGCTTGAATCGCAGGGCCGGGTCAGCCTGCAACACCAGCGAGGCCGTGAAATCCTGTGGCGAGAAGCCGGCATTGTAATGCCCGAGATAGATCTCGTCGACATCCTCAGCCTCGATCCGGGCATGGGCGAGGGCCTCGCGCGCGACCGCGACCACCATCTCCTCGATGCTTTCCTCCTTCTTGCCGAAGGAAGTATGGGCCCAGCCGATGATCGATGCCGACATGTCGCGTCCTCCAGGCCGGGCCAGCCGGCGCAAATTCAGGCAGAATGTTCAAAGTTTAACAGCAGGCCGCAACGCAGCCATAATTTGCTGGTTCTGGCAAGGTCATTCCCTGACACCCCTTCTCAAAATTTGCAGCCGGGGCTACCAAGGGCAAAGGCTATCGCTGGCGGGCCGAATCAGCCGGCCTGGATGGGGAATCGAGGCTCGCGTGACGTCTTCAACGCTTCTCAGGCTTTCGCTGTCTGCTGCATTGGCAGCGCTGCTCGCAGTGCCTGCCCAGGCCGACCCGATGGTGCCGACCGTCGTGGTCGATGCCGCCACGGGCGAGGTCATCCAGGCCGAGGAAGCCACCCGACCCTGGTTCCCCGCCTCGACCACGAAGCTGATGACGGCCTATGTCGCGCTCAGGGCCGTGGCGAAGGGCCAGATCAAGCTCGAGACGCCGATCGTCGCCTCCGCCGTCGCGGCCAAGCAGCCGCCGAGCAAGATCGGCATCAAGCCAGGGCAGGAAATCACACTCGAGAACGCCCTGAAGCTCCTCATGGTGAAATCGGCCAACGATGTCTCCACCGTTGTCGCGGAAGGCATCGGCGGCTCGACGGCCGGCTTCGCGCGGATGATGAACCAGGAAGCCGCGCGGCTTGGCATGCGCGAAAGCCATTTTGTCAATCCGCACGGGTTGCACCATGAAAGCCACGTCTCCTCGGCCCGCGACATGGCCCTTCTGGCCCGCGCGCTCCTGCTGGAATTCCCGCAATACCGCGAATACTGGACCATCGGCGCCGTGCAACTCGGCAACCGGAAATACAGCAACACCAACGGTCTGATCGGGCGCTATCCCGGCGCGATGGGCATGAAGACCGGCTTTGTCTGCGCCTCGGGCTTCAACCTCGTCTCGGCCGCCGAGCGCAATGGCCGCACGCTGATCGCCGTGGTCTTCGGGGCAACATCGGGCGCGGATCGTACGCTCAAGGCGGCACAGCTGCTCGACCAGGGCTTCTCCTCTGGCGGCGGGCTGTTTACCACCGGCGCCGGCTCAGGTCGCAGCCTCGCACAGCTCACGGCCAGCCCTGAAACGATGGCACCGAACCGTCGCGCCGAGATCTGCGGTCGGCGCGGTCCGCCTGTCGCGGAGGAAGAAGATGCCGGCACTGCGCTGGCCTTCACTTCCAACGCGCCGGACCGGCCGGACATGCTGATTGCCGGCGGCTATCGCTCCGGACAGGCCATCAATGTGGGCCAGCGCGTCGGCGGGCGCATTGCCCTCGGCCCGCGGGACAATTTCGATCCGATCCCGGTTTATCTCGGCCGCGCCCCGGGCAGCACCGAAATCGCCCGCCGGCCCGGCGAGGCTGCGGCTCCCGCCAACGCGACGGCCTTCGCGCCGGCTGCTGCCCGTGCCGGAACAGCCGCTCCGCTTGCCCTGACAGGAACCGCGCCTTTGCGGCCTGGCGCCGCCGGCCGGATCGGGCAAGGCCAGTCGGCCCAGCCGCGCCCCGCATCAGGAGCTTCCCTGGCCACCCGCACCGCGCGGCAGCCTGCGGCAGCGGCGGCACGCCCGGCCCCGACCGAGCCGGGCAAGGCCAAGACGAAAGCCGCTGCTGACAAGAAGAAGGCCACGGCCCGCAAGAAGGAAACTCCGAAGCAGGGCCAGCCGCGCTCGTGACCTTTGATCCTCTCGCCGGCGAGGCCGGTCGTCAGGCACGGCGCACGTTGCTTCTCGGAACCCTCTTTGCGCTGATCGGCGCTTGGCTCTACGGCGCCAACATCCCGGCGGCGCGTGCCGCCTCGCAGGCCGGATTGCCCGGAGCGGAGCTGATCTTCTACCGTTCGCTCATCATGGTGCCAGGGCTCGGCACCATCGCGCTTGCGTTGGGGCATCGCCTGTCGCTTGGCCCGGCGGATCGCGGCCCCGTCCTCCGCCTTTCAATCGCTGCCGGTCTGACCGCGACCTTCTATCTCTCTGCGCTTGATCACCTTTCCGTGCCGCTGACAGTGGTGATCTTCTACACCTTCCCCCTGATGGTTATGCTCCTGTCGAACCGGATCGAAGGCCGGCCGCTGAGCCGCCAGCAAATCCTTGTTTTCAGCGTCGCCTTTGCCGGCCTCGTCATCGCCGTCGGCCCCTCCGCAGACCAGCTGACCGTCAAGGGCGTGCTTTTCGCGCTCGTCGCCGCCATGGCCTGCGCGGCGATGTTCCTCATCGCCGGCCATGTCCAGGGCTCGACCGTGCGCACCCTGTTCTGGATCCAGGTGGTGGTGGCACCAATCTCGCTGGCCTTCCTGCTCGTCAATGGCGGCCCCGCCCCCCTTGATGCGTTCTCAAAGGCTCCCTTCGCCATCGGCATTGCCATGGCGGCCTATGCCGTCGCCTTCGTCTTCCAGCTCATGGCCTCGCGGCGGATCAGCGCCTCGCGCACGAGCCTGCTTTTCCTGTTCGAGCCGGTCACTGCCATTATCTTCGCTGCCTGGTTCATCGGCGAGACGCTCTCGCCAGTCCAGCTCGGCGGCGTGGCGATGATCCTCGCCGCCCTTGCCGGCGAGATCCTGCTCGATTCGGGCCGGAAACCGGCCCCGGTGACAAGCGCCGGCGAGGCCGGATAGCCATGGCCGGCCCGCTGCCGCCGATCCCGCTGGTCATCCTCACCGGGTTTCTCGGGGCAGGGAAAACCACGCGCCTGAACCGCTGGCTGGCGGACCCGGCCCTTGCCGACACCTTGGTGATCATCAACGAATTCGGGTCGGTGGGGCTCGACCACCTGCTTGTCGAGGAAACACCCGGCGAGATGGTCCTCATGGCCGCCGGCTGCCTCTGCTGCACGATTCGCGGCGATCTCGTCGCTACGCTGGAGGATCTGCTCCGCCGCCGCGACAACCGGCGCATCGCGCCTTTCCGGCGGATCCTGATCGAAACGACGGGCCTCGCCGATCCGCTGCCGATTCTTCAATCGGTCCTCCAGCATCCCTATCTTTCGAAGCGCTTCGGGATTGCGGGGCTCGCCACGCTGGTCGACGCCGTGCATGGCGGCGACACGCTGGCGCGCCATGCCGAAGCACGCCGGCAGGTGGCTCTTGCTGACCGCCTCCTGCTGACCAAGCTGGATCTTGCCGGCCCGGGCATGATCGCGGCGCTGGAAGAAGCCGTTTCCGGCCTCAATCCCACCACCCGCCTCCTTCGCGAGGAGCCGCCGGATTTTGCGTCAACCCTTTTCGACAACCGGTTCGAGCCGTGGCGGGAAACCGGCTCCGGGATCGAGGCCTGGCTTGATGCAGCAGAGGGCGCCGGCCCGGCCCATGCACCGGGCCACGAGGCCAACCGGCACGGCCTCGATATCGAGAGTTTCAGCTTCGTGTCGGATCACCCTGTCCGGCCGGAATCGCTGGTCGTCTTCCAGGAAGCGATGCGGATCCTGCACGGCCCGCGCCTGCTCCGGCTGAAGGGGCTCGTCGCCATGGCGGATGATCCCGAGCGACCGGCAGTGATCCATCATGTCCAGTCGGTCACGCATCCGCTGCAGCGTCTTGCCCGCTGGCCGGGCCGCGACCGGCGGACCCGGCTCGTCTTCATCGTGCAGGGTATCCCCCGCGAGACGATCGAGACCTTCTGGTCGGCTTTGGTACGCGCCGAATCCGGGGCTCAGGAGAGCCGCTGACGCAAGTCGCGGCGGATGATCTTGCCCGTGGTCGTGAGCGGCATTTCCGGAATGCAATGCACCTCGCGCGGATATTCATGGGCCGAGAGCCGCTCCCGCACGAAACGCCGGATCTCCTCCGCCAGCGCGTCGCCCGCTTCGAAGCCCGGCTTCAGCACCAGAAAGGCAACCACGATCTCGGTGCGCAGCGGATCCGGCTTGCCGATCACGGCAGCCAGCGCGACAGCAGGGTGCTTGATCAGGCAATCCTCGATCTCGACGGGCCCGATCCTGTAGCCGGAGGAGGTGATGAGATCGTCATCCCGCCCGACGAACCCGATATAGCCATCTGCATCGCGATAGCCCTGGTCACCGGTCGTCATCCAGTCCCCGATGAACTTCGCTTCCGTGGCTTCCGGCTTGTTCCAGTAGCCGAGGAACATCACCGGGTCCGGCCGGCGGATGGCGATCTGCCCCGGCTCGTCGACCGCGCAGGGCGTGCCATCCTCGCGGATGACAGCAACCGAATGGCCCGGCACCGGCCGGCCGATCATCCCGGCCCGGGCCACACCCATGGCATGCGAGGAGGACAGGACGAGATTGCACTCGGTCTGGCCGTAGAATTCGTTGATCGGCAGGCCTAGCACTTCGCGGCCCCATTCGAAGGTCGGCGTGCCCAGCGCCTCGCCACCGGAGCCAAGGCTCCGCAGAGGCATGCCGAACCGCTTCACCGGATCCCGGACGCTGCGCATCAGCCGGAGACCGGTCGGGGGAATGAAGGCATTGCGGACATCGAGCCGCGCCATCATGGCAAAGGCAGCTTCGGGGTCGAATTTCTGGAACGGCCAGGCGACAACCGGAATGCCGAGGCACAGCCCCGGCAGCAGAATGTTGAGCAGGCCGCCGGCCCAGGCCCAGTCCGCCGGCGTCCAGAACCGGTCTCCGGCCTGCGGCGCGAAATCGTGATGCATCTCGACACCGGGCAGGTGCCCGAGCAGGACCCGATGCCCGTGCAGCGCGCCTTTAGGGTGCCCGGTGGTTCCGGAGGTATAGATCATCAACGCTGGATCGTCGGCCCGCGTTGCGACGGGTTCGAAAGGGCCGGAACACCCCTCGGTGAACCGCGCCAGCCCGATTGCCGGGCCATCATCGCCCTCGATCGAAATCACGCGCTCGAGCGCCGGCGTCGAGGCGAGCAGCGGCCGCGTCTTCGCGGCGCCGGCGGCATCGGTGATTATCAGGCGCGAACCCGAATCCTGAAGCCGGTAGGCCAGGGCATCGGCCCCGAACAGGGCGGCCAACGGCACCGCGATCGCGCCGATCTTGTAGATTGCGCAATGCGCGATCGGCACGTGGCGCCCCTGCGGCAGGTGGATCGCCACCCGGTCGCCGGGCTGGATACCGGCACGGACAAGCGCCTGGGCCAGGCGGTTCGATTCCGCCCGGAGATCGCCGTAGCTGACGATGCTCTGGCTGAAATCCGGCCCGACCTCGATCAGCGCCGGCCGGTCGGGCTGCACCTGCGCAAGGGCATCGGCGCAGGCAACCCCGATATTGAACAGGGCCGGCACCTGCCAGCGGAACCGCGAAACCACTTCGCCATAGGCAGAAAAAGGGCCGAGCAGGGGCGCAACAATCGCCATAAAACCAATCCAGTCCCGTTGCGATGCCGCTCTCTGCCCGCGTCTTAGCCAAATTGCAACGATGGTTGCAGCGCGAAACGCGCCCGTCTTGACAAAATGTCGCTGCGCCCTTTATCCACCACGACGGTTGCCGGGCCCCTCTGGCGTGTCGGAAAGACGCGCGATGTCGGAACCATCGTTCTTGGGCTCAAAAATCGGTACCAAATCATGATCGATCTGCTTAGCTATGCCTTTTTGGGCAAGCCCCTCTGGATGTGGGGTGCGTTCCTTGCCGTCATCGTCACGCTGATGGCCTTCGACCTGGGGGTCCTTCATCGCGACGAAAAGGAACTCGGTGTCGCCGAAAGCCTCTGGCTTTCCGCCTTCTATATCAGCGTCGCCATGGCCTTCGGTGGCTATATCTGGTGGTCCTATGAAACCGGCCGCCTCATCACCGAGGACGGCACGCATGCCGGCATTGCCTACTTTACCGGCTTTTTCATCGAGAAGGCCTTGTCCATCGACAATGTCTTCGTCATCTCGCTGATCTTCGGCTTCTTCGCCATCCCGCCGAAATACCAGTACCGCGCCCTCGTCTGGGGGATCCTCGCGGTCATCATCCTGCGCGGCATCATGATCGCCCTCGGCGCGGCCCTGGTGCAGCAATACAGCTGGGTGCTCTACATCTTCGGCGCATTCCTCGTTGCCACCGGCATCAAGATGCTCGTGGTGCCCGAGGCCGATCCGGATGTGTCGAAGAACCCGGTGGTGCGCTTCCTGCGCAAGCGCATGCGTGTGACCGAGCAGCTGCATGGCCAGAAGTTCTTTGTCCGCCAGCCGGACCCGGCGACCGGCAAGATGGTGTCCTTCGCGACACCGCTCTTCCTGGCCCTGATCGTCATCAACGTGGCTGACCTGATCTTCGCGGTCGACTCGGTGCCGGCGATCTTCGCCATCACCACGGACACGTTCATCGTCTACACCGCCAACATCATGGCGATCCTCGGCCTCCGGGCGCTCTATTTCGCCCTGGCCGCCATGGTGCACCGGTTCCACTATCTGAAGTATGCGCTCGCCATGATCCTGGTCTTCATCGGCCTGAAGATCTTCTGGAACGAGCTGGTCGGCAAGCTGAACCCTGCCATATCGCTCGGCGTCACACTGGCGCTGATCGCCGGCGGAATCATCTACTCGCTCTGGAAAACCCGGGACGAACCGACCGCTGGAACCGGCAAGGCCTGACGGCACGCTTGTTGCCAAAACCAAGGAAAGGCGGGCTCAGGCCCGCCTTTTTCGTCAGACCGGCAGGGTCAGCTCGGCCTTCACTTCTTCCATCACCGCATAGGACCGCGATTCGCGCACGCCCGGCAGCGAAAGGATCGTCTGCGTCAGGAAGTTCCGGTAGGCTTCCATATCCTTGACGCGCGTTTTGATCAGGTAGTCGAAGCCGCCCGCCACGAGGTGGCACTCGAGGATCTCGCGCGAGGCGCGAACCGCCACGGCAAACTTGGCGAACACGTCAGGTGTCGTCTTGTCGAGCGTGATCTCGATGAAGACCAGCAGCGCCCGATCAAGCATCGCCGGATCAAGCGCGGCGTGATAGCCTTTTATGTAACCTTCGCGCGTCAGGCGCTTGACGCGTTCAGTGGTTGCGGTTGGACTGAGACCGACATTCTCGGCCAGGGCAACGGTCGAGAGACGTCCGTCCCGTTGCAGGGCCCGCAGGATCTTGATGTCCGCCCGGTCGAGCTGCTCTGCCATCATCCACTCCATATCACACTAGAATGCACTTGTAGTAGTGATTTTCACTAATACAAGTTAAAAACCACTGTGGAAACACCTGTCAACAGGCGATATGTCTTGAGTAATCCCTGGTTGTCCTCTCAGCCCCTCCGGAGCCCGCACCATGTCCCAGTCTCCGCTTCCTCCGTTCCGCGTCCCTTATGCACCGGACGACGAATCACTCGCCGCGGTCCTGCTCGCTTCCGCGATCCAGCCGCCGGAGACGGAGCGGACAGTCGACCGGGAGGCGCGCCGCCTGATCGAGGCAATCCGGGCAGGGTCGGGCGGGATTGGCGGGGTGGAACAGATCCTCCAGGAATATGCCCTCTCGACCAAGGAAGGGCTGGCCCTCATGGTCCTGGCCGAGGCTCTGCTACGGGTGCCGGATTCTTTGACGGCTGACAAGCTCATCGAGGACAAGCTCGGCCAGGGAGACTTCCTCAACCACGAACCGAAATCCGGCGCCCTGCTGATCAACGCTTCCGCCTGGGCGCTCGGCATCGGCGCGCGCATCATCCAGCCCGGCGAGACGCCCGACGGCATCCTCGGCCAGTTGGCAAAACGAATCGGGCTGCCGACGGTGCGCACCGCCGCGCGGCAGGCCATGAAGGTGATGGGCAATCATTTCGTTCTCGGCCAGACCATCGAGGAGGCCCTGAAGCGCGCCGGATCGGGTCCCGGCCGTTCTTTCCGCTATTCGTTCGACATGCTGGGCGAAGGGGCCCGCACGCGGGACGACGCGGCCCGCTATTTCGCGAGCTATGCCAACGCGATCAAGCATATCGGCGCCAGCGCCGGCAATCGCCCCCTGCCGGATCGGCCCGGCATTTCCGTCAAGCTGTCCGCGCTGCATCCGCGCTACGAGGCCACGAACCGTGACGCGGTCCTGCGGGAGCTCGTGCCGATGGTGATCGAGCTTGCGGTATCGGCCAAGAGCTTCGACCTCAATTTCACGATCGATGCCGAGGAGGCCGACCGGCTTGAGCTCTCGCTCGACATTTTCGCCGAACTGGCCCGCGCGCCGGAACTGGCAGGCTGGGATGGCCTCGGCCTCGCTGTCCAGGCCTATCAGAAGCGCGCCGGTGCGGTGATCGAATGGCTGGACCGGCTGGCCGTCGAGAATGACCGCCGCTTCATGGTCCGGCTGGTCAAGGGCGCCTACTGGGATACCGAGATCAAACGCGGCCAGGAACGCGGCCTCGACGATTTCCCGGTCTTCTCCCGCAAGGCGATGACGGACCTGAACTACACGGCTTGCGCCCGCGCGCTTCTCGACGCGCGGCCGCGCCTCTTCCCGCAATTCGCCACTCATAACGCCCTGACCGTGGCCACGATCCGCGCATTGGCGGGGGATGCCGAGGGCTACGAGTTCCAGCGCCTGCACGGCATGGGCGATGCGATCTACAATGCACTGCTGGGCGACCACCCGGATGCGGCCTGCCGCACCTACGCCCCGGTCGGTGGCCATCGCGATCTGCTGGCCTATCTCGTGCGGCGGCTGCTCGAAAACGGCGCCAATTCGTCCTTCGTCCATGAGGCTGCCGATCCGGGGGTTCCTGTCGAAAAGCTGCTCATCCGCCCGGCCGCATTGATCGGCGATGCGCGGAAGGCGCGCCATGCCGGCATTGCCCGGCCGGCCGATTTGCTCGGCGCCGGGCGGCGCAACAGCAAGGGCTATGAGCTCGGCCATGCCGGGACTTTGGCCCGGCTGCTCGAGGTCCGCAACTTCGCCCCCCTCCACGCGACGAGCCTCGTCAATGGCAAGCCCGTATCCGGTGCGGGCGCGCCGGTCCTCTCCCCCATTGATTCGCGGTCGGCCGGCATTGCCGAGACGGCAACGCCGGAAACGGCCGATCTCGCTATCGCTGCAGCGCAATCGGCCTTCCCGGCCTGGAGCCGCACTGCCGTGACGATCCGCTCCGGCGCGCTGCGCCGCGCGGCGGACCTCTTGGAAGAGGAGACGGGGCGCATCCTCGGCCTCCTGCAAGCCGAAGCCGGCAAGACGATCGACGATGCCATCGCGGAACTGCGCGAAGCGGTCGATTTCCTCCGCTACTATTCCGGCGAGGCCGAGAAGCTGTTCGCCGGCCCGATCGTCCTTCCCGGCCCGACAGGCGAAGAGAACCGCCTCGTCTATCGCGCCCGCGGGGTCTTCGTGGCCATCGCGCCGTGGAACTTCCCGCTGGCGATCTTCGTCGGTCAGATCGCCGCAGCGCTGGCCGCTGGCAACACCGTCGTCGCCAAGCCGGCGGAGCAGACCCCGCTGGTCGGCACGCTGGCCGTGCAGCTTCTTCACAAGGCCGGCATTCCCGGTGGCGCGCTGAACCTTGTCCTCGGCGATGGCGCCGTCGGCGCGGCGCTCGTCCACCATGCCCGGGTGGCCGGCGTTGTCTTCACCGGCTCGACCGAAACAGCCCGGAAAATCAACCGCACCCTCGCCGCCAAGGATGGCCCGATCGTGCCGCTCATCGCCGAAACCGGCGGCATCAACGCCATGATCGTGGACGCGACGGCCCTGCCGGAACAGGTGGCCGACGATGTCGTGCTCTCGGCCTTCCGCTCGGCCGGCCAGCGCTGTTCCGCGCTTCGCCTCCTCTGTGTGCAGGAGGATGTCGCCGACCGGATGATCGAGATGATCGTTGGCGCAGCCAAGGAACTTCGCCTCGGCGACCCGCGCGATCCGGCCACCCATATCGGTCCGGTGATCGATGCGGAGGCCAAGGCCAGGCTGGACGCGCATATCGAGAGGATGAAGCGTGAGGCCAAGACGTGGTTTGCCGGCTCCGCGCCGGAGGGGCTCTATGTCGCGCCGCATGTCTTCGAACTGAAGCGCGTCGAAGACCTCCAGGAAGAGATCTTCGGCCCGGTCCTGCATGTCGTGCGCTACCCCGCCGGCAGGCTGGCCGAAGTGATCGAGGCCATCGAGGCCACCGGCTATGGCCTGACCCTCGGCATCCATTCCCGGATTGACGCCGAAATCGACCGGATCACCACCGAGCTTGCGACCGGCAATATCTATGTCAACCGCAACATGATCGGCGCGGTGGTCGGCGTGCAGCCCTTCGGCGGCCACGGCCTGTCCGGCACCGGCCCCAAGGCCGGCGGGCCGAATTACCTGTTCCGGTTTGCGACCGAGCAGGTGCTCTCGGTCAACTCTGCGGCAGCCGGCGGGAATGCCAGCCTGATGGCGCTGTCCGACGGCTGAACCTTCTCAAGCCCGCCGCACCGCGCTAGGTTCCCCGTGCGGGGGAGGCCGGATGCGGCGGCAGGAAATCTGGCTGGAGACAGGGCAGGCAGCCCGGGCAGCGATGCTGCTCGGCATCCTGTTCCTTGTCCGCCCCGCTCTGGGCCAGACGCCGCCGCAGGCAGGCTGGTCGCTTTCGACCCAATTCGGACCAGGCTGGACCAGCAACCCGAATGATCTGCCCGGCCGCCAGAAGGGCGATGCCTATTGGGCCATGCAGCTCGGCCTCGGCTATCGCCAGCCGCTCTGGGACGGCGCCGCCCTGGCGGGTATCCTCGGCACGGGAGCGGACTGGTATGCCCGCGAACGGGATGCCGGCTCCAACCGTCTCTTTGGCTCGCTCTCCTTCACCCAGGCCTGGCGCGGGGCGACACTGTCACTGGGCGTGACTGCCCGGACCAGCATGGACCAGCCGCTTCGGGCCCATGACGACGCCAGTCAGGATGTCTCGCTCGGCCTGTCCAGGGCCATCACCCTCGCCCCTGACTGGACCCTGATCCCCAGCCTCGGCGCGGCGCGGCGCTTCTACCAGAACGGCACAAAGAACGACATCCGCTTCCGTTCCGGCCTCGTCCTCGCACGGAAATGGAATGCCTGGACCTGGCGCCTCGGCGGCACGGCCTCCTATCTCCTCGAGGACAATACGCCCATCCTGCCGCGCATCCGCGACCGGAGCTGGAGCCTGTTCCTCTCTTCGACCTATGAATGGGAGAAGGATCGCGAGATCGGCCTGCGCCTCGCCTATGCCCGGACCTATTCGAGCTATGCGCCGAACCGCTTCCGGTCTATCGCGCTGGCCCCGCAGGTCTCGGCGACGTTCCGGTTCTGACACGAAAAAGGGGCCCGCGGGCCCCTTTGGAACAGCCCGGACGCGCCCTGCTCAGTTGCGGATCGCCGCCATCATGGCATTGAGGCCATCGAGCTTGGCCTGTGCGCGGGTACGGGCCTCGTCGGTCTTCGCATCGCGGAGATCTTCCTCGGCATTGCGGATCTGGCCGCTCAGCGCTTCGGGATTGATCTCGTCTAGCGGGACGGCCTGTTCCGCGAGCACGGTCAGCCCGGCCTGCGAGACATCGGCAAAGCCACCGCGCACGAACAGCCGCTGGCCATTATCAATCGTGACAACACCGCTCCGCAGGGCTGACATGAACGGCGCATGGTTGGCGAGAACCGTGATTTCCCCTTCGGAGGCGGGAACGACGACCTGCGTCGCCTCGCCCGAGAAAAGCACGCGTTCCGGAGAAACGAGTTCGAAGGGGAAAGTGGCCATGGTCAGGCCGCCTCGGCCGCGAGCTTCTGGGCCTTCTGGACAGCTTCCTCGATGGTGCCGACCATGTAGAAGGCCGCTTCCGGCAGGTGGTCATACTTGCCTTCGCAGAGGCCCTTGAAGCCGGCAATCGTGTCCTTCAGCGACACGAGCTTGCCCGGCGAACCGGTGAAGACTTCGGCCACGTGAAACGGCTGGCTGAGGAAGCGCTCGATCTTGCGGGCGCGGGCCACGGTCAGCTTGTCCTCTTCGGAAAGCTCGTCCATGCCCAGGATGGCGATGATGTCCTGGAGCGACTTGTAGCGCTGCAGGATCGACTGAACCTGGCGGGCGACGCCGTAATGCTCCTCGCCGACGATCATCGGGGAGAGCATGCGCGAGGTCGAGTCCAGCGGGTCGACCGCCGGATAGATGCCCTTTTCCGCGATGGAGCGCGACAGAACGGTCGTCGCATCCAGATGGGCGAAGGAGGTGGCGGGCGCCGGGTCGGTCAGGTCATCCGCCGGCACGTAGATCGCCTGCACCGAGGTAATCGAGCCCTTGGTGGTGGTGGTGATGCGCTCCTGCATCGCGCCCATATCGGTCGCGAGAGTTGGCTGATAGCCCACCGCCGACGGAATGCGGCCCAGCAGCGCCGACACTTCCGAGCCGGCCTGCGTGAAGCGGAAGATGTTGTCGACGAAGAACAGCACGTCCTGACCCTTGTCGCGGAAATCTTCCGCAACGGTCAGGCCGGTCAGGGCAACACGCATGCGGGCGCCCGGCGGCTCGTTCATCTGGCCATAGACCAGGGCGCATTTCGAACCCTTGGTCGAGCCGCCATTTTCCTTCGGGTCCATGTTGACCTTGGACTCGATCATTTCGTGATAGAGGTCATTGCCTTCGCGGGTCCGCTCGCCCACGCCGGCGAAGACCGAGTAGCCGCCATGCGCCTTGGCGACGTTGTTGATCAGTTCCATGATCAGCACGGTCTTGCCGACGCCGGCGCCGCCGAACAGGCCGATCTTGCCGCCCTTGGCGTAAGGCGCCATCAGGTCGACGACCTTGATACCCGTTTCAAGGATCTGCGCTTCGGTCGACTGCTCGGAATAGGCCGGCGCTTCCTGATGGATCGCGCGGCGGCCGGCTGTCTGGACCGGGCCGGCTTCATCCACCGGCTCGCCGATGACGTTCATGATGCGGCCGAGCGTTTCCTCGCCCACCGGCACCGAAATCGGCGCGCCGGTATCGGTGACAGGCGCACCGCGAACCAGACCCTCGGTCGAGTCCATCGCGATGCAGCGCACCGAGTTCTCGCCGAGATGCTGCGCGACTTCCAGAACGAGCCGGTTCCCGAGATTGTCGGTTTCGAGCGCGTTGAGAATTTCGGGGAGTTCGCCGTCGAAATGCACGTCGACGACGGCGCCGATAACCTGTGCGATGCGACCCTGCGGCTTGGCCATGACTTTACCCTCGTTTCCTGATCCGATGCTCAGAGCGCCTCGGCGCCCGAAATGATTTCAATGAGTTCCTTGGTGATCATGGCCTGACGCGAACGGTTGTACTTCTGCGTCTGCTTCTTGATCATCTCGCCCGCATTGCGCGTGGCATTGTCCATTGCGCTCATGCGCGCGCCCTGTTCGGAAGCGGCATTCTCGAGCAGGGCCCGGAAGATCTGCACTGCGATGTTGCGCGGCAGCAGCGTCGACAGGATTTCCGCCTCGTCGGGCTCATACTCATAGGCCGCCTTCGTCCCGCCTTCGCCCGAGCCGATCTCGGCCGGAATGAGGCCCTGCGCGGTCGGGATCTGCGAGATCACCGAACGGAAGCGCGAATAGAACAAGGTCGCGACGTCGAATTCACCCTGCTCGAACAGGCCGATCACCTTGGTGGCGATCATCTCGGCCTCGCCATAGCTCAGATGCTTGACGGCGCGGAGATCCACAACCTCGATGATGTGACGCTCGTAATTGCGCTTCAGCTGCTCGAAGCCCTTCTTGCCGACGCAGAGGATCTTCACCGTCTTGCCGGCAGCAAGCAGGCTGTTGATCCTTTCGCGTGCCAACCGGACGATCGACGAGTTGAATGCACCGCACAGGCCGCGCTCGGCCGTGCAGACGATCAGGAGATGGACCTGATCCTTGCCATTACCGGCCAGCAGGGCCGGCGCATCCGAGCCGGAAATGCCAGCAGCGAGATTGGCCAGAACGGCTTCCATCTTGGAAGCATAGGGACGGGCCGCTTCGGCTGCCGCCTGGGCACGACGCAGCTTCGCCGCGGCCACCATCTGCATGGCCTTGGTGATTTTCTGCGTCGCCTTCACCGAGGCGATGCGATTGCGGAGATCCTTCAACGACGGCATGTCAGGTCCTGATCCGGTGAACCATCAGCCGGGCACGGAGCCCAACCGACGGAAATGCCCTTACGCGAAGCTCTTCGTGAACCCGGCGACGATGTCCTTCAGCTTCGCGGCATTCGCGTCCGAAAGGTCCTTCGTCTTGCCGATTTCGGCCAGAAGATCGGCATGCTTGTCACGCAGCAGCGAGAGAAGGCCGTCCTCGTAGGCGCGCACCTTGTTGACCGGCAGGCCGTCGAGATAGCCGTTGACGCCGGCATAGATCACGCAGACCTGCTCTTCCATCTTCAGCGGCGAGAATTGCGGCTGCTTCAGGAGCTCGGTCAGGCGCGAACCGCGGTTCAGGAGGCGCTGCGTCACGGCATCGAGATCCGAGCCGAACTGGGCGAACGCCGCCATCTCGCGATACTGGGCCAGCTCGCCCTTGATCTTGCCCGCAACCTTCTTGGTCGCCTTGGTCTGGGCGGCCGAGCCGACGCGCGACACCGAGAGACCGACGTTCACGGCCGGGCGGATGCCCTGGAAGAAGAGGTCGGTTTCCAGGAAGATCTGGCCGTCGGTGATCGAGATCACATTGGTCGGAATATAGGCCGACACGTCGTTGGCCTGGGTTTCGATGACCGGCAGCGCCGTCAGCGAACCGGCGCCATTGGCGTCGTTCAGCTTCGCCGCGCGCTCGAGCAGGCGGGAATGGAGATAGAACACGTCGCCCGGATAGGCTTCGCGGCCCGGCGGGCGGCGCAGCAGCAGCGACATCTGGCGATAGGCCACAGCCTGCTTCGACAGATCGTCATAGATGATGACGGCATGCATGCCATTGTCGCGGAAATATTCGCCCATGGCGCAGCCTGCGAACGGGGCAAGGAACTGCATCGGCGCCGCATCCGAGGCGGTGGCGGCCACAACGATGGAATATTCCAGCGCACCGCGCTCTTCGAGCACTTTCACGAACTGGGCAACGGTCGAACGCTTCTGGCCGACGGCGACATAGACGCAATAGAGCTTTTGGCTCTCGTCATTGCCGGCATTGAGCGGCTTCTGGTTGAGGATCGTGTCGAGCGCGATCGCGGTCTTGCCGGTCTGGCGGTCACCGATGATCAGCTCGCGCTGGCCACGACCGATCGGGATCAGCGCATCGACGGCCTTCAGGCCGGTCGCCATCGGCTCGTGCACGGACTTGCGGGGAATGATGCCCGGCGCCTTCACGTCCACGCGGGCACGCTGGGTCGCCTTGATCGGGCCCTTGCCATCGATCGGGTTGCCGAGTGCATCGACCACGCGACCAAGCATTTCCTTGCCGACCGGAACGTCCACGATGGCGCCGGTCCGCTTGACGGTCTGGCCTTCCTTGATGTCGCGGTCCGAACCGAAAATGACGACGCCGACATTGTCCGATTCGAGGTTCAGGGCCATGCCGCGCACGCCGTTCTCGAACTCGACCATCTCGCCGGCCTGGACCTTGTCGAGGCCGAAGACACGCGCGATGCCGTCACCGACGGACAGGACCTGCCCGACCTCGGCCACTTCGGCCGAAGCGCCGAAATTCTTGATCTGCTCCTTGAGGATCGCCGAAATCTCAGCGGCGCGGATATCCATCGGTCAAGCCTTTCGTATTAGCCGTTGTTCATCGCGAGTTTCATCGCGTTGAGTTTGGTTTTGAGGGAGGCGTCGATCATCTTGCTGCCCATCTTGACGACGAGGCCGCCGATAATCGCGGGGTCGACCTTTTCGGTCAGCGAAATCGTCTTGCCGGCGCGCGCCTCGAGAGCCTCGATCACGGCCTGGCGGTTCTTGTCCGAAAGCGGCGCGGCCACGGTCACTTCGGCCGGAACGATGCCCTTGGCCTCGGCAACGAGCGCGCGATAGCCGGCGATCATGCCGCGGACGGCAAACAGGCGGCGTTTTGCCGCAACCAGCTGCAGAAAATTGGCGGCGAGACCGCCGATCGTCGCCTTCTTCAGGACGGCGCCAATCGCGGCGGCCTGTTCATCGGCGGTGAAGACCGGGTTACGCACCATCCGGTCGAGATCCTCGCTGCCGTCAAGCAGCGCGGTGAAACGGTCCAGCGCATCGCTGACAGCATCGACCTGCTTCGCCTCGGTGGCGAGTTCGAAAAGCGCGGAGGCATAGCGCCCCGCAATTCCGGAAACGATCGGGCTGGATGAGGCCACGACAAGCGTCTTTCGTTTCTGTCATTCCACCTGGTCGGGCAGCTGCATGCGGAGAACCGCGACAACGAACCGGAGAACCGGGTGGAATGCCCGCAGGGCGGGGTCAATCAACGGATCAGGCCCGTCGGCCAGAGCAACCTGCTCTACAACGGGCTGCCGGTCGCTAACAAAACTTCACCGCCTGCGCAACCCCTTTCACGCCGCACGATCCGCGACCTTCGGCGAGGGCGCAACGTTCGCGGCCATGTGTTGCTGCAACGCACAAGGTTACGCACTGTTTCGCGCCTAAACAGCGGACGCGACTCAGAAAAAATTGATGGGATCAACATCGATATCCAGGCGGGCGCCACCCCGCGGCGGGCCAGCCCGGCCGACCATGGCCCGCAGCAATCCCTGTAGCGGTGCCTGCCGCCCGGCCTTGACGATCAGCCGCACACGATGGCGCCCGCGCAGCATCGCCATGGGCGGCTCTGCCGGACCGAGGAGATGGACGGAAGCCGAGAGATCGCGTTCGCTGATGAGCAGCTGCCCGGCCTGCGCCAACAGCCGCGCATGGGCCTCGGCGGCCGGCTTCTCGCGGGCAGAGACGACGAGGCTGGCCAGCCGTCCGAAGGGAGGCAACCCGGCTGCCCGCCGGGAGGCGATCTCCTCCGCATAGAACCGTTCCTGATCCCCGGCCAGCATGGCGGCAATGACGGGATGCCGCGGCTGGTAGGTCTGGAGCACGCCACGCCCTGCCCTTTCGCCGCGGCCCGCGCGGCCTGTCACCTGCATGAGCAGCTGGAAGCTGCGTTCTGCCGCGCGCGGATCATTCGAGACCAGCCCGATATCGGCATCGATCACCGCGGCCAGCGTGAGATGCGGGAAGTTGTGTCCCTTCGCGATCAGCTGTGTGCCGATCACGATCTGGAAATCGTGCCGGGCCACGGATTCAAGCTCGTCGCGCAGGCGCTGGGCACCGCCGGGGAAATCGCTCGACAGGGTGATGCGCCGATGATCCGGGAAGAGATCGGCGATTTCCTCCGCGATGCGCTCCACGCCGGGCCCACAGGCGGTCAGGCTTTCCTCGGCACCGCAGGCCGAGCAGGTGGTCGGCCGCCGCTCCGTATGCCCGCAATGATGGCAGACCAGAGCCCGCCGGAACCGGTGCTCGACGAGCCAGGCATCGCATTGCGGGCATTGCCAGCGATGGCCGCATTTCCGGCACAGGGTCAGCGGCGCATAGCCCCGGCGGTTGAGGAAGAACAGCACCTGCCCGCCGGATTCGAGCGCCTCGCGCGTCTGGCGCACCAGCTCCGGCGAGAGGAACCGCCCCGGTTCCGGCGCATGGACCCGCATGTCGATGGCCGAGATTTCCGGCATGCTCCGGCCCTGCGCGCGGTTGGGCAGCCGGAGATGCCGGTAGCGCCCCTGCGCGGCATTGACCTGGCTTTCGATCGAGGGCGTTGCCGAGGCCAGCACGATCGGGCAGGGCTCGACCTGCGCCCGGAGCACTGCCATGTCCCGTGCATTATAGCGGACAAGGTCATCCTGCTTGTAGGCTGCCTCGTGCTCCTCGTCGACGACGATCAGGCCGAGAGCCCGGAACGGCAGGAACAACGCCGAACGCGCCCCGACCACGACGCGGGCCTCGCCTTCGGCCACGGCATGCCAGGTCCGGGCCCGCCGGCCCGGCGCGATGCCGGAATGCCACGGGCTGGGCTTGCCGCCGAAGCGACGTTCGAATCGCGTCAGGAATTCGTTGGTCAGCGCGATTTCGGGCAGCAGCACCAGCACCTGCTGCTCCCGCTCCAGTGCAGCAGCGATGGCCTCGAAATAGACCTCGGTCTTGCCGGACCCGGTAACGCCCTCCAGCAGATGCGCGGCAAAGGCGCCGCCCCGGACGGCCTCCCGCAGGGCCGTGGCGGCCTCCTCCTGCTCGCCGGACAAGGCGGGGCGGGCATGGTCCGGGTCGAGCCGGTCCGCCCGACCGGCCGGGGCAAGTTCCACCACCTCGAACACGCCTTCATCGACGAGCGCATCGATGACCCCGCTCGAACACGAGGCCCGCTCGGCAAGTTCGCGCCGGGTTTGCAGCAGGTCGCCCTGCACCGCCGCCATCACCCGGGCACGGGTCGGCGTCAGCCGGGCTGGCTGGCGGCCGGTTGCCCTCAGGGCCAGGCGGGGGCGCTCGTGCATGTCCTCATCCGGATCGCGCACGGCCATCCGCGCCACCATGCCGAGCGGGGCGAGCGTGTAATCAGCGACGCGCTGGATGAAACGGCGCATCGGCCCGGAAAGCGGCGGCAGGCTTGTCTTGCCAAGCAGCGGCTTCAGATTACCGCCCCCGTTTGGACTGACGGACCACACCACGCCGAACGTCTCGCGCGGGCCCAGCGGCACGCGCACGCAATCGCCCGGCGCCACGGACATTCCCTCGGGAATCCGGTAGGAATACGGATGTTCGACCGCCACCGGCAGCGCAACCTCGGCCACCAGGGCCCGCGCATCCCCCACGCTGTCGTCGATGTTCCCGGCATCCATGGGCTCGCTCCTACCATGATTCCGGGCGCTGGCGAGGCCGAGAACCCCGCCTTAACCCGGGCAGGCCACAATCGAGATGGGGAACGGAGACACGGATGTTGCTTGAGGAATGCCGGATCGCCTGGCTGCGCGCGCTCTCGCATGAGCGGCTCTATTCAGCAAAGACGATCGAGGCTTATGGCCGCGACGTTCTGCAATTCCTCGCCTTTCTCGGGCCGGAAAGCCGCTCGCCGGAATCCTTCCTTGCGGTCCGCCCGGCTGATCTGCGCCTGTTTCTCGCAGAGCGTCGCGAGAAGGGCGTGGAAAGCCGCTCGATCATGCGCCAGCTCGCGGGCCTGCGGTCCTTCGCCCGCTATCTCGAGCGCGAGGGCCATGGCCATGCCTCGGCCTTCAAGGCGGTGAAGGGCCCACGCATCCGCAAAGGCCTGCCGCGGCCGCTCGCCCCGCAGGATGCCCGCGCGACCGCGGCAACAGCCACGCGGGCCGGCGAGGCGCGCGAACCGTGGATCCTCGCCCGCGACGCTGCCGTCTTCGCGCTGCTTTATGGCGGCGGACTCCGCATTTCCGAGGCTCTGTCGCTGAAGCGCCGTGATGCCCCGCGTTCGGCTGGCGACGTGCTGACCATCACAGGCAAGGGCGGGAAGGTCCGTCAGGTGCCGGTGCTACCGCTGATCGTCGACAGCATCGCCACCTATCTCGCGCTCTCGCCCTGGAAGACGGGGCCGGAAGGACCGCTCTTCCTCGGAGCGAAAGGCGGGCCGCTCTCACCCCGCATCATCCAGCTGGCCATGGAAAGCCTTCGTGGCGCGCTCGGCCTGCCGGATTCGGCCACGCCGCATGCGCTGCGTCATTCCTTTGCCACCCATCTGCTGGCCCGCGGCGGCGATCTCCGCACCATCCAGGAGTTGCTGGGCCATGCCTCGCTCTCCACGACGCAGGTCTATACCGAGGTCGACACGGCCCGCCTGATGGCTACGTACAAGGCTGCTCATCCGCGGGCGGGATAAGGCCGGACAAGCGGCCGTTCCCCTCAGAGGTGGATCTGCCGCTTCTCGACCGCCATGGCCGCTTCCTTGACGGCTTCGCTCATCGTCGGATGGGCATGGCAGGTGCGGGCCAGATCTTCGGACGAGCCGCCGAATTCCATCAGCACCGCCGCCTCGTGGATCATCTCGCCGGCACCGGCCGCGATGATATGCACGCCCAGCACGCGGTCGGTCGCCTTGTCGGCCAGAACCTTCACGAAGCCATCCGTTGCACGGTTGGCGCGGGCGCGGCCATTCGCCGTGAAGGGGAACTTGCCCACATTGTAGGCGATGCCCGCAGCCTTGAGCTCTTCCTCGGTCTTGCCGACTGTCGCCACTTCCGGCCACGTATAGACCACGCCCGGAATGACGTCGTAATTCACGTGGCCTGCCTTGCCGGCGAGGATCTCGGCCACGGCAACGCCCTCGTCCTCGGCCTTGTGGGCGAGCATCGGGCCGCGCACCACATCGCCGATGGCATAGATTCCCGGCACATTGGTCGCGAAATGATCGTTGATGATCACCCGGCCGCGCTCGAGCGCCACGCCGGCCGCCTCGAGGCCAAGGCCTTCGGTATTCGGCCGCCGGCCGATCGCCACCAGCACGATATCGGCCTGCACCGTTTCGGCCGCACCACCGGCAGCGGGCTCCACCGTCAGCGAAACGCCGGCCTCGGTGCTGGCGCCGGTGACCTTCTTGCCAAGATGGAAGGTGATGCCCTGCTTCTCCAGCATGCGCTGGAACTGCTTGGCCACTTCCGCATCCATGCCCGGCAGGATGCGGTCGAGATATTCGATGACCTCGACCTTGGCACCGAGACGCCGCCAGACCGAGCCGAGCTCCAGCCCGATCACGCCCGCACCGATCACGACCAGCTTGCCCGGGACCTTTTCAAGCTCAAGCGCGCCGGTGGAAGAAACGATCTGCTTCTCATCGATCGTCACGCCCGGCAGCTGCGCCACCTCGGAGCCGGTCGCGATAACGATCGACTTCGTGTCGAGCACCTGCTGGGTGCCATCCGCTGCCGTGACCTGCACCTTGCCCGGCGCCAGGATCGTGCCGAGCCCGTGGAAAGCCTCGACCTTGTTCTTCTTCAGCAGGAAGCCGACACCGGTCACATTGGCATCTACCGTGTCCTGCTTGTGCTTCATCATCGCCGGCAGGTTCAGCTTCGGCGCGGGCACATCGATCCCAAGCGCGGCAAAGCCATGGCCGGCCTCGTCGAACATTTCGGAGGCATGGAGCAGCGCCTTGGAGGGAATACAGCCGACATTGAGGCAGGTGCCCCCATGCGTCTTGCGCTTTTCCACCACCGCAACCTTGAGGCCGAGCTGCGCCGCGCGAATGGCACAGACATAGCCGCCCGGGCCGGTGCCGATGACGATGAGATCATAAGCCATGGTTCTTTTCCTTGTTGGTCTGGTCAGCCTCGGCCGCCCGAAACGTTGAGAATGGCGCCTGTCACGTAGGAAGCCTCGTCCGAAAGCAGCCAGCTGATGGCCTGCGCCACCTCTGCGGCCGTGCCCTCGCGCTTCATCGGCAGGCTGTCACGCACCTGCGCCACCCGGTCGGGCCAGCCGCCGGAAGCGTGGATATCTGTGTCGATAATGCCGGGCCGCACCGCATTGACGCGGATCCCCTCGGCCGCCACCTCGCGGGCGAGCCCGATGGTAAAGCTGTCAATCGCCCCCTTCGAGGCGGCATAATCGACATATTGCCCCGGTGCGCCGAGCGTCACGGCCGCCGAGGACAGGTTGACGATCGCCCCGCCCTGGCCGCCATGCTTGGTCGACATGCGCTTGATCGCCTCGCGGGAAGGCACGAAGGAACCGACGATATTGATCGAGAACATGCGGTTCAGCCGCTCGACGCTCATCTCGTCGACCCGCGCTGGCATATCGACAACGCCGGCATTGTTGACGAGCACCTTCAGCGTGCCGAGCGCATCCGCCGCCGTGAACAGACGCAGCACATCCGCCTCGACCGCCACATCGCCCTGAACCGCCGCGGCAGAGCCGCCAGCGGCCACGATCTCCGCTGCGAGAGACTCCGCTGCCGCCTTGTTGCCGGCATAGTTCACCACCACGGCATAACCCTTGGCAGCCAGAAGGCGGCAGCAGGCCGCGCCAATTCCGCGAGAACCACCGGTGACAAGGGCAACAGGGGCCATAAGCAGTCTCCCTCAGGATTGCGGGACCAGGTCCGCCAGCCGATCGAGGACCGTGGCGAGACCCACCGGGTTGAGTACCTGCTGGCCATCCCAGGGCCAGGCCCAGAGCAAGGTTGCGAGCAGTTCGGTGACCGGGCGCGATGGAGAAGCAGCAACAAGCTGCCGCACCTTCTCGTCGATCTCGGGCCCGAACACGACAGAGCCCCGGAGGATGTCGCGGATCGGGTCCTCGCCGGGCCTTTCGCCGCCCATGACGTTCAGAGATCCATCACCAGCCGGGCCGGATCCTCGAGGCTTTCCTTGACGCGGACAAGGAAGGTCACAGCCTCCTTGCCGTCGACGATGCGGTGATCATAGGACAGCGCCAGATACATCATGGGCCGGATCTCGATCTTGCCGCCGATGGCCACGGGCCGTTCCTGGATCTTGTGCATGCCGAGAATGCCGGATTGCGGGGCATTGAGGATCGGCGTCGACATCAGCGAGCCATAGATGCCGCCATTGGTGATCGTGAAGGTGCCGCCGGCCATCTCCTCGATCTTGAGCTGGCCGTCACGGGCGCGCTTGCCGAAATCGGCGATCGTCTTCTCGATCCCCGCAAGGCCGAGATGATCCGCATCACGCAGGACCGGCACAACGAGGCCCTTCTCGGTGCCAACGGCAATGCCGACATGGTAGTAGTTCTTGTAGATGATGTCCGTGCCGTCGATCTCGGCATTGACGCCCGGCAACTCCTTCAGCGCCTGGACGCAGGCCTTCACGAAGAAGCTCATGAAGCCGAGCTTCACGCCATGCTTCTTCTCGAACAGGTCCTTGTACTGGTTGCGGAGCGCCATGACGGCGCTCATGTCGACCTCGTTGAACGTGGTCAGCATGGCCGCCGTGTTCTGGCTTTCCTTGAGGCGACGCGCGATCGTCTGGCGCAGCTTGGTCATCTTCACGCGCTCTTCGCGGGAGGCATCCGACGGGGCGGAAGCGGCACGCGGCGCGGCAGGGGCGGCAGCCGGGGCCGGGGCCGGAGCGGCAGCGGCACGGAGCACGTCTTCCTTGAGCACCTGGCCACGCTTGCCGGACCCTTCGGTGACCGAAAGGCCGGTTTCCGCCATCATCTTCGCGGCGGAAGGCGCCGGCGGCATCGCCGTGGGCTGCACGGCCGGGGCCGCGACCGGCGCCGGGGCGGCAGCCGGAGCCGGCGCGGCGGCAGGGGCGGCCACAGCCGCTGCACCACCGGCACTGATCATGCCCAGAAGCGCGCCGACGCCAACCGATTCGCCGTCCTTCGCCACGATTTCCGACAGGGTGCCGGCCGCCGGGGCATTGACCTCGAGCGTGACCTTGTCGGTCTCGAGTTCAAGCAGCGGCTCGTCGGCCTTGACGGCATCGCCGGGCTTCTTGAACCACTTGCCGATCGTGGCTTCCGACACGCTCTCGCCGAGGGTCGGGACGCGGATTTCAGTGCTCATAGGAGTGAACCTTTGTTCGGTCTCTGGAAGGGAATTCAGGTGGCGAAAGCTTCGTCGAGGAAGGCCTGCAATTGCTGCATATGCTTCGACATCTGGCCCACAGCCGTCGAGGCCGAGGCCGGGCGGCCGACATAGCGCAGCTTCTTGGCCGAGGAGCCGGACTGGCTCAACAACCATTCCGAATACGGCTCGACGAAGGACCAGGCGCCCATATTCTTCGGCTCTTCCTGGCACCAGACGACATCGGCCTTCTTGAAGCGCGACAATTCGGCGACGATCGACTTGAGCGGGAACGGATAGAGCTGTTCCACGCGCAGCAGATAGACATCGTCGATCCCGCGCTTCTCACGGTCCTCGAGCAGGTCGTAATAGACCTTGCCGGAGCAGAGGATGACGCGACGGATCTTGGCATCCGGCTTGAGCTTGAGCGGCGCGCGCCCGAGTTCGGCATCATCCTTGAGGATGCGGTGGAAGGAGGTGCCTTCGGCGAGTTCCGCCAGGTCGGACACGCAGCGCTTGTGACGCAGCAGGCTCTTCGGCGTCATCAGGATCAATGGCTTGCGGAAGTCGCGCTTGATCTGCCGGCGGAGTACATGGAAATAGTTTGCCGGCGTCGTGCAATTCGCCACCTGCATGTTGTCTTCCGCGCAGAGCTGCAGGAAGCGCTCGAGCCGGGCCGAGGAATGCTCGGGACCCTGGCCTTCATAGCCATGCGGCAGCAGGCAGACGAGGCCCGACATACGCAGCCACTTGCGCTCGCCCGACGAGATGAACTGGTCGAACAGCACTTGCGCGCCATTGGCGAAATCGCCGAACTGCGCTTCCCAGCAGACCAGCGCATTCGGCTCAGAGAGCGAATAGCCATACTCGAACCCGAGCACCGCCTCTTCCGAGAGCATCGAGTTGATGACCTCGTAGCGCCCCTGCCCGGCCTCGACATGGTTGAGCGGGGTGTAGCGCGTCTCCGTTTCCTGGTCGATCAGCACGGAATGCCGCTGGCTGAAGGTGCCGCGCTCGCAATCCTGCCCCGACAGGCGGACGCGATGCCCCTCCGTCACGAGAGTGCCGAAGGCGAGGGCCTCGCCCATCGCCCAGTCGATCCCCTCGCCGCTCTCGACCATTTTCCGGCGGTTCTCGAGGAAGCGCTGGATGGTCTTGTGGATGTTCATTTCCTTCGGAACCGTCGTGATCGCGAGGCCGATCTCCTTCAGGCGATCGATCGCAACACCGGACTGGCCGCGACGCGGATCATCCTCGTTTTCCTTTGTCGACTTCAGACCCGCCCATTTGCCGTCGAGCCAGTCAGCCTTGTTCGGCTTGTAGGCCTGGCCGGCCTCGAACTCGGCCTCGAGGCGCGAGCGCCAGTCCGCCCGCATCTTCTCGACTTCGCCCTCGGTCACGACGCCTTCCGCGACGAGCTTGCGGGCATACATGGCCAGCGTGCTCTCATGGGCGCGGATCTTCTTGTACATGACCGGCTGGGTGAAGCCGGGCTCGTCGCCCTCGTTATGGCCGAAGCGCCGATAGCACCACATGTCGATGACGACCGGCTTCTGGAACTTCATCCGGAATTCGGTGGCGACCTTGGCGGCGAAGACGACGGCTTCCGGATCGTCGCCATTGACGTGGAAGATCGGCGCCTCGACCATCTTCGCCACATCCGAAGGATAGGGCGAGGAGCGCGAATAGCGCGGATAGGTGGTGAAGCCGATCTGGTTGTTGATGATGAAATGCACCGACCCGCCAGTCCGGTGGCCCTTCAGCCCCGAAAGGCCGAAGCATTCCGCCACGACACCCTGGCCGGCAAAGGCCGCATCGCCATGGATGAGCAACGGCAGGACGGCGCGGCGATCATCCGGCGGGCAACCGAGCTGGTCCTGCTTCGCGCGGACCTTGCCGAGCACGACCGGGTTGACGATTTCGAGATGCGACGGGTTCGGCGTCAGCGAAAGATGGACGCGGTTGCCATCGAATTCGCGGTCGGACGAGGCACCGAGATGGTACTTCACGTCGCCCGAGCCTTCCACATCGTCCGGCGCGAAGGAGCCGCCCTTGAACTCGTGGAACAGCGCCCGGTGCGGCTTGCCCATCACCTGCGTCAGTACGTTGAGGCGGCCGCGATGCGCCATGCCGAACACGATATCCTGCACACCGAGATTGCCGCCGCGCTTGATGATCTGCTCGAGGGCGGGGATCAGGCTCTCGCCGCCATCCAGCCCGAAGCGCTTGGTGCCGGTGAACTTGACGTCGAGGAACTTCTCGAACCCTTCCGCCTCGACCAGCTTGTTGAGGATGGCGCGCTTGCCCTCGCGGGTGAAGGTGATTTCCTTGTCCGGCCCCTCGATGCGCTCCTGCAGCCAGGACTTCTCGGCCGGCGAGGAGATATGCATGAATTCGTAGCCGATCGTCTCGCAATAGGTGCGGCGGAGGATCGCCATCATCTCGCGGATCGTCGCGAATTCCAGCCCGAGCACGTGATCGATGAAGATCTTGCGGTCCCAGTCGGCCTCGGTGAAGCCGTAGGAGGAGGGATGCAGTTCCTCGTGGTCCTTCGGACCCTCGATGCCGAGCGGATCAAGATTCGCGTGAAGATGGCCGCGCATGCGATAGGCACGGATCATCATGAGCGCATGGACCGAATCCCGCGCGGCGCGCTGGACATCGGCTTCCGAGATGGCGCTGCCCTTGCCGGCAGCTTCCGCCTTGCCCTTCAGCTTGTCGCCGACGGCCTTCTCGACCGCCGCCCAATTGCCGTCGAGCGCCGAGATCAGCTCGCCATTGGCCGCGACGGGCCAGTTCTTGCGCTTCCAGGACGGGCCGGGCGCGGCCTCGGCATAGAGCGCCTCGAAATAGGCGGCGCTGTCGCCGCCGATGGCGGCCAACTCGTCGGCGTTGTCGAAATCGCGGTCCATCTGAACGTCCCCTGGCGGTTCAATCGACGATGAAAAGTCTGGCGCCGCGCGGCGCAACGGAGCGATGCGGCTCCGCGCCGTCGGCGACCTGGTAGCTCATGCCCGGCCGGAGCACGAAATGGCGGCCATCGGCGAGCGTGGTTTCCAGCTCGCCCTCGAGACAGAGCAGGACATGCCCCTTCTCGCACCAATGGTCCGACACATAGCCGGCCGAATACTCGACCATGCGGACGCGAATGCGGTTTTCCTGCGGCCCGAAGGTCTGCGTGCGCCAGAGCGCCTCGCCGGCCTCGCCGGGATGACGGGTCGGCGGAATCGCCGACCAATCCGTGGTTCCGAAAGGAATCTCCGACATCCGCATCTGGATCAGGCGCCCTTCAGCACCTCGACCAGGGTCTTGCCGAGCCGCGCCGGCGACGGCGAGACGCGGATTCCCGCCTCTTCCATGGCGGCGATCTTGTCTTCCGCGCCGCCCTTGCCGCCGGCGATGATCGCCCCGGCATGGCCCATGCGGCGGCCCGGAGGCGCCGTGCGGCCGGCAATGAACCCGACCATCGGCTTCTTGCGGCCGCGCTTGGCCTCGTCCTTGATGAACTGGGCAGCGTCTTCCTCGGCCGAACCGCCGATCTCGCCGATCATGATGATCGACGCCGTCTTCGGATCCGCGAGGAACTTCTCCAGCATGTCGATATATTCGGTGCCCTTGACCGGGTCGCCGCCGATGCCGACCGCCGTCGTCTGGCCGAGGCCTTCCTGGGTGGTCTGGAACACGGCTTCATAGGTCAGCGTGCCGGAGCGCGAGACGATGCCGACATTGCCCGGCTTGAAGATATTCGCCGGCATGATGCCGATCTTCGATTCGCCGGCCGTCACGACACCCGGGCAATTCGGCCCGATCAGGCGCGACTTCGAGCCCGTCAGGGCGCGCTTCACCTTGATCATGTCCTGCACGGGAATGCCTTCCGTGATGCAGACGATGAGCGGGATCTCGGCCTGGATGGCCTCGCAGATCGCATCCGCGGCGCCGGGCGGCGGCACATAGATCACCGAGGCATCGGCCCCGGTGGCATTGCGGGCCTCGACAACCGTGTCGAAGACCGGCAGGCCGAGATGCGTGGTCCCGCCCTTGCCCGGCGAGGTGCCGCCGACCATCTTGGTCCCGTAGGCAATCGCCTGTTCGGAATGGAAGGTCCCGTTCTTGCCGGTAAAGCCCTGGCAGATGACCTTGGTGTCTTTGTTGATGAGAATGGACATCGTGGTTCCTCTGCCTGACCTTAACCCTGGACGGCCTTGACGATCTTCTGGGCGGCGTCATCAAGGTCATCCGCGGGGATGACGTTGAGGCCGGATTCCCGGATGATGGTCTTGCCTTCCTCGACATTCGTGCCTTCGAGGCGGACGACGAGCGGAACCTTGAGGCCCACCGCCTTGACCGCGCCGATCACGCCGCGCGCGATGACATCGCACTTCATGATCCCGCCGAAAATGTTGACGAGGATGCCCTTCACCTTCGGATCGCCGGTGATGATCTTGAAGGCCGCCGTCACCTTTTCTTCCGTCGCGCCGCCGCCGACATCGAGGAAGTTCGCCGGCTCGGCGCCGTAGAGCTTGATGATGTCGAGCGTCGCCATGGCGAGGCCGGCACCGTTGACCATGCAGCCGATCGTGCCATCGAGCGCGATATAGGCGAGGTCGAATTTCGAGGCCTCGATCTCCTTGGAATCCTCTTCCGTCAGGTCGCGGAGTTCCATGATCTCGGGATGGCGGTAGAGCGCGTTCGAATCGAAGCCGATCTTGGCATCGAGGCACTTCAGCTTGCCATCCTTGGTGATGATCAGCGGGTTGATCTCCAGCATGGCCATGTCCTTCTCGACGAAGGCCTTGTAGAGCTGTGCCGTCAGCACTTCCGCCTGCTTGGCGAGATCGCCGGTCAGGTTGAGCGCCTTGGCCACCGCGCGGCCGTGATGCGGCATCACGCCGGTCGCCGGATCCACCGAGAAGGTGATGATCTTTTCCGGCGTGTCATGGGCGACAGCCTCGATATCCATGCCGCCTTCGGTCGAAACAACGAAGGCTGTCTGGCCGGTCTCGCGGTCGACGAGCATGGAGATGTAGAACTCCTTCTCGATATCCGAGCCATCCTCGATATAGAGGCGGTTGACCTGCTTGCCGGCCTCGCCGGTCTGGATCGTGACGAGCGTGTTGCCGAGCATTTCCTTGGCATGCTTCTCGACCTCGTCGATCGAGAAGGCGAGGCGCACGCCGCCCTTCGCTTCCGCCGGGAGTTCCTTGAACTTGCCCTTGCCGCGGCCACCCGCATGGATCTGGCTCTTCACGACGTAGAGTGGGCCCGGAAGCATCTTCGCCGCTTCCACGGCCTCGGCCACCGTCATGGCCGGAAAGCCGGCCGAGACATTGGCGCCATAGGCCTTGAGGATCGCCTTGCCCTGATATTCATGGATATTCATCGGTTATTCCTTCGGAATGGCATTCGGCATGGGGCAATCGGCAGTCAGGAGGCACAGCCGGCCCATGCCGGCTGCCCTTCGCCGACGGCCTTATTTCAGCGACGGATTGATGGTCTTGCAGGCCTCGACCAGCCCCTGTACCGAGGCGATCGACTTCGCCATCATCTCTTTCTCGGCCGGATTGAGGCGGACCTTGACGATGCGCTCGACACCCTTGGCACCGATCACCACCGGCACGCCGACGAACATGTCCTTCACGCCGTAATCATTCTTGAGATAGGCGGCGCAGGGCAGGACGCGCTTCTGGTCGTTGAGGTAGCTTTCCGCCATGGCAATGGCCGAGGCGGCCGGCGCATAGAAGGCCGAGCCGGTCTTGAGCAGGTTGACGATCTCGCCGCCGCCCTTGCGGGTCCGCTCGACCATCGCGTCGAGCTGTTCCTGGCTGATCCAGCGCATCTTCACGAGGTCGGTCAGCGGGATACCGGCCACCGTCGAATAGCGGGTCAGCGGCACCATGTCGTCGCCATGGCCGCCGAGCACGAAGGCGTTGACGTCCTTCACCGAGACATTGCACGCATCGGCGATGAAATGGCGGAAGCGGGCCGAGTCGAGCACGCCGGCCATGCCGACGATCTTGTTGGGCTTCACGCCGGAGAATTTCTGCAGCGCCCAGACCATGGCATCGAGCGGGTTGGTGATGCAGATCACGAAAGCCTTCGGGGCATATTCCTTGATGCCCTTGCCGACGGCTTCCATCACCTTGAGGTTGATGCCGAGCAGGTCATCGCGGCTCATGCCCGGCTTGCGCGGCACACCGGCGGTAACAATCACCACATCGGCGCCTTCGATGTCCTTGTAATCCTGCGTGCCCTTGTAGGCCGCATCGAAACCGTCCACCGGCGCCGATTCGGCAATGTCGAGACCCTTGCCCTGCGGGATGCCCTCGGCAATGTCGTAGAGAACCACGTCACCGAGTTCCTTGAGACCGGCGAGATGGGCGAGCGTGCCGCCGATTTGGCCTGCACCGATGAGGGCGATCTTGCGACGTGCCATGGGGTCTTCCTGAAGGTCTGCGGACAGATGTCCGGTTGCGGGTCAAGCACCGGAACCAAGGCGGAGCGCCGGCGCGGGAACCGGCTTGCGCCGGGTTGGGTCAAGCGGGTAGCGGGACTTGCGAAGAGCGGCAAGCCACAAACGGTAAAACAGATGATTTTGCTGCTTACCAAACCCCTAATTTGGGAAAGCTCGGAAGTCAGGGATATTCATTCCACGTTTTTTCAATGACTTAATCAAATCGAGATTCAAGGTTTGTCGCCAAACCGTCACAATAGGTTATGTTACAAAAATTAAAATATGTAACTTGTAATCCTATTTCCTGCCGCTCATCGCCCGAACGACCCAGCGCACCACGCGATCACGCCGCGCTTCCGACCCCACGGAATCGGCCTTGCCCAGCCAGACCATTCCGGGATCGCAGAACCGGCAGCCGAGATCGAGCGCCAGCACGGCCATGCGCCGGGAATCTCCGCCCGAAAAGAGGCGGGTCACGTTTCCCTCCTCGATCACCCGCTCCACCAGCCCCTCGACGCGCTTCCGGTGCCGCTCGGCCTCCGCCGGCGCAAATTCCGGCTCCGCGAGCAGGTGAAAGATCGCCGGATCCTGATGGATGGCGTCGGCATAGGCCCGGGCCAGCGTGGAGAGAAAACGCTCGAGCTTGTCATCGGCCGGATCTGGCCCGTCGACAATATCCTGCAGCCGTTGCTCGATGATGCGCAGCCAGCCATTCAGCACGGCCTCGATGAGCGCGATCTTGTCGGCGAAATAGCGGTAGACATTGGCGTGGCTCATGCCGAGCCGGCCGGCAATGCCCGAAATTGTCATCCGGCGCGGGCCGATCTGCCGGATTTCCGTTGCCGCAGCGGCAATCAGGCGGTTCCGGACACTCTCGACCATGCCGGCAGAATTCATGTCTCCACCAGCCCCGTCGTATTGCCGGAAGCCTCGCTGTCCGGCCGCCCATGGGGCAGGGCGAGATAGGATTCCGAGCGCATCTCCATCAGGCGCGAGATCGTGCGGTCAAACTCGAAGGCCTCATGGCCGCGATCCGCGACATAAAGGGCCTCGACCGGCTTCTCGGCCGAACAGACCAGCTTCACATGATGTTCGTAGAGAATATCGATCAGCGTGATGAAGCGCTTGGTCTCGTTCCGCCGGTCGAAAGTGAGGGCGGGAATATCGTCCAGCACCAGCGTATGGAAGGTCCGGGCAATCGCGAGATAATCGAGCGAGCCGAGTGGCCGGTTGCAGAGTTCATCGAAGCTCGCCCGGGCGATAGCGCCCGCCGCCTGCGGCAAGGTCAGTTGCCGGCCGCCGACATCAAGGCCGCGCGGCTTCGGTGCCGCCCCGCCCGAAAGCTCCGCGAACAGGCTGTCGAGGGCCGCCCGCGCCGCATCGCCGTTCGGGCTGTAATAGACCGGATGGCCCTGCAGGCGTTCGAGCCGGTAATCGGTCCGGGCATCCAGCCGGACAACGTCCATCCGCGCCTCGATCAACCCGATGAAGGGAAGGAACAGCGCGCGGTTGAGCCCGTTCCGGTAGAGCTGCTGCGGCTCCACATTCGACGTGGCGAGGATCACAACCCCGCGCGCGAAAAGCGCCTGGAACAGCCGCCCGAGGATCATCGCATCCGCAATGTCCGTGACGGCGAATTCATCGAAGCACAATACCCAGGCTTCCTCGGCCAAAGCCTCGGCGACGGGCTGGATCGGATCGTCGCCCTTGACCAGCCCCTGCTTGGCCTGCTGCCGCCAGGCATGGATGCGCTGGTGGACATCGGCCATGAAGGCGTGAAAATGCGCGCGCCGCTTGCGCTTGACCTGAAGATGCTCGTGAAAAAGGTCCACGAGCATGGTCTTGCCCCGACCGACCGAACCCCAGAGATAAAGTCCGCGGATTGGGTCAGCCGGCGCCTTCCGGCTGAACAGCCAACCGAGCGCCGAGGTTTTGCGGGCCAGGCGATGCGCCTCGAGTTCGGCCGCAAGCGCATCCAGACGGCGGACGATCCGGGCCTGCGCAGGATCGGATTCGAGCCTGCCTTCCTGCACCATCGCGGCATACCTTGCCGCAATCGCTCCCGCCATCTTGCGTCTTCCCGTGCTGTTCCGGTCGCTCTTTCGCATGAGCGGGGGCACCCCGCAAGGCGCAGCCGAAATCGGGAATGCGCGACGGCACAGAACTTGCCATCGAAAAGCCCAAAGCCGGATTTATTGCAGTGCAACAAAAGAACGGGAGAGCGCCTGTCACGCGAAAGCTGAAGGACAATTGCGATGCCCAAGATTGACCTGGACCGGATCACCTACCGGAAGCTTCTGCCGACGGATCATCCGGCCTTCGAAACCCACCTGCTGGCGCTCGATACCGGGAGCCGACGGACCCGCTTCGGCACGACCACCAATGATGCGTTCCTTGAGCAATATGCCGCCCGATGCATCACGCTGAATGCGATCATCCACGGCGCCTTCCTTGATAACAGGATGATCGGCGCGGCAGAGTTGCGCCCCTTGGGCGAACTCTTTACCGGCGAGGCCGAGATCGCCTTCTCCGTCGAAGCCGAATGGCGCAATTGCGGGATCGGCACGGAACTCTTTGCCCGGACTCTCCGCTCCGCCCGCAACCGGGGCTTCGGGCGGCTCTATATGAGCTGCCTCCGGCATAACGCGCCCATGCGGGCTCTGGCCCGCAAATTCGCCGCCGAGATCCTCGTCGAACTGGATGAATCCGTCGCGCTGGTCGAGACCCCGCGCCGGACCATCATCTCGCTGATCCGGGAGGCAATCGACGATGCCACTGCCCGCTCGTCCGGGCATGGCTGGGAATGGTCGCGACTCTGGCTGGCGCGCCGGCCGGCAACGCCGCCGGCCTCGCGCGTCGGCTGAGGCGTTCAGCCGCTCGGCATTGCGGCGGGCACATGAGGTGATAGGGCCACTTCCAACCTGGAAGAGCCCTGATCCGGCCCCTTATTTGGACATGGTCAGCGGAGCGCCGGATTTCGCGGTCGCGCCAGAGAAGTTCTGCTGGCCGGCCTGGCGAAGCCGGGCCACGACACCACCGCCGGGCTCATAAAGGATGACTTCGCTGCCCGCCAGCTCCCAGGCATTGACACGCTGCAACTCCCGATTCTGGCAGCCGGACGTACCGGCGCCATAAAGATCGAGCTTCGGCGCGCTGGAAAGCGTGACACGGCAGCTGGCGCCATTGCTCTCGCGCACGGACCAGTTCCCGATCAGGCCCGTCCGGGTCGGAGCCGATGGCGTGGTATTGACCGGTGGAGCGACCGGCGCGGTCGCGACACGATTGGCGGGGTTGGCGCCTGGAACAGGTGTTTGCGGCGCGGCCGGCGGGTTGATCGTCCCGGTCGCCGGCGGAAAGGGATCGCCGGGCGCAACCGGCGGCGGAGCCGTTGCGACATTGGCGCCCGGAGGAGGCGGCAGAGCCGAAGATTCGACTTCTCCTGCCGGCGCCGGGGTCAATGGAGGCGGCGCGGCGACAATCTCGTTGCGAGGAGCCGGGCGATACGGCTCGCCGGGCAGCAGGGAACCAAGTCGCGAACTGGCCTCGCACCCTGCGAGCAAGCCGCCCAGCGGCAGCAGCAGAAACATCCGGAATCGAAGGCCTTGACGCACGTGAACCACCCTGTCCCAAAACCCGGTTTCTGCAGGTTTCTGCCCATATAATTGCTGACAAGCCATGAACAAGGCCTGACTTTCCGCCCGGAAGCGGACTTGACCGAGGAATCAGGCTTCTTCGAGGCATCCAGCCCGCTGCACCGGGCGTAAGTTGAGGGCCAACCAGGATTCGCCCATGCCTTTTGCTCTCTGGAGCCTGCTGATCGCAGGCCTGATGCCCTACTTCACCGTGGCACTCGCGAAGGCGGGCCCGAACCGGTATGATAACGGAAACCCGAGAGATTGGGCCGGCTCATTGCAGGGTTTCGCCCGGCGCGCGCATGCCGCACACCAGAACCATTTCGAGTTCCTGCCCTTTTACACGGCAGGGATCCTTGTCGCCCATCTCCGTCTCGGTGCGAACGGGGCCGTGGATTGGCTCGCTTTCGGCATCCTGCTCGCCCGGATCGCCTATACCATCGCTTATCTGATGGACCGGCCGACCCTGCGCTCGATCGTCTGGAGCCTCGCCATTTTCGGGGTGATCGGCCTGTTCGCCCTGGCAGGGCGCGGCACCTGACACGAAAAAGGCCGGGGAATGCCCGGCCTTCCTGTCGATCCCGCGTGCCGCACGACCTTTTCAGACCTGCCGCGCCACCATCATCTTCTTGATCTCGGCAATCGCCTTGGCGGGGTTCAGCCCCTTCGGGCAGGCATTCGAGCAATTCATGATCGTGTGGCAACGATAGAGCCGGAACGGATCCTCGAGATTGTCGAGCCGGTCGCCAGTGGCCTCGTCGCGACTGTCGATCAGCCAGCGATAGGCCTGAAGCAGGGCAGCGGGGCCGAGATAACGGTCGCCGTTCCACCAGTAGCTCGGGCAGGAGGTGGAGCAGCAGGCGCAGAGAATGCACTCGTACAGGCCGTCGAGATGCTCGCGGTCCGAGGGCGATTGCCGCCATTCCTTCTCTGGCGCCGGTGTCTCGGTCTTGAGCCAGGGCTCGATCGAGGCATGCTGCGCGTAGAAGCGCGTCAGGTCAGGAACCAGATCCTTCACCACCGGCATATGCGGCAGCGGGTAGATCCTGACCGCGCCGGAAACCTCATCCATGCCCTTGGTGCAGGCGAGGGTGTTGGTCCCGTCGATATTCATCGCGCACGAGCCGCAGATGCCTTCGCGGCAGGAGCGGCGGAAGGTCAGCGTCGGGTCGATCCGGTTCTTGATCCAGATGATCGCGTCGAGGATCATCGGGCCGCAATCATCGAGATCGACGAAATAGGTATCGACTCGCGGATTGCTCTCGCCGTCCGGATCCCAGCGATAGATCCGGAATTCGCGGAGGTTGTTGGCCCCGGCCGGCTTCGGCCAGGTCTTGCCCTCGACGAGACGGGAATTCTTGGGAAGGTTGAACTCGGCCATAACCCGGACCTCAGTAAACGCGCGCCTTGGGCGCGATGTAGCTGACCTCGTTGGTCATCGTGTAGGAATGCACCGGCCGGTAGTCGATCGAGACGGATTTCTTCTCCTCGTCGACCCAGGCCAGCGTATGCTTCATCCACGTCTTGTCGTCGCGGTCCTTGTAATCCTCGCGGGCATGGGCCCCGCGCGATTCCGTCCGGTTCAGCGCCGAATCCATCGTCACCACCGCCTGGGTGATGAGATTGTCGAATTCGAGCGTCTCGAGCAGGTCGGAATTCCAGACAAGGCTGCGATCGGTGACGCGGACATCGTCCGCCGCCTTCCAGACCTGATGGATGTTCTTCGAACCCTCGGCCAGCGTTTCGCCGGTCCGGTAGACCGCACAATTCGTCTGCATTTCACGCTGCATCCGGAGGCGCAGTTCCGCCGTCGGCGTGCCGCCCTTCGCATGGCGGAACCGGTCAAGGCGCGACAGGGCCAGATCGGCCGAATCTGCCGGCAATTCCGCCTGCTTGGCGCCGGGCGTCAGGATCTCGGCGGCCCGGAGGCCGGCGGCGCGGCCGAAGACCACAAGGTCGATCAACGAATTGGAGCCGAGGCGGTTCGCCCCGTGCACCGAAACGCAGGCCGCCTCGCCGATGGCCATCAGGCCCGGCACCACAACATCGGGGTTGCCGTCCTTCAGGGTGACGACCTCGCCATAGAAGTTCGTCTGGATGCCGCCCATGTTGTAATGCACGGTCGGCAGGACGGGGATCGGCTCCTTCGTCACGTCGACGCCGGCGAAGATCTTGGCGCTTTCCGAAATGCCCGGCAGGCGGGCATGCAGGATCGCCGGATCGAGATGGTCGAGATGCAGGAAGATGTGGTCCTTGTTCTTGCCCACGCCGCGGCCTTCGCGGATTTCCATCGTCATCGCGCGGCTGACCATGTCACGCGGGGCAAGGTCCTTCACGCTCGGCGCATAACGCTCCATGAAGCGCTCGCCATCCGAGTTGGTGAGATATCCGCCCTCGCCACGGGCACCCTCGGTGATGAGGCAGCCTGCTCCATAGATACCGGTCGGGTGGAACTGGACGAATTCCATGTCCTGCAGCGGCAGGCCGGCCCGCAGGACCATGGCATTGCCATCGCCGGTGCAGGTATGGGCCGAGGTGGCCGAGAAATAGGCCCGGCCATAGCCGCCGGTCGCCAGCATCACAGTCTGGGCGCGGAAGCGATGGATCGTGCCGTCATCCATCTTCAGGGCGATGACGCCGCGGCAGCGACCTTCCTCGTCCATGATCAGGTCGATGGCAAAATACTCGATGAAGAACTCGGTCGAGTTGCGCAGGGCCTGCCCGTACAGCGTGTGCAGGATGGCATGGCCGGTGCGGTCCGCCGCCGCGCAGGTGCGCTGGGCGGGCGGGCCATTGCCGTAATCGGTGGTCATGCCGCCAAACGGCCGCTGGTAGATCTTGCCATCCTCGGTCCGCGAGAACGGAACACCCCAATGCTCCAGTTCATAGACGGCGGCCGGCGCGTTGCGGCAGAGATATTCGATGGAATCCTGGTCGCCCAGCCAGTCCGACCCCTTCACGGTGTCGTACATGTGCCATTTCCACTCGTCCGGGCCCATATTGGCGAGCGCCGCGGCAACGCCACCCTGTGCCGCCACCGTATGCGAGCGGGTCGGGAAAACCTTGGTGATGCAAGCCGTGCGCAGGCCGGCCTGGCTGCAGCCCACTGTGGCGCGGAGGCCGGCACCACCGGCGCCGACGACCACAACGTCAAAGGTATGGTCGGTGATCGGATAGGCCTTGCCGTTCACGGCCGGGCCGCTGCCATTGGAAGTTCCGTTCGAAGCCATGCGTATCTCCTGCCGTCAGCCGGCAAAGCCAATCTTGAGAATCGCATAGGCCGAGGCGAGGCCGACCGCGATCGCGAAGAAGGTGTTGAGCATGAGCAGGGCAATCTTCCTGCCCTCGCTATGGACGTAGTCCTCGATGATGACCTGCATGCCGAGGCGCATGTGATAGGTGGCCGAGCCGATGAACAGCAGCAGCAGGATGGCCACGAGCGGCTGGCCGACCAGCTTCACCGCGCCGGCATAATCCCGCTTCGAGAGCATCAGCATGATGACCACGAAGGAGATGGTCAGCGGCACATTGGCAACCGCCGTCACGCGTGACTTCCAGAAATGGTCGGTGCCAGACTTGGCAGCGCCAAGGCCACGAACCCGGCCGAGCGGCGTGCGGAGCGAGGTGGAGGATTCTTGGCTCATCGGCTTACCCTGCGAGATAGGCGGCAAAGGCCAGGACGGTGAGGCCCAGCGAAGCGAACAACGTGCCCCAGGCAAGCTTCATGCGCGTTCCACGCTCGAGGCCGGCACCGGTATCCCAGACGAAATGCCGGATGCCCCCGCACATGTGGTGGAACAGGGCCCAGCAATACCCGAAAAGCACCAGCTTCCCGGGGATCGACCCGTAGATGGCCTGCACCGTCCCGTAGGCCGAACTGCCCGAAGCCAGCGCGACAAGGGCAATCACCAGGAGCAGCGTCCCGAAGAACAGCGCCGCGCCGGTGATGCGATGGAGGATCGACATCACCATCGTGATCGAGGGCTTGTAGATTTGCAGATGCGGAGAAAGCGGGCGCTCCGCCGGGCCGGTTCGGGCCATGGATGTCACCTTGTCAAGACTTTGGAACAGATCCAATCAAAGGACCGCCAGTCCCCCTAACCGAGTTTGAAGCACTTCGCAATGCAACGAAGGACAGGTTCAACCTAGGCCGGACCAGCCGGGAAGATCAGAGGCAATGTCGTCGCAGGCTGTCGATCTAGCCGGGTCTGGTTAAGGAATCCGTTGCAGCCCGGGCCCGTGCGGCCAGTTCGGCGCTATTTCCGTCGATCTTCAGGCGCTTGATCCGGGCGGTCTCGCCAGCAACGAGGCGGATATCCCGCGCCGGAATGTCGAGCAGCCCGGCCACCAGCGCAATCACCGCGCGGTTTGCCGCACCCTCTTCCGGCGCGACGCGCACCCGCACCTGCCAGAAACATCGTCCCGCAGCATCCACCCCCACGCCTTCAAGCGCGTCGCGCCCGCCGCGAGGAGTCGCCCGGAGTGTCAGTTCGATTCCGCCGGGGACGATCCGGAACGGAGCGCCTGTCGCCTCGTTCACTTCGGAGCGGCAGCGTAGATCTTCTCCCCGGTAAACGTGAAATCCAGGCCCTTCTGCGGCAGGTGACAGGCATAGCAATTGTCAAGCTTGATCATGTTCAGCGTGCCGTCGGGCTTGAACGACGCATATTCCCAGTCGCCATTGTCCTTTTCGGGCGGGAAAAGATTGGTCTCGCCCCAGCCCTTCTGCTTCTCCATGACACCAACAGCCTTGACACGCCCTGTCGGAACCAGCCGGCCCTGCGGATTCCGGATCGGATTGCCACCAGCCTCGAGCGCGACATCGTGATCCGCCATGACCAGCACGGTTCCCTCGGGGAAAGGCTGGCCCGGCTTCACCTTGGCCAAGGCATCCTTGTTGACATAGAAGAAGCGCACAATCTTCCGATCAGGCTTGTCGACCATGTCATAACGCTGAAAGGTCGTCGCAAAGTCCTTCGGGAAGGCGATGCGGGTCGGCGTGGCATCCAGTGGGAAGTTCTGCCCGTGGACAAGGCCGACTGCGAGCGCCCCGAACAGGCCGACCAGAATGAAACGACGAACCATGCACACCTCCCCTTTTCAGGCAGGATGCGGCGGGCCCGTCTCAGGCGTCAAGAGGCCTCAGAGGCTCCGTGCGTAATAGTTGACGGTGACCTGGACGAATTGCAGGGCCAGCAGGAGAATGACCGGCGAGATGTCGATCGGGCCGAGATTGGGCAGACGCCGGCGGATCGGCGCGAGCAGCGGCTCGGTGATCCGGTACAGGAATTCCCCGATGGCGGAGACGATAGGCTGGCGGGAATTGACGATGTTGAAATTGATCAGGAGCGTCAGGATCACATAGGCCAGCAGGAGAAAGGAATAGATCTCGATAATCGTGTTGAACAGCCAGAGAAGCGGGTTCATGGGCACTCCGTTCGCATCAGTTGCCCCTCTCTTACAGGAGGCCCGCTTCGCCCTGCAAGACAGGCTTCGCGCAGGGGGGCCTTGCCACTCCGGAATGCACTGGAAAAGCAGTTGACTTCATCCCGAGCATCGGTCATTCAGCCGCTTCCGGTCAGGGGCTGTAGCTCAGTTGGGAGAGCGCTGCAATCGCACTGCAGAGGTCAGGGGTTCGAATCCCCTCAGCTCCACCAAGGCCGACCGAGACGGTCGCGGAACGCTCTCACGGATACCCCTGCGCAGTCAGGATCGACAGATCCAATGCACCCTTCCCCCTTTAGTCGTTGTTGACTGTGATCACGGGAAAGCCCGTCGGAACACTGCCGGAACCGGCACGTTAAGCGTGTATTCGCTGGTCTGCATCCATTCTGGCAGGAACAAAGACGAGTTCTTCGATGGATGCAGGCACCAAACCCTTTGCGGGATCGAGGCGAGACGGGCCGAAGGAACCAATGCCGGGCTCGGGGTTCACGCTGGATCCGGAAGAAACCTTCGATCGCCTGACACGGCTGACCGCCGCCACATTGAGCGTGCCGGTCAGCCTCTTCACGATCGTCGAGGAGACGCGGCAGGTCTTCAAGAGCCAGTTCGGCCTCGAAGAACCCTGGGCCACGGCGCGGTCCACCCCGCTGTCGCATTCGCTGTGCCAGCATGTCACGCAGTCCGGTTGTCATCTGGCGATCAGCGATCTCCGGGTTGACGAGACCATGCGCGGCCACCCGGCGCACGAGGCGCTGGGTGTGGTGGCCTATCTTGGCGTGCCGCTGCGCCTCGCCGATGGCACGGTCTTCGGCGCCTTCTGCGCAATCGATCGCGAGCCGCGCGAGTGGACCGAAATGCAGCTCCGGCATCTTGAGGATTTCGCGCGGATCGCCTCGGACGAAGTGACTTTGCGGTTCCAGATCGACCAGCTGGAAGCCCTGCGGCGCGACCTTGACCTCAACAACCAGCGGTTTGAGCACACGATCGCCAATATCGCCCACGGGCTCTGCCTCTACGGGCCTGACGAACGGCTTGCTGTCGCGAACCGGCAATATGCGGAACTCTATGGCCTCGAGTCCGATGACATCCTCCCCGGAACCCCGCTGAGCACCATCTTCGCCAGGCGCCTCGAGCGCGGGACCGATCCGATGATGTCCCGCGAGGACTATCTGGATTGGCGTCGGGAGGCGATGAAGGCCGGAGATCGCCCTCACCTGATCCGCCTGCGGGACGGGCGGACCATCCGGATCTTCGTCAACCCCACCCCCGATGGGGGCTGGGTGGCGATCAACGAGGACATTACACCCCAGCTGGAGATCGAGCGGCAGATCCGCGAGAAGGAATCGCAGTACAAGCTGCTGGCCACCCATAGCGGCGATGTCATCATCCTTCGCGAGCGCGCCGGAAAACGGCTCTACTGCTCGCCGGCCATCGAGACCCTCGCCGGATACACCGCCGAGGAAGCGCTCCTCACACCCGTGAATGAATGGGTCCATCCGGACGACCTTGACGCTGTCGCGAATGCCATGGCGAGCCTCTCCGCCACCAACCCGAAGACAACGGTGGTTCATCGCTTCCGGCGCAAGAGTGGCTCTTGGATCTGGGTCGAGGGAACGCTCGCCCTGGCCAAGGAAGCCGGCGACGAACCGCGCATCGTCTGCAATATCCGCGACGTCACGCGCCGGAAGCAGGCGGAAACCGAGTATCGTGATCTTTTTGAGCACAGCATCATCGGCATCTACCGTATGACACTGGATTACCGGCTCATCCACGCCAATCCGGCTCTGGTCGCCATGGCGGGGTTCGAGACAGAGAAAGCCCTGCTCGATGCGGGCCTCAGGCGCTGGTACCGGGACCCTCTGCGCCAGGAGGAAAAACTTGGCCTCCTGCGCGACCATGGCCTTGTCCGCGATTTCCAGAGCGAAGTCGTCGCCCCGCGCGAAAATCGGCAGATGTGGGTCTCGGAAACGGCCTGGATCGTCACGGCCGAAGACGGGAGCCCGCTCTATATCGAGGGCATGGTGGCCGATATCACGGAGAGCATTGCCTCGCAGGCACGGCTTCGGGAACTGGCAGAAATCGACCAGCTGACCGGGCTCGCCAACCGCGAGAGCCTCCGGGGTCATCTTGACCGCGCGATGCGGGCCGCCGAGTCGAGCGGCATCTACCCCGTTCTGGTCTATATCGATCTCGACCGGTTCAAGTCCGTCAATGACAGTTTCGGTCATGCCGCCGGCGACGAGCTGCTGGCGCAGGTCGGGCGCCGGATCGAGGCCACGACAGGTCGGCGTGGCCTCGTTGCCCGGATGGGCGGCGATGAATTCGCCATTCTCTGCACCGAGCCGGAGGCCATCGCCCAGCTGGACCAGCTGGCCATCCAGATCATCGGCGCGATCAACCAGGTCGTGCATCTCTCGGGCGGGCATCGCGCCAGTGTCGGCGCCAGCATCGGCATTGCCGGCGGCCTGCCGGAAGATACGGAGATCGACCAGGTCAAGCGCCGCGCCGACCTGGCCATGTACCAGGCAAAGCGCGACGGCCGGAATGCCTTCCGCCGGTACAGCCAGGCCCTGGAAGACCAGATCGAGGAACGCCAGCAGATCGAGCTGGGCCTGCGCGAGGCGATCCTGAACGACCATTTCGAGGTGTATTTCCAGCCGATCCTCGACCTGACCCGGCAGGGGCAGAGCGGATTCGAGGCACTGGTCCGCTGGCGGCAGCCAGACGGGACGATGATTTCGCCCGCCAGCTTCATCCCGATTGCCGAGGAGAACGGCCTGATCGTGCCGATCGGCGAATTCGTGATGCGCAAGGCGATGCAGACCGCCGCGACATGGCCGGAACCCCTGCGTGTCGCGATCAACGCTTCGGTGATGCAACTGCGGCACCCGGATTTCATGGGCACGCTGATGTCCGCGATGAGCCGGACCGGGCTTGCACCCGAGCGCATCGAGATCGAGGTCACGGAGTCAGCGCTCCTCGATGACAGCCCGACCACCCTGGCCGTGCTCCAGAAACTGCAGATGCTCGGGGTCCGCGTGGCGCTTGACGATTTCGGGACGGGTTGGTCGTCGCTGTCCTACCTCAACCGTCACCGGTTCGACCGGATCAAGATCGACCGCTCTTTCGTGAAGGGGATTTCAGACCGCCGGAACGAGGCGATCATCCGGGCCATCACCGATCTCGGCAACCGGATCGGTATCGAGATCACAGCTGAAGGGGTGGAGACGGCAGAACAGCTTTCGCTGCTGCGGCAGATGGGCTGCCACGAGGCACAGGGCTTCCTCTATGGCAAGCCGATGCCGGCAGATCAGACCATCGCCTTCGCGCAGGCACGGCTCCGGCCGCCGCCAGGCCAGCGCTATCTCCGCGGTATCCGCTGAAATCCCTGCCTGCAGGATTCCCGGGCCGGGCAGCCCCCTCAGGACCGGCCGGGCAGCTTCCGGCCGTAGAGTTCGAGCCGGTGCCGGACAATCTCGTAGCCAAGCTCGCGCGCCAGCTCGGATTGCAACTTCTCGATCCGTTCGGAATGGAACTCGATGACCTGCCCGGTCTCGATATCGATCAGATGGTCGTGATGGGCGACATCCGCATTCTCGAACCGCGCCCGCCCGTCATCGAAAGCATGCCGCTGGATCGCGCCCCGCTCCTCCAGCAGGCGCAGGGTCCGGTAGACCGTGGACAGCGACAGCGTCGGGTCATGCGCGAAGGCGCGTCGATGCAGCTCGTTCGCATCCGGATGATCAACCGCCTCGGCCAGCACCTGGAGGATGATCCGCCGCTGGTTGGTCATGCGGATGCCGGCCCGGCGCAAATCGGCCTGGTAGCGATCGAAGCGGGTCTTGACGTCGTCCATCTGCGAAAACTAGCCTTGTTGCAAGGCAGGAGCAAGAAGCACCTGCCGGGTTGACCAAGGACGCGCAACGGCTCCTGTCATCTTTCTGGCAGCATGGCGGCGGTACTCACGGAAAGTGACTGGTTTTTCTTTTCCAGCGATGTACCTAGTTCCGCATTCAACTTTCGACGGAGTCGGCAATGCGCCGTGTTCTGACTACATGCCAGCGATCGGCTTTCGCCTTCGTCCTGGCCGCCGCCACCTCCCACGCCCTTGCGCAGGGAGCCCCGCCGGCACCACCGGTGCAGGTCTCGGCCCCGCTGGCGAAGAAAATCACGCTCTGGGATGAATATACCGGGCGTTTCGAGGCGCGCGAGCAGGTCGAGGTGCGTGCCCGCGTCTCCGGCTTCATCGAAAAGGTTCACTTCCGGGACGGGCAGGTGGTCAACAAGGGCGACCTGCTCTTCTCGATCGACCAGCGCCCCTTCCAGCTCAGTGTCGATGCGGCCCGCGCGGATGTTGAACGGGCCAAGGCACAGGTCGCGCTGGCGGAGAACGAGGTCGAGCGCGCCGAAGGGCTGACGCGGAACCAGACGATCACGGCACGCGATCTCGACCAGCGCAAGGCCAATCTGGCCAGCGCCCGGGCCTCGCAGCAGGCAGCGGAGGCCAATCTCAAACAGGCCGAGCTGAACCTCGAATGGACCGAGGTGCGCGCACCGATCGGCGGCCGGATCTCGGACAAGCGCGTCGATGCCGGCAACCTCATCACCGGCGCGCAGGGTGGCGCCACCTTGCTGACCAACATCATCAGCGTCGATCCGATCAACTTCATCTTCGAGGCCTCGGAAGCGGATTACCTGCGCTATTCCCGCCTGCTGCAATCGGGCGACCGGCCCTCGGGCCGGGAAAAGCCGCTGCCGGTCCGGGTGCGGTTGGCCGACGAGGCCGACTGGAAGCGCGAAGGCCGGATGGAATTCGTCGACAACCAGCTCAATGCCCGTTCGGGCACGATCCGCGGCCGCGCGATCTTCGCCAACCAGGACCAGTTCCTGACCGCCGGCACCTTCGGGCGGCTGCAGCTTTATGCCGGCGAGCTCGACGCGCTGATGATTCCCGATGCCGCGATCGTCTCCGACCAGACGAGCAAGCTGGTCTTCATCATCGGCCCGGAAAACAAGGTCGTGCCGAAGCCGGTCGTGCCGGGCCCGATTGTCGACGGACTTCGCGTCATCCGGAGCGGCCTGGCGGCCAATGACCGTGTGATCATCAACGGCCTTGCCAATCCGATGGTCCGGCCCGGCGTCCCGGTGACGCCGCAGCCGGGCGAGATCAAACCGCCGGCGCGCCCCTGAAACCCTTCGCGCGGCCCCCGGGCTGCGCGGCCTGTCCCTGATCCCCGTCCCGAGGCGACGCCATGTTCCGGTTCTCGCATTTCTTCATCGACCGCCCGATTTTCGCGAGCGTGCTGTCGATCCTCGTCACGATTGCCGGCCTGATCACGCAGCGGGCACTGCCGATCTCCGAATACCCGGAAATCGCCCCGCCGACGGTCAATATCACGGCATCCTATCCCGGCGCTTCGGCGGAGATCATCGCCTCCACCGTTGCCGCGCCGATCGAGCAGGAAGTCAACGGCGTCGACAACATGCTCTACATCTCCTCGCAATCGACAGGGGATGGCCGGGTCTCGATCAATGTGGTGTTCAAGCCCGGCACCAATATCGACCAGGCCCAGGTGCTGGTTCAGAACCGCGTTTCCGGCGCGGAGGCGCGCCTGCCGGATGAAGTTCGCCGTCAGGGTGTCCAGGTTCGGAAATCCTCGCCGGACATGATGATGGTCATCCACATGACCTCGCCGGATGGCTCGCGAGACCAGCAATACATCTCGAATTATACCACGCTCTATGTGAAGGACGTGCTGGGCCGCGTCGATGGCGTGGGCAGTATCAGCGTCTTCGGCGCGCGTGACTATTCGATGCGCGTCTGGCTTGATCCGGCCCGGGTTGCGGCCAGGAACCTGACGGCCAGCGAGGTTGTGGCGGCCCTGCGCGCCGCCAACCTCCAGGTCGCTGCCGGCTCGATCAACCAGCCGCCGGCCAGTTCCGACGGCGCCTTCCAGCTCTCCGTCCAGACCCTGGGCCGCCTCACGGATGTCGAGGAATTCGCCAACATCATCATCCGGTCGGACAGCAACGGCGTGGTGCGCGTGCGCGACGTCGCCCGGACCGAACTCGGCAGTCAGGATTACTCGATCAACGCCTATCTGAACAACAAGAACGCTGTCGCGATCGGCGTCTTCCAGCGCCCGGGATCGAACGCCCTGACGACTTCCGAGGCGCTCAGTCGCGAAATGAACCGGATGGCGGAGAATTTCCCGACAGGGTTGAGCTATTCTGTTGTCTACAACCCGACGGAATTTATCCAGGAATCAGTCAACGAGGTCGTCAAGACGCTGATCGAGGCCACCCTTCTCGTTATCGTTGTCGTGGTGCTGTTCCTGCAATCCTGGCGGGCGGCCATCATTCCGATCCTCGCTATCCCCGTCTCGCTGGTCGGCACCTTCCTGATCATGGCCATGGCCGGCATCTCGTTCAACACGCTGTCGCTGTTCGGGCTTGTCCTGGCGATCGGCATCGTGGTCGACGATGCCATCGTCGTGGTCGAGAATGTCGAGCGCTACCTGCGCGAGGGGCATTCGCCCAGCGAGGCCGCACACAAGACCATGGACGAGGTCGGCGGCGCGCTGATCGCCATCTCGCTCGTGCTCTGCGCGGTCTTCATTCCCACGGCCTTCATCGAAGGGTTGCAGGGCTCGTTCTACCGGCAATTCGCCATCACGATCGCGGCCTCGACCGCCATTTCCGCTTTCGTCTCGCTCACGCTCTCGCCGGCCCTCGCGGCCGTGCTGCTGAAGCCGCATGATCCGCATCACAGCGCCGGCGGGCGGCTCGGCGCGCCGATCCGGGCCTTCTTCGGTGCCTTCAACCGGGGCTTCGACTGGCTCTCGAACCGCTACGGCATGCTGACCTCGCGGATGATCCGGCTCTCGATGATGGTCCTTGTCGTCTATGGCGGCCTGATCGGCCTGACGGCTCACCAGATCCGCGTCGTTCCGACCGGGCTCATCCCGCAGCTCGATCGCGGCTACCTGATCGTCGCGTTCCAGCTGCCGCCGGGCTCGACGCTCGAACGCAGCGATGCCGTGATCCGGCGCGCGTCCGACATCCTGCTTTCACGCCCCGGCGTGAAGAACGCCGTGGCCTTTGTCGGGCTCGATGGCGCCACCTTCACCAACGCGCCGAATGGCGGCGTGGTCTTCGTGACGCTGTCCGACTTCAAGGATCGCGAGGCGCTGAAACTCACCGGCAAGGACATCCTGAACGATCTTCGCCGACAGATGTTCACCATCCCGGAGGCGTTCCCGCTTGTGATCGAGCCGCCCGCCGTGCCCGGCATCGGCACCGGCGGCGGTCTGAAAGGCTATGTGCAGGATCGCGGCGGCCGCGGACTGCGTGCGCTCGAGGGCTCGGCCTGGATCATCGCCGGCTCGGCCTCGCAGACCCCGGGCCTCACCCAGGCCTATACCCTGTTCTCTACCCGTACGCCGCAGATCTATGCCGATATTGACCGGACCAAGTCCGAAATGCTCGGCGTGCCGATCGGCCGGGTCTTCGATACCCTGTCCATCTATATGGGCTCCGCCTTCGTGAACGATTTCAACGTTCTCGGCCGCACCTACCGGGTCACGGCCCAGGCCGACAATCCCTACAGGCTCGACCTGCGCGACGTGGCCAATCTCAAGACACGCAACGTCGATGGCGAGATGGTGCCGATCGGCTCCGTCGCCACCTTCTCCAATATCACCGGTGCCTATCGCGTGCCGCGCTACAACCTCTACCCCGCCGCGGAAGTGCAGGTCTCGCTTGCACCGGGTTACTCCTCCGGGCAGGGCATCGCCGCCATCGAGAAGATCGCCCGCGAGCGCCTGCCCTCGGGCTTCGGCTTCGAATGGACGGAAATCGCGCTGCAGGAAAAGCTCGCCGGCAACACGACGATCATCGCCTTCGGCCTGGCCGTGATCTTCGTTTACCTGCTGCTGGCCGCCCTCTATGAAAGCTGGCTGCTGCCTCTGGCCGTGCTCCTCATCGTGCCGATGTGCATCCTCGCCGCAATGATCGGCGTGCGCATCGCCGGGCTGGACCGCAACATCCTCGTCGATATCGGGCTAGTTGTGCTTGTGGGGCTGGCGGCGAAAAACGCGATCCTGATTGTTGAGTTCGCCAAACAGGCCGAGGATGAGGGCCGGTCCCGGATCGAGGGCGCCATCGAGGCGGCGCGAACCCGCCTCCGCCCGATCCTGATGACCTCGCTCGCCTTCATCCTCGGGGTGCTGCCACTCGTCATCGCGCAGGGCGCCGGTGCGGAAATGCGCCAGTCCCTCGGAATCGCCGTGTTCTCCGGGATGCTCGGGGTGACCTTCTTCGGCCTGATCTTCACGCCGGTCTTCTATGTCGTGTGCAGCTGGCTGATGTCCTTCTCGCGGAAGAAGAAGCCGGCGGACGGGGCGGAACCGGCGGAGGCTGCCTGACGCGCAGCCGCTCCCGCGCGCGGGAGCGGCAATCACGGCCGCCGATACCCGTCGCCGGGCGGGGCCCATTTGGGTACAGATGGCCTTGCAGCGGAAAAGCGGGACGGTCGAAAGGAATGTCGACCGTAAAGCGGGATGGTAGCAGTGAGTGGGCTCGAACCACCGACCTTGGCATTATGAGTGCCACGCTCTAACCAGCTGAGCTACACTGCCATCCCTGACGGCAACAGGTGCCGCGCGAGAGCCACCCGCATAAGGGCCCGCGCCGCGCCGGTCAAGGGGCTATTGCAATCAGGCAGCCTCGGCCTTGGCCACCCGGGCATCCCGCAGCCGGACCACGGTGAAGAAGCCGGCAAATCCCACGCGCTTCGCCGAGGCAACCGAGAAACCGGCCTGGTCAGCCCAGGTCCGGATGCGCTGCAACTGGAATTCGGAACGCCATCCGACGCGCTTGGCCAGGGGCGCCGCAGCCTTCTCCAGCATGGCGACGAGACCCTTCTCCGCGCCGATATGATTGACCAGGATGATCTCGCCTCCGGGCTTCACCACGCGCGCGAATTCATCGAGGGCGACCTCGGCATCCGGAACGAGCGTGATCATGTATTGCCCGACAACCGCATCGAACGTCGCGTCGCGGAAGCCCAGCCGGCAGGCATCCATCACGACGAGCCCCGTTACAGCGTGGCCCGGGAGGCCGGCGAGCTTTTGCGCCGCCTTGTCAAGCATCGGCTTTGACAGGTCGATCCCGGTCACGCGGTAGCCGGCCGGGTAATCGCCCAAAGACAGCCCGGTCCCGACACCGACCTCGAGGATCTCCTTGCCGCAGGCCAGGGCGGCCTTGACGGCCTCGTTCCGGCCGGGCAGCAGGATGCGGGAATAGACAAGATCATAGAAGGGTGCCCATTTGGCATAGGCCTTCGTGATGGTCGTCAGGTCGATATCCTTGGCCATGCCCGCTCCCCTGCGATCTGGCAATATTGACGTCGATCAGGCGGCGCCGAGCGCCACCTTCGCCTCTTCCGGCACCGCTTGGCCCGGCGCGCGACGACGACCGATCGTCCCGCCTCCAAGCACGCGTGACTGGCCCTCGCCCTCGGCATAGAGGACGCAGGCCTGCCCGGGCGCCACCCCTTCCTCGCCATCGAGCAGCTCGACGACAAGAGCATCCCGATTCCACCGGACAATGGCAGGCTTGGGCTGTCGCGTGGAACGGACCCGGGCGAAAACCTCGACGCCATTGGCGGGCAGCCGGTCAAGCGGCATGTCGCCCAGCCAGTTGACGTCTCGCAGCTCCAGGCTGCGCACAGCCAGCGCCTCGCGCGGGCCGACAACGACCTCCCGCGTGGCCGCGTCGATCCGGACGACATAGAGCGGGTCGCGCGCGGCGATGCCGAGGCCCCGGCGCTGCCCGATCGTGTAGCGGATAATGCCGTCATGCCGGCCGAGTTCGCGGCCATCGACATGGCGGATGAGACCGGGCAAGGTCGCCTCGGGGCGGAGCTTCTCGACCAGCGCGGCATAATTCCCGCTCGGCACGAAGCAGATATCCTGGCTGTCCGGCTTGTCGGCGATCGCGATACCCATCGACCGGGCGATCTCGCGCGTTTCCGGCTTTGTCAGCGCGGCCAGCGGAAAGCGAAGCCAATCAAGCTGCCTCTGTGTCGTGGCATAGAGGAAATAGCTCTGGTCGCGGTCGAGGTCACGGGGCCGGAACAGCGCCCGGTGGCCATCCGGCATCAGCCGGCTTTCGACGTAGTGCCCGGTCACGAGGCAATCCGCGCCGAGATCCTCGGCGAAACGCAGCAGGTCGCGGAACTTCACCGTCCGGTTGCAATCGACACAGGGGATCGGAGTCTCGCCCGCAGCATAGCTGTCGACGAAACGGTCAATCACTTCCTCGCGGAAGCGGCTCTCGTAATCGAGCACGTAATGCGGGATGCCGAGATGGGCGGCAACATTCCGCGCATCCTGGATGTCGCGCCCCGCGCAGCAGGCGCCCGTCCGGTGCGTGGCCGCACCGTGATCGTAAAGCTGGAGCGTGATCCCGACCACGTCATAGCCGGCTTGTTTCATCAGGGCGGCAGCCACCGATGAATCGATGCCGCCGGACATGGCGACAACAACCCTTGTATCCCCGGGCTTCTTGGCGAGGTCGAGCGAGTTCAGCATCGGCCCCTCCATAGCCCGGATTGCCTTGTCTTTCCAGCCTCGGGGCCGATGGCCGGCATTTTTTGCCGGGCCGGAAGGGCTAAACGGCAAGAACGGACGGGCCATCCCGGTGCGCCCCTGTTGATTATCCATTATATTACAAAGACTTGATCATGGCGCTAAACTGGCCTCCGGCTTGCAGGTCAGGCATCAAACGCAAACAGGATTGCGCATGATGTCGAACACGATGCTGACCAGTCTGACCAATGCCCTGACCGAGATCGCCAATCGCCGTGCCGATATGCGGCCGGGCGAGCGCCAGACCGCTCGGGACGAGAACGAGTCGGACAATTTCGGCTCGCTGGTCTCGGAATGGGCCCGGTCAGCGCCGGGGCAGCAGCGTCAGGAGGCCCGTCCGGTCCCCTCGCGGGAGAATGCCACCGATTCCACGCCCCGGGCCAACCCGGCCGCCGACGAGCAGGAGCTGCCGCGCAGCCATCCGGAAGATGCTGCCGCGAAGCGCGCGGATCGCAGGGAAGACCGGGCCGAAGAGACGCCCGATGCCCGCGTCCGTGAGGATCGCGCCGATGCGCGCCGCGCCACCGGGGAAGCCCACGAAGGGCGCAAGGATGGGGAGAGCGACAAGCCAGAGGGCGAGGACACCGCCGCGGCCCAGTCCGGAAACAACGAGGCCGGAGAGACCGACACAACCGCCAAGGCAGAGGGCGAAGAAGCCGCTGCCGGGGAAACCGCCGCCACAACCGAAGGCGAAGCCACGGAAGCGACTGCCGAAACGGCCGTGATCATAGCCGTCGACACGCCCATCGATGCCGAGGCCGTTCTGGCGGCACCGGCCGCTGTCGCGCCGGCGGGTGACATGCCGGTCGAAGGCGAAGTCCTGGCTGCGACCGGCGCGGTTACCATGGCCACCAAGGCGGCTGCCGATGCCGCCGCTGCGATCGAAGCCAGCGCCGCCCCGGCCAAGGATGCCGGAGCGACCGGCACCGTGACACCGGCCGGCAAGTCCGGCGCGGAAGCCGGCGCGACTGCGGAAGCCGCCAGCCTCGAGCCGGCATCACTCCTTGCGGCAACGGACGCCACCGGTAAAGCCGCCAAGACGTCGGAAACCGCCGCGACCCCGGCCGGGCCGGAGCCAAAGGCGCAGGGCGGCGGCCCGGGCCATCATCCGGTCCGGACGACGCCTTTCGCGGAATTATTCCACGGCATGGGCACCCAGAATGCGATCTATCGCCCGGCGGACATTCTCGCCGGCCTTGACCGCACCCTTCCGACCGCCGCTCCGGGCCAGGCCGAGACGACGGCCATCCGCCCGACGCCGCTGCAGATGCTGCCGATCGAGATCGGCATGCAGGCGGTGCGCGGCGTCACGAATTTCCAGATCCGTCTCGATCCGGCCGAACTCGGCCGCGTCGATGTGAAACTCCAGATCAAGGAGAATGGCGAAGTGAATGCCAGCCTTGTTGTCGACCGCGTCGAGACGCTGCAGATGCTGCGCCGCGATGCCTCCACGCTCCAGCAGGCCTTCGAACAGGCCGGTCTGAAGCAATCCGCCGATGGGCTGACCTTCTCCCTGCGGGGCGAAGGGCAATCGGGCCAGCAGCAGGAACGGGGCCGCCAGGGCTCGTCCCAGCAGGGTCTTGATGACATCGGCACCACCCCCCAGATGGGCGAATTGGTGATGCGTCGCGCCCTCATCCCCAACACCAGCCTTGATCTGATGATCTGAACGCGAGGGCACCATGACGACTGTTTCCAATATCAGCTCGGCGAGCACGACGGGCACGAGCAGCACCTCTGCTGCCCGGATCGCGGACAATTTCGACCAGTTCCTGCAGCTGCTGACCACTCAGCTGAAGAACCAGAGCCCGCTGGATCCGCTGGATACCAACCAGTTCACCCAGCAGCTGGTCCAGTTCGCGGGCGTCGAGCAGCAGATCAAGACAAACGACAATCTTGCTTCGCTCCTCACCGCCAACAAGACCGCGAACCTGAACAATGCGCTGGGTTTCGTCGGCGCCAATGTCACGGCCGATGGCACGACAACCTCGCTGCAGAACGGCAAGGCCACCTGGCAGATCAACGCGCCGAAAACCGGCACAGCCACGATCACCATCAAGGACAAGAGCGGCAACGAGGTATACGCGGCCCAGAAGGTCATCACCGCGGGCGACCAGAGCTTCGTCTGGGACGGTCGGACGACCAGCGGCACCAATGCCCCGGCCGGGGAGTACACGATCGTCGTGGCCGCGCGCGATGCAGCCGGCCAGGCCATGTCGATCAAGTCAGAAATCAGCGGCACCGTCGACAATGTCGATGTCACCAGCGAAGTCCCGGTGCTCAAGATCGGCGATATCAGCGTGCCGATGACATCGGTCAAATCGATCCGTCGATAACAGGGGGGAGACTTAGGCGTTTTTTAAGAGGCGGACCCTAAACTCATGGATGTAGTAGTTGCGTTTTGTGAGCGTACCCATGAGTGAACCACTTCGCCCGCGTGTGAAGTATGTCATCGGTCCCGATGGCAGCCCCCTGACCATCGCCGATCTGCCGCCGCCGGAAACCCGTCGGTGGGTGATCCGCCGGAAGGCCGAAGTGGTCGCTGCCGTCCGGGGTGGCCTGCTTTCCCTCGAGGAGGCTTGCTCGCGCTATACGCTGACAGTCGAGGAATTCCTGTCCTGGCAGCATTCGATCGACGAGCACGGCCTTGCCGGGCTCCGCACGACCCGCATCCAGCACTACCGCCAGTAACAGGCGCTCTTCGCGCCAGACAAGGCCCGCTTCGGCGGGCTTTTTGGCGTCAGGGGTTCAACCCCGCTCTTTGATCATCCGGCGGGCTACAGCGATGGCCTCGCCGAGACTGGCCGGATCGGCAACGCCCTTCCCCGCGATATCAAACGCCGTGCCGTGATCGACGGAGGTCCGGATGATCGGCAGCCCGATTGTCACGTTGACGCCCTTCTCGATCCCGTTGAGCTTGACCGGTATCAACCCCTGGTCGTGATATTGCGCCACGACGATATCGAAGGCGCCCCGTCTCGCCCGCATGAAGACCGTATCCGGCGGATAGGGCCCGCTGGCCTGGAGCCCCTCTGCCTGCGCGGCAGCAATGGCCGGCGCGATCACCGCGCTGTCCTCGCTGCCGAACAGCCCGCCTTCGCCGGCATGCGGGTTCAGCCCGGCCACGGCGATTTGCGGCCGCGCGATGCCAAGGGCCCGGCAGGCCTGATGCGCCAGCCGGATCGTGCGCAGCACCCGCGCCTCGGTGACAAGCTCCAGCGCCTGCCGCAGCGATACATGGATGGAAACCAGGATTACCCGGAGCGGGCCTTCCGCCAGCATCATGGCGAAGTCACGCGTGCCTGTCCGGTCGGCCAGGATCTCGGTATGCCCCGGGAAGGGTACCCCGGCGGCATGCAGCGCTTCCTTGTGGATCGGCGCGGTGACCAGCCCCGCTACCTTCCCCGCCATCGCAAGGTCGATCGCGCGGAGGATCGCAGCATGGGCCAGCGCGCCCGCTTCGGCCGAGACCACGCCATAGGGAAGATTGCTCGGAACCGAGCCGGTATCGATCATCGCCAGCGGCGAATCGGTACCGCCAATTTTAGGATTCATCTTGAGGGGCTGGTCTTGCTCCCATGAGACGATGCCACGTCGGGACCCGATCAGGGAAAAGGCGCGCCGCATCTGGGCCGGATCGCCGAGAACGACCAGCCCTTCCGGACCATGGATCTCGACATGCCGGGCAATGATTTCGGGGCCGATTCCCGCAGGATCGCCCATGGTAATCGCGAGAGGAGCGGACATGTCGACATTCCTGGGCGTTGTGGCGGATGGAATCGTCCGGCCGGAAAAATGCGCATTCGTCCCGAACTGGTTCAAAAAAGGTCAGGACATTAACGGCCCGGTAACCATCCACCGGGCAATTCTTGCCTAGCGCAGGAAACGCGACGCACGCAATTCGCGTCGGACAGAAAGCTGGATGGTGGGGCAGTGAACGGCATCCTCGAACTCGTGAACCGGTTGGGACCGCAGCGCCTGGTGGCGATGGGGGCCGTAACCCTTGCTCTCGTGGGCTTCTTCGCCTTCGTGATGACGAAGATGTCCGGCCCGAATATGGGCGTTCTCTTCAGCGATCTCCCGGTCCAGGATTCAAACGCCATCGTGCGGGACCTGGAAAACCGCGGCGTCCGCTACGAATTGCGCGGGGATGGCACCACGATCCTGGTCCCCCGCGATCAGACCACTCGCCTCCGGATGGAATTTGCCGGCAAGGGCATGCCCGCCGGCGGCACCGTCGGGTACGAGATCTTCGACAAGAGCGACAGCTTCTCGGCCACCAGCCTCGTTCAGGGCGTCAACCAGCTCCGGGCCCTCGAAGGCGAGCTCTCGCGCACCATCCGCAGCATTGAGCGGGTGCAGCAGGCCCGTGTCCATCTTGCCATCCCCGAGAAGCGCCTGTTCGAACGCGACCGGCAGGAGCCCCGCGCCTCGATCGTGCTGAAGGTCCGGGGTGAACTCGAACCGGGTCAGATCCGGGCGGTGCGCCATCTGGTGGCCACGGCAGTCCAGGGTCTGAAGCCCGAGCGGGTCTCCATCGTCGACGAGACCGGCCGCCTGCTGGCTGACGGCGCCGGCAACGAGACCGACGCCGCCGCCCTCGCCGCCGACAAGCAGAGCAACCACGAGCGCCGCCTGCGCAGCCAGGTCGAGGACATCGTCGCCAGCATCGTCGGCCGCGGCCGGGCCCGGGTGCAGGTGGCTGCCGAGATGGATTTCAACCGCGTGCAGCAGGTGACCGACAGCTTCGATCCCGAAAGCCGGGTGATTCGCTCCACACAGACGCGGACCGAGAACCAGCAGAGCCAGGAAAGCCGGGACAACCAGGTCACCATCGGCAACGAACTGCCGCAGCAACAGCAGCAGAATGCGCCGGCCAACCCGCAGCAGCGGGATGCAACCCAGCGCAACGAGGAAATCGTCAATTACGAGATTACCAAGACCACCCGCACCGAGATCATCGAGGCGGGCCGGGTGAAGCGCCTCTCGGTCGCCGTGCTGGTCGACGGGATCTACACCCCTGGCGCCAACGGCCAGATGAGCTATCAGCCGCGCCCGGCCGAGGAACTCGAACGGATCGCAGCCCTTGTGCGCTCGTCGATCGGGTTCGACCGCAACCGGGGTGACCAGGTCGATGTGATCAACCTCCGCTTCGCCGAGGGCGTGGCGGCGGTCGAGGGCCGGACGCCGACCTTCACCGAGCAGATGCTCGCCCTGACCAAGGAGGACGTGCTCCGCATGGTCGAGATCGGCGTCTTCGGCCTGCTGACCCTGCTCGTCACATTGCTGGTGGTCCGCCCGCTGCTTCGCCAGATGGGCATCGGCGGCAAAGGCCGCAGCGACTCCTCGTTGGTTGCTGTACCGCAGATCGGGGGGCTCCAGAGCGTGATCGACGCCTCCGGCATGGTGCCCGGCGCCACCGGACCGGCCGGCCAGCCCCTGGCCCTGCCCGCACCGGGCCAGGCCGGCACGATGGTCGCCGCGAACTCGAACCAGGCAAACGTCAACACGATCCAGCACGCACTCCAGCAGGGCGCGATCGATAGCCTCGGCCGCATCGTGCAGGAAAACCCGAGTGAATCCGTGGCGATCGTTCGCCAGTGGATCGCCCAGACACGCTAACCGCTAGAGCCGGACACGGATCAGGGCCCAGGGGGCAGGAATGGCGAAGACGAGTACAGCGGAAAAGACGCCGGATACCGCTCCGGCACCGAACAAGGAGCTGACACGGTTCCTCTCCGGCCCGGAAAAGGCGTCGATCATTCTGCTCGTCCTCGGCGAGCGCTATGGCGGCCCGGTCTGGGAAGCGCTGGACGAGGACGAGATCCGCACCGTGTCCCGCGCCATGTCCCGGCTCGGCGCGGTCACGGCGGAAGCGGTCGAGGCCCTTGTCGCGGAATTCCTGTCGATGATGGCCCAGGGTGGCGCCGTCACCGGCGACTATGACCGCACCGAAGCGCTGCTCAGCAAGCTGCTGCCGAAGGACAAGGTCTACTCCCTGATGGAGGAGATCCGCGGTCCGGCCGGGCGAAACATGTGGCAGAAGCTCGGCAACGTGCAGGACCAGGTGCTCGCCAACTATCTCAAGGGCGAATATCCGCAGACCGTGGCGGTGATCCTCTCGAAGATCCGCTCGGAGAATGCGGCCCGTGTCCTGTCGCTGCTGCCGCATGAATTCGCGCTCGAAGTGGTGAACCGGATGCTCAATATGGAGCCGGTGCAGAAGGAAGTCCTCGCCCATATCGAGGAGACATTGCGCACCGAGTTCATTTCCAACCTGTCGCAGACCTCGCGCCGCGACAGCCATGAAATGATCGCCGAGATCTTCAACTCCTTCGACCGGCAGACGGAAAGCTGGTTCCTCGCTGCGCTCGACGAGCGCAACCGCGAGGCTGCGCAGAAGATCCGGTCGCTGATGTTCACCTTCGACGACCTGGCGAAGCTCGATCCGGGCTCGACCCAGACCCTGATCCGCTATTCGGATCGCGATATCCTCGCCGTCGCACTGAAGGGCGCCGCGCCCGCCATGAAGAAGTTCTTCTTCCAGCAGATGTCGACACGCGCCGCGAAGAACATGGAGGAACTGATGCAGAGCCGTGGTCCTGTCCGCCTCAAGGAGGTCGACGAGGCCCAGACCCGAATCGTCATGCTGGCAAAGGAACTGGCCTCGAAGGGTGAAATCACCATCGGCAAGAACCGCGCCGAAGACGAACTGATCTACTGAAGGCCACGCCATGTCGACCGCTCGCTCCGCCTTCACCTTCGGCCGGGATTTCACCAAAGCCGGCTCGGGCCTGCCCTTCATCGAGCCCGGCCAGCGTGTGCCGGTGCCCTATCCCGAGCATGCGCGCCTTGTCGAGGAAGCCCGGCAGGCAGCCTACCAGCAGGGAATCGAGGAAGGCCGGCAGATGCAGGCCAACCATGAGCAGATCCGGATCGCCAATGGTCTCGACGCCATCAATGCCCGGCTCGAGATCGCAACGATCGAAATGCGGCGCCTCGAGGAGACGGCGCGGAGCGAGGCCCTCGCCTTCGCGATGCTCTTCGCCCGCAAGATCGCCGGACGCCTGATCGAGACCGCGCCGGTCGGCGCGATCGAGGCGACCGCACGGGCGATCTTCAATGATCTCCGCGGTTCGCCCCATGTCGCGGTGCGCGTCGCGCCCGATCTCGTCGATCCCTGCAAGGAGCGTCTGATGGGCCTCCTGAAAGAGAACGGCATCGAATCGCGGCTCTTTGTCTTTCCGGATCCGGAAATCGCCCTCGGGGATTGCCGGATCGAATGGTCCGATGGCGGCATCGTCCGCGACCGAAACCGGCTTGAAAACCTCGTCGAGACATCGGCGAAGATGCTGTTCCCCGATGCCGGGGACGACAACTGAAAAGACTGAAACCCTCACAGATCGAAAGGCTTGAGGACCCATGGCCACTGACAACAATTTCCAGCTCCAGGATCTGGAATCGACCGCTGATCTTGTCGCCGCTGCCTATGGCAGCGACGGCGAGACCCCGCTCTCGTCCAAGACCGCGGCGGATCTCGAGCATGTCTTCGATGTGCCGGTCCAGGTCTCGGCCGTGCTCGGCCGCTCCAAGATGGGCGTGGGCGAACTCCTCCGGATGAGCCCCGGCCATATTCTCGAACTCGACCGCCGCGTCGGCGAGGCCATCGACATCTTCGTCAATGACCGTCTCGTCGCGCGTGGCGAGGTCGTTCTCGTCGATGACAAGCTCGGCGTGACCATGACGGAAATCATCAAGTCCGACCGCTGACCGGTCAGGACGGACGAGGAGACAGAACCATGCGGCTTCTGATTGTCGGAACCTTGCGCGGTGAATTGATCACCGCCGCGAAGATCGCCCGGGAGAGGGGCGCGTCGGTCGCACAGGTCGACGGGATCGAGGCCGCCCTGTCCCATCTGCGGCAGGGCAAGGGCGCCGACCTGGCCATGGTCGATGCCCATCTGGACATCGCCGCCCTCGCGCAGGGCCTCGCCGCCGAGCATATGACGCTGCCAATCGTGGCGTGCGGCGTCGCGAACGACAAGCGCGCGGCCGTGGCCGCCATCGAGGCTGGCGCGAAGGAATACATCCCGCTCCCGCCGGATCCGGAGCTGATCGCGGCGATTCTCGAGGCCGTCAGCAAGACCGAGACCTCCATCGTCTTCCGGGACGAGGCGATGGGCCGCGTCATCAAGCTGGCACAGCAGATCGCGGGTTCGGACGCGTCCGTGCTGATTACCGGGGAATCGGGCGTCGGCAAGGAAGTCATGGCGCGTTTCCTCCATGAGAAATCGCGGCGCTCGGGCAAGCCCTTTGTCTCGGTCAATTGCGCCGCGATCCCCGATAACCTGCTGGAAAGCGAGCTGTTCGGCCATGAGAAGGGCGCCTTTACCGGCGCCATCGCCCGGCGCGTCGGCAAGTTCGAGGAAGCCGATGGCGGCACGCTGCTGCTGGACGAAATCTCGGAAATGGATGTTCGCCTGCAGGCCAAGCTGCTCCGGGCGATCCAGGAACGCGTGATCGACCGCGTCGGCGGAACCCGGCCGGTTCCGGTCGATATCCGCATCATCGCGACCTCGAACCGCAACCTCGCCGAAAGCGTGAAGGCCGGCGAATTCCGTGAGGATCTTCTCTACCGGCTCAATGTCGTCAACCTGAAGATCCCGCCGCTCCGGGAGAGGCCGAACGACATCATCGAGCTCGCGAACCATTTCGCCAAGCGCTACGCCCAGATGAACGGCCTGCCGGTCCGCCCGATCAGCCACGACGCCAAGCGGATGCTGCTGGCCAACCCGTGGCGCGGCAACGTGCGCGAGCTGGAAAACACGCTGCACCGGGCCGTCCTGCTGGCCGGCGGCATCGATATCGGGCCGGATGCGATCCTGACGCCGGAAGGCGAATCGATTGCCCGCGACGCCAACGAGGCCACCGCCCGGAAGGTGGCGGAAGCCGCCGAGGCCGCCACACGGGCCCTGGTCGGCCGCACGGTGGCCGATGTCGAGCGGGAGCTGATCCTCGATACGCTCGATCATTGCCTCGGCAACCGCACCCATGCAGCGAAGATTCTCGGCATCTCGATCCGGACCTTGCGCAACAAGCTCAACGAATATGTTGCCGTCGGCATCGACGTGCCGGAGCCCGGCGCCGCGCGGATTGCCGCGCTTTAACTTTTCCCTGACGAAAGTAACCGGGCGTTAACCATAAACCCGGCAAAAATTGCCCAGTCGACCGGTCAGACCCGACCGGATTCGGCGTGCAGCAACGCATGGGGGCAGGGGAATGAGTGACGCGAGCCTTGGCGGCAAAGGGAGCCTACCCGGCCTCCAGACGCCAAAATTCATGACACCTCAAGAGCTTGGCGCTTTCCTGAAGCGGGGCGACATTGCCCTCGCCATGGGGATCCTGACGATTCTGGTCGTCCTCATCGTGCCGCTGCCGCCGATGATCCTCGACCTGCTGCTGGCCTTCTCGATCATTCTCGCGGTCCTGATCCTGATGACGGCGCTCTTCATCGCGGCGCCGCTGGAATTCTCGTCCTTCCCGACGATCCTCCTCATCGCGACAATGCTTCGATTGTCGCTGAACCTCGCCTCGACCCGCCTGATCCTCCAGAACGGCCATACCGGCCAGGGTGCGGCCGGCCACGTGATCGAGGCCTTCGGCAATTTCGTGATGGGCGGAAACTTCGTGATCGGAGTCATCGTCTTCGTGATCCTCGTCATCGTCAACTTCGTCGTCATCACCAAGGGCTCGAGCCGTATCGCCGAAGTCGCAGCCCGCTTCAGCCTCGATGCGATGCCAGGCAAGCAGATGGCGATCGACGCCGATCTCTCTGCCGGCCTGATCGATCAGGATGAGGCCAAGGCGCGCCGCAAGGCCCTCGAGGACGAGAGCGCCTTTTTCGGTGCGATGGACGGTGCCTCGAAATTCGTGCGTGGCGATGCGATTGCCGGGATCCTGATCACTTTCATCAATGTCGTGGGCGGTATCATCATCGGCGTCGCCCAGAACGGCATGACCTTCAATGATGCGGCGAAGGCCTACACGCTGCTGACGGTCGGCGACGGCCTCGTCACGCAGATCCCGGCGCTGATCGTCTCGACCGCGGCCGGCCTGCTGGTCTCGAAAGCCGGCGTGACCGGCGCCGCCGACAAGGCCCTGTCCAAGCAGCTGGCCAGCTCGTCGAAGGCGCTCGGCATGTCCTCCTTCGTGATGGTGGTCATCGCCATCCTGCCGGGCATGCCGGCCATTCCTTTCCTGGGCCTCGCCCTGCTGGCCGGCTACATGGCCTGGCGGCTTGACCGGCAGGAAAAGCAGGCCAACATCGATGCCGCCGCCGAACAGGCCATGGAGCAGGTCGTGGCCCAGCAAAAGGCCTCCGACCCGCCCGTGCAGGAAGCGTTGCGGCTCGACGAATTGCGGATCGAGATCGGTTACGCCCTCCTGCCACTGGTGCAGGGCCAGAACGGCGAGGACAAGATCACCGAGCAGATCAAGGCCCTGCGCCGGACGCTGGCGACCGAAATGGGCTTCATCCTGCCGTCGGTCCGGCTGGTCGACAACGTCCAGCTTGAATCGAACCACTACGTCATCAAGATGAAGGAAATCGATGCCGGCAATGGCGTGGTGTTCCCGAACCAGTACATGGCGATGGATCCGGCCGGCGAGCAGGTGCAACTGCCGGGCGCCCATATGCTGGAGCCGACCTTCGGCCTCCCGGCCACCTGGATCGACGAGAGCCTGCGTGACGAGGCGCAGCTGCGTGGCTACACGGTGGTCGATCCGGCCACGGTCATCGCCACCCACCTCACCGAAATCATCAAGAACAACATGTCCGAGCTGCTCTCCTATGCGGAGGTGCAGAAGCTGCTGAAGGATCTCTCCAAGCCGCATCAGGACCTCGTGAAGGATCTGACCGGCGGGGCCATCACGATCACCGGCATCCAGCGCATCCTCCAGTTGCTGCTCGCCGAGCGGGTCTCGATCCGCGATCTCGGCACCATCCTCGAGGCGGTGGCGGAGGTGGCCGGCACGGTGACCCGGGATCCGCGCATGATCGTCGAGCATATCCGCTCACGCCTCGGCCGGCAGATCTGCGCCCAGCATACCGGGCCGACCGGCCAGCTGGCGCTGATCACCCTGTCACCAAGCTGGGAAGATGCCTTTGCCTCGTCGCTGGTCGGCGATGGCGAGATCAAGCATCTCGCGATGCAGCCTTCGCGCCTGCATGATTTCGTGATTGCCCTGCGCGACCGGTTCGAGGAAGCGGCGCGGCTGGGCGAATTGCCGGTCCTGGTCACGTCGAACGCGGTCCGCCCCTATGTGCGGATGATCGTCGAACGCTTCCGGCCCCAGACGGCCGTGCTGGCCCAGGGCGAGATCCACCCTTCCGCACGGCTGCGGACGGTCGGCTCGATCTGACGCCGCCCCCGCGCATGAAAGCCTCGCGACGCCGGCCGCCTCAGGGCGCCGGCGTCGTGTCGTCTGCGGGTTGCCGGAGCTGGGATTTCTCGAAGGCCAGAACCACCGGGATCGAGATCGCGAGCGGGATCAGCAGGTACAGCAGCCGCCAGACCAGCAGGGCCGCGAAGACCTCCGTGGCCGGCATGCCCGGCATCACCTTGAGGAAGATGACTTCCATCACCCCGATCCCGCCCGGCGCCTGAACCAGAAGCCCCGCCGAGAAGGACAGCAGGAACGCACCGAGGACAATCATGAAGCCCGGATTGCTCTCGCCCGGAAGCGCGAAATAGATGATCCCCGCTGCCCCCAGCAATTCCATCGGCGCGGCGATCCACTGCCGCCAGACGATATGCAGGCCGGGATATTCCAGCTTGAAGTTCCGGATGACCAGCGGCTTCAGCTGCAGCCAGGAACCGATTGTATAGAGGAGACAAAAAGCCAGCATCCCGAAGCCGATCAGCCGCGTCATCAAGGGGCTGAGCGGCAGCAGCGGCTGCACGATCTCCGGCTCGTAGAGGAGCACGAGCCCGCCGAGGAGAATGGTTCCGAAACCGAAGGTAAAGGAGCAGAGCGCGACGAGCACCGCCACTTCCGGCGCGCTGAGGCCCTTGGCCGTATAGGCCCTGTAACGGACCATGCCACCGGAAAAGACCGATGCGCCGATATTATGGGAAATGGCATAGGTCGTGAAAGAGCAGATCGTGATGTAGAGCCACGAAATGCCCTTGGTCCGGTTGAGATGGATCAGGGCGATCCGGTCATACCAGGCCAATGCCCAATAGGCGAAAAGCGTGGCCGCCGCCGCGAGGAGGTAGCCCTGCATCGGGATGACCGCCAGCTTCTGTCCGATCACGCGGGAGATAATGGCGAGACTTTCGAGGACACCGGCATTGTCGAGCAGCGCCTTGGTCGCGGCATCCGTGGCTGCCTCGCCCCTGAGTTTGTCATAAAGGACCTTGAGAGAGAGAATAACGGCCAGCAGGCCGACGATCGGCCAGAACCAATCCTTGAAGCGCTTCATCTGTCCCCCGACCCTGGCCCTCTTGGCGGGCCTGACCCGCGTTTCACTGCCCGACATCCCCCAATGTGGCAAGACCTTCGGACGAATTCCGTCCCGCCGCCGGAAACCTGTCGGACGCACGCGGCTGGGGAGAGGGCAGGCGTGGATCTTGCCATGCCGGAGCGGGCCTGCTCAAACGGATCCGGCAAAGGATTCAGGTTTCGATGCAACAGGATGGCTACACCCTTCTCGAGCCGCAGAAACTTGCGGCCCTGGTGACCTATCTCGTCCATGACCTCGAGACCATTCCGTCCGAGCCGGTATGGCCGGAAGGCTTCGCTCTGGAACGGCTGAATGGTGCAGCGATCGAGCGCTATCGCCGCCTGTTCTCTGCTGTCGGCGCGGAATGGCTGTGGTTCAGCCGCCTGCGCATGCCCGACGTCGCCCTCTGGGAAATCCTGATGGCGCCGCCCGTCGAGGTCTATGCCCTCGTCCGCGACGGGAAGGATGCCGGCCTGCTCGAACTGGATTTCCGCGATGCAGAAGCGCCGGAACTCGCGTTTTTCGGGGTTGTCCCCGATGCCCTGGGCCAAGGGATTGGCAAAAGGTTGATGGCAACGGCGCTTCTGCGCGCCAAGGTGGCCGGGATGGACCGTCTTCACGTCCATACCTGCTCGCTCGACCATCCGCGTGCGCTGGATTTCTATTGCCGGGCCGGGTTTCGACCGATCCGGCGCGCCATCGAGGTCTTCGATGATCCGAGGCTGGACGGTACCCTGCCCCGCGATGCAGCACCCTGGCTGCCGCTGCTCGAACCCTGACAGAACAGGAAAAGGCCCGTTTCCGGGCCTCCTCTCGATAGGTTCTGACAGATAGGCTTAGAGCCGGCCGGCGGCGTAGCGCATGCGGGCGGCGATCCGGTCCGTCTCGATCTGGTCGCGGAGCGCCAGTTCGGCACGTTCCGCCGCCTTCTCGCGGTCTTCCAGGATCTCGACCTTCTTGAGCTCCTCGAACGCCTCGTTGAGGGCGGCCTTGGCCTCCTCCAGCTGGTCGTTCAGCTCACCCGCCGAATGCAGCAGGTTGTCGCGCCGCGTCCGTGCGGCCTTGGCATAGGTCGGGTAGGCGAAATGAGCGGTATCGGAAATGCCGGCACGCCGTTCCTCGTTCTCGATCTCGCGGTCGAGCTCCGTGGCCATGCGCTGGAATTCAGCAATCATGGCCTCGATCTGGGCAACACGGCGGCGCTTTTCGTCAACGTGGAACCGCTTCAGACGGATCAACGTATCGCGCGACTTCATGGTCGTTATACTCCTTGACCGAAACCCGGAAACACGCCCGGGGGCCCGGATCAAGCACCAGCCGGCGTTGACCTCAGGCGGTTAACAATATCCGCGAGACGGATATAGCTTTCGCGTAAGGAGGTTGATTCTTCCTTACCTTGGCCAAGAAAAGCTTCGAGTTCCGGAAAAGCGTCGATCGCGCGGTCAACTTCGGGCGACGAACCGCGCCGGTAGGCCCCCAGGCGGATCAGTTCTTCCATATCGGTATAGGTCGACATCAGGCCACGCGCTTCCACGATCGTGGGGTAGAATTCCGGATCGCACGAACGCGGCATCGTCCGTGATACGGATTTCAGCACGTTGATGGCGGGATAGCGGCCACGCTCGGCGATCTTCCGTTCCATCACGATATGGCCGTCAAGAATGCCGCGTGTGGCATCAGCGACCGGCTCGTTATGGTCATCACCATCGACGAGGACCGAGAAGATACCGGTAATCGTACCGCTGCCGATCTCGCCCGGTCCGGCGCGTTCGAGCAGTTTTGGCAGTTCGGCGAAGACTGACGGCGTATAGCCCTTGGTCGTTGGCGGCTCGCCCACGCCGAGACCGATATCGCGCTGCGCCATGGCAAAGCGCGTAATCGAATCGATCATGCAGAGCACATCGAGCCCTTCGTCGCGGAAGAATTCGGCGATCGACAGCGTCAGATAGGCGGCCTGCCGGCGCATCAGGGCGGTCTCATCCGACGTGGCCACCACCACAACGGAACGGGCCAGACCTTCTTCGCCGAGGTCGTCCTGCAGAAATTCCTGCACCTCGCGGCCGCGCTCGCCGACCAGGCCGATCACCGAGACATCGGAGACGGCGTTCCGCGCCAGCATCGAAAGCAGCACGGATTTGCCGACTCCCGAACCGGCGAAGATGCCCATGCGCTGCCCGCGGCATACGGTCAGGAAGGCGTTGAGCGCACGGACGCCGAGATCAAGCGGCTCGCCGACACGCTGGCGTTTGTGCGCTGCCGGCGACTCGCCACGGAATGGATACGGACGCGGCCCGGATGCGATCGGGCCCTTGCCGTCGATCGGACGGCCGAAGGAATCAACGACGCGACCCAGCCAGGCCCGTCCAGGCCGGATTGTGGCACGGCGCGACAACACATGCGCCGGGCAGCCGCGGCGAAGGCCGTCCACCGGGCCGAACGGCATGGCCAGCGCACGGCCCGCATCGAACCCGACAATCTCGCAGGGGATCCGCTCTCCGCTCTGGGTCTCGATGCCCACCAGTCCGCCCAGTTCCATATGGGTGAGCGGGCCCACGATCTCGATCATCAGGCCGCGAACAGCAGCGACCCGGCCGAATACCTCGTATTCGGCGATATCCTCGACGACACTGCGCAAGGCTTCGACAGGCATCCCCGCCCCCATCCGCTGGCCAGCCGCCCGAACGACCGCTGATTCGCTCCGAATCACCGGCAAATTCTAGCTCAGAACAGGCAGGAGAGGCGAGCGCGGGCCCGGGCTATCCCGCACCGATTGGCGGGCTTGCTCCATGGCGCAGACGGCAGCCGGCAAAAAGAATGAGTCAGTCGAATCGCTTAGGCGGATCTGCTGGGAGATCGAATCAACTCGGCCCGAGACGAAAAATTTCACAAAAATCATCGGCATTTAGGAAAAATCCTGAAGAAACAGCATCAAGCTTGCCTTAACGAATTACGCTTTGTTAACTCTTCGGGCGTAATTTGTGACTGAAGTTTTAAGGCATGGACCGCGAGCCGGATCGTCGCTGACGGTATCGATTCGTCCTGCGGACACAGCATGGATTATGGGGCCGGGGACCAGAAAATGCGCGTTCTCCTGATTGAAGACGACAATGCCACCGCCAAGAGCATCGAACTGATGCTCAAGTCGGAGAACTTCAACATCTACCTGACCGATCTCGGCGAAGAAGGGATCGATCTGGGCAAGCTGTACGATTACGACATCATTCTGCTCGACCTGAACCTCCCGGACATGTCCGGCTACGAGGTGCTGCGGTCGCTGCGCGTGGCCAAGGTCAAGACGCCGATCCTCATCCTTTCGGGCATGGCCGGCATCGATGACAAGGTGAAGGGCCTCGGCTTCGGCGCCGACGATTACCTGACCAAGCCGTTCCACAAGGACGAACTGGTCGCCCGCATCCACGCGATCGTGCGTCGTTCCAAGGGCCACGCCCAGTCCGTCATCCAGACCGGCGATCTCGTCGTCAATCTCGACCAGAAGACGGTCGAGGTCGGCGGTCATCGCGTCCACCTGACGGGCAAGGAATACCAGATGCTCGAGCTGCTCTCGCTGCGGCGCGGGACGACGCTCACCAAGGAGATGTTCCTGAACCATCTCTATGGCGGCATGGACGAGCCGGAACTGAAGATCATCGACGTCTTCATCTGCAAGCTGCGCAAGAAGCTCGCCAATGCCTCCGAAGGCCGGAACTATATCGAGACGGTCTGGGGCCGCGGTTATGTGCTCCGCGAGCCGCTCGAAACCGACGAGCGTATCCCGGCCTGATCGACCTTACCTGCTGCCAAGAACAAAACGGCCCGCTTCGCGCGGGCCTTTTTGTTGCGTCCGGATTGCCCCGGGGAAAGGCGGGTCTATCGGGGTCGGCAATGCCGCAACCCCGCCTGTTCAGGCGGGGCCTTAGGCCGTTTTCGTGGTCTGTGGAGGTTCTGGCCGAGCCGTCAGGCGATGGCCGTGCGCGCCGCCGGATCGGCGCGGCGCATCAGCGGCACATGGAGCATCCGCTCCTTCGGATGGCTGGTGAACCGGTCGGTGACACCGAACGTGCTCTCGGCGCCACCCAGCAGCAGGAACCCGTCTGGCGCGAGGCGATCGGCGAGGCGGTCGAAGATCTTGGCGCGTGTCGGCCTGTCGAAATAGATCAGGACGTTACGGCAGAAGATCACGTCGAAAGTGCCCATGGTCTTGGGCTCTTCGAGCAGGTTGAACTTGAAGAAATTCACCCGCTTCACGACCTCGGGTGAGATCTGCCAATTGTCGCCGACCTTCTGGAAATACTGCAGGAGCATCTTGGTCGGCAGGCCACGCTGCACTTCGAACTGGTTGAAGATGCCCGATTTGGCCTTGGAGAGGATCGCTTCCGAGATGTCGGAGGCGTGGATCTCGACCGGCCGGCCAGCCAGCTGGGCCTTGAGTTCGTCCAGCACCATGACGAGCGAGTACGGCTCCTGGCCGGACGAGCAGGCCGCGCACCAGATGCGCAGCGTCTTGCCCGCAGGGCGGCGTGCCAGCAATTCGGGAATGATCACATTGCGGAAATGCTCGAACGGCGTCTTGTCCCGGAAGAAAAACGTCTCGTTCGTCGTCAGCGCATCGATCACCCGCTGGGCGAGGCGGCGATCGCCGCGCTCCGCCCGCGTCATGAGCTCGTCGATACTCGGAAGGCCCTCCTCGCGGAGCACCGGCGAGAGGCGCGCCTCCACGAAATAAGCCTTCTCGGTGGTCAGGACGATACCCGCCGCCTTGTTGATGAAATCAATGACACGAAGAATGACAGGTGCGCTCATGGGGCTTGTCCTTCGAGCAGCGCGACGGCGAGCTCGCCAATTTTTTCAGGAGGCAGAATCGAACTGGCCAGACCGGCCTCGGCAATGGACCCGGGAATTCCCCAGACGACGCTGGACGCCTCGTCCTGGACGAGAACATTCGCGCCGCGGCGCGAGAGATGGAGAGCCCCCTCGGTTCCGTCCCGCCCCATCCCCGTCAGGGCGATGGCGAGGGCCTCGTTTCCATAGGCCTCGGCGGCGCTTGAAAAGAGCAGATCGATCGAAGGGCGCCACGGACCGCGGGCCTCGGAGGGGAGCATGGCAATGACATGCTGGCCATCCGCCTTCCGGCGCACGACGGTATGGCAGCCGCCCGGCGCGAGATAGATCGTGCCCGGCTGCAGCGACTTTCCTTCGACCGCCTCGACGGCCGGAAGTCCGGCATGCTGCTTGAGATGCGATGCGAAAATCGAGCCGAAAATCGGCGGCATATGCTGGGCGATCACCACGGGAACCCGCGCGATCAAGTTCTTCATCCGCCCGAGCGTGAGCACGAGAGCCTGCGGTCCGCCGGTCGACGCCCCGATCACCACCATCTTCGGCCGTACACGCTCCAGTGGCCGGACCTGCGGCCCCGCTGAACGATCGGCAGGGGCGGCAGCGCTGGCAGGAACCGGTTGCCGGAAGGGCGCAACCGGGGAAGCGGCAGATGGGATGCGCTGGATCGGGCTGGTCGCCGGGAAAGGCGAACGGGCGACCGGCGGCGCCACTGGCGGTCTCGCCGGAACGGCAGGAGATGCCGCCCGGGTGATCGCGCGGACACCGCCCACGGCGAGCACCTTGGCGACCAGCGCCTGCCGGAAATCAGCCGAGGTGGAGACCTCGCGATGATTGGATGGCTTCGGCAGGTAATCGGTCGCGCCGCGCATCAGCGACCGCATGGTCAGTTCGGCCCCGTGAACCGAAAGCGACGACACGACGATCACGCGGGATTGCGGAGATTTCGCCAGGATCAGCGGCAGCGCGGTGATCCCGTCCATGTCAGGCATGTCGAGATCGAGCAGGATGATGCGCGGCGCAACGCCCGGCAGCGCGTCGATGATCTCGCGGCCCGACTTGAATGCGCCGACAACCTCGATTCCGCTGGTTTCCGAAAGCCACTTGGACAGCAGGCCACGGACAACCACCGAATCATCGACAACGGCCACCCGCACCGGCTGGACCATCTGTCTCGGAAACGGGGCGTGGGGCAGGGCCGCCATTCACAAACTCCGGGGCTCGGAAGCCCGTTGGGGTGGCAGGCCCGGAAAGGCCCGTCAGGAAAACTCAGACGAGGCCGACTTCACCGAATTTCGAGCACAGGATTTCCTTGTCGAACGGCTTCATCACATATTCGTCCGCGCCCGAATCCATGGCCTTGGCAATATGGCTGATATCGTTCTCGGTGGTGCAGAACACCACTTTCGGCCGGTCACCGCCGGCCATCTGGCGCAGCTTCAGCAGGAATTCGTAGCCGTCCATGTTCGGCATGTTCCAGTCGAGCAGGATCGCATCCGGCATCTTGGATGCCACGCGATCCATGGCCTGCTTGCCATCCTCGGCTTCGGTGATCTCGAAATCGAGACCCTCGAGAATCCTCCGGGCGACTTTGCGAATGACGCTGGAATCGTCGACAACGAGGCAGGTTTTCATGGTCATCGTCCTTATCAGGCCGCCTGAAGGCTCATGGTCTCGAGAAGCGCATGGAGATCGATCTCGATCATCAGCTCTCGTTCAAGCTTGTGGACCCGGCGCGTGAACCGCGCCCAGTTGGTTCCCATATTCGCGGGCATCGGCTCGCTGGAATCGCCGGAAAGCGAAAGCACATCGCCAATCTCGTCCACGACAAGGCCAAAGACCTCACCCAGCCACTCGACGCCGACAGCCATCGGTTCCTGCTCGCTCTGCCGTTCGGTCCGGCGGGAATTCAGGAGATAGCCAAGATCAAGGATCGTGACGATGTGGCCGCGCAGGTTGACGAGGCCGGCCACGGCGCGGTCCGCCTTGGGCACGGGTGTCATGGCCGTGATCGAGAAGACATCGCGCACCGAGGTGATCGGCAGGCCAATAAGCTGGCCTTCGATCCGGACCGAGACCAGCTGGATCTCGTCCACGATGCTCATGTCGCGACGCATGCGTTGTTCGGCGCTCATGCCGCAGCTCCCCATTGCGTGGTCGAATAACCGCCGAGCACGTCACCGACCGAGCTCATCAGGCCCTGGCGGTCAAACTTGCCGACGAGATCATAGAGGCCGGCCACCTTGCCCTTCTCGATCAGGCGCGGGCCGGCGCGGCTGACGAGGCCGATGACCGGCGGGGACGTACCGTCCTCGGCCAGTTCGCGGACGAAGGAGAAACCCTCGTCGCCCGGCTGGTCGAGATCCATCACGATAACCGAAGGCTTCTGGCGGGCGATGGCGACACGAGCAGCCTGCAGCGAAGGCAGGACGGCGATCCGGTAGCCGGCATTCTGGAGCAATGGCGCGAACAGGGCGCGGAAGAACTCCGAGCTCTCGATGACCATGACATCAACCTGCTCGTCGGAAGCGGGCTTTTCCTGCCCTTCCGGCGCCACCAGGTCGGAGACATCCACGATCTCGACGGCCTTGCCGTCAATGATCGTCGCGCCGACAGTGCCCGGCGTGGCATGGCTGGTATCGATCTGGATCGACACCTCGACCACATCGACGATCTCGTCCACCGCCATGCCGATTTCGCGATCCTGCTGATGGAACACCAGCACCGGCTGGCGGGCTTCGAGATCAAAGCCTGTCTGCGGCTGGTAGCCGAGGATCGGCATCAGGCGGCCCTGATACTGGACAACGGCGCGGCCACCGGTATCCTCGATCTTCGCATGCTCGAATTCCTCGAGGCGACCGATAAAGGCGAGCGGGATGGCCTTGAGATTGGCGCCCCCGGCCCGGAAGAGCAGGAGCAGCGAACGTTCGGCGCTGGCCATGAGTTCCGCAGCGAGTTCGGCTTCGGACTGGGCGGCCGTCTCGCGGGTCCCGTTCTCCATGACGGAGCGGGCAACGCCAGCCGGTTCGAGGATCAGGATGACAGAGCCATCCCCCAGGATCGTCGCGCCGGAATAGACCGACATATGCCGGAGCTTCGAGGAGATCGGCTTCACGACGATTTCCTCGGTATGCAGGATCGAGTCGACAATGATGCCGAAGCGATGACCCCCGACATGGCAGACAACCACCAGCCGGTCATCCGCCTGGTTGCCCGTTGCCAGCGAACCACCCTGCCGCGGCAGGTTGAGCACATCGGCGACATCGACCACCGGCAGCAGGCGCTGGCGAAGGCGCAAAGTGGCCTGCCCGTTGAGCGTTTCGATCCGGACCTCACCAGATTCCTGGGTGCGGACAAGCTCCGCCACGGAAATCTGCGGGATGGCAAAGCGCTGGCCGGCAGCCTCGACAATCAGAGCCGAGGCAATGGCCAGCGTGAGCGGCAGCTTGATCGTGACGGTGAGACCGCGCCCCGCCCGCGAACGGAGATCGACGATCCCGCCCACCTGCTCGACATGGCTGCGCACCACATCGAGGCCGACGCCTCGACCGGAAATGTTGGTGACTGCGGCGGCGGTCGAGAAACCCGGCTCCATCACGAAGCGCAGGATCTGCTCGTCGCTCATCCGGGCGATATCCGCCTCGGTGCTGAGACCGTTGCGCAGGGCCTTCGCCTTGACCCGCTCCACATCGATACCGCGGCCATCATCCGAGACCTCGACAATGATGTAGCCGCTCTCCTGCGCCGCGCGCAGATGGATGGTGCCATGCGCCGGTTTCCCGGCGGCGACACGCTCGTCCGGCATTTCGAGGCCATGATCGGCCGCGTTCCGCACCATGTGCAGCAGCGGGTCCTTGATCATCTCGAGAAGCTGGCGGTCGATTTCGGTTTCGGCGCCGCTCTGGATCAGCTCGATCTTCTTGCCGAGTTCCTCGGAGAGATCGCGGACGACGCGGCTGAGCTTGGTCCATGCGCTGCCGATCGGCTGCATACGCGTCTGCATCACGCCGTCCTGCAACTCGGCAGTGATATGCGAAAGCCGCTGCAACGGGCTCTTGAAATCGGCATCGTCACGCTGGCGCGCGATCTCCAGCAACTGGTTGCGGGTCAGCACCAGTTCGGAAACCATCGTCATCAGGCGATCGAGCGTTCCCACCGCAACCCGGACAGATTGCTTGGACACGGAATTCTCGTTGCTGGCCTGGGTCTCGGACACCTCCGGCTCGGCCTTGGCCTCGACCTTCGGCGCGGCCTTCTTTTCCTTGCGCGGTGCTTCCTTCGGGGCCTCGGCAACCGGAGCGGGCGGCGGAGGCGGCGCGACCGGCGCAGGCTCGGCGAAGGGCGGCATTTCCGGGCCAGGCGCATCGCGGAAGGCGCGCTCCAGCTCGTCGAGCGTCACCTCGTCCTCGCGGAGCGAGCGTTCGAGAATCTGGAAGGACAGGTTGCCCTTTGATTCGATTGTTGCTGCCGGCGGCGAAGCAGCGGCGATGGCCGGCGCGCCGGCGGGCTCGTTGGCCAGTGCACGCAGGGCCTGGACAAGATCCTCGTCATCGCCTTCGGGCTCGGAACCGCTGCGCTCGAGTTCGGCGATGATTCCCTTGATCCGGTCGATCGTCTTCAGGATCATCGTTACCGCCGGAGCAGTCACGGGCTTGCCGTCACGGAAGCCGGAAATCACGTCCTCGCCGGCATGGGCCAGATGTTCGAGACGCGGTAGACCCAGGAAGCCGCAGGTACCCTTGATCGTGTGGACCAGCCGGAAGATCAGCGCCAGCGTGGCGGAGTTGTTGGGATCCCGCTCGAAGCGCACCAGCTCGGCATCGACGATGTCGAGATGCTCGGAGGTTTCAACCACGAAGTCTTTGAGGAGATCGTCCATGCCGCTTGACCTGACTTGTTATGCGCCACCCGGGCGCCCTCAATCAGGACAAACTTACCGCCAGAAGGGTTTATGATTAGTTGTTACAAACCGCCCGGACGAGAGATCAGGCAAATTTCCTTAGACATTCGCCGGTTTGGCGACGATCCGGACCGCCTGATCGTCGAGCGTGATGGAAACGCTCATGGTGGAGGCGCGGGCGATCTCGCCGGTATAGAACACCTGGAAGCCATGGGCATCGACCTGCCCGCTCTCGCTCTTCCCGTCCAGCAGGTCGAGAACATGCGGTCCGAGGCGCGGCTTGGGCCCCTTCGCCAGCACGAGAAACTCGGGCGCTTCGGCATCGCCCTCCATCGTGACGTCGATAGTCCCGCCCAGCGGCACGGAGGCCAGCGCGATCACAACGAGGTTCATCAGCAGTTTCACACGGTTCTTCTCGACGAAAAGCCGGGGCGTGTTCCAGTTCAGCGCCACTTTCTCGTCCTGCATGAACTGGCTGGTCAATTGCTGGGCGTAGCCGAGATCGACGGCCGAACCGGCGGATCCGGCCGCGCCGAAAGCAATCCGGGCAAATTGCAGCCGCGCCGAGGCCTGCCGCGCGCTCTTGCGGATCAGCTCGAGTGCGAGGGCCTCGGTTTCCGGGCTGTCATCCTCGTCGAGCAGTTCGAGCCCGTTGACGATGGCCCCGACAGGGCCGACTGCATCATGGCAGACCCGGCTGCACAGCAGGGCGGCCAGATCGAGTGCACCCAGATCGATCCGCTTGAGCTCTTCCGACATCAGGACCCCCCGTCGCCGTGACGATGTCGTCACGTTGTCATGTTCCGGCTGCGGTGATACATCTCGTCGTGACTCTCGCCAACCCCGGCGGGGTCCTCGCCCACGAAAAAGCCGCTTTGAGCCCAGGGATGGGGCCGGGTCGGATGCCAATTTCTCCCCATGACCGTGATCGGATCGGCCGCGAGATGGCGCGCATCGCAAGGATGGGCGGCGAATCACTGCTGTGCTATCGAAGTCCTGATTGCGCGCGCAGCCTCAAGCCGGACGGTTCGCCTGTCAGTGCCGCGGATATTGCATCGGAACAGGTGATCGTGGCTGCCCTGCGCGAATGCTTCCCGCAATGGCCCGTGATCAGCGAGGAAGGCGAGGTCGACGTTCCACCCGACTCGTCGACCTTCTTCCTCGTCGACCCGCTCGACGGCACCCGCGCCTTCCTGGCCGGACGGCCGGATTTCTGCGTCCTGATTGCCCTGATCGAGCGGGGCATCCCTGTCGCCGGCGCGATCCATCAGCCCGTGGGCGAAGGCACCTGGTGGTCCGGCATCCATGCCTTTCGCGGCGACCCGTCCCATGATGCGGAAATGCTGGTGCCTGATCCGGGCCAACGATCGGGCGGTGTCATCGCCATCGTCTCGGCCGAACATGCCGGCGAGGCCAGCCGGCTCCTCTGTGGCCGGATGGACATTGCTGAAATCCGGTCGGAAAACTCGGCCTTGAAGTTCGTTCGCCTCGCCGAGGGCGAGGCCGATCTTTACCCGCGCATCGGGCGGACAATGCAATGGGATGTCGCGGCCGGCGATGCGCTCCTGCGTTGCCTGGGCGGCGGCGTGCGAGGCCTGGACGGGCAGGCGCTCGCCTATGGCCGGAGCCAGCTGGGTTGGGCCAATCCCGATTTCGTGGCCTACCGGCGGCTCCCGGCCTGAAGGCATTTCCGGAATTCAGGGAACCATGTCGCGCCGCACCAGCGGCCAGTTGCGCTCGGCAAGGTCGAGCCGGGCCGGATCACGCAGGAAAATGGCGCGGGAATTGCCGTCACGGAACAGGAATAGCCGATTCTCCGCGATGACGAAGGTCTGCGGATTGCCCGCAACGGCGAAACCCGCCGCGATACCGAGCGGATCATGGCCGCCGAATGCCGGTATGTAGGGCCGGGGATCGGCCTCGAAGGCCGCCTGGTTGGCCGGCGAGATGAAATGCCACACGCGCCCGGCATGGACAGTCTGCAGCTGGGACCGGCCAGGAACCGCGCGCTCTTCGAGGAAATAGGCGACCGGATCGAAGCCGAACAGGGCGGCGCCGGAATTCGGATCGGCGATGATCTCGTCGGAAAGACCGATCGCCTGGCCCAGCGCGGACGTGGCCGGCAAGGCCAGCGCAAGCCCGAGCAGGACGACGCGGCGGGTGGCAGAAGCGGTCACGGCGCTGCATTCTTGGCTGCGCCGATCTGCCGCCATGAGAACGCCTTTTTGTCCGCTGAACCTTTTGTTCATAACGAATCGCTTACCATTTCCACCTGATTTTGCGGCACCGGCTGTTCAATCCATCGAGGTTTCCATGACCGATCGCTTCTTCCGGAAGACCCGTCCCCGCGACACGCTGGCCGGGTTTGCCCGGTTCGGCTGGAAGGCCCGGACCGCCCTTCTGCTGCTCCTGACCTCGCTGTTCATAACTCAACTTTCTTTCCGAGCCGTTGCACAGGAAACCCGGTCCGGGCGCAGCAACACATTCCGGTCGCAGGAGCTGATCTCCTCGGGGCACCAGTTCTTCGGCTCGGTCTCGCGCGGGCTGGCGCTGACCATCGAGGAGGCCACGCGCCGCTGGGGCGAGCCGAACGGCTACATCCTCGGCCAGGAAGCGGGCGGCGCCTTCATCGGCGGCCTGCGTTACGGCGAGGGCGTGCTCTATACCCGCAATGCCGGAGACCGGAAGGTCTTCTGGCAGGGCCCCTCCATCGGCTGGGATTTCGGCGGCGACGGCAACCGGACCATGATGCTCGTCTACCGCCTGCCGCGGGTCGATGCGCTCTACCAGCGCTTCGCCGGCGTCGACGGCTCGGCCTATTTCATCGGCGGCTTCGGGATGACGGCCGTCACGGCCAACAACATCGTGATCGTTCCGATCCGGTCCGGCGTCGGTGCCCGGCTCGGGATCAATGTCGGGTATCTCAAGTTCACCAGCCAGTCGACCTGGAACCCGTTCTGAATCCGGCCTCACGCCGAGTTGACGGCCGCTCCTTTGACCTGAAGGCATTTTCATGCCAACGGGTTAGCGGAAAGGTACGGGTTGGCCATGATCGAGCTGGTGCTCGTCTTCATCCTTGGCATGGCAATGGCGGGCGTGATCTGGCTGATCATGCTTCCCGCCTTCTGGCGCCGCGCGACCCGCCTGACGCGCGATCGGCTCGAGCGCAACCTGCCGATGTCGGTCAACGAGATTGCCGCCTTCCGTGATCGGACACGCGCCGAGAGCGCGGTCGAGATTGCCCGGCTTGGCATGCAGCTCCAGAAGGCGCAGGCCTCCGTGGCGGCGGCCCGTGCCGAAACCGGCGAACGGATCCAGGCCCAGGCCCGGCTTTCCGAGGAGATCGAGACCGAGAGGCGCCGGATCCTGGCGCTGGAAGCGGAGATCGGGTCACTGCGCGTCGAGATCCAGACCCGCGACCTCCGCATCGCCGATCTGGAATCCGAGCGCGACCATGACCGCGCAGCCATTGACGGGCTCGAGCGGCAGGTCACGGCCCAGATTGCCCAGCAGGAGGCCGCAACAGAGCTGGCGGAGAACCGGCGCATTGCGCTCGACGAGGCACGTGTTCTTGCGGAGCGGGCCCGCGAGGCCTTGGCTGCGGAGACCCAGCGCAGCAGCCAGCTGCGCAACGACCTTCAGGCGAAGACGGCGGAACTGCGCGATCTGGAGCGCAAGGTCGCCGGCATCGAGAACGGCGCGCTGCTCCAGCGGATCCGCGGCGGCGAGGAAACCTACCAGTCCGCGATCCCGCTGGTCCGGCAGAAGCAGGTCGGTTGAGCCACGGGCGGGGTTGCAAGCCCCGCCAAGTTGCGCATGATCTGCCGAAATCCCTTTTGATCATCCTTTTCCGGAGTGTTCCATGAGCCTGCCCCCCGCCAATCCGCTGGACTGCCTGGCCGATATCGAACGGCGGGTGCTCTGGCTGGCCTCCTGGACCATCCACAACGCCAACCACCTGCGGGCTTCCGGGGAAGTGAAGGTCGGCGGCCATCAGGCCTCCTCGGCCTCGATGGCGACGATCATGACGGCGCTCTATCTTTCAGCCTTGCGCCCGGAAGACCGCGTGGCGGTGAAACCCCATGCCTCGCCGATCTTCCACGCGATCCAGTACCTCGCCGGCAACCAGACCCGGGCGAAGCTGGAGAATTTCCGCGGCTACAAGGGCGCGCAGAGCTATCCCTCGCGGACGAAAGACATTGACGATGTCGATTTCTCCACCGGCTCGGTGGGCCTCGGTGTGGCTCAGACACTCTTTTCCAGCCTCGTGCAGGATTACGTGAAGGCCCATGGCTGGATGAAGGACAGCCCGGAAGGCCGCATGGTCGCGCTGGTCGGCGATGCCGAGATGGACGAGGGCAACATCTACGAGGCGCTGATCGAGGGCTGGAAGCACGGCCTGAGGAACACGTGGTGGGTGGTCGACTACAACCGCCAGAGCCTTGATGCCGTGGTCCGCGAGGGCCTCTGGGAGAAGTTCGAGCGGATGTTCGAGAGCTTCGGCTGGGACGTGGTCATCGTGAAACATGGCAAGCTGCAGGAAGCCGCCTTCGCGGAACCCGGTGGCGAAGTGCTGCGGAACTGGATCAATACCTGCCCGAACCAGCTCTATTCCGCGCTCACTTTCCAGGGTGGAGCTGCATGGCGGAAGCGCCTCAATGACGAGATCGGCGATCAGGGCCCCGTGACCCGGCTGATCGAGCGCCGCTCCGACGCGGAACTCGCCTCGCTGATGGGCAATCTCGGCGGGCATGACATGCCCTCGCTGCTGGAGGCCTTTGAAAAGGCCTCTCGGCATGACCGGCCGACGCTCTTCATCTGCTACACGATCAAGGGCTTTGGCCTGCCCCTGGCTGGCCACAAGGATAACCATGCCGGCCTGATGACGGAGGCCCAGATGGAGGGTTTCCGCAAGGCCGCCGGCATCCGCCCCGGCCATGAATGGGACAAGTGGGAAGGGGCCCGCCTGCCCGCCGAGACGCTGCAGGATTTCGTGAACCGGGCACCGTTCTTCTCGAAAGGCACCCGCCGCCGCGAATCGCCGGCCATTCCCGTTCCGGCCCGCCTGCCGGCGCCGGCTGCCGGAGGCAAGCCGGTCTCGACCCAGATGGGCTTCGGCCAGATCCTCAACGAGATTGCCCGCGAGGACAGCCCGCTTGCCAGCCGGATCGTGACGACGGCGCCGGATGTGACCGTCTCGACGAATCTCGGGCCATGGGTGAACCGGCGCGGGCTCTTTGCCCGCGAGAGCATGGCCGACACGTTCAAGGCCGAGCGGATCCCCTCCACCTATACGTGGGAATTCTCGCCGCGCGGCCAGCATCTCGAACTCGGCATCGCCGAATCCAACCTCTTCATCGCCCTTTCGGCCTTCGGGCTCAGCCATGCCATCAATGGCGAGCGCCTGCTCCCCATCGGCACGGTCTATGATCCTTTTATCCTTCGGGCGGCCGACCAGTTGAACTATGCCTGCTACCAGGATGCGCGCTTCCTCCTGGTGGCGACGCCCTCGGGTGTGACGCTGGCGCCGGAAGGCGGCGCCCATCAATCCATCGCGACGCCGCTGGTGGGCATGGCGCAGGACGGGCTCTGCGCCTTCGAGCCTGCCTTTGTCGACGAACTCGCGGTGATGATGCGCTTCGCCTTCGACTACATGCAGCGCGATGGCGAGGCCGAGCCCGACAGCCGCACCTGGCTGCGCGATGCCACCGGCGGTTCGGTCTATCTGCGCCTGTCGACCCGCCCGCTGGAGCAGCCCCTGCGCGAGATGACGCCAGAACTCGAGCGCGACATCGTCGATGGCGGCTACTGGATGCGGCGGCCGGGCCCGAATGCGCAGATCGTCGTCGCCTATACCGGCACACTGGCACCGGAGGCCATCGAGGCCGTCGGCCTGATGGGCGAGGACCGGCGTGATGTCGGCCTGCTTGCGATCACCTCGGCCGACCGGCTCAATGCTGGCTGGACCGCCGCGCAGCGCGCGCGGGAGAACGGGCTGGTCCATGCCCAGAGCCATGTCGAGCGCCTGCTGGAAAACGTGCCGCCGCACTGCGCGCTGATCACCGTGGTCGATGGCCATCCGGCCACGCTTGGCTGGCTGGGTTCCGTCCAGGGCCATCGCTGCCGCGCGCTCGGCGTCGAACATTTCGGCCAGACCGGCACCATCGCCGATCTCTACCGGCATTATGGTATCGATGCCCGCGGCATCCTGAAGGCTGCCGAGGGAATGACGCGCGGCAAGCCGATCCGCCATTTCCGGATTGCGTGACCGGCCGGTCAGCCGGAGGCCGTCAATGGAAATCCCGTGATTTCGGGATGACCCGCACATCGCGCGGGTGGCGGCCCCGCGGTGGCGCATGAGGCCCGCGCGGCACCTGCGGCCGAAGAAACTCGTCCGCCCGCGCCACGTCGATATCGGCCCGGTGGATCGTCGAGAGCTGGTCCAGCAGGGCTGAACGGTCGATGATCCGGCTGGCCATCAAATGGACCACGCCTTCCGGACTGCGCTGGATGCGCCCCTCGACCTGCATAAGCCGCGCGGCCATCACTTCGCGGCGGAACTGCTCGAAAAGTCGCGCCCAGAGCACGAGATTGGTGATACCGGTCTCGTCCTCGATCGTCACGAAGATCGCATTGCCCTTGCCCGGCCGCTGCCGCACCAGCACCAGCCCGGCATTGCGGACGAACCGCGCATCCGGCGCGGCATTGGCCGCCCGGCATGTCAGGACCCGCTCGACTGCCAGGACGGGGCGGAGAATCGCCATTGGATGCGCCTTCAGCGAAAGCCGGATCGTCTGGTAATCCGCAGCAACCTGCTCACCGAGCGCCATTGCGGGCAGCGTGACTACCGGCTCGGGCGCGAGTTCCGGCGCATCGGCGGCAAGGAAGAGCGGCAGCGGCGCATCATCCGGCAGGCGGCGGATCGCCCAGAGGGCCGCACGGCGATCCAGCCCGAGGGAACCGAACGCATCGGCATCCGCCAGCAGGCGCAGCGAGCGCGCCTGCAGCCGGACGCGTCGGGCAATATCCTCGATCGTCGGGTAGCCCATGCCGCGCGCCGCGACGAGCCGGCCGGCCTCGGCTTCCTGCAACCCGTCGACCTGCCGGAAGCCGAGCCGCAGCACGAGGGCGCCCTGCGCATCGCGTTCCAGCGTATTGTCCCAGAAGCTGTGATTGATATCGACCGGGCGGATCTCCACCCCGTGCTCGCGGGCATCGCGGACGATCTGCGCCGGCGCATAGAAGCCCATCGGCTGGGAATTCAGCAAGGCCGCCGCAAAGATCGCGGGATGGTGGCATTTCAGCCAGGAGGAAATGTAGACCAGCTTGGCGAAGGAAGCGGCATGGCTCTCCGGGAAGCCGTAGCTGCCGAACCCCTTGATCTGCTCGAAGCAATTCTGCGCGAAAGCCCGGTCATAGCCGCGCGCCACCATGCGCTCGACCATCTTGGCCTCGAAAAGGTGGATCGTCCCGACATTGCGGAAGGTCGCCATGGCCCGGCGGAGCTGGTTGGCTTCCACATCGGAGAATTTCGCCGCCACCATCGCGAGTTGCATCGCCTGCTCCTGGAAGAGCGGCACGCCCATGGTCTTGCCGAGCACCTGGTGAAGTTCGTCTGCCGGGCCATGTTCCGGGGCGGGCGAGGGAAAGCTTACCTGTTCCAGCCCCGAGCGACGGCGCAGGTAGGGATGGACCATGTTGCCCTGGATCGGCCCCGGCCGGACAATCGCCACCTGGATGACGAGATCGTAGAAGACCTTCGGCTTCAGCCGCGGCAGCATGTTGATCTGCGCCCGGCTTTCCACCTGGAAGACGCCGATCGAATCCCCCCGGGTCAGCATGGCATAGGTGGCGGCGTCGTCCTGCGGGATATCGGCCAACCCCCAGTCGATCCCCTCATGGGTGCGGAGCTCGTCCAGCGCCTTGCGGATGCAGGTCAGCATGCCGAGCGCCAGAACATCGACCTTCATCAGCCCAAGGGCGTCGATATCGTCCTTGTCCCATTCGATGAAGGTCCGGTCCTCCATCGCCGCATTGCCCACCGGCACCAGCTCGTCGAGCCGGTCCCGCGCCAGCACGAAGCCGCCGACATGCTGCGAGAGATGGCGCGGATAACCCAGAAGGCGCAGCGCGAGCCGCACAGCGCGATCGATCATCGGATTGTCGGGGTCGAGCCCGGCCTGGAGGATATGCTGGCGGCGGATATCCGTGCCCCAGCTGCCCCATTGCGTCGAGGCCAGCCGCGCGGTCACGTCCTCCGTCAGGCCGAGGGCCTTGCCCACCTCGCGGATGGCACTGCGCGGCCGGTAGGTGATGACGGTGGCGGCAATGCCGGCACGATGGCGGCCATAGCGCTCATAGATATGTTGAATAACCTCCTCGCGCCGCTCATGCTCGAAATCGACATCGATATCCGGCGGCTCGCGGCGTTCCTCCGAAATGAAGCGTGCGAAAAGGAGGTTATGCTCCTTGGGATCGACCGCCGTGATGCCCAAAACGTAGCAGACGGCGGAATTCGCCGCCGAGCCCCGCCCCTGGCAGAGAATGCCCTTGTCCCGCGCTACGCGGACAATGTCGTGGATCGTCAGGAAATAGCGGGCGTATTCGAGTTTGGCGATCAGCGTGAGTTCGGCCCGCAGCTGGGCCTCGACCTTCGGCGGAACCCCCTCGGGATAGCGGATCGCCGCATGCCGCCAGGTCAGTTCCTCCAGCCAGCCCTGCGCGTCCTTGCCGGGAGGGACCGGCTCGTCCGGATATTCATAGGTCAGCTGGTCAAGCGAAAAGTCGATCCGGGCGAGAAGAGCCTGCGTTTCCGTCAGCGCCTCCGGGCAATCAGCAAAAAGCCGCGCCATTTCCTGCGGCGCCTTGAGATGGCGCTCGGCATTGACCTCCAGCCGCCGCCCCGCGCGCTCGATCGTCACGCCTTCACGGATGCAGCTCATCACATCCTGCAGGTCGCGGTCCGCCGGCGTGGCATAGAGCACGTCATTGGTGGCCAGGAGCGGCACACCGGCCTTGGCGGCCATGGCCTTCAGCCGGGCGAGCCGGCGGCGGTCATCGCCCCGGCGATGCTGGCTGGCCCCGAGCCAGACCGCCCCCGGGGCAGCGGCAGCCAGGGCCTCGAGCGCGCCCGATGCAGGCTCCGTTCGGGCCGGTGGCATCAGAACCAGCAGGAGATCACGCGGATCGGCGAGCAGGTCAGCGAGCAGGAGATGGCATTCGCCCTTCTCCGAGCGCCGCTTGCCGAGGGTCAGCAGCCGGCAGAGCCGCCCCCAGCCGGCACGGTTTTCCGGATAGGCGAGGAGATCCGGCGTGCCATCGGCAAAGACCAGCCGCGCCCCCACCACCAGCCGGAAGGTTGCAGCCCGCGCCACAAGATCCTCCGGCGAGTCCTCCGGGTTTATACGCGGCAGGAACACATAATCCCCCGGCGAGGAACCATCCCGCAGCTTGAGCGGCGAAAGCGCGCCCGCCTCCTTCAGGTCACGCAGGGCGGCGTGGGCGCGCACCACGCCGGCCACGGTGTTGCGATCGGCGACGCCCAGGCCCGAATGGCCGAGCCGCAGCGCCTGCATCAGCAGCTCCGCCGCCGGGGAAGCCCCGCGCAGGAACGAGAAATTCGTCGCCGCCGCGAGTTCGGCATAGGCCGCTGCGCTCCTCATGCGAAAAGCCCGTGCAGGAACCAGCGCGGCGGCTGCCCGGAATGGCCGTAAAATCCCTGCCGGAACACCCAGAAGCGCCGCCCCTCGGCATCCTCGATCCGGTAGTAATCGCGGGCGAGCGTGCCCGCCTCGACCCGCCACCATTCCGGCGCGATTCGCTCCGGCCCCTCGGCACGGGCGACTTCATGCAGCACCCGGCGCCAGCGGAACCGCAAGGGCGGGCCATCCGGCACCTCGGCCAGGGCCTCGATCGCCTGGGGCGGATCGAACAGCCGGATCGGCCGGCGCGGCCCCTCCCCCGGCTCCGGCTCAGGCCAGAGCAAAGTCACAGCCCCCCGCTGCGCAGGGACAAACCGCGCCGCGCGTACCGGATCATGCGTATCCTCGGCCTCGGCGCGCAGCACACGCGCGGCACCGAACCGGGTGCTGAGCCGGTCGATCAGGTCCTCCAGCGCCAGATCCTCGAGGCGATGGCCGTCGAAATCCGGCTGGACCTGCCCGAAAGCCTCGCTGGCCAGCACCGCCAGCCGGACGGAATCGAACCCGAATCCGGGATCGATCGGATCGGCCAGCGTCTCGATCCTCAGGGCGAAGAGCCGTTCGATCACCTCTGGATCGCGGCAGGCATGCCCGGTTTCCACCACAAGGCGGCGCACCTGCCCGTCACTGCGGAACAGGCTGAGCTCGAACCGGCGGCCACCCTCGCCTCGCGCCTCGAGCATCTGCACGAGATCGCCGGCCAGCCGCCTGACGAGGGCAAGAACCGCGTCGAATGCCAGCAGGGGCTCCGGAAAATGTCGCTCGGCCAGACATTCCGGCAGGTGTCGCAGCGGCGTGATCCGGGCATTGTCCTGCCCGAGCACACGCCGCAGCTTCGTAACAAGCCCCGCCCCGAACCGGGCCGCCAGCACACCGGGCGGGCAGGCCTCGAGCGCGGCGAGATCCTTCAGCCCGGCCCGGTTGAGCGCCAGCAGGACCTCCTCTCCGGCCTCCAGCGCGGCTACCGGCAGGGCCCGCGTTTCCGCCGCCACGGCGGAAAGGCAATCTGCACCGCCGAACCGCGCCAGCGCCCGGGCAGCATCCGGCGTGGGCGCCAACGCGAGGACGGGCGCATGGCCGCGCTGGCGGAACCGGTGGCGGATCCGGCGCATCAGCCCGGCTTCCCCGCCGAAGAGATGCGCGCATCCCGTAATATCCAGCATCAGCCCGTGGGGCGGATCAAGCGCCACCATCGGCGTGAACATCTCGCTCTCCGCGGCAAGGACGGAGAGGGCCGCCACATCGCGGGCCGGATCAGCCGGATAGACGGGCAATCCGGGCAGGCGCGCCCGTGCATCGGCGAGAGTCATGCCCGGATGCAGACCGAGGGCGAGGCCGCGTGCATCCACCGAGGCAAGCCGCATCGCACCGCGCTGCATCTCGACAAGGACAAGCGGCGGGCTATCCGGCCCGGCGGAGGCCGGAATCCGCCCGCTCGCCCGCAGGATTTCGGTCGGCAGGAAGGGCAGGAACAGCGCGAGATAGCGTTGCCCCGCCGGATTGCGGGCGGTCATGCAGGTGGTTTTGGGCGGCAGCCCCGGCATGCCGGGATTCGAAGACGGCTCGGTCACGGTTCCACTCCACGCACCATTCACGAAGATCGAGCCCCTGGCGATGCTTCAGCAGCCGGAGGCGGAAACAGGGCGGCCCCGGCGCCCGGGCCTCCAGCGCGCGGGAAAGACCCGGGCGCACCTGCCAGCGTGTTGTTGCGGCGCTGGGCGTGGCAGGGGCGGCCGCGCGCATCATCAGGATCGGCAGGGCCGCCTCCTGCGCAGCCAGGGCCAGCCGGCGGCTGCTTGTCAGGTCGAAGGCACGATGATCGCCCCAGAATTCGAGCAGTACCGCCCCGAGAGCCGGACAACGCGCGGCTTCCACGCCGGCCTGCAGCAAGCTGGCCACATCGCGCGCCCGCACGAGGACGAGGCGGGAAGGATCAAGCCCGAGTTCCGGCAGGCCCGCCGGATGCAGCGCGCCGGTCTCCCCATCGAGAAAATCCTGCCGCACCAGCACGATCGGCCGCGCATCTGCCGCCCGACGGGCAAGGGCGAGCATCAGGCCGCCCGCTGCCGCGGCATCCGCGCCTTCGATCGCATGGAATTCATGCAGGGCCCCGCGGGCGAGGCCACCCTGCAGCGCTTCATCCAGCGCTGGCAGGCCGAAGGAAACCCGGGCCGGATGTCGAGCTCCAGCCGCCGGCATGGCCCGGTCGGAAAGCAGCGCCCGGGCCAGCCGGACGCGTCGAAATGCGAGATCTGCCGAAGGATCGGCCATCGGGGCAGGCATGATTCTGTTCCTGTTATGTTCTAATATAAGAACAGGGAACGGGACGGAGTCAAGCGCCTGGGACACCTTGTATGAAGGAGCAGACAGATCCTGTCCGGCAGGGAAACAGCTACAGGCCGGCAGCCTCGGCCTTGTCGCCGACCATGCCGAGCTTCTCGGCCACCATCCGCACGAGATCGCCGCGCACGGCCTCGATATGGTCCCGCAGGAAATCGCAGGCCTCGGCGAAAGCACCCTCCCGGCAGAGCGTGCGCAGATGGGCGTGGTCGGATTCAGCGCGGCGCATGGCAGGCAGGGTCGCCAGTTGCAGCCGGGTATAGCGCTCGCTCACCTGCAGCAGCCCGGCCACGATCCCCTCGGTCCGCGGCAATTCGGCACGGGCATAGAGCGCGAGATGGAAGCGCGCGTTGAGCACGCCGAACTGGCTCGTGTCCCGCGCGGCGATCGCGGCCGAGAAGGCGGCATGCACCTCGTCTACCCGCTCGAAATCCTTCGCGGCCAAACGCGGCCCGGATTGCGCGAGCAACCGCGGCTCGAGCATCAGCCGGAGATCGAACACATCATTGATCTCCTCCAGCGACAGCCCGGAAACCACGGCCCCCTTGTGCGGGATGATGCGCACCAGCCCCTCGGCCTCCAGCTGGAACAGCGCCTCGCGCACGGGAATGCGGCTGACCCCGTATTGCTCGGCCAGGAAATCCTGCCGCAGCTGCGTGCCGGCCTCATGGGTGCCGTCGAGGATGGATTGCCGCAACTGCTCGACGATGGCCGAGGACAGGGTGCGATGCTTGAGGGAGCTGGCCATGAACGCATTCTCGAAAAGGGAACTGCCCGGAAGCAGGTGCGTCCTTCCATGCCACCAATCGGCCCCGTGGAAAAGCGTGCAGCACCCGATCCCCTCCCGTAGCGGTGATCCGGCCTTGAATCCCGGTTCGGGTTTGCTAGGTTCCCGCTGGTGTTTCTTGCAGTCCTGCCTTCTTCCGGGAGTCCCTGAGATGATCCGTTCCTGGCTTCGCGCCTCGCTCGTCTGCGCCCTCGCCCTCGCCGCCCCGCTCGCGGCCCGGGCCCAGCAGGAACTGAAGATCTTCAACTGGTCCGATTACGTCGATCCGGCCGTGCTTGACGCCTTCACCAAGGAAACCGGGATCAAGGTTGTCTATGACACCTTCGACCAGATGGAAGCGGTGGAAACCAAGCTCATGGCGGGCAAGACCGGCTATGACCTCGTGGTCGTCACAGCTTCGTTCCTGCCCCGGCACATTCCGCTGAAGCTTTACACTGAGCTGGACCGGTCGAAATTGCAGAACCTCCAGCATATGTGGCCGGAAATCACGAACCGCCTCGCCAAATACGATGCTGGCAACAAATATGCCGTCAACTACATGTGGGGCACCACCGCGATCGGCTACAACACGAAGAAGATCAAGGAACGCCTCGGCGCCGATGCGGTGATTGACAGCTGGTCGATCGTCTTCGATCCGGAAAAGCTCAAGAAGCTTGCCTCCTGCGGCGTCCATGTGCTCGACGCAACCGAGGAAATGTTCCCGGCGGCCTTGCGCTATCTCGGCCTCGATCCGGATTCGAAGAAGGAAGCTGACCTGCGCAAGGCCGCTGACCTGCTCGCGAAGATCAAGCCGAGCATCCGCAAGTTCCATTCCTCGGAATACATCAATGCCCTGGCGAATGGCGATATCTGCCTCGCCGTCGGCTATTCGGGCGACATCCTCCAGGCCCGCAAGCGGGCCAAGGAAGCCAAGAATGGCGTCGAGGTGGCCTATGCCATTCCGAAGGAAGGCGCGCTGATGTGGTTCGACAGCTTCGTCATCCCCAATGATGCCGGCAACAAGGACGCCGCCTACAAGTTCATCGACTTCGTGAACCGACCGGAAATCGCCGCGAAGAACTCGAACTTCATCCAGTATGCGTCCGGAAACCTCGCCGCACAGAAGCATCTCGATGCCGAGATCCTGAACGATCCTGGCATCTACCCGCCGGCTGCTGTCCTCTCGCGCCTCTACACCATCACGCCCTATGACGAGAAGACGCAGAAGACCGTCAACCGGCTCTGGACCCGTGTGAAGACCGGCCGCTGAGCGGCGGACATGGCGCGAAAATCGCTTGGGAACATCCGGCGCTCATTCGCGCCCTGGGCGGATCCGGCCGCAATCCCGCAGGTGCGGTTCGAAAGCGTCACCAAGCGCTTCGACGACATCGCGGCCGTGAGCGACCTCACGCTCAGCCTCTATCCGGGTGAATTCCACGCCCTGCTCGGCCCGTCCGGCTGCGGCAAGACCACGCTGATGCGCATGCTCGCGGGGTTCGAGACCCCGGATTCCGGGCGTATCCTCCTGGACGGGCAGGATCTTGCCGGCATTCCGCCCCACCTCCGGCCGACGAACATGATGTTCCAGTCCTATGCGCTCTTCCCGCATATGAGCGTCTTCGACAATATCGCCTTCGGCCTCCGGCAGGGGAACCTCAAACGGGAGGCGATTGCCGCGCGCGTAGCGGAAATGCTCGCGCTGGTGAAGCTCGAGGGCTTCGCCGGCCGCCGGCCTGACCAGCTTTCCGGTGGGCAGAAGCAGCGCGTCGCCCTCGCGCGGGCGCTGGCGCGACAGCCGAAGGTGCTGCTGCTCGACGAGCCCCTCGGAGCGCTCGACAAGAAACTGCGCGAGGAGACGCAATACGAGTTGATGGACCTGCAGGCCGAACTGGGCCTCACCTTCCTGATGGTCACCCATGACCAGGACGAGGCGATGGCCATGGCAGACCGGATCTCGGTCATGGAGCGCGGCCGCATCGCCCAGGTCGGCGCACCGGAAGAGATCTACGAGATGCCGGCCAATCGCTACGTGGCCGAATTCGTTGGCGATATCAACGTTTTCGAAGGCGTGGTCGATGAAGTCAAAGGCGAGATCATCTCGCTCGACGGACGGCACGGGCCGATTATCCTGGATGATCCGGACCCGTCACTCGCGATCGGACAGACAGTCAGTGTTGCAATTCGGCCCGAGAAAATCAGCATCACGCTCGAGGAGCCAGCCCAGCCGACGAACAAGATGACGGGCGAGATCTGGGATATCGGCTATCTCGGCGATTTCACCATGGTCCAGGTCAAGCTGGACGGCGAGGCCGGGCAATTGGTCAGGGTTGCCCTGCCAAACCGGTCCCGGCGCGCCGAGCGCCCCATCGCCTGGGAAGACCGGGTCTGGCTCTCCTGGGATGTCGAGGCCGGCATCCTGCTGCGCGGCTAGGCCGATGGAGACCGGCACCTCCCTCCCGGGACGGGGCTGGCCGGCACCGCGCTGGCTCGTCGTCGGACTGCCCTATGCCTGGCTGCTGGCCTTCTTCCTGCTGCCCTTCCTGATTGTCCTGCGGATCGCGCTGTCGGACACGGCACGCGCCCTGCCGCCCTATGCCCCGCACTGGACCGGCTGGGCCGAGGTCTGGGGCTTCCTGCAAGCGCTTGATCTCGAAAGCTTCGCCACACTGATCGCCGACACTCTGTATCTCGATGCCTATCTCTCCTCGCTGCGGCTCGCGGCCACCGCCACGCTGGTTGCCCTGCTGATCGCCTTCCCTCTCGCTTATTCCATGGCCTCGGCACCGCGGCGCTGGCAGCCGGCCCTGCTGATCCTCGTCATCCTGCCCTTCTGGACCTCCTTCCTGATCCGCGTCTATGCGTGGATGGCGATCCTGCGGCCGGAAGGCGTACTCGACGCCCTGCTCCGGGGCCTCGGCATAATCGACGAGCCGCTGGGGCTGATGAATACCGAGACGGCGGTGCTGATCGGGATGGTCTATTCCTACCTGCCCTTCATGGTCCTGCCGATCTATACCAGCCTCGAACGGCTGGACCGAAGCCTGCTGGAAGCGGCGGCCGATCTCGGCGCCACGCCGTTCCGGCGCTTCATTTCGATCGTCATCCCGCTTGCCCGGCCCGGCATCTATGCCGGATGTTTCCTCGTCTTCATCCCGGCGATCGGGGAATTCGTGATCCCCGACCTGCTCGGCGGCCCGGAAACGCTGATGATCGGCAAGGTCCTCTGGACGGAATTCTTCTCGAACCGCGACTGGCCCCTCGCCTCGGCCGTCGCGATCCTGCTCCTGCTGATCCTCGCCGTACCGCTCTTCGCGTACCAGCATTTCGCACGGAAGGAGGCGCCATGAACCGCCTCCGCGCCCCGCATCTCCTCGCCCTCGTCTTCGGCATCGCCTTCCTCTATCTGCCGATCCTCGTGCTGGTGCTCTATTCCTTCAACGCCTCGCGGCTGGTGACGGTCTGGGGCGGGTTCTCCACCCGCTGGTATGCCGCCCTGCTGCAGAACCAGGCCCTGCTTGATGCGGCCTGGCTCTCGCTGAAAGTAGCGCTCGTCTCGGCCAGCCTGGCGACCATCCTCGGCCTGCTTTCCGCCCTCGCCCTTGCCCGGTTCGGGCGCTTTGCCGGCCGCACGCTCTTTGCCGGCATGATCGCGGCCCCCCTTGTCATGCCGGAGGTGATCACCGGCCTGGCCCTTCTCCTGCTTTTCGTCGGGCTGGATGCAGAGCGTGGCTTCTGGACCGTGACCATCGCCCATGTCACGCTCACCGCCTGCTTCGCCACCATCGTCATCCAGGCCCGGCTCGTCATGCTCGACCGCAGCCTTGAGGAAGCCGCGCAGGATCTCGGCGCGACGCCCCTCCGCGTGTTCCTCGCCATCACCCTGCCGATGATCGCACCGGCCATTCTGGCAGGTTGGCTGCTGGCCTTCACGCTCTCGCTTGATGATCTCGTCCTCGCCTCCTTTACCTCTGGGCCGGGCTCGACAACGCTGCCGATGCGGATCTATTCCTCGGTCCGGCTGGGCGTCACGCCCGAGATCAACGCCGCCTCGACCCTGATCATCGCCCTTGTTGCCACCGTGGTGGTGCTTGCCTCGCTGCTGATCAAGCGCGATGCTCTCTCCCGCACGTGACCCCTCGACCGTGAGCACTGCCGGATGCCACTCCTGACCCCCCTTGTCTTCTGGCTGCTCGCCGCCCTCACGTTGAAGCATTTCCTGGCCGATTTCGTCCTGCAGAACCGCTGGATGGCATCGGGCAAGGAGGCCCCGGCGGGCTGGGGCCTGCCTCTGGCCTGCCATGCCGGCCTGCATGGCCTTGGCACGGCCCTGATCGCGCTTGCCTTCGTTCCGGAGGGCTGGTGGCTGGGCCTGGCGGATTTCATCATCCATGCCGCGATTGACCGGGCGAAGGCGCTGGTCGGCCGGCACTTCCGCCTCGAGCCGGAGGCTCCTGCCTATTGGTGGCTCTTTGGCTTCGACCAGTTTCTCCACCAGGTGACGAACCTGCTGCTCGGCGCGACGATGATCTGGCTTCTCGTCAACTGAGTGCCGTCGGCGGCAACTGCTGGCCTCCTGCCGGTTGGTTCGTAAAGAAGACCAGCAAAGAGAGCAGCATTCTGTTGGCTTCAAGCGCGCGAAAACGAACGCCGCTGGATGTTCACAGACGCAAAATCGTTGATTTATTGCGATTTTTCAGACGTGTGTGGACGCCCCCTTGGATGCAAGCAGAATCTTGGGCACGGTCGGGCATGTGATCAG
>NZ_JARJNS010000025.1 GCF_030143245.1 Rhabdaerophilum sp. SD176 | reverse complement strand
AGCAGCGACTGGGCATTCGCCGAGCCGGCCGAGAAGGCCTGGACAGCGAACTGCTGCTGGGTCTGCAGGGCCGTCAGCTTGGCCGATTCCTCGGCCACATCGGCGGCCACGAGATCGTCGCCCAGCGTCTTCATGTTCGTGGCGAACTCGACGTTGATGTCGTAGCGCTCCTTGACGAAGGTCGAGTAGTTGCCGAACTGGCCGGCCACATCATCCACCTGCGCCATGGCCGACTGGACCTGGCCGAGCGAGGTCTGGACCAGGGTATCCGTGGTCCAGCCGGTGCCGACACCGGTCAGGCCGAGGCTGCCCGTGGTCATCGTCACGCCCGAGATCGCGATCGGGTTCGAGGCGAACTCGTTGAGGATGATGTTCATCCCCTGGCCAGCCAGCAGGTTGCGGCCGTTCTGGACCACGTTGTTGGTGATGACCGAGGTGATTTCCAGCTTGTAGGCTTCGTATTGCTGGCCGAGGCGGAGACGCTCGGAATTGTCGAGCGAGCCGGTGATCGGC
>NZ_JARJNS010000024.1 GCF_030143245.1 Rhabdaerophilum sp. SD176 | reverse complement strand
GTCGAGATGTTGTTGTTCACCGCATTGATGTTGCGGGAGCGCGACAGCATCGTCTGGGACATGTTGTAGCGGGTGGCATCATCGGCAGCACCGAAGATATTCTTGCCGGTCGCGACCCGCTTCTGCGAGATCAAGAAAAGTTCATTCGTCGTCCGGAGGATCGACACATTCGCGGCCGTGGCAGCGTTGAACACAACGCTCATCGTGTTGCACCTTCTGTTGCAATGGCCGGCCATCCTGGCGAATAGCGTCGGGGGGCGGGTTGTCTCCTCTTGTCAGCACTGCAACGTTGCCAGAACACATCTAAGTGAGAGTGAATGGCATAGATTCAAGTATAATGATGCCTAAGCAGGGTAAACTTGAAATTTATGCTTAACTATAATGATCATTTATTGAATTATTGCCGCTGAGCGCTCAAGAAAAAGGGCGGCAGGTTTCCCTGCCGCCCCTGTTTCGTTGTGGTCCTGAAGGCCGCTTAGCCGAGCAGGCGGAGCAGCGACTGGGCATTCGCCGAGCCGGCCGAGAAGGCCTGGACAGCGAACTGCTGCTGGGTC
>NZ_JARJNS010000023.1 GCF_030143245.1 Rhabdaerophilum sp. SD176 | reverse complement strand
GCGGTGGCCAGCGTCCGGACGACCGACGAGAGCGCGCAGGCTCTGGCCTCGGCGGCCTCGCGGATCGGTTCGGTGATCAGCCTGATCAATGGCCTTGCCGAACAGACCAACCTGCTCGCACTCAACGCGACAATCGAGGCGGCGCGTGCGGGCGATGCCGGGAAGGGCTTCGCCGTGGTGGCGAGCGAGGTCAAGGCCCTGGCGAACCAGACGGCGAAGGCGACGAGCGAGATCTCGGAAATGGTCAACCAGATCCAGCAGGCGACGAGCGATACCGTCATCGCCATCAAGGAGATCGACGGGGCCATCGCGCTGATCGACCGCGCCACGGCGGAAATCGCCGGGTCGGTGGGCGAACAGGAACGCGCCACGCGGGAAATCGCGAGCAATGTCCAGCAGGCGGTGAACGGGACCGAGGACGTCTCGCGGTCGATCGCGGCGGTTTCCGCAACGGCCGGGCACACCGAGGGCGCAGCTCAGCAGGTGCTGGGCTCTGCAGCCGATCTCGCGCGGCAGGCCGAGACCATGCGCTCCGAGGTCCAGCGCTTCCTCCAGACGGTCCGCGCTGCCTGAA
>NZ_JARJNS010000022.1 GCF_030143245.1 Rhabdaerophilum sp. SD176 | reverse complement strand
GACCCAGCAGCAGTTCGCTGTCCAGGCCTTCTCGGCCGGCTCGGCGAATGCCCAGTCGCTGCTGCAGCTGCTCGCCTGACCTCGTCAACCAGCAAACAATCGAGGGCGGCAGGGAAACCTGCCGCTCTTTTTCTTTGAGCACTCAGCAATAGAGACTCTAAAACATTCTGTTAACGTTACCAAAAAATTCTACATTAACTAGAATTCAAGATCGATATACTTACTTCTGCGTCATTAATTTTGGCTTAGATCTGTTCCGGCAACGTTGCAGTGCTGATGAGCGGAGACAACCCGCTCCCGGTACTATTCGGCCAGGATGGCCGCCCATTGCAACAGAAGGTGCAACACGATGAGCGTTGTTTTCAATGCGGCCACGGCCGCGAACGTGTCGATCCTCCGGACGACGAATGAACTTTTCTCGATCTCGCAGAAGCGGGTCGCGACCGGCAAGAAGATCTTCGGCGCTGCCGACGATGCCACCCGCTACAACATGTCCCAGACCATGCTGTCGCGCTCCCGCAACATCAATGCGGTGAACAACAACATCTCGACCGCCCTCAAGACCCTCGAATCCACCGATATCGCCCTCAAGCAGGTCCGCTCGCTGCTCCAGCAGATGAACGACATGGCGACCCAGGCCCTCGCGGCCGGCTCGACGACGACGATCTCGGCCAACCCGACGGCGAACATCAACGCCAACACCTATGTCGTGGGCTATTCGAACGGCATGCGCCTCTCGATCACCTCCGACAGCGGCGACAATTTCACCTACACCTTCGGCAACTCGACCGCCGGTACGGGTTCTTCCGCCAACGTCACCTGGGGCCAGGTCGCCCAGGCGCTGAACGCCTCGAATATCGGCGTCCAGATCCGCTTCGAGCCGAACGGCACGGGCTCGCGCCTTGTTCTTGAATCCTCCGACCGCTCGACCGGCTTCTCGATCGATGGCCGCTCGTCCGCCCAGGTTGTCGATGACCTCGTCGGCATCAACTCGAGCTATGACAGCACTTACCATTCGTCGAAGTTTGCCAACGGCTCGGCATCGCCGACCGGCTTCGCGGCGACCTCGCCGAACGGCATGCGCTTCGGTGCCGGCGGCTTCATCCAGGCCCCGTCCTCGATGCCGTCTGCCTCGGCCAACTCCTCGATCTCG
>NZ_JARJNS010000021.1 GCF_030143245.1 Rhabdaerophilum sp. SD176 | reverse complement strand
TGACCTGCCACTGAGATTTTCCTCCACATGGAGTTAGAGTCCGGCCCTGCTGAGGACGGACTGATGAAGCGAGCAAGATTCACGGAAGAGCAGATCATTGCGGTCTTGAAGGAGCACGAGGCCGGCGCGAGGACCGCCGACCTCGCCCGCAAGCACGGGATCTCGGAGGCGACCTTTTACAATTGGAAGGCCAAGTATGGCGGTATGGATGTCTCTGAGGCCAAGCGGTTGAAGGCGCTTGAGGACGAGAACGCGAAGCTGAAGAAGCTGCTGGCCGAGCAGATGCTGGATGTGGCCGCGATGCGGGAGCTTCTATCAAAAAAATGGTAGGGCCCGCCGTGCAGCGCGAAGCCGTCGCGCATCTGCGGGCCGTGATGGGCCTGTCGGAACGTCGGGCCTGCAGCATCGTCGGAGCGGACCGGAAGATGGTGCGCTACCAATCCTGCCGACCTCCGGACACGGAGCTGCGCGCCCGGCTGCGCGAACTAGCGAACGAACGCCGCCGCTTCGGCTACCGGCGGCTGTTCATCCTGCTCAGGCGCGAGGGCGAGCCCTCCGGCGTCAACCGCATCCACCGGCTCTATCGCGAAGAGGGCCTGTCCGTGCGCAAGCGCCGCGCCCGACGCAAGGCTGTGGGCGCACGGGCGCCGATCCTGATCGAGGCGACGCCGAACGCGCGCTGGTCAACGGACTTCGTCCACGACCAGTTCGCCAATGGGCGGCGCTTCCGCATCCTCAACATCGTCGATGACGTGACCAAGCAGTGCCTGGGCGCGATCCCAGACACCTCGATCTCTGGCCGGCGCGTGGCGCGCGAGCTGACGGCGATCATCGAGCGGCATGGCAAGCCGGGCATGATCGTCTCCGACCACGGCACCGAGTACACCTGCAACGCCATGCTCGCCTGGTGCAAAGACAACGGCGTCGACTGGCACTTCATCGCGCCAGGCAAGCCCATGCAGAACGGCTTCGTGGAGAGCTTCAACGGTCGCATGCGCGACGAACTGCTCAATGAAACGCTGTTCTTCGATCTCGACGACGCCCGAGCCAAGATCGCGGCCTGGGTCGCGGACTTCAACACCGCGCGCCCGCACTCGGCGCTCGGATACCTCACGCCTGCGGCCTATGCCGCTAACTTCACCGCAACGGGCGATCGGCTGCGCAACACCGACCAACTCCGCCGATCGCCCGTTGCTCCACCCGCGCCACAAGGCGTAAAACCCGCCGAGGCTCTAATCGCCGCTGGATGACAACTCAGTGGCAGGTCA
>NZ_JARJNS010000001.1:715000-745089 GCF_030143245.1 Rhabdaerophilum sp. SD176 | reverse complement strand
CCACAAGGCGTAAAACCCGCCGAGGCTCTAATCGCCGCTGGATGACAACTCAGTGGCAGGTCAGTCACGCTCAAAGCCACCCTTGACAGGAGGCTTGCGCAGCTGCTGCGCTTTCGTTGCCGCGCTGCTGGCATCTGCGACCGCTTCTTCAATGCGCGGCAAAAGCGAAGCGCGATTGTGATACTCGGCCAATTCGTCGATGGCCTTGCCATATCGTTGGAGTGCGTTTCCGATGCGCGTGGCCTCGGCTGCATTGGCTTCAATGAGTTCTGCAAGATCTGAGGCGCGCTTTTCTGTGTCGACCAGCCGCCTGGCCGCCTTTGCTTCCTCTTTTCTCGTTTCCTTCATTTTTGCCTCCAGTTCCTGTTCCTTCTCGTCAACAATCTCCCGTCGCTTGGCCAATGCGGCCAGCAGCCCGTCAAAGGCATCGACGAAGGGCTTGGCTTCCGGTTGGCCCAGCTTGGCCTGTAGCTCATCACTTCGCTCGCCCGCGAGCCACGCCGCCAAGGCAGGGCCAACGGCTTTGATCTTGGCCGATTGACGCCCAAGCACCGTGCTTTCGTTGGCCAACTTGTCGCGGGTTTCGCGCTTCGCAGTAATTTCGGCGTCAAGCGCCTTTCGCGTTTCATCGACCTGCACGCGAATGCCGTCAAACATAGGGTCATCGAGGATCGCCTGATCCTCAGCCAAGGGAGCGCCGATCAGGCGCTGCCGCAACGCCAGTACAAAGCGTCCGATGCGGTTGATATCGGCCGCAACGCGCTCATCGTGCTTTGCAACGGCATCCGTGTGGGCTTTTTCCCGCTTGGTGAGCTTGACGTCTCTGGCCTCAAGTTCGGATGCCTTTTGAGTGATTTCTTTGTCCTTATTATCCAGATCGGTCTTCAGATCATTCAGGCGCGACGCCTCGTCAGCTTGCTGGCTTTCAAGCTTGTGCATCCGCTCGATTTCGGTCGCGACCGTCTGCCTCATGGATTCCAGACCACGTCGCTTGCTGTCGATCTCCTCCAGGGTCAAGTGTGCGGCTTCTGCCAAACTCGCCACGTCCTTGTGCTTCAAAATCTCGTCATCACCCGGCTCTGATCCGCCGCGCCAGCGCCGGATCACGGCTTCAAGGGCTCCCATGATGCGGCCCTTCAAGCTTCTGGCTTCTTCCATGAGATATGCCGCATGCTCGCTCGCGGCTTGCGCCTCTTGCTCCGCGATGCCGAGCCGGGACTCTTTTTTCTCGAGTTCGGCGGCGCGCGTGCGAGATCCGGCATCGCGCGTCCGGATCGCCTGCTCGTCGTTTCCAACCTTTTCCTCCCGCTCATCGAGCTCGTGTTGACGAGCCTCGACTGCGTGGCGCAGCCCTGCCACGCGTTCCTCCTCGCGAATGATCTCTTCAGTGCGCGTTGCCTGTGCCGCTTTTTCAGCTTCGACTGCGGCAATTGCAGCCTCCAGCGCAGCGCTGGCCTTAATCGCCATAGGAGCGGCTAGCGACGCCCGATCGGCGTCGGTGAGCTCCTCCCCATCTGCAACCCGCGTCCAAGCTGCTGCAAGCGTCTTCACCTCGCGGTCGATTTCGCTTCGGTATTGCTCCTCGTACTGCACTAACCACGCCTCCCGCCGATCGAGCGATCGGCGCACGTCTTCCAGCTCCCGCCTTTCAGCTGGGAGCTGGTCGAGAACGGCCTGAGCGGCTTCAGCTTCCTCTTTCAGCTTGGTGGTCTTGCGCATCAGTTCCTTGAACTCGGGAGTTTCGAGGTGATGGCGCTTGGTCTTTGTCTTGCGTTCCCCTCGCTTCAGCCTGCGATCGAGGTGCCTTTGGGCATGGTCAGCCCATGCAGTCTGCAACGCCGCGTAGTCGCCCTTCTCGCCGGTCACTTCGCAGAGCTTCTCGAAGGCCTTGTTTGCTGAGATTTCAAGGACGCTGTCAGGCGAACGGGTACGGTCCTTGCGTATGCGTCTCTGCCTTTCAAATACGGGCACGACGAACACATCCACCACGCCGCCGCCTTCTTCATCGAGATCGAGCCGGGCGGCGGCTACGGTTCCGATTTCTCGCGTGGCGAAGTCACGCGCCGCTGCGAACAGCGCCGCGTTAGCTGGATTGCTGCGGTCGTGCAAATTCCCTGCGCGCGCGACCCATGACGGAGAGACGCCGATGATGAGGTGCAAGCAGATCGGCGCTTTGGCTCTTTCGCGCGCTGAGCCCTTAGCGCGGCGCCAGCCCTCGATCAGGTCAAACGCCCCGTCACCCTGACCAAGGGTCCAGCGCACTTGGTCGTCGCTTGGGTTGGTGCCCGGGCGCACGACGCAACGCGCATCTGCAACCCGATCAGCATGCTTCTGCGCCTTTCGGAGTTGCGCGAGGGTCTTTAGACGATCGCAGCGCGCGTATGCATACTCGATTAAGTCGGGGGCGCTCATTCGGCACCTCCAACCGACGCTAACGGATACCCTGCCCGGACATGCGCCCGGGCTCTGGAACGTCCCCCGCGGATCCCGCGGGCGAACCCAGTGAGTTCCTTGGCGTTTGCGCCAAGGAACTCACTGGGAGTTATTTTCGTGCCGAAAACCGCTCCGCTTAACTCCGTTCGCCCTCCGGGGGGTGCCGGGCCGTCGGCCCGGCAGAATACCCGCCAGCCGGCGGGGCCAGACGGACCGTCTGGCAGGATAAACGCTACCAAGTCTGGTACGCGACCGGCCTGCGATGCGTGCCGATCTGGTTGCCGATCGGCAGGGGAAATGGTGGTCGTGGATTGTTGGCTGAAGCCGCTCGTCGCGGATGTGGTGTTCGACATGGGATCGTCTTCCAGATTGCGGAAGACGACTAATTACACCCAGTTTCGAGCGACTGGACCAGACTTGCCAATTCTTAGCGGTGCTCGCGCGGCGGCCATCTGATGAATGGGAAGCCTCTCAAACGAGGCACATCTCATGTCACGCGTTCGACCTGCACTAACCAATCCGAAACGATCATCCCAAAAGGATCGAACGGTTCCGGACCAGCTGTTTGTCTCCCTCGAGGATATCGACGCCGGCGTGTTCTCGGCGGCTGAGGTCAACTCGATTGAGCGTCTCATGCACGACGAAATCGACAAGATACTAGCACGAAGCACTGCAAGGCAAAAGGCCCCGTTGCATCCCACCGCCTTGCAGGTCCGGCCTCATCGTGATTCCAATCGGTAACTGCAAGGAGGTCCCATGCCACGCCGGAAAACCCATAACGCTGCCTTACAGAGCCCCTCAAGCATGCGCGTTGTTGGCTATGCCAGGGTCTCGACCGAGGAGCAGGCCGAGAACCGGCTGTCCATCGATCAGCAAATCCAAGATGTCGAAAGGCGCTGCAAAGCCGATGGCTGGAACCTCGTGCAGATGTTCGTTGACGCGGGCGTCAGCGGAAGTTCGACCAATCGACCCAACTTCGAAGCGATGCTGAACTTTGCTTTTGATCCGGCCAATCGGATTAATCTCCTCGTCACCCCCTCGCTCTCGCGCCTTTCCAGGTCGCTGCTTGACCAGGAAGTGCTGATGCGCAAGCTCCAGAACGCGTCAATCAAGCTGGTTTCACTTGCCGAGAATGTGTCCGAGGCCCCTGAGAGCTTCATCCCGCGAACGTTCCTTGGCCTTGTCAATGAGATCAAGGTGCTTGACGCTCGCGTGGGAACCCTTCGGGGCATGCGCGCGACCGCCGAGGCTGGCTACAGCAATGGCGGCAACATTCCCTTGGGCTATCGATCTATCGATGCCGGGCGCATCGGAAATAAAACTAAGAAGCGCCTCGAGATCGATCCCGTGGAGGCCGAAACCGTGCGCCTCGCTTTTCGGCTAGCACTTGAAGGCGATGCTGGATCGGGGCCACTCGGCGTTAAGAAAATCGCCGAAGAACTCAATCGTCGTGGCTTTCGATCCCGATCAGGTAATGTTTTTGGAACCGGCACCATCCATGAAATCCTGATCCGCGAAGCCTATGCGGGCTCACGGCCCTGGAATGTCCGGCGCAAGGATGGGTCATTCAAACCGGATGACCAGCTTATCCATGTTGCAATCCCGGCCATCATTGACCGTGAGACCTACGATCGTGTGCAGGAACTCCTGCAATCCCGCGAACCAACCCGGCGCCCGCCGCGCCTCGACAGCGCGCCGAGCCTGTTCGGCGGCATAATCCGGTGTGGCTTGTGTGATGGGGCCATGTCGCCCACGACCGGCACCTCGCGGCGGGGGACGCTCTACACTTATTACAAATGCCTCAATGCGACGAAAAAGGGTAAGTTTGTCTGCGAGGGCATCACAATTCCCAGGCCGAAAGCTGAAGCGCTCGTGACTGACGCACTTGCCGATAAGCTGCTTCAGCCCGACCGAGTGCTGTCGATCCTCGAAATGATTGCGGCCAAGCGTCAATCCCGGCAGGCCTCGGTCAACCAGCGTATCGCGGACCTCCAGATCGAGGCTGCCAATGCAGAAAAAGCGCTTCAGCACTTTTATAGCGGCATTGCCGCTGGCACGATCGACCCAACAGAGCCGACCCTCAAGGAAACGCAAAAAAATCTGGCCCAGAAGCGCGATTCGGCCAACGCCGCCCGGGACCGGGCGCTCGCAAACTCTTCAACGCCTGTTACCTTCGATGCCGCGGTCGTGGCCGAGTTCACGGCCGAATTGCGTAAGCGGATCACCGACGGCGACACCGCCGCCCGGAAGCTCTGGATCACCTCGATCGTCGACAAAATCGAGGTTTCTGCCGACAAAATCCGGGTAATCGGTAGAAATGACAATTTTGACAGGGGTCTTAAGAACAAGATCACGAACCAACCCCCGGTTCGCAGTTCTGTTCAGGAATGGTGCCCCTGGCCGGAATCGAACCAGCACTCCTTGCGGAATCCGATTTTGAGTCGGACGCGTCTACCAGTTCCGCCACAGGGGCATCGGCCGGGCCGAATGCGCGCTCCGCGTATCATGCGTTTGACCGGCTGGTCAATTCCGATGCGAGCCCGGCTTCGCGGCTGCTCTGCCGGCCCATGTCAGAATGTTCACCCTGACGGCATTTTTCCGGTTCCGGCCATAGGCTTCGGAACCGGAAATGCTCTATGAAGCGCCAGCGCATCGCGGGTGGCAGGATCTGGCATGTTCAAGCAGCTCTATGACTGGACGATCGGTCTCGCCAATTCGCGGCGGGCGCCGCAGGCGCTGGCGGCGGTTTCCTTCGCGGAAAGCTCGTTCTTTCCCGTTCCGCCGGATGTGATGCTGGTGCCGATGACGATGGCCCGACCCGAGCGTGCCTGGCATTACGCTGCGATCTGTACCATCGCCTCGGTGCTGGGCGGGATTGCCGGCTACCTGATCGGCGCGCTGCTCTATGACACGCTCGGCGCCTGGCTGATCCGGCTCTATGGCTATGGCGACAAGATGGATGCGTTCCGAACGCTCTACCAGCAGCACGGGCACTGGATCATCCTGATCAAGGGCTTCACGCCGATTCCGTTCAAGCTGATCACCATCGCGAGCGGCCTCGCGGGCTATGATTTCCTGATGTTCGTGCTGCTCTCGACGATCACGCGCGGTGCGCGCTTCTTCCTCGTCGCCGGCGTGATGAACCGGTTCGGCGGCCCGATCCGCCATTTCATCGAGGCCAACCTCACGCTGGTCGGCATCGTCACGGTGGTTGCGATCATCGGCGGCTTTGCCGCAGCCAAATTCTTCTTCTAGAGCGGACGACCTGACTGGATCAGGTCGTCCGCTCCCGTTCCTTGTTTTTGACGCATTTTCTGCGATCAACCGGTATCCACCTGATCGGAAAATGCTTTAGGCTGGCCCTGATGTTCAACCGCCCCGTTCCGCTTCTCCTCGCCGGGATCGCGCTGGCCAGCGCGGCGATCGGCGGCGCGTGGTTCTCCGAGCTGGGCCTCGGCTATGTGCCCTGCATGCTCTGCCTGTGGCAGCGGATCCCCTATTATGTCGCCACGGTGCCGGCCATGGCGGCGCTGGCTCTTCTGGCCACGGGCAAGGCCCCGCGCGTTCTGGGCGGCCTCGCGCTGCTGCTCGCCCTGATCTTCCTTGTCTCGGCCGGGCTGGGCGTCTTTCATGCGGGTGTCGAATGGAAGCTCTGGGCCGGGCCGGCGGGCTGCGGCGGGCGGGTGGAACTTGCCGCGCCAAGCTTCCAGGATTTCCAGAAATCGCTGCAAAGCGCCCGCGTCGTCCTGTGCGACGAGGCGCCGATGCGCATTCTCGGTCTGTCCTTCGCGGGGTGGAACGCCGTGGCCTCGCTGATTGTGGCCGGGCTCTTCGCCCGGGCAGCGCAGCTGTTCCGGCGGCGCTGAACGGCGGGCTTACGGATCCAGCTCGGTATCCCAGTAGAGATAGTCCATCCAGCTGTCATGCAGGTAGTTCGGCGGGAAGAGCCGGCCGTTCTGGTGCAGGTCCTGCACGCTGGGCGCATAGGGCTTCTGGAAGGGCAGCATCTCCACCTCGAGAGGAAGGCGATCGCCCTTGCGAAGGTTGCAGGGCGAACAGGCCGCCACGACATTCTCCCAGGTGGTGAGGCCGCCCTTGGAGCGCGGGATCACGTGGTCGAAGGTCAAGTCCTCGCGCGCACCGCAATACTGGCAGGTGAAGCGATCGCGCAGGAACACGTTGAACCGCGTGAAGGCGGGAATGCGGGAAGGCTTCACATAGGTCTTGAGCGAGACGACGCTGGGCAGCCGCATCGAGAAGGAGGGCGAGCAGACCGCGCGGTCATATTCGGAGACGATGTTCACCCGGTCGAGGAAGACGGCCTTGATCGTGTCCTGCCAGGACCAGAGCGAGAGCGGGTAATAGGAAAGCGGCCGGTAATCGGCGTTCAGTACAAGCGCCGGACAGGCTTCGGGAGAAACGAATGGGTGGACATGGATCGTCACGCAAGGCCCCCAGATCGATACGCCAGTCGTGTTCGTAAGCAGATGCTCGGATACGCAGTCTCTCTTCTCTTTCCGGGCGGGGACGAATCGCTGCCCGTCATTTCACCCCCTTAGTGTAGGGCCGATGTGACAGCCCTGTGAAGGGGGAGCCCGGTCGCAGGCGGGAATGGGGCTTCCGGCCGCCATGGGAACGGGCCTTTGCTCCCTGCAGGAGGGTGGATCAGCCGTAGAGACCCGTCAGGAAATCCTCGGTGATGTGTTCCCGAGGGCGGGTGAACAACGTTTCGGCGTCGTCCACCTCGACCAGCCGGCCGAGATGAAACATCGCGACGCGCTGGGCCAGCCGTGCGGCCTGCTGCATGTTGTGCGTGACGATGACCACCGTGAAATCCCGCCGCATATCCTCGATCAAAGCTTCAACGATCGCGGTCGCTACCGGATCGAGCGCGGAGCAGGGCTCGTCCATCAGGAGAATCTCCGGGTTGTAGGCGATGGCCCGCGCGATGCAGAGGCGTTGCTGCTGCCCGCCGGAAAGGTCCGTGCCAGGCTGGCCGAGATCGTCCTTCACCTCGTCCCAGAGGCCGACCCGGCGCAGGCAGCGTTCCACCAGCTCGGCCGTATCGGCGCGGCCGGCGACGATTCCGTGCAGGCGAGGGCCGTAGGCGACATTCTCGGCGATCGACCAGGGGAACGGATTGGGCTTCTGCGCGACCCAGCCGAACCGGCGCCGCAGCAGCGGAGGGTCGAGATCCGGATCGTGGATATCGCGGCCATCGAGCAGGATCCGGCCGGTCATGTATGCGCCGGGAATGGCCTCATAGGCCCGGTTGAAACAGCGCAGCAGCGTGGTCTTGCCGCAGCCGGAGGGGCCGATAAAGGCGGTGACCTCGCGGGTGAAGATCTCGAGCGAGACCTTTTTGAGCGCATGTTTGGGGCCATAGTAGAAATCGACATCCTGCACGGAGAGGCAGGGGGCATGGGCAGCGAGATGGCGGCCCTCAGGGCCGACAAGGTTGCGGAGTGTGATCTGGGCATTCGGCAAGGCAGCATGGGCATTCATGACGGATCTCCCTTCCGGACGAAGAGTGCCGTCTTGCCTGGTCAAAGGCTTTGCGCTGCCGCAAGTGACGCCGGCTATCTATCTGATTTTATTGAGATGAAAAAAACAAAACGCCGGCGGAGGACGCCGGCGTCGGTTCATGGAGAACCAAGTCAGGGGAGGGGGAACCTGTCCGGTCGTTCCGATGGTGCGGCGTTTCGGACGGAAGGTCCGGAACCCTGCCGGGTGCCGAGGGGGCGGCTGCCGGCTTCCGCGCCACGGAGAGGGGCCGAACCCGTTCCTCCACGATGCAGGGGGAGAATGCCAAGCGAGGCCGCGGCGGTCGTTGATTTGGATCAAGGGGGGGAGACGCGGCAGGGTGCCGCCGGTGCGCCCCTCACCGCGTCGGAATAGGCTTCTCGCCGCGATAATCGTAGAAGCCGCGCTTGGTCTTGCGGCCGAGCCAGCCGGCCTCGACATATTTCACCAGAAGCGGGCAGGGGCGATACTTGCTGTCGGCGAGGCCATCATGCAGGACCTGCATGATCGAGAGGCAGGTATCCAGCCCGATGAAATCCGCCAGCTGGAGCGGGCCCATCGGATGGTTGGCGCCCAGCCTCATCGCGGTGTCGATGGCCTCGACCGTGCCGACACCCTCATAGAGCGTGTAGATCGCCTCGTTGATCATCGGCAGCAGGATGCGGTTGACGATGAAGGCGGGGAAATCCTCGCTCATCGTCACGGTCTTGCCGAGGGCCTGCACGAAATCGCGGCTGAGATTGAAGGTGTTGTCGTCCGTGGCGATGCCGCGGATGATCTCCACCAGCTGCATGACCGGCACCGGGTTCATGAAATGGATGCCGATGAACTGCTCCGGCCGGTCCGTCGCGGCGCCGAGCCGCGTGATCGAGATCGACGAGGTGTTGGTGGCGAGCAGAGCCTCGGGCTTCAGCGTGCGCGTGACATTCTGGAAGATCTTGCGCTTGACCTCCTCGTTCTCCGTGGCGGCCTCGATCACGAGATCACACTGGGAGAGCGCGGCCATATCCGGCGAGCCGGTGATTCGGGCGAGGGCGGCATGGCGGGCCTCGTCGGTGACGCTGCCCTTCTGGACCTGACGGGAGAGATTGCCGTTGATCGTCGCGAGGCCGGATTGCACGCGCTCCTCGTTGATATCGTTGATCACGACGTCAAGGCCGGCAAGCGCCGCCACATGGGCAATGCCGCTGCCCATCTGCCCGGCGCCGATGACGCCCACTTTCCGAATTCCGCCTTGCATGGCCCTGTATTTCCTTCGACGCACCGGAAGCGAGGGTAGGACGGCCCGCATTCCGGCTCAAGCGCCGGAATGCCATTTCGTCAAATTTGTCTCAACCGAAACGGGGCGAAGCGCCCTTCAGAGCGACTTCTCGAGTTCCGGAACCGCCTCGAACAGATCCGTCACGAGACCATAATCCGCGACCTGGAAGATCGGGGCCTCTGCGTCCTTGTTGATCGCGACGATGACCTTCGAATCCTTCATCCCTGCGAGATGCTGGATCGCGCCGGAAATGCCGCAGGCGATATAGAGCGCCGGCGCCACCACCTTGCCGGTCTGGCCGACCTGCCAGTCGTTCGGGGCATAGCCGGCATCGACTGCCGCGCGGGAGGCGCCGATGGCTGCGCCGAGCTTGTCCGCCAGCGGCTCGATCACTTCGCGGAACTTCTCCGCCGAGCCCATGGCCCGGCCACCCGAGACGATGATCTTCGCCGAGGCGAGTTCCGGCCGGTCTGATTTCGCCACTTCCTCCGAGACGAAGCGGGCCTTGGCCGAGGCACCCGGCGCGGCCACGCTTTCGATGGCGGCTGCGCCGCCTGCGCCCGCTGCCGCGAAGCTCGCGGTCATGATCGAGACGAGCTTCTTCGAGTCCCTCGATTTCACGGTCTGGATGGCGTTGCCGGCATAGATCGGGCGCTCGAACGTGTCGGCGGCGATCACCTTGGTGACGCCGGAGATCACCTGCACATCGAGCAGGGCCGCTGCACGGGGCAGGATGTTCTTGCCGTTGGCCGTGGCCGGCGCGACGATGCCGTCATAGCCCGGCGCGAGGCTGACCAGCAGGTCCGCCACGGTTTCCGGCAGGGCATGGCCAAGCGAATCACCTTCGGCCAGCAGGACCTTGCCGACACCGGCAAGTTTCGCCGCCGCTTCGGCCGCCGGCTTCGCGCCGTTGCCGGCCACGAGCACATGGACATCGCCGCCCATTGCCGCCGCAGCGGTGACGGCCTTTGCGGTCGCCTCATTGAGGGCAACATTCGAATGTTCCGCGAGAACGAGGATCGCCATGTCAGATCACTCCGGCTTCGGTCTTGAGTTTCTGCACCAGCTCGGCCACCGAGCCCACCTTCACGCCCGCCTTGCGGGTCGGCGGTTCGGCGGTCTTCAGCACCTCGAGGCGGGGGCTGATATCGACGCCGAGCGCTTCCGGCGAGGTCTCGTCGAGCGGCTTCTTCTTGGCCTTCATGATGTTCGGCAGCGAGGCATAGCGCGGCTCGTTGAGGCGGAGATCGGTGGTGACAATCGCCGGCAGCGCCAGCGACACCGTCTGCAGGCCGCCATCGATCTCGCGTGTCACGGCAACCGTTTCGCCCTCGACCGCGACCTTGAAGGCGAAGGTGCCCTGGCCCCAGCCGAGCAGCGCGGCGAGCATCTGGCCGGTGGCGTTCATGTCGTCATCGATCGCCTGCTTGCCGAGAATCACCAGGCCCGGGCCTTCGCTGGCGATCACCGCCTTGAGGAGCTTGGCCACGGCGAGCGGTTCAACCGTCGCATCGGTCTTCACGAGGATGCCGCGATCCGCGCCCATGGCGAGGCCGGTGCGGATGGTTTCCTGCGCCTGGGCCGGGCCGATCGACACCACCACCACCTCGGTCGCCTTGCCGGCCTCCTTGATGCGCAGGGCTTCCTCGACGGCAATCTCGTCGAACGGGTTCATCGACATTTTGACATTGGCCAGTTCGACACCCGACCCATCCGGCTTCACCCGGATCTTCACGTTGTAGTCGACCACCCGCTTCACGGGGACCAGAATCTTCATGGCGCTCGTCCTGTCTGTTTCCTCTCGAAGGTTCCCGACGGGACCGGGAACCAACCTGATCTTGAATAGTTTATATATGAACTATCCTGCGAAGGAAAGGGGTTCCGTTCCGTTTCGCCGGGTTGCCGCCGAAGCGGGGAATAGGTCAAGGACGCTGTCATTTCTGTCAAGTAGACGACCCTGCCGCATGAATTCCGCCCTCATTCCGCCGCCGGTTGTTCCCGCGTCAGGCCGGGCACCCAGAGGACGTCGCCGGCGCCGTCGCCATTGGCGTTGCGGGAGAGGACGAAGAGCAGGTCCGACAGGCGGTTGATGTATTTCAGCGCGGCCGGGCTGACGGGTTCGCCCTCGATCGCCGCGAGCCGGCACATCTGGCGTTCTGCCCGCCGGGCCATGGTGCGGGCGAGGTGGAGATGCGTCGCCAGCGCCGTTCCGCCGGGCAGGGTGAAGGATCGCAGCGGCTGGAGGCGCGCATTCATCCGGTCGATCTCGGCTTCGAGCCGCTCGACCTGTCTATCGACAATCCGCAACGGTTCCCAGCCGAGTGGCTTGCCGCGATCGGGCGTGCAGAGATCGGCGCCGAGATCGAAAAGATCGTTCTGGATCCGCGCGAGAATCGCATCGATCTCCGGTTCGGCCGCGCTGTGCAGCCGGGCGAGGCCGATCGCGGCGTTGGTTTCATCGACCGTGCCATAGGATTCGACGCGAAGGTCGAATTTCGGCACGCGGGCGCCATCGCCGAGGCCGGTCGTGCCGGCATCGCCAGTGCGGGTATAGATTCGATTGAGCTTGACCATGCGGGGCACTATGGCCGCGGGCGCCGGAAATTCAAGGGGAGCGGGGGCGGGGAATCGGGCAGCCCGGCCCGCCTGCGGCCTGTTGCCTCAAGCCATTGTCAGAAACGGTAGCCCAGCATCACGCCGACATTCGTCAGCCCACGATTGGCATTGCAGCGGCCGGCATTCGAGAGATGCTCGAGCCCGGCGGTCACGGTCCAGCCCCCGTCGAGCCGGTAACCGACAGAGGCCGCCTCGCGAAACAGGGCACGGCAGCCGAGCGCGTTGCGGCCGGCAGGGATGGCCCGGCCGGTATGGCCGTCATGGAATGCGGCACCGAGGCTGCCCTCGACAAACAGCCGGTCCGTAAGATCGACCTGCCAGGTCACGCCGGCATGGACATGGCTGGTCTTGCCGCCGAGGCTGGCCGAAAAGCCGAGATGGGGGAGGGGCACCAGCGCAGCGGGGGCGCTCGCAGGCAGGAAGGGCCGGCGGAACAGGAGCAGCCCGGCGAGATTGGCCGAGCCGGCTTCCGGGCTCCACGGATCATGTGCGGCCATGCCAAACCGAGCCTCGGACAGCCAGCCGCCCGGCGGGCGGGGGCCGGCGAGAGCAGGGGGGTCAGCGGCCGAGGCGGATCCTGCCATGAGGAACAGGCCGGCCGCGAGCAGGCGTCGCAGGGTCTCCATGCCGGAGACCATGGCGAGAAATCGTTAAGGTTAACCAAATGAAGAAGCAGAGGCAGGAAACTGGCCGGCGGGCCGCGATCAGCCGTTCTTGACCCAGATGACGCCCATCATGATGACGATGGCGAGAAATTGCAGGCCGACGCGCCAGCGCATCAATTGCTGCGAGCGGTTCGGCGAGCCGCCGCGCATCATGTTCACAAGGCCCAGCAGCAGGACGAGGGTTACGGCTCCAACGGCCACGCCGACCACGGCATTCATCATGATTCCCCCTCGTTTCCGCTATGCCCGGACCGGGCATGCCTCTCTTTAGGCGAGTGGAACCGCGCCGGGAAGAGCCCGGTTCCGCTACTTTTGGACGCTGTCAGCGCTGGCGCAGCAGGCGGTCGAGATAGTCGAGTTCGCCCTGCGGCCGGTCGAATTCGCCGAGCCGGCGGCGCAATTCGCGGAGCACACGCTCGGCGCGCTCGCTGATCGAGCCCTGGAGGTCGTTCCTGCCGATATCGGGGTTGGTGGTGTTGTCCTCGAAATCGCGGCGCTGGTTGGCCTGAGGCCGGCCCAGCGGATCCATCCGGTTCTCGGCACGGCCACGCTGGCCGGGGCCCGGCTGGCCGAAACCGGGGCCTTCGCCTTCGCCTTCGCCGGGTTCGTTGCCCTGGCCGAGCTGACGCTGGAGTTCCTGCGCCATGCCCTGCGCTGCACGGCCAAGGCCGTCGAGCGCGCGCTGCTGGCCTTCGGTGGCATCGCCGGGATTGCCCTGGCCAAGCTGGCCCTGCGCATCGCCCATGCCCTCCTCGGCCTCGCCGAAACCCTCGCCTTCCTGCATGCCGCGCTGCTGGAGCCTCTCACGCAGCTGGCGCAGACGGTCCCGGAGGGCCTGTTGCTGCTCCTCCAGGCTGCCGCCTTCCTGCCCCTGCTGGCCGGGCTGGCGCTGGCCGCGTTGCTGGCCTTGCTGGCCCTGTTGCCGCTGGCCCTGCTGCCCCTGCTGGCGCTGGCCGCGCTGCTGCTGGCCCTCGCGGAACGTGCGGTCGCGCAGGTCACGCTGCTCGCGCTGGAGCCGGTCGAGTTCCTCGAGTTGCTGGCCCAGTTCCCGCATGCGCGGGTCGACATCCTGCCGGCGAGCCGAGCGGAGATTCTCCATCATCTGCCGCAATTCATTGAGCAGGCGCTGGGCTTCCGCCGTGTTGCCGGAGCGCGCCATTTCCTCGATCTTGCGGAGCATCTCGGCCAGATCGCGCTGGGTGAGCAGGCGCTCCGGCGAAACGGGACTCTGGTCACGCGCGTTGCGATCCTGATCGCGCAGCGAACGCTCGGCGAATTCGCGCAGGAACTGGTCCATCGCGCGGCGCAGTTCCTCGGCGAGACGCTTGATTTCCTCGGGCGTGGCGCCGCGTTCCAGCGCATCGCGCAGGCGGGCCTCGGCCTCGCGCAGGCGGCGCTCGGCATCGGTCATGTCGCCGTTTTCGAGATAGAGCGCGAAATCATAGATCTGGTCAGCGATGCCGCGCAGCCGGTCCTCGTTGCGGGAGGTGCGCAGGCCGGTGCGGATCATGTCGAGCGCGATGAAATCCCCCACGCGCGGAGTGAATTTCTCCGGCTCGAAGAGCAAGGCGTCGAAGGCGAGGCGGATGGGAGCGAGATCCATCGGCGAGAAATTCAGCAGCCGGCGCTGCTCGACAAGGGCACGGGGTAACGCCTGGCTGAAGGGACGCTGCGGCAGCATCACTGTCTTCCATTCGCTGAAGGCACTCTGGCCGACATCATCCTCGACCCTGATGCGGACGCGGACTTCCTCGCCGGCCCAGGGATGATCCTCGGTGGGCAGGGCGGCCTCGCCGGCGCCGAGGCGCAGGGGCAGCGAGGCTGCAGGGGCCGGGAACAAGGTGCGCGGATGGCGGCTGAACGGCGCGCTGGCGCGCTCAATGACCAGTTCGGCCTTGGCGATCCCGTAATCGTCGGTCATCTCATAGGCGAGGCGGATCCCGCCGGGGCTCTGCCGTTCGACATTGGCCGACTCAGCGCGAACTTCCTTCAGCGCCACGCCGGGCGGCAGGTCCGGGATGACGGCAAGCTGGTAGCGGGCGATTTCCTGGCCCTGGCGCAGAACACGGAGATCGGCATCCGCCTTGAGGACGCGCTTCTCGACAACGATGCCGGGATTCGGGCGTGGCGGTGTGGCGGGCGCGGCCGGCGCGCCTTCTGCCGGCGCCTCGGCTTTCGGGGGCTCGAGGCCCGGACCATGCGTGACGGTGATCGCGGGCGGCAGGTTCTCGCGGCCCTCGACGCGCGGCGCGGTCGAGCGGATTGTGATGGTCGAGCCGAGTGGCGCGCGGATCACCTCGTCGGCGGTGGCGGAGAGGAAGATCGGCGGCCGGCCGGTATAGGCGGGCGGGTCAATCCAGGCATCGAGCCGCGGCGGGACCGGCGGGATAACCGGCGTCGTCCAGTCAAAGGCCTGCGCAAGGCGCGCCTGCCGGTCCTCGCCGGCCACGAAGGCTGCAGCCACGAGGGCCAGAACGGCAAAGGCGCGCAGGGCAACAGGGTCGCGCCGCCGGATCCGCGCATCGGCGGGGACGGCGGCCAAAGCGAGGCTCGCGGCTTCGGCGCGGCGCTGATGGACCTGCCAGAGCGCCTCGGCGAAAGCATCGCCCTTCGCCGCCAGCCTGTCGCCCATCGTTGCAAGCGGGCGGTGCAGTTCGGGGCGGGAACCATCCAGCCGGCGGCGAATCGCCGCCTCATCCGGCAGGCGGATGCCGAGCAGGCCCCGCAGCGAGGCGAGGAAGGCAAGGCCGAACAGGCCGGTGACGGCTGCGCGCCAGAGCGGTTCGATCTCGCCGAACAGGCCCAGCCAGGCCGTCACGAGGAAGGCAACGAGGATTGCGGCAGGCGCGAGCAGGTGCGGCAGGATGGCTTCGAGCGTCAGGCCAAGGGCCGTCCGGCGCCAGGTCCAGACCGGAAAGCGCAGGGGCAGGGCAGATCTGGGCAGAGAAGACGTGCCGGCTTGTGTCGGCGATGTATCCGGCGCGGCGTCGCGGGGCTGATCGGCCATGGCGCTCCCATCCATCTCAGGCGGGAAAGGGGCCCCCGTTCCCCATACCCGGATCAGACCAAGCTAGCACGGCTGCGCGATCTGACCAGTGCCAAACCGGCAGCCATGCTGTCGCAATCGCGTGATCAACAGGTTCGGGTCTGGTCAGAGCCAGTTCGGCGCGCGGTCCTGCCCGAGCAGTTGCTCATAGGTCTGCCGGGGCCGGGTGACGGCAAAATCCGCGCCGCGGACCAGAACCTCCGATACCAGAAGGCGCTGGTTGTAGGTCGACGACATGGTCGCTCCGTAGGCACCGGCGGTCTTGAAGACCAGCAGGTCGCCCGGCGCCATCGGCGGCAGCAGGCGGTTGGTGGTGAAGGTATCACCCGATTCGCAGATCGGGCCGACCACATCATAGGCGGCGGGGGCGAGGCCGGGCTCCGGTTCCTTCACCGGCCAGATTTCGTGATAGGCATCATACATGGCCGGCCGGACGAGATCGTTCATTGCGGCATCGATGACGAGGAAGCGCTTGTCTGCGCGCTCGTTCACATAGAGGACGCGGGCAAGCAGGATGCCGGCATTGCCCGCGATCAGCCGCCCCGGCTCGAAGCCGAGCTCGACATCCAGCCCTTCGGTGACGGCGCGGACCATGGCGCCGTAATCCTGCAGCAGTTCCGGGCCATGCGCGTAGGGTGCCTGCATCTGGTAGGGAATGCCGAGGCCGCCGCCGAGATCGAGCCGGGTCACGCCGTGGCCCTGAGCGCGCAGGGTCTCGATGATTCCGCGCAGCTTGCGGAAGGCCGCTTCCAGCGCGTCGAGCTTCAGGATCTGGCTGCCGATATGGACGGCGAGGCCCTGGATCGAGATACCGGGCATGTTGGCCGCGCGGGCATAGAGCCGCTCGGCTTCGGAGAAGGACACGCCGAACTTGTTTGCTGCCCCGCCGGTGGTGATCTTCGCGTGGCCGCCGGCCCCAACTTCCGGGTTCACGCGCAGCACGACCGGCTGGCGCTTGCCGCGAGCAGCCGCCACCTTCGAGAGGAGGTCGAGTTCGCCTTCGCTCTCGACATTGACCTGGTAGATCCCGGCCTCGACCGCGAAGGCGAGTTCCGCCTCTGTCTTGCCCACGCCGGAAAAGACAATCCGGCTGGCCGGAATGCCGGCCGCCAAGGCCTTGCGGATCTCGCCTTCCGACACCGTATCGGCGCCGGCGCCGAGCCGGGCCAGCGTCATCAGCACACCGAGATTGCCGTTGGCTTTCACGGCATAGAAAATATGCGGGTCCTTCAGGCCGAGGGAATCCCGGAAGACGGTGTAATGCCGCTCCAGCGTGGCGCTGGAGTAGATATAGGTCGGCGTGCCGAGGCGGTCGGCGAGCGCGGGAAGCGGCACGTCCTCGGCATGGAGGATGCCGTCGCGATAGTCGAAATGATGCATCGGAGCCTCGTATGGGCTGGAAATCTGCGGGCTGGAACTCTGCGGGTCAGTCGAGCAGGCGGTCGATCAGCAATTCGCGTTTCGGCGGGGTGATGGGAACCCGCTTGTTGCCGCCGATCCGTGTCTCGCCGGCCGGCCGGGCACCGGTCGTCGCTGCGTCGGCCTGGTCCTGTTTCGGGCGGGCTGCCTCGCTGCCGGGCGGCGGCTCAAGCTGACCGCGCTTGCCGCAGGCCGCGAGGCCGCCGGCGAGCAGGATCATGACGAAGGCGAGGCGAACAGGTCGAGACATGCTGTTTCCCGGAGCAAGGACGTCCAATGGGCGAAGCGTTAGCACGAAGCCCCGCCTCAGGCGAGGGGCCGCGCCTGCCGGGCGGCGCGGTCCTTCGCCAGCCGGGCCAGCCAGCGCTTCGCCTGGGCCCGGACATTGGCCGGCGCTGTGCCGCCATAGCTCGTGCGGCTCCTGACGGAGTTCAGAACTCCGAGGACATCGAAGATTTCCGCCGTGATGCGTGGCTCGACGCCCTGCATCTCGGCCAGGCTCAGCTTTTCGAGATCGATCCCGCGGGCGGAGGCGAGCCCGACGATCCGCCCAGTGACATGATGGGCTTCGCGGAATGGCATTTTCAGCGTCCGGACCAGCCAGTCCGCGAGGTCGGTCGCGGTGGCATAGCCCGAGCCGGCGGCCTTTTTCAGGCGTTTCGCATCGGGCTCCATGTCGCGCACCATGCCGGCCGTGGCCGCAAGGGCGAGGGCGAGGGCATCGAGCGCGTCGAAGGTCGGCTCCTTGTCCTCCTGCATGTCCTTCGCATAGGCGAGGGCGAGGCCCTTCATCACCGTGAGCATGCCGACCATGGCGCCGAAGATCCGCCCCGTCTTGGCGCGGACCAGTTCGGCCGCATCGGGGTTGCGCTTCTGCGGCATGATCGACGAGCCGGTGGTGAACTTGTCCGACAGGGCGATGAAGGCGAATTGCGGCGTCGTCCAGATCACGATCTCCTCGGCGAAGCGCGAGAGATGCATGGCGAGGATCGAGGCAGCGGCCAGCGTTTCCAGCACGAAATCGCGGTCCGAGACCGAATCGAGCGAATTCGCTGTGGGACGGTCGAAGCCGAGCCATTTTGCCGTGCGCATCCGGTCGATCGGGAAGGAGGTGCCGGCCAGGGCCGCGGCGCCAAGCGGGCATTCATTCAGCCGGGCCCGGGCATCACGGAAGCGGCCGCGATCGCGCCCGAGCATTTCCACATAGGCCATCAGGTGATGGCCGAACGTGACGGGCTGCGCGCTCTGCAGATGGGTGAAGCCGGGCATCACCGTGCCGGAATGCTGCAGCGCTTTCTCGCATAGCGCCTGCTGCAGATCGCCGAGGGCGGCGTCGATCGCGTCGATCGTATCGCGCACCCAGAGGCGGAAATCCGTCGCGACCTGGTCATTGCGCGAGCGTGCGGTGTGCAGGCGGCCGGCCGGAGCGCCGATGATCTCGGCGAGGCGGGCTTCCACATTCATATGGATGTCCTCGAGAGATGTCTTGAATGTGAACGCGCCTGCGTCGATTTCCTGCTTGACCTTGCCGAGCCCCTGGATGATCGCTTCGGCTGATTGCGGATCGATGATCCCCTGCGCCGCCAGCATCTCGGCATGGGCCATCGAGCCGCGGATATCCTGCGCAGCGAGGCGCTTGTCGAAGCCGATCGACGCGTTGATCTCCTGCATGATGGCCGCCGGACCTTCGGCGAAGCGGCCGCCCCACATTTCGTTTGCCACGTGACTACCTCGATGAAAAAGGGAACAGACCGTTGAGTGAACCGCCGGAGAACCCGAAACCCGCACCGGTACGCAGAGGCATGCCCCTCGCGCCGCTGATCGTGCTCGCGTTCCTTTTCGGCGCTTCGCTATATGCCTTTGGCGGGATCGGCAACCTCCTGCAAGGGACGGGCACCGGAGAATCCGCACAATGCCGGGCCGCCGAGCCGGTGGCGCAGCGTCTGAAGCCGCTCGCCAAGGGCGAGATCGCCGCCTTGCAGGTGCCGGCACGCCCCGTTCCGGCCACCCCGCTCGCGTTCCGCAACGCGAAGGGCGAGCCGGTGACTCTGGCCGACTTCAAGGGCAAGGCGGTCCTGCTCAACCTCTGGGCGACATGGTGCGCGCCCTGCCGGCATGAAATGCCGGCTCTGGACAAGCTCCAGGCTGAACTGGGCGGGGCGGATTTCGAGGTGGTCGCCGTCAATATCGACACCCGGAATTTCGACAAGCCGAAGCAGTTCCTCGACGAGATCAAGGTGGAGAAACTGGCGTATTTCTCGGATTCCTCCGCCAAGATCTTCCAGGATCTGAAAGCTGCCGGCCGCGCTTTCGGCATGCCGACGACGCTGCTGATCGATGCGCAGGGCTGCGAACTCGCCTGGCTCGCCGGCCCGGCGGAATGGGCCAGCCCGGATGCGCTGGCCTTCATCCGCGCCGCTTTGGGACGGTAGGGGCGGGGCAACCGCTGCCATTTGCTATTCCGGCCCGGCAGGTCTAGCCTCGCGCGATCGTCTTTCCTTCCTGCGATCCGGAGGGGTCCATGCGCATCCTGCTTCCGCTTCTGGCTGTCCTGTTCTCTGCCTCCCTTGCCCGCGCGGGCGAGATCCTCCCCGAACTCGGCACCGATGCGGTGCTGGATCGTCCTGCCGGCAAGCCGCGTGGTTCCATCATCCTGATGGGCGGGGGCGATGGCGATCTCGGCATCACCGCTGGCGGCGACATCACCAGCCTGATGGGCAATTCGCTGATCCGCAACCGGCGCAGCTTCGCGGCGGCCGGCTTCGCGACGCTCTCGCTTTCCTCCTCGGGCAGCCCTTCGCGCGCCATTGCCGCCATGCGCAAGATCGCGCGGCCGGTTGTCGTGGTCGGGACCAGTCGCGCCGCCACGCGGATGCATCGCGCGCTCGAGGCGGATGGCCTGGTCATCACGTCGGGCATGCTCGACCATTTCCAGTCGAATGTTGGTTCGGCCGATTCGCTGCCGCCGACCCTCGTTGTCCATCACCGGAAGGATTCCTGCCGCGTGACCTTGCCCGGTCTCGTGCCGCCCTTCCAGCAATGGGGCGGGGCGCGGGTGCGCGTGGTCTGGCTTGACGGCGGGCGTGACGAGGGGGACCCGTGCCAGGCACGCGGGCATCATGGCTTTGCGGGGATCGATGGCCGCATGGTCGGGGCCGTGACCGGCTTCGCGCGGGGGGTGCGGGCGCGCTGAGCGCGCCTGTGCCGGTTCAGGCGTCGATGAGGAGTTCCACCGTCACCGGATCGCCGTCGGACAGGCCCTCCGCCTTGCGGATGGCAGCCTTGACCGGCAGAAGATAGGTGCCGGCCTTGGTATCGGGAAAAATCGAGGTGGCCCAGCGGGATCCGCCGATCCGGGCCCTGACCCGGACCGAGCCGAAGCCGTGCCGGGGCACGGCAAGCCGGATCATCCCGGCTTCGGCCTGAGGCAGCGGCAGGAAGAACCACGCCGCCGGGCCCGACCAGACCTTCAGCGGCGCGGTGAATTCGACGATCACGCGCCGATCAGCCGGCCTTCTTCACGGCGATGCCGTTCTCGGTCAACGTCTGCTGGAGTTCGCCGGACTGGAACATCTCGCGGATGATGTCGCAGCCGCCGACGAATTCGCCCTTGATGTAGAGCTGCGGAATGGTCGGCCAGTTGGCGTAATCCTTGATGCCCTGCCGGAGATCGGCATTCTCGAGCACGTTATGGGCCTTGTAGGGCGCGCCGACATAATCGAGGATCTGCACGACCTGGCCGGAAAACCCGCACATCGGGAACTGCGGCGTGCCCTTCATGAAGAGCACCACGTCGTTGGACTTCACTTCGTTGTCGATGAAGGCATTGATATCGGACATTTTTCTCTCCTGCCGGGTCAAGGCCGGCGTGATGCCGCAAGGAAGGCTCGCCTCTTTTGAAGGCTACTCGGCGCTTGTCGTCAAGGCCAGCGCGTGCAGCACGCCGCCCATATTGCCCTTGAGCGCGGCATAGACCATCTGGTGCTGCTTCACCTTGGGCAGGCCCTTGAAGGCGCTCGAGACCACCGTGGCGGCGTAATGATCGCCATCGCCGGCGAGATCCTTGATCTCGACCTTCGCATCCGGGATGGCTTCCTTGATCATGCGTTCAATATCAGCGGCTTGCATCGGCATGGTTTTTATCCTTGCCGCTGTCGCGGCGTTTCCGGGCTGACCGCCCGGCGGCCGTTCGGCCTTCGGAAGGGTCAGCGGTTGTTCTCGTTCGGCTCACAGACCCGTCGGGTTTGGGAGCGTCGGCCTTTGCCGCTGTCGCGGCGTTTCCGGGCTGACCGCCCGGCGGCCGTTCGGCCTTCGGAAGGGTCAGCGGTTGTTCTCGTTCGGCTCACAGACCCGTCGGGTTTGGGAGCGTCGGCCTTTGCCGCTGTCGCGGCGTTTCCGGGCTGACCGCCCGGCGGCCGTTCGGCCTTCGGAAGGGTCAGCGGTTGTTCTCGTTCGGCTCACAGAACCCCGGGGGGGGGATCCGCGAGGGTCGCCTCACTCTGCCACCTGGCCCATATAGGCCGGCAGCCAGCTTTCATGAGCCTTGCGCAGTTCCGCGACGGAAATCGGGTCCGTGCCCGGCAAATTCAAGGAATCGCCGCCGACAATGCCGATGAATTGCGCCGGAACGCCGGCAGCATTGAGGTAATGCTCGATCTGCGCCGCCGTCTTGCCATCGGTGGTCACGATGTAGCGGGCCTGGTCCTCGCCGAACCACAGGGCATGGCCGGGCATGTCCGGTGCGAAATCCTGGATATCCGCGCCGATATTGCCGGCCATCGCCATTTCCGCCAGAGCCACGGCAAGGCCACCATCGGAAAGGTCATGCACGGCATTGACGAGGCCCTGCTCGATCATGGTGCGGACGAGCGTGCCATGGCGGAATTCGGCATCGAGATCGACCGGGGGCGGGGCCCCTTCCTCGCGGCCGCAGATCGTCGCGAGATAGGCCGAGGCGCCGAGCCAGCCCTTGGTCTCGCCGATCAGCACGATGGCATTGCCCGCCGCCTTGAAGGCAAGCGTGGCGTGCTTTGTTACATCCGCCAGCAGGCCGACACCGCCGATGGTCGGCGTTGGCAGGATGCCCTGGCCGTTGGTTTCGTTGTAGAGGCTGACATTCCCCGAGACGACCGGGAATTCCAGAACCCGCGCCGCCTCGCCGATGCCGCGCACCGCCATCACGAACTGGCCCATGATTTCCGGGCGTTCGGGATTGCCGAAATTCAGGTTGTCCGTCAGGGCGATCGGCTCGGCGCCGACCGCGCAGAGGTTGCGCCAGCATTCGGCCACGGCCTGTTTTCCGCCCTCGAACGGATCCGCCTCGACATAGCGCGGCGTGACATCGCACGTCACCGCAAGTCCTTTCGGTCCATCTTCCACCCGGATGATCGCGGCATCGCCGCCGGGCTGCTGCACCGAATTGCCGAGGATGAGGTGGTCATATTGCTCCCAGACCCAGCGCTTCGAGCAGAAATCCGGCGAAGCAAGCAGCTTCAGCAGTGCCTCGCCAGTAGAGCAGGGCGCCTCGATATCGGCGCGGCGGATGTTGAAGCGCTTCGGCGTTTCCACCCAGGGCCGGTCATACATCGGGGCCTCGTCGCCGAGTTCCTTGATCGGCAGGTCGGCCTTGACCTCGCCGCCATGCTTGATGACGAATCGGAGCGTGTCGGTGGTCTTGCCGATGACGGCGAAATCCAGCCCCCATTTCGTGAAGATGGCGCGGGCCTCGGCCTCCTTGTGCGGATGCAGCACCATCAGCATGCGCTCCTGGCTCTCGGAGAGCATCATCTCGTAGGCGGTCATCCCCGCCTCGCGGCAGGGCACCTTGTCGAGGTCAAGCTCGATGCCGAGATCGCCCTTGGCGCCCATTTCCACGGCGGAGCAGGTCAGGCCCGCCGCGCCCATATCCTGGATGGCGATGACGCAGCCCTTCTGCATGATCTCGAGGCAGGCCTCGAGCAGCAGCTTCTCGGCAAAGGGATCGCCGACCTGCACGGTCGGGCGCTTCTCCTCCGACTTGTCGTCGAATTCGGCCGAGGCCATGGTGGCGCCGTGGATGCCATCGCGGCCGGTCTTCGAGCCGAGATAGACGATCGGCATGCCGACGCCGGTGGCCTTGGAGGTGAAGATCATCTCGCGCTTCGCAATGCCGACCGCCATGGCATTGACGAGGCAATTGCCGTTATAGCGCGGATGGAAGCCGACCTGCCCGCCTACGGTGGGCACGCCGAAGGAATTGCCATACCCGCCGATGCCGGCCACGACGCCGGAGACAAGATGCTTCGTCCGGGGGTGGTCGGGATCGCCGAAACGCAGGGCGTTCAAAGCCGCGACCGGGCGGGCCCCCATGGTGAAGACATCGCGCAGGATGCCGCCGACGCCGGTCGCCGCGCCCTGGTAGGGCTCGATATAGGAGGGGTGGTTGTGGCTCTCCATCTTGAAGGCCACGACCATGCCATCGCCGATATCCACCACACCGGCATTCTCGCCGGGGCCGTAGACGACGCGCTTGCCCTTGGTGGGCAGGCCGCGGAGATGGATGCGCGAGGATTTGTACGAGCAATGCTCGTTCCACATGGCGGAAACGATGCCGAGTTCGGTCAGCGTCGGCGTCCGGCCGATCAGGTCAACGAAGCGCTCGTATTCATCCGGCTTCAGGCCATGGGCCTTGACCAGTTCCGGCGTGATCTCGGGTTCGTTCTTCAGCAGCATGCGGCACCTCTGGGGGTGCGTATACCCGGCTAGGCGGCACGGGGGAACGGCTTTTTGCGCGAATTCCCCATTGCTGTGCCGGTTTGCCGCCCGGAAGGCGGCCCCGTTCCCGTTAGCTGTCTCGTCATCAAGACATCACGGGACGGAAACGGCCCTGACATGGGCGGAGCCTAAGCGGGGGCCTCAATCCTCGGGAGGTCCCCATGCTTCGTGCCATGCTCTTTGCCGGTGTCGCGTTTTCCGCGCTGACTCCCGCCTTCGCCAACCAATCCTTCGATGCCGTTCTGGCCGGCCACGCCGTGCTGCCGGCCGAAACATTCATCGATCCGCCTGCCGATGCGCCCGCCGATCTGAAAGTATCCGGCAAGTTCGCGACCGGCGCTGTCCGCACGGAAGCGCTTGGCTCGGCAGAAGGCCGGTCCGCCGGTCGCCCGACCGGGGTGAAAGTGCCGTTCCGCGGCCAGCCGGTGCAGGGCCATTCGGGCATCAAGCGGATGGCCGACGGCACCTTCTGGGTGGTGACGGATAACGGCTTTGGCTCGAAGGCGAATTCACCGGATGCCGCGCTTTTCCTCAGCCATTACCGGGTCGACTGGGCCACCGGTACGGTGACCCGGCTCGCCACGGTCTTCCTGCATGATCCGGACAGGAAGGTACCGTTCCGCGTGGTCCATGAAGGCACGGAAAAGCGGTATCTGACCGGCTCCGATTTCGATCTCGAAGGGTTTCAGATCGTCGATGGCAAGATCTGGCTCGGCGAGGAATTCGGCCCGTACCTGATTCGCGCCGATATGAGCGGCAAGGTCGAGGCCGTGTTCGAGACCATGGCCGATGGCAAGCCGGTGATGTCGCCGGATCATTTCCGGGTGACCACCCAGAATCCCGGCCAGGCCATGCCGGCCAATGTCAATCTCGGCCGCTCACGCGGCTATGAGGGCTTTGCCGCCTCGAAGGACGGCAAGTTCCTGTATGGTCTGCTCGAAGGCCCGCTCTGGGACGCCGAGAAGAAGGATTGGGAAAAGGTGGACGGCCGGCAGAGCCTGCGCATCCTCGAATTCTCGATTGCCGAGCAGAAATGGACCGGCCGTCACTGGAAATACGTGCTCGATGCCGGCGCGACCGCGATCGGTGACTTCAACATGATCGACGCGACGACGGCGCTGGTCATCGAACGGGACAATGGCGAGGGCACGCCGGACAAGGCCTGCCCGGCCGGCCAGCGCGCTGAAACCTGCTTCCATGATCTGGCCAAGTTCAAGCGGATCGTGAAGATCGAGATGACCGACGCCCATGTGAATGGCCCGGTCCGCAAGATCGGCCATGTCGACCTGATGAAGATCCAGGACCCGGACAAGAAGGCGCGCAAGCCACTGAATGACGGCGTGCTGACCTTCCCGTTCTTCACCATCGAGAATGTCGATGTCGTGGACGACAAGCACATTATCGTCGGCAACGACAACAACCTGCCCTTCTCGTCCTCGCGCAACCCCAACAAGGCGGATGACAACGAATTCATCCTGCTCAACGTCGAGGGCCTGCTGAAGGCGAAGTGAGCTGCCGGGGGGCGAGGGGTGGGCCGGAAGGCCCGCCCCGATTTCCGGATCAGCTGCCCTTGCGCTCCATCGGGCAGGTCGAGATCCCGAAGATCGAATAGGCCGGGCAATTGCCGATCAGGGCGGTCAGCAGCGGCACCACGCCGATCCAGCCGATCCAGGACCAGGACGAGCCGGCGCCGATGAATTTCAGCGCATAGGCCAGCAGGACCAGCCCGACGATCACACGCAGGGCGCGGTCGATGGTTCCCATATTCCTCGTCATGACGTTCTCCTGTTGGATGATGACGAAGGATCGTATCATGAAAATCGAATATGTCATTGCGTTATCGCAAGACGGGAGGCTCATCCGGAGCCCGGCAGCGCAGCCTTCCGCCTGCAGCCCTATGCGCTGACCACGCCCTGCCGGCGCTTCACATGACCATACCAGGCCCAGAGCATCCGGGCGGCGACAGCCCGCCACGGCGCCCAGCGGGTGGCGATTTCCGCCATTTCCTTCGTGGTCGGGCGGGTGGGGAGGCCCATGGCGAGTTTCGCGCCCTCCTGCAAGGCGAGATCGGCCGGGGCGAAAATGTCCTGCACGCCGAGGCAGAACATCATGTAGACCTCCGCCGTCCAGGGGCCGATGCCGTGGACGCGGACGAGGGCAGCCTGCGCCTCCGGCACCGGCATCTCCGCGAGGCTGTCGAAGGGCAGGTCGCCCGAGACGATGGCGTCGGCCAGGGCCCGGAGCGTGCGGATTTTCGGGCCGGAGAGGCCGCAGGCGCGGAGCTCTTCCTCGCTGGCGCCGAGCAGCGCCCCGGGCGTGAGCGGGTCGAGCCGGGCCATCAGCTTGGTGCGAATCGCATTCGCGCTCGAGACCGAGAGCTGCTGCGCGGTGATGGTGGAGACGAGACCAGCAAAGCCCGGTTCGCGCCAACGCAGGGGCGGCGGGCCGATCGTTTCGCCGATCATCCGCATATGCGGGCAGATTCCGGCGAGGACATCCATTCCCCGCTTGATGTCATCGTCATTCGTGATCACGCTCATGGCATCCTCGTTTTTTCCAGCCAATGCCGGTTGGCCGCGCTTGGCAACCCGATTCCGGTGACGATGTCCCCTGTTCTCCGCTTTGCCCCCAGCCCGAACGGCCATCTCCATCTCGGCCATGCCTGTTCGGCGCTGCTCAATGCCGAGCTGGCGCGGCGGATGGGCGGTCGTTTCCTCGTGCGGATCGAGGATATCGACACCACGCGCTGCCGGGAGGACCTCGTCGAGGCCTGCCTCGGGGATCTCGCCTGGCTCGGGTTGGCCTGGGAGGCGCCGGTCCTGCGGCAGAGCACGCGGTTTCCGGCCTATCGCGCCGTGGCGGAGAGGCTGGAAGCCGAGGGGCTGCTCTATCCCTGTTTCTGCACGCGAGGCGAGATCATCCGCGCCACCGGCCCGCTGGCCCCGCGTGACCCTGACGGCGCGACGCTCTATCCCGGCACCTGCCGTCATCTCGAGCCTGCGGAACAGGTCCGCCGGCGGGATGCCGGGGAGCCCTTTGCCCTGCGGCTCGACATGGCCAAGGCGCTGGCCCGTTTTCCCGCGCCGCCAGGCTGGATCGAAGGCGGGCTGCCCGGAACGGGCCCGGCCCGGCACGTTCCGGCCGATCCGGCGGCCTGGGGCGATTGCATCCTGATCCGCAAGGAAATCCCGGCCAGCTATCATCTCGCTGTGGTGCTGGACGATGCCCTGCAGGGGGTGACGCATGTGGTGCGCGGGCAGGATCTCTTCGCCGCGACATCCGTCCACCGGCTGCTGCAGCAGATCCTCGGGCTGCCCGCGCCCGCCTACTGGCATCACCCGCTGATCGCCGGGCCGGACGGGAAGAAGCTTTCCAAATCGCTCGCCTCGAAGCCGCTCCGCCAGTACCGGGCAGTGGGGGCGAACCCGGCAGAAATCCGCGCTCTGGCGGGAATCGACCGGCTACTTGACCAGAGCCATGGTGACCGAGACAGCGAGCGTCATCGTGAAGATGGCAAGCAGCGTCGATAGGGTGATCGCGCCGGAGGCCAGGCTGGCGCCGATCCGGTAGCGCTCGGCGACAAGGAACGCATTGATCCCGGTCGGGCAGGCGGCGAAGAGGATCGCCGCGCCGGCGAAATGCGGTGGCAGGCGCATGACATGGACCGTCAGGACATAGACCAGCAGCGGGTGGAGCAGCAGCTTGATCGAGGCGATCAGCCCGATCATCCGGCGGTTGCCAGCCAGAGAAACCCGCGTCATTGACATGCCCATGGCGGCCAGCGCGCAGGGAGCTGCGGAATCCGCGAGGTATTTCAGCAGGGTGCGCATCAGCTCGGGGATCGGGACGCCGAGATAGCGCCAGAGCAAACCCGCGCCGATGGCGATCAGGATCGGATGGGTGACCAGCGAACGTATCAGGCTCTGCCACGCGCCGGGCCCGCTCTCGCCGCGGGCGATGAGGAGGGTCACCGCCGTCATGGTGACCGGCAGATGCACGGCCAGCAGCAGGATGATCGGCAGGGTGCCGGCCTCGCCGATCGTGCCGAGAATCAGCGGGATGCCGACCAGCACGGTATTCGACTGGGCGGCGGAGAACCCGATCACCGCAGCTTCCCGGGCGTCGCGGCCATCGCGCCGGGCCAGGAGGCCGGCGATCATCCAGCAGATCGCCAGCGCGCCGAAATAGGAAATCCAGTAGGGTAGGGGGTTCAGGGCCGGAAAGTCGGCGCTGGCGACCGTCCGGAAAAGCAGCGCGGGAATCGCCAGCACGAACACGTATTCCGACAGGGCGTTGCCGGCTTCGCCGCTGACGAGGCGTGTCCGGGCGGCGCCATAGCCGAGGGCGACGAGGCCGAAAATCGGCGCGACGATGGCAAGCGCGGCCAGCAACACGGCGGAAAACTCCCTTTCCCGATGTCCTTAGTGGCAAATCCGGCCGGACTGAACCCGTTCCGCCATCAACGCTCCGGATTTCCCGCCTTTTTCCCGGCAGTGTTTCCGCGATCGGGTTACCCCGAAATTGCTGCAGCGGCTTAGGCAAGGGTTAACGGCACCGGCCTACTCTCGGAGCAAAGGGCCAGCAGGGCCCGCCATCCTGCGGGATGCCAGCCGAGAACCGTGCCGAGCTTCGATCATGATTGCCTTGCCGACCTACAGCCCCCGGGAGATGGCCGAGTTTGCGCATGAATTGCGCGCGCCCCTCGGTGGCCTGCAAGCGATGATCGAGGTTCTGGCCGAGACTGATCTCGACGAGGAACAGTCGCAGATTCTCGAAGCGCTCGGCGCTTCAGCCCTTCACCTGCGCCAGATCGCCAACCGCCTGCTCGGCGAGAAGGACCCCGCCGCCCCGGCCGCGCCGGCGCGGATGATGCTGCGCCCGTTCCTGAACCGGCTGGCCCGTTCTGCCGAGGCCCGGGCGGTGCAGAAGGGAATCACCTTCACGTTGCTCGAATCGCGCGATCTGCCGTTGACGGCCGATATTGACCCGGTGCCGCTACGGCAGGTGCTCGAAAACCTGATCGACAATGCCATCCGCCTGACCGAACAGGGGCGTGTGGTCCTGGCCGTCGCGCCGGCAGCGGACGGGCGGCTCGCCTTCCGCGTTTCCGATTCCGGCCCGGGTCTCACCGAAGCCGAGGCCGGAAAGCTGATCCAGCAAGGCGGCCATCTCGACGGACGGCCCAGTGGCGCCGGCATGGGGCTGAGCCTTGCCGGCCGGCTGGTTGCCGCCCGGGGCGGTGCGCTGGCGGGCGGCCCGAATTGTGACGGCCATGGCGCCGTATTTCGGTTCGACTGGCCGATTCTGACGGATCTGGCCGAGCCGGCCTGCCTGATCGTCGATGATCACGCGGCCTCGCGCGCGGTGCTCCGCACGATTCTTCAGGCGGCCGGGCTTCCCTGCCTCGAGGCTTCCAGTGTCGAGGAGGCCACCCGGCTCCTCTGCGAATATCAGCCGGCCCATCTTGTCACCGACCTTCGCCTCGATGGCGGCGACGGGGCGGAACTGATCCGATGGGTGGCATCGCGGCCGGCGCCAGAGCGCCCGCGCATCGTTGTCGTCAGCGCCGACCCGGTCGATTCCGTGCCGGGCCTGCCGGCGCTTGTTGATGCCGCCGTGCGCAAGCCGGTCAATGTGCGCGCCGTTCTCGAAGCTGTTTGTGGCCCGCAGGATCTCCGCAGCAAGCCGGCCGCCTGACCGGGCGGCTCTGGCCGCGCCCGCTTGCAGGCTCAGTTCTGCGCAACCAGCGCCGAGGCGCCGGGGGCCAGTTTCAGCACGGTCTCGATCTGGTCGCGCTCGCGGCGGAAATTGGCGAGTTGCCGCCCGGCCAGTTCGCGGCCCTTCGGCAGCTTGATCGCCAGCGGGTCGACGAAGCGCTCATTGATCAGGACCTCGTAATGCAGATGCGGGCCGGTGGAGAGGCCCGAGGAGCCGAGGCGGCCGATGATCTGGCCCTGCCGGACGCGCGCCCCGGCCTGGATACCCGGGCCGAAGGCGGAGAGGTGGTTGTAGGTCGTCACATAGCCGTGGTTGTGCTCGATCTCAACCCGGCGGCCATAGCCCGAATCCCATTCCGCCATCCGCACGACGCCATTGCCGGCGGCGCGGATCGGCGTGCCGACAGGCCCGGCCCAGTCCACCCCGGAATGCAGGCGGTAATAGCGGAGGATCGGGTGGCGGCGCATCCCGAAGGTCGAGCGCAGCTCGCCGCCATCCATCGGCTTGCGCAGGAGGAACTGCTTCACCGAGCGACCCTGATCGTCGAAATAGTCGACGACGTCATCCTCGGGCAGCTTGAAGCGGTAGTAGCGGCGCTTGACGCCCTGGCTGACGAGCGACACCAGCAGCAATTCCGGCCGGGCATTGTCGCCCT
>NZ_JARJNS010000001.1:0-707500 GCF_030143245.1 Rhabdaerophilum sp. SD176 | reverse complement strand
GCGAAAAGCCGCGCGTTTCCGCTTTCACATCAGCTGATCTCCCGCGGATCCAGGCACTCGAGCCCGATCTCGTGCTCGCTTTTTCGGATCTGCAGGCGCCGATCGTCGCGGATCTCGTTCGAGCAGGATTGCCAGTACACGCCTTCAACCAGCGGGATGTGGCGGGGATCCTGGCAATGATCCGCCTTCTCGGGGCGATGGTGGGCGCCCGTGACAAGAGCGAGGATCTTGCGGTGACGCTTGAGGCGCGGCTCGCCGATATCCAGGCGGCTCAGGCGGTTTTGCCGAAAGTTCCTGTCTATTTCGAGGAATGGGATCGCCCGATGATCAGCGCGATTGGCTGGGTATCGGAGCTGATCAGTGTGGCTGGGGGCATCGACGTTTTCGTCGATCGGGCCCGGCATGGCGCAGCCCAGGAGCGAATCGTAACGCCGGAAGCCGTGATCGCGGCCGCGCCCGAAGTGATCGTGGCGTCGTGGTGTGGGAAGAAGGTCTCGACGGAGGCTATCCGCTCCCGTCCGGGCTGGGAGGAGATCCCTGCTGTCCGAACCGGGCAGATTGTGGAGATCAAGTCGCCCCTGATCTTGCAGCCGGGTCCTGCCGCTCTGACCGACGGGCTTGATGGACTGGTCCGGGCGATCAACCAGACCCGGGGCAAGGTAAAAAATTAAACAAACCCTGAGGTGGCTATCCCGCAAACCATCGAGTTTACGGGTTTGTAGCAGTTTCCGGGGATTGCTCAGGGTTGTGTGGCCCAGAGTGGAGCTTTTCGCCCGATGCGTGTCCTTCTTGCCGAACCGACGCGAATTGGGCGGACGATCGTGTCCGGCATGCTCGCGCAGGAGGGCTACACGCTGATCCCGGTCGATACCGCCGAGGCGGCACTCGAGGCGCTGCAGAGCGATGAGGATATCGATGTCCTCATCACGGCCATCGAATTCGCGACCATGTCCGGTCTTGAACTGTGCTGGGAAGCCCGGCTGCATGCCGATAACGGGCGGCCGCTCTATGTGATCGTGCTCTCATCCTCGCGCGAGGAGGCCAAACTGGTCGAGGCGCTGGATTCCGGCGCGGATGACTTCATCAACAAGCCGCCGAACCGGAACGAGCTGCTGGCGCGGCTGCGTTCGGCCTCACGCCTGATCCAGGCGCAGCGCCAGCTGATCCGTTTCGCCAATTACGACGCGCTGACGGGCCTTCGGAACCGGCGCTCCTTCTTCGAGGAGCTGGACCGGATGAAGGATGCCGACACCGTGCGCTCGGTTGTCATGCTCGACATCGACTATTTCAAACAGGTCAATGACCGCTATGGCCATGATGCCGGCGATGACGTGCTGCGCGAGGTTGGCGCCCGGCTGGCCCGCGCTGACCGGGCCTTCGCTCGGCTCGGTGGCGAGGAATTCGCGGTTGTCCTGGCAGGCGATGGCAACAAGGCCGGCGAGCTGGCCGAACTCATCCGCAATGTTATCGCGTCGACGCCCGTGGAAACCTGTGCCGGCCCGCTTGCCATCACCGCCAGTGTCGGTGTCGCAGAGCGCTGGCCGGGTACCGAGTTCGACCAGACGATGAAGAACGCCGATATCGCGCTTTATGCCTCCAAATCGGCCGGCCGCAACCGCGTCACGATTTCCGCCTCGTCCGGTGGCGAGCACCGCCAGGAAATCCGCCACGCGTTGGTGGCTTGATTCTCTGGGACCCTCGCAACGGCCCCGCGACAGCAAGCCAACCCGAAAAAGAAGAACCCCCGGAACCGCGAGGAGCAGAATTCCGGGGGCTGTCAGGCATCGGGGCCCGCAAAGGGGGGAGCGAGGGGCGCGGGATGCCGTGCCCACGCGATACGCGAGACCGGTTCGCGTGGGGCAGGAGCGGCGCCTGCATGGACAGGCGCCGGTCTTTCGGGAAGGTCAGAAGGGCAGCACGATATCGAGGACCTGCTGGCCGAGGCGCGGCTGCTGGACATCGGTGATCTGCCCGCGGCCGCCATAGGCGATGCGCTGCTGGGCGATCTTGGTGGAATCGATCTGGTTGCCGGCCTCGATGTCTTCCGGGCGGACGACGCCGGCCACGACCAGTTCACGCACTTCGAAGTTGACGCGGACTTCCTGCTTGCCCTCGATCACAAGGTTTCCGTTCGGCAGGACCTGCGTCACAACAGCGGCAATATCGGTGACGAGTTGCTCGGAGCGTTTCACCGTGCCTTCGCCCTTGGATGAACTGGTCGAGCCGAGATCGACCAGGCCCTTGCCGGTCGCACCCTTGGCGAAGATCTTGTTCAGCCGGTCCTCCTGCCCGAAGAAGCCCTCGACATCGAGCCCCTCGTCATTGGTGCGCTTGCGCGAGGTCGTGTTGTCGATGGCGGCCTTGTCGGTAATGCGGACGCGGACGGTGAGGAGGTCGCCAACCTGCTGGGCGCGCTGGTCCTTGAAGAAGGCGCGGCTGCCGGTGCGCCAGAGTGAGTTGGCCTGGTAGCTCATGGGCTTCGGGGCCGGCATCGGCATCTGGACCGGGCGGTAGCCGGGCTGTGCTGTCGGGTTTTCGATCGCCGAGAGCGACGGCGCCTTGCCGACATTGGCCAGCCTGTCCAAGCTGCTGCAGGCGGAAAGGCCGATCCCCATCAGGGCGAGCGAACCGAGTCGGGCCGCAATGTGGGCGGAGGAGGCGGTGGGACGGGTCATCACAGAGATCCTTTACTGAAGCAATCAGCGGCGGGCGGCGGGCGCCGCTTCCGCGAGGTTCGGGGTCGGGGCCGGCGGGGCGCTGATGGTGATCTGGGCCTGACCCGTCACGACACCCTCGACGATCCGCTTGGATTGCGGGTTCTGCACGCGGATGGCATCGCCCATCGAGCCGGCATTCTGCGAACGCCCGCGCATCGAAAGGGTGAGCCCGTTGGAACTGTAGAGAACAGTGACGAGCTGGTTCTTCTCGACCAGAATCGGCTTGGCGAGATCGGAATTGCGGATCGGCTCGCCCGCCTTGAGCGTGCGACGGGGGATCATGCCGGTCAGGTCGGCATCGGCCGTCAGCACGTCATTGCCGATCCGGTTGACCGGGCGACGGACCAGCACCAGCTTGCGCGCCTCGATGGCATCGCCGCGCTCGAGATCCTGGGCGGGCACCGCGATCTCGCGGGTTTCCACCACCGAACCGGTCAGCGTCCAGCCCTCGGAGGTCGGATCGCCGGCGAGGACAACACGCGCCTCGAAGCGGCCGCTGACGGAATCACGCACCAGCCTGGCGACGCGGATTTCCTCGCGCCGGGCGGCATCGACCGTGCGGGCAGCGAGGTGATCATCAAGCGTGACCTCAAGATCGCCGCGTGCCCCGCGCTCGGCCAAGGCCTTGGCGATGATGCCCTGCAGGTCCAGCCGGGAGATGACGCGGCCGGGCCGGTGGACGGTGATGGTGACGAGCGAGCCGGCATCGATGCCGGTGATGCCCATGTCCCGGGCGGCGGCGATGACGCGATCCGCACGGATGGTGCCCCGGGCACCCGGCGCGGGGGCCCGGAAGACCGGAACATCGGCGCTGGGGTCGATGCCCTCGATGAGATGGCCCAGGCGGACCTCCTCGCCATCGACGACGGATTCCGCCCGGAGCCGCAACGTCTCGGCCAGAGCAGTGCCAGAGAGGAGCGCGAGAGCGAGGCCCGCGCCGGAGAGGAGAGTTGCGATCCGCATGGTGAGCCTCCTCAGGCGCGATACATCTGCGCGGTGGACGACAGCATCTGATCGGCCCCGGTGATGATCTTGGAATTGAGTTCGTAGGCGCGCTGGGCCTGGATCATGGCGGCGATCTCGGTCACCGCATTGACGTTCGATTCCTCGAGATAGCCCTGCTGGAGGTTGCCGAAGCCCTCGCCGCCTGGCGTGCCCTCGATGGCCGGGCCGGAGCCCGCCGTCTCGAGATAGAGGTTGTCGCCGATCGATTCGAGGCCCGTCTTGTTGATGAAGCGGGCAAGGCTGATCTGGCCGAGCAGCTGCGGCTGGGCATTGCCCGGCAGGAGCGCGGAAACCTGTCCCTGCTGGTTGATGGCCACGCTGGTCGCATCCTGCGGGATGGTGATGCCCGGATCGACCAGATAGCCTTCCTTCGTCACGATCCGGCCCTGGGCGTCGGTCTCGAAGCCGCCGTCGCGGGCATAGGCCGTGCGGCCATCGGGCATCTGAACGCGGAAGAAGCCCTCGCCGCGGATGGCGAGATCATAGGTGCGCTCGGTCTGGGTGATGTTGCCCTGTGACATGATGCGCGGTGTGGCGACGACCCGGGTGCCCGAGCCGACGAAAACGCCGGCCGGGGCCTGGGTGTTCTGGTCCGAGGTCGGGGCGCCGGCCCGGCGCTGGTGATCGTAGAGCAGATCCTGGAAATGGATCATCTGCCGCTTGAACCCCGTCGTCCGCATGTTGGCGACGTTGTTCGAGATGACTTCGACACTCTTTTCCTGGGCCTTCATGCCGGTGGCGGCCGTGTAAAGCGCGCGCATGGGGATCTTCCTTCTGAATTTCGGGACGGCCGCGCGCCGGGTAACGCGCCCGCGATCGCGGCCTCGTGAACATGAACTCGGGTGACGGAGAGCCGGCCGACGGGGCCGGCCTTACTCAGATGGGCTCGCCCAGGCGCTGGATGGCCGAGCGGCGGATTTCATCCTGCCGCCCGATCAGGCCTGCGATGCTCTGGTACTGACGCGTGACCTCGATCATCCGGCTGATCTCGACGACCGGACGCACATTCGACCGTTCCAGGAAGCCCGACTGCACGCGCGCCTGCAAAGCAGGCTGCGGCTGGACCTGGGTGGTGAAGAGATTCGACCCCGCATTCTCGAGCACCTGCGGGTTCTCGAAGCGCACGAGGCGCAGCCGGCCCCGGTTGCCGTTGGACGAGGTGACGTTGCCATCCGGCGCGACGGCAAGGTCGCGCTCGTCGGCGTTGAACTGGTAGACGCCTTGCTCGCCGAGCACGGGGAACCCGTCGCTGTTCACGAGCTGGCCGTTGGCATTGACCATCAGCGCACCGTTGCGGGTGAAGCGTTCGCCATTCGGCGTCTGCACCACCAGGAAGGCATCGCCGTTGATGGCAATGTCCAGCGGATTGCCCGTCGGCTCAACGGTGCCGAGGGACATGTCGAGCGGCGTGCCGCGGTCGACGACGAAGGAAACGCGCCGGTCCTCGCCGCGCTTGAACGTTTCCGCGGCGGCTTTCGGCATCTGGAATTCACGGCTGTCAGCCGAGCGGCGCTTGAAGCCGTTCGTCTGCGCATTCGCGACATTGTTCGCGATGACATCCAATTCTCGCCTGAGCGCCATCTGGCGCGACAGGCTGACGAGAAGAACGTTCTCCATGGAACGGACTCCCTTTGCTCCTCGAGTGGTGGCCTGTTCTCCTCGCTCCCCAGCGCAAGAACCTGCCGATGCCTTTAACCATAACAAGGGGCGTGCCAGAGCGAGGTTTCGATAAAAATGTCGGTAAAACAGAGGGATAATCGAAACCCCCTGTCGCCATCCTGTAGGGCGGAATTGCCAGCCGGCAAAAAGGATCAGGCAAAATTTGCCGGGCAGGGCCATTTGGAAAGCAATCGTTAACCATGGTCCGCCAAGGTCAGCTCTGACGGCGGCACCGATTCCGGAACCGCACCAGGCAGACCACCACCAGTTAGGGCGAGAACATGGCGACCGACGTGGCGAATGCGGACCAGATCCCGGCTGAAGGGAAGGAGGCCTCCAAGGCCGCCCCGATGCCCAAGAAAAAGAAAATGATGCTGTTCGGCGCGGCGGCCCTCGTGGCGCTGATCGCGGCGGGCGGCGGGGCCTATATCTTCCTTGGCAAGGGCGCCGGCAAGCAAGCGGCCTCGACCGCCAAGAAGATGGTGTTCTTCGATCTTCCGGAAATCACCACCAACCTCGCGATGGTGCCCGGCCAGGAGCGGCCGGTCTATCTGAAGATGAAGGTGGCGCTCGAACTCGAGGACCAGAAGATGGTCGCCGAGATCCAGCCGCTGATGCCGCGCGTGATGGACAATTTCCAGATCTTCCTGCGCGAGCTTCGCCCCTCGGATCTCGAGGGATCGGCGGGGCTCTATCGCCTCAAGGAAGAACTGGTGCGGCGGATCAATGCCGCGATCTATCCGGCCCGGGTGGAAGCCATCCTGTTCAAGGACGTGCTGGTTCAGTGAGCTGACGCGGTTATCGCGGCCTCGACGAGCATAGCGGAGAAAGACACGTGGCAGACACTCCCGATCAGACCCAGGACGATCTTGCCGACGAATGGGCCAAGGCACTCGGTGAATCCGGCGATGGCCAGGAAACCGGCCTTGATACCCGTCCGGCGGATGCGGGCCTGGACCTCGATCTCGGTACCGGGCTCTTCCTCGACCAGGAAGAAGTGGACACGATCTTCGGGTTCGACCCGGAAGATGCCGACCAGTCGAAGCAGAACGGCGTGCGCGCCATCGTCGATTCGACGGTGGTGTCCTACGAGCGCCTGCCGATGCTCGAAATCGTCTTCGACCGCCTCGTGCGGACGCTGACGACCAGCCTGCGCTCCTTCTTCTCGGACAATGTCGAAGTCAGCCTCGACGACGTGACCTCTGTCCGCTTCGGCGACTATGTCTCGTCGCTGCCGCTGCCGACCATCCTCTCGGTGTTCAAGGCCGAGCCCTGGGAAAACTACGGGCTGGTGACGATCGATTCCGATCTGATCTATCTCGTCATGGACGTGCTGCTGGGCGGGCGTCGAGGCCTGTCGAATTTCCGCATCGAGGGCCGGCCCTACACCACGGTTGAGGTCAGCCTCGTCAAAAGGCTGCTCGACCTGGTCCTCGGAGAGGCCGAGCAGGCTTTCCAGCCGCTCTCGCCGGTGAAGTTCCTTGCCGAGCGCATCGAGACCAACCCGCGCTTCGCCTCGATCACCCGGCCGGCCAATGCCGCCATCCTGATCGCACTGGCCATCGACCTCGAAGGCCGCGGCGGGCGTGTGGAGCTGCTGCTCCCCTATGCCACGATCGAGCCGATCCGCGAATTGCTCCTCCAGAGCTATATGGGGGAAAAGCTCGGCCGCGACCATATCTGGGAAGGGCATCTCGCCAGCGAGATCTGGCAGGCCAAGCTCGATATCGATGCCGTTCTCCATGAAACCCAGATGCCGGTGAAGAAGGTGCTCGACCTCAAGGTCGGCGATACGCTCGTCTTCGATGTCCGCGGTGACCCCCTTGTGACGCTCCGTTGCGGTGACATGCTGGTCACGCAGGGGCGAATCGGGAGAATGGGTGACAATATGGCGATCGAAATCGCCAAGCCTCTCAAACGGTCGAAGACGACCTTCGCAGCTTTCGAACAGGGCGCTTCCGTGCGGCGCGACAGGTGACATATGGCAGGCAATCTCGGGTTGGTCATTGAATTGATGGTTGTCGGCCTGCTGGTCGTCACCATCGGCTATTGCATCATGCTCGACCGGCGGCTGCGGCAGGTCCGGCAGGACGAGGCCGTCATGCGCAAGACGGTAGTGGAACTCGGCGCGGCCACCGAGCGCGCCGAGCGGGCCATCGACGCGCTGCGCGCCACGCTGGGCGATTGCGACCGCACCCTGGCCGAGCGGCTGCGCGTGGCCGAGCGCTACACCGCCGATCTCGAGGACCAGATCCGCTCGGGCGATGACATCCTCAACCGGATCAGCCGGATCGTCTCCACGACCGGTGTGCCGGCCGCCGACGCGGCCGCCGGCCAGCGTGGCCTGTCCCGCATCAACCAGACCCTTGCCACCGCGCAGGCGCTTGCCACCCAGGCCCAGTCGCGCGTGGCTGATCCGACCCAACGGGATAACGTGGCATGACACGGCTCCGCCTGCTTCCTGTCCTTGTTTTCGGCATGGTCTCGCTGCTGTCGCTGAAGCTGCTGCAGCTGGCGCTCGATGCCCCGCCGCAAAGCTCCTTCCAGTCGAGGGAAGCCAACGGTGCGTCCTTCTCCCGCGTCATCACGGCGGCGCGTGAGGGCAACCCGGACGAACAGATCATCACCGGCGCCATCACCAAGAAGAAGGACGAGCCGGCGAAGAAGGACGAGGACATCCCCGCCCCGGGCGCCAATGTCACGCCGGAAGAGCAGGCACGGATTGACAAGGCACGGGCCGACCTGAAGGCCAAGGCCGAACCGGAAGGCACCCGCATCGTTGTGCCGCAGAATCCCGGCGCGGTCGCCCAGGCCGGCGGCAGTGCGGAGGAACGCGCGCTGCTGGAGCGCCTGCGCAACCGCCGCAACGAGATTGAATCGAAGGACCGCGATCTCGAATTGCGTGACAACCTGCTCCGCATGAGCGAGCGCAAGCTTGACGAGCGGATCGGCGAGCTTCGGACGCTTGAAACCCAGCTTGGCCAGGGCGGCAACAAGAACGACGTCAAAACCCGCTACAAGCCGCTTGTCGTCATGTACGAGAGCATGAAGCCGAAAGAGGCGGCCCGCGTGTTCGACCGGCTCGATACCCGCATCCTCATGGATCTTGTCGGCCATATGAACCCGCGCAAGGTCTCGGAAATCATGGCAGTGATGGATGCTGCCGCGGCCGAGAAGCTGACAATCGCGCTGGCCCGCCAGGCGGCACAGGGCGATGCCCAACTCGCCGAGACGGCCGCGCAACCCGCCAGCACGGAACTGGAAAGGCTGCCCGCGCCGAACGCGCCGCGCCGCTGAAGGCAAGCGCCGGAATAATCGACGCTTCGATCAACAACGGCAGGCAGGGTTAATCTGCCGTTAGGCATGAACGCCTAGGATGTAACCACGCGTTTCCTTTCGAGTGTGGTCAGTCCCGTGTTGCGTAATCGTTCTGCCGCCGCTTCTCTCCTCAGGTCACTGGCCGCCCGCGTGGGCATGGCAGCCCTCGCCATCGGGCTCGGGGTCAGCGCAGCGCTCGCTGCGCGCGGCCTTGTTGTCGGCTCCGAGATGCAGGGCTTCGGGCGCATTGTCTTCTCGCTCGACAAGGAAGTCCCTGCCCGGGCCCGGATCGTCAACTCCGTCCTGATTGTCGAGTTCGAGGAGCCGGTCACGGTCGATCTCGACAAGCTCAACACCCAGTTGCCCAATTATGTCTCGATCGCGCGGGCTGACCCGGACGGCAAGTCGCTTCGCTTCGGCCTGAATGACCGCTACAAGATCGATATGAAGCCGGCCGGCGAGCGCGTCTATATCGACCTGCTGCCGCCGCGCTGGCAGGGCCTGCCGCCGGCACTGCCGGCCGAGGTGGTGCAGGATCTCGTCCGCCGCGCGCGGCTGGCCGAGGACCAGCTGCGCAAGATCCAGCGCGAGGCCGAGCGCAAGCTCAACCGCGATATCGAGATCAAGGTCGGCTCCACGCCGCAATTCCGGCGCGCGATCTTCCAGATGCCCTGGACGGCCCCTGTCGACCACACGACAAAGGACGGGAAGATGACCATCGTGTTCGATGGCAATTTCCAGCTGTCGCGCGAGGTTGTGCGGGCCCGGATGGCCGGGCTGATCCAGAATGTCGAGGTCGAGGCCGGCGAGGATACCCTCCGGGTGATCCTCCAGCCCGCGGACGGGCTGAAGCTCCGGGCCTTCCGCGAGGATGATTCGCTGACGCTCGATTTCTCGCGTGCGGACGGCCAGCCGATGGATGCCGATTCGCCCCGCGCCGAGGCTCCGGCCGGCCCGGCTGCACCTGCAACGCCGGCTGCGGCCGCTCCTGCTGCGCCGGCCACACCGCCGGCCCGCACCGCCGTTATGCCGGGCACCGCGCCCGCTGCCTTGCCCGCCGGCGAGACCGATGCCCAGCGGCAGATGGCCGCCCGCGCCGAGCCGCCCCGTCAGGTGACGACCACCGAACTTGCTGCCCAGCGCCCGATCGAGGCCCGGATCGAGGCCGGCGAGGGCAGCGAGGGCTTTGCCCTCCGCCTTGCCGACCTGCGTGATGCGCCGGTCGCGATCGTCCAGCGCGGCAAGACATTGTTCGTGCTGATCGAGACGGCCGAATCGCTCAACAACCCTGTCGTGCCGGCTCCCCAGGCCGGTGCGGTGGAATCTGTCGCGCTCAGCCGGATGCAGGGTGCGACGCTCCTGCGCCTGCAGCCGGCGCGTGACGGGCGCTTCTGGCTGACGCGCGAGGGTGAGGATCTGGTGATCCATCGCGGGGTGACAACCGGCCCGGGCGAGGTGCATTCACCGCAGCCGATCGCCCTGCGCCGCGCCTTTGACAGTAACGGCCGGGAATCGCTCGAGGCGCCGGTCGGTCCGGTCGGCGCGCTTTACATGATCGATGATCCGGCCACGGGCCAAAGGCTGGCCATGGTGCCGGTGCCGCATGCCGCCCTTGCTTCGCTGCGGGGCATGCAATTCGCCGAATTCGAGATCGAACCGACCCTTTCCGGCTTTGCCCTGCTGCCGAAGGATGAATCGGTCGTCCTGCGCCGGCAGCCCGAGACCGTGCTGATCGGGCACGAGATCCGGCTCAACCTCTCCGCCCTGCCGCAGGAAGCGGCGGAAGGACCGCGCGCCGTCCGGCCGCTGATGCTCGACATCGATGGCTGGACCGAGGATTCGCGTGGCTCGATCCGCAAGATCGAACGCGAACTCATCCGCGCGGCGGCGGAATCGCCGCGCGTCACGCGCAGCGAGGCCCGGGCCAAACTGGCACGGTTCTACCTGTCCAACGCGCTCTATCCGGAAGCGCAGGCCGTACTCGACGTGCTGGCTGCCGATGACAAATCTGCGGCCGCGACCAAGCAGATCGTGTTCCTCCGCGCCTTCGCCGCGACGATGATGAACCGCCTTGTCGAGGCCGGACGCCTGCTGAACGACCCCGCCATTGCCATGGAGGGCGAGCAGAAGCTGCTGCAAGCCATCGTCGATGCCAAGGCCATGCGCTACCCGCAGGCCAATGCGCATTTCCGCCAGGCCACGCAGGAAATGGACCGCTATCCCGAGCCCCTGCAGGCCCTGTTCCGCCCGATTGCGGTCACCGCTGCCATCGAGGCGAAGGATGTCTCCTTCGCGCGGGAGATGCTGCAGGGCTTTGACAAGGTCGATACGCGCTATCGCGACCCCAATCTCCAGCAATTGCTCGCCGGCCGCCTCGCCGAGATGCAGGGCCGCCATGGCGAGGCCTATCACGCCTATTCGGTGGCGATGACCTCGCGCGACCGGGCGATCGAGGCCGAGGCGCGGTTTGGCCGCGCGGTTTCGGGCCTGGCCGAGGGCAAATTGCAACCGGAGGATGCCCGTTCCGAATTCGAGACGCTGAGCACGATCTGGCGCCGGACGGAAGTGGAAGTGAAGTCGCTGGAACTTCTCGGCGAGATGTATGCCAAGGACGGGCGCTGGCGCGAGGCCTTCCTGATGGCGCAGCGTGCCAGCCAGATCATGCCCGAGCATCCGGCCACGCGCCGCCTCGAGGATGCGATGGGCCGGCGGTTCGAGAACCTGTTCCTCGACAACGAGGCGGACAAGCTGCCTAAGGTCGAGGCGCTGGCGCTCTATCAGGAATTCCGCTCGCTGATGCCGGTGGGCCGCCGCGGCGACGAGATTGCCCGACGGCTGGCAGACCGGCTGCACGAGCTTGACCTCGTCAACGAGGCGGCCGAAATCCTCGAGCATCAGGTCAAGAATCGGCTTGAGGGTGTGGCCCGCGCTTCCGTTGCGGCGCGGCTTGCCGTGATGCATCTGCAGAACCGCCAGCCGGCCAAGGCGCTCACGGTGCTCCGTGGTACCCGGCTGGCCTCGCTGCCGGAGGATCTGCGCCGGCCGAGGGCCCTGCTGGAAGCCCGCGCGCTGGGCGACCTGTTCCGTACCGATCTCGCGATCGAGGTGCTGGCCAATGACCACGGCGAGGATGTCGAGCGCCTGCGCGCGGATATCTTCTGGAAGGGCAAGCGCTGGCGCGAGGCCGGCGAATCCTATGAGCGGGTGCTGGGCGAATCCTGGCAGAGCGCCGACCCGCTCAATGAAGGGCAGCGCCTTGATGCCTTGCGGGCCGGGCTGGCCTATGTGCTGGGCGACGAGAAGCTGTCGCTTGACCGGCTTCGCGGGCGATACCTCGCGAAGATGAGCCAGACCGAGGATGCCGGCGCGTTCCGGCTGATCGCGACCGACAACCTGACGCGGCCGCAGGCCTTCCGCGACGTGGCGCGGGCGGTGGTCAGCGCTGATACGATGGTGGAGTTCATGGCCTCCTACCGGAAGCGCTATCCGGAAACTGCCGGCTCCGCCCGACCGGTCCGCAGCGCGGGCGATGGCCGCCAGTCGGTTCTTGACCGGCGCGAACCGGCCGCGCAGCCGCTTCCGCCGCCGGGCAACGGCTGATCCGCAGGGCGGCAGTCGTTTCAACCTCGATGCCGCCCCGGAAGGGGCGCTATCCGATCTGTCCGAAGCTCTGGACGAGGGAGCCGGCGACCAGCCGCCAGCCATCGACAAGCACGAAGAAGATCAGCTTGAACGGCAGCGAGACCATTGCCGGTGGCACCATCATCATGCCCATCGAAATCAGGATCGACGATACGACAAGGTCGATGATCAGGAAGGGCAGGAAGAGCAGGAACCCGATCTCGAAGGCCCGCCGCAATTCCGAGATCATGAAGGCTGGCACGAGGCTGCCGAGCGGCGTGGCATCGGGCGTGGTCGGCCGGGGCTGGCGCGAGAGATCGAGAAAAAGCTCAAGATCGGTCGGGCGCACATGCTTCAGCATGAACTGCTTGAAGGGCTGGGATGCCCGCTCGAAGGCTTCCACCTCGCGGATCTGCCCGGCAATCAGCGGTTGGATGCCGGCCTCGTAGGAGGCCTGGAAGGTCGGCGCCATGATGAAGGCGGTGAGAAACAGGGCGAGCCCGGTCAGCACCGTGTTCGGCGGCGCGGACTGGGTGCCGATCGCCATGCGGAGCAGCGACAGGACGATCACGATCCGGGCGAAGGATGTGACCATGATCAGGATCGACGGCGCCAGCGACAGGACAGTCAGCAGGGCGACGAGCTGGAGCGCCCGTTCGCTGACGCCGGTGCCACCAAAATTGATCGAGATATCCTGCGCATAGGCCATGCCGCAGGCCGCGAGAAAGAAGCCGGCCGGGATGGCCGCGTACCGGAGCGCGCGCCGGAACGGGTTGCCTGGCTGGCGGGCTGTCATGGCGCCTTGGGCGGGTTGGGCCGGCCCAGCAGCCGCGCCATTTCTTCTTCCAGCATGTCCATGTCGGATTCGACCGGTTTGGCTGCCGGCGGCGGTGCTGCAACCGGAGCGGCTGCGGCGGGCGGCTGGCTCGGCGCAGCAGGCGGTGCCTTCGGCGGATCGATCATGCTGGCGAGAAGGTCGAGTTCGTCGAGCGAATTGACCGGCGCGGCCTTGCGCGGCTCCGTGGCCGGTTTGGCAACGACGGCAGCCGGTGCCGGTGCGGCGGCCGGCGGCGGCGGCGGAGGTGACGGCATGACGGATGGCGTCGACGGAACCGGCGGGATCGGCTTGTTGAAAGGCGGGCGCAGCTGGCCGCTCAGCGGCTTCTGAAGCACTTCGTTCAGGCGGCGCGCCATTTCGCTGACTGGCTCCTGCCGGGCCGGGCGCTGCGGCGCCGGCGCAGGCGCCGGACTTGCTGAAGCGGGCGGAGCGGCAGGCGGCGGCGGAGCCACCGGCGCTGCCGGAGGCGGAGGAGGAGGCGGGGGCGGGGCCACCGGACGGGCCGGCGGGGCCGCTTGACGTGCCGGCGGTGACGAAACGAGCGTGCGCTCGAACTCGTCATCCATCTGCGCGGCACTGGCCGCGGGTGCCATGGCCGCGGGTGTCATGGTCGCGGGTGTCATGGCTGGCCGCGAAGGCGGTGGGGCCATCGGTGCCGGAGCCATGCGCGGTGGAGCGAAAGGAGGCGAAACCGGGGGCGGAGCGGCAGGCAGCGGCGGAGCCACCGGGGCTGGCGGCGGCTGGAAGCTGGCCGGCGCCATCGGCATTTCCGGACGCACCGGCGCCTCGGGAGCCGACAGGCCCTCGACGATCGAGGCCAGCTCATCCGGACCCGGCCGGGCGCGGCCTGCCCGCTCGCCCCGAACGATATTGCCTTCGACGAGGACATCATTCGGGCCGCCGATCAGCAGCAGGTGTTCGACATTGTCGCGCCGGACGATGACGAGCTTGCGGCCGTCCCTGTCCAGGCTGAAGGCGTCGGTCACGGCAAGGCGCTGGGGCCGGCCGCCGCGCCCGCTCCCGCCCAGGTTGAGGCTCGGCCTCAGCACGCGGACGAGCCAGGCGGCGAGCGCCACCACCACGATCAGCAGCAGGAGCGAAAGGCCGATCCAGAGGATCAGCGAGACCGTGCTCTCCCCGAGGCCGAGCTTGTCAATGATGCTTTGCATGCCTTCTCCCGCAACTGGTCGATCCGGCCTTAGCGCCCTCCTGCCCGCGAGTAAACGCCGCAATGCGATGGAGGGCAGCGCGAACCTGCCAAGTCCTTCTCATAGAGGGTTTTCCCGCCCAAATGAATGCGCGTGCAGCTCCGTGCCACGGTTATCCGCATCTTCGTGCGGTGTGTCGAGCCGCCATTAACCATGATGCGGGCTCTGTGGGTCTCCTGACAGCCCGTTCCGGGGCCAGCGCGCGGCGATCTGTCCCCAAATCGGACAATGACCGCCGAAATATATATTAGCATTAACTCCGAATTAACCATGACGCAGGCAATAATTGCCGGAATTGGCATTGAGCCAGTTCGAAATTGCCGAGGTGTTCATGATTCAGGATCTCGCGACCTTTGCGGCCCTCAAGGAGCGGATGCGCTTCTTGCAGACCCGCCAGAAAGTGCTGGCGCAGAACGTCGCCAATGCCGATACGCCCGGCTATCGCCCGAAAGACATTCGCCAGCTCGGCATCGACCCGGCCACGCGCGGCAGCGATGCCGCGCGCCGCCTTACCGGATTTGCGGGCTACGCACCCCAGAGTGGCATTGCTGTCACCGATCCGCGCCATATCGTGCCGGCTGCCGGCAACGGCATGGCGACAGTGGATCGCGGCGCCAGTTTCGAGACCCGCCCCTCGGGGAACGCGGTCGATCTTGAGAACGAGATGCTCAAGGTTTCCCAGAACCAGATCGATTTCCAGACGGCGGCCAACATCTACCAGCGCGGAATCGCCACGCTGAAGATCGCGCTTGGCCGCAGGGCCTGAGGAGGGCTTGGACCATGGATTTCTTCCGCTCGCTCGCCGTCGCTGCTGCCGGGCTCCGTGCCCAGGCCGGGCGCATGCGCGTGATTTCCGAGAATATCGCCAATGCCGACACGACCGCGACGCGGCCGGGGGGTGACCCCTACCGCCGGAAGGTCGCAACATTCGAGAAGACGCTCGATGCCGAAATGGGTGTCGAAACCGTCCAGCTGGGGCGCATAAGGCGCGATCGTGCAGCCTTCAAGGCCCAATACGAACCAGGCCATCCGATGGCCGATGCGCGCGGCTACATCCAGAAGCCGAATGTCAACACCATGATCGAGACTCTCGACATGCGCGAAGCGCAGCGGTCCTACGAGGCCAATCTGAACGTTATTTCGACCACGCGGCGGATGTTGGCCAGGACGCTCGACATCCTCCGCGCGTAATCCCCTCGAATCGTTTATGGAGAATGCCATGAAGACGACCCTCAACCCGAGCCTTGCGGCCAGTGCCTATGCCCTGACCCAGAAGATGAGCTCCAACCCGGCTGCGGCACTGACGCGTCCGGGCGAAGCCGGCAACAGCTTCGCCGACGTGCTCGAGGCCACGGTCGGCCGCGCCCGGGAATCCGGCAAGCGCGCCGATGCCATGGCGATGACCACGGCCGCCGGCCGCCCGACCGATCTCGTCGAGGTGGTTACTGCAGTCGCCGAGAGCGAAGCGGCGCTCGAATCGCTCGTTGCGGTCCGGGACCGGGTTGTCGCCGCCTATGAAGAAATCATGCGGATGCCGATCTGATGAACCCAGCCGACCTGATCGAGATCTCCCGTGACGGCATCATGACCTTCTTCAAGGTCGGGATGCCTGTCATGGTGATCGGGTTGCTGGTCGGCGTGATCATCTCGCTTTTCCAGGCGCTGACCCAGATCCAGGAGCAGACCCTCGTCTATGTGCCGAAGGTCGTAGCCATTTTCGGCTCCCTTCTGTTGCTCCTGCCGTTCATGGCCGATGGCATGGCGTCCTATATGGCGCGGATCGCCTCGCGGATTTCCGGCGTCGGATAACCTTCTGCCGGGCGGCCCCCCGTTGCTTTCCGCCATGCCCCTGCAGGTGTGGCGTTCGCATTTTGGAGCGAATCACACGACAATCGGGCATGACCTTCAGCGTCCTGCCCGAATTTGCGATCGCCTTCGCCCTGATCTTCGCGCGGATCGGCACGATGATGATGCTATTGCCCGGATTCGGTGAACGGACGACACCGCAGCGTGTGCGGCTGACCTTGGCCGTGCTTGTGGTTCTCGTCACGCTGCCGGTTGTCAGGGCCGGGTTGCCGACCTCGCTCGTCAACCTGCCGGGGCTGGTGCAATTGCTGATCGGGGAGCTGATGATCGGCTTCACCTTCGGGCTGGCCGGACGGTTCCTGATGTCCAGCCTGTCGACTGCTGGGGTGATCATCGCGCAGCAGCTCGGCCTGTCCTTCACGATGATCTTCGACCCGGCCAATGCCAACCAGGGGCAATCGGCCATCCTCGGCACTTTCCTCTCCTTGCTGGGCGTCTGCCTCATTCTTGGGCTCAACCTGCACCATGTCGCGCTGCTCGGCGTGGTTGACAGTTACCAGACCTTCCGCCCTGGCGAGGTTCCCGCCAGCGGAGATGCGGCGCAGCTCGTGCTCTCGGTGGCCACCTCCGCCTTCGCCACCGCGATCCAGATCTCCGCGCCGTTCATTGTCTTTGGCCTCGTGTTCAATGTCGGGCTCGGGGTGCTCTCGCGCATGATGCCGCAGCTGCAGGTCTTCTTCCTCGCCATGCCGGCCTCGATCCTGCTCGGCACGCTGATCCTCGCGCTGGTGCTCGGCCTGATGATGGAGGGGTTCCTCGAGCATATCATGCGGGTCTACCGCGAGATGTTCCCGGGAGGCCGCTGATCGATGGCCGGTGAGGACAAGGACCAGGAAGACAAGACAGAAGAGCCGACAGACCGCCGGATCGAGCAGGCCATCGAGCGTGGCGACGTCCCGAAGAGCATGGAAGTGGCCACCTTCTTCGCCCTGGCTGCGGGCACGCTCGCCATCATGATCACCGGCGCGGTGGGGCTCGGAGATTTCGTCGGCTCGTTGCGCGGTATGGTCGGCAATGCCCATCAGGTCTCGATCAGCCCCGGCGGGTTGATGAACCTTGCGGAATATTCCGCGGTCAAGCTCCTCGCCGTGCTCGCATTGCCCTTCGCCTTTGCCCTTATCGCCGGAATCGCCCAGGGACTGCTGCTGCACCGGCCGCTCTGGACCGTCGAGCCGATGATACCGAAGATGAACCGGATCTCGCCCATGGCCGGGTTCAAGCGGATCTTCGGGCGCGAGGCCTTTGTCCAGTTCATCAAGAGCCTGCTGAAATTCACGATCGTCGGCGCGGTCATGTACGTTGTGCTGATGCCGGAGCGCGGGAAGCTCGATGCGCTTGTCCGGCTCGATCCGATCAAGATGATCGATGCAAGCTGGATCCTCACGCTGAAGCTGCTGGGTGCGGTGCTCGCCGTCTATGCCTTCGTCGCGGTGCTCGATGTCGTCTACCAGCGGTTCTCCTGGCGCCAGAAGCTGAAGATGACCCGCGAGGAAATGAAGCAGGAATTCAAGGAGACCGAAGGCAGCCCCGAGGTGAAGGCCCGGATCCGCAAGGTGCGGATGGAAATCCTGAAGCGGCGGATGATGGCGAATGTGCCGAAGGCTTCGTTGATCCTGACCAATCCGACACATTTCGCCGTGGCGCTGCGCTACGAAGCCGGCATGAATGCGCCTGTCTGTCTTGCCAAGGGGGTCGATTCGCTGGCGCTCCGCATCCGGGAGATCGGCGGCGAGCATGATATCCCCATCATCGAGAACCCGCCGCTTGCGCGCGCCTTGCATGCGACAGTCGAAATCGACGAGGAAATTCCCGAGGAACACTATAAAGCTGTTGCAGAAGTCATCGGATACGTGATGCGCTTGAGGCGGCAGCGTTTGTGAGCCAGAACGGGGCGTTGGGCGGGACTGGTCCCTGCCAGGGTGGGAAAGCATGCTGAAGGAGACGCCTGTCGGCGCGCCGATCGACCGTAGCCAGCGTCACGGCTCGCCAACGCTGCTGCTGCTGATCACGCTTGTGATCGTCGGCGCCGTCGTCGGCATGGTCTATCTCGACGAGCGCCAGCACGCGCTGTTCATGACCCTGTTCCTTGCCTTCTTCGCCGCGATCGGCGTGCTGGTGGCCTTCCTCTACGCGATCGGCATCCTGCAATTCGCCGGCAGGGCAGCCCGGAACGACGTAACCAAGGCGCTGATCGACACGGCTTCCGAGGGCACCCTCGTGGTCGATCGCGAGGGCCGGGTCCTTTATGCCAATTCGGCCTACCAGGTACTGTGCGGGGGCATTCCCGGCCGTGTTGCGAGCGTACGCCCGGTCGAGCGTCTCTTTGCCGGCTCGCCCGAGGTGAGCGAGGCGACTTACCGGCTGGCGCAGGCGGCGCGCGAGGGCCGGAGCGCGACGGAAGTCATCCGCCTCGTGCCGGCCCTTGCGGGCGGGGCCCCTTCGGCCTGGTACCGGGTGCGGGTGCGGCCGCTGGAACGTGGCGGCGAGACGGTCCAGCACTGGACCGTGAGCGATGTCACCCGCGAGCGCGAGCGGAACGAGAACGAGTTCCAGGAACTCCAGCAGGCGATTTCCTATCTCGACAATGCCCCGGCCGGGTTCTTCTGCGCCCATCCGGACGGGAAGCTGGTCTATCTCAATGCTACGCTGGCGGATTGGCTCGATCTCGACATTGCCGAGATCGCCGACCAGAAGCTCGAACTGAAGGACATCGTTTCCGGCGGCGGCGCGGCGCTGATCGCTTCCGTGCAGGGCATGCCGGGCGGGCTCAAGACCGAGACGATCGATCTCGACCTCAAGCGCCGCAACGGGCAGACGCTGCCTGTGCGACTGATCCACCGCGTGGCCTTTGCCGCCGACGGCACGGCCGGCATTTCGCGCACCCTCGTGCTCAACCGCAGCCAGGGGCAGGGCACCGAGGCTTCCGAGGGCCTGCGCGCAGCGGAGGTACGGTTCGCGCGGTTCTTCAACAATTCGCCGCTGGCCATTGCCACGCTGGACCATGATGGCAGCATCCGCTCGACCAATGCCCGCTTCGCCAGCCTGTTGCCGCCGGCCCAGGCGGGCGAGCGGCGGACGTTGCTCACCATGGTCGCCGCGGGGGATCGGCCCCGCGTCGAGGCGGCCTTTGCCGAGGCTGTCGCCGGGCGCGGCGAGATCGACCCTGTCGACGCTGCGATCGAAGGCGAGGGCAGCCGCTCGGCACGGTTTTTCTTCGTGCCCGCCGAAGCCCGGGGGCAGGACCCGGAAGTGGCTCTGGTCTATCTCATCGAGACGACCGAGGAGAAGAAGCTGCAGGAGCAGTTCTTCCAGTCGATGAAGATGAACGCGATCGGCCAGCTGGCCGGTGGCGTCGCGCATGATTTCAACAACCATCTCCAGGCGATTGTTGGCTTTGCGGACCTGCTGATCGGCAATTACCGCGCCTCCGATCCGCGCTATCAGGACGTGATGCAGATCAAGAATTCCGCCAACCGGGCCAAGAGCCTGGTGCGGCAATTGCTGGCCTTCTCGCGCCAGCAGACCTTGCTGCCGGAATCGATCGATCTTGGCGAGCGGCTGAGCGACCTCACCAACCTGCTCAAGCGCTCGATCGGGCCGAATGTCGAGCTGGAAGTCCGGCATGGCCGCGATCTCTGGGGGATCAATGCCGATCCTGCCTCGTTCGACAACATGATCATCAACCTCGCGGTCAATGCCCGCGATGCCATGCCCGAGGGCGGCAAGCTGCTGATCCGCACCGCGAATATCGTGGCGGGCGAGGTCGAGGCCTTTGCGGTCGAGGGGATGCCCGAGGCTGATTACGTGCTTGTCGAGGTCTCGGATACCGGCACCGGGATGTCCGAGGAGGTGCGCAAGAAGATTTTCGAACCCTTCTTCACCACCAAGGAAGTGGGGCGCGGTACCGGGCTCGGCCTGTCCTCGGTCTACGGGTTCGTCACCCAGTCGAACGGCTTCATTGCCTGCGACAGCACGGTCGGCGAGGGCACGATCTTCCGGATTTTCCTGCCCCGGCATGACATCGTCGTGGCGCCCGTGGCCGCGCCCGTGCGGCCGGCCGAAACCGCCATCGCCCCGGCTGATGGGGATGCCTCCGCGCCGGGCGAGGGCCGGTCGGCCGCGACGCCCATCGCCGACATGACGGGCAAGGGCACGATCCTGCTCGTCGAGGACGAGGATGCCGTTCGCGGCTTCGGAGCGCGGGCCCTGCGCTCGCGCGGTTACACGGTCATCGAGGCGCAGAGCGGTGTCGATGCGCTCGAGCAGGTGGGGGATGCGATCGAGAGCATCGACCTTGTCGTCTCGGACGTGGTGATGCCGGAAATGGATGGACCGACGCTCTTGCGCGAATTGCGGGCCCGCAAGCCGGATCTCAAGGTGATCTTCGTTTCGGGCTATGCCGAGGAGGCCTTCCGCAAAAACCTGCCGGAGGGCCAGCAATTCGACTTCCTGCCCAAGCCCTTCGGCCTGAAGCAGCTGATCGAGACCGTCAAGGGCGTGATGGGCTCCGCACCCGGTTCATGAGGTTGCATCTCCGGCCGGCACCTCGCCCGCCGGCGTGGCTTCCTCCTCGGTGATCATCCCGCCATCATAGAAGGCTGCGAGCCGGCCGATCGCCGCCCGCGCATGGTCATCAACGGCCGCGAGCGCATGAGCGGGGGGTTCACCATCCGGGGCCGGAAGCTCGCCGCGCAGCAAGCGGCCCAGTTCCGCCGGGGTCTCTAGCCCGTCCGGGCCGGCCGAGGCCTCAAGAAGCGCAAGGATCTCCTCCGGGCTCCTCCCGCCAAGGCCGGCGAGGAAACCTTTGAGCAGCCGGTCGAGCAGGGCGCTGTCCGGGTGATCCGTCCGGTCGAGCGCCGGACCAAGTTCGTAGTAATGCCGCACGCAATCCCAGGGTGCGGGCCTTTCCGGAAAGCGCCCCGCAAGGTGGCTCTCCTCCGCTGCGACATAGAACCGGTTGATGCCATCGGCGAGGGCGAGCGTATAGCCGGCGGCCAGAACGATCGGCTCCCAGGATTCCCAGGCCGGGGCGCCGCTTCCGGGCTGGATCGCCTCGATGCAGAGAACCGAGGGCCGGTGACGGGCCCAGTCGACCCCGCGTAAAACCTCGGCCTCGGCGCCCTCCACATCGATCTTCAGGAAGGCGATCGGGCCGATTCCGTGCGAATCGATCAGCCCGGACAGCCGGCGGATCTGCCGTATCTCGGTCCGGAATCCCGCCCCGAAAGCGGCCGCACCCTCGGCATTGGCCTTCACGATTGTGGAAAACCCATGCAGCCGATCGACGCGGTGGAACGGAACCTCGCCATCCCTCGCGCCAACCAGCACGTCCAGCACGATGTCACGCGGACGGAGATGGCGATAAAGGGCCGCCAGATTGCTTTGCGGCTCGATCACGAGGCCGCGCCAGCCCTTGAGATAGAAGTGATAGCTCACATTGTCCGCAAGCGGGTGGCCGCCACCCACATCGATATAGGCCGCGTCCTGCCGGTCCCCCAGCACACGATCCAGATGATAATCCTCGAGAAATTGCGCATAGGAGAGGTGCATCCGGCGGGCCCTGGCGAAAACAGGCTTCCAGCTTAGGGCGGGAAGCCGCGCGGGCGCAAGGACTGTTAAGAACAAAAAAAGAACTTCTTGACTAGAACAAAACAGGAATTACCCTGTTGTTGTGCCTGCTGCGCCGATCCCCTAAGGAGGATGAATTCGATGTCGCAATCCCAGCTTCGCCTCGTAGAAGGTTCCTCCATGGACAAGACCAAGGCTCTCGACGCCGCCCTTTCCCAGATCGAGCGTGCATTCGGCAAGGGGTCGATCATGCGGCTCGGCCAGAAGACCTCGATGGAGATCGAGGCGATCCCGACCGGCTCGCTCTCGCTTGATATCGCGCTGGGCGTCGGCGGCCTCCCCAAGGGCCGGATCATCGAGATCTACGGGCCGGAATCCTCGGGCAAGACCACGCTGGCGCTGCATGTTGTGGCCGAAGCCCAGAAAAGGGGCGGGGTCTCGGCCTTCGTCGATGCCGAACACGCGCTGGATCCGGTCTATGCCCGCAAGCTCGGCGTCAGCCTCGACAACCTCCTGATTTCGCAGCCCGATACCGGCGAGCAGGCGCTGGAGATCGCCGATACCCTTGTCCGGTCCGGCGCGGTGGATGTGCTTGTCATCGATTCGGTCGCGGCGCTTACCCCGAAGGCCGAAATCGAGGGCGAGATGGGTGAGATGCAGCCGGGCCTCCAGGCGCGCCTGATGAGCCAGGCCCTGCGCAAGCTGACCGGCTCGATTTCCCGTTCGAATTGCATGGTCATTTTCATCAACCAGATCCGCATGAAGATCGGGGTGATGTATGGCAGCCCGGAAACGACAACGGGCGGCAACGCGCTGAAGTTCTATGCCTCGGTCCGGCTCGATATCCGGCGGATCGGTTCGATCAAGGAGCGCGAGGACGTTGTTGGCAACACCACCCGCGTGAAAGTGGTGAAGAACAAGGTTGCCCCGCCCTTCAAGCAGGTTGAGTTCGACATCATGTATGGCGAGGGCATTTCGAGGACCGGCGAGCTCGTCGATCTCGGCGTCAAGGCCGGGATTGTCGAGAAATCCGGCGCCTGGTTCTCCTATGACAGCGTGCGCCTCGGCCAGGGGCGTGAGAATGCGAAGACATTCCTGAAGCAGAACCCGGAAGTGGCTGATCGGATCGAGCAGTCGATCCGCCAGAATGCCGGCCTCATCGCGGATTCGATCCTGGCCGGCTCGCCGGAGCCGGACGAGGATTGAGCCATCGCCTGACCCGGGCAGAAGGCTTTTCCCGATCTGCACTTTCGCCATGTGGACAGGGGGCTTTCCCCTGACTAGAACCAACCTGAACAATCAGGGCCCGGCAAGGCGTGCCGGGCCAGAACAGGCAGGGTTTGGTCCATGAGTAGCGTCAACGATATCCGTTCGACCTTTCTGGGGTATTTCGGCAAGAACGGGCATTCGGTCGTGGATTCCTCGCCGCTGGTCCCGCGCAACGACCCGACGCTGATGTTCACCAATGCCGGGATGGTGCAGTTCAAGAACCTGTTCACCGGCGTCGAGACCCGCAGTTATTCCCGTGCCGCCACGTCGCAGAAATGCGTGCGTGCCGGCGGCAAGCATAACGATCTCGACAATGTGGGCTACACCGCCCGCCATCACACTTTCTTCGAGATGCTGGGGAATTTCTCCTTCGGCGACTATTTCAAGGAAGACGCGATCTATTTCGCCTGGACCCTGGTGACGAAGGAATTCGGCCTTTCCAAAGACAAGCTCAGCGTTACAGTCTATCACGAGGATGACGAAGCCTTCGGCCTTTGGAAGAAAATCGCGGGCCTGCCGGACGAGCGGATCATCCGCATCGCGACCTCCGACAATTTCTGGGCGATGGGCGATACAGGGCCCTGTGGTCCCTGTTCGGAAATCTTCTACGATCACGGTCCGCATATTCCCGGTGGCCCGCCCGGCTCGCCTGACCAGGATGGTGACCGGTTCATCGAGATCTGGAATCTCGTTTTCATGCAGTTCGAGCAATTGCCAGGCGGCGAGCGGATCCGCCTGCCGAAGCCCTCGATCGATACCGGCATGGGGCTTGAGCGGATCGCGGCCGTGCTACAGGGCACGCATGACAATTACCGCACCGACCTGATGCGCAGCCTCGTCCGGGCGGTGGCGGATCTTGTCTCGGTCGATCCGGACGGACCGCAGGGGGCGAGCCATCGCGTGATCGCCGACCACCTCCGCGCCTCGAGCTTCCTGGTGGCGGATGGCGTGCTGCCCTCGAATGAGGGGCGCGGCTATGTGCTCCGCCGGATCATGCGGCGCGGCATGCGGCATGCGCAGTTGCTTGGCGCGAAAGATCCGCTGATGTACCGGCTGGTTCCTGCCTTGGTGCGCGAAATGGGCCAGGCCTATCCGGAACTGGTGCGGGCCGAGGGCCTGATCACCGAAACGCTGAAACTCGAGGAGAGCCGGTTCCGCAAGACGCTGGAGCGCGGGCTTGGCCTTCTGGAAAGCGAGACGTCGTCGCTGGGATCCGGGCAGAAGCTTTCGGGCGAGACCGCGTTCCGCCTGTACGACACGTTCGGTTTCCCGCTTGATCTGACGCAGGATGCGTTGCGTGCCCGCGGCATCGGCGTCGATCTCGACGGGTTCAATGCGGCCATGGCGCGGCAGAAGGCGGAGGCCCGTGCGGCCTGGGCTGGCTCGGGCGATGCGGCGAGCGAGACGATCTGGTTTGCGGTGCGCGAGGTTGTCGGTGCCACCGAGTTTCTCGGGTACGAGACCGAGCAGGCCGAGGGCGTGGTCACCGCGCTTGTCCAGAGTGGCCGGCAGGTGGACAGCCTGACGGGCGAGGGTGCGCTTGTTCTCAACCAGACGCCGTTCTATGGCGAATCCGGCGGGCAGGTCGGCGATGAAGGCGTGATTGCCGGTGAGGGTTTCCGTTTCCGCGTGACCGATACGATCAAGCGCGCCGGGGATGTCTTCGTGCATCAGGGCCGTGTCGAGGAGGGCGTGGTCAAGGTCGGCGCCGCAGCCGTGCTGACCGTCGATTCCGCCCGCAGGGGCGCGATCCGCGCCAATCATTCCGCGACGCATCTGCTCCATGAGGCGCTTCGTCAGGTTCTGGGCGACCATGTCGCGCAGAAGGGCTCGCTGGTTGAGCCGGAGCGGTTGCGCTTCGATATCTCGCATCCCAAGCCGATCCTCGGCGATGAACTCATTCAGGTCGAGGATCGCGCCAACCAGATCATCCTGCAGAACAGCCCGGTCGTGACCCGGCTGATGGCCGTGGACGAGGCGATCAATTCGGGCGCGCGCGCGCTGTTCGGCGAGAAATACGGCGACGAGGTCCGCGTTGTGTCGATGGGTCTGGAGACGGATGGCCGGGCCTATTCGATCGAACTGTGCGGCGGCACCCATGTCGGCCGGACCGGCGATATCGGTCTTGTCTCGATTGTCGGCGAGGGTGCGGTTTCGGCCGGTGTTCGCCGGATCGAGGCGCTGACCGGCATGGCGGCGCGGCGGCATCTCAATGCCGAGCGCGAGCGCCTGCGGGATATCGCGGCCAGCCTCAAGGTCGGCGTCGAAGAGGCGCCGGGCCGCGTCGTCCAGATCGCCGAGGAGCGCCGCAAGCTCGAGCGTGATCTTGCCGAAACCCGGCGCAAGCTGGCCATGGGCGGGGGCGAGGCAGCGGATGCACCGCAGCAGATCGGGGCCTTCGCCTATCTCGGCAAGCAGGTCGAGGGCGTCGAGGTGAAGGATCTCAAGGGCCTTGCCGACCAACACAAGGCGAAAATCGGCTCGGGCGTGATCGCGCTCGGCGTGGTGGGCGAGGACCAGCGCGCCGGGATCGTTGTGGCTGTGACCGAGGATCTCGCCGGCAAGGTCAATGCGGTTGATCTTGTCCGCACGGCATCGGAAATCCTGGGTGGCAAGGGTGGCGGTGGCCGGCCGGACATGGCCCAGGCCGGCGGGCCGGATGGCGGCAAGCTGCCGGAAGCCCTGCAGGCGATTGCCAGCCGTCTGGCTGCTGTCGGCTGAGGCCGGCCGGTCGGGGGGCTCCCCGCCATCGGTTGATCCGGATTCGGCGCCGACTCCATGCCGGGGTCGGCTCCTGAGAGGGTGCCTTCAATCCTGCCGGCGGGCGTGAAACGGGCGCAGGCTCTGCGTGCCGGCAGGCAACCGGGCTTCCACCCAGTGCTGGATCGCCACGCGGCGCCGGGCATAGGCAATGCCGAGCCCGACCATGACCAGCCCCATGGCCGAGAGCGCGAAGGGAAACAGCAGCGAGTCCTTGAACACGCCGTAGGCGAGATGGCCGAGATAGACCATCACCCCGATCACGCCGAAGACCGAGTAGACGCGCCGCCCGAGGAAAATGGCCAGGCCGATCAGCCCGATATTGATCAGGCAATAGACAAACTTGCCCCATTCGCTGCCGGAGGACTGGAAGGTGAGGCCGCCCCAGAGCGTGACTGCAGCGACAAGGTGCAACCAGAAGCCGTAATCTGAGCGCCGGGCCTTCAGCTCGCTCGCCCAGGTGGCAACCAACAGCACCAGCCCGAATGCGAGCGAGACCTGCCGGCGCAATGTGTAGTTGAAGCTCTGTTCCTCCGCGATCCAGGCCGCGAGATCCATCGACAGGAACCAGAGGCAGACGGCCGCCGGGAAGGCGATGAAGGTGAACGGGTAACGCCGGAGGGCGAGGAGGCTGACGACGAGCGTCGCCAGTTCCATCGGGATCCAGCCCGCCTTGATATAGTGGAAGAACGAGCGGTATTGCCCGGGCGCGGATGAGCCAGGCCAGATATCGGCCGCGCTCTGCACGCCAAAGACAATCAAGGGCACCATGGACAGGGCGGCGGCGATCAGCAGGCCGCCGGGGGTGCGCGTCTCCTCGCGCTGCCAGAGGCGGTGCCCGCCGGCCCAAAGGCCGAGCCCGTAGATCAGGCCGGTCACCGCAAGGCCCGCGCCGCCCATGGCCGAGAAGGCGAGGGTGGAGAACAGGCCCATGGCGCTCATGATGATGAGCGCGCCGGCATACCAGAGCACATGGGTCAGATCGAAGCGCGAACGCGCGGCTGGCAGGGCGCTGGCGGCCGGGGCGGGCGCCCGCCCGGCGAGGAAGCCCTTGAGGCGCTCTGCGGCAACGGGTTCGAGCAGGCCGGCCTCGACAGCAGCGTCAAGATCGCGGGGGGAGAATCGGGCGTCAGCATTCATCGGGGCATTCTCTACAGCGCGTCCTGCGGCAACAAGTGCGCCAGCGCACGGTGCTGTGCATCATCCCTCGGGAAAGGGCGCGAAAGCGCGATAGAGATTGCGGACACGCTCCGGAATGGCGGTGGCGCGATGGCTTTTCTGATCGGTATAGACCTGCACCACCTCGCCGGTTGTCAGCAGCCTGTCCTCGCCCAGCGGGAAGATGGCGAGCGCATAGGTCAGGCTGGAGCGGCCCATCCGTGCGACGCGAACGCCGACCTCGAAGGCCTGATCGTAGAGCAGCGGCGCACGGTATTCGACGAGCGCCCGCACGACATGCCAATCCTCCTGCAGGTCTTCGGCCTCGCGCGTCTGGTCATAGCCGATGGCGCGGTAGAACTCGAAGATCGCCGTGTCGAACCAGGTCAGATAATGGGCGTTGTAGGCCACCCTCTGGCCGTCGATCTCTGAATAACGGACGCGGAACGGGAAGAAGAAGGGAAAATCGGAGCGGGCGGGCGGTGACGTCACGGGCAGGATCCGGAAGGCTGGAGACAGGATCCGGCAGTCTAGGGGGCCCGAGCGGCCCTGCAAGCGGAGTGACCGGGATTCTTGTGTCCATCGCCTTCGCTTCCTTGTCATGGCCGGGCCTGTCCCGGCCATCCACGACTGGCTTTCCTGCGGGTCTGAAGTCGTGGATGCCCGCCCCAAGGGCGGGCATGACCAGGGGGCGGGGCCGTCCCGCCAACAAAAAAGGGGCCGCGAGGCCCCTTTTCATCCGTCAGGCAGGCGCGATCAGGCGCCCATCGCCTTCTTGAGATTCTCGTCGACCTTGTCGAGGAAGCCCGAGGTCGAGAGCCATTTCTGGTCGGCTCCGACGAGGAGCGCGAGATCCTTCGTCATGTGGCCGGCCTCGACCGTGTCAACGCAGACCTTCTCGAGCGTCTTGGAGAACTTCGCCAGATCCTCGTTGCCATCCAGCTTGGCGCGATGGGCGAGGCCGCGCGTCCAGGCGAAGATCGAGGCGATCGAGTTGGTCGAGGTTTCCTTGCCCTTCTGATGTTCGCGGTAATGGCGCGTCACGGTGCCGTGGGCGGCCTCGGCCTCCACCACCTTGCCATCCGGCGTCATCAGCACCGAGGTCATCAGGCCGAGCGAGCCGAAGCCCTGGGCCACAACGTCCGACTGCACGTCGCCATCGTAGTTCTTGCAGGCCCAGACATAGCCGCCGGACCATTTCAACGCAGACGCGACCATGTCGTCGATCAGGCGATGCTCGTAGATCAGGCCCTTTTCCTTGAACTGCGCGGCATATTCTGCGTCGAACACTTCCTGGAAGATATCCTTGAAGCGACCGTCATAGACCTTGAGAATGGTGTTCTTGGTCGAGAGATAGACGGGATAATTGCGCAGCAGGCCGTAGGAGAACGAGGCGCGGGCGAAATCGCGGATCGACTCGTCGAGATTGTACATCGAGAGCGAGATGCCGGCGCCCGGCGCCTTGAAAACTTCCTTCTCGATGACCTGCCCATCCTCGCCGACGAACCGGATCGAGAGGGTGCCCTTGCCGGGAAACTTGAAATCGGTGGCGCGATACTGGTCACCATAGGCGTGGCGGCCGACGACGATCGGCTGCGTCCAGCCCGGCACAAGGCGCGGCACGTTCTTGCAGATGATCGGCTCGCGGAAGATCGTGCCGCCGAGGATATTGCGGATGGTGCCGTTCGGCGATTTCCACATTTCCTTGAGGTTGAACTCTTTCACGCGGGCCTCATCCGGCGTGATGGTCGCGCATTTCACGGCGACGCCGTATTTTTTGGTCGCTTCCGCGGAATCGATCGTGACCTGGTCATTCGTCGCGTCGCGGTTCTCGACCGAGAGATCATAATATTTCAGGTCGATATCCAGGTAGGGATGGATCAGCTTCTCCTTGATGAAGGCCCAGATGATCCGCGTCATCTCATCGCCGTCCATTTCGACGACCGGGTTGGCGACCTTGATTTTCTTCATCGTGAGCAGACCTTCAGAGCAGGGACAAACCGGGAAGTCGCATTCGTCTTTTTGTATCTGTTTCGCTCCCTCAGGAACGGACGAAGCACCGGAGCGGGCTATAGCACTGCTTTCCCTCGAGGCAAAGATTGACGAAGGGCGGAGAGAGGGGCATCTGCCAGCCCTGTCACGCTTTTTTGCAGGATCCCGGTGTGAACGACCTCCCGCGCCCCGTCATCATCCTCGTCCGCCCGCAGCTTGCCGAAAATATCGGCATGTGTGCGCGGGCCATGGCGAATTTCTCCCTGACGGAGATGCGGCTCGTCGCCCCCCGGGATGGCTGGCCGCAGAAGACGCGGATGAAGAAGGGCGCGGTCTCGGCCGCAGCCGGCGCAACGGCCATTCTCGACCGGGCGCAGCTCTTCCCGGACCTGCCGAGCGCCATTGCCGATCTGCACCATGTCTATGCCACCACGGCGCGGGAGCGCGGGCAGGCCAAGCCGGTGCTCGGGCCGCATCAGGCGATGGAGGAGGCGAGGGGGCGGATTGGCCAGGGGCAGCGGGTGGGCATCCTGTTCGGGCCGGAACGCACCGGCCTCGAGAACGAGGATGTGGCCCTGGCCAGCACGATCATCACCTTTCCGGTCAACCGCGACTTCGCCTCGCTGAATCTCGCGCAGGCGGTGCTGCTGACCGGTTATGAATGGTTCCGCCAGGCCGAGGGCGATGCCGCGCCCTTCGCCATGCCGGAAATGAGCCCGCCGGCCACACGCGAGACCCTGCTGTCCTTCTTCGATTTCCTCGAAGGCCATCTCGAACGGGCGCGCTATTTCTTCCCGGAGAGCAAGCGCCCGCAAATGGTGCGGAACATGCGCAACATCATCCACCGGTTGCAGCCGAGCGAGCAGGATATCCGCACCCTTCGCGGGGCTGTGGACTGGCTGGTCAAGCGCGGCAAACCGGCGCCGCGCCGGGGCGATCCGAACACGGAAATGTGAGCGGGGATCGGCGCGAGGCCGGTCCAGTGACCACTTCTGGCCGTATTCCTGAAGGCCTATGGCTGACTTCAGGAGCCTGCCATGATCTCGCGCCGCCATTTCACTGCCGGAACCCTTCTTGCTGCCGGAGGCATCGCTGCGCCGGCTGTCCTTTCCGCGACCGCTCGTGCGCAGGTTCGGGCCGATCTCGATCTCGCCATTGTCGGGGCAGGCGCTGCCGGCCTTGTCGCGGCGCACCGGGCCCGGGAGAAGAAGCTTACCGCGAGGATCTTCGAGGCGCAGGGCCGGATCGGTGGCCGTGTCCATACGGATGAGAGCCTCGGCGCCGGGTTCGAGGCCGGGGCCTTCTACATCCATTTCGCCGAACGGAATCCCTGGCGCGAGATTGCCGAACGCCAGAAATTCGAGCTGGTCGACGACAACACGCTCTGGGGCGGCTTCAACGTGTTCCGCCATGGCAAGCCCTTGCCGGCGGAAGAGCGCAGCCGGCGGCGCGGCGCCTTCGGGCGTCTGTCGATGGAACTCGAACGCGAGGGCCGCGATGCCGATCTCTCTTTCGCCGAGGCCGCGCGCCGCCATGCACCGGAACTGCTCGAGGCCGCACGGGGGCTGACCCTGCTCTCCCTCGGCGAGGATCCGGAACATGTGTCGATCCGCGATTACCAGGCGCTCGATTCGGGCGATGATCTCGTTCTTCCCGCTGGCTATGGGCATCTGCTCGAGGCGCATGGGAAGGGGGTGGACATCGCGCTCAACAGCCCCGTTTCCGCGATCGACCTTTCCGGACCCGGCGTCCGCCTGACCGTGCCTGGCGGGGTGGTGACGGCGCGGGCCGTGCTGCTGACGGTCTCGATCGGGGTGCTGCAGGCCGGCGGCATCCGCATCACGCCCGATTGGCCGGCAGACACGCAGCGCGCCCTGTCCGGCCTGCGGATGGGGGCGATGACCAAGGTCGCGCTGCGGATGGATGGCGACCGGCTCGGCCTCAGCCCCTGGACGCAGTATTTTGACCAGGGTGATGGCGACGAACTTGTGAATTTCGAGTTCTGGCCCTTCGACCGGCCGCTCATCGTCGCGACATTCGGCGGCGATTATGCGCGCAGCCTCGCGAAGGCCGGCGAGGCAACCGCCGTCTCGACGATCCGCGACCGGCTGGTGGCCATTCTCGGCGAGTCCCAACGCACGCGGCTGCCGCAGGGCCGGCTCGCCGGCTGGAGCGCCGATCAGCATGCCCTTGGCTCCTATTCCGTCGCCCTGCCGGGCCGGATGGAGGCGCGGCGCGTTCTGGAACGTCCCGTGCGGGACCGCCTCTGGCTGGCCGGCGAGGCGAATGCCGGGCCGGCCTCGATGACGGCCGGCGGCGCCGCCCTCTCGGCGCAACGCGCGGTGGACGACCTGGCCCGCCGGCTTGCCACGGGCACGATTCGGCGCGATTGACGAGAGATCGTCACAGGCCCGATGCCCCTTGTCCACGCGCCAGAAGATCCTCGTTTTCGATTCCGGCCTCGGTGGTCTCACGGTCTTCCGCGAGATCCGGAAGGTGCGGCCGGATGCCGATTATCTCTATCTCGGCGATGACGCGCTGTTCCCCTATGGCGCGCTGGCGCCGGAGGCGCTGGTGGCGCGTGTCGAAGCGGTGATCGGCGATGCGCTGGCCGATTTTCCCGCCGATGCCATCGTGATCGCTTGCAACACAGCCTCGACGCTCGTGCTGCCGCCGCTCCGGGCGCGGCATGCCATGCCGATTGTCGGGACCGTCCCGGCGATCAAGCCGGCAGCGGCCGCGACACGCAGCCGGATGATCTCGGTTCTCGCCACGCCGGGTACGGTCAGCCGCGATTACACCGCCGAGTTGATCCGTGATTTCGCGCAAGGGGTTGCGGTGACGCTGGTTGGCTCCCGGGCGCTCGCCGGTCTGGCCGAACGGGCCCTGCGCGGCGAGGCGGTGCCGGATGAGGCGCTTGCAGGCGAGATCGCGCCCTGCTTCGTCGAGGCGGAGGGACGGCGCACCGATGTGGTGGTACTGGCCTGCACGCATTATCCGCTGCTGCTCGACCGACTGGGAGCGCTCGCGCCCTGGCCGGTCCAATGGATCGACCCGGCCCCGGCCATTGCCCGCCGGGTGGTGCAGGTGCTGGGGGAAAGCTCCCTCGACAACCCCGGCTCGGCGCGAATGGTGATGACGGCCGGTAACCCGCCGGAGGCGCTGCTGGATGCCGCCTGAAGGCGAGAAAGCTGTGTCCGGCTTCTTGCCGGTCTCCGGCGGGCACAGCCTGTTCTGGCAACGGCACGGACAGCCGGCGGGTGAGCCTGTCCTGATTCTGCACGGTGGCCCGGGTTCGGGTTCCTCGGCCAGCATGCCGGGGCTGTTCGATCCGGCATGCTGGCAGATCTGGCAATTCGACCAGCGCGGCTGTGGCCAGTCCAGCCCCCATGCCGGCGATGGCGTGGCGGCGCTGGAGAACAATACCACGCAGGATCTGATCGCCGATATCGAGGCTTTGCGGCACCTTGCCGGTGTCGAACGCTGGGCGATCGTTGCCGGATCCTGGGGCGTGACGCTGGCTCTGGCCTATGCGCAGGCACATCCGACCCGTGTGACCGGTTTGGTGCTCTATGCTGTCGCCACCACGACGCGGCGGGAAATCCGCTGGATGACCGATGGCGTCGGACGGTACCTCCCCGAAGCCCACGCGGCCTTCTGCGCGCATGTGCCCGAGGTCGGGCACCCCGATCAGGTGCTCGGTGGCTATCTGGAGCGGCTCCGCCACCCGGATCCGACTGTGCACGATGCGGCAGCCATCGCCTGGACCGACTGGGAGGAGGCGGTTCTCTCGGCCGAGCCGGGGCATGTCCGGTCTGTCCGTTTCGATGATCCGCGTTACCGGCTCGGCTTTGCGCGTCTTGTTGTCCATTACTGGCATCACGCGGCGTGGCTGGCAGAGGATGCGCTGCTGGCCGGAACGGCGCAGATCAGCCATCTCCCGGCTTTTCTGGTGCATGGGCGCCTGGACCTTGGTTCCCCCCTCGAGACGGCCTACAGGCTGGCCTTGGCATGGCCGGCGGCCCGGCTGGTCGTTGTCGAAAGGGCGGGGCATGACCGGCAGAATCCTGGTTTGCGCGACGCCACCCGGCAGGCCATTGCAGAACTTCATGCCCTCCTTGCCGGTTGACGCGGACGGCATTTTCCCCTATCGACCCCGCTTCGGTCGGGGAAACCCGGCCGGGGAGGGGAACCTCCCGCACGCACCCGCGATTGTCCGGAACCGGCTGAAGCCTCCCGGTTGATCTGTCGCCCCGCATATCCCGCACGGGATGGGGAGAGGAGGGCGCGTTCCTCCTGAACTTGAACCCTAATCGGGCGTTCGGGGAACGTGGTCGGCGCGCACCCGCCTTCGGGCCGGGCGCGGCTGTTTTCGTTCCTCCTGCCCTTGAGAGGAACTGCGATGACCAAGCGTCACGAAGCCAAATACAAGATCGATCGCCGCATGGGCGAGAATATCTGGGGCCGTCCGAAGTCCCCGGTGAACAAGCGCGAATACGGCCCGGGCCAGCATGGCCAGCGCCGTAAGGGCAAGATGTCGGATTTCGGCACCCAGCTCCGCGCCAAGCAGAAGCTGAAGGGCTATTACGGCTCGATTTCGGAAAAGCAGTTCCGCCGTTACTATGCCGAAGCCGTCCGCATGAAGGGTGACTCGGGTGCCAACCTGATCGGCCTGCTCGAGCGCCGCCTCGACGCCGTCGTCTATCGCGCCAAGTTCGTCCCGACCGTGTTCGCCGCGCGCCAGTTCGTCAGCCACGGCCATATCCGCGTCAACGGCAAGCGCGTCAACGTTCCGAGCTATCTCGTGAAGGTGGGGGATGTCGTCGAAGTGAAGGAAGCCTCGAAGCAGCTCACGCTCGTTCTCGAAGCTGCCGGCCTTGCCGAGCGCGACACGCCGGACTTCCTCGAAGTCGATCACGGCAAGATGACGGCCAAGTTCGCCCGCATCCCGGTTCTGACCGATGTGCCCTATCCGGTGCAGATGGAACCGAACCTCGTCATCGAATTCTATTCGCGCTGATCGATCGATCCACGCAAGGAATGCAAAAGCCGCCCTCCGGGGCGGCTTTTTTGTTGCGCGCCGGACAAGCCGGGCCTTATATATTCAAATCAAACTATATGACGCCTGCAGGCAAGACAGGCCGGGAGAGAACGCCATGGACAATCTGAACCGCCGCGAGGTGCTTGCGCTGGCTGCCGGACTTGCCGCCACGATGGCGTTGCCGGGGGCAGCCCGCGCGCAGAGCGTGATGACGCTCGGTCCGCGCAGCCTGCATGTGCTCTCCGATGGCGGGTTCGAATTGCCGATGTCCATGGTGGCGCGGCAGGTGCCGGAGGCGGAGATCAAGGCCCTGCTCACGGCGGAGGGCATGCCGACGGATGTTTCCCGCTCGGTCCTCAATGTCACGCTGCTGAAGGATCCGGATGGCTGGACGATCTTCGATTGCGGCGCCGGCGCCAATTTCCTGCCCGGTTCGGGCAAGCTGGCGGCCAGCCTCGAGGCGGCGGGCATCAACAAGGACGAGGTGAAGCGCGTGATCTTCACCCATGCCCATCCGGATCATCTCTGGGGGGCGATCGATGATTTCGATTCCGATCTTTTCCCGAATGCCACCTATCAGATATCGGCCGTGGAATGGGATTTCTGGGCGTCGCCCGATGTCTATTCGAAGCTGCCGGAGGACAGGCATGCCTTCGCGGCCGGGGCGCAAAGGATCTTCAAGAGCATTGCCGAGAAGACGAAGCGCATCGCTGCCGGGCAGGAAGTGGCGCCGGGCATCCTGGCGGTTGACACGTCGGGCCATACGCCGGGGCATCTTTCCTTCGTCGTGGCCGGGGGCGGCCGACAGGTCATGATCCTCGGCGATGCGCTGACACATCGGGCCATTTCCTTCCGCCATCCGGAATGGCGGACGGGGTCGGATACCGATCCCGACAAGGGCGCCGCGACCCGCAAGGCTTTGCTCGACCGGCTGGTCGCCGACAAGCTGCCCTTCATCGGCTATCACCTGCCTTCGCCCGGCCTCGGCCATGCGGTGAAGGAGGGCAGTGCCTACCGGTTTGTTGCCGGCGCGCCGGGTTGACGGATGTCAATGCCGGCCCGGGCCGGCGAGCCTAGTCTCTTTCCGTTCAACACCGGAAGGAGGCTGCCATGCTGAAGGTAGCGGCCCTTGTTCACATCATGCTGATGACGGTCCTGATGGGCATCCTCGTCATCGTGATCGTCACTGTTCCCGAACTCTATGATCAGGGCATGCGCCTGATCCCGCTTGCGGCACTGGTCGGCTTTTTCGGGGCCATCCCGATCAGCGCCTATGTCTCGCGGAAGATCCTCGCCCAGACCCGCAGCACCTAGCAGGCAGCAGGCCCTGGCGCGGATCAGAGCTGGCGGAGGAACCCGGCGAAGCGCAGCAGCCCCTCGGGCCAGGGGCCATGGCCGGAGGCGCTGTTGATATGCCCGGCTTCGCCGGCATCGACCAGCGCCGAGCCCCAGGCATTGGCCAGATCGGCGGCGACGTCGAATTCGCAATAGGGATCGTTGCGGCTTGCCACCAGCAGCGACGGGAAAGGCAGCGGATCACGCGGCATCGGCCCGAAATCATGGCTCATTCCCGGCAGGAGATCGGGCCGGTTGCAGTCCGGCAGGCTGACCAGAAAGGCGCCGCGCACCCTGCCCGGCGGCAGGCTCGCGGCTGCATGGCCGATGGCCGCCACGGCGAGGGAATGGGCAATCAGGATAACGGGCCGCCCGCCTGCCTCGACCGCCTGGTGGATGGCACCTGTCCATTGCGCGCGGTCGGGCCTGTCCCAATCGGGCTGGACGACGCGCCGCGCGGTGGAGAGCTTCGCCTCCCAGCGGCTCTGCCAATGGTCCGGGCCGGAATTGCCCAGCCCCGGAATGATGAGGATGTCAGCGTCAGCGGTTTTCATGGTCAGTGGTCCTCGGGGCCAGCGCGGGCTTGTCCCATCGATGAGACAGTCTGACCGGGTTAACCGAACACCCGGTCGAAGATCGTCTCAACATGCTTGAAGTGATAGCCGAGATCGAACATGGCCTCGAGTTCGCTGGCTGCGATGCGTGAGGAAACCTCGGGGTCGTTCTTCAGCGAGGCGAGGAAATCCGCGCCATGTTCCCAGGTCTTCATCGCGTTGCGCTGGACGAGGCGGTAGCTGTCCTCCCGGCTGACACCGGCCTGCGTCAGGGCCAGCAGCACGCGCTGCGAATTGTGCAGGCCGGAGAGGCGGTCGAGATTCTTCTTCATGTTGTCGGGATAGACGAGCAGCTTCTCGATGACGCCCGTCAGGCGGTGCAGGGCGAAATCCAGCGTGATCGTGGCATCCGGGCCGATATAGCGCTCGACAGAGGAATGCGAGATGTCGCGCTCGTGCCAGAGCGCCACATTCTCCATGGCCGGGATGCAATAGGAGCGCACCATGCGGGCCAGGCCGGTCAGGTTCTCGGTCAGGACCGGGTTGCGCTTGTGCGGCATGGCCGAGGAGCCCTTCTGGCCCGGCGAGAAATATTCCTCGGCCTCATAGACCTCGGTGCGCTGGAGATGGCGGATTTCCGTGGCCAGCCGCTCGACCGAGGAGGCGATCACCGCCAGCGTGGCGAAGAACATGGCGTGCCGGTCACGCGGGATCACCTGGGTGGAGACCGGCTCGACGGCGAGGCCAAGCTGCTGGGCGACATGCGCTTCGACGCGCGGGTCGATATTGGCGAAAGTCCCGACCGCGCCGGAAATGGCACAGGTCGCCACTTCCGACCGTGCATTGAGCAGGCGGGCGCGGCAGCGCTCGAATTCGGCATAGGCCTGCGCGAGCTTGAGCCCGAAGGTGACCGGTTCGGCATGAATGCCATGGCTGCGGCCGATCGTGGGCGTGAATTTATGCTCCATCGCCCGGCGCTTGAGGGCGGCGAGCAAGGCATCGAGATCGGCGAGCAGGATGTCGCTGGCGCGGGTGAGCTGGACGGCCAGGGTGGTATCGAGCACGTCGGACGAGGTCATGCCCTGATGGACAAAACGGGCCTCGGGGCCCACGATTTCCGAGAGATGGGTCAGGAATGCGATGACATCATGCTTCACCTCGCGCTCGATCTCGTCGATCCGCGCGACATCGAACGTGGCCGGGCCGCCCTTTTCCCAGACCTTGCGCGCAGCTTCCTTCGGCACGACGCCAAGTTCGGCCAGCGCATCGGTCGCATGGGCCTCGATCTCGAACCAGATACGGAAGCGCGTTTCCGGCGACCAGATGGAGACCATGTCGGGGCGGGCGTAACGGGGGATCATCGATGTTCTTTCTGGCTGGGAGGCGGGGCCGGCAAGGCTGGCACGCGGCCTCTCGTTACACCCGGGGGGACGCCGGCTCAACCGGCTTTGCAGCCGGTGCGGGCCCTGCCAGCAGCCAGGCTGCGCATCCGGCGAGCAGCGGCAGCGGCCAGGGCAGGAGATAGGGCGGCACCGAGACGAGGAAGAGCAGGGAGGTCTGCATCGAGGCGAAGGCGACGCTACGGAGATAGCGGTCCGGCCGGCCTTCGAACTGGCCGCTGATCGCGATCACATAGACCAGATAGCCAGCCAGCATGGCGGCGATGAAGCCGGCGCAGAAGACGAGGCCGGTGACGAGGATGCGCGGGGCCGTGCGGCGGAGGCGGTCGAGCGGCCCCGCCAGCAGCAGCACCAGCAGGCCGCCGCCGAGCCCGCCAAGGCCGGCAAGGCCCGTCAGCCAGTAGGTCCGGTCGAGCCAGATTTCGCCGCGCTCGACAATGCGCAGGGCGAACAGGGCCATGGCCATAGCCGGCAGGACAAGAAGAGCCTGCACCCGGCGTGCAGCCGGCTGGTCGGCCGCTTCCGTCACTGGCGCCCGGCTTCCGCAGCGGCGCGGATGGCCGCGACGTTGCCGGCATAGGCCTGGCGGCCGCCGCGGAAAGCGGCGGAGCCAGCGACCAGCACATTGGCACCGGCCGCGGCAATGGCCCCGGCATTTTCGGGTGTCACGCCGCCATCCACCTCCAGATCGACCGGGCGATCGCCGATGATCGCGCGGACATCGCGGATGGTTCCGAGCACGGACGGGATGAAGCTCTGGCCACCGAAGCCGGGATTGACGCTCATGCAGAGCACGAGATCGACCATGTCGATCACCGGCGCGATGGCGCTGGCCGGCGTGCCGGGGCAGATCACGACGCCGGATTTCTTCCCGAGCGCGCGGATCGCCTGGAGCGAGCGGTGGATATGCGGACCGGCCTCGACATGGACGGAGATCAGGTCCGAGCCGGCCTCGGCGAAATCCTTGAGGTAGGGATCGGCCGGGGCGATCATCAGATGGGTGTCGAACAAGGCGGGTGTCGCCTTCCGGATCGCCTTGATGATCGGCGCGCCGAAGGAGATGTTCGGCACGAAATGACCGTCCATCACGTCGATATGCACCCAGTCCGCGCCGGCGCCCATCATGGCGGCAACATCGGCACCGAGATCGGCGAAATCGGCCGAGAGGATGGAGGGGGCGATCAGCAGGGGGCGCATGGCATGGGGCTCCGTATCAGGCGGCATCGAGGCTCGGGGCGGCGGGGCGGGGCTCGAGCCGGGCCTTCGCCCATTTCAGCATCATCGGTGCCATGTAAACCGGCACCTGGGCCAGCGCGAAATACAGGAACGTATCGCCCGGCACCAGTGAAATGATCGGCGCGACCAGCAGGCCCATATTGCGCAGGCCGATCGAGATCGCGATGGAGAAGCGATCATTGAAGCCGAAAAGCCCGGTGACCAGATAGGCCGCCGCGAAGCCGAGGATGCAGAACAGGGTCGAACCGGCGATCATGCCGGCCACGAGCCAGGGCCGCGTCAGCGTGGCATCGATCACGCCGTCCATCGCGGCGATCGCAAAAAGGAAATAGAGCACGACGCCGAAACCATCGAGTTCGTTCTTCAGCGCGGCGATGCGCGGCAGGCCGACCAGCCGGCGGAAGACCAGCCCGACAAGGATGCCGCCGCCGATGAAGATGGCGAGGCGCTGGGCGAGGGCGAGGGGCGAGATCGGCACTTCCGCCCCGACAAGGAACGAGGCGAGGGCCGGCGAGACCAGCGGCGCGACCACCATGCCGAGAACGAGCATGGAGAGGGCGAAGCTGTTCTCCAGTCCGACCACGGCGGCATAGACCGGCGAGGCCATGAGCGGCGGAGCGGCGGCCATCAGCGCGATGCCGAGCCGGATCGCGGGGTCAAGCCCCGGCAGGGCCTGCAGGACGATCCAGCCGATCAGCGGCGGCAGCAAGGTGGAGAGGGCAAGGCCGAGGGCCAGATGGCCCGGCCTTTGCAGCACGGCTTTCAGGCCCGGCAGGTTGGCCCGGGCGAAAGACAGCACGATGAAGGTGAAGATCGAGATCGGGATCATCGGCTTCAGCGTCGCCGCCAGAGCCGGGAGCGCAAGGCCGACAAACATCGACAGGGCATAGGCAACCGTCGCGTGGCGGCCGAGGAAAGCGAGGAAGGTGCGCAAGGGGTTCAGCATGAAGTGCCGCGATTTTCACTAGATCCGGGCAGATATTCCAACGCAATCACGGGGAATGGCGGGATATCGTGATTGAGTTGAGGGGCTGGTTTGGGCAGATTGGCGGCAACGAGAGGGGAGTTTCCATGCGGTTCGATGTTCTTGTTCTCGGGGGCGGCATTGTCGGCACCTCGCTTGCCCTCGATCTGGCCCTGCGCGGCCGCACGGTGGCCCTCATCGACCGGGGTCGCCCGGGGGCGGAGACCTCGTTCGGCAATGCCGGCCTGATCCAGAGCGAAGCCGTCATGCCCTATGCCTTCCCGCGTGACCCCCTCCTTCTCCTGCAATATGCGCTCAACCTCAAGCCGGAAGCGCATTATCACATCAAAGACCTGTTCAAGATCGCGCCCTTCATGGCGCGCTACTTCATGGCCTCGAACCGGGCCGGCCAGCTGAAGACCGCAGCCGCCAATGCCCCGATTTTCGGCGCCTGCCTGGCCGAGCACCGGCGCCTCGCCCGCGAGGCCGGCGTGGAAGCGATGCTGCGCCCCGGAGGGTGGCTCAAGGTGTTCCGCAAGGAGGAGAGCCTGCGGAAGGTGCTCGAGGACACGCGGCGTGATCTCGAGCCGTTCGGTGTCGAATATGCGGTGCTCGACAAGCCGGCCCTGCAGGCGATGGAGCCCTCGCTGTCGGATGTCGTCGTGGGCGGCATCCATTGGACGACGCCCTACAGCCTCAACGATCCCGAGGCGCTGACGCTCGCCTATGCCCGCAGGTTCGAGGCTCTGGGCGGGCGCTTCCTCAGCGGCAACGCCATGTCGCTGGCCGAGGAGCGCGATGGCTGGTCCGTCAAGACCGAGACGGGGCCGGTCTCGGCGCGCGATTGTGTGGTCGCGCTCGGCCCCTGGGCGCCCGACCTGTTGCGCCCGATGGGCTACAAGGTGCCGATGGGTGTCAAACGCGGCTACCATGTCCATATGCGGCCGAAGGGCAATGCCGCGCTCGGCCTGCCGGTGCTCGATGCCGATGTCGGATACATGCTGGTGCCGATGGCGCGCGGCATCCGCCTGACTTCGGGTGCGGAATTCGCCCATCGCGACAGCCCGGCCACGCCGCGCCAGATCGACATGATCGAGCCCTATGCCCGCGAGATCATGCCGCTGGAGGGCCGGGTCGAGGCGCAGCCCTGGAAGGGCGCGCGGCCCTGCATGCCGGACATGCTGCCGGTGATGGGCAAGGCGCCGCGGCACAAGGGCCTGTGGCTCAATTTCGGCCATGCCCATCACGGGCTGACTTTGGCCGGCTCAGCCGCGCGGCTGCTCGGCGAGATGATCACCGGCGAGGCGCCCTATACCGATCCGGCCCCGTATTCGCTGGCGCGGTTCAACTGAAGCCCGCCTCGCGCAGGAGTTGAGGCCCCTGCCAGATTGATTCAAGCCGGTGGAAAACAGCGCATGTCCAGAGGCTTGCTTCGGCTGGCACACAGCCTGATTCCGCTGCTTCAGGCAGAGGTTTGACCGCCAAACCGCGTTTGCCAGTCCGGCAGTGTTTCCGGAAACGGCAGCGCGCGGGCGTGATAAACCCCGCGGGCAATGGCGCGGGCTACGCAATCCGCCGCCAGCATGCCGAGTTCCGTCAGATCGCGCAAAGGGTCCGCCAGAGCCTCCCGTCCGGTCGCCGCGGCGAAGAGTGTGTCGCCATCCATGGCCGCATGAGCGGGGCGGATGGCGCGGGCGAGGCCATCATGCGCCATGAGGGCGAGGCGGTGCGCTTGCGCCTTGGTGAGGCGGGCATCCGTCACCACCGCGCCGATCGTTGTGGCGGGCTCGGCGGCATGGCCCTTGATGCGCAAGGCAAGGGCATCCGCCGGCAGCGGCGAGGGCCAGCCCCGCCCGCCGAACTCAGCGCCCTGTTCGTAGGGCGCCGCCCAGAAACGGCCGGTCTCGCCGATGGTCGCAACGCCGATTGCATTCACCGCGATGAAGGCCTGGATGGCAAGGCCGGTCCGCGTTCTCGCGCTGGCTATGCCGAAACCGCCTTTCAGGTTGGCGAGGGTCGCGCCGAGGCCGGCGCCGACCGAGCCTTCATGTGTCGCGCTCCCGGCCTGCAGCACGGCCTGCCGGCCCCATTCCCAATAGGGAGGCGGGTTGTCCCAGGCCTTGTTACCGCCGTTCAGCAGGTCGAAGAGGATCGCCTGCGGCACGATCGGCACGCGGATCGCCCCGACAGGAAAGCCGCGCCCGCTCGCGGCCAGAGCCGCCATGGCGCCGCCCGCCGCATCGAGGCCGAAGGCGGAGCCGCCCGAGAGCAAAAGCGCATCGACCTGCTCGACGGTCATTTCCGGGGCGAGGAGGGCCGTGTCCCGCCCGCCGGGCGCACCGCCAAGCATCGCCACTGCGGCGGTGGCGGGCTCAGCAAAGACCAAAGCCGTCACGCCGCTGGCGATGGCGGCATCCCCGGCATGGCCGATGGAAAGACCCGCAGGAACAACCGGGACGGCAGGGGAGCGGGTCTGGGGCAAGCGAACCTTCCGGGACATCGCACATGTTCACGACAAGGTGTCCGGCCCGTGGGATTTTCTCAACCCTTGTTGCTATAGAAAGCAGGGGAACATCCGACGGAAGTGCCATGACGCCCGAACTGACCCTGCCTGTCATCTTCTTCGCGGGATTGCTCTCCTTCCTGAGCCCCTGCGTGCTGCCGCTTGTGCCGCCCTATCTGTGCTATCTCGCGGGGACCAGCGTGTCGGAACTGTCCCGAGCCGGCGAGATCGATCGCAGCCTGCGCCGCCATGCGCTGCTGGCCGCCTTGTTTTTCGTGCTCGGCTTCTCGACTGTGTTCATCGCCCTCGGGGCCGGGGCCTCGCTGGTCGGGGCGCTGCTGCGCGCCTATGCCCATATTCTCGCACAGGTGGCGGGTGTCGCCATCATCCTGATGGGCCTGCATTTTCTCGGGCTGTTCCGGTTGGGCATGCTGGCGCGCGAGGCGCGGATGGAGGTGGACAAGCCGGCGGGTTTCCTCGGGGCCTTCGTGATGGGGCTGGCCTTTGCCTTTGGCTGGACGCCCTGCATCGGGCCGGTCCTGGCCGGGGTTCTGGCGGTAGCCGGCAGCGAGAGCAGCGTCGCACGCGGGGCCGGGTTGCTGGCGGTTTATTCGGCCGGGCTTGGCGTGCCCTTCCTGCTGGCCGCCTTCATGATGGGGCCGTTCGTCCGCTTCCTGCAGAAATTCCGGGCCCATATCGGCAAGGTCGAGAAGGTGATGGGCGTGCTCCTCGTTCTGACCGGGCTCGCTTTCCTGACGGGGTCCTTCTCGCAACTCGGATTCTACCTGCTCGAGGCCTTTCCGGTGCTCGGCCGGCTGGGGTGAGGGCAGACCATGCGGCTATTGAGCGATGATGAATTGTCGCCCGAGGCAGAGGCGGTCTTTGACGAGATCCGCAAGGTCCGGCAGACGCCCTACATCACCAATTTCTGGCGGGCGCTGGCACATAACCCGTCACAACTGCGCAGCGTCTGGGACGAGATGCGCCCGGTCCTTCGCGCAGGAGAGCTTGATCCGCTGGTCAAGGAGATGATCTATCTCGCGCTCTCCATCAGCAATGCCTGCCCCTATTGCATCGCCCAGCACAAGAGCCAGGCGCGGGCGCGTGGCATGACGGAGGGGCAGTATATCGAGCTGATCGCGCTTGTGAATCTCGCCAACCGAACCAACCGGCTTGCGACGGGCATGCAGGTTCCCGTGGATGAAATCTTCCGCCAGCCGACCGACCCCGCCTGAAGGCCGGCAGGCCTTCGCCTCCGGCCCGTGTGACGCAGCGGCTTGACCCGGTTCACGCGTGTACGCGCTTTCAAGGATCGGCAGGAATTCAAGGCTTGGGCACATGAATGCCTGGGCTGGATCAGGGGGCTTTGCCGCCCGCCGGGATCGCTTTCCGCCTCATCTCTGGAATCGGGTGGCGGAGGCGAGGCGGGCGCGCAAGGCTGGATGATCCCGAAGGAGATTGTCCATGCCTGCAACCCACATTCAGCCGCACCCCGCCTCGCCACCTCAGGTTCCTGCCCCAAGCCTCCGCCCGGCTGCGATCCGGCTTGCCATTCGCGGCCTCGACCCCGCACCGTTTGCCCCCTTGTTCCGGATGGGTCCGGCTGACCTGGTGGCGCGTGGCATCCGCAAGGTTGTTGTGCCGGAGAACCCCGGCATCATGTTTCCTTGCCGGGTCAGCCTCGATTACCCGGAGGCCGGCGAGGAAATGCTTCTGCTCAACCATCGGCATCTCGACCACCCCGCCTCGCCTTATCGGGCGGAGGGGCCGATCTTCGTGCGGCGCGGTGTACCGGCTTTCGATGCGGTAGACCAGCTGCCGCCGGTCATCATCCAGCGGCCAATGGCCGTGCGCGCCTATGACGAGGCGATGATGATGGTCGAGGCGGAAATCGCCGACAAGGGCGAGATCGATGACCTTGCCCGCCAGTGGCTGCGGCAGCCCGGCATCGCCCATGTCGACGTGCATTCGATGCGGCGTGGCTGCTTTTTCTGCCGGATCCATCGAGGCTGACCGACCCCGCAACCACCTATGTCCCGTACAAAAACAAAAAGCCCGCCGGATGGCGGGCTTTCCGTTTCAAGGCGTGAGCCCCGATCAGTTCTGGACGTAGGTGATCTTGCCGTCCGCACCCTTTTTCCAGGTGTACATGACGTAATCCGGACGGGTGATGTCGCCCTTCTTGTCGAAGGAGAGATCGCCGATGACGGTCTTGAAAGTCATGCCCGAATGGATCTTCTCGGCAACCTTCTTCGGATCGAGCGACTTGGCGGATTCTGCCGCCTGCTTGATCACTTCGAACGCGGCGTAAGTGTAGAGCGTATAGGCTTCCGGGTTGATGCCCTTGGCCTTGAACGCCGCCACGATCTTGGCGGCTTCCGGACGGTTGCGCGGATCCGGCGGGAAGGTCATCAGGGTGCCTTCGACGCCCGGACCACCGATGGTGGCGAATTCGTCGGAGGTGATGCCGTCGCCCGACATCATGACAGCCTTGACGCCCTGGTCACGCATCTGGCGGACGATGAGGCCACCTTCCGTGTGCAGACCGCCCCAATAGACGACATCGATATTGGCGTTCTTCATCTTGGTGATGAGGGCCGAGAAATCCTTCTCGCCGGTGTTCACGCCTTCATAGAGCGCTTCCTTCACGCCCTTAGCATTCATCGCCTTGCGGGTTTCGTCCGCGAGGCCCTGGCCATAGGTGGTCTTGTCATGGATGACAGCGACCTTCTTGCCCTTGAAGTTCTTCGAGATATAGTCCGCCGCCACGGCGCCCTGCTGGTCGTCGCGGCCGCAGGTGCGGAACACATTCCAGAGCTTGCGCTCGGTGACGCGCGGGTTGGTCGCCGACGGCGTGATCATGAGAACGCCGTTCTCGGCATAGACTTCCGAGGCCGGAATGGTGACGCCCGAGTTGAAGGGGCCGACCACGAACTTCACGCCGTCACCGACGAACTTGTTCGCAACCGAGACGCCCTGCTTCGGATCGGCGACATCATCGCCCTTCGAGAGGGCAATCTTCTGGCCCATGATCCCGCCGGCTGCATTGAAGTCGGCAGTGGCCTGCTCGGCGCCGTCGGTGAGCTGCTTGCCGAAAGCGGCATTGGCCCCAGTGATCGGGCCGGTCACGCCGAATTTCAGCTGAGCATTGGCAGCGCCCGCGAAAGCGAGCGTGGCGGCAAGCGCGACGCCGGCCAACAAGGTTTTCTTCATCAGGTCTCTCCCTGTGACTGATAAGACGGGTTGATCTCGCCACCCGCAAGCGTCTCCAGTCGTGTTTGTTAACACGCCTGAAACCATCAAAGCCGGTTTTTTTGTCTCTGTCACCAGCCAAATTCACGCAAAATTCGATAAAATTCGGGGCATTTCACCGCAACCAACGACGATTTTCCGGTCGTCCCGCGCGGAACCGATTTTCCCCGCGCAATGCCCAAAAATTCGGCTCCGGTACAGCAAGCCGGGCTCATGCCACCTTGCGCCGCCAGCTGATCGCCGAGGTCTTCTCGAAGGCAAAACCATACTGGCGCGCCATGGCATTGGCCCGTTCATTCCGCCAGCCTAGATAAGCGAAAACCGAGATCAGCACCGTGTCGATCAAGTAGAAATGCAGCGAGAACAGCGTGCCGTGGAAAAGGGCGAAGTGGATGAACCGGACCGCCATGCCGAGCAGCGCCATATAGGGAACCAGCATCCAGGACGGACGCCAGGTCTTCGCGATGGCCTTGCCCGTCCGCCAGGCGGCCCAGCCGCCCATGATCACGGTGACGAGCAGGAACAACCAGATCGACGGTTCCTCGTAGAGAATTCCTTGCATCGGGGTTTTCCTTGTTCGGGTTTGCCCGGGCCTCAGTGATGGCCGCCTTCGAGATAGGCCGCCTTGACCTGCGGATCAGACAGGAGTTCCTTCCCGCTGCCGCTCATCGTGATCAGCCCGTTGACCATCACATAGGCGCGCGTGGCGAGCTTCAGCGCGTGATAGGCGTTCTGCTCGACGAGGAAGACGGTCATGCCTTCCTTGCGGTTGACCTCGCGGATGACGTCAAAGATCTGGCGGACCACGATCGGTGCCAGCCCGAGGGACGGTTCGTCCAGAAGCAGGAGCCGCGGCCGGCTCATCAGCGCCCGGGCGATCGCGAGCATCTGCTGCTCGCCGCCCGAGAGCGTGCCCGCCCGTTGCTGGAGGCGTTCCTTCAGCCGCGGGAAGATGGCGCAGACCTTTTCGAGATCCTCGTCGAAATAGGCGAGATTGTTGACCGAGGCCCCCATCTGGAGGTTCTCGAACACGCTCATCCTCGGAAAGACGCGGCGGCCTTCCGGGCTCTGGGCAATGCCGAGATGGGCGATCTCATGCGTCGGCATCCGGGTGATGTCGCGCCCGTCATAGGTGATCTTCCCCTCGCGCGCCTGCGGCTTGCCGAAGATCGTCATCATCAGGGTCGACTTGCCGGCACCGTTGGCGCCGATCATCGTCACGATCTCGCCCTCATGGACATCGATATCGACGCCCTTGAGCGCGATGATGTTGCCGTAATAGGTTTTCACCCCGCGTACGGCGAGAAGCGGGGCCTTCTCCGTCATGCTCATAGGCCCACCTCCGCTTCGATCTTCTCCACTTCCGCTTCGTCCTCGGCACCGAGATAGGCGGCGATGACCCGGGGATCGGACTTGACCTGGTCGGGCGTGCCATCCGAAATCTTGGTGCCGTAATCCAGCACCACGACGTGATCGGAAATCTCCATGACAACCGACATGTCATGCTCGATGAGCAGAAGCGACGTACCGTGATCATCGCGGATCGATCGCAGCAGCGCGTTGAGCTCGAGGCTTTCGCGCGGGTTGAGGCCTGCCGCCGGCTCGTCAAGGCAAAGCAGGACGGGCTCGGTGCACATGGCGCGCGCGATTTCGAGGCGACGCTGGTCGCCATAGGGCAGGTCCCCGGCGGGATCATCAGCACGGTCGATCAGCCTGGTTTTCTCGAGCCAGTATTTGGCGGACTCGATCGCGGCCTTCTCGCGATTGCGGAAGCCGGCAAAGCCGAGCAGGCCCCCGATGGTCCAGTTCGAGGCGACCATCAGCGGATTATGCTGCGCCACCATCAGGTTCTCGAGGACGGTCATCCCGGAGAAAAGACGGATATTCTGGAACGTCCGGGCGACCTTCGCCCGCGCCGAGACCTGGAAATCCGGCATCCGCTCCAGCAGGTAGAGTCTGCCATCGGCGGTTGAGATGTGGTCGTTCGGTGTGTCCGTCAGCCGCTCGACATGGGCGTCAATGTCGATCGCGCCGTGACGCAGGGCCATGCGGCCCGTCGTCGGCTTGTAGAACCCGGTGATGCAGTTGAACACCGTGGTCTTGCCGGCCCCGTTGGGGCCGATCAGGGCCGTGATGTCCCCACGGCCGGCCGTGAAGGTCAGGTCATTGACCGCGACGAGGCCGCCAAAGCGCATCGTCAGGTTCTGGACCTTGAGGATCGGATCCGAAAGCGCACGCATCAGAATTCTTCTTTCCGCAGGAGCCGGAGCGCGGGGTGAACAGGCGGGAGCCGGCGGATCATCCATGCCCCTCCTTCACCAGGTCGGACGACACGGCCTTCTTCTCCTTGAGGAAGACGGAAGGCTCGCGCACCGAAATCAGGCCGCGCGGTTTCCAGAGCATCATCAGCACCATGCAGGCGCCGAAAATCAGCATCCGGTATTGGGCCGGGTCGAAATTGTCGCCGAAATAGGCCTTCAGGAAATCCAGTTCGCGCAGGAGTTCGACGCCGCCCACCAGCAGGATCGAGGCGATCACGACACCGAGCAGGCTGCCCATGCCGCCGAGAACGACGATGGCCAGGATCTGCGCCGATTCCAGGAAGACGAAGCTTTCCGGCGAGATGAAGCCCTGACGGGCCGCGAAGAAGGCCCCGGCAAAACCGCCGAACATCGCGCCGATCGCGAAGGCCGTCAGCTTGGTGTTCACCGTATTGATGCCCAGCGACCGGCAGGCGATCTCGTCCTCGCGCAGGGCTTCCCAGGCCCGGCCGACCGGCAATCGCCGCAGCCGGGTGGACACCAGGGCCGTGATCAGCGCCAGGATCAGGATGACGTAGAAAAGGAAGATCGTTCGGTAGATCGGTGTGAATTCGAGCCCGAATGTCGCGGCAAATCCGCTCTCCGTGGCATTGAAGGGCACACCGAAGAAACTTGGCCTCGGGATCGAGGAGATACCGGCATAGCCGCCCGAGAACTCGACCCAGTTGATCAGCACGAGGCGGATGATTTCCCCGAAGGCGAGGGTGACGATGGCGAGATAGTCGCCGCGCAGCCGCAGGACGGGGAAGCCGAGCAGGACGCCCCAGAAGGCGGCGAGGATGCCGGCAACCGGAAGGCAGATCCAGAAGGCCCAGAGCGGCCAGAAGGTCGGGCCGACCGCGCCGGCCATGAATTCCTTCACCGGCTCCGAGGTGGCCAGCAGCGCATAGGAATAGGCGCCGACGGCGTAGAAGGCGACATAGCCGAGATCGAGCAGGCCCGCGAGGCCGACCACGATGTTCAGGCCCCAGCCCAGCATGATGTAGATCAGGATCTGGATGCCTAAATTATCGATCCACTTGATCGCGCCCGAGGGGCCGGCCGTGCCGAGAACCATCATCGGGTAGACGAAGAGGAAGCCGACAAAGGCCGCCGTACCGTATTTCTCGATCTTGAGGGCGAGCGGCGTTGCCGCGGCCTTGCGCTTCTTGATCTTGCCGGCATTGATCGCCTGCCAGTAGCCGATCAGGAACCGGCCGATAAAGACAAGGCCGACAACAGTGGCGAGCAGGCCCGGCCGCGGCACGAGCACCATCTGGTTGTTGAGTGTCTGATCGGTTTTCAGACCGAGCATCAGCGAGAAAAGGCCGAAGGCGATGGCGGCCGCGAAGACCGCATCCTTCAGCAGGCCGGCGAAATTCACCGGCTCACGTGCAGGCGCTTCCATCATCATCACACCTTCTCGACTTCGGGTTTGCCCAGGAGGCCTTGCGGCATGAAGATCAGAACGATGGCCAGGATCGAAAACGCGGCGACATCCTTGTAATCAATGGAGAAATACGCCGACCAGAAAGTCTCGATCAGGCCGATGAGCATCCCGCCGAGCACCGCCCCGGGCAAGGAGCCGATGCCTCCGAGCACGGCCGCCGTGAAGGCTTTCACGCCGGGCACGAACCCGTCGGAGAACACGACGACCCCGTAATAGGTCAGGAACATGGTCCCTGCGACCGCTGCGAGGGCCGCACCCATGATGAAGGTGACGGCGATGGTGCGGTCGACATTGATGCCAAGCAGGGCCGCCATCTTCTGGTCCTGTTCACAGGCACGCTGCGCGCGGCCGAGCGGCGTCTTCTGGACGACATACCAGAAGATCCCCAGCAGAACCGCCGTCACCAGGATGATCAGGATCTGCTTGTAGGAAATGGCGACAACGAAGCCGTCCTTCTCGAAGAGGCTGATCGTGTCGCGCATGATCGGGGGGATGGGCTTGTTGCGTGCGCCCTGTGCAACCTGCACGAAATTCATCAGCAGGATCGACATGCCGATCGCCGAGATCAGCGGCGCCAGGCGGAACGAACCGCGCAGCTTCCGGTAGGCGACCCGTTCGATCGTCCAGCTGAAAAGCGATGTCACAATCATCGATACAATGAGCGCGACAAGCAACGCCAGGAAGACGGCGCCTCCGGTCATGCCCGCCAGGGCCGTTACGGCCATGAAACAGATGAGGGCCACGAAGGCCGAGATCATGAACACATCGCCATGGGCGAAGTTCACCATCCCGATGATGCCGAAGACCATCGTGTAGCCGATGGCGATGAGCCCGTAGACAGCGCCAAGCGTGACGCCATTAATCAATTGCTGGACGAATACTTCCATCCTGAAACGAACGCCTCCCCATAACGTCTCCCGTTCTATGCGGGAATTGTGCCAGTTGGCGAAACCGTCAACCGACGAAACCACGCTAGCAGCAAGCCGCAAGGCCGGCAATCACGTGGCGGTAAGACATGGACCAGCCCGTTTAGGGCTTCAATCGAAAAAATCACCCCGAACTAGGGAATACCGCCAAAGAATACAGGAAAGGGCATGGATTTCGCCGTTCATCAGGCCCGGTCCGCCAAAACAAAGCCATGCGCTAGGGGATCATGGTCATCGACAAAGATCGTGTTCAGCCCGGTCATGACGGCCCAGCCCTCGATCGAGGGGATGATGGCGGGGTATTCCCCGACCCGCGTCTCGCCCTCGATCCGGCCTGTGAAGAGCGAGCCGATGATGCTCTCGTGGATGAAGTCCTCCCCCGGCTTCAGCCGGCCGCGCGCTGCCCATTGCGCCAGCCGGGCAGAGGTTCCGGTGCCGCAGGGCGATCGATCGATCGCCTTCTCGCCATAGAAAACCGCATTGCGTGCGGTGGCGCCGGGGACGGTCGGCTTGCCGGCCCAGAGCACATGGCGGCAGCCGCGGATGGCGGGGTTTTCCGGGTGGACGAGGTCGATCGCCGCATTCACCGCCGCCCGGACACGCGGCGACCAGCGCAGGATGTCGGAGGGCTGCACCGCCTCGACGCCGGCAAAGGCGGGCTGCGGGTCGATGATCGCGTAGAAATTGCCGCCATAGGAAATATCGACCACCAGCTTGCCGAGCCCTTCCACCTCGATGGCAAGATCGCGCACGAACAGGAAGGAGGGGATGTTGATCAGCTTGACCGAGGTGACGCGGCCGCCTTCCTCGCGGTAATGCGCCTCGACGAGGCCAGCCGGCGTGTCGAGCCGCAGGATGCCCGGCGTGCGGGCCTTCACCAGCCCCTGTTCCAGCGCCATCGTGACCGTGCCGATCGTGCCATGACCGCACATGGGCAGGCAGCCGGTGGTTTCGATATAGAGGATCGCGATGTCGCAATCGGGCCGCGTCGGCGGATAGAGGATGGAGCCGGACATCATGTCATGGCCGCGTGGCTCGAACATGAGCGCGGTGCGGATCCAGTCATAGTCGCGCATGAAATGGTCGCGCTTCTCGCTCATCGTGGCGCCCTTGAGGTCGGGGCCACCGCCGACGACCATGCGGACCGGATTGCCGCAGGTATGCCCGTCGACGCAGAAGAACGTGTGCCTTGCCATGGTCTTGAATGCCCTGCTTTCAGGAAAGGGGAGAAACGTGGCCGCGGGGATCGATCCGCGCCGCATCGGGCAGGCGGGCCTGCCCGGCCGGATCCAGCGCGAAGGCGGGCGGCGATGCCCAGCCCATCTCGCGCGCGACGAGGCAGCCGATCATCAGGATCGCATCCGGCGTGCCCATGACGAGGGCGGCGGGCGCGATGCCGAGGCGGATCAGTTCGAGCAGCACGGCCGATGAGGAGGAGGAGCCGATCGTGGCCGGCAGGCAAAGGATCGCCCCGCCGATGGTGCGGCCGCATTCCGGATGGCGGACCTGGATGATCCGCCCGCTTGCCGGGTCGACGCCGCCCCAGAAGGAGAGCGGCGCAGAAAGCTGCAGCACGGGGCCGGATGCCTCGCCGGGAAGGAGCGGGTTGAGTGCGGGGAACGTCATGACCAGAGCCTTTCCTCGCGGACGAGGCGGCCCGACACGGCACTTTCGACGCATTCCGCCATGGCACCGTATTGCACGGCATAGCCGGTATTGCCCGGCGCATAATGGGCGAATTTGCCGGAATTGGTCATCAGCACGCCTTTCACGCCGTCGAGGATCGGTGTGACGACGACGCAGGTATCGGCGACCAACGTGACACCCGCTGCCTCGAGGGCGCGGCGCCGGCCGGCCGCTTCCAGTTCGGCCACGGCATGGCGCCCGGTGCAGGCATAGAAGGGGCGTGCAAGCCGGCGACCGGCGATCAGGCGGTCAAGTTCGAGCAATTCCTCGGCCGAGCAATGCGGCGATCCAATCGCCACGGCGTCGATCGCGGTCTCGCCCGTGGTCGAGAGCCCGGCCCGCGCGGCGTTCAGCATGGCGGCGTTGACCGGCACCACCGGAATGCTCTCTCCGCCGGTGACGGTGGCAAGGTCCGGGGCTTCCGGTGTCGCGCCGAGAATATGGAACAGGCCAACTGCGCCCGCCGAGGCAGCGGCGGCGCCGAAAGCCTTCAGCCGGTCCTCGGTGGCACAGCCCTCGAGGCCGATCACGACGCCGATATCCGTGCCCGCGCGTTGGCCGAACAGGGTGCCGATGACCGGCCAGAAGACATCCGAGTTCCGCAAGGCGGGCGACAGGCCGGAACAATCGAGCGCGAAGACCGCGCGGCGGTTTTCCGGGATATGCAGCCCGTAATAGGGGGCGCGGGCGGTCATGGCACAGCATATGTCGAGGAAATCGCCGTAGCGGTTGGTGCGCGCGCCCAGCACGGAATTGCAGAAGGCGACCGCGTTGGATTCCCCCCAGGCGACATCGCTGCCCAGGGCGGGGCGATGCCCGGCCTGATAGGGCGCGCAGGTCCAGGTCGGGGCGCAGCCCATCGCCTCGTAGGCGCGCATCATCCGGTAGGCCATGTCATGCTGGTGGGGCGGCAACCGCGTCTTCGCGCCGCAGGCAAGATCAAGCGCGCCGACATTCAGTGTGGTCGGGATGGCGAGTTTCGCGCCGAGACGGACAAGATGCTCGGCGAAGAGCGTGCCGGAATCACCATGATACAGCGCGCCGTCAATATGGGCGGAGACGACCGGCACAAGCCGGGCGGCGCCCATCAGGCGCGCGGTTTCGGTGATGATGCGCATGGCCAAAGCCATGCCCTCACCCTGATCGCCGGCGAGCAGGCGGGTTTCTTCCGGGGTCAAGGCAAGGCTCATGCAAACTTCCCAGAGGCAGGAGGATCAGCCAGAAATTGTATCCAATATACGATCAGGACACGGTGGCACGGGAAACGGGTTCTGGCAAGGCCACCCGCGCAGGAGCATAGCGGCTCCGGTGACCGCGTAAATCGCCTCCGTGAAATCGTTGCGGATTCCCCTTGCCGATTCGGCCGAATGTCGTCACTTGAGGGGTAAGGAGACCAAGCGTGACTGCACCAGCTTCGGCGCCCCCGGATGCGGCCTCGCCGGATCGGCAGGCCCTTTTCCGCGATGCCATGAGCCGGGTTGCCGGTGCCGTGCATCTGATCACGACCGATGGCCCGGCCGGCCGCGGCGGGTTGACCGCAACCGCCGTCACCTCGGTTTCCGATGCGCCGCCCACCCTGCTCGTCTGCCTCAACCAGAATAGCCGCACGGCCGCGATCCTCCGGCAGAACATGGCCTTCGCCGTCAATACGCTGGGGGCCGGCCAGCAGGAACTGGCCAATGTCTTCGCCGGGCGGACTCCGGCCCGGGGCGAGGCGCGGTTCACGCATGGCGCCTGGCGCAACGGCGCGGCCGGACAGCCGCTGCTTGGCGATGCGCTGGTTCATTTCGAGGCGAGGGTGATCGATTTCCGCCCTGTGGCGAGCCATTTCGTGGTGATCGGCGAGATTCTCGGGATCGGCCTTGGCCATGCCCATGGCGGGCTGGTCTATGTCCGCCGGGCCTACCACGCGGTGTGAACGGTCCTTCAGGGCAGGGCGTTTCCCTCAGACCGAACGGGTAATTCCGCCATCCACCCGGATATTCTGGCCGGTGATGTAACCGGCATCGGGCGAAAGCAGGAAAGCGGCAGTCTTCGCGATTTCCGCCACCGTGCCGTAGCGCTTCATCGGAATGCGGGCCTTGAACACTTCCTTTTCCGGCAGGGAATCGATGAAGCCCGGCAGGAGGTTGTTCATCCGGATATTCTGGGCGGCATAGCGATCCGCGTAGAGCTTGGCGAAGGAAGCCAGGCCGGCGCGCAAGGTGCAGGAGATCGGAAAGGCGGGATCGGGTTCGAAAGCGGCGAAGGTCGAGATATTGACGATGGCGCCGCCGCCCTGCTTCTCCATGATCGGGGTGATCTGCCGGCAGATCCGGACGACATTGAGGATGATCAGGTCGAGGCCCTTCGCCCAGTCCTCGTCCGAGAGGGCGAGCAGATCGCCCTTCGGGGGATGGCCGGTGGAAAGGACAGCCCCGTCGATGCGCCCCCAGGCGCCCATTGCGCCATCCACCAGCCGGGCGAGATCCGCCGGATCGGTGACGGAGCCGGTGATGCCGATGCCGCCGAGTTCCTTCGCCAGGGTTTCCGCATTGCCCGAGGGGGAGAGCAGCGCGACATTCCAGCCGCGGGAGACGAGTTCGCGCGCGCAGGCGCCGCCCATGCCCTTGCCGGCGCCGGTGAGGATCGCGACCGGCATCAGGCCGTACCGAGGAAGGCGGCGACGACGCGGTTGTAATCGGCCGGAGATTCGCAATTGGCGATATGCGAGCCAGGCACAACGGCCTTTTTTGCGCCCGGGATGTTGCTCACCATGATCTCGCCCATGGCCGGCGTGGTGGCGATGTCCTTCTCCCCGATCACCACGAGGACCGGGTTCGAGATCGACTTGATCGCCTCGCGCTGGTCCATGTCGCGCAGGGCAGCACAACAGGCGGTGTAGCCGGTCACGGTGGCTTCGCGCACCTGATCGGTGATGCGGGCCACTTCGCCGGGGTTCGACTGGTTGAAGGCGGGCGTGAACCAGCGCATCTTCATCGCCTCGGCGATGGCGCCCATGCCCTCGCGATGGGCGAGCCGTATCCGGGCATTCCAGTCGGTGAAGGGCGGGCCCATGAAGGCGGCGGTGTTGCCGAGGACGGCGCGGTTGATCCGGTCCGGGTGATACGTGAGCAGATACATGCCGACCATGCCGCCCATCGAGCAGCCGACCCAGTCGGCCTTGTGGATATGGAGCGTGTCGAGGATGCGCAGGGCGTCCTGCGCCAGCATGGCCAGCGAATAGGGGCCGGGCGGGCAGGAGGAGCCGCCGTGGCCGCGCACGTCATAGCGGATCACGCGGTGGGTTTCGGCAAAGACGGGGATCTGGGCATCCCACATTTCAAGCGTCGCGCCGAGACTGTTCGAAAACATGAGCGGCGGGTTGGCCGTGGAGCCGTCACGCGCGATGCGGAACCGGACATCGCCGGCATCGATGAAGGAGATTTCGGAAGACAAAGGGAGATCCTCGGGAAGGGTTCGTCGCGAACCTGCCTAGCTTCATGGCAATCGGATGGAAAAACAAGCGAAAGCGGCACGGCTTCTTCGGCGGAAGGCCTTCTTCATGAAGCGGGTGTTTCCGGCGGTTTTCTTGCCGGCTATCAGCTTTTGAATTGCTGCGATGCGCAAACGAATTTGCCGGTTTGCGTGCAATTGGCCGCTTGACGGTTTCTTTAGAACGGGTCCACCTTAGAAAAACCGGGGAAAAAGACCCAAAAACGGCATTACAAGGCCCCGCCAGGAAACGTTGGGCGCGGTTTTGTGCCCATTTTCGCTCAAGGAGAGTTTCATGCCCAAGGTGAGCATGACCGTGAACGGCAAGCGCGTGAGCGCCGATGTCGAGGGCCGGACGCTGCTGGTTCAGTTCCTGCGGGAGCATCAGCGCCTGACGGGGACCCATGTCGGCTGCGACACCAGCCAGTGCGGCGCCTGCGTGGTCCATGTCGATGGCAGGGCCATCAAGGCCTGCACGACGCTCGCCCTTTCCTGCGAGGGGGCGAATGTCACAACGATCGAGGGGCTGGCCAACGGCACCGAACTGCACCCGATGCAGGCGGCGTTCCGGACGCATCACGGCCTGCAATGCGGCTTCTGCACGCCCGGCATGATCATGGCGGCGATCGATATGGTCAACCGGCTCGGCTACGACCTTTCGGAAGAGACGATCCGCCACGAGCTCGAGGGCAATATCTGCCGTTGCACGGGCTACCACAACATCGTCAAGGCCATCCAGGCCGGCGCAGCCGCCATGGGCGGCATGAAGGTCGCTGCGGAATAACAAGGGCAGTCCGAACAAGGCGGTCGGCAGTCGAGGCGAGATCCGCACCGATTGCCGGAAGCCCAATGCCCGGATCATCAGGAGGGAACACCATGGCTGGCACCGGAATTGGTGCGCGCGTCGAGCGCAAGGAAGATTTCCGCTTCATCACTGGCAAGGGCAATTACACGGACGATATCAACCGTCCCGGGCAGGCCCATGCCTATTTCCTGCGTTCGCCGCATGCCCATGCGAAGATCCGCAAGATCGATACCGCCAAAGCTGCGGCGATGCCGGGCGTTGTCGGGATCTTCACCGGCGCCGATATCGAGGCGGACAAGGTCGGCGGGCTGATCTGCGGCTGGATGATCCATTCGAAGGACGGCACCCCGATGAAGGCCGGCGCCCATCCGGCGCTGGCGGTCGGGAAGGTGCGCTATGTCGGGGATCATGTCGCCGTCGTCATCGCCGAGACGCTCGCCGAGGCGCGCGACGCAGCGGAAGCGATCATCGTCGATTACGAGCCGCTGAAGCCGGTTGTCGACCTTGCCTCCGCGACGAAGAAGGGCAGCCCCGCCATCCATGATGCCGCGCCGGACAACCAGGTCTATGACTGGCATCTCGGCGACGAGGCTGCCGTGAAGGCAGCCTTCAGGAAGGCGAAACACGTCACGAAGATCGACCTCGTCAATAACCGCCTCATTCCCAACGCAATGGAACCGCGCGCGGCGATCGGCGACTACAATCCCGGCGAGGAAGCCTTCACGCTCTACACGACCAGCCAGAACCCGCATGTCGCGCGGCTGGTGCTTTCCGCCTTCATCGGCATTGCGCCGGAGCACAAGCTCCGCGTGATCGCGCCGGATGTCGGCGGCGGATTCGGCTCCAAGATCTTCATCTATGCCGAGGAGACGATCTGCGTCTGGGCGGCCAAGAAGGTCGGGCGGCCGGTGAAATGGGTGGCGGACCGGACCGAGGAATTCCTCGCCATTGCCCATGGCCGCGACCATCTCACCCATGCCGAGATGGCGATTGACGAGAATGGCAAGATCCTCGGGCTTCATGTGAAGACGCGGGCCAATCTCGGCGCCTACCTCTCCACCTTCGCTTCCTCGGTGCCGACCTATCTCTATGTGCCGCTCCTGTCGGGGCAGTACAATATCCCCGCCATCTACGGCGAGGTGGAGGCCGTTTACACGAACACCGCCCCGGTCGACGCCTATCGCGGCGCCGGCCGGCCGGAAGCCACTTTCGTGATCGAGCGGCTGATGGAAGTGGCGGCCCGTGAACTCGGCATGGATCCGGCGGCATTCCGCAAGAAGAACTTCATCAAGTCCTTCCCGCACCAGACGCCGGTGATCATGTGCTATGACACGGGCGACTACAACGCCTCGCTGGCCAAGGCGATGGAGATCCATGATGTGAAGGGCTTCGCCCGCCGCAAGCGCGAGAGCGCCAAGGCCGGAAAGCTGCGCGGCCTCGGCTATTCGGCCTATATCGAAGCCTGCGGCATCGCGCCGTCGGCGGCGGTGGGCTCGCTCGGCGCGGGTGTCGGCCTGTGGGAATCGGCCGAGGTGCGCGTCAACCCGGTCGGGACCGTGGAAGTGCTGACCGGCTCGCACAGCCACGGCCAGGGCCACGAGACCACCTTCGCCCAGCTCGTGGCCGGGCGGCTCGGCATCCCGATTGAGAATGTCGCGATCGTCCATGGCGATACCGACAAGGTGCAGATGGGCATGGGCACCTATGGCTCCCGGTCCGGCGCGGTGGGGATGTCCGCCATCGTCAAGGCGCTCGACAAGATCGAGGCCAAGGCCAAGAAGGTGGCCAGTTTCGTGCTGGAAGCCTCCGAGGCTGATATCGACTTCAAGGACGGCCAGTTCTCGGTGAAGGGTACCGACAAGTCGATCGATTTTGCCTCGGTCGCCCTGCAGGCCTATATCGCCCACAAGTTCACCGGCGAACAGCTCGAGCCGGGGCTGAAGGAGGGGGCCTTCTATGACCCGACCAACTTCACCTTCCCCTCGGGCGTGCATATTGCCGAAGTCGAGATCGACCCCGATACCGGCGTCACCACCATCGCCAAATGGACGGCGGTGGATGATTTCGGCGTGATCATCAACCCGATGATCGTGGAAGGGCAGGTCCATGGCGGCATTGCGCAGGGGATCGGGCAGGCGCTGCTCGAAGGAGCCGTCTACGACTCCAACGGCCAGCTTCTGACCGCGAGCTACATGGATTACGCCATGCCGCGCGCCGATGACCTGCCGTCCTTCCGCGTCGACCACACCACCACACCGTGCCCATCGAACCCACTGGGCATCAAGGGTTGTGGCGAGGCTGGCGCCATCGCTGCGCCTGCGGCGGTGATGAACGCGATCACCGACGCGCTCGGCCACGAGAATATCGCCATGCCGGCCACGCCGCAGGCCGTCTGGCAGGCGGCGCAGGCCGGCCTCGCGCGGGCTGCGGAATAAGATCGGGGCATGGGCAGTTGGCCTTCGGCAGTCCGAGCACAACTGCCGATGGCCAACTCCCGACCGCCTCACTGAATTCAGGAGATCCACCATGTACGCCTTTGATTTCCATCGTCCCGCCACCCTTCGCCAGGCCAACAGCCTGATCGGCAAGGTCGAGGATGCGAAGATCCTCGCCGGGGGGCAGACCCTGCTCCCCACCATGAAACAGCGGCTGGCCAGCCCCGCTGCCGTGATCGACCTGTCCGGCGTGCCGGAACTGGTAGGGATCGAGCAGAAGGGCCGTAACCTTGTCATCGGTGCGATGACGAGCCATGCCGAAGTGGCTTCCTCCGCGCTCGTCCGGGAGTTGCTGCCCGGGCTTGCCGCCCTGGCGGGCGGCATCGGTGACCCGCATGTGCGCCACAAGGGCACGATCGGCGGCTCGATCGCCAATAATGATCCGGCAGCGGATTATCCGGCCGGACTGCTGGCCCTCGGTGCGACGATTGTCACCAATCGGCGGAAGATCCCGGCGGGCGAGTTCTTCACCGGCATGTTCTCGACCGCGCTCGACGAGGGCGAGATCATCACGAAGGTCATTGTGCCGACGGGCGGCAAGTTCGCCTATGCGAAGTTCCGCAACCCGGCCTCGCGCTATGCGATGGTGGGTGTCGCCGTCGGCAAGAAGGGTTCGTCGGTGGTCGTCGCCGTGACGGGCGCCGGCTCGGATGGCGTGTTCCGCTGGGCGGAAGCCGAAGCGGCGCTCGGCAAGCGCTTCAACGCGAAATCGCTCGAGGGCGTGACGAATCCGCCGGCCAAGGATCTGAACAGCGATATCCACGCCTCGGCGGAATATCGCAGCCATCTCATCGGCGTGATGGCCCGCCGGGCTGTCACGGCCGCCACGGCAAAATGAGTGCGGAGCCGGCCGGAGCTATCCGGCCGGCCTTCCCTCAAGCGGTGGGATAGAAGAAGCGCTCCTCGACGATCTTCCCGTCGCGGACGGTATAGAGGCCGAATTCTTCCATCTGCATGCGCTGGCCGGTCATTTTCGGGGTGACGTCCAGCGAGAACCGCATCAGGAACTGGTTGCCGTTGATCAGGGGGCCATCGGCATTGGCGGAATGGACCTCATGGTTGGCATACCACCAGTCGCTCTTGGCTTTCACGGCTTCGGCGCCATGGCAAGCCGCCATCGGCCCTTCCATCGCCTCGAAGCTGGCAATATCCGGCGCGTTGAACTGAGTGGCAGCTTCGATATGCTTGCCATCCTTCAGCAGCGCCGCGAAAGCGATTGCGGTTTCCTTCGGGTTCATTGTTCAATCTCCTTGCAGGTTGGACGAGAACAGAAATAGAACATCAATATGACGCCTTTGCAACGGGCGGCATCCGGAGACAGGTCAGCGTGCGCGTTCTGGAATTTGCCCTGGCCTCGCTGCTGATCGAGATGACGCCCGGGCCGAACATGGCCTATCTCGCCACGCTCGCGCTGGCCGAAGGCCGTCGCGTGGGGCTGGCGGCCGTGGCCGGGGTGGCCCTCGGGCTGACGGGCATCGGCCTCGCCTCGATGTTCGGCCTCGCCACGCTGATCGAGACCGTGCCGATGGCCTATGACGGTTTGCGCTATGGCGGGGCCACCTTCCTGCTTTACCTCGCCTGGGACGCGTGGCGCGGCGCTGCCGCCGAGAACGGCGACGGGGCAGGCCCGCGTGCGGCGTTCCGGAGGGCGCTCGTCACCAACCTGCTCAACCCGAAAGCGGCAGCCTTCTATGTGCTGGTCCTGCCGCTCTTCCTCACACCGGCAGCCGGCGGCGTGGCTGGGCAGACCCTGCTGCTTGTGCTGATCTATGTGCTGGTCGCGACGGCGGTCCATGCCCTGATCGTGCTGTTCGCCGCCGCGCTCCGGCCCTATCTCGTGGAAGGGCCGCGCGAGCGGCTGGTCCGCCGCCTGCTGGCGGTGTCGATCGCGCTGGTCGCGGTCTGGTTTTTCTGGGGGACCCGTCGATGATCCATGCGCCTGCCTCGATCGATGCCACGCTCGATCTGCTCCGCGCCGAATCCTATGTCGCGGAGCGCGGCTTCGCGACCGTGCTGTTTCTCGCGCTGCGGCTCGGCCGGCCGCTCTTCCTCGAGGGGGAAGCCGGCGTCGGCAAGACCGAGATCGCCAAGGTGCTGGCGCGGGCCTTGGGCCGCAAGCTGATCCGGCTGCAATGCTATGAAGGGCTCGACAGCGCTGCTGCGCTTTATGAGTGGAACTATGCAGGCCAGATGATGGCGATCCGCCTCGGCGAGGCCTCGGGCGAGCATGACCGGGCGAAGCTCGCCGCGGACGTGTTTTCCGAACGCTTCCTCGTCAAGCGGCCGCTGCTGCAAGCGCTGGAGGCTGATCCGGCCGGCCCGCCGGTGCTGCTGATCGACGAGCTGGACCGCACGGACGAGGCCTTCGAGGCGTTCCTGCTGGAAATCCTTTCCGATTTCCAGGCGACGATCCCGGAACTCGGCACGATCCGCGCGCCGGCGCCGCCGATCGTCATCATCACCTCGAACCGCACCCGCGAGGTGCATGACGCCTTGAAGCGCCGCTGCCTCTACCATTGGGTCGATTACCCGGATACCGCGCGGGAACTCGCGATCCTCAAGGCCAAGGCGCCGAAGGTGCCGGCGCAGCTCTCGAAGCAGATCGTGGCCTATGTCCAGGCGATCCGTCAGGAAGACCTGTTCAAGGTGCCCGGCGTCGCCGAGACGCTGGACTGGGCCACCGCATTGGTTGAACTCGATGCCGTGGCACTCGACCCGGCTCTCGTTTCCGACACGCTCGGCGTGCTGCTGAAATACCAGGATGACATCGTCAAGCTGCAGGGCAGCCGCGCCAAGGAAATCCTTGATGAGGTGAGGGCCGGGTTGTGAGAACAGGAGCGCAGGGGCCAATGGACGATGATGATCTCGCCAGCATCCGGTCGGCGGTGCAAACCTATCTCGACGGGCTTTACGAGGGCGATGCGGAAAAGCTCGCGGCCGTTTTTCATCCGACGTCGGCCCTGACGCAGTTCAGCGAGGGCGCCTTGCGGATTACCCCGAGGGACGCTTGGCTGGATGCCGTGCGCAACCGGCCGTCGCCGCGTGCCGCCGGCCTTCCGCGTCATGATCGCATCCTGACGATCGACCTTGCTGGCCCCGGCATGGCGCATGTGAAACTCGCCTGCGCCATTCCGCCCCGCTTCTTCACAGATCTGCTGTCTTTCCTCAAAATCGATGGGCGATGGCTGGTTGCCCAGAAGGTCTTCATGACCGAGACACGCGCGTGACGACAATCGACCCGCCCGCAGCTGCCGGCGGACATCTCGCCGAGAACGTGGCCTTTTTCGGCCGCGCGCTTCGTCAGGCGGGAATGGCGGTCGGGCCGGGGGCGATGCTCGATGCCGTGGCAGCGATCGAGGCGATCGGAATCGGCCACAAGGAGGAGTTCCGAGCAGCGCTTGAGGCCGTCTTCGTCAAGCGGCGGCAGGATGCGGACCTGTTCGACCAGGCCTTCCGGCTGTTCTGGCGGCGGCGGGCGCTGCTCGAGAAAATGATGGCCTCGATGATGCCGGTGGCGCCGGGCGATCCGGACTCGCGGCGCGAGGAGGCGCTTCGTCGGCTGACCGAGGCGCTGTTCCAGCCGAAGCCGCCCGAGGACCAGCCGGAGCGCGAGCGGGTCGATCTCGATTCCCGGCTTACCGTTTCGGATATCGAGGTGTTCCGAAGCCGCGATTTTGACGGCATGTCAGCGCTCGAACTGGCCGAAGCGAAGCGCGAGGTGGCGCGGCTGGTCATGCCGCTCCAGCATGTGAAGACGCGGCGTTTCGTGGCCGATCCACACGGCAACCGGCCCGATCCGCGGCGGGCGATGCGCGCCAGCCTGCGGGCCGGCGGCGATGCATTCGAATTGCGCTTCCGGGCGCGGGCGGAGAAAGTGCCGCCGCTTGTCGCCCTGTGCGATATTTCCGGTTCGATGAGCCAGTATTCGCGGATTTTCCTGCATTTCATGCATGCCGTGGCCCAGACCGGGCGGCGCGTTTCGGCCTTCACCTTCGCCACGGAGCTGACGAATGTCAGCCATGCGCTGAAGAGCACCAAGGACCCCGATCTCGCCTTGCGCGGCGCGGCGAAAATGGTGCGCGACTGGGATGGTGGCACGCGGATCGGCCAGACGCTGGAGCGGTTCAACAAACGCTGGGCACGGCGGGTGATGAGCGGCGGCGCGGTGGTCCTGCTCATCACCGACGGGCTGGAACGGGACCTCCGCCCCGATCTCGCGCGCGAACTCGCGCGGCTCCGGCGCTCGGCACGGCGGCTCATCTGGCTCAATCCGCTGCTGCGTTTCGACGGGTTCGAGGCGAAAGCGGCGGGCATCCGGGCGATGCTGCCGCATGTTGACGAATTCCGCACCTGTCATAGCCTGAACGCCATGGCCGATCTGTGCCGGGCGCTGGCGGACGGGCAGGGCACAGGCGCGGATCCGCGTCGCTACCTCCGGGAGGGACCATGAGCGAACCTGTTGCGGGTGGGCTGGCCACCGAAACCGAAATCCTCGCCACGGCCGAGGCCTGGCGGAAAGCCGGGCGCGGCGTCGCGCTTGCGACCGTCACCGAGACCTGGGGCTCCGCGCCGCGGCCGGTCGGCTCGCATCTTGTCATTGACGGAGAGGGGAATTTCCTCGGCTCGGTTTCCGGGGGCTGCGTCGAGGGCGCAGTGGTGACGGAGGCGATCGATGTCATCGCCAGCGGGGTGCCGAAACGGCTCGAATTCGGCGTGGCGGACGAGACGGCCTGGCGCGTCGGCCTGTCCTGCGGCGGGCGGATCGCCGTGCATGTCGTACCGGTCAACTGAGGATTTCCGGTGGATCTCGCCCTGCTCTCCGCCCTGAACCGCCATCGCGCCGCCCGCGAGGCGGTGGCGCTCGTCACCGATCTCGCCAGCGCCGCCGCCCGGCTGGTGACGCCGGAGGGGCTGGCCGGTGACCCCGCCGCCGAAGCTCTGGCCGAGGCCTTCCGGACCGGCAAGTCCATGAAATCGATGGCCGGGGACCGGGAAACCTTTATCGATGTCCATGTCCCGCCGGTGCGGCTGATCGTGATCGGGGCGGTGCATATCAGCCAGGCGCTGGCCGAGATGGCGCGGCTGGTCGAACTCGACTGCACGCTGATCGACCCGCGCGAGGCCTTTGCCACGCCGGAGCGCTTTCCGAATGTGCGGTTGATCGCGGAATGGCCGGATGTGGCGCTGCCGCCATTGAAGCCGGACCGCTACACCGCCTTTGTCGCGCTGACGCATGACCCCAAGATCGACGATCCCGCCCTGACGGTCGCGCTCCGGGCCGGGTGCTTCTATATCGGCGCATTGGGCAGCCGGAAGACGCATGCCAAACGGCTTGAACGGCTGGCGGCGGCCGGGTTTTCCGAGCGTGATCTCGCGCGGATCCACGCGCCGATCGGGCTCGATATCGGCGCGGTCAGCCCGGCGGAGATTGCCGTGTCGATCCTCGCCGAGATTATCGGCACGCAGCGCCAGCGGCGGCGCAGCTGATGTTTTTCGGGCGGGTTCCCGTCAGCGAGGCCGAGGGCGCCGTGCTGGCGCATCAGGTCCGGGCGGGCGAGACCGCTTTCCGCAAGGGCCATCGGCTCGACGGGGCGGATTGCCGCTCGCTCGCCGCAGCGGGGATGGCGGAGGTGACGATTGCCCGGCTTGAACCGGGCGATCTTTCCGAGGACGAGGCGGCCGCGCGGCTGGCCGAGGCGGCGCTCGGACCGGGCCTGCGGGCCGACCCGGCCTTTACGGGGCGGGCCAATCTCTTCGCCACGGAAGCGGGGCTGTTCGTACCGGAACCAGCCGCGATTGACGCTTTCAATCTGATCGATCCCGATCTGACGCTTGCCACCCTGCCGGCCTTCCGCCGGGTGGTGCCGGGCGAGATGGTGGCAACGGTCAAGATCATCCCCTTCGCCGTGCCGGGCGCGCTGGTCGAGGCTGGTTGCCGGCAACTCGCCGCCGGCGCGATGCGGGTCGCGCCGTTCCGGCCGAAACGGGTGGCGCTGCTGTCGCTGCGCCTGCCGGGCCTGAAGGAGAGTGTGATCGAGAAGACGCGGCGGGTGATGGAGGCGCGGCTTGCCGCCCTCGGCAGCCGGCTCGTTTCGGAAGCACGGATCGAGCATCGGCAGGAAGCGCTGGAAGCCAGCCTCGCAGCGCTTGATCCTGCCGGTTTCGACATTCTCATCGTGTTCGGCGCTGCGGCGATCGCCGACCGGCGCGATGTGATTCCCGCGTCCATCGAGGCGCAGGGCGGGCGGCTCGTCCATCTCGGAATGCCGGTCGATCCCGGCAATCTTCTGATGCTGGCGGGATGGCAGGGCAAGCCGGTGATCGGCGCGCCGGGTTGTGCCCGCTCGCCGCGCGAGAACGGCTTTGACTGGGTGCTGGCGCGGCTCTGCGCCGATCTTCCGGTAAGCGGGCGCGATCTCCAGCGCATGGGCACGGGCGGGTTGCTGATGGAGATTGTCTCGCGGCCGCAGCCCCGTGCCGGCGAGGTTCGGCCTGCCGGTCCGGGCGCGTTCGGGATTGTCATTCTCGCGGCCGGGCGATCGACCCGGTTTGGCGCGGAGAACAAGCTGCTTGCTTCGTTCGAGGGGCGGCCGATGCTGGCCCATGTGCTGGATACGGCTCGGGCGGCGGCGCTGGGGCCGGTTGTTGTCGTGACCGGGCATGAGGCCGAAACGATCGAGGCGCTGGCGGCCGGCATGGGAGCCCGGCTCATCGCGAACCCTGATTACCGCGAGGGGCTTGCCACTTCGCTCAGGGCAGGGCTTGCGGCCATGCCCCCGGAGACCGGGGCCGCGTTCATCATGCTGGGGGATATGCCCCGCCTGCTGCCGGAGACGTTGCAGCGCCTTGCGCAGCAGTCCTATGAGCAGCCGGAGATGGACGCCTATGTGCCGGTGCATCATGGCCAGTGGGGCAACCCGGTTCTGGTGCGGCGGGGCCTGTTTCCGGACCTCATGGCCCTGACGGGCGACCAGGGTGCGCGGCGGTTGCTGGAGGCGCGGCGCGACCGGGTGGCCGAGGTGCCGGTCCAGGATCCCGGCATCCTTGCGGATTTCGACACGCGGGCCGCACTCGAGGCGGCGGCGGGTGGTCCGGCAGGGGCGCTTCCTGCGTAAGCCCGGCAGGCGCGGTTTTCCGCGTGGGCAAGGGCAGGATTTTCCATGACGAAGACGGCAGTGATTTTCGGCAGCACCGGGGGCATCGGTGCGGCCACGGCCCATGGACTCAAGGCGAAGGGTTATACGCTTCATCTCGCGGGGCGGGATGCCGCGCGGCTCGCGGCGCTGGCCGGCGAGCTGGGTGCCGGGTTCACGGCCGGTGATGCCCGCGAGCCGTCCCATTTCGCCGATCTCGCCGCTACTCTCGGCGACAGGCCCGTCGACGCGCTTGTCTATGCGGTCGGTTCGATCAATCTCAAGCCGCTCAACCGGCTGAAGGACGAGGACTTCCTCGGCGATTTCACGCTCAACGCCCTGGGCGCGGCGCGTGCGGTGCAGGCCCTGCTGCCGGCGCTCAAACGCAGCGAGGCGGCGTCGATCGTGCTGTTCTCGACCGTGGCGGTCGCGCAGGGCTTCTCTGCCCATGCCTCGGTCTCGATGGCGAAAGGCGCGATCGAAGGGTTGACCCGCGCGCTCGGAGCGGAACTCGCGCCGCGGATCCGCGTCAATTGCATCGCGCCCTCGCTGACGCGGACGAAGATGGCGGCAGCGCTGACCGGCAACGAGGCCATGGCCAAGGCGATTGCCGAGCTGCATGCCGTGCCGCGCCTCGGCCAGCCGGAGGACGTGGCCGGGCTGGCAACCTTCCTCGCCAGCGCGGAAAGCGGCTGGATTTCTGGGCAGGTCATGGCGGTGGATGGCGGCCGCTCGCGGCTGCGCACCAAGGGCTGAGGCAGGCCATGCCGCGCGGCGTCAAGAAAGCCCATCTGCCGGAAAAGCCCTGCGCCCAGTGCAGCCGGCCGTTCACCTGGCGGAAGAAATGGGAAAAGGTGTGGGACGAAGTGCGGTTCTGCTCGGATCGCTGCCGGGCCGCAGCGCGCCGCAGCCGCGAAACCGGCAACCGAATGGCCAGGCCATGAGCCGCCTCGTCCTGCTGCTCGGTGACCAGCTCAGCCGGTCGATCAGCGCGCTGGAGGGGTTCGACCCTGCACGTGACCGCATTCTCATGGCGGAGGTGGCCAGCGAGGCCACCTATGTGCGCCATCACAAGCAGAAGCTGGTGATGGTCTTCGCGGCCATGCGGCATTTCGCCGAAAGCCTCCGCGCCGAGGGGCTGGCGGTCGAGTATTGGCGGATCGAGGATCCGGGCAATCCCGGCTCGCTCGATGCCGCGCTGCGGCTGGCCGTCGATTGGCACCGGCCCGAGGCGGTGATCCTCACCGAGCCTGGCGAATGGCGCGTGCTGGAGATGATGCGCGACTGGGCGGAAACGCTCGGCCCGCCGGTGGAGATCCGCCCGGATACGCGCTTTTTTGCACGGATCGAGGATTTCGCGCGCTGGGCGGAGGGGCGGAAGACCTACCGGATGGAGTTCTTCTACCGCGAGATGCGCCGCAAGACAGGGTTGCTGATGGAGGGCGAGCAGCCGGTCGGCGGGCAATGGAATTTCGATGCGGAGAACCGGAAATCCCTGCCGGCCGGCCATCACCTGCCCGAACGCCTGCGCTTCCCGCCCGACGCCCTGACGCGCGAGGTCATGGCCGTGGTGGAGGCCCGGTTCGGCGGGCATTTCGGCAGCCTTGACGGGTTTGGCTGGCCGGTGACGCGCGATCAGGCGCTGGAGGCGCTCGACCATTTCATTGCCGATGCGCTGCCCTGGTTCGGCGATTACCAGGATGCGATGAAGCGGGGCGAGGATTTCGTCCATCACGCCCTGCTGGCGCCGGCGCTCAATATGGGCCTGCTCCTTCCGGAGGAGATCTGCCGGGCGGCCGAACGGGCCTGGTTCGAGGGGCGCGCGCCGCTCAATGCGGTGGAGGGGTTCATCCGCCAGATCCTTGGCTGGCGGGAATATGTGCGCGGTCTCTACTGGCTGGAAATGCCGGGCTATGCGGAAACCAATGCACTCGCGGCGCATCGTCCGCTGCCGGATTTCTACTGGACCGGCAGGACCGACCTTCGCTGCCTTGCCGAGGTGGTGCAGGCGACGGCGCGCAACGCCTATGCCCATCATATCCAGCGGCTGATGGTGACGGGCAATTTCGCCTTGCTTGCGGGCATCGCGCCGAAAGCGGTCGAGGAATGGTACCTGCTGGTCTATGCCGATGCCTATGAATGGGTGGAATTGCCCAATACGCATGGCATGGCGCTTTTCGCCGATGGCGGGCTGCTGGCCTCGAAGCCCTATGCCGCTTCGGGCGCCTATATCGACCGGATGAGCGATTATTGCACGGGCTGCCACTACGACCCTGGGGTCAAGAGCGGTCCGAAGGCCTGCCCGTTCAATTATCTCTACTGGAATTTCCTGATCGCCAACGAAAAGCGCCTTTCCGGCAACCCGCGCATGGCTATGCCCTACCGGACATTGGCGAAAATGGCGCCGGCGCGAAAGGCGGAGATCGTGGCCGAGGCGAACGCCTTTCTCGACAGCCTGCCGGCGGCTCAATAGGCGAAGACGAGGCCGAACGCCGCGTAGGGGCGCGGCTTTTCCCGGCTGTCGAACAGGGCGCCAGCCGACAGGGTGAGGCTGGCCCGGCCGAGCCGCAGGCCCGAGGCATGGGCGCCGAGGCGCAGGTGGCGATAGGGATCGCGGTAGGTCAGAGGGCCGAGCCGCCAGCGTTCCCCGGCCGAGGCAAGACATTCCGGCCCAAGGGCAAGGCTGCTCGCGCCCAGCGAGAAGCTGATCCGCGCGATGGCCGTCACGCCCTCCCGCGCGCGATCGGCCTCGAGGGCGAGCTGGATGAAGCGCAACCCGGCCGGCCCGCCTTCCGGCCAGTCGTGCCAGAGCTGCATCGCCGCGACGAGCCCGAGCCGTTCCGCCCGGCCTGTCAGCGTGGTGGCGAGTGAATCCAGCCCGATCCGCGAAAGGCCAGCCTGCACGGTCAGCTGGAGATCGGCATGCCGCCACGTTCGTCCGACGACCATCCGCTGCTGGAGCAGCCGGGGCTCTGCGCCGGCATTGCCGCCGCTCAGCCGGACAAGGCTGCCGAAGGCAAGGAACCATCCGGAGCGGTCAAGGGCGCCCGACAGGCTGTGCCGCAGCTCCGTTGCGGCTGCGACATAGCGGCTGTCACTGCCCAGGGCGAGGGCCAGCCGCGTGCGGGCGGGCTCCGGGCGGAACCAGAGATCCCCGGCTCGCCCGAAGCCGCGGGAGAGGAAGGCGAGCCCGAGCGCCCGCGAAAGCCCGGCAAAACGTGGATCCGGCGGCTGCGGTTCGCCTTCCGGCGCGCCACGCTGACCCCTGACGCTGCGTGGATCCGGAACGTACGAATGCAGGCTGACGGGGAGGGCGAGTGTGAGCAGGAAGCTTCCGGCAAGGGCGACGGCAAGGCGCGGGATCCCGAACATGAGCGCAGCTCCGGGGTGGAGGAATGCGTTAGGAATAAACACCTATGTTTGTCTGGCTACCAAGGAGCGGTTGAATCCGGGAGGACCCGCGCCCGTCGCCGGCTCCGCCGGGGCGGGGCCTTTCCTTTCCCGTCCAATCGCCGTATGAGCGGACGAGGTTCTTCCCTTGCGTGGTGACGTCCGTATGAAGCCGCTCTCGGCCCGCATTTCCGATGTGCTCGCCGAGACGGTCCGGGGCAAGGGCGAGGCCGATGATCCGACGCCCATGCTGGGCGATCTCGTCGCACTGCTCGGCAAGCGCTCCTTCGGCATCGTGCTGGTGCTTTTCGGCCTGCCGAACCTGCTGCCCTTGCCGGGCCTGCCCATCCTCTGCGGCGTGATCGTCGGCGTTGTCGCGCTGCAGATGCTGCGCGGACATGATGCGCTCGTCCTGCCGCGCTGGCTGGCGCAAAGACGGGTGAAGCGGCGCGACCTCCAGAACGTGCTGGAAAAATCGGAGCCGACCTTGCGCTGGTTCGAGCGTGTGATGCGGCCCCGACTGCTCGCCCTGACCGATGTCCAGGCGCAGCGGGCGATCGGCGCGCTCGTTATGATGATGGCTTTGTGCCTGATGTCGCCGATCCCCTTCATCGGCGGGATTCCGCCGGGGATCGCGGTGATCCTTGTCGGCCTTGCGATGGTGGAGCGGGATGGCGTCGTGATGCTGGTCGCGGCGTTTGCGGCGGTGATCGCGCTGATCTTCACCGTCTCGCTGACCTATCTCATCCTGTGGAAGTTCTTCGTGCTGCTGCCGAGGCTGCTCGGCTTCGGCTGATCAGGCCGCATTCGGCGCGTTGCGAGCGCTATCCTCGGCCCGCTCGGCAGCCAGCAATTCGTCGATGGTCTCGGCGGGCACCGGCCGGGAGAACAGGAAGCCCTGCAGGTAATGGCAGCCCACGGCTTGCAGGAAGCGGCGCTGCTCCTCGGTCTCGACGCCTTCGGCCGTTACTTCCAGCCCCAGCGCGCGGCCGAGATGCACGACGGAATGAACGAGGATCGCGCTTTCGCCGGTGGCTTCCATCGAGTCGAGGAAGGACTTGTCGATCTTGATCTTGTCGAAGGCAAAGCGCCGCAGATAGATCAGCGAGGAATATCCGGTGCCGAAATCATCAAGCGCCAGCTTCACGCCGATCGCGCGCAGCTCCATCATCGCGGCTTCGGCCTGATCGGCATCCTCGACGAGCACGCTTTCGGTCAGCTCGATTTCGAGGCGCCCGGTCTCGAGATTGGTCTCGCGCATGATGCGGTGGACATCCTGCACGAAATTCGCCTGCCGGAACTGCAAGGCCGAGACATTGATGCCGACGCGCAGGCCCGGCCAGCGGGCGGCATCCTGGCAGGCGCGGCGCATCACCCATTCGCCAAGGGCCACGATCAGCCCGCGTTCCTCGGCGGCGGCGATGAAGACTCCGGGCGCGATCAGGCCATGCGTCGGGTGCCGCCAACGGACCAGTGCCTCGACACTGGCGATCCGCGCCGTGTCGGCATGGACCTGCGGCTGGTAGGCGAGGGTCAGCTCATCATTCTCGATGGCGCGAAGCAATTCGTCATCGACCAGTTTGCGGATCCGCTCGGCCTCGGTCATCCGGTGCTCATAGAGGGCGAAGCGGTTGCGGCCCTCGTTCTTCGCCCGGTAGAGCGCCGTGTCGGCAGCCCGCAGGATCGTTGCCACATCGGTGCCGTCATCGGGCGAGATCGAGATGCCCACCGTGACGCCGACGCGCATCTGGGCGCCATCCATCGTGAAGGGCCTGTTGGTCGCATCGATGATGGCCTGGGCAAGTCGGCTCGGCTCGAGATGCGAGTGGATGCCCGTCTGCAGGATGGCGAATTCGTCGCCGCCCAGCCGGGCGATGAGGTCTGTCTGCTTGAGCAGCGGCTTCACGCGGGTGCCGAAATCGACGATCACCTTGTCGCCGGCCGCATGGCCGTAGGTGTCGTTGACATCCTTGAACTTGTCGAGGTCGAGCAGCAGCACCGCGATATTGGTGTCACGATTGACCAGATCCTCGATGTTTTCGGCGAGCCGCTCGCAGAAGACGGCGCGGTTTGGCAGGCCGGAAAGCGGGTCATGCCGGGCCTCGTGGCTGGCCTTCGCCTCGCGCTTGAGGATGGCTGCGGTGGAAGCCTGCATCCGCTTGATCAGGAAAATCGAGACGATGCCGATCGCGATCGAGGCAAACAGGCCGTAGAATGCCAGATCGGCGAGGGTGTCGGCCGCGAAGCGGCTCGGATTCCAGACAATGGAGAGCTGCTCGCTGCCGCCGAGGCTGGGAATGGCGTAGCTGGTTTCCGCATTCGTCGTCCCTGGGATCGCGCGAAGGTTCGGAATGGCGAGCATGCTCGAGAGGCGGCGGAAGCCATTCGCCCCGATGGCCCGCGTGGCGATCAACACATGGTTGCGGCCGATCGGTACCGCCGCGAGATTGATCACATTGACGCCATCCTGGACGATCCGCGCCTCGCGGCCGATCCCCAGGGTCGTGGCGTCGAGCCCGCGCAGGCGGCTGCCGTCGATGAACTGCCGGATGAAGGAGCGGCGCTGGTCGAAACTCTCGGAATCACCGGCCTCTGCGATGACTTCACCCTCCATCCGGTTGATCAGGATGGCGAAATCCGTCGCCTGGCGCCGGTTGAGCCCGGCGAGGATGCGTTCCGCCTGCTCGCGCTGGCGCTGGATCTGGAACAATTCCCCCAGGGCCTCGTCCCGCGAGACCCCGGTCAGCAGCCGCTCGGCTTCGAAGCTCAGGGTCTGGGCAACCTGGCGGCGCTCGCGGTCAAGCTCGTATTCGTGCTGGCGATCAGCTGCGCGGTTGGCGACAAGCACCATCGAGCCCATGACGCAAAGGACAAGGAGGAAAATCGGCACGATGGAAAGAGAGGCTCCCTGTCCCTTCTGGGCTCGGGGCGGCACAATTTTCATTCAAGGAACTCAACGCAACAACAGCTTTACTCGTCGGCGCGAGGATGCGCGAAGAAAGTGAATAGGAGGTTTCCCGCCCGGCTTTTTGCTGGAATTGCCCGGAAACCTGAAGCGTGTTCGCGCCGTTTCCGGCCGGCCGCCGCAGCATCACAGCAGCCCGAGCGCCCGGAAACTGACATGGCCATTGCGCCCGACGATCAGGTGATCATGCACGGAAATGCCGAGCGGGGTGGCGAGGGCAACGATCTCGCGCGTCATCTCGATATCGGCCCGGGAGGGGGTCGGATCGCCCGAGGGGTGGTTGTGCACCAGGATGATGGCCGAGGCATTGAGCTGGAGCGCGCGGCGGATGATCTCGCGCGGATAGACGGGGGTATGGTCCACCGTGCCGCGCTGCATCACTTCGTCGCCCATCAGGCCGTTCTTCTTGTCGAGGAAGAGCAGGCGGAATTCCTCCCGCTCGGCGAAGGCCATCGCGGTCCTGCAGTAATCGACGACGCCGGCATAGGAAGCGAGGACCGGGCGCTGGCGGATATCGCCATGGGCCACGCGGCGGGCCGCCTGCTCGATCAGCTTGAGGTCATGGACGATCGAGGGGCCGACGCCCTTCGTTTCCTGCAGGAGATCCGCCGGCGCTGCCACCACCTCGGCGAAGGATCCGAACCGCGCGATCAGCTCCTTGGCGATGCCCTTGACATCCCCCCGCGCGATTGACCGGAACAGGATCATTTCCAGCAATTCATAATCGGGGACGATGTCGCGGTTCTGCGCAAACCGCTCGCGCAGGCGCTGGCGATGGCCGTGATAATGCGGCACCTCGCCCATTCCCGGCCCGCGAGGGCCCGGCTTGCGGGTGTTCATAGGATGGCGGGAAGCGGCGCGCCGGGACGATCCGGAAAATCGAGGCCCTTCGGCGAGCGGGTGAAAATCTCGACGCCCGTCTCCGTGACGCCGATCGTGTGCTCGAACTGTGCCGAGAGCGAGCGATCCCGCGTGACGGCGGTCCAGCCATCGGAGAGGATCTTCACGTGCGGCCGACCGAGATTGATCATCGGCTCGATGGTGAAGAGCATGCCCGGCTTCAGGACAACGCCCTCGCCGGCACGGCCGTAATGCAGGATGTTCGGCTCGTCATGGAAGAGCTGGCCAAGCCCATGGCCGCAGAAATCCCTGACGACCGAGCAGCGCTCGGCTTCGGCGAAACTCTGGATCGCTGCCCCGATATGGCCGGTCGTGTTGCCGGGCCGGACGGCAGCCATGCCGCGCTCGAGGCATTCATGGGTGATCTCGAGCAGCCGCATTGCACGGCGGGGCACCTCGCCCACGCCATACATGCGGCTGGAATCACCGTGCCAGCCATCGACGATCAGCGTGACATCGATATTGACGATATCGCCGTCCCGCAGGGGTTTGTCGGTCGGGATGCCGTGACAAACGACATGGTTGATCGAGGTGCAGCAGGATCGCGGATAGCCATGATAATAAAGTGTGGCCGGGAAGGCGCCGTTATCCATCGCGAATTCGAAGACGGCACGGTCGATCGCGTCGGTCGTCACGCCCGGCTTGACCCTGTCGACGAGCATATCGAGTGCTTCCGCCGTCAGCCGGCCGGCCTTGCGCATCGCGGCGAAAGCTTCCGCCCCGTGCAGCTTGATCGTGCCCGGTTGCCGGCGGACCGGCTCTTCGGCGACATGCAGGTTCATGCGTCTGGTGTTCCCGGATGGCGCCCCTTCCGGAGCGAGAGGCGAGGGGCGAGATGTAGCGGGACTCGCCCGCTGATCCAAGAGGGCAGGAGTTGTGAAAACGAAATCCGGCGCCAGACCCTCGCGTCAGGGTGGCAATGCACTTTCGGCTCTCGCTTTTTTGCGGAAGGCTCGCTAAGGACGGCCATCATGACAGAAAGCATCCCTTCCGAGACCGGGCCATCGGAATTCGGCACCTTCGCCGCACGGGGCCTCGTGGCCACGCTTCTGAACTGGACCCGCAAGATGCCGGCGACCTGGCTCGGCAAGCGCCTCGGCTTCCTGCTCAGGCGCATCGCGATCTCGCGGCTCAACGGGCGGCCGGTCGATGCGGAATCCCTCGGCGCGCGGTTCCGCCTCTACCCCTACAACAATGTCTGCGAGAAGCGGATCCTGTTCGCCCCGCGCGATTTCGACGAGGCCGAGCGCAACCTGCTGGTCTCGCGGCTGCATCCGGATTTCGTGTTCCTCGATATCGGGGCGAATATCGGCGGCTATGCGCTGGCGGTGGCGGCCAAGGCCGGGCCGCGCGCCCGCATTCTCGCGATGGAGCCGCAGCCGGATGTCTTCGAGCGGCTGGTCTATAATATCCGCGCCAACCCGTTCGGGACCGTCAAGGCGCTGGCGGTGGCCGTAGCGGACCGCGATGGCGAGATCACCCTGTTCCTCGATCCGCGCAACAAGGGCGAGGCCAGCGTCAAGATCGTCAGCGCCGACCATGCCCGGCAGGTCCGGGTCGCGGCGCGCACCTTGTTCGGCATCGTGCAGGATGAGGGTTTCGGCCATATCGATGCGGTGAAGCTCGATGTCGAGGGCGCCGAGGACATGATCCTCAAGCAGTTCTTCGGCGAGGCCCCGGCCTCGCTCTGGCCGAAGCTGATCATCGTCGAGCGCGGCGAGGACCGCTGGAGCTTCGACCTCCTGGCCTATCTCGCCGAGCGCGGCTACGCCCCGATCGGCGGCACGCGCAACAACCACCTGCTGGAGCTGAAGGCATGAGCGATCCCGTCACGGCCGCCCTGTTGGTCATCGGCGACGAGATCCTCTCCGGCCGGACCAAGGACAAGAATATCGGCTATATCTCCGAATATCTCACCACGATCGGGATCGACCTCCGCGAGGTGCGCGTGGTGCCGGATGTCGAGGCAGAGATCGTCACCGCGATCCAGGCGCTGAAGAGCCGCTACACCTATCTCTTCACGACGGGGGGCATCGGCCCGACGCATGATGACATCACCGCCGATTGCGTGGCCAAGGCCTGCGGCGTGACGATCGATATCGACCCCCGGGCCGTGGCGATTCTGCGCGAGCGCTATGCCGAAGCCGACCTCAACGAGGCCCGCCTGCGCATGGCCCGCATTCCCGCCGGCGCCGACCTGATCGAGAACCCGATCTCCAAGGCGCCGGGGTTCCGGATCGGCAATGTCATCGTCATGGCCGGCGTGCCCTCGATCATGCAGGCCATGCTCGACAATGTCGCGCCCACTCTGAAGACCGGCGTCAAGATGCAGGTCATCACGCTCGATGCTGGCGGGTTGCCGGAGGGCCTCTACGGCACCGCGCTCGGCGAGATTGCCAAGGTGCATCCGGGGGTGAGCATCGGCTCCTACCCGTCCTTCAGTCAGGGCAATTTCCGCAACCAGATCGTCCTGCGCGCCCGCGATGCTGCGATCCTTGCCGCCGCCGAAGCCGATGTGCTGGCGTTGCTGGCGCGGCTGCGCTCCGATTCCGTGCCGATCTAGGACTCCGCCGAAAAGCCGCCGCCCAACCAAGAACCAGATCAGGGGAGGATCCCATGCAGCAACCCGCACCCAAGGCCCTGCCGGCCAAGGCCTTCCCGGTTTCCTGGGACCAGTTCCACCGCGATGCCCGGGCGCTGGCCTGGCGCCTTGCGGGCTCCGGCCCGTTCGAGTCGATCGTCTGCATCACGCGGGGCGGGCTGGTGCCGGCGGCGATCGTGGCGCGCGAGCTGGAGATCCGGATGATCGAGACGGTCTGTATCGCCTCGTATCACAGCTATACCGAGCAGGGCGGCCTGCAGGTGATCAAGGGCATCGACAGCGTTGTTTCCGGCACCGATGGCGGCAAGGGCGTGCTGGTCATCGATGATCTGGTCGATACCGGCAAGACCGCGCGCGTCGTTCGGGACATGCTGCCGAAGGCGCATGTCGCCACCGTCTATGCCAAGCCGCAGGGGCGGCCGCTGGTCGATACCTTCGTGACCGAAGTGAGCCAGGATACCTGGATCTATTTCCCCTGGGATATGGGCTACGCCTTCCTGCCGCCGATTGCTGACGGCGCCAGCGGCTGAGTGGACAAGCGCCGGCGCGGCCTGCATGATCCTCGAAAAATCGAGGGGGAACCATGCTGGATCGGGCCATCCTTGCCGAAGGGCAGGGGAAAGATGCGCGCTTCGAGCGCTTCCGTTCGTTGCCGCAGGCCTTGCTCGCCGCCCGGCGGAAGGTCGGCGGGGCTGCCGAGGCGCTCGAGGATCCGGAACGCCAGCCGCTCAGCTTCGACCGCCTTGTTCTCGGGGCGCTGGTCCTCGGGCGCCAACTCTCGCCCTTCGCGCCCCGGGGCGGGCGGATCGGGGTGCTGCTGCCCAATGTCAACGGCATGGTGGTGACGCTGTTCGGCCTGTGGTTCGAGGGCCGCGTGCCGGTGATGCTCAACTTCACGGCCGGGCTGAAGAACCTGCGTTCCGCCTGCCGGACTGCCGAACTGAAGACCATCGTTACCTCGCGCCGTTTTGTTGACACGGCCAAGCTCGACGAGCTTGTCGCCGGGCTGGGCGAGCAATGCCGGATCGTCTATCTCGAGGATATCCGCAAGGGAATCGGCCTCGTTGCCAAGATCGGCGGGCTGATCCGCAGCCGCTTGGCCGGCCTTGCGGCGCGTTCCTGCACGAACGGGCCGGATGATCCGGCGGTGATCCTCTTCACCTCGGGTTCCGAGGGCGAGCCCAAGGGCGTCGTGCTCTCGCATGCGAACCTGATCGCCAATGCCCAGCAGATCGCCGCCTATGGCGCGGATTTCCTGACCCGCGAGGTGGTGTTCAACCCGCTGCCGGCCTTCCATTCCTTCGGGCTGACGGCAGGCACGCTGTTCGGGCTGCTTTCGGGTTACAAGATCGTGCTCTACCCCTCGCCGCTGCATTTCAAGCAGGTGCCGCGGCTGGTCGGCGAGACGCGCTCGACCTTGCTTTTCGGCACGGACACCTTCCTGCTCGGCTACATCCGCGCGGCTGATCCCGGCGATCTCGAAGGGCTGCGCCTCATCGTTTCCGGTGCCGAGAAGGTGAAGGACGAGACCCGCCGGCTCTGGTCACACCTGCCGGCCGCCATTGTCGAGGGCTATGGCTGCACGGAATGCTCGCCGGTGATTGCCTGCAACCATCCGCGCAACAACCTGCCCGGCTCTGTCGGCCCGGCGCTGCCGGGCATCCAGTGGCGGCTCGAGAGGGTCGAGGGGATCGAGGAAGGCGGGCGGCTGCATGTGCGCGGTGGCAATGTCATGCTCGGCTACATGCTGCCCTCGGAGCCGGGCCGGCTGCAGCCGCGCCATTCGGACTGGCATGATACCGGGGATATCGTGGCGATCGGCCCATCAAACGAGATCATCATCCGCGGCCGGGCCAAGCGCTTCGCCAAGATCGGCGGGGAGATGGTGTCGCTGGCTGCCATCGAGGCGCAGGCTGCCGCGCTCTGGCCGGATGCGACCCATGTCGCCGTGACGCTGCCGGATGCCAAGAAGGGCGAGCAGATCGTGCTGGTCACCGACCGGCCCGATGCCGAGCGCGCGGCTTTGCTGGCGCATGGCCGGAAGGAGGGGATCAGCGAGCTTTTCATCCCGCGCGCGATCCTTGTCGTCAGCGCGGTGCCGGTGCTTGGCTCCGGCAAGGTGGATTATGTGGGAACCGCCGAACTCGCGCGGACCATGCGGGCGATGATCTGAGGCCGATGCCGGCCGAGAGGAGATTGCCTCGAGGAATTGTCGCTAGGGATTGCCTTGCGGATGCAGCCGGCTCGACTATACCGGGCGCGATGCGGACGTGGCGAAACCGGTAGACGCAAGAGACTTAAAATCTCTCGGCCGCAAGGCCGTGCGGGTTCGAGCCCCGCCGTCCGCACCAGCAGCAAAGCGTTCAGCGCCTCTGGCCTGCGACCTTCGACGGTTCGATGCGGTGAATGACCACGCCGACTTCACCGTCGCCGCGCCGCTTGATCTCGACGAACTCGCGGAAATGCCGCCGCGGAATCGACAGCCAGAATTTCGGCGGAAGTGTCCGGGCGTTGAGGACCTTGAGCCGGATGCCGGTTTCCGAAATGTCGTGCGCTTCCGCCATGATCGGTGGCGACGAAGGATCAGTGTAGATCTCGGCCCGGAGGTAGCAGAGATTGCGTGGCTCGCGTCGATTGTTGAACATGGCAGCTCCCTTCTGGGTCGTGGACAGCGCGTTCTTCTGGCGCTGAAAGAATCGTTTCTCCGGGGCATGCCGGCGGGGAGGCTCCTGATCCCCCGTCATGCCCGTGCCAAGACGCTAGGCGGCGGGCCGTTAATACTTCATGGAATTGCGATGGTTGCCGGAACAAATGCGCGCCGCGGCGGCCGGATTCGACGATATTGCCTTAAATTTCGTGAATCCGAATGCAGAGGCTATTTTCCGGGCGACACGCCGCGGACACGCTCGCGGTGGAACAGGTAGATGCCGGACATGATCACGATGCTGGCGCCAGCAAGAGTCCAGAGATCGGGCACGTCGCCGAAGATGAAATAGCCGAGGCCGATCATCCAGATGATCTGGGTGTAAAGGAACGGCGAGAGCGTGGCGGCCGAGGCATGGCGATGCGCGAGGATCAGCAGCCAGTGGCCCAGCGCGCCCCAGAAGCCGACCAGTACCATCAGCGCCCATGTCAAGGAATCGGCCGGCATGCGCCAGATGAAGGGGATGATCGGCGTCAGCACGACCACGCCGGCAATGGCGGAATAGAACATCGTGGTTTCGGAGGAATCATGCGCCGCCAGCACGCGCGTGATCATCGAATAGGCGGCATAGGCACCGACGCCGAGGAACGAGAAGATCGCCGCCCAGTGGATGCCCCCGGCGCCGGGCCGGGTGATCAGCAGGACGCCGATAAAGCCGACGCCGATTGCAATCAGGCGGCGCGGCCCGGGCCATTCGCCGAGGAGCGGGCCGGACAGCAGCGCGACCAGCAGGGGCTGGAGGAAAAGGATCGTCGTGGTTTCCGCCAACTGCAGATATTGCAGGGCAATGAAGTTCAGCACGGTCGAGATCAGCAGCGTGGCCGAGCGGATGGCCTGCAGCATCGGGCGGCTGGTCCGCATCAGCCCGGGCCTTGACCAGGGGTTGAGGAAGACCGAGACGATCAGGAAGCTGGAGAGGTAGCGGGCCCAGGTGGTCTCGACGACGCCGATCCGGGGCGAGAGCCATTTTGCCGTCGCATCCAGCGCCGAGAAGCAGGCGAAGGCGAGGAAAATCAGCAGTATGGCCTTCATCCGGTTCTTGCGTTCCCGGATCTGCTCCGCCGTTTGCCCCGGCCCGCCGGTTTCCTGCTCCATGTCAGGCTCCCGGAACGCGGGCATCGTGCCGGTAGATCCAGCCGAAGCGCTCCAGCGGGGCATCACCCGGGAGGACGGAGAGGGCGGTATCCCGAAGGCGGGCCTGCAGGCCGGTGGCGTGATAGAGCCGACCCTGGCTCCGCGCCGCTTTCTGGATGCGCGCCGTGCGCGGAATGCGCAGCCGGTCATAGCGCAGAAGCGCGGCGGCGAGGGCGGCCGGGTCAGCGCCGACCCCGGCGATCAGCGAGCCGAGGCATGCCGCATCCTCGATGGCCTGGCTGGCCCCTTGCGCGAGGAAAGGCATCATCGGATGGGCGGCATCGCCGAGCAATGTCATCCGGGCGCGCGACCAGCGCGTTTCCGGCGCGCGGTCAACCAGCGCCCAGCGCTTCCAGCTTTCGGCGGCGGCGATCAGGCTGCGGGCGCGGGCATGCCAGCCGGCGAAGCGCGAGGCCAGCACATCCGGGGAGCCGGGCGCTGACCAGCCTTCCTCGCGCCAGTCATCCTCGATGATGGCGACGACGTTGATCTCGTGGCCGCCGCGGACCGGGTAGTGGACGAGATGGGCATTCGCACCGAGCCAGAGATGGATATCCGGCTCGCGGGCGAAAAGCGGGGCCTCCTCGCGCGGGATCAGCGTCCGCCAGGCGGTCTTGCCCGAATAGCGCGAGGGCGAGGGCAGGCCGCAGAGCTTCCGCGCGCGGGACCAGAGTCCGTCAGCGCCGACCAGGAGATCCGCGCCGATCCGGAGGGGGGTGCCGTCGGCGGCTACGAAATCGGCCTCGATGACCTCCGGCCGTTCGTGGATCTCCTGCAGGGCAAGGCCCAGTTTCAGGGTGATGGCCACATGCGCCTCGACCTTGTCGAGCAGCGCGCGCTGGAGGTCTGCCCGGTGGGCGACGAGGAAAGGCGCGCCGAATTTCGCGAGGATGCGATGGCCGAACCGGGCATGGGTCAGGATACGGTCGTCCGATGCGCGGTGCACGAGGATGCCGTTCGGCTCCACAGCGATGTCATCCAGCGCGCCGAGCACGCCGATCCCGGCCAGAAGGCGGGCGGCATTCGGGGAAATCTGCAGCCCTGCCCCTGCTTCCTGCAAGGCGGGTTCGCGGTCAACCAGCGTGACGCGCCAGCCGGCACGGGCCGCGAAAAGCGCAGCCGACAGCCCGCCAATGCCGGCGCCGGCGATCAGGACATGCGGTTTGGCCTCAAGCGCGTCGGGCCGTTCTCGATCCTCGGGCATCGGAAAGGGCTCAGGCGGCGTCCGGTTCCTGCCAGCCGGCATCTGGCGGCGCGCAGGTGCCGGCCTTCAGGGCCGCATCGAAACGATAGAGTGTCGAGCAATAGGGGCAGATGATCTCGCTGTCCGAGCCCATATCGAGATAGACATGCGGGTGATCGAAGGGCGGCAGCGCGCCGATGCACATGAATTCCCGTGCGCCAACCCGGATTTCCCGGAGGCCGGCGGAATTCTGGAAATGTGGCACCGACTTCTCGGCCATGGCGCGTCTCTCCTGATGGCATTGGCTCCCCTGTGAATAGCGGGATTGAACGGTCCGGCCAAGCTAAACTTCCGGTCATCCCGCGCGTTGCGCCCGGTTGCACCCACCCGCAAAGGCGGCTAGGCGAAGGGCATGCTGCATCATTTCCATTCCGACGGGCTGCGGCTCGCCTATCGCGATGAACCGGCCGCGGATGGCCACAACATGCCTGTGCTTCTGGTGCACGGCTTCGCTTCGTCCATCGAGGTGAACTGGAATTTCCCGGGCTGGTTCAAGACCTATGGCGATGCCGGCTACCGCGTGATCGCGATCGAGAATCGCGGCCATGGCGCTTCCGAGAAGCCGACCGAGCCGGCAGCCTACCATACTGACAGGATGGCCGGCGATGCGCTGGCCCTGCTCGACCATCTCGGGATCGAGCGCGCCTTCCTGCAGGGGTATTCGATGGGGGCACGGATCTCCGCCTTCGTCGCGCTCCGGGCGCCGGAGCGGCTGCGTGGCCTCGCGCTTGGCGGGCTGGGAATCCATCTTGTCGACGGTGTCGGCCTGCCGCTCGGGATCGCCGAGGCGCTGGAGCGCCCGGACCCGGAGGCGATCACCGATCCGACGCAGAAGATGTTCCGCACCTTTGCCGACCGGAACCGCCAGGATCTGGCAGCGCTGGCCGCCTGTATCCGTGGGTCGCGCCAGGCGCTGACGCCGGACGAGGCGGGCCGGATCACCACGCCGGCGATCGTCTGTGTCGGGACCAATGATCCGATTGCCGGTGCGCCGGAGCCGCTCGTCGCGCTCATGCCCGCGGCGGAGGCCTTTGCCATCGAGGGGCGTGACCATAATCTTGCGGTGGGCGACCGCGCGCACCGGCAGGCGGTGCTCGGGTTCTTCGAGCGGATCCGCGCGGGCTGAACGGCCTCAAGCAATCGTGTTAACGCCGCCGGCGCCGGGCAGTCGATTTTTCCCGCGGGGATGATACATTCATGGGCAACACAGCGGAAAGGACCTGAAAATGGTCAAGGCCATCGCCGAGAGGGTGCAGTCCCTCGCCCAACTCGACCCGGTCTGGGCGCAGCTCCGCCAGGAGGCGGAAACCGTGCGCACCGGTGAACCCTCGCTTGCCGGCCTCGTGCTGGCGACGATCCTGCAGCAGCGCTCGCTCGAGGCCGCCGTTGCGCATCGCATCGCCGAACGGCTCGACCATACCGATCTTTCCGCCAGCCTGATCCGACAGGCCTTCGCTGAATTCGTCGAGGCCCAGCCGGCTTTCCGGGAAAGCCTGCGCGCCGATATCATGGCGGTGCTCGACCGCGATCCGGCCTGCGAGCGGGTGATCGAGCCCGTGCTCTATTTCAAGGGATTCCATGCGATCGAAACGCATCGTCTCGCCCATTGGCTCTGGACCAACGGAAGGCGGGATTTCGCGCTCTACCTGCAGAGCCGCGCCTCGGCCGTGTTCCAGACGGATATCCACCCGGCCGTGCCAATGGGCAAGGGTGTCTTCCTTGACCATGCCACGGGCCTCGTGGTCGGCGCGACGGCGGTGATCGAGGATGATGTCTCGATCCTCCAGGGCGTGACGCTCGGCGGGACCGGCAAGGAGCATGGCGACCGGCATCCGAAGATCCGGCGCGGCGTGCTGATCGGGGCCGGCGCGAAGATCCTCGGCAATATCGAGATCGGCCATTGCGCCCGCGTGGCGGCCGGCTCGGTCGTGCTGCAGGCGGTTCCGAGCTGCAAGACCGTGGCCGGCGTGCCGGCGCGCGTGGTCGGCGAGGCGGGCTGCGCCGAGCCGTCGCGTTCGATGGACCAGGTGATCGACAGCGGCATTTGAGCGCGTAACCGGGGAAGGCGCAGCCAGTCTGTGTTTTTCCGGTTGTCCTCGTCCCGGCAAGATGGCAAGTCCCGCACGGATGGCCGCCGCGATTCCGGATCGGCTGTCATAGCGTGATGAGAGGGGGGGGACAATCATGGACAAGGCGGATCTCCAGAAGGTGGAAACCTATCTGCGGCGGACCTTTGCAAATGCGGCGATCCGGGTTGTCGCCCGTCCCAAGAAGAAGGATTCAGCCGAGGTCTATATCGGCGACGAGTTCATCGGCGTGGTGTCCGAGGATAACGAGGACGGCGACAAGTCGTATTTCTTCGAAATGGCCATTCTCGATACCGATCTCGAGTAACCCCTTCGCAAGGGTGACCCATCCATGGGCGATTTCTTCAGCAAGCTGATCCGCGGAATCGTGCAGGAACTGGTGAAGGTGGCAGCGGCCTTCGGGCTCGGCACCGCCGCCGGCGCGGCAATCTGCCTTTATTACGGTGTGCCGCTGATTTTCTCGTTGCTGGGCGGGATCGTGCTGGTTGCGCTGATGCTGGTCTTCATCGCCGGAGTTGAGTGAGCGCGCGTCCCGCCAGAACGGCTCTGGTCTTGCGGGACCGGCAGGTTTTCCACCAGCAGGCTCGCTTCCTGAAGGATCCGCCGCCATTCCGGCAGATGGCGGGCGTTGAAACGCAGTTCTGCATCCAGATCTCCAACGCGGATCCGGGTCAGGCAGGGTTCCATCTCGCGATGCGCGTCAAGGGGGCACAGCGCGACGAAGGGCCTGCGCCCGCCGACGCCGAGATAGAGTTCCCGGTCCTCGTAGGGCGTGCCCTGGCGGAAGCGCCGCATGACAAGACCGCCGGGATTCGACCAGGTCTCCCGCGCGAGGAACCGGGCATAGACTGTGTGGAACAATTCTGCCGCGACTGGCTCGCCGCGGGATGCCGTGAGGATCAGCGTCAGCCGCTCCGGAATCGGGCGAAACGGGTCCTCCGCCGAGGGCTGGGGCAGGGGCTCGAAATCCTGGATCCCGACGGCGAGATCGAGCCGGTCGAGCCAGCCTCCGGCGAACTGGACCTTCTCACGGATCAGCGCCTGCGGCACGGCCAACGTGATCCGGCCCAGTTCCACCCGGGCGGTGCCCAGCTGAGGCGCATGGCCGGGGCCGGCCCGCATCAGCAGGGCAGCATTGGCGCCAAGGGCGATTCCGAACAGGGCCAAAGCGAGGATCAGGCGGTTCATGCCCGTATGGAAGCCAGATCATGGTTAATCCGCCCTTAAGGCCCGATTCCGCTCGCGCCGGGAACGTGCCGGAACGGGACGGGGGTGGATCGGGCCTCATTGGGCACAAGATCAGGCAGGCTTGCGCCGAAGCGCTGTGAAATCAGCGCTGTAACGTGTCGTTAGCGTTAACCAAAGGTTACGAAACCGGTTTTCCTGATCCGATCTGGCGCAGTACATCGCAGCATGAGGTTTGCAACGCCTCTCGCAAACACAGGTTGCGGAGTTCAGCGTCATGTCGGCTCACCAAATCGATTCCTTTCTCGCCCTCGGCCTCGGCTTTGCCTTTGCCGGGTTGATCGCCTCGGTCTACAGCGCGTGGCGGCACCAGCCCGTCAGCTTCAGCCTGCTCCTGGCGGGCGGGACAGGCTCGCTCGCCGCCTTGCCGCTTCTGGCCGCAGCCGGGCCGGCCATCATCATGCGGAACACGCTCCGGGGCCGCAAATACGAGCGTCGTCCGATCCATTTCGTGGCGATGTCGACGATCATCGCCTCGTTCTGGTCCATCGCGATCGGTTTCCAGTTGCTGAAGCTTATGCAAGGCTGAGGCAACGACAGGAGAATCGCGATGCCGCTCTACGCGCTCGATGGCCATGCACCGGAAACCCCGGGAGAGGGGCAGTTCTGGGTGGCGCCGGATGCCCATGTGATCGGCAAGGTGGTGATCGGGGCCGATGTCGGCATCTGGTTCGGCGCCGTCATCCGTGGCGACAACGAGACGATCACGATAGGGCCCGAGACCAATATCCAGGAGCATGCGATGCTCCATACCGATATGGGTTTCCCGATGATCCTCGGGCGCGGCTGCACGATCGGCCACGGGGCGATCCTGCATGGCTGCGTCCTTGGCGACCATGTGCTCATCGGGATGGGCGCCACCGTGCTGAACGGCGCGAAGATCGGCGCAGGCTCGCTGGTGGGTGCCAATGCGCTAGTGACCGAGGGCAAGGAATTTCCGCCGGGGTCGCTGATCGTGGGTTCGCCCGCGCGGTCGATCCGGACGCTGGACGAGAAGGCTCTGGAGGGGCTCCGGGGTTCGGCCGCGGGCTATGCCCGAAACTGGAAGCGCTTTGCTGCCGGCCTCAAGATTGTCGGCTGACCCCTATCGACCGCTCTGAAAAAAGGCGGGCCGGCTCACGCGGGTGACGTGAACCGGCCCTATCTCGCAAGCCCGATCCGGGGGGACGGGGTGGGGTGGGGACCTGACCGTGACTTGCGAAACTCCGTCTGTCGAGGTCAGCGGCTTGCCGCGACCGTGCTGGTATCGATGCCGCCAAGGGAAACCCAGCGGGCCGGATTGTCATCGGCCTGCCGCTTGATGAAGCGGTAGCCGGTCTCCTTCCAGGCGAGAATCTTGCCGACCTGGTTGTCGAGAACGAAATCGCCGCGATCGGTCTTGACCGTGAGCACGGCATGCCCGTCACCCTTGTGGTCACGGACCACGGTGACCAGCAGGGTCTGGATCGGGAAGCCGGCCTTCACGAGGCGCCGACGCTTCTCGAGGACGAAATCCTCGCAATCGCCCTTTCCATCTTCAGGGAAAGACCAATGCTCGGGCGTTCCCCAGTGATCCTGATCGGTCACTGCGATGATCTCGCGATTCACATCGGCATTGATCTTCACGATCGTCCGCCAGCTCGCTTCAGAGAGCTGGATGGTGGTTCGCGCGAAGCTGCGGTTCTCGCAGTGCTCCTGGTAATCACGGCAGAATTGCACGAAGCCCAGAGGCGGCGATGTTGCCGCACCGATGCTTGCTGTCTGCTGTGCCTGCGCCCCAGTATTCGCAAGCATCAATAGACCAATAAAACCTGCAGTCTTGACGATAACGCTTTTCATGCACCCCTCCCGTTCGTCGAGATGAGTGATCGCATGGGTCCTTTTCAAATCCGGCGATTTTCAGTGCTCGGATTTTCGATGTCGGATTAAGGGATTTCTAAGCATGCCCGCCCGGTACATTTTCCAAAGAGCGGAGAGAAAAATTTGTTAACCATATAAGATATTGAATAAAAACAACTATCTGAAGATCCTCGAAAAGATCGATCAAATTGCAGCTTCCAGAATTAATCAGGATTTACTAGGCCAGTTAGGCGCGAATAAAGGCTAGCGAAAAGACGGCCTTCCGGCCGGTGGGCTGCTCTCTCGTTTCAGGCACAAAAAAGCCGCCCGGGGGGCGGCTTCCTTCCGATACAGCCGGCATCCTGACGGCCGGCACCCCCGCGTCATTGCGGGAGCAGCGTGCAGGTGCAGGTCCTAGAGCCGCATCTTGACGTCGAACATCGCTTCGGGGACCGAGCCGTGAAACTCGACCGCGATGCCGCCATCGAACACACGGACCACGCGGGCCGGCGTGGTGCCGATGATGATCTCATCGCCCTTCCCGAAATCACCCCGGATCGAGAGCGCCGCGCCCGAGCGCGAAACGTCGATCAGATGGCCGTTGACGGGCTCCACATGCGGCGACAGCTTGTGACGGACGCTGATGCGCGGGTCGTTCGGCACCACGCGGTCATGGCGGCGGTCTTCGGGCAGGTTGAGGATCTCGCGGTTGGCGAGCCAGATCAGCTGGCTGGCCAGGCGATCGCGCTTCACCAGGGTTGTCACCAGCTCAAGGATGAAGGTCCTCGACTTCACGCGGAGGACTTTGCCTTCGATCCGGCCGATCGTGTAGAAATAGCCGACGATGCGCTCGCCCGTGGCCACAAGGGCGTCCGACTCGATCTCCATGGTTCGCAGGGATGCCTCGGTGATCGTGGCGCCATGTTCGCTCCGGTCCGGGCGCATGAAGCGGCCACCGATCGACAGTTTGACGCGCGGCCCCTGGCGCTGCTCGTCGCTCATCCGGAAAAGGCGCGCCGGGACAGCAGAATCCCGAGGTTTCATCAAAGGCAAAGACATCCGATTTCCCGTGGAAAAGCACGATGATGCACTTTGCCATGAAGCCGGAAACGAAAGCTTAAGCCTGTTCGCCCCCGGTTCCATGCGGCTCCGGGATCAGTTATCGCGGTCGCCCTTCAGCACCAGCAGGTGCGCGCGCCGCTCGACACCGCCCGGAACCAGATCGAAGCCGCGCAGGGGCAGGGCATCGCGGCCGAGCATGCGACCGCCGGAAATCACCAGCCGGGCCGGTGTGGTGCGCGGTATTGCCGGGGGGGCGAACAGGGCCATCGCCCCGAAGATGCGCCGGCCGGACCCCGCAGGGTGGCGCAGCGGCAGCAGCAGCAATTCGCCGGCAAGGCCCAGCGGCGCGCGGCGCTCGATCCGGGGGCCGGGTAACGGGCGGAGATTGAGCCACGGAGCCGGGCGGGATGGCGGCGGCGGCGTCGGGGACGGCTCGGGCCGGATTTCGGGTTCGGACAGCCGTATGCCAAGGAGCATCGGCTCTTCGGCCTCCAGCACGGTCGCAATGGCTTCCTCGGCGCCGGCTTTCGCCCCGTCCTCCCAGAGGAGGGCAAAGCGCCGGCCGGTCAGGCTGTCGCCGAGGGCCTGGACGATGCGTGATCCGGCGAGGCGGAACTGCATGTCCCCGCGTTCGCCTTCCAGCAGGAACAGGTCTCCCAGCTCCCGCGCGAGCGCGCGCGGATCGACCTCCGTGCGGAACGGTGCCGGTCGGTGGGCCCGCAAATGGTTCCAGTAGGCATAGACGGAGCGGATCGACGAATGACGCATGACGGCTTCCCGGGCTCGGTCCCGTCCCCTTTCGGGAAAGGGCGGACGCTGATTTCTGGTTCAGGTGGCCGATCCGTTCCGATCCGGAACAGGACGGGCCTCTGGCCTCGTGCCTCGCGAAATCCGTGCCGGCAGAAGTTAACGCCCGGGCGGCCGCGCAGCCGGTCAAAGTAACCTTAATCAGGAATGGCAATTGCGGAATCCGGGGCAATGTGAGACCTTTCACTCGCTCCAAGGAATTCACGCCGCGCCTGGCTCCGGGCGCGGCGTTTACTTTTCCGGGCCCCTTATTCACAAATTCTCATATTGCGCTGCGCAACATCTTCGCGTTGCGTCCGGCTGCGATTTCGACAAAAGTCGTATGTCACGCGGCCCGCGTGGCGAGGCCGCGCCAGAACCGCAACAAGGGAGCGACCGATGAGCGTTGGCAAGATTCTCGCGAACAAGGGCAGAGCCGTGATCACGGTGGAGCCCGGGCAGAGCCTTCAGCAGGCGGCGGTGCTTCTGGCCGAGCACCGCATCGGTGCCGTCGTCGTCGCCGGTGCCGGCGGCTCCATCGCCGGCATCCTTTCCGAGCGCGATATCGTCCGCGCCGTTGCCACCGGCGGCGAGACCGCGATGAAAGACCGCGTGGCCGATCACATGACCCGGCGCGTTGTGACCTGCGTCGCCGCATCGCCGATCAACCAGGTGATGGAGATCATGACGGCCGGAAAGTTCCGCCATGTGCCGGTGGTTCTGGACGGGCGGCTCGACGGGATGATCTCGATCGGGGATGTGGTGAAGTATCGCCTCGCCGAGCTTGAGCAGGAAAGCGCGACCCTGCGCGACTATATCGCCGCAAGCTGAGCCGCAGCCTTCGCGGCTTCAGTCCTCTGTCACGAGGACGAAGCCGCCATCGCGCGCCTCGACCCGGCGGTAGAAGCAGGATCGCCGGCCGGTATGGCAGGCCGGGCCCAGTTGCTCGACCCGGATCAGCACGGCATCCTGGTCACAATCCACCCGCATCTCGACCAACCGCTGGGTGTGGCCGCTTGTTGCCCCCTTGCGCCACAATTCATTCCGCGAGCGCGAGAAATACCAGACATCTCCGGTTTCGAGCGTGCGCGCGAGCGCCTCGGCATTCATATGGGCGAGCATGAGAATCCCGCCATCAACGTGATCGACCGTGATGGCCGTGATCAGCCCGTCAGCATTGAAACGGGGCGAGAGGCGGGTTCCTTCCTCGAGGTCCAGCTTGGTGCCTGGCGGGGCAAAGGGGGTCGATGGCGTCCACATGCCGCGGTTGTTGGGCGATCGGCGTGCCGAATCAAGCCTTTTTCTTTGGCGGCGCCAGGCGGACAAGAAAAAAGACCGGGCAGGGCCCGGCCTTGAAGGCGATATTGCTCGGGGAGGATCGGGCGGGAGAGCGGCCCGGCGCGAGCAACATCGGAAGAGTGGGCGCCGCCGCTCAGCTGCGGCGGCCGGTATTCAGCAGCGTGAAGAAGCGGACCTGCTCGGAGGGGTCATCCCGGAAAATGCCGGTAAACTGGCAGGTTGTCGTCGAGGCGCCCTGCTTCTGGATGCCGCGCATGGACATGCACATATGTTCGGCTTCAACCAGTACGGCGATGCCGCGCGGATGCAGGGCAGAATCGATCGCCTGGACGATCTCTGCCGTCATGGTTTCCTGCGTCTGGAGCCGCCGTGCGAAGATATCGACCACGCGGGCAAGCTTCGAAAGGCCGACAACGCCCCCTTCGGGATAATAGGCGATATGGGCCTTGCCCACAAAGGGAACCATGTGATGCTCGCAATGCGAGTGGAAGGGGATGTCCTTCACCAGAACAAGGTCGTCGTATCCTTCAACTTCCTCGAAAACCTTCGAGAGGGCCTCGGATGCGTCCTTCTGGTAGCCGGAAAACAGCTCTTCGTAGGCTTTGACGACGCGCTTGGGCGTTTCGAGAAGGCCTTCGCGTGTCGGATCGTCGCCGGCCCAGCGAAGCAGAGTCCGCACGGCGGCTTCGGCTTCCTCACGAGACGGACGATCGACGGGTTTCCGGACCGAAGACCTGGCCGGAAAGGTCTTAACCACTGCATCCATGTGGCGCCTCCTGTTGTTGTGTTGTCCGGCTTACGCGGGGCTGCAGGGCATGGATTGCCCGGCAGCCAGGAAATTTGTCGCGGCGCCTCTTCTGAGAGGATGGCTCCAGCTTATGGCAATTCGGCGGCTTTGGCCTTATCTTTTCCTGCAAGAGGATTTTCCATGCTCGACGATGTCTATAACCGCCGCATTCTGGAACTGGCTGCTGACATTCCCCGGCAGGGGCGTCTTGCAGCGCCGCAGGCGAGCGCGACCGCGCATTCCAAGCTCTGCGGCTCCACTGTCACCGTCGATCTCGTGATGGAGGGCAATATTGTCACCGATTTCGCCCATGAGGTGAAGGCCTGTGCCCTCGGGCAGGCTTCCTCCTCGATCATGGCGCGGAACGTCGTGGGCTCGACGGCAGCGGAGCTGCGCGAGATCCGCGAGGTGGCGCGGCGGATGCTCAAGGAGAATGGCGCAGCGCCGGACGGCAAATGGGCCGATCTCCGCGTGCTTGAGCCTGTGCGCGATTACAAGGCCCGGCATGCCTCGACCCTGCTCACCTTCGATGCCGTGATCGATGCGATCGGTCAGATCGAGGCGAAGCGGGCTGTCGCGGCGGAGTGAGGGCACCTCAAATCATGACATTGGCTGAATTCATTTACATTGCCCCTTTGGTGACCGCTGGGACAGCCGTATTTTCTGCAATGGTTGCCAGCATTTGGGCCTATGTTAACATCAGAGCAAACCGGCAGATGGCCCGTGATCGTGCCGCTATTGACCTGATTTTCAAGCGGGAGTGGGATGCGCGCTACCAGCAGCATCGCGTTACATTCAACCACCTCCGTGCTTCGCCCGAACCACTGGCGGTTTGGTTCAGTCACGATCGCCAGCATACCGAGGAGGCCAATTCTATTCGATATATTTTCAATGATTATGAGCTGCTTGCCTTGGCGATGCGAAAGAAAGTGATCGACCCCCGTCTTTATCAGGCTTGGTTTCGTGGTTCGATGCTAACTGACTTTCAGGCAGCTGAGTCAGCGATCCAAGTGATACGCGTGCTTGTTGGCAATCCACGCCTCTACGATGAATGGGAAAAACTAGCCCGGCAGTGGATGGCCGAGAAACATTGACGCTCGCTCGCCACCTCTTCCTCGCGCCGGTCTATCTCTACCGCTACACGCTCTCGGCGCTGATCGGGCGGACATGCCGGCACATGCCGAGCTGCTCGGAATACATGATCGACGCGGTGGACAAGCATGGCGTCTGGCCGGGCGGCTGGATGGGCCTGGCCCGGATCTGCCGCTGCCGACCGGGCGGGACATCCGGGCTCGACTTCGTGTGTGAGGAACTTCCGGACGATGCCGCCTGGTACCGGCCGTGGCGCTACGGGCGGTGGCAGGAGACGTGGGTGCCGGAGGGCATGCGCCCGGCAGGGCCGGAATCCGGCGAGGGGTCTCGCTGAGCCTTCCCGGTCAGCGGATCGCCTCCAGCAAGGCTTTCGGCAGGGCCGGGTGCCCCGCCACTTCAGCCGGCAGGGCGTTAACAAGGCCGAGCGCGCGGGCTTCCTCCAGCGGGAACCAGTCCATCGTCTCGTTCGGCGTGGCGTGATAGCGCTCGGCGAGGCGCGGATCGATGCCCATGGCGCTGAAATGATCGGGGATGCCCCTGTCCAGCCGCCTTCCTGCCCCGGCATCCTCGCCGCCCAGCGAGAGGGCGAGGCGCCCGGCGGCGGAATCGCGGTTGATGGCCGGTCGATGCACCCCGAACCGGGCATCAGACATGGCAAGCCGGCGGACCGCGCCGGCCAGCAGCATCGGGCAGGCCGAAGCGCAGGAGCCGCCGCGTACAAGGCGGAAGGTCTGGACCTGCCCCTCGGCATCCCGCGGGTCGCAGGCCCGGCCAGTCCCGCCCCAGCGGCAGGTCGGCTCCGCCCGTGCGATGATGGCCGTGACATCCAGCTCGCGCCATTTCCGGGCGAGGAAGGTGGCGCCGATCACGTAGCCGCCGGGCGATTCGAGAATGACCGGCAGGTCGCGGTCACCGGCGCGTTTGCGGGCATAGAAGAAGCCGAAGGCGCTGGCATGGGTGATCTCGCCGCGTGCGACGATGAACTGCGCACAGGGGGCACCGCAGGCCGGCGCGGATTCAAGCCGGCCGAGCGTGAAGGTCATCGCGTCATTCGCCCGGCTGGCCGGAAGGACCAGCAGGAGCGCGGCAAGGATCAGCGCGGTCCGGGCGGCGAGGCGGGCAAGGCGGGGCTGGAACATGCTTGTTTTGGTCCTGCGCGTCGTCTATCGGGAGCAAGGTGCCGTGAACCTTTGGCGGTTACAAGCACCGACGGACGCGATTCGCCCTGACCGGATGCGGGCTTCGCCGATCGACATCACCTCAGCATCCGGACTGGCTTACGGGGTCCGTATCCCCGAGTGAGCAGGAGAATGGCCGATGGCCCCCATGATTTCCCTCACCTTTCCCGATGGCGCGCAGCGCGAGTTTCCCGCCGGAATCACCGGCGCGGCGATTGCCGGCGGCATTTCCCCCTCGCTGCTGAAGCGCACCGCCGTGATGGCGCTGGATGGCGAGGTGCGTGACCTCGCCGATCCGATCGAGCGCGATGCAAGGATCGAGTTCCTGCCGCGCACCGATCCGCGTTGCCTCGAGCTGATCCGCCATGATGCGGCGCATGTGCTGGCCGAAGCGGTGCAGGCGCTCTGGCCCGGCACGCAGGTGACGATCGGGCCGGTGATCGAGAACGGCTTCTATTACGATTTCTTCCGGAACGAGCCGTTCACGCCGGAGGATTTTGCCGCCATCGAGAAGAAGATGCGCGAGATCATCGCGAAAGATACGGCCTTCACCAAGGAATTCTGGACGCGCGAGCAGGCGAAGGATTTCTTCCGCGCGAAGGGCGAGCATTTCAAGGTCGAGCTGGTGGATGCGATCCCGCCGGGCGAAGACCTCAAGATGTACCGCCAAGGCGAGTGGATCGACCTCTGCCGCGGCCCGCACATGACCAGCGTCGGCAAGGTCGGCACGGCCTTCAAGCTGATGAAGGTGGCGGGCGCCTATTGGCGCGGCGATTCGAACAACCCGATGCTGACCCGGATCTACGGCACGGCCTTTGCCGCGCAGGAGGATCTCGACGCCTATCTCAAGCAGATCGAGGAAGCGGAGAAGCGCGACCATCGCAAGCTCGGCCGGGAGATGGACCTGTTCCATTTCCAGGACGAGGGCCCCGGCACGGTGTTCTGGCATTCCAAGGGCTGGACCATGTTCCAGCAGCTCATCGCCTATATGCGCCGGCGCTTGCGCCGCGATTACGAGGAGGTGAATGCGCCGCAGATTCTCGACAAGAGCCTCTGGGAAACCTCGGGCCATTGGGGCTGGTACCAGGACGGCATGTTCGCCGTGAAATCGGCCTCGGCTTTCGAGAATCCGCTCGATGCCACGCGTGACCACAAGGTCTTCGCGCTGAAGCCGATGAATTGCCCCGGCCATGTGCAGCTCTTCAAGCACGGGCTCAAGAGCTATCGCGACCTGCCGATCCGCCTCGCGGAATTCGGCGTGGTGCATCGCTACGAAGCCTCCGGCGCGCTGCACGGGCTGATGCGCGTGCGCGGCTTCACGCAGGACGATGCGCATGTCTTCTGCACCGAGGAGCAGCTTGAATCCGAGTGCATGAAGATCAACGAGCTGATGCTCTCGGTCTATCGCGATTTCGGCTTTGACAGCCTGGTGGTGAAACTCTCCACCCGGCCGGAAAAGCGCGTCGGCACCGACGAGGCCTGGGACCGGGCCGAGACGATCATGATGCGCGTGCTCGACAAGATCGCCGCGGAATCCGGCGGCAAGATCAGGACCGGGCTCAACCCGGGCGAGGGCGCCTTCTATGGCCCGAAATTCGAATACACGCTGAAGGATGCGATCGGGCGTGACTGGCAATGCGGCACGACGCAGGTGGATTTCAACCTGCCGGAGCGGTTCGGTGCCTTCTATATCGGCGCCGATGGCGAGAAGAAGCAGCCGGTCATGGTGCATCGCGCCATTGTCGGCAGCCTCGAGCGCTTCCTCGGCATCCTGATCGAGAGCTATGCCGGGCATTTCCCGCTCTGGCTGGCGCCGGAGCAGCTTGTCGTCTGCCCGATCACCTCGGAAGCGGATGAGTATGCGCATGAAGTGACGGAAGCCGCCTTCGCCGCCGGGTTGCGGGCACGGGCTGACACGCGCAACGAGAAGATCAGCTACAAGGTGCGCGAGCATTCTCTCGCCAAGGTTCCGGTGATTTTCGCCGTGGGCAAGCGCGAGGCCGAGGAGCGGACGGTGACGATCCGCCGGCTTGGCTCGCAGGCGCAGGTGACGATGCCGCTCGACGAGGCGCTGGCGATGCTGGAGGCGGAAGCGGTGCCGCCGGATCTGAGGCGGTGAGGCGCTAAAGGTTGCAAAGTATGGAACTTATTGCTTTGCAACCGATGTCGGGCAGATAGACCAGCTGCGAAAGCTCCCCCCGCCCGCAAGGGTCCACGCGCAAGGCGAGATATTCAAGAGGCTGCTGGATTTAGTCAAAGGGCTCGCTTGCGAGCCCTTTTTCGTTTCATTGGCGGTCAGGAAACCGCACCGGCTTGCCCTGCAGCACAAGTGCGACGGCAATGTCGAGCGGCTTCCAATATGCCACGTAGGGTTGGCTTCAAAACGCCTTGAACGTAATCACCGTCAGCGTGTCCTGGATGCCCGGCAGCGTCTGCACCTTCTCGCCGACGAAATGGCCGATATCATGCGCGTCATCGAGGTGGAACTTGGCGAGAATATCGTAATGCCCGGCCGTGGAATAGATTTCCGAGGCGATCTCGGCATCGGCCAGAGCGGTGGCAACCTCGTAGGTCTTGCCGAGCTTGCATTTGATCTGGACAAAAAACGTCTGCATTTTCTTTCCTTGCCGCTTCGCGGAGTAGGTTTTTCTTGCCGCTGCGCGGGGTCCGGGCTGGCCGCCCGGCGCGCGTTCGCGCTTCGGCAGGATCAGAGCCCAGTTTTCGGGTGAAGTGAAGGGGGTGAGGAAGTTTTCCTTGCCGCTGCGCGGGGTTCGGGCTGGCCGCCCGGCGCGCGTTCGCGCTTCGGCAGGATCAGAGCCCAGTTTTCGGGTGAAGTGAAGGGGGTGAGGAAGTTTTCCTTGCCGCTGCGCGGGGTTCGGGCTGGCCGCCCGGCGCGCGTTCGCGCTTCGGCAGGATCAGAGCCCAGTTTTCGGGTGAAGTGAAGGGGGTCGGGGAGATTTCCCCGGCAGGTCCCGCTGTTCCCGTCATGCCCGCCCTTGGGGCGGGCATCCATGACTTCACTGTTGCCAACAAACCGAAGTCGTGGATGGCCGGGCCAGGCCCGGCCATGACGGCGGAGTCACTCCACGATGATCTCGAAATCACGGTTGATGCCGCCCTCGACCTTCATCTGGCCGCGATACTCACGGTCATTGTGGCGGGCGAGGACATTGTAGGTGCCTTCGCCGATATCGACGCTCGGAAAGGCGCCGACCGCCTCGGCCACGATATCGCCGCCGGGGGTCTCGATCGTCCATTCGGCGCCAGCCAGAGCCACGCCACCGCGCTGTCGGACGAGTTTCAGCGTCATCGTCGCGGCGCGATGGTTCACCGCCGCCTCGGTAACGCGGCCGGTGGTGACGCGTACATCGGTCCGCACCACGGAATTCGAGCCCGAATAGGTCGAGACGAGGTGGTAGGTGCCTTCGGGCAGCATGATCCGCGTCATCGGGCGCAGCGAATCCGTGACGAGCTTGCCTTCCGAATTGTTGGCCGTTGGAATGAAGACCGAGAGCTTCTGCCGTTGCGGCGGGATCGGCCGCTCCGGCACGCCGAGATGGCCGTTCACCGTCAGCGCGCCGACACTGATCGGCAGGGTTGCAACAGAGCCGGTCTCGCTCAGGGTGATATTCCGCGTTGCCGTGGCAAGCCCGTGGCTCACATGGATCGCATATTGGCCCGGGGGCAGGACGAGGCTCGGGCGCGCCGTCTCCACCTTGGTGTAGAGCTGCACATCCGGCCCGCGAACCGTGTAGATGCGCCAGACGAGATCGCCCAGGATCTCGGCGCCCCGGTCACCATAGGTGGCGCGCAGCGCGAGGATGCCGGTCCGGCCCGGTGCGAACTGCGCCATGGCCGGCGCGAGCCCGGCCGCAAGCACGCCTCCGGCGGCCAGAAGGCGCCGGCGCGTCAGGAGGCGGGGAATCAGGCGGGCAACATCCATCACAGGCTTTTCCGACAGAGAGCGCGGGCAGGCAAGTCACCTCGGCAAGCCAGCAAGGCCAGTTTGTGCGCATGATCTTGCCTTAAGCGTGGCAATCAACCATCTGGACGGCAACATCAAGGAGTTTGCCATGTTCTACGAACCGCGCCTGCGCAATCACGGCTTGCCGCATGACCCGTTCAAGGCGCTCGTCGCGCCGCGCCCGATCGGCTGGATCTCGACCGTTTCGGCCGATGGCGCCCCCAATCTCGCGCCCTATTCGTTCTTCAACGCGTTTTCGGACCGGCCGGCCATTGTCGGCTTTTCCTCTGCCGGGATGAAGGACAGCGCCGCCAATGCCGAAGAGACAGGCGAATTCGTCTGCAATATTGTCATCAAGGCGGATGTCGAGGCGATGAACCAGAGCTCGGCCCCCTATCCGCGCGGGGTCAACGAGTTCGAGAAGGCTGGCCTGGTCATGGAGCCGAGCCGGCTCGTCCGGCCGCCCCGCGTGAAGGGCGCGGCAGCGGCGCTGGAATGCAAGGTGACCTCGATCCAGAATCTCAAGGGTCTCGACGGGCAGGAGGGGCCATATTTCCTCGTCCTCGGCGAGGTTGTCGGCGTGCATATCGACGACGCCTTCCTCCGCGACGGCAAGGTGGATTCCATGGCCATGAACCATCTCGCCCGGCTGGGCTATATGGAATATGCGGCCGTCGAATCCGTGTTCTCGCTGGAGCGACCGACGGTCTGAGGCGGCTTCGTCCTGACGAGGCGCAACCGATCTGCCCGTCAGCCCAACACCCCGGCGGCGCGGGCCCGCGCAAGGATGCGCGCGGCCTGCACGCGGTGGGGCTTGTCGATCATCTGGCCATCGATGCCGACCACGCCGGCATCCGGATGCTCGATGAAATAACTCTCGATCTTCTGCGCCCAGGCGATCGCGGCGGCGTCCGGCGTGAAGACCTCGTTGATCACCGGCACCTGGGCCGGATGGATCGCCATCTTGGCGGTGAACCCGTCCTGACGGGCGGCGAGGCATTCCGCGCGGAGGGCTTCCATGTTCCGGAAATCCACCGAGACCGTGTCGATCGGCGTCACATCCGCCGCCGCCGCAGCAAAGAGGGCCAGCGAGCGGGCCAGCCGGAACGGTTCGGTGTAGAGGCCGCTTTCGTCGCGGTTGCGCTCCGCGCCGATGGCCCCGGCCAGGTCTTCCGCGCCCCAGGTCAGGCCCTCCAGCCGCTGGCTGGCGCCCGGAATGGTGCCGAGGCGGAAGAGCGCGATCGGGGTTTCGGTGGCGATGGCGATGATGCGCGTGCCGCCATCGGGCAGGTTGTTTTCGGCCTCGCGGACGGCAACCAGCGCGCCAAGATGCTGGATGTCGGCGCCGCCCTCGCATTTCGGCAGCATGATCGCCTCCGGCGCGCCGGGCATCACGCCGTCGAGATCGGCGGCGATATCGCCCGAGCGCAGGGCGTTGACGCGCACGACCAGCCGGGGCTGGCCGGGCTGGCGAGCCAGCAGGGTCTCGCGCACGACGTTGCGCGCCTCGACCTTGCGGCTGGCCGCGACGGAATCCTCGAGGTCGAGGATCAGCGCATCGGCGCCCGAGCCGAGGCCCTTGGCGATCTTCTTCGGGTCGTCGCCCGGGATGAACAGCAGCGAACGCATGAACCCTCTCAGCCCGGAATGGCCTTGCGCATGAAAGCCTGCCGGCGGCATTCCGCGACCAGGGTGCCATCCTGCTTGTAGGCCCGGTGATGGAAGTCGACAATCCCGGCATCGGGGCGGGATTTCGACTCGCGCTTGGCGATGATCTCTGTCGTGACATGCACGGAATCGCCCTCGAAGAGCGGGGCAGGGAATTTCACATCGGTCATGCCGAGATTGCCGATTGTGGTGCCGACCGTGGTGTCGTTGACCGAGATCCCGATCATCAGCCCGAGGGTGAAGAGCGAATTCATGAGCGGCTTGCCCCATTCGGTTTCGGTGGCGCAGAACTGCGCATCGATATGGAGCGGCTGCGGGTTCAGCGTCATGTTGGAGAACAGCATGTTGTCCATCTGCGTGACGGTGCGCGTCAGGCCGTGGCGGATGGTCTCGCCGATGGTGAAATCCTCGAAATAGCGGCCGCCGCGGGGATGGCGCGTCCCCGGACTCCAGGGCTGAGTCGGTGCGGGAAAAGGGGATGACATGCAAAAATCCTTGAAAATCAGAGGCCGAAAGCCGGTTCGTTTCAATTCGGAACAGAATTCTGCGGCCGAATTAAACTGCGGTTTACCATAAACGGAGAAAGTTCAAGAGGGCCGGAGATCAAGCGAATCTCCGGCAGAGGGACCCGCGCCATGTTCTTTTTCACCACACCGAACCGGACGGAGTCGGTGCCGCAGGTGCAAGGCGAGCATCCGCTGTCCCGGCCGCTGCGCCAGGCCTCCGAGGCGACCGGCATTCCCTTCGACTACCTCGTCAAGACGGCGAAGCGCGAATCCAATCTCAACCCCGAGGCCAAGGCCGCGAGTTCGAGCGCCACCGGCCTGTTCCAGTTCATCGAGCAGACCTGGCTCGGCCTTGTGAAGCGCGAGGGGCCCAATCTCGGCCTTGCCGAGGCAGCCAGCGCGATCCAGCGCGACAGCTCCGGCCGTTATGTCGTGCCCGAAGGCGATATGCGCCAGCAGATCCTGGCCCTTCGCAAGGATCCGACCCTCTCCGCCCGGCTCGCCGGCGTCTTCACCAGCGAGAACCGCGCATCCTTGCGGGATGCGCTCGGCCGGGATCCGACCGGAGGCGAACTCTATATCGCGCATTTCATGGGTGCTGGCGGAGCGAAGGAACTGATCGGCCTCGCCAATGGCAGTCCCGAGCGGTCTGCCGCGAGCGCCTTCCCCGAAGCCGCGTCGGCCAATCGCTCGATCTTCTTCGACCCGAAGGGCCGCGCGCGGACGACGCGTGAGGTCTATGCCCGGCTGGTCTCCTTCCATGACGGCGCCACATCCACCATGCCGCCGGCCATCCAGCAGGCGGGGATGGCGCCCGAACCGGAAATGGCGACGCGTTCGCCACTGGCCATCGCGCCAGCCCGCGGCGTGACGGTGACAGGCGTGCCGCAACCGAGTGCGGCGGCGGTGGGCGGCTTCTTCCGCACCGGTGTGAACAGCCAGGCCGGGGCCGACCTCCGCAAGACCTGGACCAAGGTTGCCGAGTCCCGGATGAACCCGAACGCGCCCTCCTTCTTCCCGCGGGCGGACCCGGTGAAGGTGGCTGCTGCCGAGGCGGCGATCGTCGCGGCAGTCGACAAGCGCCTGAGCGATATCGACCCGCCTTCGCCGTTGGCAGGCTTCGAGGCGCTGTCCCGGCCGGCCGAGCCGGCACAGGCCTATCCGGCCGTCCGGGCACCCCTGCCGCCGATGCGGCCGGCCCATCTCGGCGGCACAGGTCCCCTCGACCTGACGCCGCCCCCTTCTTCTCCCAAGCGTTGAGTTGAGAACATGCTGGTCAAATCATTCCTGAGCTGGATGGACGAAGCACCTGCCCGCGAGCGGGCCGAGGCGGCGACGGTGCTGGCCGAGGCGTGGCAGGCCGGCGCGCTCGGCGAGGATACGCCGGAGGCCGTGGAAGCAGCTCTGACCTCGGTGCTCGACGATCCCTCGCCGATGGTTCGCCGGGCCCTCGCATTGGCCTTTGCCGAAAGCCGGGAAGCGCCGCGCCATCTCGTCCTGGGCCTCGCCGCCGATCAGGCAGAAGTTTCCGCGCCGCTCATCGCCCGCTCGCCGCTGTTGACCGAGGCCGATCTCGTCGATCTCGCCGCAACCGGTGAACGCAAGGCGCTGGTGGCCATCGCCATCCGGCAGGATGTCAGCCGTGCCGTCGCGCAGGCGCTGATCCACCGGCGCGACCCCGATTGCGCTTTCGCATTGGCCGGAAACAGCGCCAGCGAAATCGCCGAAGCGGACCTGCTGGCGCTGATCGAAGTGTTCGGTCATCTGCCGAAATTCCGCGTTGTCGTACAGGCGCGTCCCGACCTGCCCGTCACGGCCCGGCATGCGCTGATGCTGCGCACGGCGGAGGGGCTCGGCCAGTTCGTGACCGAGGGGGGCTTCCTCGCAGGCGGGCGGAAGGCTCGCCTGCTCGACGATACGCTTCAGAGCGGGACGATCGCATTGGCGCGGCAGAGCCCCGGCGAAGTCGGCCGCTTCGTGGCCCATCTGCGCAAGCAGGGGCTGCTGACACCGGCGCTGCTGCTGCGCAGTGTGCTTGGCGGTGACCTCGCGCTCGTTACCCAGGCTTTGGCCGATCTCTGCTCAGTACCGGCAAGCCGCGTCTCGGCGCTGCTGCGCGGGCGTTCCGAGCCTTCGATCGTCGTCCTGCTGCGGCGGGCGGGCCTGCCGGCCTTTGCCGAGCCGGTCCTGGCGGCTGCGATCATGGCGGCGGCGCGCCTGCCGGCCGGCGAAGCGCCCGGCGAATTCTCGCTGCCCGTGCTCCGGGCGGCGCAGGGCGCCTGCATCGACATTGCCGGCGAGGAGGGCGTGCGCCTTATGGCCATGCTCCGGCGCTTCGAGGCCCAGACGATGCGGGAGGAATCCCGTGCCCGTGCCGAAAGCCTCCGGCAGGATCTCCGCCAGGAGAAATCCGAATCGCTGGCGCTCAGCATGCCCGGTGATGCGCAGGACCTGCTGCGGCTCGGCGGGTTCGATGCCGACGGGGAGAAGCTGGTCGCCGAGATCGTCCAGTCCCAGCCCGAAATCGCCACTCCAAAGCGCCGCATCCTGCGCGAGCGCGGACTCGTGCTCGACGAGCCGATTCCCGACCTTGCGACGATCATTGCCGAATGGAAGACCGAACTCGGGATGCCCCCGGCCACGCTGCCGGCGTTTTCAACGCAAAAGCCCGGCCGAAGCCGGGCTGCCTGATCGTTCGGGCGGGCCTCACGCCGGGCGCAGGGCTCAGCTCGGGCGGCGGAACCGCATCTCCTCCTGCATCGCCTTCTGGCGCGCGTCGACCACGCGGTCGATCGCGCGGCGCAGGTTGTGGATGATCTGCGTCGCCACCGGGTTGGCATAGTCGCGGATATTGTTCCGGTAGATGGCCTTCACGGAATCGACATGGTGCGCGACGAGCTGGATCGGCAAGTAATCCGGCTCGATCTTGTCCAGCAGCTTCGACAGCGAACCGGCGATTTCCGCCGCGATCGGAAAGCCGAACACCGCCGCCTGGCCGCGGATATCATGCGAAGCGCGGAAAAGCGGGCCGACATCACGCTGGTCGGGCGGGGAATCGCGGAAAACCTCGTAGGCCGCGATCAGGCGGTTCACCTCGTCGCCCATCCAGTTCTGGAAGTCGCCCGACAGGTCCTTCATCGCGGCATCGGCTGCCGCGACGGACATCTCGTCCACACCGCCCGCATCGGAGGAACGCACCGCCGCCTTGGCGCGGAGCGTGCCACCGAGATGGATCACGCGCGTATCGCCGAAATCCTGGGCGACCGTGCCGTCCGATTCCGGCGCTTCGTTCTGCGCAAGGGTGTTGTTGTTACGCATTGCCCATCCCCGTTCCTGTGAATGCCGCAACGGCACCACGGTTCTTGTACTGGTCCGCCTTCACGAGATGGCGACGGTCGGGACCGAAATAGTTTTCCGTGCGGATGAACGGGCGCGGATTGAGGACAACCTTCGCGATCCGGGCATAAAGGCCCTTGGCCGAGATCGGCTTGACCAGCATTTCCGAAACGCCGGCATCCCGGGCTTCGAAGACCCGGTTCCGCTCGGCATAGCCGGTGACCATGATGATCGGGACGAACGGGTTCGGGCTGGTATCCGGCTGGCGGATCATCTTGGTCAGCTCGATCCCGTCGAAGACCGGCATCGACCAGTCGGTGATCACGACATCGGGGAGGTGGGTGGCGAAGGATTCCAGCCCGGCCGCGCCATCCTCGGCCTCGAAGACCTCGCGTGTGCCAAAGCCGTGGAGGAGCGTGCGGATGATGCGGCGCATATAGCCGTTGTCATCGATCACGAGGAAACGCAGGCGGCTACAATCGACGCGAAACATGCACAGCCCAGCGCGTCACGGATCCTGCCGCCGACCCTGGCGTGTGACGCGATACTGCACCCGGGCCGAAGAATTCTCTCAACGGAAGCGAAGCTAATCAAAGACCGTTAACGCGCCGTGAAATGCCGCTCCCTTCCATGCAGATCGGCCGGATCCGTCCCGAATTGTTCGCGCAGGATCCGCTCGTCAAGGGAATGTCCGGGATCGTGCAGCATGACGAGGTTGACCGAGCGATCCATCGCCACCGAAACTTCCCGCGCATCCCGCGTCTCGAAATGGTCGGCAACGGCCGCGACAGGGCGCTTGTCCGGCTCCAGCACCGTGATCGTGATGGCGGTGCTGTCGGGCAGCAGCGCGCCGCGCCAGTGCCGCGGCCGGAAGGCGGAGATCGGGGTCAACGCGATCAACGGCGCGTTCAGTGGCAAGATCGGGCCATTGGCCGAGAAGTTATAGGCGGTCGAGCCTGTCGGCGTGGCGACAAGCACGCCATCCGCCACCAGTTCGGGCAGCCGGACCTGGCCATCGATGGCGATTTCCAGTTTCGCGGCCTGGAAGGACTGGCGGAGCAGCGAGACCTCGTTGAGGGCACGCGCCTCGGTCAGTCGACCTGACGAATCGCGGCAGCGCATATTCAGCGGATGCACGACGCTGCGCTCCGCCTGCGCGATCCGCTCGACAAGGCCGTCCTCGCGGAACTCGTTCATGAGAAAGCCGACCGAGCCGCGATTCATGCCGTAGATCGGCTTTTCCGTGCCGAGGAAGCGGTGCAGGGTCTGCAGCATGAAACCATCGCCGCCCAGTGCCACGACGATATCGGCCTTGTCCGGATCGTTCTCGCCATAGAAGCGGGAAAGTCGCCGGGCTGCCAGCTGGGCTTCGGGCGCGGTGGAGGCGACGAAGGCGAGCACAGGGCCGGAAGACCGGCCAGCCGGCATGCCGGCAAGACCGGCGGCGGATTTCTCGCCCTCGATGCTCATGCGCCCTCCCGGCGATCTGCGGCGCCCGGGGCGCCTTTGGCACGGACGGTAGCCATGTCGGGCGCAAAGGCAAGGTGCCCCCTGCCGCGGGAAGGAGAAACCTGCCTTGTGCGAGGGACAGCCCGGAAGTGGTCCAGAAAAAAGGCAGGGCGGTCTGCGCCCTGCCTTTCGTGTCTGTCAGGCCGGATGGCCGGATGTTACGACCACTGGGCCGGAACGAAGCGATAACCGGCGCCTTCCTTGGCGATGAACCCGGTCGCCGGGAACGAGGCATGGTAGAAGGCGAGGCGGATCTTGTCGGCGGCGGCCATGTCGAGGATGCGCTTGCGGGTCGCGACGGCCTTGTCTGCGTCCATGTCGAACATGACCTTCCATTCCGGATTCGTCGCGAAGAGAACCGGCGTGTTGGTCGTGTCGGCGACATACATCATCTTCGCATTGCCCGAGGCGATGACGAAGGCGGTGTGGCCCGGCGTGTGGCCCGAAGCATCGACCGTGGTGATGCCGGTGACGATTTCCTGGCCCCACTTGAACTGCTTGACGTCCTTGGCGCTCGGCGCGAGCACGCGGCGGACACCCTGGAAGGCACCCTTCATGGCATCCGGCGCGGCGGCCATGCGGGCATCGTCCATCCAGAAGGCCCATTCGGCTTCCGGCACCATGATCTCGGCATTCGGATAGACGATCTGGCCGGCCTTGTTGCGGAGGCCCTGCAGGTGGTCGCCGTGGAAATGGCTGAGGATGACGGTATCGACCATCGAGGGCTCGATGCCGGCAGCCTTCATGGCCGCGACGGTGCGGCCATTGGTCGGGCCACCATTGTCGTTGAAGCCGGTATCGATCAGCACCAGCTTCGAGCCGGTATTGACGAGAACGGCGGTGAAGCTGATCGTCAGCTTGTCGGTCGGCAGGAAGGCGTCGGCCAGCGTCTTCTGGACAGCTTCCAGCGGCGCATTGCGGACGAAGGACGCATCGAGCGGCCGGGTGAATTCACCCTCGTGCAGGGCGATGATTTCGAAATCGCCGAGCTTGTAGCGATAGAATGACGGGGCAGAGGTGCCGACGATCGGCGCCTTGGCCATGGCAGGGCTGCTGACCCCGCGCAGGATTGCCGGAGCGGCAATCAGCGCCGTACCGGCAAGCGTGGTGGTGGTGAGAACGGATCGGCGGGAAATCATGTCGGCCTCCTCCTTTTGCCGGGCTGGGTCATCTTTCGGCACCGGCTTGAGCGTCTGAACAAGAGTGCCCTTTAGATCGGGCGGCAGCGTGGATTAGCGACATTCAATTTCGCAAATATTCTTTGCGCAAAAGCAAAAACAGTCCGATCCCAGCGCCCTGGCTTTTTGTTCCGAAAGGCCGGAATCCGCCGGGATTTTCGGCGGATTGCCTCGGTTTTTGGCAGGTTCGGCCAAGCAACAATTCACCACTTCTTCAGCAATGCCCGCCATAGTTGCGGCGTGAATGACGTCGATGGCGCGGTTGCGCTCGAGGGGGATGGAATGAGTGAGGCCAGAAAAGCCAGCGTTCTGGGGCGATTTGGACGGTCGGTGACCTGGAAAATCGCATTGATTGCCCTGGGACCGGTGATCGGGCTGGGGCTGACGCTGGCCCTGAACCAGCATGCCGAACGGATTCGTGCCGAGGCCGACCAATCCTATCAGGTCTCGGTCGAGGAACTGGCTCAGGTCGACATCCTCTCCTCGAACCTTTCGCTGATCACGGCACAGGTCTCCTCCTATCTTGAAAGCCGGACTGACCTTGTCGAACGCGAGATCACTGTCGGCATCGCGGATGCCCAGAAGGCCCTCGACAAGCTGAAGGCCTCGAACGACCAGCAGATGCGCGACAGCGTCGAGAATGCCGAATTGCGGCTGAAGCGCGCGAAGGATTCCTTCGCCACGCTGAAGGAAAAGGTCGAGGCGGTGGGCCGGACCAGCAATGATGGCCTGACCGACGATCTCGACAAGATGACGGAAGTGCTGTCGGCCCTGTTCGACGGCGCGACCTCGACCCATGAAGGCTTCCGCCCGCTGGCAGGATCCTATGGCGAATTGCGTGGCGTCGAGTTGCGCTATCGCTGGAAGCGCGATGACAAGCTTGAAAACCGCATCGAATTCATGCGTTCCGGCCTGATCGAGCGCCTGACCCGGGCCGATTTCGACCGGCCCCAGGCGGATATGCTGCTCGAATCGGTGCGCAAGCAGAAGGCGACCTATGATTCCTGGCGCCAGGGCGTGGCTTCGGAGCGCGAGGCGCGCGACGATACTGTCGGCCATGCGAAGCGCGCTCTGGCTGCCACCGCTGCGATCCGTGACCGGGCCGATGCCCGCCAGGCCGAAGCCCGTCGCCAGAATGCGGCGGCCAACGAACAGGCCGCCCAGTGGTCGCTCATTACGGCGGCTCTCGCGGCGATGATCTCGGTGGCGATCATCTTCGTGATCGGTCGTGGGATCGGCAAGGCCCTGTCCCGCCTGGCCCTTGCGATGCGCCGCGTCGCCGATGGCGAAGCGGATGTCGAGATCCCCTATACCACCCGCAAGGACGAGATCGGCGATATGGCGCAGGCCCTCGGCGTCTTCCAGATGTCGATCGCCGAACGTGCCGAACTGACGCGGCGTTCCGAAGAAGAGGGGGCTGCCCGTCTCTCGCGGGCCCGCCGTGTCGAGTCGGCGATCAGCGGTTTCGCCTCGTCCATTGAATCGGCCCTGCAGCACCTGCAATCCTCGGCCGACAAGATGCGCCAGGCCTCGGAAACGCTCGACAATGATTCGCGCGCCCTGACGGCCCAGGCCGAAGTGGCGGGCAATGCGACGGCCATCGCCTCGCGGGAAGTTTCCTCGGTGGCGGTTGCGGCCGAGCAGCTCTCCAAGTCTGTGGATGAGGTCTCCCGCCAGGCTGTCCGCTCGACCGAGGTCGCCGACCGTGCCGTCCAGCAATCGCATCGGGCGACGTCGATGATGTCGGAACTCGCTGCGGAAGCCGACAAGATCGGCGGCGTGGTGGAACTGATCCGGTCGATCGCCGGCCAGACCAACCTCCTCGCGCTCAACGCGACGATCGAGGCGGCCCGCGCCGGGGAAGCCGGCAAGGGCTTCGCGGTCGTGGCCAGCGAAGTGAAGGCGCTCGCCAACCAGACGGCACAGGCAACCGAGGATATCGTCTCGCGGATCACCTCGATCCAGAGCGCTTCGGGCGATGTCAGCCAGGCCATCGGCCAGATCGGCGGCATCCTTTCCGAAATGAGCGCGATCGCCACCAGCGTCGCCTCGGCGGTCGAGGAGCAATCCAGCGCGATCGCGACGATCTCGGACAATGTCAACGAAGCGGCGCGCAGCTCTGCGGAAGGCGCCTCGGCGATCCGCGATGCCGAAAGCCGGGCCTCGTCCAGCCGTTCGACCTCGACGGAAGTGGCGCAGGCTGCCCAGACCGTCGCCAGCGAGGCGGTGTCGCTCGAAGGCGTGGTCTCGACCTTCCTTGAGGAAGTGCGCGCCGCCTGATACCGGCGGCGGCCCGGAAGGTCCTGCAGGACACAGAGAATCAGAAGGCCGCCGGTGAACCCGGCGGCCTTTTCCATGCGCACGGCCTCTGGTTGCGGCTCCGGCTACCGGATGGGCGGTGCGTAAAGGATCCCGCCCTCGGTCCAGAGCTGGTTCAGCCCACGCGGGATGCCGAGGCGGGACTTGCTGCCGACATTGCGTTCGTAGATCTCGCCGTAATTCCCGACAGCCGCGACCGCCCGTGCCGCCCAGTCCGCTGTCACGCCGAGCTTGGGTCCGAGATCGGCGCCATCGACCCCGACAAAGCGGCGGACATCCGGCTTGGTGGATCGTTTCGCCTCGCTGACGTTGGAACTGGCCACGCCCAGCTCCTCGGCGTTGATCAGGGCGAAATTGACCCAGCGGACCAGGGTGTACCAGCGGACATCATCATTCCGGACGACGGGGCCGAGCGGTTCCTTGCTGACAATATCCGGCAGGATGACCGCCTCGCTCGCGCGGGCCAGCCGGAGGCGCTCGGCGAACAGCCCGGAATTATCGGCGGTCATGACGTCGCATTCACCGGTCTCGAAGCCGCGCAGGGTGGATGGGCCATCCGGGAAGGTCTTCAGTTCGGCGGTGATCGAGTTCGTCGAGAAGAATTCGGTTGCCCCCTGCGCATTCGTCGTGCCGGCCTGCACGCAGACCCGCGTCCGGTTCAGTTCGAGCGCGCTGACGGCCTTGTTGTCCCGTCGGATCATGAACCCCTGGCCGTCGTAGAAATTGACGCCGGCAAAAAGCAGGCCGAGCCCCGCTTCGCGCTCAAGGGTCCAGGTGGAGTTGCGGGACAGGATGTCGATCTTACCGGCCTTGAGGGCGTCAAAGCGTTCCAGCGCCGAGAGGGGATGGAATGTCACCTTCTTCGGATCGTCAAAGATCACCGCCGCGAGGGCGCGGCAGAAATCGACATCGAAGCCGGCCCAGCTGCCATCGGGCTTTTGTTCGGAGAATCCGAGCAGGCCCATGCTGACGCCGCAGGCCAGGCTGCCGCGCTTGCGGACCTCGTCGAGCGTGCCGGAAAAGGCCGGCAGCGTCGCCGCGAAAAGGGTGCCTGCAAGGGCGAAGGCACGGAAACCGATGGGCATGGCCGACCTCCTTCAGATGCTCGCGCCGTGGCGGATAATGACCTTCGCACCCACGGCAATGCGCTCGAAAAGATCGATCACGTCGCCGTTGGCCAGCCGGAAACAGCCGGACGATACCGCATGGCCGATCGTTTCCGGCTGGTTGGTGCCGTGGATCCGGTAGACTGTCGAACCGAGATAGAGTGCGCGCGCGCCCATCGGATTGCCGGGCCCGCCCGCCATGAAACGGGGCAGGTAGGGCTGGCGCGCGATCATTTCCGGCGGCGGGGTCCAGTCAGGCCATTCGGCCTTCCGCGAGACCCGGACAAGCCCCGACCACTGGAAGCCCTCGCGCCCGACGCCGATCCCGTAGCGCAGGGCGCGGTTATTGCCCTGCACGACATAAAGGAAGCGCTCGTTGGTATGGATGACGATCGTTCCCGCCGGCTCGCTGCTCCGGAAGAACACGAGCTGGCGCGCGAAGGGGCCCTCTTCCACGATCTGCTCCGCCGTGGCCACGCGGCCGGGCTCGTCGCCGATATCCATCGAGATCGGGGCGGCCTGCTGGCGACCAAAGGCCGCACCAGACAGCGCCATGACAGCAAGACCCGCGAGGAAGAAGCCTGCTCCGCGGCGGGTTGCCACCGCCAGTCCGTTGAAGCGGGAGAGGAGGGAGTGGCGGGGTGTCATAGGTCTCCCTGTCAATCAGCCGGGGCAGCGGACATAGATGAAGGTGCCGTAGCGGCCATGCACTTCGGGATCGACGAAACGCATGATCATTTCCTTCTCCGAGATGGAAATGATCTCGCGATCCTGCCATTCGCCGGGCGGCGCCTCGGGCCCGAGATAGGTCTTGCCGTCCGAACCACCCTTGATCCGCAACTCATAGAGCTTCGCATCGTCGGCGAGATGCATCATCACGCCATCGGACGGGCCTTTCGCGATGATATAGGGCAGGCGGCATTGCGCGCGGGCCTGGGCCTCGACGCGCTTGCGGTCCTTTTCCTCGCGATAGGAGGCAACGCCCCATTTCCCGATGAGCTGTTCGTTCCGGATCGTGGCCGGGCGTTCGGTCAGGGCGCCGGGCGTGACGACCGCCTCGTCGATCGTCGTGCCGCAGCCGCCAAGCAGCAGGACCAGAATCGCTGGGATTCCGGCGCGGATCAGCGAGGCAGGATACGCGGAAACCATGATGCTTCATCCTCTGGAGCATCCAGCGTAAAACAGCTTCGAGGGGCCGGCAAGCTGCGTTGATCACGTGGTTTTCGAGGAAGACCGGGTGTTCCGGAAGAACGTGTTGCCGCGCCGGGCGGTTGATGCTATGTAGGCAGGATCGAGTTTCGGCCGAACGACTTTGCTACTGCGGATCTGAATCCGCCTTGGCTGATGACCTCCTCCTAGAACATCGATATCAACAGCGCTTGCCGCCAGCCTGACCGGTTTGCGTGCCTGCGCCGTCAGCCAGACTACGTACTCAAACTGATCCAAAGGGACTTCCCATGCAGAACGGAACCGTGAAGTGGTTCAACGCCCAAAAGGGCTTTGGTTTCATCCAGCCGAGCAACGGCGGCACCGATGTCTTCGTGCATATCAGCGCCGTTGAGCGCTCGGGCCTCAGCGGCCTGAACGAAGGCCAGAAGGTGTCGTTCGAGGTCGTTGCCGATCGCCGCAGCGGCAAGTCCGCCGCCGATCGCCTCCAGATCATCGGCTGAACCGGATTGCCGGGCTTCGGCCCGGCATTATGACCCCGGCGCGCCGCCCGCTCATCCGGGCTGGCGCGCCTTTCCCTATCGGCCGATGCCGGGAGATGGCTTTTGCAAGTTCTTGTCCGTGACAACAATATCGAGCAGGCGCTGCGCGTCCTGAAGAAGAAGATGCAGCGTGAAGGCGTTTTCCGCGAGATGCGGCAGCGCAAGGCCTACGAGAAGCCTTCCGAGCGCAAGACGCGCGAAAAGGGCGAAGCGGTGCGTCGTGCCCGCAAGGCCCAGCGCAAGCAGATGCAGCGCGAAGGTCTCCTGCCGATGCCGAAGCCCAAGCCGCGCGTTGCCGGCCCGGGTCGCGGCGCGCCGCGCACGGCCTAAATCGCTCTCCCCTGATTGCCTTGAAGCCGGCCGGCGCCCTGCGCCAGCCGGCTTTCGTGCGTCCCGACCGATTGTCGGGTCGTTTTGCGCCAGATCAGAGCGGTCTGTCCGCCGATCCGGCATGTTCCTCCCAGTTCTTGTTCCAGGGAGGAAATCCACCATGCCAACAACCAAGCCACTGACATCGGTTCACTGCATCATCCGGGTTGCCGACGAGGCCAAGTCAGCAGCCCTCTTTGCCGGCGCGAAACTTGCCGAAGCTGCCGGCGCCTATCTTGGCGTCACGGTCATCACGCCCAAGGCCCATGTTCCATTCTCGCTGCTGGGCTCATCCTATGTGGCGCCGATGATGGCCGACCTCAACCAGCGCGCACTGACCGAGGGCGAGAAGCTCATCGTCGAGGCCAAGGCGCAGATCGCCGCTGCCGGGCTTTCGGCGCATGTCGAGATGACGCATGACCTGCTCGAGGAAGCGGCGGCCCGCGCCGTCCGGCAAGCGCGTGCGACCGACCTGATCATCGTCGACCAGCCCAAGTCGGTGCTCGATGTCACCGGGCTCATCCTCGAGGAGGCGCTGTTCCGCTCCGGCCGGCCGGTTCTTGTCGCCTCGCCCCGAGCCACGCCGAAGGGTGCCTTCCAGCGTGCCGTGATCGGCTGGGATGGCTCCCCCCATGCCGCCCGCGCCGCCAACGACATGGCGCAGCTTTTCCCCGGCATCACGCAGGTGGATATCGTTGTCGTTTCCGGCGAGAAGCCACTGGACCGGATGCTGCCCGGCGCTGATCTTGCGCATCATCTCGCCCGCAAGGGGATCGAGACAAAGCTGGTCGAGAAGACGGTGGTCGGTGAATCTGTCGGTGCCGTGCTGGACAGGCATGCCGTGGAAACCGGCGCCGATCTCCTCGTCATGGGCGGATACGGGCATTCCCGCATCAGGGAATTCCTGTTCGGTGGCGTGACTGTGGAACTGACCCACAGCGCCCATGTGCCGCTGCTCATGGCCTATTGATCCTGCCGCATGTTCAACAGGAAGGAGGGCCGCCCCGGGGCGGCCCTTTGCGTTCACGCCGCGTTCGGGCGGGCGGTGACAAGCGCGCCGACGGCATCGGCCGTGGCGGCGGAGAGCGTCCAGCCGAGATGGCCATGGCCGGTATTGTAGAAGACGCGCGGGTTCCGGCCGCGCATGACGCGGGGCATCATGTCCGGCATCATCGGGCGAAGGCCGGCCCAGGGCACGCTCTGGCGCGTACTCATGCCGGGGAAATGCACCCGGCACCAGGCGATGAGCGGGGCGATGCGCGCAGCACGGATATCGCGGTTATAGCCGTTGAACTCCGCCGTGCCCGCCACGCGGAAGCGGGCCGGGCCGAGGCGGCTGGTGACGATCTTGGCCTTGTCGTCGAGCAGGCTGACCCAGGGTGCGGCGTCCTGATCGGCCTTCTCGGTCAGGCTCACGGTGATCGAATAGCCCTTGACGGGATAGACATTCACCCGGTCGCCGAAGCCGCTGGCAATGGCGCGGGACATCACGCCGCCGCAGACGATGACCTTGTCGAACGTTTCCACCTGCTCGGGATGCTGGCTGCCATCCAGCGTCGGTTCGGTGGAGCGGGTGACAAGCGTCACATCGTTCTCGCCGGCGGCGGTCGAGAGGATCTCGGTCGAGAAGCGCATCGACACGTCCTTCTTTTCGCAGGCGCGGGCGAGGCCGACCGTGAATTTGTGGATATCGCCGGTGAAATCCGACGGGGTGTAGAAGCCGCCGTAATAGTCACCGCGCAGGGCCGGCTCGATGGATCTGATCTCCGACGGCGTGACGGCGCGGCGCTCGAGCCCGCCCTTGGCGAGCAGGGCGCTGACGCGGGCGGCCGCGTCGAAATCCTTCTTCGTTTCGTAGAAATGCAGGATGCCGCGGGTCTCGCAGTCGAAATCGATGCCCTCGGCCTCGGCCATCGCCTTCAGATAGGCCCGGGCCTCGATGGCGAGCCGGGCGGTGGTGACGGTGTTCTGCTCGTATTTCGGGATGGAGGCGATGAATTCGCCCATCCAGGAGATCTTGTGCCAGGAGGGCGCCGGATTGACGAGCAACGGCGCGCCGGGCTCCATCATCCATTTGATGCCCTTGAGCACCGTGGCCCAGCTGTTCCAGACCTCGGCATTCGAGGCCGAGAGCTGGCCGCCATTGGCGAAGGAGGTTTCCATCGCCGCATAGGGCTGGCGATCGAAGACGGTGACGCGGCAGCCGCGCTTCATCAGGGAATAGGCGGTGGTGATGCCGGTAATGCCGGCGCCGATCACGGCGACGGATTCAGGACGGGAAGCAGACATGATCATGGCTCCTTGAGCCCGCGCATACGGCGCGAGGCGGAGCCCCCTCTGTCATTGGCCTGAGAGCATCACCGGCCCTGTTCGTCAGGTCGCGGCTTACACCATCGGCGGGAGCGGCAGCTCCACTTTTCAGAGTCAAAAACGGGTGCGGTTCTGGGGCCTGAGAGTTTCCGGGGCGGTTGCTCCTTCGGCGTCAACCGGCGGACCGGCTGAACTCTTCCGCGGGCGGATGCCTAGCAGAGCCTGCGGCTTCGTCAAGGCGCTTCGCCGGGACGCGCGTTCCAGGCCCGCCGTTTCCCGCTGAAAAATCGCCTGCCGAAAACCGCCTGCCGGATCTTTCCGGGCCGGCGCCCGTGCCCTAGGACGTTGTTGACAGTCCCCTGTTCAAGACGAGGCAGGTTCGTTCATGGCGGTTACAGCTGGCGGAAACCCGGGGCGGGATCCATCGATCCGGCCCTCGCAGGCGGGGGAAGCCGAGGAACTCGTCGAGCTGCTGGCGCGACAGATGCCGATCGTCATCGGCGCGGTTCTGGTGGTGGCGCCCACCGCCGCCTATGTCCATGGCCTGCGCCTTGGCCCCTCCACACTCGCCTCGTCGTGGCTGGTTGCAGCGGTGGTTCTCGCCGCCTTCCGGGCGTTGTTCGTGGCGGCCTACTGGCGCTATCGGCAAGGCAGCAATCTCTGGTTCTGGCGCGCGGGCTTCATGCTCGGGAGCCTCGCTTCCGGCGGCCTGTTCGGCTGGTTCGGGTGGGTTGTCACCGGGTCCGGGGACGGGCCGCTCATGCTTTTCATCATCATGATGCTTGTCGGGCTGACGGCCGGCTCAGTCGCCTCGCTGTCGGCAGACAGGCAGGTCTATGCGGCCTTTGCGCTCAGTGCGATGGGACCGATTATCGTCCGGTTCGGGCTTGCGCCTGACGAGACCAACCGCTGGATGGCCGTGCTCGGCCTCGTCTTTCTCATCACGCATCTCGGCTATTCGATGCTGCAGAACCGCACGATGCGCGACCTGATCCGTCTCCGGAACCAGGAAAAGGCGTTCTCGCGCGAATTGGCCGAGGCGCGCGACCGCGCCGAACGGTCCAGCACCGAGAAGACACGTTTACTGCTTGCTGCCGGCCATGACCTGCGCCAGCCGCTTTATGCGATCAGGCTGCTGCTGGATACGCTCGACGCCGCCGGAACGGATATCCGCGCGCAGCGGATCGCGACGATCGGGGAATCGGTCAAGACGATTTCAGACCTGCTCGAGCGCATGCTGGAGGCGGCCCGGGCCGGGGCGAAAGGGTTCGAGCCCAGGCTGGCGCCGGTCGAGCTGGATGGCATCTTCCGGCAGGTCGGCGTGGAATTCGCCGCCGAAGCAGCCGCGAAGTCGATCGACCTCGGTTTTGTAGGCACGAGCCGCTGGGTGCTGGCCGAGCCTGTCCTGCTGACGCAGATCCTGCGCAATTTCGTTGGGAATGCGGTCCGCTATACAGCAAATGGGCGGGTGCTGGTCGGCGTGCGTCCGCGCAAGGGCCGCCTCGTCATCCAGGTCTGGGATACCGGACCGGGTATCGAGGAGGCCGACCTTCCACGTATTTTCGAGCCCTTCCACCAGCTTGCCAATCCGGCCCGGCAGGCGGGGCGCGGCCACGGTCTTGGCCTCACCATCGCGAAGAGCATGGCCGAGATCATTGGCGGAGACATCGCGGTGCGGTCCTGGCCGGGCAAGGGGTCCCTCTTCGCGCTCGACCTCCCGGCTGCCGGCCGTCCCGGGGTTGCGGCTGCGACGCGCCATGCCACCATCCCCGAGGCTTCCGGGCCGGGAGCCGGGCGGGTGCTGCTGGTCGAGGATCATGATCCGCTCCGCGAGATCCTGCGCGAGATGCTGGCCGGCTGGGGGTATACCGTCGAGGTGGCCGCCGATGCGATGGCGGCTTTGGCCCTCGTGGATGCCGGCGGCGCGCCCGATATTCTCGTTTCCGACCTGCGGCTGCCCGGCGCGATGGATGGCCTCATGCTGATCCGGGAGGTCCGCGCCCGCGCCGGACGGCACATTCCGGCGGTGTTGGTCACGGCGGATCCGGCCGTGCCTGATCCGGGCGAGGCCATCCGCGTGCTCCAGAAGCCGGTTGCCGCCGGCACGCTGCGCACAGTGATGGGGGCTGCGCTCAGCGATTGCCCGCGCGTTCGAGAAGTTCCTTCACCTCGCCACGATGGGTCAGGCCGAAACGCTTGAACACGCTGGCGAGATGGGCGCGGACCGTGTTTTCGCTGATGCCGAGGCTGCGCCCGATGACCTTGTTCTGCAGCCCGCGTGCACAAAGCACGAGGATGTCGCGTTCGCGCGGAGTCAGGGCAGGCTGATCATTGGCCTTGAACGCGCCCGGTTCCTGCGGGAGCAGATCCGAAAGGTGCCCGATAATGGCCTCGGGCCCGGATGCCTTGGACAGGATCGCGGCGGCGTCATCGAGGTCCGGCGCGCCCCGCAGTTCAGTTGGGTCGCTGCCGGTCACGATGATGATCGGCAGGTCGGGGGCCTCGTTTCGAAGCGCGAGATAGGTGTCAATGCCTGTCGAATCCGGCAGGGCAAGGTCAAGGATGACGGCATGGGGCGGGTTTGACGAGACACGTGCCGTGGCCTCGGCGAGGCGCGCCCCTTCCTCGACCTCGATGCCGGGATAGGCTGTCTGCAAGGCGGTCCGAAGGCCGAAACGCACCAACGGGTGATCATCGACAATCAGGATCCGCGCCTGACGCTTTCCCGACACAAACACTCTCCGACTGCAGGTCAAACCGGCCGCCAACCCGCGACAGGAATCGGCCTATATTACATCGTACAGCGAGGCTTTCCGGTTGCGCAAATGCTCCTGGATCGACCGGAACCCGCGCGCGGTCAGCTCGCAAGGCCGGGCAGGATCCCGATCGTGACAGGGCTCAGGAAGTCCTGGATCGACTTGTAATCGAAGGTCCTGTCGCGGGTGGTCGTGTTGATATCCCGGTTCTGCTCAACCCAGTTTGCAGCATAGGCATCATCGGTCAGGAAGGCCGTGAGGGCCGCATCGTCACGCAGCAGGGTCCGCATCCTGTGGGGCGGAAAGATTCGCTTGTAGCTGTCGGAGCCCGCGCCGAACCGCTGCTTGAACAGCGCGAGGCGCTCTTTCATGGGCCGGTTCTTCGGATCTTCCGCGAGGTTCTTCAGCCAGATCCGGCCGAAGCCGCGTGCGTATTCGAGGCGCTCCCGCGTGATGCCGGCTTGCTCGAGAAGCCCGATCTCGCCCAGCCAGCTGTTGAGCGATTCATAAGTCGCCTCCGGATACTGGGCGAGATAGGCCCCGAAGGCGTAGTTGATGAAGGTATCCTCGTCGCGGGTGAATGTGGTCCGAAAATCATCCGGCAGGTAAAACATCGCCTCGCCCATGGCCGTGTTCCAGAAGGCGGTGTTGGCCCAGTTATCGGCCTTGGCGAATTCCGCCAGCGCAGCCTTCCGCTCCTCAGGCGTCCGGCTGAAATGCGCCTTGATGCCCCCATGCACCAGGCCGGGATCGACGCCCGCGCAGCCCGGCAACCCGCCGAGCGCAACTAGAAGTCCGGCTATTGCAAAAAACCGGGGAAAAGAACGCATCCTCATGGACATCAGGGTATCTCCGGAAGGGTCGGAATGCGCCGGGGCAGGGCCGCGGCACCGGAATGGGATCAGAAAGTGTAGGCCGCGCCGATGGTCGCCCGGCTGTAGTTCATGCGCTGGTTGGAGAGCCAGGTCATGCCCTTGATCGACACTTCCCAGTTCCGGTTGATCTGGTAGGCGAGGCCCGCCTGCAGCGTGAACCAGCTCGGGTCGAGCCCGCGTTCGGCTGGCGCCACTTTCTCGGCGAGCACCTGGTTCAGGATGATGCCGCCCGAAAGGCGCAGGCGCGGCGTGATCGAATAGAGCGCACTCAGATGCAGCATCCCGATCGTCGACCCGAAATGCGCTACGGGCGGAATGTTGGTCGGGTCATAGGCCTGCCGGCTCCGGGTGGTCAGCAACGTGGCATCCAGCGAGAGCATCACCGGGCCGACCGGATAGGACGCTCCGGCAAAGGCGCCGAAGCGGTAGCTGGTGCTGTCCGCCCCGACCGGCGTGCCCGCCACCCCGACGAACTGGTAGGTGCTGTTCCCGATGCCGAACCCTCCAAGGATGCCGACGCGGAGGAAGGGCAGGGGCGTGATCCCGAGGACCAAATCGGCCCCGCCGGCTTCCGCTTTCGAATCGAGCGATAGCGGGAAGGCGAGAATGGTCGACTTGATCGTTTCCCGCGAGACATTGCCCGTGACCGAGGCAAAGCCCATCGAACTGATGCCGAAGCTGAGGCCCAGTTGGGTGCCATAGCTGTTCTGCTTCAGCCGTGTCGGCTGGCGGCGCTTCTCGGTGATGGCCATGCCGAGATCAACCGACAGCCGGAAACTGTGCAGGAAGCCGCGCCGGGCCGGATCCACGAATTCCGCTGGCAAAGGCAGCGTGCGCACCTGCGCGAGTTTCGGCAGTCTGGCATTGCTGAAGTTCGCCTGTGCCAACGCTGCGGATGGCATGGCGAGCAATCCCGCCGCAATGATGAAGCCTGGCGTCACGCGCATCCGTATCAGCCCCTTGCCCGTTCGTATGACGACGCTTTGGGATCGCCGAAGCCCGCCCGACGCGCCGTCGCCTGCTGTTTGTGTGCGGACAGAAGCAGCCGTCACCGGCGGGCGCAAATGATCGAAAGGACTAGTCCAAGGGGTCCGGGTGCTGTGACTGTGAAGGCACAGGACCTGCCGGGAGACGGTGGCGGGGTATCTGCCAATCCGGAAGGAATCGATGTTGGAGCGAAGGCGTGCAGCCGGCGGTTGAGCAAATCCGGGGCACGACCGGGCGCGGGCAGGGGACCTGTTCCTCAGGTCGCTATTCGCAGAAAGAAGGGAAGAAATGGTGCCGGATGAGGGGATCGAACCCCCGACCTTCGGTTTACAAAACCGCTGCACTACCGCTGTGCTAATCCGGCGCGGTTTCTCCTATTCCCGATTTGGCCGGCGCTGGCAACGGCTTTGCGTGCATGTTCGCGAATGGCGATTGCCGGCAAGGGGGCCTCCGCGCTGTGCCCCTGCACCCCGAGGCCCGGCCCGCGACCGGTTCCGACGAAAGACTCCCGACCTTGGTCTATCAGCCCAATTGCCGGCTGGGGCGCCGAGGGAGCGCGGTCTATAGACGGCGCAGTGGGGGCGCAGGCCGCCGCTTCAACGACAACATTGAACCGGGTCGCCTGCATCAGCAAGACCCCGCCAGCGCCGGCTCGTCCGGCGGAGGGCGGCTTGTTGCCTGTCCGGCCCTGAATTCGATGCCGCACAGTTCAGGAGAACGCCCATGGCACAGGCGCAAGCCATCCAGGCCGGACGTGATGTCCGGCCCATGACCAAGGAAGAGAAGAAGGTCATTCTGGCCTCTTCGCTCGGTACCGTCTTCGAGTGGTACGATTTCTACCTCTACGGCGCGCTGGCCGTGATGATCGGGGCGCAGTTCTTCTCGTCCTTCGATCAGTCGACGCGGAATGTCTTTGCGCTGCTGGCCTTCGCGGCGGGCTTCCTCGTGCGTCCGTTCGGTGCGCTGTTCTTCGGCCGCCTGGGGGACCTGATCGGCCGCAAGCAGACCTTCCTCGTCACCATCCTGATCATGGGCCTCTCGACCTTCGCGGTCGGCCTGCTGCCGTCCTATTCGACGATCGGCTGGGTGGCCCCGGTCATCCTGATCGGCCTTCGCATGCTGCAGGGCCTCGCGCTCGGCGGTGAATATGGCGGTGCGGCCGTCTATGTCGCCGAACATGCGCCGGTTGGTCGCCGCGGCTTCTACACCTCGTGGATCCAGACCACGGCGACGCTCGGCCTGCTGCTCTCGCTGGTCGTGATCCTGTCGCTGCGGCTCTATCTCGGCGAAAAAGACTTCGCCGATTATGGCTGGCGCATTCCGTTCCTTGGCTCGATCTTCCTCCTTGCCGTCTCGGTCTGGATCCGCCTGCAGATGCAGGAAAGCCCGGCCTTCAAGAAGATGAAGGAAGAAGGCACGCAATCGAAGGCGCCGCTCTCGGAAGCCTTCGGCCAGTGGAAGAACCTCAAGGTCGTGATCATCGCGTTGCTCGGCCTCGTCGCTGGCCAGGCCGTGGTCTGGTATACGGGCCAGTTCTACGCGCTGTTCTTCCTGCAGAGCATCCTGAAGGTCGACCTGTTTACGGCCAACGTGCTGGTGGCCTGGTCGCTCATCCTCGGCACCGGCGGCTTCATCTTCTTCGGCTCGCTCTCGGACAAGATCGGCCGCAAGCCGGTGATCCTCGGCGGATGCCTTGTGGCGGCGCTCACCTTCTTCCCGCTCTTCCAGGCGATGACGCAGGTGGCCAACCCGAAGCTCGACAACGCGATCAAGACCATCAAGGTGCAGGTCGTCGCCGATCCTGCCACCTGCGGCAACGTGATCGACCCGGTTGGCATCCGCACCTTCACCGCGGCCTGCGACGTGGCCCGCGTGGCCCTGGCCCGTGCCGCTGTGAAGTATGACTTCACCCCGGCCCCGGCCGGCAGCACCGCCAAGGTTGTCGTGGCGGGCAAGGACGTGGCGATTGCCCCGGCCATTCCGGCCAATATCGCAGCCTTCACGGCAGCGGCCGTCGAGGCGGGCTATCCGAAGGCAGGCGATCCGTCGATCGTCAAGGTCACCGGTGTCATCCCGGCAACGACCCAGGCCTGGAGCATCGTCGCCATCCTGACGATCCTCGTTCTCTACGTGACGGCGGTCTATGGCCCGATTGCGGCGGCGCTGGTCGAGTTCTTCCCGACCCGCATCCGCTACACCGCGATGTCGCTGCCCTACCATATCGGCAATGGCTGGTTCGGCGGCTTCCTGCCCCCGACCTCCTTCGCCATGGTCGCGGCGACCGGCGATATCTATTACGGCCTGTGGTATCCGGTCGTCGTGGCGCTCGGCACCTTCGTGATCGGCCTGTTCTTCGTGAAGGAAACGAAGGACCGGGATATCTATACGGTCGAGAACCGCTGAGGGTTCAACAACGCCAGCGTTGTCCCCGCGGACGACCTTCCTTCGAACCCCGCCGGAAACGGCGGGGTTTTTTGTCAGAGCCCGGGCAAATCAGCCGGTTCCGGCGGGCGAGGGCAGGCTCAGCCGCCCTTCAGCCCGCGCGACACGGCATAGAGGCTGATCGCTGCCGCGTTCGAGACATTGAGGCTGCGGATCGCGCCGGGCAGTTCCAGCCGGGCCAGATGGTTGCACAGCGTGCGCGTCGACTGGCGCAGGCCCTTGCCCTCGGCCCCGAGTACCAGCACGAGCGGCATGCGGAGCGGCAGGTCGTGGAATTCTTCCGTGGCTTCGGAATCAAGACCGACCAGCAGGAATCCTTCTTCCTGCAGGCTTGTCAGCGCCCGGCCGAGATTGGTGACCCCGACGATCGGCACATGCTCGAGCGCCCCGGATGCCGCCTTGGCAAGGACGCCGCTGACCTCGGGGCTGTTCCGGAACGTCGTGAGCAGGGCGCCCACCCCGAAGGCGGCAGCGCTGCGCAGGATCGCGCCGACATTATGCGGATCCGTCACCTGGTCGAGCGCCACGATGATCTTGTCCTGCGGGACGGCCTCGAGCCGCAGCAGGGGCAGGCGGAACGTCTCGAGATAGACACCCTGATGCACGGCATCCGGCGGAAGCAGCGCGTTGATCGCGTCCGGCTTCACCACTTCCGCCTGGATCGGCAGCGTCAGGTCTTCGCTGAGGCGCAGCAGGCCGTTCTCCGTGGCGAGCAGGCGGTGATGCTTGCGGGCCGGGTTGGCGAGGGCCTCATGGACGCTGTGGATGCCGTAGAGCACGTCGCAATCCTCGGGCGGCTTCGGCTTTTCCTTCTTCGGCTTTGGCGCGAAGCGGGACTTGTCCTTGAAGCGCTTCGGGGCCGTGTCATCCGGACCGGTTGCGGGGAGGGCGCGTTGGCCGCCATCCTTCTGGCCAGCGCGCCGATAGGGCGATTTCATGTTCTGTCCTTCCCGGGGAGCCCCGGATTCAGCGTGAGGTTTGCCGGGATAGGCGTTTGCTGTCGACTTGTCGATTACCCGGCTTCTGGAGACCTGCCCTGCCAGGCCGATCGTTCGGGGATTTCACGCCTGCTCCCGGGTTTCGTCAGCCAAATTTCTAGGCTGCCGGCTGCTTTCTTCCGTTGACACACCGGGACGGCTTGATCATAACGCGGCCTCGCGCTCGGGAAACCGAGGTACAGCGTTTGTGGGGGAATGTCCCGAGCGGCAAAGGGGGCGGACTGTAAATCCGCTGGCTAAGCCTTCGCAGGTTCGAGTCCTGCTTCCCCCACCACTCCCTTCCACCTGATTTTCCTGACATCGCCACCATTCTCCGGGATCGCCGCGCGGCATGCCGGACCGATGCCGATCAGCGCCCCTGCTCCGTGCCGGCGCGGATCACCGCTTCGGTCAAGGCCGGGTCGCAGGCCTCGATGAAGCGATAGGCGAAGCCCCGCAGGAACCGGCCGCGTTTGACGGCAATATGCGAGGTCATTTCCTCGAAGAGGCTGCCGCTGTCGAGCAAGGTGAGGCCGGTATCGCGCGCCGGCTCGAAGACCTGCGCGGCGATGATGCCGATCCCGAGGCCCAGCTCGACATAGGCCTTGATGACATCGGCATCGATGGCTTCCATGACGATGGAGGGCTGCTCCCCCGCGGCCTCGAAGGCGCGGTCGATGGCCGGGCGCCCGGTAAAGCCCTGATGATAGGTGATTACCGGGTAGGCCGCGATGGCGGCGAGGCTGAGCGGGCCGGCTGATTCCAGCGGATGGCCCTTCGGCACGACCACGGCATGGTGCCAGCGGTAATAGGGAAAGGCGACGAGCTCCGGCACCCGGCCAACGGTCTCGGTGGCGATGCCGATATCGGCGCGGCCCTCGACCAGCATGGCGGCGATTTCCGGCGGGCTTGACTGGTGCAGGACCAACTGCACATTCGGGAACCGCGCGCGGAACGCAGCGACGACGCGGGGAAGCGCGTAGCGTGCCTGCATATGCGTGGTGGCAATGGTGAGCTGGCCGTGATCGGCCTGCGCCATCTGCTCGGCGATACGCTTGATGTTGCCGGCATCGGTCAGGATGCGCTCCGCCATTGCGAGGATCTCGCGGCCGGGCTCCGTCAGGTCGAGCAGGCGCTTGCCGCGCCGGACGAAGAGCGCCACGCCGAGTTCGTCCTCGAGGTCCTTGATGTGCTTCGACACGCCGGATTGCGAGGTGGCGAGGTGATGGGCGACCTCGGTCAGGTTGAACTGGCGGCGCACGGTTTCGCGGATGATCCGCAATTGCTGGAAATTCATCGTCCCTTCCGTCCGCGCGATCCCGCGTCTGTCCTGCCACTATGCCGCGAGACGGCAGCGAGTCCAAAACATCAGCGCAGGCTGGAAATCTCGGCACAACGCCGGCTGATCGCCTCGACGCGGCTGCGCTGGCTGTCGTTGAGCTGGTCCCGCATCAGGCTGGCCCAGAGGCCCTCGGCGCGGGTCGCCTCGAGCGCGCACCGGCAGAGGCGCGTGCAGGTCGGGGCGTCGGCACCATTCGCCGCGCATTGGGCATGGCAGGCGGCGAGGAAGGGCCGCGCCTCCGGATCGGGCCGCTGCACCACCATCAGCGCCACCAGCCAGAGTGTGCCGAGCAGCAGGGGCTGGTGGACGAGATAGACCAGCAGGCTGCGGCGGCCGGCTGTGGCGAGCAGGCGACCGGGGCGGGTCGCCGGTTCCGGCCCGGCAAGGCGCGACCAGTCGACAAGGCGGCCGACCGCGACGCCGAGCAGCAGGAAGCCGAACCACGGAAAGACCGGCACGAAATCGGTCGAATTTGGCAGGCGATCGCCGAGACCGATCCAGATCAGGACCGGCGCCGCCATGGCCGGGCTTTGCACGAGGAAGGGCAGGAGCCAGACGAGCGCCGTTGCGGCAAGGACCACCCAGACCGGCAGCCTCAGGAAAGGCAAGGCCAGCACGCTGCCGAGCGCGATGGCGTGGAGGATGCCGAAAAAGACGAAGGCATCGGGGAAGACCAGCCAGGTTCCTGCGGTGACAAGCAGGGCTGCACCCGCGACCAGCGCGAGCCGGCGGAGGAATTTCGCCCGGTCGAGGCCCTGCCCATGGGCGAGGACCAGCCCGATCCCGGCGAGGATGAGGAAGCTTGCGGCGATGAGGCGCGCAAAGCCGCTCCAGAGCAGGGAATCACGGATGGTCGGGTCGATCAGCCCGAGAAAGGAGAGGTCCCAGACGAAATGGTAGACCACCATCGCCGCGAGGGCGATGCCGCGGGCCTTGTCGAGGAAGGGCAGGCGCGGGGCGGGGCTCTCAGGCATCGGCGGGTCCATCCGGTCGGCATTGCCCCCTGCTTTCGCGCCAACCGGATGGCCGGGTCAAGCCCTGGGGATGTCGCCTTCAGGCCGTTCGCCCCCGCGTATGGGACAGGGCGGCCATCACGCCGCGCAGTTCCGCGAGGCCGCGGAGCCGGCCGATGAACGGGTAGCCGGGATGGCTGGCCCGTCCGATATCGTCGAGGATTTCATGGCCGTGGTCGGGCCGCATCGGGATCTCGGCGAAGTCCTCGCCGGCGGCGCGCCGGCGGGCCTCCTCGTCGAGCAAGGCCGCGACCAGTTCGACCATGTCGGTATCCCCGCCCAGATGTTCGGCCTCCATGAAGGAACCATCCGGGTCCTTTGCCACATTGCGCAAATGCGCGAACCAGATCCGCCCGGCGAAGCGGCGGGCAATGGCTGGCACGTCATTCGCCGGGTTGGCGCCGAGCGAGCCCGAGCAGAGCGTCAGGCCATTGGCCGGGGAATCGACCATGGCGAGGATGTCGGCGACGTCCTGCGCGCAGGAGACGATGCGCGGCAGGCCGAAAACCGGGCGGGGCGGATCATCCGGGTGGATGCAGAGCCGCATGCCGAGATCTTCCGCTGCCGGCACCACCGCCTCGAGGAAGCGGCGGAGGTTGCCCTGCAGGTCGCGATGGCCGATGCCGCGATAGCGATCGAGCATCAGGCGCAGGCCGGGAATGTCGTATCGGTCATAGGCGCCGGGCAGGCCGGCCATGATGTTGGCGAGGAGGCGGGCCTTGTCGCCTTCCGAAGCACCGTCATGCCAGGCCTTTGCGCGGGTGAGAATATCGTGGCTGTAACCCTCGTCGGCCCCGGGTCGCTGAAGCATCAGCCAGTCGAAAGCCACATATTCGTGCAGGTTGAAGCGCAACGCCCGGGCGCCGCCGGGTAGTTCCGCATCCATCTGGGTACGGGTCCAGTCCAACACCGGCATGAAATTGTAGCAGATCGTCCGGATGCCGGCCGCCGCGAGATTCCTGAGCGAATCCCGGTAGGCCGCAAACAGCGGCTCGAGCGGGCCCTCGCCGATCCGGATTCGTTCATGGACCGGCAGGCTCTCGACGACGGCCCAATGCAGGCCGAAGCCGGGCGCGGCAATCTCCGCCTGCCGTTTCGCAATGTCCTCCGGCTTCCAGACCTCGCCATAGGGGATATGGTGCAACGACGTGACGATGCCCGTCGCCCCCGCCTGCCGTGCGGCAGCGAGAGAGACGGCATCACCCGGGCCGAACCAGCGCCAGCTTTGCAGCATGCTCTTGATCCTTCCGTCACATCAACAGGTTGGGCAGGAACAGCGTGATACCGGGCAGCAGGACCAGCAGCATGATCACGAAGCAGATCATGGCGAGGAAGGGCAGGCTCTCGACCGTGTATTCCTCCATCGATGTATCGAGGATGGAGCAGCAGGCGAACATGCAGGGCCCGACCGGCGGCGTCATCGAGCCGAGGGTCACGACCGACATCATCACGATGCCGAAATGCACCGGGTCGACCCCCAGCTTGGTGATGATCGGCACGAAGATCGGCGTCAGCAGCAGCACCATGACGGTGCTTTCCAGAGCCGTGCCGAGGATCAGCAGCAGCAGCAGGATCAGCAGGACGATCACGGTGGGGTTGTTCGAAAGGCCCAGCATCCATTGCGCCATGGCCTGCGGCGTCTGCTCGAAGATGATCGCATAGCCGAGCGGGCCGGACATCAGGATCACGAACATGATGATGCCGACATCGAGCACGCCTTCGGACAGGGCCTCCTCGAAACGGTGCCAGGTCAATTCCCGGTGGAGGAAGGCGCCGACCACCACGGCATAGAACACGGCAAAGGCGCCGATCTCGGACGGGGTGAAGACCCCCGCGCGAATTCCGACCAGCAGCGCGACGGGAAAGAGCAACGCCCATTTCGCATCGACGACCGCGCGCCAGACCTCGCGGGCCTTCGGCCGTTCCGCCGCTGCGGGCTGGTAGCCCCGCTTGCGGGAGATATACCAGACGACGCTCATCAGCCCGACCATCATCAACAGCCCGGGAATGATCCCGGCGAGGAAGAGCCGGCCGATCGAGACATTGCCGATATAGCCGTAGAGGATCAGCCCGAGGCTGGGCGGGATGGTGGCGGTGATCAGCGAGCCAACCGCGATGACCGAACAGGTGAAGCCCTTCGAATAGCCGCGGCGGATCATTTCCGGGCCGAGCATCCGCGCTTCCATTGCCGCATCGGCGACGGCGGAGCCGGAAATCCCGCCCATCATGGTGGAGAGCAGGATGCAGACCTGCGCCAGCCCGCCGGACATCCAGCTCACGAGCACGTTCGAACAGGCGATCAGGCGGTGGGTGATGCCGGTCTTGTTCATCATGTGGCCAGCCAGCACGAAGAAGGGCACGGCGAGCAGCGGGAAGCTCTGCGACTGGGTGGCAATCTGCTGCACGGCAATGCTGACCGGCACTGTGCCGCTGAGCAGGAAGAAGCTGAAACCGGAAATGCCGATGGCCAGCGAGACCGGCATGCCGACAAACATCAGCGCGAAAAAGAGAAATGTAATCAGCAGCATGGCCGTTATCCGAGCTGGCTGTGCGCGCGTTCGAGATCGTTCGGCTTTTCCGGAAAGAAGACGAAGGACCGGTCACGGAACGAGCGGACAGCATGGATGATGATCTCGAGGCTCATCAGGAAGCTGCCAACGGGAATGGCGATCGTGACCCAGGCATAGGAGATGCCGCTGTCACCATAGACCCGCTGCCAGTTCAGCATGGTGAGCTTGTAGCCGGACACCGCGAGGGTGATCAGGAAGCCGAGGATCAGCGCGGCATTGAACAGTTCGAGCATCCAGCGCGGCGTGCGGGGCAGCCATTTCACGGCATAGTCAACCGCCATATGCGCCTTGAGCCGCATCGCCCGGGTTGCGCCGAGCACGCAGAGCCAGACGAAGAGCAATTGCGCCAGGTCATCCGACCAGATGACAGGATGGCCGATCGTGCGGGACAGGGCCGCGATCAGCACCAGGACGGTGATTGCAGCCAGCAGGAATTTCGAGACGATGTCTTCCAGTCGCACATACCATGCCGGCATGATGCCCCCCTTCACGCGGACCCGCAGATCCCCGTTCCTTCGGTACGATGAGAAAACGGGCCGGGCCGCGAAAGGCCGCCCGGCCCAGTCGGCCTTACTTCAGCAAGGCCTCGACCTTGGTGCGGAGCTCGCCGTAACCGAGCTTGTCGTAGACACCCTTGGTGGCCGCGATGAAGGGTGCACGGTCGACTTCCGCCACCGTCATGCCCTTGGCCTTGAAATCGGCCTCGAACTTCGCAAGCGATTCTTCCGTGGCCCGCGAGGCGAAATCGCCAGCGGCAAGGGATTCCTCGCGCAGGATCTTCTGCAGGTCGGCGGGCAGCTTGTCGAACCAGGCGCCGCTCGTGACGATGCCGGTGATCAGGTTGAAATGGCTCGTCTTCGTGAGGTGCTTCGTCACCTCGTAGAGCCGGGCGCCATGCGTGGCGGGGTGCTGGGCTTCCGCCGCATCGATCACCTTCTGCTGGAGGGCAGGATAGACCTCGCCCCAGCCCATCGCGGTCGGTGTGGCGCCCATCGCGCGGATCGTCTCCATCCAGACCGGCGCGCCGGGCGTGCGCATGCGGATGCCGGCCAGATCGGCCGGAACCTTGATCGGCTTGTTGGTCAGCAGATGGCGGTCGCCCTGCCACCAGTTGAACGAAAGGATCTGGTGGCCGGACGTTGCCTTCAGCTTGGCTTCCCATTCGGCGAAAAGCGGCGAGGTGACGACCTTGCGGATGCCGTCAAAGCCGGAGGCGAGGTAGGGCGCGCTCAGGATGCCGAATTCCTTGACGAAGACCGCAAGGCGGCCGCCATCGACCACGACGGCGACATTCGCGCCGGCACGGGCCTGTTCGAGAACGTCCTCGTCCTTGCCGAGCTGCGAGCCCGGGAAGATGCGGATGGTCAGCGTGCCCTTCGAGCGTTCCGCGACCTTGTCGCGCATGCGCTCCAGACCCTTGTAGATCGGATCCTCGGTGGAGAGGGCGGTGTTGATGTTGAGCTGATGCTGGGCCGAGGCCGTGGCTGTCAGCCCGAGGAATGCGAGGGTCGCTGCCGCCAGGGCAACGGTGCCGCGGCGCGAAAAGGTGGAACCTTCTGCCTTCACCATGGTGTTTTCCTTCCCGATTGCTGGTTGTCCCACCCTGCACCTTCGTGCTTGAGGTATGGCACCATACCGGTATAGTGCACATCCTGTAGTCATTCGCAAGAGGCCGCGCTATGTGCCCGGGCGGGAGAGGGAAGCGATGCCAGGATTGAACGAGAGTGCCGCGCTCCGGCTCGCCGAGCCGATCGTGCCGCAGATCATCAACCGCCTGCGCCAGGCGATCATCGAATTGAAGCTCGAACCGGGGCAGCCGCTTTCGGAAAAGGAGATCGCGCTGCTCTACGGCGTCAGCCGGCAGCCGGTGCGCGAGGCCTTCATCAAGCTGGCCGAGGCGGGCCTCGTGCAGGTCCTGCCGAGCCGCGGCACTTATGTAACGAAGATTTCGGTCAAGGAAGTGCTCAATGCCCGCTTCGTGCGCGAGGCGATCGAATGCGCCGTCGTCCGCGAGGCGGCAACCCGGATCGATTCCGCCGGGCTCGACCGTCTCTCCCGGCTGATCGACGGCCAGATGCAGGCCGCCAACCGCCTCGACAATGTCGCCTTCACAGAACTGGACGAGGCCTTCCATCGCGCCATCGCGGATTGCCTCGATTGCGATTATGCCGTCCGTGTGGTCGAGGCTGCCCGCACCCAGACCGACCGCGTGCGCCATCTCAGCCTGCCCGAGGCTTCGCCCTTTCCGGTGCTGATCGAGCAGCACCGGCAGATCGTTGCAGCCCTGCAGGCGCGCGATCCGGTCGCCGCCGAAGCGGCGATGCGGCGCCATGTGCGCGAGATCCTCTCGGCCATCCCGCGCCTCGCCGCCGCGCATCCGGCCTATTTCGAGGACCAGGGCAGCCTGCCACCGAGTTGATGCGCCGGGTTGATCCTGCTCCGGAACTGATGCACTGATTTCAGTAATCGGGCATCAGAAGGGCCGGCTTTCATGCGGATCGACTTTCTCGGGCTGGAAGCCTTCCTGTCCATTGCGGAACGCGGAAGCTTTCATGGCGCAGCGGCGCATCTCAACCTGTCGCAGACAGCCCTGTCGCACCGGATGCGCAAGCTTGAGGATGATCTCGGCATCAAGCTCTTCACCCGCACGACGCGGCAGGTGACGCTGACGCCGGCTGGCCTCGAATTGCTGCCGCGCGCCCGGCAGATGATCGATGCGCTTTCGGCCTCCTATGATGCCCTGCGCCGGCAGGGGCGCGAGCGTCAGGCCCGCCTGACCATCGGCTGCCTGCCGACCATCGCCACCTATTACCTGCCGCCGATCCTGCTGGAATTCTCGGCCACCTACCCGGATATCACCGTCCATATCCAGGATGCCGCAGCCGGGCAGATCGCCGATTTCGTGCAGAAGGGCGAGGCCGAGTTCGGCATCACCATCATCTCGGCCAATCGCTGGGATCTCGACATGCGGCCCCTGCTGCGCGAGCCCTATGTTCTGCTCTGTCAGGCGAGCCATCCGCTGGCGGCGCGGCCGCAGGTCAGCTGGGCCGAACTGGAGGGCGTGCCTTTGGTGCGGATCAGCCCGCAGGCGGCCAACCGGGCGATCATCGATGATGCCCTCGGCTCGCGCCGGGAATTCATGACATGGCGCTACGAGGTTCAGCATGTGGCCACCGCCGTCAGCCTCGTCACAGCCGGCGTGGCGCTCACGGTGGTGCCCCGCCTCGCGATCGACCTTGCCGGGGCGCCGGGCCTGAAGGCCGTGCCGATCGTCAATCCGGGCGTCTCGCGGATTGTCGGCGTCGTCAGCAACCGCGCCAACCCGCTCTCTCCGGCGGGCGAACATCTGCTGAAGCTGGTTGCCCAGAGGTTCCGGCGCGATGGCGAGGCGGCCGCGCCGACGCTCGTGCACGAGATTCACTAAAGCTTCCAAAACAATCACTGGATTCATTGAACGCTTGCCCGCAGGAATGACGGGCAGGGTGGGCGGAGCCTTGCCGGTCCGGGGCAGCCGGGCGGCGGTTCTCCCTGCGAACAAATGCGGTCGGAAGGGCTGGAATGCCTGATCCGGCCCGTGCGGGCGGGGCAAGGCCTTGCCAGCAGGGGCGGGCGGCTCGACATTCAGCGGGCGACGCCAGTCGGAGGGGCCCTCTTTCCGGGGAAACCCGGCGCGGCAGAAGCAACAAGGCTGGCAGATGACCGGCCGGAACAAACGGGACGGAAATGCGCGAACAGATCGTGTTCATGCCGGGGCTTCTCTGCGATGGCAGCGTCTTCACGCACCAGATCGCGGCCCTGTCTCGCCATGCCGATGTCAAGGTCGCGGATTTTCTCGGTCAGGATTCGATCGAGGGCATGGCCCGGTTGGCGCTTGGCCTGTTCGACGGGCCGGTTTCCCTCATCGGCTTCTCGATGGGCGGGCGCGCGGCCCTTCAGGCGATCCGCCTTGTGCCGGAGCGGGTCAAGCGGCTTTGCCTGATGGATACCGGTGCAACGCCGGCCCGCGAAAACGAACCCGAAATGCGCCAACCGCTGGTTGATCTCGCCCATGCCGAGGGCATGGGCGCGCTGGCGGCGCGCTGGCTGCCGCCCATGCTCCATATCGACCGCGAGCGTGATCCGGCCCTGATCAATCCGCTCACGGACATGGTGAAGCGCGCGACGCCGGAGCAGCATGAACGTCAGATCCGTGCTCTCCTGACCCGCCCCGATGCGCGGGCGGTCCTGCCGGGCATTCGTTGCCCGGTTCTGGTGATGGTCGGCCGGCAGGATCGCTGGAGCACCCTGGCCCAGCACGAAGAGATGGCGGCCGCCATTCCCGGAGCGGAACTCGCGGTGATCGAGGATGCCGGGCATTTCGTGTCAGTCGAGCGGCCGGAAGCCGTCACACGCGCATTGATGCGCTGGTTCGGCTTTGACCGGGCGGAGGCGGCGTGATGGAAGACCGCATCCCCGAGACCCCGCTTTTCGACCGCTCCCGCCAGTTGCGCGGCTATCGCCTCAACAAGATGGCGATGGGGCTGGTCGATCCGGCCAATCGCGAGGCGTTCCGGCAGGACGAAGAAGCCTATCTCGACCGGTTCGGCCTTTCCGCCGAGGAAAAGCGCGCGGTGATGGCCCGGAACTGGCAGGAGATGGTGCGCCTTGGCGGCAACGTCTTCTATATCCTCAAGATTTCGGCAATCTCGCCGGCCCGGATGACCGAGATCGGCGCCCATCAGGCCGGCATGGACCATGACACATTCCTGCGTGAACGGCTGGGCAAGAAGCCAGCGGGAAGCCAGTGACATGACGGGAGTTCGATCATGGCGAAGCTGATTGGCGGGCTTGGCTCCTCGCATGTGCCGTCGATCGGCGCGGCGATGGACAAGGGCCTGACCCAGACCGAGGACTGGAAGCCGTTCTTTGACGGAATCGGCCCCGGTCGCGACTGGGTTGCGGCGAACAGGCCCGATGTCGCGGTGGTCGTGTTCAACGATCACGGCAATTCCTTTTTCCTCGACAAGGTGCCGACCTTCGCGATCGGCTGCGCCGAACGCTACGACCCGATCGATGAAGGCTGGGGCCCGCGCGCCATCCCCTCGTTCGAGGGTCACGCCGAACTGGGCTGGCACATCATCGACCGGATGGTCGAGAACCGGTTCGACCCCATGATCGTGCAGGAAATCGAGGTTGATCACGGCATCCAGGTGCCGATGGAGCTGTTTTTCGGCAAGCCGGACAAGGCCTGGCCGGTCAGGGTCGTGCCGGTCTTCGTCAATGTGATCCAGTATCCGATCCCGCTGCCGAGCCGTTGCTACGAGCTCGGGCAGGTGCTGCGCCGCGCGATCGAGAGCTTCCCCGGTGACGAGCGTGTCGTCGTGATCGGCACGGGCGGCCTCTCGCACCAGCTGCAGGGCGCGCGGGCCGGCTTCACCAATCCCGAGGCGGACCGTGAATTCCTGCGCGACATTGCCAGCAATCCGGGCCGGCTGGCGGCGCTCAGCCGCGAGGATTACGTGCGGCTCTTCGGCAGCGAGGGGGCGGAGCTGATGATGTGGCTCGTCATGCGCGGGGCGATGGATCCGGACGTCGTCGTGAAGCACAGCCACTATTTCGTGCCCGCCTCGATGACCGGTGCCGGCATGCTGGTGCTTGAGAACAGGGTGGCCTGACATGCATTGGCTGATGATCTGCCGCCATCATCCGGGCAAGGATGCCGAACGCGCCGCGATCCGCGACCGGCACCGCGCGCATGTGCTGAGCGGGGGCGGCCGGGTGCGCGTGCTGATCGGCTCGGCACTGACGGACGATGACGGGCAATCCCCGCTCGGGAATTTCGGCGTCATCGAGGCCACGAGCCGCGAGGATGTCATCGCCTTTGCCAAGGCGGACCCTTACGCCCAGGCCGGGATCGTCGCGGATATTGCCGTGACGGCTCTGGCCACGACATTCCAGGCGCACCGGATCGATCCGATGACGCCGGTAAACGCCGCAAGCGGCTGACAACGCGAGACAATCCGGTGCCGGGCGAAACCGGTTCCGGGCAGAGACATTCCAAGGGAGGACAACATGAGCAGACGGAATTTCCTCAAGGCAGGTGCGGTGGCGATGGGCCTCGCGCTGATGGCAGGCACGGCCCTGGCGCAGGATGCGATCAAGATCGGCCTTATCCTGCCGATGACCGGCCCCTTCACCTCGACCGGCAAGCAGATTGCCGCCGCAGCGCAGCTCTACATGGCGCAGAAGGGCACGACGATCGCCGGCAAGAAGGTCGAGCTGATCATCAAGGATGATACCGGCGTTGCCGATGTCACGCGCCGGATCGCGCAGGAACTCATCGTCAATGACAAGGTGACGGCGATTGCCGGCTTCGGCCTTACGCCTTTGGCCCTGGCCACCGCGCCGCTCGCCACGCAGGCCAAGACGCCGATGGTCGTCATGTCGGCGGCGACGGGGATCATTACCGAGCGCTCGCCCTTCATCGTCCGCACCAGCCAGGTCGTGCCGCAGATTGCCGGCCCGTTCGGTGAATGGGTGGCCAAGCAGGGCATGAAGCGCGTCGTCACCGTGGTGACCGATTACGGCCCGGGCCATGACGTCGAGAAGTGGTTCTCGGACGTGTTCAAGGCCAATGGCGGCCAGGTGGAAAATCTCCGCGTGCCGCTGGCCAACCCGGATTTCTCGCCCTTCCTGCAGAAAGTGGCGGATTCGAAGCCGGATGCGCTGCTCGTCTTCGTGCCGTCGGGTGTCGGCTCGCAGTTCATGAAGCAGTTCGTCGAGCGTGGCCTCGACAAGAGCGGCATCAAGCTCATCGGCACGGGCGACGTGACCGATGACGACATCCTCAACACGATCGGCGATGTCGCGCTCGGCGTGGTGACGGCGCATCACTACTCCGCCGCCCATGACAGCCCGGAGAACAAGGCCTTCGTCGAAGCCTTCAAGAAGGCCAATAACGGCCTGCGCCCGAACTTCATGGCTGTCGGCGGCTATGACGGCATGCATGCCCTCTATGAAGGCCTCAAGAAGACCAACGGCGCCGGCGGCGAAGCCCTGGTCGAGGCCATGAAGGGCCTCTCCTGGATGAGCCCGCGCGGTCCGATGTCGATCGACAAGAACACCCGCGACATCATCCAGAATGTCTATATCCGCAAGGTCGAGAAGGTCGGCGGCGAGCTCTTCAACATCGAGTTCGCCACCATCCCGAACGTCAAGGACCCGTCCAAGGCCAAGTAAGCCGGTCAGGAAACAAAAAACCGGGCGCCCGCGCGGTGCCCGGTTCTTCACTTTCACGGTGCCTCACGGCGCCCGATACTTGCGCCTCCGGGGGGATCTCGCGTGCTGACCATCCTGTTTGACGGCATTGCCTATGGCATGGTGCTGTTCGTGCTGGCCTGCGGCCTCTCGATCACGCTTGGCCTGATGAATTTCGTCAATCTGGCGCATGGCGTCTTCGCCATGGTCGGCGGCTATGTCACCGCGATTCTGATGAACCGGCTCGGCGTGCCGTTTCTCGCCACGCTGCCTTTCGCGTTCCTCGTGCCTGCCGCATTCGGCCTCGTCCTGGAGCGGACGCTCTATCAGCGGCTCTACAACCGCAACCATCTCGACCAGGTGCTCTTCACGATCGGGCTCGTCTTCATGGCCATTGCGGCGGTGGATTACGTGATGGGCTCTCAGCCGCAGCTGATCCAGCTGCCCTCGTGGCTGCGTGGCCGGGTGGATGTGTTCGGCGTGCAGATCGGGCTCTATCGCAGTTTCATCATCGTGGTTTGCGGCTTCCTCGTCGTCGGGCTGCAATTCGTGCTGGCGAAAACGCGGTTCGGCGCGCAGCTCCGGGCAGCGGTCGATGATGCCCGCGTGGCGCGCGGGCTCGGCATCAACACCTCGCTCGTCTTCGCCGCGACCTTCGCCGCCGGTTCGGGCCTTGCCGGCCTTGGCGGGGCGCTGGGGGCGGAAATCCTTGGGCTCGACCCGACCTTCCCGCTGAAATTCCTGATCTATTTCATGATCGTGGTCACGGTGGGGGGCACCAGCAGCCTGACAGGGCCGTTCTTTGCCTCGCTGCTGCTCGGCATCGCCGACGTGGCCGGGAAGTATTACGTGCCGAGCCTCGGCGCCTTCGTGATCTACACCGTGATGATCGTGGTGCTGGTCTTCCGCCCGCAAGGGCTGTTCGTCAAAGCCCGATAGGCGGAACCGAGCCATGCAAGGGACACCCACCGAAATCGCGACGCGTCATCTCGCCGAAACAAGCCGCTGGAAGCCGATGGAATTCGTTTTCTGGCTGGTGGCGTTCGGCGCGATCTGGCTGCTGCCGAGCCATCATCTGATCCTCAACGAGATCATCATCACGGCGCTCTTCGCGATGTCGCTCGACCTGATCCTCGGCTATGCCGGGATCGCTTCGCTCGGTCATGCGGCGTTTTTCGGCTTCGGTGCCTATTTCGCCGGGATCTTCGCCATCCGGGTCATCGGCGACCCGCTGACCGGGCTGGTCCTTGCCACGCTGGCCTCCGGCGCGCTGGGCTTCATCACCAGCTTCCTCGTCCTGCGCGGGGTGGATCTCGCCCGGCTGATGGTGACGCTGGGCGTCGCGCTCGTTCTCGGCGAGATCGCCAACAAGATGACCTGGCTGACCGGCGGCGCGGATGGCCTGCAGGGCGTGGTGATGGGGCCCGTGCTGGGCCTGTTCGAGTTCGACCTCTATGGCCGCACGGCCTATGTCTACTCGCTGGTCATCACCTTCCTGCTGTTCCTGATGGCGCGGCGGATCGTCGTCTCGCCCTTTGGCCTCTCGCTGCGGACGATCCGCGACAACCCGCTCCGGGCGCGCGCCATCGGCATTCCCGTCAACCGGCGGCTGATCGCGGTCTACACCCTGGCGGCGGCCTATGCCGGCGCGGCGGGGGCGCTGCTGGCGCAGACGACGCAATTCGTCTCGCTCGACGTGATCGCGCTGCATCGCTCGGCCGATGTGCTGCTGATGCTGGTGATCGGTGGCACGGGCTATCTCTATGGCGGTTTTGCCGGGGCCATCGTGTTCAAGGTCCTGCAGGACGTGATCTCGAACTGGACGCCGCAATACTGGACCTTCTGGATCGGGCTGATCCTGGTCATCCTCGTGCTGATCGGGCGCGAGCGCATGAACCACCGGGCCGCCGTGCTCTGGGCGCGCCTGCGCGGCAAACCCGAACCGCGTCCGCGGACGATTGTCGGGGGGCATTGAGATGAGCGCTGCCCTCGAGACTGTCGGCCTGCAGAAGCGTTTCGGCGGCATCGTCGCCACCGATGATGTCACCTTCCGGCTCGAACCGGGCGCCCGCCATGCCCTGATCGGGCCGAACGGGGCCGGCAAGACCACCTTCGTCAACCTGCTGACCGGCGTGCTCCAGCCGAGCGCGGGGACGATCCGCCTGCATGGCGAGGACATTTCCGCCATGGCGCCGGAGCGCCGCGTGAAGCGCGGGCTGGTGCGCACCTTCCAGATCAACCAGCTTTTCGCCGGCATGACACCGCTGGAGACCCTCGGCGTTGCGGTGTCGGAGCGGATGGGCCATGGCTACGAATTCTGGCGCCCGGCCGGCTCGAAATCGGTCGTGATCGACGAGATCGTCGAGATCGCCACACGGTTCAAGCTGGCCGATGTGCTGGAGGAGCGCACCGCGAGCCTGCCCTATGGCAAGCAGCGTCTGCTCGAAATCGCTTTGGCCTTTGCCTGCCAGCCGCGTGTGCTGCTGCTCGACGAACCGGCTGCCGGTGTCCCTGAGGCCGAGCGGCATGACCTGCTGGCCACCGTCGCCGCCCTGCCGCGCGATGTGTCCGTCCTGCTGATCGAGCATGACATGGACCTCGTCTTCTCCTTTGCCGAGCGCATTTCGGTTCTTGTGAACGGCGCGCTCTTCACCGAGGGCACGGTGTCGGAAATTGCCAATGATCCGCGCGTCCGGGCGGTCTATCTCGGGGAGAGCCTCGATGGCTGAGCCGCTTCTCCAGCTTGCGCAGCTTTCCGCCGGCTATGGGCTGGCGCGCGTGATCAACGATGTCAGCCTGACGCTGGAAGCGGGCCGCTCGCTGGCTGTGCTGGGCCGCAACGGCACGGGCAAGACAACGCTGCTCAACACGATCATCGGGGCGACGCGCCATCTCGGCGGGACGATCCGCTTCGAGGGGCGCGACATCTCGAAACTCCGCTCCGACCTTCGGGCGCGCGGCGGCATCGGCTGGGTGCCGCAGGAGCGAAACATCTTCAAGTCGCTGACGGTGGAGGAAAATCTCACGGCTGTCGCGCAGCCCGGCGCCTGGGATATCGAGGCGGTTTACCGCATGTTCCCGCGCCTGAAGGAACGGCGCGGCAATATGGGCAACCAGCTTTCCGGCGGCGAGCAGCAGATGCTGGCCGTGGCGCGCGCACTTGTCCTCAACCCGAGGCTCATCCTGCTCGACGAGCCGACCGAAGGCCTCGCGCCGATCATCATCGAGGAATTGCTGGCCGCGCTGAAGCGCATCACCCGCGACGAGGGGCTTTCCGCCATTATCGTCGAGCAGCATGCCCAGAAGATCCTCGGCGTCACCGATGCGGCCATTATCCTCGATCGCGGCGCGATCGTGCACCAATCCTCGAGCGCCAGCCTGATCGCCGATCCGGCCCCGCTCGAAACCCATCTCGGCGTCACCGGCAAGAAGGCCGGTGTCCGGGGAGGGCATTGAGATGCGCTGTGTTTCTCGTCATGGCCGGGTTCAGCCCGGCCATCCACGACTTCGGGTTGCACAAAAGCCAGTCGTGGATGCCCGCCCCAAGGGCGGGCATGACGGCAAGGAAAAGCTGCAAACCCGAATTCCAACTCCTTTCTGAGACCTTCCGGAGGAAATCATGACTGCCAGACCGCCCTTCCGCGCCGACCAGGTCGGCTCCCTGCTGCGCCCGGCCGCACTGAAGAAGGCCCGCGAGGAGCGTGCCGCCGGCACGCTCAGCGCGGAGGGCCTGAAGGCGATCGAGGATCGCGAGATCAAGGCGCTGATCGCCAAGCAGGAAGCCGTGGGCCTGAAGGGCGTGACCGATGGCGAGTTCCGCCGCGCCTACTGGCATTTCGACTTCCTCGAGCAGCTCGACGGCGTCACCTCCGTCGAGGCGGATTCCGGCATGAATTTCAAGGGTGGCGTCGGCATTGCCAAGGCGCTGCGCATCACCGGCAAGGTCGGGTTTTCCGGCCATCCGATGATCGAGCATTTCACCTTCCTCAAGGCAAATACCCGCGCCACGCCGAAAATGACCATTCCCGGCCCCTCCATGCTGCATTACCGCGGCGGCCGGAAGATGATGAATCCCGGCATCTATGCCGAGATGGATGCGTTCTATGCCGATGTCGGCGCGGCCTATGGCAAAGCGGTCGGCGCCTTTTACGATGCCGGCTGCCGCTATCTGCAGCTCGACGACATCTCCTTCGCCTATCTCTGCGATCCCAACCAGCGCGAGATGCTGCGCCAGCGCGGCGATGACCCGGAAAAGCAGCCGGACATCTATGCCGGCATGGTCCGCAAGGCGCTGGAAAACAAGCCGGCTGACCTCGCCATCACCATGCATCTCTGCCGTGGCAATTTCCGTTCGACCTTCATTGCTTCCGGCGGTTACGAGCCGGTGGCCGAAGTGCTGTTCAACGCCATGCCGGTGGATGGCTATTTCATGGAATGGGACAGCGACCGCGCCGGCGGCTTCGAGCCTTTGCGCTTCCTGCCCAAGGGCAAGCATGTGGTGCTCGGCCTCGTCACCTCGAAGACCGGCGTGCTGGAAGCGAAGGACGATATCCGCCGCCGCATCGACGAGGCGTCGAAATTCGTCTCGCTCGACCAGCTCTGCCTCTCGCCGCAATGCGGCTTCGCCTCGACCGAGGAAGGCAACACGCTGGCCGAGGACGAGCAGTGGAAGAAGCTCGAGATGATCGTCGAGCTGGCCGCCGAGGTCTGGAAGGACGCGTAAGGGCAACGGCCCTGCCTCTCCCCCCGGGGAGAGGCCGCGAGCAAAGCGAGCGGGTGAGGGGGCTGGCGGCCAGCCTCAAACCGCGTCCGGCCGGTAATCCGTATCGAGGGTGAGCGTGCCGGTGGCGCGCGAGACGCAGGCGCAGAGCCGGCGGTTCTCCGCTTTCTCGTGGTCGGAGAAGAAGACGTCGCGATGGTCGATCGCGCCGTCTATCGAGAGGACATCCATCGCGCAGAGGCCGCATTCGCCCTTGCGGCAATCATGGATCACGTCGATCCCCGCCTCCTCCAGCGTGTCGAGCAGGGTACGGTTGCGCGGCACGACCAATTCGAGGTTGTGCCGGGGCAGCCGCACCGTGAAATCCTCGGCGGCGAGATGGCCGGACGTGCCGAAGGTCTCCCAGCGGAGATCCGCTGTCGGCCTGCCTGCGGCAGCCCAGGCGCGGCGCGCATCCTCCAACATGGGCATCGGGCCGCAAAGCGCGCAGAGCGCATCCGGGCCGAGGGCAGCGAAGGCGGCAGCAAAGTCGACCCGTTGACCGGCCTCCGAGAGGAAGATCTCGAGATCATCACCGAGCAGGGCACGCAGCAGGTGCAGATAGGCGAGGTCTCCCGTCTTGCGTGCGGCATAGAGCAATCGCACACGGCTGCCGCGCCGCCGAAGGAGGCTGGCCATGCCGACCAGCGGTGTGATGCCGATGCCACCGGCGACGAGCAGGTATTCCCGCCGGCCGAAACCGATCTCGAAGGCCGATTTCGGTTGTGTGATGCTGAGGCGGGCACCCGGCGCAAGGCTCCAGAGATAGGCTGAACCACCCCGGCTGTCGGGCCGGCGCTTCACGGCGATGCGGTAATGATCGCCGCCCGGCTCACCGACCAGCGAATACGAGCGCGTTTCGGGCAAGTCGCCGATGGTCAAAGCAAGATCGATATGGGCACCGGGCAGGAAGCTCCGGCAGCCTGCGGACGGCACGATGCGGAATTCGCGGATATCCGCCGTGAGGTCGTCCACGGCGCGCAGGGTGGCTTCCTGCCAGGTCACGGCAAATCGCATGGGAGCCTCCTCAGACCGGGCGAAGGCGGATCAGCGCCCCGCCGGGCACCTGCGCCATGGCCTGTCGCGAGCGGGCGGCATTGGCGAGATTGCGGCTGGCAAGGCGGGAATGCTCGCGCATCAGTGCCTCGGCGCGGGCGCCCTCGCGCTGCAGGATCGCCTCGACCACAGCATGGTGCTGGTCCTGGGCGAGGGTGAGGATGCGTCTTGCCTCGCCGGTCTGGGCCTGCGCCATCACGAAGGCGCTGGGCGAGGCGAAGGGCAGGGCCATGACGCGCTCGATCTGGCGTTCGACGACGCGGCTCCCGGCCAGGCCCGTGATCTCGCGATGCCATTCGGCGTTGAGCGCGATATAGCGCTCGAAAGCATCCGGTCCGGCCAGCGGGCCGGCAACCACTTCGTCCAGCCGGGCGAGCAGGTCCTGCAGGGTGCGGGCAGCCAGCGCGCTGATTCCCCTCTCGGCCGCGAGGCGGACGGCGAGGCCTTCCAGCGTGCCACGCAGCTCGATGGAATCGCGCACATCCTGCTCGCTGAAGGCGCGGGCGGCGAAACCACCGGAGGGGATCGGCTCGACGAGCCCCTCCTCGGCCAGCAGCGTCAGCGCCGCGCGGACCGGGGTGCGCGAGACGCCGATCCGCTCGACGATGGCCAGTTCGGACAGGCGCGCGCCCGGGGCAATCTCGCCGGACAGGAGCAGTTCGCGCAGGGCCAGCTGGGCGCGGACACTCTGCGAGGCCCCGCGATCTTCGCGTGGGCGGACTGTTTCGGGTGCAGCTTCGGGGCTCGCGGTTCCGGCCATGGGCTCACTCCGCCGCCTGCGAAACAGGCTGTTCGGCGGCGATCATCCGGTCGATCAGGCGGCGTGCCCACATCGAACCGGAATCGATGTTGAGATTGTAGAAGATCCGGCCCGGATTCTCGTCGATCGCCTGCTGCTGCGCCTCGAGAATGGCCTCATCCTCTCGGAAGATACTGCTGACGCCCTCGCAGAGCTGGGTCGTCAGCGCCTGGTCATGGCGACGATAGTTCCGGGCGAAGGCCCAGAAATAATGGCAGGTCCGGTCGGTTTCAGGGGTGATCGTGTTGAGAACCATGCCATTGACACCCTGGCTGCGGTCACCCTCGGGCGCGCCGGTGCCGGCGGGGGCCACGCCGACATCGATCACGATGGTCGAGGGCGCCTCGAACCGGATGATCTGCCAGCGATCCACGTTGCCGGGCTTCCCGAGCTGGCCGCGCCAGAAGGGCGGCGGCTCGATATCGCGCATCCAGCGCGTCACCGTCGCGGTCCGGTCGCCATGGGTGGTGACGAAGGGCGCTTCGGCCACCGCGGCATTGCCGATCGAGGTGCCGTGCACAAAGGTCTCGTGTGTCAGGTCCATCAGGTTGTCGATGACGAGACGGTAATCACAGCGCGCATGGATCAGCTTGCCGTCGCCCTCCCAGTCCGGATCCCTGTTCCAATGCATGTCCGGCACCTTGGCCGGATCGGCCAGGGCAGGGTCGCCCGGCCAGATCCAGAGGAAGCGGTGCTTCTCGACAACCGGGTAGGCGCGCACGCAGGCGCTCGGGTTGATGGTTTCCTGCGAGGGCATGAAGGTGCAGCGCCCCTGCGGATTGAAGACAAGACCGTGATAGGGGCAGACCAGCTCGTCACCGCGCAGGTGCCCGCGCGAGAGCGGCACCAGCCGGTGCCAGCAGGCATCGGCCAGGGCCACCGGCTCGCCGGCCTCGGTGCGATAGAAGACGATCTTCTTGCCGCAGATGGTCCGGGGGAGGAGGGCGCGCTTCACCTCGACATCCCAGGCAGCGGCATACCAGGCATTCAAGGGGAATTGGGTGGTCATCGCGCTCTCCCTGTGTTCATTCTGTATACAGGAAAAGATAGAGCAGGCCGAAAGTGCCGGCAATGGGCCGTTTGCGAACAATTTTTCCGATGTCATGTATACATCAATGCGCTGTTGAGCGCGTCGGACCACTCAGAGCTGCGAGATGCGTGGCCCTGTTTTGCGCGGCTCTGCCGGCGCAAGCGTGGCTTCCCGGTGCCCATGATCCGGGGATTCCGCCAGCCGGCGCTCCTGATACGATTTGAGCTTGTGCCCGATCTCGACGATCGAGCGGATCGCCGGCAGGAGTTCATGGCCCAGTTCGGTCAAGGCATATTCCACCGAGGGCGGGGAGGTGGGCAGCACGGTGCGGCTGGCGACGCCGCTTTCCTCGAGTTCGCGCAGGCGCTGGGTCAGGACCTTCGAGGAGATGCCGTCCAGATCGGCGCGCAGTTCCGAGAAGCGGCGCGGCCCGCCGGAGAGGTACCAGATGATGTTCGGCGTCCAGGCCCCGCCGATCAGCGAAAGGCAGGCGGTCAGCGGGCAGCCGGGCAAGGGGGCTGCGACCTTGTTCTTCCGCATCCTGAGGGCCATCGAAGTCTCCTGGTTACCGGTTGGATACCTGATTTTGCTGGTTACTACAAGTTATCGGGTTTCTCAATGTAACCAGAGGCGATAAGGAAAGCGGCATCCCATCCTCTTTAGGAGATCGCTGATGAAACTCTATTTTTCGCCGGGTGCCTGCTCGCTCTCGCCCCATATCGTGATCAACGAGCTGAACCTTCCGGTCACGCTGCAGCGTGTCGACACAAAGACCAAGACGCTGGCCGGCGGCGGCGATTTTCACGTCATCAATCCCAAGGGCCAGGTGCCGGTGCTGGAGCTCGATGACGGTACGCGGATCACCGAGGGTGCGGCGATCGTGCAGTTCCTGGCCGACCGGGAAGGCGCGCGGGAACTCGCACCGCAGCCGGGCACGGTGGCGCGCGCCAGGGTTCAGGAAATGCTGAACTTCGTCGCCTCCGAACTGCACAAGGCCTTCGTCCCGCTTTTCACGCCGGCCAGTTCCGATCCGGATAAGGAAGCTGCCCGCAAGGTCGTGTCAAAGCATCTCGATTACGTGGAATCCCTCTTCGCCGATGGTCGGGACCATGTGACCAGTGCCGCGTTCACGGTGGCGGATGCCTATCTTTTCGTGGTGGCCAACTGGGCGAATTTTGTCGGGATCCCGCTGGAGACCTGGCCACGGCTCAAGGCCTTCATGGGGCGTGTCGCCGCCCGGCCGGCTGTGCAGGCCGCTCTCAAGGCGGAAGGACTCGCCTGAGGCTCATCCGCCAGCCCGCTGGGTGCGTAAGCCCGGCGGGAGATCACAATGAGCACCTCACGCCTTTTCGAGCCCGGCCGCGCGGCCGGGCTTCTTCGCCTCCGGGCTTTCCTTCCTTCGGCCGGCCGCGCCTATGCCGACAGGCGCAACAGCGATTACGGGCCCGACCGGCGCGACAATGTCTCGGTGCTCTCGCCCTATCTGCGGCACCGGCTGGTGACAGAGGCGGAAGTTCTCGAAGCGGTGCTTGACCGGCATTCGCCGGCTTCGGCCGAAAAATTCATCCAGGAAGTGCTCTGGCGCGCCTATTTCAAGGGTCATCTCGAGACGCGCCCGGAGATCTGGCGGCGCTATCGCGCGGCGCTGGCAGGGCAGGTGGCGGCTCTGGACGGGAAGGGCGGCTTCCGCAAGGCGTACGAAGCGGCGATATCCGGCCGTACCGGGATTGATGCTTTCGATGCCTGGGTCAGCGAGCTGGAAGAAACCGGCTACCTCCATAACCATGCCCGGATGTGGTTCGCGTCGATCTGGATCTTCACCCTGCGCCTGCCCTGGGAACTCGGGGCGGATTTCATGATCCGGCACCTGCTTGATGGAGACCCGGCCTCGAATACCTCCTCCTGGCGCTGGGTCGGCGGGCTGCATACCCGTGGCAAGACCTATCTCGCCCGGCCGGACAATATTGCGGGTTTCACCGGCGGGCGCTTCTCGCCGCGCGGCCTTGCGAAGGAGGCGATTGCGCTCGACGAGCCACCGCTGCCGGCAGCCCGGCCACCGCGCGCGCCGCTTTCCGGTCCGGGAACCGGGAAGACAGGCCTGCTGCTGACCGAGGAAGACCTGCATCCGGAAAGCCTCGGCCTTGAGGGGATGAACCTGATGGCGGTTGCTGGCGCCCATGCGGTTGACGGGCGCTCGCCGCTGCCGGTCGCCGAGGCGGTGCAGGCCTTCACCGAAGCCGCGTTGACGGACGGCCTCGACCGGGCTGCCCGGTACTGGGGCGTCGAAGCAGGACAGCTGCCGAGCCTGACGGCAATTGCCCTTGGCGACTGGGCGCGGCGGCAAGGCCTGTCGCGGATCGTCACGGCCTATGCGCCGCTTGGCCCCGTGGCGGAGGCGCTGGCGGAAGCCGCGCCCGTTCTCGCCCGGGAGGGCATCACGCTCGTCGAGCTCCGCCGGGCCTATGACGAAGCGTGCTGGCCGCACGCGACACGCGGCTTCTTCGCGCTCAAGGAGAAGATTCCCTCGATTTTCGAGACGCTTGGCTTGGGAGCCGGCGCCTCCGCCCAGGGCGAGCTCTTCAGTGCCGCCGGTGGCCCGTCAGGCGGGCTCGCCCATGCTGCGGGGGCGCCGGTCAGGCCGGCTGAAGAACGTCCACCATGGCGGGGCGGTTGAGCGCGCCGAAGGACCGACCCGAGGCGATGAGCTCTGCCACGAGGCGGCAGGCCTCGAAGCCAACGCCATCGCGCTGCGCGCTCGCCTCGATGGCGGACTGGATCACGCGGAGGCCGCGGGCATCGGCTTCCTGCATCGGCCCGCCGCGCCAGGCCGGAAAGCCATGGCCATGCACCATCAGCAGGTCGATCTCCGCCGGCCGGGCGACGATGCCGCCCTCGATCATCCGGCAGCCTTCATTGACCATGGCTGCGAGGACGCGCAGCTGGATCGCATCCGCCGTGAAGGCCTGTCGCCGCCGGCCTGTCGATGCGGCATGGGCGCGGATCAGCGCCTCGACGTCCGGGTCGGGCTCGCGCTGGCCATTGCGGTATCGATACCATCCCTTGCCAACCTTCTGACCGAAATGTCCCCGCTCGCAGAGCTGGTCGAGGATGGGCACGTCGCGTTCGCCCGGCGGGCGGGTTTCGGCCTGACGCTTCCGCCGGGCCCAGGCAATGTCGAGGCCAGCCAGATCCTGCGCGGCGAAGGGGCCGATCGGCAGGCCGAAGGCTTCCAGCGCACGGTCGATCTCGGCGGGGAGGGCGCCTTCCTCCAGCAGGAAATCGCATTGCGATCGAAACCGCGCCACCATCCGGCTGCCGATCAGCCCCTCGGTGGCGAGGCAGGGGATGGCCATCCTTTCGATCCGGTCGAGCAGGGCGTAGGCGGAGGCGAGGGTTTCCGGCCTTGTATGCCGGGTGCGGCCAAGCTCGACGATCCGCATGGCCGGGGCCGGGGCGAGGAAATGCATCGCGAGGTAGCGTCCGGGATGGGCGAGCTGGCCGGCAAGGGCAGCATGATCCGACAGGGGTGAGGCGCTCGCCAGCAGGGTTTGCGGCGGAAGGATCTCCTCCAGCCGCTCGAACAGGTCACGTTTCAGGGCGAGATCCTCGAAGACCGCCTCGATCACGAGGTCACAGCCGGCAAGGGCAGCGAGATCGCCCTGGAAGGACAGGCGGCTCGCAATATCCTGCCGGGCAGCCTCCGGAACGCGACCGGACCGGATACCCCGGGCGATCAACGCCGCGACCCGCTCGCGCGCCGCCTGCAGCCCGCCCTCGGCGGTTTCGACCAGCGTGACGGCAAGGCCGCGCTCTGCCAGGGTCGCGGCGATGCCGGTGGCGGCCGCGCCCGAGCCGACGATGCCGATCCGGGCGAGGGCGCGCGGCCGGATTTCCGCGAGTTCCGGCCGTTTGCGCAGGGCCCGTTCGGCAAAAAAGAGATGGCGTAGCGCGCGGGACTGGTCCGAGGCGGTCAGTTCGAGGAAGGCCCGCCTCTCGGCCGCTCCGCCAATGGCGTAGGGCGTTGTCAGGGTCTGTCCGACCAGCTCGATCGCGCGCAGGGGCGCGATGCGGTGCCGCGCCTCGCGGCGGACGCGCTCGACCATGGCCTCCCATTGGCCCGGTTCGGGCGGGTTGGGTGGCCGCAACGAAAGACGGGGCTGCATCCGTCCGATCAGGGCCCGGGCCGCCGCCAGCGCGGCCTCGCGGATATCGCCGTCGGTCACCTCGTCGCAGAGGCCGAGGGCGAAGGCCTCCATCGCGTCGATCACCCGGCCCGAGGCGATCAGATCCAGCGCGGCGGGCAGCCCGATCAACCGGGGCAGGCGTTGCGTGCCGCCCGCGCCGGGTACGAGGCCGAGGCGGATATCAGGCAGGCCGACCCGGCTCTGCCGCCCCATGATGCGCCGGTGTGCGGCCAGCCCGATCTCGCAGCCGGCGCCGAGGGCCGTGCCATGCCAAGCGACCACGACGGGTTTGGAGGCGGCCTCGATCCGGTCCACCACCTCGGCCATGCCGGGATCACGCGGTTTCTGGCCCAGTTCGGTCAGGTCGATCCCCGTGACGAAGGTGCGGCCGCGGGCCAGGATCACCATGGCACCGATCTCGGGCTCGGAATCCGCCCGCGCGACGTGGTCAGCCAGTGCCCTGCGGATCGGCTGGGACATCGCATTCACCGGCGGGTTGTCGATCTCGAGGATCGCGACCCGATCGATGTTGGTTCGGTGCACCTGTCCGCCCATCGCCCCCAGACCTTGGCCCCCAGACCTTTGGCGTCCGCACAGGATGTGCTCCATCACAATGGCTGCGGATTCGGCGCGCGTCTATCAATGTTATGATGATTAGGGTGAAAACTCATTGAGAAGGCGACATTTGACGCGAGGGAATGTGGTGATCAGGTTTCGTGGGCTTTCCCGAAGCAAACCGTCTGGTTTGGGAGGGAAAGGACGCGGAAAATGATCCAGATTCACCGCGCCTCCGGTGGGGTTTCGGAGAGAAACTGCCCCGAAACACCCATCAAATGCGCATTCTCTATGTGTTTTCGCCCTGCAGGGACAAACTCTCGTGATCGGTATGCCGGCGGCGGGGCCTGTCTGCGGCACGCGGTCGCATATCCGGCGCGATTTCGTGTTGCACTGCACAATAGTTGACTCATGCAATACTATTGAATCCCGGTGCGGCAAGCTTAGATCGCCGGCACCATGTATAAACTTGATCCCAAAGGTATGATCATTCTCGCTGCGCCGCACAATTGGCGGGCTCATTTTGAGCTTCATTGCCCCTGCCCACCATTTTTCTGTGATATTAGACCTAGGTAGGGGCAGCCGCGGCCATTTTAACGGGTTATTCATAGTGCCGGGCAGGTGCGTCTTCGGGGGCGCGCCGGTTCTCATTCCGGCTCCGGCCGGTTCCAGGGAAGAGAAACAAGGGGAGGCGGCGGAATGGCGCCAAATACCGAGCAACACTGGGCTCGAACAAAGTCCCTCATGATCCTGATGATGGGGTTGTGGGCCTTTTTCAGCTTCTTCATCCACATGTTCGTGACATCGCTGAACAAGATCGTCATCGCGGGCTTTCCGCTCGGCTTCTACATGGCCGCGCAGGGTTCGCTTCTGGCCTTCGTGATCATGCTGTTCTGGTTCGCCAGGGCGCAGGACAAGATCGACCGCGATTGCGGCGTCGCCGAAGACGATTGATAGGGGGCACATCATGGCTGCACAGGGTCAATCCAGCGATTTCACCTCGAATCTCGGACGCGTCTACGCCATCTATACCGGCGGCTTCATCGCGTTTGTGATCTTCATCGCCATTCTCGAAAAGATGGGCGTGCCGAACCAGATTCTCGGCTATCTTTTCGTGGGCTTCACCATCGCGATCTACGCGATGATCGGTATCATGTCCCGCACCATGCAGGTGTCGGAATATTACGTCGCCGGCCGCAAGGTTCCGGCCTTCTACAACGGCATGGCGACCGGCGCGGACTGGATGTCCGGCGCGTCCTTCGTCGGCATGGCCGGTTCGCTCTACCTGCTCGGCTATGACGGCCTCGCCTTCGTGCTGGGCTGGACGGGTGGCTACGTGCTGGTGGCGGTGCTCGTTGCGCCGTTCCTGCGCAAGTTCGGCGCCTATACCGTTCCGGACTTCCTCTCGGCCCGCTACGGCGGCAACACGGCGCGCCTGATCGGCGTGATCGTGCTGCTGGCCTGCTCGTTCACCTACGTGGTGGCCCAGATCTTCGCGACCGGCATCATTGCCTCGCGCTTCCTGGGCATGAGCTTCGAACTTGCCGTGTTCGTCGGCCTCGCCGGCATTCTCGTCTGTTCGATGCTCGGCGGGATGCGGGCGGTGACCTGGACCCAGGTGGCGCAGTACATCGTGCTGATCATCGCCTATCTGCTCCCGGTGGTCCTGCTCTCGGCCAAGAAGTTCGGCATTCCGCTGCCGCAGCTGACCTATGGCTCCGCGCTGCAGGAAATTGCCAAGCTCGAACAGGGCTTCATCCAGAGCGGGCTTGCCCCGGCCACGATGAAGATCCACACGGCGCCCTTCACCTCCTACACGCCCGGCAACTATTTCGCGCTGATCTTCTGCCTGATGGTCGGCACGGCGTCGCTGCCGCACGTCCTGATGCGCTATTTCACCACCCCGTCGGTGCGTGAAGCCCGCATCTCGGTTGCCTGGTCGCTGCTCTTCATCTTCCTGCTGTACTTCACGGCGCCGGCCTATGCGGCCTTCTCGAAGCTCGAGGTCTATTCGACCCTGATCGGCAAGAATATCGCGGACCTGCCGGCCTGGGTCTACAGCTGGGGCAAGCTCAACCTTGTCACGGTCTGCGGCAAGGCGGCTTCCTCGGCCGATGCAGTGAAGGCGGCGTGCGGGGCCATTTCCGGCCATGCCGGTATCCTCCGCTGGCAGGATTTCGGCATCAACACCGACGTGGTGGTGCTGTCGACGCCTGAAATCGCGGGTCTGCCCTATGTCGTCGCCGGCCTCGTGGCCGCTGGCGGCCTGGCTGCCGCGCTCTCGACCGCCGACGGTCTGCTGCTCGCGCTCTCCAACGCGCTCAGCCACGACATCTACTACAAGATGATCGACAAGAACGCGCCGACAGCCCGTCGTCTCGTCGTGTCGCGCTTCTTCCTGGTGATTGTCGCGCTCCTGGCCGCCTGGACAGCCTCGACACGCCCGGCAGACATCCTGTCGATGGTCGCCTGGGCCTTCTCCCTCGCGGCGGCGGGCCTGTTCCCGGCGCTCGTGCTCGGCGTCTGGTCCAAGCGCGTCAACTCGGCCGGGGCGATTGCCGGCATGCTCGCCGGGTTCGGCATCACGATGCTTTACCTCATCGTGACCCGCTACTTCCCGGGCTTCGGTGTCACCTCTCTCGGCATGACGTCGCTGACGAATGCGGCCGGCGCGCCGCTCATTCCGGACATGGCCAAGGCGCTCGCCGCGCCGGGTGCCCTGGATGGTTGGGTGCTCGCCTCGCATCCGCTGGCATCGAAGGTCGGCTGGCTCAACATGAACAACATCTCGGCGGCCGTGTTCGGGCTTCCGGTCGGGTTCGTGGTGACCTATGTCGTCTCGATGATGACGCCGGCGCCGTCGAAGGAAATGCAGGACTTCCTCGACGAAGTCCGCAAGCCGCGCGGCAACACGATGATGGAAGAAAAGGCGGCGTAACGCGCTCCGCCGGAACATGGGAAGGGGCGGGTTTCCCGCCCCTTTCGCTTGACCGGGCACCCCCGGTCGATTACCCGCAGCACAAGGCTGTACCCCGCGTCACGAGAGTCCCGATGGATCACGATTTCAGTTTCTGGACCTTCACGCTGCCGAATTACATGCTGGCCGTGCTGACCTACACGCTCCTCGGGCGGATTGTCCTGTCCTTCCTGTTCGCGAGCCGCCCCGACGCGGTGATCAACCGCGTCTTTGCCCAGATTACCGACCCTGTCCTCCGGATCATCCGGGTGATCACGCCGCAGGTTGTGGGCAATGGTCTCGTGATCGTACTCGCCATCATCTGGCTGCTGGCGCTGCGGATGCTGCTCTTCCTCGTGACGCGGGCTTTCGGCCTCGCGCCCACCAACGTCATCTGAGGGGTCCGATGGAACCGAACCAACAGGATCGCCAGGGGATCATGCAGCAGGATGCCCTGCTTGTGGGCATTGCCGGCTTCTCGCTGCTCTGCGGCATGCATTTCTCGCCCTATTTCGATCCCGCCTATATTCTGCTGCGGCCCTTCACGCCGACCTTCATCGTGTCGTCGCCGCTGCTGACCTTCTATTTCACTTCACTCTTCGTTTCGCTTTTTGCCGTCATCGTGGCCGGTGTACCGGCCGCGCTCTACGAGCGCTTCTCCGGGCAACAGCAGACCAATCTCACCTCGCTGCTGATCTGGCTTGGCGGTGTTCTGCTCCTCGCGCTGCCGACCTTGCTGCCGCAGTGAATGGCAGCGAGCCTCGGCTTTCCGGCTACACAAAAACGTGAATGCAGGGGGCGAACGGAGTGCTTGCTCGCCGACCGATGTAGCGGAACCATAGAGGCCCATCAGCACCCGGAATCGGTCAGGTTGGTCCGATGCATGATCTCATCCAGCGAACGGCCCACCTCTCCGTCATCCGCGGATGCGGCTTCGGGGTTCTCGGCATCATCACGGCCATGACGGGGCTTGCCAATGACCTGCCCCTCGCTCTTCACTGGGGCGGGCTCTCCATGCTGCTGATGAGCTTCATCCTGTTGCTCAAGGCCGCTCGGGTGCATCAGGTCTCCTTCCGGTCAACCGAAGTCTGGATCCTGATCCCCGACAACCAGCGCCCGCCGGAGGCTCTGGCCGCCGGCATCATCGCGCGGGCCCGGCGGGAGGCGTTCCTGGTCTATGCCTATCGCTCGGCGATCGTGGCCGGGCTGATGCTGGCCCTCCAAATCCTGATCATCGCCTTCCGCTGAGGCGGCTCAGCCGATCTTCACCACCACGCGGCCGCGCACCTGCCCGGCGAGGATCTTTGGAGCAAGCTCTGGCAGGTCATGCAGTTCGGCCTCGGTCGCCATCGCTTCCAGCTTGTCCATCGGCAGATCGGTGACCAGCCGCTTCCAGGCGGCCAGACGGGCCGGATAAGGTTTCATCACGCTGTCGATGCCGAGCAGGCTCACCCCGCGCAGCAGGAAGGGAATGACCGTGGCCGGCAGGGAATTGCCGCCCGCAAGGCCCACCGCTGCGACCGACGCGCCGTATTTCATCTGTGTGAGCACCCGGGCCAGCATCGGGCCACCGACATTGTCGATCGCGCCGGCCCAGAGTTCCTTGTCGAGCGGGCGCGTTGGCGCCTCGGCGAGTTCGGCACGGGGCACGATGCGGCTTGCGCCGAGATCACGCAGATAGGACTCGGTCTCCGGTCGGCCCGTAACGGCCGCGACGCTGTAGCCAAGCTTCGCGAGGATGGCGACTGCAACCGATCCGACGCCGCCTGCCGCACCGGTCACCAGCACGTCGCCGGAGGCGGGCGTCAGGCCATGCTGTTCCAGTGCCATCACCGCGAGCATGGCGGTAAAGCCGGCCGTGCCGATCGCCATGGCCTGCCGGCTCGTCAGCCCCTCGGGGAGAGGGACGAGCCAATCTGCCTTGACCCGCGCCTTCTCGGCATAGCCACCCCACCAGACCTCGCCGACGCGCCAGCCCGTCAGGACCACCCTGTCACCGGGGCGGAAGCGCGGATCTGCGGAATCGGCCACCGTGCCGGCGAAGTCGATGCCCGGCACATGCGGATAGGTACGGACGAGGCCGCCTCCACCGGTCAGGCAAAGGCCGTCCTTGTAGTTCACGTTGGAATATTCGACATCGACAATGACATTGCCGTCAGCCGGCAAGCTGGATTCCTCCAGCAGGGTGATCATCTGCCGGATGCTGCCATCCCCTATCTTGTCGACGATCAGGGCCTTGAACGACATTGTGCTCTCCCGTATCCCGCTGGTGGGCTGGCGCGGCACCGAACCGCAATCCGGCCCCGAGGTTTAGGATAGCGGGACCGGGTTGTCATCCCGGACCTCCGTCGGACGGGTTTCTTGGTGGGATCGGGCATGGCCAATATCGATATCGAACAACGCGGCAAGGTCGCGATCCTCACCCTCCGGCGGCCGGACCGGCGCAATGCGCTGGACGAGGCGACGATTGCCGAGATCGACCGGTTCTTCGACCGGCCTGACAAGGCGATCCGCGCCGTGGTGCTGCAGGCCGAGGGGCCGCATTTCTGCGCCGGGCTCGACCTGCGCGAGCATTACGAACTCAACCGCTCGCCGGTCGAGTTCATGCGCATGTGCCAGGAATGGCACCGCGCCTTCGACAGGATGCAGTTCGGCAGCATCCCGGTGATTTCCGCCCTCAAGGGCGCCGTGGTCGGCGGCGGGCTCGAACTCGCGGCCGCGACGCATGTGCGCGTGGCGGACCGCTCGACCTTCTTCGCCCTGCCGGAGGGGCAGCGCGGCGTCTATACCGGCGGCGGCGCCACCGTGCGCGTGGCCCGGATCATGACGCCGGCACGGCTGATCGACATGATGATTGCCGCCCGCACCTATGATGTGCAGCGCGGTTTCGAGGTCGGGCTGGCGCATGAGATTGTCGAGACCGGCACGGCCGAAACCCGCGCCCTCGCCATCGCCGAGGCAGCGGCGGAACATTATGACCTGACGAATTTCGGCATCATCACCGGGATCTGGCGCGTGAACGACATGTCGACCACCGATGGCCTCTATGCCGAGGCGCTGATGGCCGGCATGATCATGACCAACCCCAATCTCCGGCCCAGCCTGGAGGCCTTCTTCGCGAAGGCTGCCCCGCGTCTGGAGCCGAAGGACTGACCCATGCAGAGCCAGCCGCTCGTCCTCCGCCTGTCCTGCCCGGACCGCCCCGGCATTGTGGCCGCCGTCTCGACCTTCCTGTTCGAGGGCGGCTGCAACATCCTCGATGCCCGCCAGTTTGACGATCTCGAGACAGATACATTCTTCATGCGTGTGGTCTTCTCGCCGGGCGGTGAGCCGGATGCTGCGCAGAGGCTGCGGTCCGAGTTCCAGGCCCTGTCCGCCCGTTTCGGCATGCAATGGTCGATGCGGCCGCAGGGCCAGCGCCGCAAGGTGCTGATCATGGTCTCCGGGTTCGACCATTGCCTCGCCGACCTGATCTACCGGAAGAAGATCGGCGAATTGCCGATGGAGATCGTGGCGGTGGCCTCGAACCATCCGCGGGAGAAGTTCGGCGATGTCGACCTGCAGGGCCTCGATTTCCGCTACATGCCGGTGACGCGCGACAGCAAGGCCGCGCAGGAGGCCTCGCTCCGCAGCCTGATCCGCTCGACCGGCGCTGAGCTGGTGGTGCTCGCGCGCTACATGCAGGTGCTGTCGGACGAGCTTGCCCGCGAGCTGGCCGGGCGTTGCATCAATATCCATCATTCCTTCCTGCCCGGCTTCAAGGGCGCGCGGCCCTACCACCAGGCGCATGCGCGCGGGGTGAAACTGATCGGCGCCACGGCGCATTACGTGACCGGCGATCTCGACGAGGGGCCAATCATCGACCAGGACGTAGAACGGATCAGCCATGCCGACACGCCGGATGACCTCGTCCGGAAGGGGCGCGACATCGAACGCCGCGTGCTGGCCAAGGCGGTGCTGGCCCATCTCGAGGATCGCGTTTTCCTCAATGGCAGCCGGACGGTCGTGTTCGGTTGACGCTCGGATGTTGCCTGCGAAAGTGATTCAATCCCTTTGTGGATTGATTCAAGCCCTTGCCAGCGTGATTCCGGAAGTGCTGCCAAGCTCCTGATTGATCACACAGATTTCCGGATGAAGGAATTGCCGATCTGATTCCGGATCCAACGCTGCCCTTGCCATCCTCGCGCGGCGCAGTTACCTAGCCATTCGATGCGGGTGTAGCTCAATGGTAGAGCAGCAGCCTTCCAAGCTGAATACGAGGGTTCGATTCCCTTCACCCGCTCCAGCCTGTTTTCGGGTCGCGTGATCGACCCGGCCCAGCTTTTCGCTGAAGCCCCTCAGCCCGCCCGCCGCGCTTTCACCATGCGCCAGAGCGGCGCGAGCAGGATGAACAGGACGGCGGAGAACAGCACGAGCGAGAGCGGGCTTGTGACGATGCCCTTGAGCAGCTTCGGCAGGCTCTCCTGATCGGAGATGATGGCGCGTCGCCAGTTATCGTCGAGCAGGCGGGAGAGGATCACCCCGAGGATGACCGGCCCGAGCTGGAAGCCGTAGAGCTTCATGAAATAGCCGAGCACGCCAAAGCCAAGCATCCAGTAGACATCGACCAGCGAGGATTTCACCGCATAGGCGCCGACAATCGAGAGCAGGATGATGACCGGGATAAGCACGCTCCGGGGCGTCTCCACCACCTTCACGAAGAAGCGGATGCCGGTCAGGCCGAAGACCAGCATGAAGACATTGGCAAGGGTCAGCGCGCCGACGATGAACCAGAACATGTCCGGCTTGTCGATCATCAGCATCGGTCCCGGGTTGAGCCCGTGGATGAACAAGGCGCCGATCATGATGGCGGTGACGGCATCGCCCGGAATACCCAAAGTCATCATGGGAATGAAGGCGCCGCCGACCGCCGCGTTGTTGGCGGTTTCCGGAGCGACGAGCCCTTCGCGCGCGCCCTCGCCGAACGGAACTTCCGGGTTCCTGGTCGTGCGTTTGGCATGGTCATAGGCCATCAGCGCCGCGATATCGCCGCCGGTGCCGGGCAGGGCGCCGATGATGACGCCGATGCCGGAGCAGCGCAGCGACAGCGGAAGGTATTTCGTGATCGTGCTCCAGGACGGCACGATGCGGCTGATCTGCTGGCGCACCGCCGCCTTGTTGACGTCGTGCAGCTGCACCAGTGCCTCGGAGATGCCGAACATCCCGATCATGACCGCGACGAAGGAGATGCCGCCGCGCAATTCGCTGAACCCGAAGGTCAACCGGTCGGCGATGGTCAGCGGGTCAAGCCCCACCGTGCCGATGAGAATGCCGAAGGCGCCGGCGAAGATGCCCTTGATCAGGCTCTCGCTCGAGAGCGAGCCGACCAGCAGGATGCCGAGGATGGCGAGGAGCATGTAGTCGCGCGGCTGGAATTTCAGCGCGAATTCGGAGACCATCGGCGCGGCGACGGCCAGCACGATGATGCCGATGCAGCCGCCGAAGAACGACATCACCGTGGTAATGCCGATCGCCTCGCCCGCTTCGCCCTTCTTGGCCATGGGATAGCCGTCGAGCCCCGTGGCGATGGCTGCCGGCGCACCGGGAATGTTCAGCAGGATCGCCGTGCGCGAGCCGCCATAGACCCCGCCCATGAAGATGCCGATCATCAGCGCGAGGGCCGGGTAGACCGGCCAGGCGAAGGTGAACGAGATCAGGATCGACACCGCCATCGTGACGGAGAGGCCGGGAATCGCGCCGATATAGATGCCGGCGAACGTGCCCGCCGCGACAAGCCCGAGCAGCTGGATATCGAGGAAGGGGATAAGGAAGGCGGAAACGGCCTGCATATTACCGGGCTCCGCTGAAGAGCCGGCCGAGCCGGGCGAGGATCTCGCGCTCCGGGACAATGCCCTCCGGCATCAGCACGCTGAAAACGATGCGGAAGACCACATAGATCAGCAGCACGCAGGCGGCGGCGGAGCCGATGCAGAAGAACAGGCTGCGCCCGCTCAGGACGCGGATCAGCACCGCGAGGAAGAGGAACGAGGTGATCAGGAAGCCCAGCGGTTCGAGCAGGAATGCATAGGCGGTGATGGCAACCATGGCGACCACGACGGCCGGCGGCAGGATATGTTCGCGGATGGTTTCGGTCCTGATGGCCGGTGCCCGCATGGTCTGGCGGAGGATGAGGATCGCCGACAGCAGCATGACGGCTGCCGCCGCCATCGGAAGCGCGCCCGGAGAACTCAGCGCCTCGAGGCCGGCAATGCCATAGGCCTTGACCAGAAGGCCGAGGCTGGCAAGCGCCAGGAAGCCGACGAACAGGGCTTCGCCGGGGCGTCTGGTCTGCCCTTCACGCATGGCGGATCCTCCAGGGGATGGGAAAGGTTGCGGCCGGCGCCAGGGCCGGCCGCATCAGGCGTCAGGGCTTCGGAATGTTGAACTGGGCCGGCGAGGCCTTGGTCACACCCGCATCCTGGAGGAGCCAGGTCGTGGTCGATTGCCATTTCGCGAGGAAATCATCGGCCTCCTTGCCGGCGATGTTCATCATCAGGAAGCCGCGATTATCCATCAGCTTCCGGAAATCGGCGTTCTTCGCGCCGGTATTGTAAGCCGCCTGGAGCTTGGTGACGATGTCAGCTGGCGTGCCCTTCTTGACGAAGACGCCGAAGAACGGGCCCCAGGGCAGGTATTGCCGGAATTCGGGATTGGTCTCGACAATCGCCTTGACGTTCGGCAGGGCGGCATTGGGCGTCACATCCATGATCGCGATGGGCTTCATGCGGCCGGCGCGGATATTCTCGATCGCGGCGCCGAGCACGGCGGGCATCACGTCGATGGCGCCGCCCATCAGGGCCGTCAGGGCCGGGCCGTCGCCATCATAGGGAACCGCCGTCACCTGGATCGGCTGCTTGGCGTTGATCATCGCAGTGATCACGGAGGGCAGGCCGCCGGGGCCGGTCGAGCCGAACTTCACGGCGCGCGGGTTCGCCTTGATATAGGCGATCATCTCCGGGAACGTGTTGAAGGGCGCATCCGGCTTCGCGACAATGATCGGGATGCCGCGCGCGATGATGTTGATCGGCGTGAAATCCGAATAATCCTTCTGGCCAAGGCCCATCACCTTGTAGAGCAGCGGATTCTCGGCGCCCATCAGCAGGGTGTAGCCATCGGCGGCCCCGTCGGCGACACGGTTGAGCGCGATCGCGCCGACGCCGCCGGTCACGTTCTGCATCACCACCTTGCCGCCGAGGGCGGCTTCGGCATGCGGTGTCACCGCGCGCATCACGACATCGGTCGAGCCGCCGGCACCCCACTGGATGACGCCCTGGATTTCCTTTGACGGATAGGATTGCGCCATGGCGCTGCCGGCGATCCCCAGCCCGAGGAGCGCCGCGATAGCTGTTCTCTTCATCATGTTCCCTCCCAAGGGACTCAGTTTCTTGCACGCTTGTTCCGGCACGGCCGACCTGCAGCCGCCGCGCCTCACGCCCTGCCAGCTAATGGGATAAGGGGATGTAACGTCAAGTACCAAGATTGCATCGGACTTGAACATGATGTTACGATCTTGCGTGCCTGGCCGCTTAAAGCGAACGGAATTGCGATGCTGACGCTCCGACAGATCGAGGTCCTGCGGGCCGTCATGGTCGCCGGCAGTGTCAGCGGGGCGGCGCGCCTGCTGGGCGTTTCCGCGCCCGGGATCAGCCGCCTGATGAAATATACCGAACGCAGCGTCGGGCTTCGCCTGTTCGACCGGAGCCAGGGCCGCTTCGTGCCGACGCCCGAAGCCAAGGATATCTTCGAACAGGTCAACAGCGTGTACAAGCGGGTCGATGACCTGCAATCCATGATCGGCCGGATGCGGAACGGCGATCCGTTCGAGCTGAAGATCGGTTCGGTGCCGAGCATCTGCAATGTCATGGTGCCCCGGGCGATCGGGGTTCTCCGCCGGTCCTTTCCGAGCCTGCGCATTGACATCAACGTCCTCAAGCTGGAGGAGGCGATCGACTACATCCTGCTCGGCAAGGGCGAACTGGTTGCCATGAGCTACAAGCTGGACAACAACGCCATCGAGTTCATCCCGCTGGCGAAAGGGCAGCTCTTCTGCATCGTGCCGGCGGGGCATGCGCTCGCGAAGCGCGAGGTGATCAGTGCGGCGGAGATGGTGAAGCACCCGCTGATCGGGATCGATCCGAACGATCCCTATGGGGGGATCATGGCCAGGATCTTCGCACGGCACGGCCTCGATTACGACATCGCCATCCGGGCGCGGTTCGGCACCACCGTCTGCTCGCTGGTGCAGGCCGGCCTCGGCATCGCGATGATCGACCAGTTCACGGTGGCGCAGGGCGAGATGCCCGGCCTCCACATCCTGCGGATCGACGAGCCGACGGAATTCCAGACCTACATCGCCAAGCGTCGCGATATTGCGCTCTCGACCTATGCGGAGAGTTTCGTCCGTGCCCTCCGGCATGTGATGAACCAGGTGATCGCCGAACGTTGACGCGGTTGCCGCGTCCGCGATGCCGCACCACGCCGATGCCGTCCTTGCCTGCCGCAGGCTTGCCCTATTTACACGGCAGACCGAAGCGGAATGATTGACCTGCCCTGATCCGACAAGGAGAGACCGCCGTGACCCCGAATCCGTCGAGCCGCCGCGCCATCCTGAAAGCCGGGCTGACCGGCGCCACTTTCATCGCCGCCGCCCCCGCGCTGATCCTGCCCTCCCGCGCGCAGGGCCTTGCGCCGACGCCCTCGATGCGGGGCGGTTCGAACAACTACATGCCCGGCGCGCCCATCGTGAGCCGCATCGGCGGCGGCGGGTTCTGGATGACGGGCACCGTGCGCCGTGCCGGGGATGGCGCGCCGCTGCCGGGCGTCCGCATCCAGATCTGGGCGCATACGACCGAGGGCCGCGAGGATGACAAGCACAGCCATGGCGCCACGCTGACCGCCGCCGATGGCACGTTCCGCCTCGAAATGCCGCAGATCATCCCGATCTTCGGCCAGCCGCATGGGCATCTCGCCTATGAGGGGGCCGGTTTCAAGACCGTCTTCCTCCGCCCGCTCATGGCCAGCGCCCGGGACAAGAGTCTCAGCGCCCATTTCGTGCTCGAGCCGGCCTGACGCCGCGTGCTGTCGTTGCGTGCCGGCCTGATCTGGGCCGCCCTGGCGCTGGTGATCGCCGTGCCGGTGGCCCTTGCCACGACAAGCCCGTTCATCGCGTGGCGGCCGGCGGTCTACACGGCCGCCGGATTTGCCGGCATCGCGGCCATGGCGCTGCTGCTCATCCAGCCACTCCTCGCGGCGGGGCTCCTGCCGGGGCTTCCCGCGCGGCCGGGCCGCAAGGTGCATCGCTGGCTGGGCCTCATTCTGGTGGGGCTTATCCTGGCCCATGTCGGTGGGTTGTTTCTCACCAGCGCGCCGGATGTGATCGACGCGCTGCTCTTCGACTCGCCGACACCCTTCTCGCCCTGGGGCGTTGTGGCAATGTGGGCGATCTTCGCCACGGCGCTCCTGGCCGCCCTGCGCGAGCGGCTCCGCCTGGGCCCCGTCTTCTGGCGCCTCGGCCATACGGCGCTTGCGCTGGTCATCGTTGTCGGCAGCGTCGTCCATGCATTGCTGATCGAAGGCACGATGGAGCCGTGGTCCAAAGCGGCCTTGTGCGTGTTCGCCCTGCTCGCCACGCTGAAAGCCATGCTGGACCTGCGGGCCTGGGCCTTGCTCCGCCGCCGCATCCGGCCCGGCCGCGCCTGAGCGCCGGCCGGCGGGCTTGCCGGATAACGGCACGATGCCGGAACCGTGTCCGCGCCTTGATCCGTCACGATGGTACCAAAACCGGGCCACAACAAGATTGGGGAGCCCAAGATGCCTTTCCTCCACACCGCCCGGTTGCCGGCCCTTGCCCTGCTCGGCCTTGCGATGCCTGCGCTGCCGGCCATGGCCCAGAGCCCGTCGACGACCGAATCGATCGTCGAGTCCATGCGTACCCTCTCCGGAAAGCAGAAAGCCCGGCCGAGCGGCGCCAAGGGACAATGCTTCACGGCCCGGTTCACGCCGACGCCGGAGGCGCGCGCCCTGACCAAATCCGCCGCCTTCGCCAAGGAATCCGCGGCGATCGTGCGGTTCTCGGTGGGCGGCGGCAATCCCAAGGTTGCGGACGCGACCAAGACGGTCAATCGCGGGCTTTCGCTCCGGATTGATCCGAACGGCCCCGGCCAGAGCGAATTCGTGATGGTCAACGCGCCAGTGAATTTCGTGAAATCACCGGAACAGATGCTGGCCTTCCTGCAGGCGCGCCTGCCGGGGGCGGATGGCAAGCCGGATGCGGCGAGGATCAAGGCGTTCACCGATGCAAATCCGGAAACGACCAACCAGGGCAAGTTCCTGGCCGGACGGCCGGTTCCCGCCTCCTGGGTGGGTGTCAGCTACTGGGCGATCCACCCCTACACGTTCACCAATGCGCAGGGGGCAAAGCAGGTCGTCAAGTTCCGGTTCGCGCCGCAGGGCGGCGAGGCTGGCCTGACGGATGACGAGGCCAAGGCGAAGCCGGCAGACTTTCTGGCCGCCGAACTGACGGGTCGGATTGCCGCAAAGCAGCCGGCCGGCTTCGATGTCCTGGCTGTTCTCGGCACTGCCGAGGATGCGAAACTGCCGGCGACGCAGCAATGGCCCGACGAGGACAAGCGCCCGAGCGTGCGTGTCGCTACGCTGACGATTGCCGGGCTCGAAAAGAACGAGACCTGCGACGGGCAGTTCTTCGATCCGACCAACCTCGCGGATGGGCTTGCCGGCCCGACCGATGATCCGCTGTTCACGCAGCGCCAGCCCGCCTACGCGATTTCGATCACGCAGCGCTTCTGAGCGCGGCGCGCTGGCGGCGCGATGCCGCCAGCGCCTTGCCCGGCCATCCCGATGCTCAGATGGCGTCGGCGATGGCCTGGCCGCACTCAACCGTGTTGGCCTTCCCGCCGAGATCACGTGTGCGGTATTCGGCCTTGCCGAGAACCTCCTCGATCGCGCGGACGATATCCGCTGCCGCTTCCGGTTCGCCGAGATGGTCGAGCATCATCGCGGCTGACCAGATCTGCCCGATCGGGTTGGCGATGCCCTTGCCGGCAATGTCCGGTGCCGAGCCATGGACCGGCTCGAACAGTGACGGGAATTTCCGCTCCGGATTGATGTTTCCCGATGGCGCGATGCCGATTGTGCCGGTGCAGGCCGGGCCGAGATCGGAGAGGATATCGCCGAACAGGTTCGAGGCCACAACCACGTCGAACCGGTCCGGATTCAGCACGAAATGCGCGGTGAGAATGTCAATGTGATACTGATCGAGAGTCACATCCGGATAGTGCTTCTTCATTTCGGCGACGCGCTCGTCCCAATAGGGCATGGCGATGAAGATGCCGTTCGACTTGGTGGCCGAGGTCACCTTCCGGCGCGGGCGCTTCATGGCCAGTTCGAAGGCGTATTTCAGGATACGATCGACGCCGGTGCGGCTCATCACGGTCTGCTGAAGCACGATCTCGCGCTCCGTGCCGGGATACATGCGGCCGCCGACGCTTGAATACTCGCCCTCGGTATTCTCGCGCACCACGAAGAAGTCGATATCGCCCGGCTTGCGATTGGCGAGGGGGGAGGGGACGCCGGGCATCAGCTTGACCGGGCGCAGGTTCACATACTGGTCGAATTCGCGGCGGAACAGCAGCAGTGAGCCCCAGAGCGAGATATGGTCGGGGATCTTGTCCGGCATGCCGACCGCGCCGAAATAGATCGCATCATGGTTGCCGATCTGGTTCTTCCAGTCATCCGGCAGCATCTTGCCGTGCTTCTCGTAATAGTCCCAGCTCGAGAAATCGAACCGGTCCAGATCGAGCGAGAACTTGCGCTTCCGCGCCACGGCCTCAAGCACGCGGATCCCCTCAGGCACGACCTCCTTGCCGATGCCATCTCCGGGAATGACGGCAAGGCGATAGGTGTTTGAACGGGCCATGACATTCTCCCTTGCCGGATGTGCCACCCCTGCAAGCCGCGCCGGGGTGATGCGAGGCCGCCTGTCTGCGCCTTGAGGCCGGGCTTGTCAATATTCCATTGCAGGTTCCATGGAAGATGATATGCATGTCCGGAGGAGGATTCTGCATGGCCAGGGCAGCACGACGCCAGACGATGCCCGACGCGGAGGCCCGGCCTTCGCTGGTCGAGCAGGCCTATGCAGCGTTCAAGGACGCAATCGTCCGGGCGGAATTCCCGCCGGGCATCCAGCTTTCCGCGCAGGAGCTGGCGCTGCGTTTCGGCACGAGCCGCACGCCGATCCACGAGGCCAGTCTCCGCCTGCAGGAGGAGGGGCTTGTCCGCATCCTGCCCAAAAAGGGCATTCTCGTCTGCGCCCTGTCGCCGGAGGATATCCGCGAGATCTACGAGGTGATCATCGCCATCGAGGGAGATGCCGCCGCCCGGATTGCCCGGCTGCCCGAACCGGAGCGTCTTGGCATCGCCGAAAGGCTGGATGCGGAGACCGCCCGGATGGAGGCTGCGGCTGATTTCGAGGCACGGAGCCTTGCCGACATGGCCTTCCACACGCTGCTGGTCGAGGCCTGCGGCAATTCCCGTTTCGCCGGCATCATGAAGACCGTCAACAGCCAGGCAGCGCGGGCGCAGGTGTTCATGGTTCAGCTTCGGCCGAATATCGAGCGTTCCGTGCCGGAGCATCGCGCCATCATCGCCGCGATCTGTGCGGGTGATCCGGAGATCGCCCTCGTCGCCGCGCGTGCCCATCGCGCCCGGGTGCGCGACGAGATCGTGCCGCTGCTGGCCCGGTTCGGGCTCCGGCATTTCTGATCAGGTTCCACGCCCGCCTCAGTTCGCGCGGATGCGCTGCGCGTCGGTGCAATGGGCGAGCCGGCCGCCGGCAAAGGTCGCGACAATGCGCAGGTGTTGGGCGGATGGCTCGGCCAGCACAAGATCGGCCCGCAGCCCTTCGGCGAGGCTGCCGCGATCGGTGAAGCCGAGGTGACGGGCCGGGTTGCGGGAGACAAGCGCCCAGCCCTCGGCCAGTGGCAGCGTGCCTTCCCGGTCAAGCCGCCAGATCGCCTGCGCCATGGCGGGGTAGTAGTAATCCGAGGCGAGGATGGTCGCGAGGCCCTTCGCCACCATCTCCGCAGCCGCAGGACAGCCGGTATGGCTGCCGCCCCGCACCACATTCGGTGCACCGAAGACGGTGGCTTCGCCGGCGCGGACAGCCTCCCCGGCGGTCTCCTCCGTCATCGGGAATTCGGCGATGGCGCAGCCGAGGGCGCGGTAGGCCTGCCGATCGGCCGGATTGCGATCATCGTGCGAGAGCATGATGATGCCGGCACTGCGCGCCATGCCGGCGATCCGCTGCACGGAATCCGCAACCTCGTCGCGCCGGGCCCAGAGCGCATCGACCAAGGCGATGAATGCGGCCTCGTCGAGACCCGAGCGCTCGACCATCCGGCCCAGTTTCGACTTCTTGCCGGTCGTCGTCTTGACGATGCCTTCCATATGGTCGTTGAAGGCCAGCACGTGCAGACGGCCGCTCGCGATCCAGCCGGCCAGCAAGGCCTCGCCATCGAGATTGAAGGTCTCGTGCCGGAGATGGATATGCGTATCCGCCATCAATTCGGGGCGGAGTTGCTCCACCGCCTCGATCACCGCGTTCGCACCCTCCTGCCCCCGCAGGCCGGGCTCCCACGAGCAGGTCACGCCATGGCAGGCGGTGGTAATGCCGTTGGCAACGAGCTGGCGATCGGTATCGAGCAGGGCCATCGGAACGGGAAAGCCGACCCCGGGGCGGGGCATGATCTGCCGCTCGAAGGCATCGCCGTGAATATCGACCATCCCGGGCAGGACCAGCAGGCCCGCTGCATCGAACCGCAGGCGCGCGCCCATTCCCTCCCGTTCGAGCGAGAGGCCCTCGCGCGAGACCATCAGATCGGCCTGTTCGAACCCGCCTTCGAGCAGGACTTTTCCGCCCTGGATAAGGAATGTCACGGCCGCACCTCCTGGAGCGCTCCGCCTAGGGCCGCTTCATGACAGGACGGTAACAGCCGGCGCATATTCATGCGGTTCGATGAAAGCCGCTACGCGAAGCGTGGCCAGTGCCGGAAAAGATCGGCGATGCCATGGACCGGGGCGCCGTCAGGCCCGGCGGCCAATTGGCCCTCATTGGCCAGAGTCGCATAGCCGTGGACGATGCTCCAGAGCAGCGTTTCCATCCGGGTCTGCCGTTCGCCGGGCTCGGCCGTGCCGGGTTCAAGCCGCCCGGCCAGCCGGGCAAGCACGCCGTAGCTCTCCGAGGCGGCGGCGGTCAGATCCGGATCTCCGAAATCGCAGAGATCGGCGGAGAACATCAGCCGGAACAGGGCCGGATGCGCCCGCGCGAAGCGGACATATCCTTCTGCGGCGGCGTGGAGCCGTTCGACCGGCCCGTCCGCCGGCTTCAATCCGGCCTCGAGCGCGGCGGCATGGCGGCGGAACCCTTCCGCGGCGATGGCGGTCAGCAGGCCTTTCAGGCTGCCGAAATGATTCTTCGGCGCGGTGTGGCTGACACCGACCCGCGCGGCGATCTCGCGCAGGGAGAGGTCGCCAAGGCCGCGCTCCTCCAGAAGGGCCAGCCCCGCTTCGACGAGAGCAGTCTTGAGGTTGCCGTGGTGATAGGGGCGAGGTCCGGCAGGGGAGGGTGATGCACTCATGTTTCCAGTGTAAATTTTCGGCTTGGCATTGGCAAGGGGATCCGCTATCAGATGTTTCCATTGGAAATTTCCGACGGAGAGATTGATGTCCCCGGATCTGCTTTTCGGCCATGCCGGCACCCTCGCCCTGACCGGGTGGGTGGTGCTGATCCTCGGGCCGAGGCAGGGCGCCTTCTGGCAGGCCCTGCCGGCCTGGTGCATACCGGCGCTGCTTTCCGCGCTCTATGGCGGATTGGCGCTCGCCCATTTTGCCCCGACCGGCGGCGGCTATGGCTCGCTCGCGGCGGTCCGGCAGCTCCTCTCCTCGGACTGGGCCCTGCTGGCCGGCTGGGTGCACTACCTCGCCTTCGACCTTGTGATCGGTGCCATGCTTGCCCGGCGGCTCGACGCCATCGGTCTGGCCCGGTGGCTGCAGGCACCGCTGCTCTTCCTCGTCTTCCTGTTCGGTCCGATCGGCTTCCTGCTCGCGCTGCTGACCGAGCTTTTCCTGCGGGCTCCGGCCCGCCTCGCCTCCGGTAAAGCCGCCGCCTGACCTCGAGGAATTCCCATGATCACGCTGTCGCTATCCACCCCGACCGCCTCGCTCGCACCGGCTGCACCGGGAAGGGTGCAGCTGTATCAGGCCCTCACGGCGCTTTCGCTGGCGCTCGCACTGCTCTGCCTGCTCTGGATACCGTTCGAGACAAGGCGGATCGCCGGCGTGGCTGTCTTCCTCAAGCCGCTGAAATTCGCGATCAGCTTTGCCACCCTGTTCGGCACGCTGGCGCTCCTCGAGACGCGCCTGACTGCGCAAGCCCGGCAGGGCTGGGCCTACCGGCTGACCGGCCTCGTCATGGCTGCGGCCTTCCTTGCGGAGATGGCCTATCTGATCTGGCAGGCGGCGCGGGGCGAAGCCTCGCATTTCAACCTCTCGACGCCGTTCCACGCCTTCATGTACCGCAGCGTGATGGGCGGTGGCGCGCTGGCGCTGGTCTTCGGCATCGGAATCATCGGCTGGATTGCCCGCCGCGACGAGGGCGCCAGGCTTGGCCCGGGAACGCGGGAAGGGATCTGGCTCGGCTTCCTGGCGAGCAGCATCCTCACCTTGATCATTGCCGGCCGGCTGGCGACGGGGACCGGGCCTTTCACGGGCATCCACCCGGCCGGCGCGCCTGTGTTGCCGTTTTTCGGCTGGTCCGGCGTGACGGGGGATCTCCGGCCTGCCCATTTCCTCTCGCTCCATGCGATGCAGGTGCTGCCGCTGATCGGCCTCTGGCGAGATCGCACCTCTCCCCTCCATGCGAGGGGCTTTACCCGGCTTGCCGCGCTGGTCTATGCGGTGCTCACGCTGGCGGTCTTCGCGCAGGCGCTGGCCGGGTGGCCGCTGATCGCGCTGTGAGCCCGGTCGAGGGTTGCCGCCGGGCTTGCCTGTTGCCACGTTAGGCGGGCGAGCATGCGCGTCAGCAAGCCGATGCGACGAGGGACAATGGCCGAACCGATCATCATTCTGGGGGCCGGGCAGGCCGCAGCGCAAGCCGTGGCCTCGCTGCGCGCCGATGGCCATACGGGCGAGATCGCGCTGTTCGGCGACGAGCCCTTCCTGCCCTATCAGCGGCCGCCGCTCTCAAAGGCCTATCTCACCGGCGAGATCACGCCCGAGCGGCTCGAATTGCGGCCGCGCGCCTTCTACGAGGAGCGCGGCGTCCGCCTTCATCTCGGCCGGCGCATCGTCCGGATCGACCCGGCTGCGCGGCTTGTCGAGGACGAGGCGGGAACGGTGCATGCTTACGGGAAGCTGCTGATCGCGACGGGAACCCGCGCGCGCCAGATCACGCTGCCGGGGGCTGATCTTGCGGGGATCCACCATCTGCGCGGCATTGCCGATGTCGATACCCTGCGCGCTGCCTTCGCGCCCGGCCTGCGGCTGGCGATTATCGGCGGTGGCTATATCGGCCTCGAAGTGGCGGCCAAGGCGCGCGCACTTGGCCTCGATGTGACGGTGATCGAGGCTGCGCCGCGCATCCTCGCCCGCGTCGTGGCGGATGGTACAGCTGCCTATCTCGACAGGCTTCACCGCGAGCAGGGCGTCACCCTGCTCGCCGGAACCGGTGTCGCGGCGATAAGCGGGACGGAGCGCGCCACGGGTGTCGTGCTGGCCGATGGCCGCGTGGTTCCGGCCGATCTCGTGCTGGTGGCAGTCGGCGCCATACCGAATGTCGAGCTGGCGGCGGCAGCCGGCCTCGCGGTGGAAAACGGGATCGTGGTCGATGGTGCGGCACGTACCAGCGTGCCCGACATTTTCGCTGCCGGCGATGTCACCGCCTTCGACAGCCGGCTCTATGGCCGCCGCATCCGGCTCGAATGCGTGCAGAATGCCATCGACCAGGCAAAAGTGGCGGCCTCGGCCATGCTCGGCGGCGAGCCTGCCTATGATCCGGTGCCGTGGTTCTGGTCTGACCAGTATGACGCCAAGCTGCAGATTGCAGGGCTCAGCCAGGGGTTTGACCGGACGGAAACGGAAGGCGATCCCGCCTCCGGGCGGTTCGCGATCCGTTATTTCCGCGACGGGCGGCTGATCGCGGTGGATTCGCTCAATGATCCGAAATCGCATCTCCTCGGACGGCGGGCGCTGGCCGAGTTCGCTGCGCGGGCAGCATGACCCGCCGGGCGGGCAAAGCGGGCCGCCTGGCTGGCTGCCCCGGTTCTTCCGGACGGACGATGTGACGAAGCGAGACTTGGCAACAGGGGCTGGACAGGAATGCCATCCTGTCGGTACGAACAGGTTTGCCGAAGTCTTCCGCCTGGTATCAACCCTGGATCCGGTGCCCGCTCGCACCCTCACGTTTTCCAGCCCCCATGCTCAACGTCCTGCTTGATCTCCTTGCCCTGGCGAGTGCGCTGATCGCCGCATGGCTCTGGTATCGTGCCAGCAACAATTCCGTGCGGCGGGTTTCGAAACACGAGGAACTCAACGCGCTCGATCTCAACCGCATCATCACGGCGATCAACCGCACGCAGGCCATGAACCGCCGCGCGGCCATCGCCACTGCCATTTCCGCGCTGGTGATCGCCGCCAAGTTCGCCCGTGACCTGATTGCCGCGATGGGGTGAACGGGGCGGCCCGGCGGAATTTCGCCCTTGAAATTGCCGCCAAACCCGCATAAACGGCGCGGCAGTTCGCGAGGGGCTGCCCGCGCGAAGGGTCCAACGCTGCCATTCATATCAGGGACGCCTCATGGCCAAGGAAAAGTTTTCTCGTACGAAGCCGCACTGCAACATCGGGACGATTGGTCACGTTGACCATGGCAAGACGTCGCTGACGGCGGCGATCACGAAGGTTCTTGCCGAGACGGGCGGCGCGACGTTCACGGCGTATGACCAGATCGACAAGGCGCCGGAAGAGAAGGCGCGCGGGATCACGATCTCGACGGCCCATGTCGAGTACGAGACGAAGAACCGCCATTACGCGCATGTCGATTGCCCGGGCCACGCGGACTACGTGAAGAACATGATCACGGGTGCGGCGCAGATGGACGGTGCGATCCTGGTGGTTTCGGCGGCCGACGGCCCGATGCCGCAGACGCGCGAGCACATCCTGCTGGCGCGCCAGGTCGGCGTTCCGGCGCTGGTCGTGTTCATGAACAAGGTCGATCTCGTCGACGATGCCGAGCTTCTCGAGCTGGTCGAGATGGAAGTTCGCGAGCTTCTGTCGAAGTACGACTTCCCGGGCGATGACATTCCGATCACCATGGGTTCGGCGAAGGTTGCGCTGGATAACGGCGATCCGAAGGTCGGCCGCGACGCGATCCTGAAGCTGATGGAATCGGTCGATGCGTATATCCCGCAGCCGGAGCGTCCGATCGACCTGCCGTTCCTGATGCCGATCGAAGACGTGTTCTCGATCTCGGGCCGCGGCACGGTCGTGACCGGCCGTGTCGAGCGCGGCATCGTGAAGGTGGGCGAGGAAGTCGAGATTGTCGGCATCCGCGACACGCAGAAGACGGTCGTGACGGGCGTGGAAATGTTCCGCAAGCTGCTCGACCAGGGCCAGGCGGGCGACAATATCGGCGCGCTGCTGCGCGGCACGAAGCGTGAAGACGTCGAGCGCGGGCAGGTCCTGTGCAAGCCGGGCACGGTGAAGCCGCACAAGAAGTTCAAGGCCGAAGCCTATATCCTGACGAAGGAAGAGGGCGGTCGCCACACGCCGTTCTTCGCCAACTATCGTCCGCAGTTCTACTTCCGCACGACGGACGTGACGGGCATCGTGACGCTGCCGGAAGGCACGGAAATGGTGATGCCGGGCGACAACATCTCGTTCGATGTCGAGCTGATCACGCCGATCGCGATGGAAGAGAAGCTCCGCTTCGCCATCCGTGAAGGCGGCCGCACCGTCGGCGCCGGCGTCGTCGCCAATATCCAGGATTGATCGAGGGCAAGCCGGGGCGCTTTGGCATCCCGGCCTGATGCTCCGGCGCGAATTTGACGGGCGATCCTCTGGGGTCGCCCGTTTTTCGTTCGGGAGCCGTTCGCCGCCTGTTTGCTCCGCTGGTGCCATCGCGAATTCGATCTTTGGCACGCTTACAGAGATTGCGGGCCGGGTGCAGGCCGATGCCGATACCCGGCTGGATCCACTTGCCTTTACCGGGCCCGATACGCGGATCGGTTACCATTCGTCCTATCAAGGGTTGAAGTCACGCCAGATCGGCATTATTGGTGGGGCTTATTGCCGTCTTTCGTTGTTTTGTCCGGTTTTCATCGCCCAAGTGGCGCCCGATTTGATGGATTTCCAATGCTTGCCCGATTGCTTGTTTTCCTGTGCCTTGCCTTTTCCAGCCACGCTCCTTTTGCAGCCACACCCTTTTCCGCCGGTATTCTCCGCGTGCCTGTCGCGGCAGAAATGCCGTTCGACGCTTTTGTCTGGTATCCGACGCGCGAAGCGGAAAGCCCGTTCGAGGCTGGCCCCTATACGGTCGTCGCACGCCGGGATGCCGCGCCCGCCGAGGGCCGTTTCCCGGTCGTCCTGCTCTCGCATGGATCGGGCGGCTCGCCCTTTGCCCATCGCGATCTGGCCAGCCATCTCGCGCGTGCGGGCTTCATCGTTGTCGCGCCGCTTCATATCGGCGATGCCGCCGGCCGGACCGAGCGGCGTGATGCCGGCCTCGCTCCGACCGACCGGCCGGGCCAGGCGCTGCAGGCCCTTCAGGCGGTGCTGAAGGATCCGCGCGTGGCGGACCGTGCCGACCCTGCGCGGATGGGGGCCATCGGCTATTCCGCCGGCGGCTATACCGCGCTGGTGCTTGCCGGCGCGACGCCGGATTTTGCACGCTGGCCGGCCTATTGCCGCCAGTCTCCGGGCAATGCCGTGCTCTGTTCTCACGTCACCGATGCGCGCTATCCCGGCTCACAGGCCGGGCAGTGGCAGCCGCCGCGCGAGCCGCGCCTCAAGGCGCTGGTGCTGATCGCGCCGCTGGCCATGCCGTTCGGGCCGGAAGGCCTTGCCATCCTGCGCATGCCGGTGCAGCTGCACGAGGCGACGGGCGATGCCATTGTGCCGTCTGCCAGCAATGGCGACACGCTCATGCGGGCCATCATTCCGGTGCCGCAGAGGCGGCGTGTCGCGGGCGGGCATCACGTTTTCATCGATCCGTGCCCGCCCGCCGCGATGGCGCGGCTCGGCGAGCTCTGCACCGACGCGCCCGGAATCGACCGCGCCGCCATCCATGCCGCCCTGTGCGAGCAGGTGACGTCGTTCCTGCGCAGCCAGCTTGAATGAGCCGGAGGCTGTGCAATTCCTCGGTGGGGAGGGATTGCACAGCCCGAAGGCCCATGCTATCCGCGCTATCTCTCGGGTTCGCCCGATAGGGGAGTAGCTCAGCTGGTTAGAGTGGCGGTCTCCAAAACCGTAGGTCGTGGGTTCGAATCCCTCCTCCCCTGCCATTCCTTTTCCGAAGCGGCGTCGACCCCAACCGGGCGTTCCGATCGCCGCGAGCGGCGCCAGACTTGCGATCCACCAGGCTTGTGATCCATCAGAGACAGCGCTGAACATGACCACCGAAACCATCACCATCCGCGAGGCGCGGTCGGATACCGATTATCACCGGGCTTATCCGGTCATCCGGCAGCTCATTCCCGATCTCGACATGCAGACCTATGCCCAGCGCGTCTTCGTGGCGCGGGCGACGGGCTACCGCATGTTCATCGCCGAGGCGGGGGAGGATCTTGTCGGGCTGATCGGCATGGTGCCCAACCACAACATCCATGACGGCTTCGTCACCTATATCGAGCATGTGGTGGTGGACCTGAAGCATCGTGGCAAAGGCTATGGCGTGAAGCTGCTCGAATTCGCCGAGGCAAGGGCGCTGGAGGATGGGTGCGGCCTGCTGCAGCTCGATACCGAGGAAGGCGCCCGGGTTGACAACCTCTACCTGAAGAACGGTTATCGCCGCACCGGCAGCTATTTTTCCAAGGCGCTCAGGGGCTGACATGGCCCGGCGGGCGCCCCGGCCCCTCCCGGATGGCCGCATGGCCGGGGCGGTTCCGCGCCTGCGCATCCTGCTGGGGCCCGACCACCGGCTTGGGCCCGGCAAATTCGACCTGATCGAGGCGATCGGCGAAACCGGCTCGATTTCCGCAGCGGGCCGGCGGCTCGGCATGAGCTATCGCCGGGCCTGGCTGCTCGTTGATCAGGTCAACCGCATGTTTAGGCAGCCGGTCGTCCTGGCCGCCGCCGGCGGTGCCCAGGGCGGCGGTGCCCGGCTGACGCCGTTCGGTCAGGACCTGCTCGCGGCCTATCGCCGGATCGAGGCGCGCACGCGCGACGCGATTGCCGAGGAACTGGGGCCGTTCGAAGCCGAGCTTGCCCCGCCGGAGCCGGGGCTCGATCCGCCGGGCGGCTGAGCCTCGTCACGCCGGAGGGAGGATGGCGAGGCTGCGCTCGTCGATCGTCGCGGCCTTGATCAGCGCCTGCACCTCGTCGCCGATATCCAGGCCGAGAGCATCGAAGGCAAGGCGCGTCGCATAGGCCTTCAGGGTCTGCCCGCCCGGCAGGACCAAGGTCGCCATCGCGAAGGGGCTCTCGTTGCGGTCGATGGCCGTGATCCGGCCTGACAGGACCGTCCGCACGCTGACCTGTGCCGGCCGGCCGACCGCGAGTGTGACGCCGGTGGCCCGGATCGCGACGCGCACCTCGCCCTGTCCTGTGGGGACAAGGCCCGGCACCACGATCTCGCCGGCGGGATGATCGAGCAAGGTCACCCCGTATTCCGGCAGGTAACGGCGGATCGGCGCCGAGAGCACGGAGACCGCATCGAACCGATCCGCGAAGCTGGCAAGCGCCACCGGCGCCAGCACCTCGGCCGGGCTGCCGGCGGCGGTGACGGCCCCGTTGTCAAGCCGGATCACCCGCGCGGCGAGGCGCGCGACTTCCTCCACCGCATGGCTGACATAGACAATCGGGACGCGGAATTCGTCACGAAGGCGCTCGATGAAGGGCAGGATCTCCGTTTTCCGGGCCGCGTCCAGCGAGGCGAGCGGCTCGTCCATCAGCAGGAGATGCGGGCTGGCCAGCAGGGCCCGGCCGATGGCGACACGCTGACGTTCGCCGCCGGAGAGCGTATCCGGCTGTCGCGACAGGAGATGACCGATGCCGAGCACCTCGACCACCGGGTCAAAGGCGATGCGCCGCTCGTCCCGCGGGGTGAAGAAACGGCCATAGGTGAGGTTGGCGCGGATATCGAGATGCGGCAGGAGCTGGGCATCCTGGAAGACGAGGCCGATCCGGCGGCGATGCGGGGGAATGAACACGCGCTTTGCCGTATCCAGCAGCACCCTGTCGCCGAGTGTGATCCGGCCTTCCTTCGCAGCTTCGAGGCCGGCCAGCAGGCGGATCGCGGTGGATTTGCCGGAACCGGACGGGCCGAACAGGGCCGTAATGCCGGTTTCGGCCTCGAAGGCGACGCGGAAGCGGAAATCCCGCCGGTCGAGCTGGCAATCGAAGCGGATCATTCCGGCTGCGCCCGGGTTCCGCTGCGCCGAGCGAGGACTTCCGAGGCCACGAGCGCGCCCAGCGCGATGATCACCGCGACGATGGACAGGCGGAAGGCGCCGGCATCGCCGCCGGGAATCTGCGTATAGGTGTAAATGGCGGCAGGGATTGTCTGGGTTTCGCCCGGGATATTCGAGACGAAGGTGATGGTGGCGCCGAATTCGCCGAGGGCCTTGGCGAAGCACAGGACCGCGCCGGCAATGATGCCGGGGAGGGCCAGCGGCAGCGTGACCGTGGCAAAGACCCAGGCCGGCGAGGCGCCGAGCGTGCCGGCCGCCTGTTCGAGGCGCGGATCGATGGATTCGATGGCGAGGCGGATCGCCCGGACCATCAGGGGGAAGCCCATCACCGCGCAGGCCAGGGCGGCGCCGGTCCAGCGGAAGGAGAGGACGAGGCCGAAGGTCTGCTCAAGCCATGCGCCGACCGGGCCGCGCCTTCCGAACAGGACCAGCAGGACATAGCCGGTGACGACCGGCGGCAGGACCAGCGGGAGGTGGACGAGGCCATCGACCAGCACCTTGCCCCGGAAACGGGTGCGGGCCAGCCAATGCGCGACGAGGATGGCCAGCGGCAGGCTGACCAGCGTCGCCAGCCCGGCAATGCGCAGGCTCAGCCGGATGGCTGTCCATTCGTCAGGCGAGAGGCCAAGTTCGGGCACCGTCAATCCTCAGCGCGTCACGCGGAAACCTTCCGCCTCGAAGATACGGATTGCTGCCGGCGAAGATAGATAGTCGAGGAAGGATTGTGCCTGCGCGTTGCCGGCATTGGCCGTGACCGCGAGCGGGTAGAGGATCGGCGGGTGGCTGCCGGCGGGGAAGGCATCGACCACGCGCACCCGAGGCTCGGCTTTCGCATCCGTCGCATAGACGATGCCGAACCGGGCCTCGCCCCGCGCCACCAGCGCCAGCGCGGTGCGGACATTCTCGACGCCGGCGATCCGGGGCCTGATGGTCTCCCAAAGGCCGAGATGGGTCAGGGCCTGCTGCGCATAGCGGCCGACCGGGACGGATTGCACCTGCCCGGTGGCGAGGCGGCCATCGCCCAAAGCTTCGGCCAGAGCGAAGCCGGGCCCGATCTTCAGGGGCGTGGGCGGACGATCCGCCGGCTCGATCAGGACCAGCGTGTTTTCCAGCAGCGTCCGCCGCGTCTCCGGGCGGATGAGGTTGCGTTGCTGCGCCCAATCCATCCAGTCGAGATCGGCACTGGCGAAGAGATCCGCCGGAGCGCCCTGTTCCAGCTGGCGGGCGAGGGCGGAGGAGGCGGCATAGGAGAAGGTGACCTTGCCGCCTTTCTCCTTCTGCCACGCCGCTGCGATGGCGTTGAAGGCCGTTTGCAGGCTTGCCGCCGCGAATACGAGGACGGGTCGTGCCTCCTGCGCCGGGGCAGGCCCCATCGCCAACGCCATCAGGCCCAGGGTGACGAACAGGCAGCGGAACATTGGCTTCGGGCTCCCGGACTCGCTATGTTCAATCAGACATAGCGATGATCGCCGGACAGGGTCAATCCGGCCTTTGCCGGGAGGGCCAAACTTCGGGCTGGGATGCCGGAGCCGCGCCGGTCAGGCCGCCGGCATGGCAAGGCCCAGGATCTGCCGTGCCTGCTGCCAGGTTGCAACGGGGCGCCCACACTTCTCGCAGAGTTCGGCCGCCCGCTTCACCAGAGCGGCGTTCGACGGGGCGAGGGTGTTCCGGTCGAGCCGGACATTGTCCTCCATCCCCGTGCGGGTATGGCCGCCGCGCGCGATGGCCCATTCATTGAGGCGGATCTGCTCCGGGCCGATACCGGCGGCACACCATGGCGCATCGGGTGCGAGGCGGCGGAGAGTCTCGATATAGATGTCGAGGATGGGCTCGTCCGCCGGCATGGCATTCTTCACGCCCATGACAAACTGCACATAGAGAGGGCCTTTCAGCCGGCCATCGGCGGCCATCCGGCAGGCCTGCACGATATGCGAAAGGTCAAAAGCCTCGATTTCCGGCTTGACGCCGTAGGCGAGCATTTCCGAGGCGAGCCAATCCACCAGATCCGGCGGGTTTTCATAGACGCGGGTGGGGAAATTGTTGGAGCCGACCGAGAGCGAGGCCATGTCCGGGCGGAGCGGCAGCATGCCGCCGCGCGTCTTGCCAGCGCCGGAGCGGCCACCGGTGGAAAGCTGGATGATGAGGCCCGGGCAATGCTTTTCGAGCCCTTCCTTGAGCCGGGCGAATCGCTCCGGATCGGATGTCGGGCGGCCCTCGTCATCGCGCACATGGCAATGGGCGATCGTGGCGCCGGCCTCGAAGGCTTCCTGCGTCGATTCGATCTGCTCCGCGATCGTGATCGGAACCGCCGGGTTGTTCTCCTTGGTCGGGAGGGAGCCGGTAATCGCCACGCAGAGGATGCAGGGATTGTCGGCGGGGGCGGGCATGGCAGGCGGCTTTGCAGGCATGGCGGGACCTCGGTCTGTGTTCGGGTCAGGCGGAAGCGATGATGTCGGGCAGGTCCGGCAGGGCGGTCGGGTCGGCGAGGACAAAGCGCAAGACGGCTTCGACGACGCTGCGCCGCCGGCGGGCAAGGGCCTGCTTCTCGCCCATGTCATGGCCGAAGACCTGCCGGATCGAGGCGCGGTTCGACACGTTGTAGAAGGCTGGCGCGGAGATGGTGATATGGATGTCGAGCGGGTCGAGCCCCGGCCGGAACAGCTCTTCCGCCAGCCCCCGGGCATAGATCGCCCGGATGGTCGAGATCGCGGAGAGGTTGAGCTCGGCGATCGCCTTCGACCGCGCGAGATGGCGGCCATGGTGGATGTTCTCGATCATCACCATCCGGACGAAGCCAGGATTGGCAGCGTGATAGTCGAAGGTCAGCGCCGTGAGCCGGGCGAGAGCCGCGACTGGGCCGGTCGCCACCGGGTCAATGGCCGTCTCGGCGGCGCGCATGCCGCTATATGCCTCTTCGAGGACAGCAAGGTAGAGACCCTCCTTGTCGCCGAAGTAATAATAGATCATCCGCTTGGATGTGGCTGTGCGGGCCGCAATCTCGTCGACCCGGGCGCCGCTGAGGCCCTTCTCGACGAATTCCTCCCAGGCTGCAGCGAGAATATCCTTCCGGACGCGATCCGGGTTCCGGCGCTGCGGCGTCGGGCGGGTGGTTCCCTCCGGGGTCGGCTGCGGGCGTGCCATCTTCTCGTCCTTGGGGGCAAGCCTAATGGTTTGGCCTGTGATGTAAACCCACCGGTTCGTACAAAACGGGCTTGCGCGTTTTAACCAGGCGGTTCATAACCGGTGCAGACGAAGACCATGGCGCGGAAAATCGCCGGGCATGCTGCATACGGCTTGCATCGACGCATCAAACCGTGCCTGCATAGGCGCAATTGTTCCGGAGGCCGGACGCGGTGGAGAACGCCGGCAACGTCTCTCGGAAACGAACCGCTCATAGGGAGGACATCGTGAGCACCATCTTCAACCGTCGCATCTTCCTCGGCGCTGCGAGCGCCATTGCCCTGGGGCTGACCGCCACTGCCGCTTCGGCGCAGGGCATCAAACTGACGCTGTCATCCCCGGCCACGCCGACCGACCAGCGTGCCGTCGCGCTGACCGAGATTTTCGGCCCGGCCGTCAAGGAATTCGCCTCGTTCCAGCCGCACTGGAACGCCACGCTGTTCAAGCAGGGCACGGAACTCGAGGCCATTGCCCGCGGCAATCTCGACATGTCGATCACCTCGCCGCAGGAGCTGGCGACGCTGATCCCGGGCTGGTCGATCTTCACCGCCGGCTACCTGCTGCGCGATGCGGACCATCAGAAGAAGGTCTTTGCCAACCCGCTGATGAATGACCTCAAGAAGCAGACCGAAGACAAGCTCGGCGTGAAGCTGCTCTCGGTGATGTATCTCGGCCGCCGCCAGGTGAACCTGCGCATCGACAAGGAAATCAAGACTCCGGCCGATCTCGCGGGCGTGAAGCTGCGCATGCCGGGCACGGAAGCCTGGCTGTTCCTCGGCACTGCCCTCGGCGCGAACCCGCTGCCGCTGGCCTTCACCGAGATCTACACCGCGCTGCAGACCGGCGCGATCGACGGGCAGGACAATCCGCTCCCGACCGTGCGCGATTCGAAGTTCTTCGAAGTCACCAAGCAGATCGTGCTGACCAGCCATCTGGTGGACCAGAACTACCTCGCCATTTCGAAGAAGGTCTGGGACAAGCTCACGCCGCAGCAGCAGGCCGTCATGCAGAAGGCGGCGGATGATGCGGCTGAATCGGGCCGCAAGAAGCAGCTGGCGCTGGAAGCGGAACTCGAAGGCTTCTTCAAGGCGAAGGGCCTGAAGGTCTACACGCCGGATGTCGAGGCCTTCCGCAAGAAGGTCCAGGCGGACTACCTCGCATCGAAGTTCGCCAAGGACTGGCCGGCGGGCATGGTCGAGAAGATCAACGCCGTGAAATAATCCGGACGCCGCCTGCCTTATCCGCAGGCGGCGTTTCTTTCTCTCCTGCCGGGGGGTGGGGCGATGCTCTCGCTGATCCATCGGGCGCGGATCCTGGCGCTCGACATTGCCGCCCTCATGCTGGGTGCGCTTTTCATCGTCTTCCTGATCCAGATCGCAGCGCGCTATGTGTTCAATGCGCCGGCCCTCTGGACTCTGGAAGCGTGCCTGACCCTCTGGCTCTGGGTCGTCTTCTGGGGCGGCGCTTTCGTCCTGCAGGAGAAGGACCATGTCCGTTTCGACGTGCTCTACATCGCTGTCGGGCGGAACATGCGCCGGGCCTTTGCCATCATTTCGGCCCTTGCCATCGGCGGTGGCATGCTGGCGGCGCTGCCCGCCACCTGGAGCTACATCACCTTCTACCAGATCAAGCGGAGCGCGGTGATCGGCATCCGGCTCGACATCGTTTTCAGCATCTATGCCGTTTTCGCCGTCATGCTCGTGATCCGCTATTTCTGGCGGGCTTTCCTTGTGGCCCGTGGCGCCGATCCGGATGAACTCGACCGGCGCGAAATCCAGGACGGGTATCACGTCCAATGAGTCTCGCTCTGTTCTCCTGCCTCATGATGCTGTTCACCATGGCCACGATCGGGGCGTCGATCCCGCTGTCGATGATCATCTCGGCCATCGTCTATCTGGCCGTGAAGGGCCAGGATATGGGCCTCGCCGCAGAGCAGATCATCCAGGGCCTCTATGACAGCTTCGTCATCCTGGCGATTCCGCTCTTCATCGTGGCGGCGAATTTCATGAATGCCGGGACGATCTCGGATCGGCTCAACACATTCTGCCTCGCGATCGTCGGCCGCCTCAAGGGCGGCATGGGCCATGTCAACGTGCTGAACAGCCTCGTCTTTGCCGGGATGTCCGGTTCGGCCGTGGCCGATGTTGTCGGCATGGGCAAGATGTCCATAGACATGATGATCAAGAACAACCGCTACCCCCTCGGGTATGCGGCGGCGATCACGGCGGCGACGGCGGTTGTCGGGCCCATCATCCCGCCCTCGATCCCGATGGTGCTCTATTCCATCGTATCGGATGCCTCGATCGGCTATCTCTTCCTCGGTGGTGTTGTGCCCGGGCTGATCATGTGCGCGGCGATGATGATGCTGAACACCTACATGGCGCATCGGATGAATGTGCCGCTCGAGGAGCCGGTGCCGCTGCGGGAGATCCCGTCGGTCACGTTAAAGGCCTTCCCGGCCTTGCTGATGCCGATCATCCTGCTGGCTGGCATCTATGGCGGCGCGACCACCCCGACCGAGGCCGCTGCCATTGCCGCCGCCTATGCCTTCCTCGTGGCCGTGTTCTTCTACCGGGCGCTGAATTTCCGGAACATCCGCTCGGTCATGCATGACAGCGTGAAATCCTCCGCTTCGGTGGGGTTGATCATCGGCTCGGCATTGATTTTCAACTACATCGTGGCGACCGAGAACATTCCGGCGCAGGTTCAGCAGCTGATGAAAGGCGTCGAGATCTCGCCGATCGTCTTCCTGCTGCTGCTCAACCTGCTCTTCCTGGTGCTCGGCTGCCTGCTCGATGCCTCGACGATCATCCTCGTTATCATTCCGGTCTTCATCCCCACGGTGAAGGCGCTGGGCATCGATCTCGTGCATTTCGGCATCGTGGCCATCGTGAACTGCATGATCGGGCTGATCACGCCGCCCTACGGGGTGCTGCTCTTCGTGCTCAACGCCATTACCGGCATCCCGATGAAGGTGCTGATCCAGTATATCTGGCCGTGGGTTGGCGTGCTTCTGGCGGCGTTGCTGCTGATGATCCTCGTGCCGGATACGGTGCTCTGGCTGCCGAAAATGTTCGGCTACGTGCCGGCGATGCGCTGAGGGGGCGGGATGAGCGGCGATCTCCCCGTGCACGGCGACCGGCCATGACCGTTCCCGTTGCCATTTCCCTGCTCGGCGCGGGGCTTATCGGCCGGCGGCACGCCGAGCTGATCCTTGCCGATCCGGCGGCGCGGCTGCACAGCATCGTCGATCCGTCCGAAGAAGGGCGGATCCTCGCCGCCGCGAAGGGCGTCGCCTGGTATCCGACGCCGGAAGCCATGCTTGCGGCCGGAAAGCCGGAGGGCGTGCTGGTGGCGACGCCGAATGCGCTGCATGTCGAGCATGGCCTGCTTGCCATCCATGCCGGCCTGCCGGTGCTGGTCGAGAAACCGCTGGCGGCTGACCTGGCCGGTGCGCGCCAGCTGGTTGCAGCGGCGGCGGCGGCCGGCATTCCGCTGCTGACCGGGCATCACCGCCGGCACAATCCGCTGATCGCGCGGGCCAAGGCGATGATCGAGGCCGGCCGGCTCGGCCGTATCGTCAGCGTGCATGGCTTCTTCTGGCTGCTGAAGCCGGATTCCTATTTCGAGGTTGACTGGCGCCGCCAGCCCGGTGCCGGGCCGGTTCTGATCAATCTCAGCCATGACATCGACCTGCTGCGCCATCTCTGCGGCGAGATCACCGAGGTGCGGGCGATGCAGAACAATGCCGTGCGCGGCTTCCCGGTGGACGAGACCAGCGTGGTGCTGCTGCGTTTCGCCTCCGGGGCGCTCGGCACAGTGAACATCTCCGACACGATCACCGCGCCCTGGAGCTGGGAACAGAGCGCGGCGGAGAATCCTGCCTATCCGCCGGCCGGTCAGAATTGCTATTTCATCGGCGGCACCGAGGCTTCGCTCGCCATTCCGCGGCTCGAACTCTGGCGCAACGAAGGCCGGCGCGGCTGGTGGGAGCCGTTGGTTGCCGAGCAGCATGTCGCGCCACCGGCCGATCCGCTTCCTCTGCAGATCCGGCAATTCGTCCGGGTCATCCGGGGCGAGGAGGAACCGCTCGTGCCGGGAATCGAGGGCATGCGGACCATGGCCGTCATCGATGCCGTCCGCCGGGCGGCGCTGAGCGGCGAGGCCGTGCGCCTCGGCGAGGGAGAGGGTGCATGATCACCGGGCATACGCGCATCATCGGCCATGTCGGCTACCCGACCGAGAGCTTCAAGGCGCCGATGATCTACAACCCGTTCTTCGCAGCGCGGGGGATCGATTGCGTGGTCGTGCCGATGGGCTGCACGGCCGAGGCCTATCCCGCCTTCCTGCCGGCCCTGTTCTCGCTGACCAATATTGCCGGTGCGCTGATCACCATGCCGCACAAGGTTGTGACGCTTGACCTCGTCGACACGCTCTCCACCACGGCGCAGGTCGCCGGCGCCTGCAATGCAGTGAAGCGGCTGGCGGATGGCCGCCTGGCCGGCGACATGTTCGATGGCGAGGGCTTTGCGCGCGGGCTCGAGCGGAAGAACCGACCGATTGCCGGCGCGTCGATCCTTATCACGGGGAATGGCGGGGTGGGGTCCGCCATCGCGGCGGCGCTCGCCCGGCGTGGCCCGGCATTGCTGCGGCTTCACGACCTCGACATTGCCATGTCCGACCGGCTCGCCGCCCGGATCCGTGCCCATTACCCCGCCATCCGGCTCGAAACCGGGCGTAACGATCCTTCCGGCTGTGATATCGTGGTCAATGCGACGCCGCTCGGCATGAAGGCGGGTGACCCGCTGCCGATGGATGTGACACGGATCGAGCCCGGCGCCATGGTCGGCGAGGTCGTGATGAAGACCGAGATGACCCCGCTGCTTGAAGCGGCCCGGGCGCGGGGCTGCCCGATCCAGGTGGGAATCGACATGCTTTTCGAGCAGATTCCCGCCTATCTCGACTTTTTCGGCTTTCCCAGCGCCACGGCCGAGGAATTGCGGGCGCTGGCGACGATCACCTATTGAGGACAAGGACGATGCGGACCTCGATTGCCACCGTCTGTGTTTCGGGAACCCTGCCGGAAAAGCTGGAAGCCATCGCCGCGGCGCAGTTCACGGCGGTCGAGATTTTCGAGACCGATCTCATCGCCTGGCCGGGCACCCCGCGCGAGGTGCGGCAGATGTGCGGGGATCTTGGCCTCGACATCGTCACCTGTCAGCCGTTCCGCGATTTCGAGGGCTTGCCGGAAGCCCGGCGGGCGAAGGCCTTCGACCGGGCGGAGCGGAAATTCGACCTGCTGCAGGAACTCGGCAGCGATCTGCTTTTCGTGTGTTCGTCGGTCTCACCGGAAGCACAGGGCGGGATCGACCGGATCGCTGCCGATTTCGCCGAGCTGGGCGACAGAGCGGCCAAGCGTGGAATGCGCGTCGGTTACGAGGCCCTCGCCTGGGCGCCGCTGATTCACGATTACCGCGATGCCTGGGAAGTTGTCCGGCGCGCGGGACGGGACAATGTCGGTCTCGTGCTCGACAGTTTCCACATCCAGTCGCGTAATCTCGACCTGTCGCCGATCCGGGCGATCCCGGGAGACCGGATCTTCCTCGTGCAACTGGCCGATGCGCCGAAGCTGCAGATGGATTACCTCTCCTGGAGCCGGCACTGGCGCTGCATGCCGGGACAGGGCGATTTCGACCTTGCCAGCTTCATGGATGCGCTGGCCGCGACCAATTACGGCGGCTTCCTGAGCCTCGAGATCTTCAATGACCGGTTCCGCGCCGGCTCGGCCCGCTCGGTCGCGGTGGACGGCCATCGCTCGCTGATCAGCCTGCTCGATGATGCCGGCCGCCGGCGTGGCGCATCGATTCCCGGCGCGGTGACGATGCCGCCGCCGGCGCCGGTCGGGCGGGTGGCCTTCCTCGAATTCGCGGTGCACGAGCAGGACCGCCCCGGCTTCGTGGCCATGCTCGCGGCGCTCGGCTTTGCCGAGATCGGCCAGCACCGCTCGAAGGAGGTCACACTCTTCGCGCAGGGCACGATCCGGATCGTGCTGAACAGCGACAAGGAGGGTTTCGCGCATTCCTACCAGATCACGCATGGCACCTCCGTCTGCGCCATCGCGCTGGAAACGGCGGATGCGCGCGCCACGGTCGAGCGGGCACGCAAGCTGTTCGACGATCCGCATAACGGGCCGGTGGGGCCGGGCGAGCTCGATATCCCCGCCGTGCGCGGCCTCGGGGGCAGCCTGCTCTATTTCCTCGATCTCGGCCCCGAACTCAGCCGCTGGGCGGAAACCGATTTCGTGATGCAGGCGCCGGCGGGCGCGGGAATCGGCCTGACGGAGGTCGATCACGTTTCGCAATCAATGCAGTACGAGGAGATGCTGACCTGGCTCCTCTTCTATTCGACCCTGTTCGCCGCGCGGAAAATGCCGTCGCAGGCGGTGATCGATCCCGGCGGGGTGGTCCAGAGCCAGGTGATCGAAAGCGGCGGGCTGCGGCTGGTGCTGAACGGCTCGCAGAGCCACCGGACGCTCTCCTCCCGCTTCGTGACGGATTTCTTCGGCTCCGGCGTGCAGCATGTGGCCCTGTCGAGCCAGGACCTGAAGGCCACCGTGCGCGCGGCCCGGGCTGCCGGAATCACGATGCTGCCGATTCCGGAGAATTATTACGAGGATCTCGCCGCCCGCACTGACCTCAGCGATGCCGAGATCGAGGAGCTGAAGGCGCTCGACATCCTCTATGACCGGGACGGGCAGGGCGAGTTCTGGCAAGCCTATACCGAGACGCTGGATGGCGGCTTCTTCTTCGAACTGGTCCAGCGCGGTGGCGGCTATGCCGGTTATGGCGCGGCGAATGCGCCGATCCGGCTGGCCGCGCAAGCCCGGACGGCGCGACCGGCCGATGTCTTCATCGAGGAAGCGCTGTAATCAGCCCTTCCGCTTGGCGCTCCGGACGATCTCGTCAACGCGGTTGAGGATAGGCTCCGGCGCGCGGGTGAAATCGGGGTCATAGCCCTTGAGATCCTCCGAGAGGATGCGGATATCGGCGTCGATCCGCGACATCTCCGGCGCCGAGAGCCCGGCTTCTTCCTTCTTCATCGCACTTTCCAGCCGATAGAGCACGTCCAGCAGCTTGCCCCGGCGCGATTCGTCGCCCGGCTGGTCCTTGCGGAAGCGGTGATATCCTTCGGCCAGATCGGCGGCGCGCGGCAGGTACGAGGCGAAATAGCGGCGCGCGAGGCCAAGCTTCACCGGTTCGGCCATCAGCCGGGCATGGACCTTGTCCGCCACGTCGGCAAGCACCCGGAACTGCCGGGCAATCGCCGAATCGGGAATGGCGCCGGCGGCACCGCGGATGCGGCCGATATCATGCTTGGCCCCGAGCAGGAGATCGAAATGGGCCGGCGGGCTGTAGGCCTCGGCCGGGTAATCCGGTGCGGGTTCACGCACGACCCTGGCCTCTATGACCGGCTCGGCCCTCGCTTCCGCGCGCTGCTTGCGGGCGGCTCGGGCCAGCAGGATCCAGGCGACGAAGGCAAAAATCACCGGGCCGAACGTCACGACGGTCAGGCCGAGGGCCCAGAGCGTGATCAGCGCAAAGAAGAAGAAGGGCGCCATGGCCGCTGCCAGAGCCAATGCGCTGAAACCGCGAAACACGCCTGTTCTCCCCATACTTTCCTGCGCGTGAAGATGGGAGGCGAGGGGGGCTCCTGCAAGCGGAAAAGGCGGAAAAACGGAAATTGACGCTGCCCGCGCAACCGACTATGTAACGAAGCATTCCCTGACAAACCGGCCACGAACGACCCGCGAAGCGGGAACGGGGTCTTGCAGGCGAAAACCGGCCGTGCCCCCTTGAAAGGTCGCGGTCCCGCAGCGATCTTGGCGCAAGGCGCCGGAACGAGAAGGATCATGGGCGATGGCGAAGCCGAACCCGGTTGAATTCCTGCAGGAAGTGCAGGCCGAAGGCAAAAAGGTCTCCTGGCCGACCCGCAAGGAAACCATGATCACCACCGGCATGGTGTTCCTGCTCGTGATCGTGGCGTCGATCTTCTTCCTGCTGGCGGACATGGTGATCCGCTGGGGCGTCGGGCTTGTGCTCGGCATCGGCCGCTGAGGAGCCCGATCATGTCTGCGACCGCCCGTGCCGAACGGCCCAAGCGCTGGTACATCGTCCATGCCTTCTCGAATTTCGAGAAGAAGGTGGCGGATGACATCAAGAACGGTGCCGCCCTGCGTGGCCTCGAGGACCTTTTCGAGGAAATCCTCGTGCCGACCGAGAAGGTGACGGAAGTCCGCCGTGGCCGCCGGATCGAGACCGACCGCAAGTTCTTCCCCGGCTACGTGCTGGTGAAATGCGAGCTGACCGACGAAGCCTACCACCTCATCAAGAACACGCCGAAGGTGACGGGCTTCCTCGGGGCGGACAAGAAGCCGATCCCGATCCCTGATGCCGAGGCCGAGCGCATCAAGGGCCAGGTCGTCGAGACCAGCGAGAAGCCGAAGACCACGATCATCTACGAGGTGGGCGAGAACGTGAAGGTGGCCGAAGGCCCGTTCGCCTCGTTCAACGGCGTGGTCGAGGAAGTGGATTTCCCGCGCCAGCGGCTGAAGGTGGCCGTGTCGATCTTCGGCCGCGCGACCCCGGTGGAACTGGAATTCAGCCAGGTCGAAAAGCTGAAGTAAGCGCTTTTCGCTTGCTATTGCACCCATCTGCGCTTATGCGCACCGACTTCCGGTATCGGCTTTGGCCGATGCCCGAAATCCGTGGCGGGCGGTTGGCGGTTTCTTCTCGGAAGCCTCCACGCAAAGCCGGACCACGGTTCCAATCGGCCTGACCCCGCCCGGGGAAGGGCCTTCGCCCCCGACGGCCCTTCCAGTGGTCCGGCCGGGTTCTGGAGAGAGACATGGCAAAGAAAATCATCGGCTTTATCAAGCTGCAGATTCCGGCTGGCGACGCCAAGCCGGCGCCGCCCGTGGGTCCGGCCCTCGGTCAGCGTGGTCTGAACATCATGGAATTCTGCAAGGCCTTCAATGCGAAGACCGCGCAGATGGAAAAGGGGATGCCGATCCCCGTCGTCATCACGGCTTTCGCCGACCGCTCCTTCACTTTCGAGATGAAGCAGCCGCCGGTGACCTATTTCCTCAAGAAGGCTGCCAACCTGAAGATCGGCAAGAAGCCGGCCTCGGGTTCGAAGACCCCCGGCAAGGGCGCCTTCGTCGGCAAGGTGACCGAAGCGCAGCTGCGCGACATCGCCGAGAAGAAGATCGTCGACATGAATTGCGACACGATCGATTCCGCCGTCGAGCAGATCCGTGGCTCGGCCCGTGCCATGGGCCTCGAGGTGGTGGGGTAACGCCATGAACAAAGCTGTCAACAAAGCCGAACTGAAGCTGCCGAAGCGCACCGCCAAGGCCCGTGAAGGCATCGAGCGCACCAAGCTCTATCCGCTCGCGGAAGCCGTGAAGATGGTGAAGGAACGCGCCACCGCGAAATTCGACGAGACCATCGAGATCGCGATGAATCTCGGCGTCGATCCGCGCCATGCCGACCAGATGGTCCGCGGCGTCTGCAACCTGCCGAACGGTTCGGGCCGTACGGTCCGCGTTGCCGTCTTCGCCAAGGGAGCCAAGGCTGATGAAGCCAAGGCCGCCGGTGCCGATATTGTCGGTGCGGAAGACCTGATGGAAACGATCAACTCGGGCAAGATCGAGTTTGACCGCTGCATCGCCACGCCGGACATGATGGGCCTCGTCGGCCGCCTCGGCAAGGTGCTGGGCCCGCGCGGCCTGATGCCGAACCCGCGCGTCGGCACGGTGACGATGGATATCGCCGGTGCCGTGAAGGCCTCCAAGGGCGGCGCCGTCGAGTTCCGCGTCGAGAAGGCCGGCATCGTGCATGGCGGTGTGGGCAAGGCCTCGTTCGACGACGTCAAGCTCGTCGAGAACATCAAGGCCTTCGTCGATGCCGTCAGCAAGGCGAAGCCGACCGGTGCCAAGGGCACTTACCTGCAGCGCATCGCGATTTCCTCGTCGATGGGCCCGGGCGTGAAGGTCGACGTCTCGAGCGTCGCCGGCGCCTGAACCTCCGGCCTTCCGGGCCGGTGAATCCTTGCCCCGCGCCTCCGGCGCGGGGCTTTTTCGTTTCCCGGTCACCCGTGCCGTTTCCGGACAGGCCCGGCGGAAACGTCCCGGGTTGGAACGGATAATCGGATTCACGGGCTGGAAACACCTCTCCCCTATGCGTTGGTGCTGGCGCAGGGCTTGCAACTCACGAGCGAAACCGTCGAGTTGTACCGGAGAGAAGCACATGGTGTCGAAGCGTTACGAGGCCCTGGACGGATGGCGTGGCCTGGCAGCTCTCGCGATCACGTTCTACCATGCGCCGATCGATAACCCGCTGCGCGACATGGCCGGCTGGAAGAACTGGGAACTGTTCGTCGATTTCTTCTTCGTTCTCTCGGGCTTTGTGATCATGCATGCCTGGGGCCAGCGGCTGGTGGATGCCGGTTCGGCCCGGGATTTCATGTCGAGGCGCTTCTGGCGGATCTGGCCGCTGCATTTCTCGATCCTGTTCGCCTTTTTCGGCATCGAGATGCTCAAGGCTATCCTGCAGGCCTTCGTGGCGCTGCCCCTCGAGGAAGCCCCGTTCACAGCCAGCAAGTCCTGGATGGCGTTGCTGAGCAACATCACGATGACCCAGTCGCTCAATCTGCACGGGACCACCACCTGGAACGGTCCGGCCTGGAGCATCTCGGTCGAGTTCTGGACCTATCTCGTCTTTGCCGCCGCGGTTCTCGCCTTCCGCCGCCATCTTGACAAGGCGCTGCTGCCGATCGCTTTCGGCGCAATGCTCGTCGTGGCCTGGAACTCGCCGATCTATCTGTTCGCAACCCATGATTTCGGCCTCTTCCGGGCGATTTATGGCTTCTTCATCGGTGCGGCGACCTACCGGCTCGTCCGGTCCGAACGGTTCGTTGTCGAGGGTGGCACCGCGATCGAGGTCGCCGTCGTGCTGGCCCTGTCGAGCTACCTGCTGGCGACCGGCGTCAATCTCTCCTCGCTTTTTGCGCCGCTGGTCTTCGCGGGCGTGATCGTGGTGTTCAGCCAGGGGAGGGGCCTGCTGACGCGGGCGCTCGAAAGCCGCCCGATCCAGGCCCTCGGCCTGTGGAGCTATTCGATCTATCTCGTTCATGCGCTGCTCTATTACGGGCTGCGCCTCGTCCTGATCGTGGTGGAAAAGGTGACGAAGGTGCCGCTCACCGTCTCCGGTTCGGGCAGCGGCCGCGTGTTCAGCTTCGGCGGCACCGCGATCGACCTCCTGGTCATCGCCGCGCTGCTGCTGGTAACGATCGTCATTTCGGCCAAGACCTATCGTTTCATCGAGCGGCCGTTCATGATCTCCCGCGCCCGGGGAGAGGAAACGACGGCGTCGGGACAGACCGTTCCGGCATGACCGGCCGGAACAAAGTTCGGGATTTTGTCAAGCCCCCTCTTGCGTCCTGATCGCCAAGGCATTATTGACCACAGCTTGCGGACGAGGATCGCGGGAAACCGTGTCCTCTTCTGTCGCGCCCGACAAGGGTGCGAACTGGCTGGAATAGGGTGATCCAAAGTGATCCTTTCTTCCAAACCAGTCAATCCTGTCCGAGACTGCAGGTGCAAGGGTTGTCAGACATTCGCATCGATCCGGTTCGCGCAAGCGATCAGGGGAGAGCTTTCTGTCACCGGCTTAATCATCCGCGGCCCTGCCGCGGCTTTCCGGGGAGAGCCGATCTCCGGGAGGACAAGCCTGCATAGATGGGGAAAGGAATTCGCGCTTCTGGAGGAACCATCCTTCCGGAGCGCCGCATTCGTTTTCTCGGCCCTAGGGTTCGCGGGAATTTCCCGTTCATCCCCAGGGGGACAGGCGGGCCTCGATCCGGGCAACCGGAGAGGGGTCAGGGCGGGGAAACCCGCATGAACCGTTGTCCTTCTGGGTGTCGCATCCGATGCGCCGCCTGAGGATGGCAGAGCGCAGAGAGGGGCAGGGATTATCCTGTGCCCCGATCCGGAGAAAGCACGTGGATAGAGCTGGTAAAGAAGAGCTCGTCTCGACACTCAACTCGGTCTTCTCGAAGGCCAGTGTGGTTGTCGTCGCGCATTATTCCGGCCTGACTGTTGCCCAGATGCAGAAGCTCCGCAAGGAGATGAAGGCTGCTGGCGCCACGGTGAAGGTCGCGAAGAATCGCCTCGTGAAAATCGCGCTCGATGGCACTGATGTCGCGTCTATCGCGGGCCTGATGAAGGGTCCGACCATTCTTGCCTATTCGGATGACCCGGTCGCGGCTCCGAAGGTGGCGGTGGATTTCGCCAAGGGGAACGACAAGCTCGTGATCCTCGGCGGGGCGATGGGCAAGACCGCTCTCAACGTCGATGGTGTGAAGGCCCTGGCCACCATGCCGTCGCTCGACGAACTGCGTGCGAAGCTGATCGGCCTGATCCAGGCCCCGGCGACGAAGATTGCGCAGCTCTCGACCGCGCCTGCCGCAAAGCTGGCGCGTGTGTTCGGGGCGTATGCCAAGCGAGACGAAGCAGCCTGAGACGAAGAACCCGATCTGGGGCCGCCCGTTTTCATGGGCCGCCTCGCGAAAAACGAATGCAACGATTGATAGCCGAAGGATATGACCATGGCTGACCTGTCCAAACTCGTCGACGAACTGTCGAACCTCACCGTTCTCGAAGCCGCCGAACTGGCCAAGATGCTCGAAGAGAAGTGGGGCGTTTCCGCCGCCGCCGCCGTTGCCGTTGCCGCCGCTCCGGCTGGTGGTGGCGCTGCTGCCGCTGCCGTTGAAGAGAAGACCGAGTTCACGGTTGTTCTCGCCTCTGCCGGCGACAAGAAGATCGAAGTCATCAAGGAAGTCCGCGCCATTACCGGCCTGGGCCTGAAGGAAGCCAAGGACCTCGTCGAAGGCGCTCCGAAGCCGGTCAAGGAAGGCGCTTCCAAGGACGAAGCCGAGAAGATCAAGAAGCAGCTCGAAGCTGTTGGCGCCAAGGTCGAACTCAAGTGAGTTCGGCCCTCCGGGGCCCCTGACATCATTGACCCGCGCAGGTTTGCCTGCGCGGGCCTTTTGGTCTGAAAGACCCGGTGGTTCGTAAACCCGATCGACCCAAGCCGTTCGCGAACGGTTTCGGTCGGTTGCCTCGGTGACCGTATCCCCGTCGTATTCGGACGTGCTTTAACGAGGATCAAGATGGCGAACGCTCTGCAAGCTCAGTCGGGACAATCGAAAACCCTGGTTGGGCGGAAGCGGCTTCGGAAATTCTTCGGAAAAATCCGTGAAGCAATCGAAATGCCGAACCTCATCGAGGTTCAGAAGGCATCGTATGACCAGTTCCTGATGGTTGACGAGCCCAAGGGCGGCCGCCCCGAGGAGGGGCTGCAGAGCGTCTTCAAGTCGGTTTTCCCGATCTCGGATTTCTCCGGCGCGTCGCTGCTCGAGTTCGTGCGGTATACGTTCGAGCCGCCGAAATACGATGTCGACGAGTGCCGCCAGCGCGGCATGACCTTCGCTGCGCCGCTCAAGGTGACGCTGCGCCTCATCGTGTTCGATGTGGATGTCGATACCGGCGCCCGCTCGGTCAAGGACATCAAGGAACAGGACGTCTATATGGGCGACATGCCGCTCATGACGTCGAACGGCACCTTCATCGTCAACGGCACCGAGCGCGTCATCGTCTCGCAGATGCATCGCTCGCCGGGCGTGTTCTTCGACCATGACAAGGGCAAGAGCCATTCCTCGGGCAAGCTGCTCTTCGCTGCGCGGATCATCCCGTATCGCGGCTCGTGGCTTGATATCGAGTTCGACGCGAAGGACATCGTCCATGCGCGTATCGACCGCCGCCGCAAGATTCCGGTGACCTCGCTCCTGTTCGCGCTGGGCATGGACCCGGAAGAGATCCTGTCGACCTTCTATCGCAACCTGACCTATATCCGCGATGGCAAGGGCTGGCGCATGCCCTATGACTGGGAGCGCTTCAAGGGCCTGAAGGCGGCGACGGAATATGTCGATGCCGAAACCGGCGAAGTGGTCATCGAGGCCGGCCGCAAGATGACCGCACGTGCTGCGCGCGTGCTGGCTGAAAAGGGCCTGCGCTTCCTGCGTGCGACCGACGAGGACCTGCTCGGCCAGTATGTCGGCGAGGATATCGTCAACGCCCAGACCGGCGAAGTCTATGCCGAGGCTGGCGAAGAAATCTCCGAGAAGCTCCTGAAGCTATTCGTCGAAGCCGGCATTGTCGAGCTGCCGCTGCTCGACATCGACCATGTGAATATCGGCCCGTATATCCGCAACACGCTGGCGGTGGACAAGAATTCGCGCCGCGAGGAAGCGCTCTTCGACATTTACCGCGTGATGCGCCCCGGCGAACCGCCGACCGTCGACACCGCCGAGAAGATGTTCCAGGACCTCTTCTTCGATGCCGAACGGTATGATCTCTCGGCTGTCGGCCGCGTGAAGATGAACATGCGCCTCGATCTCGACGCGCCGGATACCCAGCGCACCCTGCGCAAGGACGATATCCTTGCGGTGGTCAAGGCGCTGGTCGAACTGCGCGATGGCCGCGGCGAGGTCGATGACATCGACCATCTCGGCAACCGCCGCGTCCGCGCCGTCGGCGAGCTGATGGAGAACCAGTATCGCCTGGGTCTCCTGCGCATGGAACGCGCGATCAAGGAACGCATGTCGTCGGTCGATATCGACACGGTGATGCCGCAGGACCTGATCAATGCGAAGCCGGCCGCGGCTGCGGTGCGCGAGTTCTTCGGCTCGTCGCAGCTCTCGCAGTTCATGGACCAGACCAACCCGCTGTCGGAGATCACCCACAAGCGCCGCCTCTCGGCGCTTGGCCCGGGCGGTCTGACGCGCGAACGCGCCGGCTTCGAGGTGCGTGACGTCCACGTCACGCATTACGGGCGCATCTGCCCGATCGAAACGCCGGAAGGCCCGAATATCGGCCTGATCAACAGCCTCGCCACCTTCGCCCGCGTGAACAAGTATGGCTTCATCGAGAGCCCGTTCCGCAAGGTCGTGGACGGCAAGGTGACCGATGACGTCGTCTATCTCTCGGCGATGGAAGAGCAGAAGCACTATGTTGCGCAGGCCAATGTGCCGGTCAACGAGGATCGCCACCTCACGGACGACCTGATCGTGGCGCGTCATGCGGGCGATGTCATCACCGTTCCGGTGGACAAGGTCGACCTGATGGACGTGTCGCCGAAGCAGCTCGTTTCGGTGGCGGCGGCGCTCATCCCGTTCCTCGAGAACGACGACGCGAACCGCGCGCTCATGGGCTCGAACATGCAGCGCCAGGCGGTGCCGCTGGTCCGCGCCGATGCACCCTTCGTGGGCACCGGCATGGAATCGGTGGTGGCCCGGGATTCCGGCGCGGCCATTGCGGCCCGCCGGTCGGGCATTGTCGACCAGGTCGATGCGACCCGTATCGTCGTCCGCGCGACGGACGAGATGGATCCGACCAAGCCGGGCGTCGATATCTATCGCCTGATGAAGTTCCAGCGCTCGAACCAGTCGACCTGCATCAACCAGCGCCCGCTGGTCCAGGCCGGCGACATTGTGACCAAGGGCGACATCATTGCTGACGGTCCGTCGACCGATCTCGGCGATCTGGCCCTCGGCCGGAATGTGCTCGTCGCATTCATGCCGTGGAACGGCTACAACTTCGAAGATTCGATCCTTCTTTCCGAGAATATCGTGAAGGAAGACATCTTCACCTCGATCCATATCGAGGAATTCGAGGTGATGGCCCGCGACACCAAGCTGGGTCCGGAAGAAATCACGCGGGATATTCCGAACGTCTCGGAAGAGGCGCTGAAGAATCTCGACGAGGCCGGCATCGTCTATATCGGCGCGGAAGTGCAGGCGGGGGATATCCTCGTCGGCAAGATCACGCCGAAGGGCGAAAGCCCGATGACGCCGGAAGAAAAGCTCCTCCGCGCCATTTTCGGCGAGAAGGCCTCGGATGTCCGCGATACGTCGCTGCGTGTCCCGCCGGGCGTGCAGGGAACGATCGTGGAAGTGCGCGTCTTCAACCGCCATGGCGTTGACAAGGACGAGCGCGCCCAGGCGATCGAGCGCGAGGAAATCGAACGCCTCGCCAAGGACCGCGACGACGAACTCGCGATCCTTGACCGCAACACCTATGGCCGCCTCGCCGACCTGCTGGTGGGCAAGCTGGGCATTGCCGGGCCGAAGGGCTTCAAGAAGGATACCGACATCTCCCGTGACACGCTCGACGGCTTTGCCCGTTCGCAGTGGTGGCTTTTCGCGGTCAGTGATGACCGCCTGATGGGCGAGATCGAGGCGATGCGGAAGCAGTATGACGAATCGAAGAAGCGCCTTGAACAGCGCTTCCTCGACAAGGTCGAGAAGCTGCAGCGCGGCGACGAATTGCCGCCGGGCGTGATGAAGATGGTCAAGGTCTTCATCGCCGTGAAGCGCAAGATCCAGCCGGGCGACAAGATGGCCGGCCGTCATGGAAACAAGGGTGTCGTGTCGAAGATCGTTCCGATCGAGGACATGCCGTTCCTGGAGGACGGGACCCCGGTCGATATCGTGCTCAACCCGCTCGGCGTGCCGAGCCGCATGAATGTCGGCCAGATCCTCGAGACGCATCTCGGCTGGGCCTGTGCGGGCCTCGGCCGTCAGGTTTCGGAAGCCGTCAACGCCTATTACCGGCAGGGCGATATCAAGCCCCTGCGCGACAAGATGGCGGATATCTACGGTGACGACCCGACAATCCGTTCGCTGAATGATGGTGAACTCGCCTCGATGGCGAAGAACCTGAAGCGCGGCGTGCCGATCGCCACCCCGGTCTTCGACGGCGCCAAGGAAAGCGACATCGAAGCCTATCTGGAGAAGTCCGGGCTCAATATGTCGGGTCAGGTCACGCTCTATGACGGCAAGACCGGCGAGCCCTTCGATCGCCAGGTGACGGTGGGCTACATCTACATCCTGAAGCTGCACCACCTTGTCGATGACAAGATCCATGCCCGTTCGATCGGTCCGTACAGCCTCGTCACCCAGCAGCCGCTGGGCGGCAAGGCCCAGTTCGGCGGCCAGCGCTTCGGGGAAATGGAAGTCTGGGCGCTCGAAGCCTATGGCGCGGCCTACACGCTGCAGGAAATGCTCACGGTCAAGTCCGATGACGTGGCCGGCCGGACGAAAGTCTACGAGAGCATTGTCCGCGGCGAGGATAATTTCGAAGCCGGCATTCCGGAGAGCTTCAACGTGCTCGTCAAGGAAATGCGGTCGCTGGGCCTCAATGTCGACCTCCAGTCGACAAAGGTCCGGAACGACCAGCTGCCGCCGGCGGAGGCTGCCGAATAACCTGCAGGCGGGGAGGGGAGGCCCTCCCTTTCCGGCCCGGCGTGTCTCGCCCGGCCGTCGTGATCGCGTAGGATAGAGTTATCGGATCGGGATTCGCTGCCAGACGTGGCTGACGTGATCCTCCAGGAGACGACTGATGAAACAAGACGTCATGAACATCTTCAGCCCGCAGGTGGCTCCGCAGGTCTTCGACCATATCCGGATTTCCATTGCCTCGCCGGAGAAGATCCTGTCCTGGTCTTACGGCGAAATCAAAAAGCCGGAAACGATCAACTACCGCACCTTCAAGCCCGAGCGCGATGGCCTGTTCTGCGCCCGCATCTTCGGGCCGATCAAGGATTACGAGTGCCTGTGCGGCAAGTACAAGCGGATGAAGTACAAGGGTGTCATCTGCGAGAAGTGCGGTGTCGAAGTCACGCTCAGCCGTGTCCGGCGCGAGCGGATGGGCCATATCGAGCTCGCAGCCCCGGTGGCGCATATCTGGTTCCTGAAGTCGCTGCCGAGCCGCATCGGCATGCTGCTCGACTTCACGCTGAAGGATATCGAGCGCGTTCTCTATTTCGAGAGCTACATCGTCATCGAGCCGGGCCTGACCCCGATGAAGCAGTATTCGCTGCTCTCGGAAGAGGATTACCTGCGCGCGCAGGACGAGTATGGCCAGGACAGCTTCACCGCCATGATCGGTGCGGAAGCCATCCGCGAAATCCTCAAGTCGATGGACCTGCCGAAGCTGGCGGCTGACCTGCGCGAGGAAATCGGCGGGACCGATTCCGACCTCAAGAAGAAGAAGCTGGCCAAGCGCCTGAAGATCATCGAAGCCTTCATGGAATCCGGCAACCGGCCGGAATGGATGATCCTGCAGGTTGTGCCGGTCATTCCGCCGGATCTGCGCCCGCTGGTGCCGCTGGATGGCGGCCGCTTCGCGACGTCGGACCTCAATGATCTCTACCGCCGCGTCATCAACCGCAACAATCGCCTGAAGCGGCTGATCGAATTGCGCGCGCCGGACATCATCATCCGCAACGAGAAGCGCATGCTTCAGGAAGCGGTGGATGCGCTGTTCGACAATGGCCGCCGTGGCCGCGTCATCACCGGCGCCAACAAGCGCCCGCTGAAGTCGCTCGCCGACATGCTGAAGGGCAAGCAGGGCCGGTTCCGCCAGAACCTGCTCGGCAAGCGCGTCGACTATTCCGGCCGTTCGGTCATCACCGTCGGCCCCGAACTCAAGCTCCATCAATGCGGCCTGCCGAAGAAAATGGCGCTCGAGCTGTTCAAGCCCTTCATCTATTCCAAGCTGGACGCCAAGGGCTTCTCGGCCACGGTGAAGCAGGCGAAGAAGCTCGTCGAGAAGGAGCGCCCGGAGGTCTGGGACATCCTCGACGAGGTGATCCGCGAGCATCCGGTGATGCTGAACCGCGCCCCGACCTTGCACCGTCTCGGCATCCAGGCCTTCGAGCCGGTGCTGGTGGAAGGCAAGGCGATCCAGCTGCATCCGCTCGTCTGCACCGCCTTCAATGCGGATTTCGACGGCGACCAGATGGCGGTTCACGTTCCGCTGAGCCTCGAGGCGCAGCTGGAAGCGCGCGTGCTGATGATGTCGACCAACAACATCCTGCACCCCGCCAACGGCCAGCCGATCATCGTGCCGAGCCAGGATATCGTGCTCGGGCTCTATTACCTCTCGATCATGTCCAACGGCGAACCGGGCGAGGGCAAGCATTTCTCGAACCTCGCCGAGATCGAGCATGCGCTTGCGGCCAAGGTCATCACCTATCATTCCAAGATCAAGTATCGCTGGGAAGGGATCGGCCAGGACGGCAAGTCCTTCAAGAAGGTCTACGAGACCTCTGCTGGCCGCGTGGTGCTGTCACAGCACCTGCCCAGGCATCCGCAGGTGACCTTCGATGTCGTGAACAAGCTCATGACCAAGAAGGACATCTCGGCGATGATCGACGCCGTCTACCGCAGCTGCGGCCAGAAGGAAGCGGTCATCTTCTGTGACCGGATCATGTCGACGGGCTTCTACCACGCCTACAAGGCGGGCATTTCGTTCGGCAAGGACGACATGGTGATCCCCGAGAACAAGTGGCAGATCGTCGACGAGACGCGCGTGCTCACCAAGGATTACGAGCAGCAGTATCAGGACGGCCTGATCACCCAGGGCGAGAAGTACAACAAGGTGGTCGATGCCTGGGCCAAATGCTCGGACAAGCTTGCCAACGAGATGATGGCCCGCATTTCGGCCGTGCGCCGGGATGATGCCGGCCGCGACAAGCCGGTGAACTCGATCTACATGATGAGCCATTCCGGCGCCCGCGGCTCGCCCACTCAGATGAAGCAGCTCGCGGCGATGCGCGGCCTCATGGCCAAGCCGTCGGGCGAGATCATCGAGACGCCGATCATCTCGAACTTCAAGGAAGGCCTGACCGTGCTCGAGTATTTCAACTCGACCCACGGCGCCCGCAAGGGTCTGGCCGATACCGCGCTGAAGACGGCGAACTCGGGGTATCTCACGCGCCGCCTCGTCGATGTCGCGCAGGATTCCATCATCTCCGAAGTCGATTGCGGCTCGGAGAACGGGATCAAGATGCGTGCGATCATCGATGCCGGCAACGTTGTGGCGAGCCTCGGCGTCCGCATCCTCGGCCGTACGACGGCGGAAGATGTGGTCGATCCGGTCTCGGGCGAGATCCTCGCGGCACGCGGCACCCTGCTTGACGAAAAGGACGTGGCGGTCATCCAGGCGGCCGGTGTCCAGGAAGTGAAGATCCGCTCTGTGCTGACCTGCGAAACCAAACGCGGTGTCTGCGCGACCTGCTACGGGCGCGACCTCGCGCGCGGCACGCCAGTCAACCAGGGCGAGGCTGTGGGCGTCATCGCGGCGCAGTCGATCGGCGAACCGGGCACGCAGCTGACGATGCGTACCTTCCATATTGGCGGGGCGGCGCAGTTCAACGAGCAGTCTTCGCTCGACTCGAATTTCGAGGGCAAGGTCGAGATCCGCAACCGGGCCGTTGCCCGGAATTCGGAGAACGAGCTGATCGCCATGGGCCGCAACGTGGTCATCGCGATTGTCGGGCCGGATGGCAAGGAACGCGCAACCCACCGGATCCAGTACGGTGCCAAGCTGAAGATCGACGAAGGCGACGTCATCAAGCGCGGCCAGCGTATTGTGGAATGGGACCCGTATACCCGCCCGATCATTGCGGATGTGGATGGTGCCATCCGCTTCGACGATCTCGTCGAGGGCGCGTCGATGTCGGAATCGGTCGATGAATCGACCGGGATCGCCAAGCGCGTCGTGATGGACTGGCGCGGTTCGAGCCGGACCTCGGATCTCAAGCCGTCGCTCGTTGTGGTCGATGCCAATGCCAAGGTGGCGAAGCTGCCGCGCGGCGGCGATGCCAAGTACCTGCTTCCCGTTGACGCGATCATCGCGGTCGATCCGGGTTCCAAGGTCAAGGCGGGTGACGTGATCGCCCGTATCCCGACCGAGAGTGCCAAGACCCGTGACATTACCGGCGGTCTGCCGCGCGTCGCGGAACTGTTCGAGGCGCGCCGCCCGAAAGAAGCGGCGATCATCGCAGAAGTGGCCGGTACCATCCAGTTCGGCCGCGACTACAAGAACAAGCGCCGCATCACCATCGTCCCGGACGAAGAGGGGATGGAGCCGATCGAGTACCTGATCCCGAAGGGCAAGCACATCCATCTGCAGGATGGCGACCGGGTGGAGAAGGGGGACTTCATCCTCGAAGGGCCGCCGGCGCCGCATGACATCCTCGCCGTCAAGGGCGTCGAGGAGCTGGCCGCGTTCCTTGTGAACGAGATCCAGGAGGTCTATCGCCTCCAGGGCGTGAACATCAACGACAAGCATATCGAAGTCATCGTTCGTCAGATGCTTCAGAAGATCGAGATCACCGATATCGGGGACAGCGATCTTCTGGCTCAGGAACAGATCGACAAGGTCGAGTTCGACGAGATCAACCTGCAACTGCTGGAGCAGGGCAAGAAGCCGGCGCAGGGCGTGCCGGTGCTGCTGGGCATCACCAAGGCCTCGCTGCAAACGCGGTCCTTCATCTCGGCTGCCTCGTTCCAGGAAACCACGCGCGTGCTCACCGAGGCGTCGGTCAACGGAAAGATCGATACGCTCGACGGGCTCAAGGAAAACGTCATTGTCGGCCGGCTGATCCCCGCCGGCACGGGGGCGATGATGAATCGCATCCGCGAGGTGGCGATGCGGCGCGACGATCTCATCGTGGCGCAGCAGGAAACCGACGCACGCGAAGCGGCGAACGACGTCCGGAGCCTGCCGGCCGCCGAGTAAACGGCCGCATTTCTCGACGGGAATCACGGGGCGGGCCTTCGGGTCCGCCCCTTTCGTCTGGAGCATCGTGACCCTTTCCAACCTGCCCGGGCGGGGATGAGGGGTCTTGTGGTGGCGGGGTCGGGGGTTTGCGCTTCCGTGGCGGGAGCAAAATCCGCTGATCGTGCCGGCATTGGTGTCAAAACGGGAAAAGGGTGTTGACAATCCGGGCCTGCCGAGTCAGAAGCACGCCACTTAGCAGGCTGTGATCTGTGCATGCTTCGCGAAACATCGCGGAACGACCCGGATCAAACGCTGCTTTCCAAGCGACCAGCAACAGATCGATCCGTGATCCTGGATCATTGATCGAGCCGGTCATGATCGTACGGTCCGTCCGTCCGATCCTCTGGTTCAGGCGCCTTTTGGGCCCGCTCAGGCATGGCCCGAACGGCGCGTTTTTGCGCTTCGTACCGGCCTTCGTGCCGGACGGGTGCAGGACGGCCCCGCAAGGGGCTGAAACATGCGGGCTTTCGGGCCCAACGGGCCTCCTTCGGGAGGGAACAGGTAAGAGAAGGGCATCGAATGCCGACGATTAGCCAGTTGATCCGGAAGCCCCGGGAAGCTGTCCGCAACCGGAACAAGGTTCCGGCCCTGGAAAGCTGCCCGCAGAAGCGCGGCGTCTGCACGCGCGTCTACACCACGACCCCGAAGAAGCCGAACTCGGCGCTCCGCAAGGTCGCCAAGGTGCGTCTCACCAATGGCTTCGAAGTGATCGGCTACATCCCCGGTGAAGGCCACAACCTTCAGGAACACTCGGTCGTGATGATCCGCGGGGGCCGCGTGAAGGACCTTCCGGGCGTTCGCTACCACATTCTCCGCGGCGTTCTCGACACGCAAGGTGTCAAGAACCGCAAGCAGCGCCGGTCGAAGTACGGCGCGAAGCGCCCGAAGTAACTCGGCTCCGGTTCAAGAGGGTTTACACATGTCTCGCCGTCACGCTGCCGAAAAGCGCGAAATCATCCCCGACGCCAAGTATGGCGACATCGTGCTTACGAAATTCATGAATGCCGTCATGTATGAGGGCAAGAAATCGGTCGCCGAAAAGATCGTCTATGGCGCTTTCGACATCATCGAGAGCCGCGCCAAGGCCGATCCGCTGCCGCTCTTCAAGCAGGCTCTCGACAATGTCGCGCCGGCCGTTGAAGTCCGGTCGCGCCGCGTCGGCGGTGCCACCTACCAGGTGCCGGTCGAAGTGCGCACCGAGCGCCGCCAGGCGCTTGCGATCCGCTGGATCATCAATGCGGCCCGCAGCCGCAACGACAAGACCATGGTCGAGCGCCTCTCTTCGGAGCTGCTCGATGCTGCCAACAACCGCGGCAATGCCGTGAAGAAGCGCGAAGAGACGCACCGGATGGCGGAAGCCAACCGCGCCTTCTCGCATTATCGCTGGTAAATTCAGGCCCCGCACCGGACAGGACGAGGACACGTTATGGCCCGCCAATATCCCCTCGAGGATTATCGCAACTTCGGCATCATGGCTCACATCGATGCCGGCAAGACGACGACGACCGAGCGTATCCTCTATTACACCGGCAAGAGCCACAAGATCGGCGAAGTGCACGAAGGCGCTGCGACCATGGATTTCATGGAGCAGGAGCAGGAGCGTGGCATCACGATCACCTCGGCCGCGACCACCGCGTTCTGGGAAGGCCGTGACGGCAAGAAGAAGCGCCTGAACATCATTGATACGCCCGGCCACGTCGATTTCACGATCGAGGTCGAGCGTTCGCTGCGCGTTCTCGACGGCGCTGTCTGCGTGCTGGATTCGAACCAGGGCGTCGAGCCGCAGACCGAGACGGTCTGGCGTCAGGGCGACAAGTACAACGTGCCGCGCATCGTGTTCGCGAACAAGATGGACAAGATCGGCGCCGATTTCTATCGTTGCCTCTCGGACATCAAGACCCGCCTCGGTGCCAAGCCGGTCGCGATCCAGCTGCCGATCGGCGCCGAATCGGACTTCAAGGGCATCATCGACCTGATCCGCATGAAGGGCGTCGTCTGGGATGATGACGGTCTGGGCGCGTCGTATCGCGACATCGAGATCCCGGCTGACCTGCTCGACAAGGCCAAGGAATATCGCGAAGCGATGGTCGAAGCCGCCGTCGAAATGGACGACGCGGCCATGGAAGCCTATCTCGAAGGCAACGAGCCGGATGATGAAACCCTGCGCAAGTGCATCCGCAAGGCTGTGCTGACCGGCGCCTTCTATCCGGTACTGTGTGGCTCGGCTTTCAAGAACAAGGGCGTGCAGACGCTGCTCGACGCGGTCGTCGACTTCCTGCCGACCCCGCTTGACCGTCCGGCGATCAAGGGCGTTGATGTCGATACCGGCGCGGAAATCGAGCGCCGGTCGTCGGATGACGAGCCGCTCTCGATGCTGGCCTTCAAGATCATGGACGACCCCTATGGCGTCCTGACCTTCTGCCGCATCTATTCCGGCAAGCTGGAATCCGGTTCGACTCTCGCAAACTCCACCCGCGAGAAGCGCGAGCGTATCGGCCGCATGCTGCTGATGCACGCGAACAACCGCGAGGAAATCAAGGAAGCCTATGCCGGCGATATCATCGCCGTGATCGGCCTGAAGGACAGCCGCACCGGCGACACGCTCTGTGACCCGAACAAGCAGGTCGTTCTTGAGCGCATGGAATTCCCCGAGCCCGTGATCGAAATGGCGATCGAGCCGAAGTCGAAGGGTGACCAGGAAAAGATGGCGATCGCCCTCGGCAAGCTGGCCGCGGAAGATCCGTCCTTCCGCGTCTCCACCGACCAGGAATCCGGCCAGACCATCATCAAGGGCATGGGTGAACTGCATCTCGATATCAAAGTCGATATCCTGAAGCGCACCCACAAGGTCGAAGTGAATGTCGGCGCGCCGCAGGTTGCGTATCGCGAGACGATCACCCGCCAGGTCGAGCATGACTACACCCACAAGAAGCAGTCGGGTGGTTCGGGCCAGTTCGCCCGCATCAAGTTCGTTCTCGAGCCGAACGAGCCGAATGCCGGCTTCACCTTCGAGTCGAAGATTATCGGTGGCTCGGTGCCGAAGGAATACATCCCGGGCGTCGAGAAGGGTCTCGAGAGTGTCATCGGTTCGGGTCCGCTCGCGGGCTTCCCGGTGGTGGATATCAAGGTCAGCCTGACGGACGGCGCCTATCACGAAGTTGACTCGTCGGCGATCGCCTTCGAAATCGCCGCTCGCCAGGGCCTGCGCGAAGCCTTCCAGAAGGCCGGCGCGGTTCTGCTCGAGCCGATCATGAAGGTGGAAGTCGTCACCCCGGAAGACTTTACCGGTTCGGTGATCGGCGACCTGAACTCCCGCCGTGGCCAGATCCAGGGCCAGGACATGCGGGGCAACGCCAACGTGGTCAACGCCATGGTGCCGCTCGCCAACATGTTCGGCTACGTGAATACGCTGCGCTCGTTCAGCCAGGGCCGCGCCTCGTTCTCGATGGTCTTCGACCATTACGCCGAGGTGCCGCGCAACGTGGCTGAGGAAGTGATCTCGAAATACGCCTAAGGGCGACAGTTCAAACCGTTGAGCGCCCCGGGCGCGCATTATTCAGGAGAGCCTCATGGGCAAGGAAAAGTTTTCTCGTACGAAGCCGCACTGCAACATCGGGACGATTGGTCACGTTGACCATGGCAAGACGTCGCTGACGGCGGCGATCACGAAGGTTCTTGCCGAGACGGGCGGCGCGACGTTCACGGCGTATGACCAGATCGACAAGGCGCCGGAAGAGAAGGCGCGCGGGATCACGATCTCGACGGCCCATGTCGAGTACGAGACGAAGAACCGCCATTACGCGCATGTCGATTGCCCGGGCCACGCGGACTACGTGAAGAACATGATCACGGGTGCGGCGCAGATGGACGGTGCGATCCTGGTGGTTTCGGCGGCCGACGGCCCGATGCCGCAGACGCGCGAGCACATCCTGCTGGCGCGCCAGGTCGGCGTTCCGGCGCTGGTCGTGTTCATGAACAAGGTCGATCTCGTCGACGATGCCGAGCTTCTCGAGCTGGTCGAGATGGAAGTTCGCGAGCTTCTGTCGAAGTACGACTTCCCGGGCGATGACATTCCGATCACCATGGGTTCGGCGAAGGTTGCGCTGGATAACGGCGATCCGAAGGTCGGCCGCGACGCGATCCTGAAGCTGATGGAATCGGTCGATGCGTATATCCCGCAGCCGGAGCGTCCGATCGACCTGCCGTTCCTGATGCCGATCGAAGACGTGTTCTCGATCTCGGGCCGCGGCACGGTCGTGACCGGCCGTGTCGAGCGCGGCATCGTGAAGGTGGGCGAGGAAGTCGAGATTGTCGGCATCCGCGACACGCAGAAGACGGTCGTGACGGGCGTGGAAATGTTCCGCAAGCTGCTCGACCAGGGCCAGGCGGGCGACAATATCGGCGCGCTGCTGCGCGGCACGAAGCGTGAAGACGTCGAGCGCGGGCAGGTCCTGTGCAAGCCGGGCACGGTGAAGCCGCACAAGAAGTTCAAGGCCGAAGCCTATATCCTGACGAAGGAAGAGGGCGGTCGCCACACGCCGTTCTTCGCCAACTATCGTCCGCAGTTCTACTTCCGCACGACGGACGTGACGGGCATCGTGACGCTGCCGGAAGGCACGGAAATGGTGATGCCGGGCGACAACATCTCGTTCGATGTCGAGCTGATCACGCCGATCGCGATGGAAGAGAAGCTCCGCTTCGCCATCCGTGAAGGCGGCCGCACCGTCGGCGCCGGCGTCGTCGCCAATATCCAGGATTGAGATCACTCAATTCTCTGGCGCACCGCCAGCCATTTGGCGGTGCGCTTTCGCGTTGATGGCCCTTTCGGGGGCGAACCATCCGGGGGCGACCCCATCACGGCTCCTGCAGGGGGGCCTGGCCAGTAGCCAAGGAACAAAGCGATGAACGGACAGACCATCCGCATCCGCCTCAAGGCTTTCGATCATCGCGTGCTCGATTCGTCGACGCGCGAGATCGTCTCGACAGCGAAGCGCACGGGCGCGCAGGTGCGGGGCCCGATCCCGCTGCCGACGCGGATCGAGAAGTTCACCGTCAACCGCTCGCCGCATATCGACAAGAAGAGCCGCGAGCAGTTCGAGATCCGTACGCACAAGCGCGTGCTGGATATCGTTGATCCGACTCCGCAGACCGTGGACGCGCTGATGAAGCTCGACCTCGCGGCGGGTGTCGACGTCGAAATCCGTCTCTGATCGCTCCGGCGATCAGGTTTTGTGGACCTCCTCTGGTATAAGGAACAGCGCCCATGAGGTCAGGGGTAATTGCACAGAAGCTCGGCATGACCCGAGTTTTCACCGAAGGCGGGGAACATGTCCCCGTGACGGTGCTGCGTCTGGATGGCTGCCAGGTCGTCGCGCACAAGACTGCGGAGCGTGACGGCTATGTCGCGCTGCAGCTGGGTGCCGGCAAGGCCAAGCCGAAGAACGTGTCGAAGGCCGAACGCGAGCGTTTCGCGGTGGCCAAGGTCGAGCCGCGCATGAAGCTTGTCGAGTTTCGCGTCGATGACCAGGCGGTCATTCCGGTCGGCGCCGAGATCACGGCGGACCATTTCGTCGCTGGCCAGTTCGTCGACGTGACGGGCACCACCACCGGCAAGGGCTTTGCCGGCGGTATGAAGCGCTGGAATTTCGGCGGTCTTCGCGCCACCCACGGCGTCTCGGTCTCGCACCGTTCGATCGGTTCGACCGGTGGCCGCCAGGACCCGGGCAAGACCTTCAAGAACAAGAAGATGCCGGGTCATCTCGGTGTCGAGCGCGTCACCACGCTGAACCTCAAGGTCGTCCGCACCGATGCGGAGCGCGGCCTGATCCTCGTCGAGGGTGCGGTTCCGGGTGTGAAGGGTGGCTGGATCACCGTTCGCGATGCGGTCAAGAAGCCGGTTCACAAGGATGCGCCGGTTCCCGGCAAGTTCCGCCTGAACGGCGGTGCTGATGACGCCCCGGCGTCGGCTGAAACGACGGAGGCCTGAGCATCATGAAACTGGCCATCACCACCCTCGCCGGCAAGGAAGCCGGTTCGGTCGAGCTCGCCGAGGCCGTTTTCGGTCTCGAGCCGCGCGTCGACATCCTGCATCGCATGGTGCGCTACCAGCTTGCCAAGCGGCAGGCCGGCACGCATCAGGCGCAGGAGCGCTCGACGATCAACCGCACGACCAAGAAGATCTACAAGCAGAAGGGCACCGGCAATGCCCGTCACGGCTCGGCGAAGGCGCCGCAGTTCCGCGGCGGCGGCAAGGCCTTCGGTCCGATCGCGCGCAGCCATGCGCATGATCTGCCGAAGAAGGTTCGCCTGCTGGCGCTGAAGCTCGCCCTGTCGGCCAAGGCCAAGGACAGCCAGATCATCGTTCTGGACAAGGCGGAGATCGATACGCCGAAGACCAAGGCGCTGCGCGATACGTTCGGCAAGCTGGGCCTGTCGAGCGCATTGATCATCGGCGGTGCGGAGCTTCAGGACAACTTCGTCCTGGCCTCGCGCAGCATTCCGAACATCGACGTGCTGCCCGTGCAGGGCATCAACGTCTATGACATCCTGCGGCGTGAGAAGCTCGTGCTGACCACCGCCGCGCTCGACGCGCTCTCCGCGCGGCTCGCTGGTTAAGGGGAACGGACATGAGCATCGATCCGAAGCTTTTCGACGTCATCCTTTCACCGGTCATCACCGAGAAGGCGACCGCGCTCTCCGAGCATAACAAGGTCGTGTTCAAGGTGGCCAAGACCGCCACCAAGCCGCAGATCAAGCAAGCGGTCGAGAAGCTGTTCGACGTGAAGGTCGAAAGCGTCAACACCCTGGTCCGCAAGGGCAAGGAGAAGCGCTTCCGCGGCACGATCGGTCGGCAGTCTGACGTCAAGAAGGCCGTGGTTACCCTCGCCGAGGGCCACAGCATCGACGTCACGACCGGCCTTTGAGACGGGAGTGGATAGACAATGGCACTGAAGCAATACAATCCCGTCACGCCGGGTACGCGCCAACTGGTCCTCGTCGACCGGTCCGAGCTGTACAAGGGCAAGCCGGTCAAGGCCCTGACCGAGGGCAAGCACAGCCAGGGCGGCCGCAACAATCACGGCCGGGTTACCGTCCGTTTCCGCGGCGGCGGCCACAAGAAGTCGTATCGGATCGTCGATTTCAAGCGTCGCGAGAAGGTGGGCATGCCCGCCATCGTCGAGCGCATGGAATATGATCCGAACCGTTCGGCCTTCATCGCCCTGATCCAGTATCAGGACGGCACGCAGAGCTACATTCTCGCCCCGCAGCGCCTCGCCATCGGCGATACGGTGATTTCGGGCGACAATGCCGACATCAAGCCGGGCAATGCGATGCCCGTGGCGAATATCCCGGTCGGGACGATCGTCCACAATGTCGAGATGAAGATCGGCAAGGGCGGGCAGATCGCCCGGTCCGCGGGCACCTATGCCCAGATCGTCGGTCGTGACCAGGGCTACGTGATCCTGCGGCTGAACTCGGGTGAGCAGCGGCTGGTTTCCGGCCAGTGCTTCGCCACGATCGGCGCAGTGTCCAACCCGGACCACATGAACATCTCGCTCGGCAAGGCCGGCCGCAACCGCTGGCTTGGCTTCCGTCCGCATAACCGCGGTGTTGCCATGAACCCGATCGACCATCCGCATGGCGGTGGTGAAGGTCGGACCTCGGGTGGCCGTCATCCGGTCACGCCGTGGGGCAAGCCGACGAAGGGCAAGAAAACGCGTTCGAACAAGCGTACCGACCGGTTCATCGTGTCGTCGCGCCACGCTCGCAAGAAGTAAGGAGAGGCTAATGCCGCGTTCAGTTTGGAAAGGTCCGTTCGTCGACGGATACCTTCTGAAGAAGGCAGAGGCCGCTCGTGCCTCGGGCCGCAACGACGTGATCAAGATCTGGAGCCGCCGCTCGATGGTCTTGCCGGAGTTCGTCGGCTTGACCTTCGGTGTCTATAATGGCCAGAAGCACATCCCCGTGAACATCTCGGAAGAGATGGTCGGCATGAAGTTCGGCGAATTCGCGCCGACCCGTACCTATTACGGCCATGCCGCCGACAAGAAGGCGAAGAGGAAGTAACATGGGCCAGGTTGCCAATGTTCGGCGCGAGGCCGAAACGGAAGCCAAGGCGGTTGCGCGCAATCTGCGCGTCAGCCCCCGGAAGCTCAACCTCGTTGCCCAGCTTATCCGGGGCAAGAAGGTTGCCACGGCACTTGCCGATCTTGAATTCAGCCAGAAGCGCATCGCCCGCGATGTGAAGAAGTGCCTGGAAAGCGCGATCGCCAATGCCGAGAACAACCATGATCTCGACATCGACGAACTGGTGGTGAGCCAGGCCTTCGTCGGCAAGTCGATCGTCATGAAGCGCATCCAGTTCCACGGTCGCGGTCGCACAGGGCGGGTCACGAAGCCGTTCTCGAACATCACCATCGTCGTCCGTCAGGCGGGGGAATAAGCTATGGGTCAGAAGGTTAATCCGATCGGTCTGCGCCTCGGCATCAACCGCACCTGGGACAGCCGCTGGTACGCCAACAAGGCGGAATACGGCCCCATGCTCCACGAGGATTTCAAGATCCGCGAAGAGCTGATGAAGGTGCTGAAGCAGGCTGCGGTCTCGAAGATCATTGTCGAGCGTCCGCACAAGAAGTGCCGCGTCACCATCCACTCGGCCCGTCCGGGTGTGGTGATCGGCAAGAAGGGCGCCGATATCGACAAGCTGCGCAAGCAGATCTCCGCGATGACGAAGAGCGAGGTGGCTCTGAACATCGTCGAGGTCCGCAAGCCGGAAATCGACGCGACGCTGGTGGCCGATTCCATCGCCCAGCAGCTGGAGCGCCGCGTGGCGTTCCGTCGTGCGATGAAGCGCGCCGTGCAGTCCGCGATGCGTCTTGGCGCCGAAGGCATCAAGATCACGTCGTCGGGCCGTCTCGGCGGGGCTGAAATCGCCCGTGTCGAATGGTATCGCGAAGGCCGCGTGCCGCTGCATACGCTGCGCGCCGATGTCGATTACGGGGTTGCCACGGCCCATACGGCCTACGGCACCTGCGGCATCAAGGTCTGGATTTTCAAGGGCGAGATCCTCGAACATGATCCGATGGCGCAGGACAAGCGCGCCGAAACGCAGGATCAGCGTTCGCAGGGCCGCCGCGCGCCGGAAGCGGCGTGAGGAGTTTGAGCCATGTTGCAACCGAAGCGAACGAAATTTCGTAAGCAGTTCAAGGGTCGCGTGAAGGGCGAAGCCAAAGGCGGTTTCGAGCTTGCCTTCGGCGAGTTCGGCCTGAAGGCGATGGATCCGGACCGGATCACCGCCCGTCAGATCGAGGCGGCCCGTCGTGCCATGACCCGTCACATGAAGCGTGCGGGCCGTGTCTGGATCCGCGTGTTCCCGGATGTTCCCGTGTCGAAGAAGCCGGCGGAAGTCCGCATGGGTTCGGGCAAGGGCTCGCCGGAACTGTGGGTGGCCAAGGTGAAGCCGGGCCGCATCATGTTCGAGATCGGCGGCGTCGATGTCGAGCTGGCGCGCGAGGCCCTCACGCTGGCTGCTGCCAAGCTGCCGCTCAAGACGCGCTTCGTCCAGCGCATCGCCGAATAAGGGAGGGCGAGATGAAATCCAATCAGCGTCTTTCCGACCTCCGGGTCATGTCCGGCGACCAGCTTCATGACGAGCTGGTCAAGCTGAAGAAGGAGCAGTTCAACCTGCGCTTCCAGCGTGCGACCGGTCAGCTTGAGAATATGGCGCGCGTCCGCGAGGTCCGTCGCGACATCGCGCGCGTGAAGACCATTCAGCGCACCAAACTCGCCGCTGCGGCGAAGGGCTAAGGAGACTACGATGCCGAAGCGCATTCTTCAGGGCGTCGTCGTCAGCGATGTCCAGGACAAGACAGTGGTGGTGAAGGTGGAGCGTCGCTTCACCCACCCGCTGCTCAAGAAGACCGTTCGCCGGTCGAAAAACTATCATGCCCATGATGAAGCCAACAACTTCAAGGTGGGTGACGAGGTTTCCATCGAGGAGACCCGTCCGATGTCCAAGCTGAAGCGCTGGGTTGTCCTGGCGCCGGAGCAGAAGGCTTAAGCCCGGTTCGCCGGGCAAATACTTCTTGAGCTTTGTGGTCGAAGCGTATAGGGCTTCGCGCCTCGCATAAGCGAAAGAACCAAGCAAGGAACCCAACGGTTCCGGGGGAGGGGGCGTTTGCGCGCTCCCTCGTCAGGCGTAGTCCGGTCCGTGATGCGGCCCGGAAACCGATCTGAAGGAAAGGAAGGATCAGGTCATGATCCAGATGCAAACCAATCTCGACGTCGCCGACAATTCCGGCGCGCGCCGCGTCATGTGCATCAAGGTGCTCGGCGGCTCGAAGCGGAAATATGCCGGTGTGGGCGACATCATCGTGGTGTCGATCAAGGAAGCGATTCCGAAAGGCCGCGTGAAGAAGGGCGACGTTATGAAGGCGGTCGTCGTGCGCACGGCCAAGGATATCCGCCGCCCGGATGGCTCGGTGATCCGCTTCGACCGCAATGCGGCCGTGCTGATCAACAACCAGAAGGAGCCGGTCGGCACCCGCATCTTCGGGCCGGTCCCGCGCGAGCTGCGCGCGCGCCAGCATATGAAGATCATCTCGCTCGCGCCGGAGGTGCTGTAATGGCCGCGAAGATCAAGAAGGGCGACCGCGTTGTCGTCATTACCGGCCGCGACAAGGGCAAGGCCGGTGAAGTCCTGGAAGTGCGTCCGGCCGAGGGCCGTGCCGTTGTCCGCGGCGTTGCGCTCGTGAAGAAGCACCAGCGCCAGACCCAGACCCAGCAGGGCGGCATCATCACCAAGGAAGGGACGGTCAACCTGTCCAACCTTGCCGTGGCCGATCCGAAGGACGGCAAGCCGACCCGCGTTGGCTTCAAGACGCTCGATGACGGCCGCAAGGTCCGTTTTGCCAAGCGTTCGGGGGACCTGATCGATGCTTGATGTGACCAATTACGAGCCGCGGCTCAAGAAGTATTACCGCGACATCGTCGTGCCGAAGATGCAGGAGCAGTTCGGCTACAAGAATCCGATGGAAATTCCGCGCCTCGACAAGATCGTGCTGAACATGGGTGTCGGTGAATCCACCGCCGATTCCAAGAAGGCAACGGTTGCGGCGGCGGATCTCGCGGCGATTGCCGGCCAGAAGCCGGTCATCACCCGCGCCCGCAACGCGATCGCGCAGTTCAAGGTGCGCGAGAACATGCCGATCGGCTGCAAGGTCACCCTGCGCCAGGCTCGCATGTATGAGTTCCTCGACCGACTGATCACGATCGCGCTGCCGCGCGTTCGCGACTTCCGCGGCCTCAACGGCAAGTCCTTCGACGGGCGCGGCAACTACGCCATGGGCATCAAGGAACACATCATTTTCCCGGAAATCAACTACGACAAGGTTGATCAGATCTGGGGGATGGACGTGATCGTCTGCACCACAGCGAAAACCGACGAGGAAGCCCGCGCGCTCCTCAAGTTGTTCAACTTCCCGTTCCGGCAGTAAGCCCCGGCTTAGACGCGGAAACCAGGAGTTATCTCATGGCCAAAAAAGGCATGATCGAAAAGAACAGGCGCCGTCAGAAGCTCGCCAAGCAGTTTGCTGGCAAGCGTGCGGCCCTGAAGGCGATCACCCAGAACAAGGACCTGCCGCTCGATGAGCGCCTCAACGCCACGCTGAAGCTGGCGCAGATGCCGCGCAACTCGGCCGAAGTCCGCTTCCGCCTCCGCTGCGAGGTTTCGGGGCGTCCCCGGGCGGTCTATCGCAAGTTCAAGATGAGCCGTATCGCGCTTCGTGAACTCGGCAACAAGGGGCTCGTTCCGGGCCTCGTGAAATCCAGCTGGTAAGGGGGAGACATCATGTCCATGATCGATCCTATCGGCGATATGCTCACCCGCATCCGCAACGCCCAGATGCGCAAGAAGACCCGCGTCTCGACGCCGGGTTCGAAGATGCGTGCCCGCGTTCTCGAGGTGCTCAAGTCCGAAGGCTACATCCGTGGCTATTCGGAAACGCAGTTCGAAAACGGCCGCACCGAGTTCGACATCGAGCTCAAGTATTTCGAAGGCCAGCCGGCGATCCGCGAGATCCGGCGTGTCTCGAAGCCGGGCCGCCGCGTCTATTCTTCCGTCGACACCATGCCGCGCGTGGCCAATGGCCTCGGCATCACGATCATCTCCACGCCGCGTGGCGTGATGGCCGATCATGATGCGCGCGACCAGAATGTCGGCGGCGAAGTGCTCTGCACTGTCTTCTGATCAGTCGGGAAAAGGAGGTTTCCATGTCGAAAGTCGGCAAGAAGCCGGTCGATATCCCGACCGGCGCTACACCCAGGGTTGAAGGCCAGAAGGTCTCGGTCAAGGGTCCGAAGGGCGAACTCAGCTTCGTGGTTCCGGATGATGTGTCCGTGAAGCTCGAAGGCAATGTCATCACCGTTGATCCGCGGACGGAAACCAAGCGCGCCCGCGCGCTCTGGGGCACCAGCCGCGCCCGGATCAACAACCTGGTCGTCGGCGTGACCAAGGGCTTCGAGAAGAAGCTCGAGATCACCGGCGTCGGCTACAAGGCGGCGGTCGAGGGCAAGAACCTCAACCTGTCGCTTGGCTACAGCCATCCGGTCCTCTATCCGATCCCCGCGGGGATCGCGATCGTGACCCCGAAGCCGACGGAAATCGTCGTTTCGGGCATTGACCGGCAGCAGGTTGGCCAGGTTGCGGCGGAAATTCGCCAGTATCGCGGCCCCGAACCCTTCAAGGGCAAGGGCGTCAAGTACGAGGGCGAATTTATCTTCCGCAAGGAAGGCAAGAAGAAGTAAGGCAGGACCCAGGTCATGGCACATCTCACCACTACCGAACGCCGCAAGGCGCGTGTTCGCAAGCAGGTGCGGGCGGCTGCGAACGGGCGTCCCCGCCTGTCTGTCTTCCGCTCCTCCAAGCAGATCTATGCCCAGATCATCGACGATGCGAATGGCGTCACCCTGGTGGCCGCCTCGACCATCGAGAAGGATCTCAAGGGCAAGCTGAAAACCGGCGCCGATGTCGAGGCCGCCAAGGTTGTCGGCAAGCTGGTGGCCGAGCGTGCGCTCGCGGCCGGCGTGACCCGCGTCGTTTTCGATCGCGGCGAATACATCTATCACGGTCGCGTCAAGGCTCTGGCCGATGGCGCGCGTGAAGCCGGCCTCGATTTCTGATCGAGGCTCCTGCAGCCGGCGCATGCCGCGCCGGCCGCACCAAGCGAGCGGCTGTCCCTCCGGATGGCCGCGCCAGTAAGGAAAGAAGAGATGGCAGCAGAACGTGAAGGCGGCGGTGGCCGCGGCCGCGAAGGCGGACGCGAGCGGAACCGGGACCGCGAAGAGCGCGACAGCGAGTTCGTTGATCGCCTCGTCCATATCAACCGCGTCGCGAAGACCGTGAAGGGTGGCCGCCGCATGGCGTTTGCCGCGCTCGTGGTTGTCGGCGACCAGAAGGGCCGCGTCGGCTTCGGCCACGGCAAGGCCCGTGAAGTGCCGGAAGCGATCCGCAAGGCCACGGAAAGCGCCAAGCGCGCGCTCATCCGCGTGCCGCTGCGCGACGGCCGCACCCTGCATCATGACGTTCCGGGCCGCCACGGCGCCGGCAAGGTCCTGCTGCGCGCGGCTCCGGCCGGTACCGGCATCATTGCCGGCGGCCCGATGCGCGCCGTCTTCGAATGCCTCGGCATGCATGACGTCGTTGCGAAGTCGCTCGGCTCGTCCAACCCGTACAACATGGTCCGCGCCACGTTCGACGCCCTCAAGGCCGAAGACAGCCCGCGTTCCGTCGCGGCTCGCCGCGGCCTCAAGGTCTCCGTGCTGCAATCCCGCCGTCGCGATGTCGATGGTGGCGAAGCGGCTGAAGCGTGAGGAGGGTTGAATGGCCAACACCACGCAGAAGACCATCACCGTCGAACAATATGGCAGCCCGATCCGTCGTCCGAAGGATCAGCGCGCCACGTTGATCGGCCTCAAGTTGAACAAGATCGGCCGCCGCTCGACCCTTCCCGACAATCCCTCCACCCGGGGGATGATCGCGAAGGTCGCGCATATGGTCCGCATCATCGAAGGGTGAGGGCAATCCGATGAAACTCACTGATCTTCGGGACAATGAAGGCGCAACCAAGAAGCGCATGCGCGTAGGCCGCGGTATCGGCTCGGGCAAGGGCAAGACCGCCGGCCGCGGCGTGAAGGGCCAGAAGGCCCGCACCGGCGTCGCGATCAAGGGCTTCGAGGGCGGCCAGATGCCGCTGCATCGTCGCCTGCCGAAGCGCGGCTTCAACAATATCGGCGCGATCGATCTCAACGAGGTCAATCTCGGCCGGATCCAGGAAGCTGTCGATGCCGGCAAGCTCGACAAGGGTACCACGGTCACGATCGAGTCGCTGGTGGCGGCAGGGATCTGCTCGAAGCCGCGCGACGGGGTGAAGATCCTCGGCGTCGGAGAACTCAAGGCGAAGCTGGCCTTCGAGGTATTCCGTGCCTCGAAGAGCGCGGTTGCCGCGATCGAGAAGGCCGGCGGCTCGGTGAAGCTGCTCGCCGGCGAGACCGCCTGATCCAAAAAACACCGGCGCCGGGGTGACTTTCCCCGGCGTCGTTCTTATGTGTGCAACGTTCCGGTTGCGGGGATGGGTTTCCCCGTCGCGCGGGACGATCAATTTCGACGGAAGAACGACAGCTCTTTCGCCGGTTCTTGAGCGCAGCGCCCGATTGCGCCCTCATTGTCCGGCGGCAGGCCGCTGATCGTTCCGACAGGCTGGCGCCTCCCGCCGGGGAGCCGCGTCGTCCGGGACGGGGACAAGGGTTCATCGATGGCATCGGCAGCAGAACAGCTTGCAGCGAATCTTAACTTTGGCGCGCTCGCCAAGGCGGAGGAGCTCAAGAAGCGGATCTGGTTCACCCTGGGCGCGCTGCTCGTCTACCGCCTCGGCACCTATATTCCGCTGCCCGGCATCAACCCGGAAGCGCTGGCGGATGTCTTCAAGCAGCAGCAGGCGGGCGTGCTCGGCCTGTTCAACATGTTTTCCGGCGGTGCCGTGGGGCGTCTCGCGATCTTCGCGCTGAACATCATGCCCTATATCTCCGCCTCGATCATCATCCAGCTGATGACGACGGTGTCGCCGACGCTCGAGGCCCTCAAGAAGGAGGGTGAATCCGGGCGGCGGCAGATCAACCAGTACACGCGCTACCTGACGGTGGTCCTGGCCTTGTTCCAGGCCTGGGGCATTGCGGTCGGCCTGCAGAGTTCCGGCTCGATCGTGCAGAATCCCGGCCCGTTCTTCGTGCTCTCGACCGTGGTGACGCTGACCGGCGGCACGCTGTTCCTGATGTGGCTGGGCGAGCAGATCACCAGCCGCGGGATCGGCAACGGCACCTCGCTGATCATCTTCGCGGGGATCGTGGCCGAATTGCCTTCCGCGCTGGCCGGCACGCTCGAACTCGGCCGCCAGGGTGCCCTGTCGACCGGGCTGATCCTCGGCGTGCTGCTGATGGCGGTCGTGGTGATCTATTTCATCGTCTTCATGGAGCGTGCGCAGCGTCGGCTGCTGATCAACTATCCGAAGCGGCAGATGGGCAACAAGGTGTTCGAGGGCCAGACCTCGTTCCTCCCGCTCAAGCTGAATACGGCCGGGGTGATCCCGCCGATCTTCGCCTCGTCGCTGCTGCTCATGCCGACGACCTTTGCCAGTTTCGCGCAGGCAGGCGGGCCGGAATGGCTCCAGACGATGAACACCTATCTCGGGCATGGCCGGCCACTCTACATGGCGCTCTACGCCGCGCTGATCATCTTCTTCGCTTTCTTCTACACGGCGATCGTGTTCAATCCGACCGAGACGGCCGATAACCTGAAGAAGCATGGCGGCTTCATTCCCGGCATCCGCCCGGGCGAGAAGACCGCGTCCTATATCGACCACGTGCTGTCGCGCATCACCGTGATCGGTGCGGCCTACCTCACCGTGATCTGTCTCTTACCCGAATTTCTCATTTCCGCGGCCTCGCTTCCGTTCTACTTCGGAGGCACGTCCATTCTCATCGTGGTTTCGGTGACAATGGATACAGTGGCCCAGGTGCACGGCTATCTGCTGGCGCACCAATACGAGGGCCTCGTGAAGAAGGCCAAATTGCGGGGGAGCAAACGCTGATGAGATTGATTCTGCTGGGTCCGCCCGGCGCGGGCAAGGGAACGCAGGCGCAGCGGCTGGTCACCCGTTACGGCATCGTGCAGCTCTCGACGGGCGACATGCTGCGCGCGGCAGTCGCCGCCGGTACGCCGGTCGGGCTGCAGGCCAAGGCTGTCATGGAATCGGGGGGCCTGGTCTCGGACGAAATCGTCGTCGGTATCATCCGCGACCGGATCGCCGAGCCGGATGCCGCAAAGGGCTTTATCCTCGATGGCTTCCCGCGGACGGTGAAGCAGGCCGAGGCGCTCGACACCATGCTGGCCGAGCAGAAGCTCAAGCTGGATGCCGTGATCGAGCTGAAGGTGGACCAGAACGCCCTTGTAGGCCGGATCATCAAGCGGGCCGACGAGGCGAAGGCCGCCGGGCAGCCTGTCCGCAAGGATGACGATCCGGACGTCTTCAAGACGCGGCTGGAAGCCTATAACCGGGATACGGCGGCGGTGACGCCGTTCTATGCGGCAAAGGGCCAGCTGACGGTGATCGACGGCATGCAGCCGATCGAGGCCGTGGCCGCCGCGATGGACAAGGTTCTCGGGGGCTGAACCCCGGGGCAGGGCAGCTTTCCGGGGCGGAAAAAGCGCGCCGGAGAGTCGTTTAGGGCTTGACGGCGGCGGCGGATGTCGTCTATCCGCAAGCCCTTACCGACGAGGCCGTTCGCGCGGGGCAACTCGCGCGTTTTTGTCTTTTCCGATTGCAGGCTCCCTGGGCCTGGGTTGGACGCGCCGTCGGAAGACGGATTTTTAGGCTGGTTGTCGAGCCGTTCTGGCGCGAAAGCCGCAGGCACAGTTTCTGTGTCGCCAGTTAAGGAGAAGTGACGTGGCTCGTATCGCGGGCGTGAACATTCCGACGTCGAAGCGCGTTTGCATCGCGCTGCGCTACATCCATGGCATCGGGCCGGTGAATGCGGTTGAGATCTGCACCAAGGTCGGCATTCCGCTCGAGCGTCGCGTCAACCAGTTGACCGACCAGGAAGTCCTGCAGATCCGCGAAGTGATCGACCGGGATTACCTCGTCGAAGGTGATCTTCGTCGTGAAGTGGCGATGAACATCAAGCGGCTGATGGATCTCGGCTGCTATCGTGGCCTGCGCCATCGCCGGGGCCTGCCGGTCCGCGGCCAGCGTACCCACACCAACGCCCGGACCCGCAAGGGCAAGGCGAAGCCGATCGCCGGCAAGAAGAAGTAAGGTTTCGCGCGGCGCCTTTCTGCCGCGCCCCGAATTCAGACACGAAGGCTCGAGAGCATTATGGCCAAGGAAGCGCAACGTATTCGCCGCCGCGAGCGCAAGAACATTGTTTCGGGCATCGCGCATGTGAATGCCTCGTTCAACAACACGATGATCACGATCACGGATGCCCAGGGCAACGCGATCTCGTGGTCGTCCGCCGGCACGATGGGCTTCAAGGGCTCCAAGAAGTCGACGCCCTATGCCGCGCAGGTGGCTGCGGAAGATGCGGCCCGCAAGGCTTCCGAGCATGGCATGCGGACCCTCGAGGTCGAGGTTTCCGGTCCGGGTTCGGGCCGTGAATCGGCACTTCGTGCTCTGCAGGCGGCGGGTTTCACGGTCACGTCCATCCGCGACGTGACGCCGATCCCGCATAATGGCTGCCGCCCGCGCAAGCGCCGCCGCGTCTGACCTCCCACGCTCCGCTCCACGGGCGCCGCAATGGTTGCGGGGCCCTTTGCCGTTTCAGGGATAAAGCACCGTGATCCAGAAGAATTGGCAGGACCTCATCAAGCCGTCGAAGCTCGAAGTTTCGCCGGGCGATGATCCGTCGCGTGTCGCGACCATTGTGGCGGAACCGCTCGAGCGCGGTTTCGGCATGACGCTCGGCAATTCGCTGCGCCGCATCCTGCTCTCATCGCTTCAGGGCGCTGCGGTGACGGCCATCCATATTGATGGCGTTTTGCATGAATTCTCGTCGATTGCCGGCGTCCGCGAGGACGTGATCGACATCGTGCTGAACGTGAAGGACATTGCCCTGAAGATGCAGGGCGAGGGTTCGAAGCGCCTGCTGCTCCGCAAGCAGGGCCCGGGCATTGTCACGGCAGGTGACATCCAGGTGACCGGTGACATCCAGGTCCTGAACCCGGAACTCGAACTCTGCACGCTGGATGACGGCGCGGAGATCCGCATCGAATTCCACGTCTCGACCGGCAAGGGCTATGTCCCGGCCGAGCGTAACCGCGCGGAAGACGCTGCGATCGGCCTGATCCCGGTCGACAGCCTGTTCTCGCCGGTCCGCAAGGTTTCCTACCGCATCGAGAATACCCGTTCGGGCCAGATCCTCGATTATGACAAGCTGACCATGACCATCGAGACCGATGGCTCGGTGACCCCGGAAGATGCGCTGGCCTATTCGGCCCGCATCATGCAGGACCAGCTCGAGATCTTCCTGAACTTCGAAGAGCCGAAGAAGCCGGAAACGCAGGCCGCGATCCCCGATCTCGCCTTCAACCCGGCCTTGCTCAAGAAGGTGGACGAACTCGAATTGTCGGTCCGTTCGGCGAATTGCCTGAAGAACGACAACATCGTCTATATCGGCGACCTGATCCAGAAGACCGAGAGCGAGATGCTGCGCACGCCGAATTTCGGCCGCAAGTCGCTCAACGAAATCAAGGAAGTCCTGGCGCAGATGGGCCTGCATCTCGGTATGGAAGTGCAGGGCTGGCCGCCGGAAAATATCGAAGATCTCGCGAAGCGCTTCGAAGAGCATTACTGAGGCGGTCGCCTCCGGGGAAAACCGGGGGCGCTGACCCAAAAGCAGGGCGGCCGTACCGTGGCACGGCGGTCGTCAGAATGATGGAGAGCCAATATGCATCACGGTTTCCGTGGCCGTCGTTTCGGCCGCACGTCCAGCCACCGCAAGGCGATGTTCATGAACCTCGCCCAGTCGCTGATCACCCATGAGCAGATCACGACCACGCTGCCGAAGGCGAAGGATATTCGCCCGATCGTGGAAAAGCTGGTCACGCTCGGCAAGCGGGGCGACCTGCATGCCCGCCGCCAGGCCATCGCGCAGCTTCGCGACGAGACCGTGGTGCGCAAGCTGTTCGACGTCATTGCCAAGCGCTATGCCTCGCGCAATGGCGGCTATCTCCGCATCATGAAGGCCGGCTTCCGCTTCGGCGATGCAGCCCCGATGGCGGTGATCGAGTTCGTCGATCGCGACATCGACGCCAAGGGTTCGGCCGACAAGGCCCGTGCCGCTGTTGCGGCCGAATCGGCGCCGGCTGCCGCCTGACCGGCGCATGCCCGTCCAGACCATCAAGGCGGCCTCAGGGCCGCCTTTTTTGTTGCGGACAGGCCCGCCCGGGGCAGCTTTGCCGGGTGCCGCCTTTTTTCCATCGCCATCGATCCCTATTTGCTGTGGACCGCAGAATTCGTGGCCGACCCTGTGGTTTCCGGGGGCGCGCCGCGATCCGGGCTGGCGAATCGTTTCCGGCACGGTTAGGCGAAACCGAATGGATTCCGGGAGTTCCACATGATGTCGGCAAGAACGTGTCACAGGGGACTGGTTCTGGGGCTTCTCATGTCGCTCGTGGGGCTGGTCGCGCCGGTGCTGGCGCAGGCGCCGCGCGAGGTCCGGCCGCCGGTGAATCGGGCAGAGGTTACCTTGTCCTTCGCGCCGATCGTCCGTTCGGCGGCCCCGGCCGTTGTCAACATCTATGCTTCGCAGAAACAGAACCGTGCGCGCAATCCGTTCGAGGGCGATCCGTTCTTCGAGCGCTTCTTCGGCGGGCTCGCCCAGCCGGACCGGGCGCGGCAATCCGTCGGCTCCGGCGTGATCCTCGGCCGCGACGGGATGGTGGTGACGAACCACCATGTCATCGAGGGGATGACAGAGATCAAGGTCGCGCTGCCGGACCGGCGCGAATTCGAGGCCGAGATCAAGCTGCGCGATCCAAAGACCGATCTCGCCGTGCTGCAGATCAAGGGTGGAGGCACCTTCCCGGCGCTGGAACTGGGAGATTCCGAGGCGCTGGAAGTCGGTGATTTCGTGCTGGCCATCGGCAATCCGTTCGGCGTCGGGCAGACCGTGACGCAGGGCATCGTCTCGGCGCTGGCGCGCACGCAGGTCGGGATCAGTGACTACCAGTTCTTCATCCAGACCGACGCGGCGATCAATCCCGGGAATTCGGGCGGCGCGCTGGTCGATATGCAGGGCCGGGTGATCGGCATCAACACGGCGATCTATTCGAAATCCGGCGGCAGCCACGGGATCGGCTTCGCCATTCCCGCCAATATGGTGCGCTCGGTGCTCGACAGTGCCCGAAGTGGCGGCGGCGTGGTGCGGCGGCCCTGGCTGGGCGCCTCGCTGCAGGTGATCACGAGCGAACTGGCGGAAACGCTTTCGCTGCCGCGACCGGTCGGGGCGCTGGTTTCAGGCGTGACCACCGGCTCGCCGGCAGACCAGGCCGGCCTCAAGCGGCTGGATGTCATCCAGGCCGTGGATGGGGTGGAGATCGATGATCCGGATGCGTTCGGGTTCCGCTTCGCCACCAAGGCCTTGGGCGGAACGATGCGCCTGACTGTGCTGCGTGGCGGGCGCAAGCAGGATCTCACTTTGCGGCTGGTGCCGGCGCCGGAAATTCCGGCGCGCAATGCCACGCTGATCAAGTCCAACTCGCCTTTCCAGGGCGCGACCGTGGTGAATATCTCGCCGGCGGTGAAGGAGGAATTCTCGATCAGCGGCATCGATTCCGGCGTTGCGATCAGCGAAGTCGAACCGGGTTCGAGCGCGGAGCAGGTCGGTTTCCGGAAGGGGGATGTCATCCTCACGCTCAATGGCCAGCGCATCGAGGATACCGGGGCGATGGATCGGGCGACGCGCGGCCGGAGCTATCTCTGGCGGATCACCTTCAACCGCGGCGGCCAGACTTTCAGCACGGCCTTCGGCGGCTGAAACGTGGTCGCGCCGGCCGAACCGCATCGCCCGCCGGCCGAACCGCATCGCCCGCTGGCCGACCGGATGCGGCCGGCCGTGTTGAGCGATCTTGTCGGGCAGGAACACCTGACCGGGCCGGGCGGGGCGCTGCGCCGGGTGGTCGAGGCGCGGAGCCTCGGCTCGCTGGTGCTCTGGGGGCCGCCGGGCACCGGCAAGACCACGGTGGCGCGGCTTCTGGCCCATGAGACGGATCTGATCTTCGAGCAGATCTCGGCCATCTTTTCCGGCGTGGCCGATCTCAAGAAGGTGTTCGAGGCAGCCCGGCTGCGGCAGAAAATGGGGCAGGGGACGCTGCTCTTCGTCGACGAGATCCACCGGTTCAACCGCGCCCAGCAGGACAGTTTCCTCCCCGTGATGGAAGACGGCACCGTGGTGCTGATCGGGGCCACGACGGAAAATCCCTCCTTCGCACTCAACGCAGCCCTGCTCTCCCGCGCGCGGGTGCTGACCTTCCGGCCGCTCGACGAGGCCGCGATCCTTCGCCTGCTCGACCGGGCTCAAAAGCAGGAAGCCCGCCCCCTGCCGCTGGACGAGGCGGCACGTCTGGCTTTGGCGCGCTTCGCCGATGGCGACGGGCGGGCGGCGCTGACCCTTGCCGAGGAGGTCTGGCGCGCGGCCGGCGAAGGCGAGGTCTTCGACGAGGCCGGTCTCGCCTCGGTGATCCAGCGCCGCGCGCCCGTCTATGACAAGAGCGAGGACGGGCATTACAACCTCATCTCGGCCTTGCATAAATGCGTGCGCGGCTCCGACCCCGATGCCGCGCTCTATTACTTCTGCCGCATGTGCGATGCCGGCGAGGATCCGCGTTTCCTCGCCCGACGGCTGGTGCGGATGGCGGTGGAGGATATCGGCCTTGCTGATCCGCAGGCGCTCATCCATGCGCGCGCCGCCGCCGAGGCCTATGAGCAGCTCGGCTCGCCTGAAGGCGAGCTGGCGCTGGCCAATGCCGTGATCTATCTCGCCACGGCGCCGAAATCGAACGCGGCCTATACCGCGTACAAGGGCGCCCTTGCCACGGCGAAGCGTGCGGGCTCGCTCGCTCCGCCCAAGACCATCCTCAACGCCCCGACGCGGCTGATGAAAGAGGAGGGTTACGGCGCCGACTATGCCTATGACCATGATGCCCCGCATGCCTTTTCCGGGCAGGATTACTGGCCGCCTGCACTCGGCCGGCAGCTTTTCTACGATCCGCCGGAACGGGGTTTCGAGCGCGAGATCCGCAAGCGGCTGGAATTCTGGGAGAAGCTGCGCCGCGAGCGGAGCGGGCGCGAATGAGCGCGGAACGCGGGCTGGCCGGGTTTATCGCGGCCATCGCCCTGCTCTCACTTGCGGGACAGGGGCATATGCTTCTCGGCCTTGTGGCGGCGAAAGGCGGCCATGCCGGCCATGCGCTTTGGGTGTTTCTCGGTTTCTACACGATCCTGACCAACCTGCTGGTCACGGCCTGCTGCCTTGCTCGCCTTATCGGCCCCTGGCCCGCCTTCTGGCCGGAGCCGGGCCGGGCACTGGCTGGCCTCGCCTTGCAGATCGGGCTGGTGGGGCTCGTCTATCACCTGCTGCTGTCTGATCTATGGGCGCCGGCCGGCCTGCATTTCTGGGCCGATCAGGGTGTGCATACAGCGGTTCCGCTGCTCTTCGTTGCCTATTGGGCGCTGTTTGCGCCGAAAGCCGCGCTTGTCTGGCGCGATTCCTTACGCTGGCTGCTCTATCCCGCCGGCTATTTCGTTTACGCCCTGGTCCGGGGTGCTGCGGATGGCTGGTATCCCTATCCGTTCCTGGATGTCGGACGACTGGGCTATGGGCCGGTTCTGGCCAACGGGCTCGGCATTGCCGTCATCCTGTTCGCGGCCGGGCTGGGCATGGTCGCGGTGAGCCGGGTCCTGCCGGCGGGGCAGCGCTGATCGGCATGCCCGGCGGACCGGGCATGCCCTTGATGTGCCTGTGCGAACGGCCTCAGGCAGCGAGGGCGGCGCTGGCGGCGGCGAGCCGCTCGCTGGCCCAGGCACGCGGGCCGGCGAGGATATCGTCATCCTGCGCCACGCGGGCGAGAATGGCGATGTCACCCTGCGATTCCGCGCGGCTGTTGAGGATGGCGACCAGCTTGCCATAGCGGGCTTCGGCCATGCGGTTGGCCTCGCCGCCGAGGCGCATCCAGCCGGGAATGCCCCCGCTGGCAGCCGCATCGGCGATCGCGCCGCGATGGCGCAAAAGGCCCAGCTTGAGCGATTCGGCTTCCGCCCAGAGGCGGGCGATCGGCGTGGCCGGCGCGGCGGGGCTGGCGGCCATGGCCGGGAAGGCGGCTGCGGCGGTGGCACCGGCGAGGACAAGCCGACGCGACAGGGTTGAACGGGAAGTCAGGTTGCGGGACATGGAGATCCTCCGGGGATCGAGGGGAAAGGCCGGACAGCCCTTGTCAGCGGCCGGCACCGAGGCTCGGACCTTTCGGTCCCTTCGGCAAGCGCGAATCTTATGCTCATGACATGAATAAGGGCTGATGGTGGCCTGCAACGATCTTGCAGCCGGGCGCGGAAGGGCATGGGGCCGGCCCGGCTGGCCTGCCCTTGCGCCTTGCCCCCCCTTGGTTCAAAAGGGGGCATGCAGACGGCATTGCTGGTTTTTCTGGGCGGCGGGCTGGGGTCGGTCGGGCGGTGGCTCGTCGGGCTGGCAGCCTTGCGCGCGTTCGGACCGGGTTTCCCGGCCGGCACGCTGGCGGTGAATCTCGCCGGCGGGCTGGTGATGGGCGTGCTGGCGCGGCTGCTGGTGGTCCTGCCTGCGGGCGGGCATGATATGCGCATCTTCCTGATGACCGGCATTCTCGGCGGCTTCACCACCTTCTCGGCTTTCTCGCTGGATGCCGTCACCCTGTGGAACCGGGGCGAGGCGACCCTTGCAGGGGTCTATGTCGCGGTTTCTGTCGGCGGCTCGATCGCCGCCCTTGCGGCCGGCCTCTGGCTCGGCGGCCTCCTGACACGATAGGATTGAGCATGAGCGGCGTCACGACGCGCGAGGTCAGGCCGGACGAAGCGGGCATGCGGCTCGATCGCTGGTTCAAGACCCATTATCCCGATCTGGCGTTCGGCCATCTCAACAAGCTGCTGCGCACCGGGCAGGTGCGCGTCAGCGGCGCACGCGCCAAGGCCGAGACGCGGATCGAGCCGGGGCAGGTGATCCGCATTCCGCCGCTGGAGCGGGTGGAGGCTGCCGTGCCGCAGCCCGGCATCCGCGAGGTCGGCGCGCCGGCGCGCAAGGCTGCTGGCCCGCAGGCCGCGCGGGCCGAGGCCGAGAGCGCGATGCCGGTTCGGCGTGGCGGGAAGATCAGCGATGATGCGGCCTTCCTGAAATCCATCACGCTCTACGAGGACAAGGACCTGATGGTCCTCAACAAGCCGCATGGCCTTGCCGTGCAGGGCGGCTCGGGCATGACGCGGCATGTCGACGGGCTGCTCGAGGCCTTGCGTGACAAGGACGGCGTGAAGCCGCGCCTTGTCCACCGCCTCGACAAGGATACGGCCGGTTGCCTGATCGTCGCGAAGTCCAGGCTGGCCGCGGCAACTTTGGCCAAGACTTTCCGCTCGCGTTCGGCGCGGAAGATCTACTGGGCGCTGGTTCCGGGCGTGCCGCGCGTGCGGCAGGGCCGCGTCTCGACCTGGCTCGCCAAGGGTACGGATGAGCGCGGCGACCAGAAGATGCAGATCGCCAAGCATGGCGACGAGGGGGCCGACCATGCGCTCACCTATTACGCCGTGGTGGATACGGCGGGGCAGAAGCTGACCTGGCTTTCGCTGAAGCCGGTGACCGGGCGCATGCACCAGCTGCGCGTGCATGCGGCGGAGATCGGGCATCCCATTGTCGGGGATCCGAAATATTTCGACAAGGAGAACTGGCACCTGCCGGGCGGGCTGCAGAACCGCCTGCATCTGCTGGCGCGGCGGATCCAGTTCCCGCATCCGCGCGACGGGCGGATCATCGATGTCTCCGCGCCCCTGCCGCCGCATATGCAGCAGAGCTGGAACCTGCTCGGCTTCGATGCCAGCCATTACGATCCGATCGAAGAGGCACCCGAAAAGTAGGCTTTCCGCACATTACGAAGAGTTCAGGTTCCGGTCATTTCGCGGGCAGGTCGACTCGCCTAGACCTTGTGCAGGGAAGACACAAGGAGCCTGCCATGAACCTTCAGCTGATCCTGCAACGCGCCGCCATCGGGGCGGGTGCCCTGATCCTCGCCATCGGGCTGGCTGTCGCCCAGACGGCGCCGGCTCCTGCGCCGGCTCCAGCTCCGGCGCCCGCCCAGCCGGGAACGAGCCCGGCGCCGGACAGTTCGCGCATGGATGGGCGCGCCGCCCGCGAGGCCTGCCGCAACCAGGTGGGTTCGGATCTCCGTGGGCAGGACCGCCGCGAGGCGATGCGCAAATGCATGGCCGAGACGCGTGGTGCCGGCACCGGCCCCCAGCTGAGCGAAGCCGAGCGCAACCGCATCCGCGAGATGCGCGGTGCCGATCGCACCGCCGTGAAGGAAGCGCGCAAGACCTGCCGCGAGGGCCTGAAGAACGAGCGCCTGACCGAAGATGAGCGCCGCACCGGCATCGAGGATTGTGTCGCCAAGGCCAATCCCCGCTATGCCAAGGCACTGGCCTGCCGGCGCGAGGCGGATTCGAAAAAACTGGAAAAGCGCAGCGGGCCATATCGCGACTTCATGCGCTCGTGTATCCGGGGCGCGTGACCCAGCTCCTCCTGTTCGACGTCGACGGCACGCTCGTCAATTCCGAAGCGATCATCCTGACCGCCCAGGCCCAGACCTTCGCGGCCGTCGGCCTGCCCGCGCCCTCCCGGGAGCGCGGGCTTTCCATTGTCGGGCTTTCGCTGCACGAAGCCTTTACGGTTCTTGCCGGGCCGGAGGGCCCCGTCGACGCGCTGGTTGCGGCCTATCGCGAGGTGTTCCATGCCTTGCGCAAGGCAGCGACGATCGGCGAACCGCTTTATCCCGGCGCAGCCAGCCTGCTGGCCGAAGCCGGCGCCGATCCACGCTTCCGGCTGGGCATCGCCACCGGCAAGTCGCGGCGGGGCGTGGCGGCCCTGCTCGATGCCCATGGCTGGCATGATCTCATGGCCACCATCCAGACGGCCGATGACGCGCCCTCGAAGCCGCATCCCGGCATGATCCTGCAGGCTTCCGCCGCAACCGGCATTCCGCCGGAAGAGACGGTGATGATCGGCGATTCCGTCTTCGACATGCAGATGGCCCGGGCGGCCGGCGCGCGGGCGATCGGCGTGGCCTGGGGGTTCCAGCCTGTCGAGGCGCTGCGCGAGGCCGGCGCCGAGGTGATTGCGCAGGATTATGATGATCTTGCCCGGATTCTCCGCCTTCCGGGGTGACAGGCCCGTTCCGGCATCCTATCTCCGCGACATGAGCAACAGATTTTCCGAAGACTGGTTCGGCGATGGCGAGGATCCGGCCCGGCTTGATCCCGTGCGGATCGCGCGCGCGGCGCTGAAGCCGCAACGGCCGAAGCGTTTCTACAGCGAGGTCTCGATCGAGCCGTCACCGGAGGGGTTCCGCCTCCTGCTCGACGGAAAACCGGCGCGCACGAAGCTGAAGCGTCCGCTCGCGCTCGAGACCGAGGCGGCGGCCTCCCAGCTCGCCGCCGAATGGGCCGCGCAGGACGAGGAGATCAACCCCGCCACGATGCCGGTGACGCGGATCGCCCATGCCGCCATTGACCATGTGGCCGAAGCCCGCGAGGCGGTGGTCGCGGATATCCTCGCTTATGCCGGGACAGATCTCGTCTGCTACCGCGCCGGCGAGCCGGAAAAGCTGGTGGCCCTGCAGGCGCGGCATTGGGACCCTGTGCTCGCCCATGCGCAGCTGCGCTATGGCGCGCGGTTCCTGCTTGCGGAGGGGATCACGCATGTCGCGCAGAACCCTGCGGCCATCGAAGCCCTGCATCCGGGCATCCTCCGGCATGGACCGGCAGCGGCGCTGGCAGCGCTCCATGTCTTGACCTCGGTTTCCGGCTCCGCTCTGATCGCGCTTGCCGTGGCGGACGGGGCCCTGACCGCCGATGCCGGATACGATGCGGGAGAGGTCGATGCCGATTTCGAATTGGATCTCTGGGGGGCTGATGAGGAAGCTGCCCATCGCCGGGCGGCCCGGCTCGCCGATTTCCGGGCGGCTGCGGCGCTTCTCCTGGCGCTTCAAGGCTAGCCTCGTCGGCTTCCTGCTGTTGTTGGCCCCGCAGGCCGGCTTCGCGCAGGGGCAGGATTGTGCGGCGCTGATCGGCAGGCTCGGCCAGTTGCTCGACCGCTATGCCGAACCTGCAACGGCAGCGATCGATGCCGGGATGGAACCAGCCCAGGCGCTCGACAGGGCCCGGGCGCAGGTGCTGAAAGGCGAGGCTGGCGCCAGCGTCACCATGGTCGGGATCGGGCTGCTGCTGCATGGGCGGCGCGATGTGCTGCCGGTTTCGCTGATCCGGCAGATCTGCACCTTCAGCCAGCGGAACGCGCTGCCGCTCCATGTTGCGAGCTGTGCCTATCTCAGCGCGCTCAACCCGCTCGGCGATCGCGACGAGAAGCGCCGCCTGACCGAGGCCGAGATCGCGCGGTTCGAGACGCTGCATGGCCGCGAGGACAACGAGGCCAATGGCGGGCTCGCCAGCCATGTCCAGGCGCTGAAGGCCTGCCTGCCGCGCAGTTGACCGCCCGCGATCAGGCCATTGCCGGCTTTTCGCGGTAGACCTGCCGCCAGAGCCGCTCGAAATTTCCGCCAGCCAGTTTTTCCATATCGCCTGTTGACCAGCCGCGCTGCATCAACCGGGCGAAGAGGGCCGGGAAGGTGGCGGCATCCTCAAGGCCGGGCGGGTTTGGCCCGCCATAGAAATCCGAGCCGATCCCGAGGCAATCCGCCCCGCCGACATTGCGGATATGCTCGAGATGGCGGATGAGCGCGTCGATGCCATCGCCCTCGAAGCGGCGGAAGGCCCGATCCTTGTGGCGGCGGTACTCCTCGTCGCCGATATCCTCGCGCACCTTGCCGAGGCCATCCATGACCGGCTGCATGCTCTCGAAGACCGCCTGTTCGAGGAAAGCCGGCACGAAGGTGGCCATGACGATGCCGCCCCCCTCGGCGATCCGCCGGATCACATCATCCGGGGCATTGCGCGGGTGGTCGCACAGGGCGCGTGCATTCGCATGGCTGATCATGACCGGGCCTTTCGCGCAATCCATCACCGCATGCTGGGCGGGCGGGGAGACATGCGCCATGTCGATGATCAGGCCGAGGCGTTCCATTTCCCCGATGATGCTCTCGCCGAACGGCGAAAGCGGGCGATTGCCGGGCCGGCGGCCAGGATGGTCTGTCGCGCTGTCGATGAAGGGCAGGGTCTCGTTGTGGCAGAGCGTGACAAGCCGGATGCCCATGGCATGGAGCAGCCGCAGATGGCCGAGGGATTCGACCCCGACCAGCCCCTCCACCGCCTTGAACAGCCCGATTTTCCCGGCAGCCTGCGCGGCCTCCATGTCATCCGGCGCGAGAACGGGATGGAAGGTTTCCGGATAGAGCTGCTCGAGCTGGAGCATGACGTCGATCACGGCCAGCCGGTCATCGATCGGCTTTTCCACCATGGTGGGGATGAAAGCTGTCAGGACCTGGGTGGAGACGAGACCGGCCTTCAGGCGCGGAATGTCGGTATCGGTTTCGGGGTGGAGCCGGGCGGCATTCCAGGCCCGGACATCGCCATGGCTGCCGCGCGCCCAGATCACATAGGGCAGGTCGTTATGGCCATCGACAAGCCGGGTCCGCGCGAGGAAATCCCGCGCTTCGGACATGAAATCGCGCTGCATTTTTCCCAATTCCATCGTGGTTTGATCATGGATTCGCCGCATCATGGCACGGGAATGGGAAGCGAGGGAATGACCCATGGCACCCGGCCGGCAACGTCACGTTAACGGCATTTGCTGGTGAAACCTAAACCGCGATTTGTGTTCCAGCGCACAGATTCAGGTTTGAGCAACACCTAAAGCTCATTCTCACGACAACGAGGGCGGAAAACGCCCCGTGACAACAGGAAAAAGGGCGAAAGCCCGAACAGGCGAAACAGGGTCTCCGGACCCGGGATCACAGGACGGGGCGCTCCGGCGCCCCCGCGAACAGGGAAGAAAACGATGTCGGCGCTTCTGCGTATGCCGGTCAGCCCGGTGATCGAAACCGTCGGGTTGCCCGGATGCCCGGCTTCTCTGGCCGAGCAACTCGATGCCCGGGCGTTCCTGATCCTCGAAAGCCGGGCCCAGGCGGAAGACATGATCCGTGAGGACATGCTCCAGGGCCATGCCGATACCGAATGGACGGCGTATTTCGTCGAGGCGATGGTCGAATATCTCGTCTGGCAGAAGGCTCCCGCCGGCCGCATCGGCGCCGAGGACCTTGCCTGGCTGGTCGACCACCTCGCCGGCGAGCCTTCCCCTTCCATGCCGGCTTTGCTCTTCGCGCTGGTCCGCGAGCTGAATGATGTGCCCGAGGCCCTGACGGCTTTGGCGCTGAAGCACTCGCGCAACCGGCTGCGCGGTTGGCACTGACATCCCGGCTGCCTGCCCGCAAGCGGCAGGCGGCTTGACAGGAGCGGGGCGCTGGCCTGACCTCTGAGGCCGAGAACAGCCCGAGGGACCATGCCGCTCTATTTCGCCTATGGCGCCAATATGGACGTCGCCGATATGGCGGCCCGCGCCCCGCAATCCCGCCTGATCGGGCCCGCGCGCCTGCCGCGCCATCGCTTCATTATCATGGCCGAGGGCTATGCCAGCATCGTGCGCGATCCGCGCCAGAGCGTCCATGGCGTGCTCTGGGACCTCGCTCTCGCCGATCTCCGCCCGCTCGACCGGTTCGAAGGGGTCGATCGCGGCCTCTATGCCAAGATCAACCAGCCGGTGATTGCGGCCGATGGCGCGAAGCGGGCGCTGGTCTATGTGGCCGCCAATGCCGCGCCGGGGCGGCCGCGCCCCGGCTATCTCGAAGGCATTCTCGCCGCAGCGCAGGCCCATGGCTTTCCGAAACCCTATCTCGACGAACTTGCGCGCTGGAAAAGCAGCGGCGCGAAGACGGTTCCCGCCGCCGCAGTGCCTTCGGCCGGGCCGGTGGCCGGGGTCCGCCCGCGCGCGGCTTCGCCGGACCAGCGCCCGCGCGACAACCGCGCCGGCGAGTGGGATGGCTGAAACCGCTTATGGCCGCGGCCTCTCCCAGAGGAAGAGCTGTTCGTGGAGCGGGCGGCCCCAGCTCGAATCAAGCGTCTCCGTGACAAGCTGGAAGCCTTCCGCCTCGTAGAGATGGCGGGCGGCATCGAGCCCGCGGAAGGTTGTCAGGAATACGCGGTCGAAGCCCGTCTCCTCGATGAAGGCCATCATCTCGCCCATCAGACGGCGGCCGATGCCGAGGCCGCGCGCCGCCTCGGCGAGAATGAAGAAGCGGATCCGCGCCCCCTCTTTGGCAGCATGCGGGCCGGACCCGTCGAGGCTGATCGAACCGACGGGCTTGCCATCGAGCATCGCGGTCAGCAGGAGGTCCCGCCCGGGGTCGTAGCGGCCGAGCCATTCGCCCATCGCCTCGGCAACCTTGGCCTCGAAGCCGGCGCCGAACTGCCAGTCCCGGGCGTAGGAGCGGCCGTGCTCGGCAATGACCCAGCCGGGCAGACCGGGCGCCCAGCCGCGGAGGAGGGAGATGCCGGATGCGCTCATGACACATCCCCGAAGATCGGCCGGAAGGCGCGCTTCAGCGCGAGATCGGCTTCGGGCATCGTCACCGGCAGGCCGAGATCGACAAGGCTGGTTACGCCATAGCGCGCCTCGGCAATGCCGCAGGGCACGATGCCGTCGAAATGGCCGAGATCGGGCTCCACATTGAGCGAAATGCCATGGAACGATACCCAGCGGCGCAGGCGGATCCCGATGGCGGCGATCTTGTCCTCATGGCCTGGGCCCTTGTCGGGCCGCCGGACCCAGACGCCGACGCGGGCCGGATCGGTGAGGCCGGTCAGCGAGAATTCCGCCAGCGTGCCGATCACCCAGGCCTCGAGCGCGGAAACGAAGGCGCGCACATCCTGCCGGCGGGCCCGCAGATCCAGCATCACATAGGCCACGCGCTGGCCGGGGCCGTGATAGGTATATTGCCCGCCGCGGCCGGTTTCGTAGACGGGAAAGCGCGGCTGAAGCAGGTCCGCGCCCTGCGCGCTGGTGCCGGCGGTATAGAGCGGGGGATGCTCCACCAGCCAGACGCATTCCGGCGCGGTCCCCTCCGCGATGGCGGCGGCGCGGGCCTTCATCCAGGCGACGGCCTCGGGATAGGGGACGAGCCCTTCCGACAGCCGCCATTCCACCGGGGAATGGCTGGCCGCCTGCGGGCGGAATTCGGGGCGCGTTAACGGGCTGTTGACCATAAGCTGGCACATAGATGGGCAGAAATTGCCGGGTCAATCGAAGTTTCGAGTCGTTCGAACCTGAGACGTTCCGGCTTCAGGGTCAATCCAGCGGGGGCAATTCCGGATGTCGGGTGAAGAACGGACCAACACGGTCGATAGCGTCGAGGTGGAGATCGAGGTCGTGATCGGCCGGGCGCGGATGCCGATCCATCACTTGCTCCGCATGGGGCGCGGCGCGGTGATCGAGCTCGATTCGAACGAGAATGACGAGATCGAGATCCTCGCCAATGATTTCCCGGTGGCCCGGGGGCAGGTGATCGTGCAGGGCAAGCGCATCCAGGTGGAAGTGACCAGCCTGATCCGCCGGCCGGAAGTGGAGCGCACGATGCCGAGGCCCGCGATGCGCGACCAGGACGAGGAATTCTGATCCATTGAAGCACGGCCCGGTTGTGGCGGGCGCAGGCGCGTTCCGCCCGGTCTTTTCGGGCTTGCCAGACCCGGCGGGCTTTGTTAGACAGCGCGCCTCGGTGAGACGGGCAACCCCCTTTTCCCGGTGTGCGGTCGTGGCGGAATTGGTAGACGCGCTAGCTTGAGGTGCTAGTGGGTAACACCGTGGAGGTTCGAGTCCTCTCGTCCGCACCATTTCCTTCTCCGGGAAGGTCCGTCCCGTCTTCTGCGAAGGCAAGCTGCAAACCCGGTCGACAGGCCGGGTTTTCGCGTTTCCGGTGGCATTTGCTTGGCCGGGGCAGAACGAGCCTTCCCAAACGCCGATCCTCTCCTTAAGTGGATGCATCCAGCCCGCTTTTCCGGAGGTTCCAGATGGTGTCGCTCCCGCCTGCCGAACCTGCCATGGTCGAATCGACCCTGCCGCGCGATTTCCGCGACGAGGAAGGCGAGATCCTCGCCGAATTCATCGAGGCGATCCGCGAGGCGATCGGCCGGGAGGATCACGATGCGCTGACGGCTCTGGCCGGGGATCTCTACGAGGCCGATCTCGGTGCGCTGATCGAGGCCCTGCCGACGGAGGATCGCCCGCGGCTCGTGACGATTCTCGGCGCGGATTTCGACTACCGGGCGCTGACCGAGGTCGATGACACGGTCCGCGAGGAGATCCTCGAGGAAATCCCGAACGAGCAGATCGCCGAGGGCGTGCGCGATCTCGATTCGGATGATGCCGTCTACATCCTGGAAGACCTCGAACCCGAGGACAAGGAAGAGGTTCTCGCCAACCTTCCTGCGCCGGACCGTGTCGCGCTCGAGCGCAGCCTCGACTATCCGGAGGATTCCGCCGGCCGCCTGATGCAGACGGATTTCATCGCCGTGCCGCCGTTCTGGACGGTCGGGCAGATGATCGACTATCTGCGCGAGACGAGCGAGCTGCCGGACGAGTTCTACGAGATCTTCGCTATCGATCCGGCGGGGCGGATCATCGGCCATGTCTCGCTCAACCGGCTGCTGCGGACCAAGCGCCCCGTGCCGCTCGACGAGATCATGGACGAGGCCGACCATGTGGCCCGCGTCACCGATGACCAGCACGAGGTGGCGGATCTGTTCAAGCGCTACAATCTCGTCTCGATCCCCGTCGTCGACGATGCCGAAAGGCTGGTCGGCGTGCTGACCTTCGACGACATCGTCGACATCATCGACGAGGAGGCCGATGCCGAGATCCGCGCGATGGGCGGTGTCACCTCCGGGGAGGAACTGTCCGATTCGGTGATGGCCACCGCGCGAGCGCGCTTCACCTGGCTCTTCGTGAACCTGCTGACGGCGATCATCGCCTCCGCCGTGATCGACCTGTTCAAGGGATCACTGGAAAAGATGGTGGCGCTGGCCGTACTCATGCCGATCGTGGCGAGCCAGGGCGGCAATGCCGGCACGCAGACGATGACGGTGGCCGTGCGCGCGCTGGCGACACGGGCCCTTTCCGGGCACAATGTCCGCCGGATCATCAACCGTGAGATCCTGGTCGGGCTGTTCAACGGCCTGTCCTTCGCTCTCATCATGGGTGTTGTCGCGGCGCTCTGGTTCGGCAATGCCGAACTCGGGCTGGTGATCGGCGTGGCGATCATCGTCACGCTGGTGGCGGCCGGGTTGGCGGGCGTGGTCATTCCGCTGGTCCTTCACCGCCTGGATGTCGACCCGGCGGTGGCGTCCGGGCCCTTCGTGACAACGGTCACTGATATTATCGGCTTTTTTGCCTTTCTCGGGGTCGCAACCCTGTGGTTCGGCCTCGGTTGAGGCATCCTAACGAAAGCCAAACGCGTTAACGACGTTTTCAAACGTCGCCTTAAGCGTTGGTCAGCCAAATCGGCAGGGACTGGTCTGGAGAACCCTGCATGCACGGCCGTTCATTGGTCCGCACCCTTGATGCCGGCGCGATCATCATCATGGTGATCGCGGTTGCGACGCTCGGCCTGATGGCCTGGACCACCCGCCTTATCGATCACAGCGCTTTCGAGAACGAGGCTACACTCGTCCGCCAGAGCCTGACCGGCCTTGCCGCCGATTTCCGCGAACAATTGCCCCAGCCCGGCCTCGAGGCGGATGGCTGGCTGGCGCGGAACGTTCAGAGCCATGCCGTCTTTGCCGCGTCCGCGGCCGGGCGCTTCGTGGTCAGCAGGACGGGCAGCCGCATTGCCGGCCTCCTCGCCGATGAGCGCACGGTGGCTCGGCTGGAACAGGCGCTGCACGCGCTCGAACGGATCGACCCGAAGGGCGAGCGAGTGGATCTTGTCCGGATCGGCCCCCCCAGGGACGAGAACCTCGCCTTCATCGCCTTGACCCGCGATCTGCTGGGGCAGAGCCGGCTGATGATCGGTCTGATCGATTTCGCGCCGCTGACAGCCGCGCTCGAGAGCTTCGGCCTGCATCTGCAACCTGTTGCCGCGCAGCCCGGCGATATCCTCCATGCGAATGGCCGGCTTGCGGTTGACGGCCTCGACGGCGACCCCATCGCCTATCTGGGGTGGCGGAGCGGACGCATTTCCCGGACGATCACCGGGCTGGTCCTGCCGGTTCTGGCTGCCGCGCTCGCCCTCGGGCTGTTCGTGCTGATGCTGCTGCGCCGCTACTGGAGCCAGGCTCGGGACGGTTTCATGGGTGAACTCAAGCAGGTTGAGGCGCTTGCCCATACCGATCCGCTGACCGGGCTGCCGAACCGGCGGGCGCTGTTTGACCATCTGCAGAATGTGGCGCCGGCCACCCGCGCCTTCCCGCCGACGACCGTACTCATGCTTGATCTCGACGGGTTCAAGAGCGTCAACGACCAGCACGGCCATCAGGCCGGCGACCGGGTGCTGAAACTGGCGGCGGAGGTCTTCCGTACGGAAATCGGGGCATCCGGCTTCGTGGCTCGGCTCGGCGGTGACGAGTTCGTCGCCATCCTGCCGGAAACCGTCGGGGATGGCGCCCTCCAGCGTCTCCATTACCATCTCCAGCAATCGCTGCGGCAGCGCATTCCGATGGAAGGGCTGGTGCCAATCGGCGTTTCGATCGGGGCGGCGAGTTCGGTCCAGGAAACCGGCGATGGCGAGGACCTGCTGAAAATGGCTGATCTGGCCGTCTATGCCGCCAAGGCTGCCGGCCGGGGCGTTGCGATGACTTATCACCCCGATATGAAACGCGACATCGCCTATCGCCGGATGCTCGAGCGGGAATTGCGCGGAGCGATCCTGACGCAGGCGCTTTTCGTCGCCTACCAGCCGATCGTGCAGGCGCTGTCCGGCGAGGTCACTGGCTACGAGGCGCTTGTGCGCTGGCAGCATCCGTCGCGTGGCGTGATCCAGCCGGGTGACTTCATCCCGATCGCCGAGAAATCCGATCTGATCATCGGCCTCGGCAATTTCGTGCTTGACCGGGCATTGGCCGAACTCGGGCCGCACGGGGAGTGCCGGATCTCGGTGAATGCCACCGGCCGGCAAGTGCTGGCGCCGGGCTTCACCGATTTCGTGATGGATGCGCTGGCCCGGCATCGTGTCGCGCCGGGGCGGCTTTGCCTCGAATTGACCGAGACCAGCATCATCAGCGATCCGGACAGCCTCGCCACCATCATGGAGACGTTGCAGGGGCGGGGGATCCGCTTCGCGATCGATGATTTCGGCGCCGGCTATTCCAGCCTGACGCATCTGCTCCGGTTCAAATTCGACGTGCTGAAGATCGACCGGGGCTTCATCGCCAGCCTCGATGACAAGCCTGAAGCGCCCATGATCGTGACCTCTGTGGTCAGCCTTGCCCGGTCTCTGGGGATGCAGGTTGTCGGCGAGGGAATCGAGACGCCCGCGCAGCAGCGCTTCCTCGCCAGTGCCGGATGCGGCGCATTGCAGGGCTATCTTTTCGGGCGACCGGCGCCCATCGCCGAGCTGGGCCTTGTCGATGACACGAAACTGACTACCCTTGATTCACCAGTACAGGCTGCATGACATGACGATCTGCCTCAGAACGACCGGAAAGCGGTTGGGTTCGGGTCTCCTCGCCCTGGCCGCGACCCTGATGATCTCGGCCTGCAATTCGACGGGCGTGATGGAAGCGTCCTATTATCCGCTGAAGAGCGATGCCAAGCCGCATCCCGGCGTGGCCAAGGCGCATCGCTTCCCCGTTCACGGCATCGACGTGTCGAAATGGCAGGGCGAGATCGACTGGTTCGAGGTCAAGCGCGCCGGCACCGCCTTTGCCTTCATCAAGGCGACCGAAGGCGGCGACCATCTCGACGAGCGCTTCCGCCTGAACTGGGAGGGCGCCCGCCAGGCCGGCGTGCCGCGCGCGGCCTATCATTTCGTGTTCTGGTGCCGCCCGGCGGAGGAGCAGGCGGCGTGGTTCCGGCAGAACGTGCCGCGCGATGCCGATGCGCTGCCGCCGGTTCTCGACGTGGAATGGAACGGCCATTCGCGCACCTGCCCGAAGAAGATCGACCCGGAACTGGCGCGGCAGAAAATCGCCATCATGCTGAAGGCCATGCGCGAGCATACCGGCAAGAAGCCGATCATCTATACCGACATCCCCTTCCATGCCGAGGTGCTCGAGGGCCACTACAAGGACCATGATTTCTGGCTGCGTTCGGTGGCTGCCGAGCCGCATGAGCGCTACGAGAACCGCAACTGGAAGTTCTGGCAATTCACCACGACGGGCCGTGTTCCCGGGATCAAGGGTCCGGTGGACCGGAACGTCTATGCCGGTCCGCGACGCGACTGGCAGCGATTCCTTGCCGAGAACGGCGTGACCGGGCGGCAGGTTGCCAGCAACGACGCCGAGGAGTAAGGCCGGCCGGCGTGAGGTTCACGCCTTCCGGTTGCCGGGAATGGCCCTGCGCCAGCGCGCGCGCAGGGCGCCGAGCCGGCTGATCCCCCGATCGACGCGCGTGAGCCAGGCCGCCATTGTTGCGAGGCCAGCCGGCCCGAAACGCCCCGTCCAGTCCACCAGCAGGGTGCCGATCGCCTCGCGCTCGCGCCAGTGCAGTTCGAGCGGATGATCGGGGCTGGCGCAGGAATCGACGCGGGTAACCGCCGATGGGCCGGTGGCCAGCGCGATCGTGTGGCGGTCCAGCAGGTTGCCCGGGCTGTAGCCGCGGTAATCCTCGTCGAAAGCGGCCTTGATGGTGTAGAGCACACCCCCGGAAAGCAGGTTCACATTGACCGCGATAGGCCGGTCGTTGAGCATGAGCGCCTCGTACAACGTCGTCGGGCTGGCACCACGGAAGGCCTGCCGGGCAAAGGCTAGGCTCGCCCGACGGCTGGCGAGTGCCGTGCCCTGCCGGCCCTTCCAGCCTTTTGCCTCAAGGTCCAGGAAGGCGTCGAGCATGGCCCGGCCTGCGGGGGTATCCCCCTCGGCAACCACATACTGGATACGCCCATGGGTCGCGAGCTTGCGTTCCCGGCGCAGCAGGGTCTGGCCGTGGCGGCCGGTATAGCGCTCGAATTCCTGATCGGTCTCGATGGCGGCCCGGGCAAAGCTCCGGACAGGGAGATGGGCGAGACCCTTCGCATCCAGCGCCTGCCGGAGATGCTGCCAGAAGGGGCGGGCTGTCGGCAGCAGCGGGATCAGCCAGGCACTGCCGGGCAGCCGTGCGGGCGCAGCCTCCAGCAGGCCGGAAACCAGTTCCGGCGCGCGTTCCCGGTCAAGGAGAGGCGTGGTCAGCGGCGTATAGGCGTTCGCGTGCATCATCCAGGTGCTGCGAAGCCAGCCCTGCCGCCAGCCCGGACGACATAGCGGGATCAGGGCCAGAAGGGCGCCTGTGCCCTCCGCCTCGCGCGCGACCAGTACCGAGAGCCGGCCGGCTTCGCCAAGCGCCTCGGCGGCCAGCAGGAAATCCGGCTCGTAGAAGGGGTTCGGGTCCAGCGCGCGCGCAGCCAGAGCGCGCCATTCCTCGCGGAGCGCATCAAGTGCGGCAAAAGGCAGGATCGACCAGGCCGGCATGCGGCTCATCCCGCTTCACCGCTCCGGCGCGCGGCGAAAGGCTGGAAGCCGAGATGCCTCCGGACCGCGAGGGCCAGCCAGAGGGTTGTGAAGACGGTGCCGGCGGCGGCGGCGATCGCCGTGCCCCCGGCCTGCCATGGGCCGGCGAGCAGAAGGCAGAGGAGGGCTGTCAGCAGGGCGCCGGCGCATTGGCCGCGCCAGACCGTTTCGGGATGGCCCGCCATGGCCAGGGCTTCCTCTGCCGGGCCGGCAGCCAGCTTGACGGCGGCGGCCGCGATGAGGATCTGCGCCGGCAGCGCACCGGCGACAAAGGCCTCGCCGAACAGCTGGAGGATGAAGGGCGCCAGCACCATCAACGCGATGGCGGCGAGAAGGCCGGGCCAGAAGGTCAGACGTCGCGTTTCCGCATAGAGCGCCTCGAAGGCCCGGGGATCCTCGATGCGGGCCTGACGGGCGAAGCGATGGCCGAATGCGGCGCCGAGGGCGAATTCGATCAGGCCGAGCAGTGACGCGATCCGCGTGGCGGCGAAATAGAGACCTACCGTCGCGGGTGGGGCGAGCAGGCCGAGCAGGATCAGATCGCCATGCTGGCGTGCGAGGACGGCAAGGTCCGAGAGCAGCATCGGCCCTGCGGCCTGCCGCCATTCGCGGAAAGCATGGCGGGGTGGTGCCGGCGGGAACAGCCGGAGGACCGGCGGCACGACGAGGGCGAGATGCAGGGACGCTGCAACCAGCGTGCCGACCAGCGCCGCCATCATGGCATAGTCGGCATCGAGGTTGAGCCCCAAGGCCATGGCGCCGAGCAGCAGCAGGATGATCAGCCCCTGCCGGACCAGATAGGACGGTGCGAGGGCGCGCCATGTCCAGCCCTGCGAGCGGGCAATGCCCTCGATGAAATCCGACAGGGCGAAAAAGGGCAGGGCGATCAGGCCGATAGCGAGAACCCGGCTGCAGGTTTCGCCATATCCTGCCGTGATCCACGGGAAGATCGCGAAGCCCAGAGCGGCGAAGGCCAGCGCGCCGCCGACAGTGACCATGGTGCCGGCGCGGAGGAAGCCATGGGCGAGGCCGGCATCGCCGCCGGCCTGGTATTGCGCGAGGAAGCGCACGGCGATCTGGCCGAAGCCGAGCGTGGCGAGGAAGCCGCCGATCGTCACGAGGTTCCAGGCGAAGCTGAACGTGCCGTATTCGGCGAGGCCGAGGCTGCGGGCCAGCACGATCTGGAGCAGGTAGGCGAGGCCTGCGGCGGCAAGGCGCACCGAGAGGGCCGAAAGGGCCGCACCATGCCGATGCCACCGCGCGGCGAGGCGCGGCAGCCTGCGGGCGAGCTGGCCCGCTGGCGGCACATCAGTCTCCGGCAGGCTGGCCATTCACGCCCTTTCTTGCGCATCCTTTCCTTGCGCAAGCCTAGCGGCGAGTGTTCATTGCTGCGTTAAGGCATTGCGGCATTCGGACGGCAGGGTTAGCAGCTTCTGAAAGGCCGGGCGGGCTTGCCAAAGCCTGGCGGACGCGGCAGAAGGGTCAGTATTATTGTCCTAAATACCGGCCCTGCCGGCGCATAAGAAACCATGATCCTGGGAGTGAAATCATGATCCCGAACAGCGCGAAGCCGTTCAATTTCGACCTCGGCGAGACCGCCGATGCCATTCGCGAGACCGTCGCGGCTTTCGCCCAGGACAAGATCGCGCCGTTGGCCGACAAGATCGACCGCGAGGACTGGTTCCCGCGCGAGATCTGGCCGGATATGGGCGCGCTCGGCCTGCATGGCATCACTGTGCCGGAAGAGGATGGTGGCACCGGGCTCGGCTATCTCGAGCATTGCGTGGCGATGGAGGAAATCTCGCGAGCCTCGGCCTCGGTGGGGCTGAGCTACGGCGCGCATTCCAATCTCTGTGTCAACCAGCTCCGCCGCTGGGGCAGTGCCGAGCAGAAGGCCCGCTACCTGCCGAAGCTGATCTCGGGCGAGCATCTCGGCGCTTTGGCCATGTCAGAGCCGGGCGCGGGTTCGGATGTCGTCTCGATGAAGCTCCGCGCCGAGAAGAAGGGCGACCGCTACATCCTCAGCGGCTCGAAAATGTGGATCACCAACGGGCCCTCCGCCGAGACGCTGATCGTCTATGCCAAGACTGACCCGGAGGCCGGGCCGCGCGGCATCACTGCCTTCCTGATCGAGAAGGGCTTCAAGGGATTTTCCGTGGCGCAGAAGCTCGACAAGCTCGGCATGCGCGGTTCGGAGACCGGCGAACTCGTCTTCCAGGATTGCGAGGTGCCGGAAGAGAATGTTCTCGGGCAGATCGGCAAGGGCGTGAATGTGCTGATGTCCGGCCTCGATTACGAGCGCGCCGTGCTGGCGGCCGGGCCGCTCGGCATCATGCAGGCGGCGATGGATGTCGTGATGCCCTATATCCATGAGCGGAAGCAATTCGGCCAGTCGATCGGCGAATTCCAGCTGGTGCAGGGCAAGGTGGCGGACATGTATGTCGGCATGAACGCGTGCAAGGCCTATGTCTATGCGGTGGCCAAGGCCTGCGACCGGGGCGAGACCACGCGCGAGGATGCCGCTGGCGCCATCCTTTATGCCGGGGAGAAGGCGACCAAGCTGGCGCTGGATGCGATCCAGCTGCTGGGCGGCAACGGCTATATCAACGACTATCCGACCGGCCGCCTTCTGCGCGACGCCAAGCTCTACGAGATCGGCGCCGGCACCAGCGAGATCCGCCGTATGCTCATCGGCAGGGAATTGTTCAACAAGGGGGCGTGAGGCCCGCAGCCGGATCAACAAGATACGCGGGAGGGAGACCGCCATGCCGCATCATGCAACGAGGGGCGCGTTCCGGCGGGCACTGGCGTCGGCGATCCTTTTGGCGGCGATTTTCCTTTTGCTTCCGGGCGGCGCAGCCCGGGCAACGGCCTTCTGCGAGGTCAAGGCCACGCGGGACGGATTCGTGGCCCTCCGGGACGCGCCTTCCACCGGGGGAAAGCTGATCCGGCGGCTCAAGGCCGGCGAGATGGTGCAGCTCGATTCCACCCGTCGCAATCCGCGCGGCTGGAAAGCGGTGATCTTCCGCGAGGATGGCGAGGGGAAGGTCCAGCCGGGCTGGGTTTCCGCCGGGCTGATCGAACGGGAATGCGGCTGAGCGGTAGCTCGGCGCGCCCGGTGCAGCCCGGCTTGGGGGCAGCCCGCGTTACCGGGTGATCCTCAGCCCGGTGAGCGAGCCGGCAATCCCGGAGAAGAGCTCCGGCAGGTCCTTCGCCCGGCGGATGTTGAAATAGTGCTCGTCCGAGGTGGCGCAGTCCCGCAGGAGCCGTTCGTTGCCCTCGATCAGCCGGATCGTGAAGACCACGATCCCCGCATCGCGGGCATTGCGGCAAGCCAGTCGCAGGCGTGCATCGATGGCCTCGCTCTTCATGTTCCAGCGATTGTCGGTGTTGTCGCCGTCGGTCAGCACGATCAGGACCTGCCGGAGGTTGGGGCGCTCGGCACGGCGTGACTGCTCCAGCGGTGCGCGCGGCGAGAGGGCATGCAGGCCCCAGACAAGGCCGATCGGGATGTTGGTGCTGCCATCGGCGATCATCTCGTCCACATGGCTCCGGAGCTTCCGGAAATCCTCGGTGAGCGGAAGGATCGGAGCAAGCTTGCCGCATTCCTTGTCATCCACGGCCACGAAAAGGCGGGCGGCCTGCCCGTCCGGTGGATCATCCGCGATGTCATGCGGCATGGCCCGATCCGTCAGGCAGCCTTTCCATTTCTTCGGGCGCGTGCCGGAGAGCCACTTTTCCTGCATCCAGTCGGGATCGGCCCGCACATTCCGGCCGAACGGCACCATGGCGATGCGGATATCGCCGGGCTGGCGCGCCAGCTGCTCCATCCGGTCGAGGAAGAGCTTCGCGGCACGCCTGAGTTCGCGGATCTTCTCGTCCTCCATCGACCCTGTATTGTCGAGCACCAGGGCGATTTCGAGCGCGCTGGTCTGGGCCCGCTCCACCGTGACCGTGGCGGCGATCGAGGCGAAATCGAAACCGAAGATGCGCCCGATGAACATGGCGACCCGGGCTCTCGCCTCGATCGTTACCTGCCCGGACGAGTACTGGGCGAGGAGCTGCAGACCGTCCGGCGCTTCGCCTGATCCGGCTGCGAGGGCATAGGCCAGTGCACGCGCGTCGATCTCGGCCGCACCGAGGCGCGGCGCTTCAGGATCCATCGCCAAAGCCGTGGCGGCGGAATCGATCATGCCCTGAAGGCGGGCCTTCTGCTGGGCGGCCATGCTGAAGTCGACGGCTGCGCCGGTCACGCCGACGATGAGCAGCATGAGCATACTGGCGATAACAGGGATGGAGGCCGAGACATCGGCCCTGAACCTGCGGAAAAACCGCATGAAATCCTCAAATCAAAAAAATAAAGGAATAAAGTCAAAAAATCTGAACGCAAAAAACCACAGAAACCCGGTCTTGCCAAGCCCGCCGGAGCGGGCTCTCCCTGCGCTTCGTCACCAAACGGTGAACGAAGAGCCGGACGTTTCAGTCGAGCCGGGGCAGGGACAGGCGGTAAACGCCTTTGAAATCATGCGGATCGGCCGGCTTTCCCTTGCGGAGGATGACGATGCGTCCCGCTGAGGCCAGACGTACCGCAACCTGCCGGACCGGCTGCATCAGCGGCCCCCATTGCTCCGAAGCCGGACCGGCCAGGCTGCGGGCAACCTCGGACGGGCAGATCGACTTTTCGGGTCCGCGCTCGGCCACAAGCTGGAGCATGGTGGCCTCGATGGCGGCTGCATCTGGAGCGGGATGTGTCATGGTGGCGGGCATTTCATGGTCATGAGGGCCCGTCAAGCCGTGAATTGCTGCCTGTTTTCCTATACCAGTAATTGCGTGTTCACGCGGAGACCATACAGATTGGTCATAATCAACCAGCGATTCGGGGTTTCGCCGTGCCGCCTGTCATCACCAAGGGCTACAAGGCCCTGCTCGAAGAAGCCGAGGCCGTCATCCGCACGCTGTCGGTGGAGGAAGCGGTGGCAATGGCCGGGCGCGAGGATGTCCAGTTCGTGGATCTCCGCGATCCGCGGGAACTCGAGCGCGAGGGCCGGATGCCCGGTGCCTTCCATTGCCCCCGGGGCATGCTTGAATTCTGGATCGACCCTGAGAGCCCCTATGCCAAGCCGGCCTTCCAGCAGGACAAGACCTACGTGTTTTTCTGCGCCGGCGGCTGGCGCTCCGCGCTGGCCGCTAAAGTCGCGCAGGAAATGGGTTTGAAACCAGTTGCGCATATTCAGGGTGGGTTCGGGGCGTGGAAGAAGCACGGCGGTCCCGTGGATGCCTGAGGTCTGCCTGTCTGGGGAGAATTGAATGGTTGCGACAAATATTCACGACAAGCCGAAATACCCGCCGAAGCTCACGCTGGTCATCGGGAACAAGAATTATTCCTCGTGGTCGCTCCGGCCCTGGCTGGCCATGGCTGCCAAGAGTATCCCCTTTGCCGAGGTGCTGATCCCGCTCGATCACCCGAATACCAAGCAGCAGGTGCTCCAGTATTCACCGACCGGGCAGGTTCCGGCGCTGAAATACGGAAACCTTCTGCTCTGGGAATCGCTCGCCATCATCGAATACGTGGCGGAGAAGCATCCCGAAGCCAATCTCTGGCCGGAAGAGCAGGAATACCGCGCGCTGGCCCGCGCGCTCGCCTCGGAAGTCCATTCCGGTTTCCAGGCGTTTCGCGCCCATTGCCCGATGAACCTGCGCCGCCGCGCGGCCCGTCGGATGAGTGCCGCCGCCGACGAGGACGTGATGCGCCTGTGCAATTACTGGCGCAAGTTCCGGCTGGAAGCGGCCGGCAACGGCCCGTTCCTGTTCGGGGAATTCGGCGCCGTCGATGCGATGATGGCCCCGCTCGCCACCCGGATCCGTTCCTACGAGGTCCCGGTCGACCGGGTCACCAACGAATATATCGACGCGATCTACAACTTGCCGGCTTTCCAGAAATGGTATCAGGCGGCGGTGGCGGAGCCGTGGAAGATTGCCTCGACCGACAATATCGACAAGTTGCGGCCGACGATGCGGTGAAGTCTGTCAAGCGCTGGGCCTGACAGAGGGCGAAAAATTTCGCCGTTCGGAGAAACTTTATTGCCGTTGAAACCGGCGCCGGAAACGGGAATATGGGCGCGGCATTTTCAGGTGCCGCGCCCGTTTTTTATTCATTCGTGTCTCTTTGCGAGGTCGTATGGCGATTTTGCGTTCCGGTTTTGATCCTTCCCTTCCCGAAGCCCTGGCGAACCAGGAGGCCTGGGCCGCCCTCCGCAGCGAGCTTGTCGAGAAGCGGCACATTGCGGCGCTCGGCGGGCCGGACAAGGCGCGCGAGCGTCATGTGGCGCGCGGCAAGCTGCTCCCGCGCGACCGGGTGCTCGGCCTGCTGGATACCGGCTCGCCCTTCCTCGAGATCGGGGCCCTTGCCGCCCATGGCATGTACGATGACGATATCCATGGCGCCGGGATGATTGCCGGGATCGGCCGCGTCGAGGGCCGCGAGGTGATGATTGTCTGCAATGACGCGACCATCAAGGGGGGCACCTATTATCCGATGACGGTGAAGAAGCATCTCCGGGCGCAGGAAATCGCCCGCGAGAACCGGCTTCCCTGCGTCTATCTCGTCGATTCCGGTGGCGCGAACCTGCCGCACCAGACCGATGTCTTCCCGGATCGCGAGCATTTCGGCCGCATCTTCTACAATCAGGCCCGGCTTTCGAGCATGGGCATCCCCCAGATCGCGGTGGTGATGGGCTCCTGCACGGCCGGCGGTGCCTATGTGCCGGCAATGAGCGACGAGACGATCATCGTTCGCCAGCAGGGCACGATCTTCCTCGGCGGACCACCGCTGGTGAAGGCGGCAACGGGCGAGGTGGTCTCGGCCGAGGATCTAGGCGGGGCCGATGTCCATGCCCGCCGCTCCGGCGTGGCGGACCATTACGCCGCCGATGACCGCCACGCCCTCGCTCTGGCCCGGCGCATCGTGGCCAATCTCAACAGCCGGAAGCTGATCGATATCGCGCTCGGGCAGCCGGAAGATCCGGTGCTCGACCCGGCCGAGCTGGAAATGCTGGTCCCGACCGACCTCAAGCGGCAATATGATATCCGCGAGGTGATCGGCCGGATCGTCGACGGCTCGCGCTTCGATGAGTTCAAGGCGCTGTACGGCACCACGCTCGTCACCGGCTTTGCCTCGCTCTACGGGATGCCGGTGGGCATCATTGCCAATAACGGCATCCTGTTCTCGGAAAGTGCGCTCAAGGGCGCGCATTTCATCGAATTGTGCTGCCAAAGGCGGATTCCGCTGCTCTTCCTGCAGAATATCTCCGGCTTCATGGTCGGCAGCCAGTACGAGGCCGGCGGCATCGCCAAGGACGGGGCGAAGCTCGTCACCGCCGTGGCCTCGGCGGAAGTGCCGAAAATCACCGTGCTGGTCGGTGGCTCGTTCGGCGCCGGCAATTACGGCATGTGCGGCCGGGCCTACAGCCCGCGCTTCCTCTTCACCTGGCCGAACAGCCGCATCTCGGTGATGGGCGGCGAGCAGGCGGCTTCCGTGCTGGCGACGGTGCGGCGCGACAATCTCGAGGCCGAAGGCAAGAGCTGGAGCATCGAGGACGAGGAAGGGTTCAAGGCCCCGATCCGCGCGAAATACGAACAGGAAGGCTCGCCCTATCATGCCACTGCACGGCTCTGGGATGACGGCGTCATCCTGCCGAGCGAGACGCGCCGCGTGCTGGGCCTTGCCTTCTCGGCCTGCCTCAACGCGCCGATCCCCGAGACACGGTTTGGTGTGTTCCGGATGTAACGGGGTGCTCCAAAGCACAGCGTCCCGGACCCTGGCCTGACATCTTCTGATCATCGGCGGCAAAGGCAGTCGCCATGCAATCAGGGGACAACCAATGGCCAACACGATTCTCGGCAACGCGCTCGCCAATATTCTCTACGGGACGTCAGATCACGACATCATCCTTGGAGAGGATGGCAATGACACGCTTTATGGAATGTCGAGCAGCGATTATGTCGACGGCGGTAATGGCCACGATACGCTCTATCTTTTCAGCGGAAAACATTCCGGCTATGGCGGTGCTGGCGATGACCTCATCTATTCTGACGCCGGCGGACACTACATCTCCGGTGATGGCGGCTTTGATACGGTCGATTACTCGCTGTCATTCTACGGCGTTACGATCAATGTCGGCTCCAAATACGCTGCTTCACCGAATCTGACCTATGTGAGCTCCGCATCAGGCAAAACCGATACGGTGCAATCCGTCGAACAATTCGTCGGCTCCAATTATGCCGATACCATGAAGGGCAATGAGGGAACCGACTGGTTCTTCGGCGGCAAGGGCAATGACAAGCTCTTTGGCAATGCCGGCGAGGATTATCTGTTCGGCGGTGACGGCGATGACTACATCTCAGGCGGTGCGCTGACGGATTATATCTCCGGCGATGCCGGCAACGACACGCTGATGGGCGATGAAGGTGCAGACTATATCTGGGGCGGCGATGGCAAAGACGTTTTGCGTGGCGGCAATTCCGACGATGTGATGTTCGGGGATGCCGGGAATGACTTCCTGTTCGGCGAGACCGGGAACGACACGCTCAATGGCGGTACCGGCTTTGATCTCTTGGCTGGGGGGGAAGGCTACAACGACATTTACTGCGGCACCAATCCCGGCCAACGCTGGCCTGGCAGCCATGACTACGCGTCTGATCTCGTCCGGCATCAGGCACAGCTGAACACTAGCGGCTATACGCACGACCATATCTACCAGTTCGAGGCCGGTTGGTACGGCGAGGATGTGCTGCAGATTGCCGGCTCGACCTTCAAATCTGTCGATGACGTTTTTGCTGCCATGAAGCAGGTGGGTGATGATGTCGTGATCAAGACGGGCCTTGCCAGCACCGTAACGTTCCACGGTGCCAGCATCTACGCCTTCGACAAGGGAGACTTCCTGCTGGTCTGAGCCTGAATGTTCCCGGCGGACAGGGCATCCGCTCTGCCCGGATCCCCCGCCAGCTGACCTGCACACTGCATACAATCCTGCACTTCCCTGCTGACAAGCGCCATCCGCCCGGCTAATCGTAACCCCAACCAATGGGAGGTTTCGATGGCGAGCAACAAGGTGGCGCTGATCACGGGCGCCGGTTCGGGCGTGGGTCGCGCGGTGGCGATCAGGTTCCTCAAGGACGGCTACAAGGTGGGCCTGATGGGCCGCCGCGCCGATGCCCTCAACGAGACGATCGCGCTGGCCGGCCCGGGCGAGGCGATCGCGCTGCCGGCCGATGTGACCGATCCGGTGCAGGTCAATGCGGCGTTTGACGCGCTGGTGGCCAAATTCGGCCGGATCGACGTGGTGTTCAACAATGCCGGGATCGGCGCGCCGCCCGTCCAGTGGGATGAGCTTCCGGTCGAGCAATGGAAGGCCGTGGTCGATACGAACCTGTCGGGCGTGTTCTACTGCATGCAGGCGGCGTTCCGCGTGATGAAGCGCCAGAGCCCGAAAGGCGGCCGCATCATCAATAATGGCTCGGTTTCCTCCTACACGCCACGGCCGTTCTCGGCGGCCTATACCGCCACCAAGCATGCCGTGCTCGGCCTGACCAAGACCGGGGCCCTCGATGGCCGCGAGCATGATATCGCCGTCGGGCAGATCGATATCGGCAACGCGCTGACCGATATGGCCCGCAAGATGACGACCGGCGTGCTGCAGGCCAATGGCACCACGGCCGTCGAGGCGGTGATGGATGTCGAGCATGTCGCCAATGCTGTGGCGCATATGGCCAGCCTGCCGCTCGAGGCGAATGTGCTGACCATGAATGTCATGGCGACCAAGATGCCCTTCGTCGGGCGCGGCTGAACGCGGGATTCGACCGTGAGCTGTCGGGAAGGGTGATTGCCTTTTGGAGGGTGATTGCCTACTCCGACTGCCAACTGCCTGTTTACCCCTGCCCAACCCGAAGGAGCCCCTATGGCCAGCATCACCCGCATCGAAACCGGTCCGCGCATGTCAAAGGCCGTCATCCATGGCGATACCGTCTATCTCGCGGGCATCGTCGCCGATGACAACAAGCAGGACGTGACCGGCCAGACCCAGCAGATCCTTGCCGAGATCGACCGCCTGCTGGCTTTGGCCGGCACGGACAAGTCGAAGCTGCTGCGCGCCAATATCTGGATCAGCGACATGTCGACCTTCGGGCAGATGAATGCGGTGTGGGATGCCTGGGTCAGCCCCGGCAACACCCCGGCCCGCGCCACGGTGGAAGCCAGCCTGGCGACGCCGGATTACAAGGTCGAGATCATGGTTGTCGCCGCGAAGTAAAGCGGCGGAGCGATTGCGCGAACCTTCGGGGCCGGTGCGATGCGCCGGCCCTTTTTCTTTGCAGGGACGGGCCGGGCGGGCCTGTAGATTTCAGGCGCCAGCCGGGGCACCATCGGCGGATGGATCACGCTGCCCAGCCAATCACTGCTGACGAATCCCGCCTCTACCGGCGCCGGGTGATGCTGATTGTCGGCGTCATTGCCGGGCTGGCCGTCACGCAGAGCCTCTATGCGCTGCATCTCGGCGATCGGTTCCTGCTCAAGGACGGGATCGACTGGATCTATGATGTCGCGCTCTGGGCGGTGGCGCTTGCGGTTTTCGGGCGCGGCCAGCGGTTCGAGGAACTGGCCGCGCTCTGGGTGGCCGGCGTGCTGCTCGTCGCGGCCGCGCATACGGGCTACGACCTCTGGGACAAGATCGCAACCGGCCGCCGCCCAGAACCCTGGGTGGCTGGCTGGTCGGCCTTCACGGCGATCGGTCTGGCGCTGTTCGTGGTGGGGCTGATGGTCCGGTTCCGCGGCAGCGACAACCCGCTGATCATGGCGACATGGCTGTCGAGCCGCAACGACATGGTCTCCACCACGGCTTTCGCCATTGTCGGCCTCTGGGCGCGGCTCAACCCCTCGCAGACGCCGGAAATCATCCTCGATCTGGTGGTGATCGCGCTCAACTTGCAAGCGGCCGGGGCGATCGGCCTGAGCGTCTATCAAGATTGGGGACGTTGTCGCCTGCCTGATAGACAAGACCCCGAAAGCCATGCAACGTCCGGCGCCAATGATCCCAAATCGATGGATTAGAGCATGTTTTCCAGCGTCCTGATTGCCAATCGCGGTGAAATCGCCCTTCGCGTCGCCCGCACCGCCCGCCGGCTTGGCCTCCGGGTGATTGCCGTCCATTCCGAGGCCGATGCGGCGGCGCCCTTCGTGGCCTTTGCCGACGAGGCCCATTGCATCGGCCCGGCCCCGGCGCGGGAGAGCTATCTCGTCACGGAACGCATCCTCGACGTCGCCCGCCGCACAGGCGCCGAATGCCTGCATCCCGGTTACGGGTTCCTGTCGGAAAATGCCGAATTTGCCGAGGCCTGTGCTGCCGCCGGCGTGGTCTTTGTCGGCCCGCCGCCTTCGGCTGTCCGGGCGATGGGGCTGAAGGATGCCGCCAAGAGCCTGGTCGAGAAAGCCGGTGTGCCGGTGGTGCCGGGCTATCACGGCGAGATCCAGGACCCCGCCTTCCTCAAGGAAAAGGCCTACCAGATCGGCTACCCGGTCCTCATCAAGGCCGTGGCCGGCGGGGGCGGGAAGGGCATGCGCCGCGTCGACAAACATGCCGATTTCGAGGAGGCCCTGGCTTCCTGCCAGCGCGAGGCCTCGAATTCCTTCGGCGATGCGCGCGTTCTGATCGAGAAATACGTGACGGCGCCGCGCCATGTCGAGGTGCAGATCTTCGGCGACCGGCATGGCAATATCCTGCATGTCTTCGAGCGCGATTGCTCGATGCAGCGCCGCCACCAGAAGGTGATCGAGGAAGCGCCGGCGCCCGGCATGACGCCGGAGGTGCGCGCGGCCTTCGGCAAGGCGGCGGTCGAGGCGGGCCGGGCTGTCGGCTATTTCGGCGCCGGGACGGTGGAATTCATCGCGGATGGCTCGCAGGGGCTCCGGCCGGACGGGTTCTATTTCATGGAAATGAATACGCGCCTGCAGGTCGAGCATCCGGTCTCGGAGGCGATTACCGGGCTCGACCTCGTCGAATGGCAGTTCCGCGTGGCAGCCGGCGAGAAGCTGCCGATGCGGCAGGAGGACCTCCGGATCGATGGCCATGCCGTCGAGGCCCGGCTCTATGCCGAGGAACCCGAGCGCGGCTTCCTGCCTTCGACCGGCCGGCTGCATGCCCTGCGGCTGGCAGGCGGCGAGGGGATCCGGATCGATTCCGGCGTCATCGAGGGCGGCGAGGTGACGCCGTTCTATGATCCGATGATCGCCAAGGTGATCGCCCATGGCCCGACGCGCGATATTGCGCTCGACAGGCTGCGTGATGCGCTGGCGGAATCGGTCGTGGCCGGGCCGAAGACCAATACGCGCTTCCTGTGCAACCTGATCGACCATCCGGATTTCCGCGCCGGAAAGCTCGATACCGGGCTGATCGACCGTAACCTCGCCGCGCTCGGCGCGGTGCCGCCGGAACGCGATGATGCCGCTGTCGCGGCGGGAGCGTTGGCACTGCTGGCCGAGGAGAAGGCCCGACTGGCCGAGGCAGCCATGTCCCGCTCGGGCTGGGCGAGCGATCCGTGGAATGCGACGGACGGCTTCGCCATGGCGCCGGGCCGCAAGGGCGAGATCCGCCTCCAGGTCGAGGGTGAGCCGATTTTCCTGCCCGTCGATGCGGCGGGCGAGGCCATCCTGATGGATCTGGACGGGCCGGAGCGGAGTTTCGCCCTCGTCGAGGGCGGGGATGCGCTCTATGTGCTTGATCGAGGCCGGCAGACACGACTGGCGCTTGTCGACCCTCTGGATGTCTCCTTCGAGGCCGGCGGTGGCGATGGCGGCGGCCTCGTCAAGGCGCCGATGCATGGCAAGCTTGTCGCCGTGTTCGTGGCCGAGGGCGACCTCGTGGAGAAGGGACAACGCGTGGCGATTGTCGAGGCGATGAAGATGGAGCATCCGGTGCTTGCCCCGCGGGCCGGGCGTGTCGAGGGCCTCGCCCATGAAGCGGGCACGCAACTTGGCGAAGGCGCCCGGATCATGAGCATCGCGGAGGCCGACCCGGCATCATGACGCTGCATCTGCTGAAACTCTGTGTTGGCTGCGAGTCCATCGCGGATCTCGAAAGCTGGATCGAGGAGACGCGCCTGCTGTTCCAGCGGCTCGGCCGGCCCTATCGCCAGACGCATACGACACGGATGGTGCCGAAAAGGATGGACGAGATCCTCGATGGCGGCTCGCTCTACTGGGTGATCAAGGGCCGCATTGCTGCGCGCCAGCGCGTCGAGGCAATCGAGCCCTTCACGGCCGAGGATGGCATCCAGCGCTGCCATCTCGTGCTGGAGCCGGTTGTCGTCCCGGTCCAGTCGCGGCCCTGCCGCCCCTTCCAGGGCTGGCGCTACCTGCCTGCTGGCGATACTCCGGCCGATATTCGCCCCGATACTGCGCCGGAAAGCATGCCGCAGGCGATGCGGGATGATTTGCGTGCATTGGGCTTGCTTTAGCTTCGGCTGACCGGCAGGAAGTTCGGGGGCCCTTGCGGCCTGGCCATGGGTGAGCGGGAGCGCCGACGGAGCGATGAACTATATTCTCTCCATGATCGTGTTCGGCGCGATCGTCTGGTGGTTTGCGGTCGGGCCCGGCCGCAAGACCGGCGAGGCCCTGTCGCCGCTGACACGCAAGCTCGTCGGGGCCGTGGCCGGTGGTGCCGGGATCCTGCTGGCCCTCAGGGGGCGCTGGGATTTCGCGATTGTGCTGGTCTCGCTTTCGGCCTGGCTGCTCGGCTTCCGCTTGCCGGCGATGTTCGACCCGATTGGCCGGGCGCGGCGCAGCGAGATCCACACGCTGGCCCTGCTGGTCTGGTTCGACCTGACGACCGGCGAGATCGAGGCGAAAATCCGGACCGGGAAATATGCCGGGAAATGGCTGCACAAGCTCAAGCCGGACCAGATCCCCGATCTGGTCCGCGAACTGGTGCAGACTGACCCGCAGGGATTAAACCTGATCGCGCAGGATCTCGACCGCCGGGCGCCCGGCTGGCGTCAATACGTGCAGTTCGATGCGGCAGCGGGGCAGGGACCGCCGGCGAGCGTGGCTGAAATGCGTGAACAGGAGGCCTATGAGGTCCTTGGCCTTGAACCGGGGGCTTCCGAAGAGGCCATCCGGGCGGCGCATCGGGCCCTGATTTCGCGGTTTCACCCCGACAAAGGCGGTTCGACCTATCTCGCGGCGATGGTCAACCGGGCGAAGGACATCGCGCTCGAAGCACGGCGCCGGGGCGCCTAGCCCCAGCGGGCGGCTCATTTCCGGCGAAAGATCGGCGGGGTCATACATCGCGATGGCTCCTCACCATGTTGACAGTTTCCGGGGTCAGAGTTTCTGGGCGAAGCAGTTGAAGCCGCTGCGCTTCAGCGTCCTGCAGGCGGCCTGCGCCTCGTCGGCGTCGAAGCCGGCGAAGCGGGCGCGATAGAACGTGGTGCCGCCCTTGGTCACCGCTTCGGTGAAGGGCTCGGCGGATTTCAGGGCGCGCCCGGTCTTTTCGATCGCCTGGTCGAGGATCGTGCGGGCCTTGGCATCACTCTCGGCGGCGGCGAGCTGGATGACCCAGCCCGTGCGCGCGGGTGCAGCGGCTTTCGGCGTTTCTTTCGGCGTTTCTTTCGGTGCCGGCGCAGCGGCAACCGGCGTGGCCGGGCGCGGGGCCTCGGCAGCGGGGCGAGCCGGTTCCGGCGCGGGCGCGCGGCGGGCGGCTTCGGGCTGCGGCGGCGGGGTGATGGCGGCGATCTCGGCGCGGCGCTGCATCGTCGGCAGGCGCTCCTCGGCCTTCACCTCGGCGGGGCGGGGCTCCGGTGTCGGGCGCGGCGCGGGCGCTGCCGCCGGCAGGGCCTGGCTTTCCTCGGCCTTCGGTGCCTCGCCTGGAATGGAATTGGTGTAGCGGATCGAACCTGGCGGCACGAGGCGCTGCTCGTCACGCGGGGCTGCATGGCGCGGCGGCGGCAGGTCATTGGAGCCCGGCCCGGCCTGCCAGCGCATGGCCGGTGAGCGCGGCGTGGTGCCGACAAGGGCCAGCGGGGTCGTGGCCGAGGCGACGATGTTGGTCGAGCCGCTGGAGGAAAGCGCCAGCGGGCGGGTGCGCGTCAGGCCCGGATCATCCTGGGCCTGCTGGCGCGGGCCGGTCTCGGCGATCACCGCCGGTCGCGGCCGGGACGGAGGCAGCGGCATGGCGCCGGCCGGAGCCGCGCCAGCCGGGGCGGCCATCAGCCCTACGGGGGCCGGCGGCGGCGGAAGCTGGCGCTGTGCGGTGCGGGCCGGGGGAAGCGCAGCAACGGCCGGACGCGCCGGGCTGCCTTCCTCGATCTCGTCATCCTCATCCGGGGCGCGGGCAACCTCGACGGCCTTCGCCGTCATGCGGCGGCCGGCATAGGCGCGGTCCATATGGTTCTCGATCAGGCTCGCCACCTGCGCGTCGCGGGCCCGGCCAGATCGGCCGCCGAGGACCACGGTGATCAGGTGGCGCCCGTCAGCCTTGGCCGAGGTGAGGAGGTTGAAGCCGGAAGCCCGGGTATAGCCGGTCTTGATGCCGTCCACGCCCTCGACCTGGCCGAGCAGCCGGTTGTGGTTGCGATAGGCACGGCCCTCGAAGGCGAAATTCCGGGTGCCGAAATAATGATAGTAGCGCGGGAAGCGGTCCTGGATGGCGCGGCCGAGGGTCACCAGATCGCGCGCGGTCGTCCACTGGCTGGGATTGGGCAGTCCCGATGCATTGCGGAAGGTCGTCCGCTTCATGCCGATGGACCGCGCCTTCCGCGTCATCATCGCGGCGAAACGCTCTTCTTCGCCGCCGATCGCCTCGGCGACCACGACAGCAACATCATTGGCGGATTTCGTGACCAGCGCCTTGATGGCATCCTCGACGGCGATCGTCTCGCCCGGGCGAAGGCCAAGTTTCGACGGGGACTGGCTGGCCGCCTCACGCGAGACGGGCAGTTCCGTGCTCAGCTTGAAACGGCCGGTCTGGAGCTGCTCGAACAGCATGTAGAGCGTCATCACCTTGGTGACGGAAGCCGGATGGCGCAGGGCATCGCCATTGGTCGCTTCGAGCACGCGACCGGAATTCACATCATAGACCATCGACGCATAAGGCGGGTTGTAGCCACCGCCGGCCGCGCGATGACGCTTGCGGCGCGCTTCCGCTTCCGGGACCACCAGGGCGGCGGTCATCACGAGCGCCAGCAGGACAGTCGCCAGCAAACGCGGCGAAAGCGGCCAGCGGACCGCGGCTACGCAAGGAGAACGCATACTTACCCACTCCGGAAGACCGGGACGCCTCGACACCGTGCAGCTTCTGCTCCACGTTCTGCTTAAAATGCGACCATCCCGGTTACGCGAGTCTTAAGGCTGAGCGAGTTTTTGCCGGGTTGAACCGAGGCCTGTGGCGGCAAGGCCTTTCACGGCGAGCCATGCGCCGCTTCCGTTGATCCATGTCAAATGCGCATGGTGCAGCGCAAAATAGTTTCTTGACATTTTGTGCACCGCAACATAGATCAGCGTCATCCGGACAAAACGACGCCGGAACAAGCTCAAGGGGACGTATCATGATCAACGCGTTCGAAGACATGCAGAAGTTCGGCAAGGAAAATCTCGATCTCGCCGTCAAGGCGTTCGGGGCCCAGCAGAAGGGCATCCAGGCCATCGCGACGGAAGTTGCCGATTATTCGAAGAAGGCCATCGAAGCCAGCTCGACCACGTTCGAGAAGCTGCTCGGCGTGAAGACGCTCGACAAGGCCGTCGAAATCCAGACCGATTTCGCCAAGACCGCCTACGAAGGCTATGTGGCCCATGCCACGAAGGTCGGCGAGCTCGTGACCGAGCTCACCAAGGAAGCCTTCAAGCCGATCGAAGGCGCGATGGCCAAGGTTCAGGGCAAGTAAGCCCAAACAGGCAGGCCCGCAAGGGTCGACCTGTCCGGCAGCTCCGGCTGCCGGCCTGCTCCCCGATAGCGGAAGCCCGGTCCTGTGACCGGGCTTTTTGCTGTTTCGGATCCGTTTTCCCGCCAGACCTTACAATTCGTGACCGGCTTGCCTACATGTTGGCTTGCGCGGCCTTGCTGCCCTGCGGCATGTTGTGCCCAACCTGCCAGAACCCGCTTGATTGTCGCGCGAACCGGCATAACCTTTCACACCATGGATGGTGATTTGACCCTGAACTGGACACCTCTCGCCGGCCCCACCAACAATGGCCCGGGCAAGAATCCGGCCAATGGGACAGCCCTTGCGACGCGGACCAAGACCCTTCGCAAGCGACCCGACCTGTATCGCGTGCTGCTGCTGAACGATGACTACACGCCGATGGAGTTCGTCGTGCATGTGCTGATGCGTTTCTTCAACAAGAACGAGGAGCAGGCGACGCAGATCATGCTCCATGTCCATCACAATGGCGTAGGCGAATGCGGCACCTACACATTCGAGATTGCCGAGACGAAGGTGACGCAGGTGATGGATTTCGCCCGTGAGAACCAGCATCCGCTGCAATGCGTGATGGAAAAGAAGTGACGTGAAGCCAGGCGGGCGCCCGATTGCCCGCCAGGACCACAGGCAGGCGCCCTCCGGCGTCGCAACAGGAAAGCGAGCAGACCGTGCCCAGTTTTTCGAAAAGCCTCGAAAACGCCCTCCACCAGGCGCTCGGTCACGCTTCTGCGCGCCGGCACGAATTCGCCACGCTCGAGCACCTGCTGCTGGCGCTGATCGACGACGAGGATGCCGCCGCGGTGATGCGGGCCTGCAATGTCGATCTCGACGTCCTCCGCCTGACGGTGACGACCTATATCGACACCGAGCTGGAGGCGCTGGTGGTGCGGGACCGCGCCGATACCAAGCCGACAGCGGGCTTCCAGCGCGTGATCCAGCGCGCGGTGATCCATGTGCAATCCTCCGGGCGCGAGGAAGTGACCGGCGCGAATGTGCTGGTCGCGATCTTTGCCGAGCGCGAAAGCCATGCCGCCTATTTCCTGCAGGAGCAGGAGATGACCCGCTATGATGCGGTCAATTACATCTCGCATGGCATTGCCAAGCGCCCCGGCGCCTCGGAGAGCCGTGCCCCCCGCGGCGTGGAAGAAGAGCCCGAGGAGAGCCCGGACAATGGCAGCGCGGGCGCCGAGCGCGAGGGCGGCAAGAAGAAGGAAAGCGCACTTGCGGCTTATGCCGTCGACCTCAACAAGAAGGCGCGTACAGGCAAGATCGATCCGCTGATCGGCCGCGAATCCGAGGTCAACCGGACGATCCAGGTCCTGTGCCGCCGGCAGAAGAACAACCCGCTTTTCGTGGGAGATCCCGGCGTCGGCAAGACCGCGATCGCCGAGGGGCTCGCGCGGAAGATCGTCGATGGCGAGGTGCCCGATGTGCTGGCCGATGCCACGGTTTTTGCGCTCGATATGGGCACGCTGCTGGCCGGCACGCGCTATCGGGGTGATTTCGAGGAACGCCTGAAGCAGGTGATGAAGGAGATCGAGGCCCATCCCAAGGCCATTCTGTTCATCGACGAAATCCATACGGTGATCGGTGCCGGGGCGACGTCAGGCGGTTCGATGGACGCTTCGAACCTGCTCAAGCCGGCGCTCGCTGCCGGCACTTTGCGCTGTATCGGCTCCACCACCTACAAGGAATACCGCCAGTATTTCGAAAAGGACCGGGCGCTTGTCCGGCGCTTTCAGAAGATCGATGTCAACGAGCCGTCGATCCCCGATGCGATCGAGATCCTCAAGGGGCTCAAGCCCTATTTCGAGGAGTTCCACCGGCTGAGATACACCAACGAGGCGGTAAAGGGCGCGGTGGAGCTTTCTGCCCGGTATATCCATGACCGCAAGCTGCCGGACAAGGCGATCGACGTGATCGACGAGACCGGCGCCTCGCAGATGCTGCTGCCGGAGAGCCGCCGCAAGAAGACGATCGGCCTCAAGGAGATCGAGGCGACGATCGCCACCATGGCGCGGATCCCGCCAAAGACGGTCTCGAAGGACGATGCGGCCGTGCTGCAGAATCTCGAGACCACCCTGAAGCGCGTCGTGTACGGGCAGGAAAAGGCGATCGAGCAGCTGTCCAGCGCGATCAAGCTGGCCCGGGCCGGCCTGCGCGAGGCAGAGAAGCCGATCGGCTGCTATCTCTTCTCCGGGCCGACCGGCGTCGGCAAGACGGAAGTAGCCAAGCAGCTGGCCTCGGTGCTCGGCGTGAAACTGCTCCGGTTCGACATGTCCGAATATATGGAACGCCACACCGTCTCGCGGCTGATCGGCGCGCCTCCCGGCTATGTCGGCTTCGACCAGGGTGGCCTGCTGACCGATGGTGTCGACCAGAACCCCTATTGCGTGCTGCTGCTCGATGAAATCGAGAAGGCGCATCCCGACCTGTTCAACATCCTGTTGCAGGTGATGGATCACGGCAAGCTGACCGACCATAACGGCAAGGAAGTCCAGTTCCGCAACACGATCCTGATCATGACCACCAATGCCGGGGCCTCCGATATGGCGAAATCCGCCTTCGGCTTCACCCGCCAGCGGCGGGAAGGCGAGGATACGGAGGCGATCAACCGGCTGTTCACGCCGGAATTCCGCAACCGCCTCGATGCGACGGTCTCGTTCGGGAACCTGCCGCGCGAGGTGATTGCACAGGTGGTCGACAAGTTCGTTGCCGGGCTGGAAGCGCAGCTGGCGGATCGGCATGTCACCATCTCGCTGTCGGACGAGGCGCGGGACTGGCTGGTCGAGCATGGCTATGACGAGGCGATGGGCGCCCGCCCGATGGCACGGCTGATCCAGGCGACGATCAAGACGCCGCTCGCCGAGGAAGTGCTGTTCGGCAAGCTCAAGGGTGGCGGGGCGGTGCGCGTCATCGTCACCGAGAAGGAGGGCGAGAAGAAGCTCGGTCTCGAGTTTCCGGAAGGCCCGATCAAGCCGCGGCCGGAAGCGATTCCCGCCCAGCCGAAAGCCAAGACCCGCGCAAAGCCCAAGGCGCGCAAGGCCGCGCCGAAAGCCACCCGCGCGGCCCTGCCCAAGCCGCCGCCTGCGCCGCCGCTGCCCCCGCCCGCGCGGGACCCCGGCCCGCCGGATGCGCCGAAGGACGAGCCCTCGAAGCCGCGCCGTTCGCCGGTGCCGAAGCTTCCGCTGAAGAAATAGGACAAGCCGGGCGGGAGCCCGGCTTTTCTGTCTCGGGTGCGGGCTGTGCGTTGACAGGCGCCTGCGACAGATTGTCAAATCTTCCTGCCGTTGGCCCATGTCCGGCGAGGGAGGAACTCATGAAAAGACTGATTGCGGCATTTGCCCTTGCGGCTTCGCTGGTGGCTGCGCCGGCGGGCGCGCAGACCCTGCTGACCGAGAAGAAGACGTTCGAAATTCCGACTTTCATGACCCAGTCTGGCCGGGTGCTGAAAAATGTGAAGGTCGGCTGGGAGAGCTACGGCACGCTCTATGCGGACAAGTCCAATGCGATCCTGATCTGCCATTTCTTCTCCGGCAACAGCCATGCTGCCGGGAAATACAAGGAGAGCGACGCCGCCCCCGGCTATTGGGATGCGATCATCGGGCCGGGCAAGGCGATCGACACCAACAAGTATTTCGTGATTTCATCCGATACGCTGGTCAACCTCAATACGGGGGACCCGAATACGGTGACGACCGGGCCGGCGACGAACAATCCGGATACCGGCAAACCCTACGGCATGGATTTCCCGATCGTCACGATCCGCGATTTCATCGAGGTGCAGAAGCAGCTGGTCGACAGCCTCGGCATCAACCGTCTGCAGCTGGTGGCGGGCGCCTCGATGGGCGGCATCCAGACCTTCGAATGGGCCGCCACCTATCCGGATCGCGTGGCGCGGGCCATGCCGGTCATCTCCTTCGGCGAGGCGGATGCCAACCTGATCGCCTGGCTCGATATCTGGGCAGCGCCGATCCGCCTCGATCCGAACTGGAACAAGGGTGATTACTACGGCAAGACGCCGCCGAATAACGGGCTCGCCCAGTCGCTCAAGATCGTCACGCTGCACGCCAATCACTGGGACTGGGCGAACAAGACCTTCGGCCGCAAGCCGGCGAAGGAGGGCGAGAGCCCGGCGGCCGGCTTCGACAAGCGTTTCCAGATCGAGCAGGTTCTCGACAATGCCGGCGCCGCACGGGCCAAGGTCTCGGATGCGAACCATTTCCTCTATCTCGTCAAGGCCAACCAGCTTTTCGTGACAGGCGGCGGGACGCTCGACGAGGGGCTGAAGAAGATCAAGGCGCCGGTCCTGCTGGTGCATTCCCCGAAGGATCTCGTCTTCCCGTCCGGCGGCGTGGATGACACGGCCAATCGCCTCAGGCAGGCCGGCGTTGCGGTGACACAGCTCCAGCTGAAGGGCGATCGCGGCCATCTCGATGGCGTGGTTTCGATGAAGCAGGTCGAGACACAGATCCGCGATTTCCTCGCGAAGTAACGGCCCCGGATATTTTTCCGGCTCGACGGGAAGGGCGGCGAGGCTTAGCTTCGCCGCCATTCCACCATGGCCGACGATTCCTCCCCTCCCTTGAAGACTGCACGGCAGGCCGCTCTGGCCGGCGCGAAAGCCGCAGCCGGTCTGCCGAGCTTCATGCTGATGGCCTCGCTGATCGGGGTTGGCGGGCTGTGCCGTGATGTCGGCTATCCGATGGGCGCCGCCGTCGCCTCGACCTTGCTGGTCTGGGCCGGGCCGGCGCAGATGGTGCTGTTCGGCTCCATCGCCGCCGGCGTGGCGCTGCCGCTGATCGCCGTGGCGATCTGCGTCTCGTCCATCCGCTTCGTGCCGATGTGCATGTCGATCCTGCCGCTGATGCGCGAGCCGGCCGTCCCTGCGCGGGACGGGCAGCCGGCCCGGAAGGGCACGCCGACCTGGCTGTTGCTGATCCTTGCGCATTTCGTGGCAGTGACGGCCTGGGTCGAGGGGATGCGGCGGCTGCCCGGCATGCCCAAGCCGGAGCGCATTCCGTATTTTCTCGCCTTCGCCTCGACCGTGATGCTGGCAGCGGCCTTCTCGACCGGCGCCGGATATTACCTGATCGCCAAGCTTCCGCCCGCGCTGGCGGCCGGCTTGCTCTTCACCTCGCCGATCTATTTCACCGTCGCGCTGGCGGCCGGGGTGCGGCAGAGCGTCGACTGGCTGGCGCTGGTTCTGGGCTTTGGCGCCGCGCCGCTGGTGGCCCTGGTCGTGCCGGCGGGTTTCGACCTGATGGTCGGCGGGATCGGCATGGGTACGCTGGCCTATGCGATCCATCGCCTCCAGCGGGCGCGGCGCGACGGTGGGGCCGGCGCATGACCGCGACGCTTGCGGCCCTCGAACACTGGAGCGGCGGGCTCTGGCCCTATCTCGTGGTGATCCTGTTCGGCTTCCTGCCGAGCGAGATCTGGCGCTGGGCTTCGGTCTTCCTCGTCCGGGGCCTGTCGGAGGATGCGGAAATCCTCGTCTGGGTGCGGGCTGTGGCCACAGCCCTGCTGGCCGGTGTCGTGGCAAAGCTGCTGCTCGTTCCATCGGGCGCGCTGGCGGTTGTGCCGGTTTTCTGGCGCTGGGGAGCGCTCGGTGCCGGCATCCTCGCCTTTTTCGCTTTCCGCAAGTCGATGCTGGCCGGGGTCATTATCGGCGAGATCGTGCTGGTCAGCGCCGCCCTGCTGGCGACCGGCTGATCAAAGCGGAGCCGGGATCTGCAACAGCTTGCGCAGCGAACGGCCGTCGCGGTTGCGGATATCCGTGATCAGCCACGGGCCGGAGGCGCGGTCGAACAGGAATTCGACCTCGCCGGGTTGGCCTTTCTCGCGGAAGCGCAGGACAAGGCGGACACGCTGGTGGTCGATGCGCTGCGACCAGCCGGTCTCGGCCTGCTCCATCCTGTTTTCCGGGTTCCGCATCACCACGTCGCCATCGATATCAGCCCGGGCGAGGGCCCTGAGGAGCCGGTCGACCAACGGCAGGCTTGCCGGATCCGGTGGCGGGCCAAGCGTGTAGCGCCAGGCGATGAGCCGGACGATCTCGCGCGGTTCATCCCGCGGTTCCTGGGCCCCTGCCGGCGCGCCAAGCGCCATGAAGCCGGCCAGCAGGATGGCCTTGCGAGGGTTCACTGGCCGAGAACGGCCCGGATGCGCGCAGCCTGCTCCGCCAGCACGGCCATATCGCCGCGCGGTGCGGGATGGGGCGTCATGCGCTGGGCTTCCCAGCGCGGCAGGATGTGGAAATGCAGGTGGAAGACTTCCTGCCCGCCGGCGGCTTCCGAAAATTGCTGTAGCGTGATGCCCTCGGCCCCGAGCGCTTCCTTCGCCGCCAGCGCAATGCGTTGCACGCGGCGGATCAAGGCCGCGAGATCGTCCGGCGCAATGTCGAGCAGGTTGCGGGCGGGCACTTTCGGGATGACCAGCAGATGCCCGGGCGAACGGGGCATGATGTCCATGAAGGAGAGCACAGCCTCATCCTCGAAGACCTTGTGGCAGGGAATTTCCCCACGCAGGATCTTCGCGAAGATGTTGTCGGGATCATAAGGCATCGGCAGGTCCTGAAAGTTCCGGTGGCAAGGCAGGCGACATGAAAAGGGCGGCCGAAGCCGCCCCTGAGCCGGTCGTTCCGCCTTGCTTACCAATAGCGGCGGCGGCGGACGTAGTAAACGCGGCGGCGCGGCCGGACATAGACGACACGGCGGCGGACCGGGCGATAATAGACGACGCGGCGGCGAACCGGGCGGCGATAATAGTAATACTGGGTCTGCTCCGATTCCGGCAATTCGCTGTCCGGGGCCATATCCTGCAGGCCAGCCGGTTCGGCTTCCGGGAGGGCGCCTTCCGGGTTCAGGGCGGGGGCCGCTTCGGCGGCGGTCGGGGCCATCAGGGCGGTGGCTCCGGCGGCAACGACGGCGAAGCCGAACAGCGCCTTCAGGGCGCCACGGCGGTCAAGGCGGGATTTTTCGATCTGTTCCATGGTCTATCCTTCTCCTGCTCTTTCGCCGCCACCCGATGGCGAAGGTTGTCAGCATCGACATGTTCAGTCTGCGCCGATGAATGCAGGCTGACAATGCGCCGGTTCAATCAGGGTGAATGTGCGTGATCGCACATCGATCGATTTCCACAAGGAACAAAGGCTTTGGGAGCATCCGGTTTTCAACCCGGTCCCGTGCCCCGCCGGAAGGGCGTGAAGGCTTCCAGTTCGTCCTGGGCCTGATCGACATGGTGCCGTTCGCGGCGCAGGTAATCCGCCACCGCGCGGGCAAGGCCGGCATCGGCGAAACGATGGGCGGACCAGGTTTTGACCGGGCGATAGCCCCGCGCGAGCTTGTGTTCGCCCTGCGCGCCGGCCTCGACGCGGCGGAGGCCATGCGCGAGTGCGAAATCGATCGCCTGATAGTAGCAGAGTTCGAAATGCAGGAAGGGGTGATGCTCGATGGCGCCCCAGTTCCGGCCATAAAGCGTGTTGCCGCCGATGAAACTCAGCGCTCCGGCGATGTAGCGGCCGGCCCGTTTCGCCATGATCAGCAGGATGCGCTCGGGTATGGTTTCGTGGATCCGGCTGAAGAACGCCCGGGTGAGATAGGGCGTGCCCCATTTCCGGCTCCCGGTATCCATGTAGAAGGCGAAAAACGCGTCCCAATGGGCTTCTGTCAGTGACGGGCCCGTCAGCCAATCGACCGTGATGCCCTCGGCCAGTGCCTCGCGGCGCTCGCGCTTCAGGACCTTGCGTTTGCGCGAGGCGAGATCGGCGAGGAAATCGTCGAAGCTGGCATAACCGGCATTGAAGAAATGGAATTGCTGGTCCGATCGCAAAAGGTAGCCGGCCGCTTCGAAGCGGGCGCGGTCCGCCGGGGTGAGGAATGTCGCATGGATCGAGGATCCTTCGATCCGGCCGAGCAGCGTGTCGAGACCGGTCGCCAGCGCGGCGGTCACGGCTGCTTCCGGTGCGTCGGGCGCGAGCAGGATCTTGCGCGCGGTGGCCGGCGTGAAGGGCACCGAGATCTGGAGCTTGGGGTAATAGTGCCCGCCGGCGCGGTGATAGGCCTCTGCGAAGGCGTGGTCGAACACATATTCGCCGCGCGAATGCGCCTTGGCATAAAGCGGCATTGCGCCGACCGGGTGGCCTCCGGCGTCCCGGACGAGCAGGTGAAGCGGGGTCCAGCCCGTGCGGCCGCCGACCGAGCCGGATTCCTCCAGCGCGTTGAGAAAAGCGTGGGATATGAAAGGGTTATCCGGGTCTATCTCAGAGGCGGATTCCGGAAGTTCAGGCAGGGATTCCGCTTCTTCCGGTGATGAATCCGGCGCCTGCGACGCGGATTCAGCGGGCTCGCATTCCGATTCCACAGGCACTTCCGCGCCTGATTCCGCTGCGGCGTCCAAGGCTTTGGCCGCACAGGATTTTTCTGCTTTGCGCGGTCCAAGAGCCAGCCGGTCCCATTCGGTGGCCGGCACCTCGGACAGGCTGGTCAGCACCTCGATGGAAAGGCTGGGCGGCTTCGGTGTCATGCCTCTCCATGTAACGCCCGAACGCCCCGAACCAAGGGGCGCGGTTGCGTCAAGCCGGGGTAAATCCTTCGAAGACGATCTGGTCTACATGCGGGCGCAGGCGGTCCGCCGTTGCCTGGTCGCGCACCGTCCAGCTCATCAGCGGCAGGCCGAGCCCGAAGCGGCTGAGGAAGGGCGCGGCGCTGGGAATTGCGGCTTGGTTCCAGGACACGAAATCTGGCTCTGATTCCGGCAGATGCAGGAGATTGGCCAGCCGGAACTTTCCGGCTTCGTCGAGGCCAGCCTCGGGATCGTCATAGGAAGAGGTCGCGACAATGCCGAGCGGCACTTGCGCGCCGGCCTTGCGCAAGGCGACCAGCACGCCGGGATCGAAGGATTTCAGAACCGCCGGGCCGGCATAGCCCTGGAGGACGGCCAGAGCCGCCCGGGCCAGAGTATCATCACCGTTGAAGCGGCTCTTGACCTCGACAACCAGCGGCACCTTTCCGGCGACCAGTGCCAGCAGGGCCGCGAGAGACTCGATGCCGTGCTCGCCACGGCGGAACGGAATCGCTGCGAGTGCAGCTGCCGGCCGGGCATCGACCCGGCCGGTTTCGACGGTCAGCCGGTCGAGCGTGAAGTCATGGAAGACCACGGCCTCGCCATCCGCGCTGAGCTGGATGTCGCATTCAATGCCATAGCCGGCCTCGATCGCCGCAACGAAGGCTGCCCGCGTGTTTTCGAGCCGGCCGGCTGCCGCATCATGGAAACCACGATGGGCGATCGGGCGATCGAGAAAGCCAGCGGGAAGGGGCAAGGGCGTATACATCAGGCGATCTCGAACATGCCCTCGACCTCGACGGCGCAGTCGAGCGGAAGCACGGGCACGCCGATCGTCGAGCGGGCATGCTTGCCGGCTTCGCCAAGTGCCTCGACCATCAGGTCAGAGGCGCCGTTCATCACCTGCGGCAACGGGATGAAATCGGGCGTCGCCGCGATGAAGCCACCGAGACGGAGGCATCCGCGCAGGCGGTCCAGCGAGCCGAGCGCCGCCTTGGCCTGGGCGAGAACGTTGATCGCGCAGAACCGCGCCGCCTCCACGCCGGCTTCCATCGTCACCGCGCCGCCGAGCTTGCCCTTGTGACGCTCCGCGAGTTTCCCATCCGTGCCAAGGCAGACCTGGCCGGAAATGATCAACAACGAGCCGCTGATCCGCCAGGGCACATAATTTGCCACCGGCGGCACCGGGGCGGGCAGGACAATTCCAGCTTCGCGCAAGCGATTTTCAATATCGGACATGACAACCTCTGTCTGGATGGCGGGCGGCGCTGGCGAAAGCCGGCCGGACCGCATTCCGATTATCGCAAGCGGGCAGCGAAGGGCAGGGGGGCGATCACGCGGATGTGTGAATTCCCGCCGGATTTTCGCCATCTCCGAACGGTTCCCTCGTACCGGTAACAAAGCCGATGGCCAGGAATTTCCTTGATCGGAACCCGCCGCGGCCTCACCCTGACAGTGCTCGAGGGAGACTGGACTTGAAACGAATCATGCAGCGCCTTCTCGCCGCTACGCTTCTGGTGCCGCTGCTGGCGGCCGCGCCAGCATTCGCCCAGGGCGTGCCGCCCGGCGGCGTCCAGCTGCAGCCGCATCGCATTGCCTACGAGATCACCCTTGGCGGGCGGAGCGGATCGGCGCTCACCGCGGCTTCCGGGCTGATGGCCCTCGAATTCACCGGTAACCGCTGCGATGGCTTCGTCACGAATTTCCGGCAGGCGACGATACTGGCCGATTCGGACGGGCAGAGCCGGAACCTCGATTTCCGGGTCAATCTCTGGGAGGAGGGGGCTGGCAAGCGCTTCCGGTTCACCGTGAAGAACGATGTCAACGGCCGGACCACGCGCGATGCCGATGGCGAGGCCCAGCGGGTCCGGGACGGTTCGGTCTCGGTGGCGATGAAGAAGCCACGCGGCAAGAAGGGGGATTTTGACGGCAATATCCTGTTCCCCTCGGCCATGATGATCCAGCTGGTCGAGGCGGCCCTGAAGGGCGAGCGCCGCTACGAGGCGCGGCTCTTCGACGGTTCCGAGGGCGGCGAGAAGGTGTTCGAGACGGTGGCCTCGATCGGGCCGAAGCTCGAGGGCGACCGCAACCGGCGGCTGGAGCCCGCCTTGCAGGTTTCCAGCCTCGAGAAAGTGCCGCGCTGGCCGGTTTCCATGGCCTATTTCGATGGCGGCCCGGGGGATCGCGTGCCCGTCTATACGATGAAGAGCGTGACCTTCGCCAATGGCGTCGTCAGCGACCTCCTGTTCGAGTTCCCCGAATTCTCGCTCGCCGCCAAGGCCGTGCGCTACGAGCCGCTGCCGGAAGAAGCCTGCACGCGCTGAATTCCGCCATCAGCCCCGGAAATCGCCGGGGCCGGGCGCGGCTCCGGCCAACTGGCGTTGTGCCGTGGCGATCCATTCAGGGCGGACTTGACGGTTGGCGGCGAAGGCAAGAACCAGGCTCTCGTCCTGCCCAAGATAATCCAGAACAGAAGCGAGAAAGCCGGGATTGGCGGCGGCCTCGCGCAGGCGGGCCGGATCGATCCCTGTCAGCGCGAGGAAGCGGCCGAGCCGCTCCATGTCTTCGGCGAGGAAACCCAGCGCGTCGATGGCCAGGGCCTCCGCATCCGGTCCCTTGTTCTTCAGGCGCATCTTTCGGGTCTCCCTGTTGAAAGGCCGGCCAGCATCCGGTCGCGGAAAGTGACTTTAAACCATCTTTGCCGAAGGGGGGCACACCGGGGTAGCATCCCGGGCGGATTACAGATTGATTCAGGGTTGCTGGCTAGGGTGAACACGAATTGGGCAGCCCTGTTTTCGGGCGGCCGGGGATTTCGGGTTCAGGCGGTCGGGGATGAGCAAGAAAGTTCTGATCGTTGAGGATAATGACCTCAACATGAAGCTCTTCAACGATCTGCTTGAAGCGCATGGCTATGCGACGCTCAAGTCCAGGTCGGGCCTTGAAGGGCTTGAACTGGCGCGGACGCATCGCCCCGACCTCATCCTGATGGATATCCAGCTGCCGGAAGTGTCCGGCATCGATGTCATCAAACTCCTCAAGGAGGACGATGACATGCGGCCGATTCCCGTCATCGCGATCACGGCTTTTGCCATGAAGGGCGATGAGGAGCGGATCCGCGAATCGGGCTGCGAGGGATATCTTTCGAAGCCCATCTCGGTCGCGAAGTTCATCGAGACTGTGCGAAGCTTTATCGGGTAAGGGTTGAAATCGGCATGACCGCACGCGTCCTGATCGTCGACGATGTGTTCGCGAATATCCGCCTGCTCGAAGCGCGGCTGACGGCCGAGTACTTCACCGTGCTCACGGCCATGTCGGGCCCGCAGGCGCTGGATATCTGCGAGCGCGGCGAATGCGACGTCGTGCTGCTCGACGTGATGATGCCCGGCATGGACGGCTACGAGGTCTGCCGGCGGCTGAAATCCGCCCCGCAGACCGCGCATCTCCCCGTGATCATGGTCACCGCGCTGGACAGCCCCTCCGATCGCCTGACCGGGCTTCAGGCCGGCGCCGATGATTTCCTGACCAAGCCGATCAACGAACTCGCCCTGCTGACCCGCGTCCGCTCGCTGGTGCGGCTCAAGCACCTGACCGATGAGTTGCGTGCCCGCGCGGCCGGCACCCAGGGCCTCGGCCTGCCGGACCCGCTTTCGATGGCGGCGGCTGAAGACGGGCAGAACGGGCGCATCCTGCTGGTGGAAGACCGCGCGAATGCCGCTGACCGGATGAGCGCTGCGCTGAAGCAGCATCATGTCGTCGAGATCGAGGCCCATGCGCAGAACGTCCTCCAGCAGGTGCAGGAGGGCGGATATGATGTCGCGATCATCAGTCTCGGCCTCCACGAGGCCGATCCGCTGCGGCTGATCTCGCAGATCCGTTCGGACAATGGCTTGCGCAACCTGCCGATTCTCGTCCTCGCGGAAGCGATCAGCGATCCGCTGGTGACCCGGGCGATCGATATGGGCGTCAATGATTATCTGATCCGCCCGATCGACCGGAACGAGCTGATCGCCCGGGTGACGACGCAGATCCGCAAATGGCGCTATCAGGAGCGCCTGCGCGACAATCTTCGCGCTTCGATGGAACTTGCCATCGTCGATCCGCTGACGAAGCTGCATAATCGCCGCTTCCTTCATACGCAGCTCCAGAGCCTGCTGGCCGATGATACAGCCCGCGGGGCCGCGGTTTCCCTTCTGGTGCTCGACCTCGATCACTTCAAGTCGATCAATGACCAGCATGGCCATGATGTCGGCGACGAGGTGCTCCGTGAATGCGCGGAACGTCTGCGACAGGCAGTGCGCGGCATCGACATCGTTGCCCGGTTCGGCGGCGAGGAGTTTGTTGTCGCCATGCCCGATACCGAGCCTTTCGCCGCCCAGCGCGTGGCGGAACGCATCCGCCAGTCAATCGACAATCAACCCTTTTCCGTGGCGAACGGCACGAAGACGCTCCGCGTGACCGCCTCGATCGGTGTGGCCACGGCTGGAGCCTCGCTGCGCAGCGGGGATTCGCTGTTCAAGAACGCCGACAAAGCCATGTACGAAGCCAAGCGCGCCGGTCGGAACTGCGTGCGCATCGCTGCGTGACGGCAGACCGCAAGGCCTCTTGCTTCTCCCCGCGACTCGCTTAGCCTGAGGGTTCTGCCGCGCCTGCCTGCGTGGCACAGGAATCCCTCGCGGGATGTTCAGGTCCGCCGCATCTCCTGCGTCCCACGAGGTTCGGCCGGCTCAGAAGGGGAGTGAGTTGCCTCCTCGTCTTCCTTTCTGGGCCGGCCACCCTTCCGGAACCAAGCTTCCGGGGGTGCCTAGAAAAATCTCCCGAGAAATCGCCACGCCCGCTACCCGGCCCTGAACCGACGCCGGAAACGGAAACGCGGCTGAATTCCGGGCAACAAAAAAGGCGCCTTGCGGCGCCCTGGTCGTCAGGCGGTGGAAATCCACCTTACTTGATCTTGGTTTCCTTGAATTCCACGTGCTTCTTGGCAACCGGATCATACTTCTTGAAGGCCAGCTTTTCGGTGGCCGTGCGGGCATTCTTCTTCGTGACGTAAAAATAGCCCGTATCCGCCGTCGACAGCAGCTTGATCTTGATCGTGGTGGCCTTGGCCATGGGAACCTCCGGCGAGAACTGGGCCCTGTTGGCCCGCACATCGCGTGAAACGAATAGCCGGGCGAAGAGCCCAGCACCGGACGGTCGTATTGCGGAAAGCCGAGCCCAAGTCAAGCCCAAACGGTCGGGCTGGAGCCGAGAAAGTGCAGCGCGCTCATCGCGGGCCGCTGCGCATCCGTGCGAGGACCAGCAGGGCATAGAGCCCGAACATGGCCGTCATTGCCACCGGCAGGCCGAGACGGCCGAGATGGTCCATGCCCAGGCCGATCACCGGCGGGCCGATCATCAGCCCCACCGAATACAGAAGCACGAAGGCGGCATTGGCGGCCGCGAGATCAGCCCCCGAAAAACGCGCGCCGAGATGCGCAAGCCCGACGGTGTAGATCGCGCCGGAGGCCCCGCCGAGCAGGAAGAGCAGGAAAGAGAACGACCAGAAGCCCGGCGGCCCGAATGGCAAGGTCAGGGCGAGAAGGGCTGAACTCGTGGCGAGGATGAACAGCAGCACCCGCCGGTCCATCCGGTCGGACAGCCAGCCGAGCGGCATCTGCATCAGCACATTGCCGAGCGTGAAGGCGGAGAGGAGCAGGGCAGCATCCTGTTCCGGGTAGCCGAGCCGGACATTGTGGACCGGCAACTGGACAATGATTCCTGTTTCCGCCGCGCCGAAGATGAGGGCGCCGAACGTCGCGGTCGGCACGGCAATCACGAAGCGCAGGACGGAATGCGAGGCCGGCTGGTCGACGCGCGGCGTATTCTTTCCGGCGAGGAGCAGTGGGATCAGGCCGAGGGCGATCAGCAAAGCCGTGAGGGCATAGGGCGCAAAGCCGGTCGTGCCCGAGAGGGCGAGCAGCAGGGGGCCGCTGGCAAATCCGGCATAGAGCGCCGTGGCATAGATGCCCATGATCGTGCCGCGCCGGGCAGGATCGGCAGCGGCATTGATCCAGAATTCCGACAGCGTGAAGACCACGCCGATCGCGCAGCCCAGCAGGAAGCGCAGGGCCGTCCATGCCCAGACATCCTGCCAGAGCCAGAAGAGGATCATGCCGCCCGAAGCCGCGACCAGCGAGAGGCCGAGCGTCAGCGGGACGCCAAGCCGGCGGGCCGTGCGTGGAACGAGCGGGACGGCCAGCACGGTACCGAGCCCGGCGGCCGAGGCCGTCAGCCCGGCAATGGTGCTGGACAGGCCCCAGCGCTCCATTTCGAGCGAAAGGAGCGGGTTCGACAGCGCCAGCGACACGCCGACCAGCGTGACCAGCAGGATCGCCGCCGCGATGACGCGCGGTTGCTGGGACGGGGCGATTTCGGTCATGGCAGGCTCCGGCGGCGGGACGACACTGTGGCTTTCGCGAGGGCAGGAAGCAATCCTTGGTGAGCCTTGGTCAAAAGTCTCGGCATTTTCCGGGTTTGGACATACCCTCGCGAGGATGATTCGTATCCTGTCCTCCTCCTGGCATGGTTTTCCGTCGTTCCTGCGACGGTGCGGCGCAAAGCCGGGCCGGCTGTTGGCCGGCCTTGCGCTGGCGGCCTGTGCCTTCCTGCCGGAAGCTGCCCTTGCCCAGGCGAGCAACCCGGTCCTGTTCGGCAAAAGTGATTTCGAGATGGACTGGACCCTCCAGCCGGGCTCGAAAATGCTGCGTTTCCGCTATCACGGCGCGACGCAACGGCTGCGCATCGACATGCTGGATGGTTCCGAGCAGACCATGCATCGTGACCTCGCCAAGGGGCATATCGTGGTGCTGGTCGCCAACGGGACGAAAGGCGCCTTCGCGGGGAAAACGGCCCCGATCGGCGCCTTCCAGCCCGAGCAGATCGGCGAGATCCGGACGATTGTCGGCGAATCCTGCCGGGAATTCTCGGCCGGCGGCCAGACGCTCTGCGTGACAGCCGATGGCATCCCGGTCATGGTGGATTTCGGCAACGGGCAGGGCGTGGCCCAACGCCTCCTGCGCGAGACCCAGCCTGTCGCCCTGTTCGAGCTGCCGAAAGGGCTCAAGCCCAAGCCGCTGCCCGGCGGTGCCGAGGACAGCATCCCCAAGGGGTTGTTCTGAAGGCCCGTTGCCGGCCCGGATCAGTCGATCAGGTCACGCCGGAAGACGCGCTGTCGCTCATAGTAGAACGGAATCGCGTGCCGATGGCCGATCATGCCGGCGCGGATCTGCTCATCGAGATCGGTCAGGATCACGCGGGTGATTGCGGGAAGCGGCAGATCGGCCGTCTCGCGCAAAGTCAGCCAGGCGAGTTCGGTCAGTTCCGCCTCCGGTCCGACCCGCGTGCCGACATTGTGGCGGATCGCCCCCGAATCCACGACGAAGAAGCGGGTGTCGAACCGTTTCGGCCGCTTCGGCGGGGTGATCGCGCGGGCGAGATAGTGCACCGCGCTGAGATCCGGCAGGTGGCCGGTCGCGGCGAATTCCTGCCAGGGCCCGTCCGGCAAGGTGCGCGACAGGGCGCAGGGCAGGCCGATAACGAGGCCGGTTTCCTCGAAGGTCTCGCGGATCGCCGCCAGCGCGAGGCGCCGCGCCCGCTGCGCTGTGGCCCGCGGCGTGCGGGCAAGCAGGGCAGCCACGACCTCGTCGCGCAATTCACTTTCGACCGGGATCCGCGCATCCTGGCTTTCCATCCGGCCGCCGGGGAAGACGAACTTGTCCGGCATGAATTTGTGGTTGGGATGCCGCTTGCCCATGAGGACCCGCGGCTCCTTGCCGGTGCGGTCCACGATGATCAGCGTAGCGGCATCGACGGGCCGCACATTGGCCCAACGCCGGTCGCGGGCCTCGCCCGTCAGGCGGGCCAGCTTCTCGTCTTCGGAGAGGAGCGTTTCGGCGGACATGCGGGCAGGCTTCAGGGCTTGGCGGCCGTTCGGATCTCGTGGATGTCCCCCTCGGGGTCGAAGCCGTGCATCCGCAACGCCCATTGGTAGCCGACCAGTGCCCCCTTGACCGGCTGCATGATGAGCAGGGTCATGATGATGGTCAGGACCGGCCAGAGCACCATGTGCCACCACATCGGCCATTCAGCCGCACGCTCGAAGAACAGGTTCAGCCCGACGATGATATGGCCGACAATCGTGATGGTGATATAGGCCGGCATGTCATCCGCCCGGTGGCCATCCAGTTGCTCGCCGCAGGAATCGCAGGCCGGCGCAACCTTGAGGAAGCTGGCGAAGAGGTGGCCCTGCCCGCATTGCGGGCAAGTGCAGCGGAAGCCGCGGCCAATGGCCTGCTTCCAGTCCCGCTTTTCGAGCGCAGCCGCGCCCTTTGTGCCGTATTCCATTCAGTCCTCCACCCATCCGCGGCGATTGCGCCGACCGGACGGCTTGCTCATATCGGGTTTTGTGAATGCGTTTCGCCTTGAACCATGTTCCGCATTCTCGCGCAAGGCCGGCTTGGTGCTGCTCATCTTGCCATTTCGGCCCTTGCCGCGCGTGACCTTGACGTAGCGCCCCTCGCTCAGCATTTCAAAGCGCAGCGCGCCGGCCATGGGCTGGGCCTCGACCAGCCGGACATTGACGCTGTCGCCGAGGCGATAGCTTTCGCCTGTCCGCGCGCCGGTCAGGGCATGGGCGGCCTCATCATGGCGGAAGAAATCGTCGCCGAGGCTGCCGGCAGGGATGAAGCCATCGGCGCCTGTCTTGTCCAGTTTGACGAACAGCCCCGCCCGCGTCACGCCGGCAATACGGCCGCGGAAGCTCTCGCCGACGCGATCGACGAGGTAGAGCGCGATCAGCCGGTCGACCGTCTCGCGTTCGGCTGCCATGGCGCGGCGTTCGGCGGCCGAGATCTGCGCGCCGATTTCGCGCATGGCCTCGACGGTGATGTCGGGCAGGCCGTCCTTGCCAAAGCCGAGCGCGCGGATCAGCCCGCGATGGACGATCAGGTCCGAATAGCGGCGGATCGGGGAGGTAAAGTGCGCGTAGCGACGGAGGTTGAGGCCGAAATGGCCGATATTGTCGGGGCTGTATTCGGCCTGGGCCTGCGAACGCAGGATCACCTCGTTGCAGAGCGTGGCATTCGGGCCGTCCTTCACTCGCGCAAGGATGCGGTTGAACAGGTCCGGCCTCAGCGCGCCCTGCTTCGGCAGGGAGATGGCGATGCTCTCGAGGAAGGTGCGCAACCCCTGCATCTTCTCGAGGCTCGGGTTGTCATGGATCCGGTAGAGCAGCGGGATCCGCGCCTTTTCGAGGGTTTCCGCCGCGCAGACATTGGCGAGGATCATGAATTCCTCGATCAGGCGATGCGCATCCAGCCGCTGCGGTACGATCACATCGGCCACATGACCCTGCACGTCGAGCACGAGCTTGCGTTCCGGCAGATCGAGTTCGAGCGGCTCGCGGGCATCGCGGGCGATCTTGAGCGCCTCGTAGGCGCGCCAGAGCGGGGTCAGGACCGGCTTGATGAGCGGGCCGGTGATATCATCTAGCGTGCCGTCTATCGCGGTCTGGGCCTGCTGGTAGGCGAGCTTGGCAGCCGAGCGCATCAGCACGCGGTGGAAGGAATGGCCGCGCTTCTCGCCGCGCGCGCTGATCACCACCCGCAACCCGAGTGCCGCGCGGTTGACCAGCGGCTTGAGCGAGCAGAGATCATTCGAGATCCGCTCCGGCAGCATCGGCACCACGCGGTCCGGGAAATAGACAGAGTTGCCGCGGGTCAGCGCCTCGCGGTCCAGCGCGGAGCCGGGCCGGACGTAATGCGCCACATCGGCGATGGCGATATGCAGGATGAAACCGCCGAGATTGTCCGGATCGGGATCCGGCTCGGCATGAACGGCATCGTCATGGTCCTTCGCATCCGCCGGGTCGATGGTGATCAGCGGGATGGGGCGCCAATCCTCGCGGCCGGCAAGCGTGGCCTCCTCGGCCTGCTCCGCCTCGCGCAGGGCTGCTTCCGAAAAGACATGCGGGATTTCATGCGTGTGGATCGCGATCAGCGAGATGGCGCGCTCGCTTTTGGTCGATCCGAGCCGCTCGCGCACGCGGCCGGTCTTGAGCCCGAGCCGGTGGTCGCGACCGATTTCCACGGCGATCAGGTCGCCATCCTCGGCCTCGCCGGCCGACTGGCCGGGCGGGATCAGGATCTCGACGCCCTTGGCTTTCTTGTCGATCGGGATCAGGCGTCCGCCACCATCCTTGTCGGCGCGAAAAATTCCGACAGCACGCTTGGCCTGGTTGGACAGGACCTTGATCACCTTGCCGGTGTAATCCGGGCCATCCTCCTCGTCGGCGGGCTCGACGCGCATCAGCACGCGGTCGTTGATGCCCGGTGCCGGGCCCTGTTCGCGCGAACGGCGGGGCAGGGGCAGCACGATGCGGGGCGGCTCGCCGCGCGAGGGATCCCATTCGGCGGGAATCGCGATGAAGTCGCCGTCGACATCCCGGCCGATAATGTCCGCTACCACCACAGGCGGAAGCTGGCCAGCCGAATGCAGCGCGCCACGCTTGCGTTCCAGCGTGCCTTCGGCCTCCCATTCCTTCAGCAGGCGCTTGAGCATGATCTTGGCGGCGGGGTTCATCCCGAATTCGCGGGCGATTTCCCGTTTGCCGACCTTGGTTTTCGCCGAGGCAATGAAGGCGAGGATCTCCTCGCGGCTTGGAAAGGGCCGTGATTCCGGAGATTTCGGTTGCCGGCGGGGGGCCAGGGAGCGGGGCAAGCGCGACATGCCTCCTTCTCGCACAGCCCGCGCCCTATCGGAAGAGGAAGAGCAGCAGCGGCACGAGAATGGCTGTGACCAGCCCGTTCAGCGCCATGCCGAGGGCGGCATAGGCGCCGGCCTTCTCGTTGACCTGAAGCGCCCGCGCGGTGCCGATGCCATGGGCGGCGATCCCTACGGCGAAGCCGCGCGCGGCATAATCGCGGATCCGGAGCAGGTTCATCAGCGGCGTGACCATCACCGCCCCGAGAATGCCGGTGGCGATGACGAGGACGGCGGTGAGCGGCGGAGTGCCGCCGACCTGCTCGGCAATGCCCATGGCGATGGCGGCTGTCACCGATTTCGGCGCCAGCGAGGCAAGCGTGGCGCCGGACAGGCCGAGAAGCCGGGCCAGGATCAGCGTACTGCCGATACCCACCAGCGCGCCGATCCCGAGCGCGGCACCGATGGCCCGCCAATGCCGGGCGATCAGGGCACGGTTGCGCCAGATCGGAAGGGCCAGCGCCACGGTGGCCGGGCCGAGCAGCACATGGACGAAGCGCGCGCCCTCGAAATAGCGGGCATGGGAGGTGCCCGAGACCAGCAGGGCTGTGCCGACAAGCAGGATGGCGATCAGAACCGGGTTGGCCAAAGGATGGCGGCGCGTGGCGGCGGCGATCCGGTCGCCGACGAGATAGGCGGCGAGGGTGATCGCGAGGAAGAAGAGCGGCTGCTCGGCGAGATAGATCCAGAAGGCGGAAGGGTCGAGGCTGCGCAGGGTCATGCCGCGTCCCCGTCATCCCGCGTCAGAGCCCGGAAGACGAGGGCCGTCACCGTCATGGTGATGGCCGTGGAGAGGACCAGCACGATCACGATCAGCAGGCCCTCGCGGGCCAGGCGATCACCGAAGGCGATCAGGCCGACGCCGGCCGGCACGAAGAGCAGCGAGAGGTGCCGCAGGATCGCGTCGCCGGCGACGATCACCGGCTCGGGCATCCGCCCGCGCCAGAGCGCGAAGCCCGCCAGCAGCGCAAGTCCGATGACCGGGCCGGGGATCGGAAGGCGCGTCACCCCGGCGATCAGCTCGCCGGTGAATTGCAGGAAAATCAGGATCGTCAGGCCTTCGAGCATCGAATCGTCCCCCCGGCGCGGATTGTTTCACGCCCCGGCGGGGAGGGACAGGCCAGGGGAGTTTTCCCGCCCTGATGATGCGGTCAGGTCTCGGTGTTGCCCGAGCCCGTGCCCTTGCCCTTGGCCGAAGCCTTGGTCGGGGTCTTGCCTTTGGCCGGGGTCTTGCCTTTGGCCGGGGTCTTGCCGGTTGCCGCCTTTTTCTCGCCGGCTGCTTTGGGTGCCGATTTGGCGGCAGCCTTCGGCGCGGCCCGGGCCTTGCCGCGCGCCGGCTTCGCCACGCCGCCCGTCGCCTCGATCCGGGCCGCGATCAGGCCGAGGGCGGCCTCCATCGTGATCTCGTCCTTGTTGGCGGATTTGGGGATGGTGGCATTCACGCTGCCCCAGTTCACATAGGCCCCATAGCGGCCATCGCGGACGGAGATGTCGCCGCCATCCGGATGCTGGCCGATGATGCGGCCGGCATTTGCGGCATTCCTTCCGAAACGCCGCGCACCGCCGGCTTCCTTCGTGGCGATCAGATCGACGGCGCGGTTGATCCCCACGGTGAAGACATCGTCGAGGCCCTCGAGATTGGCGTAGGTCTTGCCGTGCTGGACATAGGGACCGTAGCGTCCGATCCCGGCCAGGATAACCTCGCCGCTCTCCGGGTGGCGGCCAACCTCGCGCGGCAGCGACAGGAGCGAGAGCGCCTTTTCAAGGTCGGTATCCTTGATCGTCATGCCCTTGGCGAGCGAGGCGCGCTTCGGCTTCTCGCCCTCGCCGAGCTGGACATACGGGCCGAAACGCCCGTCGCGGATCGTGACCTCGAGCCCCGAAGCCGGATCGGTCCCCAGCACCTGCGGGCCGGAAGCGCCGGCTTCGGCCTCGCCATCCTCGCCGTTCGGAACGGAAAGCGGACGGGTGAAGCGGCATTCGGGGTAGTTGGAACAGCCGATGAAGGGGCCGAGCTTGCCGAGTTTCAGCGAGAGCTGGCCGCTGCTGCATTTCGGGCAGATACGCGGATCGGTGCCATCGCCGCGATCGCGGAACAGCATCGGGCCGAGATGCTCGTTGAGCCCGTCGAGCACCGTCGCCGTGCGCTGCTCCTTGGCGCTCTCGATGGCGGCCTTGAAATCGCGCCAGAAATCCCGGAGCACGGAGCGCCAGTCCACTTCCGCATTCGAGATGCGGTCGAGATCATTCTCGAGATCGGCGGTGAAATCGTATTCGACATATTTCGCGAAGAAGCTCTCGAGGAAAGCCGTCACGATGCGGCCCTTGTCCTCGGGGACGAGGCGCTTCTTCTCGATCTTCACATATTCGCGATCGCGCAGGACAGCGAGCGTTGCGGCATAGGTCGAGGGCCGGCCGATCCCGAGTTCTTCCATGCGTTTGATGAGGCTGGCCTCGGAATAGCGCGGCGGCGGTTCGGTGAAATGCTGGGTCGCGTTCAGCGCCTTGCGCGCCAGGGCCTCGCCGCGGCTCATGGCCGGGAGGCGGCGGTTTTCCTCGTCTTCCTCGTCATCCGAGGTTTCGGTGTAGAGCGCAAGGAAGCCATCGAACAGGACGACCTGCCCGGTGGCGCGCAGCTCCAGCCGGCGCGGCCCGGCCTCGGCGAGGATATCCGCCGTGGTGCGTTCCAGCCGCGCGCTTTCCATCTGGCTGGCGATAGTCCGCTTCCAGATCAGCTCGTACAGGCGGAACTCGTCGTCCGAAAGGTAGGGCCGGACGGATTTCGGCACCCGGAACGCATCGGTCGGCCGGATGCATTCATGCGCTTCCTGCGCATTCTTCGCCTTGGTCGAATAGGCGCGGGGCGCTTCAGGCAGGTAATCCTTGTCGAAGGCCTTGCCGATGAAGGCCCGGACCTGCGCCCGGGCTTCCGGGGCGATATCGACGCCGTCGGTTCGCATATAGGTGATGAGGCCGGTGGTCTCGCCGCCGATATCTGCACCCTCATAGAGCTTCTGGGCGACCCGCATCGTGGTGGCCGGCGCAAAGCCAAGCTTGCGCGAGGCTTCCTGCTGCAGGGTCGAGGTGGTGAAGGGCGGGAACGGGTGCCGCTTGGCCGGCTTGGCTTCGAGCGCGGCCACGGTGAAGCGTGCTTCGGCCAGGGCCGCCTTGAAGGCCTCGGCCTCGGCGCCCGAGCCGATATCGAGCCGGTTGATCTTCTTCCCGTCGGCGCCGACCAGCCGCGCCTCGAATTCCTCGCCGCGCGGCGTCGCCAGCCGGGCGACAAGCGACCAGTATTCGCGGGTGACAAAGCGCTCGATCTCGGCCTCGCGGTCGCAGACCAGCCGCAACGCCACCGATTGCACCCGGCCGGCAGAGCGGGCGCCCGGCAGCTTGCGCCAAAGCACCGGCGAGAGCTGGAAACCCACGAGGTAATCCAATGCCCGGCGGGCGAGATAGGCATCGACCAAAGCCTGGTCGATCTGGCGCGGATTGGCCATTGCGGCGGCGACGGCATCCTTGGTGATGGCGTTGAAGGTAACGCGCTCGACCGGCTTGTCCTTCAGGACACGGCGGGCGCGCAGCGTTTCGAGCAGATGCCAGGAAATGGCCTCGCCCTCGCGATCCGGGTCGGTTGCGAGAATGACGCGGTCGGCATCCTTGACGGCGCTGGCGATGGCGGCAATCTGCTTCGCGCCGCGGCCATCCGCCTCCCAGATCATGGCGAAATCGTTGTCGGGATCCACCGAGCCATCCTTCGACGGCAGGTCACGGACATGACCATAGGAGGCGATGACCTCGTAGCCACGCCCGAGATATTTGTTGATCGTCTTCGCCTTTGACGGCGACTCGACAATGACGACCCGGTTTTCCATGGATGTCCCTTCCGAACGGCCGGGATAAGTGGCGGCGCGCGCCCCGTTTGTCAAATGGGGTTGTGGTCCGGCCCGGACAGGGAGGCGGCGATGCCCTGCCGGCACAGGTCCTGCCGCACGGGAAAGGCGCCCGCAGGCCTGCTGCCGCTTACTGTATGAACGATATCTAAATCTGTTTCGTCCAAACCTCGTCACGGCGTTCAAACCATGTCCGGTTAGTCTATGCTGAAAATCTTCTCACCTGCGGCGTCGACTCCAGCATCGTCAGTCATAATGAGCTGTTCGGTTTCAGCCGACAGGTCGCTGCTGGCGGCAGACGCAGCGTTTCACGCCGCTCTTTGCTTTCCCGGCGACACTCTGGCCGGCAAGCCGCTCGAGGCCCTGCTTGCCTCTCCCGAACAGATGATCACCTGGCAGGATGCATGCAGGGCTGCCGAAGCGGGAAAGCAGCAACCCTTCACGCTCGCCTTTCGGCGTCATGACGGGCGTTGCCTGTGGGTGAAAGGCGCCGTCGCGATCCGGGCTGGCCGTAAGCGTCGGCCGGAATTCGTCTTCTCGGGACTCGACATCAGCGCCGAGTGCGAGGACCATGCCGGACTCGTCAGCCTGAGAAAGGCGGTCGATCATCAGCGCATGACGATCCGGTTTGATTTCGACGGCAACCTTGTCGACGCCAATGACCGCTTTTTCGACACGATGGGATTTGCCCGCGAATCCGCTTCCGCTCTGAACCACCGTCAACTTTGCCATCCGGACAGGTTGGAGGGGCCCGACTACGCGGTGTTCTGGACGGATCTGCGGGGCGGCAAGATCATCAGCGGCCAGAACCGGTACAGGTCATCCAATGGCAGCGATATCTGGCTCGAGGCCAGCTATCAGCCTGCCTATGATGCGCTCGGCCAGCGTATTGGCATTCTTTGCATGGCGGCGGATGTCACCGGAAATATCCGCGCCAAAAACCGGCGCATGGGGCTCTGGGATGCCGTGCATGACAGCGTCCTGCATATCGGCGAATCCCTGGCCAGTACCAGCGCCCAGGCAACATCCGGCGCCGAGAATATTGCACTGGCTTCGGCCAATCTGAGCGCGATCGCGGCTTCGTCATCGGAACTGAAATCGTCGATCGACGAGATCGGGCAGCAGGTGCTGAAATCCGTCACGGTGAGTTCGGGGGCGGTCGAGAAATCCCGGAACGCGATCTCGATCATGCAGGCACTGCTCGAGGATGCTGACCGGATTGCCGGTGTCGTGAACCTGATCGAGCAGATTGCGCGTCAGACAAACCTTCTCGCCCTGAATGCCACGATCGAGGCGGCCCGCGCCGGCGAAGCGGGCAAGGGCTTTGCTGTCGTGGCTTCCGAGGTCAAGGCGCTTGCCGGGCAGACCGCGGTGGCAACCCGGGAGATCCATAACCATATTGTGGCGGTCCAGGCCTCGAGCCAGCTTGCGCAGGACGCCATCGAGGGTGTCGCGGGGACGATTGCCGACATGAGCGGCTTCACGATCAGTATTTCAGCCGCGGTGGAAGAGCAGGCCGCGGTGACGGCAGATATGTCGTCCCGGATGCAGGATGCGGCCCTGGGTGTCGAGATGATTGCCAGCATTGTCGACGATGTCGCGCGCCTGACCCGTGATGCCGATCACGGAATCCAGCGCATTGCCGATGCCGTGGCGCGCGCGGCCTGATCGCGGAGATTGTCCGGACGCCCCGGCTTCGGTAAGCCTCGACCTTTTTCGGGGGAGGCTTCCATGCCGGTCAAGGACGGGATCAGGCGCCGGACGGCGCGCCATATCCGGGAGAGCAAGGGCGGCACGCCGCTTGTCATGGTCACGGCGTATGAGGCCGGCATGGCACGGCTGGTCGATGCCCATGCCGATATGCTGCTCGTCGGCGACAGTGTCGGCATGGTCCATCACGGCCTGCCTTCCACCGTGCCGGTCACGCTCGACATGATGATCCTGCATGGCGCGGCGGTGGTCCGTGGTTCGCGCCAGGCGCTGGTGGTGGTCGACATGCCTTTCGGGACCTACGAGGAAAGCCCGGAACAGGCCTTCCGCAACGCCGCCCGCATCCTTCAGGAGACCGGCGCCGGCGCGGTGAAGCTCGAGGGCGGGGTGCGGATGGCCGCGACGATCGCCTTTCTGGGCGAGCGCGGCATCCCCGTCATGGCCCATGTCGGCATGACGCCGCAGGCGATCCATGTCCTCGGCAGTTTCCGTGCGGTCGGCCGGTCGGAGGGCGAGCGGGCGAAAATCCTCGCCGATGCCGAGGCCGTTGCGGCGGCCGGCGCCTTCGCCATCGTCATCGAGGCGGTGGAAGAACCGCTCGCGGCGGAGATCACGCAAAAGGTTGCGGTGCCGACAATCGGGATCGGCGCCTCGGCGGCCTGTGACGGGCAGGTGCTGGTGCTCGACGACATGCTTGGCCTGACCGAGCGCCCGCCGCGATTCGTCAAGCGTTATGCGGAACTGGGGGCGGCGGTCGATGCCGCCATGGCCGCCTATGCGGCGGAGGTGCGCGAACGGCGCTTTCCAGCACCGGAACACACCTATCCGCGCAAGGATTGACGAGGATAACCGGAAGCTGCGCTTGCGGGGAGGCAGGCAAGCTTCTATGCCGGATTCTTACCATGAGCGCATCGGCATTCGTCTTCCCGCATCGTCACCTCCTCGGGATCGAGGGTCTGTCGCGGCCCGATATCGAGGGGCTGCTCAACCTCGCCGAGGAAGAGGTCGAGATCTCGCGTCAGGTCGAGAAAAAGAAGTCCTCGCTCCGCGGCCGGACGCAGATCAACCTGTTCTTCGAGGCCTCGACGCGCACGCAATCCTCGTTCGAACTGGCCGGCAAGCGGCTCGGCGCCGATGTGATGAACATGTCGGTGGCGAATTCCTCGGTGAAGAAGGGCGAGACGCTGATCGACACGGCGATGACGCTCAATGCGATGCGGCCGGACATCATCATCGTCCGCCATCATTCCGCAGGGGCGGTACATCTGCTGGCGCGGAAGGTGGATTGCTCGGTCGTCAATGCCGGCGACGGCGCCCATGAGCACCCGACCCAGGCGTTGCTTGACGCGCTGACCATCCGCCGCAACAAGGGGCGGATCGAGGGGCTCGTCGTGGCGATCTGCGGCGATATCGCCCATAGCCGGGTGGCCCGGTCGAACATCATCTGCCTGCAGGCGCTCGGCGCGCGCGTCCGGCTCTGCGGCCCGCCGACCCTGCTGCCCATGGGTGTCGAGCGCTACGGTGTCGAGGTCTTCACCGATATGCGCAAGGCGCTGGAAGGCGCGGATATCGTCATGATGCTGCGGCTGCAGCGGGAGCGCATGAACGGCTCCTATGTGCCCAGCGTGCAGGAATATTTCCACTATTACGGCCTCGACCGCGAGAAGCTCGCCTATGCGAAGCCGGATGCGCTCGTCATGCATCCCGGGCCGATGAATCGCGGCGTCGAGATCGCCTCGGATGTCGCCGATGGTGCGCAAAGCCTGATCCGCGAGCAGGTGGAGATGGGCGTCGCCGTCCGCATGGCGGTGCTGGAGGCGCTGGCGCGGCGGTTGCCCAATGAGTGATTTCATCGGCTATCTTTTCGAATTGATCCTGATGGCGCGCTGGCCGCGCCGGATCCTGCTCGGCGGCTTGCTGGTGATCGTTGTCATGATGGGTGGGCTGACGAGCCAGAAGGGCTGGATCTCGATCGGGGTGATCGGCGGGCTGCTGCTCTTCCTCGAGGTTCTTGACGTCTTCCTCGCGCGCTCCCGGGCCTCGCGGAAGCGCTGACATGGTGGCGCTCGAGGCCCTTTACAGCGACCTCCTCATCGCGCTGACGCAATCCACGGCCTTCCGGTGGGGGCTGGCGGTGGCGGTGTCGATCTGGATATGGCTGATCGGCAAGGCCGGCACGCCCTGGCGCGTCGCGGCTTTGCTCTCGCCCTTCCTGGCTGCTGGAATTCTCGAAGTGCTGGACCAGTTCGTCATCGGCCCCGGGCAGGGCGCGCAGAGCGGCTGGCTCTCCTTCTACCTGCAGTCGCAGGCGGCCTTTCACCGGCTGATCAGCCTCGACGGCGCCGTGTTCCTGATCCTTGCACTGCTGTTCGGCTTCATCTACCGGTTCTCGCTGGCGGTTCTGCTCTGCCTCGGCACCGCGCTCTACCTGCGCTATGCGATCCATGGCGCGAGCGAGGTTCTCCTGTCCTGGCCGGTCGCGCAATGGCTGCTTGTGGTGATGCCGACCGTGCTGATCGCCATTCTCGGGCTCTACAGCCTCGGCGCGACGCTCCGCCTGATCACGGCGGTGCGGCAGGCGCGCAACGGAGACGATGATGACCGCTACTGAGCCCCGCCCCCTGCATCTGGTCCATGCGCGGCTGCTCGATCCGGTGACAGGCCTCGAATCGCCCGGCGGCGTGCTCGTCTCCGGCGGGCGGATCGCGGATTTCTCGTCGGATCTTGCCGCCCCCGGGAGCGTGGCGGATGCGGATGTCCTTGACTGCGCGGGGCGGTTTGTCCTGCCCGGGCTGGTGGATCTCCGGGCCTTTATCGGCGAGCCGGGCGAGGAATACCGCGAGACGCTCCGTTCCGCCTCCGAGGCGGCGGCGGCGGGTGGGGTGACGACCGTGGTCGCGCAGCCGAATACCTCGCCGGTGATCGATGATCCTGCCGTGGTGGATTTCGTGCTGCGCCGCGCGCGGGATACCGGTATCGTCCATATTCGCGTCGCAGCCGCACTCACCAAGGGGTGCCGCGGGCAGGAGATGAGCGAGATCGGCCTGCTGAAGGAGGCCGGCGCCGTGGCGGTGACGGATGGTGACCGGCCGGTCACCAATGCCCAGGTCATGCGCCGGGCGCTGACCTATGCGCGCATGTTCGACATGCCGGTGATCCACCATGTCGAGGATCCGAACCTTGTCGGCGAGGGCGTGATGAACGAGGGCGAGTTCGCGACGCGGCTCGGCCTGCCGGGCATTCCGCGTGCGGCCGAGACGATCATGCTCGAGCGCGACATGCGTTTGGTCCAGCTCACGGGCGGGCGCTACCACGCCGCGATGATCACCTGCCGCGAGAGCCTCGAGGTGATCCGCCGGGCCAAGCACGCCGGCCTGCCGGTGACGGCCGGCGTCTCGATCAACCATCTGACGCTGAACGAAATGGATATCGGCGGTTACCGCACGTTCCTGAAGCTCCGCCCGCCGCTGCGCAGCGAAGAGGACCGGCTGGCCATGGTCGAGGCTCTGGCCGAGGGGCTGGTCGATATCATCGTCTCCGACCACAACCCCCAGGATGTTGAAACCAAGCGCCTGACTTTTGCAGAATGCGAGCCGGGCGCCATCGGGCTGGAAACCATGCTCTCGGCCGGCTTGCAGCTGGTCGAGGCCGGGCTGATCAGCCTGAAGCGCCTGCTGGAGGCGATGAGTGCGGCCCCGGCCCGGCTGGCCGGGCTGGAGACGGGCCGGATGGCGCGGGGGGCGCCGGCCGATCTCATCGTTCTGGACCGGGACTACCCCTGGGTGGTGGATGCCGCCGGGTTGCATTCCCGGTGCAAGAACACGCCCTTTGACGAGGCGCGGCTTTCAGGCAAGGTCTTTGCCACGTTGGTGGCGGGGCGTGTCGTGCATCGCCTTTCGTAACGCAGGATCCCCGCTGCCGGGGCAGAGAAGAAATCCGGAGGGATCATGGCCGAACTGGCGGGACTGGGTGCTGCGGGCGCGCTGCTGGCGCTGGCTTTCGGCTATCTGCTGGGTTCGATCCCGTTCGGGTTGATCCTCACGCGGCTTGCCGGCACGGCGGATCTCCGCGCGATCGGTTCGGGCAATATCGGCGCGACGAATGTGTTGCGGACCGGCCGGAAGGATCTCGCGGCGGCGACCCTCCTGCTGGATGCGCTCAAGGGCAGCATCGCCGTCTGGGTGGCGATGCGCTGGGGGGCGGGGGCAGGGGTTCTCGCCGGATTGGGCGCCTTTCTCGGTCATCTCTATCCGGTCTGGCTTAGATTCGCCGGGGGCAAGGGCGTCGCCACCTTCATCGGTGTGCTGCTGGCGCTCTGGTGGCCCGGCTTGATCGCCTTCGCCGTGCTCTGGCTCGCCGTGGCCTACGTGACGCGCTATTCCTCGCTCGCCGCGCTTGTGGCTTCGGCTTTGCTGCCGATCGGCCATCTCGTACTCGACTGGCGCGCCGGGCAGGTGACGGCGATGAGCCTCGTCTTCCTCATCATGGCGGCCTTGCTCTGGTGGAAGCACCGCCCGAATATCGAGCGCCTTCTGGCCGGGACGGAAGGCCGGATCGGCCAGAAGGGATGACGGCCGCCCCAGACCGGCCGCTGGACGAGCCCGAACGGCTCGACTGGCTCCATCTGGCACGCGTCGAAGGGCTTGGCCCGCGCGGATTCGAGGCTTTGCTTCGCCGGGCGGGCAGTGCCGGCGAGGCAGTGCGTCTGCTGGCCGATCCCGCCTTCGCGCCGGGGCGGCGGCTCGTCCTGCCGAAGCGTGCGGATATCGAAGCTGAGTTTGCGCGAGCCGAAAAGCTCGGCATCCGGTTTCTCGCGTTGCCCGATCCCGAATATCCGGCCCTGATGCGGGCGGTGGACGGGGCGCCGCCGGTGCTTTCGGTGAAAGGGCAGGTGGCGTTGCTGGCCCGGCCTGCCGTCGCTTTGGTCGGCGCGCGGAATGCCTCCGGCCTCGGGCGGAAAATGGCCGGCCTGCTGGCCAGCGGCCTTTCGGAGGCGGGCTATGTCATCGTGTCGGGCCTTGCCCGCGGCATCGATACAGAAGCCCATCGGGCTGGCCTTGCCGGTGGAACGGTGGCTGTCCTGGCAGGCGGGCTCGAACGGCCCTATCCGCCGGAAAACCTGGCGCTGTTCGATGCGATCGCCGAAAAGGGTCTGGTCCTGTCCGAGATGCGCCTCTGGCAGGGGCCGCGCGGCCAGGATTTCCCCCGCCGGAACCGGTTGATCTCCGCGCTTTCGCTCGGCATCGTCGTGGTCGAGGCGGCGCGACGCTCCGGCTCGCTCATTACCGCGCGGATGGCGGGCGAGCAGGGCCGCGATGTGATGGCTGTTCCCGGCTCGCCGCTGGATCCACGCTGCGAGGGATCGAACGATCTCCTGCGCGACGGGGCAACCTTGGTCACGTCGGTTGCGGATGTGCTGGCGGCCCTGCCAACGGCTGCGCAGCGGCCCGAAACGCGCCTGCACCAGTTCCGGGAACCGGAATCCGATCTGTTCCTCGCGGCAGACGCGGCCGAAGGCTCCGGTAGCCACCTCGCCAGGCCCGTTCCGGTCCACGGCCACGCTGATGCCGTTCTCGACCTGCTCACGCATGGCGCTATCGATATCGACGAACTCGGCCGCATGGCCGGGCTGGATGCGGCGTCGCTTTCCGGTGCCTTGTTCGATCTCGAACTGTCGGGCCTGATCGAGCGGCTGCCGGGCAACCGTGTCGCGCAGGGGGTTATGTCAGTGCCGCGAGAATGAGCGGCAGCGTGATCATCGAGACGATGGTCTGCGCGGTCGTGATCGCCGCCATCAGCGGCGCATCGCCACCCATCCGGCGCGCCAGCAGGTAGGATGCCGTGGCGGTGGGCACGCCGAGGCAGAGCACAACCACCGCCAGTTGTGCGCCCTGAAGGCCGAGCAGCCGGGCAAGCCCATAGGCGATGGCGGGTGCGATCAGCAGCCGGATGCCGACCGCGAGCAGCAGGGCCGGGCTTGGCCGTTGAAGGTCCTGCAAGCGCAGGCCGGCCCCGACAAGGATGAGCCCGGTGCCGAGCGCGCATTGCCCGATGATATCAAGCGAAAGCGACAGGGCGCGGGGCAGGGGAATGGCCAGCATGTTCAGCGCGAGCCCGCCGAGCGTCCCGAGAATGAAGGGATTGGTGGCCAGCCCCCGCATGAGCGAGCCGCCGCCCGAGCCGTACCGGCGGAGGATCATCACGGTTGCCACATTGAGAACCGGGATAAGCGCCGCGATGGCTACGGCAGCAAGGGTCACGCCGTCCCGGCCGTAGAGATTGGCGGAGATCGCGAGCGCAATGAAGGCATTCCAGCGGAGGACGCCCTGGAAGATGCTGGTGAAGGCCGGCGGATCAACCTTGAGCCAGCGTTCCAGCGGCTGGCGAAGGACGAGCAGCACGATGCCGAGGATTGCAATCGTCCCCAAAAGGGCGGCACCGAGCCGCGCGAAAGGCACATCACCAAGTTTCGCCGACATCAGCGTCTTGGCGATGAGGATCGGGACGAGGACGTAGTAGGAGATTTTTTCGAAACCCTGCCAATCCGATTCAGCAGGCAAGGCCTTTTGTCGCAGGGCCCAGCCGATTGCGATGACAAGGAAGACGGAAATCAGGGAATCGAGAACCATGGAGGCCGTTCGGGCTTCGGGCCGCCGGACGGGCCACGTCCCTCCTTCCCTAAGGGCTGCCCGGGATGAAGGGAAGCAACCCGTAGTGTTCAGCGCTGGTTTATTCACCGCCCTCTATATGACATCATGTTGTGGCTGGTTGTGTTCAACCGGCACAGGGTCGGGAAGACCCATACAGGAGGTGCTCCATGAATCGTCTCGCTGGTCTGACTTTCGGGCTTGCACTGGGACTCGGCACGGTCGGGCTGGTTCCGGCGCAGGCGGGCCCGTTCACCCATGCGGCAGAACTGCGTTCCGAGGTTGCGGTTCCGGTTGAAGACGTGGCCTCGCGCCGGGCACGGCGCAATCGCGGTCTCGCCGCGGGAGCGATCATCGGTGGCGCGATTATCGGCGGCGCGATCATCGCCGAGTCGCAGCGGCGCCGGAACTATTATGTTGACGACGGGTACTATCAGGATCGCCGATATTATCGTGATCCCGGATACTATCAGGCTCCGAATTATTACTATCCGCAATCCGGGCCCGCCGGCGGTCGCATCATCTACACACCGGACCGGGAAACGCCCTACACCTACGCTCCGGCCGGGCCGGGCGAGTATTATCCGGGTCGCCGCGGCCGTAACGTGCGCGATCCAGCCGGTGGCGGCTCGATGCGCTGACGCCGCCATCAAGGCAAGGGTACAGTCGGGGAGGCTCAGGCCTCCCCTTCTTCTTGCGCCATGCGCCTTGTCTCGTGGCGCAGCCGGTCGAGCACCCCCTGCAGGATGAAGGCGGCGGCAGTCGCATCGATGATTGCCGCGCGCTTCGCGCGGGAGAGATCCACCGAAAGGAGCGCCCGTTCCGCCGCGACGGTCGAGAGCCGCTCGTCCCAGAACAGGATCGGGATCGGGCTGACGAGCCGGATATTGCGCGCATAGGTGCGTGTCGCCTGGACGCGCGGGCCAGAACTGCCATCCATGTTGAGCGGCAGGCCGAGCACGAGGCCAGCTACGCGATGCTGGGCGATGATGGCCGAGAGTTCCGCCCAGTCCTCGCGGAATTTCCGGCGCGGCAACGTCCGGAAAGCCGTGGCGATCCGCCGTTCGACATCCGATAGGGCGAGCCCGACGGTCTTCTCGCCGAGATCGAGCCCCAGCAGTCTCTCGCCGGGGCCGAGGCTGGCCTTCAGCGCCTCGATCGTCAGTTCCTCGGCTCCGCCCGGCTTCATGCGTACCAGCTCCCGCGGGTTTGTGCGTTGCAAAAAAGGCTTGGCCTTCCTCCGGCAACCCCATAAACGGTTATCGGCGACACGTCGCATGAAAGATGTGAAGGAAGGAGAACGCCATGGAAGTCACGTGGTTCGGTCACTCGGCCTTTTCGCTCGCCAGCAACGGACGCAAGGTCCTCGTTGACCCGTTCTTTACCGGCAATCCCGTTTTCGAGGGCAGGGGCGACGGCGATTCCCGCGCGAAGTTCGAGCGTGCCATCGCCGGCACAACCGATATCATTATCACGCATGGCCATGGCGACCATATCGGCGACAGCCTGGCCATTGCCCGCGAGACCGATGCGACGCTGTTCTGCAACTGGGATCTCGGCCAGTGGCTCTCCGCGAAATGGGAAGCCATGGATACCGGCAAGGCGCTGGCGATGGAGACCATGAATGCCGGCGGACGTGTCGAGCATGATGGCGTCTCGATCCGGCTTGTCCGGGCGGATCACTCCTCCGGCGTATGGGAACGCGGCATCTTCCAGACACTCGGATCGGCAAATGGCGTCATCATCAACATTCCGGGCGCGCCGGTCGTCTATCATATGGGCGATACCGATATCTTCGCCGGGATGGGGCTGATCGAGGAGTTGCACAAGCCGGACATCGTCATTGTCCCGATCGGGGATCGCTACACGATGGGGCCCTCGACGGCCGCGCTTGCCGTTCGGCGGTTCTTCCCGCGGTCCAAGGCGGTGATTCCCTGCCATTACGGCACTTTCGGCGCGCTGACGGGCACGGTCGAGGAATTCAAGCGCGAGCTGGGGCCGCTCGGCACCCATTTGCTGGAGCCGCTGCCGCACGAGCCGTTCGTTTTCTCGATCCGCTGAGCAAAAAGCGGCAGGATTCGGCCGTTCGGGATTTGTCAGCCGGGCCCGCCTTCTGTTAAGGACGCGGGTCCCCCTATCCCATGGAAGAGGCATCGGATGTCCGTTGACGCCGCCACCGTTCGCCGCATCGCCCGGCTTTCCCGCATCGCGCTGCCGGAACAGGATGTTCCGGTCATGCAGGACGAGATCAACGCGATCCTCGGTTTTGTCGAGCAACTCGGCGAAGTGAATGTCGAGGGCGTCGAGCCGATGACCTCCGTCACACCGATGGCGCTCAAGATGCGCGACGACGTGGTGACGGATGGAGAGAAGGCCAGCAAGGTGATCGCCAATGCGCCGCAGAGCGAGGATCATTATTTCCTCGTGCCGAAAGTGGTGGAGTAAGCGCCGCTTTTCCGCTTTTCCGCTGCGCCCTGCCTGTTCCTCCTCCGGAAGACCCGTTCCATGACCGACCTTACCCAGCTCACCCTGACCGAAGCCCGCGAGGGCCTTGCGGGCAAGCAGTTCACCGCCGTCGAACTGGCCGAAGCGCATCTCGCGGCCATCGAGGCGGCGCGCGCGCTCAATGCCTATGTGCTCGAAACGCCCGAGCAGGCGCTTGCCATGGCGAAGGCGGCCGATTCCCGGCTTCAGCGGGGCGAGGGAGGGCGGCTCGAAGGCATCCCGATCGGGGTGAAGGATCTCTTCGCCACCGAGGGCGTACGCACCACGGCCTCGTCGCGCATTCTCGGCAATTTCGTGCCGACCTATGAATCCACCGTCACCAGCCAGCTCTGGCGTGACGGGGCGGTGATGCTGGGCAAGCTCAACAACGATGAATTCGCCATGGGTTCGTCGAACGAGACCAGCGCCTTCGGGCCGGTGGTCAACCCGATTCTCCCCGCCAACTGGAACGCGGAAAAGGCCCGTGCGGCCCTTGCGGGCGACAAGAAGGGCCTGCTCGTGCCGGGTGGTTCCTCTGGCGGTTCCTCGGCTGCCGTTGCGGCGCATCTCTGCCTCGGCGCCACAGCCACAGATACTGGCGGCTCGATCCGCCAGCCTGCTGCCTTCACCGGGACAGTGGGGATCAAGCCGACCTATGGCCGCTGCTCGCGCTGGGGCATTGTCGCTTTCGCCTCGTCGCTCGACCAGGCCGGGCCGATCGCCAAGACGGTGCGCGATTGCGCGGCGCTGATGACCTCGATGGCCGGGCATGATCCGAAGGATTCGACCTCGGTCGATCTGCCGGTCCCGGATTTCGAGGCGGCTGTCGGCCGGTCGGTTGCCGGCAAGACGATCGGCATCCCCCGGGAGTACCGCGTCGAGGGCATGCCGGCGGAAATCGAGGCGCTCTGGAAGAAGGGCGCCGACATGCTGCGCGCCGCCGGAGCGCGGATTGTCGATGTCAGCCTTCCGCACACGAAATATGCGCTCCCGGCCTATTACATCGTGGCGCCGGCCGAGGCCTCGTCCAACCTCGCGCGCTATGATGGCGTGCGCTACGGCCTGCGCGTGCCAGGCAAGGACATCACCGACCTCTACGAGCAGACCCGGGCGCAGGGTTTCGGCCGCGAGGTCAAGCGGCGCATCATGATCGGCACCTATGTGCTCTCGGCCGGCTATTACGACGCCTATTACCTCCGGGCGCAGAAGATCCGCACCCTGATCAAGAAGGATTTCGAGGATGTCTATGCCTCGGGCGTCGATGCGATCCTGACGCCGGCGACACCCTCCGCAGCCTTTGGTATCGCGGAAATGGCAGATGCGGACCCGGTGCAGATGTATCTCAACGACATTTTCACCGTCACGGTGAACATGGCGGGCCTGCCGGGCCTCGCCCTGCCGGGCGGCACCGATGCGGCGGGCCTGCCGCTGGGTTTGCAGCTGATCGGCCGCCCCTTCGACGAGGAAACGCTGTTCAGCCTCGGTTCCGTGATCGAGGAACAGGCCGGGCGTATCACCGCCCCCCGCTGGTGGTGACATGCTGAGAGTTCTTGGACGGACCAGCTCGATCAATGTCCGCAAGGTCCTTTGGGTCTGCGAGGAGCTCGGCATCGCGCATAGCCGCGAGGATTGGGGCAGCGGCTTCCGTTCGACCCGTGAGGCCGAATTCCTCAAGCTCAATCCGCGTGCGCTGATTCCGGTTGTCGTGGATGGCGAGACCATCCTGACCGAATCGAACGCGATCTGCCGCTATCTCGCCACCCGCTATGGCCAGGGCGCGCTATTTCCGGACGATCCCGTGAAGCGGGCCGAGGTCGAGGCCTGGATGGACTGGATGATCGCCGATCTCAATGGCAGCTGGCGCTATGCGGTGCAGGCACTGGTGCGCAAGCGGCCGGGCTTTGACAATCCGGCGGAAGTGCAGCGTTCCATCAGCGAGTGGAACGGGCTGATGGCCGTGTTCGAGGCCCAGCTCGAGACGACCGGCGAATATCTCTGCGGCGAGTTCAGCCTCGCCGATATCGTGATGGGGCTGGCAACGCATCGCTGGCAGCAGGCGCCGATCGCGCGGGTCAGCCTGCCTCGGGTTACGCGTTACGCCGAGGGGTTGCGGCGACGTTCTGCCGGCGCCCGGTTCATGGGCCCGGATTTCGACTGACAGGCGGTTGTGGCCTTGCGAAGGTGAGTCCGATTTTTCCTGCAATTATCTGATTTTACAAAGAAAAAATGCGGTTCTTCAGGTCCTGATTCATGTCCTGATTCATGCAGGTCCCGGCTTCCGGGCCCGGGTCCAACCCATCAAAAAGAAAGGCCCGGTTCCCCGGGCCCTTTTATTGTCAGCCGCCAAGCGCCTGCTTGGCCCGGCTCCACCAGCCGGAACGCTTCGGCCGGTTTGGATCTTCCGGCTCGGGTTCGGGTTCCGGCTGCGGGGCCGGCGCCGGGGCCGCGACCACGGGCGCCGGCGGCGGCACGGGGACCGGCTCTTCCGCCGGCGGCGTTACGGCAACCGGGGCCTCGCTTGCGGCGGTGGCCTTCCTGGCACGGCTGCGGGGTGCCTTTGCCGGCTTTTCCGCCGGAGCCTCGGGCGCAGACGCTTCTGCCGCAGGGGCCTCGGCCGTCACGGTTTCAGCCTCATCCGTTTTCTTTGCGCGGCTGCGGCGGGGCTTTTTCGCAGGCTCGACCTCGGCAGGCGCCTGTTCCACCGGAACTTCGACAGTCGGTTCGGCGGCAGCCATCATCGGCTCGCCGGACGCGACGGCCTCGCCAGCCGCTCCTTCTTCGCCGTTGCCTTCTTCGCCATTGCCCTCACCGGGGCGATCGTCACGGTCGCGCCTGTTGCGGCGACCGCCACGACGGCGGCGACGGCGCTTGCGTTCACCCTCGGACCGTTCGCCGCCCTCGGCGCCGTCCGCCCGGCTTTCCTCGCCGTTCTCATCGTCCTCGTCATCGCCTTCTGCATCGGCATCGCCATCAACATTGCCGGATGCTTCGGCGATCTCGCCGCCATTCGGCTGGCCATCACCCCGTTCGCGGTCGCGGCCACCACGGCGGCGGCGGCGCCGGCGGCGCTTGCGCTCGCCCTCGGCCTTCTCGCCATCCCGGCCGGCCTCAGCTTCGCCATCCGCCTCGGCTTCCTCGGATTCGTTGACCTCGATGTCATCCATCTCGATATCTTCGGGGTGGATGACCCGCGGACCGTCCTGGTGGCGCGGTGCCGCCGGACGGTGTTCGACGGCCTCGCCCTCGACCCGTTCGGCCACCATGCGGGGCTGGACGGGCTCGCCGCGCTCGATCTGGAAATGCTGGCCCGGCGGCAGCGCGGACTCGGCGACAACGGTGATCGTCACGCCAAACCGCGCCTCGAGGGCCCGCAGGCTCTCGCGCTTCTGGTTGAGGATGTAGAAGGCGGTTTCGAGACGCGTCTTCAGCGTGATGTCATGCGTGGCGCCGCGCAGGAGCGTGTCTTCCATGGCGCGCAGGACATGCAGGGCAAGGCTTGGCGTCGAGCGCAGCAGGCCGGTGCCGGCGCAATGCGGGCAGGGGATGGTGGAACTTTCCAGCACACCGGTGCGGATGCGCTGGCGCGACATTTCCAGCAGGCCGAAATGCGAGATGCGGCCGACCTGGATGCGCGCGCGGTCGTTCTTCAGGCAATCATTGAGCTTGCGCTCGACCGCCTTGTTGTTCCGCTTTTCCTCCATGTCGATGAAGTCGATCACGACAAGGCCGGCGAGATCGCGCAGGCGGAGCTGCCGGGCCACTTCCTCGGCCGCCTCGAGATTGGTCTTGAGGGCAGTGTCCTCAATATTGTGCTCGCGGGTGGAGCGGCCGGAGTTGACGTCGATCGAGACCAGCGCCTCGGTCTGGTTCATGACGATGTAGCCGCCGGATTTCAGCGTCACCACATTCGAGAACATGGCGTCGAGCTGGCTTTCCACGCCGGTGCGCGAGAAAAGCGGCGTGGCATCGCGGTAGGGCTGGACCGCCTTGGCATGGCTCGGCATGAGCATGCGCATGAAGTCCTTGGCCTCGCGGTAGCCTTCCTCGCCGGCCACGAGGATTTCCTCGATATCCTTCGAGTACAGGTCACGGATCGCGCGCTTGATCAGCGAGCCTTCTTCGTAGACGAGAGCCGGCGCGGTGGATTCCAGCGTCAGCGAGCGAACGCTCTCCCACAGGCGCATCAGATATTCGAAATCGCGCTTGATCTCGACCTTGGTGCGCGAAGCCCCGGCGGTGCGGAGAATGACCCCCATCCCGGCAGGGACCTCCAGCTCGGAGGCCATGGACTTCAGGCGCTTGCGGTCGGTCGCGCTGGTGATCTTGCGCGAGATGCCGCCGCCGCGTGCGGTGTTCGGCATCAGGACCGAGTAGCGGCCGGCGAGGCTGAGATAGGTGGTCAGCGCCGCGCCCTTGGTGCCGCGCTCTTCCTTGACCACCTGGACCAGCAGGATCTGCCGGCGCTTGATGACTTCCTGGATCTTGTATTGCCGGCGCGTGCGGTGGGCGGCGCGCATCGGCACCTCTTCCATTGCATCGCCGCCGCCGCCGAGCTGCTCGACATGCTCCTCGTCCTTGGGCGTGTCGTCCGACGGCGCGCCAGCGCTCTCGCCATCCACTTCGGCTTCGGCTTCGGCTTCGGCGCCATCGGCCGCGATCTCGCCATTGGCGGCGGCATCCTCGGCGTCACCCTCGACAGGGCCCGCTACCTGATCCTTGCCCCGGCCACGCTGCTTGGGCTTGGCCCGCGAACGGCGCGGGCGGCGGCCTTCTTCCTCGTCGCCATCCTCGTCCCGCGCGGCTTCGGCCTCTTCGGCCAGAAGGGCGAGGCGGTCCGCCGTCGGGATCTGGTAATAGTCGGGATGGATTTCCGAGAAGGCGAGGAAACCGTGGCGGTTGCCGCCGAAATCCACGAAGGCCGCCTGAAGGGACGGCTCGACGCGCGTGACCTTGGCGAGATAGATATTGCCGCGGAGCGGGCGGCGGTTGGCGGATTCGAAATCGAATTCCTCAACACGATTGCCGCGTGTGACCACGACCCGGGTTTCTTCCGGATGCGCGGCATCGATGAGCATTTTTGTTGTCATTGCAAACTCTTGAAAGGCTGTTTGCCCGAGAGGGGAGGCGGCCAGAGCACGTCACTCCGCTTGGCCCGCGCGCAGGATTGCGGCGGCTTGCCGGGCGGTTGAAGAAGGGAAAGAAGGGATTCGGGGAGCAGCCGGCGCGAGCCGGCCTGCCGGGGAACGGCGAGATCGAAGCAAGTCCTGCGATGCCAGGCGCATGATGCCGCCACGCGCCCGGCCGTGACCGGGGGAGTTGCAGCTGCTTTGCCATCGCATGTTGTGGCATCAAGGCCATCCTTGCTCGAACCGACGCGCGGGGAGCGCGCCACGGGGCCCGAAGCTCCGAAGCGAAATTGGGCAGGTTGAGCTCCTGCGGCAAAGGCTTCCGGCCGGGTTCCCGCATTCGGGCCCGGAGCTGTGGAGCCAGCGATCTTCCTCTGGAAGCGACGACTCAACGAAAACTTGCTCCGGTCCAGAATGCACCGTAGACCCCGTTTAAGGTTCAGACTCGTCATTTGCAAGCGGAACAACACGGGTGGTCCCAGAGCGATACGACTTTCCCTGTGCCCGAACCGCCGGCCATCCGGCAGGGGCTGCTGGTCTGCTTGCCGGCATTGCTCTGATCCTCCTTGTCCTATTCCTTCCTTCCGCGGGTCTGGCCCAGCTGGCAGCGCCCAAGGCCGGATCGAGCGATTCGGTTCTCGCCCGCGGCGTTCATCTCGTCGAGGATCCGAACCCCGAGACTTTCGGCCTTGTTGTTGATCTTTCGGGCGAAGTCGCGGTGCGGCATGAGGTGCTGGCCGAGCCGAACCGGCTCGTCATCGATCTCGAGAATACGGTTTTCGGTGGCTCTTCCGCGCAGGGAAGCACCCGGGCCATCGGGCCGGTAACGGGGTGGCGCGCCGGCCTTTTCCTGATGGGCCGTTCGCGCATCGTGCTCGATCTCAACCGGCCTTTCCTTGTCCAGCGCACGGATTTTGTCCGGCAGGGGCCGCATGTCCGGCTGGTTATCCAGTTGCGGGCGGCCAGTGCCGAGGAATTTGCCCGACGGGTCGAGGAAGACCAGCGCCGCCGCCTTGCGAGCCGGGTGCCCGCGGGGCGGAGCGTGCCCCGTCCAGCCGGCGCGAAGCCGCTGGTCGTGCTTGATCCCGGCCATGGAGGCATCGATCCCGGCGCTTCCGGGCCGAAAGGCGAGGCGGAGAAGGATATCGTGCTCGCGGTGGCGCGGCTTGTCCGGAAGCAGCTCGAGGCCGATGGCCGGGTCGAGGTGCAGATGACCCGGGAGGAGGACCGCTTCATCTCGCTCTCCGAGCGTGTGACTTTCGCGCGGAACCGGTCGGCCGCGCTCTTTGTCTCGCTCCATGCGGATTCGCTGTTCGGCGAGGCCGATGTGCGCGGCGCTTCGGTCTATACCCTGTCGGACCGCGCCTCCGACGCGGCGGCGGCCCGCGCGGCCGAAAAGGAAAACCGCGCCGATGTCGCGGCCGGACTGGATGCGCCGGAAGACCAGCGCGAGGGCGTCGATGACATCCTGTTCGATCTCGCCCGCCGGGAAACGCGGCTTTTCAGCCAGCTGGCGGCCCGCGGCGTTGCGCAATCGATCCAGAAGGCGGGCCGTCTCCACAAGACGCCCCTGCGCAGTGCCGGGTTCCGCGTCCTCCGGGCGCCGGACATGCCGTCGATTCTCGTCGAACTGGGCTATCTTTCCAATCCGGAGGACCTTCAGGCGCTGATGCAGGAAGCCGGCCGGCAGAAACTGGCGCAGGGGCTGGCGGTGGCGCTGCTGGACTTCGTGCTCAACAACCGCATCGCGATTTCGGCCAAGCCACTGGAATAATAGAGTCCTGCAGCCCCTGTGCCGTTTTTCGGCCACGGTTTGCGCCTTTGTGGACCAAAGTGAGTCAGAGCGTTTGTTGCCGGTTTCCGGTTCTGGTAAGAAACGGAAATGGAGGGTCCCCGACAGCTTTGGTTAGGGATCGATGCGTAGAATGCCCGCGCGTTTCGGGTTGCGGGCGATGTCCGCCTCTCCGGAATGAATGCCGGGCCAAGTGAATGCAGACAGGCTGTGCCCGATCTGCCAGGGGTTAGAACCGCATGCGGATGATCGCACGCTTTTTCGCGTTCCTGTTCGGAACCGCCACTCTGGTGGGTCTCATCGGCGCGGCTGTTGCCGGCTACATCTTCTGGCATTACTCGCAGGACCTGCCCGATCCCGCCCAGCTTGCGAAGTACGAGCCGCCGGTGACCACACGGATCCATGCCGCGGATGGCACCTTGCTGGCCGAATATGCGCGGGAACGCCGCCTCTACCTGCCGATCCAGGCGATGCCGAAGCTGCTGATCGCGGCCTATCTCTCGGCTGAGGACAAGAACTTCTACAAGCATGGCGGTGTCGATCCGGAAGGCATTGCCCGCGCGCTGGTGCGTGGCCGCGGGGCCGGCGGCCGCCAGCAGGGCGGCTCGACCATTACCCAGCAGGTGGCGAAGAACTTCTTCCTGTCGCCGGAGCAGAGCATCGAGCGCAAGATCCGCGAGGCGTTGCTCGCGTTCCGCCTTGAATCGATCTTCTCCAAGGACAAGATTCTCGAGCTCTATCTCAACCAGATCTATCTCGGCTTCGGGAATTACGGTGTCGCGGCGGCGGCCCTGAACTATTACGGCAAATCGGTCCATGAGCTGACGATTGCCGAGGCGGCCTATCTCGCCGCGCTGCCGAAGGCGCCGTCGACCTACCACCCGATCAACAACCGCGACGCGGCGATCGGCCGCCGGAACTACGTGATCGACCGTATGGTCGACAATGGCTACATTTCCAAGGAAGACGGGCTTACGGCGCGGGCCGAGCCGCTGGTCGTTACCTTCCGGCAATTGTCGCCGAACAGCTATGCTGCCGGCTTCTTCGCCGAGGAAGTGCGCCGCGAACTGGCGGATCGCTATGGCTCGAAAAAGCTGTACGAAGGCGGCCTTTCGGTGCGCTCGACACTGGATCCGAAACTGCAATTCTATGCCCGCAAGGCGCTGTCCGATGGCCTCGTCCGCTTCGACGAGGCCCGCGGCTGGCGCGGTGCGACCGAGAAGATCGCGCCAACGGGTGACTGGGGCGCGGCCCTGGCCGAGGTCCAGACCCTGACGGACGTCGATCCCTGGCGGTTGGCCGTGGTGCTCTCGGTCGATGAAACCCAGGCCCAGATCGGCCTCCAGCCGCAAAGGCTGGGCGGTGGTATCATCGACCGCAAGCGAGAAACCGGCGTGATCACGGCGGAAAGCGCCCGTGTTTTCCCGCGGAAGCGCCTGCGCGAGGCACTGACGGCCGGCGACGTCGTTTATGTCGAGCCCATCCAGGACAAGCCGGGCCAGTTCCGCCTGCGGCAGGTGCCGGAAATCTCCGGCGCGATTGTCGCGATGGATCCCTATACAGGCCGCGTGAAGGCGATGGTCGGCGGCTTCTCATTCGACAAGAGCGAGTTCAACCGGGCGACGCAGGCCCTGCGCCAGCCCGGGTCATCGTTCAAGCCCTTCGTCTACGCCACCGCCCTGGATAACGGCTACACGCCGTCCTCCATCATCCTCGACGAACCGATCGAGGTGGATCAGGGCAATGGCGAAGTCTGGCGGCCTGACAATTATGACGGCAAGCCGACCGGCCCGCGCACCCTTCGCCAGGGTATCGAGCGCTCGAAGAACCTGATGACTGTGCGGCTGGCACGGGATCTCGGCATGCCGCTCGTGGCCGAATATTCCAAGCGTTTCGGCGTCTATGACGACATGCTGCCGGTTCTGGCCATGTCGCTCGGGGCGGGGGAGACCACCGTTCTGCGGATGACCGCCGCCTATTCGATGCTTGCCAATGGCGGGCGCCGCATCCGGCCGACCCTGATCGACCGCATCCAGGATCGCTGGGGCGCGACGATCTTCAAGCATGACGAGCGTGTCTGCCGTGAATGCGTGGCGGAAAACTGGACCAACCAGGACGAGCCCCGCCTGCTCGACAAGCGCGAACGCGTGATCGACCCGATGTCCGCCTACCAGATGGTCTCGATCATGGAAGGCGTCGTCCAGCGGGGTACGGCCACGGTGCTGAAGCCGCTCGGCCGCACGCTCGCCGGCAAGACCGGCACAACCAACGAAGCCAAGGATGTGTGGTTCGTCGGTTTCTCGCCGGATCTCGCGGTAGGGGTCTATCTCGGATATGACCGGCCCCGCTCGCTCGGGAATTCGGCCACTGCCGGCCAATATGCCGCGCCGGTCTTCCGCGACTTCATGAAGGAAGCGCTCGCCGGCAAGCCGAATCTCCAGTTCCGCGTTCCGCCGGGCATCAAATTCATCCGGGTGAACCACGGCACGGGCCAGCGGACGTCAGCCGGCGATCCGCAGGCGATTCTCGAGCCGTTCAAGCCGAATACCGCGCCGCCGGAGAGCTACACCTTTGGCACCAGTGCCGGGGCGACGGCCGGTGGCGTCAGCGTCGGCAACACGACGGGCGGCCTTTACTAGCGCAACGCCGGCAGGATGGTTTGCATCCCCGGCCGGGCTCGGCTATTCCGGGCCCGATCCTGCCGCACCCTGCGGCAATCTTGACGGAATTTTGGACAATGCGGACGGAAATCGAAGCGATGGTCGAGGCCATCCAGCAGTCTGTCGGGCTGCTGAGGAGGCATCTTTGACTGGGACAAGTCGACCAGGCGGCTCCAGGAGCTGAATGCCCGGGTGGAAGACCCGGATTTCTGGAATGATTCGACCTCGGCGCAGAAGGTCATGCGCGAGCGGACCGATCTCGAATACAAGCTCAATTCGCTGGCCAAGCTCGAACGTGATCTCGAGGATGCGATCACGCTGGTCGAGCTGGGCGAGGCCGAGGGCGACCAGGAGACGGTCGACGAGGGCGAGAACCAGATCCGCGCGCTGGAAGGCGAGGCGGCGAAGCGGCAGGTCGAGGCGCTGCTCTCCGGCGAAGCCGATGCGAATGATACCTATATCGAAGTGCATTCCGGCGCGGGCGGCACCGAGAGCCAGGACTGGGCCTCGATGCTGATGCGCATGTATTCACGCTGGGCCGAGCGGTCGGGTTTCAAGGTCGAGCTGATGGAAGTCTCCGACGGCGAAGAGGCGGGGATCAAGTCCGCCACCTTGCTCATCAAGGGCCGCAACGCCTATGGCTGGGCGAAGACCGAAGCGGGTGTCCATCGGCTGGTGCGGATCTCGCCGTATGATTCCAATGCCCGGCGGCATACCAGTTTTGCCTCGGTCACGGTCTACCCGGTCGTTGATGATTCGATCCAGGTCGATCTCAAGGAAAGCGATGTCCGCATCGACCTGATGCGGGCGCAAGGCGCCGGCGGCCAGAACGTCAACAAGGTCGAATCGGCCGTGCGCCTCGTCCATATGCCCACCGGCATCATGGTGATGAGCCAGACGAGCCGGTCGCAGCACCAGAATCGCGAACTCGCCTGGAAGATGCTGCGTGCCCGTTTGTATGAGCTTGAGCTGAAGAAGCGCGAGGAAGCGGCGGCGGCCGAGCAGGCCAACAAGACCGATATCGGCTGGGGGCACCAGATCCGTTCCTATGTGCTTCAGCCCTACCAGCTGGTGAAGGATCTCCGCACGGGCGTCACGTCGGGAACCCCGTCGGATGTGCTGGACGGCAATCTCGGTCCCTTCATCGAGGCAGCGCTCGCCAACAAGGTTGTGGGCGATGTCGGGGATGTCGAGTAAATCCGGCGCGCGTCAACGCGCCTGACGCGCCATCAGGGCCTGCGCCCGGACATAGCGCATCGGATCGGCCGCATCGTCATCGACCCGCACTTCGTAATGAAGATGCGGTCCGGTCGAGCGGCCGGTCGAGCCGACATGGCCGAGGACAGCCCCTTTCTCGATCGTATCGCCCTCGCTGACCGCGATCATCGAGAGATGGGCATAGCGCGTGCTGATGCCGAAGCCGTGGTCGATCTCCACCATCCGGCCATAGCCGCCATTCGGCCCGGCCTCGACCACCTTGCCGCGGGCGACCGCCCGGACCGGTGTGCCCGTGGGGGCGCGGAAATCGATTCCCGAATGCAGGGCCGGGCTCCGCGTGAACGGGTCCAGCCGGGTTCCGAAGCCGGAAGTAATGTCGAATTTCTCTCCCAGGGGCCGCCCGACCGGCAGCGCCTTGATGACCTGCCGTGCATGGCGGGCCTGATCGAGCGCGCTCTCGACGCGGCCGAACAGGAAGTCGAAACTGGCCGGCGCTTCGGCCGTGCTGGCGGGAAGCCACGGGCCGCCCATATCGGTGCCACCCTGATCTGCCGAGACATCGCGCAGATGAAGGCTGTCCAGCGGGGCCGGGCGCCGGATGGCCGGAGCGGAGAGGCTGCTCTTGCCGAATCGGCCCGGGTCCAGCCCGAGTGCGCTGACCATTCGACGGGATTGCGAGACCTGCGCGCCAGCTGTTTCCTCGATCGCGACCAGCACGCCCATCTGGGTCGCCTCGACGCGCTCGGCCCGCTTTTCGACCTCCTGCACGACGCCGTGCATGGGCGTTTTCGGCAGGGTATCGGCCGGCCGAACGGGCGGAACCGGCGCGGGCTCGACGGGCATCGGCTTGGCCCGGCGCTCGGTGACCGGCGCGAAGGACAGCGCTGCCCCGCCTAGAGCGGGCGGCGAGGATGTAAGGAATTCCGGAAGTGCAGCGGCTGGCGCGGGATTGTCCGGTCGGGCGAGGCCAGCCTTCTCGGCGCGGGCGGCAAGATCCGCCATCATCACGGCACGCGCCTCGAGTTCAGCCTGGCGCGCGACGAGGCTGGCGACGCGATCCTCGATCGACTCCTGGCTCTGGACCTGCTTCGCGGTGATCCGGTCAATGCGGGCGCGCAATTCGAGGATACGATCCTCGTAAGCGTAATGCACCCGGCGCTGACCGGAAACGAGGGAGACCACGACATCATCGCGCAGGACCAAGTACAGCGTCGCGAACAAATACCATGCCAGCAAAAGCAGCGAGAGCGCACCGATGGTGATGACGGTACGGTCGCCCAGTTCGATGATGCGGGGGGATCCGCCACCCCGGATCACGACGGCGAACCGCGTCGAGGAATTGGCCAGCGGGTCGGAAGCCGGAATGCGCACACTCATCTGGATCAAGGCCCTGATCAACGCGGGAACTGGACCTGATCATGGAGCATTAAGGTTAACGACGCGCTAAAGCCGCAACCTAGGGTTGGTATTCTGTGCGTTTGTCAGCGCAGATATTCAATTTCGGGGCCTGTTGCCGGGCAGGCCTCCGGTGATTCGAGGCGCCCGGACCGACCGGAGCGCCTTCGCCCTTCAGAGTGCCTTGGCAGCGGCGAGCACCTCGGCCGCGTGGCCGGGCACCTTCACCTTCGACCAGACCTTTGCGATTCGGCCGTCCGGCCCGATCAGGAAGGTCGTGCGCTCGACGCCCATATACTTGCGGCCATACATGCTCTTCTCGACCCAGACGCCATAGGCTTCGAGCATGGCCTTGCTCTCGTCGGAGGCAAGGGCAAAGCCGAGTTCATATTTTTTCTTGAACTTGTCATGGCTGGCGGCGCTGTCGGGCGAGACGCCGATGATCTCGGTGCCTGCCGCCGCAAATTCAGCGCGCAAGGCATTGAAATCCTTCGCTTCCATGGTGCAGCCGGAGGTGTCGTCCTTCGGGTAGAAATACAGGACCAGTTTCCTGCCTGCGGCCGTGGCGAGCGACAGCGTGCTGCCGCCATCACCCGGCAGCGAGAATTCCGGGGCGCGATCGCCTGCCTGCAACGCTGCTTGAGCTGTCATGGATTCTTCCTTCACGTGTCTTCGTCTCGGGGGGGAGGATCATCGATGATCCGCCTATCACATGGCGCGCGGAGCCGGACTTGGCGAGGGGCGGCGGCATGCCGGGTCCATGATTTCGACGTGTTTGATGTGCATAGACCGAGGCAATTGCGCCCGATCCGGCCACGATGGCTTTGTCGCCGGCGCAACCTTGCTATGGACTATATCGGAACCTGCGGGGATTGCCGGAGACAGAGCCGCGTTGACGTTCGAGCCGACCCAGACTGACAGGACATCCGCGGCGGTGGATGCCAGGATGCCCGTTCCCCGGCGCCGCCTGGGTGTGCTCGGCTGGTGCAGCGCCACGCTGGGGGTCGTATTGCTGCTGGCGCTTGCCGGTGCGGGCGTGTTCGTCTGGATGATCCAGAAGGACCGGAATTCGGCGTTCCTCCGCGAACAGCTGCTCGGCGCGCTCGGCAACGGGCTCGGGACGGACCACTCACTGTCCGTCGCGCAGGCAGGCCTGCGCTTCGCCGGGCTGACCTCGACCTTCTCGATCGGGCGGCTGGCGATCACCAATCCGGCGAACGGCACCGAGGCCGATCTCGAATCCGTCGAGGTCGAGGTGCCTACTTTCTCGCTCTGGCGGCAGCGGCCGCTGCCGACCTCGGTGCGGCTTCAGGGCGTGCGGCTGGTCATTCCGGCCGCGCCGCAGGAGGCCAATCCGCTGGCGGCAAACGAGGCGTTGACCCTGTTCCGGGCCATTCTTGCCGGCGCGCATTTCGCGGCTTCGGGCCAGGATCCGACCTTCCAGAGCCTCCAGCGTATCGAGGGACGTGACATCGCGCTGTTCCAGCGCCAGCCTGACGGCCGCATCCTGCCAATCCAGCAGGGCCTGCGCCTCGAGGTGGTCCGGGATGGCGAGGGCCAGATCGCCGCGCGCCTCTCGAAGGAGGGGACGCCGTACTCGCTGGCCTTGAAGGCCGCGTCCCGTGCCTTGGCCGATGGCGGGCGGATGATGATGCTCGAATCCGGTGAGGTCGAGTGGCAGGCTGTCCAGATGCTGGCTGCCGGGGATTTCGGCTTGCTGGATCCGCGCATGAAGCTCCGGCTGACCTTGCATTCGCGCATCAATGCCGAAGGCGCCCTTGTCGAGAAGGGGGCCCGATTCCATGCCTATGGCGGCCGAGTCACGCCGCCGGACCCCGACATGCCGCCCTTCCTGTTGGATGAAGCCTCGATTGATCTGCGGATGCCGGCAGATTCGCCCGATATCCTGCTGGATCGAATCCGTATTCGTTTCAACGAGACCCATCTTGTTTTGGGCGGGCGGATCACGCCCCCGAAAGAGGGCGATGGTGGTCTGGCGGTCACGCTCCGGGCGGAGCGCGCCGAGATTGACCGCCTGTCCCCGGGCGAAGCGCCGATCCTGCTCGACTCGGCGGAACTTGAGGCACTGGTCACGCCCGATCTGCGCAGCCTGCGGGTCGACCGTTTGCATGTGCAGGAAGACCAGGGCCAGATGACGTTGCGCGGCCTTTATTCGCTGGAGAATGGCGGTCTGGTGGAAAACCGCGTCGAGCTCGAGAACCTTGAGATGCGCAAGGCCTTGCGCATCTGGCCGGTCTGGGTCGCGCCGCCTGTCCGGCGCTGGTTGATCGATCATGCGGAAGCCGGCCGTCTGGCCCAGCTTCGTCTAGATCTGAGGTTGGCAGGGCAGGTGCTCGATGACGCCAATAAAAAAAGGCCGATTCCCGATGACGCGCTTTCCGCGACCTATCGACTTGAAGACGTGACGCTTCGTCCGCTGAAGGATGCATCGGCGCTGACCGCGCTGAACGGGCATGGCCGGGTGTCCGGACGGAAGACAGATGCCGTCATCGAATCGGCAAATGTCGAGCCACAGGCCGGGCAGCGCTTTTCCCTGAAAGATGCCCGTCTCTCCGTCGCCGATACCGCTGCGAGGCCGTCCGTCCTCGACATGACGATCCCGGCGGAAGGGCGGCTCGATGCGCTCATGGCCTTTCTCGCGGCACCATCGCTCCGGGATCTGTCGGGCCTGCCGCCGGATGCAGGGGTCTCGGACGGACAGTTTTCCGGCCTTGCCACCGTTTCACTGCCGCTCGTCGACAATCCGCCGCCGAAAGACGTCCGCGCCGAGTTCCGGGCGGATCTCCGGCAGGTCAGCATCGACAACATCGTCAAGAACGAGCGGCTCGAGGGTGGCACCTTCACCCTGCAGACGCGTAACGGCGGGCTGACGCTCCGTGGCGAGGCGCGCCTCTTCGGCGTGCCGCAGCAGATCGAGGTGAAATCCGAGCCGGGCCGTCCCGGGCAGGCGGTCGCCAAGGCCACTTTGGACGAGACCGTGCTGGCCCGCCGGGGCATCGACATACGCGGCGTCGTGCAGGGGCCGCTGCAAACGACCGTGACGCTGCCGCTGTCGAAACAGGCGAGCAGTTTCGATGTCGAGATCGATCTTGCCAAGGCGCGGATCGATGCCGGCATCCCCGGCCTTTCCAAGCGTGCTGGCCAGCCCGGCCGGACGAAATTCACCGTTGTCAGCCGGCCAGACGGCACCTGGCTCGACAATCTCGAGCTTGATCTTGCGCCGGCCTCCCTGCGCGGCCGGGTGGAGCTGCTGCGTGACGGGCAATTCGCGAAGGCGGATTTCAGCACCTTCAAGCTTTCAGGCGGCGACAATGCCCGGCTTCTCGCCGAGCGCCAGCGCGGTGTGATGCGCCTCGCGCTGCGCGGCAATTCGTTCGACCTGCGGCCGTTCCTGCGCGGGTTCCAGGCCGGCAAGCTCGAGGACGGGAGACCGGCGGATGCCAAGCCGCCGGATTTCGACCTTGATCTGCAGTCGACAGTGCTGATCGGCTTCAACGGCGAATTGATGAGCGGTGTCGAGACCCGGATGGCCCGCCGGCAGGGCCGGCTGACCCAGCTCGCGCTCAAGGGGCAGTTCGGAGCCGCGGCTGTTTCGGCTTCAAGCCTCGAGGGGCAGCGGGAAACGATGCTGATCAATGCCAGCTCGCAGGATGGCGGCGCGTTGCTCCGGTTCCTCGACATTTACAACAAGGCCTATGGCGGCCGGATGGCGGCGGAGATCCTTGTCGGTGCCCAGACCCAGCAGGGCGTGGTGCAGCTCCGGGATTTCGTGATCCGCGGCGAGAGTGCCTTGCGACAGGTCGGCGCCAGCGGCCGTACGATTTCCGCGACGCAGAGCCTCGGCGAGGAGGTACCCTTTACCAAGATGCGGGCCGATTTCGCCCGCCGGCCGGGTCGGCTCGACCTGCGCGAGGCGGTGATATGGGGCGGGCAGCTGGGCGGCACGCTGGAAGGCAGCCTCAATTACGCTGCGGACCGCGTGGATCTGAAGGGTGTTTTCGTGCCGGCCTATGCGCTGAACAACTTCTTCGCCAGCGTGCCGCTGCTCGGCCCCATTCTCGGAGGGGCACAATATGAGGGCCTTTTCGCCGTGCCTTTCGTGATTTCCGGCCGGGCCAGCGCGCCGGTCATGCGGATCAACCCGGTTTCCGCCATCGCGCCGGGCTTCCTGCGGAAACTGTTCGAGATCCAGCGCGAGGGCGGGGGCAATGCCCCGGCCCTGAACCGGGCGAACTGAGCCGGGCCGTCAGGCCGGGCGGACCAGCACGTGCTTCTTCTTGCCGAAGGACAGCTTGATTGCGCCGGCTTGCGTGGCATCGGCCAGAGTCAGCATCTGCCCGATATCGGTGACAACGGCATCATTGACGCGCAGACCACCGCTCTGCACCTGCCGCCGCGCCTCGCCATTCGAGGCGACGAGCCCGGCCCGCACGAAAGCGTTGAGCACGCCGAGGCCGGCCTTCAGCTCGGCTTCGGCTACCTCGATGCTCGGCAGATCTGCCGCCGTGCCGCCGGCCTCGAAGGTGGTGCGTGCGGTTTCCGCCGCGGCTTCCGCCGCCTCGCGGCCATGCATCAGCGCCGTGGCTTCCGTGGCGAGGATTTTCTTTGCCTCGTTGATCTCGGCGCCAGCCAGGGCCTCGAGCCGGGCGATCTCGCCGAGCGGCATGAAGGTAAAGAGGCGCAGGAAACGGCCGACATCCGCATCCTCGGTGTTCCGCCAGAACTGCCAGTACTCATAGGTGGAGAGCATGTCGGCATTGAGCCAGACAGCACCGGAGGCCGTCTTGCCCATCTTGGCGCCGGAGGCGGTGGTCAGCAGCGGGCAGGTCAGCGCATAGAGTTGCGGCGTGCCCATGCGGCGGCCGAGATCGATCCCAGTGACGATGTTGCCCCATTGGTCCGAACCGCCCATCTGCAGGTTGCAGCCATAACGGCGCGCCAGTTCGGTGAAGTCATAGGCCTGCAGAATCATGTAGTTGAACTCGATGAAAGAGAGCTCCTGCTCGCGTTCGAGGCGCATGCGCACCGAATCCATCGACATCATGCGGTTGACCGAGAAATGGCGGCCGATATCGCGCAGCATCTCGATGTAATTGAGCTGGGTCAGCCATTCTGCATTATCGACCATCAGCGCATCTGTGCGGCTGGCGCCGAACTGGATCACCTTGTCGAAAACGCCCTGGATGCCGCTCTTGTTGTTCTCGATATCCTCCAGAGAGAGGATGCGCCGAGTCTCGTCGCGGCCGGAGGGATCGCCGACACGGGTGGTGCCGCCGCCCATCAGCGCGATTGGCTTGTTTCCCGTCTTCTGCAGCCAGGACAACATCATGATCGAGATCAGCGAGCCGACATGGAGTGAGCGCGCGGTGCAATCATAGCCGACATAGGCGATAACCTCGCCGCGCGCGGCCAAGGCGTCGAGGCCTTCGTAATCCGAGCATTGATGCACGTAGCCACGCGCCATCAGGGTCTGGAGGAATTCGGATCTGGGCGTGAAGTCGCTCATATCGGCACCGTGTCGTTGTCTGGTTGGGTCGCTACAGCAAGGCCCTCGAAATGAAAAGAGCAGGCCTGAACGGAAACGGGCGGCTTGCGGCCGCCCGTCTGCATGTCCGGCGGGGAGGGGAAGGTCAGTCCTTCACGATCCCCAGCCGGCGGTCGAGATAGCCGCCGACCGTATCGACCAGCTGATCGACACGGTTCTCGAAGAAATGGTTGGCGCCCTCGATCACCGCATGGTCGAGCTTCACGCCCTTCTGCACCTTCACCTTGTCGATGACCGAGATCACCTCGTTGACCGGGGCGACGCGGTCCTTGTCGCCATGGACGAAGAGGCCCGATGAGGGGCAGGGCGCCAGGAAGGAGAAATCATAGCGGTTGGCCATGGCCGCGATCGAGACGAAGCCTTCGATTTCCGGCCGGCGCATCAGCAGCTGCATGCCGATCCAGGCGCCGAACGACACGCCGGCAATCCAGCACGAGCGGGCATCCGGATTGACGGCCTGCATCCAGTCGAGCGCTGCGGCGGCATCGGACAATTCGCCCGTGCCATGGTCGAACACGCCTTCCGAGCGGCCGACCCCACGGAAATTGAACCGCAGGACGGAAAAACCCCGATCGAGGAAGGTGTAGAAGAGCTGGTAGACGATCTGGTTGTTCATCGTCCCGCCGAATTGCGGGTGAGGATGCAGCACGATGGCAATCGGCGCGCCCTTCTTCTTGGCCGGCTGGTAACGCCCTTCCAGACGTCCTTCGGGCCCGTTGAAGATGACCTCAGGCATGAATTCTTCCGTCTCCGATGGCGAGAAGGCCGGCGCCGGAGCCCGATTCCTGCCTCGCGCGTGCATGTTGTGCTTGACGGGGCGAGTGCACCCGCTAAGTAATGAAACGTGGAACGCTTCTTAGAATAATTCTAAGAAAGGCCGCCGACCGATCAGGCCGAGTGCCAGTGGCGCTGGGCGTTAGCATAGCCCGGCGCGAATTGCGACGTTTTTCGCGCGGGATTGCAGGCAAGAGGGATCCATGGGCGCCGGGCGTGCCTATCTCGACTGGAACGCAACGGCGCCGCTGCATCCTGCGGCGCGCGAGGCGGTGGTGCGTGCGCTCGATACGCCCGGCAATCCCTCCTCCATCCATGCGGAAGGCCGCGCGGCCCGGGCGCTGGTGGAAGCCGCCCGCCGCGACGTCGCCGCTCTGGTCGGCGGCGAGGCCGAGAATGTCGTCTTTACCTCCGGCGCGACTGAAGCCGCCAATGCCATTCTCCGCGCCGGGCTCCAGATGGCCTGTGCGCTGGTGCCGGGTGCCGCCCTGCCGGCCCGCCCGGTCATCGCGGCGGCGATCGAGCATGCGGCCATCCTCCAGCCGATCGAGGCAGCGGGCCTGCCTTCCGGCTACCGGATCGCGCTGCCGGTGACGTCGGACGGGCTGGTGAGGGAGTCGGCTTTGGCAGCCGCGCTCGCGGCGGCGCGGGCCGTGGCGCCGGCCCAGACGCCGATGGTGCTGCTCCAGCTGGCCAATAACGAGACCGGCGTGATCCAGCCTGTCGCTGAACTCGCGGCTCTCGTGCGCGAGGCCGGCGGTATCGTCGTGGTTGATGCCGTGCAGGGGCCCGGCCGGATGGCGCTGGATATCAACACGCTCGGCGCGGATGTTCTTTTTCTTTCTGCGCACAAATTCGGCGGCCCCAAGGGCGTCGGCGCGATCGTTTTTGCCCGTGGCGAGGTTCGGCTGCAGCGCGCCTTCATCGCCGGTGGCGGGCAGGAAAGCGGGCAGCGTGGCGGGACCGAGAATATTGCCGGGATTGCCGGCATGGGAGCGGCAGCCCGGGCGGTTCGCGCGATGCCTGAGGCACCTCAGGCCATGATTCAGCTTCGGGACGAATTCGAGAATCGCCTGAATCACCTGGCGGCTGATGTGGAGATTGTGGGCAAGGACGTTTCGCGCTTGCCGAACACGACCTGCTTCGCCATTTCCGGGTTGCCGGCAGCGCAGGCGCTGATCGCCTTCGACCTTAACGGGGTTGCGGTTTCGAGCGGTTCGGCCTGCTCGTCGGGCAAGGTCAGGTCGAGCCATGTGCTTGAGGCGATGGGGAAGCCGGCGTGGATCCGCGAGAGCGCGATCCGCGTCTCGATCGGGCCGGACACGAGCCGGGCCGATCTCGATCGCTGCTTCGCCTCGCTGGAAAAGCAGCTGGCGCGGCGACGTGCCCCGGGACAATCCGCCTCGGCAGCCTGATCGGCTGGCGCGGCGGCACGTATAACGTTTGACGGAAACCCTCGGTCCTTGAAACCGAAGAGGAGAGAAGAATGGCAGCGGTGAAGGAGACGGTCGAGACCGTCAAGACGATCGATGTCGACCAGTACAAATACGGGTTCGTCACCGATATCGAATCCGAGCTGGCGCCGAAGGGGCTGAACGAGGATATCGTTCGCTACATCTCGGCCAAGAAGGATGAGCCGGCCTGGCTGCTCGAATGGCGGCTGGAAGCTTTCCGCCGCTGGCAGACCATGATCGAGCCGACCTGGTCGCGCGTGCATTACCCCGCCATCGACTTCCAGGACCTGCATTATTACTCGGCGCCGAAGAACACGGCCGGCCCGAAATCGCTCGACGAAGTCGATCCGGAACTGCTCCGGACCTACGAAAAGCTGGGCATTCCGCTGCGCGAGCAGGAAATCCTCGCCGGCGTCGAACCGAAGAACCGCGTGGCGGTGGATGCGGTGTTCGACTCGGTTTCGGTGGTCACGACCTTCAAGGAAGAGCTCAAGAAGGCCGGTGTCATCTTCTGCCCGATCTCGGAAGCCGTGCGCGAGCATCCGGAACTGGTGCAGAAATATCTCGGCACCGTCGTGCCGACGACGGACAATTTCTACGCGACGCTGAATTCCGCCGTCTTCTCCGATGGTTCGTTCGTCTATATCCCGCCGGGCGTGCGCTGCCCGATGGAACTCTCGACCTATTTCCGGATCAACGAACAGAAGACCGGCCAGTTCGAGCGGACGCTGATCATCGCCGATGCCGGTTCCTATGTGAGCTATCTCGAGGGCTGCACGGCGCCGAAGCGCGACGAGAACCAGCTGCATGCGGCGGTTGTCGAGCTGATCGCGCTCGATGATGCCGAGATCAAGTATTCGACGGTGCAGAACTGGTATCCCGGCGACAGCGAGGGCAAGGGCGGCATCTATAATTTCGTGACCAAGCGCGGCGATTGCCGCGGCGCGCGGTCGAAGATTTCGTGGACGCAGGTGGAAACCGGCTCGGCGATCACCTGGAAATATCCGTCCTGCATCCTGCGCGGCGAGGGCTCCTCGGGCGAGTTCTACTCGATCGCCATTTCCAACGGGATGCAGCAGGTCGATTCCGGCACCAAGATGATCCATCTGGGCAAGAACACGACCTCGAAGATCATCGCCAAGGGCATTGCCGCCGGCAAGAGCGACAACACCTATCGCGGGCAGGTCTCGGCGCATCGCAAGGCGACGGGCGCGCGCAATTTCACCAATTGCGACAGCCTGCTGATCGGCCAGGAATGCGGCGCGCATACCATTCCCTATATCGAGAGCAAGAATGCCTCGGCCGTGTTCGAGCATGAGGCGACCACCTCGAAGATCGCCGAGGACCAGCTGTTCTATTGCATGCAGCGCGGCCTCGACGAGGAAGAGGCGGTGGCGCTCATCGTCAATGGCTTCGTGAAGGATGTGCTGCAGCAGCTGCCGATGGAATTTGCGGTGGAAGCGCAGAAGCTCATCGCGATCAGCCTCGAGGGGAGCGTGGGGTGAGCGAATGGGAGAAGCGATATTCTTCGCTTCGCCGTCAGGTTGGTCTCGCTGCCGGCCTTACTGGCCTTATCTTCTTTTCGGTGATCCTTGCCGCCGCCCTTGGGCGGCAGTCTATCGCGAACTACCTGTTGCTTTTCATGGTTCCTCCGTTGCTGCTTTCGATCGCGCTTGGAGAAAAGATGCGAAAGGCATTTTTTGCAATGAGGTCGGAGCAGGGCGCGAGCCGAGCTGAAGTCTTGAAGGATTGGGACAAGATCAATCCGCCGGGAGGCGGTTGATCGGAGCTAATTGCGCTTCGGCGCGGGTGAACGGAACAAAACGATGCTTGAAATCAAGAACCTCCACGTCGAAATCGACGACAAGAAGATCCTCAACGGCCTGACGCTGACCATCCATCCCGGCGAAGTGGCCGCGATCATGGGGCCGAACGGCTCGGGCAAGTCGACCCTGTCCTATGTGATTGCGGGCAAGGAGGATTACACCGTCACCGAGGGCGATATCCTGCTCAACGGCAATTCCATCCTCGAGATGGAAGCCAATGAGCGCGCGGCGGCCGGCCTGTTCCTGGCCTTCCAGTATCCGCTGGAAATCCCGGGCGTGGCGACGATGACCTTCCTCAAGGCCGCCATGAACGCGCAGGCCAAGGCGCGCGGCGAGGCCGAACTCTCGCCGGGTGATTTCATGCGCAAGGTGCGCGGGGCGGCGGAAAAGCTCGGCATCAACCCGGACATGCTCAAGCGGCCGCTCAATGTCGGCTTCTCGGGCGGCGAGAAGAAGCGCATGGAAATCCTGCAGATGACCCTGCTCGACCCGGCCTATTGCATCCTCGACGAGACCGATTCCGGCCTCGATATCGATGCGCTGCGCATCGTGGCCGAGGGCGTCAATGCGCTGCGCGGCGCGGGCCGCGGCATGCTGGTCATCACCCATTACCAGCGCCTGCTCGACCATATCGTGCCGGACAAGGTGCATGTCATGGCCAAGGGCCGGATCGTCAAATCGGGCGGGCCGGAACTGGCGCATGAGCTCGAGAAGGATGGCTACGCGAATTATGTCGAGGCCGCGTGATGGCACCGACCGTGGTTCAGATGCGGACGCCGGCCGAGACGGCTCTGATCGAGCGGTTCGAGGCCGAGAAAGCCGGGCTGCCCGGCGCGGCGGCGGAACGTGCGGCGGCGTTCGAGCGGCTCAAGGCGAAGGGCCTGCCCTCGAAGCGGGTCGAGGCCTATCACTATACCGATCTGCGTGCCCTGATGCGCCAGGCGCCGGAAGCGATTTTGCCGCCAAACACTTACCTGATGCCGAGCGATAGGATTTGTATCGAAGCCATCCCGACGATTATGTTTGGGAATGGCAAAATGCAATTGGCTCAAGACATTGCGTTGCCAATTTCCGTGCGGGCAATTGGTGATGCCTTGGAAAGCGGAAGTGTGACGCTCAATTCGGCCTTCGTTAAATTGAGCGATCCGGTCGTTGATCTCAATACCATATTTTGCCGGGATGGAGCGCTTCTCGAGGTTCCCGGCGGGTCAAAGTTAAGCGTCCATCTAGCATTCGTTGATGATCTCGACGAACTCGATACCAAAGAGACCTTTTCTGTCTCGTCACGCGTCATCATCAACGTTGGCGCCGGAGCAGAGTTGCTTGTCTACGAAAGCCATGAAGGCTCCCAGCGTTCGCGTTACCAGTCCAACCATGTCGTCGAACTGATCCTCGGCGAGGGCGCGAAGGTCGAGCATATCCGCGTCAATACGGCAGGGAACGAGGCGCTCGTCCTCTCCACGCTGGCGGCGTCGCTCGCGGCCGAAGCGGAGCTGATGTCGCTGAATTTCAGCATGGGCGGTGCCGTGGCCCGGCACCAGAGCTTCATTACCTATGCCGGCGAGAATGCGAAGCTCGACCTGCGCGGCGCCACGATGATCCGCGGTCGCCAGCATTGCGACAATACGCTGGTGGTCGATCATGCGGTTCCGCATGGCACCAGCCGCGAATTGTTCCGCACGGTCGCGGATGACGAGGCCCATGGCGTGTTCCAGGGCAAGATCATCGTGCGCCCGCACGCCCAGAAGACCGATGGCCAGATGGCCTCGAATGCGCTGCTCCTCGGCGACGAGGCGGCGATGTCGAACAAGCCGGAGCTGGAAATCTTCGCCGATGACGTGGTCTGCGCCCATGGCGCCACCTGCGGCGCGCTGGAGGAGAGCCAGCTCTTCTACCTGATGGCGCGCGGCCTGCCGCGTGTGGAAGCCGAAGCGCTGCTCGTCGAGGCCTTCCTCGGCGAGGTGCTCGAAGCCGTCAGCGACGAAACCCTGCGGGATTCGCTGGCCATGCTCATCAGCGAATGGCTGGCGGCAAGGCAGGCGGCGTGAGCAATCCGGGCTCTCCGGTCTGGGACGATGTCATGCGGGTCTGGACGGATCCGCATGGCGTTGTCGAGGCCGGGCAGCGCGAGGGGCGCAGCCGGGCCGATGGCTGGCGGGCGATCCTGCTCTACGGGCTCGGCATTGCCTTCAGCCTCGTGCTGAACCGCCGGCTGGGTGCGGATGCGCTGCTGGATTCCTTCTTCGGCGCGGACGACCAGACGACCATCCATCCGGCGCTGGTGCCCACAGTCTGGGCGGCGGTAATCGGCGGGCTGGCCACGCTGCTGCTGGTGCAATGGCTGGTGCTGCCCACGGTCTCGCGCCTGTTCGGCGGTTCACCTGCCCGGCGCGATGCGAATCTTGCGGTGTATTTCCTGTTCTGCGTCGGGTTTCTCGCGGGCTTTGCGGGGGTCCTGTCTGATCTGACCGGCGTGATCGTCCATCGGTTCTGGCCGTCCACTGGCGCCTATCTGGTGCTGGCGGGTTCGCTGGCGGTGATCGTGATGGCGATCCATCAATCGGCCCGCCTCGCGACGGATGTGCTGGCGCTGGCCAGCTATCCGCGCGGCCTGGCAGTGCTGATGTTCTCGCTGCTGGTCGGGCTCGTCGCCGCGGCCCTGTTCTTCTCCGGCGTGCTGGTGGGCACCCTGACCCTGTTTCCCGAATTGGTGGATTGACGATGATGAGCCTCGACCTCGACCGGATCCGCGCCGACTTCCCCGCCCTTGCGATGGAGCCTTACGGAAAGCCGCTGACCTATCTCGACAATGCCGCCTCGGCGCAGAAGCCCAGCCAGGTGCTGGAGCGGATGCGGCTTGCCTACGAGACCGAATATGCCAATGTCCATCGGGGTCTGCATTATCTCGCCAATGCCGCGACGGAAGCCTATGAGGGGGCCCGCGAGCGGGTGAGAGGTTTCCTCAATGCCGCTTCGGTGGAGGAGATCATCTTCACCAAGAACGCGACCGAGAGCCTCAATCTCGTCGCATCCGCCCTTGGCCGGCATGTCCGGCTGGGCGAGGGCGACGAGATCGTCCTCTCCATCATGGAGCATCATTCCAACATCGTACCCTGGCATTTCTGGCGCGAGCGCCACGGCGCCGTGATCAAATGGGCGCCGGTGGATGAGGATGGCAATTTCCTGCTGGATGCGTTCGAGGCGCTGCTGACCGAACGGACGAAGGTCGTGGCCATCACGCAGATGTCCAATGCGCTCGGCACGATCGTGCCGGTGAAGGAGGTCATCCGCATTGCCCATGCACGCGGTATCCCGGTCGTCGTGGATGGCAGCCAGGCGGCGGTGCATCTCGATATCGACGTGCAGGATCTCGATGCCGATTTCTACGTCTTTACCGGGCACAAGCTCTACGGCCCATCCGGCATCGGGGTGCTCTACGGCAAGAAGGCGCTGCTCGAGGAGCTTCCGCCCTTCCTGGGCGGCGGGGAGATGATCCGCGAGGTGTCGGAAGAGGGCGTGACCTATGGCGGCCCGCCGCACCGGTTCGAGGCCGGTACACCGCCGCTCGTCCAGGCAATCGGGCTCGGCGCCGCGATCGACTATGTCAACGCGCTCGGCAAGGAGGCGATCCGCGCCCATGAGGATGCGCTGGTCGCCTATGCCCATGAGCGGCTGGGCGAGATCAATTCGATCTCCATTCTCGGGAAGGCCCGCCATAAGGGGGCGATCGTGTCGTTCAGCCATGCCCATGCCCATGCCCATGACATCGCCACGGTTATCGACCGGCAGGGCGTTGCCGTGCGGGCCGGCACGCATTGCACGATGCCGCTGCTGAAGCGCTTCGGCAAAACGGCTACCTGTCGCGCGAGCTTTGCCCTATATAGCACCCGGGAAGAGGTCGACCGGCTGGCGGAAGCGCTGGTACGGGCCGATCGATTGTTCGGTTGAAGACCCTGAACGAGTTAGGAACCTGGCGTTCCGTTGAGGATTGCGGCGCATGACCGATGACGCGACCCGGATCGATCCGATCCCGGAAGACGAGACAAGGGCACCCGCTCCGGCGGCGCCGGCGGGAGGCATTCCGCCGGAGGAGCTCGATCGCCTGACGGATGATATCATCGCTGCACTGAAAACCGTGTATGACCCGGAAATCCCGGCCGATATCTACGAGCTGGGCCTGATCTACCGGATCGATATCTCGGATGACCGTTACATCACCATCGACATGACGCTGACGGCGCCCGGCTGCCCGGTGGCCGGCGAGATGCCGGGTTGGGTCGAGACGGCCGTCCTCAACGTGCCCGGCGTGTCCGGTTGCAAGGTGGTGATGACCTTCGACCCGCCCTGGGACCAGAGCCGGATGTCGGATGAAGCGCGCGTCGCTCTCGACATGTGGTGATCGGAGGGGCAGGCTGGAGGCATGATCCGCCCTGGCCTGATTCCCGTCCTCGTCCTTCTGCTTGCGCCGCTGGCGGTGCCGGCAGCGGCCCAGACGCTGTTCGAACGCGGCTATTGCCAGGGCCCGCCGGAAGTGGGCGTGGAGCCGAATATCGTCCTGATGAAGGTGACAGGCGCAGGCCCGCGCGTGAACTTCATCGCAGACCGCGATAAAGCCAAGCCGAAATGCCCGGATCTTTCAGATGCTTGCAAGCGGCGGGGCTTCCTTGTTCCCGGTGACGAGGTGCTGGTGGCGGAAACCCGGAACGGCATTGCCTGCGCAACCTATATCGCGCCGAATGCCCGAAAGGTGAAAGGCCAGTTCGCCGAAACCAGCGGGTTTCTTCCGGCCAATGCCCTGGTGACGGCCCCGGTTGTGGCGCCACGCCTTGAATCCTGGCTCGGAACCTGGAGCCGCAATGCCGAGGCGGAGATCACGATCACCAAAGGCGAGGGTGGCAAACTGGTCATCGCGGGGAACGCAACCTATGGCGGGCATGACCCCGGCCGTGTGGCGCGGGGAGCCATCAATGTCGGCGAGCTGGAAGGCGAGGCAGTACCAAACGGCAACCGGGTGTTTTTCGGCGATGGCTATTCAGGCGAGAAATCGCCGCATGATTTCGCCGAATGCCAGGCGCGCCTGCAGCTTTTCGGCCGCTATCTCGTGGTCGAGGATAGTGGCGGCTGCGGTGGCGTGAATGTACGCTTCAACGGGGTCTATGTCCGGCTGAAGTGATCACGAGCGCAAGGCCGGCGCCGGGATGGCCGGGCCCTTGGGTTCGGCGCGCAGGGCGTCGAAGTCGCGCTTGAGAAGCCCGACAATGACATCGTCATGCCAGATGCCGCCAATCAGCGCCGATTCCCGCTCCAGCCCCTCACGGATGAAGCCCACGCGCTCGTAGGCGCGCAGGGCGCGGGTATTGAAGCCGAGCACGCGCATCGAGAGCTTGTGCAGCGCCAGCGTGTCGAAGGCGAATTCCGCAACCGCGCGGATCGCCTCGGTGCCGAGGCCCTTGCCGAGCGCCTGCGGGTCGAGAATGCCGACGATCAACCCGGCACGGCGGTCTGCCTCGACGAAATTGTCGAGCAGGATCTCGCCGATGGCACGGCCCTGGAATTCGATGACCCAGGCCGCGGGATGCGCGACGATGCTCTCCACCCAGGCCCGTGCCTGGTCCTCGGTCAGCGGGCTGAGGCCCCTGATATCGGCACCGAGCATCCGGTAGATTTCCGGATCGCGGCCGATGGCGTGACGATCCGTGATGTCGGTGGCAATCGGCCGCCGGAGGACCAGCCGTTCGGTGCGCAGGACGGGCAGGGGTGATGGGAGAATCATGGCTCTCTCGGGTTCGTGACCGGCGCAGTGTCGCCGGCCTCTCGACCTTTACGCAAGAATTGTTAGGGTATACTCACACTATCGTAACTGCTCCGGACCTTGAATCCGGCTGACAGGAGGATGACGTGAATACCGTCCCCAATCCGGCTCCGCGCCGGAAATTGCAGGTCATGTCGCTGAGCGAGGCCGCTGCCGCCCGTGTCCGCGAGGCCATTTCCGCCGCCGAACGGCCGATTGTAGGCCTACGCGTCGGCGTGAAGAACGGCGGCTGTGCCGGCATGTCCTACACGATGGAATATGCCGAGGCGAAAAACCCGCATGACGAGGTGATCGAGGACAAGGGCGTGACCCTGCTGGTCGACCCCAAGGCTGTGCTGTTTCTTCTCGGCACGGAAATGGACGTCAAAACCGACAAGTTCGCCTCGACCTTCGTATTCCGGAATCCCAACGAGACCTCGGCCTGTGGTTGTGGTGAAAGCGTCGCAATCACACCCGCGAAGCCGGAAGTGCTCGCCGGCTGACGATGCGGCAGGGGGCGCCGCGGGCCGGAGAGCTGGTCGATTTTTTCGCTCCGGTTCTCGCCGTCAAGGTCCGTCCGATGTTCGGCGGCCACGGGATCTACGGGCCGGAAGGAATTTTCGCGATCGATGTCGACGGCGTCCTGTTCCTCAAGGTCGATGCCGAAACGCGGCGGCACTGGGAGCAGGCGGGTTCGCGGCCCTTCACCTACGAGAAGAAGGCGGGCCAGCAGGCGGTGATGTCGTATTTCGCGCTGCCGGATGAAGCCTATGACGATCCGGATGCTTTGCGGCATTGGGTTGGGCTGGCCCGTTCGGCGGCGGCCCGGGCCGAAGCCCAAGGCAACGGCAAACGCCCGGCCCGGCGATGAGCCTGCCCGCTTGAACCGGGCCTTCCGGTCCCGGCTTTTCCGAGACCCGGCGGTTCTGCGCTCAGTCCTTCTTTGCAGGTGCGCCCTGCATCAGGAAGCCGGGCATGAAGTCGCCGAAGCCTTTCGGCGTCGGTCCGTCATCATCACGATTCCGGCGGCGATCATCCCGACGCGGTGCAGCCTCGCGGCGCGGCGCGGGATCCGGCCGGGCTGCCCGCTCCGGACGCTCATTGCGTTCCGGACGGTCACTGCGCTCGGCGCGCGGTGCCCGTTCCGGCCTCGGTGCGCGTTCCGGCCGCGGTGCCCGCTCGACAGCGGCTTCATCCGGAGTATCCGGATCCGGTGCGGCGGCGGCGTCGATGATCTTCTGCTCGCGGGCCGTGCGAACATGCTCGCGACCCTCGCGACCGCCACGCGGCTTCTCGCGCTTGCGGTCCCGCTCGCCGCCACGGCCACGGCGCGGCGCCTCGTCACTCTCGCCGGGCGCGCGCTCGGGCAGCGACGACATGTCGCCCGCTTCCCACTCGATCGTCTTGGTGATCAGCTTCTCGATCGCCTGGAGGTACTTCTCGTCGCCGCGCGCCACCAACGTATAGGCGGTGCCGAGGCGGCCGGCGCGGCCGGTCCGGCCGATGCGGTGGACGTAATCCTCGGCATGATGCGGAATATCGTAGTTGAAGACGTGGCTGACATCCGGGATGTCGAGACCGCGCGCCGCGACATCGGAGGCCACGAGCAGCGTCAGTTCGTTCTTGCGGAACGCATCCAGCGCGGCCATGCGCGAACGCTGGTCCATATCACCGTGCAAGGCACCGACCGAGAAACCATGGCGCTGAAGGCTGCGGAACAGCGTCGCGACCTCGGTCTTCCGGTTGCAGAAGATGATGCCGTTCTTCAGCGGGTTGCCATCGGAATCCGACACGGCGGTCTGGATGAGGTTCCGGAGCGTCTCGCGCTTCTCGTAATCCTTGCCATGCGTGGCCACCAGCTTCTGGGTGATGGTGGCGGCGGTGGAGGAGGGGCGGGCCACCTCGATCTTCACCGGGCTGGACAGGAACTGCTCGGTGACGCGCTGGATTTCCGGCGGCATCGTGGCCGTGAAGAACAGCGTCTGCCGGGTGAACGGGCAGAGGCCGGCGATCCGCTCGATATCCGGGATGAAACCCATATCGAGCATGCGGTCGGCTTCATCGATGACGAGAATCTCGATCCCGGTCAGCAACAGCTTGCCGCGCTCGAAATGATCGAGCAGGCGGCCGGGCGTCGCGATCAGGACGTCGGCGCCGCGGGTGATCTTCGCGTCCTGATCGGCGAAGGAAACGCCGCCGATCAGCAGGGCAACGTTGAGCTTGTGGTTCGGTGCGTATTTGATGAAGGCTTCCTCGACCTGCGCGGCAAGTTCGCGGGTCGGTTCGAGGATCAACGTCCTCGGCATCCGGGCCCGGGCACGGCCCTGCTCGAGGATCGACAGCATCGGCAGCGTGAAAGCGGCGGTTTTTCCCGTGCCGGTCTGGGCGATGCCGAGAACGTCCTTCCGGGCGAGCACATGGGGGATGGCCTGCTCCTGGATGGGTGTAGGCTGTGTGTATCCGGCGGCAGAGACCGCATCGACAACCTTCTGCGAAAGGCCAAGATCAGAAAAGGACATGAGCACCTGTATCGCCGAACGACCGGCCCGGAAAAAGGGCGGTTCCCGAGGCCCACCATGGGCCATGACGATCACGCGGTTAAGCGGGAAAAGGCGTGCAAATGCAAGTGCAAACTTCTGATTCGCGGTCAAACCCGCTTTATTTCCCGGCGTGGGAGGCGGCGGGCGTCAGTTGCGGCAGGGATCGAGCTTCGCCTGGCCCGGCCGCGGGATCGAGCCGGTCGTCAGCTGGTCATCGAGGACCGACCGCGTGACCGTGTAGACCCGCGTCTGGCCCTGTTGGGTGGCGGAAAAGCGCGGCATCGGCTCGGGCACGAAAACCGCCAGCAGCGCGACGACGCCCTGCGCCGCGGCAAAGGTGGCGCCGACCATCACGACCGATAACAGCAGATAGCGCCGCACCATGGCCCTGTCACCGGCCAGGAATTCGATGATGTCCTTCATGCGCGCCTCCAGAATGCGACAGGTCATCATGGTAAACAAATAGCCTTAAGGATTGGTTTTCCCCCGCCCTTTGCCGGATCCTGTCCGGAAGATGACCAAAGCTTAAGTTGATTTGCGGAGCCGGGCAGCATCTCTTTCCACAAGGGTCGGCGACTGATGGAGATGATGTGATGAGCGAGAAGAAGCCTCTTTTTGGCAGTGCCGCCTCGAAATGGCTGATTGCCGGCGTGGCCGTGCTGACGATCGGCGTCGGCGCGAGCATTGCCGACTGGGCGCGCGACGGCGGTGGCCATGGCCCGCGCTGGGGGCAGCAGCGGCAGGGCGGCCCGGGACCGGGCATGGCCCGGCTCTGCGAGCGCGATCCGCTGAAATTCGAGGGCGTGGCCCGCGCGTTCCTGAAGGCCGATCTTGACCTGACGCCGGCGCAGAATGCCGAGCTGGACAAGCTCGCCGCTGGTCTCGTGCCGGCGCTGAAGGAATTGCGCGACGAAATGTGCAACAATTTCGCGGTCAGGGGTACGTCGACCGCGCCGGAGCGGCTCGAGAAATTCGCCTTGGTGCTGCGCAAGGCGGCGGATACGGCCGAAAAATCGGTCCAGCCGGCCAAGTCCTTCTATGCGACGCTGGATGACAAGCAGAAGTCGCGCGTGGAGGAACTGGCCAACCGGCGGCCGCCCCACATGCGTGGCGGCCCGGGCCGCCATGGAGGCCCGGGTTTTGACGGCCCGCCGCAAGGGCAGGGCTGGTTCCGCTGAAGCGACGAAAATGACAAAGGGGCGCCTCCGGCGCCCCTTTTGCTGCTCGGGTTTGCGGGCGTCAGGCGGCCCGGACATCCCGCAGGAACCGGTCGACCTGCTCCCGGAGCAGGTCGCTCTGGCTCTTCAATGCGTTGGAGGCCTCGAGAACGATATCGGCCGAGGTGCCCGTCTTGCGCGCCGCATCATGGACAACCGAGATGCTCTCGGCGGCGTGTTCCGAACCCTGCGCCACCTGCTGCACGTTCTCCGCGATGCCGAGCGTGGCCTGGCTTTGCTCCGTGACCGCGACGGCGATGGACGAGGCGACCTGGTTGATCTCCTCGATCATCGAGGTGATTTCCTGCATCGCATCGATCGATTCGGTCGCAGCCTCCTGGATCGCCATCGCCTGCTCGGAGATAACCTCGGTAGCCCGCGTTGTCTGGGCTGCCAATGTCTTCACCTCGGCCGCAACCACCGCGAAGCCACGGCCGGCCTCACCGGCCCGGGCCGCCTCGATCGTCGCGTTCAGCGCGAGCAGGTTGGTCTGCCCGGCAATATTCTTGATGAGATCCACAACCTCGACGATGGCACGTCCGGCCTCGCTGAGCTTGCCAACGGTTTCGTCCGTTGCGCGGGCCTTGTAGGCGGCCCTGGAGGCAAAGGCGGAAGATTGCTCGGCCTGGCGGCCGATCTCCGCGATGGACGAAGCAAGTTCGTCGCCGACGCCGGTCAAGGCCTTGGCGCTTTCCGCCGCTTCATGGGTCGCCGCGGCCACGACGCCGGCCTGCTCGGATGTTGTCCGCGCCACGCCGATCATCTCGTCGGAGGCTTCCCGCAACTGGTCGGAGGAGACCTGCACATGGCCGAGGGCCTGGTTCGCGCTCGCCTCGAAGGCGCGGATCAGATCATCCACGCGTTGCGCCCGCTGGAGGCGCAGCGTTTCCGCCGCGCTGGCCTCGGCGATCAGGCGGCGACGCTCGATCTCGCCGTTGCGCAGGGTCTCGAGGGCCCGGACGATCTCGCCGATCTCGTCGCTGCGGCGCCCGCCGGCCAGTTCCATCCTGTCGAGCCCCTGAACGGCTGTCTCGGACGGATCCCGCGTCACAACCGCAAGCGATGTCATGGCCTCGATCGCCCGCCGCAGCGGCTTCGTGATGCCGCGCACGACATAGACGCCGCCGATGCCGGCCAGAACCAGCGCCAGCAGCGAGAAGATCGCGAGGAGGCGCTCGGTGGTCGCCCCGGAGCCCTGTGCCGCATTGCGCGTGGCCTCCGCGTCAACAAGCTGGAAATCGATCAGCTGGCCGACCGCCTCGGTGGCGGGGTCGATGGCCGGGTACATGTCCTTCTCGACGAAAGCCACCAGCTTCGCCATGTCCCGCGCGGCGGTGATCGCGATGAGCGCCTCGGTGGCCTTTCGGGATTCGGCGAGCAGGCGGGCGGCCGCATCGGCCTTCGCCATCTCGGCCGGGTTGGTGACCTGCGCGCGGTAGACGGGCCAGAGCCGGGTGATCTCGTCGAGAGCTTCCTTCATCGCGGCGCTGGCCTTGTCGAAAGAAAAGGTGCCGGCCCGGGCCTTGTGCGCCGCATCGACGACATCGACGGCGTAGCGATCGGAGATCACCTTCAGGTTACGGAGCGGAACGATGTTGCCGGTGTAGAGCGTCGACAGGGCGGTGGATTGCGTCCGTGTCGTTACCCAGGCAGAGACGGCCAGCGCGGCAATGCACAGGAAGAGGCAAGCCAGCAGCGTGACCAGTCGGCTAGAGATCGTTTTCATGGTCGGGTGTCCCGGTCGGTGACTCTTCTTCAATCCTTTCATCTCTTTGGCAAATTTTCTAAGGCGGTATTAAACTGATCGGTGAGACATCCGCTATTTTTTGCCGGCGAAATCTACAACCCTGCCAAGATAGGAAAAATTTCCGGCAACTCTGAGGTACGGCGCTGTATGTCCCATAACTGTATGCAGCATTTTTTAATACGTAAGACTTTGATCCTATCTCGCTGAGTGATAAGACTTTCGTCTAATTGCAGGATTTTTCGCCTGCACTTGCTGCAGCACCCCTGTGGCGCGACACCCTTGTGTCCGCTTGCCGACATGCACCATTCCTGCGTGCCCGTGATGAGCCTAGGCAGCGCGGACATTTGACAGGAAGCGGGCCACTTCCTTTTGCATCATGTCGCTTTGCTCGTGCAGGGCTTCGGAGGCCGCCATGACTTCCCTGGCAGAGTTCCCGGTTGCCTGGGAGGCTTCATGCACAACCGTCAGGTTTTCGGCCGCATGGTCAGTGCCTTGCGCAACCTGCTGGACGTTCTCCGCGATTCCATTTGTTGCCTGGCTCTGCTCCGTCACCGCGACGGCGATGGACGAGGCAACCTGATGGATCTCCGCAATCAGCCGGGTGATGTCACGGACGGCCTCAATGGATTCCGTCGAGGCGCGCTGGATCGAGCCGACATGCTCGGAGATCACTTCGGTGGCCCGGGTGGTCTGCGCGGCCAGGCCCTTGACTTCGGCGGCGACGACGGAGAATCCCCGGCCCGCCTCGCCAGCCCGCGCCGCCTCGATCGTGGCGTTCAAGGCCAGAAGGTTGGTCTGTCCGGCAATGGATCGGATCAGATCGACCACTTCGACGATGGCCAGACCCGCCTCGCTGAGCTTCTCGACCGTTACATCCGTGGCCTGGGCGCGCGCCGAAGCCTTCGAGGCGAGGGTCGAGGATTGCTCGGCCTGATGGCCGATCTCGGAAATCGAGGCGGCCAACTGTTCGCTGACCGAGGACAATTCCCTTACACTTTCAGAGGCCTGATGCGTCGCCGCTGCAACAAGTCCGGTCTGTTGCGCGGTGGTTTGCGCATTTCTGGTCATGCCTTCTGCGGCTTGAGCGAGGGTCGCGGCAGTGTGGCTCATCGTCCGGATGGATGCGCCCGATGCAGCCTCGAACTCGGCGATCAGTTGCTCAATGCGCTCGGCGCGCTTGATCCGGGCTGCCTGCCCCTCGGCGGCGAGGGCTGCCAGGCTTTCGCGTTCGATTGCCGCGTCCTGAAATGTGGCCAGGGCACGCGCCATCGAGCCGAACTCATCCTGCCGGTCCATCCCGTCCAACGTCAGGCCGGTCTGCCCCTCTGCCAAGGCATTCATGCTCGCAATCGAGGCGGAAAGCCGGCGCGCCAGCCCTCGCACGGCGAGGAGGATGCACCAGAGCGCGGCCCCGAGGCACATGCTGAGGATGGCCATCAGGATGATCTTGGTGGTTCCCGAGGCGATCTGGGCCTGCCGGTGGATTTCCCTGACGCTTTCGAGCTCCAGATCGATGAGCGCATCCAGCGCCTTCCGGCTCGGATCCAGCTGGGCATAGAGCTTGACTTCAAGGAAATCGACGAGCTTCGGCCTGTCATTGGCCTCCACGAAGCCGATGATCGCCGTCACGGCTGTTCGGGCGGTTGCGACGGAAGCCTCGGCCTCGGCCACCAATTGTGGCTTCTCTCTGGTGGCGTAGTTCTTGAGATAGCGTGCCCAGAGCGTATCGATTTCCGCCAGCGCCGCCTTCATGATCTTCAGCGTTTCCGGCATGGAATTCCAGCCCGAACGTGCCTTGTGGCCAGCATCCACGATGCCGACCGAAAACCGCTCGCTGATCACTTTCAGGTCTCTGAGGGGGATTACGTGATCATCGTAAACGGCGGAAAGCGTGTTCACTTCTCGTTGCTGGATGTACCAGGCGATGCTTCCGATTGTGATGCTGGAAAAAAGCAGCAGGAGGATCGCTGTCACGATCTTGGTCGAAATCCGTTTCACGGCGCTGTGCCTCACCATTTCTGGAGGAGTCGATGTTGCGCCGCACAATAGTAATGAGAGTCTTATTACAAGATTAAATCGTTCTCCGACTCAGGTGATTATTAATTTAGCCAAGTAACATTTAGAAAAATCACAAATCAACGAGTTCATCCGCAAAGGCGGCCCGTTCCTGGATGAAGGCGAAGCGCGCTTCCGGCTTGTTGCCCATCAGCCGTTCCACGGAATCCTCGGTTCCGGTCCGGTCTTCCGGCAGGATCTGAACCCGCAGGAGGAGCCGGCGCGAGGGATCCATTGTGGTTTCCTTGAGCTGGGCCGGCATCATCTCGCCAAGGCCCTTGAAGCGGCCGATCTCCGGCTTCTTGCCCTTGAAGCTCGTGGCCAGCAGGCGCTCCTTTTCCGCATCGTCGCGCGCATAGACCGTCTTGCCGCCATGCGTGATCCGGTAGAGCGGCGGGACGGCCAGGAAGAGATGGCCGTTCTCGATCAGCTTCGGCATCTGCCGGTAGAAGAAGGTGATGAGCAGCGAGGCGATATGCGCGCCGTCCACATCGGCATCGGTCATAATGATGACCTTGCCGTAACGCAGGTCGTCATGCCGGTACTGGCTGCCGGTGCCGCAGCCCAAAGCGAGGACGAGATCGGCGATCTGCTGGTTCTGGGCCAGCTTGTCGCGTCCGGCATTGGCCACGTTGAGGATCTTGCCGCGCAGGGGCAGGATGGCCTGGGTGGCACGGTCGCGCCCCTGCTTGGCGGAGCCGCCCGCCGAATCCCCCTCGACGATGAAGAGCTCGGTATCAGCCTGGTTCGAGGAGGAGCAATCCGCCAGCTTGCCCGGCAGGCGCAGCTTGCGGACGGCGGTCTTGCGCTGGACATCTTTCTCGGCCCGGCGGCGCAGGCGGTCCTCGGCGCGCTCGACCACGAAATCGAGCAACTTCAGCGCTTTCCCGGGATTGCCGGCAAGCCAGTGGTCGAAGGCATCGCGCAGGGCGGCATCGACAATCCGGCTCGCTTCCGTTGTTGCGAGCTTGTCCTTGGTCTGGCCGACGAATTCCGGCTCGCGGATGAAAACGGAGAGCATGACGGCCGCGCCCGTCATGATGTCGTCCGTGGTCAGTACGGCCGCGCGCTTGGACTGGCCGATGCGCTCGGCATGGTCCTTCAGGCCGCGCAGCAACGCCACGCGCAGGCCGGCTTCATGGGTGCCGCCTTCGGGCGTCGGGATGGTGTTGCAATAGGAGGAAACCTGCCCGTCATCATGCTGGTACCAGGCGATGGCCCATTCACAGGCGCCGTGGCCCTGCTTGTCGAGCTTGCCGGAGAACATCTCGTCGATGACGAGCGGCTTGCCCTCGATCTCGCGGGCGAGATAATCGGCAAGGCCGCCCGGAAAGCGCAGGATGGCCCGCTCCGGGGTGTCCCCGCCGGCCGGCAACAGGCCGGGCGCGCAGGTCCAGCGGATCTCGACGCCGCCGAAGAGATAGGCCTTGGATCGCGCCATGCGGAACAGCCGCGCCGGCGAGAAGGTGGAGCCGGCCTTGAAGATCTCCGGGTCGGGCCGGAAGCGCACCTTGGTGCCCCGGCGGTTGCGGATCGCACCGAGATGTTCCAGCGGCCCCAGCGGGATGCCGCGCGAGAAGCGCATGCGGTAGAGCTGCTGGTCGCGCGCGACCTCCACCTCGACATGCTCCGAGAGCGCGTTGACAACGGACACGCCGACGCCGTGCAGGCCGCCGGAGGTTTCGTAAACCTTGGAATCGAACTTGCCGCCGGCATGCAGCGTGCACATCACGATTTCCAGCGAGGACTTGCCGGGGAATTTCGGATGCGGATCGACGGGGATGCCGCGGCCATTATCCGTGACCGACAGGAACCCCTCGGCATCGAGTTCGATATCGATGAAGGTGGCATGGCCGGCCACGGCTTCGTCCATCGAATTGTCGAGCACCTCGGCGAAAAGGTGGTGCAGGGCCTTCTCGTCCGTCCCGCCGATATACATGCCCGGGCGGCGCCGGACCGGCTCCAGTCCTTCCAGCACTTCGATGGCCGAACCGTCATAGCCGCCCGGCGGGGCGGGAGGCGCGGGTGGACGAGGGCCGGCCGTGCCGCCGCCCGGTCCCCCCGGCGGCGGCGGGGTGCTGTCGCTCGCGGCAAGGACCGGCTTGGAGGCTGGCTTGGGCGTGGACTGGGCCTCGCGCACGAGATCCTTCGCGGCCTTTTCGAGCTGTCCGAAGAGATCATGGGCGGGAGATGGCTTGGACGCCATGGGAGCATTGCCTCGCGAGCGGTGATTCGACGGCTTTCACTATGCCATAGAACGGGCCGGGAACAGCCCGGCATCGGGCTTCTCCCCAGCCAGTCTGGCTGCCTTGCAGGGAAGGGCATGTTGCCACAGCAAAAAACCGCCCCGGCTTGGCGCCAGGGCGGTTTGCAGTCCGGGGCGGGGCGTCAGACGCCGATCTTGCCGCCCCCGCGCTTGGTGATGGCCAGGACGGATGGCCGCGGCGGCATCCCGTCCTTGAAGTCCGGCCAGCGGGTCGACGGGTTCTCGAAGGTGGCATCGCCCCCTTCGCCCGGATGCTGGATGGCGACGAAGAGCGTCTGGTCATCCGGCGTGAAATAGGGCCCGCACAGCTCGGCGCCGTTCGGGCAGCGGAAGAACAGTTTCGAGGTGCCGCGGGCAGAGCCTTCGGTTTCCATCGCCCAGACGCCGTCAGCGCGGCCGGTGGCTTTCGGCGAATTGCCGTCCGTGGTTACCCACAGGCGACCGGCATTGTCGACGGCGCAATTGTCCGGCATGCCGAACCAGCCGTCCTTTGTCGTGTTCGGATGGAAGGTTGCGCCGACTTCCGCAATGGCGGGATCGCCGCATTTCACCAGGATGTTCCAGGCGAATTTCAGGGCAGCATGATCACCGTTTTCCGGGATCATCTCGATGATATGACCGAATTTGTTGTCCGCGCGCGGATTGGCCGCATCAACCTGGTCGGCCTTGCGGCGGCTGTTGTTGGTCAGCATCAGATAGACCTTGTTGGTCTTCGGATTGACGTCGATATCCTCCGGCCGGTCCATCTTGGTCGCACCGAGCGCGTCGCCGGCGAGGCGGGCATGGATCAGCACGGTGGCCTGATCCGGAAAACCGTTCTCCGCCGTCAGCTTGCCCTGCCCATGCACGAGCGGCAGCCATTCACCAGTACCATCCGCGTTGTATTTCGCGACATAGAGCGTGCCCTTGTCGAGCAGGTCGGCATTGGCCGCCCGGTTGGCGGTATCGACCCGGCCATCCGTCACGAACTTGTAGACATAGTCGAAACGTTCGTCATCGCCCTGATAGGCGACGAAGCGACCATCCTTGTTCACGATGTTGCCGGCGCCCTCGTGCTTGAAGCGGCCCATCGCGGTGCGCTTCTTCGGCACCGAATTCGGATCGAACGGGTCGATCTCGACCACCCAGCCGAAGCGGTTCACCTCGTTCGCCTCCTTGGCGTAGTCGAAGCGGTCGACATACTGGCCCCAGTTGTACCATTCACCTGGGGCGCCATAGCGCTTCAGCGCCTTGCCCTGCGGGCCTTCCTCGCCGGCCTTTTTCGACCAGAAATAGCCATTGAAGTTTTCCTCGCAGGTCAGCCACGTGCCCCAGGGCGTCATGGCGCCGGCGCAGTTGTTGAGCATGCCCAGCACCTTCGTCCCGGTCGGGTCGGCATTCGTGCGCATCAGTGGGTGGCCGGCGGCAGGGCCGGTAATGGCCATGGGCGTCTCCGCGGTGATGCGGCGGGCGTATTTCGAATTCGGCACGATGCCCCATTTGCCGTTCTCGCGCTTCACCTCGAGCACAGAGCCGCCATGGGCCATCATCTCGATGGCCGCGAGTTCCTTCGTCATGCCGGCGAACCTGGCCTTCTGGTCCTGCCGGCCGAGCTTCGGGAACATCAGTTCCTCATTCGTGTACTCATGGTTGATCACGAGCAGGCCATGCGCGGGCGATCCGCCGATGGGCGCGAAGCCGAGGAAATCGTTATTGTAGCCGAACTGCATGGCCTGGGCCGACGCGCTCTGGTTCGCGGGGTCGAAAGCGGGCGCGCCCGGCAGGACCGCATCACCCCAGCGGATCAGGATGTCGGCATCGTAGCCTTCGGCGACATAATGCTTCTCGTCCGAACCGGCAGCGATCTCCTTGAAAGCAAAGCTCGGCGTGGTGTTGTTGCCCTGCGCGCGGGCCTCTCCGGCCACCATCAGGGCAACGGGTGACACCGTTGCGGCGATGGCCGTGCAGCCAAGCAGGCCTTTCATCAGATCACGTCGATCGAAACGGGCGGCAATCACGTCGCCAAGCGTCGGGTTGGCGCTGGCATTCGAGCCGCGGTCCTCGGATTCCTCGAACTGGACGGAAAGGGGCACTTGGGCGTGGTCGGTCATGCTGTTCTCCTCGGGCGATCGGCGGGCTCCGGTTCATCAGCCCTGCGCCCAGTCTCGGCGGACTGCGTGAAGCCTGAATGACAAGCCGGACACGACATTAAGTGCATGTTCACCATGTCGATGCCACAACCGACACATGAATCGCGCTGGAGTTCGTGAGATGGCCCATCCGCACCTGAAAACCCTCGAAAACCACGCTGCCGCAGCGGGCTCTGCCTTCGGTTTTACGGAAAGCGATTTCGAGGCCCGTTACGTGCCGCCGGCCCGTCCGGGGCGCATGGCGATGATGCTCCTCGCCGTGGCGGGTGCGGGTGCAGCGCTCGCCCATCATTTCGGCTGGACGACGCTGATGGCCCGCCTCGGCGGCTGGGGCCAGGCGGCCTGAACCAGCCTGCGTTCAGCAGCCTGAATCCTGCACGATCCTGAAAGGCTCCGCCGCAAGCGGGGCCTTTGTGATTCCGGCCCTTCCACCGCGCCATCGCTGCGCCGGTGGTGGTTCCATCCCGTCGCGGCACCGGCAAACGAAAAGAGGCGCCCGCAGGCGCCTCTCTCATTCTGGTTGAAGAAACCTCGATTAGTAGCTGTAGTACATCGAGAATTCGACCGGGTGGGGCGTCATTTCGAACTTCATGACATCCTGCATCTTCAGTTCGATATAGGCGTCGATAAAGTCGTCGGTGAAGACGCCGCCGGCCTTCAGGAAGCCACGGTCCTTGTCGAGCGAGGCGAGGGCTTCCCGCAGCGAGCCGCACACGGTCGGGATCTTCTTCAGTTCCTTCGGCGGCAGATCGTAGAGGTCCTTGTCCATCGCGGCGCCCGGATCGATCTTGTTGGCAATGCCATCGAGGCCGGCCATCAGCATCGCCGAGAAGGCGAGATACGGGTTGGCCATCGGGTCCGGGAAGCGGACTTCGACGCGCTTGGCCTTCGGCGAGTTCGTCCACGGAATACGGCAGGAGGCCGAGCGGTTGCGGGCCGAATAGGCCAGCAGGACCGGGGCTTCATAGCCCGGGACGAGGCGCTTGTAGGAGTTGGTCGACGGGTTGGTGAAGGCGTTCAGCGCCTTGGCGTGCTTGATGATGCCGCCGATATAGTAGAGGCAGGTCTGCGAAAGGCCGGCATACTTGTCGCCCGCCATCACCGGCTTGCCGCCCTTCCAGATCGACTGGTGGACATGCATGCCCGAGCCGTTGTCGCCATAGATCGGCTTCGGCATGAACGTCGCCGTCTTGCCGTAGGACTGGGCCACGTTGTGGATGGCATACTTGTAGATCTGCATGTGGTCGGCCATCGTGACGAGGGTGCCGAACTTCATGCCGAGTTCATGCTGGGCCGAGGCCACTTCATGGTGGTGCTTTTCCACCACGACGCCCATCGAGGCCATCGCCGCGAGCATTTCGCCGCGCATGTCCTGGGCCGAATCCTGCGGCGGAACCGGGAAATAGCCGCCCTTGGTGGCGATGCGGTGGCCGAGGTTGCCGCCTTCGTAATCGGCATCCGAGTTGATCGGCAGTTCCGAGCAATCCAGCTTGAAGCCGGTATTGTACGGGTCGGCCTTGAACTTCACGTCGTCGAAAATGAAGAACTCGGCTTCCGGGCCGAAATACGCGGTGTCACCGATACCGGTCGAGGACAGGTAGTTCTCGGCGCGCTTGGCAATGCCGCGCGGGCAGCGGGCATAGGGTTCGCCCGTGGCCGGCTCGAGAACGTCGCAGTTGATGACCAGCGTCGAGGCCGCGAAGAACGGGTCGAGATGGGCGGAAACCGGATCCGGCTTCAGCAGCATGTCGGACTCGTTGATGGCCTTCCAGCCGGCGATCGACGAACCGTCGAACATGATGCCTTCTTCGAGCGCTTCCTCATCGACGATCGTGATGTCGAAGGTGACGTGCTGCCACTTGCCGCGCGGATCGGTGAAGCGGAAATCGACGTATTTCACGTCATTTTCCTTGATGAACTTCAAAACATCCTTTGCCGTCTTCATAACGCGTCGTGTCCTTTATCCGTTCGACTTCATGTGTGAGTTGCTAGAACTCGGTTGATCGTCCCTGTCGGGCGCGTTGGTGTGGCCCCTGAAGTGATCAGGACCTGCCGCCAGAGCCAGACGGCAGACCCGCGCACTCGCCCCGAACCGGCCAGGTTCCCGGGCGGCCGGCGCGTCAGATCGCGTCGGGGCCGGTCTCGCCGGTGCGGATACGAACCGCCTGCTCGACCGAGGAAACAAAAATCTTGCCATCGCCGATCCGGCCGGTCTGGGCGGCGTTCTTGATGGCTTCGATGGCCTCGCCGAGCATGGCATCCTGCAGGACAACCTCGATCTTCACCTTCGGCAGGAAATCGACCACATATTCGGCGCCCCGATACAGCTCGGTATGGCCCTTCTGGCGCCCAAAGCCCTTGGCTTCCAACACGGTAATGCCCTGCACGCCGATGCCCTGAAGTGCCTCTTTCACCTCGTCCAGCTTGAATGGCTTGATGATCGCTTCGATCTTCTTCATGGCTGGAGCCCTTCTCGTGTAAAATTGTCGTCACAGAATGCGCTGACACATCACGAAAGCCCGAAAGCCGTCAATAGCCGGAAGGTCAAATGCGGGCCCGGATGCATGACAAAGTCACTGGCCGCACACAGGCCGGGCACCGTGTTTACAAAACATACATTGCGCACAAAAAATGTGCAGCATGTTTTCACGCCTGTCAGGTGACCTCGAACCAGGTCGCGACGCCGGCGGCGAAATGCTCTGCGATGGTTGACCGGATCGCCCATCGGCCGGGATTGTCCGCGATCAGCGCAACGCGGGCGATCGTGCCCGGCGCCAGATAGAGCGTGTCGAGGAAATAGGGCTCCCAGCCATCATCGTAAGCGTGAAGCAGGCGGAAGGCATGGCCATGCACCGCGATGACCTGCGGCCAGGCCGTGCGGTTGGCCAGTGCCAGCACGAGCACGCGACCGCGCTTCAGACTGGCCAGCGGCTTGCCGGAAAAGCCGCCGACCTTGCCGTCATTCAGCCGGAAGATCTGCGCGGGATCCACGAAGAGCCGGGCGAGGGCGGCCGGTTCGGCATCGGCAGGCTGCGTGCCGGCGCCGCCGGTGATCGCCAGTTCGGCGCGCACCGCATCCTGCAGGCGGATGGCCGGGGGCAGGCCGGGATCCGGCAGGCTGGCCGTCCGCGAGGGCGGGGGCAGGGGGGCGCCCTCGGTCCGGTAGGTGAAGATCGGGATGCCCTCGCCGATCTTCGCTTCGATCGCGCCGGTCTGGCCGGCTGCGGGCGGCGCCTGCAGCACCAGCTCGATCCGCGAGGAGGGCGCGAGCATCACCGTGCGCTTCAAGGGATCGAAAGGCTGGCAGGGCGTTGAATCAATGGCGACGACCTCGGCCGAGAAGCCGGAGACCTTGAGCGGGATCATCCTGGCATTCGAGGTGTTGATCATCCGGATGCGCAGGCGGGCATTGGGCCTGACGACCATGCCGCCGGGCGCCGGCGCCCCGTTCGCCGTCAGCCGGTTGCCGAGCCGGCCGACCCGCGCGGCATCGCGGCGGCTGTTGAAATCACCCGCAAGCCGGCCTTCGCCGTCGAGACGCCAGTCGGCAACGGCCAGCACCTCGTCGAGATCGAAAGACTGGCGCGTGCGCTCCTCGACCACCAACGCGCCGTGCAGGCCGCGTGCATTCTGCTCGGCGACATGGCTGGCGAGGCTTGGCGCGAGGATAAAGGTGCCGCTCTGCCGGGCGGGAACCCGAATCAGGCCGGTGCCGCCCGCCGGGATCGGTGTGCCGGTCAGGCCGGGCATCCCGTCCTCGCCATTGAGGCCTCGCAGTCCGCGCAAGTGGAAGGCCGTCGGCTGGTCGAGGCGGTTCTCGATTTCCAGCACGAAGGGCTCGCCCTCCCGCGCACGGAGGACCGTCATGCCGGGTGCGGGGGAATCAACCGCCACAAGGCGGGCCATCGGGCTTTCCGGTTGGTGGGCCGTGCCGAGTCGCAGCGAAACGGCCTCGGCGCGGAGACGGAACCGCGTTTCCGCGGCCGGGCTGGCGGCTTTTGCACCAGCGGGAGCAAGGGCGGCGAAGGCGGTGCCCTGCAGCAGGGTCCGGCGGGAAAGGCCCCGGAAGGGAGAGGGGTTCGGCACGGGCGCTCCTTCGGGCATTCTCGCCGTCTATGTCGAAAGATGCCGGCTTCCCGTCAAGCCCCGATGCCCGGCGGCCAAGCGGGCGTTCCGGCCTGTGCGCTCGTGCAGATTTTTGCTGCGGCCGGCGAAAAGCGTGATATAGACGCGGCCCGCTGGTCAGGCGAGGCTGTTCGCAGTCTCGTCACGTATTCCATTCCGGTGGAAGCGTAGGCGGGCGTGGCGGAACTGGTAGACGCGCCGGATTTAGGTTCCGGTGACGAAAGTCGTGGGGGTTCGAGTCCCTTCGCCCGCACCAGTGCCGAATGCGTTTGCCGGGATCGGCCGGGTTTCCTCGGGGCCGGATCGGTTTCGGCGGTTCCGGACAGGACGTTAAACGGCATCACGCGTCGCTGCGACGCATTCAGGTTTTGATACGGGCACCAGCCCGAACGGATATCTAAGGTTGAACATGCAGGTCACTCAAACCCTCGCCGAAGGGCTCAAGCGCCAGTTCAAGGTGGTCATCGCCGCCGCCGATCTGGGCAGCCGCTTCGAAAGCGAACTCGAGACGCTCCGCGAGCGTGTCAATCTCAACGGGTTCCGCCCGGGCAAGGTGCCGGTTGCGCATCTCCGGCGCGTTTATGGCAAGTCGGTCATGGCCGATGTTGTCCAGAACGCCGTGAACGATGCCAACAAGAAAATCGTCGAGGAGCATGACATCCGCCTCGCGTCGGAGCCGAAGATCAATTTCACCGAAGACCAGACGGTGATCGAACAGGTTCTGGCCGGCAAGGCCGATCTCGACTTCTCGGTCGATGTCGAGGTTCTGCCGAAGATCGAAATTGCCGACCATTCTGCCATCGAGATCATCCGTGAGGTCGCCGAGATCGCACAGGAAGACATTGATTCCTCAATCCAGCGCATGGCAGCGGCCAACCGGCCGTATTCGCCGCGCGGCGCCAACGACAAGGCGCAGGATGGCGACAAGCTGACGATCGATTTCGTCGGCACGATCGACGGCGTCGCCTTCGAGGGCGGCACGGCAGAGGGTGTCGACCTGATCATCGGCTCGGGCCAGTTCATCCCGGGCTTCGAGGAGCAGCTGGTCGGTGCCAAGAAGGGCGAGCAGAAGGTCGTCAAGACCATGTTCCCCGAGCTGTATCAGGCGCGCGAACTCGCGGGCAAGGCGGCGGAATTTGCCGTGACCGTGCAGGAAATCCAGGCGCCGGGCGACCAGGCGATCGATGACGAACTGGCCAAGAAGTTCGGCCTCGACGATGTCGAGAAGCTGCGCGATGCCGTTCGGGCGTCGATCCTGGAAGAGATGACCGAGCAGACGCGCCAGAAGATGAAGCGCCAGCTTCTCGATGGCCTCGACAAGATCTACACGTTCGACCTGCCCTCGACCATGCTCGAGGAGGAATTCTCGACCGTGTGGCGCCAGCTCACCGCCGACATGGCCCGCTCCGGTCAATCCTTCGGCGAGGGCGAAGAAGAGAAGGCCCGCGAGGAGTATCGCACGATCGCGGCCCGCCGCGTCCGGCTCGGCCTCGTCCTCGCTGAGATCGGCGCCAAGTCGAACGTCAAGATCGAGGAAAGCGAGATACGCGATGCGCTGATCGCCCGCGCCCGCTCCTTCCCCGGCCAGGAAAAGCAGGTCTTCGAATATTTCACGAAGAACCCCGAGGCCCTGGCGCAGATCCGCGCCCCGCTCTTCGAGGAAAAGGTCATTGACCTGATCCTGATGGGCCTGAAGATCACCGACAAGCGCGTGACCCGTGCCGAGCTGATGGATGATGACGTGCCGGAAGCCGAGGAAAAGGCCGAAAAGCCGAAGAAGGCCAAGGCCAAGAAGGCCGAGTGACCCGAAAGGCCGAGTGACCCGAGGCCCGTTCAAACCGGGTCCTCCTGGTTCAAGAACAGGTGCCGGGCGGGTTTCCCGCCGGCAGGTTCGACATCACGCCGCCCCCGACCGGGCGGCGTCTTGCTGAGAAGGGGCATGACCATGCCGGAAACTGCGCCCGAGAGCCGGCAGGGCCTTGCCCGGCTGCTGGCCGATTTCTCGATCCAGGCCACGGTGCAGGGGCTGGTTATCTCGGTGGTCGGCTATGCCAGCGCGGTCGCCATCCTGATCAAGGGGCTGGCGGCGATGGGCGCCTCCGAGGCCGAGATCGCCTCCGGGCTGCTGGTGGTGGGGCTGGCAAAGGGTGTGGTTGCCATCGCGCTCAGCCTGTCGAGCCGAATGCCGATCAGCATCGCCTGGACGACGCCGGGCCTCGCCTTCATGGCCACGATGGGCATTCTCCCCGGTGGCTTTCCGGCCGCGATCGGTGCCTTTGTTGTCGTCGGGCTGCTGATCGTTCTGGCGGGGTTCTGGACGCCGCTTGTCCGCCTTGTGCAGGCGATCCCGAAAACCATCGCCAATGCCATGCTGGCGGGAATCCTGCTCAAGCTCTGCCTCGCGCCGTTCATTGCCGTGCGGGACATGCCTCTCCTCGGGCTGGCCATTCTCGCGACCTGGCTGGTCCTGATGCGGTTCGCGCGGCTCTGGGCCGTTCCGGCAGCCGTGGCAATCGCGCTGGGCGGTGTCGTTCTGCAGGGCGGGGGCGGCGAGGCGTTCCGCTGGCCCGGCCTCGTGCTTGTCGTACCGACCTTCTCGGTCGAAGCGCTGCTGGGGCTCGCCCTGCCGCTTTTCGTGGTGACCATGGCCTCGCAGAACATCACGGGCTATGCCGTGCTGACGACATTCGGCTATCGCCCGTCGCTGAGGCAGGGGCTCGCCGCGACCGGGGCCACAACGGTCGCAACCGCGCTGGCGGGTGCCCCGCCGATCAACTATGCGGCCATCACGGCAGCGCTCTGCGCTGGCCCGGAGGCCCATCCGGATCCCGCACGGCGCTACATCGCCACGATCGCGGCCGGCCTCGGCTATATCCTGCTGGCGGGGCTCGCGGCGATGGCCGCTGCGCTGGTCCTCAGGGCCTCGCCGGTGCTGGTCGAGGCCGCGGCCGGGCTTGCCCTCATCCCGGCCTTCGGTGCGGCCCTGCGCGGCGCCCTCGAGGATGAGGAGGCGCGCATTCCCGCGCTGCTGACCTTCCTCGCCACGGCATCCGGGCTGACGCTTTTCGGAATCGGCGGCGCCTTCTGGGGTCTGCTTCTCGGCTGGGCCATGCTTCTGGCCTTCCGCTTCCGCCCCGATTCACGCTGAATCCGCTCCGCCCTTTTCAGCGGGCGGGGCAATCTCTATCTGTGACAGGCAATTCCGGCACGAATCGGCGACGTCATCGCCGCGACGAAACTGAGGCGATCATGAAAGATCCGATTGAGACCTACAATTCCCTCGTCCCGATGGTGATCGAGCAATCGAGCCGGGGCGAACGCGCCTTCGACATCTTCTCCCGTCTGCTGCGCGAGCGCATCATTTTCCTCAATGGTCCGGTCGAGGATGGCATGGCCAGCCTGATCGTGGCGCAGCTGCTCTTCCTCGAGGCCGACAACCCGAAGAAGGAAATCTCGATGTATATCAACTCGCCGGGCGGGGTGGTGACGTCGGGGCTCTCGATCTACGACACGATGCAGTTCATCCGCTGCCCGGTGACCACGCTCTGCATGGGGCAGGCGGCATCGATGGGCTCGCTCCTGCTCACAGCGGGCCAGAAGGGCATGCGCTTCGCCCTGCCGAATGCGCGGATCATGGTGCATCAGCCGTCCGGCGGGTTCCAGGGCCAGGTCACCGACATCCTGATCCATGCCAAGGAAGTCGAGGGGCTCAAGCGCCGCCTGAACGAGATCTATGTCCAGCATACAGGCCAGGATTACGACACCATCCACAACGCGCTCGAGCGCGACAATTTCATGACCGCCGATGCGGCCAAGGAATTCGGCCTGATCGACCAGGTTGTCACCAAGCGGAGCGAAGATCCGGAGCCGCCCAAGGCGATGTAAGGCGCCCCGGGCTGTGACATTCTGGACCGTTACGGCGCCCTTCAAGCGCTCGTGACCCTTTTTGGAGCAGTTTGCCGGGTTAATTTGTGGCCCGTCCCTTGCAACACGGGAACAAGTTATTACCCTTGGCAGGGACAAACGATCGGCCGGCCCGCGAATTAACGTTTCGTTCGGGGGCCGCGTCCGATAGTGTCCCGATCATCTATCGGCATGGCGCGCCACGTCATGTCGCGATCCGGAGGCCCGGTTCCCGTTACGGGGGCCCGCCCTTCCGGGATAGGAGGTAGGCGATGAGCAAGACCCAGAGCGGCGATTCCCGGAGCACGCTGTACTGCTCCTTCTGCGGCAAGAGCCAGCATGAGGTTCGCAAACTCATCGCCGGACCGACCGTGTTCATCTGCGATGAATGCGTCGAACTCTGCATGGATATCATCCGCGAGGAATCGAAGACCCTGGTCAAGGCGAAGGACGGCGTGCCGACGCCGAAGGAGATCGCCAAGATCCTCGACGATTACGTGATCGGCCAGTTCTATGCGAAGCGCGTGCTCGCGGTGGCGGTGCATAACCACTACAAGCGCCTGAACCACGCGACCAAGCACAACGATATCGAACTGGCGAAGTCGAACATCCTGCTCGTCGGCCCGACCGGCTGCGGCAAGACCTATCTCGCCCAGACGCTGGCGCGCATCCTCGACGTGCCGTTCACCATGGCCGATGCCACGACACTGACCGAGGCCGGCTATGTCGGCGAGGATGTCGAGAACATCATCCTGAAGCTGCTCCAGGCCGCCGACTACAATGTCGAGCGGGCGCAGCGCGGCATCGTCTATATCGACGAGATCGACAAGATCAGCCGCAAGTCGGACAATCCCTCGATTACCCGCGACGTATCGGGCGAGGGTGTGCAGCAGGCGCTGCTGAAGATCATGGAAGGCACTGTGGCCTCGGTTCCGCCGCAGGGCGGCCGCAAGCATCCGCAGCAGGAATTCCTGCAGGTGGACACGACCAACATCCTCTTCATCTGCGGCGGCGCCTTTGCCGGTCTCGAAAAGATCATCTCCTCGCGCGGGAAGGGCACGTCGATCGGCTTCGGTGCCAAGGTCGAGGCGCCGGATGACCGGCGCGTCGGCGAGGTGTTCCGCCAGGTTGAGCCGGAGGACCTGCTGAAATTCGGGCTTATCCCGGAATTCATCGGCCGCCTGCCGGTCATCGCAACGCTCGAGGATCTCGACGAGGATGCGCTGAAGCGCATCCTGACCGAACCGAAGAACGCGCTGGTCAAGCAGTATCAGCGGCTGTTCGAGATGGAAGATGTCGAGCTGACCTTCAATGATGACGCGCTTTCCGTGGTTGCCCGCAAGGCGATCGAACGGAAAACCGGCGCGCGCGGCCTGCGATCGATCATGGAGGGCACCCTGCTCGACACGATGTTCGACCTTCCGGGCCTTGATGGGGTGGAGCAGGTGGTTGTCGGGGCGGAAGTCATCGAGGGCAAGGCCAAACCGCTCTACATCTATGGCGAGCGGAAGGAAGAGGCACTGGAAGCCAGCGCCTGACCATCGCCCGTGCCAGAATGACAGGACGGACGGGCACGCCCGTCCGTCTTTTTGTGTCCGGTTCCCGCCGCTGCGCAGGGCCGGACCTGCAAGGCGCGGTGTCATGCCGGACGCAAGACGGGGGCAAGCTGCGGGAATTTATCGCGGTTGGGTTGATGCCCTTGCATAGCGGACGAATCGACACCACGTTGACGATAACGAGTGGATCGGGCAGGTGCCGACAGGGCCTGTTTCGACTGTCGCCCATCGCGGATCGAGAGGGTGGCGGAAGCGAAACTCCGGAAGGAGCCCGGCCCCAGCATTCCCGGCATGACCGGGGGTCGTGCCACTTCGCCGTCCCGCCCCGCAAGGGCTGTCCGGCGCGGGCGACCTGAACAGAGGACCAAGCGATGAGCGCTGACAAGAAGCGTGCCACCCCCGTTCCGGGCTCCACGGAAGTTGTTCCGGTGCTGCCGCTGCGGGATATTGTCGTTTTCCCGCACATGATCGTGCCGCTCTTTGTCGGCCGCGAGAAATCGATCAAGGCGCTGGAAGAGGTGATGCGGAGCGACCGCCACATCCTGCTGGCGACGCAGTTCAACGCCACCGATGATGACCCGGCGGCTGACCAGATCTACCAGATCGGCAGCCTTGCCACGGTGCTGCAGCTGCTCAAGCTGCCCGATGGCACAGTGAAGGTGCTCGTCGAAGGCGTGAGCCGGGCCCGGCGTGCCGATATCGTCGCGAACGAGAATTTCCTCGAAGCCGAAGTGACCGTGCTCGAGGAGGATTACAGCGACCCGGTGGAGATCGAGGCGCTCGCGCGCTCGGTGACCAGCGAGTTCGAGGGCTATGCCAAGCTGAACAAGAAGGTCTCGCCGGATGTGGTCTCGACCATTGCCGGTATCGAGGATTATGCCAAGCTGGCGGATACCGTCGCCTCGCATCTCGCGGTGAAGATCGCCGACAAGCAGGCCGTGCTGGAGATCACCAAGGTGGCGCGCCGCCTCGAGAAGGTGCTCGGCCTGATGGAGAGCGAGATCTCGGTCCTGCAGGTCGAGAAGCGCATCCGCACGCGCGTCAAGCGCCAGATGGAGAAGACCCAGCGCGAATATTACCTCAACGAGCAGATCAAGGCGATCCAGAAGGAACTCGGCGACGAGGACGGCAAGGACGAGCTGGCCGAACTGGAGGACAAGATCGCGCGGACCAAGCTCTCGAAAGAGGCGCGCGACAAGTCGAACCATGAATTGCGCAAGCTCCGGCAGATGTCGCCGATGTCGGCGGAAGCCACCGTTGTGCGCAACTACCTCGACTGGATGCTCTCGCTGCCCTGGGGCAAGAAGTCGAAGGTCAAGAAGGACCTGCGGCTGGCTCAGGAAGTCCTCGATGCCGACCATTTCGGCCTCGACAAGGTCAAGGACCGGATCGTCGAGTATCTCGCGGTCCAGAGCCGCGCGAACAAGCTGACCGGGCCGATCCTGTGCCTTGTCGGCCCGCCGGGTGTCGGCAAGACCTCGCTCGGCAAGTCGATCGCCAAGTCCACCGGGCGTGAATTCATCCGGATGAGCCTGGGCGGCGTGCGGGACGAGGCCGAGATCCGGGGCCATCGCCGGACCTATATCGGCTCGATGCCGGGCAAGATCATCCAGAGCCTGCGCAAGACGAAGACCTCGAACCCTCTCTTCCTGCTCGACGAGATCGACAAGATGGGCATGGATTTCCGGGGTGATCCGTCCTCGGCGCTGCTGGAAGTGCTGGATCCGGAGCAGAACACGACGTTCAACGACCATTATCTCGAGGTCGATTATGACCTGTCGAACGTGATGTTCGTGACGACGGCGAACACGCTCAACATTCCGGGCCCGCTGATGGACCGGATGGAGATCATCCGCATCGCCGGCTATACAGAAGACGAGAAGGCCGAGATCGCCCGCAAGCATCTCATCCCGAACTCGCTGAAGAAGCACGGCCTCGATGCCTCGGAATGGAGCATCACGCCCGAAGCCCTTCTGCTTCTGGTGCGGCGCTACACCCGCGAAAGCGGCGTCCGCAATCTCGAGCGCGAGATCTCCAACCTCGTCCGCAAGGCCGTCAAGGAGATCCTGCTGGCAGCCGGCACCGACAACCCGGTCAAGGCGGTCGTCATCGACGAGGCCAAGGTCGAATCCTATCTCGGCCCGGCCAAGTATCGCTATGGCGAGGTCGAGGCCGAAGATCAGGTCGGCGTAGTCACGGGCCTCGCCTGGACCGAGGTCGGTGGCGAATTGCTGACCATTGAAGGCGTCATGATGCCCGGCAAGGGCAAGATGACTGTCACGGGCAACCTGCGTGACGTGATGAAGGAATCGATCTCTGCGGCGGCCTCCTATGTCCGCAGCCGCTGTATCGAGTTCGGTATCAAGCCGCCGCTCTTCGACACGAAGGACATCCATGTGCACGTGCCGGAGGGCGCGACGCCGAAGGATGGACCGTCGGCGGGCATCGCGATGGCCACGGCGATTGTCTCCGTCCTGACGGGCATTCCCGTCCGGCGCGACATCGCCATGACCGGCGAAGTCACGCTGCGGGGCCGTGTCCTGCCGATCGGCGGGCTCAAGGAGAAGCTCCTCGCGGCCCTCCGGGGCGGCATGAAGACGGTGCTGATCCCCGAAGACAACGTGAAGGACCTCGCGGAAATCCCGTCCAACGTGAAGAACGGGCTGGAGATCGTCCCGGTCTCTCGCATGGACGAGGTGGTCAGGCGCGCGCTTGTGCGGCAGCCTGAGGCGATCGAGTGGGACGAGGAAGCCGAAGCCAAGGCCGCTGCAAAGGCCAAGGAAGACGCCGCCGTCACCGCCCGCGCCCATTGAGGCCTGGCCCGACAAGGATCGAGGCGCCCCGGTTTTCGGGGCGCCTTTTCCATGCGTCGGTCCCGCGCTGTTGCGTCGCTTGCGGCTGGCGAGGGTTTCATGCCACCTTTGCGGTTCTGCAAGGGGAGGTTGGCATGCGGATCATCAGTCAGGCGGTTCGGGCCGTCATTGCGGCCGGGCTGTTCGGCGGGCTTGGTGCCGGCGCACAGGCCATGAGCTACCGGCTGGTCGAGGCGGAACTTGACGGATGCGGGGCGGGCTGCCCGAAGATCATCCATGCTTCGGGCACGATCCAGCAGAACGAGCACCTGATTTTCGCGGATTTCGTTGCCAATGCCGCCAAATCGCACCGGCTGTCGAGCATCGTTGTGGTCGAGAGCCCGGGCGGCTTCAATGCCGGTGCGGCGGCCCTTGGGCTGATGATCCGCAAACTCAAAATGTCGGTGATTGTCGGCCGGCCGGCAGGCGGATCTGTGACGCGCAGCACGGGCCTGACATCGGGCGTCTGTGCCTCCGCCTGCGTGCTGGTGCTGGCCGGCGGCAAGAGCCGCTATTTCGTGCCGGGCTCCCGCGTGGGGGTTCACCGCGCCCATACCGGGCCGGAAGTGCGTGATCCGGTCACCCGCACGGTGGTCAGCGGCACCCTGCAGCATGACGCGATCCGCGATGCCTATTCGCGCTATTTCAGGCAGATGGGCGTCGACCAGTCTCTCTCGATGGTGATGGACAAGACGCCGTCGGAATCGATGTACTGGCTGAGCCCGGCCGAAATGGGCAAGTTCCGGCTGGCGAAAACCGCGACCTCGGCGCGCTGACGGCGCCGGCCGTTCACGCCCCGGCTTCGGTGAACCTGGTGTCGCTCTCTCCCGGCAGGGCAAGGCGGTTGCGCACCACGGTCACCGAGCAGGGCGCCTCGGCGACGAGGCTGGTCGAGACCGAGCCCATGTAGCGCCGGACGCCCCCCGAGCCGCGCGCGCCGACGATCATATGGTCGACCGCATTGTTGCGCGCGAAATCCAGCATGGCCTGTGCGGGATCGGAATGTTCCAGCACATGGAAGGTCAGGCGCTCCGGCGGCAGGCGCATATCGGCGGCCCAGTGTTTGAGTTCGACCAACCGGCGGACATGCAGTGAGGTGCCGTCATCGTCGACCAGCGTGTCGAGGCCGATCCGTGCCGTGCGCAGCACGTTGACGCAGGCGAGGCGGGATTCCGGTGCGGTGACCAGCAGGCGCGAGACGGTTTCCCGCAGGATCCCGGCCAGCGGTTCGCCTTCGGGCGAGAGATCGACCGCGGCCATCAGAATGGGCGCCTGCGAGGCGTGCCGATAGGCCCCCAGGCGGCTCAGCGGCGGGGCCTGCGGCGGCAGCAGCCGGCCGGACATCAGGTTGCGGAGCCAATGCGTCTTCTCGCGCGTGGCGCGGTCGGTCAGCGTCACATGCTCGGGGTGGTTCAGTTCGAAGGCAAGCTGCGCTGCGGAGGCATAGCGCCGGTCCGGCTTCACCTCGAGGCAGCGCAGGATGATTTCCTGCAGCCAGGAGGGGATGTCGGGCCGCAGCACGCGGGGCGGGGTAGGGGCCTCGTACATCCGGCGCAGCAGGGCCTTCGTCGTGTGCTTGGGGTTGCCGAAGGGACGCTCGCCGGTGGCCAGCGCATAGAGCATCGCGCCGAGGGCGAAGAGATCGCTCCGGGGCTCCTCGCGGATCTTCAGCACCTGCTCCGGGGCGATATAGGGCGCGGTGCCCATCGGCACGCGGAACTCCTCGGCGAGGAGATCCGGCAACCGGAGATGGCGTGACAGGCCGAAATCGATGAAAACGGCCTCGCCGGTGGGGCGGAACATGATGTTCGATGGCTTGATGTCGAGATGGACGACATCCTGCCCGTGCAGGCTGACCAGAGCCTTCGCGATGGCGGCGCCGGTCGCCAGCACCTCGGAGGCGGTCAGGGGCGCGGCCTTGAAGCGCGGCAGCAGGCTCTCGCCGGCAAGGCGCTCCATGACGATAAAGGGCTGGGCCGAGAAATCCCCGAGGGCGATGCAGCGGGGCACATGCGGCCCGCTCAGCCGCGGCAGGATCATCTGCTCCTGCTCGAAGCCGACGATCATGGTGGGATCATCGCCGTCGAGGATCAGCGGGATCTTCATCACCAGCGGGATCGCATGGTCCGGATGGGTGACCTCCCAGATCTCGGCCATGCCGCCCTGATGGATCTTCCGGCCGATCAGGAAGCCCTCGATTGTCGAGCCGGTTTCCAGCTGCATCCTGCCCATGGCGCCCCTCATCGCCCCCGGAGGAGGCGGACGGCCAGCGGCTCGGGCAGGCCGGACTCGCGCAGTTTCCGCACAGTGGTGTAGTGGTCGTAGCCGACGCGTCCGAAGAGCAGGGTCCGCCGCTTCAGATCGAGGATCGCGTAGCCGGCGGCGGTCTGGCCGTCGCGCGGCTGGCCGACCGCGCCGACCACGCCGAGCCAGGGAAAATGGCGCGAAAGCGGGATCTCCGCGCCAGGCAGGGGCTCATGCGCAATCGCCACGCCGAGGCCCGTGAGCCGCCAGAGGCAAGGCTGATGCACATGCCCCACCAGTGTGATCGCGGCATCGGTGGCGCGCAGGCTGCGCTCCGCCTCGCCCGGCCCGGTAATGTATTCCCAGGCGCGCGGGGCGCGGGCGCTGGCATGCACAAAGAGCGCATCGCCCAGGCGCCGGGTTTCCGGCCAGGTGCGGATCAGCGCGGCATGCCCGGGGTCAAGCTGCGTCCGCGTCCATTCGATGGCCTCGCGGGCAATACGGTTCATGTCGCTGGCATCGCCCTCGATCGCGGCATCGTGGTTGCCGAGCACGATCATCGCCCCGGCCTCAACCAACGAGGCCACGCGCTCCACACAAAAGGCCGGGTCGGGCCCGTAGCCGACCACATCGCCGAGGATGGCGAGGCCGTCGATCCGGTGGGAGGGGAGGGCGCGCAGCACGGCTTCCAGCGCCTCGCGGTTGCCATGGATATCGGCCAGCAGGGCGATGCGCATCGTCCGGGGTTCCTCCAGCCCGTGTTGCCCGGGCCTGACCGCCATCCTGCCGCCTGCCGGCAGGAGCTGCCTTGACCTGTATCAGAGGCGGTGCCAGTGCGCCCTGCGCCATTGGTGGAAGCCAAGTGCCCTCGACGGAGGTCTTGTGCCGGCCGTCCGAGGGGGATGGCCGCTTGCCATTGCCGGGCGGATGGTGTTTACCCACCGGGCTGATCCGGCGGCATCTTCACGCCCCGAGGGCGATTAGCTCAGTTGGTAGAGCGCCTCGTTTACACCGAGGATGTCGGGAGTTCGAGTCTCTCATCGCCCACCACAGCCTCCGCTGTCTCAATTGCTTCCGGCCAGACGCGCCCGGCATGCAGATATCCCCACCGATCTTCCTATCGGCCGCACGGCGCTGCGACGTCGCGCGGTCTTGCCTTTTCGTGAACCTTTCGGAAACCTCGTTCCTTCACCATATCCGCGCTGTCCTGTTCCGACAGTGCGTTTGCGTGAGGGGATTTCGATCCATGCGTTTCCTGTCTTTGATGCCAGGCCGCGGCCCGCTTGGCCTTGCCGGTCTTTTCGCTCTGATGATGGCCGGGCCTGGCCTTGCGATGGAGTTCGCGACGATCCCGGTGGATAGCGCCTGCAATGCCAGCGAATGCCGCCGCGCGGTGATTGCCGAGGGCGAGATCACCCGCGATGCACCGGCCAAGTTTGCTGCTTTCCTGCGGCAGGAACTGCAGCGGCCCGGCCTCCATGCGATCGTTTTCCTCAATTCGCCCGGTGGCAATGTCGAGAGTGCCCTGCAGCTCGGCTCGCTGATCCATGATGCTGGCGCCGCCGTGGTGATCGGCCGTCCGACCCTGCTTGATGCCCAGCGCCAGGCGCGTCGCCGGGCCGGTTTCGGACAGGTTGGCGTGGTGCCCGGCCATTGTGCCTCGGCCTGTGTCTATGTGCTCATGGGCGCGAAGAAGCGCGTGGTTCCGGAAGGGGCACGACTCGGTGTCCACCGCATGTCAGCCCGGATGTGGCGGGCCGATCCGGCCGGCGGCAGGACCCAGGGCGAGCGCATCTATGCCGGGTCGAGCGAGGTCAACGCGCTCCGTCAATATGTCTCGCGCGTCGGCGGCAGCCAGGATCTGATCAGCCTCGCGGAATCGGTCCCGCATGACCAGATCCGCATCCTTTCGAGCAATGAAGTGCGCCGGTTCCGGCTCGGCGCGCCATCGCTCTGATCTCCGGGCTTTCGCAGGTTCCGCAAAAAGATTCCGACATTCGGTGCGGAGTGCTTGACAGGTCCTCCGCCCATCGCGTAACCGTTCGGCCCTCGTCGGGGGGCACCCCCGATGCGGGAATGGATGCGGGCGTAGCTCAGTCGGTTAGAGTGCCGGCCTGTCACGCCGGAGGTCGCGGGTTCGAGCCCCGTCGCCCGCGCCACCCCACTCCTCCCCTTCCATGAACAGGGGGCAGGTCCTTCACCACCCGGATCTTGCCAACCTCGCGAGGGGACGATGACTGCTTCCCAAAAGGGCTTCCTGCTCGGGTTTCTCGGCGTGGCGCTGTTTGCGCTGACAGCGCCGGTGACCAAGCTGGCCACGCTGACCCCGACATTTCCCGGCCTCCCGCCGGTCTTCATCAGTTTCGGTCGTGCCGCAGCGGCCGGCATGCTGGCCATTCTCTATCTGCTGGTCATCCGCGCGGCTTGGCCCAGCCGGGTGCAGGCGTTCCGGCTGATCCTGGCCGGGGCGGGGATCGTGATCGGCTTCCCGCTCTTCCTTGGCCTCGCGGTCCAGCATGTCGATTCGGTCCATGCCGCCGTGATTTCCGGTGCCCTGCCGCTCGGTACGGCGGCGCTGACGGCGCTCTGGATGCGCGAGCGCGCACGGCCGGCCTTCTGGGCGCTGGCGGTTCTCGGCTTCCTGCTGGTCGTGCTGTATGCGTGGCTGACGGGCGAGGGCGGCTTCGTCGCAGCCGATGGTCTGCTGCTGCTCGCCGTACTCTCGGCCAGCTGCGGCTATGTGCTGGGGGCCCGCCTGTCGCGCGAGATGCCGCCGGAGCACGTGATCTCGTGGATCCTGGTGCTCTACCTGCCGCTGACCATCCCGGTTTCGGTGCTGACCTGGCCACCGGGCGAGGTGGCGCCGGTGGCGTGGCTCAGCTTCGCCTATCTCGCCATCGTGTCGATGTGGCTCGGCTTCTTTGCCTGGTATCGCGGGTTGCAGCTCGGTGGTGCGCTGCGCGTCAGCCAGACGCAGCTGGCTCAACCCTTCCTGTCGATGCTGGCCGCCGCGCCGCTGCTGGGAGAGCGGATCACGCCGCTCTCGCTGGTTTTCGCCGCCGCCATCGTCGCGACCATTGCGGTCAGCCGGCGGATCCGCTGACGGGAAATGTCTGCGCTCTGACCGAATCAGATCGCCCGCTCCGGCTTCTTGTCTTGTCGCATTGTCTTCCGTCCAGCCGGTATCCACCTGGTCGGAAAATGCTCCAGGCTTACCGGCGCTTGGTCCATTCCTCGTAGCCGACTTCCTTCTCGCCGGTATAAGCCCACGCGGCCGCATAGCCGTTGCCATCCTCCTTCGCGATGAGCAGCATCACGCCGGTCCGGCCGCCGCCGGTGAAGTTCAGTGCCACAACCTCGCCATTGCCGATGCCGAAGCCGGTCCAGGTCTGCGAGCCGATCTTCCAGACGATTCGCCAGGTCTCGGCGCCGGTCTGGGTGAGCGAGGCGCTGCCGCTATAGCCGCCGCCCGAGGTGCCTTCCTTGCCCTGGACCCGGCAATCGCCGGGGCCCTTGGCAAAGGCCGGCATCGCGGCCATGGCCACAAGGCCCAGAACCGCCAGGCCCTTCGCAACCCGTTTCATCATGATCTTCCCCCCGAAAGGCCTGGACAGGCCGGGAGGGCAGGGTTGCCCGGCAACAGGCCGCAATGTTGGACGCCCCGCTCCGCGAATCGCGCTGCGGAGCCTGGCCAAGACTAGCCAAGGGCCCGTGCTTTTCCAGCGCCATGGCCGCTTCGGGCCGGGGCATTGCTGCAAGAAAGCCTGCGCCTTGCCGCATGATCCGCTCCCGTGCGCCGCCTGCCGGCGAGGACAGCCCAAGCCTGTTGCCAAATCGTCGGATGCGGCGCCCTTTCGCTTGCGCGAAAAGCCGGGCTCGACTAATCCAAAGCGCCATGGAAACACTGCTCGTCGATTATCTCCCGCTGGTTCTCTTCATCGGCATTGCCCTGGTGATCGGGATCGCCCTGCTCGTCGCGCCCTTCGCGGTGGCCTACCAGAACCCGGACCCGGAAAAGGTCTCGGCCTATGAATGCGGCTTCAACGCTTTCGACGATGCCCGCATGAAATTCGATGTGCGCTTCTACCTCGTGGCCATTCTCTTCATCATCTTCGACCTCGAAGTGGCGTTCCTGTTCCCCTGGGCCGTGGCCCTGAAGGATATCGGCGCCTTCGGGTTCTGGTCGATGATGGTGTTTCTCGGCGTGCTGACGGTCGGCTTCGTCTATGAGTGGCGCAAAGGCGCGCTGGAATGGGATTGATGCCATGAATTCCGGGACCATGAACACGCTCGTCGCCCCCGCTCCGAAGGGCATTCTCGACCCGAATACCGGCAAGCCGGTCGGCGCGACCGACCCGTTCTTCGTCGAGATCAACAACGAACTGGCCGACAAGGGCTTCCTCGTCACCGCAACGGATGACCTGATCGCCTGGGCGCGGACGGGTTCGCTGATGTGGATGACGTTCGGCCTCGCTTGCTGCGCTGTGGAAATGATGCAGCTCTCGATGCCGCGCTATGATGTCGAGCGCTTCGGCTTCGCGCCGCGCGCCTCGCCGCGCCAGTCCGACGTGATGATCGTCGCCGGCACGCTGACCAACAAGATGGCGCCCGCGCTCCGCAAGGTCTACGACCAGATGCCGGAGCCACGCTACGTCATCTCGATGGGCTCCTGCGCCAATGGCGGCGGCTATTACCATTACAGCTACAGCGTGGTGCGCGGCTGCGACCGCGTGGTGCCAGTGGATATCTACGTGCCGGGCTGCCCGCCGACGGCCGAGGCGCTGCTTTACGGCGTGATGCTGCTGCAGAAGAAGATCCGCCGGACGGCGACGATCGAGCGATGATTTGGCGCTGCCTTGTTTCGGTCGGTATCTTGATGGTCCTATCCTCGGGATATGCCGATGCGAGGATAAAACTCAGCAACAAGGAACGAGTAGCCCTTTCATCCTCGCGTTACCTTGTCAAAGCGGTCCTTGCCGACCTTGTTGATTTGGAAAGCTGGGCACAAAAACAATGTGGAATTGGCTTAAAACTAAACGCTATTATTACAGAAAAGCCGCTCAAGGGTGAGCAAGTGTTGCATTGCGTTATTGACCGAAGGCCATCTACAGTTTTCTTCACGGCAGGCGCAATATCCAAGTGGCATTACTCGGTAAAGTGCGGCGAAAATTGTGACGAGGTAAAGCGCAGAGCTGAAACCTATGCGGGCGATGCGGAATGGCTTGCCACACGCTGCCGCAGTATGGTTGACGCAGGGCTCGATAGGGCGACAACGAAATGTGACGAGCGCGGACGCCAGATTGTTGAAGCTGTATCGAAGTTGAATTTCACCGTTCGCAGCTCGGCCAAGGGTTCGCTTCGGTTCGATTTTGAGTACAAGAACTAAAGCAACGGAGAGCGGGCATGTCCGAAGCACTTGAAATTCTCGCCGCCCATATCGGGAAGGCCCTGCCGGGCAAGGTGACCGGACACGAGATCGCGCTTGGCGAACTCACCCTGCATGCCGAGGCCGGCGCGATCCTCGAGGTCCTGCGCTTCCTGCATGATGACCCGGATTGCGCCTTTCTCAACTTCACGGACCTTTGCGGCGTGGATTATCCGGGCCGCGAGAACCGCTTCGATGTGGTCTACCACCTGATGTCGCCGCGCCATGTCCGCCGCATCCGCATCAAGGTGCAGACGGACGAGGCGACGCCGGTCCCGTCCATCGTCAGCCTCTATCCCGGTGCCAACTGGTTCGAGCGCGAGGCCTACGACATGTATGGCATCCTGTTCGCCGACCATCCGGATCTGCGCCGCCTGCTGACCGACTATGGCTTCCAGGGCTATCCGCTGCGCAAGGATTTCCCGCTGACCGGCTTCGTCGAGGTGCGATACGACGACCAGGAGAAGCGCGTGGTCTACGAGCCGGTGAAGCTCAACCAGGAATTCCGCAATTTCGATTTCCTGTCGCCATGGGAGGGCACCGATTACGTGCTCCCGGGCGACGAGAAGGCGAAGGCTTGAGAGGCTGGCGATGACCGAACAACCGAACATGCGGAATTTCACCATCAATTTCGGCCCGCAGCACCCGGCCGCGCATGGCGTGCTGCGCCTCGTGCTGGAGCTGGACGGCGAGGTGGTGACCCGCACCGATCCGCATATCGGCCTGCTGCATCGCGGCACCGAAAAGCTGATCGAGCACAAGACCTACCTGCAGGCGGTGCCCTATTTCGACCGGCTCGACTATGTCGCGCCGATGAACCAGGAGCATGCCTTCGCCATGGCGGTGGAGCGGCTGCTGGGCATCACCGTGCCGAAGCGCGGCCAGTTGATCCGCGTGCTCTATTCGGAAATCGGACGTCTTCTCAGCCACCTGCTCAACATCACCACGCAGGCGATGGATGTCGGCGCGCTCACGCCGCCGCTCTGGGGCTTCGAAGAGCGCGAAAAGCTGATGATCTTCTACGAGCGGGCCTGCGGCGCGCGCATGCATGCGGCCTATGTGCGGCCGGGCGGCGTGCACCAGGACCTGCCGAAGGACCTGATCGACGATATCGAGGCCTTCTGCGATCCTTTCCTCAAGCTCTGCGACGATCTCGAAGGGCTTTTGACCGATAACCGCATCTTCAAGCAGCGCAATGTCGATATCGGCATCGTCAATCTCGAGGATTGCTGGAAATGGGGCTTTTCGGGCGTGATGGTCCGCGGTTCGGGCGCTGCCTGGGACCTGCGCCGCTCCATGCCCTATGAATGCTATTCGGAGATGGAATTCGACATTCCGATCGGCAAGAACGGCGACAATTACGACCGCTACTGCATCCGCATGGAAGAGATGCGGCAGTCTGTCCGCATCATGAAGCAATGCATCGCGAAGCTGCGCGGGCCGGATGGCCGCACGGCGATTTCCTCGCTCGACGGCAAGATCGTGCCGCCGAAACGCGGGGAGATGAAGCGCTCGATGGAAGCGCTGATCCATCATTTCAAGCTCTATACCGAGGGCTACCATGTGCCGGCCGGCGAGGTTTACGCCGCTGTCGAGGCGCCGAAGGGTGAGTTCGGCGTCTATCTCGTCGCCGACGGCACCAACAAGCCCTATCGCTGCAAGCTGAAGGCGCCGGGCTTCGCGCATCTCTCGGCGATGGATTTCATGTGCAAGGGCCATATGCTGGCCGATGTCTCGGCCATTCTCGGCTCGCTCGACATCGTGTTCGGGGAAGTCGACCGGTGAGGGCCGCGGCGCGCCGGCTGCTTCTCCTGCTGGCGACAGCCCCGGCTTTCGCTGTTCCGGTTCTCGCCCAGCAGGCTCCGGCCCCCGACCCCTTCGTCAGGCCGCCGCCAACGCAGCGGCCCACCCCCCCGGCTCCACCGGGGCAGAATCCGCGGCTGCCAGGCACGCCGCTGCCGAACCAGCCGGTCGTCACGCTGGATGTGCTGGTCCGGCAGGGTTTCGAGGTCAAGGCGATCCAGCGAACCTCCGAGCGGAGCATGGATTTCGTGGTGCTGGTGCAACGCTCAGGCGAATTGCGCACCTGCCTGATGCGCATCAACCGGGACCAGAACCGCGCCCTGCGCCGGGATTCGCTGTGTTTCTGAGCGGGCGGTGTGGATCACTGTCCGCTTGGTCGCCTTGCATCTTTGTTTTTAGCGTTTCCAGTCTTGCCCCTCACGCCAAGGGTGGTAAGACCCGGTCATTCGCTGCGCCGCGATAGAATCCGCGCGTTCGAGGAAGAACCATGTCTGTACGCCGCCTTGCTCCCGATGCCGTCCAACCGGCTTCCTTCGCGTTCGACGCCAGCAACCGGGAATGGGTGAAGGCCCAGATCGCCAAATATCCGCCGGGCCGGCAGGCTTCCGCCGTCATCCCGCTGCTCTGGCAGGCGCAGAAACAGGCCAATGGCTGGCTGCCCAAGGCCGCGATCGAGCATGTGGCCGAGGTGCTCGCCATGCCGCCGATCCGTGTGATGGAAGTGGCGACCTTCTACACGATGTTCAATCTCGAGCCGGTCGGCACCTATTTTGTCCAGCTCTGCGGCACGGTGCCCTGCCATTGCATGGGCGCGGAGGATCTCAAGAAGACCCTCAAGGCGCGGATCGGCGAGGAGCGCCATGTCTCGGCCGATGGCAAGTTCTCCTGGCTCGAGGTGGAATGCCTCGGCGCCTGCACGAATGCGCCGATGGTGCAGATCAACGACGATTATTTCGAGGATCTGACGCAGGAATCGCTCGGCAAGCTGCTGGATGACCTTGCTGCCGGCAAGCCGGTCAAGGTGGGCCCGCAGAATGGCCGGAAGGCGTCGGAGCCCAAGGATTCGATCAAGACGCTGCTTGACCCCGCCCTCTATGACGGCTCGGCGGTGGGCAGCTGGAAGAAGGCTTTCGACGAGCGCGCTGCCGCGCAGAAGGCGGCGAAGGAAGAGGCTGCGAAGGCTGCCGAGGCGGCGAAGGTAGCCGCTGCAGCTCCCGCTCCGGCTCCGGTCGCGCCCGCTCCCGCCGCTGCACCGGCAGCCAAGGTCGAGGCCAAGCCGGCCCCTGCGAAAGCCGCACCCGCCAAGCCCGCAGCCAAGGCTGAGGAACCGGCGCCAGTCGGCGATGAGTTCAAGCCCGAGCTGCTGAAAAAGGCCCGGGGCGGCAAGGCTGACGATCTTGAGCTGATCTGGGGCGTCGGGCCGAAGCTGGCGGCGATGCTCAACCGCATGGGCGTCTACCATTTCGATCAGATCGCCGGCTGGACCGATCAGAACCTCGCCTGGGTTGACCAGAATCTCGAGGGGTTCAAGGGGCGTGCGAAGCGGGATGACTGGATCGGCCAGTCGAAGAAGCTGGCGAGTGGCTGGCGACCCACCAACGCTGCCGGCGACAAGCCGGCGGAATGAAGGGCAGGGCAGATGGCATGTGATCGGGCAGCCGATCTGACATCTCGGATTTCCGGACAGGTTCTTCTGGTCCCGGGATCGGGCGATTTTGCCCGGGGGATGGCGGCCGCATTTTGCGTGGCCGCGTTCTATCTTTTTGAAATCAATATTTTATTCGTTGTTTCTCTAGGTGTTGCCGCAATGATTTCCCTGTCCCTTTTCCGGGCGCCGGCTTCTGGCCGCGCGCCGCGTTTCCTTGCCCTTGTGGCTGTGGCCCTGTTCGGCGCTGCCTGTGCGCAGCGCGTACCCAAGGCTGTCGCCTATTCCCCGGCGGATCATCTTGCCTTCCGCGCCGGCGGCACCGCGACCATTGCCGGGGAGGGGTTCCTCCGCCGCCCGAATGGCCGCCTGGTCCGCTGCGCGGGCAGCGAGGTGTTCCTGGTGCCGGATACGCCGTATTTTCGCGAATGGATCAGCGTGTTCCGTGCGGGCAACCGGTTCGAGGATGCTGCGGCGCTGGTGGATGCGCACAAGGAAGCGGTCCGTGTGACGCAATGCGACATGGCCGGAGGCTTCCGGTTTGGGCAGCTTCCCGAGGCGCGCTGGTTCGTGGCGACCCGCGTGACCTACCAGCTCGACCGGGTCGATTTCAGCAAGATCGACCTTGCCCATGATTACTGGCGTGACGATGCCATGCTCGTCGCGCCGGTCGAAACGCGTTCCGGGGCGGTTGTCCGTCCCGTTCTGTCAAACCCCAACCGGATGTAGCGCATGCTTCATGATCGCGACCGCATCTTCACCAATCTCTACGGCCGGCAGGATCCGGGCCTGAAAGCCGCGCTGAAGCGCGGCAATTGGGACGGCACCAAGCATATCCTTGCCATGGGCCGGGACTGGGTGATCGACGAGATGAAGGCTTCCGGCCTGCGCGGGCGCGGTGGGGCCGGCTTCCCGACGGGCATGAAATGGTCCTTCATGCCGAAGGTCAACGATGGCCGCCCGCATTATCTCGTTGTCAATGCCGACGAATCCGAGCCGGGCACCTGCAAGGACCGCGAGATCATGCGGCATGACCCGCATCTCCTGATCGAGGGTTGCCTGATTGCCTCCTTCGCGATGGCGGCGCATGCGGCCTATATCTATATCCGCGGCGAATATATTGCCGAGCGGATCGCCCTGCAGAAGGCGGTGGACGAGGCCTATGAGGCGAAGCTGGTCGGCAAGGACAATGTCCATGGCTACCCGTTCGACATCTATGTCCATCACGGGGCAGGCGCCTATATCTGCGGCGAGGAAACGGCGCTGCTCGAAAGCCTCGAGGGCAAGAAGGGCCAGCCGCGGCTGAAGCCGCCCTTCCCGGCCAATATGGGCCTTTATGGCTGCCCGACCACAGTGAACAATGTCGAGTCGATCGCGGTGGCCGGCACGATCCTGCGGCGCGGGGCGAGCTGGTTCAACAGCATCGGCCGGCCGAACAATGTCGGCACCAAGCTGTTCTGCGTGTCCGGCCATGTGAATACGCCGTGCAATGTCGAGGAAGCGATGGGGGTTCCCTTCCGCGAGCTGATCGACACGCATTGCGGTGGCATCCGCGGCGGCTGGGACAATCTGCTGGCGGTGATCCCCGGCGGCTCCTCGGTGCCTTGCGTCCCGGCCGAACAGATCATCGACGCGCCGATGGATTTCGACACCCTGCGCGGGCTGAAATCCGGCCTCGGCACGGCGGCGGTGATCGTCATGGACAAGTCGACCGACATTGTCCGCGCGATTGCCCGGATCTCGCATTTCTACAAGCACGAGAGCTGCGGCCAGTGCACGCCCTGCCGCGAGGGCACGGGCTGGATGGCGCGCGTGATGATGCGCATGGCCGAGGGCCGGGCGCAGAAGAGCGAGATCGACATGCTGCTCGACGTGTCGACGCGCATCGAGGGCCATACGATCTGCGCGCTCGGCGATGCCGCGGCCTGGCCGATCCAGGGCCTGATCCGGCATTTCCGACACGAGATCGAGAAGAAGATCGACCAGTATTCGGCAAACCCGCACAGCGAGCCTGTGCGCGTTGCGGCGGAGTGAGTCGATGCGTAATGTCCAAAACTTCTTTCGCTATCAAGAGTATAAGGACGTATGGTATTTGGTCCTGTTTGCAATTCCTGCTTCCATTGGCGGGGCCATCGGTTTTGTATTTCTTGGAAATATTGGCGCAGTGGTTTGCGCAGTGGTGGCGTATGTCGCCTTTGCAGTTTTTTCGTATAAAAATGTTAGATTTTATAGAGCGTGGGCAGGCTTAACTTCCAGAATTACAAAGATGACGGTGGTGTTGTTGATCACGACTGTTTTCATCGTGCTCGTTTTCGCATTGTTGTCGATCTTGTTTGGGACGAAAACGACTAAAGTCGTCAGTGATGGCGGCCAGTATCATCTGGCATTTGCAGAGGTCTACGCATGACCAAGATCCTCGTCGATGATGTCGAAGTCGATGTGCCGCCGCATTACACGCTGCTGCAGGCAGCCGAGGCTGCCGGTGCGGAAGTGCCGCGCTTCTGCTTCCACGAGCGGCTGTCGATTGCCGGCAATTGCCGGATGTGCCTTGTCGAGGTGAAGGGCGGCCCGCCCAAGCCGCAGGCCTCCTGTGCGATGAATGTGCGGGATGTGCGCGGCGGGCCGGATGGCTCGCTGCCGCAGATCTTCACCAAGTCGCCGATGGTCAAGAAGGCGCGCGAGGGGGTGATGGAGTTCCTGCTCATCAACCACCCGCTGGATTGTCCGATCTGCGACCAGGGCGGGGAATGCGACCTGCAGGACCAGGCCATGGCCTATGGCGTTGATTCCACGCGCTATCAGGAGAACAAGCGCGCGGTCGAGGACAAGTATATCGGCCCGTTGGTGAAGACGGTGATGACGCGCTGCATCCACTGTACGCGCTGTGTCCGCTTCACCACCGAGGTGGCGGGCATCACCGAGCTGGGCCTGATCGGGCGCGGCGAGGATGCCGAGATCACCACCTATCTCGAGAAGGCGATGACCTCCGAGATGCAGGGTAACGTGATCGATCTCTGCCCGGTCGGCGCGCTGACCTCGCGGCCCTACGAATTCAATGCCCGCCCGTGGGAACTGACCAAGACCGAGAGCATCGACGTGATGGATGCGGTCGGCTCGGCGATCCGCGTCGATACGCGCGGTCGCGAGGTGATGCGGGTGATGCCGCGCATCAACGAGGCGGTGAACGAGGAATGGATCTCGGACAAGACGCGCTTCATCTGGGACGGGCTGAAGACGCAGCGCCTTGACCGGCCCTATCTCCGCGAGAACGGCGCCCTGCGCCCGGCGAGCTGGGCCGAGGCCTTTGCCGCTATTGCCGCGAAGGTCAAGGCGGCGAAGCCGGAACGGATCGGCGCGCTGGCCGGCCAGCTGGCGGGCGTCGAGGAGATGTTCGCGCTCAAGGCGCTGATGACGGCTCTGGGTTCGGCCAATCTCGATTGCCGCTATCCCGGTTCGCCGCTTCATCCGAAGCATGGCCGGGCGAGCTACCTGTTCAACTCGACCATTGCCGGCATCGAGGAGGCGGATGCCATCCTGCTGATCGGCACCAACCCGCGCAAGGAAGCGGCGGTGCTCAATGCGCGCATCCGCAAGCGCTATCTCAAGGGCAATGTCCTGATCGGCGTGATCGGCGAGCAGGCCGATCTCTCCTATCCCTACACCTATCTCGGTGCCGGGCCAGACAGCCTCGAGGCGCTCGTCACCCATGCGCCGGCCAAGGCCGAGAAGCCGATCTTCATCCTCGGGCAGGGGGCGCTCAACCGGCCCGATGGCGCGGCGATCCTCGCGATGGCCGCCAAGGCCGCAGCCGCGATCGGCGTCGTCAAGGATGGCTGGAATGGCTTCAACATCCTCCACACCGAGGCTGCGCTGGTCGGCGCGCTCGATCTCGGCTTCGTCCCCGGCGAAGGCGGGCTGGATACGGCCGGCATGCTGGCGCCCGGTGCGCTCGACGTGCTGTTCAACCTCGGCGCGGACGAGGTCGAGATCCCGGCCGGGGCCTTCGTGATCTATCAGGGCACGCATGGCGACAAGGGCGCCCATCGCGCCGATGTCATCCTGCCGGGCGCGGCCTACACGGAGAAATCCGCGACCTATGTCAACACGGAAGGCCGCGTGCAGATGACCAACCGCGCCGGCTTTCCGCCGGGGGATGCCCGCGAGGATTGGGCTATCCTGCGGGCGATGTCGGCGCAGCTCGGCCAGACCCTGCCCTATGACAGCCTCGTCCAGCTCAGGGCAGCTCTCTATGCGGCGCATCCGCATCTCGCCGGGCTCGATGCCATCGCGGCCGGTTCAGGCGAGTCCATCGTCGCGCTTGCCAAGGGTAAGGCCAAGGCCGACAAGGCGCCGTTCCGGAATGCCGTGCCGGCCTTCCACCTGACCAATGCCATCGCACGGGCATCGAAAATCATGGCCGAATGTGCCGCCCTTGCGGCCGGCCAGGGCCAGGTTGCGGCGGAGTAAGAGGATCCCATGGTCGATATCGCTCCCAATCCTGCCAAGAAGAAGACCAACTGGGTCCCGCTGATCCTGATGGGGCTCGGCACCATCGGTGCGCTGGCCGCGATTTATTTGGGCTTCCTGGTGCTGCGCTACCTCGTGTTGCAGACCACCTGGTTCATCCCGGCGCTGATCATCGTCGGCAAAAGCCTGCTCCTGCTGGCCGGCCTGCTGATCTTCATCGCTTACATCCTGCTGGCCGACCGCAAGATCTGGGCAGCGGTTCAGTTGCGGCGCGGCCCGAACGTGGTCGGGCCCTGGGGCCTGCTGCAGAGCTTCGCGGATTTCCTGAAATTCGTGCTGAAGGAGCCGGTTGTTCCGGCCGGGGCGGACAAGGCCCTGTTCCTGCTGGCACCGCTGCTGACCTGCGTACTGGCGCTTGCGGCCTGGGCGGTGATCCCGGTCAATGCCGGCTGGGCGATCGCCGATATCAATGTCGGGATCCTCTATATCTTCGCGATTTCCTCGCTCGGCGTCTACGGGATCATCATCGGCGGCTGGGCCTCGAACTCGAAATATCCATTCCTCGGTGCCCTGCGTTCGGCGGCGCAGATGGTGTCCTACGAGGTCTCGATCGGCTTCGTCATCATCACGGTGCTGATGATCGTCGGTTCGCTCAACCTGACCGATATCGTTCTGGCGCAGCAGAATGCCGGTATCGCGCATATGCTCGGCGTGCCGTGGATGACGTTCCTGAACTGGTTCTTCATCCCGCTCTTCCCGATGTTCGTGATCTTCTTCATCTCTGCCCTGGCCGAGACGAACCGCCCGCCCTTCGACCTTCCGGAAGCGGAATCCGAACTCGTGGCCGGCTTCATGTCGGAATATGCCTCGACGCCGTATCTGCTGTTCATGCTCGGCGAATACGTGGCGATCATGACCATGTGCTCGCTGACGGCGATCCTGTTCCTCGGAGGCTGGACGCCGCCGCTCGATATTGCGCCCTTTACCTGGGTGCCGGGCGTGGTGTGGTTCGTGATCAAGGTTTCTGCGGTGTTCTTCATGTTCGCCATGGTCAAGGCCATGGTGCCGCGCTACCGCTACGATCAGCTGATGCGGCTGGGCTGGAAGGTGTTCCTGCCGCTCAGCCTCGCAGCCGTGGTGATCGTGGCAGGCGTTCTCCAGCTGACCGGCTGGTACCGGTGAGGGCGGCGCGATGATGATCATGCTCGGAACGATCACAGGCGCCTTGCTCGGCCTCGCCTTCGCGATGCTGCAGGTCATCCTGCTGCGCCGTTATTCGGTGGGAAAGCCGCCGCATATCCAGCAGCGCGCTTTCGACGCGATCGATCAACTGAAGCTGACGAGCTTTCTCGGCCTGCCGCTGGTTTTCGCGGTGGTCGGCTACATGCTCGCCGTCAAATGGACAGAGTGAGAGGAGCCTCGGCGATGTCATTCGCTCAAGCTGCCAGGGGGCTGCTGCTGAAGGAGTTCGTTTCGGCGTTCTTCCTGACGATGCGCTATTTCTTCAAGCCGAAGCCGACGCTCAACTACCCGTTCGAGAAGGGGCAGGTTTCGCCGCGCTTCCGGGGCGAGCACGCGCTGCGCCGGTATCCCAACGGCGAGGAGCGCTGCATTGCCTGCAAGCTCTGCGAGGCGATCTGCCCGGCCCAGGCCATCACGATCGAGGCCGGCCCGCGCCGCAATGACGGCACCCGCCGGACGACGCGCTACGATATCGACATGACGAAATGCATCTATTGCGGCTTCTGCCAGGAAGCCTGCCCGGTCGATGCGATTGTCGAGGGGCCGAATTTCGAATTCGCGACCGAGACCCGTGAGGAGCTGTTCTACAACAAGGACAAGCTGCTCGCGAACGGCGCGCGGTGGGAGCGCGAGATCGCGCGGAACATCGCCATCGACGCGCCGTATCGCTGAGGGAGCCGCAGCCATGAATGTCGTGACCCTCTTCTTCTACCTCTTCTCCGGGCTGCTGATCGCCTCGGCGGTGATGGTCGTCTCGTCGCGGAACCCGGTCCATGCCGTGCTGTTCCTGATCCTCGCCTTCTTCAACGCGGCCGGCCTGTTCCTGCTCATGGGAGCGGAATTCCTCGCGATGATCCTCATCGTCGTCTATGTCGGCGCGGTGGCGGTGCTGTTCCTGTTCGTCGTGATGATGCTCGACGTCGATTTCGCCGAATTGCGGCAGGGCTTCCTGCAATATCTGCCGCTTGGTACCGTGATTTCGCTGATCTTCTTCATCGAGATCGCGCTGGTCGTCGGCACCTGGCAGCTCGCGCCGGAAGCGCTGAACATGCGCAAGGCCGCAGCGGCACAACCGATCGACGCGATGAATGCCCGGGCGCTGGGGCGCGTGCTCTACACCGAATATGTCTATTTCTTCCAGGCGGCAGGCCTGATCCTGCTGGTCGCGATGATCGGGGCGATCGTGCTGACCTTGCGCGAGCGGGTCGGCGTCAAGCGGCAGGATGTGATGGCGCAGAATGCGCGCGGCAAGGCGACGGCGATGGCCGTCGTCTCGGTCGCGCCGGGGCAGGGGGTTACCACATCGGGCGTGATGCGCCGCGATGCGGCGGGCCAGGATCAGCCGGGAATCGGGGGCTAGGATGATCGGATTGTCGCATTATCTCGTCGTGGCAGCGATGCTGTTCACGCTCGGCGCGTTCGGGATCTTCATGAACCGGAAGAACGTGATCGTCATCCTGATGTCGATCGAACTCATCCTGCTGGCGGTGAACATCAACCTCGTCGCCTTCTCGACCCATCTCGGCGATCTGACAGGACAGGTTTTCGCGCTGCTGGTGCTGACGGTCGCCGCGGCGGAAGCGGCGATCGGCCTTGCCATCCTCGTCGTCTATTTCCGCAACCGCGGCACCATCGCGGTTGAAGACATCAATGTGATGAAGGGCTGAGCAAGCCATGGCGCACGCAATCGTCTTCCTGCCGCTGCTCGGCTTCCTCATCGCGGGGATTGCCAGCCTTCTGGCCCATCGCCCGGCCCGCGAGGCGGAGGTGCTGGCCTTCGGCAATGCGGATCATTCCGGCGATGGCCATGCGGCGCACGGGCATCATGGACATGATGATCATGGCCATGACGACCATCATGCGCCGGAACCCTCGCCGCATGCGGAGCCCGTCTCGCGCTTCGCCGAGATCATCACGACCGGGTTTCTCGCTGTTTCCTGCCTGCTCGCCTGGGTGATGTTCTTCCAGGTCGCGCTCGGCTCGGGCGCGCCGGTGCGCGTCACCGTGGCGGAGTGGATCCATGTCGGCAGCTTCATGGTCGACTGGGCCCTGCGTGTCGATACGCTGACGGCGGTGATGCTGGTGGTGGTGACCAGTGTCTCGACGCTCGTCCATCTCTACTCGATCGGCTACATGCACGAGGATCCGGCCCGGCCGCGTTTCTTCGCCTATCTCTCGCTCTTCACCTTCGCCATGCTGATGCTGGTGACGTCCGACAACCTCGTCCAGATGTTCTTCGGCTGGGAAGGCGTGGGTCTCGCGAGCTACCTGCTGATCGGCTTCTGGTACAAGAAGAAGAGCGCCAATGACGCTGCGATGAAGGCGTTCATTGTCAACCGCGTCGGCGATTTCGGCTTCGCGCTCGGGATCTTCCTCGTCTTCTGGATCTTCGGCGCGGTGACCTTCGACCCGATCTTCGCCGGCGTGGCCGGCCAGGAAAAGGCGCTGGTCAAGTTCCTCGGCTACGAGGTGAAAGCACTCGAACTGGCCGCCCTGCTTCTCTTCATGGGCGCGATGGGCAAGTCGGCGCAGTTCCTGCTCCATACCTGGCTGCCGGACGCGATGGAGGGGCCGACCCCGGTTTCCGCGCTGATCCATGCCGCGACCATGGTCACGGCCGGCGTCTTCATGGTGGCCCGGCTGTCGCCGATCTTCGAGCATGCCCCGTTCGCGCAGAGCGTGGTGCTGATCGTGGGCGCGACGACGGCCTTCTTTGCCGCCACGGTCGGGCTGGTGCAGAACGACATCAAGCGCGTGATCGCCTATTCGACCTGTTCGCAGCTCGGCTACATGTTCGTGGCGCTTGGCGTCGGCGTCTATTCTGCCGGGATCTACCATCTTTTCACGCATGCCTTCTTCAAGGCGCTGCTTTTCCTCGGGGCAGGGTCGGTGATCCATGCCATGCATCACGAGCAGGACATCCGGAAGATGGGCGGGCTTTCGAAGAAGATCCCGTTCACAGCGGCGATGATGGGCATCGGCACGATCGCGCTGACGGGCTTTCCCTTTACAGCCGGCTTCTATTCGAAGGATGCGATCATCGAGGCGGCCTATGTCGCCCACACGCCAGGGCATGTCTATGCCTTCGTCTGCGTGGTGATCGCGGCCTTCATGACCTCGTTCTATTCGTGGCGCCTGTTCTTCATGACCTTCATGGGCAAGACGCGGGCGGATCACCACACCTACGACCATGCGCATGAGAGCCCGATGGTGATGCTGGTGCCTTTGGGCATCCTGGCGGCAGGGGCGATCCTGGCCGGGTTCCCGCTGGTCCACGCCTTCCTGTCGGATGCCAATGGCCCGTTCTGGAAGAACGCGATCTTCACCGCGGCCGGCAACCACACCCTGCACGACATGCATGATCCGGCCAAGCTGCCGCGCTGGGTGCCCTGGACGCCATTCGCGATGATGGTGCTGGGCTTCGCGCTGGCCTGGGCGTTCTACATCAAGTGGACGGACATGCCCGGCAAGATCGCGGCGCGGCACGATGTCGTTTATCGCTTCCTGCTCAACAAGTGGTATTTCGACGAGCTCTATGACCTGATCTTCGTGCGGCCGGCGCGCCGCCTCGGCCATTTCCTCTGGAAGAAGGGCGATGGCGTCGTCATTGACGGGTTCGGCCCGGATGGCGTCTCGGCCTTGGTGCTCCGCGTGACCGGCCGGGTGGTCAAGCTGCAGACCGGCTATGTCTACCATTATGCCTTCGCGATGCTGCTCGGGGTGGCCGGCTTCGTGACCTGGTATCTGTTCGCAGGGGGAACACACTGATGTTCGGCTTCGGCATTCTCTCCGGGCTGCTCGTCCTGCCACTGGTCGGGGCGGGCTTCGTCCTCCTGCAGAAGGATGACGAGGCGGGCCTGCGCAATGCGCGCTGGGGCGCCTTCTGGACGACGATCGTCACCTTCCTGCTCAGCCTTGTGGCGCTGGCGCGGTTCGATGCGACCAAGGCCGGTTTCCAGCTGATCGAGCGCAAGGAATGGCTCGGCGAGCAGATCGTCTATCAGCTCGGCGTTGATGGCGTGGCGATGCCCTTCGTCATCCTGACGACCTTCCTGATGCCCTTCTGCATCGCGGCGTCATTCCATTCGATCCGGACCCGCGTGAAGGAGTATTTCGCGCTGTTCCTGCTGCTCGAGACGCTGATGATCGGTGTCTTCGTCAGCCTGGATCTCGTGCTGTTCTATGTGTTCTTCGAGGCCGGGCTGATCCCCATGTTCCTGATCATCGGCATCTGGGGCGGTGCGCGGCGCATCTATGCGAGCTTCAAGTTCTTCCTCTACACGCTGCTCGGCTCGGTGCTGATGCTGCTGGCCATCATGGCGATGTACTGGACGGCAGGCTCGACGGATATCGTGAAGCTGCTGGCCTACAAGTTCCCGTCGGGCATGCAGTACTGGCTGTGGCTGGCCTTCTTCGCCTCGTTCGCGGTGAAGATGCCGATGTGGCCGGTCCATACCTGGCTGCCCGATGCGCATGTGGAAGCGCCGACGGCCGGCTCGGTCATCCTGGCGGGCATCCTGCTGAAGATGGGCGGCTACGGGTTCATCCGGTTCTCGCTGCCGATGTTCCCGGAGGCGAGCCTCTATTTCGCCAATCTTGTCTTCGCGCTCTCGGTCGTGGCCATCATCTATACGAGCCTCGTCGCGATGATGCAGGAGGATATCAAGAAGCTGATCGCCTATTCCTCCGTGGCGCATATGGGCTTCGTGACGATGGGCCTCTTCACGCTGAATGCGCAGGGTGTGCAGGGCGCGGTCTTCCAGATGGTCAGCCATGGGCTGGTTTCCGGCGCGCTCTTCCTTTGTGTCGGTGTTGTCTATGACCGTCTGCATACCCGCGAGATCGCGGCCTATGGCGGGCTGGTCAACCGGATGCCGCTCTATGCGCTGGTCTTCCTGCTTTTCACCATGGCCAATGTCGGCCTGCCGGGTACCAGCGGCTTTGTCGGGGAATTCCTGACGCTACTCGGTTCCTACAAGGCCAATACCTGGGTGGCCGTGCTGGCGACGACCGGCGTGATCTTCTCGGCCTGCTATGCGCTCTGGCTCTTCGCCCGCGTCGTCTACGGCAAGCTCGAGAAGCATTCGCTGGAGGCGATCCCCGATCTCGACCGGCGCGAACTGGCGCTGCTCGTGCCGCTGGCCGTGCTCGTCATTTATTTCGGCGTCCAGCCGAACGCCATCCTGTCCATGAGCCAGGCCTCGGTTGACGGCATTCTTGCCGCGGTCCAGGCCGGGCTCGGCGGCAAGCTCGCCGTTCTGGCGCAATAAGGAGGAGGGGGCTTCCATGAATCAGGTGATTTCCCCTGTTCCGGCCTTTGGCCCGGCTCTGCCGGAGATCGTGCTGGCTGTCGCCGCGCTCGCGCTCGTCCTCCTTGGTTCAATCCGGGGTGACGGTGCAAAGACGCTGATCGACCGGATCGCGATGGCGGCGCTGGTGCTGGCCGGCCTGATCCTGATCGATCAGGGTCCGGCGCGGCTCTCGACCTTCAACGATGCCTTTGTCGTCGATGTCTTCGCGCGGGTGATGAAGATCCTGACGCTGATCGGCGCGCTGGTGGCGATCATCCTCTCCAACCGCTTTTTCGCGGAAGAGAAGGTCGCCCGGTTCGAATATACAATCCTCATCCTGCTCTCGACGATCGGGATGATGATGATGTGCTCCGCCAACGAGCTGATCTCGCTCTATCTCGGCGTCGAATTGCAGAGTCTGGCGCTCTATGTCGTTGCGGCGATCCATCGCGACAATGCCAAGGCTTCCGAAGCCGGCCTGAAATACTTCGTTCTCGGAGCCCTGTCCTCGGGGATGCTGCTCTACGGAATGAGCCTCGTCTATGGTTTCACCGGCTCGGTGACCTTCCCGACCATCGCCAAGGCGGTGACGGGCGGGCATGGCTCGGGCGTGATGATCGGCCTCGTCTTCATCGTGGCCGGCCTTGCCTTCAAGATGAGCGTCGTGCCGTTCCATATGTGGACGCCGGATGTCTATGAGGGCGCGCCGACGCCGGTCGCGGCCTTTTTTGCCACGGCGCCGAAAATGGCGGCCGTCGCGATGACCACACGCATCCTGATCGATGCCTTCCTGCCGATCCTGAAGGACTGGCAACCGATCATCGCCTTCGCGGCCATTGCCTCGATGGGTCTCGGCGCCTTCGCGGCGATCGGGCAGAACAACATCAAGCGGCTGATGGCCTATTCCTCGATCGGGAATATGGGCTATGCGCTGGTCGGCCTCGCGGCGGGCACGGTGCAGGGCGTCGAGGGCGTCGTGATCTTCATGGTGATCTATCTCGCCATGACGATCGGCGTCTTTGCCGTGATCCTCGCCATGCAGGGCCAGACCGGGGCGCGGATGGAACTGGTGAGCGATCTGGCTGGCGCCTCGCGCACCAGCCCGGGCCTCGCCTTCGTCATGGCGGCATTGCTGTTCTCCCTTATCGGCATCCCGCCCTTGGCCGGGTTCTTCGGCAAGTTCTATGTCTTCGCTGCCGCCATTCAGGCGAAGCTCTTTGCCCTGTCGGTGATCGGCATCCTCGCCAGTGTGGTCTCCGCCTTCTATTACCTGCGGATCATCAAGGTGATGTATTTCGACGAGCCTGCGCCGGCCTTCCGGCATGCCGGCCTCGAAATCCGGGCGGTGATGTGGGCCTCGGCGGCGTTTGTGATCCTGTTCGCTGTTGTCGCCGGCCCCGTCCGCTCCGTCGCCGAGGCGGCGGCGCGGTCCCTCTTCTGAGCATGGAACTCGGCGCGGCGGCGCGCAAGGCCGGGTTCAGTCTTGAATGCCGCGAGGTTGTGACCTCGACCAATGATCTGGCTATGGCCTGCCTGCTGGAGGGCGGAGACCGCCATTGGTTCGTTGCAGGCCAGCAGCAGGCCGGACGCGGGCGCCATGGCCGGGATTGGGTTTCACCGCCCGGCAATCTCTATGCGAGTCTGGCACTGGCGGCGCCATGCCCGCCGGCCCGTGCGCCGCTTGTCGGCTTCGTAGCTGGGCTGAGCCTGGCCGAGGCCTTCTGCCGGGTCTCTCCCGCCCTGCGCCCGGTCGTCCATCTCAAATGGCCGAATGACGTGCAGATCGCCGGGGCCAAGGCGGCGGGCATCCTGCTGGAGGGGCTGTCGCTCCGCGGTGGGCGGACCGGCATCGTGATCGGGATGGGCGCGAATATCCGCCACCGGCCTGACCTTGCGGATTACCCGGTCACCGCCCTGGCTGATCATGCTCCGGGCGCACAGGTGCCGACGGTTTTTGCGGCTCTGTCTGACCGGATTGCCGAGAATCTGGCTCTGTTCGATGCCGGCAACGGTTTCGCGGCCATTCGCGAGGGCTGGCTCCGGCATGCTTTGCCGAATGGCACGAAGCTGCGGGTGCGCCTGCCAGCAGGCGAGCGGCATGGCACTTTTGCCGGCCTCGACCCGGATGGCCATCTCCTGCTAGACACGGGCCGTGCGGTCGAGGCCGTGATGGTCGGCGATGTCTTTCTCGCGGAAACGCCGGCCGATCCGCAAACCGCGTTAAGGACTCTGGGATGAAATCGGACGAACTGGTCTTTGTGCCGCTGGGCGGGCTCGGCGAAATCGGCATGAACATGGCGCTGTACGGGTTCGGCCCGGCGAAACGGCGGCAATGGATCATGGTCGATTGCGGCGTCGCTTTTGCTGGCGATGACCTGCCGGGGGTGGATCTGCTCTATCCCGATCCCGCCTTCATCGAGGCCGAGAAGAAAAATCTCCTCGGAATCATCATTACTCATGCCCATGAAGATCATTTCGGCGGGCTGGCCGATCTCTGGCCGCGCTTCGGGTGCCCGGTCTACATGACGCCATTCGCCGCGAACCTGCTGGAGGCGCGGCGGCTCTCCGAGCCCGGCGCGCCGCGCATCCCTGTCCGGGGCATTCCGCAGGTGACACGGTTCACGCTCGGCCCGTTCGATATCGAAACGATTCCGGTCGCGCATTCGATCCCTGAATCGATGGCTCTGGCCATCCGGACGCCGCTCGGCACCGTGTTGCATACGGGCGACTGGAAGATCGACGAGACGCCGATCATCGGCCTGCCAACCGATGGGCAAAGGCTGACGGAGATCGGCGACGAAGGCGTTCTCGCGCTGGTCTGCGATTCGACGAACGTCACGCGTGATGGCATTTCGCCATCGGAGGCGGATGTGCAGGTCGGGCTGCGCGAGTTGATCCTCGCGGCGCGCGGCCGCGTGGCCGTGACGACCTTCGCCTCGAATGTCGCCCGCATCCGCGCCGTGGCCGAGGCCGCGGCGGAAGCCGGGCGCGAGGTCATCCTGGTCGGCCGGGCGATGGACCGCGTGGCCGATATCGCCACCGAACTCGGCATGCTCGAGGGCGTCGCGCCGTTCCGGGGGGCAGAGCGTTACCGTAGCCTCGCACGCGACAAATGCGTGATCCTGCTCACCGGAAGCCAGGGTGAGAACCGGGCGGCTTTGGCTCGTGTGGCCGAAGGTGAGCACCCGGACATCAGCCTCGATGCTGGCGATACCGTGATCTTTTCCTCGCGAACCATTCCGGGCAATGAGAAATCCGTCGGGAAGATCGTCAATGCCCTCGCGAAGATGGGCGTGAAGATCATCACCGATCGTGACGGCCTGGTCCATGTTTCCGGCCATCCCCGGCGCGACGAGCTTCGGCGCATGTATGGATGGGTCCGGCCGAAGATCGCCATTCCGGCGCATGGCGAGGCGCTGCATCTGAGCATGCATCGTGATTTTGCGCGGGAACTTGGCGTGAAGCAGGTGCTCCGGGCCTTCAACGGCGATATGGTCCGCCTCGCGCCGGACGAGCCGAACGTGATCGACCAGGTGCCGAATGGCCGGCTGGCCAAGGATGGCGAGCTTGTTATCCCGCTGGCTGACCCCACCGTGCCGGAGCGGCGCAAGCTCGCCTATGTCGGCATGGTGGCCATTGCCATCGCGATCGATGAACGCGGGCAGATGGCGGCGGATCCCCAGGTCGAACTGGTGGGCCTGCCGGTGCAGGATGACGAGGGCGAGACCTTCCTCGAGCATGTCCGCGACCTCGTGGATGAGAATTTCCGGACCCTGCCCAAGGCGCGGCGGCGCGATGTCGACTCGGTCCGGACGGCAATCGAGCGCGGGGTGCGCGCGGGAATCGCTGAAATCTGGGGCAAGAAGCCCGTCACCAAGGTACTCGTTCTGGAGGTCTGACGCGTCATGATCGGTCGTCTGAACCATGTCGCTATTGCCGTGCGGGATCTCGGGGCCGCCTGCGCCACCTATCGTGAGGTTCTCGGGGCCACGCTTTCGGCGCCGCAGGACCTGCCGGAGCATGGCGTTCGGGTGGTCTTTGTCGAGTTGCCGAATACGAAGATCGAGTTTCTCGAGCCGCTCGGCCCGCAATCGCCAATCGCGAAATTCCTCGAGCGCAATCCGGATGGCGGTATCCACCATCTCTGCTACGAGGTCAGCGATATCCGCGCCGCGCGTGACAGGCTTGTCGCGGCCGGGGCGCGGGTGCTCGGGGATGGCGAGCCGAAGATCGGAGCGCATGGCAACCCGGTTCTGTTCCTGCATCCCAAGGATTTCGTGGGCACGCTGACCGAGCTGGAAGAAGTGCGGGGCTGAGCGGCCCGGGCTGGCGGAAATGACTTCCGGCGCTAGGTTGTTGCCAAGGAGATTGTCATCATGAGCATGGGCAGCGGGATCGCGATTTATTTCGTCATCTGGTGGACCACCTTGTTCGCCGTCCTGCCGCTGGGCGTGCGATCACAGGTAGAAGCCGGCGAAGTCACGCCGGGCACCGAGCCGGGCGCACCGGCAAGCACGAATATCCGCAAGATCGTGCTGGTCAATTCCTGTGTCGCGGCAGTGGTCTTCCTGATTTTCACCTATCTGCTGCTGCCGCTGCTTTAAGGCGGCGGGCAGCGAGGGCAGGGCGAAGCCGTGAGGGCGCGAAGGGTGCTATCCCCCTGACGAAAAACAAAAAAGCAGAGCCTCAGCTCTGCTTGAAACTTTGTTTTTTCGTTTTTGGACGGCCGGATATCGCCTTTCGACGCCACCCTGTGAGGCTTTATTGCTTCTGGTTCTTCCTCACCGATCCGAAGATTGGCGGGCGCCTTGCCTGTCTGGGAATGTGTTTAAAAGATGTTTTCAAGCCTGTCATCATGCGCTGCAGCATTCTGGTTCACGAATGTGTATCGTTTCCATGACATTCGCCAGGGCCTTTTGGTCGCGGGAGCCCTGGCCCTCGTTTCCGGGAAGCGGGCCATCGTTCTGCCACATCGCGAGGGTGCGTTGTTCAGGCGGGACAAGCATTTGCAAGGCCGCCGAATTATGACAGAAGCTGACTCGCGCGGGAGGGTTCCTGCCGCGCCGCCAGCATACCGGAGCCGTCATGCGTCTTTCCCGCTATTTCCTGCCCATCCTGCGTGAAACTCCCAAGGAAGCCGAGATCGTCTCGCACCGGCTGGCCTTGCGGGCTGGCCTGATCCGCCAGGAATCGGCCGGGATCTATGCGTGGCTGCCCTTTGGCCTGCGGGTTCTCAACAAGATCTGTGCGGTGATCCGCGAGGAGCAGAACCGCTCCGGCGCAATCGAATTGCTGATGCCGACGATCCAGTCGGCCGATCTCTGGCGCGAATCCGGCCGTTATGACGCCTATGGCAAGGAGATGCTGCGCATCACCGATCGCCATGAGCGCGAAATGCTGTTCGGCCCGACGAACGAGGAAATGATCACCGAGATCTTCCGGGGCTATGTCCGCTCCTACAAGAGCCTGCCGCTCAATCTCTACCACCTGCAGTGGAAGTTCCGCGACGAGATCCGTCCGCGTTTCGGCACGATGCGCAGCCGCGAATTCCTTATGAAGGACGCCTATTCCTTCGATATCGACCAGGCCGCCGCGCGCCATGCCTATAACCGCATGTTCGTGGCCTATCTGCGCACCTTCGAACGGATGGGGCTGAAATCCATCCCGATGCGCGCGGATACCGGCCCGATCGGCGGCGATCTCAGCCATGAATTCATCATCCTCGCCTCGACGGGCGAGAGCGCGGTGTTCTGCCACAAGGATTATCTCGATTTCGCGGTACCGCCGGCCGATACGAATTTCGACTCGGTCGATGAGCTGGCCGGAATCGTCTCGAAATGGACGTCGCTCTACGCCGCGACCGAGGAGATGCATGATGCCGCTGCCTTCGCGCAGGTGCCGGCGGCCTCGCAGGTCTCCGCCCGCGGGATCGAAGTGGGGCATATCTTCTATTTCGGCACCAAATACAGCGAGCCGATGCGCGCTGTCGTTGCCGGGCCGGATGGCGTGGAACGCCCGGTCCATATGGGCTCCTACGGCATCGGGCCGACCCGGCTCGTGCCGGCCATCATCGAGGCCAGCCATGACGAGGCCGGCATCATCTGGCCGGATGCGATTGCGCCGTTCAACGCGGCGATCCTGAACCTCAAGCCGGGCGACAGCGCGACCGACACGGTCTGCGGCACACTGGAACAGGCGCTGGAAGCGCGTGGCCTCAGCGCGCTGGTCGATGACACGGACGAGCGGCCGGGCGGGAAATTCGCCACGGCGGACCTGATCGGCCTGCCCTGGCAGATCATCGTCGGGCCCAAGGGGCTCGCCGAGGGCAAGGTCGAGCTGAAGCGCCGTGCCACAGGCGAGCGTGTGCTGATGTCGCCGGAAGATGCGGTGGAGCGGATCGCCTCGTGATCAAGCGCCTGTTCTCGTCGTTCGAATGGGTGATCGCGTGGCGCTACCTGCGCTCGCGGCGGCGTGACGGCTTCATCTCGGTGATCGCGGGCTTCTCGTTCCTCGGAATCATGCTCGGCGTTGCCACGCTGATCGTGGTCATGGCCGTGATGAACGGCTTCCGCCAGGAACTGATGAGCAAGATCCTCGGCGTGAACGGGCATGCCTTCATCCAGCCCTATGGCGACGCATTGTCGGATTACGAGGCGATCGCCCAGCGCGTCCGTGCGGCGAAGGGTGTCCGCCTGGCTGCGCCGATCGTCGAGGGGCAGGTGCTCGCTGCTTCGCCCACCGCCACCAGCGGCGCTCTCGTGCGCGGCGTGCGCGAGGCCGATCTCAGGCAGTTCGAATCCGTTGCGAAGAACGTGATCGACGGCTCGCTGGACGGGCTTGACGGTTCGGAAAAGGTGGCGATCGGGCGGCGTCTCGCCGGCTATCTCGGGCTCGGCATCGGTGACAAGATCCGCCTGCTCTCGCCCAAGGGCCCCTCGACACCGTTCGGCTCGGCGCCGCGGCAGAAATCCTACGAGATCGCCGCCATTTTCGAAGTCGGAATGAGCGAATTCGACGCAAGTTTCATCTTCATGCCGCTCGCCGAAGCCCAGCTCTATTTCGACAGCGAGGGCAAGGTCGCGATGATCGAGGTCTTCGTGAACAATCCCGACCGGATGGATGATGTGAACCCTGCCATCCGGGAGGCTGTCGGCAAGCCCCACGCCCTGACGGACTGGCGCTTCCGCAACCGGACCTTCTTCGGCGCGCTTGAAGTGGAGCGGAACGTGATGTTCCTGATCCTGACGATGATCGTGCTGGTGGCGGCGCTCAATATCATTTCCGGCCTGACCATGCTGGTGAAGGACAAGGCGCGGGGCATCGCGATCCTCCGGACGATGGGCGCGACACGTCGCTCGATCCTGGCGATCTTCATGATGACGGGGGCAGCGATCGGCGTTGGCGGCACTTTTGTCGGCTTCCTGCTGGGGCTCACGATCGCCTGGAATGTCGAGAGCCTGCGCCAGCTCGTTTCCTATCTCTCGGGCTCGCCGATCTTCCCGCCGGAGCTCTACTTCCTGTCGCGCCTGCCGGCAGATGTTCGGCCGGCCGAGGTGGTGGCCATCGTCGGCATGGCGCTCACCCTGTCGTTGCTGGCGACGCTCTATCCGGCCTGGCGGGCGGCCCGGCTCGATCCCGTCGACGCCCTGCGCGGGGAATGACCATGTCCGCACCCGCGCTCCAACTGGCCAATGTCAGCCGGGCCTATATCCAGGGCGACAATGTGGTGCCCGTGCTGGGCGGTGTCGACCTGACGCTGCAACCCGGCGAGATGGTTGCGCTCGTTGCGCCGTCGGGCTCAGGCAAGTCCACCTTGCTCCATCTGGCGGGGCTGCTCGAAAAGCCCGATTCCGGCGAGGTCTTCATCGGCGAAACCGCCACCGCCGCGCTGGATGACGGCGCCCGGACGCGCCTGCGCCGGACCGATATCGGCTTCGTCTATCAGTTCCACCACCTGCTCGGCGAGTTCACCGCGCTGGAGAATGTCATCATGCCGCAGCGGATTGCCGGGCTTGCGGTCGATGATGCGAAGAGCAGGGCGACGGAAATCCTGAGTTTCCTCGGCCTCGCGCACCGTCTCGACCATCGCCCGGCGGAACTTTCCGGCGGCGAACAGCAGCGCGTCGCCATCGCGCGGGCGGTGGCCAATACGCCGCGGCTGCTGCTGGCCGACGAGCCGACCGGCAATCTCGACCCCGGTACGGGCGAGCATGTCTTCGCCACCCTGGCGGCCCTCGTGCGCCAGTCGGGCCTTGCCGCTCTGGTCGCGACGCATAATCTTGAACTCGCGGCCCGCATGGACCGGCGGATCACCCTGCGTGGCGGGCAGATCGTTCCCATGGCGTGAGGCGACGGTCCCGCCGCTGGTTCGCGGGCGGGCAGGCCGAGACACGACCCTGTGCGCCGGGGCCTTGACACCGGAACAAACCATGAATTAGAACAGAAACAGAACGCACAAGAGCAGGGGGCTGTGATGCGAGCTGTGGAAGACCTGATCGAACTGGCGTCGATTGGCGCTTTCTTCGTTATGGTGGTGGCCTGGTCGGGCGTGGGGACGAACTGGCCGCTGATCTGAAAGAGGGGAGGTTGCCGTGTCGGGCCCGGGCTTTATCCACCTGCATGTGCATTCGTCCTATTCGCTGCTGCAGGGGGCGCTGCAGATCGGCCATCTCGGCAAGCTTGCCGCGGCGGACAGGATGCCCGCCCTGGCCCTGACCGACACGAACAACCTGTTCGGGGCGCTGGAATTTTCGGAGAAGATGGTCGGCCTGGGAATCCAGCCGATCATCGGGATCGAGATGCTGGTCGATTTCGCCGACCGGCCGCCGGTGCGGAACCGGCCCAACCATCTTGACGAAGCGCGTGGCGCGCTCGTGCTGCTGGCCGCTTCGGAAGAGGGCTATGCCAACCTGATGGCCCTTTCGAGCCGGGCCTTCCTCGATTCACCCGCCCATGAGGGCGTGCATCTGCCGCTCGAGCGGCTGCGCGGCCGGACCGGTGGGCTGATCGCGTTGACAGGCGGCGCGGCCGGGCCGGTCAACCGGGCCTTCGGGCTGGGCGGGATCGACCTGGCGGCGGCGCGCCTCTCGGCGCTGCGGACGCTCTTTCCGGACCGCCTCTATCTCGAGATCGAGCGGTTCGGCCTGCGGGAAACCGCCGGGATCGAGGAGAGGCTGCTCGATCTTGCCGAGACCGAGAAGCTGCCGATCGTTGCGGCCAACAACGTGCATTTCGGCAAGGCCGAGGATTTCGAGGCGCATGACGCGCTGCTCTGCATTGCCGGAGGGCATTCGGTCGACGAGGCCGAGCGGCCGCGGCTGACGCCCGAGCACCGCTTCAAGACCCGCGCGGAGATGATGGCTTTGTTCGCCGATCTGCCGGCCGCGCTGGATGCCAGCGTCGAGATCGCGCAGCGCTGCCATGTCCGGCCACGGACGCGAAAACCGATCCTGCCACGCTTTACCTCCGGCTCGGAGGAGGGGGCGGAAGCGCAGGAGCTGCGCCGGCAGGCCGAGGAAGGACTTCGCGCCCGGCTGGCCGCACATGGCCCGGCAGGCGGCCTTTCCGTAGCGGATTACGAGGAGCGGCTGGCCTTCGAGCTCGGCGTCATCGAGCGGATGCAATATCCCGGCTACTTCCTGATCGTGGCCGATTTCATCAAATGGGCCAAGGTGCAGGGCATTCCTGTCGGGCCGGGGCGCGGCTCGGGGGCGGGTTCGCTGGTCGCGTATTCGCTGACCATCACCGATCTCGATCCTCTGCGTTATGGCCTGTTTTTCGAGCGGTTCCTCAACCCTGAACGTGTGTCGATGCCGGATTTCGACATCGATTTCTGCCAGGACCGCCGCGACGAGGTGATCCGCTACGTCGTCGGGCGGTATGGCGAGGGACGGGTCGCGCAGATCATCACCTTCGGCACGCTGCTCGCGCGCGGGGTGATGCGTGATGTCGGCCGCGTGCTGGGCCTGCGCTATGGCGAGGTGGACCGGCTGACCAAGCTCGTGCCGCAGAATCCGGCCAATCCGATCACGCTTGAAAAGGCGATCGCCGAGGAACCGCAACTGCGGGCGGCCGCGGAGGAGAACGAGGCTGTCGGGCGGATGCTGGGCATCGCGCAAAGGCTCGAGGGGCTCTATCGCCATGCCTCGACCCATGCGGCCGGCATCGTGATCGGTGACCGGCCCCTCGAGGAGCTGGTGCCGCTCTATCGTGACCCGAAATCCGACATGCCCGTCACCCAGTTCAACATGAAATGGGTCGAGCCGGCCGGACTGGTGAAGTTCGACTTTCTCGGCCTGAAGACGCTGACGATCCTGCGAGGTGCGGTGGACCTGCTGGCGGAGCAGGGCATCGCGGTCGACTTGCTGAAGATCCCGCTCGACGATGCGAAGAGCTATGCCATGCTCTCTCGCGGGGAGACGGTCGGCGTATTCCAGGTGGAATCGGGCGGGATGCGACGGGCCCTCGTCGACATGAAGCCCGACAGGATCGAGGACATCATCGCGCTGGTGGCGCTTTATCGGCCGGGGCCGATGGCGAATATTCCGGTCTATTGCGATGTGAAGCATGGGCGGCGCGCGCCGGATTATGCCCATCCGTTGCTGGAGCCGATCCTCGAGGAGACCTGTGGCGTCATTGTCTATCAGGAACAGGTGATGCAGATCGCCAAGGTCATGTCCGGCTATTCGCTGGGCGAGGCCGACATGCTCCGCCGCGCCATGGGCAAGAAGATCAAGGCGGAGATGGATGCCCAGCGCGCCCGCTTTGTCGAGGGCGCGGTGAAGAACGGCGTCGCGGAGGCCGATGCGGATTCGATCTTCGACCTGCTCGCGCGCTTCGCGGATTACGGCTTCAACAAGAGCCATGCCGCCGCCTATGCCGTCGTCGCCTACCAGACAGCCTGGCTCAAGGCCAATCACCCGGTCGAGTTCCTGGCGGCGTCGATGAGTCTCGATCTGTCGAATACCGACAAGCTGGCCGAGTTCCGCCGCGAGGCGCAGCGGCTGGGCATTCGCGTGGAGCCGCCGGATATCAACCGCTCGGGTGTGAAATTCGGCGTGCGGAGCGGGGCGATCCTCTATGCGCTGGCGGCAATCAAGGGCGTCGGCGTCGAGGCAGCGCGGGCGCTTGTCGAGTTGCGCGGCGACCGGCCCTTCCGCTCCGTCACCGATTTCGCGCGGCGGGTCGACCCGAAGCTGGTCAACAAGCGCACACTCGAACAGCTGATCGCGGCCGGTGCGTTCGACACGCTCGAGCCCAATCGCGGGCGCCTGCTGGCCGGGCTCGAAGCGATCGTCGCCGAATCCCAGGCGCATCAGGCCGAGCTGGCCAGCGGGCAGGGCGGGCTGTTCGGCGGGGATTCCGATACGGGCCTCGTCCTGCCGGAGGCGCAGCCGCTGTCGCTGACGGAACGGCTCCGGCGAGAGCATTCGGCCGTCGGGTTCTTCCTGAGCGGGCACCCGCTCGACCAGTTCGAGACCCTGCTCGACCGGGCGAGCCTGACCGATTTCGCGCGGTTCCAGCAGGCCGTGAAGAACGGCGCCACCCATGCGCGGATGGCCGCGACGCTGCTGGATGTCGATGTCCGAAGGACCCGCAATGGCAACAAGATCGGGATCGCGCAATTCTCTGACCGGACGGGGCAGTTCGAGGCCATGGTCTTTTCCGAAGGGCTCGCCAAATACCGCGCGCTTCTGGAGCCGGGAACGGCCCTTTTCCTGACGCTGGCCGGCTCGGTGGATGGCGAGGATCTCCGCCTCCGGGTGCTCGACATGGAGCCGCTGGAGCGTGCCCTCCAGCGCACGCAGAAGGGCATCCGCGTCTTCCTCGCCGATCCGCAGGGCGCGCGCGAGCGGGGCGAGGCGACGCTTTCGGCCCTGGACCGGATGTTGCGCCGCGGCGGCGATGGCGAGGTTTCGCTGACGGTCATGCTGTCGGATGGCGGCGAGGTGGATTTGCGCCTGAAGGGCCGATTTGACCTCGGAAGCGAGCATATGGCCCAGCTTTCGACGATTCCCGGCGTGCTGGACATCAAACCGTACTGAACAATCGGCCCGCGTTCCGGCAGGGTCGATGCGGGAAGGTGCTTGCATTTCTCCGGGATATCGATTAGGCGCGCATCATTCCTCACGCAGGGCTGTCGATTTCGATCGATCCGGTGTCGCCGGCTGGCGGCTCTTACCCCTGCGGCGGCCCAACCGGAGAAGAACCATGGCGCTACCCGATTTCTCTATGCGTCAGCTGCTTGAAGCTGGCGCGCATTTTGGTCACCAGTCGCATCGCTGGAACCCGAAAATGGCCCCGTACATTTTCGGCACCCGCAACAATATCCATATCATCGATCTCGCTCAGACCGTGCCGATGCTGTATCGCGCGCTCGAGACGATTTCGGACACGGTTGCCCGCGGCGGCCGCATCCTGCTGGTCGGCACCAAGCGCCAGGCCCAGGAGCCGATCGCGCAGGCTGCCAAGGCCTCGGCCCAGTATTATGTGAATTCGCGCTGGCTCGGCGGCATGCTGACCAACTGGAAGACGATCTCGAACTCGATCCAGCGCCTGCGCAAGGTTGACGAGATCCTGGCGGGCGGCGCCGTCGGCCTGACCAAGAAGGAGCGCCTGATGCTCAGCCGCGAGCAGGAAAAGCTCACGCGCGCGCTCGGCGGCATCAAGGATATGGGCGGCACGCCGGACCTCCTCTTCGTGATCGACACGAACAAGGAACAGCTGGCCATCCAGGAAGCCAACCGCCTCAACATCCCGGTTGTGGCGATTGTCGATACCAATTGCGATCCGGACGGCGTGACCTTCCCGATCCCGGCGAATGACGATGCCGGCCGCGCCCTCGCGCTCTATTGCGAACTCGTGGCCCGCGCCGCCGTTGACGGCATCTCGCGCAGCCAGTCCTCGCTCGGGATCGATCTCGGGGCGTCGGAAGTTCCGGTTGCCGAGGACCTGCCGTCGGCAGCAACCGGCGAGGGCTTCGTGCGCCTCTCGGCGCCGCAGGGGGCGCCGGACGACCTGTCGAAGCTGGGCGGTGTCGGCCCGCAGCTTTCGACCAAGCTCAACGAATATGGCATCTTCCATTTCTGGCAGCTCGCTGCCATGTCGGAAGCCGATCTTGCCGCGCTGGATGCCGCGCTGAAGCTGAATGGCCGTGCCGGCCGCGAAGGCTGGCTCGACACGGCGCGCGCCCTCGCGGCGTGATGCCGGCCGGGTGCCGGCTCCCGTCTTGCGGGGCCGGCTTCCGGCGGGATGTTTTGTCACCGTGTTGTGGCACAAGCCGCGCAGGGTGATCCGATTTCATGGGCCGCAGCCGTGGGTTGCGGCCTCTTGCTGAGAATTCAAGCACAGGAAAGGGACCGGCCATGGCGGCGATTACCGCGAGTATGGTGAGCGAACTGCGTCAGGCGACGGGCGCAGGCATGATGGATTGCAAGGCTGCGTTGACGGAGACCGGCGGCGATATCGAGGCTGCGGTCGACTGGCTGCGCAAGAAGGGCCTTGCCAAGGCCGCCAAGAAGGCTGGCCGCGTGGCGGCTGAAGGCCTTGTCGGCATCGCGGTGTCCGGCACACGCGGTGTGGTGGTGGAAGTCAATTCCGAAACCGATTTCGTGGCCCGGAACGAGCAGTTCCAGGAGCTGGTGCGCTCGGTGGCTGGCGTTGCCCTCGGGGGTAATGGCGATGTCGAGGCGCTGAAGAACGCCGCGCATCCGGCCGGCGGCACCGTGCAGGAAGCCGTCGCCAATGCCGTGGCGACCGTGGGCGAGAACATGACGCTTCGCCGCGTCGGCCTGCTCAACGTTTCGCAGGGCGTGGTTGCGTCGTACATGCACAACTCGGTCGGCGACGGCCTCGGCAAGATCGGCGTGCTCGTCGCGCTCGAATCGTCGGGCAATGCCGAGGCGCTGCAGGCCATTGGCCGGCAGGTGGCGATGCATATCGCCGCCACCAACCCGCAGGGCCTCGATGGCAACTCGATCGATCCGGCGATTGTCGAGCGCGAGCGCGCCGTGCTGGCCGACAAGGCCCGCTCCAGCGGCAAGCCTGAAGCGGTGATCGAGAAGATTGTCGAATCGGGCATCAAGACCTTCTTCAAGGAAGTCACCCTGGTGGACCAGCCCTTCGTCCATGATTCGTCGAAGACCGTGGCTCAGGCCGTCAACGAGGCCGCCAAGGCTGCCGGCGCGCCGATCGTGCTCAAGGGCTACCTGCGCTTTGGCCTCGGCGAGGGGATCGAGAAAGAAACCTCTGATTTCGCGGCCGAGGTGGCTGCGGCGGCTGGCGGAAACGCGTAAGTTGCCGGCAGCGATGCTGCCAAAGCCAGCAAAGACCAAAGGCGGCGCGAGCCGCCTTTTCCATGAGAGTGCCTCCCGGGCAGGTCCGGGAGCCTCAACGTGCCCAATATGAGGAGCAGACGATGACGGAACGAGGCGGCGTACCGGTCTTCAAGCGGGCCCTGGTGAAGTTGTCGGGCGAGGCCATGATGGGGTCCGAGGCTTTCGGCATCCATCAGCCGACGGTTCGGCAGATCGCCGAGGATCTGATCGAGGCGGTCGAACTCGGCGTCGAGATTGCCGTGGTCGTTGGCGGTGGCAATATCTTCCGTGGCGCGCAGATGCACGGCATGGGCCTTTCCCGCCCGGCTGCGGATTCCATGGGTATGCTCGGCACCGTGATGAATGTCATCGCGCTGGAAGCCCAGCTCACCGCGCTCGGCGCACCGGCCCGCGCCATGTCCGGCGTGGCGATGCCCTCGGTCGTCGAGACCTACACCCGGCAGCAGGCCATGGACCACCTGACCAAAGGCCGCATCGTGCTGCTGGCCGGCGGCACCGGCAATCCGTTCTTCACCACCGATACCGGAGGGGCCCTGCGGGCGGCGGAGCTGGAATGCGACGTGCTGCTGAAGGCGACGCAGGTCGATGGCGTCTACACGGCTGATCCGCGCAAGGACCCGGCAGCGAAGCGCTACGAGAAGGTCAGTTTCGACGAGGTGATCCGCAACGATCTCAAGGTGATGGATACGGCGGCCTTCGCGCTGGCCCGGGATGCGCGCCTTCCGATCGCGGTTTTCGCGATCCAGGAGCGCGGTTCGATCGCTTCGGTGCTGAAAGGCGCGGGGCGTTTCACCCTCGTCACGTTCTGAGCGCGGTGTTTCCGGCATAGCCGGCTTGATCTTTATCCCTGCTTCCGACAAGGAAGCGACACAGCAAAAGGGCCGCGCGGCGCGCGCCGCGCAAACCCCAGGAGGAGCTTCACATGAGCGGATTTGATCTTCAGGATGTGAAACGGCGCATGACCGGTTCCGTTCAGGCGTTGAAGAATGACCTGGCCTCGCTGCGGACGGGCCGGGCCTCGCCCAATATCCTCGATCCGGTGGAAGTCGAAGCCTATGGCGCCCGGATGCTGCTGGCCCAGGTCGCCACGGTCAGCGTGCCGGAGCCGCGCCTTCTGTCGGTCGCGGTCTGGGATCGCAGCATGGTCGGCCCCGTCGAAAAGGCCATCCGCGAATCGTCGCTCGGCCTGAATCCGCAGACGGAGGGGCAGACCATCCGCCTCCGGATTCCCGAGCTCAACGAGCAGCGCCGCAAGGAAATGGTCAAGGTGGCGCACAAATACACCGAAAATGCCCGGATCGCTGCCCGCCATGTCCGCCGCGACGCATTGGACGGGCTCAAGAAGCTCGAGAAGGACGGCAAGATGAGCGAGGACGAGTCGGCCCGCCATGCCGACCAGGTCCAGAAGGCGACCGACCAGACCATCCAGGAAATCGATGCCCTGCTGGTCCAGAAGGAAAAGGAAATCATGCAGGTGTGACGGGAGCCTGCTGGCGGGTTGCATTCCCGCTGCGCTTCGTATTCTGTCTTCGCCCAACGGGCCGGATGGCGAGCCTGCCGCCGTTGCCCGGATCCTCAGGAGGATAGCTGCGCCATGCCGGGGTCCCTCAACCCATTGGCCACGGAACCAGGCCAGCCGGCCGAGGGCGCACCGGGTCATTTCGGCGTCACGCATCTCGCGCTGATCATGGATGGCAATGGCCGCTGGGCGACGCGGCAGGGCCTGCCCCGGCTCGCCGGGCACCGGGCCGGGCTCGAGGCGGTCCGCCGCCTCGTCAAGGCCTGCATCGAGCGCAACATTGCCTTTCTTACCCTGTTCTCCTTCTCGACCGAGAACTGGACACGGCCCGCCGAGGAAGTCGGCGAACTGATGCGCCTGCTCCGGTTCTTTGTCCGCAGCGATCTGGCGACGCTCAACCGGCAGAATGTCCGGATCCGGGTGATCGGCGAGCGCGAGGGGCTGGCGCCGGATATCCTTCGGATACTCAATGAGGCGCAGGATACGACCGCTGCGAATACCGGGCTCACCCTCGTCATCGCCTTCAATTACGGCGCGCGCGCCGAACTGGTGCGGGCGGCGCGGCATCTCGCAGCCGAGGTTGCGGCCGGTCGGCTCGAACCCTCGGCGATCACCGAGGCGACGGTTTCCGCCGCGCTTGACACGAGCGGCATTCCCGATCCCGATCTGCTGATCCGGACCAGCGGCGAACAGCGCATCTCGAATTTCCTGCTCTGGCAGAGTGCCTATACCGAACTGGTCTTCACGCCCGCGCTCTGGCCGGATTTCGATGCGGCCGCGCTGGATGCTGCCTTGCGGGAATTCAGCCAGCGGCAGCGCCGCTTCGGCGGGATCTAGAAAAAGAAAAAGCCGGGCAGGGCGGTCGCAGCGGGGAGGCGGGGCGGCATATGGGTGAGCTGGGATTGCGGGTCGTCTCCGCTGTCATCCTTGCGGGCATGGCGCTGGCCAGTGCCTGGTGGGGCGGCGCCGTTTTCGTGATTGTCTGGGGCACGCTGGCCGGGCTGGTGCTGGTCGAGTGGCTCAAGATCGTCTGGAGCAAGCCGGGTCGGCTGGTCTGGGCCGTTTCCGGCATCGCCTATGCACTGGCGCTCTTCGTCTCGATGTGGCTGCTCAGGAGCGATGACCGCCTCGGTTTCGTGGCCGTGCTCTTCCTGTTCGCGATTGTCTGGGCCACGGATGTGCTGGCCTATTTCGCCGGGCGCACCTTCGGCGGGCCGAAACTGGCCCCGCGGATCTCGCCGAAAAAGACCTGGTCCGGCATGATCGGCGGGGTTGCGGGCGGCACGGTGGCCGGCCTTGCCCTGCTCGCTTTGGCCGGGCTGAACGTTGGGTGGATCCATGCCGGGCTTGCAGCCCTGCTCTCGCTGGCCTCGGTGGGCGGCGACCTGTTCGAATCAGCGTTCAAGCGCCATTTCGCGGTCAAGGATTCGGGCCAGCTCATTCCCGGCCATGGCGGGTTCATGGACAGGCTCGACGGGTTCCTTGTGGCGGCGGCAGTGGCGGCCCTGATCGGCATCCTCCATGCCGGGTTTTCCGCTGCGGCATCCGGGTTGCTCGAATGGTAGGCGCCTGCGCTTAACCATGGCGCACGAAAGGCTTCGCAGTTGCCTTGTGTTTGCCGCAACGGGATGGCACCCCTGTTAACAGATTATTAAGCTTTTCTGGCCGTTCGCCAGTGTTCAGAGGTGCCCCTTGCCTGACGTTCTCGGTGTTGGATTGACCTGGTTTTCGGCGTTTCTCGGCTATCTCCTGCCGTTTCTCTTCGTGCTGGCCCTCGTGGTCTTCGTGCACGAGATGGGGCATTTCCTCGTCGGCCGCTGGCTCGGCGTGAAGGTGGAGACATTCTCCCTCGGCTTCGGCCCGCGCGTCGCCCGGTTCTATGACCGCAAGGGCACGGAATGGGCACTCTCGGCCATCCCGCTTGGTGGCTATGTCCGGTTCAAGGGAGATGCGAATGCTGCCTCCGCGCCCGACCATGAGGCTGCCGCTGCCATGACCGAGGCAGACCGGCAGGATGCCTTTCCGCACAAATCCGTTGCGGCCCGCGCCGCAATCGTCGCTGCGGGGCCGCTGGCGAATTTCCTGCTGGCCTTCGTGATCTTCACCAGCTGCTTCATGCTGCTGGGCCGGACGCTGGTCGAGCCGATCATTGCCGGCGTGAACGAGAATTCCCCGGCCGCGGCCGCCGGGTTCAAGCCCGGCGACCGGGTCCTCTCGATCAATGGACGCAAGGTCCAGAGCTTCGATGACGTCGCCCGCCGGGTGTCGGTGAGCGAGGGCGATACGCTGACCTTCCTGGTCCAGCGCGAATCGCGTGAGATCGAACTCGTCGGCACGCCGACCATCTATTCCCGCAAGACCATTCTCGGCACGGATCGCCGGCCGGTGATGGGCTTTGTCGGCTCGCGCGATGCCGAGCACCATTTCCTGAAGAAATTCGGGCCGGTCGAGGCCGCCCAGACTGCGGTGCAGGAGATCGTCTTCGTGATCGACCGCACCGGTGCCTATGTGGCCGGGCTCTTCGCCGGGCGCGAGAAGGCCGACCAGCTCAGCGGCCCCACGCGGATCGCCTATATCTCGGGCAAGGTCGCGGAATCAGGCCTCGGGCCGCTCTTCATGCTGGCGGGAATCCTGTCAATCTCGATCGGCCTGATCAACCTTCTGCCGGTGCCGATGCTCGATGGCGGCCATCTCGTCTTCTATGCGATCGAGGCAACCTTTGGCCGGCCGATCAGCCCTCGGGCGCAGGAAATCAGCTTCCGGCTGGGCTTCGCGCTGGTCATCATGCTGATGCTGTTCTCGACATGGAACGACATCATCCATCTGACAGGACTTGCTTTCTGAGCGCGTTTGGCACAGTTCCCCGGCACGAATCACGGCGCGGCGCGAAAGCGTTGCGCCGCGACCACGCCGGTTAGGAAATCGTAACCAAGCTGGTCTTCTCGGTTGCATTGCCGGGATGATTGGCTAGAAGCAAAGACCGGTGGTGATGTATCCTGCGGTACATGCCGTTCTTTTCGCGGGCGTTTTCAGGCGTTTCTGCGGGGGCGGTCGAAGAATTGGGGTAGTGGACGGGATGTCTGGTTTTTCTGTTGGCAGCAGCATGAATGCGGTCGTTCGGCGTGTCCTCCTCGCCTTCGCAGCCTTGTTCATTGCTTTCTCGGCGGTTTCTCCCGCTGCGGCGCAGTCGATCTCGGTGCAGGGCAACAAGCGGGTCGAGACGGAGACGATTCGTTCCTTCCTGACGCTGGCCCCGGGCGAAAGCTACACGCCCGCCCGAATCGACCAGGGCATCAAGGATCTCTTCGCGACAGGCCTCTTCTCGGATGTCCGCATCCGTCGTGCCGGCAACGGCATCGTCGTGCAGGTCGTCGAGAACTCGCTCATCAACCGCGTCACTTTCGTGGGCAATTCCAAGGTAAAGACCGAAATTCTTGTCGGCGAGGTCCAGACGCGTTCACGCGGGCCGTTCAGCCAGTCGATGGTTGACCAGGACGTCGCGCGCATTCGCGAGATCTATGCCCGGCAGGGCCGTGCCGCCGCCGATGTGAACGCGCAGGTTACCACGCAGGCCGATGGCCGGATCGATGTGACCTTCTCGATCCGTGAAGGCGACAAGACTGGCGTTACGGCGATCGTTTTCCAGGGCAACCAGGCGTTCTCGAACTGGAAGCTCAAGGGCGTCATGCAGACGACCGAGTCGAATTTCCTCAGCTTCCTCAAGAGCACGGACATCTATGATCCGGACCGCATCGCGGCCGATCTCGAGGCGATCCGCCGCTTCTACCTGAAGAACGGTTATGCCGATTTCCGCATCATCTCGTCAGACGCCCAACTCGACGCCGCGCGGAAAGGCTACGTCATCACGATCGTGATGGAAGAGGGCGATCGGTACACCGTGGCCAGTGCCGAGGTCGAATCGCAGATCGCCGATGTCGATACGCAGCGTCTGCGCAGCTCGGTCCGCACCCGAGCCGGCCAGACCTACAATGCCGAGGAAGTCGAGAAATCCGTCGACGCGATCAGCCGCGAAGTCGCCCAGCGTGGCTACGCTTTCGCGCAGGTTCGTCCGCGCGGCGATCGTGACCCGGCTTCCCGTACCGTGAAGATTGTCTACTCGGTCGAGCAGGGGCCACGCGTCTATGTCGAGCGGATCGTCGTGCGCGGCAACACCCGCACGCGGGACTACGTGGTCCGCCGCGAATTCGATATTGGCGAGGGCGATGCCTACAACAAGGCGGCCATTGACCGTGCCGAACGCCGGCTGCGGAATCTCGGGTTCTTCAAGACGATCCGGATCACCAACGAGCCGGGCTCTGCACCGGATCGCGTGATCGTCAATGTCGATGTCGAGGACCAGGCGACAGGCAGCTTCTCGATCGCCGGCGGCTACTCGACTTCGGAAGGCTTCCTCGCCGAAGCGTCGTTGCAGGAAACCAACTTCCAGGGACGCGGCCAGTTTGTCCGCATCTCGGTCTCGAACGGGCAGAAGTCGCGCGGCGGCGAGTTTTCCTTCACCGAGCCGTTCTTCCTTGGCCAGCGTATCGCGGCAGGCTTCGACATCTTTACGAAGTTTAACGATGTGACCAGTTTCTCGCGCTATCAGGCGCGGAATACCGGTTTCACGCTGCGTGCCGGCATTCCGCTGACCGAGGAAATCTCGATTGGCGCGCGCTATTCGCTTTATCAGCAGCGGATCAAGATCCCGAACTCGGCAACCTATCCGTACAATAACTGCGATGGCTTGCCCTTCGCGCCGGCCCTGTCCAATACCTGCGTCTCGGATGGCGAAGCCTCGGTGGCGATCAAGGAAGCGCGTGGCAGCACGGTAACCTCGCTCGTCGGCCTGACACTCGCCTACAACACGCTGGACAACAACCAGAACCCGACGCAGGGCACTTTCGCTGAACTGAAGCCGGAAATTGCCGGCCTCGGCGGCGATTCCCGCTTCGTCCGCGCCGTCGCGTCGGCCCGTTATTACCAGACGCTCTGGGACGACGTGATCGGTATGGTCAAGCTGCAGGGCGGCCACATGTTCGCTTATGGTGACCAGCGGCTCCGTGTTCTTGACCATTTCTACATGGGTCCGGACCTTGTCCGCGGCTTCGCGCCTTCGGGTATCGGCCCGCGTGACCGGAGCGGCGACTCGTCGGCCAATTCGGTTGGCGGCACGACCTATTTCGGTGCGACGGCGGAAGTTACCTTCCCGATCTTCGGCATTCCCAAGGAATTCGGCCTGCGCGGCGCGGTCTTCGCCGATGCCGGTACCCTGTTCGGATACAAGGGGCGCCGTGTATTCGAAGTCAATGGGACGCCGGGCTCGCAGTGCGTTGACCCGGGCAATACCCGCTTCCAGTCGGAATGCTTGGATGTCCGGGACGAATCGAAGATCCGCTCGTCGATTGGTGCCGGCGTGCTCTGGAACTCGCCGCTCGGCCCGATCCGGATCGACTATGCCTATGCGCTCACGCGGGTGCGTGGTCCTGCCGGCGACCGCCTTCAGGCGTTCCGGTTCTCCGGCGGCGCCCGGTTCTGAGGAAACAGGCGGGCTCCGGCCCGCCTTTTCATGATGTCGAGCGTCCAGTTCTTTTCCTCACCCGCACCGGTTACACCGCGCCAGCTGTCGGAAGCGACAGGGGCCAAGCTGGCCGGCGGCGGTGATCCGGACAGTGCGCTGACCGGTATCGCTCCGCTCGAAAGCGCCGAAACCGGGGCCCTTGCCTTCCTCGATAACCCCTCCTATGCCCGTTTTGCCGCCGAGACGCGGGCTTCTGCCTGCTTGATCTCGCCGCGCTTTGCCGATTCGCTGGCTGCCGGTTGCGTGGCCCTTGTCACGCCTGAGCCGTATCGCGCCTTCGCGAAGGCAGCGGCGCTGATGTTTCCGGCGGCGCAGCGACCGCAGCCGATCTTCAACAGCCGTGGCGTGGCGCCCGGTTGCTTCGTGCATCCCGATGCGAAGCTTGAATCCGGCGTTGTTGTCGATCCCGGTGTGGTGATCGGCGCTGGCGCGGAGATTGGCCGTGGCACGATCATCGCCGCCAATGCGGTGATCGGCCCGGGTGTGCGGATCGGGCGGGATTGCGCCATCGGGCCTTCCGCCACGATCGTTCATTCGCTGATCGGCAACCGCGTCATCATCCATGCCGGCGCCCGGATCGGGCAGGACGGGTTCGGCTTCGCGATGGGCCCGCAGGGACATCTCAAGGTGCCGCAGATCGGCCGCGTCATCCTGCAGGACGATGTCGATATCGGCGCCAACACGACGATCGATCGCGGCGCAAACCGGGACACGATCATCGGCGAGGGGACGAAAATCGATAATCTCGTCCAGATTGGCCATAATGTTCAGATCGGCCGGCATTGCGTGATTGTCGGGCAGGTCGGCATTTCCGGCTCGACCGTTCTGCAGGATTATGTCGTCCTCGCCGGGCAGGTGGGGGTGGCGGGCCATCTCAAGATCGGCATGGCGGCGCAGGTCGGAGCGAAATCCGGCGTGATGACGGATATTCCGGCCGGGCAGAAGTTTTTCGGCATCCCGGCCAAACCCGCCAAGCAGCATTTTCGTGAGGTTGCCACGCTCGGCAAGCTTGCATCGCGCCCCGATAAGGGACAGAAGTCCGGCCAGGACTAAGGACGCGGTGTGAACGGCCTCAGGGCCGCCCGCGGTTTGATGACCGGAGAATTGACTGATGAGCGAGATTGCCGTGCCTGCCGACGGGGCCCAGCCGCGCGAGATCCAGACGCTGGACATCCTCAAGCTGATGGAATGCCTGCCGCATCGCTATCCCTTCCTGATGGTGGACAAGATCACCTATATGGAAGGAACGGCGAAGATCGTCGGTGTGAAGAACGTGACGTTCAACGAACCGCATTTTCTCGGCCATTTTCCGGGTCAGCCGGTCATGCCGGGGGTTCTGATCGTCGAAGGGATGGCCCAGACGGCCGGGGCGGCCTGCGTTGCTTCCGGCGAGGCCGGCGGCCGGGCGAAGGTCGTCTATTTCATGACCGTCGACAAGTGCAAGTTCCGCAAGCCCGTCGTCCCGGGCGACCGGCTCGAATATCACATGACGCGGCTCAATCGCCGGCGCAATATGTGGTGGTTCAAGGGCGAGGCCAAGGTAGAAGGCCAGCTTGTGGCTGAAGCCGAACTCGGCGCCATGATCGTGATTGACTGAGGAGTACCGGGTTTCGTGAGCATTCATCCTTCCTCGATCATCGATCCTGCCGCAAAGCTCGGTGCCGATGTCAAGATCGGCCCGTTCTGTGTGGTGGGGCCGCATGTCGAACTTGGCGATGGCGTCGAACTGAAGAGCCATGTGGCGATTGCCGGGCATACGACCATCGGCGCCGGCACGCGGGTCTTCCCGTTTGCCTCCCTCGGTCATGAGCCGCAGGACCTCAAGTTCAAGGGCGAGATCACGCGGCTGGAGATCGGGGCCCGATGCACGATCCGCGAGGGCGTGACGATGAATCCCGGCACGGGCGGTGGCGGATCGCTGACCAAGGTTGGCGATAACTGCACCTTCCTCGCCTACAGCCATGTCGCGCATGATTGCATTGTCGGCAACCATGTCATCTTCTCCAATAATGTGATGCTGGCCGGACATTGCCGCGTCGGTGATTATGTCATCATCGGCGGCGGGGCGGGCGTGCACCAGTTCGTGCGGCTGGGCGACCATGCCTTTGTCGGCGCGATGTCCGGCGTCGGGAATGACGTGATCCCCTATGGCATGGCTGTCGGTGAAAGCCGGGCTGCCATGCTTTCGGGCCTCAACATCGTTGGCCTGAAGCGGCGCGGCTTCTCGCTCGAACAGGTTCATGAACTCAGGCGGGCCTATCGCCTGCTTTTCGCACCGGAAGGCACACTGAAGGAGCGCGTCGAGGATGTGGCGAGCGAGTTCGATGCGCATCCCCTCGTGCATGAGATTCTCGATTTCATCCGCGAGGGTGGCGATCGCTCGATCTGCACGCCGCGGGATGTCCGGACGAACGAGCCGGCCAGTTGAGCCCGATGGCGCCGTTGCGCATCGCCATCGTCGCCGGCGAGGCTTCGGGGGATGAGCTGGGCGCCAGCCTGCTGAAGGCGCTGGCGGAGCGCGGTATTCCGGTCGAGGCGCGGGGCGTTGGTGGGCCGGTGCTCAAGGCGGCCGGGCTGGAAAGCCTTTTCGATCAGGCGGATATCGCGGTGATGGGGCTCGGCCCCGTCATCCGGCGGCTGCCGCTTCTGATGCGGCGGATCCGCGAGACGGCGGAGAGCATCATCGCCTGGAAGCCGGATCTCGTTCTGACCATCGATTCCCCGGATTTCTGCAAGCGTGTCGCGCGCCGCGTCCGGGCCGGGGCGCCGGCCATCCCGATTGTCCATTGGGTGTGCCCGAGCGTCTGGGCCTGGCGGCCTGGCCGCGCGCCGGCCATGAAACCCTATATCGACGACATTCTCTGCCTGCTGCCTTTCGAGCCGGCGGCTCTGGCGCGGCTCGGCGGCCCTGTCGGCCATTATGTCGGGCATCCGCTGATCGAACGGCTCGGCGAATACCGTCCGCGGGATGAAACGGAGGCTGCCGTGCGGGCGGATGCAGGGCGGGCGCTGGCACTGCTGCTGCCGGGTTCACGACATGCGGAATTGCACCACCTCCTGCCGGTCTTTCTTGAGACAGTCCGCGATTCATTGAGGCAGCGGCCAGGTTTGCGCTGGGTGCTGCCGACATTGAAGCGCCTCGAGCCGGAGGTGCGCCGCCGGATCGAAGCAGCCAACCTGCCGATCGAGGTCATCGCCGATGACGTGGCCAAACGTGCGGCCTTCCGGGAGGCGCGGGTTGCGCTCGCGGCTTCCGGCACGGTGACCCTCGAACTTGCGCTGGCCGGCATCCCCACGGTTGCGGCCTACCGCGTGGCGGCATGGGAAGCCTTCATCGCCCGGCGCCTCATCAAGGTGCCGTCGGTGATCCTGCCCAATCTGATTCTCGACGAGCGGGCAGTGCCGGAATTCCTGCAGGAGGAGGCCATGGCCGCCCGGTTGGCACCGGCTGTGCTGGCGCTTGTCGATGAAACGCCCGCCCGGGCCGCGCAGATCGAGGCTTTCGCCCGGCTGGAGCAGCGCATGCGCGATGACGGGGCAGGCCCGAGCGAGAAAGCGGCACGGCTTGTGCTTGACGTGATGGCGAAACGTCGCAAGACATGAGCCGGAAGCGATGAGCCATGAGCGGATTGATGCCTGACCCTGACGCGCCGTTGTCGAGCAGCGCCAAGAGGCTGACTGCGGGTCAGCGCTTGCGGAACTATTTCCTCACCGGGATCGTCGTCAGCGGCCCGGTCGTCATCACCATCTATCTGTCGTTCTGGATCATCAACTGGGTCGATGGCTGGGTGAAGCCGATCATTCCGCAGATCTATCTGCCGGAAACCTATCTGCCCTTCGCGATTCCCGGTTTCGGGATCCTGGTGCTCGTCATCGGCTTGACAATGCTGGGCTTTCTCACCGCCAACCTTGTCGGCCGGACGCTACTGGATTTCGGCGAGACGTTGCTGGCCCGAATGCCGGTCGTGCGCGGGCTCTACCGCTCGACGAAGCAGATTTTCGAGACGATCTTCTCGCAGAGCGGCACGTCGTTCCGCACCGTCGGGCTGGTTGAATATCCGGCACCGGGCTGCTGGTCGATCGTGTTTCTCTCCACGCCGCCGATTCCCGATATCGAAGGTGGCCTGCCACCGGAAGAGGAATTCATCTCGGTTTTCCTGCCCTGCGCGCCCAACCCGACAACGGGCTTTTTCTTCTATGTCGCCAAGAGCCGCGTGGTCGAGGTGCCGATTTCGGTCGATGATGCTGCAAAGATCGTGATGTCGCTCGGCCTGCTGCGGCCCGGCGACGAGGAGCCGCGCAATGCAGCGATCGAGGCCGTGGAACGTCTGAAGGCTTCGGGTCGCCGGAAGAAGCCGCCGACGCTGCCGCCGCCCGAAGCGTCCTGAGCCGGCTCAGCCCGCATTCATCAGGCGGATCGCCTCGTCACGTTCGAACAGGTAGAGCAGCATCCGCAACGCGGCGCCGCGCGGTGTGTCGAGCCCGGGATCGCGCTGCAAGGCAAGGATGGCGTCATCGCGGGCCATCTTCAGCAAGTCCTGATGGAGATCGAGCCGGCCGATCCGGAAGCCTGGCACGCCGGATTGCCGGGTGCCGAGGACATCGCCCTCGCCGCGCAGGCGGAGGTCCTCTTCGGCGATCCGGAAGCCGTCCTCGGTCTGACGGAGGATTTCCAGCCGGGCGCGCGCGGTTTCCGAGAGCGGCCCGCGATAGAGCAGGATCGTGGTCGATTTATCGCCTCCGCGACCCACGCGGCCGCGCAACTGGTGCAGCTGGGCGAGGCCGAAGCGCTGCGCCTCCTCGATCACCATGATCGTCGCCTCGGGCACATCGACGCCGACCTCGATCACCGTGGTGGCGACGAGAACGGAAAGATCGCCCCGGGCGAAGCGGGCAAGGGTCTCGTCCTTCGAGGCGCCTGGCATCTTGCCGTGAACCAGCCCGACCTTGCCGGGGAAATGGCGGTCAAGATCCTCGAAACGCTCCTCGGCAGCGGCAAGATCGAGCTTCTCGCTTTCGCCGACCAGCGGGCAGACCCAGTAGACGCGCGCGCCGCCGGAAATGGCGCGGCCGATGCCGCCGACCATCTCGGCCAGCCGGTCCTGGCTGACGAGGCGCGTGTCGATTGGCTTGCGGCCCGGCGGCTTCTCGTCGAGCACCGAGACATCGAGATCGCCGAAATAGCCGAGGACGAGCGTCCGCGGGATCGGGGTGGCGGTCATGACCAGCAGGTCGACTGCCTCGCCCTTCCGTGCGAGGGCAAGGCGCTGATGGACGCCGAAACGGTGCTGCTCGTCGACAATCGCGAGGCCGAGATCGGCGAAGGCGACATCGTCCTGGAACAGGGCATGGGTGCCGACGACGATCTGGATCGTCCCGGAGGCGAGCCCGGCCAGAACGGCCTGCCTTTCGGCGCTGCCGGCCCGGCCGGTCAACAGGGCGAGGCGGATCCCGGCGGCGTCAGCCAGAGGGGCGAGGCGCTCGGCGTGCTGGCGGGCGAGGATTTCCGTCGGTGCCATCATGGCTGCCTGCGCGCCGGCCTCGACCGCCATCGCCATAGCGAGCAGTGCGACGATGGTCTTGCCGGCGCCGACATCGCCCTGGAGCAGGCGGAGCATCCGCTCGGGCTCGGCGAGATCGGCCTCGATCTCGGCAAGGGCGCGGCTCTGCGCGCCGGTCAGCGCATAGGGCAGGGCGGCGAGGATACGCTCGCGCAGGCGGCCATCGCCTCTCAGCGCCCGCCCGCGCGGGCCCCGCTGGCGGGCGCGCACCATCTGCAGGGCAAGCTGGCCGGCGAGGAACTCGTCATAGGCGAGGCGGCGATAGGCGAGGCTCTGCGGGTCGAGATCCGCCGGCTGGCGTGGCTGGTGCAGGGCTTGCAGAGCCTCGCGGAAGGCCGGCCAGCCGAAGCGCCCGGCGAGTGAGGGATCGTGCCATTCCTGCAGGGCAGGCAGGCGTTCCAGCGCGGCCAAAGCAGCATTCTGCACGCGCTTCGAGGAAAGGCCCTCCGTCAGCGGATAGACCGGCTCGAAGGCGGTGTCCGGCGAGAAGCGATCCGGCGGCAGGATCCGGTCGGGATGGGCGATCTGGCGGAGCCCGTCGAACAGCTCGACCCGGCCGGAAATCACCCGGCTGGCGCCGATAGGCAGCATCTGTTCGATCTGCGCTTTCGGCAGCCGGAAGAAGACAAGCGTGACATCGCCGGTCTCGTCGCCGACGATCACACGGAAGGGCGCCCGGGCGCGCCCGGGCGGGGGCGGCTTGTGGGCCTCGACGACCGCCTGGAAAGTAACGATGCCCTCGTTCGGCATGGCGCGGATCGAAGGGGAAAGCGAACGGTCGATCAGATCCACCGGCAGATGCAGTGCCAGATCCAGCAGGCGCGCCGGCTGTCCGTTCCGGCGGAGCAGCGTATCATAGAGCGGCGCCAGTTTCGGGCCGATGCCCGGAAGCCGCGTGACCAGGCTGAAATAGGGATCGAGTTCCTTCGGGCGCATCCCTTTCCGATAGACCAAGGCGGTGCCGGGGCCAAGGACCGGCGAGAAGGGGGCGGCCCGGCCCATGCCGTCGCAGCCCTGCGGAAACGGCTTGACTTCGCCTGGCTTCCCCCTTCATTCGGACGGTGTTTTCCGACCGAACCCTCCCGGAGCCGCCATGACCGGCCTTTCCCGTTCCACTGCGGGCCTCGAACCGCGCCGCAAGCGTCTGCTGTTCCGTGCCTGGCATCGCGGCACGCGCGAGATGGACCTGCTGATGGGCCGCTATGCCGAATCCGTCATCGAGACGCTGACCGAGGGCGAGATGGACCTGTTCGAGGCGCTGATCGAGGTGCCCGACCGCGATCTTTTCTCGTGGATCGCGCAGGGCGAACCGGTGCCAGAGAATTACGATACGCCGGTCTTCCGGGGCCTGAAGGCGTATCACACCCATGACAAGCCGATCGATCTCTGACCGGCACTGAGGGCATACCCTTCCGGCGCCCGATCCTATCGAGTTGATTCGTATGCTGTTTCCACCGCTCGTCCAGGCTGGCCTCGACCATGCCCTCCAGAAGGCTTCGCCTGTCCTGCTTGCGGATGTGGCGGATGGCGCGGCTGGGCTGGTTCTGGCCGAACTGGCGCGCCTGCGCTTCGCCCGCGGCATCGAGGCGCCCGCGCTGATGACCTTCGTTGCCCGGGACGGGCTGCGGCAGGCGGAAGTGCAGGGCGCCCTGCAGGCTTTTGCACCGGAAATCGAGGTGCTCTCGCTCCCGGCCTGGGATTGCCAACCCTATGACCGCGCCTCGCCGAATGCGAGCCTTGTCGCGCGGCGCATGGAATGCCTGGCGCGGCTCGTCCGTTCGCGCGGAGGCGCGCGGCCGCGCGTGCTCGTCACCACGGTCAATGCCGTGCTGCAGAAGCTGCCGCCGGCAGCTTTCGTGGCCCGGCAGAGCTTTTCGGCTGCGCCAGGCAATGCCATCGATCTCGGCGAGATCACGGGCTGGCTGGAGGCGAATGGCTACCAGCGCAGTTCCACCGTGCGCGATGTCGGCGAATATGCGCTGCGCGGCGGGATTGTCGATCTTTTCCCGCCGGGTTTTGCCGAGCCGGTCCGGCTCGACTTTTTCGGCGACACGCTGGAATCCATCCGCAGTTTCGACCCGGAGACGCAGCGCTCTTCCGCCCAGCTCCGCGCGCTGGAAATGGTGCCGATGAGCGAGTTCCAGCTCACATCCGAGGCGATCAAGCGGTTCCGGCAGGGATATCTGACGCAATTCGGCGCCAATCTGCGCGGCGACACGCTTTACGAGCATATCAGCGAAGGTCGCAAGCATATCGGGATGGAGCATTGGCTGCCGCTGTTCCATGCGGGGCTCGATCCGATCGAGGCCTATCTGCCCGGCACGGTCTTCGTGCTTGACGCACAGGCCGATGGCGCGGCGCAGGAGCGGCTGAGCCAGATCGAGGATTATTACGAGGCGCGCCGTTCAACGCAGGAAGACGGACATTCCGTGCCCTATCGCCCGCTGCCGCCGGGCCTGCTCTATCGCAGCCGCGAGGAATGGCAGACGTTGCGCGGCGCGGCGATCGAGGTTTCGCCCTTCACCATGGAATCGGCCGGGGGCAAGACGATCTTTTCCGCCCGGACGCATCGCGGGCGGGATTTCGCGCCGGAACGCACCAATCCGGAAGCGAATGTCTTCCAGGCAGCGGTGGACCACGCGCTGGCGCGGGCAAAGGATGGCCGCCGGATCGTTTTCGCTGCCGGCAGCGACGGCGCACGGGACCGGCTGGGCGGCGTGCTGGCCGATCATGGCCTCGCGAAGCAGCGGGTGCTCGGATCGCTGAACGATCTCAAGGATCTGCCGGAGGGCGAAGCCGGGCTCCTCACCATTGCCTTGCAGGAAGGTTTCGAGACACCGGATTTCGTGTTGCTCTCCGAGGAGGACCTGCTCGGCGAAAGGCTGACGCGGCCGAAGCGCAGCAAGAAGCGCGCGAAGGACTTCATCACCGAACTCACCAGCCTGAAGGCTGGCGATGTCGTGGTCCATGTCGATCACGGCATCGGGCGATTCATCGGGCTGAAGACGATCACCGCGGCCGGCGCACCGCATGATTGCCTCGAGATCCATTATGCGGGCGGGGACAAGCTGTTCCTGCCGGTCGAGAATATCGAGCTGCTGACGCGCTATGGCTCGGAGGATACCGATGCCACGCTCGACCGGCTGGGGGGCGGCGCCTGGCAGGCCCGCAAGGCGAAGCTGAAGCAGCGCATCCGCGACATGGCGCGGGGGCTGATCAAGATCGCGGCGCAGCGGCTCACGCGCGAGGCGCCGCGGCTGGTGCCGCCGGAAGGGCTCTACGAGGAATTCGTCGCGCGGTTCCCCTTCGACGAGACCGAGGACCAGCAGAATGCCATTGATGCCGTGATCGACGATCTCGGCTCGGGCCGGCCGATGGACCGGCTGGTCTGCGGCGATGTCGGGTTCGGGAAGACCGAAGTCGCGTTGCGTGCCGCCTTCGTGGTGGCGATGTCGGGCAAGCAGGTCGCGGTGATCGTGCCGACAACCCTGCTCGCGCGGCAGCATTTCCGCACGTTCCAGAACCGTTTTGCCGGCCTGCCGCTGCGGATCGCGCAGGCTTCGCGGCTGGTGACTGCGGCGGACCTGAAGAAGACCCGCGAGGAAATGGCCAACGGCACGGTGGATATCCTGGTCGGCACCCATGCCCTGCTCGGAAAGGGCAACCATTTCAAGGATCTCGGTCTTGTCATCATTGACGAGGAGCAGCATTTCGGCGTGGCCCAAAAGGAGCGGCTGAAAGAACTGCGCGCCGAGGTCCATGTGCTGACGCTGTCCGCGACGCCGATCCCCCGGACGCTGCAACTGGCCATGACCGGCGTGCGCGAACTCTCGATCATCGCCACGCCGCCGGTTGACCGGCTGGCCGTGCGCAGTTTCGTCACTCCGTTCGACCCGCTGGTCGTGCGCGAGGCGCTGTTGCGCGAGCGCTATCGCGGCGGGCAATCCTTCTATGTCGTGCCGCGGATCGACGATCTCGCCGAGGTGAAGGCCTTCCTCGAGAAGGATGTGCCGGAAGTGCGGGTCGGCATCGGCCATGGCCAGATGTCCGCTACAGATCTCGAATCCGTGATGAGCGATTTCTATGACGGCAAGTTCGACGTGCTGCTTTCGACCACGATTGTCGAATCCGGTCTCGATATTCCCGCCGCCAACACCCTGATCGTGCATCGCGCCGACATGTTCGGCCTGTCCCAGCTCTACCAGTTGCGCGGGCGCGTCGGACGGTCGAAGACGCGGGCCTATGCGCTGTTCACGCTGCCGGTCAACCGCACCCTGACCGCCAATGCCGAGCGCCGGCTCAAGGTCTTGCATTCGCTAGATACGCTGGGGGCCGGATTCCAGCTTGCCAGCCACGATCTCGATATCCGCGGCGCCGGCAACCTGCTGGGCGACGAGCAATCCGGCCATATCAAGGAAGTCGGCTACGAACTCTACCAGCAGATGTTGGAAGAGGCGGTGGCCGCCCTCAAGGCGGGGATCGAGTTGCCGGAAGAGGAGGCGTGGTCGCCGACCATCGCCATCGGCACGCCGGTGCTCATTCCGGAGGATTACATCGCCGATCTCGACCTGCGCATGGCGCTCTATCGTCGGCTTTCGCAGGTAGAGAATGACGGCGATATCGAGGGATTCGCCGCAGAACTGATCGACCGGTTCGGCCCGCTGCCGCCGGAAATCGGCCAGCTGATGAAGATCGTCGCGATCAAGCTGCTCTGCCGCCGCGCCCATGTCGAGAAGGTTGATGCCGGGCCGAAGGGCATCATCATCGCCTTCAGGGACAATGCCTTCGCCAATCCGAACGGCCTCGTCCAGTATGTCGCGGAAAAGGGCACGACGGCGAAGGTCCGGCCGGACATGAAGATCGTCTTTGCCGGCGCGTTCGAGGATCCGGTGGTGCGGCTGGAAGCGACGCGCAAACTGATGCAGGACATTGCCCGCATCGCCGAGAAGCGCAAATAGGGCTCAGGCGGCCCGAAACCTTCAGGCCGCCTGGCTGGCCGAACCGGAAGCCGGCTCGCCGATCCGGGCGGCGCCGAAGCCGAGCCAGTCGCCGCTTTCCGTGGTGCCGAGCCAGAGCGCGCTCGACGGCAGAAGGCCCTTGTGCGGATGGGCAGGCTGGCCGGCTGCGAGCGTTTCGACCGCAGCGGCATCGGAGGGCAGGGCCAGAATGGCGCGCTCGTCGACGGCGATGATCCGGGCCAGGGCCTTGGCCGGCAGGGGTGCCAGCGCCTCGGTATCGCCGCGCCGGGAGAAGGCGATCATCGGAATGCTTTCCAGCGCCTCGAAGGCTGCAGCCTCGCCGCGTGTGAAGAAATGGCCGGGCACCAGCAGCAACGGCGCTTCCGCATGGTTCAACTGGCCGCGCAGGGCTTCGCGGGCATAGGGCCCCACCAGGCCCAGCGGGCGACCCGAAACGAGGGACAGCCCGTGGCTGCCGGCGAAACTGCCTGCGCTGCCGGGATGGAGCAGGCTGACGAGCGTGCCGAAATCTGCCCCTCCGAGGCTGGCCTGAACGGCGAGCGCTTCAGCAATGAGCTGGGCATGGCTGCGCCGCGCCGGCACCAGCAGCCCTTCGGCCCGCATCATGGTGACGAGGGCGATATCGCCGGGGGCAGGCTCCAGCGGTTCGGCCGGCATGATATCCTCGTCAGACCAGCCTTCGAGCGACACCACGCCATCGGGCAGGTCGAACCCGAAGCCGGCAACGCAGCGGATGGTCAGCACCTTTGCCGCGACCTGGCGGGCCTTGTCGCCGATCGCCACGTCACCGACCAGCGCCACAGTGAGGATGGTTGTTACGCCAAGCTTCTCGGCGGCGGCCCGGAGCGTCTCGATCTTCTCGTCAACCGGCATGATGAGTGGCACCGCGCCGGCCATGGCGCAGGCCATGACCGCCATCGGGAATTCGACGATATTGGCGAGCAGGAGCAGCACCGTGTCGCCGCGCTGCACGCCGAGGGTGGAGAGTTGCGCCGCGAGGAACCGCGTGCAGGCCAGCGCATTGGCGGCGGTGAGATGGCGCGGCTCAACTCCGTTCCAGGCTTCGCGCCCGGGGCAGTCGCTCCAGAAGACGGCATCCGGTTCCTCCGCCGCCTGCCGGATCAGCAGGGAAGGCAGGGTGATGTCATTCCAGGGGGGCAGCAGCGCGGGTTCAGTCGTGCGGTCCATGCCGGGGCTCCGGGCGTCTGGGGACGCTCTTCGAAAAACGTGCCAAGTCAGTCTAGTGATTCGGCGTTAACCAAAAGCTGTCGTGCAGGAAGTCGTAGGCGGCCGTGGTTGCCGGTCGGGAAATGTGCTTCCAGCGCGCCACCCAGCGATCGGAGACATGGTAGAGCGGCAGGACGTAGTGGCCGGCCACCAGCAGCCGGTCGAGCGCGCGCACCGACGCCACGAAATCCTCGCGGCTGCGGGCCGCCAGCAGGCTGGCGATGACGCGGTCGATATCCGGCGAGCGGACGCCGGCCCAGTTCAGCGTACCCGGCGTCTCGGCGGCGCGGCTCGACCAGCGGTTACCCTGCTCCTGCCCCGGCGAGGGGCCGACGACATAGCCCTCGATGATCATGTCAAACTGGAATTGTCGGACACGCGACCAGTACTGGCTGGAATCGACCAGCCGGATTGTGGGGAAGATGCCGACCTGCTTGAGCGTATCGGCAAAGGCGAGGGCGATCCGCTCCTTCTCGCGCGTGGTGACCATGACCTCGAAGGTCAGCGGCTGCCCGGTCTCTCGCTGGACCATCCGCCCGTCGCGGATCGCATAGCCGGCCTCGTTCAGCCGTTCGACCGCCTTGCGCATGACCTGCCTGTCCCGGCCGGAGCCATCCATGACCGGGGGGCGCCACGTGCCGTTCCGGATTGCCGGCGGCAGCGTATCGAGCGCGGCGCCGAGGATCGCCGCCTCGCGGGCATCGACCGGGCCGGAGCGGAAGGACAATTCGCTCTCGTCGAAGAAGCTGCCGGTGCGGCGGTAGATGCCGGCAAAGAGGTTGCGGTTCAGCCATTCGAAATCGAACAGATGGAACAGCCCCTCGCGGATACGCCGGTCAGTGAAAACGGGGCGGCGCGTGTTGAAGATGAAGCCCGTCATGCCCTTGGGGGCGCGGATCGGCACCGTCTCGCGCAGGATTCGCCCGTCCTCGACAGCGGGAATGGCATAGCCCTCGCGCCATTTCGTCGGGTCGGTCTCGATGCGCAGGTCGAGCAGGCCGGTCTTGAAGGCTTCGAACAGGGTGTTGGAATCGCGGAAGAATTCCAGGCTGATCGTATCGAAATTGTAGAGCCCGCGATGGACAGGCAGGTCCTTTGCCCAGTAATCCTGCCGACGCTTCAGGCTGACGCGGGTGCCGGGATCGACCTCGTCAAGCCGGTAGGGGCCCGAGCCGAGAAAGGGCGTGAAGCCCATATTCTCGAACTTCTCAGGATCGGTCGCATGGGCGGCAAGCACCGGCATCATCGCGAGGATCAGCGGCAATTCCTGATCGCCGGCGGAATGGAAAGTGAAGCGGATGGTGCGGGCATCCGGCGTCTCGACCTTCGCGACCTTGGTCTTGTTGGTGCGGTAATTCGGCCGACCACGCGTGGTGAACAGGTCCCACGAGAAAAGGACATCGGCCGAGGTGACCGGCCGGCCATCCGAGAAGCGCGCTGCCGGATTCAGGCGGAACTCGACGAAACGGCGGTCTGGTGGCACCGCGACGGTTTCCGCCAGCAGGCCGTAAAGCGTGAAGGGCTCGTCGGCCGAACGCATCATCAGCGGTTGCACGATATAGGGAACCATCGCCTGCGGCGCATTGCCCTTGATCGCCATGGTATTGAGCGAGTCGAACGAGCCGGCGAGGCCGAGGCGGAGCGCGCCGCCCTTGGGTGCAGCGGGATTGGCATAGGGCAGATGCGCAAAGCCCGGGGGCAATGCGGGCTCGCCATGCATCGCGAGGCCGTGGCGATGGGGAGCCTCCTCGGCGCGGGCAGGCGGAATGAAGCAAAGGGCCGCGAGGGCGCAGGCAACGAGTGCGCATAACAGGCCGCGCGCGCCCGTATGCGCGCCTGATCCGGGAATGATTCGCCGCGTGTCCATGGGTGGGAAAATAGCAGCCCCAGCGCGCATCGCCATGGGGAAGCGGCGGATTCTGACCCTGCGCGCCGCCAAACCATGGCTCAGGCGGGGGAGATTGCCGGGATCGCCCATCTTCAGCCGCAATCCGGGCCGATCAGCCGAGGGTCTTTCCGCCGGTGCGCTGGCCCGGGCCTGAGCGGCACGCCCTTGTTTTGCGCTTCAAGCCCGTGGCTTGCGCTATACGTGCACTTGCGGAAAGGCCCGAAAGGCGCTTAGAGAGCGCGAGAGAATTCGAGCCCGGATAAGGATGGGACAATGATGGTATCGATGAGCAACATGGCCCGGTCTGCCAGCCTCGCGGCGATGGCCCTGGCGGGGCTCGCAAGCCTGCCGGCATCGGCCCAGGCTCCGCGTCCGGCCCAGCCGGCTCCGGCACAGCCCGCCGCTCCTGCCGCGCCGGCTGCACCGCCGGCCGTGAAGGTTCCGCTGAAGGCTGCGCCGGACCAGGCCGACTGGCTCAAGGTCTGCGGGCTTGACCCCTCCGTCAACAAGACGATCTGCTATACGACGCGTGACTTCGTCGCCGAGAACAACCAGCCGGTCATGGCGGTAGCAGTCTATTCGATCAAGGAAGAGCCGCGCCGCTTCGTGCGGATTCTCGTGCCGCTCACCTTCCTGATCCAGCCGGGCATCCGGTTCTCGGCAGAAGGCACGCAGCCGGTCAATGCGCGGTTCCAGATCTGCCTGCCGCAGGGCTGCTTCGTCGAGGGCGAGCTGAACGAGGCCACGATTACCGGTCTGAAGAAGGCCACGACGTTGCGCATCGACATGCAGAACCAGATCGGCCAGGAAGTGAATTTCGAGGTTCCGCTCGCCGGTTTCGCCAAGGCCTATGACAGCGCCGGCATCGATCAGGAGACGCTCCAGCGCATGCAGCAGCAGGGTGCCCAACCGCAGCAGGCTCCGGCCGGTGGCAATGCCGACGACCTGAAGCGCCGCGGCGAGGAATTGCTCCGCCAGCGCCAGCAGGCGCCCAAGCAGTAAACGGGGCCTACGGTCCAGAAACGAAAAACCCCGGTCTGGCCGGGGTTTTTTGTGCGCTGGCGTGCTCCGGCTCAGTTCATCATCGCGTTGCGCTTGACGGCGAATTGCCCGTCCATGCCCGGCTCGAACATTTCCTCGATCTGCGGGTGGCGCAAAGGCCGGCCGGATTCGTCCGGCAGCAGGTTCTGCTCCGAGACATAGGCGATGTACTCGTTTTCCTCGTTCTCGGCGAAGAGATGATAGAAGGGCTGGTCCTTGCGCGGCCGCATGTCCTCGGGAATGGCGAGCCACCATTCCTCGGTATTGGCGAATTCGGGATCGACATCGAAGATCACGCCCCGGAACGGAAAGATCCGGTGCTTGACAACCTGTCCGATCGTGAACTTGGCCTGACGCGATTTCATCGCCTTATGATAGTTCTTTTTCCCGGCCTCTCAAGATGCCCGCCTCATTTCGCCCAGCGGCGATGGCCCCACATCCATTGTTCGGGTCGCTCGCGGATGGATTGCTCGAAACAGGCCTGGATCCGCGCGGTTGTTTCCAGCAGGTCGGCATCGCGGTCGCCGCTCCGGGCAACGGGGATCTCGACCGTGCGGACCTGGAAGGTCGCGCCTTTTTCCCGCAGGACCATCCCGGCATAGAGCGGCACATCCCGGCCCCGCGCCAGCAGGGCCGGAAACAGCGTTGAGGGGGCGGGTCGGCCGAAGAAGGGCACGGCGAGGCCGGTCAGGTCCCGCAGGTCGGCCATGATGGTCACCGTACCGCCCTGTCCGACCATGCGCAGCAGGTGGCGGGCCGTGTCATGGCCCTTGGAATGCAGCCCGAGCTGGTAAAAGGGCAGGCGCAGCTTCGAGGCCTCGGCTTCGACATAGGGGTTCTGCAAGCGCTGGTAGACGCCGGCCACCGGCAGGCCCAGCCGGTGGAGCAGGGGGGCGGCCAACTCCCAGTTGCCCTGGTGGAGCGAGACGAAAACGGCCCCGCGTGACTTCGCCGCCGCCACGGCCGCGCGCGTTTCCTCGCCGATGCGGAAGCGGTCGAGATCGGCGGTCAGCGCGCCGATATGAAAGGCCTCCGCCGTGGTGCGGCCGAGATTGTCCCACATCGCGTCGAGAAGGCGCTCCCGCGTCGCAGCGTCGATTTCGGGCAGGCTGGCGGCCATCTGTTCGCGGGCGCGGTCATGACGCTTGTTGAACGGCGCCGCCTTCCGCCACAGCGCGCCGGACAGCGCGCTGGCCCGGTCCGGGCCCAGCGCGTGGATCAGCCCGGCCATCGCCCGGAAGCCGAGGGCCTCGAGCCGGAACCGCATCGCGCGGGCGGGGGGGAGTGGAGGTGTCGTCAACGGGGTTCCTGATCACGGGCCGGTTGGCCATCCGGAGGATTGGACAGCGGGGATGAAGGTGCTATCGAGGGCTTCTTCCCGGAACCGTCCCTGATCGTCAAGGACCCAAGGTCTCGCCCTCCCGCATGAGCCCCGTCGTTTCCCTTGCCTTCCCGTTCTTCGGCCTGATCCTGCTCGGCTTTGCCTGTGGCCGGTTCATGAAGATCGCGGAAAGCGGGCTGGCCTGGATGAATTTCTTCATTGTCTATATCGCGCTGCCGCCGCTTTTCTTCAAGCTGATCGGCGCGACGCCGTTCGAGCAGCTGACGAACTGGCGCTTTATCGCGACGACGACCTTCTGCACCTATCTCGCGTTTTTCCTGTCCTTCGGGATCGGGATCTTTGCTTCACGCGGGAATATCCGCGAATCGACCATCCAGGGCGTGTTCGGCGCCTATTCGAATGTCGGCTATATGGGTCCGGGCCTGACGCTTGCCGCTTTGGGGCCCGGCTCCTCGGTGCCGACGGCGCTGATCTTCGTGTTCGATTCGATGCTGCTTTTCACGATCGTGCCATTCCTGATGGCGCTTGGCGGTGGCGAGAAGATCCGCTTCTGGGCGACGACGCGGCTGATCGCGATCCGGATTTTCACCCATCCGTTCAATGTCGCCACTTTTGCGGGCGTGATCGCCGCCTATTTCAAATGGCAGCCGCCGCAGGCCGTCGATACGATGCTGGTCCTGCTCAAGGGCGCGGCGGCGCCGGTCGCGCTGTTCGCGCTCGGGGTGACGGTAGCGTTGCGCCCGCTCACCACGATCCCGCGGGAAATGCCGGCGCATCTTTTCGTCAAGCTGATCCTGCATCCGACCCTTGTTTTCGTGGTGCTGAGCCTGATCGGCGGGTTCGACCGCGTCTGGATCCTCACCGCCACGCTGATGGCCGCCCTGCCGCCGGCGCTCAACGTCTTCGTCATGGCGCGGCAATACGAAACCTATGTCGAGCGCGCTTCGTCGGGCGTGCTGGTAGGCACGCTTGTCTCGATCGTCACGGTGACGGGGCTGCTCTGGCTGATCGCCGAGAACCGCCTGCCGGTGCTCTGAACGTCAGGCGCTGCGCTTCTGGCTGAAGGGCGGCGTCCAGCTGCCGATCCGCATGGCGAGCTGGCGAAGCGGGGCGACCTGCTTCAGCGCGGTCAGGGCCAGCGCCCGGGTGATGTCCAGCGGCAGGAAATCGGCAATCAGGGCGCTGTTCATCAGGTCGACGCCGGTGGCCCGCATATCCATGTCCAGCTTGCGATCCTGCGCGTAGAGCGGCAGGGCTGCCGCAAGGTCGTCACCCTCGCGATGCGCGGCGACCAGGCGCCGGACGAGCGATTCCACATCCTTCAGGCCGAGATTGAGCCCCTGCGCGCCGATGGGCGGGAAAGCATGCGCAGCCTCGCCGATCAACGCCACGCGGCCGGACACGAGCCTCTCGGCCACGCGTTTGCGCATCGGCACCGCGCCGATGGCGCTGATGATCTCCACCGGGCCGAGGAAGGACGAGGACCGGCGGGTGATGATCTCTGCCAGCCGCTCGCGCGACAGGGCGAGCATGTTCTCGGCCTTGTCGGGCCGCATGATCCAGACGAGGGCCGAGACACCGTCGCCGGAAGGGACGAAGGTGAACGGCCCCTCGCGGGTGTGGAATTCGGTGGAGATATCCTCGTGATCCTTCGGATGCCGCAGCCGGCAGGTGAGGGCGGTCTGCGGGTAATCCTTGGTGCGGAAGGCCATGCCGGCTGCCTCGCGCGTCTTCGAATTCTGGCCATCCGCGCCGACAAGCAGGCGGCTTTCATGGCTCGAGCCGTCCTCCATCTCGATGACCACGCCGTCTTCGGAGGCCTGGAAGCTTCGGAACTGCGCGTCGGACAAGGTCAGACCTGGCGTCTGCCGCGCGGCCTCCATCATCACCGCGAGGATATCGGCATTGGCGATATTCCAGCCGAAGGCCTCCTGCCCGATCTCGAGGGCGCGGAAGGTGGTGGTGGGCGCGCGGACAAGCCCGCCGGTCAGGTCGACAATGCGGATGGCCCGTAAGGCGGCCGCCTTTTCCTGCAAGGCCGGGCCGATGCCGAGCCCGGCGAGGAAATCGAGGCTGGTCTGGAAGAGCGCGGCCGAACGGCCATCATCGCGGATTGCTGTCGGGGCGCCGAGCAGATTGACGCTCAGGCCCGCCTGCGCCAACCCGAGCCCAGCGCTCAGCCCGGCCGCGCCGCCACCGACAATCGTGACATCGCTTCTTGACATGTCTCCAGCCTCCAACCCGGATGCGGGCGCACCATGCGCCCGCTTGGCCGGTCCTTCAAGCCTTGTGGCCGCCCCATGGATTCGACCTTCGGCCTTGTTCCCAGCCTTCGCACCCGCCATCCCCGGTTGGCGCTTGAAATCATTCCTGTTTGATGCACGGATGAGGCATGGATAGGCGGCTGCAAGGCCGTCGCACAGGGACGGAGAATTCAATGGCCAAGGTTGTACGCGTGGCCGCCCATGGCGGACCGGACGTTCTGACACTCGAAGATGTCGCAGTGCCGGCGCCGGGCGCCAATGAGGTGACGATCGAGCACAAGGCGATCGGCCTCAACTATATCGACACCTATTTCCGCACGGGGCTGTATCCGGCGCCGTCCATGCCGTTCACGCCCGGCAACGAGGGGGCAGGCATTGTCCGGGCTATCGGCAGCGCCGTGACGGGGCTGAAGCCGGGTGACCGGGTGGCCTATGTCGGCACGCTCGGCGCCTATGCGGAGATCCGCAACATTCCCGCCAGCGCACTGGTGAAGATCCCGGCCAAGGTGAGTTTCGAGACCGCCGCGGCGATGATGCTCAAGGGCCTGACGGCGGAATATCTGCTGTTCCGTACCTTCAAGGTGAAGAAGGGCCATACGGTGCTGATCCATGCGGCTGCCGGCGGCACCGGCACCCTGCTGGTGCAATGGGCGAAATCCCTCGGCGCCACCGTGATCGGCACGGTCGGCTCGCCGGACAAGGCGAAGCTCGCGAAGAAATACGGCGCGCATCACGTCATCAACTACAATTCCGAGGATTTTGCTGCCCGCGTGAAGGAGATCACCAAGGGCGGGCTCTGCGATGTCGTCTATGACGGCGTCGGCAAGGCCACGTTCCCGGCCTCGCTGGATTGCCTGAAGCCGTTCGGCACCTTCGTGAGCTTCGGCAATGCCTCGGGCTCGGTGGAGGCTTTCGATATCGGGCTTCTCGCCAAAAAGGGCAGCCTCTACGCAACGCGACCGACGCTGTTCACCCATATCGGCAATCCGCAGACCTATGCCGCCATGGCAAGGCGGCTGTTTGGCGCGGTGGCGAAGGGCACGCTGACGGTGCCGATCGACCAGCGTTTCCCGCTGGCCAAGGTTGCCGATGCGCATCGGGCGCTCGAGGGCCGCAAGACCACCGGCTCGACCGTTCTGATCCCCTGATGGGTCCGGAACGCATTCGCCTCAGCGGGATCACCAAGGCCTTTGGCGCGCTGAAGGCCAATGATCACGTCGATCTCACCCTCCATGCCGGCGAGATTCACGCGCTTCTGGGCGAAAACGGCGCCGGCAAGTCGACGCTGATGAAGATCCTCTACGGGCTGCTCCGCCCCGATTCCGGCGAGATCCGGATCAACGGGCAGCGGGTCAGCCTGCCTTCGCCGCAAGCGGCGCGGGCGCAGGGCATCGGCATGGTGTTCCAGCATTTCTCGCTGTTCGAGGATTTCACCGCGCTGGAGAATATCGCCATCCCGCTCGACGGCCGGATTGCCGATGCCGCGCTCCGGGCCGAAGTCGAGGCCAAGGCCCGGCATTTCGGGCTGGCGATCGCGCTGGATCGGCCGGTCCATACGCTCTCCGCCGGCGAGCGGCAGCGGATCGAGATCCTGCGTGCGCTGATGCAGGAGCCGCAGGTGCTGATCCTCGACGAGCCGACCTCGGTGCTGACGCCGGACGAGGCGGAGGCCTTGTTCGCGACGCTGGATACGCTTGCGGGGGAGGGCGCCGGCATCCTCTTCATCAGCCACAAGCTGGAGGAGGTGCGGCGGCTCTGCTCGCGCGCCACGATCCTGCGTGGCGGCAAGGTCGTGGCCGAAACCGATCCGCGCATTGTCTCGGCGGCCGAGCTGGCCGCGCTGATGGTGGGCGAGGGCGTGCTCGATCTCCGCCCGGCGGCCGACCATGCGCTCGGCGAGCCGATGCTGCGGCTTGACGGGCTCTCGGTCGCTCCGGAGGGCGTGCATGGCGTGGCCCTGAGGGATATCAACCTTACGGTGCAGGCCGGCGAGGTCGTGGCGATCGCGGGCGTGGCCGGCAACGGTCAGAGCGAGCTTTATGCCGTGATTTCCGGCGAGGGCGGGCGCGTCACATCCGGGCAGGTGCGTATCGCCGGGCAGGATGTGACGCGGCGCGACATCAATGCGAGGCGGGCCCTCGGCGCGGCCTTCGTGCCGGAGGCGCGGCTTGGCCAGGCGACGCTGCCGCAGGGGCCGCTCTCCGAGAATGTGATCCTCTCCTGGCACGCCACGGAATCTCTCGGGCGGTGGCTGCTCGATACCGTGCGGACGGGCGCCGTCGCGCGGCGGGTGATCGAGCGGTTCGATGTGCGCACGCCCTCGGCTGATCCACAGGCCGCGCAGCTTTCCGGCGGCAATCTCCAGAAATACGTGGTCGGCCGCGAGATCGAGCGGAAGCCGCGGCTGATGATCGTCGACCAGCCCAGCTGGGGTGTCGATGCGCGGGCGGCGACGCATATCCGCCAGACGCTGCTGGATCTTGCCGCAGAGGGCGCGGCAGTTCTGGTGATCTCGCAGGATCTCGACGAGGCCATGGCCATGGCCGACCGGATCGCCGTGATGCATGGCGGGCATCTCAGTGCGGCGCGCCCGGTTTCTGCGCTCAGCCGGGCCGAGATCGGGCTGTTGATGACGCAGGGCGAGAGCCCGGTACGGGGGGCGGCATGAGCTTCAACCTCGCCCTCGTGCCGAGGCGGGAGGTCTCGCTCATCCGGCAGGTCCTGACGCCGGTTCTCGCGCTGGTCGTAGCCCTGCTGATCGGCGGGCTCATCGTCTGGCTGATGGGCCGCTCGCCGGCCAAGGCCTTCGATGTCTTCCTGCGCGAGCCGTTGACCGACCCCTGGGCCTTGCAGGAGGTGCTGCTCAAATCCACCCCGCTGATGCTGATCTCGATCGGGCTGATCTTCTGCTTCCGCGCCAATCGCTGGAATATCGGGGCGGAGGGGCAGTTCCTGCTCGGCGGTATTTTCGGCGGCGGGGTTGCCATCGCCACGCATGGCCTTGCCGGGCCGTGGATCCTGCCGCTGATGATGCTGGCCGGCGTGGCAGGCGGTATGCTTTATGCCGCCATTCCCGCCGTTCTGCGGAATCGCTTCGGCATCAGCGAGATCCTGACCAGCCTGATGCTGGTCTATGTGGCGGAATTGCTGCTCGATTATCTCGTGCGCGGGCCGTGGCGTGATCCGAAGGGGTTCAATTTCCCGCAGAGCGTGCCCTTCACCGATGCGGCGCAGCTGCAGCCGCTCTTCGAGGGTGGCCGCCTCCATGCCGGTTTCGCGCTGGCGCTGCTGGTCGTGCTGGTGGCCATCCTCGTTTTCCGGCGGTCGCTGTTCGGCTTTGCCGTCAAGGCCAGCGGCGAGGCACCGCGCGCAGCCAATTTCGCCGGGTTCAACGAGATGCGGATTACGCTGGTTGTCTTCCTGATCTCGGGCGGGCTTGCGGGCCTTGCCGGCATGATCGAAGTGTCCGGGCAGGTCGGCCAGCTCCGGCCTGGCTTCGGGCAGGGGCTTGGCTTCACGGCGATCATCGTCGCCTTTCTCGGCCGGCTCTCGCCTGTCGGCGCCATGTTGTCCTCGTTGGTCATCGCCGTGCTGCTGATCGGGGCGGAGAGCGCGCAGGTTTCGCTGAAGCTGCCCTTCGATCTGACCCGCTTCTTCATGGGCATGCTGTTGCTCTGCGTGCTCGCGGGCGAGAGTCTCAACCGCTATCGCCTTGAATTCCGGAAGGAAACGGCCTGATGGAGATGCTGCCCTTCATCCTCGCTACGGTATTCACCGCTGCCACGCCGCTGCTGATCGCTGCACTTGGCGAGCATGTTACCGAGCGGGCGGGCGTGCTCAATCTCGGTGTCGAGGGCATGATGATTGTCGGCGCGGCCACCGGTTTCGCGGCGGCGGTCCTGACGGATTCGAGTGTTCTCGGCATCCTCGCCGGCGCCTTGGCCGGGATGGCGCTTTCGGCGGTCTTCGCGCTCATGGTCCTGGTCTTCGCGACGAACCAGGTCGCGACCGGGCTTGCCCTGACCATCATGGGGCTCGGGCTGGCCGGGCTGATCGGGCAGGGCTTTGTCGGCCAGCCCCGCGCGGCCATCCCGCCGGTGAAGATCCCGCTGCTGAGCGAGATCCCGGTGCTCGGCAAGGCGATCTTCACCGGTGATTTCGTGTTCTTCCTCTCGCTGGCGCTGATCGGCTTCGTGGCCTGGGGGCTGAACCGCAGCCGGTTCGGCCTGCTGTTGCGGGCGGTGGGTGAAAGCCATGGCTCTGCCCATGCGCTCGGCCTGCCGGTCAAGCGGATCCGGCTGGTCGCGATCCTGTTCGGCGGGCTTCTGGCGGGCCTCGCCGGGGCCTATCTCTCGCTGATCTACACGCGGTTCTGGTCGCCCGGGATGAGTGCCGGGCGAGGCTGGATCGCGCTGGCGCTCGTGGTTTTTGCCGCCGGGCATGTCTGGCGGCTGGTGCTGGGCGCCTATCTCTTCGGAGGGATCACCGTTGCGCAACTGCATGCGCAGGCGGGCGCCATCGGGTTGCCGTCGCAATTCCTGTCGGCGCTGCCTTACCTGATGACCATCGCTGCGCTACTCTTCCTCTCGATCTCCGGGCGCAAGGGCGCCGGCGCGGCAGGATCGCTCGGCCAGCCTTTTGTTCCGGAACGATAGATTCAAGCCTGGCCGCGGCGATGCCGGCCAGGCGGAAGACGTTGGGCATCGCGTATCTGGGGGTAGTCATGTCGAGAACAGGGTTTTTGGCGGCTGTGGCGCTGTCGCTGGGCGTTGCCGCGCCGGCATTCGCGCAGGAAAAGCTGAAGGTCGGCTTCATCTATGTTGGTCCGGTGGGCGATTTCGGCTGGTCCTACCAGCATGACGAGGGCCGCAAGGCCATCGAGAAGGCCTTTCCGGGCCGGGTCGAGACGACCTTCATCGAAAGCGTTCCGGAAGCCGACAGCGAGCGCTCCATCGAGCAGCTGGCCCGGACTGGCCACAAGCTGATCTTCACCACCTCGTTCGGCTATATGGAGCCGACGCTCAAGGTGGCGAAGAAATATCCGAATGTCATGTTCGAGCATGCCACCGGGTTCAAGCGGGACAAGAACGTTGCCACCTATTCGGCCAAGTTCCATGAGGGTCGGTTCATCATCGGCAAGATTGCCGGCAAGATGACAAAGACCAATACGCTCGGCTATGTCGGCGCGATGCCGATTCCGGAAGTCATCGCCGGCATCAATGCCTTCTATCTCGGGGCGAAATCGGTCAATCCGAACGTCAAGATCAAGATCGCCTGGGCGAATGCCTGGTTCGATCCGGGCAAGGAAGGTGACGCGGCCAAGGCGTTGCTCGACCAGGGTGCGGATATCATCACCCAGCATACGGACAGCCCGGCGCCGCTGCAGCAGGCTTCGGCCCGGGGCAAGCTGGCCTTCGGCCAGGCCTCGGACATGACGCGCTTCGCGCCGAATCACATTCTGACCTCGATCATCGATGACTGGGCGCCCTATTATGTCGAGCGCACCCGTGCCGTGCTCGAGGGCAAGTGGCAGAGCCAGGACGTGTTCGACGGCCTCGCCAAGGGCAAGGTCAAGATGGGCCCCTATGTCAACATGCCCGAGGATGTGAAGCAGCTGGCCGAGGAAACCGAGGCCGGGCTGAAATCGGGCAAGATCGACGCGTTCATGTGCCCCATCGTCGCCCAGGACGGCAAGACAGTCGAGTGCAAGGGTGGCGACCGGCTGACGGACGCGCAGGTTGTCGGCATGAATTTCTACGTGCAGGGCATCGAAGGCACGATCCCGAAATAAGCGTTCCGGACCATCAGGTTGAATATGGAAAGCCGGCGCGTCGCGCCGGCTTTTTCATGACCGGACCTTTTGAAGGGAGCCGGTTCTGCGGTTGTTGGCTCTGCCTTGCCGGGTTTGGCAGCTCATTCCGGCAGCGTGGCCGCAAGGAGTTGGCCGCGCAGCAAACGCAGGCCCTCCGCCATCCGCCCGAGGGTTTCGCGATCGAGGCCGCTGGCACAGGCGACCGCCGGCGGCAGAGCCTTTGCCTTTTCCTTCAGGGCGAGGCCCGCTGCACTGGGGCGGACCAGCACCTGCCTCTCGTCGCGGGTTGCCCGTTCGCGGCGGATCAGACCCATGGTCTCCATGCGTTTGAGCAGCGGCGTCAGCGTGCCGGAATCGAGCATCAGCCGCTCCCCGATCGCCTTGACCGGCACCGGAGCGTTTTCCCAGAGGACAAGCAGGACAAGATATTGCGGATAGGTCAGCCCGAGTGCGGCCAGCTGCTGCCGATAGAGGCGGTTGAAGGCATGCGCCGTGGAATAGACCGCGAAGCAGAGCTGGTTGTCGAGGGCGAGTGGATCGTCGGAAGCCGTCATCGGACTACCCTCTCTGCCCGGAAGGGCGCTTGTCAAACACCGGATGGCTTCTTCACAGGGTTGTGAAGTCAATTGCGCTCAATTAGATTGTGCACAATTTAAATATCCGCTACACCCGGATCATCAACCCAGGAGATCATCCATGAACATCCTCTACACCACCCGCGCCACTGCAACCGGCGGTCGTTCCGGGTCTGCCCGCAGCGAAGATGGCGCTCTGGCTGTGACGCTGACCACGCCGAAGGCGCTTGGTGGCGATGGCGCGCCGGGCACGAATCCGGAGCAGCTTTTCGCGGCGGGCTATTCCGCCTGCTTTCTCGGTGCGTTGAAATTCGTCGCCGGGAAAGAAAAGGTCGCAATCTCGCCGGACACCGCAGTGACCGCCACTGTCGGTATCGGCCCAAGGGATGACGGGCAGGGCTTCGGCATCGATGTGGGGCTGGCCGTTGCGATCCCGGGGGTCGAGCGCGCCGTCGCGGAAGACCTTGTCGCCAAGGCGCATGTCGTCTGCCCCTACAGCCACGCCACCAAGGGCAGTCTCGACGTGCGCCTCAGCATCGTCTGACCTCTGCTGGCCGGGCCGGATCGGGCCTGCCCGGGTGCCGCCAGACGGTATCACCCGGGGCCCGGCCGGCCTGCCATGCAGGCGCAGAAGCCGTCGGATTGGCCCGGTCAGCCAGCGGACCGGCGATTCGCGGTGCGCGCCCGGGCCACGATCCACACGCCGGCGAGAATGACGATCCCGGCCACGGCCTCGCGCAGGCCGATCGCCTCGCCCAGCAGCAACGCCGACAGGGTCACCGCCCAGACCGGCATGACATAGCCGGTCAGGGCCGCCTTTGTGGGGCCCGCGGCGCGCAGGATGAACATGAAGATGACGATCGGCACGGCGGTGCAGAGAATGCCGAGCGCGAGAACAGGGGCCGCGTGCTGCGTGAAGGGCGCGTAGCCCGAAGGCCCCACCAGGACCATCGCGATCAGCGTGGCGGCGATGCCGGAGATGACCTGCTGGCCAAGCGCCAGTCTACGCGGATCCGCTACGGGCAAACGGCGGACATAGACATTCCCGGAGGCATAGCAGCAGGCCACACCGAGCATCGCCAGCGCGGCTGCTGGCGTACCGCCGCTGCCGGCGAGCCGAGGGCCGATGAGCAACCCGACCCCTGCGAAGCCGATCAGGATGCCGGCCAGGCGCCACGGTGTCAGCCTTTCGTCGGAAAACATCCGGCTCGCCATCAGCGCCGTGATCAGCGGGCCGCAGGCCTGGATCATCGCCGCCTGTCCGCCCGGCAGGGATTGCGTGGCAAAGGCGGTCAGGACATTCGGGATCCAGCCGTTCAGCGCGCCCAGGACCAGCCAGTCGATCGTTTCCTGACGGCTGCGTGGCAGGATGCCCTGCCGCATCAGAAAGAACCACAGCATGAGCGTGGAGCCGCCGAGCAACCCGCGCAGCGAGGCGAGTGCCACGGCGGAGAAATCCGCGCTGACCATTTTCATGAGCGGGAAGCCGAGACCCCAGAAAAAGCCTGCGGTGAGAAGGGCCAGAAGCACCCATTCCGGACGCAGGCGGGTGGCATCGCCCGCCCCGCGGCCCTCTGTCACGTCGCGACCCCGTGCAGGTCATAGGCATCGGCACGCTCGATCTTCACCGTCACAATCTCGCCGGCGCGGAGCGGCCGACGCGCCGAAACGTAGACGGCGCCATCGATATCCGGCGCGTCCCATTGCGAGCGACCGCGCGCAACACTGGGGCCGACCTCGTCGATGATCACCTTGATCCGCTTGCCGACACGACGCTGCAGCAACTTCGCCGAAATCGGCTGCTGATGGGCCATGAACCGGTCATAGCGCCGCTGCTGAACCTCCGGTTCGATCATGGGAAGGCCCAGATCATTGGCCGTGGCCCCCCGAACCGGTTCGTATTTGAACGCACCCACCCGTTCGAGCTTTGCTTTGGACAGGAAGGCCAGCAGATCCTCGAAATCCTCCTCGGTCTCACCTGGGAAACCGACGATGAAGGTCGAGCGGATGGCCAGGTCCGGGCAGATCTCGCGCCATTTCTCGATGCGCGCCAATGTCTTTTCCTGATGCGCCGGCCGTCGCATCGCCTTCAGGACATTCGGAGCGGAATGCTGGAAGGGAATGTCGAGATACGGCAGGATCAGCCCCTCCGCCATCAGCGGGATCACCTCGTCGACATGCGGATAGGGATAGACATAGTGCATCCGCACCCAGACGCCGAGCGTCGAGAGCGCCTTGGCCAAGTCGAGAAAACGGGTCCGATATTCCGTGTCCTGCCAGAGACTTGGCGCATATTTCAGGTCGATTCCATAGGCGCTGGTATCCTGGCTGATCACCAGGATTTCCTTCACGCCGGCCTTCACCAGCTTCTCGGCCTCGCGCATCACGTCGGCCAGCGGGCGGGAGACGAGATCGCCGCGCAGCTTGGGGATGATGCAGAAGGTGCAGCGGTTGTTGCAGCCTTCCGAAATCTTCAGATAGGCGAAATGGCGGGGCGTCAGCCGGATGCCCTGTTCGGGGACGAGATCCAGGAAGGGATTGTGCTGCGGCGGCACGACATCATGCACCGCCTGCATGACGCTTTCATAGGCCTGGGGGCCAGTAATCGCCGCAACGCCCGGAAATGTCTCGCGGATCTGCTCCGGCTCCGCGCCCATGCAGCCCGTCACGATGACCTTGCCGTTTTCCGACAGGCCCTTGCCGATGGCTTCGAGGCTTTCGGCCTTTGCACTGTCGAGAAAGCCACATGTATTGACGATGACGAGATCCGCTCCCGCATGCGTCTTGGTCAGCTCGTAGCCCTCTGCCCGCAACCTCGTGATGATGCGCTCGCTGTCAACGAGGGCCTTGGGGCAGCCAAGCGAGACGAAGGAGATCTTGGGGGCAGCGGTTTCGGGCATCGGGATCCGGATGGTCAGACGATGGCTGTCACCTCGACTTCGACCTTGAATTCAGGCCGCGTGAAGCCGGAGACGATGACAAGCGTCGAAGCATAGGCGTTGCCGCTCACATAGCGGCTTCTGACGGCTCCATAAACGGGAAAATGCGCCCTGTCCGTGACAAATCCCGTAAAGCGGACAACATGCGAGAAATCCATCGCTGCGGCAGCGAGAATGGCCCGGATATTCTCGAAACAGAGAACAGCCTGCGCTTCGACATCCTCAGGGATCGTATCATCCGGTCCGATCCCCAACTGCCCCGAGGCGAAGAGCATGCGCTGCGGGGCTTCGACCAGCAGGCCGTGGCTGTATCGGGCAAAGGGCTCGCGGATGGAGGGCGGATTGACAGGGCTGCGGTTCATGGCGGCTTCCGTGCTTGGGCAGGTTCACTCCCGGCGCATCAGACGAGCATCGAGAGACATGGTCAGGTGGATCGATCGGGTCATGCCACGGGACGAAACGGTTGGCGAGTTGATCGCGGCTCTGGATGCAATGCAAAGCCTAGAATAAGAAAAAATACCTGTAAAGGGAATTTTGTCCTTGACACTGTCGCGCTGTTGTGGGATCGGGAAGGCACGGTCCGGTGGCTCGGGCTGGTGGTGCCGTTACCTCCTGCGGTGCCGGCACTGGTTGTCGCGCTACGCTATGTCGAAGTCAGTTCATGCCAGTTGCTCCCTGGCATGTCCGTGCTCCGTCAAAGGCTGGTTGTGATGGCTCCGACATGCTGAATTCTCCTGATACCGGCAAAATGTCGGATCTCGGCGCTGTTTGAACGAATGAAACTGGCCCTTGGGCCGAGTGGTGGGCCAAGCCTTCACGGGCCGGTCCAATGCACCCGTTCTCTGGATCCGTCGATGCGCTATATGCTGAGGCGCTGGAATCGACTTTGCTAGACAGGCGAGGTCAATCAAGGGCTGGGGTGCTGACGTGACGTTTCAATGGCCGCCAAGGGCGGATGAGTTCTGGCTCGACAACCTGTCCTTGCCGGAGCGCCTGGTTCATGCCGGCAGGCCGGAAGGGCAGGCGCCGGATGACCGGCTCAAGGCGTATGCCCTGTTGCTGCAGGGCGGGAAGATCGCGCGCATTGTCGAAGGGCGGGCGCCCGCCGACGGGCGGCTGCATGTCGATGCCGGGCAGCGTCTCGCAATGCCGCTTTTTGTCGACATTCATACGCATCTCGACAAGGGGCATATCTTTGCCCGCTCGCCCAACCCGGATGGCACGTTCTTCGGGGCCCGCGAAACGGTGGGGCATGATCGCGAGACGCGTTGGGATGCCGGGGATGTCCGTGCGCGGATGTCCTTCGCGCTGCGGGCCGCCTATGCCCATGGGACGGGGGCGATCCGCACCCATCTCGATTCCATCGGCAAGCAGATCGGCATTTCCTGGCCGGTTTTCGATGAGGTCCGTGCCGAGTGGCGGGGCCGGATCGAGCTCCAGGCGGTCTGCCTCATGCCGATCGTGTCGGTCATTGATGTTCCTGACGAATTCGAGGCCGTCCTGCGCCAGATCCGCCGTTTTGGCGGCATCCTCGGAGCCGTGACATTCCTCGGCGAGAGGCCCGATGCCAGACTGGATGCGGCGCTCGACCGTATGATCGAGGTGGCAAAGGCAGAGGGGTTCGATCTCGATTTCCATGTCGACGAGAGCGCTTCGCCTGATGCTCGAAGCCTCGAGCGTATTGCGGATGCGCTGATCCGCCATCGCTTCACGGGCCGGGCGCTGGCTGGGCATTGCTGCTCGCTGGCCCTGATGGACGATGGAGATCGCGCCCGGGTGATCGGGAAGCTGGGCGAGGCCGGCCTGAACGTGGTCTCCTTGCCGATGTGCAATCTCTATCTCCAGGACAGGCAATCGGGCCGTACGCCACGCTGGCGGGGTGTGGCGCCCCTGCATGAACTGGATGCGGCGGGTGTCTCGACCATGGTTTCTTCCGACAACACGCGCGATCCCTTCTACGCCTATGGTGATCTGGATGCTGTCGAGGTCTTCCGTGAAGCGACAAGGATCCTGCATTTCGACCATGCCTCTCGGCCCTGGCTCGAGGCAATCACCACGCGACCGGCAGCGCAGATGCGTCTCGACAGTTTGGGTATCTTTTCAGAGGGGCAGGCGGCAGACCTGGTCCTGTTCGAGGCGCGAACGCTGAACGAATGGCTCTGCCGGCCCCAGGCCGACAGACGCGTCATCCGGAACGGCAAGCTTCTCGCCGAGAGGCCGCCCGCCTATTCCGAGCTCGACTCTCTCTCGGTCTGACCGTCAGACAAAGGACCAGCCATGCGCTACGACATCGCCACCCTCAAGACCCGGCTGGGCGCCATCCGGATCGACGAGAACCCTGCAATCCTCAAGCAGAAGAGCCGAGACTTCTACTGGTACTCGCCCCCCCTGAAGCGGCAGCTCGACTCGGTGGTCGGGGACATCATTGTCCAGCCAGCCAACGAGGACGAACTGGTCGTGGTGTTGTCGGAATGCCATCGTCTTGGCATTCCCGTTACTCCGCGGGGCACAGGCACCGGAAACTATGGCCAGGCGATGCCGTTGTCAGGGGGCGTCGTTCTCGATCTCTCGGCGATGAAGGCCGTGCAATCGATCGGGCCAGGCCGGGTCGTCACCGGCCCGGGTGCGATCCTGTCGGAGATCGACCACGAAACGCGGGCGAAGTCCGGCCAGGAACTGCGGTTGCACCCGTCAACCTACCACACCGCGACACTTGGTGGTTTCATTGCGGGCGGATCGGGCGGAGTCGGCTCGATCCGGTGGGGTGGGCTCCGCGATTACGGCAATATTATCCGCCTCAAGGTGGCTACGATGGAAGCAAGCCCCCGGATTCTCGAATTATCCGGCGATGATCTGCTCAAGGTGGCGCATGCCTATGGCACCAACGGCATCATCACGGAATGTGAAGTGCCGCTGGCGACCGCCTATCCCTGGGTGGATGTGCTGATCGGCTTCGACGATCTGCGTCGGGCAACCGAATTTGCCAACCTCCTCGGCGAGCAGGATGGTCTGCTGCTCAAGGAGCTCGGCGTCGTTGCCGCACCGATCCCGCATGATACGTTCATGCGGCACCGGAAATTCCTGCCGCGCGAGAAGCATGTGGTCATGGTCATGGTCGCGGATTTCGCGCTGCAGCCGATGCTGGCCTTCATGCGTCGGTTCAAGGGAGCGGAATTGCTGATGCAATCCGACCAGCTCGGCGAGGACGAGAAAAAGGGCCTGCCGCCTGTCTTCGAACTCTCCTGGAACCATACAACCTTGCGGGCCCTGCGGGTGGATCCGGCCTGGACCTATCTGCAGGTGCTCTATCCCTTCCCGAACCAGGTCGAACTGGTCGAGAAGATCCATGCACGGTTCGGCGACGAGCTGCCCTGCCATCTCGAATTCGTCCGGTTCGACGGCAAGGTGACCTGCTTCGGGCTTCCGCTGGTGCGATTCACCACCGAGGAGCGGCTGGAAGAGATCATGGCCATCCATGAGGAAATGGGGGCGCCGATCTTCAACCCGCATCGCTACACGCTGGAGGAAGGCGGGATGAAGCAGACGGACGAGACGCAGCTTGCCTTCAAGCGCGAGGCAGATCCGCAGGGATTGCTGAACCCGGGCAAGATGATCGCCTGGGAGGATCCGGGCTATGATTTCAAGAGCGGAAAGACCTTTTTGTTCAAATGCCTTGAAGCTGGGATTTAATATCGCACATGAAGATACTTCTCGTCTATTGCCACCCCTGCAAGGGCAGCTTCTCCGAGGCGGTGCGCGACACGGCGATCGCTGCCTTGCAAGGTGCCGGGCATGAGCTCGACCTGCTCGATCTCTATGCCGAAGGGTTCAACCCGGTCATGAGCGAGGCGGAGCGGGCCGGCTACCACACGCGTGGCGAGAACCGGCTACCGGTGGCCGAGCATCTCGACCGGGTGAAGGCGGCGGAGGGCTTGGTCTTTGTCTACCCGACCTGGTGGTATGCCCAGCCGGCCATGCTGAAAGGCTGGCTGGAGCGGGTGCTGATCCCGCACGAGACCTTCACCATGCCGGAGGGCAACCAGCCGATCCGGGGCCTGATGCAGAATATCCGGCTGCTGGCGGTGGTCACCAGCCTCGGATCCCCGAAATGGTGGTGGTGGCTGGTGGGGCGGCCCGGGCAACGGATCCTGCTCAGCGGCATCCGGGTTCTGTGCCATCCGAAATGCCGGACGATCTGGCTCGCCCTGCACCGGATCGACGTGGTCGGCGAAGAGGCGCGGAAGGCGCATCTGGATCGGGTGAGGGCAGTGCTCGGCGGGCTTCGCTGAAAAACTACGGTTGTCTCGCAGCGGCGCTCAGCGCTTCAGGAAGGGCGTGACCTTGCGTTCCAGCACGGCGACAAGCTCCGGCTGCATGAAGGCATAGTCATCGGGGATGTCGAGGCAGATCACCCGCTTGCCCTTGAGATGCCGCGAGAATTTCTGCGACAGCTTCGTGCGGTGGCGCTTCTCCATGACGAAGATGATGTCGGCCCATTCCACCTGCTCCGCGGAGAGCACGATATCGGCCGTGTTCAGCAGCCCGGCGGAATCCGTTTCGATGCCGGGCCAACCCGAAAAGACCTGTTCTGCTGTCGGGCTTCGTAACCTGTTGGCAGAACACACAAAGAGGAGGTTCATCACGCCAGCTGCTCCAGCGGGAACCGCGCGACATCCTCCAGCAGCTCGATGAAGCGGGACACCTGGAAATCCACGGCGCGGGCGCCCTTTTCGGCCGTGGCGAGATGGGCCTCCCCGGCCACGCCTTCAGGGTGGTTATCCTCGGCGATCCAGGCCATCGACGTGAAGCCCGTGACGCGCAACTGCTTGTATTCCTTGGCATAACGAATGGAATTCGGCACGAAATCCTCCGCCTTGTCCATGCGGACGCGTGCCGCCGCAAAATGCAGCATGACCGAGGTTTCGAAATCGCCGCCATGGATGCCATAGGCGTTCTCGATATCCGAGAAGAGGCCCTCCGGCACGCCGAGGCGGCGCCAGGCGGTCTGGGCGACCAGCATCTGGCAGCGGACACGCAACTCGCGGGCGACGATGCCCTGAATCTCGACATTGCCGCCATGCGAATTCACGATGACGAGTTTGCGGATGCCGGCCCGGGCCACGCTTTCGCCGATCTCGGTCCAGGCGCGGATCAGCGTTTCCGCACTCATGGTGATCGTGCCCGGTGAGCGCAGATGCTCGTTCGACTTGCCGACGCATTGCACAGGCAGGAACAGCACGCTCAGGCTCTCCGGCAGGCGGGTGGCCACCGTATCGCACATGCCTTGCGCGATCAGGGAATCGGTTCCGACGGAGAGATGCGGCCCGTGCTGCTCGACAGCCGCGATCGGCAGGACGGCGATGGTGCGATCCTTGTCGAGGGCAGCGAAATCCCGTGCGGTCAGGTCGAACCAATGCGTCTTGCGGGAGGGGTCAGTCATCATGGCAGCCTCTGGCGACAGGGAATCCGGGGAACGGGAGCGAGGTTCGGGCAGGTTGGTGTGCCGCGCAAGAGCAGAACCGTCAGGACAGGGTGCGGAACTCGGCGGAAACGCGGGCAATGAAGCCCTTGCGCTGCGCCTCGGTGGCGACATTCATGTGGTAGAGCGCGAGATAGCGGATGCGCGCGCGGCGCGAAACGAACCAGCGCAGATAGCGGGTGATCATCTTTCGCGGCGGATCTCCCACGACGAAGGCCCGCCAGCGGTCCCGGCCGTAGGTGGAAATGCCGATGACCTGCCGGATATGGCCGAGCATGGGCTTCACATGGGCGGGGTCGGACAGGTCGAAGGTGATCCCCGGCGAGAAGAGCCGGTCGAAAAAGCCCTTGAGCATGGCGGGGAAGCCGAAGCACCAGGTCGGGAACTGGACAACCAGCGCCTCGGCGCGGTGCAGGCGCTCGACATAGCTCTCGATGCCTTTCCGGTTGAGCGTCACGTCGTGGTATTCCCGCCGCATCTCGGCGGTGAGGATCGGCTCGAAGCCCTCGGCATAGAGATCGCAGAGATCGACCTCATGCCCGGCGGCGCGGAGGCTTTCCAGCGCGGCATCGCGGATGGCAGCATGGAAGCTCTCGGCCAGCGGGTGGCAGTAGAGATAGAGAATTCTCACGCCTTCACCGGCACATAGGACCGCATCTTGCCCGGATTGAGCAGGCCATAGGGATCGATCTCGGCCTTGAAGCCCAGCTGGTCGGCATCGGCGCGCTTGTGGCGCGAGCCATCCTCGAGGCTGACGACATGCGGGTTGGCGATCATCACCCCCCTGGCCTCATGCGCGGCGATGATCTCGTAGAGGCGCTCTTTCGTGGTGTAGCGGATGACGGGCAGGGCCGAGCAGGTGAGATGGCCACCGAAGCGGATGAATTCGCAATGCGGGATCATTTCATCCGGGAAGAGAGCGGCCATTTCGAGGATGCTGTCGACGAAGCGCGCCTGCGGGAACAGGCATTGCAGATAGGTGACGGAGCGATCCGCCTTCAGCATCTGCAGCGTGGTGTGGTTCCAGGTATATTCGTAGAGCGGCGTGCTGCCCGCCTCTTCCCGCGTCGGCGTTTCGAGCGTGATCGTCCCGCGTGTGCCGACAATGTCGCGGAAGCTCTCGAGCGAGGATTCGGCGATCATGCAGGCCATGACCGGCTGGCCTTCCGGACAATGGGGCTTCAGCTGCCCGAAATAATCGGGCAGGGGCCAGGCGATCGGCGACAGGAGCTTCTTGATGACGCCATCCGCGCGGGCCACGTCCTGCCCGATGGCCAGAAGCGTGGCGTAGTCCGGGGCAGTCACCAGCACGTCAAACCAGGGATAGGCCGGCGCGAGCGGCATTTCGAGCGCGGTGATGATGCCGGTCGTGCCATAGGCCCGGTTGATCTTCTGGGCGGCATCGCCGCGCAATTCGATGACGCGCGGGGTTTCCTCGACCGTAACGATCCGGGCGGCGAGGATGTTGCCGGGCTCGCGCAGGCCGCCATAGGTGACGGAGCCGACGCCGCCCGAGCCGCCGGCAACGAAGCCGCCGATTGTCGCCGTGCGCTTGGTCGAGGGATGCATGCGCAATTCCCAGCCCTGCGGGCGCAATTCGGCGTCGAGCTTGCCCATATTCGCGCCAGCGCCGACGCGGATATGGCCGGGCTTGACCCATTCGATGGCCGTGAGGGCCTGCATATCCATCAGCACGCCGCGCTGGAGGGGCACGGCCTGGCCGTAATTGCCGGTCGCGCCGGCGCGCGGGGTGAGCGGCACACGGTGCCGGGCACAGGCGGCGGCGACGCGGATGACCTCGGCCTCGGATTTCGGCGTGACGACGATGTCGGCGCTCTTGCCTGTCAGTTCCTCGTTGAGGATGGGCGAGTACCAGAAGAAGTCGCGGCTGCGCTTCCGGACAACCTTTTCCTCGGTCTCGACGGCGATGCCGTCGATCTCGGCGAGGACGGCCCGGATGGCGGGCGGGAGATCAGGCGCGGCCGATAGGTCGGCCTTGGCGAGTGCGGCGGTCATGGATGTCCCCGGGGTCAGACTGTGCGCCCACGCTAGCAATCGTCAGACCAGCCTGCAACGCATTGCCGCAGAGGCTGGTGACAAGCCAAATTTGGCCTGCCGGCTGCCTAGGCAGCGTGACAGCTTGGCGGCATAATGCTGAAAACGAGGGCAGGCTGCGCATTCGGTATGTCGCGAAGAAACGGCATAGGCGTTGCTTGGTTTCAGGGGAGCGTGCCGAGGGCACGGACAAGCACAAGCGGAGGCGAATTCCATGATGTCGAAATTCCGGATCGATCGCAGGGCGGCCCTTGGCCTCATCGGCGGGTCCATGCTGACGCCGGTTGTCGGCGGACGCGTGAGCGCCCAGACCCTCGACAAGGTGAGCTACCAGACGAACTGGCGCGCCCAGGCCGAGCATGGCGGCTTCTATTACGCCGTCGCCAACGGCATCTACAAGAAATACGGTATCGATGCCAATATCCGCATGGGCGGCCCGCAGCAGAATCCCTCGCAGCTGCTGCTGGGCGGCGCTGTCGACATGATCATGTCGAACTCGTTCGAGGCGATCCGCTATGTCGAGCAGAAGCTGCCCTTCCTCTGCATCGCCTCGATCTTCCAGAAGGATCCGCAGGTCATCATCTGTCATCCGGGGCAGGGCAATGACGATTTCGCTGCGCTGAAGGGCAAGCCGATCCTTGTCGGTGCTGCCGGCCGCACTTCGTACTGGCCGTTCCTCAAGGCGAAATTCGGCTATTCGGACGAGCAGATCCGCCCCTACACCTTCAACATGGCGCCGTTCCTTGCGGACAAGAAGGTCTGCCAGCAGGGCTTCCTTTCCTCGGAGCCCTTCGCGATCCAGAAGGAAGGCGGCGTGACACCGCTCGTGCATCTCATCGCCGATGCCGGCTTCGCCAATTACAACACGACGATCAACATCTCCGAGAAGATGGTGAAGGAGAAGAAGGATGTCGTGCAGCGCTTCGTGACGGCCAGCCTCGAGGGCTGGGCGGCCTATATGAAGAACGGGCCGGAAAACGCGGCAGCCAATGCGCTGATCAAGCGGGACAACCCGGACATGACCGACGACAAGATCGCCTATGCGATCAAGGTCATGACCGAGCGCGGCATCGTGATGTCGGGCGACGCGCTCAAGCTCGGCGTCGGCGCAATGACCGATGCCCGCTGGGAAACCTTCTACAAGGATATGAACGGCGCGGGCGTGTTCCCGGCCGGGATCGACTTCAAGAAGGCCTACAGCCTGGAATTCATCAACAAGGGCGTCGGCGTTTGAGCGTATCCGACGTGACCGAAGCGCCTCTACACGGGCGGGCGGGTCAACGCCCGCTCGTCTCGATCCGGAAGCTTTCGAAGAAGTTCTCCAACGGGACGCTTGCCCTGCGGGATGTCGATCTCGATCTGTTCCCGGGCGAGTTCGTCAGCCTGCTGGGCCCTTCCGGCTGCGGCAAGTCGACACTGTTGCGCATCATCTCCGACCTGTCCCAGCCGAGTGCCGGGCGGATCGAGTGGCCGGGGGCGGACAGGGCCGATGCCTACGGCAAGGCCGAGCACAGCCTCGGCTTCGTCTTCCAGGAGCCGACGCTGATGCCCTGGGCGCAGACGCTGGACAATGTGACACTGCCGCTCCGGCTCCGCCACATGGCGGCAAGCGAAGCCAACGCGCGCGCCGAGACCATGCTGGCTCTGGTGGGGCTCAAGGGGTTCGAGAAGGCCTATCCGCGCGAATTGTCGGGCGGAATGAAAATGCGCGTCTCTATTGCCCGCGCCCTGGTGACCGAGCCGAAAGTCCTGTTGATGGACGAGCCCTTCGCTGCGCTCGACGAGATCACGCGGCACAAGCTCAATGACGACCTGCTGGCTGTCTGGGAGCGCAACCGCTTCACGGCGGTGTTCGTCACGCATTCGGTCTTCGAGAGTGTCTATCTCTCGCAGCGGATCGTCGTGATGGCGGCCCGGCCCGGCCGGGTCATGAGCGAGTTGCAGGTGGATGCGCCATTCCCGCGCGACAACCTTTTCCGGACCTCGGCCGAATATGCCCATCTCTGCCGCCTCGGCTCCGAGGCGCTCAAGGCTGCCATCGAGGCATGAGGGGAGTTTCCATGAGCGAGCCCAATCCGGCCTCTGCAAGAGGCACCGACCAGGATGCCACGCCGGTTTTCGCGGTTGAGGAGCGGTTCCTCGGCATTCCGAAGAGCCGCTGGCCGGGCATCATCGCGCCGCTGGTGATGGGCGCGATCTTCCTCGGTCTGTGGGAGGGCATCGTCCGGTATCGCGGCATCCCGGCCTATATTCTGCCGGGGCCCATGGAGATCCTCAAAACGCTCGGCACCGACTGGCCGACCCTGTCGATTGCGCTCTGGGTGACCCTCCGGATCACCTTTGCCGCGCTGATCGCAGCCGTCTCGGTGGGCGTGTCGCTGGCGATCCTCTTCACGCAGTCGAAATGGCTGGAACGCTCGCTGCTGCCCTATGCGGTCATCCTGCAGGTGACGCCGGTCGTCGCGATCGCGCCGCTCATCATCATCTGGGTCGGCGATGTCAATCTCTCGCTGCTGATCTGCGCCTGGCTGGTGGCGTTCTTCCCGATCCTGTCAAACACGATTCTCGGCCTGAATTCGGCGGACCACAACCTGGTGGCCTTGTTCCAGCTTTATGGCGCCAACCGCTGGCAGACGATGCGCTACCTGCGCCTGCCGGCCGCCTTGCCCTATTTCCTCGGCGGGTTGAAGATTTCCGGCGGCCTGGCGCTGATCGGCGCGGTGGTGGCGGAATTCGTGGCCGGGACCGGCGGCTCGGCGTCTGGCCTGGCCTACCGGATCCTCGAAAGCGGTTATCAGCTGAAGATCCCGCGGATGTTTGCGGCCTTGCTGATGATCTCGATTTCCGGCATCGCGATCTTCCTCGCCACGAGCTACCTGTCGCACCGTCTTCTCCATCGCTGGCACGAAAGCGCGATCCGGCGCGAAAGCTGAGCCGAAGGGTATCGGCGCCCACGCGAATCTCTAGGATAGGCCCGTCAACCGGGAGCAATAGCGGGGCAGGGTGGCCGGCAGCGTCAATATTGCAGCCTACAGCGATGCGCTGGTCGTGCTCGGCACGGCCGGTGTCGTCGTGCCGCTTGTGCGCCGGTCGGGCGTGTCACCGGTGCTCGGCTATCTCGGCGCCGGTGCGGTGCTCGGGCCGCTCGGGCTGGGTACATTCGTCAAGGATGTTCCGCTCCTTTACTGGCTGACAGTGGTGGATGCGAAGAACGTTTCGGCCATTGCCGATCTCGGCATCGTGTTCCTGCTGTTCCTGATCGGGCTGGAGATGTCGTTCCAGCGCCTGACGAAAATGCGCCGGCTCGTCCTCGGGCTCGGCCTTTCCCAGGTGCTGCTCACAACAACGATCTTTGCCTGGCTTGCACATATGCTCGGCGCGGGGCCGACGCCGGCCCTTGTGATCGGCATGGCGCTGGCGCTGTCCTCCACGGCCATCGTCATCGAACTTCTGTCCGGGCAGGGGCGCCTCAATACCAGCCTCGGCCGCACAACCTTCTCGGTGCTGCTTGCGCAGGATCTTGCGGTGGTGCCGATCCTGCTCTTCGTGTCCATGGCGACGGGGAGCGATGGCAGTGTCAGCCTTTCCGGCAAAATCGGGCTCGCGCTGCTTCAGACGGCGGTGGCGCTGACCGCGATCGTTGTCCTGGGACGATTGTTCCTGCGGCCGCTTTTCCGGATGGTGGCGAGCCAGCAATCGAACGAGCTGTTCGTGGCGACCATCCTGTTCGTCATCGTGGCGACCGGCGTGGTCGCCGCCTCGGCCGGCCTGTCCATGGCGCTCGGCGCCTTCGTGGCCGGGCTGCTCCTCTCGGAAACGGAGTATCGCCGGGCCATCGAGGGGATCGTGGCGCCGTTCAAGGGCCTGCTGCTCGGCATCTTCTTCTTCACCGTCGGCATGACGATCGATATCCGCGAGATCATCCGGGAACCGGTCATGCTGCTGGTGGCGGTGGTCGGGTTGATCGCAATCAAGACGGCTATCCTCCTGTTCCTTTGCCGGCTGTTCTCGCTGTCCTGGCCGGTTTCGCTGGAAGCGGCCCTCCTGTTGAGCGCAGGCGGTGAATTCGCTTTCGTCGTGATCGATACGGCCGTGAGCGGCCAGGTCATGCCGCAGGGCGTTGCCAGTTTCTGGCTGGCAGTTACCGCGCTGACCATGGCGCTGTTGCCCGGTCTTGCCGCAATCGGACGGCGGATCGATGCCTGGGCCGATGCCCGGAAGCCGCTCGATCCCGAACTGGAGGTCCGGCCCGCCATTCCCGGCAGCCATGCCATTGTCGTCGGCCATGGCCGGGTGGGGCAGGTGGTCTGCGCGCTGCTGCGGCGGCACAAGGTGCCGTTCATTGTCACCGACAGCGATGCCGGGGCCGTGGGGCGCGACCGCCGCGCCGGTGTCGATGTCTATTACGGTGACGCGTCGAGCCCGGCCTTCCTCGACAGTTGCGGGATTCGCGAGGCGACGGGCGTCATCATCACCATCCACACGCAGGCGACGATCGATCTCGTCGTCCAGCGGGTCAGGGCGGTGCGGCCCGATATCCCGATCATTTCCCGCGCGCGGGATGCGTCCCATGCCAAGCATCTTTACAGCATCGGCGTGACGGATGCCGTGCCCGAAACGATCGAGGCCAGCCTGCAACTCTCGGAGGCCTCGCTGACCTGGCTCGGCGTCCCCACCGGCAAGGTGATTGCCTCGATCCACGAAAAGCGCGACGAATTCCGCCACGAGATCCAGAGCGCGGCGCAGGAAGCCGGCCGCAGCGCGATGCTCGGCATCAAGGCAAAGAGCGAGAAGGCGGGGTAGGGGCCGGCTCCCGGTTCCGCCATGATGTGCTGCGCGCTGGCACGCCCCGTCTGTGCGGTTAGGCCGTAGCAGACATTATGTCGCCTCGGTTTTCCCGATCGGAACGGCCATAGACCCCGCAGCAAAGGTTCACAGCGCAACAAGGGGTTATCGAGTGGCTGCTTCGGACGGGACTCTTCGCCGCGACATTTACCGCATCATCGGGTGGGCCATCATCCTGCCGGCACTCGTCTTCTGGCCCTTCCTGTCGGCCTTTCCGGGCATGGCCTTGCTCGGGGAGCCTGCCAGCGCGGTGCTGACCGCTGCCAATGTCGTCCTTTTCGCAACGGGATTCTGGGGGGTTGCCCCCGCGGCCGCCGTTTTCTGGCTGCTTCTGACAGCCGCAGCCAAGGCCCGGTTCGCTGCCGGCCGCTCCATGCGCGCCATCCTGATCGGGTGTTACGCGAATCTCTGGACAGCCCTCTACGCCATCGTGGCCTTTGCCGGGCGGTAGGATCAGGCAAAGTGCCGGGCGAATGGTGCCGGAAAGCGGCCGGGTCCCCGCACCCGGCATCAAGGCGAAGGCCTAAATGGCGGGATAAGGCAGGATGCCGACTTGCTTGTGCGGATTAATTCACTGGCATCCTTTTGTATTTACTGCGCTTTCCTCTTCGGTTTCTTGCCGAAGATGGTCAATATAAGGAGCATTGCAGTTATGGGCAGTGTAAGGTGCGCCGACACCGTGACATAGAGAATGATCGGATATTTTTGTGAAATCGCAAGATAAATTGAATTAATTCCGCTTTCGGCGTCGCCATAGGCAAATGATTCAATGTATACACAAGATATTATCATTATTGTTGTGAATGAAAGCAGGGAAATCCATATTTTTCTTTTGAGTTTTTTATTTCTAGAATCTTGGATCATCGCAAAAATGAACTGATCTTTTAAACGTTTAGTAACGCCGGTCGGGTTTATATAATCATGCTGGCGGATGGGGTGAGATTCGAACTCACGGTAGGCTTGCACCTACGGCGGTTTTCAAGACCGCTGCCTTAAACCACTCGGCCACCCATCCATCCGCAAGGAAATGCCCGTTTCGGCCGGTGGAGGCAAGAGAGCGAGCGGGAATTTTCGGGCAAAGAAGCGCCGGCTGCGCCTGCCGCACGAAAAATTGCCGCCTAGCGGTGAACCGCTGCCGCGCCCTCCTGCGTAACAGAGTCAGGGCCAACAAGGAGGTTGTTGATGCGGCTGGTACTGGGTTGTCTGGCAGGCTTGATGACATTCGGCATGGCGACAGCGAACGAGCGCGGTCCGATGACCGGCGAGCAGATCCGCGAGGCCGTCACCGCGAATCGCGTTTATCTGGCGACGCCGCTGGGCGGTGAGTTGCCGATGAACTACCGTCCCGGCGGGCGTGTGGATGCCTCGGGTGAGGCGATCGGTCTTGCACGGTTCTTCAAGCCACAGGATTCGGGTCGCTGGTGGATCACCAACAACCAGCTCTGCCAGCAATGGCAGGAATGGTACAAGGGCCAGCGCATGTGCTTCACGCTCGAGCGTGTCGGGGCGAACCAGCTGATCTGGCGCCGGGACAATGGCGAGAGCGGCAAGGCCCGGCTGGCGCCGAATTAACGATTTCGAAAGTCTGGCCCGGGGCAATGCTTGACCCGGGCGCCACTCGCCTTTAACCCGCCTTATTCTGGGTTTTGTGTTGCCACAACGGTTCACATTCTCGTGACTGGGGGAAGGTGTTCTTCACTTTCCCGGTTTGGGTGGGGGGCATATGCCGGTTCGGAACGAAGGCGGGGCGAACAGCCCGGGCATCCATGGCCGTGCGGCGTCGATCTTCATGCGGATTGCGGGTGTCTCGGCGCTTGCCCTGCTCGCTGCCAATTGCGCGAACCAGCCTTCCGGTCCCGGCCGCCAGCACACGTCCAAGGAAATCGGGGCGTTTTCCCATCCGAAATATGGCAAGGCCAGCCCTCGGGTTGTGGGCCTGGATGACGACGCGCCGAAGGGCGGCGGACGCTATCAGGTCGGCCGACCCTACACGGTGGCGGGCAGGCGCTATGTCCCGCGCGAGAAGCCGGTGGGCTACAGCGTTTCCGGTCTTGCCAGCTGGTATGGCATTGCCTTCCATGGGCGCAAGACCGCCAATGGCGAAGTTTATGACCGCAATTCCATTTCGGCAGCGCACCCGACCATGCCGCTGCCGAGCTACGCGCGGGTGACCAACCTCAACAACAACCACTCGATCATCGTGCGTGTGAACGATCGCGGGCCCTATCATGCCGGCCGCGTCGTCGACGTCTCGGAAAAGACGGCCAATCTTCTCCAGTTCCGCCATATCGGCACGGCGCGGGTGAAGGTGGATTATCTCGGCCCGGCCGGTCTGGCAGGGTCTGATGATACAAGGCTGATCGCCTCGCTCTCGACCAATGGCCCGGCCCGGGCGCCGGCCGGCGGGACATCGACGACGATGGTGGCCTCGATCGAGCCGGTAGCCACGGCCCGCCCGCAGCGGAATTCGTCGCTCCTGTCCTTCACCTCGCAGCAAGATGAAAGTACTGTTCCGCTGACGCGCGCCGCAGCGCCGCAGGAGCCGGCCGTCATCACGCAGACGCGGTTCACCCCGGTTGTCGATGCGCCGCTGCCGCCGGCCCGTCCGTTCGATCTCGACACGATCGGCGGTGCGGCGAGCCCTGTCGTTCCGGGTTCGCTCCCGGCGGCCGGTTCGCAGCGCCCGAGTGGCGCGGCGCTGCCGCCCGCCCGGCCGACCGATCTGTCCTTTACCGCTATGGAAGGCGGCTTCTCGCGCTTCGGTGCCGGGCATCCGTTCAGCCAGTTCGACCGGTTCGATACGCTCCAGCCTTCGCGCGGCAGCACGCGCTGACTTTCCCCGCCTGAGCCCTTGCCACGGTTTGACCTTGCCCCGCCGCTTGGGCATTAAGAGGGCGGGAGGCCCCAAGGGCAGATGGTCAGGCGTTTTCGGAATTGGGTGATCGGCCTCGCCGCGCTCGCTGCGGCTGCGTCGCCGCTTGCCGCGCAGGACCGTGCTGCACCCTTCGAAACTGCCGCGAAACAGGCCTTACTCTTCGATCATTCCAGCCGGGCCGTGCTGTTCGAGCGCGAGGCCGACCGCCGGATCGCGCCGGCTAGCCTCGCCAAGCTGATGACGGTGGCCATCGTCTTCCGCGAGATCAAGGAAGGCCGGCTGAAGCCCGAGGATGACATGGTCGTCTCGGTCGATGCCTGGCGTCGCGGCGGGGCGGTTTCCGGCAATCCGAACATGCTGCTGACGCCGAACCGGGTGATCAAGGTCGGCGAATTGCTCACCGGCCTGATCGTCGGCGGGGCCAATGATGCCGCGATCACACTGGCGCAGGGCATTGCCGGGCAGGAGCCGCGATTCGTCGAGCTGATGAATGCCTATGCGCAGAGCCTCGGCATGCGGAACTCGGTGTTCCAGAACGCCACCGGCTATGCCGCCGAAGGGCAGGTCGTGACCCTGCGCGATCTCGTGACCCTGGCGACGCATCTGATCGATACCTATCCCGAGCTCTATCCGATTTTCGGCCAGCGTGATTTCGCGCTCGGGCGCGGTCGGCAGGTCAACCGCAACCCGCTGCTGCCGATGGAAATCGGCGCGGATGGCCTGGCGACCGGGTTCCTGCCGGAGACGGGGCAGGCGATCATCGGCTCGGCCGTGCAGGATGGCCGGCGGCTGATCGTTGCCATGGCCGGGCTGGAGAGTGTGCAGGAACGTGCGCTCGAGGCCCGGAAGATGCTTGAATGGGGTTTCCGCCGCTTCGAAATCCGGACGCTGTTTCCGGAAGGCACGCGGATCGGTGAGGTCTCGGTCTATGGTGGCGAGCGGAGTGCTGTCCCGGTCCAGACCGCCAGGGATGTCCGGCTTCCGCTGCTGCGTGGCACGAATGACGGCACGCAGCTGCGCCTCGTCTATCGCGGGCCGCTGCCAGCGCCGGTCGAGGCCGGCCGTGAAGTCGCACGGCTGGAAATCCTGATCGACGGGCGGTTGATCCAGTCCGCGCCGCTCGTCTCCTCCGAAAGGGTGGGGCCGGGTGGCATTGTCGATCGTGCCCGGGATGCGGCCCTTGAAGTGTCGCGGCAGGTTGCGCGGAACGGCATCGGCTGGGTTGTCGCGCAGTTTGGCTGGCGAAAGAAGCCGGAATCGCCGCCGCCCGGTGCGCAGGCGCCGGCCACAACCGGCTCAACCGGAACGCGGGCGCCATGATCGATCCGGGATTCTTCATCACGTTCGAGGGCGGCGAGGGGGCGGGCAAATCGACGCAGATCCGCTTCCTCGCGGAGACCCTGCGCGCAGCCGGGCACGAGGTTGTCCTCACGCGCGAGCCCGGTGGCACGCCGCTGGCCGAGGCGATCCGCGGCCTGCTCCTGAATGCCGGCGACCCGCCGGAAGCGATGACGCAGGCGCTGCTTTTCGCGGCCGCCCGGTTTGATCATGTCAGCCGGGTGATCCGTCCGGCCATGCGGGCGGGACAGATCGTGCTGTGTGATCGCTTCGCGGATTCGACCCGCGCCTATCAGGGCGAGGCCGTCGCCGAGGATGCACTGGAGGCGACGATCCTGCTCGGCACATCCGGGCTGGTGCCGGACCTGACGCTCCTCCTCGACCTGCCTCCGGAAGCCGGCCTTGCCCGGGCGCGTCAGCGCGGCACGGCGGGCGATGCCTTCGAGCGCGCCGACCTCGCCTTCCATGCCCGCGTGCGGGCGCGGTTCCTCGCGCTTGCGCGCCGCGAGCCGGACCGCATTCATGTGGTCGATGCTGACAGGCCGGCCGAGGCGGTGGCTGCCTCGATCCGCGCGCTGGTGGTGGCGCATACTGCGATCGACCTCGCCGGAGCCGGCGCCTGATGGTTCGCCTGCCGCGCCTGGCCCTGCCGCCGCCGGAATATCCGGAGATCGACCGGTCCGTGGAACTGCCACATCCCCGCGCCATGCTCGGCCTTGTCGGCCACAATGCCGCGGAGGCCGAGTTCCTTTCGCTCTACCGCGCCGGCACGCTTCACCATGCCTTCCTGCTGACAGGGCCACAGGGCATCGGCAAGGCGACCTTTGCCTATCGCGCGGCGCGCTTCCTGCTGGCGGAGGGCGAGCGTGCCTCGGGCCTGTTCGGCGAGCCGCGCGATCTTGCGGTGGAGGAAACGAGCCGGACGGCGCAGCTCATTGCCAACGAGGCGCATCCCGATCTCGTCGTGCTCAAGCGGCGCTACAAGATCAAGGAAAAGAAGATTCCGGCCGAGATCGGCGTCGAGGATACCCGGGCCGCGCTGGGTCTCTTTTCCAAGACCGCGGCTTTCGGCGGCTGGCGGATCATCATCATCGACTCGGTCGATGACCTGAATTCCGCGAGTGCGAATGCCATCCTCAAGACGCTGGAGGAACCTCCGGCGCGCGCGATGTTCCTGATGGTCTCCCACCAGCCCGAACGGCTGCTGCCGACGATCCGCTCGCGCTGCCGGGTGCTGCCGTTCCAGCCGCTTCCGGCTGCCGATCTCGCGGTCATGCTGCCGGAACTCCTGCCGGGCGCCTCGCTCGATCCGGCGATGGCCGATTGGGCGGAAGGTTCGGTCCGGCGGGCCCTGCGGCTGGCCGATCCGAAGCTGCGCAGCTTCCTCGTTCTGGTCGACGGCATCCTGCAGGCGCTGCCGAAGCGGCTCCATCGCGAGATCGACCAGCTGGCCGAGGCGGTGCGGGGTGCGGAACAGGCCTTGCCGGACATGCTGGAGCGGATCGAGTGGTGGTTGCACGGGCGCATCCGCTCCGCCATTGCCGCGGGCGATCTGGCGCGCGCGCAGGATCTCGCGGAGTTCTGGAGCCGGATGCAGGAGGGAGCCGGCCAGATGGAGGCGTTTAACCTCGACCGCCGCGCCTACGTGATCACGCTGGTTGACGAGCTTTCGACGCTGGTTTCCGGCCGCGGCCGCTGATAGAGACAGAAACGGCGCTCCGCGCGCCCGATTCCGGCATGGCCTGTCGCGCCAGCCGGCAAGCCAGGATGACCCACGTGACCGAGCGTTTCTTCATTACCACCGCGATTTCCTATCCGAACGGCGTTCCCCATCTCGGCCATGCCTATGAGCTGATGGCCTCGGATGCGATCGCGCGGTTCATGCGGCTGGATGGACGTGACGTTTTCTTCCTGACCGGCACGGACGAGCACGGGCTGAAGATGGCACAGACCGCCGAACGCGAGGGGCTAACCCCGATCCAGCTGGCCGATCGCAATGCGGCGGCCTTCCGGGCCATGGGCGCGGCGCTCGATTCCACGAATGACGATTTCATCCGGACGACGGAGCCCCGCCACTACGCGGCCAGCCAGGCGATCTGGCGTCGGATGGAGGCCAATGGCGACATCTACCTGTCGAAATATTCCGGCTGGTATTCCGTGCGCGACGAGGCCTTCTTCGACGAGAAGGAACTGACCACGGGCGAGGGCGGCAAGCGCTTTGCGCCGAGCGGTGCGCCGGTCGAATGGGTGGAGGAAGAGAGCTATTTCTTCCGCCTCTCCGCCTATCAGGACAAGTTGCTGGCGCTCTATGCCGGCCAACCGGATTTCATCGGCCCGGAAAGCCGGCGCAACGAGGTCGTGAGCTTCGTGGAGCGCGGGCTGGAAGACCTCTCGATCAGCCGCAAGACCTTCACCTGGGGCATTCCCGTCCCGGGCGACGACAAGCATGTGATGTATGTCTGGGTCGATGCGCTGACCAACTACATCACGGCGGCGGGCTTTCCGGACGAGCAGGCACCGCGCTGGAAATACTGGCCTGCCAGCGTCCATATCATCGGCAAGGACATTGTGCGGTTCCATGCCGTGATCTGGCCGGCCATGCTGATGTCGGCCGGGTTGCCGCTGCCGAAGCGCGTGTTCGGGCACGGGTTTCTCACCAATCGCGGCGAGAAAATGTCGAAATCTCTCGGCAATGTGCTCGATCCGATCGCGATGAGCGAGCAATACGGGCTGGATGCGTTCCGCTATTTCTTCCTGCGCGAGATCTCCTTCGGCGCCGATGGTTCCTATAGCCACGAAGCAATTGTGGGCCGGCTCAATGCCGATCTCGCCAATGATCTCGGCAATCTCGCCCAGCGCTCGCTCTCCATGGTCAACAAGAACTGCGATGCCAAGGTGCCGCCATGCCATGCCCTGACGGGCGACGAGGAAACGCTGCTCGCCAGCGCCTATGCTCTGGCTGGTGGCGGCCGCAAGCACATGGACAGTTTTGCGCTCCATGCCATCCTCAACGATATCTGGCGGGTCGTCGGCGATACCAACCGCTATTTCGCCGGGCAGGCGCCATGGGCGCTCCGCAAGACGGACCCGGCCCGGATGGAGACTGTGCTCTGGACGACGGCGGAAGTGCTGCGGGTGATCGGGCTCGTCACACAGCCCTTCATCCCGATTGCCGCCGGCAAGCTGCTCGACCTGCTGGCCGTGCCGGCAGACCGGCGGATGTTCGCCCATGCCGTGCCCGGGCACGCCCTGGTGCCCGGCACCGACCTGCCGGCGCCGATGGCCCTGTTCCCGCGCTATGTCGAGCCGGAAACGGCAGGAGAGGGGGCGTGACGCTGCCCGTTCTCACCGACACGCATTGCCATCTCGATTTCCCCGATTTCAGCTCCGAGATCGAGGCGGTGGTGGCTCGTGCGGGCGCTGCCGGCGTCAGGCGCATGATCACGATCTCGACGCGCATCCGCAAGATCGAGAGCTATCGCGCGCTGGCGGAGCGGTTTCCGAATGTCTGGTTCTCGGCGGGCACGCATCCGCATAATGCCGCCGAGGAAACCGACATCACGCTGGAGGATGTGCTGAAGGCCGCCGATCATCCGAAATGTGTGGCGATCGGGGAAGGGGGGCTCGATTACCATTACGACAAGTCCCCGCGTGACCAGCAGGCGGCCTCCTTCCGGATGCAGATCGAGGCGGCGCGCCGGACCGGCCTGCCTCTGGTCATCCATGCCCGGGCGGCCGATGATGACATGATCGCCATTCTCGAGGAGGAGATGGCGCGCGGGCGGTTCAAGGCCGTGCTCCATTGCTTCTCCTCCGGGGCCGAGCTGGCGCGGCGCGGCGTGGCCCTCGGGCTCTATCTGTCGTTTTCGGGCATTCTCACCTTTCGCAATTCGGAGGAACTCCGCATGATCGCCGCCGAGGCACCGGAGGATCGACTGCTGGTCGAGACGGACGCGCCCTATCTCGCACCGGTGCCGCATCGCGGAAAGCGGAACGAGCCGGCCTTCACCGCCCATACAGCGGCGGTGCTGGCCGGTGTGCGCGGGAAGCCGCTGGAGGCCCTGGCGCCGATCCTCGAGGCCAATACCGAGCGGCTGTTCGACCGGCTGGGAAAGGCCGCCTGAACCATGGCGATGCGCGTGACCATTCTCGGTTGCGGTTCTTCTGGCGGTGTGCCGCGCGTCGCGCAGGGCTGGGGCAAGTGCGACCCGTCCGAGCCGCGCAACCGGCGCCGGCGCTGCTCGATCCTTGTCGAGCGAACCGGCCCGGACGGCGTGACGCGGGTGCTTGTCGACACGTCACCCGATCTGCGCGAACAGCTGATCGATGCCGGTGTCGATGCGCTGGACGCGGTTGTTTTTACGCATGAACATGCCGACCATACCCATGGGATCGACGATCTCCGGCCGCTGGTGCTGGCGATGCGCCGGCGCATTCCGATCTATGCCGATTCACGCACGATGGACTTGCTCTATGCACGGTTCGGCTATTGCTTCCAGACGCCCGATGGAAGTGATTATCCGCCGATCTTGACTTTTCATCTAATTGATAATAAAAGAGAATTCGAAATCAACGGAAGGGGTGGCCCGATCCGTTTCCAGCCATTCCCGCTTCAGCACGGCACAATCGAGGCGCTGGGCTTCCGGATCGGCGATCTGGCCTATACGCCGGATGTCAGCGCCATTCCGGACGAGAGCGTTCCCCATCTCGAAGGGCTCGGCCACTGGATCATCGATGCCCTGCGTGATTTGCCGCATGGCACGCATTTCAGCCTTGGCGAGGCGCTTGACTGGATTGGCCGGATGCGGCCGCAGAAGGCCGTGTTGACGAACCTCCATACCGATCTCGATTACGGGCGGCTGGTCCGCGAAATGCCGCCGCATATCCGTCCGGCCCATGACGGCATGATTGTCGAGTTCAGCGAACGCAGCGCGGACTGAATGGCAAAATTCTTTCGACGGTTTCCCTTCGCGGTCAGCCTTGGACGCATGAATGGGGCTACGGGAAGGAGTTGCCAAAAATCTCTGAAGAAAACGTCGGAAGACAATGAATATAATGAGGAAATTTGTCGCAAGATCCAGCCGTCCCGGGCCCGTTTGCCATCCCTGTAAGTTCCATAATATGTCTTATGCGAATCATGGATCAGGATTGACGCGGCTCTCACTTCGGCCTCCTCTTCACACGTTTCGCGCATGGCCGGTCTTCGCCGGCACCCTCGATCCGCCGCCACTGGAGCGCCCATGAACCCTTCCCGGAACATCGAAGGCCTGCTCGCCATCATGGCGGCTCTTCGCGACCGCCAGACCGGTTGCCCCTGGGATATCGAGCAGGATTTCGCGAGCATCGCGCCTTACACGATCGAGGAAGCCTATGAGGTCGCGGATGCAATTGCCCGAAACGATATGGTCGATCTCTGCGACGAACTGGGCGACCTGCTGCTTCAGGTCGTGTTCCATGCGCGGATGGCCGAGGAAGCCGGCCATTTCGCTTTTGCCGATGTTGTCGAGGCAATCACACGGAAGCTGATCCGCCGCCATCCGCATGTCTTCGGCGACCGTTCAGCCGGCAATCCCGGGCTGGTCAAGGCGCTGTGGGAAGCGATCAAAGCCGAGGAACGTGCCGAGAAGCAGGCGCGCAAGGCTGCGGCCGGCCGGGGCAGCGGAGCACCGGAAGTGAGCCTGCTGGATGATGTGCCGCGGGTGATGCCCGCCCTCACCCGCGCGGTCAAGCTCCAGAAAAAGGCCGGCACAGTCGGGTTTGACTGGAACGATCCGCGCGCGGTCCTCGCCAAACTGCGCGAGGAGATTGCCGAGGTCGAGGAGGCGCTCGATCAGGGCGACAAGGCGCATCTACAGGAGGAAATCGGCGACATGCTGTTCGTGATCGCCAATCTCGCGCGGCATGCCGATATCGAGCCGGAGGCGGCGCTCGGCGATGCCAATGCGAAATTCTGCCGGCGCTTCCGCCATATCGAGGCCGGGCTGGCCGCGCGCGGAAGCAGCCTGGCGGAAGCCAGCCTCGAGGAGATGGATGCGCTTTGGCACGAAGCGAAGATGCTGGAAAGGCCGCCCGGTGGCGCCGTCTGAAATCAGGCGGGAACGAGTCGGGCTTTCGGGTAGCGACGCAGCAGGCGCCCGGCTTCCTCGTGGCCGACGCGAATGCGCAGCGACAGCGTGCCGGAGCGATTGGTGCGGCGGGACAGCACTTCGGCATGGCTGTAAAGCCAGGCGAGGCCGGCGCCATCCTCGGCCGGCAGGCTGAGCGCATAGGTGTCACGCCCGCCCGAGAGACGGCGTTCGATCTCGGCCAGCAACGTCGGCACGCCGAGCCCCGTGAGTGCTGAGACCAGCACCGGGGCCCCCTCGCCCCGGCGTTCCGCTACGCCGGCCAACCGCTGGGCCTCGGCAGCGGGCAGCAGGTCGGCCTTGTTCCAGACTTCGATGATCCGGCGTTCGGCGGCACCGCTGATGCCGAGATCGGCGAGAACCTGCCGGACATCGAGTTCCTGCGCTTCCGTATCCGGGTTCGCGATATCGCGGACATGCAGGATGATCTCGGCCGAGATCACGTCTTCCAGCGTGGCGCGGAAGGCCGCGACCAGCTGCGTCGGCAGGTCGGAGATGAACCCGACCGTATCCGACAGCACGACCTTCAGGCCATGTGGCAGGGCAATGGCCCGCGTTGTCGGGTCAAGCGTGGCGAAGAGCATGTCCTTCGCGAGAACTTCGGCTGCAGTCAACCGATTGAAAAGACTCGATTTTCCGGCATTGGTATAGCCAACCAGTGCGACAGTCGGATACGGTACCTTGCTGCGGCTGGCACGGTGCAGGCCGCGCGTGCGCTTCACATCCTCGAGGTCACGCTCGATCCGGGTCATCCGTTCCTGGATGAGGCGGCGGTCGGTTTCGATCTGGGTTTCGCCGGGGCCGCCAAGGAAGCCGAAGCCGCCGCGCTGCCTCTCGAGATGGGTCCAGGAGCGGACCAGCCGCGACTTCTGGTAGGCGAGATGCGCCAGTTCTACCTGGAGGCGCCCTTCCCGCGTCGATGCGCGGCGGCCGAAAATCTCAAGGATAAGGCCGGTCCGGTCAATCACCTTTGCCTTGAAGGCCTGTTCGAGGTTGCGCTGCTGAACCGGGCTGAGTGCACAATCGACCATGACGAGGCCGATCTCCTCATCCGCGATGCGCGCCGCGAGTTCCTCGACCTTGCCCTGCCCGAGATAGGTGGCAGGGCGGGTCTGGCGGAGCGGCACGATGACCGAGCCGACAATGCTCAGATCGATGGCCATGGTCAGGCCAACCGCCTCCTCGAGGCGCGCTTCCGAGCTGCGTAGCATCGGCGTGGCGCCCGGCACGTTGGCGTTGAGATAAGGCCCAACCACCAATGTCCGCGTGCGGGTGGCGATGGCCTTTTCCGGCTCGAAGGCAGCCCCCTTCTTCCGCGGGCTCTTCACGGCCGGTGGCTGTTCAACCGGGATGTCAGAATCCGGGGGGATGGAACGCGTCACTCTTCGTCGTTCGGGCCAGGCAGGTGGATCGGCGAAGCCGGCATGATGGTCGAGATCGCGTGCTTGTAGACAAGCTGCGACACTCCGTCGCGCTTCAGCAGAACGCAGAAATTGTCAAACCACGTCACTGCACCCTGAAGTTTCACGCCATTGACCAGGAAGATCGTGACCGAAATCTTGTTCTTGCGGACATGATTGAGAAAATTGTCTTGAAGACTCGGTGTACGTTCAGTCGCCATTCTTATTCACCTGCTTATGCGGCGCCCGATCAGGCCCCTGGCTCCACCCCTCCGGAAGCCTCGGGCCTTGCCCCCAGCCAGTATCCGCAGCGCGGATCTTGGCTCAAATTGCTGCGCTGCAACCTTTGACTATATCCTGCATGAATTCGCCGAAATTCCAAGAGCGCGACCCTTGTATTTTTCAACAATCCGATCGCCAGGTAACAAGGCTTCCTGCTCTGTCTTCAGATGCCGAGGGATTTCAGTTTCCTGTGCAAGGCGGAGCGTTCCATGCCCACAAACTCGGCCGTGCGCGAGATATTGCCGCCGAAGCGGTTGATCTGCGCAATGAGATATTCGCGCTCGAAGACCTCCCGTGCCTCGCGCAAAGCCATCGACAGAAGGCGTTCGCCCCCTGCCCCGCTGGGCGTCGGCGGCGCCGACGAGCCGACATCCTGCGGCAGCATCTCGGCGGTGACTTCCTGGCTCGGATCGCCCGCCGCGAGGATCATCAGGCGTTCGACATTGTTGCGCAGCTGCCGGACATTACCCGGCCAGTCATGCGTCTGCAGGATGGCCATTGCATCCATCGCGATCCGCCGCTTGGGCAGGCCCGAAGCGACAGCGATCTGCTGCATGAAATGGTCGATCAGGTCGGGGATATCCTCCCGCCGTTCCGCCAGAGCCGGCACCCGGATCGGCACGACGCCGAGGCGATGGTAGAGATCCTCGCGGAAGCGGCCGGCGGCGATTTCCTCCTGCAGGTCACGGCTGGTGGAGGAGATGATCCGCACATCGACATGGACGCGGGCATTGCCGTCGACACGCTGGAAATTCTGGTCCACCAGCACACGCAGGATCTTGTTCTGCGTCTCGCGCGGCATATCGGCGATCTCGTCGATGAAGAGCGTGCCGCCATGGGCCTCCTCCAGCGCACCGATGCGCCGAGCGGCCTTGCCCTTGCCGCCCTCGACACCGAACAGCGCTTCCTCCATGCGCTCCGGGGTGATCGCCGCCGCATTGATGACGACGAAGGGGCCGGCCGAGCGGGCCGAGATCTGGTGCAGGCTGCGCGCAGCCAGTTCCTTGCCGGCGCCGGGCGGACCGCTGATCATCACACGGGCATTGGTAGGGGCGACGCGTTCGATCTGCTGGCGTAGCTGGGAGATGACGGTCGATGCGCCGACGATCCCGTCCGGCACGCCGGAGCGGGTCTTCAGGTCGCGAATCTCGCGCTTGAGCGCCATCGACTCGAGCGCCCGCCGCGCCACGAGGACGAGGCGATCGGCCTTGAAGGGCTTTTCGATGAAGTCATAGGCGCCCTGCTTGATGGCGGCGACTGCGGTCTCGATATTGCCGTGGCCGGAGATCATCACGATCGGGATTTCCGGATGCTGTTCCTTGATGACCTCCAGCAATTGCAGCCCGTCGAGCCGGCTGCCCTGGATCCAGATATCAAGGAAGATCAGGTTGGGCCGGCGCGCCTCGATCGCGGCCAGCGCTTCGTCCGCATGCCGGGCCGTGCGTGTCGTATACCCTTCATCGTCGAGAATGCCGGCCACGAGATCGCGGATATCGGCCTCGTCGTCGACGATCAGAATATCGCCTGCCATGTCACTTTCCTTCAATCGGCTTCGGATCCGCCAGGCCGGAAGCGGCCAGAGTGCGGGGCAGATGGATACGGACCAGCGCGCCGGGGGGCTGGATTCCGTTTTCGGCAGGGGGATCGAGCAGCTCGATCCGCCCGCCATGGTCTTCGAAGATCTTCGCCACGATCGGCAGGCCGAGGCCGGTGCCGCCCTCGCGGGTGGTCATGTAGGGCTCGAGCAGGCGCTGACGGCCCTCGGCGGGAAAGCCCTTGCCGTTGTCGCGGATGTCGATGGCCACCCATTCCGGCGTGATGGCGGAGAGGCCGAGCATGATGCGCCCCTCCCCGGCCGGGCCTGCCGGAGATTCGGCGATCGACTCGCAGGCATTCTTCATGAGATTCTGGACGGCCTGTGCGATGAGCCGCCGGTCGAAACGGGCAGAAAGACTCTCCTCCGGCAGGTTCTCGTCAAACGCGATGCCCGGATTGCCGACGCGCATCATGAAGCTGACTTCGCGCAGCGTCTTCACGAGGTCATCCTCGACCGGTTGCGGCTTCGGCATCCGCGCGAAGGAGGAGAACTCGTCGACCATCCGCTTGATGTCGTCCACCTGGCGGATGATCGTGTCTGTGCATTGGTCGAAGACGTTGCGGTCCTCGACGATGACCTTGCCGAACTTCCGGCGGATGCGCTCGGCGGAGAGCTGGATCGGCGTGAGCGGGTTCTTGATCTCGTGCGCGATGCGCCGCGCGACATCGGCCCAGGCCGAGGTGCGCTGCGCGGTGACGAGTTCGGTGATGTCATCGAGCGTCACCACCTGCCCGCCGGCGGAATCTCCGGTGAGGCGAACCGAGAGGATGCGCTCCTGTGCCTTGCGCTGGATACGGATCTCATCCTGCTGAAGGCGTGCACCGCCCTGCCGGCTCTCCTCGATGAAGCCGGAGATTTCCGGGAAGACCTCTGCCAGCGGCTGGCCATGGACCTCCCGGTCGCCGATGCCGAGGATCTGGCGGGCCATCGGGTTGATCAGGCTGACCCGACCTTCGAGGTCGAGACCGACCACGCCGGCCGGCACGCCGGCAAGCACCGCCTCCATGAAGCGGCGCCGCCGGTCGATCAGCGCATTGGCCTCGCTGAGGCTGGAATGCTGTTCACGCAGGACGGTCGTCATGTTGTTGAAGGTCGCGCCCAACTGGCTGAGGTCATTCCCCATCTTGGACAGCGGAACCTGAACGTAGAGATTCCCTGCGGAAACCTGGTCGGTCGCCTGCATCAGCCGGCGGATCGGATCAACCAGCCGGTCGGAGAAGCCGAGGCCAAGCAGCACCGATGCGAGCAGGCCGATCAGCGTCAGCAGCACGAAGACCAGCGCGATGCCGTATTGCGTGGCGTTCCGCCGGGCTTCCAGGACCTGGTATTGCAGCACGCCCGATCGGGCGACAACCGGGAATTCGAGCATGCGCGGATCAATGCCGCGCGCGACCATCAGGTAGGAATCAGGGCCGAAATCCCGCAGCTTGATGAGACCGCCGATGGCCTCGCGGGTGAAAAGGCAGGGAATCTCATCGGTTTCGGCATAGCGGAAGTCTTCGGGCGAGACGGTAGGCGGTTCGATTTTCCGCCCCTCCACTTTCGCCTGCTCGACCATGGTGCCGTCATCCTTGAAGATGACCGCATAGGGAAAGCCCAGTGCGACGGCCCGGGCATTGAAGAAGGCCTGGAACCCGGCCGTGTTGCCAAGGAAGAAGCCCGAGGCATTGGTGCGATCGAGATCGTTGGCCATCAACCGGAGTTCGCGGCCGATATTCTGGCAGATCTGCTGCTGGAAATTGCGCGAGATGATCTCGGCATTCTGGACAAGGGCGCGCAGATCGCCGGAAAACCACGGCGTCAGGCCGCGCTCCAGCGCGATGATGCCAGCCCCTGCGACGAGAGTGGTCGGAACGGCAGCGACAAGGCTGAACAGGGCAACGACGCGGCGATGGAGGCGCGCGCCGGCCAGCCCGGCCTGATTGGCGCGTCGGAGGCGGACAAGCTGCCGGATGACAAGCGCGAACAGGGCAAGGATCAGCACCACGTCGATGCCGAGCAGAACGAGCACGGCGGTTTCATCCGGTTCGACGCCGAAGGAACCCAGCAGGAACAGGAAGGTGCCGATGGCAGCAACCAGTGCGACTCCGACGATGGTCGGTGCCCACCAGGACCCGACGGGCTCGTCCACAAGGCCGCTTCCAGCTGGCGGGGCAAGCCGCTGACGCGCCTCTTCCGGTGCCGGCGTGGCCTTGTCCGTCATGGACCGGGCTTTCGGAAACTGAATGACGTCACGGCCAATCCTGCTGCAGACGGCAGGGCCAGCCACAGCGATGCCCCGCGACTCACCCGCGCGCGAACCTTAGGCGCGAATGACTCATCTGCGCAACACTGTTGTTGAATTACGACAAATCTGCGGCGGGCTCAGCCCACCGCGCTGGTCATCCGGATGCCGAGTTCACGGATCTTCTTGCGCAGGGTGTTCCGGTTGAGCCCGAGCAGATCTGCGGCGCGGACCTGGTTGCCGTTCGTGGCTGCGAGCGCCGCAGCCACCAGCGGGCGCTCGAATTCCACCAGGAAGCGGTCATACAGGCCCGGCGGCGGCAGATCGTCCCCGAAGCGGGCGAAATGCGTCTTCAGATAGTTCCGGAAGAAGGCCTCCAGCGTTTCACCCGAGCTTGGCACGGCCTCGACGATCCGCGTTTCGGTCTCGCGCGGGGCGGCCCGCCGGACGACGGAAAGTTCGTTCTCGATTGCCTGGGGGCCGATCACATCATCGGGGTGAAGCGCGGCCAGGCGGCGGACAAGATTCTCAAGTTCGCGGATATTGCCCGGCCAGTCATGGCGCTTCATGCGCTCGAGGCCGGCCTGGTCCACACTCTTGCGGGGCAGGCCCTCCTTCTCGGCAATCGACAGGAAGTGCCGCACGAGATCCGGGATGTCGCCGAGGCGCTCGCGCAGAGGCGGCAGCCGGATCGGCACCACGGAGAGCCGGTAGTAGAGGTCCTCGCGGAACAGGCCCTTCTCGATCAGCGTAACGAGATCCTTGTTGGTCGCGGCGACGATGCGGACATCGGTCTTGATCGGGGTCCGGCCGCCAACCGTCATGTATTCGCCCTGCTGGAGCACGCGCAGCAGGCGGGTCTGGGCTTCCATCGGCATGTCGCCGATCTCGTCAAGGAACAAGGTGCCGCCCTCGGCCTGCTCGAAGCGGCCCTGGCTGCGCTGGTTGGCGCCGGTGAAGGCGCCCTTCTCGTGGCCGAACAGCTCGCTCTCGATCAGGTCCCGCGGGATCGCTGCCATATTGATCGCCACGAAGGGGCCGCGGCGACGTCGGCCGAAATCATGCAAAGCCCGGGCGACGAGTTCCTTGCCGGTGCCGCTCTCGCCGGTGATCATCACGGTGAGATCAGTATTCATCAGCCGGGCGAGGACGCGATAGACATCCTGCATGGCGGCAGAGCGGCCGACCAGCGGGATTTCCTCGGCCGGTTTCGCGGCTCCGCCTGTTTCGGCCGATTTCGCCTCGTCTTCGTCCGGCGCCTTCCGCGCCTCGCTGCCGGCAAGGGCCTGGCCGACGATCCGCACGAGCTGGTCGAGGTCGAAGGGCTTGGGCAGGTATTCGTAGGCGCCGCGTTCCGAGGCGCGGATCGCCGTCATGAAGGTGTTCTGGGCGCTCATCACCACGATCGGCAGATGGGGCCGCGCCTTCTTCATCCGGGGCAGCACCTCGAAAATGTTCTCGTCCGGCATCACGACATCGGTGATCACCAGGTCTCCGTCGCCCGCCTCGACCCAGCGGGAGAGGATATTGGCGCTGCCGGTCGAGCGCACCTCGTAGCCCGCCCGCATCAGGGCCTGGGACACCACAGTCCGGATTGCTAGATCGTCGTCCGCCACAAGGATCATGTGCGCCATGCCTTCCCGGCCCTCGTCACTGTCACCGGGCCGGCAGGGCCTCGTTGCCTTGCCGCCCGGGTTTTCTTTTTCAGCGTTCCCGCTGGTGGTGCATCGGCAGGAGGATCCGGAACAGGGTCTGTCCCTTCAGCCTTTCGCACTCGATGACGCCGCCATGGTCGCTGACCACTTTCGCAACCAGTGCAAGACCGAGGCCAGTTCCACTCGCCTTGCTGGTGACGAAAGGTTCGAAGAGATGCGGAACCAGATGTTCGGGGATGCCTGGGCCGTTATCCAGAATCCCGACTTCGAAGGGCAAAGCCACGCGCCGGCCACTCGTGGGGACCACCATGGAGACGCCCGGCCGGAACGCGGTCGTCAGCGTGATGCGCCCGGCCCGCCGCTCGCTGCCGATGGCTTCGGCGGCGTTCTTGACGAGGTTCAGGATGGCCTGGACCAGGCGGTCCCGGTTGGCGAGGATCGGCGGAAGCGAGGGATCGAACCGGTGTTCGAAGGCGATATGCGCTGCGAAACCGCTGCTGGCCAGCCGGCTGACATGGTCCAGCACTTCATGGATATTGACCGGCGACATCGGCATGGGACGTCCGTCGGAGAAGACCTCGAACCGCTCGACGAGCCGGACGATCCGGTCAACCTCCGAGCGGATCAGCGTGGAAAGCGGCTTCTCTGCCTCCGGGAGGGAATGCTCGATCAGCTGGGCCGCACCGCGAATGCCGGAAAGCGGGTTCTTGATCTCGTGCGCCAGCATCGAGGCCATGGCGCTGACCGACCGAACCGCATCCCGGTGCGTCAGCTGGCGGTTCATCTTGTCCATGATGGCGCGGGGCTGGATGACCAGCAGGATCGAGCCGGCACTGTCGACCAGCGGCGAGGCATAGAGATCGACCAGCTGCTCGCCCTTGGCGGTCTTGCTGGGCGAGAGATCGATCCCGTATTCGGTGACGCTGCCGCCCTTTTCCCGCACATGCTCGACCGACTGGATCAAGGGCGAGCCGGGCGGCAGCACTTCCGCGATATAGCGGGCGCGCAGACGCTCGCGGCCGGCGCCAAAAAGCTGCTCCGCGGCGGTATTGGCGAAGGCGATGCGATTGTTGCGGTCGACCTCGACCACAGGCATCGGCATGGCATCGATGAGATTGCGCAACGAACCGGTTCCATATTCGGCTGCCGCGCCAAGCAGGATCTCAGGCGGCATGTATGAGGGGTGCCCTGCCTTCCGTTGCCTCACCGAGGGATTCGAGGAAATGGATGACATGACGCGCTTCTTCCGTTTGCAAGATGGTCGCCAAACGCTCCTGCGGGACCGGAATGCCGGCCGCTTTCGCGTGGTTGGCAAAGGCCGCGACATGCTTGCGTGCATGGCGCACGCCCTGTCGAAGCCCCATGGTTTCTAGGAGGTGGGTGTAGTGCCGGATCATTGCGGCGGCTTTTTCTGCCGGATCCGGCGCCTGCCAGGGCCGGCCCGTCAGGCCATGGCCGATCTGGCCGACGAGCCAGGGCTGCCCGAGCGCAGCGCGGCCGATCATCACCCCGTCGGCGCCGGACAGCGCCATGGCCTCGCGGGCCTTCTCGAGGCTGTCGATATCGCCATTGACGATGACCGGCAGTGTCGTTGCCTCTCGGACAGCCCGCACGGCCTGCCAATCGGCCTGGCCCTTGTAGAATTGCTGCCGCGTGCGGCCGTGGATCGTCACGAGCGAGAGACCGCAATCCTCGGCCCGCCGGGCCAGTTCCGGCGCGTTGAGGCGGGATTCATCCCATCCGAGCCGCATTTTCAGCGTCACCGGGACGGAAACCGCATTCCGGACCGCTTCGATCAGCGTCTGGGCGTGGTCGAGGTCGCGCATGAGAGCAGAGCCGCTCCAGCCATTGGTGACGCGCTTGGCCGGGCAGCCCATATTGATGTCGATGATATCCGCGCCCGAGGCTTCGGCGACGCGGGCCCCCTCGCCCATCGGCCCGGCCTCGCAGCCAGCAAGCTGGACAACATGGAGCGACAGCCCCTCGCCCTCTGCCCTGAGGCGGGCTTCCTCGTCGCCCGCGGCAAGCTGGTCAGCCGCGACCATCTCGCTCACCACGAGCCCGGCACCGAAGCCGGCGGCGACCTTCCGCATGCCATGATCGGTCACGCCGGACATCGGCGCGAGCAGCGCGGGTGTCTCGATCCTGTGCGTTCCGATCCGGAAACCTGTCGAAGATAACGCCATTGTGCCTAAAATTTCATCATTTCGCTACCGGTTGGGCAGAGGGGGCGGATTCGCGCCAATCTGCATCCGGATGCCGGCATGGATCACCGGCGGCGGGGGCGAGGCGGTTGACCGGTCGTTCCAGCTCTTCCCCCGAGCCGGATTGACGGATAGACGAGTTTTCCGCTTTGGTCATGCGGAAACATGAGATCCCCGATTGCCATGACTGATTCCGCCCCTCTCGCCGCCCTTGTTGTCGCTGCCGGGCGGGGCACCCGGCTTGGCGGGCCCGTGCCGAAGCAATACCGACATGTCGCCGGTCGCCCCGTGCTGACGCATACGCTTGAACATCTCCTTCGCCCGGCCCTGTTCGACCGGGTGCTTGTGGTGATCCACCCGGATGACAGCGCCGCCTTCGCCGGGGCCGTCGCCCTGCTGGGAGCGGCCGGCGCGCGGATCGACTTCTGCCCTGGCGGTTCGTCGCGGCAGGATTCTGTCCGGCTCGGGCTCGAAGCGCTGGCACAGGCGGGCCTGCCCGATCCGGCGATCGTGCTGATCCATGATGCTGCCCGCCCCTTTTCCAGCGAGGCTGTGCTGATGCGCGCCGTGCTCGCGGCCCAGCGTACCGGCGCCGCCATTCCCGTTCTGCAGGTGCCTGATACGCTCGCGGTTCTGGACGAGGCCGGGTATCTCGCCGGCAATCCCGACCGGAACAAGGTCCGCCTCGTGCAGACCCCGCAGGCCTTCCGGTTCGGGCCGGTTCTGGCCGCGCATCGCCGGGCACTGGCCGAGGGCCGCACCGATTTCACGGATGATGCCGGGCTGGCTGTGGCTTATGGGCAGGGGGTTGGCTCCTTCGCAGGCGATGAGGCGCTGTTCAAGATCACCCGCGAGGAGGATCTTGCGCGGGCCGAGCGCCATCTCGCCCCGCAGGCCGAGACGCGGACCGGCCTCGGCTATGATGTCCATGCCTTTACCGAGGGCGACCATGTCTGGCTAGGCGGTGTCGCGATCCCGCATGGCCGCAAGCTGCTCGGGCATTCCGATGCCGATCCGCTGCTCCATGCGCTGACCGATGCCCTGCTGGGCACGATCGGCGATGGCGATATCGGCCAGCATTTCCCGCCTTCGGATCCACGCTGGAAGGGCGCGCCTTCGCGGCTCTTCCTCGCCGATGCCGCGCGCCGGGTGGCCGAACGGGGCGGCCGTATCGTCTCGGTGGACTGCACCGTTCTGGCAGAAGCGCCGAAGGTCGGCCCGCATCGCGCCGCCATGCAGGCGCTGATCGGTGAGGTGCTCGGCCTTGCGCCGGAGCGCGTCGGCATCAAGGCGACGACGTCGGAAAAGCTCGGCTTTGTCGGCCGCAGCGAGGGCATCGCCGCCATGGCTGTGGCCAATGTGATGTTCGGAGGAGGTTGACCCATGCCCCGCCCGCCTTCTGCTGGCCGCCTCGCCCGCGAGGTTCTTGCCCTGGCCCGTGCCCGCGGGCTGACTATCGCCACGGCGGAATCCTGCACGGGCGGGCTTGTCGCCGCCGCGCTGACCTCGATTGCCGGTTCGTCGGATGTGATGGACCGGGGCTTCGTGACCTATTCGAATGCCGCCAAGACCGCGATGCTCGGCGTGCCCGCGCCCTTGATCGCGTCGGTTGGCGCCGTTTCCGCCGAAGTGGCGGCCGCCATGGCGGAAGGCGCACTCCGGGCTTCCGGCGCCGGGCTGGCGGTGTCGATCACGGGGGTTGCCGGTCCCGGCGGCGGTTCGGTGGAAAAGCCGGTCGGACTGGTGCATTTCGCGGCGGCGGCGCGCGATGGCCGTGTCAACCGCATCGAGCGCCGCTTCGACGCCGCGCTCGGTCGTTCCGGCATCCGCCGTGCTGCTTGCATGCAGGCCCTGCTCATGCTCCGCGATCTGGCACAGGAAAGTGTGGTCAGCGCCTGAGCGGCTCAGTTTCGGGCGCGCGCGGCCAGGGCATCTGCCCGCGTCTCGAAGGCTTCCGCCATCTTGCGGAACACCTTTTCGAACACGGCGCCGGCCAGCATCTGGAAGGTGCGGCTCTTGAATTCATAATCGATGAAGAAGCGCACATCCGTGCCGCCATCCGGGCGGGCGACGAAGGTCCAGCGGTTCTCGAGATGCCTGAACGGGCCATCGACATAGGTGACCCGGATGGCATGGTTCGGTTGGTCCAGCTCGACCCGCGTGGTGAAGGTCTCGCGGATCATCTTGTAGCCGATCGACATATCGGCCAGCAGGACCTGCGTCTCGCCGGCTTGGCTGCGCCGGCGGATGGCCAGGGCTTCGCACATCGGCACGAATTCGGGATAGCGCTCGATATCCGCGACAAGGTTGAACATCGTCTCGGGCGAATGGCGCACCACCCGCGTGGTTTCGAAACGCGGCATGGTTATCCCAACGCGGCCCGGGCGGCCTTGAGGCGGGCGAAATCCTCGCCGGCATGATGCGAAGAGCGCGTCAGCGGCGAGGCCGAGACCATGAGGAAGCCTTTGGTATAGGCGATGGTCTCGAAGCCCTTGAACTCGTCCGGCGGGACGAAGCGGATCACTGCATGGTGCTTCTTCGTCGGCTGGAGATATTGCCCGATGGTCAGGAAATCGACATCGGCGGAGCGCAGGTCGTCCATCAGCTGGAGCACCTCGTTCCGCTCCTCGCCGAGGCCGACCATGATGCCCGATTTGGTGAAGATGGTGGGGTCAAGCTCCTTCACCTGCTGCAACAGCCGGATCGAATGGAAATAACGCGCGCCGGGCCGGACCTTGAGATATTTCGACGGCACGGTTTCCAGATTGTGGTTGAACACATCGGGCCGGGCCTCAACCACCACTTCGAGCGCACCGGGTTTGCGCAGGAAATCCGGCGTCAGGATCTCGATCGTGGTCTTCGGCGAGGCGGCGCGGATCGCGCGGATGGTGCGCGCGAAATGCTCGGCGCCCCCATCCTCGAGATCATCGCGATCAACCGAGGTGATGACCACATGCTCCAGACCGAGCTTCGCCGTGGCGGTGGCGACGTAATCCGGTTCGTTCGGATCAAGCGGCGCGGGCATGCCGGTCTTCACATTGCAGAAGGCGCAGGCCCGCGTGCAGGTGTCGCCCATGATCATGAAAGTGGCGTGCTTCTTCTCCCAGCACTCGCCGATATTGGGGCAGCCCGCCTCCTCGCAGACCGTGACAAGGCCATTCTCCTTGACGATCCGGTGGGTTTCCTTCCAGCCCGCCGAACCCGGCGCCTTGACGCGGATCCAGTCCGGCTTGCGCTGGATGGGGTTATCCGGCCGGTGGGCCTTTTCCGGGTGGCGAACCTCTCCGGAGAGGCTCTTCCGGCGTGGATCGTTGGCAATCAGATCGATGGTCGGCATGGCGTTCCCTTGCTCTTCCCCCAACTAGTTGCCAAGCCGCCTTTCATCAAGCGGCAACTTGGCATGGCGGCCATGTCAAGGCTGAGGCGCCCGAGAGAGGGTGCCATGACTCGAACTCTGGGCAGGCTCAACGGCTCAGGAAGCGGCTGACCACGATCACGATGACGCCGCCCAGCACGGCGGCAATCATCGAATGCAGGAACGGCCCACCAAGCCTCAGGCCCAAGGCGCCGAGCACGAAGTGCCCGACCACCGCGCCGACCAGCCCGATAATGATGTTGCGGATGATGCCGCCCGAGCCGCCGACGATCAGGCTGGCCAGCCAGCCGGCAATGCCGCCGAGGATCAGGGTGACGAGGATGGGAGGAATGGTCATGTTGGAGACCTCAATCTTTGAAATATAATGCCTTACGCACCCAGTAAGCAAAAAGATGTGCCATCACAAGGACAAGGGCAGCCCCGATACCACGGTCAATTCCGACATTACCAGTAAATGGGCTCGCTTCGGTCCAGAACATCATTGTCAAGATCGGGGCAGCAAAGGCCGCGGCATCGACTGCCCCGACCATGATCCTCGTTTTCCGATCATGTTCGTTCGCGTACATCGGGGCGCCTCACGCATTCAGCGCCTTGCCATAGGCGTCGAGTACACTTTCCTTCATCATCTCCGACAGGGTCGGATGCGGGAAGATCGTGTGCATCAGGTCTTCCTCGGTGGTCTCGAGATTCATCGCCACCACGAAGCCCTGGATGAGTTCGGTGACTTCTGCCCCGACCATATGGGCGCCGAGAAGCTGGCCGGTTTTCGCGTCGAACACCGTCTTGACGAGGCCGTTATCCTCGCCGAGCGCGATGGCCTTGCCATTGGCGCCGAAGGAGAAGCGGCCGACCTTGACGCTGTAGCCGGCTTCCTTCGCCTTGGCCTCGGTGAGGCCGACGCTGGCCACCTGCGGGTGGCAATAGGTGCAGCCCGGGATCTTGCGCTTGTCCATCGGGTGGACATGCAGGCCCTTGATATGCTCGACGCAGAGCACGCCCTCATGCTCGGCCTTGTGGGCCAGCATGGGCGGGCCGGCGACATCGCCGATCGCATAGAGGCCGGGCACGTTGGTGCGGCCATAGCCGTCGATCACCACGCAACCGCGATCCGTCTTCACGCCGAGCGCCTCAAGGCCGAGATTCTCGATATTGCCGACGACGCCGACGGCCGAGATCATCCGCTCGGCGGTGATGTCCTGCTTGTTGCCCTTGTCATCCTCGAGGGTAGCGGTGACGCTGTTCGCGCCCTTCACCACCTTCGTCACCTTGGTGCTGGTGAGGATCTTCATGCCCTGTTTCTCGAAGCTCTTGCGGGCAATGGCCGAGATTTCCGCATCCTCGACCGGCATGACCTGGCCCATCACCTCGACCACGGTGACCTCGACACCCATGGTCCGGTAGAACGAGGCGAATTCGATGCCGATGGCGCCGGAGCCCATCACGATCAGGGATTTCGGCATGGCCGGCGGCACCATGGCCTCGAAATAGGTCCAGATCAGCTTGCCATCCGGCTCGATGCCCGGCAGCGCGCGCGGGCGGGCGCCGGTGGCGATGATGATGTGCTTCGCCGTGTAGGTACCCGCACCGAGTGTGCCCTTGGGGACGGGATGCTGCGGCTGGACAGCCGGCTTCGACGAGGCCGCGACGACGATCTCGCCCGGCTTGGTCAGCTTCGCTTCGCCCCAGATCACGTCGATCTTGTTCTTCTTCATGAGGAAGCCGACGCCGCCATTGAGCCGGCCGGAAACCCCGCGCGAACGCTTGACGACATCGGCCGGATCATAGGTGATCGTGCCTTCCAGCTTCAGGCCGTAATCCTTGGCATGCTGGGCGAAATGATAGATTTCCGCCGTGCGCAGCAGGGCCTTGGTCGGGATGCAGCCCCAGTTGAGGCAGATGCCGCCGAGATGCTCGCGCTCGACGATCGCGGTTTTCAGGCCGAGCTGGGCCGCGCGAATGGCTGCGACATAGCCGCCGGGGCCGGAGCCGATGATGATGATATCGTAGGCGGACATGCGCACTCCTGATTTTAGGACAAGTGGACGAACTGCGCCGAACGGGCGCAATCCTCATTGAGGGTCGCGAAGACCTTGTCGGCCTCGGCGAAACGTCGGTTGAATTCGTCGGCCGGCATCGTCATGGCGCCTTCCGCCAGGGCATTGAGATCCCAGGACAGTTTCGAATAGCGCTCGCGGGCCTTGTCGGGCGTGAAATTGGCGAGGAAGGTGCCGAGGGCGCCGAAACGATAGACGAGGCTCTTCAGCTCGCGGCGCGCCTCGGCGCGGGATGTTTCTTCCATCCGGCCATCTAGATGGCGGGCGTTGATCTCCTCTGCCCGGAGGCGGAAGGCGAAGAACACCTCGATAATGTCGCGGCATGTCTTGAGGTTCTCGGCGCGCAGCACGTTCTGCCGCACGGCCTCGATATTCCTCGTGTAATTGTAGCTCTGGCTGATCGAAGAGATCAGCGAGAGCGAGGCAATGAGGAGAGACAGCGCCGGAAGGGACAGCGCACGCAGCAGGATTGCCGGTCCCGAACGCGCCGTTGTCCCCATGGTTGCCCCTTTCCGGCCCTCTAGCCCGTCAGCATCGCGTAGAGCGCGTCCTTGAGCCTCAGCCGCTCCTTCCGCATCGTCTCGAGGCGGAGATCATCGGTGGGCTCGATATTGGTCTCGGCGCGATGGATCGCGCGGTTGACCTCGTGATAATCCTCGTAGAGCCGGGCGAAATGCGGCTCGCTGGTCTTCAGTTGCGTGATCCGGAACGCATGTTCCGGAAACTCGGCAATCAGTTCGTTCGGCGTGTGGCTCATGGGGTTCCTCCTTCTGGCCGTTCCCGACCGACATTAGTCCCCTCTCGCCCCTCCTCCTTGATGGTCGTCAAAGTTTCAGGCCAGAAGGCCCCGTACGATGGGTACAAGCCCCTCCCCGATGGCCCGTGTATTCGTGGCATCGAGATGGACACCGTCGATCGGCGAGGCTTTCGCCACGCTGCCGGCATCGAAGAAGCCGGTCTCGAACTCGATCGACAGCAGGCGGTAGGCTTCGCCGAGCTTTTCGGAGGCAGCCACCGCCCCGTCGAACAGCTCGGCATAGAACGGGTCCGCCGTCGGCACGATGCGCGGCGGGGCCACCAGCAACACCTTCGGCGCCGGCAGGCCCGGCAGCCGGAACGCATGGCTGCGCGTGATCTCGAGGCAGCGCCTCATGCCGAGCATCGCGCCCGCCCAGCTTCCGGCCTGAATGGGCTTCAGGTCATTCGTGCCCAGCATCAGGATCACGAGGTCCAGCGGTGCATGGGTGTAGAGCAATGTCGGCAGCAGGCGCGCGCCGTTGCGATCACAATCGGCGAGGACATCGTCGAAGCCGGTGGTCCGGCCGCGCAGGCCTTCGTTGATCACCTCGAAGCCGGGCCCGAGCCCGGCCGCAAGCACATTTGGCCAGCGGTTCTCGCGGGCATGGCGTTGCCCGCCCGCTTCCGGATTCGACCCCCAGGTGATGCTGTCGCCATAGGCGAGGATGGTCTTCATCGGCCTAGTCTTTCACCGTTTTCCAGTCAGCCGACATGACTTGCAGACCCTTGCGTTGCGAAGCTTCGGCCATGGTCATCAAGGCGAGCGTGTAAATCGCGACCCCGCCAATGAAGTAAACGCCTGTTAGAACAAGGTCGCCGTTGCCTGCCATTTCTGAGGCCGGCCCCGCATAGCCATAAAGCATTGTCAGCCAGCCGATGCTGAATGGAGCGAGAGTCCAGAATAGCCTCAACCTGACCGTGGGAAACACGAAACTCAACAAGACGGCCAGTGTGCAGATTGGAATCGACAGGAACGCCAAGATCGCCGAGCGGTAACCGTCGCGGCTTGCGATGATGTCCGAGAGACAAAGCCCAGCGAAGCATATGATCAGGATCCTGATGCAGTATCTGCGAAGAAAGGCGATCTGCCTGTCCGAAATGCGGAACCAGATGGGCAAACCGCCGATCACTTGCATACCTCTCGTTCAGACCAGCATCCCCATCGGGTTCTCGATATAGCCGCGGAAGGCCGAGATCAGTTCCGCGCCGAGCGCGCCATCGACGGCGCGGTGGTCGGTCGAGAGCGTGACGGACATCACCGTGGCCACGGCCAGCTGGCCGTTCTTCACCACGGCGCGCTGCTCGCCCGCACCGACCGCCAGGATGGTGGCATGGGGCGGGTTCACGATGGCGGCGAAATCCTTCACGCCGAACATGCCGAGATTGGACACGGCGGTGGTGCCGCCCTGATATTCCTCGGGCTTCAGCTTGCGGGCCTTCGCGCGGGCCGCGAGATCCTTCATCTCGTTCGAGATGGTGGAGAGCGTCTTGTGGCAGGCATCGCGGATGACCGGGGTGATCAGCCCGCCGGGGATCGAGACGGCGACGCCGACATCGGCATGCTTGTGCTTGAGCATGGCATTGTCGGTCCAGCTGACATTGGCATCCGGCACGGCGCGCAGGGCCATGGCCATGGCCTTGATAACCATGTCATTGACCGAGAGCTTGTAGGCCGGCTTGCCGTCCTTCACCGGGGCAGCCTTGTTGATCTGCTCGCGCAGGGCAAGCAGGGCATCGAGCTCGCAATCCACCGTGAGGTAGAAATGCGGCACGGTCTGCTTGGATTCGAGCAGGCGCCGCGCAATGGTCTTGCGCATGCCGTCATGCGGCACTTCCTCGTAGGAGCCTTCCGCGAAAAGCTTCTTGACCGCATCGGCCGAGGGGCCTGAAGCCATGGCGGCCGGAGCCGGTGCCGCCGCGGGCGCCGGAGCGGCCGCACCCGGCATCGGGATGATCTTGGCGCCGCCGCCGGATTTGGCGGCCTCGACATCGGCCATCACGACGCGGCCATGCGGGCCGGTGCCGGCAATCGCGGCGAGGTTGATGCCGGCTTCCTTCGCGATGCGCTTGGCGAGGGGCGAGGCGAAAACGCGCCCGCCCGAGGCTGCCGGGGCTGTCGCCGCGGCCGGGGCCGCAGGGGCCGGAACTGCGGCCGTTGCCGGAGCGGGTGCGGGAGCCGCCCCGCCGCCCGAGGCTGCCGCCTTCACATCCTCGCCTTCGGCCGCGATAATGCCGATCAGCGCATTGACCGCGACATCCTGCGCGCCGGCTTCGACGACGATCTTCGCGAGGATGCCTTCATCCACAGCCTCAACTTCCATCGTGGCTTTGTCGGTCTCGATCTCGGCGATGACATCGCCGGATTTGATCTTGTCGCCCTCTTTTTTCAGCCACTTGGCAAGGTTGCCCTTTTCCATGGTGGGCGAGAGGGCGGGCATCAGGATGTTGATGGGCATCGATGCAGCCTCCCCTCAGCGATACAGCACGGCTTTCGCCGCCGCGACGACTTCACCGACATTCGGCAGAGCCAGCTTCTCGAGATTGGCGGCGTAAGGCATCGGCACGTCCTTGCCGGTCACGCGGGCCACGGGGGCGTCGAGATAATCGAACGCCTCTTCCATGATCTTCATGCCGATTTCGGCCGTGACGCCGCTTTGCGGCCAGCCTTCCTCGATGGCGACGCAGCGGTTCGTCTTCTGGATCGAGCGGACCACGGTGGCGACATCCATCGGACGGATGGTGCGGAGGTCGATGACTTCCGCCTCGATCCCCTCGCCTGCCAAGGCTTCCGCCGCCTTCATGGCATAGGTCATGCCGATGCCGAAGGAGACGAGCGTGACATGGTGGCCGACGCGGGCGACGCGGGCCTTGCCGATGGGGAGGACGAAATCATCGCCCTTCGGCACATCGAAGCTCTGGCCGTAGAGGATCTCGTTCTCGAGGAAGATGATCGGGTTGGGATCGCGGATGGCCGCCTTGAGCAGGCCCTTCGCATCCGCAGCCGTATAGGGCTGGATAACCTTCAGGCCCGGGATCTGGCTGTACCAGGCCGCATAATCCTGGCTGTGCTGCGCTGCGACGCGGGCCGCCGCGCCGTTCGGGCCGCGGAAGACGATCGGGCAGCCAAGCTGGCCGCCGGACATGTAGAGCGTCTTGGCGGCGGAGTTGATGATGTGGTCGATCGCCTGCATGGCGAAGTTGAAGGTCATGAATTCGACGATCGGCTTCAGACCGGCCAGGGCCGCGCCGACGCCGACGCCGGCAAAGCCATGCTCGGTGATCGGGGTGTCGATCACCCGGCGATTGCCGAATTCCTGCAGCAGGCCCTGCGTGACCTTGTAGGCGCCCTGATACTCCGCGACTTCCTCGCCCATGACGAAGACATCGGCATCGCGCCGCATTTCCTCGGCCATGGCATCGCGAAGGGCCTCGCGCACGGTCATCTTCACCATCTCGGTGCCGGCGGGCACTTCCGAGGTGGCGTCATAGGCCGGAATTTCGGTGCGCGGCGCGGCCGGAACCGTGGCGGCCGGCGCGGCGGCGGGAGCCGGCGCCGCAGCAACGGCCGGGGCCGGGCCGCTGGCTGCCGCCGAGGCATCCTCGCCCTCGCCGGCAATGATGGCGATGCGGGTATTCACGGCCACGTTCTCGGTGCCGTCGCCGATCAGGATCTTGGCGAGAATGCCTTCATCCACAGCTTCCACTTCCATGGTCGCCTTGTCGGTCTCGATCTCGGCGATCACGTCACCGGATTTGATCCGGTCGCCTTCCTTCTTGAGCCATTTGGCCAGGGTGCCGCTTTCCATCGTGGGCGAAAGCGCGGGCATCAGAACATCGATGGGCATGGGAAATTCCGTCAATCAGGGGGTGCGCGGGATCAGAGCGTGATGTCGGTCCAGAGCTCGGACACGTCCGGCTCGGGATCCACGGTCGCGAATTCCGCGCTTTCGTTGACGATGCGGCGCACTTCGGCGTCGATCTTCTTGATCTCGTCCTCGGCGATCTTGTGCTTGCCGAGAAGCCGCTCGCGCACCTGCTCGATGGGATCGCGCTCGGAGCGCATCTTCTCGACCTCGTCCTTCGAGCGGTATTTCGCCGGATCCGACATGGAATGGCCGCGATAGCGGTAGGTCTGCATTTCGAGGATGTAGGGGCCCTTGCCGGCGCGGGCATGCTCGATGGCGCGCAAACCGGCCTCGCGGACCGCCTGGACATCCATGCCGTCGACCTGCTCGCCGGGGATGTTGAAGGACACGCCGCGCTTCGAGAAATCGGTCTGGGCCGAGGCGCGGCTCACCGCGGTGCCCATGGCGTAGCGGTTGTTCTCGATGATGTAGACAACCGGCAGGCTCCAGAGCTCGGCCATGTTGAAGCTCTCGTAGACCTGGCCCTGGTTGGCGGCGCCGTCACCGAAATAGGCAAGGCTGACCGAGCCGTTGCTGCGGTACCAGTTGGCGAAGCCGAGGCCGGTGCCGAGCGCGACCTGCGCACCGACAATGCCGTGGCCGCCGTAGAAATGCTTCTCGCGGCTGAACATATGCATCGAGCCGCCCTTGCCGCGCGAATAGCCGCCGCGCCGGCCGGTCAGCTCGGCCATGACGCCGTTCGCATCCATGCCGCAGGCCAGCATGTGGCCATGGTCGCGGTAGCCCGTGATCACCTGGTCGCCGGTCTTCGTGGCCATCTGCATGCCGACGACGACCGCTTCCTGGCCGATATAGAGGTGGCAGAAGCCGCCGATCAGGCCCATGCCATAGAGCTGGCCGGCCTTTTCCTCGAAGCGGCGGATCAGGAGCATCTCGCGGTAGGCGACAAGATCTTCCTCACGGGAGAAGGGCTTCGGCCCGGCGGTCTTCGTAGCGCCGTTCACCTTGCCGGTGGCGGCTTTGGCCGGTTTCTCTGCTTTCGCCGCCGATGCGGTCGTCTTGCCGCGCGTTGCTACACCGCTGCTTGCCTTGGCCGCACTGGTCGCCATGACCTCTCCCCACGTGTTCGTTTCAACCCAAATCGCGCCGTTGGCGTCTTATTCGCCTTTAGGCTTACCGTCTTTTGCCACAAACGCCAGTGGCAAAAAACCTGTCCGCCGGACAATGGGTTTCTGCGAAAAACGCATGGCATGACTGATTTGTCGGCGAATGCTGCGCTGCAACAACAGAAAACTGCGACTTTTTGTGCCAGATCTGCGGAAAGCGCAGGGCTGCCGGGCGCCGGCTCGGTCAGGGGTCGAGCAAGATGATCACGTCATTCCGGTGAGCGGAATTCAGCATCAGCCGCTGACGCTCATCAAGCAGGTCGCGGTCAATTTCCTTGCCGGAAAGCTGCGAAACGCGGCGTTCCCAGGCCTGACGCTCGGCCCTCGCATCGCCGATCTTCCGCACGACCTCGGCCGTCATTCCCTTGGCCTGCTGCTTGGCGAGCAGGCCGCGATCGCCCGTATAGGCGGAATGCGCGAAATAGGCACTCGCGCTCCAGGCGATGGCATGGAAAGCCAGCAGGAAACCGATGCGACGGCGGCGGGTGCGGATGATCATGCCCGGACAATCGCATGCAGTGGTTAAGGAGCGGTAGCGGTCAGGCTGTCCGGCCCTGCCCCGTGCGGATGGTGGTGACCATCAGGCCACCGACGATCAGCGCGATGCCGATCCATTGCAGCAGGCCGGGAATCTCGCCCAGCAGGGGGATGGCCGACACGGTGCCGATGACAGGAATGAGTGGCGGGAACCGGCCCGACAACGCCGCGCCGACCTCGCGCACGGCGAAGCCCCAAAGCCAGAGGCCGAGCACCACGTTGAGCACACCCTGATTGAAGGCATGGAACGCCACGACCCAGGGGTTCACGTTGAGGATGTTGCCGGTTCCGGCCAGCAGATACCAGGGTGAGAAAGCCAAAGCTGACAGCACCGAGAGCACGGCGGTGGCACGCAAAGGATCGACCTTCCAGAGCTGCAGCATCAGCGGATAACCGCCCCAGACCAGCCCGACGCCGAAAAAGCAGAGATCGCCCAGCAGGACATTGCGCGAGCCGGAGGTGCTCGCGGCGAGGCCGATCATCGCGAGGCCCGCTACGACAATGCCGATGCCGAGGATCACGGTCCAGCCCGGCTTGTTGCCGAACATCAGCCAGCCGCCGATCGCGCCGATCACGGTGACGGTGCCGGGGCCGATGGCGGCGCCATGGGCGGCCGGCGACCAGGCGAGGCCCTGCATCATCATCAACGTCATCGGCAGGCCGCTCATGACGGTCAGCACCAGCCCCCTGCCCCAGCCGATACCGGCGCAGTCACGCAGGCCAGACCGGACAAAGAGCGGCAGCAGGATCAACCCCGCTACCAGAAAACGCACGAATGTCATGTCATTCGGCGTCATCCCGTTCTGGATGCCGTGGCGCGAGATCGCAAAATTGGTGCCGTAGATCGTCACGGCACCGAGCATGGCGAGGATGGCAAGGCTGCGCCGGGAGAGGGTCATGTCCGGCTCTCCCCGCCCCGGTTCCGCTCCGCCTCCTGTCAGGCCAGCGCCTTGAGGGCGTTGCGGCCAGCATAGAGCGCCATGTCGCCCAGCTCGCCCTCGATACGCAGGAGCTGGTTGTACTTGGCGGTCCGGTCCGAGCGCGCGAGGCTGCCGGTCTTGATCTGCCCGCAATTCGTGGCGACGGCGAGATCGGCGATGGTGGCATCTTCGGTCTCGCCCGAGCGATGCGACATCACGGCGGTGAAGCCGGCGCGCTGGGCCATGTCGACCGCCGCGAGGGTTTCGGTCAGCGAGCCGATCTGGTTGACCTTCACGAGGATCGAGTTGCCGGTGGCGGTGCGGATGCCCTGCGACAGGCGCTCGACATTGGTGACGAAGAGATCATCGCCGACGAGCTGGCATTTCGAGCCGATCCGGTCGGTCAGGAGCTTCCAGCCCTCCCAATCGTCCTCGGCCATGCCATCCTCGATCGAAACGATCGGATAATCCGAAACCAGTTTCTCAAGATACTTCACTTGTGCTTTGATATCGCGCTTCTTTTTCTCGCCGTGATAATCGTAGACACCGTCCTTGAAGAACTCGGTCGAGGCACAATCCAGCGCGATGGCGATATCGCCATCACGACCGGCCGAGTAGCCGGCCTTCTCGATGGCGGCCATCACGAAATCGAGCGCGGCCTCGGCACTCTTGAGGTTCGGTGCGAAGCCACCCTCGTCGCCGACATTGGTATTGTGGCCCTTGTCCTTCAGCGCTTTCTTCAGCGTGTGGAACACTTCCGCACCCATGCGCAGGCCCTCGGCGAAGCTCGGGGCGCCAATCGGCATGATCATGAATTCCTGGAAGTCGATCGGGTTGTCGGCATGCGCGCCGCCATTGACGATGTTCATCATCGGCACCGGCAGGACGCGGGCGCCGACGCCGCCGACATAGCGATAGAGCGGCAGGCCGCGCGATTCGGCGGCCGCCTTGGCCACGGCGAGGCTGACCCCGAGGATGGCATTGGCTCCAAGGCGCTTCTTGTTCTTCGTGCCGTCGAGTTCGATCATGACCTGGTCGATGGCGGTCTGGTCCTCGGCATCCATCCCGACAATGGCTTCCGAGATTTCGGTCACGACATGGTCGACCGCCTTCTGCACACCCTTGCCGAGATAGCGGGCGCCGCCATCACGCAGCTCCGCCGCTTCATGGGCGCCGGTCGAGGCACCCGAGGGCACTGCCGCCCGGCCGAACGAGCCATCCTCGAGGACAATATCCACCTCGACCGTCGGGTTGCCGCGGCTATCCAGGATTTCGCGGGAAAGGACATCGACGATCAGGGTCATGGGTAGGCTCCTCGGCTGTCAGCGGTGACTGGGCTGCCTCATAGCGAAGGAAACCCAAGGCGGGAAGCGATAAAAGCTTGTCTGCCGGCAGGGATGGCGCCCATGAAGGTGCTGCATGGCAACTCGGAGGTAGCGAAGCCGGCCCGGCTGGGCTAAAGGCGCAGCCAATCGGAAGGAATTGCCATGGCTGCCCCCTTTGAACCCTCGCTCCTCGGCAAGGCCAGCGCCCTGCCCGCCACGCCGGAAGAGGCGGTGCTCGACCGCGTGCCGAATCCGCATCCGGGAACGGAGTATGTCGCCCGCTTCACCTGCCCGGAATTCACTTCGATCTGCCCGGTAACGGGTCAGCCGGATTTCGGGATCCTCGTGATCGATTACGTGCCGGGGGAATGGCTCGTCGAATCGAAATCGCTCAAGCTTTATCTTGGCGCTTTCCGCAATCACGGGGCATTTCACGAGGATTGCACGGTGGGGATCGGCAAAACGCTGGTCGATTTGCTGGCGCCGCGCTGGTTCCGGATCGGTGGCTACTGGTACCCGCGCGGCGGCATCCCGATCGACGTGTTCTTCCAGCATGGCGAGTTGCCAAAGACTGTCTTCCTGCCTGATCAGGGCGTGCCGCCCTATCGCGGGCGCTGAATCCAGGCAAGGATTCGTCAACCGGTCCGGCACTTTCCGGGCCGGGATTTACCCTTCCCCAAACGCGATATGGCAGGGATGCGCGGAACAGGGGAAAGACATGACGCAGAAAATGCAAGGCAAGGGCCTGATGGATCGTCGCTTCGTCGTCGGGGCCGCCTTCCTGTCCGTGCCGGCGATCGGGTTGGTCGGGTTTGCCGCGCAGACCGGCCGGATCGACCTGCTGACGCCGGTTCTGCCCGATGAGGGTGACCTTGCGCCGGTGGCTGGTGTCGAGTTCCGGGGCATGCCGGCGCCACCGATCCAGCGGCAGGCCTTTTTCGAAGGCGTTACACTCGTCAATATCTGGGCGTCCTGGTGCCCCTATTGCCGGTCCGAGCATGGCGAGCTGATGGCCCTTGCGGCGCGGCCGGGCATCCGCCTGTTCGGGATCGTGGCCGATGATACCGAGGACAAGGTGGCCGAGTATCTCCGCGGCCATGGCAACCCGTTCCAGCGCCTCTCGATCGACCACAAGCGGCTTTATCTCCGCGCCTTCAAGCAGCGCGGCGTGCCCTCGACCTACGTGTTCCGTCAGGACGGGGTGTTCCAGCACAAGATCAACGGCGCGTTGACGCCCGAGATCGTCACCGCGCGGCTGCTGCCGGAGGTCCAGGCGGCTTCCGCGTCGGCCTGACGGGAAGGCTCAGGCCTCGGGCTCGCGGTAGTTCAGGCGGGATTTCGTCCGCTCGATCATGCGCTCCTGCGCTTCGGTCGGCCCGCCATGCAGGGCCGCGACCTCCTGCATCATGCGGAAGAGATCATCCAGCGCCTCGGTTTCCAGCGCCACATGCAGGATAGGTGTCAGGTCCGCCACAACGGAATCCGCCTCACCCGCGCCACGGGCGGCAAAGGCGGCCAGCGTCGTGTGATGTTCGGGCTTGCCCTCGAAACCGAACCGTTCGGTCACGAAACGGCTCAGCAGGACATTCTGCTCGGCGGTGATCTCGCCGCGCAGCATGGCCAGTTTCGACAGGAGGACGAGCGCCGCCTCGCGCGGGTCCTGAATGGCACGCAGGGGCGCCCGGGCAGCGCGCTCGCGGGCATCGGCGATGGCCTGCGCGTCGCGCTTCTCCTTGGCACGGGCAGAACGGGCATCGATCCAGGCATTGAGCACCTGCATCCCGTTGCCCCAGACCATCCACATCATGAAGCCGGAAAAGAGCGCGCCGAGAATGGCAAGAATGACTGGCATGTCCGTCTCTCCCGTCAGGCCTTGGCGAGGCTGTCGAACGCCTTGAGCCGTTCAAGCAGGGCGGGCATGTCGGCCAGCGGCACCATGTTCGGCCCGTCCGAGGGCGCGCCGTCCGGGTCCTGATGCGTTTCGATGAAGAGGCCGGCCACCCCGACCGCCACGGCTGCACGGGCCAGCACCGGCACGAATTCACGTTGGCCACCGGAAGAACCGCCTTGCCCGCCCGGCTGCTGCACGGAATGGGTGGCGTCGAAAATGATCGGGCAGCGGCACTGCTCGGCCATGATCGACAGGCCGCGGAAATCGCTCACCAGCGTGTTGTAGCCGAAGGACGTGCCCCGGTCGCAGGCCATGGCGCGGTCATTGCCCGCATCGCGGATCTTCTGGATGACGTTTCGCATGTCCCAGGGCGCGAGGAACTGGCCCTTTTTCACGTTGATCGCGAGGCCGGTTTCGGCTGCTGCCACGAGCAGGTCGGTCTGGCGGCAAAGGAAAGCGGGGATCTGCAGCATGTCCACGGCCTTCGCCGCCTCGGCGCAATGCCAGGGCTCGTGCACATCGGTGATCACCGGCAGGCCGAGATCGCGCCGGATCTCGGCAAAGACCTCCAGCGCCTTGTCGAGCCCGATGCCGCGCGCGGCCTTGCCGCTGGTGCGGTTCGCCTTGTCGAAGGAGGATTTGTAGACCAGCCCGATGCCGAGCCGGGCGCAGATCTCCTTCAGCGAGCCAGCCATATCAAGCGCATGGGCGCGGCTTTCCATCTGGCACGGCCCGGCAATCAGCACGAAGGGCCGCGCATTGCCGAAGATCACGTTGCCGACCTGAACGTCGCTCATCCTGTCACTCCTGGTTGTCACGAACCGCGTGGTTCGCTGCCGGATCCGATCCGCTGGTAGACCGGCCGGCTCTTGCCGGTCGCGACGATGCAGGCGCCGCGCGGCACCGGCACGAAGCCGCTGACCACCGCCCCATGCGGCTGGCAGCGCGGAAACTGCCGCAGGCAATCATCCTGCGTCGCGAAGGGCGCCTGATCCTCCCGCGCGGCGCGCTGCGCCTCGGCGAACCCCTGCCGGCACAGGGCCGGTGGAAGCTGCCCGGCAGCGAGGCAGGCCTGCTCACTGGCAAAGACCTGCCCGTCCGGGCATTCGCCGCGGAAGGCGAACCAGGCCATGGCGCCCGCAATGCCGAGGATCAGCGCGAAGACAATCACCTTCATGCGCGGGGGCCGCTTTCGACGAAGCGGAGCGTCGTGGCAAGGTCGGGCCGGCGCGGCAGGGTCAGCCCGCCGCCATGGCGGATGACGGTTTCGCCTGCAGCGTCCAGTTCGGCTTCGACCACGGAAAGGCGCGAACAGCCGATCTCGATCCCGGCAAAGACCGGCGTCTCGCTGGCTGGCGCGGGTTCGCCATAGCGGAAGGCAAAGCCCTCCGGCGAGACGATGTCGATCAACCCGAGACCGGCCTCGATCTCGATGCCGAACGAGGTCGAGCGCATGCGCCGTTCGCCGACGAATCCGGCGAGGAAGATGTGATGATCCGAGGGGTTCTCGGCGACGAGCGTCACCCGGGCGACGCCGGTCGCAAGGTTGTATTGGTTTTGCGCCTTACTGGACCAGAAATTTTCCGGAAAATGGTGCTGGCAAGTGAAGAAACCGCATTGCGGCATCATCGGGTCGACAGCAAAGGCAAGACTGAACGCAACTTCCGTCTGATTGCCTTTCGGACCGACGGCCTTTCGCGAAAAATGGAATGGTCCAAAGTCGCCCCAACCCGCTGCGCGGAAAACTGCGGAGTCAGCGGCGGCATCGAGTGACTTCAGAACTAGCATCGAGAGGCCAGGGCCTTTCGAGATCGCGTCCCGGACGAATGCGCCGAAAGAGAATTCCCATGGCCGATGGGCAGGGATTTGATCGTGTTTGGCCACAGCGATCAATTCGAGGAAGGTCAGGTCAGAGAACTGAATGATGCGGTTGATTGTTCCCCATGGATGATGGTTCACCGGGCCAACAACAAAACCCAAATCCGCAAACAGTTTCCCTGCCGCATCAAGGTCGTTTACGCCAATAACAAGGTGATCGAGAGGGCGAGACATCCATAATCCAAACGGGTTTTCGGAGCGACGAATGATCGGGGGTCTAGCACCGGCTGCCGCCAGCGTCACCCCTTCCCTCACGGCTCGATGAAATGCGGGATGAACCGGGCGAGATTGCCGGTGATCGGGGATTTGTCCTCGCGGACAAGCATGCCCGCCGGCTCGCTCGCCACCATCCAGGCACCGAGCACGACATGGCCATGGCCGAAATCCGGAATCGGAATGCGCTGCTGGCGGATGAAGCCTTCCTCGCCATAGGGGCCTTCGTTGCCGCTCAGCGCGCGGCCCCGCTCGAACAGCCGGATATTCGCCCCTTCGCGCGAGAAAAGCGGTTTCTCGACATAGGACGGGCCGAGATCGGGCGCCGGCTCGTCGGGGAAATAGGCCGGGACAAGGTTCGGATGGCCCGGTGCCATCTGCCAGAGATAGGGCAGCAGCCCCTTGTTCGAGAGCAGAGACTTCCAGATCGGTTCGAGGAATTGCGTGCCGCAGCCGGGAATGGCCTTGCCGAATTCCTCGCGCATCATCCATTCCCATGGATAAAGCTTGAACAGCACCTCGATCGGGGCCTCGTCGAGATCGACGAATTTTCCGGCCTTGGTGAGCCCGATTTCGTTGACGAAGAGGAATTGCGTCGAAAGCCCGGCCTGCTGCGCGCATTCCTCGAGATAGGCCACCGTGGCGCGGTCCTCGTCGCTGTCATCGAGGCAGGTCAGGTGCAGGCGGTAGGCGCGGCCGTTGCGGAGGTTGCGGAAGGCGCCGATCAGCTTGTCATGGACCGAGTTGTACTGGTCCGAGCCGCGCGGCAGCGCGCCCTTGCCGATCATCTCTTCCAGCCAGAGCCATTGGAAGACGCCGGTCTCCAGCAGGGCGGTTGGCGTATCAGCATTGTATTCCAGCAGCTTGGCCGGGCCCTGCCCGTCATAGGCGAAGTCGAACCGTCCGTAGAGGTTGCGGTCCCCGCGCTGCCAGCTCTCCCAGATCTCGCCCCAGAAGGCGCGCGGAACCGCCAGCCGCGTCAGGATGGCCTCGTCGCGGCAGGCCTTGCCGACAAATTCGAGCGCCATTTCCTCCAGCTCGGCGGAAGGTGCCTCGATCTGTTCCTCGATTTCCTGGAGGGTGAAGCCGAAGGCACCGGTCTCGTCCCAGTAGGGCCGGTCATCGGCACTGTGGAACGAGAAGCCGACCTGCTCCGCCTTGCTGCGCCAGTCCGGTCGCTCGTCCATCTCGAGGCGCCGCATCTTACGAACCCGAGCGCGAGATGGAGCGTCCGATCGAACCGAAGCCGCTGCGCGACGTTGTCGAACGGCTGCTCGTGCTTGAACGCGAGAACGAGGATGGCCGGGCCGCAATTGCCCCGACAGAACTGCGCGCCGCCGGTGCCCCCGTCGCTCCGGCCGGCACTGTCACTGCGCTCGACGCGGCTTTCGACGTGTCCCGGCTGACGGTGTGGCCGCTCGACGTGGAATAGGAACGCCAGCCGCCGCCAGACCCGCTTGTGCTGCTGCCCGAGCGCGGTGGCGCGGTGCAGCCCGGCATGGTTTCCGGCGTCTGTCCGGGCGGGCAGGCCGTGCCGTTCCGCATCGGCGGCAGCAGGGCCTGGCTGTTGCGCTGGCCGTTGAGCGCGTTGGCGACCATGAAGCCAAGCATGGCCGGCACGAAGACGGAGCTGCCGTTGAACGTGGCCGGCCGGCATTGCTGTGCGCCGTATTGTGCCTCGCATTCGGACTGGTTGTTGAATTTCGGCGCGGCCTGGACATGGGATGCGTTGGCATCGGCAAAGTCGCGCTGGCACTGGGCCTGCCCGGGCGAAAGCGGTGCCGGCTGGCCGGACACCGGCGGAATGGACGTCCAGCCCTGATGGGCCCGCATGCATTCCTCGAGAGAGGTATAGAGCCGGGCCTCGGCGGGAGCTTCGGCTGCGGGTGCGTCCTCGAGACGGGTCTTGCCCACCTGCCCGACATAGGCGCCGGCAAAGATCAGCCCCGTTGCGCCGATAAAAATCGCATGGGATCGTTTCATGGCTCCGGCCTTACATCGTCATGGCCGCGGCATTGATCAGCCCGCAGGCGATCGAACAGCCGGCCAGCAGCGTGCCGGCGGAAGCCTGGTTTGCGGCGATCTTGTCCGAAAGGCCGGGAACCATGAGGCGGACAACGAAATACGCCGCCAGCTGGACCACGAAGGCTGCGAAGCCCCAGAGCAGCATGTCGGCGATGTTGCCGGCCTGAGAGATGGCCTTGGCGAGCGGGATGGTGAAGCCGACCAACGTGCCGGCGAGAGCAATCGAGGCCGTCCAGTTGCCTTCGCGGATCAGGGCGAGTTCGTCATGCGCCGTAAACCGCGAATAGACCAGCACGAACAGGGCCAGCATCGCCGCGCCGACCGCGATGTAGAGAAGGAAGAAGGGAATCCCCAAAGCCGAAGCCACGATGCCCGAACCAGCCTGAATCATGCGCGTGCCCCCCTGATCGCGATGCCTCATGTCACCATGACTCAGGCGCGGGTCCAAGGAAAGCACGAGACGCGCCTCCGCCGGGTGCGGCAGCGCACAGCGCTGGGGAAATCCTTACACCAGCCGGCTATGGGCCAATGCTGCCTCGATGAAGCTTGCAAAGAGCGGATGCGGCTCGAACGGGCGTGATTTCAGCTCCGGATGATATTGAACCCCGACAAACCAGGGGTGATCCGGATATTCCACGGTTTCCGGCAGCAATCCGTCCGGCGAGACGCCGGAGAAGAGCAGCCCCTTCCCTTCCAGCGCCTCGCGATAGGCCATGTTGACCTCATAGCGGTGGCGATGGCGTTCCTGGATGGTTGTGGAACCATAGATGGAGGCAATGCGCGAATTGGCGGCGAGTTTCGACTCGTAGGCGCCGAGCCGCATCGTCCCGCCGAGATCGCCGCCGGACTGGCGAATTTCGAGCTGGCCGCGATTCATCCACTCCGTCATCAGGCCGACGACCGGCTGGGGACAGGGGCCGAATTCGGTCGAGGAGGCGCCCGAAATGCCGGCGAGGTTCCGCGCCGCCTCGATGCAGGCCATCTGCATGCCGAAGCAGATGCCGAAATACGGCACCTTGCGCTCGCGGGCGAAGCGCGCCGCCTGGATCTTGCCCTCCGCCCCGCGCAGGCCGAACCCGCCGGGCACGAGAATGCCATGGACATGCTCGAGATAGGACGAGGCATCCTCGCGCTCGAAGATCTCGCTGTCGATCCAGTCGAGATTGACCTTGACCCGGTTGGCGATGCCGCCATGGACCAGGGCCTCGATCAGCGATTTGTAGGCGTCCTTCAGGCCCGTATACTTGCCGACAATGGCAATGGTGACCTGGCCTTCCGGGTTGCGGAGTGTATCGACGATGTGGTGCCAGCGCGAGAGATCGGGCTCGGCCTTGTCGGGCATGCCGAAGATCCGCAGGACCTCGGTATCGAGTCCCTCGGCGTGATAGGCGAGCGGCACGGCATAGATCTGGTCGACATCGCGCGCCTCGATCACCGCGCTTTCGCGCACGTTGCAGAACAAGGCGAGCTTGCGCCGCTCGCCGGCCGGGATCTCGCGGTCGGTGCGGCAGAGCAGGATATCGGGCTGGATGCCGATGGAGCGCAGTTCCTGCACGGAATGCTGGGTCGGCTTGGTTTTCAGCTCGCCGGCGCTCGGGATATAGGGCAGCAGCGTCAGATGCACGAACAGCGAATGCCGCTCCGGCAGGTCGTTGCGGAGCTGGCGGATGGCCTCGAAGAAGGGTAGCCCTTCGATATCGCCGACGGTGCCGCCGATCTCGACCAGCACGAAATCATAGGAGTCATTGCCCGAAACGACGAATTCCTTGATCGCGTCGGTCACGTGCGGGATCACCTGCACAGTGGCGCCGAGATAATCGCCGCGGCGTTCCTTGGCGATGATCTCCTGGTAGATGCGGCCGGTGGTGATGTTGTCGGCCTTGATGGCGGAGCGTCCGGTGAAGCGCTCGTAATGGCCGAGATCGAGATCGGTTTCGGCGCCGTCATCGGTCACGAAGACCTCGCCATGCTGATACGGGCTCATCGTGCCCGGATCGACGTTGAGATAGGGGTCGAGCTTGCGCATCCGCACGCGATAACCGCGCGCTTGCAGCACGGCTGCGAGAGCGGCCGATGCGAGGCCTTTGCCAAGGGAGGAAACCACGCCGCCGGTGATGAATACATATCGCGTCATGGGGCTTGATCTTTACCTTGTGGGGCGCGATTCGCGCAAAGAAAAAAGCGCCATCCCAAGAAAAATGGCGCCTTCAAAAACAGAAGGCGCCCCCTGAACCGGATGGCGCCTTCGTACGGCCCGTCTGTCGAGTGCCGCCCTTACGGACGCGGCTGGCCCGGCTGCTGGTTCTGCCCGCCCTGCATCTGACGCAGTTGGTCCAGCACGTTCGGCGTGCCCTGCGGCGCGGCGGGAACAGTTCCGCCCTGCGTGGTCGGCGGCGGCGGGGCGATATTGTCCAGCGGCGAGGCCGGGGCCCGCCCGCGGGCGGCAATCACAGCCAGGGCCATCGAGGTGATGAAGAACGCCGTGCCGAGAATGGCCGTGATCCGCGTGAGGAGGTTGGCCTGGCCGCGGCCGCTCATGAAGGCCGACGGGCTTGAGCCCATGCCGAGGCCGCCGCCTTCGGAGCGCTGCAACAGCACCACGCCGCACAGCGCGATGACGATCAGAAGGTGGATGACGATCAGTACGGTTTCCATGGAAGCCTGCTCGGGCGGGTTTGACCCCCGCGAATGCGATTTGCGCTGTCTGTTAGCGACAATATGGCGGCAGGGGAAGTAAAATTCCAACCCCTGCCCCGTCGAAACCCGCGTCAGGCCGCGCGGATGATGGCCAGGAAGTCTGCTGCCTTCAGGCTGGCACCGCCGACCAGCGCCCCGTCTACATCAGCCAGGTTGAGGATTTCGGCGGCATTGGCCGGCTTCACCGAACCGCCATAGAGAAGCCGCGTCGCCTGCGCGGCAGGCTTGCCCAGCAGGCGGGCCAGCGTCCGGCGGATCTCGGCATGCATGTCGGCAATGTCCTGCAGCGTCGGCGTCAGGCCGGTGCCGATGGCCCAGACCGGCTCGTAGGCCACGACAAAGCCGCCGGCCGGCGCATCCTTCGGCACCGAGCCGCGAACCTGCCGCGCCACGACGGCAAGGGCCTTGCCGGCCTCGCGTTCGGCCCGCGTCTCGCCGACACAGATGATCGGCATCATGCCCTGCGCCAGCACCGCTGCCGCCTTGGCCGCGACATCGGCATCCTTCTCGCCGTGGTCGGCGCGGCGCTCGGAATGGCCGACAATCACGGCCTTTGCACCGGAATCAAACAGCATTCCGGCAGAGAGATCGCCCGTATGGGCGCCCTCCCCGAGCGGGCTGCAATCCTGTGCGCCGATCGAAACCGCAGAGCCGAGGGCCAGCGCTGCCGCCGGGAACAGGAGCGTCGCGGGCGGGCAGACCATCACATCCACCTTCGCACGGAGGGTGGCGTCGCAGGCCTTCGCCATCTCGCCGATTTCGGCGAGGCTCGCGCGCGTCCCGTTCATCTTCCAGTTTCCGGCCACCAGCGGCTTGCGCATGCTTCTGCTCCCTGCTTCAGTTCCGGCGCGGCCTATCATGGGCTTGTTTCAGGCGCAATTGCCCGGCTTTTGCCGTGTTCCCGTGCTTGCCAAGGGGAGAGGCCGCCCCTATGGTCCGGCCCCGCTTCCCGCCCCGTAACACGGACGAATGACCGCCCATGCTGACTGCGATCCGTACCGCCTCTTCCAAATGGCTCGGCCGCCTCGTGCTGACCGTGATCATGGGGTTCCTGATCGTTTCCTTTGCCATCTGGGGCATCGGCGACATTTTCCGCGGCGGTGTGAACCGGACGGTCGCGAAGGTCGGCTCTGCCACGATCAACGCCGACGAGTTCCGCGCGGCCTACAATACCGAGCTGCAGCGCATCCAGCGTCAGGTGCGGCGGGTGGTCACGTCGGAGGAGGCGCGCGCCTTCGGGCTCGATCGCGGGCTGCTCAACCGGCAGATCGATGAACTGGCGCTGACGGAGCAGGCCCGCAAGCTCGGTCTCGCTGTCGACCAGCTGACCGTGATGCGTTCGATCACCGAGGCGCCGGAATTCAAGACTGGCGGGATTTTCGACCGCGCCCGCCTCGCCGATGCGCTGTCACAGGCCGGGCTCAGCGAGCAGGCCTTCGTTCAGCGCCAGACCGACCTTCTGCTGCGGCAGCAGATCTTCAATGGCCTCGCCGGCGGCATGGCCGGCGCGAAGGCCCTTGGCAAGGCCGTGCACCAGTTCCGCAACGAGGAGCGCAATCTCGATGTGATCCTCGTGCCGGTCGACAAGGTGCCAGCCGCGGCCGAGCCCGACGAGGCGGCCCTCAAGGCATTCTTCGAGGAGCGCAAGGCCGAGTTCCGCACGGTCGAGACGCGCAAGGTCTCGATCATCCAGGTGCAGCCGGCGGATTTCGCGGCCAGCCTTGTCATCACGGAAGCCGATCTCCGCGCCTATTATGACCGGCAGGTCATTGCAGGCCGTTTCGGATCGCCCGAGCGCCGTCAGGCGCAGCGCGTGCTGTTTGACAGCGAGGACGAGGCCAAGGCTGCAGCGGCGAAGCTGGCCGGCGGCATGACCTTCGAGGCGCTGCTGGCCGAGCGCAAGCTGAGTGCGGCCGATGTCGATCTCGGCCTGAAAACCGCTGCCGAGCTCACCGATGCTGCCCTCCGCGATGCGGTTTTCAAGACGGCGGAAGGCCAGCTCAGCGCCCCGGTAAAGGACCCGTTCGGCTTCGTGCTCGTGCGCGTCCTGAAAGTGGAGCCGGCCCGCGTGACGCCTTTCGAGGCTGTGCGCGGCCAGATCGAGGGCGATGCCCGGATGGACAAGCTCCAGAGCGACCCTTCGATCAAGGCGCAGGTCGACGGCCTGTTCCGGAAGATCGAGGACCAGCGCATCGCCGGCAAGAGCCTTGCCGAGACGGCGCAGGCGGTCGGTGCGCGGCTTGTCACGCTGGCTGCACTCGACCGGCAGGGCAATGACGGCAATGGCAACCGCGTTCCGGTTCCCGGTGGCACCGAGACCATCAACGCCGTGTTCGCTTCGGATATCGGGCTCGACAACGAGCCCTTGCAGGGCCGCGATGGCGGCTACACCTGGTATGAGGTGAATGCCGTCGAGCCGGCCCGCGACAAGAATTTTGATGAAGTGAAGGACCAGGTCCGCACGCGGCTTCTGGCCGATCGTCGAGACAAGGCCCTGGCCGAATTCATGACCGGCCTCTTCAAACGGGTGGAGGAAGGGGCGACCCTCGCCGCGATCAGCCAGGAACTCGGGCTGCCGGTGCAGCGTTTCGCCGGGATCCGCCGGAATGCGCGCGAGGCGACGCTGGGTGCGTCGGGCGTCGAGCGGGCCTTTGCCGGCCCGGTCGGCAAGCCGGTCAGCGCGCTGGCAGGCGACGGAACCAGCCGGGCGCTGATCGTTCCGGTCGACGCGACCTTGCTGGCGCATGATCCGGCGCAGGATGTGGCCTCCGGCCTCGAACGGCAGATCAGCACCGGCCTCGCCGAGGACCTTATGGCGCAATACATTGCCGCCTTGCGCAAGTCGGTCGGGGTGTCGATCAACCAGACGGTTCTCAACCAGGCCCTCGGCCAGACGAACTGACATGTCGATCGAGCCTGCATTCGCCGCTTTCGAGGCGCGCTACCGCGCGGGAGAGGCGCAGTGCCTCGCCACGCGCCTCGTGGCGGATCTCGAGACGCCGGTTTCAGCCTATCTCAAGATGCGCGCACTGGCGGGCGACACGCCGAGCTTCCTGCTCGAATCGGTCGAAGGCGGCGCGGTTCGCGGGCGCTATTCCATCATCGGGCTCAAGCCGGACCTGACCTGGCGCTGCCGGGATGGACAGACCGAAGCGAGCCGCCACGGCGGGCCCTTCGAGCCTTGCCCCGGCGCGCCGCTCGATGCCCTTCGGGCGCTGATCGCCGAGAGCCGCATCCCGCATCTCGATGACCTGCCGCCTATGGCGAGTGGCGTGTTCGGTTTCCTCGGCTATGACATGGTCCGCCAGATGGAGCGGCTCGGCCCGGCCAAGGCCGATCCGATCGGCGTGCCGGATGCGCTGATGATCCGCCCGACGCTCGTCCTCGTCTTCGATGCGGTGAAGGACGAAATCGTGGTGATCACCCCGGTTTTCCCCGTGGCCGGTCGCCCGGCCCGCGCCGCCTATGAGGCGGCGGCCGAGCGCCTGCAGGCTGCGATCGGCGCGCTGGAAGCGCCGCTCGTGCAGGAACTGGCTGACGAGGATGCCCTCGCCCGCCTTCCCGAGGCGCAGTCCAATACCAGTCCGGCAGAATACGAGGCGATGGTTGCCGCGGCGAAGGAATACATCCTTGCCGGCGACATTTTCCAGGTGGTGCTGAGCCAGCGTTTCTCGACGTCGTTCGACCTGCCGGCCTTCGCGCTCTACCGCTCGCTGCGGCGCGTCAACCCCTCGCCCTATCTGTGCTATCTCGATTTCAACGATTTCCAGATCGTCTGTTCGAGCCCGGAAATCCTGGTCAAGGTGGTCGAGGGCAAGGTGACGATCCGGCCGATCGCCGGCACGCGCAAGCGCGGCGCGACCCTCGCCGAGGACCGCGCGCTGGAGCAGGAATTGCTGGCTGATCCGAAGGAGCGCGCGGAACATCTGATGCTGCTCGATCTTGGCCGCAACGATGTCGGCCGCGTTGCCGAAATCGGCTCGGTAACGGTCACCGACAGCTTCTTCATCGAGCGCTACAGCCAGGTGATGCATATCGTCAGCCATGTCGAGGGGCGGCTTGACCCGCGCCATGACCTGATCGAGGCGCTGGCCTCCGGCTTCCCGGCCGGCACGGTTTCCGGCGCGCCGAAGATCCGCGCCATGCAGATCATCGACGAGCTGGAAAAGGACAAGCGCGGCGCCTATGCCGGCGCGATCGGGTATTTCGGCGCCGATGGCGCGATGGATACCTGCATCGTGCTGCGCACCGCTCTCGTCAAGGACGGGGTGATGCATGTGCAGGCGGGAGCCGGCATCGTCCATGACTCCGTGCCGGCTTCCGAACAGGCAGAGTGCGAGAACAAGGCGAAGGCCCTGTTCCGCGCGGCCGAGGATGCGGTGCGGTTCGCCAGCCGTGGCAAGCGGGGGCAGTAGTTTGGATCGAGAAACAGCCAAACGCTTTGTGAAAGCGGTGATTGCAGCGACGGATCAGATTGATGCAGCGTTGCGGCTTGCAGTCCCGGAAGCCGACGGCGATGACTGGAAATTGCTCGCAAGACCCGTTGGTGAACTCCATGGCGTCGCCTATTGTGATATCCTGATGTCGGTGTATCGCCAGCATCCCGGCTTGGAGCGGGAAGTCGAAACCGAGCTTGGTAATCCCTATCCCTGATCGGCAAAACACAGACCGAGATCCTTTCCCATGCGCATCGCGTTGATCGACAATTACGACAGCTTCACCTTCAACGTCGTCCATGCCCTCGGGGCGGAAGGCGCGAAGGTCGAGGTCTGGCGGAATGATGCGCTTTCGGCCGAGGAGCTGCTGGCGCGCAAGCCGGATGCGGTGGTGATCTCGCCCGGGCCCTGCACGCCGAACGAGGCCGGTATCTCGCTCGACACGATCCGGCTGGCCGCCGGGAAGGTGCCGCTGTTCGGCATCTGCCTCGGGCACCAGGCGATCGGGCAGGCTTTCGGCGGCAAGGTGATCCGCAACCAGCCGATGCATGGCAAGATCTCGCGCATCACGCATGACGGCAAAGGCCTGTTCCGGGGGATCAACGGCCCGGTTTCGGTGACGCGCTATCATTCGCTGGTTGTCGAGGCGGCGAGCCTGCCCGAGGCTCTGGTCGCCACGGCGCGGAGCGAGGACGGGCTGGTCATGGCGCTGCAGCACCGTGCGATGCCGATTTATGGCGTCCAGTTCCACCCGGAAAGCATCGCCACCGAACAGGGCGCGCAGATCTGCCGGAATTTCCTGACGCTCGCCCGCGAATTCCATGCCTGCACGCGGGCTGCGTGAGGCCGGATCCCGCATCGCGCCTTGTCTTCGCGGGCGCCAGCCCGTATTCGAAATGGCGGAAACGCCCGATCCGGCGCCTGCCAGGCACCTGTCGCGACGAGCCCAGCCACCAAGAGTGAAGCCATCACCACGAGTTCAGTATGGACGCCTTCAAACCATTGATCGCCAAGGTCGCGGCCGGCCTTCCCCTGACCCGCGCGGAAGCCGAGATGGCCTTCGGGCAGATCCTTTCGGGCGAGACCACACCGGCCCAGAATGCCGGCTTCCTGATGGCGTTGCGCGTGCGCGGCGAGACGGTGGATGAATTGTTCGGCGCCGTCCGGGCGATGCGCAGCAAGATGCTGGTCGTTCCGCCTGTCGAAGGCTCGATGGATGTCGTGGGCACGGGCGGGGATGCGTCGGGCTCGTGGAACGTCTCGACGCTGGCCAGCCTGATCGTGGCAAGCTGCGGCGTACCGGTAGCCAAGCATGGCAACCGGGCGGCCTCGTCCAGCTCCGGCGCGGCCGATGTGCTGCAGGCTCTCGGCGTCAAGATCGGCCTGACACCGGCCGAGATCACGCAATGCCTCCAGAAGGCCGGTTATGCCTTCATGGTTGCCCCCGCCCATCACCCGGCCATGCGCCATGTCGCGCCGGTGCGGACCGAGCTGGGCACCCGGACGATCTTCAACCTGCTGGGTCCGCTGTCGAACCCGGCCGGTGTGAAGCGATTGCTGCTCGGCGTTTTCGCGAAGTCCTGGCTCGACCCTATCGCCGAGACCCTGCGGGATCTCGGCACCGAGCGGGCCTGGGTCATGCATGGCTCGGACGGGCTGGACGAGATCACCACCACCGGGCCGACCCATGTCGTCGAGCTGAAGGACGGCGCCCTGCGCCGGTTCGAGATCAGCCCTGCCGATGCCGGGCTCCCCCTTGCCGATCCTGCCGCGCTGAAGGGCGGCGAGCCGGGCCAGAATGCGGCGGCCCTGCGCGCTGTGCTCGCGGGCGAGAAGAATGCCTATCGGGACATCGCGCTGTTCAATGCCGCTGCGGCCCTTGTCATCGCTGACAAGGCGCCTGACCTCCGGGGCGGCGTGGCCTTGGGCGCTGCCGCTTTGGACGAAGGCCGCGTTTCCGCTCTGCTCGCCCGGGTCGTCGAGACCTCGAATGCGGGGGTGGCATGAGCGATATTCTCCGCCAGATCGAGGCGACGAAACGTGAGGAAATCGCCGCGGCGAAGCGCGCCGTGCCGGAGGCCGAATTGCGCCGCCTGGCGGAAGCGGCCCTGCCGGTGCGCGGCTTCCAGGCGGCCATCGAGGCCCATCTGGCCGCCGGCCGTTTCGCGCTGATTGCCGAAATCAAGAAGGCGAGCCCGTCCAAGGGGTTGATCCGGGCCGATTTCGACCCGCCTGCCCTCGCCCGGGCCTATGCCGAAGGCGGCGCGACCTGCCTGTCGATCCTGACGGACCGGCCCTATTTCCAGGGTGCGCCGGAATTCCTCGTCGCGGCCCGTGCCGCCTGTTTGTTGCCGGTGATCCGCAAGGATTTCCTGTTCGAGCCCTACCAGGTCTACGAGGCGCGGGCGATGGGGGCGGATTGCATCCTCGTCATCATGGCCTCGGTGGACGATGCCGCCGCCCGCGATCTCGTGGCGACGGCGCAGGGCCTTGGCATGGATGCGCTGGTCGAGGTGCATGACGAGGCCGAACTGGACCGCGCCCTCGCCTTGCCCTCGCGGCTGGTCGGCATCAATAACCGCGATCTCCGGAGCTTCGAGGTTTCGCTGGCGACGAGCGAGCGGCTTGCGCCGCGCATCCCGGGCGACCGGATCATCATCGGCGAGAGCGGCATTTTCACGTTTGATGATTGCCAGCGGCTGGCCAAGAGCCGGATCGGCACGTTCCTTGTCGGCGAGAGCCTGATGCGGCAGGCGGATGTGGCGAGCGCCACCCGGGCGCTGCTCGGCCTGCCGGGAGCCGGAGCCGCGGCATGAGCGAGGCGGCCCGGCTGACCCATCTCGATGCCAGCGGCGCCGCCCACATGGTCGATGTCGGCGAGAAGGCGGTGACGACCCGCGAGGCGCTTGCCGAGGGCCATGTGGTGATGGCGCCGGCGACGCTGGCGCTGATCCGCGACGGGCTGTCCAAGAAGGGCGACGTCATCGCCGTGGCGCGGCTTGCCGGGATCATGGCGGCGAAACGCACGCATGAGCTTATCCCGCTCTGCCACCCGCTGCTGCTCACCAAGGTCGCCGTCGATCTCGAACCGGACGAGCGCTTGCCCGGCCTGCGCATTACCGCCCGCGCCCGGGTTTCCGGGCAGACCGGCGTGGAGATGGAAGCGCTGACGGCGGTCAGCGTCGCCTGCCTCACCGTCTATGACATGGCCAAGGCGGTCGATCGTGGCATGGTGATCGGCGGGATCCGGCTGCTGGAGAAGACCGGCGGCAAATCCGGCGACTGGCGCGCGGAGGGCTGAGATGGCCGGGCTGCTGCCGGTAGAGGATGCGCTGGCCCTGCTGGTCGAGGCCGGCGTTGCCCATCCCCGCCGGCAGGAGATGGTGCCTGTCCAGCAGGCGAGCGGCCGGGTGCTTGCCGCCGATCTCGCCGCGCTTCGTACGCAACCGCCGATGGCCATGTCAGCGATGGACGGGTTTGCACTTCGCTCGGTCGATGGCGCCGTGCCGGGTTCGGTTCTCCGGATCATCGGCGAGAGTGCGGCGGGACACCCTTTTGCCGGCACTGTCGGCCGGGGAGAAGCCATCCGGATCTATACGGGCGCGATCCTGCCTGCCGGCGCGGATTGCGTCGTGATGCAGGAAAATGCCACGGCCGAGGGCGAGCATGTCACGCTCGCCGTGGCTGCGCAGGCGGGACGGCACATCCGCCCGGCGGGGTGCGACTTCCATGAGGGACAGCGACTGCTCTCTGCCGGCACCCGCCTCACGCCCGGCCATATCGCGCTGGCCGGAGCGATGAACCACGCAGGAATTCCCGTTTTTGCCCGGCCCCGGATCGGCGTTCTGGCGACAGGCGACGAGCTTGTCTTGCCCGGCGCCCCGCGCGAGCCGCACCAGATCGTGGCGACCAATGCCTTTGCAGCCATGGCGATGATGCGTCCGATGGAGGTGGAGATCGTCGATCTCGGCATCGCCGCCGACACACCGGAGGCGCTGAATGCCTCCATCGACCGCGCCCTGGCGGAAGCGGTGGATTGCCTTGTCACCATCGGCGGCGCCTCGGTCGGCAAACATGATCTTGTCCGGCCGGTCGCGGCGGCGCGCGGGGCCGAACTCGCCTTCTACAGGATTGCGATGCGGCCGGGAAAACCGCTGAATTTCGGCCGGCTCGGGCCCATGCTGCTGCTTGGCCTGCCGGGCAACCCGGTTTCGGCCCTGGTCTGTACGCGCCTCTTCCTGTTGCCACTGATCGCCGCCATGCAGGGCGATCATCATGCCGGGCAGGATCTCAGCGAGGCGGCGGTTCTCGGCGGGGATTTCCCGGCCAATGACGAGCGGCAGGATTATGTGCGCGTCATGCTGGAGCGCGATGCGCGCGGGATCTGGATCGCCCGGCCAGCCGGCGGGCAGGATTCCTCCTTCCTTTCGGTGCTGGCCCGCGCCGATGGCCTCCTGATCCGGCGGCCGCATGCCCCCGCAGGCCAGCCCGGAGACCCGGCGCGCGTGCTCCGGCTCGGCTGATGCCCGACGAACAGTTGCGGAACAACGGCTGAACATGGTATCAATGTTCTGTCTTTGTTTTGGGTGATTCCCGGGGAGTTAGGTGCGATGCTCACCAAGAAACAGATCGAGCTGTTGCGGTTCATCCATGAACGGCTGACGGAGAACGGGGTTCCGCCCTCCTTCGACGAGATGAAGGAAGCGCTCGACCTGCGCTCGAAATCGGGGATCCACCGGCTGATCCTTGCGCTGGAGGAACGTGGCTTCATCCGGCGGCTGCCCAACCGGGCGCGCGCGCTCGAGGTCATCCGCCTTCCCGATGCCTATGTGCCGAGGCCGGGGCGCCAGCGCTTTTCACCCAGCGTGATCGAGGGCCATCTCGGCAAGGTGCGCCCGTCCGCCGCCGCGCCGGAGCCTGTGGAGCCCAGCCGCGCCGTCGCCATTCCCGTCATGGGCCGGATTGCTGCAGGCACGCCGATCTCCGCCATCCAGAGCCGCAGCCATACGGTCGATGTCTCGCCGGACTTCCTCAGCCATGGTGAGCATTACGGGCTCGAAGTCCGCGGGGATTCGATGATCGAAGCCGGCATTTTCGACGGTGATCTCGTGATCATCCGCAAGCAGGATACGGCCGATACCGGCGATATCGTGGTGGCTCTGATCGATGACGAGGAGGCCACCCTGAAGCGCCTGCGCCGCAAGGGCGCCTCGATCGCGCTCGAGGCGGCCAATCCGAATTACGAGACGCGGATCTTCGGGCCGGACCGGGTGCGCGTGCAGGGCAAGCTCGTCAGCCTGGTTCGCCGCTACTGAATTCAGGCCGGAACGGCGGCATTTCGGTGTTCCGGCCCTCGTCTCGATCAAGGTCCGGCGCCGGTCCGGCCTTCCCGTTATCGGCTCCGGTTTTCGGCCGGTTTTCGTTTTCCGCCGGCAGACGCTGCCATGGCCGGTGATGGTGTGCGGCGCGCGTGCCTTCGATCCGCCAGCTGCCATTGGCCTTGGCCCAGAGCCAGAGCGTGCCCTGCTGGCGGAGCGTCCGGCCATCGACGGGCACGCGGTCCGGCGGGCAGATCCGGTTCTCGAGCGGCGTGACAAGGATATCGGCACGGGCGCAATCCTCGCGAAGGGCTTCCGGTCGTTGCGGGAAAGCCAGCCAGCGGCCATCGGCAAGGCGCAGGGTGCAGCCGAGCCTGTCACACCGGACGCCGTTTTTCAGGTCGGGCGCCTTGGGCAGGCGTGGATCGCCCAAAGCCGGCAGCCATTGGCCGAGCACGAAATCCGGCGACGGACCGAAGGCGAGAACGCGGTAAGCGCCGCCCTCCCCGCGTGCCAGCAGGATCCGGCCATTCTCATGCACGATCAGGTCGGGCCGGGCGGGCATGGCGAGGGAAGCCAGCCAAAGCGCGAAGGGCCCGATCGCCAACGCCCGCAGGCGGCTGACCGGCAGGATCAGCAGCGCCATGGCAAGGACCAGCGCGCCGAACTGCGAATGGCGGATCAAGGGTGCGGGCAGGCTGGCCTTGTCGAATCCGGAAACCCACTCTGCCACGGCCATGACGCCCCGGATGCCGTGGCCCATCAGCCGCCAGACCGGTTCGTCGAGGCCGAACGGATAGAGCAGGCTCCCGGCCACTGCGGCTGGCATGACAACAAGCGAAACGAGCGGAATGCCGAGGGCATTGCCGATCAGGCCGAATGGGTTCACCCGATAGAAATGGTAGGCGGCGAACGGCGCTGTCGCCAGGCTGGCCACGATCGTGGTGATGACGATGCCGGCGAAGGCAGCGAGGATCCGGCGAGGCCAGCCGGCGAAGAGGCGGTTCTCGCCTTCCGTTTCGGGCCGGCCGGGCCGCCACAGCCCCTGCGCGGCAATCAGCGCGGCTACGGCGGCATAGGACATCTGGAAAGACGGCCCGAGCAGGGCCTCGGGCTGGAAGGTCAGCACCAGCAGGGCCGAGAGGGCGAGATTGCGCATCGCGAGGGCTGGCCGGTCGAGCAGGATCGCGCCCAGCATGACCAGCGTCATCACGAGCGAGCGGATGGTCGCGACTTCCGAGCCGGCAAAGAGGCAGTAGGCCGTCGCGCCCAGCATGGCGCCGAGGGCCGCCATCTTGCGGATCGGCCAGCGCAGGGCGAGCCGTGTCGAAAGGGCGAGCCCCGCCCGGATGGACCAGAACAGCACGCCGGCGGCGAGCACCATATGGAGGCCGGAAATCGAAACGATATGGTAGAGGCCGGAGAGGCGCAGTGCGTCATTTGCTTCGTCGGGGATAAGCCCACGCTTGCCGGTAACGAGGGCGGCGGTAACAGCCCCGGCTGGTCCCTCGATGATCCCCGCGATCCGCCTTGTGAGCAGGTTGCGGGCCTCGTCGAGCTGGGCGAGCCGGGCCAGCATGGCCGGGGGTGGCGGCGCCTCGGCCCAGGGGCGCACCGGCCCGATGGCAAAGCCGATGGCCCCGATGCCGCGAAAAAAGGCCTCGCGGCGGAAATCGAACCCGCCCGGCAGCGCCGCACCGGCCGGCGGGGCAAGGCTGGCCCGGAGCGTTACGGCAGAGCCGGTTGGCAAGGCGAGCTGGCCCGGCAGGCCGATCTTCACACGATAGGGTGTCTCCGCCGGTGCGAGGCCTTCCACCTTGTGGACGCGCAGCAGGATGCGGCTGCGCTGCGGCGTGAACTCGATGGTCTCGATATGGCCCTGCACGTCTGCAATGAGCGCCCGGCTGGCGACCGGCGCGGCCACGAGGGCCGTGCGGAGGCTGCCTGCCATCATGCCGAGGCTGGCCATGAGCGCCAGCAGGGTGAACCAGCGCCGCCCGCCCCCGGCAAGGCCCGCCAGCACGGTGAGCAGGGTAGCAAGGATCGGCGCGGCCCAGGGCGAAGGCTCGGCCGGCAGGCTGAAATAGGCAAGGATGCCCACGCCATAGGCGACGGGAAACCAGAGAAAGCCGGTTCGCCGGCTGGCCTCCTGCGCGAGGCAATGCGAGAGGATGGCCGGGAGGCGCGACCATGTCGGCAGCGCCAGCGGAGCCGGGCCGGCCGGCAGCACAGCCGGCCGCGCGGTGACACGGGGCGTCATCGGCCCCGCTCCGGAGGTGTTCCGACGCTGTGCAGCGAGCCGTTGGGCGGCTTCTTTTGGTTTGGCGGCGGCATAGGGCTTTCCGTCCAGCTTGCCCCCATGCTAGAGCCCCGTTCCGGCCACCGCAATGGTGCCTGCCTCCCGTTTGATGGTTCCCCGCATGCCCGATCCGATCGTCACCCGCTTCGCCCCCTCGCCGACCGGTTTTCTCCATATCGGCGGCGGTCGCACGGCCCTGTTCAACTGGCTGCTGGCGAAGAAGCTCGGGGGCAAGATGCTGCTCCGGATCGAGGATACCGACCGCGCCCGCTCCACGAAGGAAGCGATCGACGCCATTCTTGACGGCCTTCACTGGCTGGGCCTGACCTGGGATGGCGATGTCGTCTACCAGTTCGCCCGCGCCGCCCGCCATCGCGAGGTGGCCGAGGACATGCTGGCGAAGGGCAAGGCCTATCATTGTTATGCGACGCCGGAAGAGCTCGAGGCGATGCGCGAGGAAGCCAAGGCGCAGGGCAAGCCGATGCGCTATGATGGCCGCTGGCGTGACCGCAGCGAGTCTGACCGCCAGGAAGCCGCCGCGCAGGGCCTCAAGCCGGTGATCCGGCTGAAAGCGCCGCAGACCGGCGAAACCGTGGTCGAGGATCTTGTGCAGGGCCGCGTCACCTGGGCGAACGAAAATCTCGACGATCTCGTCTTGCTGCGTTCCGATGGCACGCCGACCTACATGCTCGCCGTGGTCGTGGATGATCATGACATGGCCGTCACGCATGTGATCCGCGGCGACGACCACCTGACCAATGCCGCACGCCAGACGCAGATCTACGAGGCCAATGGCTGGAAAGTGCCGGCCATGGCGCATATCCCGCTGATTCACGGGGCGGATGGCGCGAAGCTTTCCAAACGCCACGGCGCGCTGGGTGTCGATGCCTATCGGGCCCTTGGCTACCTGCCTGCAGCGCTCCGCAACTATCTCGTCCGGCTGGGCTGGAGCTTCGGCGATCAGGAAATCTTCTCGACAGAGGAGATGATCGCGGCCTTCGACCTGAAGAATGTCGGCCGCTCGCCGGCGCGCTTCGATTTCGCCAAGCTGGAAAACATCAATGGCCATTACATGCGCCATACGCCGGATGCCGAGCTGATGGCAGCGATCGAGCAGGTGCTCCCGCATATCGATAGCGGCGCGGACATCGCGGCGCGGCTTGATGGCGGGCTGCGTGCCAAATGGCTCGAGGCCATGCCGGGCCTGAAGGAACGTGCGAAAACGCTGGTCGAGCTGATCGACGGGGCGAAGTTCCTCTATGCCGCCCGGCCGCTGCCGCTCGACGACAAGGCCCGCGAGATTCTCGAAAAAGGTGGGCGCGCGGTGCTGAAAGCCCTCCTGCCCCGGCTCGAGGCCGTGACGCAATGGGATGCGGCGACGCTGGAAGCGGCGGTTCGCGCGGAATCGGAAGCGACCGGGCAGAAGTTGGGCATGCTGGCTCAACCCTTGCGTGCAGCCTTGACCGGACGTTCAACATCGCCGGGAATTTTTGACGTTTTCGCCGTGATCGGCCGGGAGGAAAGCCTCGCCCGGATCCGCGACCAAGCCTAGGAAAACCGGCGGTTTTTTCCGGATTTCCTGACCCGGTTCTTGCTCGGCAGCCGGTCATATTGGCCGGAAGCCCAACTTGAACCTGAACGGATGTTAAGCTACGGAAACGCTCGACCATGCGGCACTGCAACACGCGGAGCCGCGGCGGTGCTGCTGGCGGGGGGGCCAGGCGCACCCAAGCGCTAGAGGAGTTTGCCATGACCGCGCATATGACAACGCTGAAAGTAGGCGATCAGGTCGTCGATCTTCCGGTGAAAGAAGGGTCGATCGGGCCGGCCGTTGTCGATATCGGCAAGCTCTACGGCCAGACCGGCATGTTCACCTATGATCCGGGCTTCACCTCGACTGCCTCCTGCGAATCGAAAATCACCTATATCGACGGTGACGAGGGCGTGCTGCTCTATCGCGGCTACCCGATCGAACAGCTCGCCGAGCATGGCGATTTCCTCGAGACCTGCTACCTGCTGCTGTACGGGGAGCTGCCGACACCGACCCAGAAGTCGGATTTCGATTACCGCGTCACGCGCCACACGATGGTGCATGAACAGATGATGCGGTTTTTCCAGGGCTTCCGTCGCGATGCCCACCCGATGGCGGTGATGGTGGCCTCGGTCGGCGCGCTCTCGGCGTTCTATCACGACTCGACCGACATCTCCGACCCCTACCAGCGCATGGTCGCCTCGATGCGCATGATCGCCAAGATGCCGACCTTGGCCTCGATGGCGTTCAAATACTCGATCGGTCAACCCTTCGTCTATCCGAAGAACGATCTCGACTACACCTCGAACTTCCTGCGGATGTGCTTCGCGGTGCCGTGCGAGGAATACAAGGTCAACCCGGTGCTGAGCCGCGCGCTGGACCGGATCTTCATCCTCCATGCCGATCATGAGCAGAATGCCTCAACCTCGACGGTCCGCCTCGCCGGCTCGTCGGGTGCCAACCCCTTCGCGTGCGTCGCAGCCGGCATTGCCTGCCTCTGGGGCCCCGCCCATGGCGGCGCGAACGAGGCCGCCTTGCAGATGCTGCAGGAAATCGGTTCGGTCGACAATATCCCGAAATACATCGCCAAGGCGAAGGACAAGAACGACCCGTTCCGCCTGATGGGCTTCGGCCACCGCGTCTACAAGAACTACGATCCGCGCGCCAAGATCATGCAGAAGACCTGCCATGAGGTGCTGAACGAACTCGGGATCAAGGACGATCCGCTGCTCGACGTGGCGGTGGAACTCGAGCGCATCGCGCTGTCGGACAGCTATTTCATCGAGAAGAAGCTCTATCCGAACATCGACTTCTATTCGGGCATCACGCTGAAGGCGATGGGCTTCCCGACCGACATGTTCACCGTGCTGTTCGCGCTGGCCCGCACCGTCGGCTGGATCGCGCAGTGGAAGGAAATGATCGAGGATCCGAGCCAGCGTATCGGCCGCCCGCGCCAGCTCTATATCGGCGAACCGGCCCGCGACTACACCCCGATGGCACAGCGGCGGTAAGGGTTGGTTTATTTCTTGCGCGGCGCTGCCGCGCGGGTTGCAGGGGTGGTTTTTCTCGCGCGGCGTTGCCGCGCGGGTTCCCTCGCATAAGCTCGGGCGCCCATTCGGGCTTCGGCAGGGTCAGCATCCGGAATCCGACGTTGCGAATGCAGTGATGCTAAACATGAAAAAGGCGCCGCGAGGCGCCTTTTTCATGCGGGCAGCCGCCTCGATGGCACCCAGCAATAGCCGTCCGGATCGAGAATGAAGCATTCCCGCAAACCATGCGGCCGGTCGAGTGTTTCCCTCAACACCATGTCACCGCGCGCGCGAGCCCGCTCTTCGGCGTCATCCGGATCGCATTCGAAAAGGCGCAGTTCGACACCACCTCCTCGCGCCCCCGCCTCGGGAAGCAAGGAAGGCAGGGGATGGCCGGCATAGGCGGCATCTTCGTGGATCTGGATCAGGATTGCGCCCAGCCGGAACAGGCCATAGCCATCGCCCAGCCGGATCTGCGTGAAGCCAAGGACTTCGGTCAGGAAGGTCGCCGTGCGCTTGCCATCGCGAACCAGCAGGTTGACCCCGAAAGGCGTCAGAGTCCGGCCGATTTGAGGGCCCGAGGCTGTCGCAAGCGCCGTGTCATCCATCACTCCACCGTTACGCTTTTCGCCAGATTCCGCGGCTGGTCGACATCTTTCCCCATGACCACGGCGGTATGGTAGGCGATCAGCTGCACCGGCACCGCATAGGCGATGGCCGCGAAATCCGGTGCCATCGGGGCCATCTCGATCTCGGCCATGGTGCGGATGGCGGCCGCCGCGCCGACGCCCTTCGGGCCGATCAGCACGATCTCGCCGCCGCGCGCCGCAACCTCCTGGATGTTCGAGACGGTTTTCTCGAACCAATGGTCCTGCGGCGCGATGACGATGACCGGCAGGATTTCGTCGATCAGCGCGATCGGGCCGTGCTTCAGTTCGCCGGCCGCATAGCCCTCGGCATGGATATAGCTGATTTCCTTGAGCTTCAGCGCGCCTTCCAGGGCCAGCGGGAAGGAGGTGCCGCGGCCGAGATAGAGGACATCCGTCGCCTTGGCGAGATCGCGGGCGAGATGCTCGATCGGCTCTTCGTGGCGCAGGGCCTCGGCGATCAGGCCCGGCAGAGCGATGAGCTGGTTGACGAGTTCCGCCTCGCGCTTCGCATCGATGGCGCCGCGTGCGCGGCCCGCCGCGATGGCGAGGCTGGCCAGCACGGTGAGCTGGCAGGTGAAAGCCTTTGTCGAGGCGACGCCGATTTCCGGCCCGGCCAAAGTGGGCGCGACGACATCGCTCTCGCGGGCAATGGTCGAGGTCGGGACATTGACGATCGAAAGGATCTTGTTGCCGCAGCCCTTGGCATAACGGAGCGTGGCCAGCGTGTCGGCCGTCTCGCCGGATTGCGAAATGACGATCATCACGTCACCCGGCGTCATCGGGGCATCGCGGTAGCGGAATTCCGAAGCGATATCGAGTTCGACCGGCAGGCGCGCGATGCGCTCGAACCAGTATTTCGCGATATGGCCGGCGAGATAGGCCGTGCCGCAGGCCGAAATCGAGAGCCGGCCAATCTTCGCCCAGTCGAAGGGCAGATCGAAGGGAAGCTTCACGCTGGCGGCGCTCATGTCGACATAATGCGCGAGCGTGCGGCCCACCACTTCCGGCTGCTCGTAGATTTCCTTGAGCATGAAATGGCGATGGTTGCCCTTGTCGACGAGGAAGGCGCCGGCCTGGCTCTTCTGGATCTTCCGCTTCACCGGGCGGTTGCTCTCGTCGTAGACCTGCGCGCCTTCACGCGTCAGGACTGCCCAGTCGCCCTCATCGAGATAGGACAGCGTATCGGTGAAGGGGGCAAGCGCCAGTGCATCCGAGCCGAGATACATCTCGCCCTGGCCATAGCCGATAGCGAGCGGAGCGCCCCGGCGGGCGCCGATCAGCAGGTTGTCCTCGCCGGTAAACAGGAAGCCGAGCGCGAAGGCGCCGTGGAGCATCGGCAGCGCCGCGGCCACCGCCTCGCGCGGGGACTGGCCCTGCTTCATGAAGCGGGTGACGAGATGGGCCACGACTTCGGTATCGGTTTGCGTGACGAATTCCGCACCGGAAGCGATCAGCTCCTCGCGCAACTCGCGGAAATTCTCGATGATGCCGTTATGGACAACGGCAAGGTGGCCGGTCGCATGCGGATGGGCGTTGTTCTCGGTCGGGCGGCCATGGGTGGCCCAGCGGGTATGGCCGATGCCGACAAGGCCCTGCTGCGGCGTCTCGCGCAGCTTCGCTTCGAGATTGCGGAGCTTGCCCTCGGCGCGGGTGCGGACGATCTGCCCGCCTTCGATCGTGGCGATCCCGGCCGAATCATAGCCGCGATATTCGAGCCGCTTCAAGGCATCGACCAGCTGGAAGGCCACCGGTTCCTGTCCCAGAATTCCGACAATGCCACACATTTCGTTCTTCCTGTTCCGATTCCTGTCGCCGGATGGATGCCAGCCGGGCCTATTTGGCACAAATCAACTTGCGAAACCGTTTGTGACCGGCTCCCACGCAAGCCGCATGCCGTGGCCGGGCGGCTTCAGGCGCCGCCGTCCTTTTTCGCGGCGTCCTTGCGGGCCTTCTCGATATTTTCCGGCCGGGCACGGAAGGCATCGGCCCAGCCCGCCTTCACCGCCTGGTGGCCGCGCGCCAGTGCCAGCGCATTGGCGGGAACGTTCTCCGTGATCACCGAGCCGGAGCCGACGAAAGCGCCGTCACCGATCGTCACCGGGGCCACGAGGGCCGAATTCGACCCGATGAACGCGTTGGCGCCGATCACGGTCTCGAATTTGAGGAAGCCGTCGTAATTGCAGGTGATGGTGCCGGCACCGATATTCGTCTCGGCGCCGATTCTGGCGTCGCCGAGATAGGTCAGATGGCTGGCCTTGGCGCCTTCGCCGAGTTCGGCATTCTTGATCTCGACGAAATTGCCGATCTTTGCCTTCGCGCCGATGCGGGTGCCAGGGCGCAGCCGTGCATAGGGGCCGATGGTTGCCTTCGCACCGACACTGGCCCCTTCGAGATGGCTGAAAGCATGGATCACCGCCCCCTCGCCCACCGCCACGCCGGGGCCGAACACCACATTCGGCTCGACAAGGACATCGCGGCCGAGTTCGGTATCGAGCGACAGGAATACGGTTTCGGGCGCGATCATGGTCACGCCGTTGCGGAGATGTTGTTCGCGCAGGCGGTGCTGGATGACGCGCTCGCAGGCGGCCAGCTGGACGCGGTCATTCACCCCCAGCGCCTCCTCCTCGGCCACCTCGACCAGGGCTACGCGCTCTCCCGCCGCCCGCGCCAGGCCGACGCAATCCGGCAGGTAGTATTCGTTCTGGGCATTCTCGGCCTTCACAGCCTTGAGCAGCGAGAGGGCGATATCGCCGCGCAACGCCATCAGACCGCCATTGCAGAGCGTGATGCGGCGCTGCTCCTCGCTCGCATCCTTGTGTTCGCGGATCGCTTCGATGCCATCCGGCCCCATCAGGAGGCGGCCATAGCCGGTCGGGTCCTTTGCCTCGAAGCCAAGGACAGCCAGCGCGTTTCCGCCGGTCGTGACCGCTTCCGCCAGCGCGCGGAGGGTTTCCGCGCGGATGAGCGGCGTATCGCCGAACTGCACAAGCACGGCGGCATGGCCCTTCGTGATCAGTGCTTCGGCCTGCAGGACGGCATGCGCCGTGCCCCGCCGTTCGCGTTGTTCCAGAACCGTGGCATCGGGCGCGAGCAGGGCGACCTCGCGGGCGACATCCGGCCGGTCCGGCCCGATCACTACCGCCAGATGGCTCATCCCGGCGGCCTGCGCGCTGCGGATCGCATGGCCGACAAGACTGAGGCCGGCGACTTCGTGCAGCACTTTGGGCTGCGCCGATTTCATCCTCGTGCCCTCGCCGGCGGCGAGAATGATCGCAAGATGGGAGGCGGCAGATGTCATGGAAGAATCCCTCATTTGCCTGCGATCTAGACCAAAATCCTTACAGACGCATCAATCGCCGTCCTCCGACGATGCACCGGCAACCGCTTGCACAAGTGTATGTAGTCCTTGTTTCCGGCTCCGGGTTGCGGCTAGGTTAGGGCTTGTCGATACAGGACAAGCCTAGGGGAGTAGAAGATGGGACTGTTCAAATTCATCAAGTCGGTAGGCGAGAAGGTCTTCGGCGCCAGCGAGGCCCAGGCCGCTCCGGCCGATACCCTGGCCAAGGAGGTCTCCAAGCATGGCCTCAATGTCAACGGGCTGGATATCCAGGTTTCCGGCAACAAGGTGACCGTTGGCGGCTCGACGACGAACACGGAAGAGGCCGAGAAGATCATTCTCGCGCTGGGCAATACGCTCGGCGTCTCTGAGGTTGAATCGAAGCTGATCGTCAGCGAGGAAGTCCCTGCAGCCGTGATGTACGAGGTCAAGAAGGGCGACACGCTCTGGAAGATCGCCGAGACACATTACGGCAAGGGCAAGGGCGCGAAATACGACATGATCTTCGATGCCAACAAGCCGATGCTGACGCATCCGGACAAGATCTATCCGGGCCAGATCCTGCGTATTCCGCCGCTGGCCTGAGGGATTCATGGCTTCCGCACGGGGCCGGGTTCAACCCGGCCCTTTGCATTTGCGGGGCAGCTTCAGCCGGCTCACACCGGAAAATCGCCCGCCCGCACTCTGACGCATTGACCCCGGGAGCGGGAGCCTCTATCAGGCGCGCTCCATCCAAGGTGAGAGCTCGTAGCTCAGTCGGTAGAGCACGTGACTTTTAATCATGGGGTCGTGGGTTCGAATCCCACCGAGCTCACCATGGATGCGTCGGCGGAAGAACCCACGACTTTATCCGGCTGGCATGGTCGGGCTTTGCCCGGAATGGCAGACCAAGAGAACCCGGGTTCGAATCCCACCGAACTCACCATGGATGCATCGGCGGATCGTCGCCAACAAGGCTGGTTCTCCATATGCCCCCCGTACCGCCCCCGAGCCCTTGCATCCGGATTTGCCAGCTCGACGCTGCAACCGGCTGGTGCATCGGCTGTGGCCGGACAGGCGACGAGATCGGCGACTGGATCTTCATGAGCACCGGTCAGCGGCTGGCGCTGATGGCGGAATTGCCGCGCCGGCTCGCCCGGCTGTCCGGGGCACAGGCAGGCGATCCGGCAGCGCCGGATCAGCCGATCCGGACTTCGTAGGAATCCAGCGTATTCTCGAGCAGGCAGGCGATGGTCATCGGGCCGACGCCGCCGGGAACCGGCGTGATCGCGCCGGCCACCTCGCGCGCCGAGGCGAAATCCATATCGCCGACAAGCCGGGATTTGCCGGTTTCCGGATCGGTGATGCGGTTGATGCCGACATCGATCACGATCGCGCCCGGCTTGACGTAGCGCGCATCCAGCATTTTCGGACGGCCGACCGCGGCGACGAGGATATCCGCCGAGCGGCAGACCGAATCGAGATCGCGCGTCCGCGAATGGGCGATGGTCACCGTGCAGCTCTGCGCCAGGAGAAGGGCCGCCATCGGCTTGCCGACAATATTCGACCGCCCGACCACCACGGCATTGAGGCCGGAAAGGTCTTTCCGGACGCTGTGGATGAGATGGAGCGAGCCGCGCGGCGTGCAGGGAATGAAAGCCCGGCTGCCGATGCTGAGCCGCCCGACATTGACCGGGTGGAAGCCATCGACATCCTTGGCCGGGTCGATCGCCTCGATCACCCGATCCGGGTTGATTTGCGGCGGTAGCGGAAGCTGGACGAGGATGCCGTCAATGGCCGGATCCGCGTTCAGCTGCGCGATCAGCGCGAGCAGCGCCGCTTCGCTTGTTTCCACCGGGAGCTTGTGCTCGACGGAGACCATGCCGATCTCGACGGTCTGGCGGGCCTTGGAGGCGACATAGACCTGGCTGGCGGGATCTTCGCCCACCAGCACGACCGCAAGGCCGGGTGCGCGGTGGCCCTTCGCGGTCCAGCCGGCGACACGGGCGGCAAGGCTCTGCCGCAGGGATGCCGCGATCGCCTTGCCATCGATCAATGCTGCTGCCATGCCCTGCCCTCCGAACCGGCCGCTACCCGGCGATGGCGCCTCTATACGCCCCGAGTCGCGCGGTTGGAACCCGGTTCGCGCGGATGCTCCGCGATCAGCTGTGGTCCTTCGCCGCTTCCGCCAGGGCAGCCACGAAATACGGGGCGAGGCTGCGGTCGATTTCGAGGCGGAACAGGCCGGGCGCCATCCGCCAGATCATCAGGCCGACCCGATGGAACAGGCTGCGGGTGGCCATGCCCGGCGGGAAGGCCGCTTCCGACAGGTCGAGCGGGCAGCCGGCATTGAGGAGGCCGGCTGCGCCCTCGCCCTCCAGCACATAGCCGACCTGCCGGTGCGAAACGTTGACAAGGCTATGCGGATGGGAACCCAGCGCGCTTTCAAGCGCAGCTGCCACGTCCGGTCCCTCGGCTTCGGGCACGATGAGCCACCATTCGTCCGGGCCGAGATGCAGCGCCACCCGGGCGCCGGGCTTGCCCCGCTCGCCATGGCTGGCGCCGTGGTTCAGGGCTTCGGGCAAGGCGAGCCCATAGGCCTTGCCGGCGGCTTTCAGGGCCGTATCCGGGGCGCGCAACACAAAGCGCGCCAGAGGTGGCGCCTCGACGAGGCGGAACCGGGATGTATCAGCGAAGCCGTCAACCATGGAGGCGCGCTCCTTCGGGATCGAGGAAGACGGGTTCGACGACCCGGACGGCGATCGTTTCGCGCTCCATCGGGATATGGAGCAGCTGCCCGATCCGGTTGCGGCCATCCTCGATCACCGCCAGAGCGATGCCATGGCCGAGCGCTGCGCTGGAATAGGCCGAGGTGACATGCCCGATCGCATGGCTGCCTGCCGGTGCCAGTATGTCCGGCACGATCTGCGCGCCTTCCTCCAGCACGCGGCTTCTGTCTTCCGCCACAAGCCCAACCAGCTGCTTGCGGCCTGAGGCAGTCAGGTCGGGCCGCATCAGGCCGCGCTTGCCAATGAAATCGGGCTTTTTCTTCCCGATGGCCCAGCCGAGGCCCATATCCTCCGGCGTCATCGTGCCATCCGTATCCTGCGCGACGATGATATAGCCCTTCTCGGCGCGAAGGACATGCATCGCCTCGGTGCCATAGGGCCCGCCGCCGAATTCGGCCGCGCGTTCAGCCAGCTTTTCCCAGAGCGGCAGGGCCAGCCCGGCGGGGATGTTGATCTCGTAGCCCAGCTCGCCGGTAAAGCTCACGCGGAAAAGCCGGCAGGGCGTGCCGGTGATGCGCCCTTCGCGGACCGCCATATGCGGGAAGGCGGCATCGGAAAGTTCGATCCCCTCGACGAGATCGGCGATGATCTCACGCGAACGCGGGCCCTGCACGGCGATCACCGCCCAATGCTCGGTGACGGAGGTCTGCCAGACCTTGAGGTCTGGCCACTCGGTCTGGAGATAATCCTCGAACATGCCGAAGACGCGCGCGGCACCGCCTGTTGTCGTGGTGACGTGGAACCTGTCCTGCGCCAGCCGCGCGATGATGCCATCATCGATGATGAAGCCGGCCTCGTTGAGCAGCAGGGCATAACGGCAGCGCCCGACCGCGAGCCCCTTGACCGGGTTCACATAGGCGCGTTCGAGGAATTCCGCTGCATCGGGGCCGACAAATTCGATCTTGCCGAGGGTCGAAGCGTCAAACAGGCCGACAGCCTCGCGGACCTTGCGGCACTCGGCCTGCACCGCCTCGTGCATGGCGGCATGGCCGGACGCCGTGGCATCCACCGGACGGCGCGGCAGGAAATAATGCGCGCGCTTCCAGGTTCCGACATCCTCGAAGACGGCGCCGTTCCTTTCGGCCCAGTCATGCATCGGCGTTCGGCGGACCGGATCGAACAGGTCGCCCCGCGCCTGACCGGCGAAGAGGCCGAAGGTGACCGGCGTATAGGGCGCGCGGAAGGTGGTCAGGCCGATTTCCGGCACGGAACGGCCGGTTTCCGCGGCGACGATGCCGAGGCTGTTGAGATTCGAGGTCTTGCCCTGGTCGGTGGCCATGCCGGTGGTGGTGTAGCGCTTCACATGTTCGATCGAGCGGAACCCCTCCCGCGTGGCGAGGCGGAGATCGCGGGCGGTGACATCGTTCTGGAAGTCGACAAAGGCCTTCACCCGGTCGGGCGATCCGGCAACCGGCAGGGCGCCGAGCGCCGGCGAGCGCATCCCGGCTGGCATCTCACCCGCCGCCGCGCCGATGACACGGATCGCCTGGCCGGGCGCCGGCAGGGCGGGGAGATAGGCGCCGAGCCCCTCCTCCCAGCGCAGCTTGCCCTTTGTCTGCGAGAAGAGATGAATCGAGGGCGTCCAGCCGCCCGACATCAGCACCGTATCGGCGGTAAACCCGCCGGAGGGCTCCGCCTCGCCGTCGGGACGGATCCGCCCGAGTCGGACGCTCGAAACGCGGAGATGCCCGGTCGTGCCGAGGATGGTTGTGCCCGGCAGGACGGGAATGCCGCGGGCCAAGGCGCGGGCCGCGATGTCGCCCGCACCGGGCGCGGCCCGCGTCTCGGCGATGGCGACGATCTCTGCCCCGGCATCCTGCAGCGCGAAGGCCGCGCCATAGGCCGTGTCGCAGGCGGTGAGGATGACGATCTTCCGCCCGGGCAGCACGCCATAGCGGCGGAGATAGGTTTCCGCCGCGCCGGCGAGCAGGATGCCCGGCCGGTCATTATCCGGGAAGACGAGCGGACGCTCGATGGCCCCGCTGGCCAGCACAACCTCGCCCGCCCTGACCTGCCAGAGCCGCTCGCACGGGGCTTCTGCATCGGTCGTGGCCAATGGGTCGGTGAGCTGCTGGGCGATGGCCACGAAATTCTGCGCATAGGCGCCGAAAGCCTGGCTGCGGCGGAGCATCGTCACGTTCGGGCGGGCCGACAGGGCCTTGACCATTTCGTCGGCGCGTTCCGGCGCCTCGACCAGCATCCAGCCGCCGAATTCGGCCTGCTCGTCGCAGAGGATCACCCGGCAGGCCGGATCCTCCGACCGGCGCAGGGCTTCGGCGAGGCCGGCCTCGCCGCCGCCGATGACCAGCACCTCGCAATGGGCGAAGCGATTGGCATAGCGGTCCGGGTCCGGCCCGGCGGGCGCCCGCCCGAGCCCGGCCGCCCGGCGGATCGCCGGTTCGAACAGGCGCGCCCAGAGCTTCGCCCCGCCCAGCGCCTGTGGGCCCATGAAGGTCTTGTAGTAGAAGCCGGCGCCGAGAAAGCGCGAGAAGGCGTTGTTGATGCCGCCGATATCGAAGCGCAGGCCGGGAAGGCGGTTCTGGCTCCGCGCGACGAGGCCTTCATAAAGCTCGACCTGCGTGGCGCGCAGGTTGGGCGTCTCGCGCCCGCCGCCGCGATCGATCGTGACCAGCGCGTTCGGCTCCTCCGGGCCGGCGGAGAGGATGCCGCGCGGGCGGTGATACTTGAACGAGCGGCCGACCAGATGGACGCCGTTGGCCAGCAGGGCCGAGGCCAGCGTATCCCCGGCATGGCCATGCATCTGCCGGCCGTCGAAGGTAAAGCGGATCGGTTTCGACCGGTCGATCCGGCCACCTGCGGGGCTGCGGAACGCCGTCATGGCCGGGCCTCCGTCGGCTGGCTCTCGCCGGGGCCGGTTTCCGGCGGCCTCGGCTCGCCCGCCTTGTAGGTCACGACGAAGACATCCGTCACCGTATCGCGCACGGCGTTGAAAAAGCGGCCGCAGCCATGGACATGGCGCCAGCGCTCGGCCACGCGGCCTTTCGGATTGTCACGCAGATAGAGGAAGGCGGCCCATTCCTCGTCGCTCACGCGGTCAGGCGGGCCCGGCCGGGTGATATGCGCGGCACCGGCATGACGGAACTCGATCTCGGGGCGGTCCATCCCGCACCAGGGGCAGCGGATCAGCAGCATGGGCCCCTCCTCAATGCGCGACGGCCGCTGCCGCCGCCTCGTCGATCAGTCGGCCGGTGGTGAAGCGTTCCAGCGTGAAAGGCGCGGCAATCGGATGCGGTTCCTCGCGGGCGATGGTGGCGGCGAAGACATGGCCGGAACCCGGCGTCGCCTTGAACCCGCCCGTCCCCCAGCCGCAATTGACGAACAGGCCGGGAACCGGCGTGCGGCCGATGATCGGCGAGCGATCGGGTGTGACATCGACGATCCCGCCCCAGTTGCGCAGCATGCGCAAACGCCGCGTCATCGGGAACAATTCGCAGATCGCATCCAAAGTGTGCTGGCTGATATGGAGCCCGCCGGTCTGGGAATAGGAGGTATACTGGTCGGTGCCGGCGCCGATCACCAGTTCGCCCTTGTCCGATTGCGACATATAGGCGTGGATCGTGTTCGACATCACGACGCAGGGCATGAGCGGCTTGACCGGCTCCGAAACCAGCGCCTGAAGCGGGAAGCTTTCCAGCGGCATGCGGATGCCCGCCATGCCCATGACAACCGAGGTATGCCCGGCCGCCACCACGCCGATCCTGCGGGCGGAGATCGGCCCGCGCGTTGTCTCCACCCCGGTGACGCAGCCGGACGCATCGCGCCGGATGGCGGTGACCTCGCAATTCTGGATGATGTCGACGCCCAGTTTGTCCGCGCCGCGGGCATAGCCCCAGGCGACGGCATCATGGCGCGCCACCCCGCCCCGCCGTTGCAGGGCAGCACCGAGGATCGGATAGCGGATATCCCGCGAGATGTTGAGGATCGGGCAGAATTCCTGCGCCTGTTCCGGCGTCAGCCATTCATTGTCGATGCCGGCAAGGCGGTTGGCATGGATATGCCGCTTGGTGACCTGAACATCATGCACGGAATGGGCGAGCATCATCACGCCGCGCGGCGAGTACATGACGTTGTAGTTCAATTCGTGCGAGAGCGTTTCCCAGAGCTTCACGCTGTGCTCGTAGAGCGCCTCGCTCTCCTCCCAGAGGTAGTTCGAGCGGATGATCGTGGTGTTGCGGCCGGTATTGCCGCCGCCGAGCCAGCCCTTTTCCAGCACCGCGACATTGCGGATGCCGTGCTCCTTCGCAAGGTAATAGGCCGTGGCGAGGCCATGGCCGCCCGCACCGATGATGATCACGTCATAGGCAGGTTTCGGCGCGGGGTCGCGCCATTGCGGCTGCCAGCCCTGATTGCCGGTCAGGCCCTGATGCAGAAGGGAAAAGAGCGAAAACTTCACGGTCCGAGTCTCCTGCGCCTATGCCTAGCTGGCCCGTTCCGAAGAATCCAGCGTGTCCGCCGCCGCCGCTCGCCTTGCGCGCCGCCAAGGCTTCTTTAGAACGGAGGGCAACAAGGGAATGGCGGATTCGATGGTGAAGGCGTTCGCAAGACAGGGCCGCGCCCTGCAGGCCAAGGGCCGCCCGCTGGATGACGGGGCGCTCGCCGAGGTCGAGGCCCTGCTGGCGGGGATGCCGAAAAGCCGCGACCTGCTGATCGAGATGCTGCATGCCGTGCAGGATCGGTTCGGCGCGCTGCATGCGAGGCATCTCAAGGCGCTGGCGGAATGGCTGAGCCTCTCCGAGGCCGAGATTTTCGAGGTGGCGAGCTTCTACCACCATTTCGATATCGTGAAGGAGGGCGAGGCCGCCCCTGCCCCGCTGACGATCCGCGTCTGTGACAGCGTGTCCTGCATGATGGCCGGCGGCGAGGCGCTGCGGGCGCGGCTGGCCGGGCTGGTCGACCCTGCCCGTGTCCGGATTGTGCCGGCGCCCTGCATCGGCGCCTGTGCCGAGGCGCCGGCGGCGCTCGTCGGGCGGCGCCTTGTCGGGCGGGCCGATGCCGAAACGCTCGCCGCCCTTGCGGCCGGGCCGATGCCGGAACCGCTCCGGCCGGCCTATGAGGATTTCGCCGCAGCCCGGGCGAACGGGCGCTATGCGCTGCTGGAAGCCGGCCTCTCCGGCCAGATCAGCCGCGATCAGGCCATCGCCACGCTGTCGGATGCCGGCTTGCGCGGGCTGGGCGGAGCGGGTTTTCCTGCCGGACGGAAATGGGCCGTGGTGCGCAGCCAGCCGGGCCCGCGGCTCATGACGATCAATGGCGACGAGGGCGAGCCCGGCACCTTCAAGGACCGGCTCCTGCTCGAAGCCACGCCGCATGCCCTGCTCGAGGGGGCGTTGATCGCGGCCTGGGCCGTCGAGGCCGAGGCGATCTATCTTTATATGCGTGACGAATATCCGGCTGTCCTCGCGATCCTCGCGGCGGAAATCGCCGCGCTCGCCGCGTCCGGTTTGCCCGGGCTCGTGCCGATCCATCTGCGCCGGGGCGCGGGCGCCTATATCTGCGGCGAGGAAAGCGCGATGATCGAGAGCCTGGAAGGCAAGCGCGGCCTGCCCCGGCATCGCCCGCCCTTCATCGCCGAACGCGGATTGTTTGGCCGGCCGACGCTCAACCACAATGTCGAAACGCTGGCCTGGGTGCCGGAGATCCTCGCCCGCGGGGCAGAATGGTTCGCCGGGCAGGGTGTGCGCGGCGCCAAGGGCCTGCGGCGCTTTTCGGTTTCCGGGCGCGTCCGCGAGCCCGGAATGCGGCTGATGCCCGCCGGCAGCACGGCGCGGGAGCTGATCGAGGCCTGCGGTGGCATGGCCGAAGGGCATGTCTTCCGGGGTTATCTGCCCGGCGGCGCTTCGGGCGGGATGCTTCCGGCCAGCCTCGGCGACCTGCCACTCGATTTCGGCCGGCTCGACGAGGTCGGATGCTTCGTCGGCTCGCATGCGGTGGTCATTTTCTCCGACCGGGATGATCCGAAGGCGATCGCGCGGAACCTGTTGGCTTTTTTCACGCATGAAAGCTGCGGGCAATGTACGCCCTGCCGGCTCGGCACGGAGAAGATGACCGCCCTGCTCGACCGGCCCTCGCCCGACCGGGCGCTGATCGCCGATCTCGACCAGGTGATGCGCGATGGCTCGATCTGCGGGCTGGGCCAGGCGGCGCCGAACCCGGTCCGATCCCTGCTGCGCTTCTTCCCGGAGGCCCTGTCATGAGCGCGCCCGTGCTTTTCCAGCTCGATGGCCGGATGGTCGAGGCCCGGCCGGGCGAGACGATCTGGCAGGTCGCGCAGCGCGAGGGCATCGCGATTCCGCATCTCTGCCATCTCGACCAGCCGGGCTACCGGCCGGATGGCAATTGCCGGGCCTGTCTCTGCGCGATCGAGGGCGAGCGGGTTCTGGCCGCTTCCTGCATCCGCCAGCCGCAACCGGGGATGGTGGTCGAGACCGGCGGCACGCGCGTCGAGGCGGCACGGCGCATGGTGTTCGAGCTGCTGGCAGCCGATATGCCGCCGCGCGAGGCAGCGCCGGATCCGGATGCCGCGTTCTGGCGCTGGCATGAGGCCCTGAAGCCCGGGAAGGGCCGCCTGCCGCGCCGGAAGGGCCATGGCAGCCCGCATGAAGCCGGCCTCACCCTGCATGATGCCTCGCATGCGGCGATTGCCGTCAATCTCGACGCCTGCATCGCCTGTGGCCTTTGCGAGCGGGCCTGCCGTGAGGTGCAGGTCAATGACGTGATCGGCATGGGCTATCGCGGGCACGCGGCGCGGCCGGTCTTCGATCTTGCCGATCCGATGGGGGATTCCACCTGCGTCGGCTGCGGGGAATGCGTGCAGGCCTGCCCGACCGGCGCGCTTTATGAGAAATCACTGATGGACCCGACCGCCACGCGCGGAGTTGTCGTGCCGGATCGCGAGGTTGATACGGTCTGCCCCTATTGCGGGGTCGGCTGCCTGACCCGCGTGGGCGTGAAGGATGACCGGATCGTGCGCGTGGATGGCCGCGACGGGCCGGCCAACGAGAACAGGCTCTGCGTGAAGGGTCGGTTCGGGCAGGATTACGTCCGCCATCCGCATCGCCTGACCGTGCCGCTGATCCGGCGGAGCGACGCGCCGAAACGCGGCGAGGACCGGGTCGATCCGGCCCATCCGTTCACGCATTTCCGCGCGGCCAGCTGGGAGGAAGCGCTCGAGCGGGCCGCCGGCGGCTTCCGCGCCGTGCTGGAACGCCATGGCGGGCAGGCCTTTGCCGGCTTCGGCAGCGCGAAATGCTCGAACGAGGAAGCCTATCTCTTCCAGAAGCTGGTGCGTCAGGGTTTCGGCACCAACAATGTCGATCATTGCACGCGGCTCTGCCATGCCTCCTCCGTTGCGGCGCTGATGGAAGGCGTGGGCTCCGGGGCGGTGTCGGCGCCGTTCACGGCAGTGGCGGATTCCGAGTGCATCCTCGTGATCGGCGCGCGGCCGACCGAGAACCACCCGGTCGCGGCCACCTATTTCAAGCAGGCGGCGAAGGCCGGGAAGACGCTGGTCGTCATGGATCCGCGCGGCTCCGGCCTGATGCGCCACGCGACGCATGCCCTGCGCTTCAAGCCCGGCACCGATGTGGCCCTGCTCAATTCCATGCTCCATGTCATTGTTTCCGAAGGTTTGTATGATCGGTCATACATTTCCCGGAACGTCGAGGGCTTTGAGGCGCTGAAGGCCCGTGTGGCGGAATTCTCGCCCGAGGCCATGGCGCCGGTTTCCGGTATCACCCCGGAAAGGGTGCGCGAGGTGGCGCGGCTCTATGCCCGCTCGCGCGCCTCGATCATCTTCTGGGGCATGGGTATTTCCCAGCATGTCCATGGCACCGACAATGCCCGCTGCCTGATCGCGCTGGCCCTTGTCACCGGGCAGGTCGGCCGCCCGGGCACGGGCCTCCACCCCTTGCGCGGCCAGAACAATGTGCAGGGCGCTTCCGATGCCGGCCTGATTCCTATGGTCTTCCCGGATTACCGCTCGGTCGAGGATGCCTCGATCCGGGCCGGTTTCGAGGATGAATGGGGCCGGCCGCTCGATGCGAAGAAGGGGCTCACCGTCGTCGAGGTGATAGATGCCATTCTCGCGGGGACGATCCGCAGCATGTTCATCATGGGCGAGAACCCGGCCATGTCCGATCCGGACCAGCACCATGCCCGGGCAGCGCTGGCCAAGCTCGATCATCTCGTCGTGCAGGATATTTTCCTTACCGAGACGGCCTGGCATGCCGATGTGGTGCTGCCGGCCTCGGCCCATGCGGAGAAACTGGGCACCTATACCAACACCAACCGGCAGGTGCAGCTCGGCCGGCCGGTTCTGCCCTTGCCGGGCCAGGCACGGCAGGATGTCGACCTGCTCGTTTCCCTCGCCAACCGGCTTGGCCTTGGCTGGAATTACGGCCAGAGGCTGCAGCCGGACGGGGTGGAGACCGGGGCGGAGATCGGGCGAATCTACGAGGAAATGCGCCGGCATATGGCCTCGCTGTCCGGCCTGCCCTGGAGCCGGATCGAACGGGATGGCACCGCCACCTATCCCGCGCCTTCGCCAGAGGCGCCGGGCGAGGATATCCTGTTCCGGACCGGCTTTCCGCGGGCTGGCGGCAAGGGGCGCATCGTCCCGGCCGGGCTGGAGCCACCGGACGAGGTGCCCGATGCCGAGTTCCCGCTGGTCCTGACGACGGGGCGCCTGCTGGAGCATTGGCATACCGGCGCGATGACGCGTCGCTCCGTTGTGCTCGACCGGATCGAGCCGGAGGGGCTTGCGGCGCTTCACCCGGCGGAAATCGAGCGGCTGGGGCTGGAACCCGGCGGGCTGATCGAGGTGGAGACGCGTCGGGGCACCATCCGGGCCCGGCTGCGCGCCGACCGCGATGTCGCGGAGGGCATGGTCTTCGTGCCCTTTGCCTTCGAGGAGGCGGCGGCCAACCGGCTGACCAACCCGGCTCTGGACCCTTTCGGCAAGATTCCGGAATTCAAATTCGCGGCGGCGCGCGTGCGGACGGTGTAGGGCCCTCTCACCCTTCGCCGCGACGCCAGCCTTCCTTGGTTTCCGCCAGGAAATCGGCATAGCGGCCGGCGCGGATGGCGGCGCGGGCCTCGTTCATCAGCCATTGGTAATAGCCGATATTGTTCCAGGTCAGCAGCATCTGGCCGAGCATCTCGTCGGCCTTGGTGAGGTGGTGCAGATAGGCGCGGGAATAGTCGCGCGTGGCCGGACATGGCGATTCCGCATCGAGCGGGCGCGTATCCTCGGCGAATTTGGCATTGCGCAGGTTGAATTTTCCGAAGCGCGTATAGGCGGTGCCATGCCGTCCGGCGCGGGTGGGCATGACGCAATCGAACATGTCGATGCCGCGGGCAATGCTCTCGATCAGGTCGTCCGGCGTGCCGACGCCCATCAGGTAGCGCGGCTTCTCCGCCGGCAGGAAGGGCTCGGTCGCCTCGATCGTGCGGAGCATGTCGGCCTGCGGTTCGCCCACGGCGAGGCCGCCGACAGCATAGCCCGGCAGGTCGAGCGCGGCGAGGGCCTCGGCGCTCTGGCGGCGCAGGTCCGGCTCGGTCCCGCCCTGCACGATACCGAACAAGGCCCTGCCCTCGCCCGGCTTCACCATGGCGCGGAAGGCATTGCGCGAGCGGTCGGCCCAGCGGAGCGAGAGTTCCATCGCGCGCTGCGTTTCCTCATGGCTGGCCGGCAGGCGGATGCATTCGTCCAGCTGCATGATGATGTTCGAATCCAGCAGGACCTGGATCTCGACCGAGCGTTCCGGCGTCAATTCGTGTTTCGAGCCGTCGATATGCGACTGGAAGGTCACACCGTTTTCGGTCAGCTTGCGCAAGGCGGCGAGTGACATCACCTGGAAGCCGCCGGAATCGGTGAGGATCGGCCCGGACCAGGTGGTCATGGTGTGCAGCCCGCCCAGCCGCGCGACGCGCTCGGCGCCCGGGCGCAGCATCAGGTGATAGGTATTGCCGAGGATGATATCCGCGCCGGTGGCCCGGACCTGATCCATGTAGAGGCCCTTCACCGTGCCGGCGGTGCCGACCGGCATGAAGGCGGGCGTGCGGATCTCTCCGCGCGGCATGGTGATCGTGCCCTGCCGTGCCTTGCCGTCGCGGGCATGGATCTCGAAGCGGAAATCGGGGATGTCATGGCTCATGCCGCGCTTCCTAGCTCAAGCCGGCGGGAAGGCCAACGGGAAGTACTTGACGCGCCTTCGCCCGGTGATGCCGATCGGCGCTTCAGACCCGCGCCGGAAACAGCAGCGAGCCGTCCCCGTAGGAATAGAAGCGATAGCCCGAGGCGATGGCATGGGCATAGGCTGCGCGCATGGTGTCTATGCCGGCGAAGGCCGAGACGAGCATCAGCAGGGTCGATTTCGGCAGGTGGAAATTGGTGATGAGCCCGTCGATGACCTGAAACCGGAAGCCCGGCCGGATAAAGATGTCGGTTTCGCCAAGCCAGGTCTCGATCATGCCGGAACGGCCGGCGCTTTCGAGCAGGCGGCAGGCGGTGGTGCCCACAGCGATCACGCGCCTGCCAGCGGCCTTGGCGGCGTGGATCCGGTCCCGCGCGGCGGGGGTGATCTCGCCCCATTCGGCATGCATGCGATGCTCTTCGAGATTATCGGTCTTGACCGGCAGGAATGTGCCAGCGCCGACATGGAGCGTGACGAAGCAATGGTCGATGCCACGCGCGGCAAGGCCCGCCATCAGTGCCGGCGTGAAATGCAGCGAGGCTGTCGGCGCAGCCAAGGCGCCGTCGCGTTCGGCGAAGATGGTCTGGTAATCGGCCCGGTCATCGGCTTCGGCCGTGTCGCCGAGGCGGCGGCGGGCCTCGAGGATATAGGGCGGCAGCGGCATGGCGCCGACCAGAGCGAGCGCTTCGTCAAGAGCGGGTCCGGACAGGTCGAACCGGAAGGTGACGAGACCCTCCTCACCTTTGGCGATGACCTCGCCCTCGAGTGTGCCCAGCTGGCAGGCCGGATTGGCGTTGCCGAAGATCACGCGGTCGGCCGGCGCGAGCCGCTTGCCCGGCCTGGCAAAGCCTTCCCAGCAGGCCTCGTCGAGGCGGCGGATGAGCAGCGCCTCGATGGCGACGCTGTTCTCGCCGCGGATGCGCCGGCCGAGCAGCCGCGTCGGCAGGACGCGGGTATTGTTGAAAACCAGCAGGTCACCGGGCTCCAGCGCTGCTGGCAGGTCGCTGAACCGGCTATCGGCCAGAAGAGGCTGTCCGCCGGGGCGGACAACCAGCATGCGGGCGGAATCCCGCGGGGAGACGGGGTGGAGCGCGATCCGGTCTTCCGGAAGCTCGAAATCGAAATCCGAGAGCTTCACGCGCCCTGCCCGGTTCAGGCCTGATCGGCGGCGATGGTCGCCTTGTTGATCCGGTCGGGGTTGCGGACGGGCTCGCCACGCGCGAACTGGTCCACCGCTTCCATGCCCGATGTGACCTTGCCCCAGACCGTGTACTGGCCATCGAGGAACGAGGCATCGTCAAAGCAGATGAAGAACTGCGAATTGGCCGAGTTCGGGCTGCGGGCGCGGGCCATCGAGCAGACACCACGGATGTGCGGCTCGTCGTTGAACTCGGCCGGCAGGTCCGGATGGTCCGAACCGCCGGTGCCGGTGCCATGCGGGCAGCCGCCCTGGGCCATGAAGCCATCGATCACCCGGTGGAAGGTCACGCCGTCATAGAAGCCTTCGCGCACGAGAAGTTTGATGCGCTCGACATGCTTGGGGGCGAGATCCGGGCGGAGCTCGATGGTGACGACACCCTTGGTGGTGTCGAGGATCAGGGTGTTCTCTGCGGTAGCCATGGTCTTTTCCTTTGTTGTCCCTCGCAACGGGCTGCAGGTCAGCCCTGCTCGGCGTCGCATTCGCTCCCTGGCTTCGGCGGTGCCGGAACCAGGGTGTTTCGTTACTTGATGTCGGCGAGAAGGCGGACGCGGACCATCTTGTCGGGATTGGTCACCGCGCCGTTGTTATTGCGGTCGCCGCGCTTGATGCGGTCGACGAATTCCATGCCCTGAACGACCTTGCCGAAGACGGTGTACTGGTTGTTCAGGAACTGGGCATCGGCAAAGCAGATGAAGAACTGCGAATTGGCCGAATTGGGGTTCTGCGCGCGCGCCATGCCCAGCGTGCCGCGCACGAAGGGTTCGCGCGAGAATTCTGCCGGCAGGTCCGGCAGATCGGAGCCGCCGGTGCCGTTGCCGCGCGGATCGCCGGTCTGGGCCATGAAGCCTTCGATGACGCGATGGAAGACGATGTTGTCATAGAAGCCGCGCTTGGCCAAAGTCTTGATGCGCTCGACATGCTTGGGCGCGAGGTCGGGCCGGAGCTGGATCAGCACGCGGCCATCTTTCAGGTCAATCGCGAGCGTGTTGTTGGGGTCGAGCCCGGCCTGCGCCAAAGCGAGGCCCGGGACAAGGCCGGCAAGACCGGCGAGCAGCGTACGGCGAAGCATGGGATCTCCTCGGGGTTTCTGGGGATGGGTGCCGGATCAGGGCCGGCTGAACTTGGCCGCCAGCGCGGCGCGCACCTGTTCGGGCACGAAGCTGCTGACATCGCCACCCATCCCCGCGATCTGGCGGACAAGCGTGGCGGTAATCGGGCGGACATTCGGCGAGGCCGGCAGGAAGACGGTCTGGATATCTGGCGCCATCTGCCCATTCATGCCGGCGAGTTGCATCTCGTAGTCAAGGTCGGTGCCATCGCGCAGGCCGCGGATCAGCATGGTGGCGCCGTGGCGGCGGGCGGCATCGACCGTGAGATCGTTGAAGGTGGTGATGGTCAGCGGCTTGCCCATGGCCAACGGCCCGGCCACGGCCTGGAGCATCGCGATACGCTCGTCTGCCGTGAAGATCGGCGCCTTGCCGGGATGCGTGCCGATGGCGATGACCAGTTCGTCCGCGATCGCGTAGCTGCGGCGAATGACATCGAGATGCCCGTTGGTGGGCGGGTCGAAGGAGCCGGCATAGAAGGCGATATGGGGCATGGGCAGCGATCCGCGGGGCGATGAAGCCAGCTATCGGGAAATCCGGGGAAACTCAAGCCAAACCGCCGCGACGCTGGCTCAGCGCGGCATCTGCAGAACGGCCTCGACTGCATCCGGCAGGCCGGACATATGGCGGATGACAGCAACGGCGCCGGCCTGTTCGAGCCTGTCCTGCAGGTCGACGATGCCGTTGCTGGCGCCGGAAAAGCCGATCACCCGCATCCCGGCCCGCCTGGCGGCCATCACCCCGGCCACCGAATCCTCGATGACAACCGCATGATGCGGATCGACGCCGATCTGGCTCGCCGCATAGAGGAAGACATCCGGGGCCGGCTTGCCGCGCGCCACCTGCGTCGCCGAATAGATATGCGGCTCGAAAAGATCCGCGAGGCCGGTCTTGCGCAGGTTGCGCCAGAGCGGCTCGAGGCTGGTCGAGGAGGCCACGGCCCTGTTGCCGCCGATCGTGGCAATGGCCTCGGCGACCCCGTCGATCGGCTTCAGTTCGATGGCCATGCGGCGATAGATCTCGGCATTGATCGCCTCGTTGAAGCCCTCCGGCAGCGGCCGGCCGATCTCGGCGCGCAGCATGGCCCAGGTTGCGGCAACCGGGATGCCGTTGAAACGGCTGTTGAAGGCCTCCATCGTGATCGGATAGCCGATCGAACTCAGCGCCTCGGCGCAGACCGACCCCGCAATATGCTCGCTGTCGATCAGCGTGCCGTCACAATCGTAGATGATCGCATGTTCCATGCAGGTGCCTTAGTCGACTCCCCTCCGGTTTCAAAGGCAAAAGACCAGACGGTTCGGGCTTGCCTTTTCCCGCGAAGGCCCGTGAACTGCCGAAAACGGGGGAGGTTCCGATGCCGATCGACAATGCCGCCAAGTTCGTCGCGCCGTTCCGGGTGACGAATGGCCGGAAATTCTCGCTGGCCGACCATGCCTGCGACAGCCTTGGCGGGCACGCGATCGACAAGGAGGAAAGCAAGGCGTTGCTCGAGGAAGGCAAGGTCCGGCTGAAGAAGCTGCAGGAACTGCTCTATGCTGCCGATCAATGGTCGGTGCTGATGATCCTCCAGGCGATGGATGCGGCCGGCAAGGATTCGACGATCGAGCATGTGATGAGCGGCGTGAACCCGCAGGGCTGCCAGGTGCATTCCTTCAAGGCGCCCTCGCCCGAGGAACTCGACCATGATTTCCTCTGGCGCACCGCCAAGGCCCTGCCCGAGCGCGGCCGGATCGGCATCCATAACCGCTCCTATTACGAGGAGGTGCTGGTCGTTCGCGTGCATCCGGAGTTTCTTGGCGCGCAGCGTCTGCCGGAAAACGGCTTTGGGAAGAAAGCCGGAAGCGAGAAATTCTGGGAGGAGCGGCTGGAGGCCATCGCCGATCACGAGCGCCATCTCGCCCGGTCCGGCATGCGGATCATGAAATTCTTCCTGCATGTCTCGAAGGACGAGCAGAAGGAACGCCAGCTCGGGCGGATCGACGATCCGGCGAAGAACTGGAAGTTCAATGCCCGCGACGTGGCCGAGCGCGCCCATTGGGAAGAGTACATGGCGGCGTATGAGGCGGCGATCCGGGCCACCGCCGCGCCGTATGCGCCGTGGTATGTCATTCCGGCTGATCGGAAATGGTTCATGCGTCTGGCGGTGATGCAGGCCATCATCGCCGAAATGGAGGGCCTCGATCTCGCCTTCCCGACGCTCTCCGTCGATGCGATGAAGAAGCTCGGCGAAGCCCGGAAAGCTCTGCTGGAAAGCTGACCCTGCGTCAGTTTGCGGCAATGTTGTCGATGAGCCGCGTCCGGCCGAGTTTCGCCGCCACGAGGATCCTCAGTGACTGCCCGGGCCGGGGCTCGTCGACCGGAGCGAGGCTCGCCGCATCGCGTACGGCGATGTAGTCCACCTCGAAGCCGGCGATTGCCAGTTCCGTCCGGCCCCAGGTCTCGGCCGCGAGGATGGCAGATCCCTTGCGCAGCTTTTCCGCACAACCCTGCAGGATCTCCTGGATCTTCGGGGCCAGGGCACGCTCCTCGGGCGAGAGATAGACATTGCGCGAGGACATGGCGAGGCCGTCCGCTTCGCGCACCGTCAGGCCGGCAAGGATCTCGACCGGGATATCGAGATCGCGGACCATATGCCGGATGACCGCGAGCTGCTGGTAATCCTTCTCGCCGAAAATCGCGCATTCCGGCAGGGCCTGCAGCAGCAACTTGCTCACCACCGTCGCCACCCCGCCGAAATGCGTCGGGCGGAAGGCATCTTCCAGCCCGACTTTGGCCGGCCCGGCCACCGTGACCGTGGTGGCGAAACCATCCGGATACATTTCCTGCACAGTCGGCGCGAAGACGGCATCGGCGCCTATTTCAGATAATTGTTGAAGATCACGCTCGAACGTTCTCGGATATATCGAGAAATCCTCGTTCGGCGCGAATTGCGTCGGGTTGACGAAAATTGACACAACGGCCCTGTCCGCTTCCTGCCGGATGCGGTTGACGAGGCTCAGATGGCCGACATGCAGCGCGCCCATCGTCGGCACGAGGCCCATCGTCTCGCCGGCGCGGCGGCATTGTTGCCGCCAGGCCCGCAGGGCGGCCACGCTACGCAGGACCAGAGGCTGTCCCATTCCTGTCTCCCCGACTGGTGGGGCATGCCCTTGCCGCATTTCACGGCAAAAGGCCAGCCCCTCCGGCGCGGTCAGGTCTGCTCGACATAGAGCTTGCCGCCGGTGGCGAGAAACTCCCTCGATTTCTCCGCCATGCCGGCTTCAACAGCCTGCATCTCCTCGATGCCGGCATTGAGCTTGCGGGCCTCATCGCGCAGGTCCTGCGTGATCTTCATCGAGCAGAATTTCGGCCCGCACATCGAGCAGAAATGCGCGACCTTGTGGGCGTCCTTCGGCAAGGTCTCGTCATGATAGGCCCGCGCGGTATCGGGATCGAGCGCGAGGTTGAACTGGTCCTCCCAGCGGAAGGAGAAGCGCGCGCGGCTCAGCGCATCGTCGCGAATCTTCGCGGCCGGGTGGCCCTTGGCGAGATCGGCGGCATGGGCGGCGATCTTGTAGGTGATCACGCCCTGCTTCACGTCATCGCGGTTGGGCAGGCCGAGATGCTCCTTCGGCGTGACGTAGCAGAGCATGGCGCAGCCGAACCAGCCGATCATGGCGGCACCGATACCGGAGGTGATGTGGTCATAGCCCGGCGCGATATCGGTGGTCAGCGGCCCGAGCGTGTAGAACGGGGCCTCGCCGCATTCGCGCAGCTGCTTGTCCATGTTTTCCTTGATCTTGTGCATCGGCACATGGCCGGGGCCCTCGATCATCACCTGGCAACCCTTGTCCCACGCCACTTTGGTCAACTCACCGAGGGTTTCCAGCTCGGCGAATTGCGCGCGGTCATTCGCATCGGCGATCGAGCCCGGGCGCAGGCCGTCGCCGAGGCTGAACGAGACATCGTATTTCCGCATGATGTCGCAGATCTCGTCGAAGCGCTCGTAAAGGAAGCTTTCCTTGTGATGCGCCAGGCACCAGCGCGCCATGATCGAGCCGCCGCGGCTGACAATGCCGGTGACGCGGTTGGCCGTCAGCGGCACGTAAGGCAGCCGGACGCCGGCATGGATGGTGAAGTAATCCACGCCCTGCTCGGCCTGCTCGATCAGCGTGTCCTTGAACACTTCCCAGTCGAGCTTGACCGGGTCGCCATCGACCTTTTCCAGCGCCTGGTAGATCGGCACGGTACCGATCGGGACCGGCGCATTCCGCATGATCCAGCTGCGGATATTGTGGATGTTGCGGCCGGTGGAGAGATCCATCACCGTATCCGCGCCCCAGCGGATCGCCCAGACGAGCTTCTCGACTTCCTCGGCGGCGCCCGAAGTCACGGCCGAGTTGCCGATATTGGCGTTGATCTTGACCAGGAAGTTCCGGCCGATCGCCATCGGCTCCAGCTCGGTATGGTTGATATTGGCGGGGATGATCGCCCGGCCGCGGGCCACTTCCTCGCGCACGAATTCCGGCGTCACGAATTCCGGTACGCTGGCGCCGAAGCTCTCGCCATCGGCCATGCGCTCCTTCGCACCGGCAAGGGCGGCCTCGCGCGCGAGATTCTCGCGATGGGCGACGTAGATCATCTCCTCGGTGATGATGCCCGCCCGTGCGAATTCGTACTGGGTGACCATCTGGCCCGGTTTCGCGGCGCGGATGGTGCGGTTGGCCGGGCATTCCGGGACCAGCTTGTCGACCGGGATGTTGCCGTTGTCCTCCGGCTTCACGGCGCGCGGCGCAATGGCCTCGAAGCCGCGCTTCGCGATCCAGCCCTCGCGGATCTGCGGCAGGCCGTTCCGGAGGTCGATGCGGGCATCGGTTTCGGTGTAGGGGCCGGAGGGATCATAGATCCGGACCGGCGGCTCCAGCGGGTCGCTCAGCATCACCTCGCGGAACGGCACCCGGATGTCCGGATGGGCGGCGGGCGCGGCATAGACCTTGCGCGATCCGATGATCGGGCCGGTGGTCACGGTTTCGGGCGCGGGCTGCACATTCTTGGGCGAGACGGGCTTGTTCATGGGGTTCCTTCCTTGCCGCGGCAGAGCCGCGCGGTTCCGGGCTGGCCGCCCGGCGGCCGTTCGGCCTTCGAAGATCCCGCGCCGGTTCTCCCCATCGGGAATTCCCGGGCGGAACGAGGGTCACGACGGAAAGGAAAAGCGGTGTTGCAGCACCAGACCCGTCCCTTCGCCGGCATGACCCGGATCAGGTTCTAAGGGTGCTTGGGTTCATTCCCCCAATCTCAGCCGCCGATGCGACGCCCCTCGGATAAAGCCAGCTTATCGGTTTTTGTGGTCCGGGCAAGCAGCATCAGGAGAGCAAGGGCAATCAGCCCTCGCCCTCGCTCTCGCCTTCATCACCTTCGTCGCCCTCCGGCTCCGAGACCCGTTCGACCGAGACGACCTTCTCGCCATCAGCCGTGTCGAACACGATCACGCCCTGCGTCCCGCGGCCGGCCACGCGGATGCCGTTGACCGGGCAGCGGATGAGCTGGCCGCCATCGGTGACCAGCATGATCTGGTCCGTCTCCTCGACCGGGAAGGACGAGACAAGATCGCCGTTCCGCTCGTTGACGGCCATGGCCACGATTCCCTTCCCGCCGCGCCCGGTAATCCGGTATTCGAACGAGGAGGTCCGCTTGCCGTAGCCGTTCTCGGAGATGGTCAGGACGAACTGTTCCTGTGCGCTCATCTCGATATAACGCTCGTTCGGCAGGGCGAAGCCGGCATTGGCCTCGACTTCGCCATCGGCGCCTTCATCGGGGCCGACCTCGCCGTTCATGGCACGGCGCATCTTGAGATAGGCCGCGCGCTCGTCCGAGGAGGCCTCGGCATGGCGCAGGATGGTGAGCGAGATCACGCGGTCCTTGCTGCCGAGATTGATTCCGCGCACGCCGGTGGAATCACGGCCCTTGAAGACGCGAACCTCGTCCACCGAAAAGCGGATGCACTGGCCAAGGGCTGTGGTCAGCAGCACGTCATCGGCTTCCGAGCAGGTCGCGACATCGACGATATGATCGCCCTCGTCCAGCTTCATCGCAATCTTGCCGTTGCGGTTGACCTGGATGAAATCCGACAGCTTGTTGCGGCGGACATTGCCGGATTCCGTGGCGAACATCACGTCCAGCGCATCCCAGGTGGTCTCATCCTCCGGCAGCGGCATGATCGTGGTGATGCGCTCGTCCTTGTCGAGGGGCAGCATGTTGATCAGCGCCTTGCCACGGCCATTCGGCGGCGCGATCGGCAGCCGCCAGACCTTCTCCTTGTAGACCTGCCCGGCCGAGGAGAAAAACAGGATCGGCGTATGCGTGGAGGCGACGAAGAGCCGCGAGACGAAATCCTCGTCGCGTGTGGACATGCCGGAGCGGCCTTTCCCGCCGCGCCTCTGGGCGCGGTAGGTTGAGAGCGGGACGCGCTTGATGTAGCCGGAATGCGAGAAGGTGACGACCATGTCCTCGCGGGCGATAAGGTCCTCGTCCTCCATATCCGAGTCCGAATCCGTGATCTCGGTGCGGCGCGGCGTGGCGAAAGCATCGCGGATCTGGGTCAGCTCGTCGCTGATAATGCTGTGGATGCGCACCCGCGACGAGAGGATGTCAAGGAAGTCGCGGATCTCTGCCGCGATCTTTTCCAGTTCGCCGGCGATCTCCTCGCGCCCGAGGGCCGTCAGGCGGTTGAGGCGCAGTTCGAGGATGGCATTGGCCTGCCGCTCCGAGAGCCGGTAGGTGCCGCCTTCCGTGACGCGGTGGAGCGGATCATCAATCAACGCGATCAGCGACTCCACCTGCTCCGCCGGCCAGTCGCGCGACATCAGGCGCTCGCGTGCCGTCGGTGTGTCCGGCGAGGTGCGGATCGTGGCGATGACCTCGTCGATATTGGCGACTGCGATGGCGAGGCCGACAAGGACATGCGCCCGGTCCCGCGCCTTGTTGAGGCGGAACTTGGTCCGGCGGCTGATCACCTCCTCGCGGAAGGCGATGAAGGCCGAAAGCAGGTCCTTCAGATTCATCAGCTCCGGCCGGCCGCCATTGAGCGCGACCATGTTGACGCCGAAGCTCGATTGCAGCGCCGTGTAGCGGTAGAGCTGGTTGAGCACGACATCGCCCACCGCATCGCGCTTCAGCTCGATGACGATACGCATGCCCTGGCGGTCGCTCTCGTCGCGCAGGTCGGCAATGCCTTCGAGCTTCTTCTCGCGCACGAGTTCGGCGATCCGCTCGATCAGCGTGGCCTTGTTCACCTGATACGGGATCTCGCTGACGATGATCGCCTCGCGATCCTTGCGGATTTCCTCGATCGTCGCCCGCGCCCGCATCACCACCGAGCCGCGGCCGGTATGGTAAGCCGAGCGGATGCCCGAGCGGCCGAGAATATAGCCGCCGGTCGGGAAATCCGGGCCGAGAATGATCTCGTTCAGGTCCTCGATCTCGAGTTCCGGATTGGCCATCAGCGCCAGAGCGGCGTTGATGACTTCGCCGAGATTGTGCGGCGGGATGTTCGTGGCCATGCCGACGGCAATGCCACCCGCGCCGTTGACCAGCAGATTCGGGAAGCGCGCTGGCAGAACCGTCGGCTCATGTTCCGAGCCATCGTAGTTCGGCTGGAAGTTGACGGTGTCCTCGTCCAGATCCTCCAGCAGGGTCACTGCCGGCTTGGACAGGCGCGATTCCGTGTAGCGCATCGCTGCGGGCGGATCACCATCGACAGAGCCGAAATTGCCCTGCCCGTCGATCAGCATCAGGCGCATCGAGAATTCCTGCGCCATCCGGACCATGGCGTCGTAGATCGACTGGTCACCATGGGGGTGATACTTACCGATGACGTCACCGACGACGCGGGCCGATTTGCGATAGGCCTTTTCCGGCGTGTAGCCGTTTTCGTGCATCGAGAAGAGAATGCGGCGATGCACGGGCTTCAGCCCGTCGCGGGCATCCGGCAGCGCCCGGCTCACGATCACGCTCATCGCATAATCGAGATAGGAGCGCTTCATCTCGTCCGTGATCGAGATCGGACGGATATCGGAGCCGTCTCCGGAGGGAAGACCGGGCTTTTTGTCGTTCTGGTCGTCGGACAAGGATGAATCCCAAGTTCAGAGAAACGGGTCTTCGGCATGGCCGGACCGGGCGGGGCCCTGCCACATGCCTGTCCGCTGTCTTCTAGGCGATTCCGCGGCGAGATGCGAATGCGGCATGGGGATAAGTCCCCTCACCCGGCCACGATCCGGTGCATGATCCGTTCCGGGAGGAAGGTGAAGGCCCCTGCCAAGAAAAAGCTTGCGGTAAGGCCGACCAGCATCTGGCGATGGCGTTCGACCGCATGGTTACGCGCCGCTTGCCACGCGCCGTAGCAAGAGGCGAGCGTGAGAAGGGAGAGCAGGTGGATCAGGCCGAACCCGGCTATCGAATACCGGAACCGCGAGGAGATGGTCAGCGAGGTAAGTGCCACGGCGATCATGGCGAGAAGCCAGAGCCGCCCAGTCAGTCGGTGGCCCGGACTGCCCTTGCGGAAGCCGACGAACTGGAATGGCGTGAGTGCGACAACCAGCAGTGCCGAGAGAATGTGAAGCTTGACAAAGAGCGGGGCAGCATAAAAAGGCGCTAGGGTCATGGCGCGGTCCTGTCGCCTCGCATTGAATGTAATGTGTACTTACATCGGTTTTCAGCGCCGGCAAGGCGGGAGATGGCAATGAGCGCAGCGGTCACCGAGTATTTTCTCGCCGCCCTGACAACGCTGATGGTCACGGTTGATCCGCCGGGCCTGGCGCCGATCTTCCTCAGCCTGACTGTCGGGCTGACACCGGCCGAGCGGCGGAACGTGGCTGTCCGCGCGACGATCATTGCCGGGGCAATCATGCTCGGTTTTGCCTTTTTCGGGCAGCCGGTGCTCGGCGCGCTCGGCATCGGCTTCCCGGCCTTCCGGATTGCCGGCGGTTTGTTGCTGTTCTGGATTGCGTTCGAGATGATTTTCGAGTTGCGGGGCCGGCGGAAGAACAATGTGGCGCGCACGGCCATCGACGAGGACCATATCCGCAACATCGCGGCCTTTCCGCTGGCCATTCCGCTGATGGCAGGGCCGGGCACGATCACCGCGACGATGCTGATTGCGGGTTCGGCCGGTGGAGACGGCGTGAAACTTGGCGCGCTGGTGGCGGTGATCGCGCTGGTCTCGATCTCGTGCCTGCTGGTTTTCCTGATCGCCGACAGGCTGTCGAAGCTTCTGGGCGTGACCGGCAATCTGGTGCTGACCCGTCTGCTGGGGGTGATCCTCGCCGCTTTGGCCGTGCAGTTCGTGATCGACGGGATCAAGGCTGTCCGCTGAGCAGGCCGGACTATTTCAGCGTCTTTTTCCGGGCCTTGAAGACCGGTGATTGCTCGAGCGGCAAAGCCGTCGTCGCCTTGATCTTCTCCATCGCGAAGCGCGACGTCACGTTCTTGAGCGGAACGGCCTTGATCAGCCGGCGGTAGAAATCGTCATAGGCGTCGATACCAGGCACGACCACCCGCATCATGTAGTCGACATCGCCGGACATGCGGTAGACATCGACGACCTCCGGCATGTCCTTCACGGCTTCGGCAAAGCGGGCAAGCCAGCCTTCGGAATGATCCGATGTCTCGATCGAGACGAAAATCGTCACGCCGAGACCAAGTTTCGCAGCATCCAGAATGGCAACCCGGCGCGCGATGATGCCTGACTCCTCCATCTTGCGGATGCGGTTCCAGCATGGGGTCGGCGACAGGCCGACGCGCGAGGCGATCTCGTTCAGGGGAAGCGAGCCGTCTGCCTGGATCAGCGACAGGATCGCCCGATCGAAAGAATCCATTCCGCGCCTCCAGAAACCCTTTTGCTTCTCCTGCCCCGAAACGGTCGACCGTTCCTGAAGCCGATCCGAATTTGGAAGGATTTCCCTATATCAATTGCTTCAATTGTCAATGGAAGAAGATTTTTCTAAATCAAGGCCATGTCGGGCTGCCAGAGCCAGCCCCTAGAGGATCGACTCATGTTCCTTCATCGTCGCTTCGTCCTGGCTTCCCTTGTTGCCGGCGCCTTGCTGACACCGCTGGCCGCCGCTTTGGCTGGCACGCCGTTGCGTGGCCTGATCGATGCCGGTGGCCTCTCCGCACGCCTCGGCGACCCAAACCTTGTTGTCGTGGATATCCGCTCTGGCGAGACGCACGAAAAGGGCCGCGCCCTGTTCCAGGCCGGGCATATTCCCGGTGCGGTCCATGCCGATTACGGCCATGCCAGCTGGCGCCTGCCGCGTGAGAATACCTCGCTCTACCTGCCTGAGCCGGCGCAGTTCGAGGCGCTGGCCGGTGATCTCGGCATCGCGCCGGAATCGGACGTGGTGATCGTGCATGAGGGTACCGACAGCAGCAGCTTCGGCGCGGCGGCGCGAGTCTACTGGTCGTTCAAGGCCATGGGCCATGCCTCGATCGCCATTCTCGATGGCGGCTACAAGGGCTGGACCGACGTCAAGGCCCGCCCGGTCGCTACCGGGGATACAACGCCGGTTCCTGCTATCTACGAAGCCCGGCCTGACGAAAGCCTGCGCGCCCGGCTGGGAGACGTGCTGAAGGCGCATGAATCCGGCACGCTGCTGGTGGACAGCCGGCCGGAAAGTTTCTTCAGCGGCAAGGAAAAGCACAAGGCCATCCCGGTGGCCGGCCATATTCCAGGTGCTGTCAACATCTCGCATGCCCGTGCCTTCACGGCCGACAACCGACTGAAGGACAAGGCCTCGCTTGCCCGTGAATTCAGCGCGGCGGCCAATGCCAGCGGTGCGATCGCCTATTGCAACACCGGCCACTGGGCGGCGACTGACTGGTTCGTGATGAGCGAAGTGCTCGGCCTGCCCGGCGTGAAGCTCTATGACGGCTCGATGCTCGAATACTCGCTGGAGAAAAAAGGTCCTGTCGAGAAGCCTGCTGGCTCGGGTTCCTGAACAACCCCCGGCTCTCCTGAAGGAAGCTCCTCAAACACGATCCGGTTGCTGTTGAGCTGGATCGGCCCCGGAAGCCCGTCCTGTCCCTGCAGGGCGGGCTTCGCTTGCCGCTGTGGCCCTGTGTTTGGCGGAGGTGCTGTGTGGTGCAGCCTCGCCGATCAGAACGGGATGTCGTCATCCATGTCGGGGCGGCCGCCGCCTCCGGACGGGCGCGCCCCGCCACCACCGCCGCTACCGCTGCCCATGCGCGGCGCGGAATAGCCACCGCCGCCCATGTCATCGACCTCGCGCGGGGCACTGCCGCCGCCTTCGCGGCCGTCGAGCAGGGTCAGTTCGCCGCGGTAGCGCTGCAGGACGATTTCGGTCGAATAGCGTTTCTGGCCATCCTTGTCCTGCCATTCGCGGGTCTGCAGCTGGCCCTCGACATAGATCTTCGAGCCCTTGCGGAGATATTGCTCCGCCACCTTGGCGAGGTTCTCGTTGAAGATCACGACGGAGTGCCACTCGGTCTTCTCGCGACGCTCGCCCGACTGCTTGTCGCGCCAGCTTTCCGACGTGGCGATCCGGAGATTGACCACCGGGTCGCCATTGGCCAGGCGACGGGTTTCCGGGTCCCGCCCGAGATTGCCCACGAGGATTACCTTGTTCACGCTACCGGCCATGGCCTGCTCCCGAATGCTGCCGTTCCATCCAACTTCGCCGCACCTTAGTGAGGTGCCAGCCCCGGGGACAGAAGGTCGTTGTCCTTGTCCACAGCGCCCCTGCACAAGGCCGGAAACAAAAAATTAACCATCTGTCCCATAGCCTGTCTCGATGGTGGGCTGCCGTCGCTTTGCTTTCTCCACGGCAGGCTCCCCCAACAATCAGAAGATGAAGTGAAGCTGTCTCCACGGCGCGCACCCCGCGCGCCGCACGTCCTGCCGTTGTCTCTGACGTCAAGCGCCCTGGAGGTTCTGATGAAGCTTGGTTCTGCTCTTCTTGTATTGCTTGTTCCGACCGCTGCCCTTGCCCATAGCTGGTATCCCTATGAATGCTGCTCCGACCGGGATTGCTACCCCGTGGCGGTGGAGCAGGTGAAGTCCACCACCGGGGGCTGGATGCTCCTCGACGGAACCTTCATCGGCCACCGGGAAGCCCGGCCCTCTCCCGATGGACGGTTTCATGTCTGCCGTCATGAAGACGGCAAGGGAAAGATGATCTCGATCCCCGGGAAACCGGCCTGTTTCTGGGCTCCCATGGGCGCCTCCTGACGATGCTCCGAGGATTGCTGACAAGGTATGTCAGCAATTCGTGATGTTGTTCGCTTTTTGTTCTAGACGGATGTCTCGGCCTGTGCAAGGGTTGTTTTACAGGAAAGCGCGGTCGGGAATGTCGATTCCCGGTTGAAGCCCCCTGCCCCCCGCCTTACTTGAGCAGGAACAGCCCTCTCCTCAGCCGGTTTGTCATGACGCAAGCGAAATCCACCCGCCGCAAGGAAGCGGCGCAGGTCGAAGCCCTGTTCGACGAAGCCGCTCTCAGCTTTCCGGGCGAGCGCGTGATCGCTGTCCGCGGGGCGCGCGAGCACAATCTGAAGAATGTCGATCTCGTCATTCCGCGCGACAAGCTGGTGGTGTTCACCGGGCTCTCCGGTTCGGGCAAGTCTTCGCTTGCCTTCGACACGATCTATGCCGAGGGGCAGCGCCGCTATGTCGAGAGTCTCTCGGCCTATGCGCGGCAATTCCTCGAGATGATGCAGAAGCCCGATGTCGACCAGATCGACGGGCTCTCCCCGGCCATCTCGATCGAGCAGAAGACGACGTCGCGCAACCCGCGCTCGACGGTTGGCACCGTCACCGAGATCTACGATTACATGCGCTTGCTCTGGGCGCGGGTCGGTGTGCCCTATTCCCCGGCCACCGGCCTGCCGATCGAGAGCCAGACCGTCAGCCAGATGGTGGATCGCGTGCTCGCCCTCCCGGAAAAGACGCGCGCCTATCTGCTCGCACCGGTCATAAGGGGCCGCAAGGGCGAATACCGCAAGGAACTCGCGGATTTCCTCAAGCGAGGCTACCAGCGCGCCAAGATCGATGGCCAATATCACGAACTGGCCGAGGCGCCGGCGCTCGACAAGAAACTCAAGCACGATATCGACATTGTCATCGACCGGATCGTCGTCCGGCCGGATATCGGCTCGCGGCTGGCCGAAGGGTTCGAGGCCGCGCTGGAGATGGCCGACGGGATCGCGATCCTCGAATGGGCCGACGAGAAGGACGAGAGCGGCCAGCCGCGCCGTATGACCTTCTCCTCGAAATTCGCCTGCCCGGTTTCCGGTTTCACCATTTCGGAAATCGAGCCCCGGCTGTTCTCGTTCAACAATCCGTTCGGCGCTTGCCCGTCTTGCGGCGGGATCGGCCACGAAATGCGCGTCGATGCCGGCCTGATCGTGCCGGAGGAAAGCCTGAGCCTGAAGAAGGGCGCCATCGCGCCCTGGGCCAAATCCTCCTCGCCCTATTATGGCCAGACGCTGGAGGCGCTTGCGGCGCATTACGGCTTCTCGATGACGAAGCCCTGGAAAGACCTGCCGGACAGCGTCAAGCTGGTCATGCTCTACGGCTCGGGGCAGGAGCCGATCCGCTTCGCCTATAGCGACGGCACGCGTGCCTACGAGGTGAAGAAGCCGTTCGAGGGGATCATCACCAATCTCGAACGCCGCTACAAGGAGACCGAGAGCGACTGGTCGCGCGAGGAAATCCAGCGCTACATGTCCGAGACGCCGTGCTCGGATTGCCACGGCCACCGGCTGAAGCCCGAGGCGCTGGCGGTGAAGATCGCCGGGAAGCATATCGGCGAGATTGCCCGGCTCTCGGTGCGCGATGCCGGCCAATGGTATGAATCCCTGCCCGGCAGCCTGACAGCGAAGCAGAACGAGATTGCCGGCCGCGTTCTGAAAGAGATCCGTGACCGGCTGCGCTTCCTCAATGATGTCGGGCTCGACTATCTCACCCTGTCGCGCGGCTCCGGCTCGCTTTCGGGCGGGGAAAGCCAGCGCATCCGGCTGGCCTCCCAGATCGGTTCCGGCCTGACCGGTGTGCTCTATGTGCTGGACGAGCCGTCCATCGGCCTGCACCAGCGCGACAACGAGCGCCTGCTTGGCACGCTCAAGCGCCTGCGTGACCTTGGCAATTCGGTCATCGTTGTCGAACATGACGAGGATGCGATCCGCGAGGCGGATTATGTCGTCGATATCGGGCCCGGCGCTGGCATCCATGGCGGCCGGATCATCGCGCAGGGCCGGCCCGAGGAGGTGATGGCCCATCCGAAATCACTGACAGGCGATTATCTCACCGGGCGCAAGCAGGTGCCGGTTCCGGCGAAACGGCGTTCGCCGCAGAAAGGCAGGATGCTCCGGCTGGTTGGCGCGCGGGGCAACAATCTCAAGCAGGTCGATGTCGATATCCCGCTCGGTCTCTTCACCTGCGTGACCGGGGTTTCGGGCGGCGGCAAGTCCACGCTCGTTATCGAGACGCTGTACAAGGCCGTCGCCCGCCGGCTCAACGGGGCGATGGACCACCCCGCCCCGTTCGACCGGATCGAGGGGCTCGAGCTGCTGGACAAGGTGATCGATATCGACCAGTCGCCGATCGGGCGGACGCCGCGCTCCAATCCGGCCACCTATACGGGCGCTTTCACGCCCATCCGCGAATGGTTCACCAACTTGCCGGAAGCGAAGGCGCGCGGCTATTCCGCCGGGCGCTTCTCGTTCAACGTCAAGGGCGGGCGATGCGAGGCCTGCCAGGGCGATGGTGTCGTCAAGATCGAGATGCACTTCCTGCCGGATGTCTATGTCACCTGCGATGTCTGCAAGGGCAAGCGCTATGACCGCGAGACGCTGGAAGTGAAGTTCCGCGACAAGTCGATCGCCGATGTCCTCGACATGACGGTCGAGGAGGCTGCGGACCTGTTCAGGTCGGTGCCGTCGATCCGCGAGAAGATGGAGACGCTGGCCAGGGTCGGTCTCGGCTATGTCAAGGTCGGTCAGCAGGCCACCACGCTTTCCGGCGGCGAGGCACAACGGGTGAAGCTCTCGAAAGAATTGTCGCGCCGTTCGACCGGACGGACGCTCTATATCCTCGACGAGCCGACGACCGGCCTGCATTTTCACGATGTCGCCAAGTTGCTCGAAGTGCTGCACGAGCTGGTCGAGCAGGGCAACAGCGTCGTGGTGATCGAGCATAATCTCGAGGTCATCAAGACGGCGGACTGGGTGATCGATATGGGGCCGGAAGGCGGCGATGGCGGCGGCCGCGTGGTGGCCCAAGGCACGCCGGAAGCCGTTGCCCGCCACCCGGACAGCCATACGGGGCGGTTCCTCGCGGATGTCCTGAAGCGGCGGCCCCTCAAGGGCAGCGCCGGATGATCCTGATCGGGCAATTCGATTCGCCCTTCACCCGCCGGGTCGCCATCACGATGCGCCTCTACGGGATCCCGTTCGAGCATGCGCCCTGGTCGGTCTTCGGCGATGCCGACCGTATCCGCGCGTATAATCCGCTGCTTCGTGTGCCGACCCTGGTGCTGGAGGATGGCACGGCCCTTGTCGACAGCCAGGCAATCCTCGACCATCTCGACGGGCTGGTCGAGCCGGAGCGCCGGCTGTTGCCCGCCGGCGGGCTGGTACGGGCGGAGGCGATGCGCATCTGCGCCGTTGCCGGGGGTGTCGGCGACAAGGCCGTGGCCCTGTTCTACGAGTTGCGCCTGCACGAGGCCCCTTCCGCCTTCTATGTCGAACGGTGCCAGCGCCAGATCCGCGACGGTCTCGCCTGGCTCGAGGCGGCCTATGCCACGCGCCCTGGTCCGTTCTGGAGCGACGACAGGATGAGCCAACCGGACATTACGGCCGTGTCGATCCTGCGCCATCTGGGCGAGGCGCATCCGGATCTCGGCCGGCTCGAGGCCCATCCGCGGCTGGCCGCGCTCGCTGCACGGCTCGAAGCCACGGAAGTCTTTCGGGAAATCACGCAGCCTTTCATTGCGCCGTCCAGCTGAGGCCCAGGCGGTTCTCGCGCAATCATTAAAGTTTTATCAAACAGGCATGCGTAATCCGCATATCTGGTGGCCGCTGAGGCGCCAGCTCTGCCTAGACTTTGCCTTTTTTGCACTGCACATAAGCAGCCATGCCCAAGACGACGGCAGCGTCCCTCACGGTGATGCAGCGGCAGTCGGCGGGTCGCGACATTCAATTCTGGAGAAGACCCATGATCCTGACCCACATTATCGCCCGCATCCAGTCGTGGCTGCGTTTCCGTCGGAATGTCGAGATCCTCTCGCAGCTTTCCGACCGCGAGCTCGCCGATATCGGCCTGAACCGCGGCAGCATCGAACAGGCGGCCCGCCAGGCAGTCGGCGCCTGAGACAACGGGCAGGCCCGGATGTTCTCCCCGTCCCGGCCTGCCCGTTTTCCTGCTTCACGCGGGTCAGGCGGCAGACCTCTCCCACCTGGCGCCTGACCTCGCGTGTTGTCCCTACGCGTATCGGCTAACTCCCGGCCCTTACGTGCGAATGGCCCGCTTCGGCGGGCCTTTTTTTATGCGCCCCCTCGCCTTCGGCCGCGCAAACGACTATTGACCGGGCATGAACCGAAACCTTTCCCCGATCCATGTTGTCGGCGGTGGCCTGGCCGGCAGCGAGGCGGCTTGGCAGATCGCGCAGGCCGGTGTTCCCGTCGTGCTTCATGAAATGCGGCCACGCCGCATGACCGAGGCCCACAAGTCGGAAGGGCTGGCCGAACTGGTCTGTTCCAATTCCTTCCGGTCCGATGATTCGGATCTCAATGCCGTCGGGCTGATCCATGACGAGATGCGCCGGCTGGGCTCGCTGATCATGCACGCGGCTGACCGGCACCAGGTGCCAGCCGGCTCCGCGCTGGCGGTGGATCGGGATGCGTTCTCGGGTGATGTCACGGCCCGGCTCGAGGCCCATCCGCTCATCATGATCGACCGGAACGAGGTTGCGGGCCTTCCCCCGGAGGAATGGGACAGCGTGATCCTGGCAACGGGACCGCTGACATCCCCGGCATTGGCGGAGGCGATCCGTTCGCTGACCGGCGAGGATTCGCTGGCCTTTTTCGATGCGATCGCGCCGATCGTCCATCGCGAGTCGATCAACATGGATGTGGCCTGGTTCCAGTCCCGCTATGACAAGGCAGGTCCCGGCGGTACCGGGGCAGATTATATCAATTGCCCCCTCGACAAGGCGCAGTACGAGGCCTTTGTTGCCGCCCTCATTGCCGGGGAAAAAGCCGAATTCCGCGCGTGGGAGAAGGATACGCCGTATTTTGACGGCTGCCTTCCGATCGAGGTGATGGCCGAACGCGGTGTCGAAACGCTCCGGCACGGGCCGATGAAGCCGGTCGGACTGACGAACCCGCATGATCCGACCGTGAAGCCCTATGCCGTGGTCCAACTCCGGCAGGACAACAAGCTCGGCACGCTCTACAACATGGTCGGTTTCCAGACGAAGCTGAAATATGGGCCGCAATCGACGATCTTCCGGATGATTCCCGGCCTCGAACAGGCAGAATTCGCCCGGCTCGGCGGCATCCACCGCAACACCTATCTCAACTCGCCCCGCCACCTTGATTCCGTTCTGCGCCTGAAGGCCCAGCCGCGCCTGCGCTTTGCGGGGCAGATCACCGGGTGCGAGGGCTATGTCGAGAGCGCGGCGATTGGGCTTCTGGCGGGTTTGCTGGCCAGTTCAGAAAGGCTCGGTCGCGCGCTGGCGGTGCCTCCGCCCGAGACGGCGCTCGGCGCGCTGCTCAACCACATTACCGGCGGCCATATCGAGACCATCGATACAGGCCCGAAATCATACCAGCCGATGAACATCAATTTCGGCCTCTTTCCACAGTTCGAGGCTGCCCCGCGTGACGAGAATGGCAAAAGGCTGCGCGGCAAGGACAAGGCAGTGGCCAAGAAGCGCATGATCACTTCGCGGGCCAAAGCTGCCCTTGCAGCCTGGATGGCGGACCATGCGCTCGCGCCTTCCCTGTCCGAAGCGGCGGCGTGAAGCCGATCAGCGGTAGCGCTTGGCCTTCCAGGCCGAGCGACCAATGATCCACCATTTCCGCAGCGGGTTGAGATCGACCAGCGTCTCGAAGGGGCGGTAATCCGCCCGCTCCATCTTGCCGAGATAGGCCGGCACGAGGCAGCAGGCGAGGAAGGCCGGCCGGATCCGCGCATCGATCTCGCCGATCCGGCTGCACAGGGTTTCAAAATGACCCCTCGCGCGCTGCCGCGCCTCGTGCAGGGCAGCCCGGAGGTTGTCGCTGTCCTTGCCCTCCGTGATATCATCCAGCGAGATACCGCAGGAGATGAGCATTTCGTGCGGCAGAAAGCATTGCCGCCGCCGGGCATGGATCGGGAACGCCCGGAGCAGGCCTGTCATGGCATAGCAGACACCGGCATAGCCGCAGAGATCCGCGCTTCCGGGCTCTTCTCCCCCCGCCAGAATTAGCGAGGCCAGCCGGACCAAGGCAGACGAGGTCTCGCCGCAATAACCCTCGAGATCCTGCCAGGTCGGCATCGGATCGTCATAGAGGTCGAAGCTGCGCGCCTCGATCAGCGCCAGCAGCGGTTCAGGCGGCAGGGCATAACGCCGGAGCGTCTCCAGAATCGCAAGGGCGACCGGGTTCTGCCGCCCGGCCTCCTCGCCCCTGCAGGACAGGGCCTCACGCCACCATTGATGGCGAAGCTCCCCCGGCATTGGTTCCGACACGATGTCCCGGATCCGGGCGATCTCGCTGCTGAACGCATAGAGGGCGAAAAGGCCGGGTTGCGCCTCGCGCGGTGCGAACAGGCAGGCCAGATACCGGTCCGGATCAAGCGCTCGCACCTGCGCCATGCAGATTGCAAAAGCCGCGTCCAGATCCCGGCCCGCTCGATCCGCAAGGCCGGGCATGGCGAGTGGCGAATTCATCCAGCCTTTCCTCCCAGTCCCGGATATGGAGCGGGACCGGGCCAAGGAAAGCGGTCTGTCCCCATTCCCTCGTCCTTGGCTGTGGATAGGTTGTTCAAACGGCGATAAGCGCTGCGCCGACCCGGCGCCCCTCTTCGAACAGCACGTTGTAGGTGCGCGCAGCGGCTGCTGTGTCCATCACCTCGACATTGAACCCGAGCTGGCGAAGCGCCAGGGCAAAGGGCGAATCCTGCGGCAGGGCCTTCTCGCCGGTGCCGATCAGCAGCATGTCGAGCTGGTTCATCTCGACAATCACCGGCGTCAGCGAGGATACGTCGATCCGGTTCGGCGAGGTGACGGCCCAGGACTGGATGCCGGTCGGCAACGCGATGATCGAGCCTTGGTGGGACATGCCGGCAAAGCGGAAGCCGCCATTGCCGTAGGACTCGATCTGATGTCCGCCGGGGATGTAGCCGCTCATTTGGTTGCTCCGGAATTGATGGCCTTGTCGGCGTTGCCCGCGGCCGCGCCCACACCTTCGCCGACGCGGACCCCAAGATAAATCAGAATCGGCGCTGCCACAAAGATGGACGAATAGGTGCCGACAACGATCCCGAACAGCATGGCAAGGCAGAAGCCCTGGATCGTATCACCGCCGAAGATCGCAAGAGCGATGAGGGCAAGGATGGCCGTGATCGAGGTGATGACTGTTCGCGAGAGTGTCGAGTTCATCGAGAGATCGAGCAGCTCATGCAGGCCGATCTTCTTGTATTTGCGGAGCAATTCCCGAACGCGGTCATAGACGACGACGGTATCGTTGAGTGAATAGCCGATAATGGTCAGGATCGCGGCGATCGAGGTCTGGTCGAACTGGATCTGGGTGACGGCGTAGAAGCCGATGGTCAGCACCAGGTCATGCATCGTGGCGATGACCGCGCCAACGGCGAATTGCCACTCATAGCGAAACCACAGGTAGACCAGGATGACCATGATCGCCAGCAGAACGCCGATCGTACCGTTTTGGACGAGTTCCTGCGAGACGCGCGGGCCAACCACCTCCACCCGGCGGAATTCATACGCTGCCTCGAACGCGTTGCGCAGCTTGGTTACAACCTGGGCCTGAGCCGCATCGCCGCCCTCCTGGAGGCCGACACGGAGAATCACCTCACGCGGCGACCCGAATTCCTGAACCTCGACATCGCCGAGATTGAGGCCCGACGCTGTCTCCCGAACCTGCGCGATGTTGGCGCGATCCCCACGGGCTTGCAACTCGACAACAGTGCCGCCCTTGAAGTCGATGCCGACATTCATGCCGAGCCACAGGAAGGTAACGACCGAAACGATCGACAGAAGCGCCGAAAGCGGGAACGACACGCGGCGGAACCGCATGAAGCCGAAGCGGGTATTGTCGGGAACGAGGCGAAGGAGCTTCATCGGGATTTCCGGTCAGGACGGGAGAACGGGCGCTTCGACATCATCAGATCGGAACGGATTTCGGCTTGAACCAGCGATACCAGGCCGCCACCATCATCCGCGTCAGCGTAAAGGCGGTAAAGATCGTGGTGGCGATGCCGAGGCTTGTCGTTACCGCAAAGCCCTTCACCGCGCCGGTGCCGACGAGATAGAGGATCGCGCTGGCAAGGAAGCTGGTGATGTTGGCATCAAGGATGGTCGCCAGCGCGCGGGTGAAGCCGGAATCCAGCGAGGAGATGGCTGAACGGCCGGCCGCCTGCTCCTCGCGGATCCGCTCGTAGATCAGCACATTGGAATCGACTGCAATGGCCAAGGTCAGCACAATCCCGGCAATGCCGGGCAATGTCAGCGTCGAGCCGAGCAGAGCCATCAGCGCGATCAGCAACATGAAGTTCACTGTCAGGGCGACAAGGGCGATGATGCCGAAGACGCCATAGGTCGCGAGCGTGAAGATGGAGACCGCCACGAGCGAGACGATCGAGGCCACAACAGCGGCATCGATCGAATCTGCGCCGAGGCCTGCCCCGACCGTGCGCTCTTCCACCAGCGTGAAGCTGGCCGGCAGCGCGCCGGAGCGCAGCAGGATCGACAGCGCGTTGGCGCGCTCGACCGTGAAGCGGCCCGAAATCTGGCCCTGACCCTGCGTGATCGGCGAGATGATGCGGGGTGCCGAAATCACCTTGTTGTCGAGGATGATGGCGAAGGGCTTGCCGACATTTTCAGTCGTGACCTTGGCGAAAGCCTGCGCGCCCTTCACATTGAAGCGGAAGCTGACGACGGGTTCACCCGTCCGCTGGTCGAAGGTCGGCTCCGCGGAGGTCAGGTCCTCGCCGCGGACGAGAACGCGCCTTTCGACCTGAATCGTGCCGCCGCCTTCATCCGTGTAAGGCAGGGTCTCGATCTCGGCCGGATTGGCGCCGGGCTCGGACACCATGCGGAATTCGAGCTTGCCGGGCTGAAGGACGTCGGTGATTTCCTTGGAATTCTGCGCGCCCGGCACCTGCACCACGATCCGGTCGAGGCCCTGGCGCTGGATTGACGGTTCCTTCACGCCCTCGGGGTCGATACGACGGCGGAAGATCTCGATCGACTGGTCGACGGCGCGGCGGATGCGTTCATTGAGTTCGGCATCGGTGATGACGAGCTGGATCAGCCCGTCGCCGAGATCGATAACCTCGAGGCTGCGCTGCCCGGTATTGCCGAGCACGGCATTGCTGACCGGAACCGAAAGTTCCTGGATCTTCGGGAGGATTCGCGTGCGGGCGGCTGCATCGGTGACGCGGAAACTGACCCCTCGGCTCTGCGCGACGATGCCACCTGTCGGGGCCACGCGCTCGGTGCGGAGAACGCGGCGGACATCTTCCTGAAGCTGGCGCACCAGATCCCGGGACAGGCCGGCCTTGTCGGTCTCGAGCATCACATGGACGCCGCCGCGCAAGTCCAACCCGAGCTTGATGGCGCCCTTCGGAACCAGGAAGGACGGCAGCATCCCGGTGATGGCCTTCATGCGGTCCGGTCCGAGTATCGTCGGCAGCGACACATAGGCCGCGAAGAACAGCGTGAAGGCAATCAGGACGGATTTCAGGGTGGATTGTCTGAACATTGACCCTCCCGCCGGGATTCCGGCGGTTCCAGCTTCATCAGGGGCGGAAGGTTCGTCCGGTCAGGACTGAACCGGCTCGCTCTTGTTCCGCACTTCCGCAACCATGCCGCGCACAAGGCGGACACGGACATTGTCGGCGATCTCGACCTCGATCTCGGCATCGTCGATGACCTTGGTGATCTTGCCGATCATGCCGGAGGTCATCACGACCGTGTCGCCGCGCCGGAGGTTCTTGACCATTTCCTGATGCGCCTTCGCGCGCTTCTGCTGCGGGCGGATCAGCAGGAAATACATGATGATCAGCACGAAAACGAAGGGCAGCAGCTGCATGAACATATCGTTCGCGCCGGGGGCGGCAGCCGCCTGAGCATAAGCAGGGGTAATGAACAAGGCCCACTCCAAGACTGTCAGGCCCGAACCGCCGGCGCCCGCGTGATTTCGCGCCGGAATATAGTGATGGGGCCATGAAACGCAAATGTTCGTTACGGCTTTTCCCGCATCCGGGCTCAGGCTGGTGCGGAAACGACGCAGGAATATGGCGCCGCCGCGTGCGATCCGCTAAGCCGGAGACCTCTCAGCCGAAGGTCTTGCCCGAATGCCGTTCGACAACCCTGCCCTCATGCCCCTCCTGACCCGTATCGCCGAAGCGCTGGAACGCATGGCGCCGCCGCCGCCACCCGCGCCGGATTTCGCAGCGGCCGAAGGGTTCCTCTGGCATGCTGCCGAGGACCGGCTGCAGCCCGTGCCGAAGATCCAGCGCATTCCGCTCGCGCTGCTGGTCGGGATCGACCATATCCGCGATATTCTCGTCGAGAATACGCGGCGTTTTGCGGAAGGCCACAGCGCGAACAATGTGCTGATCTGGGGTGCGCGGGGCATGGGCAAGTCTTCGCTGGTCAAGGCTGCCCATGCCGAGATGGTCCGGCTGGGACATCCGCTCAAGCTGATCGAGCTGCACCGGGAGGATATCGAGTCGCTCCCTGCCCTCATGAACCGCCTGCGCGTCGCGCCGTTCCGCTTCATCCTGTTCTGCGACGACCTCTCGTTCGATGCCGGCGAGAATGCCTACAAGTCGCTCAAGGCGATTCTCGATGGCGGGATCGAGGGGCGGCCGGACAATGTACTTTTCTATGCGACATCGAACCGGCGGCATCTGCTGCCGCGCGACATGATGGAGAACGAACGTTCCACGGCGATCAACCCCAACGAAGCCGTCGAGGAAAAGGTTTCACTGTCGGACCGGTTCGGCCTCTGGCTCGGCGTCCACAAATGCAGCCAGGACGAGTATCTGGCGATGATCGACGCCTATGCCGGGCATTTCGGCCTCATGCTGCCGAAGGAGCAGTTGCATCACGAGGCACTGGAATGGTCGACTACCCGGGGCAGCCGGGCTGGCCGCGTAGCCTGGCAGTATATTTCGGACCTTGCCGGGCGGCAGGGCAAGCGCATCGAGGGCTGAGCCCTGAAAGTAGAAACCCCGCTGCCCCTTTCCTTGGAGGCAGCGGGGTTGTTCCGGTGAGGGTCAAGGTCTCGCGAGATCCCCACCGGATATAGAAATGCTCATTCCGTCAGATACTTGTTCGGATCAACCGGCGTCGCGCCCTTGCGGATCTCGAAATGGAGCTGCGGCGCGGTAACGTTGCCGGACTGGCCGGAACTGGCAATGACCTGGCCACGCCGGACGCTCTCGCCACGCTTGACCTTGAGTTCGCTGTTATGGGCATAGACCGAGACATAGCCACTCGGATGCCGGATCAGCACCAGCTTGCCATAGCCTTTCAGCGCGTCATCGGCATGGACCACCGTGCCGCCTTCGGCCGCGCGCACAGGCGTGCCTTCAGGCAGCGCGATGTTGATGCCGTCATTCGCGCCGCCCGTGCCCCGGGCTCCGAATCCGGAAATGACGCGGCCGCGGGCCGGCCAGCGGAAGTTCGGCGTCTCGCTGGCCTCTGCCGGGGCGGCAGCTTCCTTCTCCGGCATGGGCTGCGTGCGGGCCGGGACCGGCTTCGCTTCGGGGATCGACGCTGTGGTTGCCGGCTCCTCGTCTGCCTTGCTCTTGCGGCTGGCGACGAGGGCCTGCGCCTTGGCCTTCTCCGCTTCCGCCCTGGCCTTGCGCTCGGCTGCCCTGGCTTCGGCGAGCTTCCTGGCAGTGGCGGCTTCCGCCTGCTGTTTCAGGCGGGCTTCCTCACTCTGGCGACGCATGACCTCCAGCTTGGCTGCGGCACGCTTTTCAGCATCGCTCTGGCCGGCAGGCTGGACCTGACGCGCCACCGGAGCGATGCGCACCGGATCGGCTGGCTTGGGCGCTTCGGCGACCCGCGCCGGGATGGCCGGCGCCGAGCGTGCACTGGCCGCCGGCATGGGCTGCTGCACAGCCGCCGGGCGCTGGATCACGGAATTGGCGACGGGCGCCCGCGCGGCGGAAACCGGGCTGTAGGCGGGAATCATGATCTGCTGGCCCGGGCGGGCCTGATTGACATTCGAAATGCCGTTGACAGCCATAAGGGCGTTAACCGGCACGTTGTAGCGCGCGGACAGCGTGTTCAGGCTCTCGCCTTCGCGCAGCACGACGGGCGTACCGCCGACGGCAGACCAGCCGGTCGTCGAAGAAGCCGGGCCAAGCGCGGTTGCCGGACGCTCCGCGACGGGCGCCAGCGGAACGTAGTTCGGCGCGCTGACCGACCCCGTCGTCAGGGGCGCGTTCGCGCGCGACGGATTCGTGGCCATGATCGGCTGGTTAGGCGGCGGCAGCGGCTGCGTCGTCGCGGCAGAGGGGCGAACCGGTTCGAGGCTGCGCGGCCCGGGCGTCGGCCGGTTGATCGAATTGGTCTGGACAGGGTCGTAGGCAGCCCGGGAGCGGAACGGATTTTTGAAAGGGTCGTTATCAAACCGGGTGACGTCCGAGGAGCAGGCCCCGAGCAGGCCGGCTGCCATCACCGTCGCCAGAAGCTTGCGCTTCCCGCTAATCCATTGAAACTCACGCATTACTCGTCTCACCCGGTAACCATCAAAGGCGATGATCCGGAGTAAAGACGGATTCAGCTTAAGGTCCGGTTGAACAGCAAGGTTACCCGAATGTGAATCGCGCCTGCCGGCCGTTCAGAGGACGAGCGTCAGCCCGCCCCGCAGCGGGCCGAGGCGCGAAGGCCCGGCATCCTGTTCTGCGGCCTGCCCCGTCAGGTCCTTGCGCCAAACGGCAAGCCGTGTCTCGAGGCCGCGCAGCCGATGGCCCACAAGGATTCCATGCGGATTGAGCCGGTCCAGGAAGGCCTGCGGCGGAAGCTCCAGCGCCCCGTTGAGGATAATGCGGTCGAAGCTGTCCGGCCGGTCGAGCCGGGCAAGGCCGTCACCCAGCATTGGCGTCACGCTGGTGATTCCCGCGTGCCTGAAGGCCTGCTCGGCCTGCCGGATCAGGCTGCGATAGCGCTCGTAACTGGTGACGGACGCGCCCAGCCGGGCCATGATGGCCGCCTGGAAGCCGGAGCCGAGGCCGATTTCGAGTATGCGGTGCCCGGGCCGGATATCCAGCAGGGCGAGATGCCGGGCAATCGAGAACGGATCCGTCGCCTCTTCACCACAGGGGATCGGCAGGGAGACAGGGCTGTAGAGCCGTTCCGGCAGAAAACCGGGAATGAAGAGATGCCGCGGCAGCCTTTCGAAGGCGGTCAACATCGCGGCGTCTGTCTGGCCACGCGAGCGGAGGTCGAGGATGAACTGTGCCAGCGCCGTATCGGCGGAAAGCGGGCTTCCGGGCTCCGCCGTAGCCTCTTCTTGGCGCCAGTCCGAAGCCGCGTCGTGGCTCATCCGTCGAGGGCCTCGGCAAGCCGGGTCAGGTTCGGCAGGTCCGTCAGATCCAGCCGGAGCGGCGTAATGGCAACCTTGCCATCGGCCAGCGCGTGCAGGTCCGTGCCCTCGGCGGGAACCACGCGCCCGCGCGCAAAGGCCAGCCAGTAATAGGGGTTGCCGCGCCCGTCGACCCGACGGTCGACATCCAGCATGGCCTGGTTGCGCTGGCCCTGCACGCAAACCGCGAGGCCGGCCACTTCATCCGGCGCGACAGCCGGAAAATTGACATTCATCACAATGCCCGGCGGGATGCCGGCCTCGATCAGCCGCTGCACCACACGGGCGCCATGGGTTTCCGCGCAATCCCAGCGGATGCTCTCGTGATCGCCGCGCGAATAGGCCTGGCTCAGTGCGATCGAGGGCACGCCCAGCAACGTGCCTTCCATCGCCGCGGCGATCGTGCCGGAATAGGTGACATCCTCCGCGACATTCTGGCCGCGATTGACCCCGGACAGGACGAGATCAGGCCGGGTTTCGCGCAGGATGTGCTTGATGCCCATGATGACGCAATCGGTCGGCGTGCCCTTCACCGCGAAGCGGTTCGGAGAGATCTGGCGCAGGCGCAAAGGGTCATTCAGCGAGAGCGAATGCGAGACGCCGGATTGGTCGGTTTCCGGCGCCACGACCACCACATCGTCGGACAGGCCGCGTGCGATGGTCTCGAGAACGCCCAGCCCGGGGGCATGGATGCCGTCGTCATTGGTGATCAGGATCCGCATGTCTTTCCCCTGCCCGGCTCAGGCCGCGCGTTCGATCCGGTCGAGCCCGCCCATATAGGGCTTCAGCACATCCGGAACCGTGATCGATCCGTCAGGATTCTGATAGTTTTCCATGACGGCGATAAGGCAGCGTCCGACCGCCACGCCCGAGCCGTTGAGCGTGTGGACGAAGCGCGTCGCCTTGTCGCCGGCGCCCCGGAACCGCGCATCCATCCGGCGGGCCTGGAAGTCGCCGCAGACCGAGCAGGAGGAAATCTCGCGATAGGTGTTCTGGCCAGGCAGCCAGACCTCGATATCGTAGGTCTTCTGGCTGGCAAAACCCATATCGCCGGTACAGAGGGTCATCGTCCGGAAATGCAGCCCGAGCTTTTTCAGCACGGTTTCCGCGCAGTCGAGCATGCGGTCATGCTCCTGCCGCGAGGTTTCCGGCGTGGTGATCGAGACCAGCTCGACCTTGTTGAACTGGTGCTGGCGCAGCATGCCGCGCGTATCCCGCCCGGCCGAGCCGGCCTCGGCGCGGAAGCATGGCGTCAACGCGGTGAAACGCAGCGGAAGTTCTTCTTCCAGGAGGATTTTCTCGCGGACGAGGTTGGTCAGTGGCACTTCGGCCGTGGGAACAAGCCAGCGATCCTCCCGCGAGGGTGCGCGGTTCAGCGTCCGCTCGACCAGCTTGGCAAGCGGCATCAGCCCCTCCCGGAAGACCTGAGCATCCCCCGGAGAGACATGCTCCAGCGCGCCGGACAGCAATTCCGTTCGGGTGCCCTCGCTCATGACCATGAACTGGTCCTCGCGGAACTTGGGCAATTGCGCTGTCCCGTACATGGCTTCGTCGCGCACGAGGATCGGCGGCTGGACCTCGGTATAGCCATGCTCGCCGGTATGCAGGTCGAGCATGAACTGGCCGAGGGCCCGTTCCAGCCGGGCGAGGCCCTTCTGCAGCACCACGAATCGGCTGCCGGACAGCTTCGCCGCTGTCTCGAAATCCATCATGCCCAAAGCCTCGCCGAGGTCGAAATGCTCCTTCGCCGCGAAAGCGAGGTTCGGCACGGCGAGATGGCGGCGATGCTCGACATTGCCATGCTCGTCGGCACCCTGTGGCACCTCGTCGAGCGGGATGTTCGGCAGCGCCGAGAGCATATCGCGCAACTGGCCTTCCAGGGTCCCGGCCTCGCCTTCCAGCTGGGCCAAGCGGTCCTTGCCGGCGGCGACTTCTGCCTTGAGCGCCTCGGCGCGCGCCATGTCCTTCTGGGCCATGGCCTGACCGATCTCTTTCGAGGCGGCGTTGCGGCGCGCAAGGAGCGTTTCCTTCTCGGTCAGCGCGGTGCGGTACTGTTCGTCCAGCGCGAGCAGCGAGGCGAGCAGGGAATCCACCTCGGCCGGCGGTTGCTGCCGGCGCAGGAGCGCCTGCTTCAGCGGCTCGGGATTGGCTCGGATGGCGCGGATGTCATGCATCGGAGGGCTCGGACTTCGGGGCAGCGAATCAGCGACAGGCAGGAAGCCTCGCCGGCCCGGCCATCGCATGGATCAACGCTGTTTGGAAAGTCCGGACCGGCAGGTCAAGCCCTGCCGCGGTCAGTTTGCCGTTTCCTCGGTTGTCGCGCGCTTCTTCTCGACCATGGCCACCGAGAGGATCGACAATTCGTAGAGCAGCAAGGTCGGGATCGCGAGGGTAAACTGGCTCAGGATATCCGGCGGCGTGAAGATCGCTGCGATCACGAAAACAACCACGATCGCGTAGCGGCGCTTTTCGCGGAGGAATTGCGCATCAATGATTCCGATCCGGGCGAGCAGCGTCAGGATCACCGGCAACTGGAAGGTGATGCCAAAGGCAAAAACCAGCGTCATGATCAGGCTGAGATAATCATCGACCTTGCCGAGGAAGGTGATGGGCGCCTGCCCTTCTGACGCTGTCTGCTGCATGGCCAGCGAGAATTTCATCAGCATCGGCATGGCAATCAGCATGACAACGGCGGCGCCGAGCACGAAGAAGACCGGCGTCGCGATCAGGTACGGACGGAAGGCATCCTTCTCGTCCTTGTAGAGGCCGGGTGCGACGAATTTGTAGATCTGCGTGGCGATGACCGGGAATGCCAGGAACGCCCCGCCGAACACCGCCAGTTTCAGCTGGACGAAGAAATATTCCAGCGGATGGGTGTAGATCAGCGGTGCGTTCTGCGGCCCGCCCGCCGCCCAGATGTAAGGATAAACGAGGATCGCGTAGATATGCTTGGCGAAGCCGAAGCACACGAATGTCATGACGATGAAGGCGACCACCGCCTTGATGATGCGCGAACGCAACTCGACAAGATGTTCGATCAGCGGGGCGCGCGAGGCCTCGATCTCATCATGGCCATCCCGGGCGCCGGTAGGTGTCTCTACAGGCTTGGGATCGGGCGTAAGAGGAGCAGGAACCTGCGCATTCATGATTTTGCAGCCTCGGGCGCGGGCGTGGCCGGCGCGGGAGCGGCCGGCGATTCCGGCTGCGCGATCTCGGGTTTGGCGATCTCGGCCTCGAGGGCACGGGCATCGGCCTCAATGGATTGCAAGGCCTGACTGGCTTCGGTCACCCCGGATGCGCCTTCCGCGCTGGCCTTGACTTCATTCAGCACGGCACCGACCGGGTTCGCGACGGCGCTGGCAGCGGATGTGGCCGCCTCACCCATATCGGTGAAGGTCTTCTTGACCTCGTGCAGTTCGGCCTCGCGCATGGCATCGTCGAACTGGGTCCGGAACTCGCCGGCCATGGTCCGCAACTTGGACACGGCCCGCCCGACTGACCGGATCACGCCGGGCAGTTCCTTCGGGCCGATCACCACGAGGGCGACGACGCCGACGACGATCAACTCGCTCCAGCCGATATCAAACATCGGATACCACGCGCTTTCCTGCCCGACCTGCCAAAACAGGCGGGCTCTGCCGGTTCAGGGCCGTCAACCGGCCTTCGGCTCGGTCTTCGCGGCTTCGGCCGGCTTCACAACCTCGCCGGCCTTGCCCTCGATCTCCTTGGCAGGCTCGTCAGCCTTGGCGGCTTCCTCGTCCTTCATGCCGGCCTTGAAGGACTTGATGCCCTTGGCGACATCGCCCATCAGTTCGGGGATCTTGCCGCGGCCGAACAGCAGCAGAACGATCACTGCTACGACCAGCCAATGCCAGATGCTCATGCTGCCCATCGACGCCTCCACACGCTTCCTGCAGGACCGCGCTCGCGGCGCGGTTCAAAGTTCGACCGGAAACTAGGGGGTCTTGCCGGCAAAAACAAGGACCTCAGAAGACCAGTACATCGTCCGCGCTGATTTCGACACCGACATCCAGGCCAGGCCGCAGGCCGGGGGTTTCCACAGAGCGGGCGCGGAGCGGTTTTTCTAGCCCCTGGACCGCCAGATCGACCAGTTCAACCTCGCCGATGAAGCGATGATCGATCACCCGGCCCGCAAGACAGAACCCGGCCGGTTTGAGACGCAGGTTCTGCGGCCGGATGGCGACCGTCGCGCGGCTGCCCTCCGCTTTCCCCGCAGCCGGGAATCGTCCGACCGGCGTATCGACCGCGCCTTGCCGGACAAGTCCCTCGATCTCGTTGAGATCGCAGAAGAAGCGCGCGGCCTCGAGATCAACCGGATGGCGGTAGATGTCCTGGCTGCTGCCGATCTGCACCAGCCGGCCGTTCCGCATCAGCGCGATCCGGTCAGCGATGCGCATCGCCTCTTCCGGGTCATGGGTGACGATCAGGGCCGTCGCGCCGGTCTCCCGAAGGATCGCCACCGTATCCTCGCGCACCTGGTCGCGCATGCGGCGGTCGAGATTCGAAAACGGCTCGTCCATCAGGAGCACGCGGGGCCGCGGCACCACCGCCCGGGCAAGGGCGACACGCTGCTGCTCGCCGCCGCTCAGCTCGTGCGGCATGGCGCGCATCCGGTCGCCGAGGCCGACGCGGCGCAGGGCAGCATCGGCGATGACCAGTGCCTCGCGGCGCGGGAGATTGCCCAGCCCGAACATCACATTCTCAAGCGCATCGAGATGCGGAAACAGGGCGTAGTCCTGGAAGACGAGGCCGATGCCCCGGTGTTCCGGCTCGACGAACCGTTCCGGGCCCGCCACTTCCTTGCCATCGAGCAGGATCCGGCCCGCACTGGGCACCTCGATGCCCGCTGCCAGCCGCAGCAGGGTGGACTTGCCGCAACCCGAGGCGCCGAGCAGGCAGATAACCTCGCCATTGGCGGCGGTGAACGACACGTCGAGAACGGCTTCCTTGTCGCCAAACCGGCGGGTCAGGTTCTCGAAGGACAAGGATGCGGGAATGACGGCCGAGGCCCGCAACCGGCGGCCCGCACCATCAGGATTGACCATTCCGGTCATCCGTTCTCGGGGGGGCGCCGTCATCCGGGTCAAGCGGCGGCTCACCGGCAAGGGCGTCCAGGCGCTCCTCGGTCATGATATCGAACAGGTCAGGCTCCAGCGGATCCTCGTCGCCGCGCAGGGCGGGGTCGTCGCTGGGCAGCGGGAAATGCAACCCGGCCGGAACCTGCCCCTCGACCAAGCCAGCACCGGCGAGATCATCCAGGCCCGGCAGATCGCCGATCCGGTTCAGGCCGAACTGGATCAGGAAGGTTTCGGTCGTCCCAAAGGTCACCGGCCGGCCCGGCGTGCGCCGGCGTCCGCGCAGGCGGACAAACCCCGCCTGAAGCAGGGTATCCAGCGTGCCCTTATGGGTCGAAACGCCGCGCAAGGCCTCGATCTCCGCCCGGGTGACCGGCTGGTGATAAGCGATGATCGCCAGCGTTTCCAGTGCCGCGCGCCCGAGTTTGCGCGGTTCCTCGCTGTCCCGTCGCAGCAGATAGCCGAGATCCGGCGCCGTTCGGAACATCCATTTGCCGCCGGCGCGAATCAGGTTGACGCCGCGCGGGCGATAGAGCCGTTCCAGCTCGCCGAGGACGGCGTCGACCTCCACCCCGGCGGGCATCATCCGGGCGATGTCCTCGGCTGCGAGCGGCTGGTCCGTCGCGAAAAGCAAAGCTTCGGCCACGCGGACGCCATGGGCGAAGCGGCGCTCGGCCTCGTGGTTCTCCTCGGTGACGATCCGCATCATCCCGGTGCCCCTCCCCGTCATCGCGCGTCCGGGGCCTTCCGGCCCGTGCGCAGGTAGAGCGGAGCGAAGGCGGCCTCCTGCCGCAGTTCCAGCGCGCCTTCGCGCGCCAGTTCGAGGGCCGCCACGAAGGACGAGGCGCGGGCGCTGCGTGGTTCCGCCTCGGCAGGGCGGATCGCCGCAAGCAGGACATCGATCGGGCACCAGTCGCCCGCCTCGCCCACCAGCCGCATCAGGATGCTGCGCGCTTCGGGAATAGAAAGGGTCTTTCGCGTTGCCACGGTGTAGCGCGCCTTGATCGAGGCGATCCGCCGCTCGGCATAGGCCGAGACCAGTTCGAGAAGACTCAGCTCCCAGGCGGGGCGTTGCTCGATCGTAATCGGCTCGATCGCGCCGCGTGGTGCCGTCTCCCGTGTGGAGGCGAGGCGCGTTGCGAGCCATTCGCCGGCCTTGCGCAAGGTTTCCAGCCGCTGCAGGCGAATGGCGAGATCCTCGACCAGCTCATCGGCTTCCGGCTCGTCCGAAGCGGATTTTCTCGGCAGCAGCAGCCGTGATTTCAGGTAGGTCAGCCATGCTGCCATCACCAGATAATCGCCCGCGAGTTCAAGCCGCAGGCGCTGGGCCTCGCGGATGAAGGCGAGATATTGGTCGGCGATGTTCAGGATCGAAATCGAGCGCAGATCCAGCTTCTCGCGTCGGGCAAGATCGAGCAACAGGTCAAGCGGCCCCTCGAAGCCGTCGAGATCGAGGATCAGGCGCGGCTCGTCCTCGCCCGGCAGGGCATCGGGATCGATCTCGAGCGTGTCGAAGGGGTCCGCAGGATTGGCCATCAAGCCTAGAGATCGGGCTTTCACCCGCCCATGGCAAGGAGGGCGTCCAGTCGCGCTTCGGCTTGTCCCCGGTCAAATGGCTTCCGGGCCTTGCCCAGGGCCGTTACGACGCGTTCGAGCCGGCGGGCGGCGGGCGCTGCGATGCCCGGACATCCGGCCGCGATCGGCTCCATTTCGTCCATCTCGCCGTTACAATGGAGAACAAGGTCGCAGCCCTGCGCCAGAGCCGCGTCACGGCGGCCGGCGAAGCTGCCGGACAGCGCCTTCATCGACAGGTCGTCGCACATCAGCACGCCATCAAATCCCATTTCACCGCGGATGACATCGCGGATCACCGTTTCCGATGTCGTGGCGGGGTTTTCGCGGTCATAGGCGGTGAAGATCACATGCGCTGTCATGGCGAGCGGCATGTCGCCCAGCGCACGGAAGGGCTGAAAATCATGGCCGCGCAGGGCGGCGCGCGAGGCCTCAACCACAGGCAGCGCAAGGTGGGAATCCGCCATTGCCCGGCCATGGCCGGGGATATGCTTGATGATCGGCATCACGCCGCCTTCCATCAGCCCATCGGCTGCAGCGCGGCCCAGCGCCATCACGATATCCGGAGAGGTGCCATAGGCGCGGTCACCGATGATGTTGTCGGCCCCGGGAACCGGAACGTCGAGCACCGGCAGGCAATCAACATTGATCCCCAGCCGGATGAGATCGTCCGCGATCAGCCTCGCGCCGAGATAGGCGGCCTCGCCCGCGAGATCCGGGTCGATCGGCCAGAGCGCCCCGTAGGCTGCCGCGCGCGGGTATTCCCGCCAATGCGGCGGACGAAGCCGGGCCACGCGGCCGCCTTCCTGGTCGATCAGCACCAGTGCACCGGGATTATCGGCCGCGCGCTTCATCTCCTCGACCAGCGCCCGGACCTGATCCGGCGTGTCGACATTCCGCCGGAACAGGATGAAGCCGGCCGGGCGATGCTCGGCGAAGAAGGCCGCCTCCTGGTTGGAAAGACGGTGGCCCTTCGCCCCGAAGATCAGAGGCTTCATTGACGCGTCACGAAACAATTGCCGCCGGCAGCTTTCACCTTGTTGCAGGCTTCCACGGCCGCCGCCTGGCTATAGCCGCCAACACGGACCCTGTAGACCGTCTGGCCGTTGGCAGTGCCCGAAACGACACCCGGCGCCTTGCCGCCGAGCGCAGCGCTGAAACGGGTACGCAGTTGCGTACTGGCGTTGCGGGCATCTTCCTCGGTCGGACGCGAGGCGAGCTGCACCGCAAAAGCGCCCGAAGTCGGCTGGCTGGCCGGCGGTGAACCGCCACCCGCATTCGCCGAAGGCACCGGACGGGCCGCCGTAGCGGGCGCCGCCGGGCGCGAATTCGGCGAAAGGACCAAGGGTGCATTCGCTGACCGGTTTGCCGGTGTCGTGGTGGGCGTACCCGCCGGGGCCGTCGCGACGCGTGCTGACGGAGGCGACGCCGTGGGTGCGGTGGCGCTGGCCGGCGGACGCGGCGGCTGGGCCGTCGTCGGGCGTGTCTCGACCTTGGGCGGGGTTGCCTGCGCCGCAGCCGGCGGCTGGGCCGTCACCGCCGGAGCGGGTTCGGTCCGGCCCGGCGGGGCGATCGGGGGGATCGGCGCGTTGACGGGCGTTTGCGGCACCGTCACGACCGGGCCGGTCGGCCGGGCCGGCGGCGGTGCCGGGTTCTGCGCCGGCGGCGTGACCGGAAATGACGGGGCGTTCACACCCGGAGCCGTGGTGGTCGTTGTGGCCGTGGGAACGGCGCCATCGCCACCGACAGGGATCCGGATCGATGTCACGCGGCGCGGCTCGAGATTGGGGTTCGCAGTCTCGCCTGCCGGTGCGCCGGAATTCTGGTACGGGCTTGGGGCGACAACTCGGACGCCGTCACGACGGGTCACCTGGTTCAGGTCAAGCGGCTGCTCGGTATTGTTGACCACCTGCGCGGGCTGCGTGTCATTCGCGTTGCGAGGCGACAGGACCTGCTTGTTCTGGTTGGGAATTTCGATCCCGCCTGGATTAGCGGGGCGTTCCTTGGTTGGTTCCGGCCGCGCTGCGATGACAGGCACCGAGCCGGATGCGGTCTTACGGTCCGATCCGCCGCCGAACAGCATCGATCCGGCAAGGACAGCGCCACCGGCCACGGCAAGGCCGCCCAAAGCGAGAAAAATTGTCCGGGAACGTCCCGGCCCTGTCTGTGCCTGGGCCGCGGCAGCAGCCGCGGCAGCCTGCGCGGCGAGGCGCTCCTCCGCAGCATGGAGAGAAGCTTCGGCCTGGCTTTCGGCCGGATTGACAGGTTGCTGTGCGTCCCAGTTCACCTCGGCGGCGGGCTCGGTATAGCCCTGCTGGCGATAATCATGCTCTGCATAAGCCGGCTGATCATAGCCGGTCGCCTGCGGAATCGGTTCCTGCGCCGGGTAGTCTGTGCGCAGATCGGCCTGAGCTGCCTTGTGCTCCGCCATGCGGATCGCATCGAAGCGCCGCAGTTCCTGCTCGAATGCGGCAAGCGGATCGAGCGGTTCCGGCGCCGGCGCGGGAGCGGCCGGAGCCTCGACCGGCGCGTATTGTATCGAGACCGGCGGGGCCTGATCCCAGCCGGGCGACAGGACGGCTTCTGCATGTCCTTCGACATGGGCGGCCTGGGAATGGGTGATTTCTGGCCTTTCAGGCTCCGGAGCCGGCGGAGCAGCGGCGGAGGGGACAGGTGGCAGCGCAAAATCGACGGGCCGATCGATCAATCGAGCCAGCTCCGCCATAGCGGCCTGATCAGGCCCGAATGAGGGCTCCACCCGCTGAGAACCGCCAGACAGGGCAGCCGGTTCCTCGGGGGCGGCCGGAGCGGACATGATGGAGGCGGCCGGTGCTGTCGGCTTGGCCGGCGAGTCGGCCTGAAGGCTCTCCCGAAGCAGTTTCTCGAAAGCCTCGAGATCTGCCAGTGTCGGTTCCTTGCGACCCTGATCGTTGCGATCCATTGTCGGGGTCCTCCTCTAACGCAACGCGCGGAGCTGGCAGGGGATCAAGGCTGCGATGCTACCGCATCTCGTCGGGAGCGGAGACGCCCAAGAGCCGAAGCCCGTTGGCAATCACGATCCTGACAGCCGTGACGAGAGCCAGCCTCGCCATCGTTCCTTTTCGGTCATCGTTATTAATAAACCTCAAATCAGGCAAATCCTTGCCGCGGTTCCACAAGCCGTGGAAGGCACTTGCGAGATCGTAGAGGTAGAAGACGACGCGGTGCGGCTCGCGCGTGGCAGCAGCCTGTTCGATCAGGCGGGGATATTGCGCGATCATCCGCATCAGTGCGCGCTCGCCCTCGTCGCGCAGCACCGACAGGTCGGCACCGTGAATTTCGGCAACGCTGATCGGATTGGAATCAAAGGCTGTTTTGGCTTGACGATCCAGCACCGATGCGCAGCGCGCATGGGCATATTGAACGTAGAAGACCGGATTGTCCTTCGATTGCTCGATCACTTTGGCGAGGTCGAATTCCAGTTCGGCATCGTTCTTGCGGTCGAGCATCATGAAGCGGATCGCGTCGCGGCCGACCTCGTCGATCACATCCCGCAACGTCACAAAATCACCGGCGCGCTTTGACATTTTCACCGGTTCGCCATTCCGCATAAGCTTCACGAGCTGGCAGAGGCGCACTTCCAGGGCCCCCTTGCCGGCAGTCGCAGCCTTCACGGCGGCCTGCATCCGCTTGACATAGCCGCCATGATCCGCGCCCCAGACATCGATCATCTCGGCGAAGCCGCGGGCGAACTTGTTGGCGTGATAGGCGATGTCGGAGGCAAAATAGGTGTAGCCGCCATCCGATTTCAGCAGCGGGCGGTCGACATCATCGCCGAAGGCCGTGGCGCGGAACAAGGTCTGCTCGCGATCCTCCCAATCCTCGTCCTTCTGGCCCTTCGGCGGCGGCAGGCGACCTTCATAGATCAGGTCTCGCGCGCGGAAATCGCCAATGGTCGCAGCGACCTGGTCGACCGGCGCCTGCAGCGACGCTTCCGAGAAAAACACATCGTGCCGGATGTCGATCGCGGCAAGATCCTCGCGGATCATCGCCATCATCGCATCGATCGCTGCCGCGCGGACAATCGGCAGCCATTCCGCTTCCGGCATCGATTCCAGCGCGGCGCCATGGGCTTCGGCCAGCGCCTTGCCGGCGGGGATCAGGTAATCCCCCGGATAGAGCCCCTCGCCCACCGGGCCGACATCGCGGCCAAGGGCCTCGCGATAGCGATGGAAGGCCGAGCGGGCCAGCACATCGACCTGCGCGCCGGCATCGTTGATGTAATATTCGCGCGTCACCTTCCAGCCGGCGAAATCCAGCAGGTTGGCGAGGGCGTCGCCATAGACGGCGCCTCGTCCATGGCCGACATGCATCGGGCCGGTCGGGTTGGCCGAGACATACTCGACATTGACCGCCCTGCCCTGCCCGAGCGGCGAGCGGCCGAAATCCGGCCCCGCCGCGATGGTCGCGCGCAGCACATCTTCGAAAGCCACGGGGGCGAGGCCGACATTGATAAAGCCCGGCCCCGCGACCTCGATCCTCGGATAGCGGCCGGTCTCACGGAGCTTTCCGGCGATACCTTCGGCCAGCGCGCGCGGATTGCTGCCGGCCTCCTTGGCGAGAACCATTGCGGCATTGGTCGACAGGTCACCATGGGCCGGATCGCGCGGGGGCTCGACCGTTGCCCTGGCCCGAATTTCGGGTGCCAGGGAGGCGGTGGCCGGCAGATCGGCGAGCACGGCCTGAAGATCGGCCGAGAAGGCATGGAAAATGTTCATGGAACCCGCATTGCGAAAACAGCAGAGATGCTGGCCCTAGCGGAGGTCGGGCGTGACGTCAAACAAGGCCTGATGCTGGAGAATCGCGAAACGGTCGGTCATCCCGGCGATATGATCGGCGACGGCGCGAGCCAGCTGGCCCTCGTTGCTTCGCCGGTCAGCCAGTTCCGGCACGAGATCGGGCTCGATGATGTAGCGGCCGAACAGGTCCCGGATGATGGTCGAGGCGGATTCCCGGAGCTGGAGCAGGTGCTTGTGGCGGTACATGCGCTCGAACAGGAAGCGCTTGAGATCCTGCTCGGCCGGTGCGATCGCGTCCGAGAAGGCGATGACCGGGCCTTTCGCATGGCGGATATCGTCCGCCTGTCGCGGGTTCAGGGCCACAAGCCGCCGCTCGCTCTCGGCGGCGACATCCTCGACCAGCCGGGTGATGACGCGCCGCATGATCTCGTGGGCCTTGCGCCCTTCATCGAGGTTTGGCCAGAGGCGATCGATCTCCCAGAGCAAGGCGGCGAGGAACGGCACCTCTCGCAATTCCGACGAGTGGAACAGCCCTGCCCTGAGGCCATCATCGATGTCATGCGCGTTGTAGGCAATGTCATCGGCGATGGCCGCGACCTGCGCTTCGGCCGAGGCATAGCTCGCGAGATCGAGCGGGAAGATCTGGTCGAACTCGACGATGGCACCGGGAATGCCGTGGCGGGTGTAGCGCTCGGTCGGCCGCCCGTCCTGCCCAAGCAGCGGCCCGTTATGCTTCACGAGCCCTTCCAGCATTTCCCAGGACAGGTTGAGGCCGTCAAAGGCGGCATAGCGACGCTCGAGCCGCGTGACGATCCGCAGCGTCTGGGCATTGTGGTCGAAACCGCCGTGGTCGGCCATCAGCGCATCAAGCGCATCCTCGCCGGCATGTCCGAAGGGGGTGTGGCCGAGATCATGCGCGAGGGCCAGCGCCTCGGCGAGGTCCTCGTCCAGCCCGAGAATGCGGCTGATCGAGCGGGCGATCTGCCCGACCTCGATCGAGTGGGTCAGGCGGGTGCGGTAATGATCGCCCTCGTGTTCCACGAAAACCTGCGTCTTGTGCTTGAGCCGCCGGAAGGCGTTGGAATGGATGATCCGGTCGCGGTCGCGCTGGAAATCGCTCCGAGTCGGCGAGGCCGGCTCGGGAATCAGGCGGCCACGGCTGCGCTTGTAGTCGATGGCGAAGGGCGAGAGCGGGCGGTCGCGGTGGAAGAGCATCGCCGATTCCTTTCCCAGTGGAGCACCGCGCCACAGTCCCATCGAAACGGGCGGTAATGCGGCGCCGCTGCCATCGGACCGGGCATTGCCGGGCGCGGCATTCGTCCTTACATTGGGGTGAACCCAAACGGAAGGCGGCCCGGGCCTTGAACCCCGGTCGATCAACGATGGCGCTGAAATTCGCAGTCCAGAATGTGCCGGGCGGAGCGCCGCCCATCGGCGAGGCCAGCCCGGAGGCTCCGCTGGCCGTGACGGCCCGCGCGGCAAGCCGTATTCTCAAGATCCTTGAGGGCGAGGCCGAGGGCGCGTCGCTCCGCGTCTCGGTCGAAGGCGGCGGATGCTCCGGCTTCCAGTACAAGTTCGCGATTGCCGGCGCACCGGAGGCGGATGATCTGGTCATCAAGCGCGATGGCGTCACCGTGCTGGTCGATCCGGTCTCCGCACCGCTCCTCGCCGGGTCGGAACTCGATTTCGTGACGGAATTGATGGGCCAGAGCTTCCAGATCCGGAATCCAAAGGCCACCGCCAGTTGCGGCTGCGGAACGAGCTTCGCCCTGTAGATCTTGTCTTGACCCGCTGTTTCTGATGCTTTGTGCGGGCTGCGGCTGATCTGCCGTCACCCTTGCTTAACCGACTTGTGCGCTGCCGCACATTTTGAGTTGCGTTTCTGCCTAGTAGCGTATGTCTTGCCCGCGCCGGTGCAATCGGCACGCGTGGGAAACTGTCAGCGCAGGAGAGACCCTTGATCCGCCCGTCCCGATCCACCTATTCCTCGCGCCTGCTCGCAGCAGGCCATTTTCGCGCCCTGCTGGTCGCCACCGCGCTCTCGCCACTTGCCCTGCCGCTGATCCCCGATCAGGGCGCGTTCGGCATCGTTGCCGCGCAGGCGCAGCAGAATGTCGCAATCGACAAAATTGAACTTCCGATGTCCGGCAGCACGCTGGTCCTGAACGGGCTCACCGTGACCGGATCGAGCCTCGGCAAGGCCGAGATCGAGGGGCTCTTCAAGGTCAAGACGCTGAATGCGGCTGCGGAATTGCTGCAGCGCTTCAATGCCGACAAGCTGGCCATCGCCACGGTCGAGTTCCGCATCAAGTCCGACATTCAGGATGTCCTGACCGTCTACGAGGGTCTCGAAGCCACGCGGATCAAGGGTGGTGCGATCGAGAAGCTCGCTGTGAAGGGTGGCCGTCAATCAGGAACGGTCAAGGCCGAGAAGGCCAGCCAGAAGCTCGAGACGCAGTTCGGCCGCCTGACGATGGACACGCTCGACCTCGCGGGCATGGTCCGCTGGATGCTCGATGCAGATCCGACGGGCAAGGCGCCGATGAAAACCCTGCACGGGCGCTACGAGCTGGCATCCATGGACATGGTGATCGAGGATGTGAAGGTCTCGATCGGCAAGATGACTGGCTCCGGTTTCCAGGCGCGGCTTGCGCGGAAGGCACCGATCGAGTTTCTCGCGCTCGCTGAAAAGTCGAACGCCAAACCGGGCGATCCTGCAGTTGCGCTGCCGCTGCTCGCTGCCGTGACCGACATGTATTCGGGCCTCTCTTTCGGCAATGGCGAGATCGACGGCTTCACACTGACCGGCAAGGACAAGAAAACCGGGGCCGATGTGAAGGGTTCCGGCGGAAAGATGACGTACACGGGCGGTGCTGCACCGAGCTTCATCATGAACGATTTCTCGTTGGCTGCGGCCGACGGCTTCATGAAATTCAAGAAGCTTGGTTTCGAGGGTGATTTCTACAGCTGGATGATCGGCGGCGCGATGCAGGCCATGCAGGGCGAACTGGCCGGGAAGCCCGGCGACAAGCCTTCTGCCCAGGCCGAAGAGTTCCGTACCCTGCTCGCGGAAGTCGGAAAGTCGCTGCAGAACCGTGATGTGCGCATGGTGTTCGAGGGGCTTGATGCGGATCTGCCCCCCGGCAAGAACGCCAAGTCCAAGGACCGGGTGAAACTCGCGCTCGGGGCCTTCGATGCCCGGATGGGCGGCTTCGTTGGCATGGTCCCCACGAAGATCGACTATTCGCTCAACGGTTTCCGCATGCCGGTTCCTTCCAACAGCAAGGATCAGGGCCTGATGACCCTGCGCGAACTCGGGATCGATGTCATCGACCTGTCGATGAAGATCAAGGGCACCTGGGACGAGGCCAAGACCCGGTTCGTCGTGGATGATGTCAATGCCGATATGGGCAAGATGGCCAAGGTCGGTCTCAAGGCGGAAGTCGGGAACATTCCCCGTCCGCTCTTCGAGAACCCGATGACGGCGTGGACGTACACGCTGCTCGGCGCGAATGCCCAGAGCCTGTCCTTCGCGGTCGAGAACCGGGGCGGCATCGACAAGCTGATCGCCAAGGCCGCCAAGGACCAGAAGAAAACTGCCGACCAGTTCAAGATGGAGCTTTCCGCCATCGCCCCGGCCATGATCGGGATGTATCTCGGCGGCCATCCGGATGGTCCGTCGCTTGCGGATGCGCTGACGAAATTCGTCCGCACTCCTGGCACGCTGAACATCACGTTGCGGGCCAAGTCGCCCGGCGGGCTGACGGCGATGGAACTGATGGCGGCCGGTGAAAATCCGGGTGCCCTGCTCCAGAAGGTCAAGATCGACGCCGAAGCGAAGTGATCGCCGGCTCCCCTCTTCGCTTCCACGAAAAAAGCCGGGCTCGCGCCCGGCTTTTGCATTTCGGGAGCCGGCGAAGGCTCAGGCCTTGCGAGCCTGCGCCTCGACAACCGCGAGCGCCGTCATGTTGACCACGCCGCGCGCTGTGGTCGAGGGCGGCAGGATATGGGCCGGCATTGCGGTACCGAGGAGGATCGGGCCCACCGGCAGCGCATCGGCCAGCACCTTGGTGAGCTGGTAGGCAATGTTGGCCGCATCGAGGTTCGGCATGACCAGCACATTGGCCTCGCTCTTCAGGCGCGAATGCGGCAGCACGCGCTCGCGGATGATGTCGGACAGGGCGGTATCGGCCTGCATCTCGCCATCGACCTCTAGATCGGGCGCACGCTCGGCAAGGATGCGGGCTGCCTCGCGCATCTTCCGGGCGCTGGCTCCATCGTGCGAGCCGAAATCCGAATGTGAGACGAGAGCGATCTTCGGCTCGATACCGAAGCGCCGCACTTCCGTGCCCGCCCGCAGCGCGATCTCGACCAATTGGGCGGCATCCGGGTCCTCGTGGACATGGGTGTCCGCAAGGAAGAAGGCGCCCTTGTTGGTGATCATCAGGCTCATCGCCGCCAGTTCCTTGACGCCCGGCGCGAGGCCGATCACATCCCGCAGGATGCGCAGACGGGACTGGAACCGGCCCTCAAGGCCGCAAATCATCGCATCGGCATCGCCGCGCCTGACGGCGATGGCGGCGATCACCGTGTTGTTGGTGCGCACCATCGTTCGGGCGGCATCGGGCGTAACGCCCTTGCGGCCGGCCACTTCCAGATAGGTCTGGATATAGTCGCGGTAGCGCGGGTCATCTTCCGGGTTGACCAGCTCAAAATCGCGGCCCGGCTTGATCGAAAGGCCGAAACGCTGCAGGCGCTGTTCGACGACCGACGGGCGGCCGACAAGGATCGGCACGGCGACCCCCTCCTCCAGCACCGTCTGGGCGGCGCGCAGGCACCGCTCGTCCTCGCCCTCGGCATAGACGACGCGCTTGGGTTCCGCGCGGGCAGCGCGGAAAATCGGCCGCATGATGAAGCCGGACCGGAAGACGAAGCGGTTCAGACGCTCCTCATAGGCGGCGAAATCGTCGATCGGGGCGCGGGCCACGCCGCTTTCCATCGCCGCCTTCGCCACGGCCGGCGCGATGCGGAGGATGAGGCGCGGATCGAAGGGCGAGGGAATGAGCGATTCCGGCCCGAAATTCCGCGAGGCGCCGCCATAGGCGCGGGCGACAACGTCCGAGGGCGCTTCGCGCGCCAGTTCGGCGATGGCGCGCACGGCGGCCATCTTCATTTCCTCGTTGATCGTCGTGGCGGCACAATCCAGCGCGCCACGGAAGATGTAGGGGAAGCAGAGCACGTTGTTGACTTGGTTCGGATAATCCGACCGGCCCGTGCAGATCATCGCATCGGGACGGGCTTCCAGCGCCAGTTCCGGCATGATCTCGGGATTGGGGTTGGCCAGCGCCATGATCAGCGGCTTGGCGGCCATTTTCTTCAGGAGTTCCGGCTTCAGGACGCCGGCGGCCGAGAGGCCGAGGAAAATATCCGCGCCCTCGATAACCTCGGCCAGCGTGCGCTTGTCGGTTTCCTGCGCATAGACGGCCTTCCAGCGGTCCATCTGCGCCTCGCGGCCCTTGTACGCCACGCCCTCGATATCCGTCACCCAGATGTTCGAGCGCGGGATCCCCAGGCTGACGAGCAGGTTCAGGCAGGCAAGTGCCGCGGCGCCGGCTCCGGAGGTGACAAGCTTGACCTTGTCGAGCTTCTTGCCCGCCAGTTCGACCGCATTGAGGATGGCCGCCGCGACGATGATTGCGGTGCCGTGCTGGTCGTCATGGAAGACCGGGATGTTCATGCGTTCGCGGCACATGGCCTCGACCTCGAAGCATTCCGGGGACTTGATGTCCTCGAGATTGATGCCGCCGAAAGTCGGCTCGAGCGAGGTGATGATATCCACCAGTTGCGCGACGCGCTTTTCCTTGATCTCGATGTCGAAGACATCGATCCCGGCGAATTTCTTGAAGAGGACCGCCTTGCCCTCCATGACCGGCTTGGAGGCCAGCGGCCCGATATCCCCGAGGCCGAGCACCGCCGTACCGTTGGTGATGACGGCAACAAGGTTCTGCCGGGTTGTCAGGTTGGCGGCTTCGGCGGGATCCTCGACGATCGCCTCGCAGGCCGCCGCTACGCCAGGGGAATAAGCCAGAGCCAGATCGCGCTGGTTGCCCAGCGGCTTGGTGGCCACGATCTCGAGTTTCCCCGGTTTGGGCAGGCGATGATAGACCAGCGCGCCCGACCGCAGATCCTTCGACATTTCAACCGGCATGATTCCTCCCCCCGACCGTCTTTGCCTGTCTGGTTATACGAAAGGTGCACGCGGCGCGAGGGGGGAGCGATGCAGCAGCGGCAGGAGCGCCCTTCCGGCGGGGCATGGCGGCGGGCGGCTTCCCTTCCGGCGCATTTCGGCCTAATCGCGCAGGCTGGCCGCCGGCAGAAAAGGAATCGGGTCATGGAAGTGCGGGACTGCAATGGCACGCCGCTCAAGGAAGGCGACAATGTTCAGGTCATCAAGGACCTGAAGGTCAAGGGCACGTCCTCGACCCTGAAACGCGGCACCTTGATCAAGGGCATCCACCTCACGGATGACCCTGACCTCATCGAATGCCGGGTCGAGAAGATCAAGGGCCTCGTCCTGCGCACCGAGTTTCTCAAGAAGGCCTGACCCTTGGCTGCCTTCAAGCCCTTCCGCACCTGGCTGGCGCGCCGGATTTTTCCGGATCGTGAGGCCTTCCGGCATCCGCCGGTGGATGCGGCGGCGCGGCGCGCAGCATGGTTCGACTTCCTGTTTGTCGATTTCGGCATCCTTCGCCTGTTCTGGAAGAACCGGGCCTGGGTGACGCCGCGCGTCCTTCGGATGAACCAGCCCTATCCGGGCGATATCGCTCGGGCCGCGCGGGCCGGCATCCGCACCATCGTGACGGCACGGCACGACCCTCGCCATGGCGGCAACGCGCTGGTCGCCGAGGCGGCACAACGGCACGGGTTGACCTATCTCACCCTGCCGCTTTTCTCGCGCTCGGCGCCGTTCCGGCAGGCCATCCTCGATGCCGGCCATGCGCTGCAACAGGCCGAGTATCCGTTGCTGATTCATTGCAAATCCGGCGCGGACCGTGCCGGCTTTCTTTCGGCGCTCTATCTCGCCGTGGTCGAGGGGTGCCCTGTCCGAGAGGCGAAGGGCCAGCTCACCCTCCGGCACCTGCATATCCGCGCCTCGCGCACCGGAGTGCTGGATACGGTGTTCGAGACCTATCTCAAGGCCTGGCCGGACGAGTCGAAGCCGTTCCTGGACTGGGTCCGTGATGAGTATGATCCCGAAGCCATTGACCGGGACTACCAGGCCCAGGGCATCGCGGATTTCATCGACCGGGTCATCCTGCGCCACGAGTAAGCCTGTTGAACCGGTCCCGGGGCTCGATTACACCGGCTGACACCCTTCAAGGATCCATCAATGCGTATTCTCGTCACTATCTGCACGCGCGCCCGGCCGAAGATGCTGGAAGCCTGCCTGCGTTCCGTGACGGCGCAGGAAGTGCCGGCGGGCGTGACCTGCGATATCGCGGTGATCGAGAACGACTCCGCGCTCCATTGCACGCCGATCGTCGACAAGGTGGCTGCGGAGACCGGCTGGAAGATCCATGCCGTGCTCGAGCCGGAACTCGGCCTGCCTTTCGCCCGGAACCGCTGCGGAACGTTCGCGGTCGAGCAGGGCTATGACTGGGCGCTCTATATCGACGATGACGAGGTGGCCACGCCGGGCTGGCTCGCGATGCTGGTTGCGGCGGGGCGGCGGGACCCGGCGGATGTCTATTATGCCCGGGTTGTCTCGGTCTTCCCCGTGGGCACGCCCGAATGGATGGCACTGCCGGAGGTGAACAAGCGGCCGACCGGCACCGTGCTGACCAAGGCCGAGGGGCACAATACGATGGTGCACCGCCGGGTTTTTGCAGCAGACGGGTTGAACCTCCGGTTTGATACCGCCTTGCGCTTCACCGGAGGCAGCGACACGGATTTCTTCAGCCGCGTCCACAAGGCCGGCGGGCGGATCATCTGGGTGGGTGAAGCGGTCGTCGAGGAGACTATCCCCGCCTCGCGCATGAAGCTCCGCTGGCAGCTCAACCGCACCTTCCGCGTCGCGATCAACATCTCGGTGCTGCATGAAAAGCAGCGTGGCAAGGCCGCTTCCTCGTGGCGCAGCCTCGTCAAGGGAACAGGCCGCGTGCTGGGCGGGATCCTGCAATTGCCCGTCGGGTTCGGATTGTCGCTGGTTGCGCCGCTCAAGGGCCGGATGTTCGCCTTCAAGGCTGCCAAGCAGGTGGCATCCGGCCTCGGCTCGTTCGCCTATCTGCTCGGCATCCGGCCGGAGCCGTATCGCAAGGTCGATGGCGGCTGAGCACGTGCCCGATCAGGCATTCCGCTCCTCTGCATCGATGTAAAGCTGCGCGATAAACAGCGTCCAGATCAGGTTCACCCGGCGCTGGCCGCCCGCAAGAAAGTCAGACCAGATGGCCTGAACCAGCGTTGTGTCGAGCAAGCCCTGCCGGTTCAGCCGTTCTGTCGAGAACAGGTCCGAAGCGAGAGACCGGAACGGCCCACGCAGCCAGTCTGCGGCGGGAATACCGAAGCCCTGTTTCGGCCGGTCCCAGAGGTTGCGCGGAACGTAGCGGCCGAGGACCGCGCGGAGCAATGCCTTGCGTTCGCGGCCCCGTGTCTTCAATTCGTCCGGCAGGGACCAGGCGAAGCGGATGATGTCCGGGTCGAGCAGCGGGATGCGCGTCTCGAGGCTGTGGGCCATGGCCGCGCGATCCACCTTTACCAGGATATCGTCCGGCAGGTAGCGGACGGCGTCGAGCACCGTGGCCTGATCCAGTGCCGACCAACCCTCCCTGCCCGCCAGCATACCAACAAGCGGCTCGAAAGCCGGCATGGCGCCGCGCACGAGCCGATGCGCGGGGTCGATTACGGTGAAGGTCCGCTCGTAGGCCTCCACCACATTGCCGGCGCGCATCGGCGCCTCGAGATCGGCGAGCCGAAGTTCAAGTGCGTGCAGCGAGCGCTTGCCGAGATGCGTGCGCCCGAGCATCAGGGCCGGGCGGACCAGCCCGAGACGGGCAAGGCGGTAGTAGAGGTTCGCGCCCAACCGATGGGCTTGGCCTCGCAGCCCCCTGTCCCATTTCCGACTGAGCGAATGATACCGTCCATAGCCGGCAAATAATTCATCTCCGGCATCACCGGACAGCGCGACAGTGACCTTTGTCCGGGCGAATTGCGTGACCAGCCAGGTCGGCAGCTGGCTCGGATCGGCGAAGGGCTCGTCATAGGTAGCCGGCATGCGGGTGACGAGGTCGCAGGCATCCTGACCGGACAGCTGGATCTCGTTATGGGAGGTGCCGAGATGCCGGGCGATATCGCGGGCAAAGCGGGATTCGTCGAATTCCGCCTCCTTGAAACCGAGCGAGAAGGTTTCGATCGGCGTCGAGCGTTGCGCCTGCATGATTGCGGCGATGGTGGAGGAGTCGATTCCGCCCGAGAGAAAGGCCCCGACCGGAACATCGGCGATCACCTGTTGCCGGATCGCGGCATGGAGCAGGCGGTCGAGTTCGGTGGTCGCGTCTTCAAAGGAGCCGGCGAAGCGGTTGGCCTTGCTCGTGGTGGCGATGGCCACACTGTCCCAATAAACGATCTCGCGCCCTGCCCCCCCCTCGCCCGGGCCAAACACCCGATAGCTGCCCGGCCGGATCTTGTGCGCCGATCGGTAGAACGTCGCGGGCGCGACGATGTAGCCGTGGCGCAGGAACTGGGTCAGGGCCGTCCGGTCCAGATCGCCACGCCAGGCCGGATGCGCTTTCAGCGCCTTCAGTTCCGAGGCGAAGGTCAGCGCGCCGTCAATTTCGCTCCAGAAGAGCGGTTTCTCGCCCATCGGGTCCCGGGCGAGAGCCAATGTGCCGGCTTGGTGGTCATACAGGCCGAAGGCGAACATGCCACGCAGGCGCAGCAGCGCACCATCCAGCCCGAAGGCCTCGATAGCGGCCAGCGCCACTTCGGTATCGGAATGGCCGCGCCATGCCGGGGCTTTGCCGGCCTCCTCCAGCTCTGCCCGGAGATCGTGGAAATTGTAGATCTCGCCATTGAGCGTGATCGCGTAGCGACCGGAAGCGGAGCGCATAGGCTGCGCCCCGGCGGGCGAGAGATCCTGGATGGCCAGCCGCCTCTGGCCAAGGGCAATGCCGCGTGGTTCGCTGGCCCAGATGCCTTCGTCATCCGGGCCGCGATGCCGGATGGCTTCGTTCATGCGCTTGAGGGCTGGCAGGTCCGACGGCGTCAGGCCGCCTTGCCGGAACAGTCCGGAAATCCCGCACATTCCGTATCTCCATGCCTGTTCCGCCAGCAACGGGCTCCGGCCGGCGAGTTGACTTGTCCCCGCGTCCTTGTACCTAGTCCGCCATAAAGTAAAGCGGCGATGGGTTCCGGCAGGCGTGATCCGCCGGGCACGGAGCGGCCGGGATGACATGATGGCGACCAGCAGCGAAGAGCGTGACCAACACTATGACAAGGCCTTCTTCGAGGGCTTCGCGGAAGACTCGCAGCGATCTGCCGGCATCGTCCTCGGCCATCTGCTTGGACAGTTCCGCCCCTCCTCGATGCTTGATGTCGGTTGCGGCGTCGGCACATGGCTGCGCGCGGCGCAGGATCTGGGCATTGCCGGGTTGCGGGGGCTGGACGGGCCCTGGGTCAGCGCCGAACAGCTGCGTATTCCTGCCGATGCGTTCGAGCGGATCGATTTCGAGGCGGCCGACTGGCCGGAAATCCGCCCTGTCGATCTGGCAATTTCGCTGGAGGTCGCCGAGCATCTCTCGGCCGAGACCGGAGACCGGCTTGTGCGCTATCTCTGCCGTTCGGCGCCGGTCGTCCTGTTCTCGGCTGCCATTCCGAATCAGGGTGGCGAAGGGCACCGGAACGAGCAATGGCAATCCTACTGGGCCGGGCGTTTCGCCAAGGAAGGCTATGTTCCGCGTACGGCGCTGCGATCGGCGGTATGGGCGGATGACCGGGTCGAGTTCTGGTATCAGCAGAACATGATCCTTTATGTCGCCGAGAGTCATGCCGCGCTTTTCCCGGCCGAGGCAGCGGATGCCATGATCGATGCCGTCCATCCCCGGCTCTACCATATCCGGGTGATCAAGCGCGAAAAGCGCCGCAACCGCTGGAAGCGCTTCCTGCCCTTCCTCCGGCAGGGATAAGCGCATGGCTGTCATCCGCGTCGAACTTCTCGGAGGGCTGGGCAACCAACTCTTTCAGGCCGCGGCCGGCTTCGCGCTGGCGCAGCGGACCGGAACCGAACTGGAATTTGACATTTCGCGCTTCCGGGCGGCCGGCAGCCGTGCCTATGGGCTGGACGGGCTCGCGCATGGTGCCCGGATCGTCGGCGGGCCGCGCGACGGTGCCGGGCGCCTGATCAACCGCGTCGGGCGTGCACTGAGTTTCGGCCGGGCCAAGGCGCCGGTCGGCTGGCACGGCAGCGCCTTCCGCGAGCGCGACTATGCCTATGACGCACGGTTCGAGACACTGACCGCGCCCTGCTATCTCTCCGGCTATTTTCATTCCGAAAGGTATTTCGCCCCGGCCGAAGAGCAGGTCCGCCGCGCTTTCTCGCTCGAGCCTCAACTTGGCGAGAAGGCCCGCGCCTTCGCGGCGTCGATGGCGCCAGAGAGCCTGGCCGTCCATCTTCGCGTCGGCGATTTCAAGGCTGCGCAGCATTTCAATGCGGTCCATGGCACGCTGGGCATGGCCTATTACCGGAATGCCATCGCCCTGGCGCGGGCCGCCCGGCCCATCGACGAGATCTATGTCTTCACCGACACACCGGACGCCATTCCCGCGCTGATCCCGCCCGGCACGCCCTACCGCGCGGTGACGGGCCATTCGGCCCCGGAGGATCTCTATCTGATGAGCCGGGCGCGGGCGCACATCATCGCCAACAGCACCTTCAGCTGGTGGAGCGCGTGGTTCGATCCGCGGCCGGACAAGCTGGTCATCGCGCCGCGGGCCTGGCTGGCTCCGGAAGCGCTGCGCAAGACCTATATCGGTGATCTCTATCCCGAAGGATGGGTGATGCTCTGAGCGCGGCTGTCGTCAGGCACTCTTTTTCCGGTTGCGCAGGAAATAGAGTTTGCGGGCGACACGATCCCGGAAGCGGACATCCCGCCCGTCGAGATGCTGGACCGTTTTCGGCCAGCCGAGCGGTCCATAGAGCTGGCCGCCGCCCATATAGCGGCAGAGCCCGCCCTCCAGCCCGATCCGGTCGCCATCCGGCCGCCGGAGCAACGGCACGACCTCCGAGAGGTAATACGCAACATCAATGATCTGCGGGTTGTTCGACCGGCCATTGATGCGGCAGAGCGGAACTTTCGTGCCCTCGACCGGCTCCAGGAACAGATCATAGCCCTGACGGATGTTCCGGCGCTTGTTGAAGCGGATGTAGTTGAAGCGATGCGCACGCATCTCCTCAACCATCTCCGGCAGGCCATGGGGGATTCGGTCACGCAGGAAAACGAAATCGTGTTCCAGCTGCACCGCAAAGGGCGTCGTTGTCATCTCGACCGACTTCACGAAGCTGTCGATCAGGCCACGTGTCTCCACGATCTCCATCTCGAGGCCAGGCGTTCCCTGCCGGATCGCATCGATCCATGCGGCATGGTTCGCGCGGAATGGCTTCGGATCGAGAAAGACGCGGATCTTCGTCTCCCGGGCACCCCGTTCGCCGTCAAAACAGGCGAAATAAGAGCGGATGGCTTCCGCAGCGAGGCAATCCCGCGCATCCGCCGAGGCCACGTTCGAGAATACATTGAGCGTTATGGCTTCAAGCGCCATCTTGCGCCCCCAACCTTCCATGGCCTACACAGCGGCTGAATTCGTCATGAGAGGCCCATGTCCGGTAGTCAAGCGCTGTTTCAGGCCGCCCTGCGGCTCTATTCGAGCCAGCCGGTGCGGGAATGGCGCTCGTATCTCAGCCAGGCGGTTTACCCGTTCTGGCCACGGACAGACGCGGCGGGAATCGCCAGCCATGACCTTGTGGAACGCGCTGACCCCGCTGCGGCAGCGTGGCTCTGGCGGCGTCATGCCGGCGAGATTGATATCGACCCTGGCAGCGGGCAGTTGCACCGGCGCGGCAAGCGGCTGGTCCTTCCCGCCGCCCTGCCCCATGAAGCGCCGCGCGGCCTGCCGGAAGTGACCGCCTATCTCGGCGGGCGCATTATCGAGCGCGAACCGGCGCTGGTGCTCTTCGCCGATGCGGATTGTTCTTTCGGAGCTTTTGTCACGCGCCTGCTGCCGCGTTTCTTCGCGCTTGATGCGCTGGGCGTTCACGCGGACACGCTGCTGCTGGTCACGCTCAATATGGGGCGGACGCTCGCTTTCCAGCATGCGATTTCCGATGGCGTGTTCCGGCACCGGCCTGTCGAACTGTTCCGGCCAGCTTCGATGATCCGGGTGACGCAACTCGATGAGATCTCGGTTCCGCCGCTTGCCCCGGCCGCTCTGGCCCGGATGCAGGATCGGCTGGCCCGCCTTTACCTGCAGGAGCCGCCGGCCGAAACCGGGCCGGTCCTGATCTGCGAAGATGCCGCGCGCCGCGCGCCGGCATTGCTGGCGCGGCTTCGCACTGCACGGCCCGATCTTGGCGCTGGCATCATGGTGCTGGACCCGGCGCGGGATCCGCTGCGTGATCTCGTCCGTGCTTCGGCGCAAGCCTCCGCGCTGGTGGTCGGTGGTGCGTGCGAGATGGCTGCCATCGTGCTGGCGCCAAATCCTTCGCAGGAGGTCATCCTGTCAGGAAGCGCCAATCCCGAAGCGGACAAGCTGGCCCGCGCCGCCGGACGTTCCCTGACCGTCCTCTGATCACCCCTCGGGCCAAGCCCGGGCATTTCCTGTGGCATGGCCGGGCATTTTCTGCTTTGAACGCTCCGAAGCCCCTTTGGCTGCGAAGGACAAGCGCCGTGCCGACAATCCGCCTGCATGATTCCACATTCGAGGTGTCTTCCGGTCCACAAGATGCGTTCTGGGGGCGCGTCAATGCCGGGATCTGGGAAGCCTCGACCTTCGAGGCCATCGCGCGGAACCTGATGCCGGATACAACGGTGCTGGATCTCGGCGCCTGGATCGGGCCGGTCTCGCTTTTCGCCGCCACGCGTGCCCGGCAGGTCTTCTCCTTCGAGCCGGATCCGGTCGCGGCCGCCGAATTCAAGGCCAATATCGCGCTCAACCCGGCTCTGACCAACCGGATCACCGTGATCGAGAAGGCGGTCTGGCCCGAGGCTGGCACAGTGCGGATGGGTGCCAAGACCGCGCAGGGCGATTCCATGTCGAGCGTCCATCATACCGGTTCCGCCGTGAGCTGGGAGGTGCCGACCATCACGCCGGCCGAGATTGTCGCCCTGCTCCCGGCGGAAGGGCCGGTTTTCGTGAAGATCGATGTCGAGGGCGCCGAATATGCCATCGTCCCGACACTGGCGCCCCTGCTGGCGCGGGACAACCTGAAGGTCCTGGTCTCGTTCCATCCGCGCTTTGCCGCCGGCGGGCATCCGCGCTGGCACAAGACTTTCCCGATGACCAAGCGGGTCTTCGATGTATTCCGCGGCTTCCGGATCCATCGGGTCCACAAGAAGAGCGTGACGCCGGCGCCGTGGCTGGAATGGCTGAGTGCCCTGCCCTTCCCGGCTTTCGAAGCCAAGACCACCTATCTCTTCACGCGGGACTGACCGCGCAGCTTCTCAGCCCGGCTTGCGGAACAGGAAGCAGCCGCAGCCATAGCGCTGCCGGGCCACGCGTGCCGGATCCGCGTCCATGACCAGCATGGCCCCATCACGCTTGTCGGTGATCAGCGCGAATTCCGCCAGTTCGAGCCCTTCGAAAAGCGTCATCACGGCCTCGAAACTGTAGATCCGATGGGCGTTGAAGTGGATTTCGGGCCGCCCGACCGGGGTCACGAAAAGCAGGTGACCGCCTGGCGCGAGCACGCGCCTGAGTTCGGCGCAGGCCCGCGCGTCGCCGGCCGGATCGAGCGTGTCGCCATAGCGGCCGAGGCCGACATGCTCGATCACATGCATGCAGGAGAGCGAAGGGATACTGTTATCAGCAAAAGACAGGGCCAGCAGGTCCGCTGCCCCGACATCCGCTCCGGGAATGGCGAAAGCCGGCGGACGGTAATCGTAATGCGTCATCGGCACAAAGGCCGAGACATTCGAGACGAAAAACAGCGACGAGCCGATATCGACATGATGGGACGGCTTCAGCCGGCCCAGAACCCGCGCGGCCCAGCCGGTATGATAGACATAGTGCGTGTCGAAGCCCGTTGTGCCAGTCGCCTCGTTGATCGGGCGGATCTTCGAGAATTTCGGCACCGTGCGGCCCAGTTCGCGCGAGGTCCGGCGGAAGCGGAACAGATCCCGCAGGTAGGAGGGGCTCAGGAGCGCGCGGATAATCTGCTTGGGCTGCATGGTCAGCGACCTCCCATCTGGAGCCGGAACAGGCCGGCATAGGTGCCTTGCTGTGCGAGCAGCACGTCATGGCTGCCCTGCTCGATGACGCGGCCCTGCTCGATCACCACGATACGATCGGCATGCATGATGCTGGCCAGCCGATGGGCGACCATCACGGTCGTACGGTTGCGTGACAGATCGGCCAGCGTCTGGCGGAGGGCGTCCTCGGATTGCGCATCGAGCGCAGCGGTGGGTTCATCGAGCAGGAGGATCGGGGCATTACGCAGGAAGGCGCGGGCAATGGCGATGCGCTGCTTCTGCCCGCCGGAGAGGCGGCCGGCAAGCTCGCCCACGGGCGTATCATAGCCGAGGGGCAGCCCTTCGATGAAGGCATCTGCCTGTGCTGCGCGGGCGGCGGCGCGGATTTCGTCCTCGCTCGCGCCCGTCTTGCCGATGGCGATGTTATCGCGGATCGAGCCATCGAACAGAAAGGTGTCCTGCCCGACATAGGCGATCGAATGGCGCAGGCTGGCTGCATCGAGTCCCGCGAGCGGCTGGCCGTCAAGGGTCAGGCCGCCCGATTGGGGCTCCCAGAATTTCAGGATCAGGCTCAGCAGGGTCGATTTGCCGGAGCCGGAGCCGCCCACGAGGGCAGTGGTTTTCCCGGCGGGAATCTCGAGCGAGACCTCGCGCAAAACCGGTGCGGCCTCGGGATGATAGGCGAAGGTTACGTCGCGGAGGCTGATGGCACCGGGGCCGGGCCGGACGGGCTGACCCTGCCCTTCAACCTGTTCGGGCACCTCGTCGATCATCTCGAAGAACAGCCGCAGCCCGACGAAATGCTGTTCCAGCTGCAGCCGCGCGCTCGCAAGCCGTCGCGCCGGGTCATAGGCCAGCAGCAGGGCCGTGATGAAGGAAAAGAAGGCGCCCGGCGTCGCGCCATGGCTGATCACACGCCAGCCGCCATAGAGGATGACGAGCGCCACGGCGATGCCCGCCAGGGTCTCGACGATCGGCTGGGTTCGGGCCATCAGTTTCGCCGCACGGTCGGCATTGGCCTGCTGGTCGGTGATCACGGCGTCGAGCCGCTCGCCCAGACGCTGCTCGGCCCCGAAGGCCTTGACGACACGGAAGCCCTGGATCACCTGCCGCAGCTGGTCGGCCAGCGTGACCCCGATCGAGACCTGCTTCTTCTGAACCTTCCCGACGCGCACGCCGAGGCCCGCAATGAAGATGGCGGCCACGGGCAAGGCCAGCAGCACGACCGAGGAAACGAGCGGGTCCTGCACGATCATGACGCCGATCAGTCCGATCAGGGTCAGAAGATCGCGACCGACAACGGTGACGAGCAATTGCAGGATCTGCCGCGCCGCGTCGGCGGAGAGGACCTGCTTGGCGATAACCTCGCTCGAGGTACGCTGCTGGATCCCACGGACCTCCTGCGCCAGCAATGACGAGACGAGGCGTTTCTGGCCGTCGGCCACAATGGCATTGCCGATCTGGGCCAGGATCACACCCTGCCCGTAGGAGGCGGCGCCCCGGGTGACATAGATCACCAGAACGGCCGTGGCGACGAAGATCAACGCCGACTGGCTCTTGGCGATGAAGATGTCATTGATCACGTCCTTCATCAGCCAGGCGGTCGCGGCCGTCGTGGCCGAGACGATCCCCAGCATCAGGAAGGCGAGAACATAGCGCCAGACGAAGCGGCCGCCGGTCTCGGAGACCAACCGCCGGAGATCGACATAGCGCTGGTTTTTCGGCTCTTCCATCGTACCGGGCGCCGGCCCGCTCCTTACTTTTCAGGCAGGTTCAGGCGGAGATGAAGCTCGCGCAGCTGCTTGTTGCTGGGCGGCGTCGGCGCGCCCATCAGCAGGTCCTCGGCGCGCTGGTTCATCGGGAACAGGGCGACTTCGCGCAGGTTCTGTGCATCACAGAGCAACATGACGATGCGGTCGACGCCGGCCGCCATGCCGCCATGCGGCGGGGCGCCATACTGGAAGGCACGATACATGCCGCCGAAGCGTTCGATCACCGTCTCCTCGCCATAACCGGCAATCTCGAAGGCTTTCACCATGGCTTCCGGCTTGTGGTTCCGGATGCCGCCCGAGGCCAGTTCATAGCCGTTGCAGGCAATGTCATACTGGAAGGCCTTGATGGTCAGCGGGTCCTGCGATTTCAACGCATCGAGGCCGCCCTGCGGCATCGAGAACGGGTTGTGGCAGAAGTCGATTTTCTTCTCGTCCTCGTTCCATTCGAAGAACGGGAAATCGGTGATCCAGGCAAATTCGAACCGGTTCTTGTCGGTCAGATTCAGGTCCTCGCCAACCTTGAGCCGGGCCGCACCGGCGAATTTCACGAATTTTTCCGGGTTTCCGGCAACGAAGAAAGCCGCATCGCCGTCCTTCAATCTGAGTTGCTTGCCGATCTGCTCGACCTTGTTCTGGCCGATATTGTTGGCGATCGGGCCGGCGCCCTGCCCGTCCTTCCACATGATATACCCCAGCCCCGGCTGGCCCTCGCCCTGCGCCCAGCTATTCATGCGGTCACAGAAGGCGCGGCTGCCGCCGCCCGGCGCGGGAATGGCCCAGACCTGGTTCTTTGCGTCCTCGAGGATGCGCGCAAAGACCTTGAAGCCGCTGTCGCGGAAGACATCCGAAACATCCTGCATCACGATGGGGTTGCGCAAGTCCGGCTTGTCCGAGCCGTATTTCGCCATGGCTTCGGCATAGGGAATGCGCGGCCAGGGCGATGGTGTCACCGGGCGGCCGCCGCCGAATTCCTCGAAGATGCCGCGGATGACCGGCTCCATCGTCGCGAAGACGTCGCTCTGCTCGACGAAGCTCATTTCAACGTCGAGCTGGTAGAACTCGCCCGGCAAACGATCAGCCCGCGGATCCTCGTCGCGGAAGCAGGGCGCGATCTGGAAGTAGCGGTCGAAGCCCGCCATCATCAGCAGCTGCTTGTATTGCTGCGGCGCCTGCGGCAGCGCGTAGAATGTGCCGGGATGAATGCGGCTCGGCACCAGGAAGTCGCGCGCGCCTTCCGGCGAGGAAGCCGTGAGAATCGGGGTGGCAAATTCGTTGAAACCCGCCGCCTTCATGCGCTGGCGCATCGAGTCGACGACGTTCACGCGCATCATGATGTTGCTGTGCAGCTTCTCGCGGCGCAGGTCGAGGAAGCGGTATTTCAACCGGGTTTCCTCCGGGAAATCCGTGTCCCCGAAGACCTGAAGCGGCAATTCGGCGGCTGCGCCCAGCACTTCCAGTCCGGTGACGAACATTTCCACCGCGCCGGTGGGCAGGTTCGGGTTCTCGGTGCCTGCAGGGCGCTGACGGACCTTGCCATCGACGCGGATCACCCATTCCGAGCGCACTTTCTCCGCAGCGTTGAAGGCCGGGCTGTCCGGATCGACGACGATCTGGGTCATGCCGTAATGATCGCGCAGATCGATGAACAGCACGCCGCCATGGTCACGGATGCGATGGCACCAGCCGGACAGGCGGGCCTCGGTGCCGATGTCGGAAGCGCGGAGCGCGCCGCAGGTATGGGTGCGATAACGGTGCATGATGGTGTGTCTTCGGCTCGATCGTGCTGGAACGCCGCGGGCAACATGCGGGCCTTCCGTCGGGCGCGACAAGAGCGGCGACCGGTGCAGATTGTCAAGCGCGAACCGGGGAAAGCCGTCGGGACGGGCGCGACAAACGCCGAGATTTCGGATAAGGGCCGGATATGGCTCATCCTTCCGCGCTTCCCCTTCCGCCCCTGACCACCACCAGTGCCGATCTTGCCGCCGCCTGCGAGCGGCTGGCGCAGCACGCCTTCGTGACGGTCGATACCGAGTTCCTTCGCGAAACGACGTATTATCCGAAGCTTTGCCTGATCCAGATGGCCAGTGCCGACGAGATCGTGCTGGTCGATCCGCTGGCCAGCAATCTCGATCTTGCACCGTTCTTCGCGCTGATGGTCAACCCGGAGGTGACGAAAGTCTTCCATGCCGCGCGGCAGGATATCGAAATCATCTGGAATCTCGGACGGGTGATCCCCGCGCCGCTTTTTGATTCGCAGATTGCGGCCATGGTCTGTGGCTATGGCGAGCAGGTGTCCTATGAGAGCCTCGCCGCCGGTCTCGCGCAGGCCAAGATCGACAAATCCTCGCGATTTACCGACTGGTCGCGTCGGCCGCTGACGGACGCACAGCTGACCTATGCGGCGGCGGATGTGACGCATCTGCGCGTGGTCTATGAAAAGCTGATGCAGCGGATCGACAAGAACAACCGGCTCGGTTGGGTGGCGGACGAAATGGGTGTTCTCGCCAATCCCCGCACCTACGAGGTCGATCCCGCTGATGCCTGGATGAGGATCAAGGCGCGGATCCGCAAGCCGGCCGAGCGGGCGGTCCTGATGGAACTGGCAGCGTGGCGCGAGCGCGAGGCGCAGAACCGCGACGTGCCGCGCGGCCGCATCCTCAAGGATGACGGGCTGGTGGAGATCGCTGTGGCACAGCCGAAATCAGTCGAGGACCTTGCCCGCCTCCGCGCGGTCCCGAACGGATTCGAGCGCTCGCGCGCCGGGCAGGACATTCTTGAGGCCGTTGCGCGCGGCAAGGCCCGCGATCCGGACACGATACCGGCCTTCGAGCAGGAGCGACCGGGCGGAAACGGTGCGCTGGTCCAGCTGCTCAAAGTGCTGCTGCAATCCGTTTCCGAGCGGAACCAGGTGGCCGCGCGGCTCATCGCCTCGTCGGAGGATATTGACCGGCTTGCCGCGAACCCGGCCCCTGACCAGCCCATCCTGCAAGGCTGGCGCGGAGAGATTTATGGCCAGTTGGCAATGCAGTTGATCCGCGGCGAAGTGCTGATCGGCCTCGAGAAAGGGCGCGTCGTCACGGTGCCGCGCGCCCCCTGATGGCCGCTTAAGCCGCCATGCGCTTCAGGAACGTCTCGATCTCGTCGACCAGCTGATCCGAGGAAACCGCGAATTGCTGCGAGAGCAGTTCGAGCGCGTTGGCGGCGTTCGCGGTGTTATCGATGGCCTTCCGAACATCCTCAAAGCCGGACCGGATAATATCCCCGCGCTGGGCTGCCGCGTCGGCATTGCCGGCGATATCCCGCGTAACCTGCTCCTGCTCCGTCACCGCCGCTGCGATGACCAGCGTGGTCTCGTTGATCGAGCCGAGCCCCTGCCCGATCTCGCGGGTTGCCTCTGTCACTGCACCGGTAACGTTCTCGATGCTCTTCACCAGTTCGGCAATTTCGGTCGCAGCGCGTGACGTGCCGTTCGACAATTCCTTCACTTCCGAAGCAACGACAGCAAATCCTTTGCCGGCTTCACCAGCCCTGGCCGCCTCGATTGTCGCATTCAGCGCGAGCAGGTTCGTCTGGCTCGCAATCGACGAAATGAAGGCGACGGCCGTTGAAATCTTTTCGACGGCCGTCGAAAGCTCGGTTGCGATGGCCTCGGCATGCTTGCCGGTATCGGCGGCCTTGCGGACCACTGCAGCGGCATCATTCGAGCGTGCAGCGATTTCGGCAATTGAGCTGGCAAACTGATTCGTTGCGGTCGCGACTTCGGCAATCGCGCCGGCACCGTCTTCGGCTGCAGTGACGCCGTCACTGACACGATCGCTGGCCTGCGCCACGACCTGGCGGATATCCTGCGACGTGCCCAGCACCTTGTCGGCGCCGGACCGCAGCTTGCTCAGGGTTTCCTGCACCGAATGCCTGAACTGCTGGACGAGCGCATCCATTTCTGCCTTGCGCGCGGCCATTTTCTGCGCCTCGAGCACGCTGGCGCGCTCCTGTTCCCGCTGTTGACCAACGGCTCCGGCAAACCCCTCCACTGCTCGGGCAATCTGGCCGATCTGGTCGGTCCGGTCCCGGCAGGGAATGTCGATCTGGTCCGCCCCGCCAGCCAGAGCATTGGTGGCGTCGGCAACCTTGCCGAGCGGACGGAGCAGTCGTTCCGTCAGCATGAAGGCAAACCCGATCACCACAATCATCACGAAAAGGCTGCCGATGGCGAGGTCCCGCACGAGATAGCCGGTCGAGGCGTGAAGTTCGGCGATCTTGCCAATGCCGATATAAAGGATGCCGACCGGCTCGCCTTTCGGGCCGATGACCGGCAAGTAGCCCGTCTGGTAGGGTTCGCCGAGAATGTTGGCGATGCCGCGATAGGGCTCATTCTTCAACATGAAGGGATAGACGACGCCATTCTGGCCGAGGAAGGTCCCGACCGCGCGTGACCCGTCGGGCTTCTTGACGGTCGTTGCAATGCGTTCGAAATCCTTCTTCTCGTCGCGCCAGCGGAAAATTGTTGCGGTGCCGCGATTTGCCTCGCTGATCGAATCGACGATCTGGGTCAGTTCCCGGGCCGAGAAGTTATCGAGCGAGGAGGAGGCCGGCGAAGTCAGCTTCAGGCGCTCCGGTTCGTTCGCTTCGTTTTTCTCCACGATGAAGATCGGTGCTCCTTCGGCGAAAACCCGCGTGGCAACGCGAAGGGCCCAGAAGGTCCGGGTGGCGATGTCCTCCTCGATCTTCGAGACCAGCCGTTCGCGACCGATGAAAGCGACAGCGATCACGGTGCCGAGAACGATGCCGATCATGGCGAGGGTCAGTTGTCCCCGAAGCGACAAACGACCGAGTCGGATTTTTTGCAAACGCATCTTGCTTCCCCTCGGCGGATTCCATTTGGGGTCAGGATACGAAGAATGTGCTTAACAAGTTGAGAATCGAAAACGGCAGTCAGGATGTAATCTGTACTTCGAAACCCAGCCCAAGAATTCGCGCCGTCTGCTTCAGTCGGCCGACGAGCCGTTCGTTGGACAAGTCGGAAAACCGGGCCGGAATTGATTGTATCATAGAACCATTTTCAACCGTTACTGGTGTGGAAGGCAGGACGCCGCGCTGGCCGGCCGAGATATTGAACGCTACCCGGATCAGGCAGCCCAGCGCGCGGGCCTGATCGACCTCCCAGAGCGAGAGCAACTCGCGCAGCGGCGGCAGCATCGTCTCGCTGATGCCCTCATGCCGCGCATGCTGCACGCTTGCGAGGAATGCCCGCTCGCGATGGTCGATGGCCGGCAGCGCGGCATAGGCGACGATGCGTGCCGCTTCCTCTGCCCGGTAATCCGGGTTCGCGCGCCAGGCGACTTCCGAGACAAGGCAGGCTGCATGGCGGATGCGTTTCTGGCCCGGGGTTTCCTCCGGCCATGCGGTCCGCGCGAAAGCATCGGTCCAGGCGATGAGTTCATCCGCGTGGTCCGGATCGCGGGCGTGAAGTTCGTTCAGGGCCCGCGCACCGACAAGCAGCGGATCCTGCTGCTGCAGGGCCCGCGGCAATTGCGAGTAAAGCACCCCTTCCCGCACGCCGCTGGTCGAGATCATGAAGCGCGCGGCGCCCGACCGCTCGATAACTTCTTCCAGCACCAGGGCGCCGTAAACCAGGAGCGGGCGCCGCTCCCGTGCAATCTCCGAGATGGCCGGCAGGGTGCTCACATCGATGCGCTGAAGGTCCCGGCAGAATTCCGCGATCGCCTTGGCATTGGCTGCATAGCCGTGGAGGACATTCAGCGGATAGCCGACCTTGGCCATGTGAAGCCGGGCAATGGCCCGCCAGGTGCCGCCGATCGCGAAGATATCGCGACCGCGCGCCTGCGGAAGGATCGACACCCGATCGAGCGAATCCGCGACGATCCTGGCGGCTTTCTTGAGGTTCTTGCCCGAAGCATCCCGCAGGGTGAGGCCGCCGAGTTCCAGGCTGGTCCCCTGCCCCAGTTCGCCCTGCTCGATATCGATCAGTTCGAGCGAGCCGCCGCCAAGATCCCCCGCAATGCCATTCGGCCGGTGCAGGCCGGCAACGACGCCGAGCGCGGCCAACCGTGCTTCCTCCTGCCCGGCAAGGATCGAAACAGGTTCGCCGACAATGGCTTCCACCTTGGCGATGAATTCCTGGCCGTTGCTGGCGCGGCGGGCAGCGGCCGTTGCCAGGACGAAGAGCCGCTCGACCCGCATAAGATCGCAGAGGACGCGAAACCGCTTCAGGGCATCCAGCGCCTGCGCCAGCCCATCCGGCGGAAGGAGGCCCGTGACGGCGACATTCCTGCCGAGGCCACACAGGCTCTTCTCATTGAACATGGGCACCGGCGCCCGGCTCAGCCTGTCATAAGCGACAAGCCGGACCGAGTTGGAGCCTATATCGATAACGGCAACCGGCCCGTTCGAGATGGAGGCGATCGGCATCGATCAGTTCCGCGCAGCCAGCCGAGCGCATCGGCTATTCCGCTGCTGCGGCTCTTTTCTTGGTAAGTGCCCGCGGGCTGGAGAGTTTGAGCGATGTGCCACGACCGGAAAGGCTCGGATTTGTCATGAAGTAGCGATGGGCATTGAAGGGTTCCTCACCCTCGGCCGGCGTTATGCGGAAAGACGAGCCATCCGGCAAGACCCGCCAGCTCTGCTGGTTGTCGAGAAGGTTGGCCTGCATGATCTGACCGAGCACCTGCTCATGGACGGTCGGGTTCATGATCGGGCAGAGCGATTCCACCCGCCTGTCGAGATTGCGCGGCATCAGGTCTGCCGAGGAGATATAGACCACAGCCTTGGCATGCGGCAGTCCGTAGCCGTTGCCGAAGGCATAGATCCGCGAATGCTCCAGAAATCGACCGACAATCGACTTCACGCGGATATTCTCGGAGAAACCGGGAATGCCCGGGCGCAGGCAACAGATTCCCCGCACGACGAAGTCGATCTGCACGCCGGCCTGGCTGGCCCTGTACAGGGCGTCGATGATGACCGGATCGACGAGGCTGTTGCATTTACCCCAGATCATCGCCTGCCGCCCGGCTCGGGCATGCCCGATTTCGGCATCGATATGCTCGAGCAGCTTCTTCTTGGCGGTCACGGGGGCAACAGCCATCCGCTCGAGTTCCGCCGGCTCGGCATAACCGGTGATGAAATTGAAGACACGGGCGACATCCCGCCCGATGATCGGATCGGCCGTGAAATAGGACAGGTCGGTGTAGATCTTGGCCGTGATCGGGTGGTAATTGCCCGTGCCGACATGGCAATAGGTCGTCAGCCCGCCAGCTTCGCGCCGGACAACGAGGCTGAGCTTTGCATGGGTCTTCAGCTCGATGAAGCCATAGACCACCTGCACGCCGGCGCGTTCGAGGTCGCGCGCCCAGCGGATATTGGCTTCCTCGTCGAACCGGGCCTTCAGCTCGACCAGCGCCGTCACGCTCTTGCCGGCCTCGGCCGCTTCGGACAGTGCCCGGACGATGGGGCTGTTCGAGGAGGTGCGATAGAGCGTTTGCTTGATGGCGACGACGGCCGGATCGGTGGCAGCCTGTTCGAGGAAATTCACCACCACGTCAAAGCTCTCGTAGGGGTGGTGCACCACGAGGTCCTTCTGGCGGATCGCGGCGAAGCAATCGCCGCCATGCTCGCGCACGCGCTCCGGAAAGCGGGGGGCATAGGGCACGAACTTGATGTCCGGCCGGTCAATCCCGACAAGCTGCGACAGATCATTCAGGGCAATCATGCCGTCGACGACGAAGACTTCGCGCGGCTTCACCCGAAGTTCGTGCGCCACGAAATTTCTCAGTTCCTCCGGCATGGAGGCTTCGAGTTCGAGCCGGATGACGACGCCACGCTTGCGCTGCTTCAGCATGGTCTCGAAGGTGCGGACCAGATCCTCGGCCTCTTCCTCGATTTCGATGTCGCTGTCGCGGATCACCCGGAAGGCGCCGATCCCCTTGACCGAATAGCCGGGGAAAAGGCTCGGGATGAAAAGCGTCATCGCCTGATCCAGCAAGATGAAGCGGGCAGCGCCATCGCGGTCCGGGAGGCGGATGAAGCGCTCCAGCTTCTGCGGCATGCGGATCAGCGCGCGGAGGCTGCGCCCATCGCTCTGGCGGGTCAGGATCAGCGCGAGCGAGAAGCCGAGATTGGGGATGAAGGGAAAGGGATGAGCCGGGTCGATGGCGAGCGGCGTCAGCGTCGGAAAGATCGCGGCGAGGAAATGTTCGCGCAGGAAGCCCTCGTCTTCATCCGTCAGGTCGATCGGATTGACGACGGTGATCCGTTCGCCTTCAAGCGCCACTTTCAGCCGCCGCCAGCGATCCTGCTGGTCTGCTGTCAGCGCTTCGACCTCGGCATTGATCAACTCAAGGGCCTGTTCGGGGGTCAATCCGTCGTCGGACGTTGTCTGGACCCCGGCAATCATCTGCTCGATCAGCCCCGAGACGCGGACCATGAAAAACTCGTCGAGATTGTTGGCCGAGATCGACAGGAACCGCAGTTGCTCCAGCAACGGATGCCCGGCATTCCCGGCCTCTTCCATCACCCGCCGGTTGAATTGCAGCCAGGACAGCTCCCGGTTCACGAAACGCGATGGATGATTCGCCAGCTCTTCCGGCGACAGGCCGCTGACATCTTGCGAAATGGGCATGGTTGCGGTCCGTCCTGCTGTTTGCGGAGGCATTCTCGCGCTCTGGATTGATCGCAGAATATGACAGTTCAACGACAGGTCACCAGCCTTGTCACGCGGGAGGCAAAAAAACCGGCTTTGGCCCCTGCCGCGTCAGGTATCGTCATCGTCTTCTTCGTCCGCCATCCGGCTGCCGAGGATCTCGGCCACCATGGCCCGGCTGACGGGCTTCTTCCGCAGCAGCGACTGGTGGTCGAGCGCGGCAACAAGGGCCTGGACAGCCCCGTAGGAACGCTCGATCCGCGCAAGGGCGTAAGACACGATCTGCGCATCGACCTGGATCTGCCGGTCAGCGAAATGCTTGACGAACAGGCCGGCGAGAAGGCTGTCCTCCGGTTCGGCAAGGGTCAGGAGCGGCTGCGCCCGGAGGCGCGAGAGCAGGTCCGGCGTGCGGATGCCCCATTGATCCGGCGGGAGCCGCGCTGTGATCACGAGCGACTGGCCAGCTTCCCGCGCGAGGTTCAGGAGGTGGAACAGGGCGACCTCCTCTGCCGGATGGCGATCGGCATCCTCCAGAACAAGCGCGCGGGAACGAGCGAGATGGGGTACATCCCCCCGATCGAGATGATCTGCCCGGAGAATTCGCGCACCCGATTCCTGGGCGAAGATCGTGGCGAGATGGGATTTGCCACTGCCCGGAGGGCCGATGATGATCGCAGCCGGCGACAGCCAGCGTGGCCAGCGCTCGATATGGGCGAAGGCAGCCTCGTTGGCGGGCCCGACAAGGAAATCCTCCCGCCCGAAACGCGGGGCTGAATCCAGCGGAAGAAGAAACTGGTCGTCCCGGCTCACGGATCGAAGGTTTCCGTCGGCGGTTCCGCCGGGAGGCGGTATCCATGGAAGAGCGGGCTCGCGAGATATTGCCGGATGCCGAACCGGACGAGCACGCCGATGATCGCAGCCAGCGGTACGGCGAGCATGATTCCGACAAAGCCGAAAAGCGAGCCGAAGGCGAGCAGTGCAAACATCAGCCAGACAGGATGCAGCCCGACGGCATTGCCGAGCAGCTTCGGCTGCAGGATGTTGCCCTCGATGAACTGCCCGGCGGCAAAGATGCCGATGACGACGACAACCATCGTCCAGTCCGGCCAGAACTGGGCAATGGCGACACCGACCGAGAGGACAAGGCCGGTCAGCGAACCGACGAAGGGGATGAAATTGATCAGCCCGGCAATGATGCCGATCACGAAGCCGAAATTCAGCCCGGCAAGGCTGAGCCCGATCGCGTAGAACAGCCCGAGCAGGAAGCAGATTGTCGCCTGTCCGCGCAGGAAACCGGCGACCGAGGCATCCATCTCGCGGACAAGGTCACGGATCGTGTCGCGATGAACCAGCGGGAGCCAGGAATCGAGCTTTCCGACCATCCGGTCCCAGTCGAGGATCATGTAGAAGGCCACGACCGGCGTCAGCACCAGCAGCGAGACGAGGCCGAGAATGGCCTGCCCTCCGGAGAGCAGCGACGTCACAAAGCTCCCGAGCCAGCGCGCGGCATCGCCCAGACCCGACGAAAGCTGGCCCTGGATTTCCTTGAGCCGGTCGGGGCCGCCGAAGCGTTCGATCAGCGCGCCGCCCTGTTCGGTCAGCACGACCTGAAGGCGGCCGACATAATCGGGCATCTTGGCGATCAACGCCGAAAGCTGGTTGAACATCAGCGGAACGACCGCCAGCAAAACGACGACGAACAACAGCACGAAGAGCAACAGGACGAGACAAGTGCCGACCAGCCGGCTCATGCCGCGCCGCTCCAGCCAGTCGACCAGCGGGTCGAGCAGATAAGCGAGGATCAAGGCGGCCACGAAGGGCATCAGGATCCCCGAAAAGGCGTAGAGGAACAGGGCAACGCCGGCGAGGCACAGGACCCAGAACCCGATCTGTCGCTGCAGGGTCATGCCTGTCTCCCCAGGATCATTCGGCCATATGCCGGAACCATCGTGCGAAATAGGCTGCGACGGAAACCACCGTCAAGGTGGCGACCAGCGCATAGATCAGCGTGAGCACGATCGGCGGCAGCGGAATCGCGAATCCCGTTACGGCCAGCGTGGTGCTGACCGCGACAATCTGGGCGGCCGTATTGGCCTTCGAGACGCGCATCGGCTCGATCGCGATCGGATTGTTCATCAGCCAGGCGATCACCACGGCTCCCACAATCATCAGATCGCGGAAGATTACCAGGACGACGAGCCAGAACGGCACCATCTTGACCGAAACCAGCGCGATGAAGCTGCAGGCGATCAGTGCCTTGTCGGCAAGGGCGTCGAGATAGGCGCCGATCTCCGTGCGCTGGTCGAGCTTGCGGGCGAGATAGCCATCGAGCGCATCGGTAATGCCGGCGATGATGAAGATCACCGTTGCCCAGGCGAAGCGCCCCTCGACGATCATGACGACAATCAGCGGGATCAGGCAGAGACGCAGGAGGGTCAGAGCATTGGCGATGGTCATGGTGAGGCGGCTCCATCCGCCGATACTCATGGCTCAGCACGGCGGAAGCGTCAAATCCCCCGCAATCGGCCCGGATGCCGGCAATCGGGGTTGCATTTTCCGCCCGGTTGCGGTTGTTCCCAGCCAAACCTGCGACAAGCCGCGAGTATCTCCGATGGCGACCCAGCCTCCGACCAATGGACTGACCTATGCCGAAGCCGGTGTCGATATCGATGCCGGGAATGCCATGGTCGAGGAGATCAAGCCGCTCGTCCGCGCAACGCGCCGCCCCGGCGCCGATGCCGAGATCGGCGGATTCGGTGGGCTGTTCGATCTCAAGGCGGCGGGCTTTCGCGATCCGATTCTGGTCGCGGCGAACGATGGCGTCGGCACCAAGGTCAAGATCGCGATCGAGAGCGGCCGGCACGAGACGATCGGCATCGACCTTGTCGCCATGTGCGTCAACGACCTGATCGTGCAGGGTGCGGAGCCGCTGTTCTTCCTCGACTATTTCGCGACAGGCAAGCTGACACCGGAGCTGGGCGTCGCCATTGTCCGCGGCATTGCCGAGGGCTGCCGTCAGGCCGGTGCGGCGCTGATCGGCGGCGAGACGGCAGAAATGCCGGGCCTTTATGCCGAGAAGGATTACGACCTCGCCGGTTTTGCGGTCGGCGCCGCCGAGCGTGATGCGCTGCTGCCGCGTCTCGACCAGATCCGCCCCGGCGATGTGCTGCTCGGGCTGGCCTCTTCCGGCGTCCATTCCAACGGCTATTCACTGGTGCGGAAGATTGTCACCCTGTCCGGCCTCCCCTGGGACGCGCCGGCTCCCTTCGCGGCGGAGCGCAGCCTCGGCGATGCCCTGCTCGAGCCGACGCGGATCTACGTGAAGTCACTGCTCGCGGCCCTGCGCGGCCCGGCCGGCGGCGGCATCAAGGCGCTGGCCCACATTACCGGCGGTGGCTTTATCGACAATATCCCGCGCGTCCTGCCCAAGGGGCTCGGCGTCGATCTCGATCTCGGCGCCATCCGCCCGCCGCGCGTCTTTGGCTGGCTGGCGCGGACCGGTGGCGTGGCCGTGACGGAAATGCTCCGGACCTTCAATTGCGGGATCGGGATGGTGATCGTGGTCGATCCGGCCGAAGCCGGGCGCGTCACCGCCAGCCTGCAGGAAGCGGGCGAGCAGGTCTCTGTCGTCGGCACGCTGATCGATGCCACGGGCGAGCCGCTCGTGCGGCCGCGCGGGACACTGGCTCTCTGAAATGATGCGCGACCGGCAGAAGAAGCGCGTCGCCATCCTGATTTCCGGGCGCGGCTCCAATATGGAAGCGCTTGTCCGGGCCGCGCGTACCCCCGGTTTTCCGGCCGAGATCGTACTCGTCCTTTCGAACAAGGCGGAAGCCGGAGGTCTTGCTTTCGCCCGTGAGGCCGGGATCACCACCGCCGTCGTCGAGCACAAGGCCTATGGCAAGGACCGGGCGGCCTTCGATGCTGCGATGCAGGATGTGCTGGTCGCGCATCGGGTCGAGATTGTCTGCCTCGCCGGCTTCATGCGGCTGCTGACGGCCGAATTCTGCACGCAATGGCTGGGGCGGATGATCAATATCCACCCTGCCCTCCTGCCGTCCTTCAAAGGCCTCGATACCCATGCCCGCGCGCTGGAAGCAGGCGTGAAGCTGCATGGCTGCACGACGCATTTCGTCACGCCCGGCATGGATGAGGGCCCGATCATCCTGCAGGCTGCCGTGCCGGTGCTCGACGATGATACCGAGGCCAGTCTCGCCGCCCGTGTACTGGAACAGGAACACCGGATCTATCCGGAAACGCTCCGTCTGCTGGCGTCGGATTCGCTGGCCATCGAGAGGCAGCGGGTGCTACGGCGCGCCTGAGGCGCAATCCTGCCGGCCCCATTCCTGCTCGGCGACATGCTTCTCCCATTGCCGCAGCAGGACGGCCCGCCGAAGCGGCGGCCTCTCTTCCAGCACTTGGATCGTCTCGATCCGGTCGGTCCGGAAGGTCCGGAAATCCTGACGCAATTCGCAGAAGCCGATCAGCACGCGGCTCCGTTCGAAATAGCCGAGCAGGACCGGCCAGACGGTGCGTTCGGTTTCCTGCCCGTTGGGATCGCGGTAGCCGATCCGCAGCTTGCGGTTGTCGCGCACGGCACGCCGCATCTGGCTGGTCGAGATCCGGTCAAGAGGCAGGCTGCCATAGAGCGGGGCATAGAGCGGCGCTTCCCGCAGGGAAAGGCGGGTCGATTCCGGCAGGACTGCCTCGATCTTGGCGATGGCGTCGTCGATAATGCGGCGCAGTTCCGGGTCGCCCCGCTCGCGGACGAAGCGCGCGCCGAGCATCAGCGCCTCGCCCTCTTCCGGCGTCAGCATCAGCGGCGGCAGGTCATAGCCCGGCTCGAGGATATAGCCGATACCGGCCTCGCCCCGGATCGGCACCCCTGTGCCCTGCAAGCTGGCGACATCGCGGTAGATCGTCCGCTCCGAAACCTGCAATTCCGCAGCCAAAGTTGCTGCCGTGACCGGGCGACGCCGGCGGCGCAGGGCTTGTGTCAGGGTCAGCAGGCGTTCGGACCGGGCCATGGCTCTCTATGGGCCGGCATCCTGACAGCTTCTGTCAGGATGAGGCAAGGATCACCTTTTCCAGCCGGACCCGGTTGTCGTGGAAGGCCGCCCCGCCGCGCGGTGCTGTGGGGTCGGAGCCGGTCAGCACGTTGATCCCCTCGCCCCGGCGATGGGCCTTGTTGGGGAAGATACCCTCGGCGATCACCACGCCGCGGCGCAGCCCGTCGAAAAGCTTCACCCCCAGTTCGACATCGCCGCGCGGATTGACGACGCGGAGCAGGTCCCCCTCGACTACGCCGAGCGCGGCAGCATCTTCCGGGTGGATCATCAGGGCCGGCTGCCCTTCCCGCTTTTTCGACCCCGGTGTCTCGGTGAAACTGGAGTTCAGGAAAGACCGCGCCGGCGCCGTGACCAGCCGGAACGGGAATTCGGCAGTAGCTTCCTCGATGACGGACCAATGATCCGGCAAAGCGGGCATATCCTGCCAAGGGCCCATCAGGCCGTCGCTCTTCAGCGGGATTTTCCGCCAGTCCGGCGAGAAGCGGAATTTGCCCTCGCGATGGCCGAAACCCTTGAGGAAATGGGCCGATTCGAAAGGCGGGTCGGTATCGACAAAACCTTCGCGCTCGAGTTCAGCCAGCGTTCCGCGATTGCCGTTCTGCAAGGCCCAGTCGATATGTTCGCGCGGGGACATTCCGAAGCCGGGATGCTCGGCGCCGAGGCGCTGCGCCAGGGCGACAATCACATCATGGTTGGTCCGGCACTGGCCCGGCGGCTCGACCAGCTTCGGGCCGAGCATCAGATGGGTATGCCCGCCGCCCTGGTAGAGGTCGTCATGCTCCATGAACATCGTGGCGGGCAGGATGATGTCCGCCATTTCGGCTGTTTCTGTCATGAACTGCTCGTGGACGACCGTGAAAAGATCCTCCCGGGCAAACCCTTTGCGGACAAGGCGCTGCTCCGGAGCCACAGAGACCGGATTGGTGTTCTGGATCAGCATTGCCATGACAGGCGGGCCGTTTTTCAGCGCCTCGGCATCGCCGGTCAGGATCGGGCCGATGCGGGACTGGTCGAGCCATCGGATCTTCGGATCAAGCGCGTCCAGCCCCTCGATCATCCGTTTGGCCACGCCATAGGTGCCGGAATTGGAATGGAAGGCGCCGCCGCCCTCGTATTGCCAGGCACCGAGCAAGGTCGGGATGCACAGCGCAGCATGCATGTTGACCGCGCCGTTGCGCTGCCGGGCGAAGCCATACCCGAGCCGGAAGAAGCAACGCCGCTTCTCGCCGAGCAGCCTGGCCACGGATTCGATCTCGGCGGCGGGAACGCCGCAGATCGCTTCGGCCCATTCCGGTGTGCGGGCGGCGAAATGCGCCTCGGTTTCGGGGGAGAAATCGGTCAGTCGGGCGAGATAGTCCCGGTCGGCGAGGCCATCACGCAGCAGGACATGGATGATCCCGCAAGCCAGAGCAGCATCGGTGCCCGGCCGGACGAGAAGCGGAATATCCGCCTGCCGCATCGTCTCGTTCATGTAGACGTCGACAACGATGATCGGCGCGCCGCGCTCCTTCCGGGCGCGCATGGCATGGGTCATCACATTGACCTGGGTATGCACGGCATTCGTGCCCCAGATGACAACACAATCGGACTTGGCCATTTCGCGCGGATCGACCCCGGCAAGGCGGCCCGTGCCGGCGACATAGCCGGTCCAGGCCATGTTGGTGCAGATCGTGTCATACATGCCGGAATAGCGCTTCACATGGCGCAGCCGGTTGATGCCATCGCGCATCACCAGCCCCATCGTGCCGGCATAGAAATACGGCCAGACGGACTCGCTGCCGTAACGCTTCTCGGCATCGAGGAAGGCTTCCGCGGTACGGTCGAGCGCCTCATCCCAGCTGATCGGTCGGAACTGGCCGCTGCCTTTCGGGCCGGAACGGATCATCGGCTCCATAAGCCTTTCCGGATGATGGATCCGCTCGGCATAGCGCGCGACCTTCGCGCAGATCACGCCGGCCGTATAGGTCTGGCTGGCAAGGCCACGGACCTTGCCGATCCGGTTGTTCGGCAGCACCTCGACATCCAGCGAGCAGGCACTCGGGCAATCATGGGGGCAGACCGAGGGGCGGAAGATCGACGTCACGGGTGCGTTCATGGGGCTACCTCAGGGCGGGCCGGGCGCGGCCCAGCCGATCGCCAAAAACATTGATCATCAGACCCGCAAACACAACAGCGCTGCCGATCATGGCGAGAAAGGAGAAATCCTCGCCGAGAAGAACGCTACCACTGAGCAGGCCGAAAACCGGCACCAGCAACGCGAAAGGCGTGACCGTCCCGGTCGAGTAGCGCTGGAGCAGGTCATTCCAGACCGCGAAGGCGAACAGCGTCGAGGGCAGGACAATGAAGGCCAGCGAAAGCACGCTGGCAAGGCTGGGCGGCGACAAGCTGGCCTGGATGGCCGGCCAGCCATCGATGGCCAGCGAGGCGAGAAAGAGAGGAGCCGGCGCGAACAGGCTGGCCCAGACGAGGAAGGCGAGCATATTCACACGCCCGGCCTTCTTGATGACCATATTGGCCGAGGCCCAGCTCATTGCCCCGCCCATCAGCATCAGGAAAGGCAGGAAGGTCGCGCCGTGGAAGCGCTCGACGGCCACGATGGCGATGCCCCCGAAGCCGATTGCCGCGCCCAGCACCTGGAACGGGGTCGGTCGTTCCCCCAGCAGCAGGTAGGCGAGCGCCATCGTGAAGAAGACCTGCACCTGGGTGACGAGCGAGGTCAGGCCAGCGGGCATGCCGAGCTTTACGGCCGAGAAGATCAGCCCGAACTTGATGACGCCGAGCAGGATGCCGAAGGCGGCGAGCGTCCACCAGCCGACCGCTGGCCGCGGGATGAAGAACACGGCCGGCAGGGCCGTGAAGAAGAAGCGGAGGGCCGTCAGCAGCAGGGGCGGAACATCCTGGACGCCGATCTTGATGGCGACGAAATTCACGCCCCAGACGAAGACAACCAGGACCGCAAGTGAAATATCACGGAAGGGCAAAGAAAAACCTCGAAAACCATCAGGAGATGCCCGTGTTATCCGTCGTTTCAGCGCCCTCGACCAATCAAACTTTCTCGCCGATCCATCAATCGTCCTGCTGAAACGAAAAAGGCCGGGCAGAAGCCCGGCCTTGAATGTCCGCGTCGAGGCTGTTCGTCAGCCGACGATTTCGTTGCCCGAGAAGAACTGGGCGATCTCGATCGCTGCATTTTCCGGCGAATCCGAGCCGTGCACCGAGTTCTCGCCGATCGAACGGGCGAAACGCTTGCGGATCGTGCCTTCGGCGGCATTGGCCGGGTTGGTGGCGCCCATCACATCGCGATAGCGCAGGACGGCGTTCTCGCCTTCCAGAACCTGCACGACAACCGGGCCGGAGACCATGAAGTCGACGAGCTCGCCGAAGAAGGGCCGCTCCTTGTGGACAGCGTAGAAGGCTTCTGCCTCACGGCGCGCCATGATGATCCGCTTCTGGGCGATGATGCGCAGGCCCGATTCCTCGATGACCGCGTTGATCGCGCCGGTGAGGTTCCGCTCGGTCGCGTCCGGCTTGATGATCGAGAACGTGCGTTGAATGGCCATGGAATCCTCTTGCCTCTTCGGATTGGTCTCGGCGGCTCTATAGCGGGGCCTGCGGTGACGTTCAATGGTGGGAAGCCGAGATTTCTGCAGCGCAGCATGCGGCGGCTGCTTCCAGCGAGGCATTCGGCCGCCCTGCCCGATCATTTCGCGAGGCTGTTGCACGGGAAGGCTGGCCAGCCGGCCGAGGTTCGGGCATATCGCGCCGATGCTCACCTTGTCCGAACTCACCTATCGCCTCGGGCCGCGCCTCTTGATCGATTCCGCCTCGGTCACGTTGCCGGACGGGGCGCGCTGCGGGCTGGTCGGGCGGAACGGGTGTGGAAAGTCGACCTTGTTCCGCCTCCTGCTCGGCGAAATCGCGCCGGAAAGCGGTACGTTCTCGTTGCCGCGCGGTGCGCGGATGGGCCATGTCGCGCAGGAAGCCCCGGGCGGGCCGGTCAGCCTGCTTGATTATGTGCTCGCGGCTGATACCGAGCGCGCCTCTCTGCTGGCGGAATCGGAAACCGCGACCGACCCGGCCCGCATCGCGGAAATCCAGATCCGCCTGACGGATATCGGCGCCCATGCCGCGCCGGCCCGTGCGGCTGCCATCCTGTCCGGCCTCGGATTCAGCCACGAGGACCAGGCCCGGCCGTGCTCGGATTTCTCGGGCGGCTGGCGGATGCGTGTCAGCCTCGCGGCGATGCTGTTCCTCGAGCCCGACCTGCTGCTGCTCGACGAACCGACCAACTATCTCGATATCGAAGGCGCGATCTGGCTGAAATCGCATCTGCGCCGCTATCCGCATACCCTGCTCGTTGTCAGCCACGACAAGGAATTCCTGGACTCGGTCTGCGATGCGATCCTGCATCTCGATCGCGGCAAGATGACCTTCTATCGCGGCAATTACTCGCTCTTCGCCCGCCAACGGGCCGAAAAGGCGATGCTGGCGGAGAAGGAAGCCGACAAGGTCGCCGCACAGCGCGCCCATCTTCAGGCCTTCATCGACCGGTTCAAGGCCAAGGCGAGCAAGGCCAAGCAGGCCCAAAGCCGTGTGAAGCAGCTGGAGAAACTGGGCCCGGTGGCCGTCTTCGCCCGCGAGGAAGCAGCCCGCCTGCACCTGCCCAATCCCGAAAAGCCACTCTCGCCGCCGATTGTCACCATGGACCGGGCGGTAGCGGGCTATGGCGAGCGGGTGGTCCTGCGCAATCTTACGCTGTCAATCGCTGAGGATGACCGGATCGGGCTGCTCGGACAGAACGGCAATGGCAAGTCGACATTGGTCAAGCTGATTGCCGGTCGGCTTGCTCCTCTCCAGGGCGATGTCCGCCGCTCGCCGAAGCTCAGTGTCGCTTACTTCGCGCAGCATCAGCTCGATGAGCTGGATGCCACCGAGACCCCCTATGCGCTGGTGCGCCGGAAGATGCCGCCGCAATCCGGCGAAGCGCAGATCCGCGCCCGGACTGCGCAGCTCGGCTTCGGCGTCGACAAGGCCGATACGCCGATTGCCCGGCTCTCCGGCGGCGAGAAGGCGCGGCTGCTGCTCGGGCTTGCTGCGTTTTACGGGCCGCATCTGCTCATTCTCGACGAACCGACCAACCATCTCGACATTCCGATGCGCGAGGCGCTGGTCGAGGCGCTGGCGGAATACAAGGGCGCGGTGATCATCGTCAGCCATGACCGTGCCATTCTCGACGCTTCCTGCGACAGGCTCTGGCTCGTTGCGGAGGGTGTGGTGAAGACCTTCGACGGCGATCTCGACGACTACGAGACGATGATCATCACCGCCCGTGGCAGCCAGAATGCCGAGGGACCGGTTGATCGCGAGGCCAGTGGCCAGGCTGAGCAGCGACGACAGGCGGCGGAGAAGCGACAGAACATCAAGCCGCTCCGGGAAAAGTCCCGCCTTCTCGAAGCCCAAATGGAGAAGCTGCAAACGCTCCTCGCCCGGGCAGATGAGGTGCTGGCAGCACCGGATACTTTCGCCAAGAGCCCGGAACGGGCCGTACAGATCGCGCGCGACAGGGCCGCCCTCGCTGAACGTCTCGCCGCGATCGAGGAGGAGTGGCTCGAGGTGATGGCGGAGATCGAGGCGGTCGGCTAAGCTTTGTGAGTCTTTCTTGTACCGGGTGCCCCCATGAGCTTCGAAATCTGGCTGGTCTATTTCGCGGCGGCGATCGGGCTGTCGCTCACGCCCGGCCCAAACGGGCTCCTTTCGCTCACCCATGGCGTCCAGCATGGCTTCCGCAAGACCATCTTCACGGTGCTGGGGGGCGGCCTCGGCTTCCTGATCCTGATCGCGGCGTCGCTGGCCGGGCTCGGGGCGTTGCTGGCGGCCAGTGAGCAGGCCTTCACGCTCGCCAAATGGGTTGGCGCAGCCTACCTCGTTTATCTTGGCATCCGCCTGTGGCGTGCCCCGCCGACCCTGGTGCGCGCCGAGGCTGCCGATGGTGCCGGCCGGACCGAAAGCGGCGCGAGCCTTTTCAAGCAGGGTTTCCTTGTCGCGGCCTCCAACCCGAAAGCGCTGATCTTCTTCGCTGCCTTCCTGCCGCAATTCATGGTGCCCGGGACCGGATTTCTCGCGAATCTGGCGATTTTCGGCGGCACTTTCGTTCTCGTCGAGATCCTCTACGAGCTGATGCTGGCCTTCGCCGCGCAGAAGATCGCGCCCTGGCTCAGCCGCCATGCGCGGACCTTCAACCGCATAACCGGCGGCATGTTTGTAGGGATCGGCGGGCTTCTGGCGACGGCGCAGCGTTAGGGATCAGGCCTTTTTCACCCAGCGGCCATTATCCTGCTGCCAGTACGTAGCGGGATGGCCAAGCGCCTTGACCGTCTTCCAGGCAGAGCGGGCGAGATCGACGGCTTCCGGATCGTCCCCGTCAAACATCAGCACGACCCGCTCGAACGGGTATTGCGCAGGCAAGGGTGCCCGGTCGACCAGAAAGAGCACTTCCGGATTGTTCGCGAGGCAATCGCCCGTGGTCAGCAGGATCGGTTGATGCTCGGCATCCCCCTCCTCCTCCCGGCCATGAGGCAGGAAGCTGTCTTCCCGATAGGACCAGAGCGTTTCGTCAAGCACGGCAAGCCGTTCGGCCGATCCGGAGCGGATGACGGCGTTCCAGCCCTTTTCCAGGGCCTTCTCGAGCAGGAGCGGCAGGGCCGCTTCGAGACGCTGGCCCTGCAGATGGTAGAACAGGATCTCGGCCATGCGGCCCCGCGCCTCGCCCCGTCAGCCTTCGTAGTTCTCGGCCACCAGCCGGTCGAGCAGGCGCACGCCGAAGCCCGACCCCCAGCTCTTGTTGATGTCGGTCGAGGGCGAGGACATGGCCGTGCCGGCAATGTCGAGATGGGCCCAGGGGCAGCCATCGACAAAGCGTTGCAGGAACTGCGCGGCCGTGATGGCGCCGCCATAGCGACCGCCGGAATTCTTCACATCCGCGAATTTCGAGTCGATGATCTTGTCGTATTCCGGGCCGAGCGGCATGCGCCAGAGCTTCTCGCCCGTGGCGGTGCCGGCCTTGAGCAGGTTCGCGGCGAGATCGTCATTGTTCGAGAACAGGCCGGCATGTTCCTGCCCGAGCGCCGCCATGATCGCCCCGGTCAGCGTGGCGAGATTGACCATGAATTTCGGGTTGTATTTCTGCTTCACGTGCCAGAGCACATCGGCAAGGACGAGGCGGCCTTCCGCATCGGTATTGATGATCTCGATGGTCTGGCCGGACATCGAGGTCACGATGTCGCCGGGGCGCTGGGCATTGCCGTCAGGCATGTTCTCGACAAGGCCGATCGCGCCGATGACGTTGGCCTTGGCCTTGCGCGACGCGAGGGCATGCATCAGCCCGACCACGGCGGCCGCTCCGGCCATGTCGCCCTTCATGTCTTCCATGCCCTGCGCGGGCTTGATCGAAATGCCGCCGGTATCAAAGACAACGCCCTTGCCAATGAACGCGACGGGCGGAGCCTTCTCGTCCTTGGCACCGAGCCATTTCATGATGACGACCCGGCTTTCCTGTTCCGAGCCCTGACCGACCCCGAGCAGGGCGCGCATGCCGAGCTTTTTCATCGCCTTCTCGTCGAGAATGTCGATTTCGACGCCGAGTTTCTCGAGCGCGGCGGCACGGTTGGCGAATTCGGTCGGCGTCAGGACATTCGGCGGCTCGTTCACGAGGTCCCGCGCGAGGGTCACGCCCGAATAGACCGCGTCCCGTGTCTTCAGCTCGCGCCGCGCGGCGGCAGCATTTTCTGCCAGCAGCGTGACGGCCCCGGCTGCGGGGGCGTCGGCATCGTCACCCTTCTTCTGGGTCTGGTAGCGATCAAAGCGATAGGCCGCCAATTTCATCCCGAGGGCCATGTCGGCAACGGCTTCCGGCGCGACAGCACCGTCGGGCCCGGCCGCGAGCACGCTGGCATTGCGGCCCTTGGGCAGCTTGCCGAGGATCTGGCCGCCCAGCTTGAGGAAATCCTGTTTCTGTCCTTCGGCGATCTCCATGCCGACCAGCACCACATGGGTGGACTTGTCCCGGAAGCCGGCCTCGGCCGGCAGCGAGAGCCCCGCACCGGATTTTCCGGCAAAGGTCTCGGCTTCTGCAGCCGCCGCTATGCGCGCCGCACCCGCCTTGCCCAGTCGCTTGGTGGCTTCCGGACCAAGCTTGCCATCCTTCCCGACGAGCACGACGAGGACATCCCCGATGGCCTCGTCGAGGCCGGCAATTGCAACTTTCAGCGCACTGGACATGGCGTTTCCCTACCCTTGTGCCGGCAGCCTGTGCCGGAACGTCTATCGATTCCCACGAGCGAAGGTGGAGCGGAATTCGCCGCACTGCAAGGCGGATGACAGGCGGGCTGTGACATGATGTCCGGCGTTCCTCCTGCCGCGCCTTGCCGACGCCGCGATTTCGGGTCAAGAAGGCTGGGAGAAAGGAATGCGATGTCGCTGATCGAGCGCTACATTTTCCGAATCGCGAGCTTCGCCTTCCTGATGGGGCTGGTGGCGCTGACGGCGATCATCTGGCTGACGCAGGCGCTGCGCGAGCTGAACCTCGTGACCGGCAAGGGGCAGTCATTGCTCGTCTTCTTCCAGGTGACTTTCTACGGACTTCCTGCCCTTGTCATGGTGATTGCCCCGATCGCGCTGTTCGTGGCTGTGCTCTACACACTGAACCGCCTTAACGGTGACAGCGAGCTGATCGTGATGAATGCGGCCGGGATCCCGCCGCGCAACCTTCTGAAGCCGCTGGCGATCCTGACCGTCCTGGTCTCGATGACGGTCGGATTCATGACGCTGTACGCCATGCCGGAGAGCTTCCGCTCGCTCCGGACCCTCATCACGAAGATCCGCGCCGATGTCGTCACGCGGATCATCCAGGAGGGCAAGTTCATCACGCTCGACCAGGGGATCGTGTTCCATTACCGCGAGCGCCTGCCCGGCGGGGCCATGGGCGGCGTCATGATCCACGATTCCCGCGACCCGAAGACCTCGGCCACCTATCTCGCAGCACGCGGCGTGGTCACGGAGGTCGAAGGCTCGACCTATCTCCTGCTCGAGCAAGGCTCGATGCAGCGGCAGCAGCAGGGCGCCCGCGAGAGCGCGATCATCGCCTTCGAGCGCTATGTGTTCGATCTCGACCAGTTCGAGCAAGGCGGCGGCGTCATCCAGTACAAGCCGCGCGAACGCCGGACCTGGGAATTGCTGAACCTCGACCGCAATGACCCCTTCGTCCGGTCAATCTACGGGCGATTCCGGGCCGAGCTGCATGACCGGCTGACCAACCCGCTCTACCCGCTCGCCACGCTGGCGATTGCCTTTGCCGCGCTGGGCAATGCGCGCACCACCCGGCAGGGGCGTGGCACAGCAATAGCCGGAGCCGTGGCGGCGCTGATCCTGATGCGGATCGCCGGGTTCGCTGCAGCGGGTCTCGCGGTCCGTAGCCAGGCCGGTGTATGGCTGATGTATCTCGTGCCGATCACGACGACAATTTTCGGCACGGTCTACGCCTACCGGACCTTCTGGCCGACGACCCAGCGTGAATCCGCGCTGGTGGCGCGCCTTTCCGGCTGGATCGAACGGCGACTGCCCCAGCGTGCCGGGGCGGCTTCATGATCGGCTCAACCCTCGGGTTCTACTTCGCGCGTCGTTTCGCCGGAGCGATGCTGGTCGTGTTCGGCACGGTCTTTGTGCTGATCTACATGCTTGATTTCGTCGAGCTGATGCGCCGCGCCGGCGATGCCGTCGGTGCCGGAGCCGGCACGATGGCCCGGCTCGCCCTGTTCCGGACGCCAGCAACCGCCGAGCAGGTGATCCCGTTCGGCATGTTGTTTGGCGGAATGGTGACTTTCATTGGCCTTTCACGCCGGCTGGAACTGGTGATTGCCCGTTCGGCCGGCATTTCCGCGTGGCAATTCCTGACGCCCGCCCTGCTGGTGGCGCTGCTGACCGGCATTTTCGTGACGACCGTGTACAACCCCGTTTCGACCAGCCTGAAGGATCAGGCCAACGCGTTGGAAGCCCATATCTTCCGGCGTGGGGGCGCGAATCTCGGCAACGCCGTCTGGTTGCGCCAACGCTCTGTCGATGGCGAGGCGATCATCCGTGCCACGGCCTTTGATGCGGAACGCAACGTGCTTCTCGGTGCCTCGGTCTATGTGATGGATGACCGCAACCAGTTGCTTGAGCGCATCGAGGCGACGGAAGCGGAACTGCAGTCCGGATTCTGGCGATTCCGGCAGGCGCGCGTCGTCTCCCTGGATGTCGAACCGGGCAATTACGAGACCTATCTGCTGGCCAGCAACCTCACGGTAGACGAGGTCCGTTCAGCCCTTGGGCCAGGGCAGGCTGTGTCATTCTGGTCGCTGCCAGAAATTGTCTCGCGGCTGGAACTTGCCGGCCTCGATGCAACGCGGTATCGCCTTGTCTATCAGACGTTGCTGGCCCGTCCGGGCCTGCTCGTCGCGATGGTTTTGCTGGCCGCTTGTTTTTCTTTAAAGTTTTTACGATCTGGTGGTCTGGCTCGAATGGTGTTGGGTGGCGTGAGCGCAGGGTTTGCCCTCTATGTGGCGACAAAGGTCGTCGAGGACCTGGGAAATGCCGGGGTGGTTTCGGCCGCCTTCGCAGCCTGGGCTGCCCCGGCTGTTGCCAGTGGCTTCGGCATTCTCACGTTGCTGCACAAGGAAGACGGCTGATGCAGCTGATCTTCGGCAATAATCCACCGGAATGGTTAACGTTCCGCAAAGCGCTTCCGGCGGCGCTTGCGGTGTTCCTGTTCGCGCCGGTCCTGGCTACGGAAGTCTCGGCCCAGACACTCAACGAGCGCCTTGCCGCGCGCCAGCAGAGCAGCAAACAGTCGCGGATGGTGGTGGATGCACGCGAGGTCGTATACGACCGCGACCGCGACCGCGTCAGCGCGGTCGGCGATGTGCAGATCCTCTATCAGGGCCGCACGCTTCAGGCGGACCGCGTCACCTATGACCGGAAGAATCGCCGCGTCTATGCCGAGGGCAATGCCCGCCTGACCGAAGCGGATGGCACGAAGAGCTTTTCCGACCGCTTCGACCTGACGGATGATTTCCGCGACGGCTTCATTGACTCGCTGCGCGTCGAGACGCCCAACAAGACGCGTTTCTCGGCGGCCCGCGCGGAGCGGACGGGCGGCGAGCAGACGGTCTTCGATCGCGGCACGTTCACAGCCTGCGAGCCCTGCAAGGACAATCCGGAAAAGCCGCCGCTCTGGCAGGTGAAAGCCGCCCGGATCATCCATAACAATTCCGAACAGCGCATCTATTACGAGAACGCCTCGATCGAGTTCTGGGGCGTGCCGGTGGCTTGGTTCCCCTATTTCGCCTCGCCCGATCCGACCGTGTCGCGCCTGTCCGGCGTGCTGGCGCCGCGCTTCATCTCGCGGACGCGGCTCGGCTATGGCGCCTCGCTGCCGGTCTTCTGGGCCATGGCGCCGAATTACGACCTCACGGTCACGCCGTCCTTTTTCTCGCGGCAGGGTTTCCATGGTGATGCGCTCTGGCGCCACCGGACCGAGAACGGCTCCTACAATATCCGGGTGAACGGCATCTTCCAGCAGGACCGCCGCGCCTTTGATTCGCGCCCGTTCGCCGGTGCCGGCGACAAGACCTTCCGCGGCAGCATCTCGTCGCGCGGGAAATTCTACCTCAACGAGAAATGGACCTTCGGTTGGGATGGCGCGATTGCGACCGACAAGTTCTACTTCACCGACTACAAGGTGAAGCCATCCTCGCTGACCAACACCTATTTCACGGAATCGATCTCCAAGGTCTATTTCCAGGGGCGTGGCGAGCGCAGCTGGTTCGACCTCTCGGCCTATCATTTCCTCGGCCTGTCGACGACGGACTGGCAGCCGCAGATTGGCAATGCGGCGCCTTCCTTTGATTTCGACCGCCGGTTCACGCCCGACACGATTGGCGGCGAACTGAAGCTGACGGCGAACATGGCCGCGATCAACCGCGATGCGGCGTTCTACCAGCCGCTGCCGCTGGCCGGCGGCAATTTCGTACCGACGACGCTGCTCTACAACAACAGCGAGGGGCAATATTATGCCTGCCGCTATAATAGCGGCGGCGTGGCGGTTGGCAGTTACACGCCCGGGCAATGCCTGCTGCGCGGCTTTGCGGGGCAATATGTCCGCGGCAGCGTCGATCTTTCCTGGCGCAGGCAGTTCATCGATCCGGTTGGCCAGGTCTGGACCCCGTTCGTTGGCCTGCGCGGAGACCTCGCCTTCCTGCAGGTCCGCCAGTCGGGCTTCAACGCGCCAAATGATGCTTTTGGCGGCGCCGGCTATGGCAACGACAAGCAGGCCGCCTTCTTTGGTGGGAATGCCGACAACTACCTGTTTCGTGGCATGCCCTCGATCGGCATCGAATACCGGTATCCGTTCTTCGCCATGTCGAGCTTCGGCACGCACCATATCGAGCCGATTGCCCAGCTGATCGTGCGCCCGAACGAGCAGCGTATCGGCAAGCTGCCGAACGAGGATGCCCAGTCGCTGGTCTTTGACGAGAACTCGATCTTCTCGCTCAACAAGTTCTCCGGTTACGACCGGGTCGAGGGCGGGACGCGCCTGAATTATGGCGGTCGCTATTCCTTCAGCGGCAATAACGGCACTTATGCCAGCCTGCTTTTCGGCCAGTCGATCCATCTCTATGGCCGGAATTCGTATGCCCAGTATGACCTTGCCAATACCGGTCGCAATTCCGGCCTTGAAGGCCGGCAATCCCATTTCGTCGCGGCAGCGACGATCCAGCCCAATCTCAATTCCGCTTTCACCGTTCGCGGCCGGTTTGACGAGAAGACTCTCGGCCTGAAGCGTCTGGATGTCGAAGGAACCACCCGGGTCATCGAGAGGGTCCATCTGACCGCACTTTATTCGCGGATCGCCCCGCAGCCGGAACTCGGTTACACGCTGCGTCGCGAGGGTGTGTACCTCAAGACGAATGTCGACCTTCCGAACAATTTCTACGCCACCGGCTCCGTCCTGTTCGACCTTGACCGATATTTGACACAAAACATCGTCAATCCTGCTGGCAATACCTCGCCCTGGAGTGTTTCCGGAACCATGCTGGGGGTGGGCTACAAGGATGAGTGCACGGATCTGTCGTTGACCTATTCCCGCACCTACAACGACTATCTGACCGGTACGAACCAGCGGACCACCACTTACATGATGCGTCTCGAGTTGCGCGAATTGGGCGAGACCTCGATTGCGCGGAGGACGACACGCTGATGTTTACCCTTGCCCTTCCGGCGCGCGCCGGCCTGCCGGCGGCCTTTCGGCTGACGCTGGCCATGGCCGCTATCCTGCCTGCTGCGTCCCTTCTCGCGCCGACACATGTCTCCGCGCAGGCCGTGGTGGCGCTTGTCAACAATGCACCCGTCACCACCTTCGATGTCGAGCAGCGAATGCGTATCGCCTCGATGACCGAACGGCGCCGGCTCGACCGCAAGGCGGCAATCCAGGAACTGATCGATGATCAGGTGAAGCTGATTGAGGCACGCCGCATCGGGTACCGCGTCACCGAAGAAGGTGTCGAGCAGGAATTCAGCAAGCTCGCCAAGGGCGCCCGGATGTCGGAGCGGCAGTTCGAAACCGCCCTTCAGCGCGCCGGGATCCAGCCCTCTGCGTTGCGGGCAAAGATCCGGGCGGATCTGGCCTGGGTTGTCCTTCTGCGTGACCAGGCCCGCCGCGGCTCGCAGGTTACCAATGAAGAGCTGGAAACCGAGGTTGAGGCGCGCCGGCGCAAGGAAGGCGTGATTACCGAATACGTGCTGCGCCCGGTCGTTTTCATCGTGGCGCGCGGGACATCGCCGGCAAGCCGCATGGCAGCAGCCAATAATGTCCGTGCGCGGTTCAATTCCTGCGAGACGGGCTTCGACGAGATCCGCTCCCTGCCGGATGTTGCGATCCGGCCGCCGATCATGAGGACGTCCTCCGATCTTTCGCCGCAACTGCGCCAGCTTTTCGAGCGTACGCCGGTTGACCGGATGACGCCGCCCTCGCCCTCCGGAGAGGGGATCGAGATCGTGGCTGTCTGTTCGAAGAAGGAGCGCGAGAATCCGGCGTCGCAGCGTTCGGCGGTTGCGGTTGATCTCTCCGAACGCAAGATCACGGCGAATGCGAAGACCTATCTCGAATCGCTCCGCAAGAAGGTCGATATCCGTTTCCGGTAGTTCATGATGCTCGACACCTTGCCGCCCCTGCGAGAGGTGATCCGGGCATATGGGCTCGACGCCCGAAAGTCGCTCGGGCAAAATTTCCTGCTGGATCTCAACATTACCTCAAAGATTGCCCGTTCGGCGGGCAGCCTTGAGGACCATGTCGTGGTCGAGATCGGCCCGGGCCCCGGCGGACTGACGCGCGCTCTTCTTGCCCATGGTGCCGCTCGTGTGGTTGCAATCGAGCGCGATCCGCGTTGCCTGCCGGCCCTGCAAGCGATCGCGGATGCCTATCCCGGGCGATTGACGATTATCGAGGGCGACGCCCTTAAGATCGACCCGAGGGATTACCTCGAAGGCATGCCGGCGCGGATCGTCGCCAACCTGCCCTACAATGTCGGCACGATGCTGCTGATCGGCTGGCTGCGCGCCGAGCCCTGGCCGCCCTTCTATTCGAGCATGACGCTGATGTTTCAGCGCGAGGTGGCGGAGCGGATCACCGGCACGCCCGAGCGCCCGCATGATTACGGCCGCCTTGGTGTCCTCGCGAACTGGCGCTGCGAGACGAAGATCCTTTTCGACCTGCCGCCTGCAGCGTTCACCCCGCCGCCCAAGGTCACGTCGTCGGTCGTCAGGCTGGTGCCCCGCCCGGTCCTTGCGCCATGCCGGCTGGAAACGCTCGAACGGGTCACGAGTACGGCTTTCGCGCAGCGGCGCAAGATGATCCGCCAGAGCCTCAAATCCCTCGGGGATCCGATGGCGCTTGCCGCGGCGGCCGGCCTCGATGGGTCGGAACGGCCGGAGACGCTGCCGATCGAGACCTTCCTTGCGCTGGCCAATGCGCTGGATGCCCGCTGATCAGGACAGGACGGTGCGGAGATCCTTCAGCAGCGCTTCCGTCAGTGCCGGGAGGTGCGGCTGGCGGTGCCGCTTCAGCCGCTCGGCAACCAACACCTGCTTTAGATCGTGGAAGCAGCGCTCGAGATCGTCATTGACCAGGACAAAATCATAATCCTGCCAGCGGGCGATCTCGGTTTCGGCCGTGCGCAGCCGCCGCAGGATCACGTCATCCGAATCCTCGGCGCGGCGCTTCAGGCGGCTCTGCAATTCGGCGATCGAGGGCGGCAGGATGAAGACGCTGACCACATCCTCGCGCATGCACTCATAGAGCTGCAACGTGCCCTGCACATCGATGTCGAACAGCACATCCCGGCCTTCGCCGAGGGCCTGTTCCACGAGCTGCCGTGGCGTTGCGTAGAAATTTCCGTGCACTTCCGCCCATTCCAGCAGGTCACCACGTTCGCGCATCTGGTGAAAAGTCGGCACGTCGATGAAATGGTAATGGACGCCGTGGACCTCGCTCGGACGGCGGGGCCGGGTTGTGACCGAAACGGACAGGCGGATTTCCGGGTCATCCTGCAGGAGCAGGCGCGACAGGGCGGATTTCCCGGCGCCCGAAGGCGACGAGATCACGAACATGATGCCACGCCGGAGCGGAGCTTGGGTCGAGGAAGGATGCCCGGGCGCCATGATGACCTGCTGAAAAATGCCCTGAATGACCGTCTCCTAGGCGGATTCGGCTCTGAGGGCTATCCGTTCATTGCGGCGCTGCGGGTGCCGGGCGGGCACCCTGTTGCTGCGGGTTGACGGGGCGCAATGCGGGCGCAAGGGGCGCGGGCCGGATTGCCGGAGCCTGTGCCGGAGCAAAACCGGTGACCGCGCCGGTCGTGCCGGGGCTGACAAGGCCAGGCGCCTCGAGGCCCGTCCGGTTGGTGGCTGGAGGCGGTGCAGCCGGCGGAGCAGCATTGCCATCGGTCTGCGCTGGCGTACCCTGCCCGGCCCGGCTGGCCTCGATCTGCCGCCACCGGGCGACATTCCGGTTATGCTGTTCGAGGGTTTCCGCAAAGGCATGGCCGCCCGTGCCATCTGCGACGAAGAAGACATCCTTCGTCCGCGAGGGATTCGCCGTCGCTTCCATGGCCGCGCGGCCGGGATTGGCGATCGGGCCCGGCGGCAGGCCGTTGATGACATAGGTGTTGTAGGGTGTCGGGCGTTCGATTTCGGACCGCAGGATGCCCCGCCCCAATGTCGCCTTGCCGCCGACGAGGCCATAGATGATCGTCGGGTCCGACTGGAGCTTCATGTTCCGGTTGAGGCGATTGACAAAAACGCCGGCCACGCGGCTGCGTTCGTCGGCCCGACCCGTTTCCTTCTCGACAATGGAGGCCAGCGTGACGAGCTCGCGCGGGTTCTTCAGCGGCGTATCTTTCGACCGGCGATTCCAGATGTCCTGCAGGACGCGCCGTTGCTCGCGCTGCATTCGGGCCAGAAGGGCTTCGCGCGGGGTGCCGCGGTTGATCTTGTAGGTATCCGGCAGGAGTGTGCCCTCGGCCGGGATCTGGGAGATTTCGCCGACCAGAAGATCATTTTCCTTCAGTCGTTCGACAATCTGCTCGCTGGTCAGGCCTTCGGGAATGGTGACCGTATGCTCGACCGACCGGCCGGACGTGATGATGTCGATCACCTCGTTCATCGTCACCTGGCGGCGAAACAGGTATTCGCCGGACTTGGCGCGGTTCTTGGACGCTTCGCCCGAGGAGAACTTGGATTGGATGTCGCGCAGGAACAGGGCCGTCCACAGGAGGAACGGCCGCGAGATCACACCTTCCCGTTCCAGCTGCTCGGCGATATCCTCGGTCGTGGAGCCGCGTTCGATGATCACCGACCTGTCGGCAACGAGCGGGCCGGGGCTCGAAAATTCCTTCCGTGCGACGGCGATGCCACCGGCAATCACCACGGCGGCGATCAGCGTCGCCGTCATCAGACCGGAGAACAGGGCGACGAGCCCGCCCTTGCGCTTCTTGGGCGGCGGTGGTGGTGCCGGCTGCGCGGCCACCGCTTCGCCTTCGGCTGGCCGGCGACGGCCGCCGAACCAGCCCCGACGGATCTCGGCTGCTCCGCTTTCCGACCCTGTTTCCTTGCCTGGCTTGGGTGCCATCGAGACGCCTTTAACTGGTCGCAGGAACTTCAGCCCCTTGCGATTCTGAAAGCCATGCTCCGCCTATGTCTTCGGAATATGGCGAAAACGGGTTACGTGCGGCGGATCCGCCGCGAATGCCCTTCAAACCTCGAAACGACGCATCACAAGGGAGGCGTTGGTCCCGCCAAACCCGAAGGAATTGGACAGGGCCACATCGATCTTACGCTTGCGCGGCGCGTGCGGCACCAGATCAATCATCGTCTCGACAGACGGGTTGTCGAGGTTGATGGTCGGCGGCGCCACCTGATCGCGGATCGCGAGAATGGAGAAAATGGCTTCGATGGCCCCTGCTGCGCCGAGGAGATGGCCGGTCGAGGATTTCGTCGAGGACATCGAGATATTGCCGGCATGGTTGCCAAGCAGCCGCAGCACGGCTCCCAGTTCGATCTCGTCACCGAGCGGCGTCGACGTGCCATGGGCGTTGATGTAATCGAGGTCGCCCGGCGTGAGGCCTGCCCGCTTGAGTGCGGCCTTCATGCAGCGATAGGCGCCGTCGCCATCCTCGGAGGGCGATGTGATGTGATAGGCATCGCCCGACATGCCGTAGCCGACGATCTCGGCATAGATATGCGCACCACGCGCCTTGGCATGCTCGAGTTCCTCGAGCACCACCACACCGGCGCCCTCGCCCATCACGAAGCCGTCGCGGTCCTTGTCATAGGGCCGGGAGGCGCGTGCCGGATCATCGTTAAAGGCAGTCGAAAGCGCCCGGCAGGCTGCGAAACCCGCCATGGAAAGGCGCGAGATCGGGGATTCCGTTCCGCCGGCGACCATCACATCGGCATCGCCCAGGGCGATCATCCGCGCGCCGTCACCGATCGCATGGGCGCCTGTCGAGCAGGCGGTCACGACCGAATGGTTGGGGCCCTTGAGGCCATGAGCAATGGAAATGTAACCGGAGGCAAGGTTGATCAGCCGGCCGGGAATGAAGAAGGGCGAAACGCGGCGCGGACCCTTTTCAGCGAGCAGGAGCGCGGTTTCGTTGATCCCGGTCAGGCCGCCAATGCCGGAGCCGACGATCACGCCGGTCGCGGCCTGATCGTCGTAGGTGGACGGATGCCATCCGGCGTCATCCAGCGCCTGTTTTGCTGCGGCCATCGCGAAGATGATGAATTCATCGACCTTGCGCTGGTCCTTGGGGTCCATCCACTCGTCGGGACGGAAGGCGTTCGGCCCCTCGCCCCGAGGAATGATGCAGGCAATCTTGGCGGCAATGTCGGAGACATCGAAAGTCTCGATTCGCCTTGCCGCCGATTTTCCGGCGAGGATGCCCGACCAACTGGCCTCGACGCCGCAACCGAGCGGCGTGACCATTCCGAGGCCGGTGACAACAACCCGACGGAGCATGACGCTTCCCGGAAGCCTCTGGCTCAGGCCGCGTTCTTTTCGAGGAACTTCACGGCATCGCCGACCGTCACGATCGTCTCGGCCGCGTCATCCGGAATCTCGACGCCGAATTCTTCCTCGAACGCCATCACGAGCTCGACCGTATCGAGGCTGTCGGCACCGAGGTCATCAATGAAATTCGCGCCCTCGACGACCTTATCGGCATCGACGCTGAGATGCTCGATGACAATCTTCTTCACGCGCTCAGCGACATCGCTCATGGTGAACCCTTCTCTGTAGACACCTGTTGTGCAGGACAATATCGCCCCGCGGGATGGAACCCGGAGACGACAACCCGGCGCCTTCCCTTCCAAACGCGGCAGCGAAAGTCAACGTGCAGCGCGGCAAGAAGCGGAAAAAATGCCCGGATAAACCGTCTTGAAATCCGCGCGGGGCCTTCCCAGCGCCCCGATCAGATCCGGGCCATGCCACCATTGACGTGCAGCGTCTGGCCGTTGACATAAGCGGCCTCAACCGAGGCAAGATAGGCCACGGCGGAGGCAATCTCCTCGCCCTTGCCCATGCGGCCGGCGGGGATTGACCCCATGATCGCCTCGCGCTGCTTCTCGTTCAGCGCATCCGTCATGGCGCTCTCGATGAAGCCCGGCGCCACACAATTCACGGTGATGCCCCGGCTGGCCACTTCGGCAGCGAGGCTCTTGGTCATGCCGATCATGCCGGCCTTGGCGGCGCAGTAATTCGCCTGGCCGGGATTGCCGGTGACGCCGACAACCGAGGTGATGCCGATGATCCGGCCGAAGCGGCGCTTCATCATGCCCTTCACGGCGGCGCGGGCGAGGATGAAGGACGAGGTCAGGTTCACCGCGAGAACCTGGTCCCATTCCTCGTCCTTCATGCGCATGAAGAGGTTGTCCCGCGTGATGCCGGCATTGTTGACGAGGATGTCGAGCCCGCCCATCGCCTTCTCGGCTTCCGGCACCAGGGCTTCCACCGAGGCGCGGTCCGACAGGTTGGCCGTGACAACATGGCAGCGCGAACCCAGCTTCGCCGCCAGCGTCTCGAGCGCCTCGCGCCGCGTGCCGGAGAGGGTCAGGGTCGCGCCCTGCGCATGGAGGGCTTCCGCAATCGCGGCGCCGATGCCGCCCGAAGCGCCGGTGACGAGGGCGAATTTGCCGGTGAGGTCGAACATGGGGTGCTCCGAAATAGAGGGAAAAGGATTGCGGGGCGGCGAGAAGTCAGGCGGTATACTCCGCCACATCCTCCGGCGTGCCGATATTGATCGCCTCACTGCCAGCCACCAGCCGCTTGGCGATGCCGGTCAGCACCTTGCCGGAGCCGCATTCGACGAAGCGGGTCACGCCCTGCCCGCCGAGCCAGACCATGCTCTCGCGCCAGCGCACCGAGCCGCAGACCTGCAGAACGAGGTTGCGGCGGATGGCTTCGGGATCGCTCACCGGGCCGGCGGTGACATTGGCGACAACCGGCACTTTCGGCGCCCGGATCGTTGCCGTGGCAAGCGCGGCTTCCATGGCCGAGGCGGCCGGCGCCATCAGGGTGGAATGGAACGGCGCGGAAACGGGCAGCGGAATGGCGCGCTTGACGCCCTTCTCCTTGGCGATCTCGCAGGCGCGGTCGACGGCGGCCTTGTCGCCGGAGAGGACAACCTGCCCGCCGCCATTATCGTTGGCGACATCGCAGATCAGGCCGGTATCGGTAGCGGCGATCTCGGCGATTTCGGTGGCAAGGTCCCATTCGGCGCCGAGCAGTGCGGCCATCGCGCCCTTGCCGACCGGGACGGCCGCCTGCATTGCATCACCGCGGATGCGGAGCAGCTTCGCGGTATCGCTGATCGACAGCGCGCCGGCAGCCGCGAGGGCGGAATATTCGCCGAGGCTGTGGCCGGCGACGAAGGCGACAGAGGCGGAGAGGTCGAGCCCTTTCTCGGCCTCAAGCACGCGGATTACCGCGAGGCTGTGCGCCATCAGCGCCGGCTGGGCATTGGCGGTCAGCGTCAGCTGGTCTTCCGGCCCCTCGAACATCAGGGTGGAGAGCTTCTGGCCGAGGGCGTCATCCACCTCGGCGAAAACGGCGCGCGCGGCCGGAAAGGCTTCCGCGAGGGCTTTGCCCATGCCAACGGCCTGGCTGCCCTGCCCCGGAAACAGAAATGCGGTCTTGCTCATGCGCGCCTTCTCCAGCTCTTTTCATTCGCGGCCGATGGGAGGCGGGAATGCGTCCGCCCTGCCGCGAAGTCAAGCCGGACGCGCCGGAACGGCGAGGATCCGGGCGGTTTCCGCCCTGAGCGCCGTCACAAGTTCGGCCTCGAACCAGGGATGCTGACGGAACCAGCGCTGGTTGCGCGGGCTGGGATGAGGCATCGGCACGAGGCGTGGCCACGTGTTCCGCCACTGGCTGACCCGTTCGGCGAGGCTCTTGCCGCGCTGTTCCGGGAGATGCCAACGCTGGGCATAATCCCCGAGCACGAGCGTGAGGGTGATGTTCGGCAGGGCATCGAGAACTGGCTGGCGCCAGGTGGCGGCGCATTCCGGCCGGGGCGGCAGGTCTCCGCCGCGCCCGGTGCCGGGATAGCAGAAGCCCATCGGCACGAGGGCGAACAGCGCGGGATCGTAGAATTGCTCGCGGTCCACGCCAAGCCAGCCCCGCAGCCTTTCGCCCGAGGGATCGTCAAACGGGCGTCCCTTGGCATGCGTGATCCGGCCCGGTGCCTGCCCGACGATCAGGATCCGCGCGCGCGGATCCGCCTGCAGGATAGGGCGCGGCCCGAGCGGCAAGTCCGGACAGATCGTGCAGGATCGGATGCGGGCGAGCAATGGCTCCATCGAATTTCCTGCTGTCCGGGCAAGTTCGGCGTTGATTTTCAGCGGCGGATCCCGTATCGAGCGCACTTCTGCTTGGCCGGTGGCTGAACGGAGAGCTGTCGCGTTGCGGCGGTAGGGTTCCCGGACCCGGTCTCCTGTGTCAACGCCTTCGTGAAAATCTCTCGCGCCTTCCGAGGCTCGAAGGGCTTCGCGCCAACGGAACCAAAACTTGAGAGAAGGCTCACAAATGGCTTTGTATGAACACGTTTTCCTGGCTCGCCAGGACGTGACGGCGCAACAGGTCGAGGCGATGACCGAGACCTACAAGGCGGTCGTCGAAGCGAATGGCGGCGCTGTTGCCAAGGTGGAATACTGGGGCGTCAAGTCCCTCGCCTACCGGATCAAGAAGAACCGGAAGGCCCATTACGCTCTCTTCAATCTCGATGCGCCGGCTGCGGCGATTGCCGAGATGGAGCGCCAGATGGCGATCAACGAAGATGTCCTGCGTTTCATGACCGTGAAGGTCGAGGAACTCGAGGAAGGCCCGTCTGCGATGCTGCAGCGCCGTGACCGCGATGATCGCGGCGAGCGCGGCGATCGTGGTGATCGCGGCGATCGTGGCCCGCGTCGCCGGGACCGCGAAGACGGTGAAGCCGGTTTTGACGGCGCCGAGGAGGAAGTCTGATGTCCGCCACTGCAGCCCGCCGCCCGTTCTTCCGCCGCCGCAAGACCTGCCCGTTCTCGGGCTCCGGCGCTCCCAAGATCGACTACAAGGACGTGAAGCTCCTCTCGCGCTATATTTCCGAGCGCGGCAAGATCGTTCCGTCGCGCATCACGGCCGTCTCGGCCAAGAAGCAGCGCGAACTCGCCAAGGCGATCAAGCGCGCCCGCTTCCTCGGGCTCCTGCCCTACGTGATCAAGTAATCTGGCAGCCGGCCCAGCGCCGGCTGCTTGCAGGCCATGTCGCTTCCGGCGGGACACCGCCGGCGGTATTGCTGGAGCGAGGATCGGTCGCCTGCCCGTGACCTCGCTTCTAACCGCCAGCCGAGAGGCTGGTTCGCGGGACAGCAGGACACGATGCCAGCGGGATTCTCCCAGGCCCTCCTTGTTGCGGTCATTGCCGGGTTCGGCACCGCGCTCCTCTCGGGTTTCCTGACCCCGGGAACGATGCAGGCTGCCCTGCTCTCGCTGATCGCGCCGACGCCGCTGTTCATTGTTGCTTTCGGCTGGCACCCCTATGCCGGAGCCCTTGCCGGGCTCTCCGCCGCCCTGATCATTCAGGCTGCTGCCGGCACACCGCCTGCGCTTGCCATCGCGACGCTTTTCTCGCTGCCGGTCTTCGGCCTCGCCTGGATGTCCGAAGCGCGTCTCTCGCCGCTATCCGGCCGTCCGGAAAGGGACGGGATCGAGGTCGGCCGGCTGGTGCTGATCCTCATCGCCTATATCGCGATGGCGTTCGTTGTCGCCGGCATTCTCATCGAACCGGATTTTGCCGCGCTCCAGCAGCGGATCCGGCGCTCGGTCGAGGCTGTCTTCGCGCTGATCGGCATGCCGGGTGGCGGTCCTGCCCTCCCGTCCGGGGACATGGCCCGGATCTTCGACCTGATGGCGGCAATCATCATGCCGCTTTCCGCCCTGATCACGCTGGTGACGCTGATCGCCAGCGCTGCCATTGGGCTGCTCGTGGCAGACCGTTCGCGTCGGCTGGCTTTCGTCAAGCCCGACCTGCGCCGCTTCCGGTTGCCGGGTGGCACGCTGATCCTGCTCGGCCTCGCGCTCTTTGCCTCGATGCGCGATGGCTATGTCGGGCTGTTCGGATCGATCATGGCGCTGGGGCTGCTCTTCGCGCTTATCCTGCAGGGGCTGGCCGTCGTGCATGTCCGGACAATCGGCATGGAATCACGCGCCTTCATGCTCACCGCCATCTGGGCTGCGCTGATCGTCTTCGGTCTGCCGGCGCTGATTTTCCTCGTGATCGGCATGATCGATCACATCACCGATTTCCGCCGCGGGCGGCTTTGAATTCCCGCAATCTGACCTCAAAGGAGTAAAACCATGGAAGTGATCCTGCTCGAACGCGTGGCCAAGCTGGGCCAGATGGGTGAAGTTGTCCGCGTGAAGGACGGCTATGCCCGCAATTTCCTTCTCGCCCGTGGCAAGGCGCTCCGCGCTACGGAATCCAACAAGGAAAAATTCTCGGCCCAGCGTGCCCAACTCGAGGCCCAGAACCTCGAGCGCCGCAAGGATGCCGATGCTGTCGGCGCCAAGCTCGACGGCCAGACCTTCGCGCTGATCCGCCAGGCTGGCGAATCGGGCGTGCTTTACGGTTCGGTCTCGTCGCGTGACCTCGCCGAGATCCTCACCGCCGGTGGCTTCACGGTCGCCCGCAGCCAGATCGCGCTCAACGCCCCGATCAAGACGCTGGGCCTGCACAATGTCTCCGTCGTCCTGCACCCGGAAGTCTCGGTCAAGGTGACGATCAACGTTGCCCGCTCGGTCGAGGAAGCTGACCGCCAGGCCCGTGGCGAGAACGTTCTCGAGCGCGAAGCCGACAATCTGGACGATCTCGGCCTCGAGATCGGTGCAGCCCTGGCGGAAGCCGGCCCGAACGCCGAAATGTGAGTCGAGCCGCAGGCCGTCAAGCGGAAAGATATTTCTTTTGCCGGCCTGTGAGTTCCTGTGGGAATCAGGGACAATTGCCTCCCGGGAAACCGGGGGGCTTTTTATTTGGCCCACCTTGGTTTCCATGGGATCAGCGCCAATGATGCGCGCCAAGAACAAATAGACAAATTTGATGTCGAACCTCGTCCGCCTTGAAGCGCCCGAAGCCGAAACCCTCCGTCTGGCCCCGCATAATCTGGAGGCCGAGCAGGCGTTGCTGGGCGCAGTTCTCGTCAACAACGAGGCGTTTGACCGGGTTTCGGATTTTCTCGAGCCGGGGCATTTCTTCGAGGCGCTGCATGGCCGGATTTTCGAGGTCATCGCCAAGCTGCTTCGGGCCGGCAAGGTGGCCACGCCGATCACGCTGAAGACCTACCTGCCGGATCTCGATCTCGGCGGGATGACGGTGCCGCAGTATCTTGTCCGCCTTGCCGCCAATGCGACGACAATCATCAACGCTGCCGAATATGGCCGGACGATCTATGAACTCGCGCTGCGCCGGAACCTGATCAGCATCGGCGAGGGCATGGTCAACCGCGCCTATGACGCGCCTGTCGACGAAAGCCCGCGCGCGCAGATCGAGGATGCCGAGCGCAAGCTCTATGGCCTCGCCGAAAGCGGCCGTTTCGAGGGCGGGTTCCAGAGTTTTGCTTCGGCGCTGAAGATCGCCATCGATATGGCGAGCGAGGCCTTCAAGCGCGATGGTGGCCTGTCGGGCACGGCCACGGGCCTGCATGATCTCGACCAGAAGATGGGTGGCTTGCAGCGCTCCGATCTTGTCATCCTGGCCGGCCGCCCTGCCATGGGCAAGACGGCGCTGGCCACGAACATCGCCTACAATATCGCCAAGGCCTGGCGGGGCGAACGCGCCGCCGATGGCTTGATGAAGACGGTCGAGGGTGGCATTGTCGGGTTCTTCAGTCTCGAAATGTCGGCAGAGCAGCTGGCGACACGTATTGTCGCCGAGCAATCCAACATCCCCTCGTTCAAGATCCGCCGCGGCGATATCAGCCCCGAGGAATTCGGCAAGCTGCACGAGGCCGTGGCCGAGATGCAGTCGATCCCGCTGCATATCGACCAGTCCGGCGGCATTTCCATTGCCCAGCTCGCGGCGCGGGCGCGGCGGCTCAAGCGGCAATACGGGCTGGATTTCCTGGTGGTCGACTATCTCCAGCTCCTGACGGGTGCTTCGAAGAAGGGCGAGAACCGCGTGCAGGAACTGACCGAGATCACCACCGGGCTCAAGGCCCTCGCCAAAGAGCTGAATGTGCCGATCATGGCGCTGTCGCAGCTCTCCCGTCAGGTCGAGCAGCGCGATGACAAACGCCCGCAACTGGCGGATCTGCGCGAATCCGGTTCGATCGAACAGGATGCGGACGTGGTGATGTTCGTGTTCCGCGAGGAATATTACCTCCAGAACAAGGAGCCCAAGCCGGGCACGGAAGACCATCTCAAATGGCAGACCGAGATGGATCGCGTGCATGGCAAGGCCGAGGTCATCATCGGCAAGCAGCGTCACGGCCCGACGGGCTCGGTTCAGTTGCAGTTCGACGCGAATGTCACGCGGTTCTCGACGCTGGCAAAAGAGGATTATTTGCCCGAACGCCTCGAATGACGTGGAATCTGCGGCAGGATCGGCAAAATCCCCGATGGAAATTCAGGCGAGGCCGCGGCAGGATAGACGAATGGATGACCATGCCGCCCGCCTCACGATCGATCTCGCCGCCCTCAGGGCCAATTGGCTGACGCTTGACCGGCTTTCCGGGCCGGCGGAGACCGGCGCTGTCGTCAAGGCCGACGCTTATGGCCTTGGCATCGAGACGGCCGTACCCGCGCTGGTAAAGGCGGGATGCCGTACGTTTTTTGTCGCCCACCTCTCCGAGGCCATCCGCGCCCGGGCCGTGGCGCCCAATGTCGCCATTTATGTACTGAACGGGTTTGCCGCCGGCCGGATGCAGGACTATGTCGCGCACCGCCTGCGGCCGGTGCTCGGCTCCGCCGGGGAAATCGCGGCCTGGCGTGGGCGGCCTGAAGGCGCGGAGCCAGCTGCCTTGCATGTCGACACGGCCATGAACCGGCTCGGCTTGCGGCCTGACGAGGGGATGGATCTTGTGCGGTCGACACGGCTGGCCGATCTAGGCATCGGGCTGACCATGACGCATTTCGCCTCGGCGGAAGTGCCGCAGTCGGCGGATACGCAGGCGCAGATCGCCCGGTTCTCGGCCCTGCAGGCGGTGATCCAGGCACCGGAAAGCCCGAACCGGGCCGTCGGCGCGAGCCTGTGCAACTCCTCCGGCCATTTCATTCCCGGCGTGCCGTTCTTCCAGCTCACGCGACCGGGCTATGCGCTCTATGGCGGCAATCCGACGCCGGGCCAGCGCAATCCGATGAAGCCGGTCATCCGGCTCGAGGCGCCGGTGGTCCAGCTCCTTCACGTCCCCGAAGGCGAGGCTGTCGGCTATAGTGGCCGCTGGGTCGCGCGGCGGGACAGCCGGATTGCGACCGTTTCCTGCGGGTATGCGGATGGCTTTCCTCGCAATGCCGGCAACGGGCCAGACCATCCCGGTGGCAGCGCCATCGTGGCCGGGCGGGAATGCCCGTTTGCCGGAAATGTCTCGATGGACCTGATCACGATCGACGTCACCGATGTCCCCGAATCCTCGCTCAGGCCGGGCGATTTCGTGACCCTGATCGGCGACACGCTCGATATCGATCGCGTCGGTGTGGCGGGCCGTACGATCGGGTATGAAATCCTGACCAATCTTGGCAAGCGCTACCGGCGTGTCACCCTTGGCGACTGAGTCCGCCCGATCAGACAAGCTTGTCCAGCGTGGCGGCATAGTCCAGCGTCGCGCGTGGCCGCGGATCGTCTGCGATCGCCGAAACCGTATCGTCCGGTACGACGTTACCAGGGTTACGGGCGGCCTCCCCGAGGCCTTCGATCCCGCTTGGCTGCTGCGGATCGATCCCCCGCTTTGCCATTGCGATTTCCCCGCAATCCCTGCAGGCATATCCATTCACAAGTTCAATCGCCATCGACGCAACACTCCCCGGCATCGACGCCCGGATGGACGCCACGACTGAAAGCTTGCTAGACAAGCGATAGCAATTCGTTAGTGCCGAATCACAGCTGCGTGAGGCACAGTTGATTGTGCCGGGGAACCTTGTGGCCAAGCGCACGACCTCCTTCATCTGTCAGGCCTGCGGCGCGGTCTACCAGCGCTGGCAGGGGCGCTGCGAAGCCTGCGGGGAATGGAATTCCATTGCCGAGGAGGTATCGAATGATGCCCATGCGGCGCCGGTCGCCTCGGGCGGGGCGCGGCTGAAAAAGGGACGCGTCATTCCACTGGAGGGCCTGTCCGGGACCCCGATGGATGCCCCTCGCCTGCCTTCGGCGATTGCGGAACTAGACCGGGTGACCGGCGGCGGCTTCGTACGCGGATCGGTGATCCTGCTTGGCGGTGAACCGGGGATCGGGAAATCCACGCTGCTGATTCAAGCTGCGGCCGCAACGGCGCTGGCCGGGGCGCGGTCAGTCTATATCTCGGGCGAGGAAAGCGCTGGCCAGGTGCGACTCCGGGCTCAGCGGCTGGGCCTCGGCGGGGCCCCGGTCGAACTGGCGGCCGAAACCCATGTCGAGGACATTCTCGCCACGCTCTCCGCCGGAACGCCACCACGCCTTGTCATCATCGACTCGATCCAGACCATGTGGACCGACGCGGTCGAGGCGGCGCCAGGCACGGTTACGCAGGTCCGGGCGGCAGCGCAGGGTCTGATCCGCTTCGCCAAGACAACCGGAGCGGCAATCATCCTTGTCGGCCATGTCACCAAGGATGGGCAGATTGCCGGCCCGCGCGTGGTCGAGCACATGGTCGACGCGGTGATGAGCTTCGAGGGCGATGCCTCGCATCATTTCCGGATCCTCCGGGCCGTGAAGAACCGCTTCGGCGCCACGGATGAGATCGGCGTTTTCGAAATGGGCAGCCAGGGCCTTGTCGAGGTTCCCAACCCCTCCGCCCTGTTCCTTGGCGCGCGCGATGCCAGCGTTTCCGGCACGGCTGTTTATGCCGGGATGGAGGGCACGCGGCCGATGCTGGTCGAGATCCAGGCGCTGGTCACGCCGACCGCGCTCGGCACGCCACGTCGCGCCGTGGTGGGTTGGGATCAGAACCGCCTCGCCATGGTGCTGGCGGTGCTCGAGGCCCGCGGCGGTGTCCGGCTGGGGCAGCATGATGTGTACATGAATGTCGCCGGCGGCTTCCGGATCAGCGAGCCGGCGGCCGATCTTGCTGTCGCCGCCGCGCTGGTTTCCTCGCTGGCTGATCTCCCGATTCCGCCAGAAACGACCCTGTTCGGCGAGATCAGCCTTTCCGGGCTGGTCCGCCCCGTGCCGCTGGCCCCTGCCCGGCTCAAGGAGGCCGCCAAGCTCGGCTTCGGCGAGGCCCTGGTGCCGGAAGGCGCAGCGGAGGCGGCGCGGCAGGCCGGCCTCACGGCACGTCCGGTGCAGCGGATCGCCGATCTCGTTGCCGAAATTGCTGGCGGTGCTCCCCGCGCACGGCCGCGCATAGCCGGCGGCGGCAAGGCGCAATCCGGTGTTGACGACTGGTGACTTTTCGCACAGCGCAGCGGAAAATCCTCGGGAATTTCGCATTGCGGGGTGACGCGAGGTTTTGAAGCGATTATACCCGCGCCTGCATGGTCGCTGCCAAGGTTTGTCCTGCGGCCCACGCTTCTGAAGAACAGATCACGAGGAATCCATGCCCATTTCGATTCTGGATATGGTCGTCATCGGCATCGTGCTGATTTCCGGCCTGCTGGCCATGGTCCGCGGATTCACGCGGGAAGTGCTGGCGATCGGCTCGTGGGTCGTGGCCGGTATCGTGGCCTATCTCGCCTATCCGCAGGCCGCGCCGCTGGTGATGCAATATATCGTCAAGCAGCCACCCCTGCTGGTCAACGGGCTCGCTTTGGGCGGGGTCTTCCTTGGCGCGCTGTTCGTTGCCTATATCATCACGTCGAAGCTTTCGGATTTCATCCTCGACAGCCGCGTCGGCGCGCTCGACCGGACGCTCGGTTTCCTGTTCGGTGTCGCGCGCGGGTTCCTGCTGGCGGTGATCGGCTTCGGGTTCTTCACGCTGCTCGTCGGCGACAAGCAGCAGCCGCAATGGGTTGCCGACGCGAAGTTCCGCCCCATTCTGATCTCGAGCTTCGATCGCCTGAAGTCTATGCTGCCGGAAAATCTTGACGAGTCGATCGGGACGGTGAAGCAACTGACCGACGAGTTGAAAACCCAGACGCCTGCGCCGCGGCAGCCTTGACAGGCGACGCGACCGAAACGCGAGGTTGTTCCATGACGGATGCCGCCAGACCCGACGCGGAAGACGATCATCATTGGCTTGACGACGATCATCCGCGCGAGGAATGCGGCGTCTTCGGGATCTTCGGACACCCCGATGCGGCGACGATTACGGCCCTCGGGCTGCATGCCCTCCAGCATCGGGGCCAGGAAGCGGCCGGCATTGTCTCCTTCGATGGCCGGCGGTTCCATTCCGAGCGCCGCCTCGGACTTGTCGGCGACAATTTCTCCAAGGCGAGCGTGATCGAGCAGCTGCCGGGTTCGGTGGCTATCGGCCATACCCGCTATTCGACAACAGGCGAGACAATCCTCCGCAACGTGCAGCCGCTTTTCGCCGAACTGGCGGGCGGCGGTTTTGCGGTCTGCCATAACGGCAACCTCACCAATGGCCTGACATTGCGCCGGCAGCTCATCGCCGAGGGTGCGATCTACCAGGCCACGTCGGATACCGAAGTCATCCTGCATCTCGTCGCCCGGTCCAAGCGCAACCGATTCATCGATCGCTTCATCGATGCACTGGGGCAGATCGAAGGGGCCTATGCCTTTGTCGGCATGACCAACAAGAAGCTGGTCGGTGCGCGTGATCCCCTCGGCATCCGCCCGCTGGTCCTCGGCCGGCTCGACGGCCACCCGATCTTCGCCTCCGAGACCTGCGCACTCGACATTATCGGGGCGAAATTCGAGCGTGAAGTTGACCCCGGCGAGGTGATCGTGATCGACGAGCATGGCGAGCTGGAATCGCTGCGTCCGTTCGCGCCGCGCACGCCCCGGCCCTGCCTGTTCGAATATGTCTATTTCGCCCGGCCCGATTCCATCGCCGGTGGCCGGAACGTCTATGAAGTCCGCAAGCGGATCGGCGCGACCCTGGCGCAGGAAAGCCCGGTCGAGGCGGATGTTGTGGTGCCGGTGCCGGATTCCGGCGTGCCTGCGGCGATTGGCTTCGCGCAGGACTCGGCAATCCCCTACGAGCTGGGCATCATTCGTAACCATTATGTCGGCCGCACATTCATCCAGCCGACGCAATCGATCCGCGAACTCGGCGTTCGGTTGAAACATTCGGCCAACCGCGCCGTGATCGAGGGCAAGCGCCTCGTGCTTGTCGATGATTCCATCGTACGCGGCACGACATCACGGAAAATCGTCAAGATGATGCGCGAGGCCGGCGCCACCGAGGTGCATTTCCGGATCGCCTCGCCGCCGATCCGCTTCCCTGATTTCTACGGCATCGACATGCCCGAACAGGACAAGCTGCTGGCTGCCAAGATGAGCCTCGAGGATATGCGCGCCTATTTGGGTGTCGAGAGCCTCGCCTTCATTACCATTGACGGGCTGTATCGCGCGCTGGGCGAAACCGGCCGCAACAATGCCGCGCCGCAATTCACCGATCACTATTTCACAGGCGACTACCCGACACCGATCACCGATCTGGTGAGCGAGGGTGCCAAGCAGCTTTCGCTGCTGGCCGAAGCCAGCTGAGCGGACCCAGATGACCGAGCAGATTCTCAAGGGGCGCCTTGCGCTCATTTCGGGGGCTTCACGCGGAATCGGCCGTGAAACGGCCAAGGCCTTTGCCAAGGCCGGCGCGCATGTGATCGCCGTTGCCCGGACGGTCGGCGCTCTCGAGGAGCTGGACGACGAGATCCGCACACTTGGTGGCACTGCCACGCTCGTCCCGATCGACCTGACCGACTACGACGCGCTTGATCGGCTCGGGCTGACGATCCACGAGCGGTGGGGCAGGCTCGATATCCTGGTCGGCAATGGTGCGATGCTTGGCACGATCGGGCCGCTCAACCATATCGACCCCAAGGTTTTCGAGCGGGTCATGGCTGTCAATGTGACCGCCAATTACCGCCTGATCCGGTCGATGGACCCGCTGTTGCGGGCCTCGGATGCAGGCCGGGCCCTGTTCCTTTCCTCTTCGGCCGGCTCGAACGCCTTCGCCTATTGGGGCCTTTACGGAGCGTCCAAGGCCGCGCTGGACCTGATGTGCCGCGATTGGGCGGAGGAAGTCCGCAATGTCTCGGCGATCAAGGTGATGCTGGTCAATCCGGGCCGGACCCGGACCCGGATGCGCGCGGAAGCGGCGCCGGGCGAGGATCCGATGACGCTGCCCACTCCGGACGAGATCACACCCTATCTCGTGGAGATGGCGACGCCAGCCTGGCAGCAAACAGGCAAATGGTTCGATTTCCCGAAGCGGAAAGTCATGGCGTTCCGCGCGCCTGAATAACAAAAAAGCGCTCGCAAACCGTTCTGGCGTATCCTACCCTTGACTGGTCAAACTGAAGTCGGGGGGCTTCCATGAAGCGTATCGTTGTTGCGTTGCTTGTTCTGTTCGGCCTGGTCCAGGCCGCATCTGCCCAGTCCATGACCTGGCGTGTCCGCGCTTTCGACAAGCACGCAGTCGATATTGCCTTCTATTCCCAGAACCGGAAGCATGAATGGCCCGGGCGCGGCCAAGTCTGGGTGATCCGGGATTATGACGTGAAGACCTACAAGATCTCCTGCGTTTCCGGCGAAAAGATCTGCTATGGCGCCTGGGTGCGGGGCAGCTCGAAGGAATATTGGGGTGTTGGCAAGGATGGCCGCAATCGCTGCAAGACCTGCTGCTATACTTGCCAGGACAGGTTCGTGACCCCGATCCTGAATCTCAACGAATAGGACCGGTCAACGAGAGGACCTGTCCTTGTCGAAGGGGTTTTCGGTGGTCCGGATCGTCATCCGGATCGGCACCCCCGGCAGATCGAAGGTTTCCCGGATGGAATTGACGAGGTACCGTTTGTAGCTCTCCGGCAAGGCGTCGAGCTGATTGCCGAACAGCGCGAAATGCGGTGGCCGTGATTTCGGCTGCGTCATGTAGCGGATCTTGATGCGGCGGCCCGAAACGGCGGGCGGCGGGTGGCTTTGCAGCACGCCGGACAGCCAGCGGTTGATCTTCGATGTCGGGACGCGGCGGTTCCAGACCGCATGGATCTGCATCACCGCCTCCATGAGGCGGTCAATTCCCTGCCCGGAAAGGCCCGAAAGCGGAACGATGGGGCATCCCCGGATCTGCGGCAGCAGGCGTGTCGCGTCTTCCTTGAGGCGCGACAAGGTCGCGCCGCGTGTCTCGATGAGATCCCATTTGTTGAGCCCGATCACGACAGCCCGGCCTTCGCGCTCGCACAGGTCGACGATCGTCAGGTCCTGCTTCTCGAACGGGATGGTCGCATCGAGCAGGACCACGACAACTTCGGCGAATTTCACCGCACGGATGGCATCGGCTGCAGCCAGCTTCTCGACCTTGTCCTCGATCCGCGCCCGCTTCCGGAGGCCGGCCGTGTCGAACACCTTGATCTTGCGGCCGCGCCATTCCCAATCGAGGCCGATTGAATCGCGGGTGATGCCGGCTTCTGGCCCGGTGAGGAGCCGTTCCTCGCCCAGCATGGCATTGATCAGCGTGGATTTGCCGGCATTCGGACGACCGACAATGGCGATGCGCACGGCGCGGTTTGACCGCTCGGCCTCACCCTCGCCGTCATCCTCGCCCTCTCCCGCTTCATCGGAACCATCCTCGTCCGATTCCGGCTGGTCGGCTTCGTGGATATCCGGCATGGCGTTCAGCCGGTCTTCCTCGACGGCGGCATCCACCATCGGCTGGAGCACGTCATAAAGCGCGCCCATCCCTTCGCCATGTTCAGCGGAAAGCGGGACTGGCTCACCGAAGCCGAGTTCATAGGCTTCGAGAATGCCGGGCTCGGCCGCCTTGCCTTCCGCCTTGTTGGCCCCGACGATCACGGGCTTGGTGCTCCGGCGGACGATCTCGGCGAAATGCCGGTCATCCGGAGTGATGCCGGCGCGCGCATCGATCAGGAACAGCACGCAATCAGCATCCGCGATTGCAGCTTCGGTCTGCTCACGCATCCGGGCCGTCAAGGAGCCCTGCTCGGCCTCCTCCAGGCCCGCCGTGTCGATGACGGTGAAATCGAGATCCGCGAGGCGGGCATCCCCGGCCCGGCGATCCCGAGTGACGCCCGGCCGGTCATCCACCAGCGCCAGCTTCTTGCCGACAAGGCGATTGAACAGGGTCGACTTGCCGACATTCGGCCGACCCACGAGCGCGAGCGTGAAGGGCATGGCGACAGCTTACGGCTTGCCGCCGACCGGGCCGGAACGGACCACGGCCAGAAGAAGTTCGGCCCGCTGACGCAGACCCTGCGGCGCTTCCGAATCAAGAATGATGGCCTGAAGCGCGTCCAGCGCCTTGTCGAACCGGCCGGCACTGTAGGCTGCGATCGCAATGCCTTCGCGCGCGGAATGCCGATAGACCTGGTTCGCGCCGGAGAGCGGCCCGAGCCGCTTCTCGACTTCTTCGAAGGGCCCCTTGTCGACCAGCAGCAGCGCAGCGCGCACCTGCGCAAGTTCGCGCCATTCCACCGGCAGGGTCTGATCCTTCGACAGGGCATCGAATGCCGAGACGGCATTGGCCAGGCCGGCATCGTCCGTTGCTGTCCGGGCAAGTTCTGTCGCCAGACGGAAGCGCGCCAATGCCGGATAGGTGCCGGATTTCTGCTCCGCCAACGTGCCCAGAGCCGCCAGCGCGTCGCCCTTGCCGGCACCCGCATCGGCGATGGCCTGCTCGAAAGCGGCGCCCGCAGCGGCGCTCTGCTGGAAGGTGCGATGCTCGTAATAGCGCCAGCCGCCGACCGCGGCCACGATCAGCAGCGCGGCAGCAACCAGCTTCGTGCCGTGCTTCTTCCAGAACTCGGTGGCCTTGTCGCGGCGGATTTCCTCATCCACCTCGCGGAACACATCCGACATGCCGATCCTTCCCGTTTCAGCGATTGCGAATGTGGCTCATACCCTCAACGGCCGATAATCGCTACCCCAATCAGCAGGGTATGGAGCCACAGGACAAAGGCTGCCGTGGCGGCGGTTCCCGCAATGATGGCAATCAGGTCATTGCGCGACGAGCCGGCGACAGCCACGGCAACACCTGCGCCCTCGGCACGTTCGGCCTTCTTGAGGGCGATCCGGGCATAGACAGCCCAGGCCAGGAAGGTGCCGAACAGCAGGATGGAGCCGAGATCGCCATTGGCGAGCAGATGGCCAAAAGCCCACAGCTTTACCCCTGCCAGCATCGGATGTTTCGCCCGGGCCTTGATCCTGCCGGGGAGATAGGCGGCGGCCATGAGGATGAAGGCCGGCCAGACCAGCAGGAGCGCGAGATGGCCGAGGCCGCGCGGCGGATCCCAGACCGGGATCATGCCCTGGCTGCGGTAGAATCCGTAGCCGTAGACAATCAGCGCGAAGCCCAGCACCGAGACCAGCGAGTAGAACATCTTGTAGAAGGCCTCGCCCTTGGAGGCGATCAGATTGGCCCGGGCAGCGCGATTGCGCGAGAAGGCATGCATGCCGAGAAAAATCACGAGGCCGAGCAGCAGCGGAATCAGTTTGGTCATGGCATTCTCCCGTTCGGAGCCCGCACCTCTGGCCTCCTGATTGCAACGGACACATTATGCCCGCTCCCTGGCCCGTTTTGAACCGCAACCATTCGTCTTTCGCAAGCGTGATCCGCTGGGTGTGTGTCGTTTTTGCGCAGGTTCTCGTGACTTGGGCCATCGCATCCGAGACGCGGCTTGTCGTGACGGTCGTCGGGGCGCCGCAGGTCGTGTTTGACCCGGCCCTTCATGCCTGCGACGGGCATGACGTGCCCGATGCGCCGCTCCGCGCCTATCGCGATGCCGGCGGCACCATCCGCGCCTTCGGCCTCCATTACGAGAATCGCCGTCTTTCCGGGCGCTCCTTTCTGGCTCTGAAACCGGAATGTCCGGTGGTTTTCCGCGCCAATGGCACGCCGGATCCCGCGCGGTATGATGACCGCAGCTGGATCACCGCCACCTGGACCGAGGATGGCGAGCGCATCGCCGCTTTGGTCCACCATGAATTCCAGGCGCATCGCCATGCCGGCCGCTGCCGCTTCCCGCAATATATGGCCTGCTGGTGGAACACGATCCTCGCGGCCAGCTCCATGGATGGTGGCGCTACTTTCCGGTTGTCGGAGCGACCTGTCGTGGCCGGCACGCCTTTCCGGTCCGAGACCGGGCAAGGGCGCCATCGGGGTTTCTTCAATCCCTCCAATATCATCCGGCATCAAGGGCGGTTGCATGTGTTGATTGGCACGACCGGCTGGTCACGCGCGGAGGGCGGCAGCGACCAGCCCGGCGGCGTCTGCCTGTTCCGTGCGGAGAGTGCCGGGGCCGGCGATTGGCGAGCCTTTGACGGCCGCGCCTTTTCCGCCCGTTTCCGGGATCCCTATTCCGATGAAGCTGCGGCTCCGGCGGCGCGCTGCCAGCCGATCCCGCCCTTTCCGGCGCCTGTCGGCTCGATCACGCGGTATCAGGGAACGGGCCTGTTCGTGGCGATCTACCAGGCGAAGCAGGGCCAACCGGATGGGCTTGGCGGGCGGTATGACCGCTCGGGCTTCTTCACCTCGACCTCGCCGGACCTCGTGCGCTGGTCCGCGCCCCAGGTCGTGATGGAAACACGCAGCCTCTATGACAATGCGTGCGGCGCAGATGTTCTCCGCTCCTATCCGGTGCTGATCGATGAAAGGGCGCGCGGGCGCAACTTCGACGATACGGGCGATACGGCGCTGCTCTTTTTCTCCGAGATGCGGATTTCCGGCTGTGATCACACGTCTGACCGCAAACTCGTGGCGCGAAAGGTGCGAATTTCCTCGTTCATTGCGGAATGAGCCCTTCCCATTGCGGAGGGAACCGTGTTAACGGCCCTCGTCAACGGAATTTCCCGCAGCGGCATCTCGTTCCTCGTTTCAGCCTCAAACCGGCCACGAACGGACGCTTTCTCGCATCCCCGGGAGCCCCCTCGATCCTGCCCGGGCGGCCTGATGCCGGCCTTGTCAGGATCCCATTCGGAGTCGTTGACATGCCGCGCGATTTTTCCCGCCCCATCCCGGAAGCCCTGACCTTCGACGACGTGCTCATGCGGCCCGGACATTCCGAGGTCCTGCCATCCGAGACCGATCTGCGTAGCCGGATCACCAAGTCGATTGCCGTCAACCTGCCGATCATCTCCTCGGCCATGGATACGGTGACGGAAGCCCGACTGGCGATTGCCATGGCGCAGGCCGGCGGCCTCGGCGTCATCCATCGCAATCTGACGCCCGAGCAGCAGGCCGACGAGGTCCGTCAGGTGAAGCGCTTCGAGAGCGGCATCGTGATGAACCCGGTCACCGTCTCGCCGGATGCGACGCTGGGCGAGGCTCTGGCGATCATGCATGCCAAGGGCATCAACGGCCTGCCGGTCGTGGTGAATGGCGGGATCGGGCAATCCAGCAAGGCGGGCAAGCTGGTCGGCATCCTCACCCACCGCGACGTGCGGTTCGCCGAGGCGATGGACCAGCCGGTGCGCGAACTGATGACCAAGCATGAGAACCTCGTCACCGTCCGCGAGGATGTGACGCAGGAAGAAGCCCGGCGGCTGTTCCATCGTCACCGGATCGAGAAGCTGCTTGTCGTCGATACCGATTATCATTGCGTCGGGCTGCTGACGGTGAAGGACATCGAAAAGGCCAAGCTCAACCCGAATGCCTGCAAGGATGAACAGGGGCGCCTGCGCGTGGCGGCCGCGACGACAACCGGCGACGACGGGTTCCGCCGGTCGGAGCTGCTGATCGATGCCGGTGTCGACCTCGTGGTTGTCGATACGGCGCATGGCCACAGCCAGAAGGTTCTGGATGCTGTCTACCGCATCAAGAAGCTTTCGAATTCGGTGCAGGTCGTGGCCGGCAATGTCGCAACGGCCGCCGGCGCGCGCGCGCTCATCGATGCCGGCGCGGATGCCATCAAGGTAGGGATCGGGCCCGGTTCGATCTGCACCACGCGCATCGTTGCCGGCGTCGGCGTGCCGCAGCTTTCCGCCATCATGGAAGCGGCCGAGGAGGCCGGCAAGGACGGCATTCCGGTGGTCGCCGATGGCGGGATCAAATTCTCGGGGGACCTCGCCAAGGCCCTGGCCGGCGGCGCCTCCGTGGCCATGATCGGCTCGCTTCTGGCCGGAACCGACGAGAGCCCCGGCGAGGTGTTCCTCTATCAGGGCCGATCCTACAAGGCCTATCGCGGGATGGGCTCGCTCGGCGCGATGGCACGCGGCTCGGCCGACCGCTACTTCCAGGCCGAGATCAAGGATTCGATGAAGCTGGTGCCGGAAGGCATCGAGGGCCAGGTGCCCTACAAGGGCCCGGTGGCGAATGTCGTCCACCAGCTGGCCGGCGGCCTGAAGGCGGCGATGGGCTATGTTGGCGCGAAGACGATCGACGAATTCCAGGAGAAGGCCGAGTTCATCCGGATTTCGTCGGCCGGCCTGCGCGAGAGCCACGCCCATGACGTGACAATCACCCGCGAAAGCCCGAATTACCCGACGCGGGTGTGACCCCCCGCCGCTGTTGCGCATCCATGCACAAAAAAGCCCGCCATTTGGCGGGCTTTTCGTTTCGGCGCGGGCCGAAGGTTCAGCAGCGCTTGCCGCATTCCAGCTGGGTCTTCGCATCGAGCTTGCGGGCCGGAGCCGGCGGGGCATCGGCGGCCGGCGCCGTGGCGCAGGCGGCAAGCGCGGAGAGAAGGACAGCGGCAACGGCGCCGCGAAGGATCTTCGACATGGGAGAACTCCTGATAAGCCAATCGGCGAGCCCGATCCGCCTCCGCCTCAAACGTGGCAGGATCGTGGCATGGGGCCGGGACTGCCTGAATGATGTGAAGAAAATACTGCCGGCGCAGCGATGCAATGCAAAAACCGTTTGGTTCCCTCGAAGAGTGCTTGACTTCGCCGCCGCCATTTGGCCTACGGAGCCATGACCCCCGCCGCCAGAGTGTCGGCCGCGATCGGCCTTCTCGAAGAGATCCTCACATTCAAGCGCCCGCTTGCCTCGATCCTGAAGGATTGGGGCAATGCCAACCGCTACGCCGGTTCTGGCGACAGGAATGCCGTGGGCAATCTCGTGCATGATGCCCTTCGTGTGAAGGCCTCCTCCGCCTGGATGATGGGCCAGCGCGAACCCGGCAGCGAGACCGGCCGCGCCGTCCTTTTCGGCATGATGCGGCGCCTGCGCGGCATGGAGCCGGCCGCGATTGCTGCCCTCTGCACCGGTGAGCGCTTTGCCCCTGCCCCGCTTTCGGAGGCCGAGATGGCCGCGCTCGAGGCGGCGAGCCTCGACGGCGCACCGGCGCCTGTGCTGGGCGATTACCCCGAATGGCTGGAGCCGAACATGATCACGGCCTTCGGCGAGGCGCGCGTGGCGGAAGCGGCGGCCATGGCCGCGCGCGCACCGGTTGATCTGCGCGTCAATGCGCTGAAAATCATCCGGCTGAAGGCGCTCGAGGCGCTTGGCCACCTCCTGCCGGAACCGACACCGCTCTCGCCGCTGGGGCTCCGGCTGCTTCCCAATGCGGAAGGCCGCGTGCCGCATGTCCAGTCCGAGCCGGCCTTCCTCAAGGGGGCCGTCGAGATCCAGGACGAGGGCTCTCAGCTGGTCAGCCTGCTCGCCGGCGCAGAAGCCGGGCAGCAGGTGCTGGATCTCTGTGCCGGCGGCGGCGGCAAGACTTTGGCTCTTGCAGCCGAGATGAACAACAAGGGCCAGATCTTCGCGACCGACAGCGACCAGCGGCGCCTCGCGCCGATCCATGACCGGCTGACACGCGCCGGCGTGCGGAACGTGCAGGTCCGGACGCCGCGCAACGGCGTGATGCCGCTCGATGACCTCGCCGGCAAGATGGATCTCGTGCTGGTCGATGCGCCCTGCACCGGCGCCGGTACCTGGCGCCGCCATCCGGATGCGAAATGGCGGATGCGGCCGAATTCGCTGGCGCTGCGGGTCGGCGAACAGCAGGCCGTGCTCGATCATGCGGCTGGCTTTGTCCGGCCCGGCGGTCGGCTGGTCTATATTACCTGTTCGCTGCTCGACGAGGAAAACGGCCAGCAGATCCAGGGCTTTCTCACGCGGCATCCCGGTTTCGCTGTCGAGGATCTCCCCGCAGAAGCGCAGAGGCGCGGCCTCGGGGCGCTGGCGGAACATCGCGATGCCAGCGGCCTCGGCCTGCTGCTCACGCCGCATCGCACGAATACTGACGGATTTTTCATCGCGGCCCTCAGCCGCACAGCCTGATTGGAAAACGCATGTCGCACGATGCAGTCCTGATCATCGATTTCGGTTCGCAGGTGACGCAGCTCATCGCCCGCCGTGTGCGCGAGACAGGCGTCTATTGCGAAATCCATCCCTACCAGAAATCGGAAGAGGCCTTTGCGCGGCTCAGGCCCAAGGCGGTGATCCTGTCTGGCGGGCCGGATTCGGTGACGCGGGAGGGTTCGCCCCGCGCGCCGCAATCGGTGTTCGAGGCCGGCATTCCGATTCTCGCCATCTGCTATGGCCAGCAGACAGCCGCCGTCCAGCTCGGCGGTGTGGTTGAAGGCGGACATGCGGCGGAATTCGGCCGGGCGGATATCGAGATCCGGGAGGGCTCTGCCCTGTTCGAGGGCCTGTGGGAGGTCGGCAAACGCTATCCGGTCTGGATGAGCCATGGCGACCGCGTGACACAGCTGCCGGAGGGGTTCGTCGTCAAGGCGACCTCGGAAAACGCGCCTTTCGCCATCGCCACCGACGAAGCCCGTCGGATCTACACCACGATGTTCCATCCGGAAGTGGTGCATACGCCGGATGGCGGGAAGCTGCTGGCCAATTTCGTGCACCGCATTGCCGGGCTGAAATCGGACTGGACGATGGGGGCCTATCGCGCCGAGATGATCGCCAAGATCAAGGCGCAGGTCGGCAAGGGCCGGGTGATCTGCGGCCTGTCCGGCGGGGTGGATTCGTCGGTTGCCGCCGTGCTGATCCACGAGGCGATCGGCGACCAGCTGACCTGCGTCTATGTCGATCATGGCCTGATGCGGAAGGGCGAGAGCGAGCAGGTCGTCAGTCTGTTCCGCGGGCACTACAACATTCCGCTGGTTCATGTGGATGCCTCGGCCCTGTTCCTCCAGGCGCTCGACGACGTCAGCGACCCGGAAACCAAGCGCAAGACAATCGGCAGGCTCTTCATCGAGGTTTTCGAGAAGGAAGCCGGCAAGATCGGCGGGGCGGAGTTCCTGGCTCAGGGCACGCTTTACCCGGATGTGATCGAGAGCGTGTCCTTCTCGGGCGGGCCATCGGTGACGATCAAGTCGCACCACAATGTCGGCGGCCTGCCGGAACGCATGAACATGAAGCTGGTCGAGCCGCTGCGTGAATTGTTCAAGGATGAGGTGCGCGCGCTTGGCCGCGAGCTTGGGTTGCCGGAGGCGTTTGTCGGCCGCCATCCCTTCCCCGGCCCGGGCCTCGCCATCCGCGTGCCGGGCGCAATCACACGCGAGAAGCTCGATATCCTGCGCGAGGCCGATGCGATCTATCTCGAGGAGATCCGCAAGGCCGGGCTGTATGACGTGATCTGGCAGGCTTTCGCGGTGCTGCTCCCCGTTCGTACCGTGGGTGTGATGGGCGATGGCCGCACCTATGACCATGTCTGCGCTTTGCGGGCCGTGACCTCGGTTGATGGCATGACAGCGGATTTCTACCCGTTCGACATGAACTTCCTCGGCCGGGCCGCGACGCGGATCATCAACGAGGTCAAGGGCATCAACCGCGTGGTCTATGACGTCACGTCGAAGCCGCCCGGCACGATCGAATGGGAGTGAAGGGGCGAAGTCACGCCTGGCTGCTCAGCCCGGGTCTTGACGGTAGAAGCTTCGCGGCATTACTGTCCTTTGTCCTAGGACAAAGGACGACCCGAGAGGCCATCTGATGAAAAGTCAAGACATCGTCGTTCTGCTGAAGCTCCAATGCCTGATGGAGCACAGTCGCTATCCCGACACCGCCGATCCGCATGCACCTGCTCCGGATGATGACCCCTATTCGGTTCGAAGTCTCGAAGCATCCCTCGGGATCAGCAAAACGGAAATCAGCGCCTCCATCAACCGTAGTCTGGCTTCCGGGCTTGCCATCAAAGATCGAGAACGAGGCAAACCCAGGCCTCAACGGCGTTCTCTCTACAACTTTCTGATCCACGGATTACGGTTTGCGTTCCCGGTGAAACCCGGTGCCATGATGCGGGGTTTGCCCACTGCGTTTTCGGCAGCCATGCTCAAGGATCGCCTGATCAGCGCAGGGCAATTGATTTATGTCTGGCCCAAGAGTGACGGGCGCGATCTCGGCCAGGCCATTACGCCCCTGTTCGGTAGCGTCCCGGAAGCCGCTCTCAAAGACAAGCGACTGTATGAATATCTCGCGCTTGCCGATGCCTTGCGGATGGGAAATCAGCGCGAGATCAAGCTCGCTGATGAAATTCTAGCAGAAGGGCTTCTGAAGTCTTGAGTGTCAGCGGTCGCTTGCTTTTCATGCTCCAAACCGTGGCAGATGCGCTCGGTCCGGACCTGCGTGAGCGTCTCGTCTTCGTGGGCGGATGCACGACTGCCCTGTTCATTACCGACCCCGTCACTCTGGAAGATATCCGGGCCACCGATGATGTCGATCTGATTGTGGATCTGGAAGGCTATGCGGCATGGGCGGAGCTGCAGGCCCAGCTGCGCGCGCAAGGATTTCAGGAGGCGCATGACGAGACAGTTGCATGCCGGATGTCGCTCAACGGTCTGAAGGTTGACTTCATGCCCGATGACGCGGACATCCTTGGCTTCAGCAACCGATGGTACGCGCAGGGCATCGCCTCGGCAGAAACGATCCAATTGAGGGACGGCTACCCAATCAAAAAGCTTGTCCCCGCCCTCTTCATGGCCACGAAACTGGAAGCCTATCTGGGGCGCGGCCAAGGGGATATCCTCATGAGCCATGATCTGGAGGATGTGTTGGTTGTCGTCGATGGTCGCGCTGAACTTGTTGACGAAATCCGCGGTTCATCTCCTGAGATCCGAGGCTTTGTTGCCCGCACGGTGGCTGACTTACTCACGAAGCCTGACTTCGATGATCTCCTTGCAGGGAATATCCGTGGCCCCGAAGGACGCGTCGAGCTTGTGCGGGAGCGCCTGATCGCTATCGCCAAGGCCTAGGCCGGCCATGCGGTTAGGCCAAATCCGGCCGCTGGTGTGGCGGATCCGGTGCGGATAAGGACCGAGGCCGAAGGAATTCCGGGGACGGATCCTGCCCGGCTGTTCTTCCTCCCTTTCCAGCTCTGGGCGCGTCGGCTAGGCGGATTGAGGGGCGATGCCAGCCCTGCCCCGGGTTCCGAAAAGCCATGAGCCGAAAAGACGCCCTCCCCTCTGTTGAACGTCGCGTCCGCCGCGTCGCGACCCGCTATGGTCTGCATCTGATGAAGGCACAGAAGCCGGACAAGCGCGTGCTCGCGCATGGCGGCTATATGCTGCGTGATGGCGAGACGATGAAGATCGTGTTCGGCGACAAGGAGTACCTGTTTTCGGCCAGCCTCGAGGAAATCGAGACCTGGCTGGCGGAGAATACCGAGAAGTAATCAGGCCCTTCCGGCCCGGACCGCCGTGACAAGAGCCGCCAGCGCATCCGGCGCCGCGCAGAGATGGGTTGCGCCCGCCTCGGTCAGCTCGTGATGGCCGCCATAGCCCCAGAGTACGCCGATCGACGGGATGCCATGGCGCTGCGCTGCCTTCACGTCGAAGAGCCGGTCGCCGATCATCACCGCCTTCGCAGGGTCGACGCCCTCTTCGGCCAGGATATGGGCGAGGAGATCGCCCTTGTCGTCGTTCCGGCCATCAAGTTCCGAGCCATGGATGGCATGGAAATGATGGTCGAGCCGGAAATGTTCGAGGATCGGCCGCGCCATTACATGGGGCTTCGATGTGGCGAGGATCAGCCGGACCCCTTCGGCACGCAGCACGTCGAAGGTTTCCGGCATGCCCGTATAGACCGGCGCGTCGAACATGGCGCCTGCCTGATAGAATGCACGGTAATGCTCCAGCGCATCATTGATCCGCTCCGGCACCACGCCAAGCTTCGGGAAAGAATGGCGCAGGGGCGGCCCGATTACCCAGAGCAGGTCATCGGCCGGCGGGGCCTCGAGCCCGAGGCTCGTCAGCGCATGGCGATAGGCGCCGAGAATGCCGGGGCGCGGATCGGTGATCGTGCCGTCAAGATCGACAAGCGCGTGGAAGGTCATTCCCCCTCGTCCTCGCCTGCTGCAGGGGAATGGCCCCGGAAGCCGGTGGCCAGCACATAGACCTCGCTCGACCCGGCCCGGCTGGAAGCCGGCTTCACATGCCGGACGGTGGCGAATTTGCGCTTCAGATCGGTGATCAGCTCGCCGGACTCGCCGCCCTGGAACAGCTTGCACAGGAAGAAGCCGCCGGGCGCCAGCACGTCCTCGGCAAAGGCCACCGCCATTTCCGCCAGCCCGATGATCTTGAGATGGTCGGTCTTCTTGTGGCCGGTGGTGTTGGCGGCCATGTCGGACATGACGCCATCCGCCTCGCCGCCGAGGCGTTCCTTCAGGATCGCGTCGACTTCCGGCAGCGTGAAATCCATCTGCAGGAAATCGACGCCCGGCAGCGGGTCAATCTCCAGCAGGTCGATGGCGACGATATGGGCCCGCGCCGCTGCCTCTGCCGAGATGCCGGCACGCCGCCGGCCACTCGGATCCGCAAGGCCGATCCGCTCCGCCGCGACCTGGCACCAGCCGCCCGGCGCGGCGCCGAGATCGACGAGGCGCATCCCGGGCTTCAGCAGGTGATATTTCTCGTCGATTTCCAGCAGCTTGAAGGCAGCGCGGCTCTTGTAGCCTGCGGCCTTTGCCTTCGCGACATAGGGGTCATTCAGCTGGCGCTCGAGCCATTTCTGCTGTGATGTCGTGCGCTTGTTCGCCGTTCGCAGGCGAACGGCCATTTCGCGTCCGGAAGGCTTCTTGGAATCGACCATGATGAATGGTCTAGCGCGGCGCGGCCCGGCGGAGAACCCCATCCTCGCGCATCATTTCCATCAGCATGCCCTCGCGCAGGCCGCGATCGCCGATCCTGACCCGCTGGGCCGGGAAAGCCCGGCGGATCGCCTCGAAGATCGCACAGCCGGCCAGAACGAGATCCGCCCGCTCGCGGCCGATACAGCCGTTTTCGGCGCGTTCGCGATAGCTCATGGCGAGAAGCTCCTGCATCACGCCGTCCACCTCGTCCTTCTTCATCCAGAGGCCATCGACGCGGCGCCGGTCGTACCGTTCGAGGCCGAGGAAAATGCCGCCGAGGGTCGTCACGGTTCCGGAGGTGCCGAGCAGGTGGAAGCCCGGCTCATCCGTGGCGGCGCGCGCTTCCTCGGCGAAGGTGGCAAGGGCTTCGCTTGAATCGCGCACCATCGCCTCGAAGGTGCGACCGCAAACATGGATGCCGCCATAGCGCTCCGCCAGTGTGACCACGCCGAGTGGCAGTGAGGTCCAGGCCCGGATGCGCGAGCGGATATCCTTCTGGCCGCAATTCTTGACCGAAAGCCAGACGAGTTCGGTTGAACCGCCGCCAATGTCGAACAGGACCACGCTGGAGGCCTGCACATCCGCCAGGGCCGCGCAGCCGGCGGCAGCCAGATGGGCTTCGCCCTCGCGGTTCAGCAATTCGAGATTGAGCCCGGTTTCGCGGGCGATGCGCTCAAGGAATTCAGGGCCATTCCGCGCCGCTCGGCAGGCTTCGGTGGCGACAAGGCGGGAACGGATAACCTGCCGTTCGTCCATCTTCCGGCGGCAGATATGAAGCGCTTCCAGTGTCCGCTCCATGGCCGCCTCGGACAATTCCCCTGTCCGCGAGACGCCTTCGCCCAGCCGCACAATGCGCGAAAAGGCATCAAGGACGCGGAAGGCCGGCCCATCCGGGCGGGCGATCAGCAGGCGGCAATTGTTGGTGCCAAGATCAAGCGCAGCATAGCGCAGGGGGGCCCGCTGTGTGCTCATCCACGGTGTGGCAGTTTGTGCCGTGTCTCGCGCGCAGGGCTGATGGACCGGGGCAAGAAGCGCACAGGCCGTCGCTTCCGTCGACGGCGCGACCGATGACGCTTTCTTCAGGCCCTCTTTCGGGCGCATGATAGGCGCGTGCCGGTCATGATCGGCCATACGATGTCATCCTCCCCTCCGGCAATGTAGTCGCTATGGCCCATCATTGAAAAGCTGTGCTCTTGGGAAATTTTCCTTTTCCCTCAAAAAGATTGTAACTAACGCCGGAATTCCGCTTCAGGCAGCTTTCAGCGCGAGACCGCCGCGCTGTTCGATGAAGCGGATGATCTCGGCAACGCCGTCCCCGGTCTTGAGATTGGTAAAGACGAAGGGCCGTACTCCCCGCTGGGACGCCGCATCGCGGGCCATAACGTCGAGATCCGCGCCAACATGCGGCGCAAGGTCTGTCTTGTTGATGACCAGCATATCCGACCGCGTGATGCCGGGTCCGCCCTTCCGGGGGATCTTCTCGCCCTGCGCGACATCGATCACATAGAGGGTCAGATCAGCCAGATCAGGCGAGAAGGTCGCGGCGAGATTGTCGCCGCCGGATTCGATCAGGATCAACTCGAGCGCCGGGAAGCGCTTCCGCATTTCGGCAATGGCGTGAAGGTTGATGGAGCAATCCTCGCGGATGGCCGTATGCGGGCAGCCGCCGGTCTCGACGCCCATGATCCGTTCCCTCGGCAGGGCCTGGAGGCGGGAAAGGATTTCAGCATCCTCGCGAGTATAGATGTCGTTCGTGATGACCGCGAGATCGCAGCGATGGCGCAATTGCGCGCAAAGGGCGGCGGTCAATGTGGTTTTGCCGGAGCCGACGGGGCCCCCGATCCCGACGCGAAGCGGACCATGCATGGCTTGTCTCCTGAAAACTCCGCCCTCAGGAGCGGAAAAGGCGGGTTATCTGGGTTTCGTGGCGCAGGCTCATCAGGTCACCCCGGATGGCGATGCTGCCGAGATCGTCGAGCGAAGCCGTCAGGGTTTCATCGGCCAGGGCAGAGAGAATCGGCAGCAGCGAGGCCTGCCGCGCCTGGGCTTCGGCCTGCCCGATCACGGCGAGGCGGATGCCGGCCGCAAGCAGGTTGGCGGCGAAGGCCTGCAGATAGGCGCCGAGCAAGGGCCTCAGCGGCTGGCGATGGATGGCGCCGGCAATCCCGACCGCAACCGGATAAGGCAGTTCGCGGCCATCCGGCCAATCAATCCAGCCCGGATGCGGCCAGGAAGAGGCCACAAGGGCATAGAAAGCCGCGCCCTGTTGGGCGGTTTCCAGGCGCCGTTCCTGCGAAAGCCCGAGCGCGATCCCGAGTTCCGCCAGATCGAGGAGAGCGGAAAGGTCAGCACCGCCCCCTTCCCCGCCGGCCCGGCGCCAGGCTTCGGCCAGCAGGATCGCGTCATTGCGGCCGGCGCCGAGGCGCAGGATGCCCTCGATCCAGCGGGTCAGGGAGTCGCCCCCGGTGACATCGCCGGTCTCCACGGCTTTCTCGATTCCATGCGAATAGGCATAGCCGCCGACCGGGAAGGCCGGTGAGAACCAGTGCTGGCGCTGGAATTCGGCAGTCTCAGTCATGCTTGTGGGCATGGCCATGATGGGCATGCTCATGGTGATCATGATGGTGGTCATGTCCGCAACCGCAGCCCTCGCCATGGGCGTGCGTGTGGCCGTGATCGTGGCCATGGTCTTGATGGCCATGGTCGTGATGGTGATGGCCATGGCCGTGATGGCCGTGATCGTGATGCGCACGGTTGGCCTGCAGATAGGCACCGCCCTCCGGATCGAAGGCCGCCTCGATCGAGCGGACCTTGCCGCCGAGGCCCTCGACCATCGCCTCGATCACATGGTCGCGGCGGATGCGCAGCTTGCCATTGGCGATCTGGACCGGCAGATGGCGGTTGCCGAGGTGCCAGGCCAGCCGGAGCAGATGTTCGGCATTCTCGGCACGGATCTCCGCCAGTGGCTCGGGTGCGCCGACCACCTCGACAAGGCGGCCATCGGCCAGCCGGATCGCGTCGCCGGAGCGCAGGGCAATCGCCTCGGGCAGATCGAGCAGGAAGGACAGGCCGCCAACACCTTCCATGGTGATCCGTCGGCGATGGCGGTCATCATAGTCAAGCACCACGGTATCGGCCGGCGTGCCGGTCCAGTCCCCCCGGGCGATGACGGTTTCGGCGCGGATCATCCTGTCACTCCTCGTTGTCTCGCTCCGGTATAGCCCGGCTTGGGTACAGAGGAAAACCATCGTGTTGCCCATGCCGTGAGCGGGAGCGACAGCGCGAGCAGGCCGGCGATCAGCGCGGGCCTTGGTGCGAGATCCCATGAGAGATTGGCTGCGAAGACGCGCCCGGCCGGAAAGCCGGTCGCCAGCGCATACCAGCCAAATTCGACAAGGCTTGTCGCAAGGGCCGTTGCGATGGCGAGTCCCAGCAGCCAGAGCGGCGTCAGCTTGCCCTGCCGGCGCAGGAACCGGGCTCCGATCAGCGCAAGGAAAAGACCTGTCATGACAATATGCTCGCTGGCATCGATCTTGGACTGCAGCGCGCCATGCCAGAGCGTCAGCAGGGCCAGCGGATAGATCAGGCTATGCAACCGGTTCCAGCGTTCAGCGCCGAGTTTGCGGATGCTGCTGTCAAACGAGGTCGCGCCCATGGCCGCCATAGCCATCAGGGCCGCGAAGCCGATCGTGAGGTAAAAGCGCAGCACGATCTCGCTCGCCACCTTCACGAGGTCGAATTTCAGGTCGAACACGTAGAGCCCGAGATGGATCAGTGCGTAGGCCAAAGCGGAAACGCCGAGCATGCGGCGGACCTGCAGCAGCCGGTTCTGCCCGGTCATGGCCCGGAGCGGGGTGATCAGCAGGGTCACCAGCAGAAGGCGGACCGACCACAGCCCCGTTTCGTGCAGAGCGGCGGTAATGGGCTTGGCGCCCATCTGCCCGGCCGCCAGCCGCCAGCTGATCCAGAGGCCGGGAAGGATCACGGCGATAAGCACCGCCGCCTTCAGCGAAGAGAAACGGCCCTGGCGGTCGAACACGGGCATGAAGGTCATTCTGGACATGCCGTTGTCATCGCCTTCATTTCCATCAATCGCCAATCACGATCCCGGCAGGGCCTTCCGTCTGATCCGCTACGTCAGAAGAGGAAGTAACGCTGCGCCATCGGCAAGACCGTTGCCGGTTCGCAGACCAGCAGCTCGCCATCGGCCCGGACATGGTAGGTTTCGGGATCGATATCGATTGTTGGCGTGGCGCCGTTATGGATCATGCTGGCCTTGCCGATGCCGGAGCGGACATTCTCCACCGCCACCATGCGGCGTGCGACACCGAGCTTGGCCTGCAGGCCTGCATCCAGCGCGGCCTGCGAGACGAAGGTCAGGCTGGAGCCGGTGCGGGCCTTGCCATAGGCGCCGAACATATAGCGGTAATGCATGGGCTGCGGCGTGGGGATGGAGGCATTCGGATCGCCCATCGGCGCGGCCGCAATGATGCCGCCCTTGAGGATCATTTCCGGCTTCACGCCGAAGAACGCCGGTGACCAGATCACCAGATCGGCCAGCTTGCCCTTCTCCACCGAGCCGATATGGCGCGAGACGCCATGCGCGATGGCCGGGTTGATCGTGTATTTCGCGACATAGCGCTTGGCGCGGATATTGTCGTTCACGCCATCGCCAAGCAGGCTGCCGCGCTGCTTCCTCATCTTGTCCGCTGTCTGCCAGGTCCGGATGATCACTTCACCGATCCGGCCCATGGCCTGGCTGTCGGAGGACATCATCGAGAGCGCGCCGATATCATGCAGGATATCCTCGGCCGCGATGGTTTCCTTGCGGATGCGGCTCTCGGCAAAGGCGAGATCCTCGGCAATCGAGGGATCGAGATGGTGGCAGACCATGAGCATGTCGAGATGCTCGTCGATCGTGTTCACCGTGAAGGGCCGCGTCGGGTTGGTGGACGAGGGCAGCACATTCGGCAGCCCGGCAATCTTCATGATGTCGGGCGCATGGCCGCCCCCTGCCCCCTCGGTATGGAAGGCATGGATGGTGCGGCCCTTGAAGGCAGCCACCGTATCCTCGACGAAGCCGCTCTCGTTCAGCGTATCCGTATGGATCATCACCTGGATGTCCATCGCATCGGCGACGCTGAGGCAATTGTCGATGGCGGCCGGGGTGGTGCCCCAATCCTCGTGCAACTTGAGCGCACAGGCGCCGCCCAGCACCTGCTCCTCCAGAGCCGCCGGCAGCGAGGCATTGCCCTTGCCGGCAAAGCCGAGATTCATCGGGAAGGCATCCGCCGCCTCGATCATCCGGGCGATATGCCACGGGCCGGGCGTGCAGGTGGTGGCGAGGGTGCCATGGGCCGGGCCGGTGCCGCCACCGAGCATCGAGGTGATGCCGGCCATCAGCGCTTCCTCGATCTGCTGCGGGCAGATGAAATGGATATGCGTGTCGAAGGCGCCGGCCGTGATGATCTTGCCCTCGCCGGCAATGATCTCGGTGCCCGGGCCGATGATGATGTCCACGCCGGGCTGGATATCCGGGTTGCCGGCCTTGCCGATGGCGGCGATCAGCCCGTCCTTCAGGCCGATATCAGCTTTCACGATGCCCCAATGGTCGAGGATGACTGCATTGGTGATCACCGTATCGACCGCACCGGCGGCGCGCGTCACCTGGCTCTGGCCCATCCCGTCGCGGATGACCTTGCCGCCGCCAAACTTCACCTCCTCGCCATAGGTGGTGAAATCCTTCTCCACCTCGATGATGAGATCGGTATCGGCTAGCCGGATCCGGTCGCCCGTGGTCGGGCCGAACATGTCAGCGTAAAGGGTGCGGGGGATAGAAGCCATTTAATCACCTTGATGTGCGGAATCTTGAGCGGAAGGCTCCCTGTAGCGGGGGCGAAGATTGTATCCCTTCGCTGGATTGTTCGAGCCAAAGAGCTCTATGAATTCGAATTCCTTCACTCGGATTTCATGATCTTCCATTTGGTCAGATTCAAAAATGATCTCTTTCATTATTTGAATGCGTTTTCGTGATTCCCTTGTTGGGAAGTCTTTTTCAACTACTGAATTTGAAACGCTACCGAAGTAGCCGATGGAGTCGGTTAGGTCTGATCCAATATATATCTTTCCGTTGGGCCAAGTAATTTTATAGATTACTTTCCAACGACCTGACATCTCACACCTTCCCCATCACCTTCTGCTGAAACCCATACACCTCGCGCTTGCCGGCAATGGCGACGAGACGGACCTCGCGGGTCTGGCCCGGCTCGAAGCGGACGGCGGTGCCGGCGGGAATATCCAGCCGGAAGCCGCGGGCCTTGTCGCGGTCGAAGCGGAGGCCGTTATTGGTCTCGAAGAAATGGTAATGGCTGCCGACCTGGATCGGCCGGTTGCCGGTATTGGAGACTGTAAGCGTCAGCGTTTCGCGGCCCTCGTTGAGGGCGATGTCGCCATCCTTGGGGAAGATTTCACCGGGGATCATCGCTGCCTCACGCCATCGCCAGAACAAGGCCCGCCGCCGCCACGAGGCCGCCAGCTGCCTGCAGGAGCCGCAAGGAGGCCAGCCGCGTCAGGCCGAGGCCGATCGCTATGCCAGCGCCATGCAAAGCCGCTGTGGCCAAGGCGAAACCGCCGCCGAAGGCCAGCGCATTGCCCTGCATTTCAAGGCCATGGGCATAGCCATGGGCTGCACCCGCCAGCGCGATCAGCGCCGCGCCCGCCACGACGGGCGCCCGGAAGCCGAGGGCCAGCGCCCCGCCGAGCAGGATGACGGTCGAGGTGATCATGGCCTCGAGGTTGGGCAGCGCGCCGAAGAACGGTGCCAGGGCGAAGCCGCCGAGCATCGCCGCCACGAAGGCCACCGGCCAGCCGAGAATGGCCTTGCCACCCCGGAAGGCCGCCCATAGGCCGACAGCCAGCATGGCGAGGACATGGTCTGCCCCGCCAACCGGGTGCAGGAAGCCGGCGGCAAAGCCTCCACCTTCCCCGCCATGGGCGAAGGCGGGCGCGGCCAGCAGCGTCAGGCCGGTGGCGAGCATGAGCCGCGAGAATGCGTTGGGGCGGAAAAGCGATGATATCCTGGTCATTTCTCAGCCTTCATAGGATGTTGTTGATCATTCCTAACGTATCGGATCATGGACAGTGACGAGCTTGGTCCCGTCCGGGAACGTGGCCTCGACCTGGATATCGTGGATCATCTCGGCAATGCCGGGCATGACCTGATCGCGGGTGAGGATTTTCGCGGCGGCATCCATCAGCTCCGCCACCGAACGGCCATCGCGGGCGCCCTCCATCACGAAATCGGAGATCAGCGCGATGCATTCGGGGTGGTTGAGCTTCACGCCCCGCTCCAGCCGGCGGCGGGCGACGATGGCGGCCATCGCAATCAGCAGCTTGTCCTTTTCGCGCGGCGTCAGATTCATCGGCAGGTCTCAATCACTTGAAAGGTCTCATTCATTGGTGAAAGCGCGCGGATAGGGCATGCCGATCCGCCCGAGCACGAAACGCGCCACCCGCAGAAGCTGGCGGCGCAACAGGGCAGCATCCTTGCCGGCGGCGCGCAGCAAGACAAGGCCATCGACAAGGGTTGTGCCGATTTCGAGGCCGGGTTCCTCGGCCACGTTGCCGCGGATCGCTTCCAGAAGGTCCTGTGGATCGGGCAAGGCAAGAAGGAGCGTGCCAAGGGCGACATGCTCGCCGAGGGCGACCGGATCGCGCAGGGCCCCGCCACCGGCGAGATCGAGCCGGAGATCCTCGGCAAGAGCCAGCCGGCCCGCCCGGCGCAGGCGCCAACGGTCACGGATCGCGCCGCGCGTGAAGGTTTCGCCCGAGGCGACACGGCCGAAATAGAGCATCTCGCCCAGAACCAGCTGGCCGGTTGCGGCGAGATCGATCTCGAAATGCCGTTCCAGCGCCGCCTGCTCGAACAGGATGGTTTCCTGCGGCAGCCAGAGCATGCGGGCATCCGGGCCGATGTCCAGCCGGTTGCTCAGCCGTGTGGCCGAGCCGTCGGAGCGGTAGATCCGCTCGGCCGTCGCACTTGAGAGCGTCAGTTCGGCGCCCGGGCCGAGCCTCAGGTCGATCGAGACGGAATCGCCGCCGGCAAGACCTCCGGCGACATTGACCAGCACGGCTTCGGGCGAACGGCCATGAGCGCGCGGGAAGCGGAAGCGGAAGGCACCGGCCTCGTGGCGCTCCGTCAGCCGGGACTGGCCATCGAGATGCGCAAGACCAAGCCGGAGCCGGGCCTCGACCCGGACGGCCGGCGGCAGGCGCAGCGCGTCACCGTCAGAGCGCAAGGCGTTGCCGGACATCATCTTCGGCCATCCGTTTCGCATCCCCCGCCATGACGACCTCGCCACGTTCCATCAGAATGAAGCTGTCGGCAAGCTCCCGGGCGAAGTCGAAATATTGCTCGACCAGCACGATGGCCATGGTGCCGAGGCCGGCGAGATGGGTGATGGCGCGGCCGATATCCTTGATGATCGAGGGCTGGATGCCCTCGGTCGGCTCGTCGAGGATGAGGAGGCGCGGCCGCATCACCAAGGCGCGGCCGATGGCAAGCTGCTGCTGCTGGCCGCCGGACAGGTCGCCGCCGCGCCGGCCGAGCATGGATTTCAGCACGGGGAACAGGTCGTAGATTTCCGCCGGGATGAAGCGGTCGCCGACCTTGAGCGGGGCGAAGCCGGTCTTCAGGTTTTCCTCGACCGTCAGGAGCGGGAAAATCTCGCGGCCCTGCGGAACGAAGCCGATGCCGGCGCGTGCCCGCTCCGAAGGCGGCAGGGAGCCGATATCGACGCCATCGAACAGGATCTTGCCGCGCGAGCCCTTCTGCTGGCCGGTAATCGCCCGGCAGAGCGAGGTCTTGCCGACGCCGTTGCGGCCGATCACGCAGGTGACCTTGCCAAGCTCGGCCGTCACCGACACCGACCGGAGCGCCTGGGCCGCGCCGTAATGCAGGTCGAGATTTTCCACGCTCAGCATGTCAGCGCCCCAGATAGACTTCGATGACGCGGGGATCCGCGCTCACGGTGTCGAGCGGCCCCTCGGCCAGGACCGAGCCTTCATGCAGCACGGTGACCTTGACGCCGAGCTCGCGGACGAAGGCCATGTCGTGCTCGACGACGATCACCGAATGGTCCTTCGCAATCTCCTTGAGGAGATGGGCCGTGGCTTCGGTTTCCGCGTCGGTCATCCCCGCCACCGGCTCGTCGACCAGCAGCAGCTTCGGATCCTGTGCGAGCAGCATGCCGATCTCGAGCCATTGCTTCTGGCCATGGCTGAGATTGGCCGCCGAGGCGTCGCGCAAGTGTTCAAGCCGGATGGTCGCGAGGATGCGGTTGATCTTCTCGCGTTCACTCTCGCTGTCCTTCCAGAACAGGGTCCGGAAGACGCGGCGATCGGCCTTGAGCGCGAGGCGGAGATTGTCCTCGACGGTATGCATGTCGAAGACGGTCGGCTTCTGGAATTTCCGGCCAATGCCGAGATTGGCGATGGCGGCCTCGTCCAGCCGGGTGAGATCGACAGAGCCGTTGAACAGCACATCGCCCGTATCCGGCCGGGTCTTGCCGGTGATGATGTCCATCATCGTCGTCTTGCCGGCGCCGTTCGGCCCGATGATCGCGCGCATTTCGCCCGGCAGGATCGTCAAGGCGAGCGAATTGATCGCGCGGAAGCCGTCGAAGGCGACCGAGACGCCGTCGAGATAAAGCAGGAAGGAGGTGACCGGCAGGTTCATGGTTCACTCCGCCGGCTTGCTGGCGGCATGGGCGGCAAGGCTCGCCCGCTCGCGGCGCTTCTCGCGCCATTCGGCATAGGTGCCGATCACACCCTTGGGCATGTAGAGCGTCGTCAGCACGAACAGGGCCCCGAGGGCGAACAGCCAGTAGGGTGCCAGCGCCCCGGTGGTGAAGGTGGTCTTGGCGAAATTGACGAGCACTGCCCCGATTGCCGCGCCGACCAGGGTGCCGCGTCCGCCGACCGCCACCCAGATCACGACCTCGATCGAATTGCCGGGCGCGAATTCGCTCGGGTTGATGATGCCGACCTGGGGCACGTAAAGCGCCCCGGCGAGACCGGCCATCATGGCCGAGAGCGTAAAGACGAAGAGCTTGTAGCGCTCGACCCGGAAGCCGAGGAAGCGCGTGCGGCTCTCGGCGTCCCGGATTGCCACCAGCACCTTGCCGGCTTTCGAGGTGACGATGGCGCGGGCGAGAATATAGCTGCCAGCCAGGGCGATCAGCGTCAGGGCGAAGAGCGCCACGCGCGTGCCCTGCGCCTGGACCGGGAACCCGACAATGTCCTTGAAGTCGGTCAGACCGTTATTGCCGCCGAAACCCATATCGTTCCGGAAGAAGGCGAGCATCAGGGCATAGGTCAGCGCCTGCGTGATGATCGAGAGATAGACGCCGGTGACGCGGCTGCGGAAGGCGAACCAGCCGAAAACGAAGGCGAGAATGCCCGGCGCGAGGAAAACCATCAGCAGGGCGAACGGGAACATGTCGAAGCCGTACCAGAACCAGGGCAGTTCCTTCCAGTTCAGGAAGACCATGAAATCCGGCAGGACCGGGTGGCCATAGACACCGCGGGTGCCGATCTGGCGCATCAGGTACATGCCCATCGCATAGCCGCCGAGCGCGAAGAAGGCGCCGTGGCCGAGGCTGAGGATGCCGCAATACCCCCAGACGAGATCCAGCGCGAGAGCGAGGATGGCGTAGCAGAGATATTTGCCCAGCAGGCTGACCAGCCAGGTCGGCACATGGAGCGGCGAGCCGGCGGGCACGACGAGGTTCAGCACCGGCACGAGGATCAGAGCCGCAAGGATGGCGCCGAGGAAAAGCCGGCCGCGCAGGTCGAGCCGGGCAAGGATCGCGGAGGTGATCATTGTTCCACCGCCCTGCCCTTCAGCGCGAACAGGCCGCGTGGACGCTTCTGGATGAAGAGGATGATGAAGACCAGCAGTGCGATCTTGCCGAGCACGGCACCGGCAAAGGGTTCAAGGAACTTGTTCGCGATCCCGAGCGACAAAGCCGCGACCAGCGTCCCCCAGAGATTGCCCACCCCGCCGAAAACCACAACCATGAAGCTGTCGATGATGTAGCTCTGGCCGAGATTGGGGCTGACATTGTCGATCTGGCTCAGCGCGACGCCGGCCAGCCCGGCAATTCCGGAGCCGAGGCCGAAGGTCAGCGCGTCAACGCGGGCGGTGCGGATGCCCATCGAGGCGGCCATGCGGCGGTTCTGTGTCACGGCGCGCATCTGCAGGCCCAGCGGCGTGAAGCGCAGCAGCGCCAGCACCGCGAAGAAGACGACAAGCGCGAAGCCGACGATCCAGACGCGGCCATAGGTGATATCGATCAGGCCGATCCGGAAGGAGCCGGACATGAAGGCCGGGGCGCCGACCTCGCGGTTGGTCGGGCCGAACAGGGTCCGGATTGCCTGCATGAGAATGAGCGAGATGCCCCAGGTGGCGAGCAGCGTTTCCAGCGGCCGCCCATAGAGATGCCGGATGACCAACCGCTCCATCGCAATGCCGATCAGGCCGGCGATGATGAAGGCGGCGGGGATGGCAATGGCGAGGGAGTATTCGAAAAGCCCGGGCGCATTCTGGCGGATGATTTCCTGGATGATGAACGTGGCGTAAGCCCCGATCATCACCATCTCGCCATGGGCCATGTTGATGATGCCCATGACGCCGAACGTGATGGCAAGGCCAATCGCGGCGAGCAGCAAAACGGAGCCGAGCGAGACGCCATACCAGGCATTCTGCACAGCCGACCAGGTAGCAAGCCGGTTATTGATCGTCTGGGCAGCGGCCTTCGCGGCATCCTTCACATTGGCGCTGGCGCTGTCCGGGATCTGGTTCAGCGGTGTCAGGGCTTCGCGGTCGCCGCGTTCCTTCAGAACCTCGATCGCGGCGAGGCGGTCGATATCGCTGCGGTTCGGCGAGGTGGCGATGATCGCCGCCAGCGCGGTTTGCTGGATCTCCCTGATGGCTGCGATCTTTTCGTTCTGCATGGCCGCCTGCAAGGCGGTCTCGCTGTCTGGCGAGCGCGACTTGAACACCGCCTCGGCAGCGGCGCGACGCTTCGCCGGGTCGGGCGACTGCAGGGTCAACGTGCCGAGCGCCGTGTTGATGGCGCCCCGGATGCGGTTGTTGACGCGGACGCCGGTTCCGCCCGCTGGTTCCGCCGGAAGCTTCTGACCGGTGGCGAGAGCGATGAAAGCGCCTGTCGGGTCGCGAAAATACACGGACTGGTCAGCGGCGACGAAGAGGCGCCGGTCATTCAGTGCCTCGATGGCGGGGCCGGCATGCTCGGCTCCGGAATCTGCCAGAAGTTCGATGGCCCGCGCGGTATCGGTGAAACTGTCCTTGGCGAAAAGCGCGGCAGCCTCGTCGAGGGGACCGGCCAGAGCCCCCTGTGTCTGGGCCGAAAGGATCAGGACAAGGCCGAAAAGCAGGCAGGAGGCGAGCCGGCGGAGGGCAATCAGGGGCAAGCAGATGATGCGCAAGGGAGCCTCTCGAAGGCACGGTCTCGGACAGCCCGGCGGGCAGGCCGGGGAACCGGCCGGGTGAACCCGGCCGGTGGATGTGCAGGATCAGGCGGCGAGGATCAGCCGCACTTCTTCAGCTTGGTGTTGTAGTTGCCGCATTTCAGCTTGACCCAGTCGGCCTCGAGGTCCTTGGAGCCCTCGAGATGGTCGGTCCAGGCATCGCCCGGCACGAGGTCCTTGGTCTGCCAGACCACGTCGAACTGGCCGTCGGCGCGGATTTCGCCGATCAGGACCGGCTTGGTGATGTGGTGGTTCGGGAGCATCTTCGAGATGCCGCCGGTGAGGTTCGGAACCTCGACGCCGACGATCGCATCGATCACCGCATCCGGGGCGACCGACTTGGCCTTCTCGACGGCCTTGATCCACATGTTGAAGCCGATCACATGGGCTTCCATCGGATCGTTGGTCACGGCCTTGTCCGACTTCTTGTAGGCCTTCCACTGCTTGATGAAGGCTTCGTTGGCCGGGTTCTTCACCGACTGGAAGTAGTTCCACGCGGCGAGATGGCCGACCAGCGGCTTGGTGTCGATGCCGGCAAGCTCTTCCTCACCGACCGAGAAGGCAACAACCGGAATGTCCGTCGCCTTGATGCCGGCATTGCCGAGTTCCTTGTAGAACGGCACGTTCGCGTCGCCGTTGATGGTCGAGACCACGGCGGTCTTCTTGCCGGCCGAGCCGAACTTCTTGATGTCGGCAACGATGGTCTGCCAGTCCGAATGACCGAACGGCGTGTAGTTGATCATGATGTCTTCCTTGGCCACGCCCTTTGCGAGGAGGTAGGCTTCAAGGATCTTGTTGGTCGTGCGCGGATAGACGTAGTCGGTGCCGGCCAGGACCCAGCGCTTCACTTCGCCGCCATCCTTCGACATCAGGTAATCAACTGCCGGAATGGCCTGCTGGTTCGGGGCGGCGCCGGTGTAGAACACGTTGCGCTCGGATTCCTCGCCCTCATACTGCACCGGGTAGAACAGGATATTGTTCAGTTCCTTGAAGACCGGCAGAACCGACTTGCGCGACACCGAGGTCCAGCAGCCGAAGGTCGCGGCAACCTTGTGCTGGGTGATCAGCTCGCGGGCCTTTTCGGCGAAGAGCGGCCAGTTCGAGGCCGGATCAACGACAACCGCCTCGAGCTTCTTGCCGAGAAGACCGCCCTTCTTGTTCTGCTCGTCGATGAGCATGAGCATGACGTCCTTCAGGGTCGTTTCGGAGATCGCCATCGTGCCCGAGAGCGAATGCAGGATGCCGACCTTGATCGTGTCGCCGGACTGGGCGAAGGCCGGAATAGCGGGCAAGGTCGCGGCGGCAGCCGCCATGGCCGAAGAAGCAAGGAGTGAGCGGCGCGTCAGTGTCATGATGTTGGAACCCCCGTTGGATGAGACGATGCAATGCAGCATTTCGCGTGCCAAAAACCGGGCAGGATGAAACAGGGGTATTACAACCGGGCGCCGCTGCCTTTTCGGGCAGGCGGCGCGCTGCGATGCACAAAAAAGGGGCGCCTGCCTGAAACTTGTGCGGATTGTTCATCCGCGGTCGGGGCTGATCTCCCGGGGAGCCCGTCTGCCCATTTGCTGGAAGATCCGGATGTCAGTCCGATGCGTAGAGACACACAGCGAGGTCCGTCATGAAATCCACCCTCATCCTTGTCGCGAGCGCCGCCATCATCCTGCTGGTGATCGATCTCCTTTGGCTCGGCGTTGTCGCCAAGAACCTCTATCAGGCGGAGATCGGCGGCCTGCTGAAAAAGGAATTCAACGTCGGCGCAGCCCTGGCGTTCTATGTCCTCTACGTGATCGGCCTGACCGTTTTCGTGCTCCTGCCCGCCCATGAAAGCGGCAGCGTTTTCCGGGCGCTTGCCTATGGCGCCTTTTTCGGCCTTGTGGCCTATGGCACCTATGACCTGACCAACCTCGCAACGCTCGAAGGGTTCACCTTGCGGATCGCGCTGATCGATATGAGCTGGGGCGCCTTCGTTTCGGGCGTGACCTCGGCAGGTGCCGTAGCGATTGCCCGCCATTTCGGCTGAGCTTGCCTCGACACGACGCTGGCCGGCAGGTAGAACGCCCGTCTTCTCGCTTGGAAACCTGCCGTGCCGCCACCCCTGATCCAGTTGACCGGTATCCGCCTGACTTTCGGCGGAAAGAACCTGCTTGACGGCGCGGATCTTTCCGTTTCGCCCGGCGAGCGGATCTGCCTTGTCGGGCGGAACGGTTCAGGCAAGTCGACACTGCTCAAGGTTGCCGCGGGGCAGGTCGAAGCCGATGCCGGCACATGCTTTGTCCAGCCAGGCATACGGATCGGGGTGCTGGCGCAAGAGCCGGATTTCTCCGCCTATCCCACCACCCTCGCCTTTGCGGCCGCCGATCTTCCGCCGGATGAAGGCGATCACGCCGCGCGGTTCCTGCTGGAGGCGCTGGGCCTGACCGGGCAGGAGCCGACCTCCGGCCTTTCAGGCGGCGAGGCACGCCGGGCTGCCCTTGCCCGCGTGCTGGCGCCACAGCCGGACGTGCTTTTGCTGGACGAGCCGACCAACCATCTCGACCTGCCGGCAATCGAGTGGCTCGAGCAGGAATTGCTCGGTCGACAGGCCGCCCTCGTCCTGATCAGCCATGACCGCCGGTTTCTCGAGCGCCTTTCCCGCGCGACGATCTGGCTCGATCGCGGGACGACGCGGAGGATCGACCGCGGTTTCGGCCATTTCGAGGCCTGGCGTGATCAGATCCTTGCCGAGGAAGAGGCCGCGCAGCACAAGCTCGGCCGCAAGATCGCCGACGAGGAACATTGGCTGCGCTATGGCGTTACCGCGCGGCGCAAGCGAAATGTCCGGCGGCTGGAAAATCTCCATACCCTGCGGCGCGAGAAGCGCGATCATGTCCGCGCGGCCGGCGCGGCGCAGCTGGTCGCGTCCGAGGAGGACAAGGGCGGCAAGCTCGTCATCGAGGCTGAGGGGCTGGCGAAGCGCTATGGCGAGCGGGCGATCGTGCGGGATTTCTCGATCCGGATCCTGAAAGGCGACCGGATCGGCCTTGTCGGTCCGAATGGCGCCGGCAAGACCACCCTGCTTTCATTGATGACCGGCACGCTGGAGCCGGATTCCGGGCTGATCCGGCTCGGGGCCGGGCTTGCCATTGCCTCACTTGAGCAAAGGCGGGATTCGCTCGATCCGGAAACGAGCCTCGCTGACGCGTTGACCGGCGGCGGCACGGATACCCTTGTGATCAACGGCCAGCCAAAGAACGTCATTGGCTATATGAAGGACTTCCTGTTTCCGCCGGAAAAGGCGCGGACGCCACTGAAAGTCCTGTCCGGCGGCGAACGGGCTCGGCTGATGCTGGCCCGTGCGCTGGCGCGGCCGTCCAACCTGCTGGTTCTGGATGAGCCGACCAATGATCTCGACCTCGAGACCCTCGATGTGCTCCAGGAATTGCTCGATTCCTATGCCGGCACGGTGCTGCTGATCAGCCATGACCGCGATTTCCTCGACCGGATCGTCGAGCGTGTCATCGTGCCGGAGGGCAACGGGAAATGGCGAGTCTATGCCGGCGGTTACAGCGACATGCTCACCCAGCGCGGTGCGGAGATCGTTCTGGACAAGCCCAAGGCGGCGAAAGCCGAGTCGGCCGAATCGGATAGGCCGGTTTCCTCGCCTGCTGCTTCAGCCCGCAAGAAGCTGACTTTGCAGCAGCTCAACCAGCTGGAAAGCCTGCCCTCCGCCATGGAGAAGCTGCGGGTCGTGATCGGCAAGCTGCAGGTGCGGCTTGACGATCCGGAGCTTTATGCTCGCGATCGCAAGACCTTCGACGAGACGATGGCCCTGCTCGAAAAGGCCCATGCCGAACTTGGCAAGATGGAGGAGCGCTGGCTCGAACTCGAGATCCTGCGCGAGGAAGCAGCAGGCTGATCAACCGGCTTCTGCGTGGCGGAGCATGCCGAGAGCTGCCGCCCGCCCGGAGGCGAAGCAGGCCTGCAGCAGGTAGCCGCCCGTCGGGGCATCCCAATCGAGCATCTCGCCGGCCAGGAACAAACCGGGCCGCAATGTGACCATCCAGTTTTGGTCGAGGCCATCAAATGCCGCGCCGCCGGCTGTCGAGATCGCTCGATCGAGCCCGCAGAAGCCCTCCACCGGAACCGGCGCGGCGCGTACGAGGCCGGCCCAGCCCTCATGATCGCCCGGGGCAAGGCCAATCCGACGCCCGCATTCGTTGAGCAGGGCCATGGCTGCGGGCTGGAGCCCTGCCGCCTTGCGCAGGCGCGAGGTCCAGGAATCCTTGCTTCGTCCCTCGCGCAGGCGATGAGCGATCCATTCGGGCCGGAAATCGGGCCGGAGGTCGATTTCGAGCGTTGCCGTCCGATTCTGGGCCAAAGCGCGGCGAAGGGCGGCGGACGCGGCGTAGATTGCTCCGCCCTCCAGCCCCTGCCGGGTGATCACAGCCTCGCCCGGGGCCTCGAACCCGCCGATCCGGACCACGATGCGCTTCAGCGGCTCGCCGGCCACCTTGGCCATGAACGGCGACCACTTGACCCGGATGCCGACATTCGAGGGCTCCAGCGGCGTGATGGCATGGCCGAGCGCGCCGAGCGGGCCGGTCCAGCCGCCATCGGCGCCGAGGCGTGGCCAGGAAGCGCCGCCGAGGGCCATCAGGGTCGGTGCAGCAGGCACGGTGATCTCGCCTTCTGGCGTTTCGAAGCGGAGGTCTCCCGCCTCGTTCCAGCCCAGCCAGCGATGGCGGAGATGAACAACAAGGCCCTTGGCTTCCAGCCGGCGCAGCCAGGCGCGCAGCAAAGGCGAGGCTTTCATCGCCTCCGGGAAGATGCGGCCGGAACTGCCGATGAAGGTCGGCTGGCCGAGATCCTCGCACCAGTGCCGGATCGCGTTGGGCGGGAAGGCCCGGATCGCCTCAAGCAGCAGGGGCGAGACCTCGCTATAGCGCGTGAGGAACCGGGAAAGATCCTCGGCATGGGTCAGGTTGAGCCCGCCGCGCCCCGCCATGAGGAATTTGCGCCCGAGCGAGGGCATGCGTTCGTAAAGATGGACCGGTCGGCCGGCATCCAGCAGGGTTTCGGCGGCCATCAGGCCTGCCGGGCCGCCGCCGATGATGAGAAGGGGATCGGATGTCATGCCCCGGTCTTGCAGGCCCCGGGGCATGGGGTCAACGGCTATTCCGCCGCTTCCGCCACCGGGGCGCCGTTGCCCAGCAGATGGGTCATCGCCACCTGCACGCCGCCCGGCCGGTGCGGGATGCCGCAGGCGGCAAGGCCCATCTCGACGCCGGACAGGGTGCCGGTCACCATCAGATCATGGAAATCGCCGAGATGGCCGATCCGGAACACCTTGTCGGCGAGAATGCCAAGGCCGTTGCCGAGGCTCATATTCGAGCGTTCGAGGATGGTCTTGCGAAGGGCATCGGCGGAATGGCCCTCGGGCAGCATGACCGCCGTCAGCGAGGACGAGTAGTCCGAGGGCTGGCGGCACACGGTTTCGAAGCCCCAGTGGCGCACCGCGCGGCGGGTGGCCTCGGCGGCGCGATCATGCCGGGCGAAGACATTCGCCATGCCCTCGGCCTCGAGCATGTCGAGCGCCACCTTGAGGCCCTGAAGCATGTTCGTGGCAGGCGTGTAGGGAAAGAAGCCCTTGTCGTTGATCGCGATCATCTCGTGCCAGTCCCAGAAGGAACGCGGAAAGGCATTGGTCTTCGAGACGGCGAGCGCCTTGTCCGATATGGCGTTGAAGGAAAGGCCCGGCGGCAGCATCAGCCCTTTCTGCGATCCGGCCACGGTAACATCGACACCCCATTCGTCATGGCGGTAATCGATCGAGGCCAGCGAGGAAATCGTGTCCACCATCAGCAGAGCCGGGTGATTGGCCCGGTCGATGGCGGCACGCACAGCCGCGACGTTGGTCACGCAGCCGGTCGAGGTCTCGTTATGGACCACGCAGACTGCCTTGATCGCATGGCCCTTGTCCTCGCGGAGGCGCGCCTCGATGGCCGCGGCATCGGCGCCGGCACGCCAGTCCGAGCGGATGAACTCGGCCCTGATCCCGAGCTTGGTCGCCATCTTGTTCCAGAGCGTGGCGAACCAGCCGGTTTCGAACATCAGAACCTGATCGCCCGGAGAGAGCACGTTGACAAGCGCGGCTTCCCAGGCGCCCGTGCCCGATGCAGGATAAATGATGACGGGGTTCCTTGTGCCGAAAATCGGCTTGATGCGCGCCAGTACGTCGAGGCCGAGCTTCTGGAATTCGGGGCCACGATGATCGATCGTCGGCTTGGCCATGGCTGCAAGGACCGGCAGTGGCGTATTGGTTGGTCCCGGAATCTGCAGAAAATGACGGCCTGTCTCGACCATGGCGTATCTCCCTATCCGTTCGGTCTGGTGGCCGCGCAGGGCCTGATTTCGATGTTTTGTATTTTGTATTATAAATTCACTTTTCGCAAGAGCCGTCATCGGCTAGCCTTGGCGACGGGAGGAATTATCGCATGCATGGCACGATCGGCGCGCGCAATCTTGGCCTTGAACGGCGTTTGTCCCAGGCCATTTCCGGAGAAGTCCGCTTCGACAGTTTCACGCGCGGGCGCTATGCCACCGATGCCTCGGTCTACCAGATCATTCCCGAAGGCGTGGTCTTCCCGCGGACGGCGGATGATATCGCTGCAACGCTGGTGATCGCAAAGGAACACGGCGTCCCGGTGATCTTCCGGGGCGGCGGCACCTCGCAGAACGGCCAGCCGATCGGCAACGGGCTGATCGTCGATTGCTCGCGCTTCTTCAATGCGGTGCTGGACTACGACCCCGGCGCCCGGCGGATCCGCGTCCAGCCCGGCATGGTGCTGGAGCGGCTGAACACCCGCCTGAGGAAGGACGGGCTGTTCTTTCCGGTCGAGCCCTCTACCGCCACGCGCTGCACGATCGGCGGGATGACGGGCAACAATTCCTGCGGCGCGCGCTCGCTGGTCTTCGGCAAGATGGTCGACAATGTTCGGGCCATCGACGCACTCTCGGTGGATGCCTCGGCCATGCATTTCGATGCCGGCCCGCCCTCGCCGCTCGGGGCGCGGATGCTCGCGCTGGCGCAATCGGAAGCCGAAGAGATCCGCCTCCGCTACCCCAAGGTGCAACGCCGCGTTGGTGGATATAACCTCGACGCGCTGATCGAACCCCGGCCGAACCTCGCCCATCTGCTGGTCGGCTCGGAAGGAACGCTAGCGGGATTTACCGCCATAGACCTTGCGCTGACGCCCCTGCCCGCGCACCGGGTCTTGGGTGTCTGTCACTTCCCGAATTTCCGCGCGGCGATGGAAACGACACAGCATCTCGTCGCGCTCGGGCCGGCAGCTGTCGAGCTGGTCGACAACAACGTCATCGTGCTTGGGGCGGATATCCCGCTCTTCCGGAACACGCTGGCCCGGATCACCCGGGGAACACCGAACTGCCTTCTCCTGGTGGAGTTCGCCGGCGAGGATCTCGCGGCCCTGCAGGCAAAACTGAAGGATCTCGACCGCTGCATGGCTGATCACGGCTTTCCGGATGCGGTGGTCGAGGTGCTGGATGCGGCCACGCAGAAGACGGTCTGGGAGGTGCGCGAGGCCTGTCTCAACATCATGATGTCCATGAAGGGGGACGGGAAGCCCGTCTCCTTCATCGAGGATTGCGCCGTGCCGCTCGACCGGCTCGCCGACTATACCGATGCGGTAACGGCGGTTTTCGAGAAACATGGCACGCGCGGCACCTGGTATGCGCATGCCTCGGTCGGATGCCTCCATGTGCGGCCGATCCTCAACATGAAAACCGAAGCCGGCGTGAAGGCGATGCGCGCCATCGCCGAGGAAACCGTCGAACTGGTGCGGCGCTTCGAAGGCTCCTATTCCGGTGAGCATGGTGACGGGATCTCGCGCTCCGAATTCGTCGAGCCGATGTTCGGCCCGCGCCTGACCCGCGCCTTCGAGACAGTGAAAGACGCATTCGACCCGGAGAACAGGCTCAACCCGGGCAAGATCGTCCGGCCTCTGCGCTTCGATGACCGCGACCTGATGCGCTATCCGGAAGGGTATGCCACCACCCTGCCCGCCCCGGCCAATCTCGACTGGCAGGAATGGGGTGGGTTCGCCGCTGCGGTGGAGATGTGCAACAACAACGGCACCTGCCGGAAGCTGGCCGGCGGCGCGATGTGCCCTTCCTACCGCGTGACCGGCGAGGAGCAGCATCTGACCCGCGGGCGCGCCAATTCGATGCGGCTCGCCTTGTCCGGTGCATTGGGGCCGGATGCGTTCCTTTCGCCCGAGATGAAAGAAACGATGGCGCTCTGTGTCGGCTGCAAGGCCTGCCAGCGGGAATGCCCGACCGGCGTGGACATGGCGCGGATGAAGACCGAGTTCCTCAATCAGTATACGGCGCGCCATGGCATGACCCTGCGCGACCGGCTGATCGCCTTCCTGCCGCGCTATGCGCCACTTGTCAGCCGGATTCCCGCCCTCGCCAACCTGCCCAACCGCATGCCACGGCTCGCGGCCCTGCTCGAACGCTTCACGCGACTCTCCGCCCGCCGCTCGTTGCCGGAATGGCAGAAGCCGTGGCAGGAGAGCGATGTCTTCGCACAGCCTTCGGATCTCAGGGGTGACGGCAAGGACATCGTGCTGTTCGGGGATACGTTCAACCGCTACTTCGAGCCGGAAAATCTCGATGCGGCCCGCCGCGTCCTGCTCGCAGCCGGCTATCGCCTGCACCGGGTCCAACCATCGGGTGGCTCGCGCCCGCTCTGCTGCGGTCGCACCTTCCTGTCGCTCGGCCAGGTGGCGGAGGCCCGCAAGGAAGCCGAGAGGCTGGTCGAGGCGCTGTACCCCTTCGTTGTCAGGGGTGCACGGATCGTCGGGCTGGAACCCTCCTGCCTGCTGACCTTGCGGGACGAGATGGTCGCTGTCCTGCCGGGCGAGAAGGCCCGCGCGATTGGCCGTGCCGCGCGGCTGGTCGAGGAGGCTCTGGCGGAGGACCTCAAGGCGGGCCAGATCGCGCTGCCGCTGTCGGATCAGGGCGGCGTGCCGGTCCTGCTGCACGGGCATTGCCACCAGAAAGCGGCTGATGCGATGGGGGCTGTCGAGACCTGCCTCCGCGCCATTCCCGGTATCCGGCTGGAGGTTGTCGAATCAAGCTGTTGCGGCATGGCCGGCAGCTTCGGGTACCAGAGCGAGACAATCGATGTTTCGCTCGCCATGGCCGAGCTTTCGCTGCTTCCGGCAGTCCGGAAAGCGCCTCCGGAGGCGATCATCGTGGCCGATGGCACCTCCTGCCGGCATCAGATCGTGGATGGCACGTCCCGCAAGGCTATTCACGTCGTCCGGCTCCTCGACAAGGCGCTTGGTGCGAAAGTATAAGACAGCGATGAACCGCATTGCTGCCGTTGACGGAATTCACCGCCGCTATCTCCACGACGAGGTGGCCGAAAGGCTGCGCGAACTCATCCTCAGCGGTGAGCTGGAGCCACGCGAACGGATCAACGAGATCGAATTGTGCGAGCGGTTCGGCATTTCCCGCACGCCATTGCGTGAGGCCATCAAGATCCTCGCGACGGAAGGCCTGCTCGAATTGCTGCCCAATCGCGGTGCGCGCGTGGGCCATGTCAGCCAGTCCGAAATCGAGGAAATGATCGAGGTCGTGGCCGGGCTCGAGGCGACGGCGGCGGAACTGGCCTGCCGATCCATCACCGATGCCGAGATCGACGTCATCGAGGCGAAGACGATGATCATGGAAAAGGCCTACAAGCGCGGAGATGAGGCATCCTATTTCACGCTCAACCGCGAGATTCATGAAGCGCTGATGCAGGCCGCGCGGAACGCCACCCTCGCCAGCATTTATTCGAACCTGTCGAGCCGGATCCAGCGGATGCGCTACACCGCGCACAAGACGCCGGAGCAATGGCGCCGGGCCATGGACGAGCATCGCATCATGGCGGAATTGCTGCGCGCCCGGGATGGCGAGGGGCTGGCGCGTGTCGTCCGGGACCATATCCGCGGCAAGAAGGACGTCATCACCGCGGCCTATGGCGTGTGAGGCCCGCGCGCGGGGCTGAGCCCGCGCGCGTGCATCGGCTTCCTGTCAGTTGGACACCTTGACATTGGCTGCCTTCACGACCTGACCCCAGCGCTCGATTTCGCTGCGGACGAACTTCCCGAAGGCCTCGCCGGTCAGGTTGGGAATGTCCGAGCCGTTCCGCGCCCATGTGGCCTTGATTTGCTCGGCCTGGAATGCCTTGAGGATTTCGGTCCTCATGCGCTCGACGATATCCGGCGGCGTTCCCTTGATGGCCCAGACGGCATACCAGGTCGATACGTTGTAGCCCTTCACGCCGGCTTCCTCGGCTGTCGGGACATTCGGAACCGATCCCGAGCGCTTCGAAGCAGCCACAGCGAGGCCGACCAGATTTCCGCCCTGGATCTGCGGGGCTGACGTGCCGAGCCCGTCAAACATCACATGAACCTGCCCCGCGACGAGATCCTGCATGGCCGGGCCTGCACCGCGATACGGCACGTGGACAAGGTTCACGCCGGCCACATTCTTGAACAGCTCGCCGGCGAGATGGTGGGTGGTGCCGTTGCCGGCCGACGCGAAGTTGACCTTGCCCGGATTGGCCTTCGCATAATCGATGAAGTCCTTCAGGGTCTTCACGTTGGGCAGCGCCTTGGGCGAGATCGAGATGATCTGCGGCGGCATGGCGATCACGGCGATCGGCACGAAATCCTTCTCGAGATCATAGGTCAGGTTGGGGTAGATGGCCGGTGCGATGGTATGGTGGGCCGCGCCGACGAAGAAGGTGTAGCCATCCGGCGTCATTTTCGCTGCAGCCGCCGCGCCGACCGTGCCGCCTGCCCCGCCGCGGTTCTCGATGATCACGCGCTGGTTCAGCTGGGTATCCAGCTGCTGCGCCAATGGCCGGGCGAAGGCATCGGTGCCCCCGCCGGCGGGGAAAGGATTGACCAGCGTGATCGGCCGGCTTGGCCAGCCCTGCTGGGCAGAGGCGATCCCGGCCAGTCCGATCAGGCCGGCCGCAGCGAGGGTTGTGGTCAGCAGACGTCGTGTGAGTCCCGTTGGCTTCGTCATCGTTTCCTCCTTTATCGGCCTTTCCGGCCTGTCTTGCAGTCAGTTTATAATTCAAAATTCAAATTGCAACGTGCTGGTCTCTACGCGGCACCCAGCAGTTTGAGGCTGGCAATAAGATCACTGAAGCGCTCGCCCTGAACCTGCACATGGGGTCGCATGATGCCGGCGGCTTCCTCGCCCTCTCCTGCCATCAGTGCGGCGAGAATGCGCTCATGCTCGGAGAACGAGTTCTGGACGCGGTTGCGGACGCGGAGCTGCAGGCGCCGGTAGGGTTGCAGACGCCGCTGCAGGAGGCGAGCCTGCTCGGCCAGGAACGTATTGCCGGAGGCGGCGTAGATCGCCTGATGGAACACTTCGTTCGCCCGGTAATAGGCGTCATGGTCATGCCGGACGGCCTCGCAGGACCGGTGAGCCCGTTCCAGCGCAAGGGCATCGGACGGCCCGAGCCGCCGGGCCGCAAGCCGGCAGCACATGGCCTCGAGTTCCGCCATCACCTCGAACATCTCGTAGAGCCGTTCCGGCGTCAGGCTGGCGACAACCGCGCCCCGCCGCGGGCGGATCTCGACCATGCCGGCCATGGCCAGCTGCTGGAGCGCCTCGCGGATCGGGGTGCGGGAAACTTGGAAGCGATTGGCCAGCGAAACCTCGTCAAGCCGTTCGCCCGGGATGAGAAGACCGGCTGCAATGTCGTTCTCGATCTCCTGCCGGAGACGCTGGGCCGTACTCAGGGCGCTTGCATCATCGCTCATCATTCTTGTATACAAGGAAGTGTTCGACGCATGCAAGCAGCATGTTCAGCGGAGGGGATCCTGACATGAATATCGGCTTCCTGCAGGACCTCCTCTCCTCTGTCGCGGAGCAGGGGCGCCATCTGGCTGACCGACTCGGCCTCGGTGCCGGTGCTGCGCGGGCCGATGCCAGTGCCCTGCCGACGCTCATCCGTGCCCTGCTTTCGACGCGCGGCGAAGCCTCTGGCGTCGGCCTTGCCCGCGAAATCATGGGCCGGTACCGGGATCTGCCGGCTGATGAACGGATCGCGCTGCTTCAGGTGCTGGCCACGAAGTTTGCGGATGATCCGGACGCCATCCGCAAGGCCTTTGCGACCTACGATGCCGATCCCAACGCGGAGACGCATCACGCCCTGCTGCAGGTGGTCGAGCCGCCACGGCAGGAAGTGCTGCGCCGGCTGAACCTTGCGCCCGGCAACACGCATGCGCTGGTCCGCATGCGCGAGGACCTGCTCGACGCCATGGGATCGGTTCCCGAGCTTGCCGCGCTGGACCGTGATTTCGTGCATCTCTTCTCTTCGTGGTTCAATCGGGGGTTCCTTGTGCTGCGCCGCATCGACTGGTCGAGCCCGGCCCATATCCTGGAAAAGATCATCCGTTACGAGGCCGTGCATGCCATCGAGAGCTGGGACGACCTGCGCCGGCGGATCGAACCGGTCGATCGACGCTGTTTCGCCTTCTTCCACCCGGCTCTGGTTGACGAGCCGCTCATCTTCGTCGAGGTGGCGCTGACGCGGGACAAACCGGCCGCCATCGACCCGATCCTCGCCGAAGGCCGGGCACCTTTGCCCCCCGGTGAGGCGCAGGCGGCGGTGTTCTACTCGATTTCCAACTGCCAGAAGGGCCTGGCCGGGATTTCCTTCGGCAATTTCCTGATCAAGCAGGTGGTCGATGAATTGCGCCGCGAATTGCCGCAACTCGACACTTTCGTTACGCTCTCTCCGGTGCCGGGCTTCCGGCGCTGGCTGGACGAGGCCCGGTCCACCGAGAGCCCGCTGCTGAGCGAGGAGGAACGGCAGGCCATGGCGTCCCTTTCGGATCTGCAGTCCGAGACCGCCAGTCTTCCATCGCTCCCGTCCTGCTTCGAAGCTATTCTTGCGCGGTATTTTGTCGAGGCCCGGACCGGCCGGGGACGGATCGTCGATCCCGTCGCGCGGTTCCATCTCGGCAACGGCGCGCGGCTCGATCGCCTGAACCTGCTGGCCGACCGTTCGGCCAAGGGCTGGCGCGAGAGCTATGGTGCGATGGTCAACTATCTCTACGATCTCGGCGCCATCGAGGAGAACCACGAGCGTTTCGCCACGCATCAGGAAGTGGTGGCCTCGCCGGCCATGCTGAAGGCGGCAAAAAGTATACAAGCCTCGCGCGATGTGGCAGTCGCACGCAGCGCCAAACGATAATCGGTCGCGCCCGCGACCCCGCAAACCAACGAGCAACGCCCATGTCGAACCATCTCTTCTCGCAGATCCGCGCGCGCATGCCCGAAGCCGGCACGCCTTTCGCCACGCTCGCGGATGGGCGGATGGTACGGTATGGCGATGTGCTTGCCCTTTCAGCGCGCTATGCCCATGCGCTGGTGGCGCTCGGGGTCCAACCGGGTGACCGCGTGGCCGTGCAGGTCGACAAGAGCATCGAGGCGCTGATGGTCTATCTCGCGGCCATCCGCGCCGGCGCGATCTTTCTGCCGCTGAACAATGCCTATACGCCGGCGGAGATCGAGTATTTCCTGGGCGACGCGACGCCGCGTGTCTTTGTCTGCGCGCCCCAGCAGGCGGAGGCGCTTGCCCCGGTTGCGAAGGCGGCCGGGGCTGCCCTCGAGACGCTGGGCACGAAAGGCGATGGCACGCTGGCCACGAAGGCGGCGGCGGCCTCGACCGATTTTGCCGATGTGCCACGCAGTCCGGATGATCTTGGCGCGATCCTCTACACGTCCGGAACGACCGGCCGATCCAAGGGGGCGATGCTCAGCCACGAGAACCTCGCGTCGAATGCCCGCGTCCTTGTAGAGACCTGGCGCTTCACGGCGAAGGATGTGCTGCTCCACGCCCTGCCGATCTTCCATACGCATGGGCTGTTCGTGGCAACGAATGTCGTGCTGTTTTCCGGCGCCTCGATGATCTTCCTGGCGAAATTCGATGCCGACGAGGTGTTCCGGCACCTGCCGAGTGCGACGACGATGATGGGTGTGCCAACCTTCTATGTGCGCCTGCTGGACGATGCGCGACTGACCCGCGAAGCGACGGCCCATATGCGGCTCTTCATTTCCGGCTCGGCGCCGCTGCTTGCGGAAACGCACCGCGATTTCGAGGCGCGGACCGGACAGGCCATTCTCGAGCGCTACGGCATGACCGAGACCAACATGAATACCTCGAACCCTTATGAGGGCGACAGGCGGGCCGGCACGGTCGGCTTCCCGCTGACGGGCACGGAAATCCGCATTACAGACCCGGAGACAGGCACTCTTCTCGGGGCCGACGAGATCGGGATGATCGAGGTGCGCGGGCCCAATGTCTTCAAGGGTTACTGGCAAAACCCGGAGAAGACCAAGGCGGAGTTCCGCGATGACGGCTTCTTCATCACCGGTGATCTCGGCAAGGTCGACGGGCGCGGTTATGTCCATATCGTCGGGCGCGGCAAGGACCTCATCATCACCGGCGGATACAATGTCTATCCGAAGGAGATCGAGGGCGAGATCGATGGTATGCCCGGTGTCAACGAGAGCGCGGTGATCGGCGTTCCGCACAAGGATTTCGGCGAAGGCGTCACGGCTGTCGTCGTGCCCAGCAAGGGCGCGACGCTGGATTCACAGGCGATCATGAAGGCACTTGAGGGCCGGCTGGCCAAATTCAAACTGCCCAAGCGTGTCATTATCGTGGATGAATTGCCGCGCAACACGATGGGCAAGGTGCAGAAGAACATCCTGCGCGAGACCTACAAGGATGTTTATTCGCGGTGACGGCGTCTGGCTGCCGACATGGTGTCCGGGCGGGTTTTCGAAATGGAAGCAGGTTGACCATGTCGTGGATGCGATCTCTGAGCCGGGCCGTCATCGTTCTTGCGGGTCTCGGCATCCCCTCGCTCCTCGCCCAGGGCGAGCGGCCGATCCCGATTTTCGACGCGCATCTGCACTATAACTGGGAGCCGACGCCTTATTTCACGCTGGAGCAGGTGCATGCCCTGTTCCGGCAGCATGGCGTGACCGGTATCCTCGCGACAAGCCGGCCGAATGACGGCACCCATGCGCTGGTCGGGAGCCCGCGCGACGATCTCTGGGTCGTGCCCTTCATCCGCCCCTACCGGGTCCGGCCGGATGTGCAGAGCTGGTTCTCGAACCCCGTCATTTTCGAGCTGATCGAGGCCGAGTTCCGGCGCGGCTACTATATCGGGATCGGCGAATTCCATCTCAGTGGTCGGGCGGCGGCAACGGAGGTCGTCCGCAAGACGGTGAATTTCGCGGTCGAGCACGATCTCTACCTCCATGCCCATGCGGACGAGGAGGCGGTCGAGCATCTCTACCGGCACAATCCGAAGGCCAGGGTGATCTGGGCGCATACCGGCTTCGGGCTGGCGCCCGAGCGCGTCGAGGCCCTGCTGAAGAAGCATCCCGATCTCTGGGGCGAGTTGTCCTACCGCTCCGGCATTACCGGCGCGGGCGGACAGCTGACGCCGGAATGGCGGGATCTCTTCACGCGCTATCCGGATCGTTTCCTGATTGGCTCCGATACCTGGATCAACGAGCGCTGGGCCAGCTATGGCGACATCATGGCCCAGTATCGCGGCTGGCTCCGGCAATTGCCGCCGGACATTGCCGCGAAGATCGCCCACGGCAATGCCCGCGCCCTGTTCGAGGCGCGGATGCAGAAGCGCCCGATACGCGGTTAGCGGAACACGCTCGGCAGCCAGAGCGAAATGGCCGGAACATAGGTGACCAGCATCAGGACGGCGAAGGCTGCGCCGTAGAACGGCCAGATCGTCCGCATCGCGTCCCAGATCGAGATCCGGCCGATCGCGCAGGCGACGAAGAGGACCGAACCGACCGGCGGTGTGCACAGGCCGATCCCGAGATTGAGGATCAGCACGGCGCCGAAATGCACGGGGTCCATTCCGAAGGCCGTCACGACCGGCAGGAAGATGGGTGTCGTGATGATGATCAGCGGCGACATGTCCATGAAGGTTCCGAGGAACAGCAGCAGCAGGTTGATCAACAGGAAGACAACAATCGGATTGTCCGAGATCGACTTCATGAAGGCGACCATGGCCGCAGGAACCTGGAACAGCGCCAGCAACCAGCCAAACGAGGCTGCGCAGCCGATGACCAGGAGAACCATGGCCGTCGTCCGGACGGCGCCGTAGGTCGCCTCAAGGAAGCCGGACCAGTCCATTCCGCGATAGACCAATGTAGCCACGAGGAAGGCATAGACCGCGGCAATGCAGGAGCTCTCGGTGGCCGTGAACACACCGGACCGGACGCCGCCGAAGATGATGCCGATCAGGATGATGCCGGGGATCGCCGCGACCGCGTAGACCGCGATCTGCTGCCAGCCGGGAAAGGGCTCGCCGTGATAGCCCTTCTTCTTCGCCTGATACCAGGTTGTCGCCATGAGAGCGGCCGCGAGCAGGAGGCCGGGAAGAATCCCGGCGGTAAAGAGATCGGCGATGGAGATCGAGCCACCCGCTGACAGCGAGTAGATGATCATGTTGTGCGAAGGCGGGATCAGCAGGGCGATCACGGCCGAAACGGCGGTCAGGCTGACGGCAAAGGAACGATCATAGCCGCGCTTTTCCATTTGCGGGATCATGAGCCCGCCAATCGCCGAGGCATCCGCCACGGCCGAGCCGGAAATACCGCCGAACAGGGTAGAGGCCGCGACATTCACCTGCCCGAGCCCGCCATGCATGTGCCCGAACAGCGACCCGGCAAAGCGGACAAGTCGCTCCGCGATCCCTCCCCGGATCATCAGGTCGCCGGCAAAAATGAAGAAGGGGATGGCCATCAGCGAGAAGGCCGAGATGCCCGAATTCAGGCGCTGGAAGACCACCAGCGGCGGCATGCCCATGTAGAGAACGGTGATCAGCGATGAAACACCGAGACAGAAGGCGATCGGAGTGCCGATCAGCAGCAGGGCGACAAAGGAGCCGAACAGGATCATCAATTCGATGGTCATGATGCCATCCCTTCATCGTTCCCGGTAATGACGAGCCAGAGCTGTTCGAGCGCGAAGAACGCGATCAGGATGCCGCCGGCGACAAGCGGCATGAAATCCACGCCCCCGGGCCAGCCAAGGACCGGCAGGGTCGCGGTCCAGGTTCCGATAACCAGATCGAGGCCGAAGACGGCCATCGCGGTACCGAAGCCAATGACGGCGATCATCGAAATCGCGGCCATGATGCGCTGGATCGGACGCGGTGAGACGACGCGAAGAACATCAAAGCCAAGATGGTAATTCTCGCGGATGCCGACGGCGGAGCCGAGCAGGATGAACCAGCCCATCAACTGGATGGACAAAGGCTCGGTCCAGGTCGGGCTGTTGTTCAGAACATAGCGGCCGAAGACCTGCCAGGCGACGGCCAGCGTCATGCCAACGAGGCCAACCGCTGAAATGATGATGGAAGCGTTGGCCAGCCAACGCGACAGTGCTCGCAAATGCGCGTGCATGGTGACCTCGCCCGGGAGAAAAAACGGGCGGCAATCCCGTCAGGATGCCGCCCGCAGTCTGTGTTTACTTCACGGCCTGAATCTTGGCGACGAGATCCTTCAGGGCCTGATCCTTTACGAACTTCTCGTAGACAGGCTTCATCGCGTCGATGAAGGGCTGCTTCTCGACGCTGTTGACCACCGCGCCGCCGGCCTTGACCTTGGCTTCCGAGGCCTTTTCACGCGCATCCCAGAGCTTGCGCATCTCGGCAACGGATTCCTTCGCGGCCGCCTTGACCAGCGCCTGATCTTCCTTGGAGAGCTTGTCGAAGCTCTTCTTCGACATGACCAGCACTTCCGGCGACAGCGAATGTTCGGTCATCGAGTAGAATTTCGACACCTCGAAATGCTTGGTCGATTCATAGGACGGCCAGTTGTTCTCGGCGCCGTCGATCAGGCCGGTCTGCAGGCCGGAATAGACCTCGCCGAAATTCATCGGCGTGGCGTTGGCGCCGAGCGCCGAGACGAGGCTGATGAACATGTCCGATTGCTGGACGCGGATCTTCAGGCCTTTCATGTCGTCCGGCTTCGTGATCGGGCGCTTGGAATTGTAGAACGAGCGGGCGCCGGAATCGTAGAATGCCAGACCGACAAGGTCATGCTTCTCGAATTCCTTCAGGATGCTGTCGCCGATCGGGCCGTCCATGACCTTCCGCATATGGTCGACCGAGCGGAAGATGAAGGGCAGCGACGGCACATTGGTCGCCGGGATGAGGTTGTTGAACGGCGCCATGTTGATGCGGTTCATGTCGATGACGCCGAAGCGGGTCTGCTCGATCGTGTCTTTTTCCTGGCCGAGCTGGGCCGAGTGGAAAACGTTGATCTTGATGCGGCCGTTGCTGCGCTGTTCGAGCAGTTTGCCCATGAACTTGACGGCCTCGACCGTCGGGTAGCCATCCGGATGGATGTCGGTCGAACGAAGCGTCTGCGCCTGCGCAGCTGCACCGGCGCCCAGTGACATGAGGGCCGCCAGCGCGACACCCTTGAACATACGACGAGAAATCATGGTCTTTCCTCCTTGAATGCGGGTTTGTTCCCGCCTCTCCCTTGCCGTTCCGGCCTAGACAGGCCGTGCCGATACCGCCCGCGCGGAAAAACGGATTCCGCCGGCGAATTCGAATTCCGCGAGATCTCCGGGTGCCACGAGATGGATGCCCGTCGTCATGCCCGTGGAGATGTAGTCCCCGGCTTTCAGCGCGTAGCCGCGTGCCCGCAAATGCGTGACAAGAAAGCCGAAAGCGGCCAGCGGGCCATCCATGACACGGGCCGCGCTGCCCTCGCCCGCCAGCTCGCCATTGATGCTGCATCGCGCCGTGAGCCGGGCCCAGTCACGGTTTTCCCAACCGGAAATGGCCGGGCCGACAATGATGCCGGAATTGTTTCCGAGATCGGAAATCACCGAGCAGGGTCCCAGATCGTTGATCCCGGCAAAGGGCGAGCCGGCCGTCTCGACACCGGCATGCAGTGCTCCGACATAGGGCAGCAATCCATCCTCGCTGGCGGTCAGATCGTCCGGGATGTCCTGGCCGAGGCAGAGGATGAATTCGGCCTCGACGGCAGCAAACCCGTCCGGGAAGACCGGGAACGGCATTTCGGTGCCATTCGAGGCAAATCGCACCTGCCGTCTCATGACGGGGCCGGCCAGCCGGGCGGCGCCCAGCCTGTCGCGCCATTCCGGGGCAATACCGGCGATCTTCCAACCGGCGACCTGATCGGGAAAACCGGCAATCGCGGCATCCTGGACGCGGTAAGCCTCGGCCAATGTGGCGGGAACGATGCCAGGGAAGCCCGGCAAGGCGCGGGCATCAAGGCGCGCGGCACGGAATGCCGAGGCGATTGCCTCATCCGCGCTCGGTCCCTGCTCGGCCAGGCTGCGTTGCATCCCCGTTCCCGCTTGTTCTCGCCACCCCCAAGGGGAGCTCATTTGTTGACAGTCATCACGATAGTATGGACTTGTATGGTAGATCAAGAGGGAATATAACTGTCAGATCATGAACGCCCCGACCCCACTTCCCCTCGGCCATTCCAAGGCGCCCAGCGCCACACGCGGCGTGGCCGATCGTTTGCGGCAGGCCATCATCTCGATGGAATTTCCGCCTGGAACGCGGTTGTCCGAGGGCGAGATCGCCACCCGCTATGATGTGTCCCGTCAGCCGGTGCGCGAGGCGCTCATCTCGCTGAGCCGGATCGGCCTCGTCCAGGTCCTGCCGCAGCGCGGCACGATCGTGACTCGGATTTCCACCCGTCACATGATGCAGGTGCGGATCGCCCGAGAGGCTCTCGAATCCGCCATCGTGCAGCGGGCCTGCGAGCGTTTCGACCCCGTGATCCGGGGCAGCATCGACGCGATCCTCGAAACACAGGCCCGGGCAGCCAGCGAGGGCGACTACATGACCATCACGGCAGCGGATTCGCAGTTCCATGCCGCCCTTGCCACCGGCGCCGATTGCGAGATGATCTGGCAGATGGTGCTGGATGTGAAGGCCCATATGGACCGGGTCCGTCATCTCACCCTGCAGGATCGCGATTCCATGCGCATTCTCGTGGAGCAGCACCGCGCCATCGTCGATGCGATCGACCAGCGGGACCCGGAAAAAGCCGATTACGCCATGCGGCACCATTTGATGGAGATCCTGCGGGACCTGCCGCGCGTTCTGGCGGAGCGGGCCGATTATTTCGAATAAGCCGGCGGGGACAAACCCCGCCGATCCGGGACCGGAAACAGCTAGGAATTGCCCATGAGCGCCATCGATATCGAAATTCGCCACGCCATCCATCCGGAACATGCGGAAGGCATGTCAACAGCGGAGCTGCGGCAGCATTTCCTGGTGACCGGGCTGTTCCAGCCAGGCCGGATAAAGGCCGTCTACACCCATTATGACCGCATGATCCTGATGGGGCTGATGCCGACAAAGGGCCCCCTCGCCTTCGGTCCGGAACTGGCCCAGCTGGTCAAGGCCGAGGATTTTCTCGCCCGGCGCGAGATCGGCCTGTTCAATCTGGGCGGGGCCGGGCGCGTGCGTGCCGGCGGCAAGACCTACGAACTCGGGCGCCATGACGCGCTCTACCTGCCGATGGGCACGCATAACGTGTTGATCGAAAGTGCGCGGCCCGAGGAACCGGCCCTGTTCTATGCGAATTCGGCTCCCGCCCACCATGCCTATCCGGCGCATTTGATGAAGATCGGCGCCTTGCAGGGCGACGAACTCGGCGCCGAAGCCAGCGCCAATCGCCGTACGCTGACGAAATATATGCATCCCGGTGCCTTCCCGACCTGCCAGCTGGTGATGGGTCGGACCGCGATGCATATTGGCTCCGTCTGGAACACGATGCCGCCGCACACGCATGACCGGCGGATGGAGGCCTATCTCTATCACGACCTCCCGGAAGGCCAGGCCGTGTTCCATTTCATGGGCCGCCCGGACCATACGCGCCATCTCGTGGTGCGGAACCACGAGGCGATCCTCTCGCCGCCCTGGTCGATCCATTGCGGGTCAGGCACTTCAGCCTATGCCTTTATCTGGTCGATGGCGGGCGACAATCAGACCTTCACCGACATGGATGCTGTTCCCGTACCGACGCTGTTCTGAGGCGTCGCCATGGCTGCTCTCCCAAGCTTTCGCCTTGATGGCCGCGCGGCCATCGTCACCGGTGCGAATACCGGTATCGGACAAGCCATTGCCGTCGCCCTCGGCGCCGCCGGTGCCCGTGTTGCCCTGGTGGGTCGCTCCGCGATGGACGAGACAGAGGCCCTTCTCGATGCGCTCGGAGCAGCGCATCTTGCCATCCGGGCCGATCTGTCGACGCCGGCGCCTGCCGCGCAGATTGTCGAGGAGGTTCTCGGCTGGACCGGACAGCTTGATATCCTCGTCAACAATGCCGGGATCATCCGCCGCGCCGATGCATTGGATTTCACGGAAGCTGACTGGGATGCCGTGATCGACACCAATCTCAAGGTGGCATTCTTTCTCGCGCAGGCCGCCGGCCGGCACATGGTGCCGCGCAAGGCCGGCAAGATCATCAACATTGCGTCCCTGCTCTCGTTCCAGGGGGGCGTGCGCGTCGCTTCCTACACCGCTTCGAAAAGCGGGCTCGCCGGCCTGACCAAGCTGCTCGCCTGCGAATGGGCGCCACATGGCATCAATGTCAACGCGATTGCGCCCGGCTATTTCGTGACCAACAATACCGAAGCGCTGCGCAACGATGCGGAGCGTCACTCGGCCATCCTCGCCCGGATTCCCGCCGGGCAATGGGGCGACCCTGCCGATCTTGGCGGGGCCGCCGTGTTCCTCGCCTCAGACGCCGCCCGCTACATCCACGGCATCACCCTGCCCGTCGATGGCGGGTGGCTAGCCCGGTAAGCCAAGTCCATGCTCCATCCTGACCGCCTTTTTCCCGCCGATCCCGCTACGCGTGATGTCGCGCGCGCGCTCTATGCCACGGTGAAGGATCTGCCGATCATCTCGCCGCATGGCCATACCGATCCGCGCTGGTATGCGGAGAACGCGCCGTTCCCCGACCCTGCCCGGCTCTTCGTGGTGCCGGACCATTATATTTTCCGCATGCTCCACTCGCAGGGCGTTCGGCTCGAGGATCTTGGCATTCCCCGCCTCGATGGCGCGCCGGTCGAGCAGGACCCGCGCAAGATCTGGCGGCTTTTCGCGAAGCATTATTTCCTGTTCCGCGGCACCCCAACGCGGATCTGGATCGACCACGCCTTCGAGACGCTGTTCGGCCTGACCGAGCGCCTCACGCCGGACAATGCCGACCATCATTACGACGTGATCGAGGCCGCGTTGCGCAGCGAGGCCTTCCGGCCCCGGGCCCTGTTCGAGCGGATGAGGATCGAGGTGATTTCCACTACCGATGGCGCGCTGGATGATCTCGGCTGGCACCGGATGATCCGCGAATCCGGCTGGACGGGCCGTGTGGTGCCAGCCTATCGGCCCGATGCGGTGGTCGATCCGGAATTCCGCGGCTTCCGCGAGAATGTCGAGCAGCTTGGTGCGCTTGCCGGCGAGAATACCGGTACATGGGCTGGATATCTCCGGGCGCATCAGGCGCGCCGCGCCTATTTCAAGACCTTCGGCGCGACCAGCTCCGATCATGGCCATGCCAGCGCGGCCACGGCCAATCTCGCCCCGGATGAAGCCTCCGCCCTGTTCCAGCGCGTGCTGAAGCCAGGCGTCAGCGCCGTGGATGCCGAGTTGTTCCGCGCCCAGATGCTGACGGAAATGGCGCGGATGAGCCTGGAGGACGGGCTTGTCCTGCAGATCCATCCGGGTTCGTTCCGCAACCACAATGCCGCCCTTTTCGAGCAGTTCGGGCGGGATATGGGCGCCGATATTCCCCAGCGCACCGATTATGTGCGCGCGCTCAAGCCGCTGCTCGATGCGCATGGCAATGATCCGCGCCTGTCGGTCATCCTTTTCACGCTCGACGAGACAAGCTACTCGCGCGAACTCGCGCCTCTGGCCGGGCATTATCCCTGCCTGAAGCTCGGGCCGGCCTGGTGGTTCTTCGATGCACCCGATGGCATGCGGCGCTTCCGCGACCTGACGACGGAAACGGCCGGTTTCTACAATACGGTCGGGTTCAATGACGATACCCGCGCCTTCCCGTCGATCCCGGCCCGGCACGATGTGGCCCGGCGCGTCGATTGCGCCTTCCTCGCCGAACGCGTCGTGACGCACCGGCTCGACGAGGACGAGGCCTTTGGCCTGGCGCATGATCTGGCCTACCGGCTCGCCAAGGAGGCTTACCGTCTCTGAGCCGGTTGACACCCAAAACCGTGAATGCAGTATGCTGTGATCACACTTGAGAGCCGGACGAAAGATCCGGCCTCGCGGGAACGAAACACCAGGAACTCGATGGGATTCCGGCTGGAACCGGGGCCCGGGAGCCTTTTCAAGGAGGAAACGATGGATCCGATTTCACGCCGTTCGATTCTGGCTGGTGGCGCTGCCATCGGCGCTGCTGCCGGCCTCGGGGTCGCCCCGGCGCGGGCGCAGGCCTGGCCGGCCCGACCGATCACCATGGTCTGCCCGTGGGGTGCCGGTGGCGGCACCGACCAGACGGCGCGCATTGTCGCCTCGATCCTCGAGCGTGACCTCAAGCAGCCGGTCAGCGTCGTCAACCGTACCGGTGGCTCGGGCGTCGTGGGGCATTCGGCGATCGCGACCGCGGCGCCGGATGGCTACACGATCGGGATGATCACAGTGGAAATCACCATGATGCACCATCAGGGCCTGACCGATCTCAACCCGACCAGCTACACCCCTCTTGCCCTGATGAACGAGGACCCGCCGGGCGTGCAGGTTCCGGCCAATTCGCCCTACAAGACCGTCAAGGAACTGGCGGATGCGATCAAGGCCGCGCCGGCCGGCAAGTTCAAGGCTTCCGGCACTGGCCAGGGCGGCATCTGGCATCTCGCGCTGATCGGCTGGCTCGGCGCCATGGGCCTGAAGCCGGACCATGTGGCGTGGGTGCCCTCGAACGGTGCGGCCCCGGCGATGCAGGATCTCGCGGCCGGTGGCATCGACCTCGTCACCTGCTCGGTGCCGGAGGCCCGGGCGATGATCGATGCGGGCAAGGCGCGTTCCCTCGCCATCATGGCGGATCAACGCAACCCGCAGTTCAAGGATGTGCCGACGCTCAATGAATCGCTCGGGATCAAGTACTCGGTTGGCGCATGGCGTGGTATCGCGGGGCCGAAAGGCCTGCCGGCCGCTGTCCAGACACGCCTCGTGGCAGCGCTGAAATCGGCCTATGAGTCCAAGGAATTCCAGGACTTCATGGCGGCACGCGGCTTCGGCACGAAATTCGCCGATCCCGCCGGTTTCACGAGCTTCATGGCCAATGGCGACAAGATGATGGCCGAAGCGATGAAGGCGGCCGGCCTCGCCAAGAAGGCCTGACGCCGGCACACCGGCTGTCCCTGCCGCAGCAGGGCGATACGAACTCCGGCGGTCTGCCCTGCCGGAGTTTTCCTTCCTCTGAAAGGACTGGATGATGCGGATCTCCGACCGGATTTCCGGCGTGTTCCTTGCACTGCTCGGGCTGGCCGCCTTCTGGGGTGGCTCGCGTTTGCCGCCGGTGCCCGGGCAGCAGGTTGGGCCGAGTGCCTTTCCCATGGTTGTGGGGGCGGGCCTGATGATCGTCGGGATCCTGATCGCGCTGCATATCGGCCGCAGCTTCGAGGAACAGGCCGAGGCGGAACTCGCGAAGCACAGACAGCCCGATCCGGAGGCCGAGGCCTTCCAGCGCCGCCGACGCTGGTTCGCCTTCCTGCCACCGGCTCTGATGGTCGCGTATTACCTCCTGTCGGAGCGGGTCGGGTTCGTCCCCGTCGCTGCGGTGATGATTGCCATCCTCGCCTTCGCGCTCAATGCGAAGCGGCAACTGATCCTGCCTGTTTCGATCTTCGGCGCGCTGGGCATCCACCTGGTCTTCGTGAAGCTCCTGCGCGTGCCTCTGCCGCCGGGGCCTCTGCCCATGCCCTGGTGAAGGTCGACCCATGAGCAGCAGCTTCCTCGCCGCCTTTCCGCTGGTCTTCACGCAGGACGTCATGATCGCGATGATCGCCTCGGCGATCTACGGGATGGTCGTCGGCGCCCTGCCCGGGCTGACCGCCACCATGGCCACGGCCCTCCTCGTCCCCGTGACATTCTATCTTTCGCCGATCGCCGCCATTGCCACGATCATCACGTCGTCGGCCATGGCGATCTTCGCCGGGGACATCCCCGGTTGCCTTGTCCGCATTCCCGGCACGCCGGCCTCGGCCGCCTATACAGACGAAGCCTACAAGATGACGCTGAAGGGCCAGGCAGAGACCGCGCTCGGCATCTGCCTGTGGTTTTCGGCGCTCGGCGGCATTGTCGGTACAATCGCATTGCTTCTGATTGCCCCTGCGCTCGCGGAAGTGGCGCTTTCGTTCTCGACCTTCGAATATTTCTGGCTCGCCATCCTTGGTCTGATGTGTTCGACGCTGGTTGCGCGGTCGTCGCCCGTCAAGGCAATCGCGGCCATGCTGCTCGGGCTGCTCGTTTCCTGCATCGGCATCGAGAACCCGGCCGGGACGCCGCGCTTCACCTTCGGCTCGACCGACCTGCTGGGCGGCATCGATGCGATCGCCGCGCTGGTGGGCGTGTTCGCACTTGCCGAGGTGATGCGCGCGCTGACCCAGAAGGACCCACCGGCCATTCCGGACCGCAAGCTCGGATCGATCCTCAAGGGGCAGATCGCGTTGACCAAGCGATATCCCAAGCAGCAGATCCGCGGCAATATCGTCGGCACGCTGATCGGCGCCCTGCCCGGCGCCGGGGCCGACATGGCGGCCTGGGTTTCCTATTCCCTGTCGAAGCGCTTCTCCAAGGAGCGCGAAAAATTCGGGACGGGCCATCCCGAGGGGCTGGTCGAGGCCGGCGCGAGCAACAATGCGGCCCTTGCCGGCGGCTGGATCCCTGCCTTGCTCTTCGGCATTCCCGGCGACACGATCACCGCCATCGCCATCGGCGTGCTTTACATGAAGGGCCTCAATCCCGGCCCGACGCTTTTCACGGAAAAGGCGTCGAGCATGTATGCGCTCTACATCATCTTCCTGCTGGCCAACCTGCTGATGATCCCGCTCGGCATCGCCATGATCCGCATGTCGAAACATGTGCTCAAGGCGCCTCGTTCGCTGATCATGCCTGTTATCATGGTGTTCTGCGCGGTCGGGGCTTTCAGCGCCGCCGGCAACAACCTCTATGCCGTGCTGATCGTCGCCTTTTTCGGGATTGCCGGCTACCTGATGGAGGAGAACGGGTTCCCCGTAGCGGCCATGGTGCTCGGCATCGTCATGGGAACGATGGTCGAGCAGAATTTCGTGACCTCGCTGATCAAATCGGACGGGTCGATCCTGCCCTTCCTCAGCCGGCCGATTGCGGCCGGTCTGGCCTTCCTGACCTTCATCGCCCTGTTCTGGCCGCTGATCGCCTGGCTGCGGCGCTACAAGGCGAGCCTCGACGCGGCGTCACCGGCGAGATAGCCGAAGGCGACGGCCGTCAGCAGGCCGTTGCCAGAGAGGTAGCCGGAGGCTTCCGGCCCTGAGACGCCGGCTGCTGCCCCGCCGACCGCGAAGAGGTTCGCTAAGCGCGTACCGTCCTCAGCCAGAACGCGCGCCTCGGCATCGATGCCGAGGCCGCCCTGCGTATGGAATAGCGCCCCGGTGATCTTGACCGCGCAGAAGGGCGCGGCCAGGGGCTTTGTTTCCGTCCAGATCCGTCCAAGGGCATCTGGCGTGCCGGTTCGCCTGGCCTCGTCGATGGCGGCGGCCGTCGCAGCCAGAGCCGTCTCCGGCAGCCCGAGGCGGCGGGCCAGAGCCGCGAGGTCCGGCGCCTCGATCAGCGCCCCGGCAGCCTCGATGTTGCGGAAATCCTCGAATTGCCGCGCGATAGCGGCAATGCGGGTATCGAAGAACGAATAGGCCAGCCGCTCGGGCTGGGCCAGAACCGCGGCTGCCTGTTCGGAATAGCCGCGGGATTCATCCGAGAAGCGCTCGCCGCGGATATTCACCTGAAAGCCGCCCTCGGTCATAGTCGCCCAAGTCAACAGGATGCCATGCGGTTCGGCCACCGAGCCATGACCCTGATGGCCGGACAGGTCAACCAGCTGCGCGCCGAGCTGCCTTCCCCAGAGCACGGCCTCGCCCTGATTGCCGGGATGGCCGAAATACAGCGCATCCTTCAACCCGGGAATGTGTTCCGCAACCAGCGCGCGGTTGCCGCCATAGCCATTGCAGGCGAGAACCAGCGCATGACATCCGACCTGATCCCGCGTGCCGTCTGGCCGCACGATCTCGACACCGAGGATGCGGTTGCCTCCCCGCTCCACCAGCAATGTCTCGGCGCGGGCCTCGGTGACGATATCAACTCCCGCTCGTTCTGCAGCTTCGCGCAGATGGTCCATCAGCTCGGCTCCGGAGCGTGAGGGCAGGCCATGCATCCGGTAGGCCGAATGACCGGGATAGGTGAAATTGTCGATCACCGAGAAGGGCAGACCATGCGCATCCGCCAGCCATTCAAGCGCGGGTCCGATCGCGTTGACGGCCATTTCGACGCGGCGGGGATCGCCCTTGTCCTTGGCCTTGCGCCGGATATCGGCGGCAAAACCCGCCTGGCTGTCCTTGATGCCGGAAGCGGCCTGGAACCGCGTGCCGGCTGCGGGGATCAGCCCGGCAGACAGGGCTGTCGAGCCGCGCGGCAGCGGGTCGCGTTCGAGGACCAGCACCTCCGCTCCGGCGGCGCGCGCACGCAGTGCCGTGACAAGGCCACCTGCCCCGGCGCCGATGACCAGAATTCCGGTCTCGACATCGAAGGGCGTCGGCTCCATCATCCGGATATTGGCCATGGCGTCCTGCTCCCGCAATCTGTTTTCAGCCTTTGAGCTGTCTGCTCTTGACGACAGCAAAATGTTCTATATCTAATACAAATACAAGCTGGAAATCTGACAATCCAGCAGGGAGCCGTCGGGTCGTGGTTGCTATCGAACCGTCCAAGACGCAACGCCTGTATCTGCTGTTGAAGGAGCAGATCCTGAAGGGCGTGCTGTCTCCCGGGCATCGCCTGCCCTCGGAGCCGCAACTCGCGGCCCAGCATCGCCTTTCCCGTGTGACCATCCGCCGTGCGCTCGAAGGGCTTGAGCAGGACGGGCTGATCCGCCGCCAGCCGGGGGCCGGAACTTTCGTGCTCGATGCGCGGCCGCGCAAGGGCGTGGTGGGTGATCTCTCGAACATGCTCGCCCATCTCGTGGCGATGGGTCGGGCCACCCGGGCCAAGCTGCTCTCCTTCAGCTACCAGCCATCGCCGCCGGCTGTTTCGGTGGCGCTGAAACTTGCTGATGGCGAGCGCGTGCAGCATTCTATCCGTGTCCGCTACATTGATGACACGCCGTTCTCGCATCTGACGACCTATGTGCCGGAGCGGATCGGCGTCACCTACTCGGAAGCCGATCTGGCCAGCACGCCGCTGTTGACGCTGCTGGAGCGGTCAGGCGTCGTGGCGGACCGTGCCAGCCAGACCGTGACCGCCACCCTTGCCGGGCCGGAAATCGCCGAACTTCTCCAGGTCGAGATCGGCTCGCCGCTGCTCAGCATGACCCGTGTGGTCTATGACGATCACGGCCGAGGCGTCGAGTATCTCTCCGCCCTGTACCGGCCGGACCTGCACAGCTTCCAGATGGAGATGACCCGGACCGGTATCGGCGCCGAGCGGCGCTGGTCCCCCGTCTCGAGCCTGACCCGGCCCGGGGCCGAGGCCAAGCCAATTCCCGGCCGGGGCAACCTGCGCCGTCCGTCCATCACGCCGCTCTAGCGCGCGTGCCGGGCATGCACCTTCGGGGCAGGCCCTCGGGCCTGTCCGGATCGAAACCGGTCCCGTTGACCGCGCGACAACCCCAACCGGCTGTGCCGGACCGCCAAGAGGAGAACGTGCCATGACGAAACTTTCCGGCTTTGACCGCCGGTCGCTTCTGAAGACCGCTGCGCTCGGTTCGATTGCCACAATCAGCATGCCTGCCGTGCTGCGGGCGCAGGCGCCGGCCATCAAGATCGGCATCCTCCAACCGGTGACCGGCGCGCTTGCACAAGATGGCGAATACGGCCGTCTCGGCGCAGAAATCGCCCTCAAGGAACTCAATGCTGCCGGCGGCATCAAGTCGATGGGCGGCGCAAAGCTGGAAATGGTGTTCGGCGATGCCCGTTCGAACCCGGAAGGCGGCACGCAGGAAGTCGAGCGGATGCAGGCCGAAGGCGTTGCGGCCATTGTCGGCGGCTTTGCCTCGCCGATCTGCCTGGCCGCCAGCCAGGCCGCCTCGCGCTATGACATCCCCTATCTCGTCGATGTCGGCGTTTCAGACCAGATCGTGAAGCGTGGCCTGAAGAACACCTTCCGCTTCGGCCCGGGCTTCGGCTCGGTGACGGCCTCCGCACTCGACAACCTCGTGAAGCTCAACGACGCTGCCGGCAAGCCGGCGAAGACGGTTGTCATCGTTCATGAGGACGGGCTGTTCGGCTCGGGCATGGCGAAGCTGCTCCAGGCCGAGTTGCCGAAGCGCGGCTTCGAGGTTCTGGAAACCGTTGCGCATCCGACGCCGTCGCGCGATATGGCGAATGTCGCCCTGCGCATCCGCGCGCTGAACCCGGATCTCGTCATCCCGTCGAGCTATTACTCGGAATTCGTGCTGCTCGCCCGCACGATGCAGCAGCAGCGCATCAAGCCGAAGGGCATCTATGCGGTGCTCAATGGCGCAGCGTCGAATTTCCGCTTCGTGAAGGAATTCCCGACGGCGGCCGAGAACGTGATGGACTGCAACCACTGGGCCGATATGCGCAAGCCGCGCACGGCCAATGTGAAGGCCGAAGTGGAGCGCGCCGGCAAGGTCTGGCTCTACAATACGCCGCTCAATTATTCGTCGGTGCTGGTGCTGGCGGATGCGATCGAGCGCGCCGGTTCGGCCGACCGGGTGAAGATCATCGAGGCGCTGAACAGCTCGACCTTCTCCGACCACATCATGCCCTATGGCCCGACCAAGTTCGTCGATGGCCAGAACACCGGGGCGCGCGCCGTCAATACGCAGGTCCAGAACGGTGATATCAAGATCATCTTCCCGACCGAAGTTGCCAATGCGAAGCCGGTTTTCCCGGTGATCTGACGGCCCTCGGACGGCTTTCCCCTCGAGGGCTACGCTTCAAGCGTGGGCGTTCGCGCCCGCGCCATCCTTTCGCATGGTTCGATGATGCTGAAGTTCGACATCTTCCTCTCGGCCCTCGCCAATGGCCTGCTGACCGGCGCAGTCTATGCGCTGATCGCGCTTGGCCTGACGCTGATCTATGGCGTGCTGCACATCATCAATTTCGCCCATGGCGCGACGCTGACACTCGCCATGTTTGCGGTTTTCGTTGCGCATCAGGCTTTCGGGCTTGATCCGTACATCGCCGTCTTCATCCTGACGCCACTGTTCTTCGTGCTCGGCTATGCACTCCAGCGCGCGGTCATCACCCCGGCCAGCCATGGCGATGATGGCAATATCCTGCTCGTGACCCTGGGCATCTCGATCATCATCGAGAATGCCCTGCTTGCCATTTTCCGTTCCGATACGCGGTCCATCGACGTGCCTTACGGCTTCTCGGTCATGGAGGTCGGGCCACTGTTCCTCTCGACGCCAAAGGTGATTGCCTTCGTTGCCACTCTTGCCGTTGCCGGGCTGCTCTGGCTGCTGCTTGCGCGGAGCGATACCGGCAAGGCCATCCGGGCCGTGGCAAAGGAAAAGACCGGCGCAGCGCTCTGCGGGATTGATGTCGCACATATCTATGCGGTCACTTTCGGCATCGGCACGGCATGCCTCGCCATCGCTGCCTGCCTGCTGATGCCGACTTTCCTCGTCAATCCGCGGGTCGGCAATGCCTTCGTGCTCGTGGCCTTCACCATCGTTGTCCTTGGCGGGATGGGCTCGATCGGCGGTGCATTGGCCGGCGGGCTGATCATCGGCGTGGTCGAGAGCCTGTCCGGCCTCTATTTCGGCGAAAGCCTGGGCCAGATCGGCATTTTCCTGATCTTCCTCGTCGTGCTGCTCTTCCGGCCGACCGGCCTGTTCGGAGCCAAGGCATGAAAGGCGGGCTCTTCACCAGCGGCTACGGGCCGATCCTGATCGTGGTGGTGGCGCTTGCCGTTCTGCCCTTCGGATTTTCGGCCAATACGACGCTGAATTTCCTCGGCTTCGTACTGATCGTCACACTGGCAGCGCAGGGCTGGAATCTGCTGGCCGGCTATGGCGGGCAATTCTCCTTCGGCCATGCTGCGTTTTTCGGCATGGGCGCCTACGGCATCGCGCTGGCGCAGGTCCGGTTCGGGCTCAACCCCTGGCTGGCCCTGCCGCTCGCCATCGCGCTCGGGGCGCTGACGGGCACGATCCTCGGCTATCTCAGCTTCCGGGCGCGGCTGCGCGGCTCCTATTTCGCGCTGGTGACTTTGGCCTTCGCGGAGGTGTTCCGCATTCTCGCCAATGCTTCCACCTTCACCGGAGGCGCCGCCGGCGTGCTGATCCCGCTGCGGATCGATGCCGCGAATTTCCAGTTCGCCGACAAGCGGAGCTTCTACTGGCTTGCGCTGTCCTTCGTTGCCTTTGTGCTGCTGCTGACGCACTGGATCGCCCGCAGCCGGTTCGGCGCCTATCTCGTTGCGGTCCGCGAGAACGAGGATGCCGCGCGGGCGCTCGGCGTGGATGCGCTGGCGGTCAAACTGAAGGCGATCACACTTTCCGGCGGCATCACGGCGGCAGCCGGCTGCCTCTATGCGCAGAAATTCCTCTATATCGATGCCAATCTCGCCTTCGGGCCGTGGATCTCGGTGGAGGCCCTGCTGGCGCCGATCATCGGCGGCATCGGCACGGTGTTCGGCCCGCTGGCCGGGGCGGTGCTGCTGCTCGGCCTCGGCGAAATTACCAAGACCTTCTTCACCTGGCTGCTCGGCGGCGCGGTGCCCGGGATCGACCTCGTGGTGTTCGGCGTGCTGCTGATCCTTTGCGTTGCCTTTGCGCCGCGCGGCGTGCTCGGCGTCCTGCGCCGGATCCTGCCCGCTTTCCGGGGAGGCCGGGCATGAGCGCTACTCCCCTGCTCCGCTGTACCGGGATCACGAAGCGCTTCGGCGGGCTCGTGGCCGTGGATGATGCCTCGCTTGACGTGGAGGCCGGCTCGATCACCGGTCTGATCGGGCCGAATGGCGCCGGCAAGACGACATTCTTCACGGTCATTGCCGGTTTTGCCGAGCCGACGGCTGGCGCGGTCACCTTCCGGGGACGGGATATCACTGCCCTGCCCGCGCATCGGCGCGCCGAGATCGGCATCGCCCGCACCTTCCAGATCGTGCAGCCCTTTGCCGGGCTTTCCGTTCGCGAGAACATCGCCGTAGGCGCCTATCTGCGCCATCCCGGCCGCGAGGCGGCGATGGCGCGTGCGGAGGATATCGCCCTGCGCCTCGGCCTTGGCCCGATGCTCGACCAATCCGCCGGCGATCTCACCGTGGCCGGGCGGAAGCGGCTCGAAATGGCGCGGGCGCTGGCCACGGAGCCGAGCCTTCTTCTGCTCGACGAGGTTCTTGCGGGCCTCAACCCGTCGGAAATCCGCGACATGATTCCCGTGGTCCGTGCAATCCGCGATTCCGGCGTGACGATCCTGATCGTCGAGCATGTGATGCAGGCGGTGATGCAGCTCTGCGATACGGTGGCCGTGCTCGCGCAGGGCCGGATGATCGCCAAGGGCCGGCCCTCGGAAGTGGCGTCCGATCCGAAGGTGATCGAGGCTTATCTCGGTCATGGTGCCGCCAAGCGGATGCAGGCCCAGCAGGGAGCGTCCCATGCTTGAGGTGCAGGATCTGGTAGCCGGATATGGCGCCATGCCCGTGCTGCGGGGCGTGTCGCTATCGGTCGGCGCGGGCGAGATTGTCGCCGTGCTCGGGGCAAACGGCGTCGGCAAGACCACGCTGAACCGTGCGCTTTCCGGCCTGATCCGCCCGGATCGCGGGAGCATCCGTTTTGAGGGCGAGGCGATCGAGCGGCTGGATGCCGCCGGCATTGTCGCGCGCGGGCTGATCCATGTTCCCGAGGGACGCAAGATCTTTCCCAACATGACCGTGCGGGAAAACCTCGAACTCGGCGCCTATCGCCGTGCCCGGGCCAACCGGAACCGCAATCTCGAGCAGGCTTTTACCACCTTCCCGCGCCTTCGCGAGCGCGAGGGGCAGTTTGCCGGCACGCTTTCCGGCGGCGAGCAGCAGATGCTGGCGATCGGGCGCGGCCTGATGGCCGAGCCGAAGCTGCTGATCCTTGACGAGCCCTCGCTCGGCCTGTCGCCGCTGCTGGTCGAAGAGCTGTTCCAGCTCATTGCCAGCATTGCGGCACAGGGGCTGGCGGTGATGCTGGTCGAGCAGAATGTCGTGCAATCGCTCGAACTCGCCGCCCGCGCCTATGTCCTTGCCAATGGCGCCGTTGCGCTGTCAGGCGAGGCCAGCGTTCTGGCGCGCGATCCCGAACTCGAGAAGACCTATCTGGGGATGTGACGATGAAAACGCTGTCCCATGGCGTGGTTCCCGCCTCCCGCCTCGTTACCGGCAAGCACCCGGCATGGTTGCGGCAATGGAGCCGCTTCGCCTCCCGGACGAAATTGCGGGACATGTCTCCAGAGGCGGTCAGCCGCGCGCGGCTGGTGGCTTTGGATTGCCTCGGCGCGATCCTCGCCGGCCGGACGGAGCCGGAAGTGCAGCAGGCCGCGCGGCGGCTCGGCAAGAGCTTCAAGGCGCGGAAATCCGGATCGCCGGCGCTGGAGGCCTTCCTCGACGGCACAGCCGGCACGATGCTGGAGATCGACGAAGGCAACCAGTATGCGCGCGGCCATCCGGGGATCCATGTCTTCCCGGCCCTGATGGCCTCGGCCCGGCTGCGCGATGTTTCCGGTGCGGCCTTCCTCCGGGCCCTGATCCTCGGCTACGAGATCGGTGCCCGCATCGGCATGGCCTCGAAACTGCGTGTGACCATGCATCCGCACGGCACCTGGGGTGTCGTGGGGGCGGCGCTCGGCGTGGCGGCGCTGAACCGCGCCGGGCCGGGCCGGATGCTCTCGACGATCAATGTCGCCTCCTCGCTCGGCCTGACGACAAGCCGCCGGACCATGCTGGAAGGGGCAACCATCCGGAACAGCTATGCCGGCTTTTCCAATATGCTCGGGCTGATGGCCTGGGAGCTTGCCGAAGCCGGCTTTACGGGAGAGGCGGACGGTGTGGGCTCGGTCTATGGCGGGATTGCCGCCGAAAACTGGGAGCCGGCGGTGATGACCGAGGCGCTCGGCACGCGCTGGGAAGTCGCCCGGAACTATTTCAAGCGCCATGCCGCCTGCCGCTACACCCATGGTGCCATCGACGCGCTGATGGAGATCACGCGGCAGCACGGGAAGCCGCTTCAGCCGGATGCCATCCGCGCCATCCGGGTCGAGACCTATGTCTGGGCGGCGCAGCTCGACCATCCGGCGCCGGACAACATGCTCGCCGCGAAATTCTCGCTGCCCTTCGGGCTTGCGACGACGATCGTCAACGGCGCGGCGACATTGGATGCGTTCCGCGACGCCGCCCGGGCGGACGAGACCACACGCGCCCTTGCCCGGCGGGTCGAGGTGCAGGAAGACCCCTCCCTCACCGCGATGCTGCCCGGCTTGCGGCCGGCACGGGTTACGGTGACGCTCACCTCCGGCGAGAGCCTCGTCGCGGAGGTCCGCACCAACAGGGGCGATACCGAGGATCCCTACAGCGCCGATGATGTGATTGCCAAATTCCGCGAAATCGCCGACCCGCTCCTTGGTCCCCGGCGCGCGGAGGCGGTGGTCACCCAGGCTCTCGCGCTTGAAACCCTTCCCTCCACCCGCGCTTTCCTCACGCTTGGCGAGGCCCTCTCATGAGCCAGAACGGACATGACATTCCCGGGCTGAAGGCACGGCTGAACCGCCGGCCGATCCTGCTCGCGCCCGGCATCTATGATGCGCTCAGCGCCTCCATCGCCACCGATGCGGGGGCAGAGGCGCTGTATCTCTCGGGTGCGGCCATTGCCTATACGCGGCTTGGCCGGCCCGATATCGGCCTCGTCTCGATGAACGAGGTGGTCGAGACGATCGCCCTGATCCGCGACCGCGTGCCGACGTCGCTCATCGTCGATGCCGATAACGGTTATGGCAATGCGCTGAACATGCAGCGGACGATGCGCCTGTTCGAGCGGGCGGGCGCCAATGCGCTGCAGATCGAGGACCAGGCCTATCCGAAGCGCTGCGGCCATCTCTCCGACAAGACGCTGATCTCGCCCGCCGACATGGCCGGCAAGCTGCGTGCTGCCGCCGATGCCCGCCATTCCGCCGAAACGCTGATCATCGCCCGGACCGATGCGATTGCCGTCGAAGGGTTTTCCGCCGCGATCGACCGGGCAGCGCTCTATGCCGAGAGCGGCGCGGATGCGCTTTTCGTCGAAGCGCCGGGCAGCGTCGAGGAACTGGCCCGCATCACCGAGGCGCTCAAGGGCACGTTGCCGCTGATGGCGAACATGGTCGAGGGCGGGCGCACGCCGCTCACGGCCGCGCGGGAGCTCGAGGCCCTCGGCTTCGCGCTGGTGATCTTCCCCGGCGGGATTGTCCGGGCCATCGCCCATGCCGCGCAAGCCTTCTACGGGAACCTCCTGCAGAACGGCACGACGGCCGGTTTCCGCAACGCCATGTTCGATTTCGACGAACTCAACGCCGTGATCGGCACGCCCGAGATGCTGGCCCTGGGCAAGAGCTACGAAGGACAGCCATGATTGCGCTCGACCCCGTGACCTTCGCCGTCCTGACCGGGCGGCTGGAGCAGATTGCCGACGAAATGGACGCCACGCTCTATCGCTCGGCCTTCAACCCGATCATCGCGGAGGCGCGCGATGCCTGCCACGGGCTCTACCACCCCGAGACCGGCGACACGCTGGTGCAGGGCCAGAACGGCCTGCCGATCTTCGTCGGCGCCATGGCCTTTGCCGTGAAGGCGGTGATCGACAAGGTGGCACGGGATGGCGGACTCGAGGAAGGCGATGTCTTCCTGTTCAACGATCCTTACGCCGGCGGCACGCATCTCAACGATTTCCGGCTGGTCAAGCCGCTGATGCGGCAGGGGCGGATCTTCGCCTGGCTCGCCTCGGTCGGGCATTGGCTCGATATCGGCGGCAATGTGCCCGGCGGCTACAATCCCAAGGCGGTGGAGAGCTTCCAGGAAGGCGTGTTGATCCCGCCGGTGAAGCTGTTCCGCAAGGGCGTGATGCAGCAGGATATCGTCGATATCCTTCAGGCCAACAGCCGTGTTCCCCGTTCCAACTGGGGCGATCTCAACGGCCAGCTCAATGCGCTCGATCTTGGCGAGCGGCGGTTCCAGGCTTTGATTGACGAATATGGCGATGCCGTTGTCGAGGCCGCGCTGGAGGCCGCCTCGCAGCGGGCCGAGCGGTTGATGCGCGACAACATCGCCGCCTTGCCCGACGGTACCTACACGTTCGAGGATTATCTCGACAATGATGGCATCACCGACGAGCGGCTGACCATCGCGCTCGACCTGACGATTGCCGGCGAGACGATGGTGCTCGATTTCTCGCGCTCCTCGCCCGCCTGCCGGGGGCCGGTGAATATTGCGCGGTCGACGGCGGTCGCAGCCTGCTATGTCGCGCTGAAGCATGTTTTCACGGAAGTGCCGGCCAATGCCGGCTGCCTGAGGCCGATCACCTTCGAGATTTCCGACAACAGCTTCCTCGGCGTTTCTGCGCCGCGCCCCGTGGCCGGCTATACCGAGACGATCCTGCGGATGATCGGCGTGGTGTTCGGCGCCCTCGCCCAGGCGGATCCTGCCCGTGCCACGGCGGCGCCCTTCGGCACGATCAACGCCCTGTCCGTCGCCGGCCACCGGGCCAATGGCGATCGTTGGGTGATGTTCTCGTTTTTCGGTGGCGGGCTGGGCGGCAATCCGGAAACGGATGGCCTCAACCATTCCAACAACCCGATCTCGACCGCCACGATGCCGCCGGCGGAGATTCTCGAAGCCTCCTATCCGGTGATGTTCACCGAATGGGGCCTGCGGCCGGACAGCGCCGGCGCGGGAAAGCATCGCGGCGGTGTCGGCGCAGTCTACGCGCTCGAGGTTCTGGCGGAAGGCGGCGCGGAAGTGGCCTTGCTCGGCGAACGCGGGCGCTATGCGCCGTTCGGCGTGGCCGGCGGCGAGCCCGGGGCGCTGAACCTCTTCCATTGGCAAAGCGAGAATGGCCTGCAATCACCGCCCATGGCCTCGAAGATCACCGGTGTCCGGATCGCGCCCGGACAGGAAATCCGGCTGCAATCGCCCGGCGGGGGCGGCTGGGGGCCGCCGATGGCGCGGGATCCCGTCGCAGTGGCACGGGATGTCCGGCAGGGGTTGATCGGCGCCAACGTGGCGCGTGAAGTCTACGGCGTGGCGCTCGATGCCGGCGGTGATGTCGATGCGGCGTCAACGGCCACGCTGAGAAACGGGGCGGCATCATGAGCAAGGGCCAGAGCTCGATCGTCGGTGTCGATGTCGGCGGCACGTTCACCGATCTCGCCTATTTCGACGAGGCCACCCGCAGCTTCCGCGTGGCCAAGGTTCCGTCGAACCGTGGCGACGAGGCGGTGGGGTTCATCGACGGGCTGCGCCAGCTTGACGCGATTGCCCGCCTGGGCGCCATCGTGCATGGCACGACTGTCGGCACGAATGCGCTGCTTGAGCGTAAGGGCGCGCGGATCGGGCTGATCACCACCGCGGGCTTCCGCGACGTGCTTGAGATGCGCCGTCGCGACCGTCCGAAAACCTGGGGCCTCTGGGGCGATTTCGAACCTGTCGCCAGCCGCGACATGCGGCTCGGCGTTGCCGAGCGCGTGCTGGCCGATGGGACGGTGCGGCAGGCCGTTTCTGCTTCGGAATGCCAGGAGGCTGCGCGCGCGTTGCTGGCCGCAGGGGCCGAGGCCGTGGCCATCGTCTTCATCAATGCCTATGCCAATCCGGCCAACGAGAAAGCCGCCTATGCAGCGGTGAAGGCGGTCTGGCCGAATGACCATGTCGCGGCCTCGCACCAGTTGCTGCCGGAGATCCGCGAATTCGAGCGCACTTCCACGCTGGCGCTCAATGCCTATCTCCAGCCGGTTGTGGCGTCCTATCTGGCCAAGCTGGAAAACGCGCTGGCGGCGGACGGGTTCGGCGGGTCCTTCCATATCGTCCAGTCCAATGGCGGGGTGATGTCGACCGCGGTGGCCCGGAAATTCCCGGTCCGCACCGCGCTTTCAGGCCCGGCGGCCGGGGTTATCGCGGCGGCGGCGATTGCCCGCGCGGCCGGTTTCCCGGATATCGTGACCGCCGATCTCGGTGGCACGTCCTTCGATGTTTCGCTCGTCGCCGGCGGCGAGGCCGCTCTGGCGGCGCAGACGACGATCGATTTCGGCCTCGTCGTCCGGACGCCGATGATCGAAATCACCACGATCGGGGCCGGCGGTGGCTCGATTGCCCATGTCGACAAGGGCGGTCTGCTTGCCGTCGGGCCGGAAAGCGCAGGCTCGCGGCCGGGCCCTGTCGCCTATGCGCAGGGCAATACCCGCCCGACGCTGACCGATGCGAATATTGTGCTCGGGCGGATCAATGCCGACAAGCCGATCGGCGGAAAGCTGAAGCGGCTCGATGTGGAAGCCGCGCGGGCGGCCATCGGCGCTTCGATCGGAGACAGGCTGGGTCTTTCGGTCGAGGCGGCGGCCGAGGCGATTGTCCGGGTCGCGAACGCGAAAATGGCCGGGGCGATCCGGCTCGTCTCCATCGAGCGCGGCCATGATCCGACAAAATTCACCGCCGTACCCTTTGGCGGCGGCGGTGCGCTGCATGTCGGAGCGCTGATCCATGAGGTCGGCCTGCGCTCGGCGCTGGTGCCGCGCTATCCCGGGATTACCTCGGCGTTGGGCTGCATCATTGCAGATATCCGGCATGACGAGGTGGCGACGGTCAATCTCATGCTCGACGGGCTCGATACCGGCGCGTTGACACGCCGGATGGTCGAGACCGGCGAGGCGGCCCGCGCGGTGGTGGCTTGCGCCTCGCTCTCGGTCACGCGGATCGACATCGCCTATGAGCTCGACATGCATTATCTCGGGCAGACGCATACGGTTGCCGTTCCGCTGGCCGCCACCTTGCAGGGCGGGAGGGTCGAGCTCACCGAGGCTGATGTTCGCGCGGCCTTCGAGGCGGCCTATTCGCGGGCTTTCTCGCGGTTGCTCCCTGGAATCCCGGTGAAAGTCGTCAATCTCCGTACGGCGGCCATCGGCCGCAGGCCCGAATTCGACCTCGCGGCGCTCGCGCCTTCCGGTACGACCACGCTTGAAGGGGCACGGACCGGCACGCGGCCGGTCTGGTTTGCCGGTGGTTGGCATGACACGGCCATCTATGCCCGGCTCGACCTGCCGGTCGGGGCGCGGATCGCCGGTCCGGCCATTCTCGAACAACCGGATTCCACGATTGTCGTGGATCCCGGGCTCGCGGCGCGGGTTGATGCCTTCGGCAATCTCATCGTGGAAAGGGACAGCTGATGGCCGCGCCATTCGACCTGGCCAAAGCGGGCCTCCTTCTGGTGGACCTGCAGAACGATTTCCTCGATCCGAAGGGGGCCTATGGACGCGCGGGCCAGGGGGCGGCGGAGATCGCCGCCCTGCCTGCCCGGCTGGCGCCGCTGGCGGAGGCCTTCCGCCGAAACGGCGCGCCGGTTCTGGCCACCCAGTTCACGCTGGTGCCGGGCCGGGGCGGTGAGCCGATCATCTCACCGCATCTGAAGCAGCTCCGGCCCTTCCTCGCCAAGGGCGATTTTGCCCCGGGCAGCTGGGGGCAGCGTACGGTGGATGCGCTGCAGCCGGTGGATATCGCGGTGGAGAAGGTCGCCTATTCGGCGTTCTATATGAGCCGCCTCGAATGGGTTTTGCGCAAGACCGGTATCAGCCAGCTTGTTGTGGCGGGTATCGTGACCAATGGCGGTGTCGCCTCGACCGTGCGCGAGGCGCATGTGCGGGATATCGACGCCATCGTGCTCGAGGATGGCTGTGCGGCCTTCTCGCCGGAAACCCACCGGACGGCCATCGAGGCCTTGCGCCCGGTGGCCCGCATCGCCACCATTGCCGAGATGCTGGCGGAAATCGGATAAGGCGCGCCGATGAAACAGGCCCGGACGCTTTTCGACAAGGTATGGGACAGCCATGTCATCGTCACGCGCGAGGATGGCGAGAGCCTGCTCTGGGTCGACCGGCATTTCGTGCATGAGGGTTCGCACCATGCTTTCCGGCAGGTGGAGGCGCGCGGCCTGCCCGTGGCCGAACCGGCCCTGACCTTCGGCGTGGCCGATCATTACGTGCCCACGCGGAACCGCCCCGCGATCGACAATCCGGAGATTGCCGGCATGGTCGAGCGGCTTTCCGCCAACGCCGCGCGGCATGGTTTCCGGCTCTTCGGCCTCGAGGATCCCGATCAGGGGATTGTCCATGTCGTGGGGCCGGAACAGGGGCTGACCCTGCCCGGCCTGCTTGTCGTCTGCGGTGACAGCCACACCTCCACCCACGGCGCGCTCGGCGCCTATGCCTTCGGGATCGGCGCGTCGGAAGTGGCGCATGTGCTGATGACGCAAACGCTCTGGCAGCGGAAGCCGAAACGCATGCGGATCCGGATCGAAGGCACACTGGCGCCCGGCCTCAGCGCCAAGGACCTTGCCTTGCATGTGATCCGCACGATCGGCGCCGATGGCGCGCGGGGCCACGCGCTGGAATATGCCGGCGAGGTGATTTCCGCGCTGTCCATGGAAGGGCGGCTGACGCTTTGCAACATGTCGATCGAGGCCGGTGCACGCTGCGCCATGGTTGCGCCCGATACCGTGACCTTCGCCTATCTCCAGGGCCGGCCGCTCGCACCGGAGGGAGAAGCGTTCGATCGGGCAGAAGCGGTCTGGCGTGGCCTTGCCAGCGATCCGGACGCGGTCTTTGACCGTGACATTGCGCTCGACGCCTCGGCCATCGCGCCGCTTGTCACCTGGGGTGTGAGCCCCGAGGATGCCCTGCCGATCAATGCCCGGGTGCCGGACCCTGCGGAAGAAACCGATCCCGCCCGCGCCGGCTATCTGCAGCAGGCCATCGACTATATGGGACTTGAAGCGGGGATGCGGCTCGAGGATGTCAGGGTCGACCGGGTCTTCATCGGTTCCTGCACCAATGCGCGGATCGAGGATCTGCGGGCGGCGGCTTCTGTCCTGCGGGGCCGCAAGGCCATCGTGCCCGGGCTGGTTTCGCCCGGATCGTCGCGCGTGAAAGCGCAGGCCGAGCGCGAGGGGCTCGACCTGATCTTCCGAGAGGCCGGGCTGGAATGGGCGGATTCCGGCTGTTCCATGTGTGTCGGCATGAATGGTGACCTTGTTGCCGCTGGCGAACGGTGCGCATCGACGACGAACCGGAATTTCCGCGGCCGGCAGGGCAAGGATGCCCGGACGCATCTGATGTCGCCGGCCATGGTCGCCGCAGCTGCCGTTACCGGGCGGCTGACGGACCTGCGCAAGTTGGCCGGAGGCTGATCCATGGAACGTTTCATCCATCTTGAAGCCACCACCTGCCCGCTCGGCCTCGCCAATGTCGATACGGACCAGCTCATCCCTGCCCGTTTCATGAGCCGGCCGCGCAGCGAGGGCTATGGCCGCTTCCTGCTGCATGATCTCCGCTTCGGTCCGGATGGGCAGAGCCTCGGCTTTATGCTCGACGAGGCCCGCCATGCCGGGGCGGCGATTGTTGTCGCGCGGCGGAATTTCGGTACCGGCTCCTCACGCGAGGCGGCGGTCTATGCGCTGTGGGATTTTGGCATACGCTGCGTGATCGCTCCGTCCTTCGGCGATATCTTCGCCTCGAATGCCGTCAAGAACGGCCTTCTGCCGGCGCAGGTCAGCCCGGAAGATGCCGAGACGATCCTCGCTTTGCTGGAAGGCGCCGAGCATCCACGCCTCAAGGTCGATCTCGAAGACCTGCGGATCGAGATCGGTCATCGGTCCTTCCCGTTTGCCATCGATGCCGTGCGCCGGCTGCAATTGCTCAATGGCTGGGACGATCTCGACCTGACGCGCCGCCATGCCGGCGAGATTACCGCTTTCCGGGCCCGGCGCATTGCGGAGGCGCCGTGGATCCTGCCGGGCTGATCGGTTCGCGCGCGCGGCACGTAAGCCGGGCAGATCCTCACAGGAATTGCCGATGCCCGCGCCCCCCTCGCCCGCCAGCGAACCCTCTGCCCTCCGGTTGCTGGCCTATGCGCTGCCGGCCTTCCCGCTCGCGATCCTGACGCTGCCGCTCTACGTCATCGTGCCGAAATTCTATGCCGAGGAGCTTGGCGCGCCTTTGCAGGCGGTCGGGCTGGCGCTGCTGCTCGTAAGGGTTATCGATGCCTTTTCCGACCCGCTGGCCGGGCATCTCGCCGATGGCACCCGCTCGCGCTTCGGCCGCCGCCGGATCTGGGTCGCGCTGGCGGTCCTGCCTACCGCAATGGCTGGCTATCTCGTCTTCGTGCCGCCGGCCGATGCCGGCGCCGGCTACCTCTTCCTCTGGGGCACGGCGCTTTCCCTTGCCTGGACAGCCATGCTCGTGCCCTACAATGCGTGGGGCGCCGAACTTTCCTCCAGTTATGCGGGCCGGACGCGCGTCATGGCGTTCCGCGAAACGCTGGTCGTGCTCGGCACTTTCGCGGCGATTGCGCTCGCCGGTGCCCTGCAGAAGCCGGGCTCGCTGCGACCTGTGCTGGATGCCTTCGCGCTCGTGCTTGTCATTCTCCTGCCGGTTGCCACGCTGGCCTGTCTCGTGGCCGTGCCCGAGCCGGTCGACCGTTCCGCCCGCGCGCTATCCTTCCGCGAGGGCCTGCCCTTCCTGAAGGCCAACCGGCCGTTCCAGCGTCTGCTGGCTGCGTTCTTCTTCAACGGCCTCGCCAATGGCCTGCCGGCAACCCTGTTCCTCTTCTATGTCGGCCGGGTGCTCGGCGCCGAGGCCGCGCAGGGCCCGCTGCTGGTGCTTTACTTTCTCTGCGGGGTCATCGGCGTGCCATTCTGGCTCTGGCTGTCGAAACGAATCGGGAAGCACCGGAGCTGGTGCTATGCGATGATCCTCGCTTGCGCCGGCTTCCTGCCGGCGGTGTTCCTTGATGCCGGGGCGGTGACGGCTTTCGCCATCGTCTGCATTGTGACCGGGCTTGCCCTTGGGGCAGACATGATCCTGCCCGGCGCACAGCAGGCGGATGTCATCGATCTTGATACCGCTGAATCCGGTTCCCAGCGTTCCGGCCTCTATCTGGCCTTCTGGGGGCTGGCGACAAAACTGGCGCTGGCGCTTGCTGTCGGGCTGGCCTTTCCGCTGCTCGGCTGGGCGGGGTTCGACGCGCAGGGCAAGGGCAGCACCGGGCTGGGCATGCTGGCCTTCCTCTATGCCGGGCTGCCGGTCCTGCTCAAGCTCGTCGCAATCGGGCTGATGTGGAACTTTCCGGTTGATGCCGCCACGCAGGAGCGAATCCGTGGTCAGATAGAGGGTCGGCTGGCTTGAGGCCCTAGCCGGTCTTGGTGAGGTCCATCTGGACGTCGTTCCATTTGCGCGGCCGCTTGATGGCCCGCGAAGAGAGGATGGCGCCCGTCTCGCGGCCGATCAGCGTGATCCGGCGCTCGTGATAAGCGGCGAGGCCTGTGCGATGACCGACGCTGATCACCGTGGCCTGTGCAAAAGCCTCGCTGATCAGCCGGAGTACTTCCTCCTGACCGGTTTCATCCAGCGCCGAGGTGGCCTCGTCGAGGATCAGGATATCCGGCTGGGCCAGAAGCACGCGGGCAAAGGCCAGGCGCTGCCTCTCGCCGCCGGAGAGCACGCTGTCCCAATGCTCGACCTCATCAAGACGGCCTGCAATGTCTCCCAGCCCGCAGCGACGGAGTGCTTCGGCCAGCTCCGCACTGGTGAAATTGTGCGACGGCATCGGATAGGCCAGGACCTGCCGCAGCGTGCCTGTCGGAATATAGGCTTTCTGCGGCACGAAGGCGATGCGGGCGCCTTCCGGCAGCCGGATCCGCCCGGCACCCCAGGGCCAGAGCCCGGCCAAGGCGCGGATCAGGGTCGATTTCCCGGTGCCGCTGGCTCCGCTGAACAGGACTTTCTCGCCCTGTTCGATCCGGACGCTGGATTCCGCGATGACGGTCACGCCGGTCCGGTGCAGCACCTCGAGGTTTTCGAGAAGAATTGCCCGGCCAGGATGCGTGTCGATCCGGATGCCCGGGCCGGCCTGCGGTGGCGGCGCCAGGTCCAGATCGCCCAGCGCATCGAGCAACTCGTCGACACGGCGGACGGACGCGTACCATTCGGCGATCTTCACGAAATGGTCGACAAACCAGATCAACGCCGCCTGCACTGCCGTGAAGGCCGCGACAACCTGCATCACGGCGCCCAGGGTGAGCGCGCCAGACAGGTATTTCGGCGTGACCAGCAGAACCGGCAGCAGCGGGAACAGCGCGCCGTTGGTGTTCAGCACGAGGCCGACAATACCCTGCTGCCGGATGATCGAGAACCAGGCCGAACGCACCTCGTCGAAACGGGTGCGGATGGTGGCCCGCTCGCCGGGATCGCCGCGCATCAGCGCGACGCTCTCGGCATTCTCGCGCAGGCGGGTCATGTCTGCCCGGAACCGGGCCTCGCGCTCGTTCTTGAAGGCAACGCGGTCAATCAGGGGCCGTCCGACCCAGGTGATCAGTGCCGTGACGATGGCGGCATAGAGGACCGCCGCCACCGCCATATAGGCGGGGATGGTGATGCTCGCGTTGCCGATCTTGAAGCTGTAGGAGCCCGCAACCTGCCAGAGGATTGCTGCGAAAGTGATGGCCGAAAAGACCGCGCCGAGAAAGCCGAGGACAAAATCGACAAGCTGGTCAATCGCGAGGCGGACATCCTCGGCGATCCGGTATTCCGGCGCGCCCTGATCGACCAGCGTGAATTGCAGGCGGTAATAGCGCTGGCGGTCGATCCAGCGGGAAAGCAGGAATTCCGTCAGCCATTCGCGCCAGCGCAACTGGAGCGACATGCGCGACAGGACCTGCCCCGTCATCACCGCCGTGTACCAGAAAACGAAGAGCGGCAGCATCCACATGGCGCCAACCAGCGCAGGCCAGTTCTTGTTTTCCAGCGCATCGAAGAAGGTGCGGTGCCACGAATTCATTGCCACCTGTGCGCCGAGCGTCAGCAACACGAGTGCAATCAGACCGAGGCTAAGGCCCCAGGCGAGAGGGGCGGTGCGGCCTTTCCAGAAGCCCCGGCACAGGGTGAGGAACCGCTCGGGCGGCCTCGTCTCGGTTTGCGTTCCGGCCATCAGGAACAGTTTTCCTGTGCCGGCCCGGCCCGATTTCGCGCATGGCGCCGCATCGACATGCCCCCCTTGGTGCCCTTTTTCACGATGCCCCCCAGCATCCACGCGTGACTATCGCTGAGGCTAATGCAACGGCGGATGAACAATCAACCGTTCAGGACGGGAACACTCGCCGTCTGGTCGATCAATGTCGTCACACATCATCGGCACAGGTCTGTGATCAGGCCGCCTGCCGTTCATGGCGCTCCAGAAAAGCCTCGACCGGGAGGTTCCGGAAATCGTCGAGCGCCCCGCGCAGGGTGGCGTGGTCCCAGTCCCACCAGGCGAGGCGATGCAGGCGCTCGGCGATCGCCTCCGGAAAGCGGCGGCGGATGATCCGTGCGGGGTTGCCAGCCACGATCGTATAATCCGGCACATCCTTCGTGACGATGGCGCCGCCGGCAACCACGGCGCCGGTGCCAATGGTGCGGCCAGCAAGGATGATCGCGCCATGGCCGATCCAGACATCATGCCCGATCGTCACGGCATGGCTGCGGCGCCAGTCGAAGAAGGCCGCCTCATCTTCCGCATCATCGAAATAGGCCGAGGCGCGATAGGTAAAATGCGCCTGCGTGGCGCGATGCATCGGGTGATTGCCCGGGTTGATGCGGGTATGGGCGGCGATCGAGCAGAATTTCCCGATCGTCGTATAAATGACATTCGAGTCATTCACGACGTAGGAGTAATCGCCCATGCTGGATTCGACGAAGCTGGTCCGGGCGCCGATTTCCGTGTAACGCCCGAGGGTTGCCTGCCGGACATTCGCGGTAGCATCGATCAGCGGCTCCAGCCCGAGTTTCTTGCCTGCCATGTCAGCCTCCTCTTCCTTGCCCTCTGGTTGCGTCGTTGCCGTGGTGGGGCCTTCCGGTGTCGGCAAGGATACGTTGATGGATGCGGCTCGCCTTGCTTTGCAAAATGAGCCGCGCTTCGGCTTCGTAACCCGCGTGATCACCCGCCCGCGCGAGGCCGGCGGAGAAGCGCATGTCCCGATGACGGAAGCAGAATTTGCCGAAGCCCGTGCGAATGGCGCCTTCGCGTTGCACTGGCATGCCCATGGGCTCGACTACGGCATTCCGGCCGATGTGCTGGATGAGGTCGCCGCGGGACGCGTGATGCTCGTCAACCTTTCTCGACGCGAGATCCCGGTGGCAGAAGGCGTTTTCGAGCGCTTGGCTGTGATCGAGATCACGGCGCCGCCAGCGATTCTGGCGCAAAGGCTCGCTACGCGCGGGCGCGAGAGCGCGGCGGCGATCGAGGCCCGGCTGGCCCGCGAGGCGCCGCTTGTCGTGACGCGGGCGCGCCATCTGCGCCTCGCCAATGACCGGCCGCTCGCCGAGGTTGCCGAAGCCTTTATTGCCCTGATCCGGGCCGAGGCGGATTGACCGGCGGCCCTCGGGCATCGGACTCAGCCGGCGAAGGGAAAGCGCTGCAGGATGCGGAACGGCACCGAGCGGCTGTCCTGCCGGAAGATCGTGACATTGTCGATCAGCACCGGCCGTGCCGGCACCGGCCGGTAGGCTTCCTCAAGGACCGAGGCGATTTCCGCCTGCCGCTCCGGCGCGATCGGGCCAGTCAACGTCATGTGGAACCAGAAATCCTCATCGACGTAGTGATAGCCCCAACGATCAAGGTTCTCGATCTGGCGCGGCGTCAGCTTGCCGGCGAGGCGGCGCGCGCGTTCCGCTTCGGTCAGTGGTGCGCGGAAAGGGTCAAAGGCGCGGACAATTTCGAAGGCCAGCGCATTGAGCGCCGTGACATCGCCTTCGGGACGGAGCGCGAAATTCGTGCCGAGCCATTCGAGCTTCAGCCCGTCGAGCCGGACCGCCCGGGCGGTTGCGGCATACGTTGCGGCAAATTCCAGTAAGGCGCCCTCGCCTTCCGGCTCAACCAGTGTGATCGGCGCCTTCAGTGTGGCATGAAAGCCGTAGCGGCGCGGATGCCAATCGGCATTGAGGCTTGCATTGACCTCCGCCAGAACCGGCGGATCAAACGGCACATCCGCACCGCTCCAGGCATCGTAGCCAATGACACCGGTGCCGAAGCGGCTCAGGGCCGAGCCGGCTTCCGGCGCGAAATAGACAGCGTAGCGCGGCGTCTCGTTCGACATGGCCAGCTCAGAAGGCACGCTGTCCGTTTGACCAGACGGCCTTGATGACCGGCGTATCCGCCACCACGGCGAATCGGACCAGATCGCCGCGAAGGCCGGCTTTGAGATGGCCGCGATCCTTCAGGCCGAGAATGTCAGAGACCTTCCACGTCACCATGCCCATCGCCTCCGGCAGGGCGATGCCGCTGGCGGTATTAAGCTTAAGAACGGCCTGCAGCAGGCTCGAGGGCACGTAATCCGACGAGAGCCCGTCGAGAATGCCCCTCTCCGCCAGTTCCGAGACCGAGACGCCGCCGGAATGCGAGCCACCGCGCACGACATTCGGTGCGCCTGCAACAGTGGCCAGCCCGCGTGCCTTTGCAGCGGCAGCAGCCTCGACCGTGGTCGGGAATTCCGAAATCACTGCGCCCGAGGCCACGCCCGCCTCAACATGGTCGATGGTCGTGTCGTCATGGGTCGCAATGGGAATGTTGCGCTGCCGGAACATCTCGACCACGGCCTGCCAGTTCGTCGGCACGTTGGCCGCCTCGCGCGAGCGCTCGACCAGATCGGTCTCGAATTCCTCTTCGGACTTCCCGGTGCCGAGCGAATAGGTACGCAGATGTTCGATATTGCGCCATTGGCGCTGGCCTGGCGTATGATCCATCAACGAGACGAGGCGGACGAGCGGATTGTCGGCATAGGGTTCGATATCGGCCACAAGGTCCGGGCTGGTCAGTTCGCAGCGCATATGGATGTGGTGGTCGATCCGGAAGACGCCGAGCTCCTTGCCCTTTTCCAGCGCATCCATCACGTCGCGGAAAATGTCCTTGCGGTAATCCTTCGACGAGAAGGGCGTACCGGCGCAGACAGCATCATAGACCGTCGTCACCCCGGCTGCCGCCATCTGCGCATCATGGACGAGCGCTGCGGCGAGGCCGTTCGGCCAGAACACCTTCGGCCGCGGCATGAAATGCTTTTCCATGTTGTCGGTATGCATTTCGACAAGGCCGGGCGCGACATAGTCACCGCCGATATCCTCGGCGCCGGGCACGGCACTCGTGCCCTGGTCGACCGCCTTGATGCCACCGGCATCGAACACGATCGTCCCGGTGACGACCTCGTTCTCGAGGATCAGGCGCGCGTTGGTCAGGATGGTTTCGCTCACGGGCGAGGCTCCTTGATCGTCGGTTCAGGCCGCGTCGGCGGCCGCACGGAAATTGGTGATATCAAGCCAGCGCGTGGCTACGCGCTCGCGGACGGTTTCATCATGGAAGATACCGACAATCGCCGAGCCATGCGAACGGGCTTCGGCGATGAGTTCAACCACAACATCGCGGTTGCGAGCATCCAGCGAGGCCGTCGGCTCGTCGATCAGCATGACCGGCGAGGGATCGACGAAGGACCGGGCAATGTTCACGCGTTGCTGCTCGCCGCCTGAGAATGTGGCGGGAGCCAGTGTCCAGAGCCGTTCCGGCAGGTTGAGGCGGGCCAGCATGGCCCCTGCCCGTTCGGTCGCTTCAGCCGGGTCCAGGCCGCGGGCCAGAAGCGGATCACGCACGATATCGAGCGCGGACACCCGGGGGATGACGCGCAGGAACTGCGAGACGAAACCGAGCGTCCGCCGTCGCACTTCAAGGATCGTGCGTGGCAGGGCGGAGGCGATATCGACCATTTCGCCGTCATGGCGGATCTCGATCCGGCCACTGCTTGGCAGATAATTGCCATAGAGGATGCGCAGCAGGCTGGACTTGCCAGCGCCGGAGGCGCCGGCAAGCACCAGCACTTCCCCGGCGCGGACCGAGAAATTTACATCCCGGAACACGGGAAGGCGCACGCTGCCCTGATTATGCAGCGTGAAGGACTTAGAAACCGCCTCGACGCGGATCATTTCAGGCTGGTCGCTCATCGGCATTCCGGTGTCGTTCGCAGGTTTGGGTGACAGAGCCATGACATCACACCGCCAGGACGGCCGAGGTGAGCAGCTGGGTATAGGCATGCTGGGGATCATCGAGAACCTGATCGGTCAGGCCGGCTTCGACCACGCGACCATCCTTCATCACCATCAGGCGGTCGGTCAGCAGCCGGGCTACCGCAAGGTCATGCGTGACGATGATCGCCGCGAGGCCGAGATCGCGCACCAGCACGCGCAGCAGGTCGAGCAGGCGAGCCTGAACGGAGACATCGAGCCCCCCCGTCGGCTCGTCCATGAAGACGAGGCGCGGATTGGAAACGAGAACACGCGCGATCTGCAGGCGCTGCTGCATCCCGCCGGAGAACTGGCGCGGCTGGTCATCGATGCGTGCCGCCTCGATTTCCACCCGGGTCAGCCAATCGGCTGCCGCCTCGCGGATGCGGCCGTAATGCCGGTCGCCGCGATCCATCAGGCGCTCGCCGACATTGCCGCCGGCCGAGACATTCATCCGCAAGCCATCGCGCGGATTCTGGTGCACGATGCCCCATGCCGTGCGCATCAGGTGGCGACGATCCTGTTCCGGAAGATCAAAAATCTCGAGGAAGTCCGCCCCGGGGGTCGCCTCGAACAGCACCTCGCCGGCATCCGGCCGGTCGATCCCGGAGAGGCAGCGAAGCAGAGTGGACTTGCCGGATCCGGATTCGCCGACAATGCCGAGCACCTCGCCGGGCCATAGATCGAAGGAGACATCGGCACAACCGATCCGTTCGCCATAGAAACGCGAGACCGAGCGGACGCTGAGAATCGGCCGGAGGGTACCCGTCAGGGCATTCGGGGATACCAGCGCATTCATGGCCGGGGCTCCTTGGCAGGGGTCGGGGAGTTGGCCAGCACATTTGCGGCTTGATGGCCCAGCATCGGGCCGGCATGGCCTTCGGCGCGGCGTGTCTCGCAGTAATGGCTGTCCGAGCAGACAAACATCCGCCCGCCGGCATCATCGATCACCACCTCGTCAAGATAGCTGTCCCGCGCGCCGCAAAGGCCGCAGGGCTGCTTCCAGCTCTGGATGCGGAACGGATGATCCTCGAAATCGAGGCTTACCACCCGGGTATGCGGCGGGATCGCGTAGATCCTTTTCTCGCGGCCTGCGCCGAACAACTGCAGGCAAGGCGACATGTCCATCTTGGGATTGTCGAATTTCGGGATCGGCGACGGCGCCATGATATGCCGGCCGTTGACGCGGACCGGGTAGTCATAGGTGGTCGTGACCTCGCCGAACCGTGCGATATTCTCGTAGAGGCGCACCTGCATCAGCCCGTACTCGGCAAAGCCGTGCATTTTCCGCGTCTCGAGTTCGCGCGGCTCGAGCTTCCGCAGGGGTTCGGGCATCGGCACCTGATAGACGAGAATCTGCCCGGCCTGCATCGGGGCTTCCGGAATGCGGTGTCGGGTCTGAATGATTGTGGCCTCGTGGGTCGCTTCGGTTGTCCTGACCGAGGCGGTCCGCTCGAAGAACCGGCGGATCGAGACGGCATTCGTCGTGTCGTCTGCGCCCTGGTCGATCACCTTGAGCGTGTCAGACGGCCCGATCACCGCAGCGGTAATCTGGATGCCGCCGGTGCCCCAGCCGCGTGCCAGCGGCATCTCCCGGCTGCCGAACGGCACCTGATAGCCGGGAATCGCCACGGCTTTCAGCAGCGCGCGCCGGATCATCCGCTTCGTCTGCTCGTCGAGATAGGCATAATTGTACGGGGTAGCCCCCTGCGCGGCGAAGCTCATTCCGCAGCCTCCTGGATCGGGGTGGTTTCCGGCGCAAGGCGCGCCTCGCGCTCCGCACGGATGCGGCGGATCAACTCCAGCTCGCCCTGGAAATCGACGTAATGCGGCAGTTTCAGATGCTCGACGAAACCGGCGGCCTCGACATTGTCCGAATGGTAGAGGACGAACTCGTCCTGCTGGGCGGGGTAATCCGCGGCCTCGCCGAATTCACGGGCCTTCAGCGCCCGGTCGACCAGCGCCATCGACATCGCCTTGCGCTCGGAATGGCCGAAAGCGAGGCCATAGCCGCGCGTGAATTGCGGCGGCACGTCCTTCGAGCCGGAGAACTGGTTGACCATCTGGCACTCTGTGAGCGTGATCTCGCCGAGATCGACAGCAAAGCCGAGTTCCTCCGGCACAAATTCGACGCTGACCTCACCCATCCGGATCTCGCCGGCGAAGGGGTGGTTGCCTCCGAAGCCGCGCTGGACCGAATAGCCGAGGCCGAGCAGGAAGCCCTCATCACCCCGGGCCATGGCTTGCAGCCGGACATCGCGATCTGCCGGGAAGGAGACAGGCTGCCGCGTGAGATCGAACGGGGCCGGATCGCCTTCAGGCGGCATCTCCGGTTCCATCAGTCCTTCCGCACCCAGAATATCCGGCACGCGCGGCATCGTCTGCGCGAGGGTCGATGCCGCCTGTGGCGCCTCCGGCCGGGACTCGCCCTCCATCAGCGCGAAATCGAACAGGCGGTGGGTGTAATCATAGGTCGGGCCGAGAACCTGCCCGCCTGGCAGGTCCTTGTAGGCGGCAGAGATCCGTCGACGGATCGCCATGCGCGAGGTCTCAACCGGAAGGGAGGAGCCGAAGCGCGGCAAGGTCGTCCGGAAGGCGCGGATCAGGAAGGCGGCTTCAATGGCATCGCCCTGTGCCTGTTTCAGCGCGAGGGCGGCGAGATCCGGGTCATGGAGCGAGCCCTCGTTCATGACCCGCGCCACGGCGAGGCCGAGTTGCTCGCGAATCTGCGCGACTTCGACTTCCCTTACGGCGGGATCGCCCCGCCGGGCTTCGGCGAGAAGATCGTGGGTTGCAAGGATGGCGGCTTCCCCGCCCTTTACGGCAACATACATGATCGGTTCCTCAGGGGCGCGGGTCGTGCGCGGCAATACGGGTCGTCCGCGGGAGGCCGAGGATCTGGCTGCCGGCGGCAAGAACAATGTCCACGCCCAGCGGATAGAGGCGGGTATTGCGGGCCCATTCGACGGCGAAGCCGGCAGGGAGGCCGCGCGGCGCGATCTGCCGGGTGCCCGGAATGCCAGGCCCTTCGAGATCAAGCGTTTCGCCGCCGGTCAGGCTGCTGATCTGGAGGATCAGGGTTGTTGACTGGTCGGGGTAAAGCTCGTTGCCCGGGCTAAAGGCATCCACGCCCGGGAAGCCATGCCCGGCCGTGCCGACCGCGAAGGCCGCCTTTGCAGCGGATGCCGCTGGCGCGCCGCAATGGAACCGCAGCCAGACACCCGCCTCCCCGCTTTCAAGCGCTTCCGGCATCCAGACCGGCGTTTCATAATCGGCGAGTGTCAGAAGCAGGATCGCCGTTGCGGGTTCAAGGCCGACAGGACAGGGGGCGAAAGGGCCGAGATCGTGGATCGTGCCCGGCTCGGACAAGGCCGTGAGGATCCCGCGGAAGGCCGCCTGCGACTGGAAGACGGGATCGGAAAAGCCGATTCCCGGATTGAACGGCGCATTGGCCGACCCATCCTTCGGCAAAAGTGCATTCTGCTCGGCCATCAGCCCTCTCCCCGCACCATCGTGAAGAACTCGACCTTGGTGGCCGCCGCCTTGCGGGAGGCTTCCTCACGGGCCTGCTTCTGGCGCTCGGCCAGACGGTGCATCGCCCGGTGCATCGGGCCCTCGGGCGGCTCGTTTTGCAGAAGGGCGTCAAGAACGGCCGCCTTCTGCGCCTTGGCCGTGTCCCGCCCGAGCGCGTAAGAAAAGCCGAGGGTGCCGTCCTCCAGCCGTATGGCGCAGCGGGTCATGGTCGCCTCGCCGAGATTGAAACGCCGCCCGCCGCCGCCGGCGCGCCCTTCAACCATGATCGTGCCGGTTTCCGGCTGCTTGAGCACCATGAAGGGCGGGATGGCTGGCGCGTCGGCCAGAACGGCCTCTACCTCAGCCAGAGCGGCGCGGGCCAGAACGGCAAAATGTCCCTGCCGGCGCGCCAAAGGTTCGTTCGATTGCATCTTTGTCGAATCCGTTGACCGTGATAAGTCTAGACTTTAATGTCTGATCAGCGGAATGTCTAGACTTATTGGGTGACAGGATGATGACGACCGACATGGAAACCGTTGCCTCGACCCTTGCCGCTCCTGCCCCGAGCCTCGCCTGGAAGCGCATCGCCGATGCACTGGAGGAGGAAATCCGCGCCGGGCAGCATGCGGTCGGTGCCCTGTTGCCGCCCTCGGCTCTTCTGGCCGAACGGTTCGGCGTGCACCGGCATACGGTTCGGCAGGCGTTCAAGCATCTGGCGGAGAAAGGGCTTGTCTCCGTCGAGCGGGGACGCGGCACCGAGGTGCTCGCCCAGCGCTTCCCCTACCGGATCGGCCGCCGCGTCAGTCTCCGGACCAATTTCAGCGCCGCCGGCATTGCTGTTACGGGCAAGATCATTTCCACCATCCGCGAAAGCGCCAATCCGATGGTGGCCGAGGCGCTCGAGATTGCACCGGACAGCGAGGTTCATGTGGTCCGCACGCTCAGCCTCGCGGGTCAGGTCCCGGTATCCACAAGTCTTCACTATCTCGACATCGCCCGGTTCCCGGACTTTCCGGAGCGGCTGGCGATGAACGATGCGTCGATTTCGGCCGCCTTCGCCTCGGCGGGAATCCAGGACTATCTTCGCCTCTCGACGCGGCTCTCCGCCCGCATCGCCTCGAACGAGGAATCCGCCCTGCTCGCGCTGCCTTTGGGCAGTCCGGTGCTGCAATCGATCGGGCTCGACGCCCTGCCCGACCACAGGCCGATCCAGTTTGTTGTCAGCGTTTTTGCCGGGCCGCGGATGGAAATGATCATCGAGCCGCTGGCCGAGCCCTCCGCCTCGTAAGGGTTGCGTTTTCACCCCATTTGCAACTTGCGACGACTTGCCACGCCCTTCCGGCTGTGTTTGGGTAATCCAGCTTTCGGTGCCTTCCGCGAGGAGGGTGAAACGGGAATGCGGTGCGGGCTTCAGGCCCAATGCCGCAGCTGCCCCCGCAACTGTAAGCGGTGAGCTTTCTTCCAGAACACCACTGGTTCGATGACCGGGAAGGTGGATGAAAGCGGCGATCCGCGAGCCAGGAGACCGGCCGAGAGTCCGTGCAACCCCAACAATTCGGCGGCGGGCCGAATGGAGGAACCATGTCTCGCGCTTCCTGCGCACTCATCCTTGGGATGGGTGGCATTCTTGCTGTTTATCAAAGCTTTCCAGCCTTTTCTCAATCCAGAACATCAGAGCCGGCCGGTCTCGATATCCTGATCACGGCGAATCGCTCGCCCACCTCGATCCAGCGGACCGGCAGCGCCATCACTGTGATCCGCTCCGACGAAATCCAGAAGACGCATTCCGGCTCCCTTGTCGATGCCTTGCGCTTCGTTCCGGGCCTCGACATCACTGAAACGGGCGGGCCCGGCGCTTCCACATCGGTGCGGATCCGGGGCACGAATCCAGGCCAGCTTCTCGTGCTGGTGGATGGCGTGCGCATCAACGATGCGTCCTCGGCCAATGGCGAGGCGGATTTCGGAGGCATCCCAGGCGGTCTCATCGAGCGGATCGAGGTTCTCCGCGGTCCGCAAAGCGCGCTCTATGGCTCGGATGCGATGGGCGGCGTCATCAACATCATCACCCGCCGGGGGCGCGGCCCCTTCAAGGCATTCGGGCAGGTCGAGGGCGGCAGCTATGGCACGCTTTCGGGCAATGCCGGCGCCTATGGCCAGCAGGGTGCGTGGTCCTATTCCTTTGCCGGGTCCGGCTTCCGGAATGATGGGTTCTCCCGGTATGGCCACCGTGTCGCGCGGCTGAAGGCCGGCGCGCCCTACGAGAAGGACGGGACGGAGACCCTGGGCGGGTTCGGCCGGGTCGGGTTCGATGCCCGCGAGGGCTTTCGTTTCGAGGCCGGTGGGATGATCACCTTCCACCGCGCGGAATATGATGCCGCTTTCGGTGCCTTTCCCGACACGCCTTCGGCCAGCAACCGGCGGTTTTTCTCCGCCTTCGCCAAGGCGGAACTCGATACGCTCGAGAACAAGCTGACGCATGCCCTGACGCTGACGGCCAGCCGGACCGACAGGATGTTCCGCGATACCTCGATCACGGCGGCCAGCAACCCCAATGTCGCGACGTGGCGGCATACCGATTTCACCGGTGACCGCTTCGCGGCGGAGTATCAAGGCACCTACCGGCTGGAGCGCTACGGTTCCATGATCTTTGGCACGAAAGCCGAGCGTGAGATCGCCGTAACCTTCAACCAGAGCATCATACCGCTGGGTGCGCGCACCAAATCGCTTGGCGGCAACCAGACCACCCTTTCCGCCTTCGGCCTCTGGCAGGTTCCGGTGACGGAGCGGCTGGACGTGTCTCTCGGCGGGCGCCTCGACCACGTAACCGACGTCGATACGTTTCTCACCTGGCGCGCCACCGGCGCCTACCGCATCACCGAGACTGGAACCAAGCTGCGCGCCAGCCTCGGCACCGGCGGCAAGGCACCGACGCTTTACCAGCGTTTCGGCGGCTATCAGGGTTCGGTGGCGCTTCAGGCCGAGCATAATCTCGGCGGCGATATCGGGATCGACCAGGAGTTTCTCGACGGACGTGTCCGGATTTCCGCCACCGGTTTCTGGATCCGCAGCCGCGACCTGATCAATTTCCAGACCAGCCCGACCTGCCTTGCCAACGCACTTCAGGCCTTCGGCTGCTACGTGAATGTCGCGCGGGCCGAGAGTATTGGGCTCGAACTCGAGGGTACGGCCCAGCTCTGGACCGGCCTGCTCCAGCTGCGCGGGGCCTATACCTATCTGCAGGCCAAGGACCTGACGACCAACCGGACCCTCGCCCGGCGGCCGGAAAGCGTCGGCAAGATCGGGCTTGCCATCACGCCCTTCGCCAACTGGAGCTTCGAACCCTCCGTGACTCTGGTCTCGAAGCGGTTCAGTGGAGCCAACGAGACGCAGCGGCTCGCCCCCTATGCGAGGTTCGACATGCTGGCCAGCTACAAGCCGACAGAACAGGTCGAACTTTATATCCGGGGCGAGAACCTCAACAATGCCCGCTATCACGAGGTCTGGAACTATGGCACGACCGGCCGGGCCTTCTATGCAGGGATGAAGACGACGTGGTAGCCGAAACGGAGGCGAGAAGCGCCTCCCTGCCCGAACGGACGCCTTGGCGGGCCTGGCTTTTGCCGGGCCTTGCCCTGCTCGTCGGCGGGCTGTTCGTGATCTCGCTCGGGGTCGGACCTGTCGCCCTCCCGCCGGGCGATGTGATTGCCGCTCTGGCCGGGCGGGGCGAGGCGGCACACCGGATCATCATCTGGGAAATCCGGCTGCCGCGCGCGATCCTCGCTCTGGCCATCGGCGCCGTGCTGGCCATGGGCGGCGCAGCGTTGCAGGGCCTGCTCCGCAACCCGCTCGCCGCCCCTTCCCTTTTCGGCGCGCCGCAATCGGCTGCGCTCGCCGCCGTGGCGACGATCTCGCTCGGGATCAATGACGCCCTGGGCTGGGGCCTGCCGCTGGCGGCGATTGCCGGGGCCTTTGCCTCCGTATTCCTTCTGCTGGCCATTGCCGGGCGGAATGCAGGGCTGCTCCTGCTGATCCTCTCGGGGCTCGCAGTTTCCTCGCTGGCCGGTGCCGGGACGGTGCTGGCGATGAACCTCGCGCCCAACCCGTTCGCGGCGCTGGAAATCGCCTTCTGGTTGCTGGGTTCGCTTGAAGATCGCTCGATGCGCCATGTCATGCTGGCCCTGCCCTTCATCACGGTCGCGCTGCTGCTGCTCTGGCTCCAGCGGGGCGGCTATCGTGCGCTGGCCCTTGGAGAGGATGCCGCCGCGAGCCTCGGCGTGCCGGTCGAGCGGCTGCGGCTCACGACCATTCTTGGTGTGGCCATGGGCGTGGGGGCGGCTGTCGCCGTTTCCGGCACGATCGCCTTTATCGGGCTGATCGCCCCGCATCTCATGCGGCCATTCGTCCGGCATGATCCTGCCCATCTGCTGGTTCCGGCGGCACTCTGCGGTTCGGCCCTGCTCCTCGCAGCGGATATCGCCGTGCGCCTGATCCCGGCCACCTCGGACATAAAGGTCGGGGTGCTGACCTCGATCATCGGTGTGCCGTTCTTCCTCTATCTCATTGTCCGGGAAAGGCGTTCGCTCTCCGGAGGGATGGCATGAACCCGCCGCGGATCGTCCTTGAGGATGTGGCCGTCCGGCTTGCCGGCCGCGGCATTGTCGGCGGGGTTTCGCTTGAACTGTCAGGCGGCGCTCTCGTGGCCTTGATCGGCCCCAACGGGGCGGGAAAGACCACCCTGCTCAAGGCGATGGCCGGCCTGCTCCCGCATGGGGGCCGGATCGCCATCAATGGCAGTGAAGGCGCTTCGCTCGACAGGCGGGCGCGCGCACGGCTGATCGGGTACCTGCCGCAGGGCCATCAGGTGCATTGGCCGCTGCCGGCGGAAGATATCGTGGCACTCGGCCGCTTTCCACATGGCGTGGTGGATCCGCGACGCCTCTCGCCGGAGGATGGACGGATCATCCACGAGGCGATGCGCGTGACTGGCACCCGGGGTCTGGCCGGGCAATCCGCCACCACCCTTTCCGGAGGCGAGCGCGCCCGCATCATGCTGGCCCGTGTGCTGGCGGTCGAGGCGCCGATCCTGCTGGCCGACGAGCCGACGGCCTCGCTCGACCCGAGGCACCAGCTGGTGGTGATGGAGATCCTTCGCCAGCAGGCGCGGCAGGGGCGCCTGGTTGTCGCTGTCACGCATGACCTGACGCTGGCGGCCCGGATGGCGGACCGGATCGTGCTGATGGATGGCGGCATGGTCGTCGCGTCCGGAGCCCCCGCCGACGTCCTGTCAGACCGGCAACTGGCGGAGACCTATGGAATCCGGGCGCTGCGTCTCGATCATGGCGGCGAGCCGGCCCTGATCCCCTGGCAGGTGGAGGCTCAGCCGTGACGAAGCTCGGACAGGGTCCGCGCGAGGCGTTCGCGCGCAGCAGGCCCGGCCGGCAGGCCAAAGCGGATCAGCCGCGGGTCCCAGTGGAAGCAGCGTGTCCAGATCCGTCGACCGGCCAAGGCCGCATGGGAATCGGCACGGGGTATCCGGGCGAGCCGGAACAGGGACGTGCCGCCGACGACCACAAAGCCATAGCGCAACAGGACCCGGTCCAAAGCCTCGGCTTCCTCGGCAAGGCGGCTCCGCATGGCTTCGGCCCAAGCGAGGTCGGACAGGGCGGCGGTAGCAACCTGGATCGCCGCGCCGCTGATGGGCCACGGGCCAATGGCTTCGCGCAGCGGGGCGACCAGGTCTTTCGGCCCGATCGCGAAACCGAGCCGGAGCCCGGCCAGGCCATAGAATTTCCCGAACGAACGCAAGGTGATGACCGGAAAATCCTTCAGAATGCCGGTCAACGAGGCATCCGGCATCGTGTCGATGAAGGCCTCGTCCACGATAAGCCAGCCCTGTCTTTCAACAAGGGTCGAGGCAAGAATCATTGCGTCGGCCGGTGCGGCCGACCGCCCATCCGGGTTGTTGGGATGGACCAGCACCGCATGGCGGATGGTCTCGGCGAGCGGCTTGCCGGGGCGATAGGGTTCCGTTTCATGGCCGGCCTGCTGCCAGGCACGCGCATGTTCGGCATAGCTCGGCTCGGTGATACCCACGGTCCCGCCCCCGGGTGCCAGGCGGGGCAGCCATTGGATGAGGGCCTGTGTTCCGGGCGCGGCCACGATGTCATGGCTGTCCGGCACGCGATAGGCGATCCGGGCTGCGGCGAGCAGCGCCTCGAGTTCATGTCTGCCGGGCAAGGCGGTCCAGAGATGGGCGCCGAGGGTCCGCAGCGGATAGGGAAAGGGCGAGATGCCGGTGGACAGGTCAAGCCAGTCCCCCCGCTTCCCGCCGAACAGGGCCATCGCCTCGCCAAGATCACCGCCATGCTGCATCCTGCGGCCATGCCATGGAAGCGCGTGCATCGCCAGTGCCGTCTGGCTGCCCTTTCCATTTTCCTGTCAGCTGCGGCCTTCGCGCAGCCTGCCCCGACGCGGATCGTCTCGATCAACATGTGTACGGACCAGCTCCTGCTGGACCTTGCGCGACCGGAGCAGATTGTTGGCCTCAGCCCGTTCGGTGCCGATCCGCTGCGCTCCTGGGCTGCCGCGAAAGCGAAGCCCTATCCGCGCCTTTCCGGCACCGCCGAGGAGGTGCTCGTCCTCGCGCCGGATCTTGTCGTCGGCGGCCGGTTCACCCGCCGCGCAACCCGGGAATTCATCCGTCAGCAGGGCTTTCGCCTCGAGGAATTCGACGCGGTGCGCAGCATCGCCGAAACAAGAGCACAGATCCTCCGGATGGGTGCTCTTGTGGGCAACCCGGAAGGGGCACAGCGGCGGGTTGAGGAAATCGACGCTGCGCTTGCCCGCCTCAAGAGCACGGTCTCCCCGCTGAGGCTGCGTGTCCTGCCGGTTGCCCGGCGGGGCTGGGTCAGCGGATCGCAATCGCTGGTGACCGATCTTCTGGCGCAGGTGGGCCTCGTGAACGTGGCGGACGAGCTTGGCTTCCGGCAGGGTGGTTTTGCCTCGCTCGAAAGCCTCGTCCTGCTCAAGCCGGACGCGATCCTCGTTGCACGGGATGATCTCGCCCCGGAGGATCAGGGCACGGCCAAGCTGCTGCACCCTGCCCTCGCCGGTCGCTTCACGGCCGGGCGGAAACTGACCATGCCGGAGAAGCTGACGGTCTGCGGCGGTCCGATGCTGGTCGAGGCGATCGACCATCTCACCCGCGAACTGGCGCGGATCGGCCGGAAATGACCCTGTTTCCGGAAACCCTCCTGATCGTCCTGGTGGCGCTTGTGCCCGACGCGCTCATCGGCGATCCGGACATTGTCTGGCGGCGCATACCGCATCCTGTCGCATGGTTCGGCGGGCTGATCCGCACGCTGGAGGCCCGGCTGAACCGCCCGGAATGGCCGGAGACGCAGCGTCGTTTGCTGGGCCTGCTGGCCCTCGTCATCCTGGTGGCCGTCGCCTGCGCCGGTGCTTTCCTTCTGCAAGAGGCGCTGATGGCCCTCCCCTATGGCTGGATCTGGGCGGGGCTTGCCGGCTCTGTCCTGATTGCGCAGCGCTCGCTCCATGATCATGTCGCGCGGGTTGCCGATGCGCTGGAAAGCGAGGGGCTCGCGGGCGGACGGCGCGCTGTCTCCATGGTGGTCGGGCGCAACCCGGACGTGCTGGACGAAGCCGGGGTGGCGCGGGCGGCCATCGAGACGACGGCCGAGAATTTCTCCGACGGGGTGGTGGCGCCGGTTTTCTGGTTCCTCCTGCTCGGCCTGCCGGGGCTGGCCGTCTACAAGGCGGTGAATACGGCGGATTCGATGATCGGTCATCGCTCGCCACGCTACCTCGCCTATGGCTGGGCCAGCGCGCGGCTGGATGACCTCCTCAATCTCGCGCCAGCCCGCCTTTCGGGGCTGCTGATCGCGGCGGCCTGCGCCGCCGTGGGCCGCCAGCCCGGACCGGCCCTCCGCGTGATGCTGCGGGATGCGCGACTGCACAAATCGCCGAATGCCGGCTGGCCGGAATCCGCGATGGCCGGCGGGCTCGGGCTCGCTCTCGCGGGACCGCGGATCTACGGTACCGAGCGGGTCGATGACCCCTATCTCAATCCGGGCGGGCGCCGGGATGCCGGCCCGGCTGATATCCGGCAGGCGCTGGCGGTGATGGCCGCGGCCTGCCTCTTGCTGATGCTGATCGTCCTGGCCTTAACTTTCGCTCTGGCGTGACCGGGCGATGCGCAGGATCGCCTCGATATCAAGATGGGCCTCGCAATGCGCGGCCAGCCGGTCGAGTACAGCCTCGACTTCCGCCTCGTAGGCCAGAGCGCTGCCTGCCCCAAGCCCTTGAAGGAAGGCGGCGCGGAAGGCATCGCCTGAAAACAAGCCATGGAGATAGGTGCCCTGCACCCGGCCATCGGCGGAGATCGCCCCGTCCGGTCGGCCCTCGATCCGCGCGAAGGCGCGCGCGCAGTCCGGGCCCTCGCTGCGGCCGAGATGGATCTCGTAGCCCCGGATCGGCTGGCCCGAGGGCACATGTACGGCATCGACCAGCCGGGTGATCTTGTCCGGTGTCAGCCGCGTCTCGATGTCAAGGAAACCGAGGCCGGGCATGGTGCCGGCCTGCCCCTCGATTCCCTCCGGGTCGGCAATCGAGGTCCCGAGCATCTGGTAGCCGCCACACAGGCCGAGGATACGCCCGCCCCTGCGATGATGGGCGGCAAGGTCGATGTCCCAGCCTTGCTCGCGAAGGAAGGCGAGATCGGCGAGCGTGGCCTTCGAGCCCGGCAGAATGACGAGGTCGGCATTGGCGGGCAACGGCTGCCCGGGCGGGACAAAAGTCAATTCCACGGCCGGCTCGGCAGAGAGCGGATCAAGATCGTCGAAATTGGCGATCCGCGCGAGGATCGGCACGGCGATGCGCAAAGGGCGGTCGGCCGTTCCGCGGCGCTCTTCGAGGTCGAGCGCATCCTCCGCCGGAAGCCGATGGGCTTCGGCAAACCATGGTACAATGCCGAGGCCCGGCCAGCCGGTGAAGGACTCGATGGCGTGCATTCCGGCCTCGAAGAGCCGCGCATCGCCGCGGAACTTGTTGATCGCGAAGGCCTTGATCAGCCGCCGGTCGTCCTCCGGCAGGATGGCATGGGTTCCGACAAGGCTGGCGATCACCCCGCCCCGGTCGATATCGCCAACCAGCAGGACCGGCACATCCGCAGCGGCGGCAAAGCCCATATTGGCAATATCGCCGGCCCGGAGGTTGATCTCCGCCGGGCTGCCGGCGCCCTCGACGATGACAAGGTCAGCTTCGTCTTCCAGAATGCCGAAGCTTTCCATCACTGCCGGGAACAATTCATCGCGTCGCGCGCCGAAGCCGAGGCTGCGGAGGCTGCCCCGGCGTTGCCCCTGGACGATGACCTGACTGCCGGTATCGGTTTCCGGTTTCAGCAGGATCGGGTTCATATGGATGCTCGGCGAGCAGCGTGCCGCCTGCGCCTGCACGGCCTGCGCCCGGCCGATCTCGCCGCCCTCGCGGGCAATGGCGGCATTGTTCGACATGTTCTGCGGCTTGAACGGCCGGACCACGAGGCCGCGATCGGCGAAAAGGCGGCAGAGCCCGGCGACAAGCATCGATTTGCCGACATTCGAGCCGGTCCCCTGCAGCATGATCACGGCGGCGCGCCTTGCCATGTCAGAACTCGATCCCGGCCTGGGCTTTCACGCCTTCGCGGAACGGATGCTTGACCTGCACCATCTCGGTGACGAGATCGGCCAGCTCGATCAGCTCGGGCTTCGCATTCCGGCCAGTGATCACGACATGCGTATCGGCAGGCCGCTGTGTCCGCAGGAATTCGACGATCTCTTCGACGGGGAGATAATCGTAGCGGAGGACGATGTTGAGTTCGTCCAGCATGACCAGCCTGTAGGCGGGGTCGAGAATGCAGGCCTTGGCGCGCTCCCAGCCGGCTCGGGCGGTAGCGATATCCTGCGCGCGGTTCTGCGTATCCCAGGTGAAACCGTCTCCGGATATATCGAGCGTACAGAGATCGGGGAATTGCCGCAGCAGGATGGCTTCCCCCGTCACCCAGTCCGGCGACTTGGTGAACTGGATGACGGCCGTCCGCATCCCATAGGCGATATGCCGGAAAACCATGCCGAGCCCGGCCGAGGTCTTCCCCTTGCCCGCGCCGGTATGCACGATGAGCAGCCCCCTCTCGAGGGTTTTCCCGGCCATCATCTTCTCGCGCGCCTCCTTGTGGCGGCGCATCTTCTCGTTGTGGCGGGCATCGACATCGGATTCGGTCATCGCGGGGGTTCCTTGAGCGTCAGCGGCAGCCCGGCTGCCATGAAGACAACATGATCGGCCAGAGCGGCCACGTGCTGGTTGAGCCGGCCTTGCGCATCCCGGAACGCACGTCCCAGCGGGGTCTCGGGCACGATGCCGAGGCCGACCTCATTCGAGACAAGGATGACCGGGCCGCTTGCGGTTGCGAGTGCGCCTAGCAATGCAGCGGTTTCCGGAGCGACGGGCCTGTCGGCCAGCATGAGGTTCGACAGCCAGAGCGTCAGGCAATCCACCAGCAGGACCGCATCCGCCGCCGAAGCGCGGGTGATTGCGCCAGCAAGGTCGAGCGGTTCCTCGATCGTCTGCCAGCCATCGCCTTCCCGATCGACCCGGTGTTGCCGGATCCGCTCGCGCATTTCTTCATCGAAAGGCTGTGCTGTGGCGAGGTAGAGGCGGGAAAGGCCCGTCTGCCGCGCCAAAGCCTCCGCATGCCGCGACTTGCCGGACCGCGCTCCGCCGAGAACGAGGGTGAGACGCGCTTTCATACCGGGGCCGACCCATCGGCCGGCGACCATTCCAGTGGCGGTATGCGGGCGATGATGCGGGATCGCAAGGCTTCAGGTCGCGCTTTCCATGGCACGAAGCCGAAGGGCTGGTTGGCCATGGCCTGTGCCATCTCGACGAGGGTGGGCGCATCGCGTTCGGGGTCAAGATCGCCGAAGAGAAAGGTGTAGCGGCCGGGGCCGGACAGTGCCGCGGTGCAGGCCCGTGTGCAGACGCTGAGGCATTGCGTGCGGCGGATCGTGACACCGGAATCCGGCAAGGCCGCCAGCGCATCCGCCAGCAAGGCACCGGGGCGATAATCCGGGGCTGCCTCGGCCTTGCGGCAGGTGGTGCAGATGGTGATGACAACCGGCGCCTGCGGGGAGGCAACGGGTTCGGTGATCACTTCCGGAGAAATGACAGGAGCATTCATGGCGGCCAGCCTTGTCCAGGGCCAGCTCTGACAGCCGGGGCTTCGCCCCGCAAGGGTTGCGCCGCCCGTGCACCCCGCCGGATTGCGCCCATCAGCAGCCTATCCGAGCAGCCGGTCTCCTGGCTTGCGGGTCTCTGCCGGCTCCCGCCTTCCCAGCCGAGCGGCCAGTGGCGATGGGGTCAGCTCTCCGCCTACAGTTGCGGGGGCAGCCGCGGCTTCGGGCAAAGCCCCCACCGCATTCCCGTTTCACCTTCCTTGCGGAAGGCACTGCTCGTGGACGGGATGTCGCATATCCGCCCCGACCGGGCAAGAGCGGAGGCCCAGGGTTCAGCCCTCGGCAAGCACGGCGAGGCAGGCTTCAGCTGCGGCCCGGACCGCACCTGCATTCATGCCCGGCTTGTAGAGCGAGGAACCGAGCCCAAATCCAGCGCATCCCGCGTTACGGAGGCTGGCGAGATTGGCAGCGCCGACGCCGCCTACGGCGATAAGCGGCATATCCGGCGGCAGAACGGCCTTCATTGCCTTCATGCCGCCGATGCCGATCATCTCCATCGGGAAGAGTTTCAGTGCATGAGCGCCGGCAGCAATTGCATCGAAGGCTTCCGATGGCGTGGCGATGCCTGGCAGGGAAATCAGCCCGGCCCGCCGCGTTGCCTCGATTACGGCGCAGTCAGTGTGAGGTGAAATGACGAGGCCAGCACCGATTTCGGCCAATTCGAGTACGTCATCCGGCTGGATGACTGTACCGGCACCGATCAGCGCGGCCTCGCCAAAACGCTTGACCAGCCGGGAAATGGAATTGAACGGATCGGGCGAGTTCAGCGGCACCTCGATCAGCCGGATGCCACTCTCGACGAGCGCCGCTCCGATCACCTCGACCTCTTCCGGGCGGATCCCGCGCAGGATCGCGACCAGCGGTACGGCTGCCAGCGTTTCGCGGAACAGGGATTCAAGGGCTTCCGCTGTCATGCATCGGGCTCCTTCAAGGCAGCGAGGCGACGGAAGCCCCTGATGGTCGTATCCGCGGGGGCGATCTGCGAGGCGAGGCCGAAAATACGGGCCGCCTCGGCATAGCGCGCGGTCAGTGGTGGCTCCCCAACGAGACGCAGCGAGGCGGGATTCCAGCCCAAGGCGAGCCCGCCGGCCATCTCGGCACCGATGACGATCCCGGAGAGGTATTCCCCGATATCGGCCGGCGCGAGTTCATCGAACAGCACGCGGCTTCGCGCCGAAAAGGCGGCATGGAGCAAACCTGCACCGGCATGGCTGCGCATGTGGCGCACACCTTCGGCAAAGGCCCCGGGTGCGCCCGTGGCGCCTTCCGGTAGCAGACGGCCGAGGATCGTATGGCCCTTCAGCGCGGCATAGATCTCGCCGGTCATGAAGGTATGGAAAGCCTCGATCCGCCCTGTATGGTGGCGGACCCATTTCGAATGCGTGCCCGGCAGGACGACGATTGATTCCTCCTCCGGTACACACGCCCCGAAAACCTGGATCTCCTCGCCGCGCATGACATCCGGCACCGGGTGCCGCATGGCAACGCCGGGCAGGAAGCGCATCGTGGCACCGGAAGCATGGCGACGATGCACCGAGGCCGCAGCGAGGGCTTCGAGGCTGGCCGGCGTTTCGGCATAGGGCGTTTCGACCCAGCCATTTCGGCTGGTGATCATACCCGAAAAGAGCAACTCGGAATCCGACGTGATCCAAGCACCGATCTGGCGATCCAGCACGGCCTCGAAGGCGCCGTCGGCAACGCTGAGGATGCCGGCCGCGGCCCGGTGCTCGGCGACAGGTTCTCCCGCAGAATCGAAGCGATAGGCGCGGAAATTCGTCGTTCCCCAGTCAATGATGATTGCCTCACGGCCTGCCATTGGAGAATCCCTCGCCTTTGGAAGAGGCTAGCGATTTCATATTCCCGCGTGAAGCCATGGATTCGCGTCGAGAGCGATTGCCTTTCGCTGCGCAAGAAGGCACCTAAATCGCATGGAACGAGTCGTCGATCTGGCCATTATCGGTGGCGGTATCAATGGCACCGGGCTCGCGCGGGATGCGGCCGGGCGCGGGCTGGCCGTCTATCTCTGCGAGCAGGATGATCTCGCCAGCCATACCTCGTCCTGGTCGACAAAGTTGATCCATGGTGGTTTGCGTTACCTCGAATACTATGCGTTCCGCCTTGTGCGGGAGGCGCTGATCGAGCGCGAAACGCTGTGGACCATGGCGCCGCACCTGATCGGGCCCCTGCGCTTCGTGCTGCCGCATCACAAGGGCCTGCGGCCGGCCTGGCTGCTGCGGCTGGGGCTGTTCCTTTACGATCATCTCGGTGGCCGGAAGCTGCTGCCCTCGACGCGGGTGATCGACCTTGTAACGCATGTTGCAGGGCAGCCGCTCAAGCCCGGGTTGTTCCGCAAGGGTTTCGAATATTCGGATTGCCGCGTCGATGATTCCCGCCTCGTTGTGGCGAATGCCCTCGATGCCGCCGAGCGCGGCGCGATGATCGAGACGCGCAGCCGCGCCGTTTCGGCCGTGCGCGAAAGCGACAGCTGGATCCTCACGGTGAGGAGCGATGATTTCCGCAGCGAACGGCGCGTACGGGCGAAAGTGCTCGTCAATGCCGCCGGGCCGTGGGTGGCGGACGTCCTGCAAGGCACGTTGGGCCTGAACGGCCGGGCGAAGACGCGCCTTGTCCAGGGCTCGCATATCGTGGTGCGCAGGCTCTACGAGCACGACCGGTGCTATATTTTCCAGAACAGCGACGGCCGGATCGTTTTCGCCATTCCATATGAGGGCGAGTTCACGCTGATCGGCACGACGGACCGTGATTATTCCGGCGATCCTGCTGCCGTGCGGGCGACGGCGGAGGAAATCGACTATCTGCTGGCCTTGGCCAATGCGCAATTCAGCCGCCAATTGACCCGGGATGACGTGGTCTGGTCGTTTTCCGGCGTCCGCCCGCTCTATGATGACGGCGCGACAGAGGCCAAGGCTGCCACGCGGGATTACGTGCTCGACCTTGACCAACCCGCCGGACAGGCCGCGCTCCTGTCGATCTATGGCGGCAAGATCACCACCTATCGTCGCCTCGCGGAGGAAGCGATGGGCCGGATCGCCGCCGGCTTTCCGCGGATGGGCGGAGACTGGACGCATGGCGCGATCCTGCCCGGCGGGGATTTCCCCGACCGTGACCGGAGGGCGCTCAAGCGCATCCTGCTGGCCGAATATCCATTCGTACCGGACGTGGATATGGAGCGGCTTGTGCGGCTCTATGGCACGCGCGCCCGCCGCGTTCTGGGCTCTGCCGCGAGCCTGGACGATCTCGGCACAGATCTCGGCAGCGGATTGCGGCTGGCGGAATTGCGGTATCTCGTGCGTGAGGAATGGGCGCGGACGCCGGATGACGTGATCTGGCGGCGGACCAAGCTTGGCCTGCATGGCGGTGACGCGCTGGCCGGGGCGGTTGCGGCCGCGTTGCCGGCCTTGCTGGAAGCGGAGGGCCTGGCATGAGCACCCATTTCATCGCGATGGACCAGGGCACGACCTCGAGCCGCGCGCTGGTCTTCACGCGAGATTTCCGGCTGGTCTCGATGGACCAGAAGGAATTCCCCCAGCATTACCCGGCTTCCGGCTGGGTGGAACATGACCCGGAGGATATCTGGGCGACCAGCCTCGCCACCCTGCGCGGGGCAGTAGCGAAGGCCGGGCTCTCTGCAGCCGACATCGCGGCGATCGGCATCACCAACCAGCGCGAGACAACGCTGATCTGGGACCGGAAAACCGGCAAGCCGATCCACAATGCCATTGTCTGGCAGGACCGGCGGACCTCCGAAATCTGTTCCCGGCTGCGGGATGACGGGCATGAGGGTTTCTTCAGCCGCAAGACGGGCCTGCTGCTTGACCCCTATTTTTCCGGAACCAAGATCGCGTGGATCCTCGACAAGGTGCCGGGCGCGCGGGCCCGGGCCGAGAAGGGCGAACTCGCCTTCGGCACAGTCGACACCTTCCTGATCTGGCGGCTGACGGGCGGCAAGGTTCATGCGACCGATGCCACCAATGCTTCGCGCACGCTGCTTTACGATATCCAGACCGGCAACTGGGATGCCGAATTGTGCCAGCGCCTCGATGTTCCAATGGCCCTGCTCCCGGAGGTTCGCAACAGCGCCGACGATTTCGGAACGACCGCCGCCGAATGGCTCGATGGAGCCGTCGCCATCCGCGGCGTGGCCGGCGACCAGCAGGCGGCGACGATCGGACAGGCCTGCTTCCAGCCGGGCATGATGAAATCGACCTACGGGACCGGGTGCTTCGCGGTGATGAATACCGGCGACAAGCCGGTTTTCTCAACCAACCGGCTTCTGACCACGCTCGCCTACCAGATCCGCGGCCAGCGCACCTATGCCCTTGAGGGCGCGATTTTCGTCGCCGGTGCCGCCGTGCAATGGCTGCGCGACGGGCTCGGGATCATCGCCGCCTCCGCCGAGGCCGGAACGTTGGCAGCCGAGGCCGACCCGGCGCAGAACGTTTTTCTCGTCCCGGCCTTTGTGGGGCTTGGCGCACCGTACTGGGATGCCGATGCGCGCGGTGCGCTGTACGGGCTGACGCGCGGCACGACGCGGAAGGAACTCTGCCGGGCTGCGCTCGAGAGCGTCGGCTACCAGACGCGGGATCTGATCGAGGCGATGCGGCGTGACTGGGGCAGCCCGTTCGAAACGGTGCTGCGGGTTGATGGCGGGATGACGGCTTCCGCCTATGCGATGCAGTTCCTGGCCGACATCCTGCAAGCGCCGGTTGACCGGCCCACGATCATGGAAACCACAGCGCTGGGCGCGGCCTATCTTGCCGGTCTCAGCGCCGGCCTCGCGCCGGAACCGGCGGATTTCGCACGGCTCTGGGCACGGGATATCCGGTTCGCGCCGGCCATGGCGGCAGGCGATGCCGATGCGCGCTATGCCGGCTGGAAGGATGCGATCCGGCGCACGCTCTCGGTCTGAGCGTTACATCAGCATCTTCGTATCGCCATCGATGGAGATGGCCTGGCCGGAAATGGTCCGGCCGCGCGGCGAAGCCAGGAAAACCATCTGGTCCGCCAGCTGCTGCGGCAGGATGTATTCCTTGATCGAGGTATAGGCGAAGGCCTGCGCCTCGACCTCCTTGAAACTGCGGCCATATTGCTGGGCCTTGGCTTCCAGCACCCGGCGGATCCGGTCGCCGGCGACAAGGCCAGGCAGGATGGCGTTGACGCGGATCCCCTCGTCACCCAACTCGATCGCCAGGGATTTCGTGAAGCCGATGACGCCCCATTTCGCGGCGGCATAGGGCGAGCGCATCGCAAAACCGTTCTTCCCGGCCGCCGAAGAGAGGTTGATGATCGAGGCATTCCGGCTCTGGCGGAGCAACGGAATGGCCAGTCGAGCGCAATTGTATTGCGAGGTCAGGCAGACATTGATGCAACGGTCCCAATCCTCGGGTGTCACATCCTCGGTCCGGGCCGTCGGGCCGGCAATGCCGGCATTGTTGACCAGCACGTCGAGCCCGCCGAGGAAGTCCAAGGCCTTCTCGAACAGCACCGCGACCTGCGCCCGATCCGCCACGTCGCAGCTGGTGGCGCCGATCACCGGATCGCTCTTCGCGAGGGCGGCCAGGGCCTGTTGATCGACGTCGCAGACATAGACGCGGGCCCCTTCCCGGACGAAAGCGCGCGCGACCTCGAGCCCGATCCCCCCTGCTCCGGCCGTAACGAGGACCCGGAGCCCTTCAATCTGCATATCCATGTTGGTCCCCAATGTCCGAATGGCACTCAATCCAGCAGGCGCTGGCGCGACAGGATGAAGGCGGAGGCGCCGCCAATATCGGAAGCGATGGCCTCACGCGCGGCTTCGGCCCGCCCCTCGCGGATCGCCAGAAGGCAGGCGCGATGGGCCTGCACCGCGCCGCCGAGGCGAAGGCGTTCCGGATTCTCGCGCAGGTCGAGATTGATGATCGGCCCGACGCGCAGCCAGAGGCGTTCGATAATCGCCAGCAATTCCGCCGAGCCAGCCGCACGATAGACCGCGAAATGGAAGGCCTGGTTCGCGGCCACGGCCTGGGCGAGATCGGCTTGCGGCTGTTCGCTGAGTTCACGGAATTCGCGCTCGCGGGCCTCGATTTCGGCCAGGCTCTCCGGTGTAGCGGTCTTGCAGGCGAGCGCGGCCGCGAAACCCTCGATCTCGACCCGGACCTGCGTGATGTCACGGAACTGCGCGGCGCGCATCAGCGGGACTGTCACCGCCTTTTTCGGGGCAACCTCGAGCGCACCCTCGGCTGCGAGGCGTGAAACCGCTTCCCGGACAGGCATGATCGAGAGGCCGAGCGCTTCCGACACGGCGCGCAGGGAAAGCTTGTCCCCCGGCGCAAAACGCCCGGCAATCAACCGATCGGCCAGATGCCGGTAGACCCGGTCGGACAGGGTTCCGGTCTCGTCGAGCATCGCGTCGGTATAGGCGGGAATGCGTTCCAACATTTTTGTGCGCCAGTCTCTGGACAAAGCCAGTCGATTAGAGGAAGCTAACTGTGATCACAGATTGCGGCAAGGCCTTCGACGAAAAAATGGGCCCACCGCGGGGAAGAGAAACGTCAAACGGAGACATGTCATGAGCGAATTCATTCGTCCGTCCCGTCGCAGCCTGATCAAGGCGGCGGGTGCCACTGCCCTTGCAGGCACGATCGGCATGCCGGCCATCTCGCGGGCGCAGTCCGAGGTGCTGCGTTTCGGCCACCTGACCCCACGCACAGGCTTTCTCGGCCCGCTCGGCGAGTTCGCTGTGATGGCGGCGGATCTCGCCGTAGAGGAGATCAACGCCGCAGGCGGCGTGATGGGGCGCAAGCTCGAGATCCTCAAGGAGGATTCAGTGAACCCGCAGACGGCCTCCACCAAGGCCGAGCGCATGATCGAGCGCGACAAGGTTGCCTGTATCATCGGCGAGATTTCCTCGGCCTCCTGCCTCACCATCGCGCAGGTCGCCGCCCGCACGAAGACCCTCTATGTCAATACCGGTGGCAATTCCGATGCCCTTCGTGGCGCGAATTGCAACAAATTCATGTTCCACGTCGAGAGCCAGAACTCGATGTATGTAAAAACCTGTGGGCGGTCGCTGATGCAGCAGGGGCTGGTCAAGGGCAAGAGGTGGTTCTCGCTGACCGCTGACTATGCCTTCGGGCATGATCTGCTCAAGGTGGCGAAGCGCTTCATGGAAGCCAATGGCGGCCAGTTCGCAGCCGACAAGCTTGTCCCGACCGACCTGACCGACTTCTCGGCCCTGCTGATCGAGATCCGCAATGCCAAGCCGGATCTCGTCATTTCGAACCTTGCCGGCAACCAGATCACCAACTTCCTGAAGCAGTATTCGGAATTCGGCCTGACCTTCCCGGTCGCCGGGTTCGGCTTTGATACCGCGCTCGCCTGGGCGGCGGGCAAGGACAATTTCGGCGGCACATGGCCAGTGGTCTGGCACCACCTGATCGACACGCCGAACAGCAAGAAATTCGTCCAGGCCTTCACCGCCAAATACAAGAAGCCGCCGGAAAACCAGGCCTGGGGCGATTACCTTGCCGTGAAGATCTTCGCTCAGACGATGAGCGAGATCAAATCGACCGACTCGATGAAGATCATCGAACATTGGGAAAAGGGTGCGAAATTCGACGTGATGAAGACCCGCGAAGGCTATTTCCGCAAGTCCGACCACCAGATGATGCACGAAATGTACACAGTGCAGGCGGTCGGCGCCTCGGCGAAGAACCAGTGGGACATCTTCACGTCTTCGGCGGCTGTACCGCCGGCTAATGAAAGCCTCGAGATCATCGCCACGACGGCCGAGGAAAACGAGTGCAAGATGGCCTGAGGCCGGATTGCCACTCGCTCAAGGTCATCCCCGGCGGTCGGGTTCCGCCGGTTCCTCCTCCGGAATGCTCTCCCCCGGCGGGAAGCGGTCCGGCCGGGGATGACATCCTGCCTTGCCTCCGGGGAGCCCGCCCGTGTCTACGCTCTTTCTCCAGCAGATCGCCAATGGCCTGCTCGATGGTGTCTACTACCTGCTGATCGCGCTCGGCCTGTCGCTGATCTTCTCGCTCGGCGGGATCGTCAATCTGGCCCATGGCGCCTTCTATGCCATCGGTGCCTATCTGACCGTGGTACTCGGGCCGCATATCGGCTTCGGCGGCGCGATGTTTGTGGTGCCGGGGCTCGTCGCCATTCTCGGCGTGCTGGTGGAGCGCCTGCTGTTCCAGCGCTTCTACCGGTCCGATCCGATCCTATCGCTGCTTCTCACCTTCGGCCTCGCCATGGTGGCCGAGCAGCTTCTCCGGATGATCTTCGGCGCGCCGCCCCTCTCCTATTCGATTCCGTCATGGCTGCGCGGGCAGATCTTCCTGGGGGATTTCATCTATTCCCGCTATCGCGGCACGCTGATCCTGATCGCCGCGACCTGCATTCTGGCCCTGTGGTTCCTGCTCAACCGCACCGCGTTCGGACGGGTTGTTCGTGCGGGCGTCCAGAATCCCGATATGGTCGGCGCGCTCGGCATTGCCCTGCCGCCCTACATGATGGCGGTGGCGGCCATCGGGATCGGCCTCGCGGGGCTGGCGGGCGTGCTGCTGGCGCCGATCTACTCGATCCACCCGGCCATGGGACAGGAGATCATCACCCCGGCTTTCGTGGTGGTGGTGATCGGGGGGCTCGGCTCCTTCTGGGGCGTTGTCGCCGCAGCCCTGCTGGTCGGGCTGGTCAAGGGGGCCACGATCGGGCTCGGTTATCCGCAATTCGCGACCGCCGTCATCTACCTGATGATGCTGCTCGTCCTTCTCTTCCGACCGCGCGGCCTGTTCGGCGAGCGCATCCAGCGTTTCGAGTGAGGCCATCCGATGCCTGCCTTCCTGCGTGAGCGCCTTCCCCTCGTCATTGCCGCCGTCATGCTGCTGGCCCTGCCCTTCTTCATGCGGGCGATCGGACTCGGGACCACGTCCGCAACCGAGGTCGTCGTTTTTGCCATGGCCTGCATGGCGCTGAACGTCCTGGTCGGCACGACCGGGCTCGTCTCGTTCGGCCATGGTGCCTGGTTCGGGCTCGCCGCCTATGCGGCCGGGCTTCTCCAACGGGAGCTGCTGCCCGGGCAGTTCCTGCTGCCGATCCTCGGGGCCGTGGCGCTGGTGGCCGTGTTCGCCGCCCTCTTCGGCGCGCTGATCCTGCGCCGGCGCGGGGTCTATTTCTCGCTGCTGACCCTCGCTCTTGCGGCCATGCTCTATTCCATCGCATTCCGATGGACGGCAGTGACTGGCGGCGAGGATGGCCTTGGCGGCATCAAACGGCCGCTCTTCGGTGGCATCGATTTCGAGCAGGCGCAGAACTTTTACATGCTTGTCGCGCTGATGGGCATGATCGTCGTGTACATCCTCTGGCGCTTCCACCGCTCGCCGGTCGGGACCACCCTTGTTGCGATCCGTGAAAACGAACAGCGCGCCCGGTTCATCGGCTATGCGGTCGACCGGTACAAGCTGCTCGCCTTCGTGATCTCGGCCAGCCTGACAGGGCTTGCCGGAACGCTGTTGCTCTTCAACAACCGCATGACCTCGGCCGAGCCGATCTCGGTGGCGTTTTCCGGCGAATTGCTCGCCATGGTGGTGATCGGGGGCATGCGCTCTTTCCTGGGGCCGGCACTTGGCGCGCTGTTCTTCGTGATTTTCCGGGATTATCTCTCGAGCATCACGGAGAACTGGCTGCTCTGGTTCGGCCTTCTCTTCGTGGCCTTCATCCTGTTCTCGCCGACAGGGCTTGTCGGCATGGCCGAGCGGCTGCTCCGCCCCTTCCGCAAGGTGGTGATGCAGGATGCCGCCATGTCGGCACGACAGGCCGGAGCGGTCACCCTGCCGAATTTCCTCAAACCGGATTCCCTGCTGGGCGATGGCCCGGTGCTGCAGGCCACGGGCATGGTCCGGCATTTCGGGGGCATCAAGGCGGTGCAGGGCGTCAGCTTTGATGTGCTCGACCGGCGCCTGCATGCGCTGATCGGTCCGAACGGTGCCGGCAAGACAACCGCCTTCAACCTGATTTCCGGCCTGTTCCCGCTTCACGAAGGCGAAGTCCGGCTGGCTGGCCGGGTGGTGTCCGGCCTGTCGCCCGAGGCGCTGACACAGGCTGGCATCGGCCGTTCTTTCCAGATCACCAATCTTTTCCCCGGCCTTTCGGTGGAAGAGAATGTCCGGCTGGCCTGTCAGGCCCGCTCGCCGCAGGCGTTTGATCCGTGGCGGCCGGCCCGGGCCCTTCAGGGCGTCAATGCCGAATGCCTCAGCGTGCTGCGAACGATGGGCCTTGCCGGCGTCGAGCAGGCGGAAGCCGGCTCGCTCAGTTACGGTGGCCAGCGCCTGCTCGACATGTCGCTCGCCCTCGCCACCAAGCCGCGGATCCTGCTGCTGGATGAACCCTTGGCGGGCCTCGCGGCGGCAGAACGCGAGCGTGTCGGGCATTTGATCAAGGCGATTTCCACCGACCTTCCGGTTCTCCTCGTCGAGCATGATATCGACCGCGTCTTCCAGATCGCGGACCATGTTACGGTGATGAACGAGGGCTCGGTGCTGGTCGATGGCTCTGTCGAGACGGCACGCAGTTCGCCCCGTGTGCAGGAGGTCTATATCGGATCGGGAAGCCATGCCCTCGCCGCCAAGCCACGGGCCAGCGCCGCGCGGGACGAGACGCTGCTTGCGCTGGAGAGTGTGAATACCTTCTATGGCAAGAGCCATATCCTCCGGGATGTCGGCCTCGAGGTTCACCGGAACGAGATCGTCGCCCTGCTCGGGCGGAACGGGGCCGGCAAATCGACCCTACTCAAGACGCTGGTGGGGATCGCCCCGCCGGCTTCGGGCTCGATCCGGCTGGGCGATGGGCGCCTCGACGGCCTCAGCTCGGCCCAGATCACCCGGCAGGGTGTTTCCTATGTGCCGCAAGGGCGCGGCCTGTTCGCGGGGATGAGCGTCAAGGAGAACATGGAACTCGGTCGCCTGAAGCGGCGCAACGGCGCCGGCACCTTCTGGGACGAGGACAAGGTTTTCACCTTCTTCCCCCGGATCCGCGAGCGCTGGCTCTCGCCGGCGGATTATCTTTCGGGTGGCGAACAGCAAATGGTGGCGGTTGCGCGCGCGCTGACCGGCGATACGCGGATCCTGCTGCTGGACGAGCCCTTCGAAGGGCTGGCACCGGCGATCGTCGAGGAATTGTTCGAGGCGTTCGACAAGCTGCGCCGGGAAATCGCGATCATCATCGTCGATCACCATCTCGACCTCGCGCTGGCTCTGGCCGACCGGGCGGTTGTCCTTGAACGCGGCGCTGTGGCGCATACCGGGCCGTGCAAGGCCCTGCTGGATGATCTCGACTTGCGCAGGAAGGTTCTGTGGCTGTGACGGACAAGATAGCGATTATCGGCTCGGGCCTGATCGGACGCGCCTGGGCCACCGTGTTCGCCGGCAACGGTTTCGAGGTGGCGCTCTATGATGTCGTGCCGGGCGTTGCTGCCAAGGCCCGGGCGCATATCGGCCGCAACCTGCGCGAGCTGGCCGGTTTTGGCCTTGTCGACGATGCCCGGGCTTCGCTGGCCCGGATCCGCGTGGCGAAGGACCTTGCCGATGCGCTGAAGGGCGCGAAACTGGCGCAGGAGAACGGGCCGGAGACGGTCGAAGCCAAGCAGGCGCTCTTCGCCGAGATGGACCGGCTGGCGCCGAAAGGCTGTATTCTCGCTTCGTCCACCAGCTTCATCATCGCCTCGCGCTTTGCTGAAGGGCTGAAGGGCCGGCATCGCTGCCTCGTCGCGCATCCCGTCAACCCGCCGCATCTCGTGCCGATCGTCGAGCTTGCTCCGGCGCCCTGGACCTCGGCGGCGGTCGTCGCCCGGGCGAAGCGGATCTACGAGAAGGCGAAGCAGGTGCCGATCGTGCTGCGCAAGGAGCATCCGGGCTTCGTGCTGAACCGGCTGCAGGCCGTGCTGCTGGCCGAGGCCTTCCGCATCGTCGGCTCCGGCATCTGTTCGCCGCAGGATCTCGACAAGACGATCAAGGACGGGCTCGGCCTGCGCTGGTCCTTCATGGGTCCCTTCGAGACGATCGAGCTCAATGCCCCTGGCGGCATCGGCGATTACTGCCGGCGGTATGGCCCGTCGCTCACGCGGATTGCCGAGGAATGCCAGGGTGGCGATCCGTTCGGCGAAGCCAATGTCGGCCGCATCCTTTCGGAATGGGGCGATGCACCCTCGCCGGACAATGTGAAGCGGGTATCGGATTGGCGCGATACAAGGCTGGCGGCGCTGAAGGCGCATAAACGGAACGCCAAGCGCAAACCCTCGGGAGCCTGATCATGAGCAAGAACCGCAAGGTCCTCATCACCTGTGCCGTGACCGGTGCGATCCACACGCCGTCGATGTCGCCGCATCTGCCGGTCACGCCGGAGGAGATCATCGATGCGGCGGTCGGCGCCGCCGAGGCCGGTGCCGCACTTGTCCATGTGCATGCCCGCGACCCGGTGACCGGCAAGCCCGACCAGTCACCCGAGGCTTTTGCCAAGTTCCTGCCGATCATCAAGCAGCGCTCGGATTGCGTGATCAACATCACCACGGGCGGGGCGCCGACCATGCTGGTCGAGGAAAGGCTGCGGCCCTGCGCGGTGTTCAAGCCGGAAGTCGCCTCGCTCAATATGGGCTCGATGAATTTCGGCCTCTATCCCATGCTGGGCCGCTTCAAGGAATTCCAGCATGACTGGGAACGGCCCTATCTCGAGGGTTCGAAGGACCGCATCTTCAAGAACACGTTCCAGGATATCGAGAACATCCTGACCACCTGCGCCGAGAACGGCACGCGGTTCGAGATCGAGTGCTACGATATCGGGCATCTCTACACGCTGGCGCATTTCGTGGATCGCGGGCTCGTCAAGCCGCCCTTCTTCGTTCAATCCGTCTTTGGCATCCTCGGCGGGATCGGCGGGCATCCGGAGGATGTGGCCCATATGAAGCGGACAGCTGACCGCCTGTTTGGCGATGATTACCAATGGTCAGTGCTCGGAGCCGGCCGCAATCAGCTCGCTATTGCTGCCATGGCGGTTTCGATGGGCGGGAATCTGCGTGTCGGCCTTGAGGATTCGCTCTGGATCGGCCCGGGCCGGCTGGCGGAATCAAACGCCCAGCAAGTGCGTGCGGCCCGGCAGATCATCGAAGGGCTCGGCCTTGAAGTTGCCAGCCCGGCCGATGCACGGGAGATCCTGAAGCTCAAGGGGGCGGACAAGGTGGCGTTCTGACGTCGCGGGCTGGTCTCGGCGAGCATGCTTTCCAAGCTCGGCAGCCGAACAAAATTCATTATTCAGATTATCGGCCCGGGAGGTCTTGATCCTTGCCGGTCACGCCTTATCCTGATGACAAGCACGAATACGGCGTCAAAACGCCGAGCTTGAGGAGAGGAACATGACTGACGTGACCAAGACCAAATCGACCAGCCGTCGCCGCTTCGTGACGGGCCTTGCGGCCGGTGGCGCTGCGACCGTGGCCATGCCGCAGGTCAGCCGTGCCCAGACGGTGAACTGGAAGTTCCAGTCGACCTGGCCGACCAAGGATATCTTCCACGAATTCGCGCAGGATTTCGCCAACCGTGTCAACGAGATGGCGGGCAACCGCCTGAAGCTCGAAGTGCTGGCTGCCGGCACCGTCGTTCCGGCTTTCCAGCTGCAGGATGCCGTTAATGCCGGCATTCTCGATGGCGGTCACGGTGTCTGCGCCTACTGGTACGGCAAGAACAAGGCCTTCTCGCTCTTCGGCACACCGCCGGCGCTCGGCTGGGATGCCAACAGCTTCCTCGGCTGGATGAAGTATGGCGGCGGCTACGAGCTCTATAACGAGCTGGTGGGCAGCATCCTGAAGCTCAATCTGGTCGGCTTCCTCACTGGCCCGATGCCCTGCCAGCCGCTGGGCTGGTTCAAGAAGGAAATCAAGACCGCCGATGACTTCAAGGGCCTCAAGTACCGCACCGTCGGCCTCGCTGCTGACCTGATGCGCGAAATGGGCGCAGCCGTCACGATCCTCGCCGGTGGCGAAATCGTCCCGGCGCTTGAGCGCGGCGTGATCGATGGCGCCGAATTCAACAACCCGTCCTCGGATTCGCTGCTCGGCTTCCAGGATGTCTCGAAAGTCTACATGATGCGCTCCTTCCATCAGGACGCGGAAGCCTTCGAGATCATCTTCAACAAGGCGAAATTCGAAGCGCTGCCGGCCGAGTTGAAGTCGATCGTCCGGTACGCGGCGGAATCCGCCTCGTCGGACATGCTCTGGAAGGCGCTCGACCGCTATTCCAAGGACATGGAAGGGCTTAAGGCCAAGGGCGTGACCATCATCGAGACGCCGGACGCCGTGCTGCAGGCGCAGCTCAATGCCTGGACCAAGGTGATCGACAAGCTCTCCGCCGACAACGCCTTCTTCAAGAAGGTCGTCGACAGCCAGAAGGCCTGGACCAAGCGTACGCTGGCCTATGAGCGCGCCAATACGCCGCCGCGCGCGATGGCTGCTGCCCATTTCAGCAAGGGTTGATCGTCTTTTTCCGATCCGGTACCCGGCAGGCTTGCCTGCCGGGTCTCTTTTTGGCGAAAACCTGCGGATTCAGGGGGGCTGACGTTGGTTTCAAAGGAATTGCTGAGCATTCTGCTCGCTCTGATCGGCGCCGTGGTGCTCTATCTCGCGGTGATCGTTTTCCTCAACAGGCGAAACCTCACGCTCGATACCATGCTTCACGCGGTTGACCGGCTTTCGACAGCGGTCGGCAAGCTGGGCGCCTGGGCGATCCTGATCCTGACCTTCGCCATGGGTTACGAGGTCTTTGCCCGCTATGTCATGCGCGCGCCGACGGAATGGGCCTTCGACGCGAGCTACATCCTCTATGGCGCCCTGTTCATGCTGGCAGGCCCCTACGCGCTGGCAAGAAACGGCCATGTCCGGGGCGATTTCCTCTATCGCCAATGGCCGGCAAAACGGCAGGCCATTCTCGATCTTGTGCTCTATATCCTGTTCTTCTTCCCCGGAATCCTGGCGCTTTGCTATGCCGGCTTCACGTTTGCGTCCTTCTCCTGGATCATCAAGGAGCATTCCTCCAACTCGCCGAACGGGCCGCCGCTCTACCATTTCAAGGCCCTGATCCCGATTGTCGGCGGTCTCATGGTTCTCCAAGGAGCCGCGGAAGTCACGCGGTGCATCGTCTGCCTCCGGACCGGGGAATGGCCGCAGCGCCTCTCGGATGTCGAGGAAACGGAGAAACTGATCCTCGAACAGGCTGAAGCCGCCGCCAAGGGGAATGCGTGATGTTCGGCCTGACCAATCCTGAACTCGGCGTGCTGATGCTGGTGCTCTTCATCGGCTTCATCATGCTGGGCTTTCCGATCGCCTTCACCTTGATGGCCCTCGGCGTGTTCTTCGGTTACATCGCCATGGGCGACACCGTATTCGCCCTCGTCGTACAGCGCGCCTATTCGGTCATGGCGAATGACGTACTCGTCTCGATCCCGCTCTTCGTCTTCATGGGCTACATCATCGAGCGGGCCAACATTCTCGACCGGCTGTTCCGTTCGCTCCAGCTTGCGCTTGGCTTCCTGCCGGGATCGCTTGCCATTGCCACCCTCGCGACCTGCGCGATCTTCGCGACGGCGACCGGCATTGTTGGCGCGGTGGTCACGCTGATGGGGCTTCTCGCCTTTCCGGCCATGCTCCGCGCCGGATATGACGTACGTCTCTCGGCTGGCGTCGTCTGTGCCGGCGGGTGCCTCGGCATCCTGATCCCGCCTTCGGTGATGCTGATCCTCTATGGGGCCACTGCCGGCGTTTCCGTGCCCAAGCTTTATGCGGCTGCCTTCTTCCCGGGGCTGATGCTGGCATCGCTCTACATGCTCTACGTGCTGGTACGATGCATGCTCAACCCGTCGCTGGCGCCAAAACTGCCTCCGGAGGAGCGGAACGTTCCGGTTCTCGTTATCCTCAGGGAACTGGCGCTGAGCTTCTTCCCGCTGACACTGCTGATCCTTTCGGTGCTCGGGGCGATCTTCTTCGGTCTCGCCACACCGACGGAAGCAGCCGGCATCGGCTCGATCGGCGCGCTCGTCCTTGCGACGCTCTACCGCTCGCTCGACTATGTGAAGGTACGGGACTCGGTCTATCTCACGGCCCGGACATCGGCCATGGTCTGCTGGCTGTTCGTCGGGTCCTTCATCTTCTCGTCGATTTTCGGGTATCTCGGCGGCCATGAGCCGATCAAGACCTTCATGGCCTGGCTCAATCCCAGCCCGACCATGTTCCTGATCATGACGCAGCTCATCATCTTCGTGCTGGGCTGGCCGCTTGAATGGACGGAGATCATCGTGATCTTCGTGCCGATCTTCCTGCCACTGCTTCAGCAATTCGGCGTTGATCCACTGTTCTTCGGCATCCTGATCGCCCTGAACATCCAGACGTCGTTCCTGTCGCCGCCCGTGGCCATGGCGCCCTTCTACCTGAAGGGCGTGGCGCCGAAACATGTCACGATCAACCAGATCTTCTCGGGCGTCATGCCCTTCCTCTGGATCGTGCTGGTGGCGATGGTGCTGGTCTATCTCTTCCCCGGGATCGCGCTATGGCTTCCCGGCAAACTCTATGGCTGACCGCCTCAGGGGCGGGTCAGGAATTCAAGCACCGGAGCAAGACTGCGCTCCGGCGCTTCCTCATGCGGGACATGGCCGAGTTCGGGGAGGATGACCACCTCGGAACGCGGCAGGACGGCCCGGTAATCTTCCGCATGGATAACCGGGATCATCGCATCCTTCCCGCCCCACAGGAGCAGCACGGGCGCGCGGATGGTCCGCAGGACCGGCACCGGATCCTGCAGGATGGTCTGCCGCATCCGCTCGATCATGGCCTGCCTGCCGCCGGGTGCCAGCATCAGCGCGTGGTAGCGCTCAAGGGTTGCCTCATCAAGGCGAGCCGGGTCGCCGTAGGCCAGGGCCAGATTGCTGCGCAGCATTGATTTCGGCAGGGCATAGCGCATCAGATCGAGCATGACCGGCACGTCCGGTGCCTTGCCATAGGCAAAACCGGGGCTGGCAAAACCGTCCGGCGCGATCAGGACGAGATGGCTGGTGCGGTCCGGATGGGCAGCGGCAAAAGTCCAGGCCAGGCGGCCGCCGATCGAGTTGCCGGCAATCGCGGCCCGGCCAATGCCGAGGCGATCCATCAGCGCGATCATCAGTTCCATCGAACGGGCATCGGTATAGCGACCGGTCGGATCGGGATCGGACAGGCCGGATCCCGGCAGGTCGAACCGGACGATGCGATGCGTCTGTTCCAAACCGCGCGCCCAGGGCTCGAATGTGTGCAGACTGGAGCCGAAGCCGTGCAGCAGGATGATCGCAGGGGCATCGGCGCGCCCGCTGTCTCGGACATGGACGCGCATCCCGAGCAGGGACATCAGGTCCTCCGGCCGCTGGAGATAGGCCTTCTCGAGGAGCTCACGCGGCCGGTCCGGCGTCCAGAGCCATGCCATCGCGCCGGCCAGCACGAGGGCCAGCACGAGGATGATGCGCGACAACAGGGACTTCATCCGTGCAGGCTTCCCTTCAGTTCCGGAGCGGGCCGCCCCGGGGACCCGGGGGATCGTAGAGGCTCAGGCGATTCCGCACCAGCGACGCCATCGCGCAGATTGACCGGGACTGAAGGCCGAGGCAGGTTCGCAGCAGCAGGTTTGGTCTGCTCTTCCGGGCGTATGGAAAAATTCATGAAGGCCGAGACCCTGCCCGAGCCACCTGGGCTGCGGCCCACCCCGCCCTCCCTGCGGATCCTGATGCTTGGTGCGACGGGGACAATCGGGCGTGCCACCGTGTCCGCGCTGCTCGCCAGGGGACATACAGTGGTCTGCCCGGTCCGCAACCCGGACAACGCCCGCCTGATCCTTCCCGCCGCCGCCAAACTTCGCCAATGTGACGTGACAAACGCTGAATCTTTGCGTGATGAAGCGCTCCAGGGCGAAAACTTTGACGTGCTGGTCTCCTGCCTTGCCTCGCGCAGCGGCGCGCCTGCCGATGCCTGGGCCATCGATCACAAGGCCCATTGTGTTGCGCTTGCCGCTGCACAGGCGGCGGGGGTTCGGCAGGTCGTGCTGCTCTCGGCCATCTGCGTGCAGAAGCCGCACCTCGCCTTCCAGCATGCAAAACTCGCCTTCGAGGCCGCGTTGCGGGATTCCGGCCTGATCTATTCGATCGTTCGACCAACCGCCTACTTCAAGTCGCTGTCCGGCCAGCTCGAGCGCGTTCGGGCCGGCAAGCCCTTCCTGATCTTCGGAAATGGCGAATTGACCGCCTGCAAGCCAATCAGCGATGCGGATCTGGCCGCGTATCTGGCGGATTGCCTTGATGAGGAAGCGCGCTGGAACCGCATCCTGCCGATCGGCGGGCCGGGTCCGGCCCTGACACCCCGGCAGCAGGGCGAATTGCTGTTCGCGGCCATGGGGCAGTCGCCGCGTTTCCGGTCTGTGCCTGTGGGTTTCCTGGACGGGATCATCGCCCTGCTCTCGCTGGGCGGGCGCTTCAGCCCTCGCCTCGCCGCCAAGGCGGAACTCGCCCGGATCGGTCGCTATTACGCCACCGAGTCCATGCTGATGCTTGACCCGGCCACCGGCCGCTATGATGCGGATGCGACGCCGGAAACCGGCACGGACACGCTGGCGGAATTCTATGGCCGGCTTGTGCGGGGCGAGGAAACGATCGACCGGGGCGAACACGCGGTGTTTTGACGGGCCGAGTTTATTGGTACGGCCACCACCGTGGACGTGGTTTTGTTGGGTCTCGGTAAGGGCGTACCCAGAGCATCGTCAATACGAACGGGAATAACAACGTCAACCCAATGAAAGCGCTCCAGCCAGCAGCATGAAACGCCCTGCTCATGCGAGATGTTCCCGGCAGGTTGGACAGGTTGACCAAGTCTGCGACAACCCACCAGACCATCAGGAGGGAAAGGCTCAGTCTGATCAGGATTGACAGCCATCCATAGCCAAGTCTCAAGCCAGTGACGGCCGAGACGAGGATACCGAGCGTGTATGCATAAGGCGCAGCCTCATAGGCGAATGCCATGCCTGCAAAAGCAATGAGCGCCATAAGGCCCGCCATACCTAGCCAAAGCTCAAGAATGGCTGCCTCGCCCCTGTCTTGCTCTTCCCTATCCATCGGAACATGCCTGGGTCGATGAAAGTTGTCGGGTGTGCAGCAGCATATCGGGCTGGTGGACTTTATCGGAATAGGGGAATTGGCTGGGGGACCTGGATTCGCAGCCAATTTTAGGGCCGCCACAAGCTATTGATCTATATCGGTAAATTTCAATGCCGTCTGGGCGTGTATGACAGTATGGTATCACCGTCGTGTAGCACAGGCGCAGGCGGGGCGAAAGAGTCGTCGGGACTCAATCGGCTCCGGAAAATTCTTCGATGAAGGATGGCGATGTGCCCTCATCGCGGCCGCGACTGGAGCCCCACCCCCGTGCGGGGCTTCTTTCGTTCAAACTCACCCCTTGCATTAAGTCCATATATGGACAATAATCAGCATATAACCCACTATTGGAGGCGAGCCATGGCTGCGCACGGACAACCAGCACCTGCGATTGATCGCAAAGGCCTTTCGGGCCCGGCATTGCGGACGTTCTTTCGCATTGCCGAGCTATGGGGCCTGTCGGTCGACGAGCAGATGACGCTTCTCGGTGTGACGGCGCGCTCGACCTTCTTCAAGTGGAAGAAGGACACGAACACGGCACTGCCGAAAGACACGCTGGAGCGCATCTCGTACATCCTCGGGGTCTACAAGGCGCTTCAGATCCTCCTGCCCAACGAAAAGGCCGCTGATGCTTGGGTCAAGCGGCCGAACCAAGCCCCTCTCTTCGCCGGGAAGTCGGCGCTCGATCGGATGCTGTCCGGCCAGGTAGCCGACCTATTCGTCGTCCGCCAATACCTCGACGCCCAGCGCGGCGGTTGGGCATGACGTTGCCGGTCGCCCACATCGACTGGAAGCCGTGCTGGCGGATCATCCCCAGCCGGTTTCCTCCGATTCAGCTGTTCGAGCGAGTGACCGCGCCGGACGACCTCGAAGCCATTTTCGAGCTAGAGTCGCTCACCAACCCTCGTCTGCGCGATGAAGTGGGCGAAATCAGCCTCGTGCAGCCGGAGGACCGGATCAGCGGCCCCGGCACCAGCATCATCATGGCGGCTTTCACGCACCTCAATCCCGATGGGAGCCGCTTCACTGACGGGACTTTCGGCGTGTTCTACGCCGCCAATGACCTGGAGACGGCCATTGCAGAGACGAGGTACCACCGTGAGCGCTTCATGCTGGCCACCGCGCAGGCGCAAATGGAACTCGACATGCGGGTCTATGTCATCGACCTCGCGGGCGATCTCCACGACCTGAGGGGACAGAAAGCCGGCTATCCGCTCGTCTATCACAACGACAACTACGCTGCGGCCCAGCATCTGGCGAAGTCGCTGCGCAAGGACGGCTCGAACGGCGTCGCCTACGACAGCGTGCGGCGCGATGGCGGAGAGTGTGTGGCCGTGTTTCGCCCGCCCCTGCTCTCCAACGCACGCCAAGAGCGGCACCTTTGCTACGTCTGGGACGGAGCGCGGATAACGACAGTCTACGAGAAGCGCGAGCTCGGTAACGGGCGATAAGAAGTTGAAGCCGAAGGGGGGATCGTGAGCAATCTCAACATCAGCGATTTCATCTGGAACATTGCCGACGATGTTCTTCGGGATGTCTACGTGCGGGGGAAATACCGCGACGTCATCCTGCCGATGACGGTGATCCGGCGTTTGGACGCGGTGCTTGAGCCGACGAAGGACGCAATGCTGTCAATGAAGGCCCAGCTCGACAAAGCGGGCGTGGCGAACCAGCACGCTGCGCTTTACCAGGCGTCCGACGAGGCGTTCTACAACACCTCGCAATTCAGGCTGAGAGACCTCGCGGCGCGCGCTCGCCGTCAGCAGCTCAAGGCCGACTTCGAGGCATATCTCGATGGGTTCTCGCCCAACGTCCAAGAGGTGTTGGATAAGCTCAAGTTTCGCAAGCAAATCCCGACGCTGATCGAAGCGGACGTGCTTGGCTTCTTGATCGAGGAGTTCCTCGATCCCTCGGTCAATCTCAGTCCGAAACCGGTGTTGCACACCGATGGCACGGTGCGATTGCCGGGCCTCGATAACCATTCGATGGGAACGATCTTCGAGGAACTGATCCGTCGGTTCAACGAAGAGAACAATGAGGAGGCTGGCGAACACTTCACCCCGCACGACGTGGTGGAGCTCATGGCGTACCTAATCTTCATGCCGATCGCCGACGACATTCAGTCGGGCACTTACCTCGTCTATGACGGCGCCTGCGGCACGGGCGGCATGTTGAGGGTGGCCGAAGAGACGCTCGTGTTGACGTTGCCCCCAAGTTTTATCCAGTTCTGAGTTCGTTTCCGGGGTTGGGATTGCCCTGCTG
>NZ_JARJNS010000020.1 GCF_030143245.1 Rhabdaerophilum sp. SD176 | reverse complement strand
TGACGTTGCCCCTCTGACCTAATCCAGCTTGAAGTTCGTTCTGGCCGCATGAGGAGACCAGAACATGAAGCGCAGCCGGTTCAGCGAGGAGCAGATCATCGCGATCCTGAAGGAGCAGGAGGCGGGCGTGCCCGTCTCGGAGCTCTGCCGGAAGCATGGCGTCAGCGACGCCAGCATCTACAAATGGAAAGCCAAATACGGAGGCATGGACGTATCGGAAGCCAAGCGCCTGAAAGCGCTGGAGGACGAGAATGCGAAGCTCAAGCGGATGCTCGCGGACGCCATGCTCGACAATGTCGCGTTGAAGGATCTCCTGGGAAAGAAATGGTGACGCCCGCTGCCGAGCGGAAAGCTGTCGCGCATCTCGTGGAGAAGCACGGGATGAGCGAACGGCGGGCGTGTAAAGCCATCGGCTGCTGCCGCATGACGATCCGATATCAATCGAGCAGGCCCGATGACACTGTCCTTCGGGAGCGCATGCGCACGATTGCGCGTGAGCGTCGCCGCTTTGGCTACAGGCGCCTGCACGTGATGCTCAAGCGTGAGGGGCTGGCCGTGAACCACAAGAAGCTCTTCCGGCTCTATCGGGAGGAAAAGCTCTCCGTTCGGCGCCGTTGCGGCCGCAAGCGAGCCATTGGAACACGCGCCCCCATGCTGGTGCCGCTGCGGCCGAACGAGCGGTGGAGCCTCGACTTTGTCTCTGACCAGTTCACGGATGGGCGCCGCTTCCGCGTGCTCGCGATCGTCGATGATTGCACGCGCGAGAACCTGGCTCTGGTGGCGGATACATCGCTATCGGGGGTGCGCGTTGCCCGGGAGCTTGATCGGCTCATCGCAGAACGCGGGCGACCGCGAATGATTGTCAGTGATAACGGCAGCGAGTTCACCAGCAACGCCATCCTGGCATGGGCCGATCAGGCGCGTGTCGAGTGGCATTACATCGCTCCGGGTAAGCCGATGCAAAACGGCTTCATTGAATCCTTCAACGGTCGCCTGCGGGATGAGCTGCTCAACGAGATGCTGTTCTCATCCCTGAGCCACGCTCGAGCGGTTCTGGCCATCTGGCGAGCAGACTACAACGGCTCGCGGCCTCACTCGCAACTCGGATGGCAGACACCGGCCGAGTTCGCATCCACCTTCAACCCGCGTCGGGCTCTGGCGCTGCGCAATCTGAAAAGCTCCGCGCCATCGACCGCAGTATCACCCGCCCAGCAGGGCAATCCCAACCCCGGAAACGAACTCAGAACTGGATAAAACTTGGGGGCAACGTCA
>NZ_JARJNS010000019.1 GCF_030143245.1 Rhabdaerophilum sp. SD176 | reverse complement strand
GGCAGGCCGAGACCATGCGCTCCGAGGTCCAGCGCTTCCTCCAGACGGTCCGCGCTGCCTGAAGGACGAACAGTTGCCGACGATCCTGTCCATTTTCCGGGCACAACGCCTGATAATTGACCGAGAATTTACCAATTGCGGTGCATCTGAAGATTCGGCTGAATTCAGGGAATGGTCCGAATGCTCAAGAATGCGTCCATTACGCGAAACTTCGCATTGATCGCTGGTGCCGCGCTCGTCCTTCTGGCCGGCGCCATCACGCTGGTCATGATGCAGACCCGCTCGATCATGCTGGACCAGAAGCGGGCCGAAATCCGGAATACGGTGGATGCGGCGGTGACCGTCATGCAGGGCGCCTACGAGGCGGCCAAGGCCGGCGGTGCCTCCGACGCCGATGCCGTGCGGGCGGCGGGCAATGTCCTCCGCACCTCACGCTTCGACAACGGCAACTATTTCTACATCTACGACCTTTCCGGCGACACGCTGATGCATCCGATCCGCAAGGATCTCGAGGGCAAGAACAATCTTGGCCTCAAGGACAAGAACGGCGTGATGATCATCCAGGAATTCATCAAGGTCGTTCAGGCCAACAAGGCTGGCTTCACCGAATATTACTGGAAGAAGCCGGGCGACGATGTCGAGACGGTGAAGATCGCCTATAACGCGCTGCTGCCGGGCACGAAGGCCTTTGTCGGCTCCGGCCTGCATGTGGATGACGTGGACAAGGCGCTCTGGCGCGAGGCCGTTGTGCTGGCGGCCAAGATCCTCCCGCTTGCGGCCGTGTTCGTGCTGTTCGCGCTGTATCTCGGCCGGAGCCTGTCGCGGGCGGTGCGCCAGCTGACAGGCTCGGTCGAAGGGATCGCGGCCGGGCAGCTCGATACGGCGATCGAGGGCGTTGAGCGCCACGACGAGATCGGCGTGATTGCCCGGGCGCTGCAGGTGTTCCGGGATGCGCTGGCGCAGAACCAGCAGGCGGAAGCCGAGGCACGGGCCCGGCGGCTGGACGAGCGGGAACGCCAGTCGCGCGTCGATGCCGAGATTTCGAGCTTCGAGCGCAATGCTGATTCCGTGGTGCTGACCATCTCCTCGGCAGCCAATCAGCTGGAAGCTGCGGCGAATGAACTCTCGCAGGCGGCGAAGCACACGACGATGGAAGCCTCCACCGTAGCCTCCGCCGCGACGCAGACCAGCACGACCTTCCATGGCCTTGCAGCAGCCGGCGAGGAACTGTCCGGCACGGCGGGCGAGATCTCGCGGATCCTTGCGGAATCGACCAAGGCAGCTGCCGAGGCGGTGGCCAGCGTCCGGACGACCGACGAGAGCGCGCAGGCTCTGGCCTCGGCGGCCTCGCGG
>NZ_JARJNS010000018.1 GCF_030143245.1 Rhabdaerophilum sp. SD176 | reverse complement strand
GACGTGTGTGGACGCCCCCTTGGATGCAAGCAGAATCTTGGGCACGGTCGGGCATGTGATCAGGTGCGGTCGTGTGTCCGGCCTCGAAGATGCGGCCTGTCATGCGCCGCGGGCCTGTATGGAGATATGCAGGTCAGGACCAGTTCGCTTACCCGCGCTCGATGGCGCTGCGTCCGGAATTCTGGTTCGCCCGACCCGGTCTCTTGACCGTCTGCCCTTACGTTCCCTCGCACCCTCTCACATCCGACGACAACCCGACGATATTGGCCTATGCGGGCGCCATCGCCGGATCCCTGTAGTTCTCACCCTTGCGCAAGAGCGCCCAGGCCGTGCGTGCCATGCGATTGGCCAACGCGACTGCGACCAGCATCTTCGGCTTGCGCGCCATCATGCGCCCGAGCCATGTGCCCTCGGGCGCACCTTTCCGCGCAGCCCACCTCACGACAGCAACCGCACCGACGATCAGCAGCCGACGAATGTCGCGTTGCCCCATCTTAGAGGTGCGGCCCAGCCGGTCCTTGCCGCCGCTCGAGTGCTGTCGCGGCGTCAGGCCGACCCAGGAGGCGAAGTCCCGGCCCTTCGAGAAGGTCTCCATCGGTGGCGCAAAAGTGGTAATCGCCGCTGCGGTCACGGCCCCCACTCCCGGGATTGTTGTCAGCCGTCGCGCCGTCTCGTCGGTGGTCACACGCTTGCGAAGCTCGGCATCAAGGCCCGCGATCTTCTCGGCCAGTCCAGCAATCTGATCCAGCAAGAGGCGTGCGAGGTCGCGCACCGCTGCCGGCAGCATGCCGTCATCACCATTGATGATGGCTGAGAGGCGCCCGACATGCGCCGGGCCGGTAGGGGCCACAATGCCCTGCTCGGCCAGATGAGCACGCAGGGCATTGATCGTCTGGGTCCGTTGGCGAACCAGAAGGTCCCGGGTCCGATAGGCCATCGCCGCCGCCTGCTGTGCCTCGCTCTTAACGGCTACAAACCGCATGGTTGGCCGTGACGCCGCTTCCGCAATCGCCTCGGCATCTGCCATGTCGTTCTTTTGCCGCTTCACGAATGGCTTCACGTAGGCAGGCGGAATCAGCCGTACCTCGTGGCCCAGATCGCTGATCACTCGGCCCCAATGATGCGAACTCGCGCACGCTTCCATGGCAACTACGCAAGGCGGCTGCGCAGCCAGAAACTTCAGCAGCTGTGCGCGCGGCAGCTTCCGGCGAAAGATCACCGATCCGTCAGCTCCTGAGCCATGCGCCTGAAACACGTTCTTGGCCAAATCCAGACCGATGATGCTAACCTCTCCCATGGACGCTCTCCTCCGTAGCGGTGCTTCAACACCCGCCACCTTGGCACATCGATGCCGTCGGGGGGCGTCCACCCCATCGCTTAC
>NZ_JARJNS010000017.1 GCF_030143245.1 Rhabdaerophilum sp. SD176 | reverse complement strand
GATCAAAGGCGGTTTCCGGAGTCGCATAACGCTCCGAAACGTAGTCTGCCATGGCCTGCTGCTCGCCGAGGATATTGGCGGGCACGACACCGGCAGCGGTGAAGTTCAGCGATTCATCAACCGGCGCGGAGAGCGTGCCGTCATTGAGAAGGAAGCGGAAGTTCTCGCCGTTGGCCTTCATCGGATAGCCGTCGCCACCATTGGCGAGGAAGTTGAGCGTCACCATGGTGATGGTCGCCGGGGCGTCGGGGTTCACGACCCCGTTCTCGACGATCACCGCAACAAGCTCGTCGTTCTCGTCGATCAGGGCGATGTTCTGCACCCGCGATCCGGCCGGCAGGTCCTTGTCATAGGAGAACCGCATGCCGCCAATCTGCGGGTAACGGCCCTGGCCGCCGAGCGATGCAACGCCATGCTCGAGGATGGCCTTCAGGCCTTCGGCGGTCGTATCGAACGCCATCAGGCCGTTATTGAACCGGAGCGAGTTCTCGATATCGAGCTGCGAGATGCCGCCCTCGGCCTTGCCCGCATCATCATTGGCGAGGGGCGGGTTCTTCTCGCCCGTCGCCACATCGACCGAGCCGATCTGTGCCCGGATCCCGCCGCCATTCTTCAGCGAAACGATGAAGCTCGTCGGAGCGGCCTCTCCGAGGGCATCCGACAGGGCCTCGAGATTGGCATCGGCCGTGATGTTGCCGAGGTTCGTCTCCTGGTTGCGAACGAGGTTGCGCTCGCCCTCGAGGTAGACATTCGTGTAGCCGAAGACCTGGCCGTCCTTGGCCTGGATGACGGCATCAACCGCTTCGGTGATATCCGCCACCTGCTCGCCCTTGGTGCCTTCCGCGAAGGCGGTGTCGGAGAGGTCACCGTCCGTGTCACCCCAGGCCGCAGCGACATTCTCGGTCGTCGAGGCATAGGCGCCGTTGATGTCCGTCATGTCGGCGAGCGCGTCGGTGATGATCTCGCCATTCTCGTCGAACTCGACCACGAGGCGGCCAAGATAGGTATATTCGTTATCCGTGTTGACGATCAGCGTCGTCTTGCCGTCCTTGCCTGCCGTCACGATCGGGTAGGTATTGGCGAAGTCCGCCGCATGGCCCGGGAAAGCGACCGCTTCGTCATCTCCATCGCCAAGGCGGGTATTCGAACCGGCCGCAAGGATGATGTCGACGCCCTCGAGCAACGGCGCCAGGGCCTGCTCGAACGCGATCTGCTGGAGATGCGCCATCAGGATGATCTTGTTGACGCCCTGCGCCCGGAGATCATCGATCACCGGCTGCAACTGGGCGGCCAGCAGCACCATGTCATTGGCTTCGAGGCCATCGCCGGCGAAGCCCTTGACCTCGACATTGCCGGTCGAGGAAATCGCCTCAAGGATCTGCGTGGTCACCCCGACAAGGCCGATCTTCTCGCCGCCCTTGGTCGCAACAGCCGAGGGTACGATCTTCTTGGCGAGCGTCGAGGCTTCTTCGAGCCCGCCGACACCCACCGTCTCCTGATAGCGCGAAGAGATGCCGCTATCGGCCGAGAAATCGAGGTTCGACGAGAGATACGGGAAGGCCGCATCGTTGATCACATCCGAGAACGCGTTGGTCCCCAGATCGAACTCGTGGTTGCCGATCGTCGAGGCTTCAACCCCGATCCGGTTATGGATCTCGATATC
>NZ_JARJNS010000016.1 GCF_030143245.1 Rhabdaerophilum sp. SD176 | reverse complement strand
TGCTTCAACACCCGCCACCTTGGCACATCGATGCCGTCGGGGGGCGTCCACCCCATCGCTTACGGACAATCACGGACGTCTGCGGAGGGGAAAGTGGTGCGCAAGAGGGAATCGCGATAAAGATCTATATATTTGTTTATAAATACGAAAAACCAATGTGGTTTTGAAAAAGACCAACAGAAAAACCAACAATTTTTTGTGTTGGAAAACGGGAATCGAATTGCCTTCGGTTCGATTCCCGATTGGGTTGGGGGCGTCGACCGAGCCTCAATCCGGCAGGGACGCCGCACGCAATTGCTCGATCGCGTCGGCCATGCGGGTCCAACTCATCCCTATCGCTGCCGGATGAGCAGTGTGATGGACCAGAATGCGTGAACCATCCGGCAGCCTGTAGGTCTGTGTGGCTTGATCCCAGTGATCCAAGGGCAGGTTGTTCCAGTTCGCCTTGCCTAAAACCAGCAGCCGCGTTGGCCTCGTCGAGGGCAGGGTCTCCAAGAACGATGCCCGCGCGTGATCCCACGCTTCGCGCGATGGTCTCGCCCGCGCACCATGACCAATCGATCCCGGAACAAAGTTATTGAAGGCAACTGTCGCCCAACCGGCCGCGCGCTGCTCGCGGCTTGGCGCAGCATCCGCGCACAGGGCCCTTGTCATTGTGACCATCGAGCGGCTCGCAGCTTCTAGATGATCGATCGCGTGCTCCACGATGCCCGTGGAATGATCCAGATCGGGGACAAAGGTCTCTCCATCCTCTGTCCAGGTGTACGCGCTTTCAGCCAGCACCATGAAACGCGTTTCATGATAGCGGCTTCCGATCCAGCTTTTGAAAGGCAATGGCTTTTCGTCACTCGACATCATCGCGAAGCTCTTTTTTGGAGAACATTCAGGAACTCCGGGTCATAATCACAATCAACGCCGTCAATATTCCATAGTCCAGAGCGGCGGACGTGATCCCCGGGCGGTGCGTGTGTTTCACAGCGCAGACCAAGCCAGTTCTCTGACGGCGGATCGATCTGCTCCGTTGCCGTCAGTCGATAGTTGGACAACAAAGCCACAGAACCTAGTTCGATCTGCCTGCGCTCACTTGCCGGCCCAGCCTCGTCATCGACCGGAACGACAACAAAGCTCATGCTACGGATATACGTAGATACGATCGAATGACGCTGAGCTGAAACCTCTTCGGCATGGACGTCCCAGCCGCTTCGACCAAAAAGGCTGGCACCAACATGGTCCCGGAAAACGGAACCTCTTCCAATTTGGGTTTCATGGGAGCCAAAATGGTTTCTCAGCCTAGTAGCAAATAACGATTTCGAACCATTGCTAACTCTATGTGTGCCGACGCGCACGACGCGGTGCCAGTCTGCATGCTCTGCACGCAGCTCACCTGGCTCAAAGAAAAAATAGACGCCAGATTCTGGCAATTCCTTGAAGTCATTCTGGAATTTTTGATATTCCCAAAGGCCGAAGTTTTCTTGGGCTGTCCACAAAATTTCATAAAAGCGATTTAAGTGGGCAATCTTGTCTTGCATCTCGGCTCCCCAGACTAGGTTGGTTGATCAGAACAACAAACATATATCGATTAAATTCAAGCAAAAATCCATTGGCATGCAGTCTCGACCCCACTCAGATAAACGCATCTGAGCTGCATTTAGAATACTCGAAAAAGTTCTTATTTTCAAAATTCTATATTACCCATAAAAAAATCCCATTCGAATTAAAAATCGAAAATGACAGCGACGTCAACGTAGCGATGCTCGTCGAGAGAGGGCGGAAACGTGGGCTGCTCTAGAAAGGTCAAAGGGCAGCGCCTCAACGATTGAGCAGCGTCAGCTTACATAAGCCCTCGCTGAAGGTAAGCCCGGAAAAATGCCTTGCCCGATAAGATACGTCCGAATCTGACGTGTCGTTCAATTAGCTGTTCCGTATCAACACGGAGCAGTGAATGGGAAACACTTTTGAATTCGCCCTTCTCCTGAAGACCGCACGGGATGTGGCACGGAATTTCTCCGCGGGCAGCGTCGTTGCGCGAGAATTGTCGGACTGGGCAGAGAGCCTGCAACCGAACTTCGTCTGGGACTCTCAGAAAGACCGTCTGATCCAGGGCGGGGTAGCGCCGCAGCGCTGGCGACAGTTGAGCGAATGCCTGTCGAACAGGCTGAAAGCCCTCGGTTCCGTCCGCCCTGATGCCCTGGCGCGAAACATCGCGGAACTGTCCTCCTATGTCGGGCTGAAGGCTGCCGAGCAGCAGATCCTGGCTCTGGCGGTACGCGCCACGCAATGCAGTCCACTGCGAAGCCTGTGCAACATCCTGACCGATGATGCCAATCTGCCGATTGAGGAGGCGGTCCGGCATCTGACCGGATTGCCATCTCATTCCGTGCGCCGGGCCCTGTGGCCTGCATCCCGCCTCATGTCTACAGGCCTTCTGCTGCGCGAGCGGCGCCCATATCACGGGCTCGGGCTTGAACCGCCGGGGCGGCTTGTGCTCGGGCTCGAGCCCCCCTCTCGCGGCTTGCAGGATACCCTCTCCAAGCTCTTTGCATCCGTGCCGCCGGCAATGGTGGAATGGGAGGATTTTGCCCATCTCGGTCCGCAGGGCGATTTTGCACTGAAGCTTCTCGACGGCGCGCTTCGGCGCCGCGAGGTAGGGATCAATCTCCTGTTCTACGGCGCGCCGGGAACCGGCAAGACCGAGTTCTGCAAGGTGCTGGCGGAAAGGCTGGGTGCGCGCCTCCACGCCGTGGGAGAGACCGACGGCGATGGCGAGGAACCCTCCCGGTTCGACCGGATCCAGCAATTGCGCCTTGGCCAGCGCCTGCTGGCCTCGCAGGGGCGGAGCCTGATCCTGTTCGACGAGATGGAAGATCTCCTTCCAGGGCTTGCCTCGCTCTTCGGCATGCCCAAGCGGCATCTTGGTTCGAAGGTTCACACGAACCGCATCCTCGAGGGCAATCCAGTTCCAACCTTGTGGACGACAAACGACATTTCGTCCTGCGATCCAGCGTTCCTCCGTCGCATGACCTTCACGCTGGAGTTGCGGACGCCGCCAGCGACCATCCGGACCCGTGTGTGGACCCGGCTCGCACGGCAACAGCGGATGCCGCTCTCCCTCGAGGCCTGCACGAAACTGGCGCAGGAGATCGAGTTCCCGCCGGCGTTTGTTGGCAGCGCGTTGCGCGCAGCGCGGATTGCCAAAGCCGGCCCGGAAGGACTGGCTTTGGCAGTCGATTCCATGGCCCGCGCCATGCGGGGTGGGCGCGTGATCGCACAACGTGCCAGCAATGTGCATGAATTCGACCTGGCCAATGCCCGTGCTGACCACGATCTCCCCCGCCTCGCCGAGAGGCTCGCTTCGGCAAAATCGGAATTGCCGGTTTCGCTTTGTTTGATCGGCGCGCCAGGCACCGGCAAGAGCGCTTTCGCCCGCCATCTTGCGGCACGGATGAACCTGCCCGTGCTGGAGCGACGCGCCTCCGACCTGCTCGACAAATATGTCGGCGGGAGCGAACGGAATATCGCCGCGGCCTTCGCCGAAGCGCGAGACACGGGCGCGTTTCTGATCTTCGACGAGGCGGATTCGCTGATCGGCACGCGCACCGATGCGACGCGGAGCTGGGAGATCTCGCAGGTCAACGAGATGCTGACCTGGATGGAAAGTCACACTTTGCCCTTTGCTTGCACCACCAACCTGCCAGACCGGCTCGACCCCGCGGCCCTGCGCCGGTTCAGTTTGCGCATCACCTTCCTGCCGCTCGATCCCGATCAGCGGGGTGCCGCATTCCGCCGTTGCTTTGGGCAACCGGCACCAGCCGGCCTCGCCCGGCTCGACCAGCTGACGCCCGGTGATTTTGCCGTGGTTCAGCGCCGGGTCGCGGTTCTCGGTCTGACCGACGCGCGCGAGATCCTTGCCGAACTGGAGCGGGAGCAAGCAGCAAAACCGAACGCCCGGGTACCGATCGGGTTCCGGGTTGCTTGAACCAGGGCAAGGAATCCTCCAGCATTGGCTGGAAGGGGAGATGGCTCGTGCGATATGCCCGCCTTGCCGATCTGGTGAGGCTCGCCCTGCAAGTGCAGGGCCGTGCGGACGGTGTTTCGCTGGATGAGATCTGCGAAACCTACAGCGTTTCGCGGCGAACAGCCGAACGGATGCGTGACGCCCTGCTGGATGCCTTCCCGCAGATCGAAGAGCTTCCGGAGCCCGGTGGCCGCAAACGGTGGCGCATGCCGCCGGGCGCAACGGGGCGGTTGGCAGATCCCACTCTTGACGATATCGCCGCGCTGATCCGCGCAATCGAGCTGGCAGCGAGTTCGGGCGACGATATGACTGCCGACCGGCTGCGGCTGCTTTCCGATCGTCTCCGCGCCCGCTTGCCGCAAGGCGGCCGGCGGCGGCTTGATCCGGATATCTCGGTGCTTCTTGAGGCTGATGGCGTGGCTTTGCGGCCAGGACCGCGCGAGATGATCCCACCGGAAACCTTGGCAAGCCTGCGCCAGGCCATTCTTGGCGGCGTATGGATCGAAGCCGATCACCGTGCCCGCGCATCGGGGCTCTTGAGCCGAAATGTCCGGCTCGGTCCGATGGCCTTTCTCCTCGGCGAAGGACGGCAATATCTGGTGGCGTGGAGCGAATGGGCCGGCGAGCTACGCATGTTCTCGCTTCACGGGTTCGAGCGCATCACGTTGACGAATGAGCCCTTCGAGCGACCGCAGGATTTCGATCTCAAGGCCTGGCAGAGCCGTTCGTTCGGCCTCTGGCATGAAGACCTGCATGAAATTGAATGGCGTTTCTCGCCTGAAGCTGCACCGGAGGCCCGGAACTTTCTGTTTCATCCGGGGCAGGTGCTGAGAAATGAGCCCGATGGCAGCCTTGTTGTCCGGTTCTGCGCCAGCGGGCTGCGGGAAATGTGCTGGCATCTTTTCCGCTGGGGCGATCAGGTCGAAATCATCGGGCCGCCGGAATTGCGGGGCCTTTATCTTGAATTGCTCGAGCAGGCCGTCCAGGCGAATGGTGGGGCCATGAACTGAAATGGAAATCGCATGTGTATCGAATGCCATGTCACTTCAGCATGCTGTTTCTATCTCACGGCTCCAACCACTTGCCTGTTATCAGTGAATCTCGACACTAGAAAGGCAGCTGGGTGATGATCCCGAGACTAGTTTTAATGTAACGAAAGCCTGCGGAGAAAATCCTTGCTCAAAAATCTGATTGTGTTCGGTCGTTGACGTTGCCCCTCTGACCTAATCCAGCTTGAAGTTCGTTCTGGCCGCATGAGGAGACCAGAA
>NZ_JARJNS010000015.1 GCF_030143245.1 Rhabdaerophilum sp. SD176 | reverse complement strand
AGCAGCAGGCCATGGCAGACTACGTTTCGGAGCGTTATGCGACTCCGGAAACCGCCTTTGATCGGGCCGATACCGACCAGACCGGCGATACCCGCATCCAGAACCTCGACTTCCGGGAAGATACGGTGCTGGAAGGCGCGCAGGATGACAATAGTGGTTCGCCCGGCAATGACACGCCCATTGAGGAACCGGATATCACCGATCCGACGGTCTTTGAAGGAGCCGAGCTCTTTGGCACCGACGAGAACGACATTATTGTCGGGTCCTTCCTCAGCGACCAGCTTGTTGGTTCGGGCGGAGATGATCAGCTCATCGGGCTCGATCAGACAGCGTCGGATCTGCTCGGCGGGTTCCTTTTCAGGGTTTACAATGCCCTGTTCGACCGCAACCCGGAGGCCGATGGCCTTGTTGACTGGCTTGCGCAGCTGCGCTCGGGGGCCGATCCTCTCGCTCTGATCGAGACCTTCCTTGGTTCCGCGGAATTTAATGCTGCCTTTGCGGCATTTATCGCGAGCCAGCCATCTCCAGCTCCGGGCGAGAGCACAGATGTCAGCAATTCTGTGTTCGTTTCCTTCCTCTATTCCAATCTTCTCGCGCGCACGCCCGATGCAGCCGGTCTTGGGGCCTGGGTCACAAGGCTCGAGGGCGGAGAGAGCCGGGCCTCGGTAGCCTTCGACCTGATCAATTCGGCGGAAGCGATCACGACGTCACGCTATGCCAATTATCCGCTGGCCAGCCTTGCCAATGACGATGACGGGTTTGCCCTCTATCAGCTCTACGACGCCATCTTTGACCGTGTTCCAGATCGCGACGGCTATCTCCAGTGGATGAATGTGATTGACGCCGGCACCTCGAATATCGATGTGGCCAATCAGTTGCTCTCCTCAGGCGAATTCCAGACCCAGCATGTCGGACTGAGCAATAGCGGGTTGATCGAGCTTGTTTATCAGCAGGTGCTTGGCCGCTCGCCGGATCAAGGCGGCCTCATTGCTTGGAACGCTGCGCTGGAAGGTGGACTCTCCCGGGGCGATCTCGTGGTCCGGATCGGCACATCGGCAGAGGCACAAGGGTTGGGTCGACCAGAATTCTCGACTTTCCTGAAAGGCACCATGACGGCGTGGAACGATCGGCTTGATGGCGGAACCGGGAATGATCTTCTCTTTGGCGGCCGAGGCGCAGATACTTTTGTCTTTAATGAAAACTTCGGCACGGACCGGATCTATGGGTACGAAGCTGGCCTCGACAAGATTGATCTGACAGCGCTCCCCGGTGTGGAAACGGTTTCGGATCTGACCTTGCGTGAGAATGGCGGCGATGTTGAAATCCAGGTTGGAAACAACACCATCATTCTAGATGCGTTCAAGCTTTCCCAGTTCAATCCGGCAGATTTGCTCTTGTAAGCAATTGCAAGGACGATCGAAGGAAAAGGCGAGTTGCGTAAGTACTCAAATGAGGACTTACGCCAGATCCAGGAAGAACGGGGCGGAACAACCGTCCCGTTTTTCATTCTCGGGCCTGCGAGGTTTGCAGGTGCTGGTGCATCGGCCTGGTCTGCCCGAGTGCCCCCTTAGTCGCGTCCCTCTCGCCTGAACGTGAGCGCACGAGCCACAAGGGATCGGAGCATGCTCGACATCTCCGCCTCCGGTATCCTGGGCAGGATGGGGCCAAACGAGGTTTGGCGGGGCGATTTATTTCTTGCACTTGGCCGGACTTGCGTTCGGCCGGACTTGCCCATTGATGAAAGTCTCGACCCGGTCCGGTGCGCTTCGGCCCCACCAATCCGCTCGCCTTCGCGGCGCGTTCTGGGCTTGAGCCATCGCGCGAGGAGGGGGCACCGCCTGCAATCCTGCCATCGAGACGTCGCATCCGCGAATGTCGCGGATCCAGCCGACGGAAAAAAGGGGAGGGCCCGGATGCCGATAATCCGGCCGGTCGATTACTTAAGCAAAATGCAAGGCAGCCACTTAAATCAAGATTATGGAATATCAGCTTATCCTCCACTCTCGGATCGGTCCGGCCTGATTGTCTTGATCTGAGGCTCGGACGCAAAAGTGAAGAAGGTGCAGGGTGAACGAGCGGAATAGCGTACCGGAAAGGCTGGCTCAGGCCGCGATGCTGCCGGCAGGAAGCCCTGAAACCATCACCTCCCCGTCCCAGCTTGTCGAGCGACCGAATGCTGGCGAGGTCCGGGTTATTGATGTCATCGATGCGCGAACCTTGAAATTTTCCTTTTCGCTCAATGACGTCTCGATTGCGATCCTCGACGTTGATGCGGTTCTGACGTTCCCCGATGGTGGCCGGATCGTCCTTCCCACTTTCGCGTTGCAACTGGTGTCGGATCGTCCTCCGGCTATTGAGTTCAATCAAGCTGCCGTTGACCCGCAAGCGTTGCTCGCGGCTGCAGGCGACGTTCGTTTCTTCGAGCAAATCCCCCAAGTGGCTGTCGTGGATTCTCGCCGTACGCAGCAGGGGGGCGATGGTGTTCAGAGCGGTACGCCCCAGGCCGTTCAATTGCCTTCGGCTCAGCAATTTTCCTCGACACCGCTTCCGCTGCAAAGGGTGTCCCTTTCTGACCCAACTGGCGATCCCAGGGCTGTCAGGCCGACCTCGGACTTCGGGAAGCGGGTTATCTCGGCTCCCGTCGTCGAGATCCAGAGCCAAGGTTCCCTCGTTGAACGATCCGACCGCGCCGGCAAGGCGCCGGTTCCGGTCAACCCCCCCCCCCAGATCACTTCGGATAACGGTGTCGATACACTGAACGTGAATTCACCCGAAAATCTGAATTTCATCCGCCAGATCACGGCTACCGATCCGAACGGCGAGGACGTTTTCTTTGCCGTGACCGGGGGGGCGGATGCCAGCCGTTTCGTCATCGACGGGATTACCGGGAAACTTTATTTCCTGAGCGCGCCAGATTATGAAGCTGCCAATTCTGCCGCCGGGAACAACATCTACGAGGTCGAAGTCGTCGCATCCGATGGCAAGGGACAGGACCGTCAGCGGATCTACGTTGCAATCGACGATGTGAATGAAGCCCCGGTTTCGGCGGTCATCTCGTCCTCGACGATATCCGAGAACCCGTCAGATGGGACTTTAGTGGGCCAGGTCACCGGGAAAGACCTCGATTTTGGTGCGAGCCTCACCTATTCCTTCGCGCCGGGCGGCGATGCTGGTGGCCGTTTTGCCATCGATCCGGCAACCGGAGCGATCACAGTCACGAAGGGCGATCAGATCGACTTTGAAGCGAGCCCACAGCAACTTGTTGTTGTCCGTGTGACGGACCAGGGCGGGCTCTATTTTGACCAACCGTTCGTCCTGGCTGTTGAGGACGGCAATGATGCTCCCATCATTGTATCCCATGGTGGTGGCGATAATGGCGCGCTGGTCATCCCTGAAAATGCCAACTCGGTTTTTAATGTCCTGGCTTTCGATCAGGACAAGGGTGATACGATCACCTATTCGATTGCCGGGGGCGCCGATGCCGCCAGGTTCACAATTGATCCCGAAACCGGGACCCTGATCTTTGTCGATAACCCCGATTTCGAAGAGCCAGCCGATGAGGGTGGGGATAATGTTTACAACATTATTGTCCAGGCAACAGATCAGGACGGTGCCTTCGATACTCAAAATCTTGCCATCACGGTCACGGGCGTTAATGAAGCCCCATATTTTGTCGAGATTACGGGCTTTACGCTACCGGAAGATGCAGCGAATGGTGATGTCATTGGAACCATTCTGGCCGTTGATCCGGATGCAGGTGACAGCATCACCTACAGTTTTGCAGATGGTGGCAATCCAAACGACATGTTTGCCATCGATCCGTCAACGGGCGAATTAAGTATTGCTGACAATTCTTTCATCGATTTTAATGCTGCGCCATCCTACTCGATTGTGGTCCGTGTTACGGATACTGAGGGTCTATTTACTGACCAGATTTTCACAATCTCCGTCATCGATGTCAATCAGGCGCCGGAAATCACCTCGAACGGTGGCGGCATCTCGGCGTCATTCGACCATGTCGAGGGCACAACGCTTGCCACAACAGTTGTTGCAGTCGATCCTGATCTTGGCAACGTGGTCACTTACCAGATTACTGGCGGCACCGATGCTGCGGCATTTACCATCGATCCGGTCACTGGGCAGCTCTCCTTCATCGTCGCACCGGATTATCTTTCGCCGACCGATGACAATTCCGATGGCGTGTACGAGGTCATTGTGGAGGCGAGCGATGGGTTGTTGAATGATTCCCAATTGCTGAATATCACCGTCGTTGACAACAATATCTCTCCCACGATCACATCGAATGGCGGAGGAGACACCGCAATCATCACAGTAAAAGAGAATTCGACATCAAATTTTACTACAATAACTGCCGTAGATCCAGATGTGGGCGCAGTTTTTACATATTCAATTTTTGACGGCACAGATGCCGCGAAATTTACAATAAATCCAACAACGGGTGCTTTACGCTTTACGTCTGGACAAAACTATGAGTCACCCGGAGATTTCGGCAAGGATGGCATCTACGATGTCGTCGTGAAGGTAACGGACGGTCAGGGCGGATTTGATACGCAGGCCATTTCCGTTGTTCTGACCGATGCTAACGATGCGCCTACGATTACGTCCAATGGTGGTGGCTCGAAGGCGAACATCACGCTTGCCGAGGGCGCGAGTATGGTGACCACTGTAACGGCCACCGACCCCGATGCCGGCGCGATCAAATTCTTCTCGATAAGCGGGGGCGCGGATTCAACGAAGTTCTCGATCGACACCACAACCGGTGTCTTGTCCTTTGTCACGCCCCCCGATTTTGAAACGCCAGACGATGTTGGGAACGATAACACCTATGAGGTGGTTGTCCGAGTTCAAGACGGTGTTGGCGGCCAGGATACCCAGACGGTGACGGTCACGGTGACAGATGGGAACGATGCACCGACCTTCACCTCGCCTTCGACGGTCACGGTTTCCGAGAACACAACGTCCGTGCTCACGGTCTCTGCGACCGATCCTGATGTTGGCGCAGTCCTCACCTATTCGATCGTGGGCGGGGCAGATGGGGGCAAGTTCACCATCAACCCGACGACCGGGGCGCTTGCTTTCGCTTCAGCCCCGGATTTTGAGTCTCCGAGCGATGCCGGTCCGAACAATATCTACGATGTCCAGGTTGAAGTCGCCGATGGCCTTGGCGGCACGACGACGCAGGACATTGCTGTCACGGTCATCAATGAGAACGAAGCGCCCGTGATCACCTCGAGCGCCAGCGCCTCGATCACCGAGAACGGCACGGCGGTG
>NZ_JARJNS010000014.1 GCF_030143245.1 Rhabdaerophilum sp. SD176 | reverse complement strand
CAATACCTACAATGTCCGGGTTCAGGTCGCCGATGGTCTTGGCGGGATCACGACCCAGGATATTGCGGTCGCGGTGACCAATCAGAACGAAGCACCGACCATAACCTCGGATGGCGGCGGGGCCGCAGCCAGTGTGACCTTCGCCGAGAACAGCCTGATCACCGTGCCGGTGACGACGGTGACCGCCAGCGACATCGATGCCGGGGCAAGCCTGAGCTATTCGATTGTCCCCGGGGGCGATGGCGCGAAGTTCGCCATCGATCCTGTCAGCGGCGCCCTGACCTTCCTTGCCTCGCCGGACCGCGAAGCGCCCAGCGATGCCAATCTCGACAATGTCTATGTGGTGACCGTCCAGGTCTCGGACGGGCTCGGCGGGATCGATACGCAAGTTCTCTCGGTCGAGGTAACGAACGTCAACGAAGCGCCCGTGATCACCTCGAGCGCCAGCGCCTCGATCACCGAGAACGGCACGGCGGTGATGAATGTGACGGCGACCGATCCGGATGCCGGGGCGAGCCTGACCTATTCGATCGTCGCGGGGGTTGGCGATCACGCCAAGTTCGCGATCCATCCGACAACCGGGGCGCTGTCCTTTGTGACGGCGCCGGACTTTGAGAACCCGCAGGATACGGGGGCGGACAATACCTACAATGTCCGGGTTCAGGTCGCCGATGGTCTTGGCGGGATCACGACCCAGGATATTGCGGTCGCAGTGACCAACCAGAACGAAGCACCGACCATCAGCTCGCCTGCAACCCAATCCGTTGTCGAGAATGGAACGGCCGTTCTCACCGTATTTGCGACCGATCCGGATGCCGGGGCGAGCCTGACCTACTCGATTGTCCCCGGGGGCGATGGCGCCAAGTTCGCCATTGATTCCCTGACGGGCGCCCTGACTTTCGTGACGGCGCCGGACTTCGAGTTGCCGACCGATACTGGCGGCGACAATGTCTACGACGTGCAGGTGCAGGCGGCCGATGGCCTCGGCGGCACGACAACGCAGAACATAGCCGTCAAGGTCACCAACCAGAACGAAGCGCCAACCATCACCTCTTCGACAACCCAATCCGTTGTCGAGAATGGCACGGCCGTTCTCACCGTGACTGCGACCGATCCGGATGCCGGGGCGAGCCTGACCTATTCGATCGTCGCGGGGGTTGGCGATCACGCCAAGTTCGCGATCCATCCGACAACCGGGGCGCTGTCCTTTGTGACGGCGCCGGACTTTGAGAACCCGCAGGATACGGGGGCGGACAATACCTACAATGTCCGGGTTCAGGTCGCCGATGGTCTTGGCGGGATCACGACCCAGGATATTGCGGTCGCGGTGACCAACCAGAACGAAGCACCGACCATCACCTCCGCCGCAACGGCCACGATTTACGAGGGCGACACGGCAGTGATGACCGTGACCGCGACCGACCCGGATGTGGGCCCGACATTCGGTTACTCGATCTCCGGCGGCGCCGACGCCTCGCTCTTCACGATCAACTCGACGACCGGAGAAGTGACCTTCAATTCAGCCCCGGATTTCGAGAGCCCGGCCGACGCCGGCGCCAATAACGTCTACAACATCGATGTGAACGTCTCGGACGGGCAGGGGGCAAGCACAACCCAGTCAGTCGCAATCACGGTCAATAACATCGCGACCCTGGTCGGGGGCACTGCTGGTAACGATACGCTGAACGGGACGGCGGAAGATGACTTCATGGACGGCCTCGCCGGCGACGACATCCTCAACGGATCGGCGCAGGCGGATGTCATGAATGGCGGTGCCGATATCGACACGGTGAGCTATGCCGGCTCGGGCTCGGGGGTCACGGTTGATCTTGCCGCCAATACCGGCTCCGGCGGCGATGCGGCCGGGGACACGTTCGTCGATATCGAGAATATCACCGGCTCGACGAATGACGACATCCTCACCGGCACAAGCGGCGTCAACACCATCAATGGCGGTAACGGCAACGATACGATCCGGGGCAATGGCGGGATCGACCAGCTCTTCGGCGAGGCCGGCAATGACGTCTTCATCCTCGATCTCGACGTCCAGTCGACCTCGCTGAACATCAATGGCGGCGCGGATTCCGATACGGTCAATGTCATTGGCACCGGCAGCTTCACGCTGGGCCAGCTGTCCTTCCTCACCAATGTCGAGACGATTGATTTCGAGGCGGCCGGTGTAGCGGCGGACTTCACCAACTTCACCGCCACCCATGCCACCGACGTGCTTGGCACCAGCGGTCCTGGCAACACGCTGACCTTCAAGATGGACGGCAACGACACCTTTACCGTTGCGGCGGGCGAGCATTTCACCCAGTCGGGCTCGGAATACACCTTCTTCACGGACGGGACGTTGACGACCGAACTCGCCAAGGTCTCGATTGTCTGATCGGGATCACTGCCGGAGCGCTTCGCTCGCCATCCTGTTGATCGGGTTGGTCACGTAGCTCATGATCGTGTGCTGGCCCAAGATGATGTCCACCTGCGCGATCATGCCAGGAATGACCGGCTGGCCTGGGCCAAATCCCCGCGATTCCGTGGCGAGGCGAACGCGGAAATAGGGTTTATAGAACCGTCCATTTCGGAAACTCCCCGCTTCTTGGACATGACTAGCCATGATGACCCAAGCGATTTGGTCCCGCTTGACCCCAGCGTTGAACTGGGGAGGGGCTTTGTGCAACGCCGAATGCGCGTCCCGGGGAAGGGGAGGTCTGTTTTGCTGGCAAGCTTGACAGATCGGCGACATCCCAGGATAGTTTATTCATAAACAAAAACTGTCTTGGGGGACGTTATGGCGGGGTGCTGGCGCAAGGCGAAAGCCTTTGCGGGATTGTTGGTTCTGACTTTTTCGATCGAGGATGCGGCAGCGCAACAACGCTGGGTCACTTTCGGAGATTCCCTTTCGGATCGAGGCAACCTTTTTGCGTTGTCCGGGAACACTCAGCCGCCTCAACCCTATTTCAACGGCCGGTTTTCGAACGGGCCTGTCTGGGTTGAATCGATTGCTGGAGCGCAAGCCGGCTGGACAGGTGGCGTGACCCCATCGGGCAGTCTCAACTTTGCTTTTGGGGGGTCGCGAACCGATACGATCCTGGCGCCCGGACCCGGAACCGCTACCCAAGTCGGCGCATTTTTCGCGGGCGGTGGGACATTCGGCGCGACGGATATCGTCACGATGTGGGCGGGTGCCAATGACATTTTCCAGGCGATCGCCGTCCCGGCAAACCAGAACTCCGTGGCGATCTCGAGCGTAGCCACGACGGCAGCAAGCAATGTCGTCGCCCAGATTGGGCAAATCGCGGCGGCAGGCGCCCGAACAATTGTGGTGATGAACCTGCCGGATCTAGGCGCTGCACCACAATTCAATACAAGCGGGGCTGCGCCGCTTGCGAGTTTGGCGGCCGTCACTTTCAACACCACGCTGACCAATGGTCTTGCAACAGTCGCTCAGGCTAATCCAAATACGAGAATTCTTCAGGTCAATGCGGCAGCTTTATTCGGTGCGGTCCGGTCGGACCCCTCCGCTTTTGGTTTTACGAATGTCACCCAGCAATGCTTGACGACACCGGCCTGCGTAACCGGCAGCACAGCAACCCAGAACACCTATCTTTTCTGGGATGGTGTTCACCCGACCGCACGGGGCCATGCGTTTGTCGCGCAAGCAGTCCAGCAATACCTTAATGCACCCATCCAGGCTGCTGCGGCAGCGTCAATCACGGAAATCGGTGTTCATGATCGACGCCTTGCTGCCCAGCGAAGCCTCGATCGCCTTCGTGGCTATCATCCTCAGGCTGAAAAAACCGATATCTACATCGCCATCATCGGGGACCAAACGGCCGTGAAGGCGCGTTCCAGCATGCCCGGCTACACCTACTCAGCAGGAGGCATCGAGATTGGTATTTTACGTCACCTGAATGATCGGATCACGCTGGGCGGAGCGGCTTCGGTCAAGACCGGTGAAAGTTCCTCGTCTGTCCAGGGAAACAAGATTTCCATGCAGCCGACCAGCTTTACGCTCGATATGCTGGCGCGCTGGAGTGGTCAACAGGGCTTTTTCGCCCAGGCTGCCCTGGGGACCAGCCTCACGCGGATCAACGAGTTTGAACGCGTTTTGGGCATTGCTTCCTTAAGCAACAAGGGCGAGACCCTCTCGGCGGCCTTCAGTGCAGTGGGGCAGATCGGTCAAAAGGTCAAACTGGGTAACCTGACCTTCGAGCCTTCGGTCAAGCTTGGCTACCTCTCCGGGAATACGCGTTCATTCAGCGAAACCGGCGCCATTGCGCCGATCAGCTATCGGGGTCGAACGGTTTCTGCGTTCCTGGCCGCCGCAGACTTGCGCACAGACTATCAGTTCGCGCCGAACCTGACCGGCCATGTCGTGATAGGCTATGAAGCGCTCCTCGGCCAAACGGGTGCCCAGCTGCGAGGCGCGCTTGCGGATAGTCCCGGGAGCGACTTTTCGACAGGAGTAGGCAAGGTTGAAAGCCCGGGCCTGACTTTCGGTGTTGGCCTGAGTGGTCTTGTCGGCGGCTTTCAGGCTCATCTCGATTATCGGGGCGCGGTTGCGGCGGGCGGCCAGATCAGCCACCGGGGTTCGATTGGCGGCCGCATCGGTTTCTGATCCTAACTAATCTTCGGGCCAGAGCAGGAAACGCTTCGCCCGAAGGTTCAACGATATCGACGGCTCGATCGTCATCGTGCCGGGTTGGTCGAACGTACCCTCCTGGGTATGCCCCGATCCGGACCGGATGGCCCTTGAGCCCCACTGAGACGGCGAGGGCGCTGCGCGAACAAGGCTTCTTGGGCGCAAAGAGGTGATTTCACCCAGCCCTCGGCCAGGTCCATTAGCAGGCACAATATGCCCGAGATGCTTGGGATGGTTTTCGAATAGGACGTGCAAGAGTGCGAGCCCAGTCCATCAGGGCAACGGCCAATCTCGTTTACGACTTGGCCTGCTCATTGGCGATCTTTGCGCTCGTCCGAATGCCCTGTGCTTCTTCTGGGTCGAAAGAAGGCGCCCCCCCGATTTGGCGATCTGACGCAGAATCCGCTTACGGCACGCCGAGCCGAATTCTTCCGCATGACCTTTGCCAGGAGGATCCAAGGCGTCCGGTTGGTCGTGCCAGGAGGCTCATAATTCGCCAGAACGGGCAATGGCAGCGGCCTTGAGATCGTCTGACAGGAAAAAGCTCAAGCGGGCGCACACCTCCCCGGTGGGGCGCCCGGCAAGGAAAATAATAGGCAGGAAAGATCTCCCTGTTCTGGCGGCTTGAAGCGCAAAAAAGCCGTTGATATGCTCATCGCAGGCGAAATTTGGGTCGATGCGCGGGCGTTCATGGCAGGCCTTCGATGCAAGGGATCCCAGAGGGTAAATTTAAATGTCTGGCCGGTCGTCTTCTCCTGCGGCTGCCGAACTGAAAGACATGTGCCAATAAATTAGAGGGACAAAGTTCCAAGATCCGGAGGTCAGATCATGAGTGGCCGCTATGCTTCGATGTATCAATATAAGCAGCTCAGACTAACCGTCCCGGATGCGCCCCTATTCTTCTTCTCTACCGTTGTCGATCTGAATGGAGACGGGAATGATGACATTATCGCCTTGGGGGCCACCTATCCCACCGGAGGTACTCCTGACCAAAGTGCCCAACCTGGTTATCTTTTCCTGGGTGACGGCACGGGTGGATTTTCCCTTGCCCCGGACTCGGTCTTCCCCTCGAACCTCTTGCAGTCTGTCCATCCGCGGAAGGTGATTGTCACCGATTTAAACGCCGATGGGCGCAATGATATCTTCATTTCAGATCACGGCTGGGATGCGTCCCCGTTCCCCGGAGCGCAAAATCGTTTGTACCTGAGCACTCCATCCGGTTCCTGGGTCGATGCTTCTGCCGGGCTGCCTCAAATTTCTGATTATTCACATAGTTCTGCTGCCGGCGATATTAATCTTGATGGCAAAATAGACATTTTTGTTGGAAACGGATATTGGGGTGGAGCTGCCATTGCACCCTATATGTTAGAAAATAAAGGGAATGGAGTATTCAATTTTTCAGATACAGTTTTTTCGTCTTCGAAAACGTCGTCTCTTGATCCTCAAAATGGCTACGTTTTTCCAGGGTCCACATTAACGGATTTGGACAGGGATGGTAGCGTTGATCTCATTATTACAAGCGATGAATCGTTGAGCTTCTTTAAAAATAGAGCGCCATTTGTATACTGGAATACAGGTGGCCAATATGATGAATCGAAAAAAACAATACTGAATGAATCAGCTGTTTTTAGCTCTGCGATCGTCCTTGATGTCGATCCGATCGATATCAATCGAGACGGGTACAACGACCTTATTGCGATTGGAACCCAGGGTGACCCGTTTTATGATGGTTGGTTTGTCCAGGCTTTTCTGAACAACGGCGATCGCACTTTCAAGGAGATTACCGCATCGGCCTTTGGAGCGATGGGGTCGGGTGGAGCACCTGGACAGGCAACGGGCACCGCGTGGCCAATCTGGGCGCGGCCGGTCGACTTTAACCTGGACGGTTGGGCTGATTTTATTGTTGAATATAACGGCGTTTTGACTCCCTCCATGCCAATGGTTTGGATCAATAATGGAAGCAATAGCTTTTCAGCGCTTACGGTTGGCGATTTTTTTTCTGATAATGATCAAGATAAATATAGTCATCAGATATTTCAGTATGGATCAAAATACAGTTTTATTTCCCAAATTTATGGAGAAGATCAATATTATATTAATGTATACAACACGAATCAAGAATTTAAATTTCAACAAGTGTCGTATTCGACAATGGGATCTGGGCCAGACATAATTACAAACACCGTAGCCCACGATAATTTTGATGCATCAGGAGGTCTAGATGAATTTTTTTCTTTATTTGCCCGAAATTCGGCGAAAATAACGATTTCTGGAAGTGAGGTGACTATTGAAAACGATAATTTCGGTATTGACACAATTGCGAACGTCGAAAGATTTTTGTTTTCGGATGGAGAGTTGGCTTTCGATTTGTCCGGGAATGCGGGGCAGGTGTATCGGCTCTATCAGGCCGCGTTTGCGCGGGTGCCAGACCAACCGGGATTAAAGCACAATGTGACGCTTGTTGATGGTGGCCTCTCCCTCCAGCAAATGTCATCCGCCTTCCTCGCCTCTGCCGAGTTTCAGCAAAAATACGGCAGCAACCCAACAGATGGCGAATACATCAACGCGCTCTATCGCAATGTTCTTGATCGTGATGCAGATCCGGCGGGTCTCGAGGGCTGGCAGGGTCGGCTCCTTGATGGTTCTTGGACGCGCACCACTTTGCTGATTGGGTTTTCGGAAAGTCCAGAAAACATCGCCAAGGTCGCACCGGTTATAAGCAACGGTATCTGGTTGGCATGACAGAAGAGCGGGCTCGGTTGGTTTGATAAGTTTTGGGGCGCTTTCCAACTGGATTCCTGCCTCGGCTGACCTGCCACTGAGATTTTCCTCCACATGGAGTTAGAGTCCGGCCCTGCTGAGGACGGACTG
>NZ_JARJNS010000013.1 GCF_030143245.1 Rhabdaerophilum sp. SD176 | reverse complement strand
TTCTGGTCTCCTCATGCGGCCAGAACGAACTTCAAGCTGGATTAGGTCAGAGGGGCAACGTCATGAGGCTAGGAACCATTTTTACACCTATGCAACAACGATCGCGTCCGGAGATAGTGAGGAGCCTATTTTCCACGCACCTTCTAAAATCAGCAAAACAATGCGAAGCATTTCTCGAGGTCTGTGGAAATTGGTATCTCCGAAGTCGATTTGACAAACCTTTTTAGGGTGGTAGGGTTCGCATGCCTGCACGCCGCGTTAGCGGACTGAAACCATGACGGCGATGGGCAGCTTCCCGATGATCCGGTTCGCATGCCTGCACGCCGCGTTAGCGGACTGAAACACTGGAACAATCCGATAATGGTTGTACCCATCTTCGTTCGCATGCCTGCACGCCGCGTTAGCGGACTGAAACATGGCCCTTTTCAGGGCCATCAGGCTTTCACACGTTCGCATGCCTGCACGCCGCGTTAGCGGACTGAAATGGCCCGATCCTCGAGGGTCGCATAGGTCTGCTGGTTCGCATGCCTGCACGCCGCGTTAGCGGACTGAAACATTTCGACTTTTTTTGAGTGATTTCGCCCGTAGTGTTCGCATGCCTGCACGCCGCGTTAGCGGACTGAAACCCCACCTTCTCGCCGCCCAGCCCCAGATTCTCCAGTTCGCATGCCTGCACGCCGCGTTAGCGGACTGAAACCCGGGCCCGGGAAGAGAACCTCGGTATTGGTGCCGTGTTCGCATGCCTGCACGCCGCGTTAGCGGACTGAAACCCCGCTCGGCAGCGATGGCCTCCATGATGGCGCGGTTCGCATGCTTGCATGCCGCGTTAGCGGACTGAAACAGGGCGTCGGAGACGGCCTCCAAATGCTCGCGCGATCGCATGCCTGCACGCCGCGTTAGCGGACTGAAACTTCATGGTGATCATGTCGCGGAAGTAGCGGCAGGTTCGCATGCCTGCACGCCGCGTTAGCGGACTGAAACTGTTTGCCTTCGCCGCCCACCAATGCGTTTTTGTTCGCGCGCCTGAGCACCGCGTTCGCGAACTGAAATTGAAGCGGGTTCGCTGATCCAAGGAACCTCGACCCAGATAGGCCGCGCTCCCAACGCATTTGGTGCTAATCCCCGCGCTTTGGCCTTGATTGACCGCGTTTTCCGTTGGCAGCGTTACTCCCATGCTGCCAATGCCCTACAGAATTCTTTGGATTTATGACACTCCTGCTTCAGAAATGCTCTTGCGCTGGGCCGGTCTTGCTCGATAGCATCTGATCAACTCAAGATTTCCGAACGCCCATGCCCTTTGTCTATGCCTTCGAGGCGAAGTCCATTCAGCGCTACATTACAGAAACCGGTCGTCTTCGCGATCTGGCAGGAGGCAGTCTTCTGGTAGATGCGTTGGCTGCCCCGGCCGATGCCCGCGGCCATTCTGCTGATCTTGTCGAGGCTGTCCTGGCCCAGATGGAACACCCTCACCTCACGTTCGTGCGGCGCGCCGGTGGGGCTTTCGCGCTCGTGAGCGATGACAAGGGCGAGCTGGAGACATTTCGTGCGCTCTACACGTTGGCGGTGCAAGGGTTTGCTCCTCAACTCGCCTTTGCAGATGGTATCGCGAGCGGAGAGACCCTCGGTGCTGCGCTCAAGGCGGTAGTTGCATCCCAGACCGCGTCACGCGCCTGCATCCGCCCTTCCCTGCCAGAAATCGGCCCACTCACCGCATTGGCTCCGCGCACCGGCCGCGCTGCGGTGGCGATCGTGCATGACGAGCGCATTGATCTCGCCTCTTCCGCGCGGCGCAGCGCCATCGCTTTCCAGAAGTCTGCACGCGATCGTGGCGAGCTGGCTGGCATCGAACACCGTATGATGCCGCCGGCTCGACGTGTCACTTGCGTCTGGCCCAACGAACTTGACGCAGCCGACGCAATGCCGGGCGCTATCGTGATGCCCGGTCTCGGTGAGAATTCCACCGTCGGTCTGCTTCACGCCGATGGAAACGGTCTCGGGCAGCTCTTGATTTCGATTCGTTCGAAGCTGGAGCCCGTGACGGATACTGCCTCAGTTGCCAATTTTCTGATGACTCTCTCGCGCGAGATTGCCGCCGCCACCGAGCGGGCCATCCACGTGGCAGTGGAAGAGGTTCTTGTTCATGAGGCAATCGGTGATCCAGATGCTATTGGCGAGGATCATCGCCTTGTGCTGGCCGCCCGTCCGATCGTCATGGGTGGCGATGACGTAACAATGCTGTTGCGGGGGGATCTTGCGATGCCCTTCTGTCGGCGCTTTCTCCTGGCCTTTGAAACCGAGACAGCCGTTGCCATGACCAACACGACCAAGACCGTGCCAAAGGGGCTTCAGATTGAGCTCCCCCAGAAGCTCACGGCCTGTGCCGGCATCGCTTATGTGAATGCTTCGCAACCCTTTGACCGCGCTTCCGATCTGGCAGAACAGCTTTGTGCGTCAGCCAAACAAATATCAAAGTCCGATGCCGGGCGTTTCAAGATGGCTGAGGTTATGTCCTCCGTGAGCTTCCATCGCGTCACGACCAGCCGTTTTGCCGAATATGCAAGCATTCGGGATGGCGAATTGCGGGTGGTCTCCGATCGCGGCAGTGAGCACGATCTTTACATGACCATGGGTGCTTATCGATTGTCAGATGTCGGTCCGGCGGATCAGTTCATGAAACCGCTTGATAGCCTGATCAAACTGGCTTCGCTTTTGGGTGAGGATCGTTTCCCGGACGGCCCGCTGCGTCAGTATCTCGGGGTTTTGAGCGATCAACCACTCGATGCAGGCGACACCTACAAGCGCTGGCGCAAAGTCATGCAATCGCGCGGACACAAAAGCGAAGGCGGTATGCTGACGCAGTTTGATGTGGCTTTGGCAGAGTTGGGAGTCGTCACACCGGAAACGGCACCAATTGTGGCTAACGACCCGCAGCGCCCAAGCAGCGGCCAGCGGACGCCCTTGCTTGATGCATATTCATTGAAAATGGCTGCGCGGCGCCTCAACAAAAATCTGGACGCCGCATCGTGACCGACCTTATCTGCACGATCACATTCCTCAGCGACTGGCATTGCGGCACCGGAGCAGGGGCGAGCGCAACGCTGGATGCCGTTGTTGCACGTGACACTACCGGCTGCCCGCTTGTCCCTGGGCGTACGCTACGGGGCATCCTTCGGGATGGCGTCCGACAGTTGGCGGCCCATGGTCACCTTAAGGAGCCGCTACAGCAGAGCGAGCTAGTGCTTTTCGGCGATGAAGGCTTTGACATGATGAAGCCCACTGGCGATCGACACGTGCGCGGCACTCGCCCAGGCCGGCTTCAATTCACGGATGCTTGCATTTCAGCCGATGTGACCCGCCATCTCGCCACTTTACTCTCGGGCTCGAAAGAACAGGAACAGGAAGCAAAACGATTGCGTGCGACGCTGTTCAGGTCAATCGCAATGACCGCGATCGGTGAGCATGGCACCGTGAAAGCGAAATCCCTGCGGATGATCGAGGTGGCTGTTCCGCTCACGCTCACCGCCCGGATTACTCTGACCCCGAGGCCTCTAACGGCCCATGTGCGCGTCGATGGCGAAGATATGATCGAAGAGGGCTGGCCAAATATTCTTCGTGATGCTGCCCTATTCACCGATGGGATTGGTTCGGGACGCACGCGTGGCCTTGGGCGCTGTCGCATCGAATTTGGAGGACTGGCATGACCATGCATCGTGCTCAGATCCAAATCACGCTCAAGAGTGCGACATCATTCTCGCTTCGGTCTGCAACGCAAGGTGGCCACCAGACCCTACTCCATGTCCCTGGGGCCGCACTTCTCGGCGCGATGGCAGCGGAGATTCCAAATGGCCTTGATCGGTGGACGATCGTCCATTCCGGCAAGGTTCGGTTTGGGGATGGCTTGCCAAGCCGCAATGGCCGTGTGGCCTGGCCGGCACCGGCCTCGCTGATGCGCCGCAAAGCGAACTCGAGCGGCCTTTGGCCACCTTTGAACACCGCCTCCTTCAAGGAAGACGACATCGCCGAGTTGCACAATGCTGCGCATAGCCCTCCGGCCGAGGGCCAACAGTGGAATCCTGCAAAGCTGCAATATGTCCTGCTGCCAGAAGATGGAAGTACCGACGCATTTCTGCATGTCAGACCGCGAACGGTTGATCGGCTGAAGACCGCGATTGATCCGGTGCGCGGCACGTCGCGGGAACAAATGCTTTTTGAAATCGAAGCGCTTGCATCAAACCAGGTTTTTCAGGCAGCGATCGAAGCTCGCCTGGGGACTTTTTCTTCCGAGCCAGCGAAAGATCGCCAAGCTTTTGATGCGATGGTCAACGCTTTTGCTCCCGCGAGTGGTCGAGTTGTTCGTTTGGGGCGGAGCCGCGCGACGGAGTTCGGAAGCGCTGAATTACGACTTCTGCCCGGTGCAGAGCGGAATGAGCATCAGGAGTTGATTTCGGGCGAAGTCGTCGTCTGGGTGCTCTCTGATACAGTCATCATCGGCTCTGCCGGCATCCCGGCTAGTGAACTGACGGCCGCGGCATTTGGTCTGACTGGCGGCACGCTGATTGCCAGTCGCTCTTTCGTTGGCATGAACAGCGTCACGCCTTTCAATGGATTTAGGGGCACAAATGACGTTGAGCGCCAAAGCATCAAGGCGGGCAGCGTTCTCGTCTTTTCTGGTGTGACGCACGCTGTTCGTGGCCAGTCGCGGGTTGGAGCCTACCAGGCTGCGGGCTGCGGCCATATCTGGGTCGCACCACCGATCCTGTCGTCGACCAGGATCGAGATCATCCTGCGGGAAGAGCAGATCCAGCGAAAACCGGTGGATGCCACCTTGCCGCAGAACAACCCTCTGATGGCGTGGATGTTATCAACAGCTGGCCGCTCACAACAGTTTTCGAGCGAGCGCATCAGGGGCGGTAGTGCTTCTGCGCAATCTCGCAAGTCTATATGACCGCGCGGAAGCTTACCTTGGCAGGCAGGACACGGGACTAGCAGGGCCAGGTAAGTCGCAATGGAGTGAAATTGCCGTTCAACTGGAGCGAAGGCGTGGCAAACAGGGCCTTGAGGAACTGCTGTTCGGCAAAGAGGGACTGATCAAGGAAACTGATCCGCAATGGAAGATCGCTGTGGGTCCCGGACGAACCTTTCGGATGGAGATGCAGGACGCTTGCGCGGAACTTGGAAAAGAAGCCCAGCAAGGAGGGATGTTCGATCCAGCCGCGGTTATTGCACTTGCCGCGAAACTGATGACCCTTGAGGTTTCATCTGGCAGGACCGATCGCACAGGCAAAGAGCGATCACGAACCAGAGAGGCAGGCCGCCGATGAGCCACCTGTATCTGGCCCGGATTCGCCTGAGGGCACTTTCGCCCCTTTCGATTGCGAGCGGTCGAGAGGATGCCGAAAATGATGTGCTGCTTGTCCGCGACGCAAATGGACTGCCCATGATCCCGGCTACAGCACTTGCGGGCGTTCTGCGCGGCAGGCTGCTTGAAGCCGGGTTGGATGCGAAGGCCATTGATGATGCATTCGGTCGCGCGCGCCAGACCGGGGTCAGAAGGGAATTGATTGAGCGATCCCGGCTCACACTAACCAATGCGGCCGTCGTGGATCGTCATGGGGTCGCCATCGATGGGCTCTGTTTTGATCTTGCAACCAAGGCCAAGGCCGACGAGATACTCCGCCGGGCCTTGGCGATCCAGCCTCTTAAGCGCGACCATGTGCGGCTGTCTGCCCGGCATGTGGTGGATGGAGAAGGCAAATTCGAACGAAATGCGTTACCGGCAGGCTACAGGTTCGTTTTTGACTTGCGATTCTCGGATCCAGCGCGGACCGAGGGGAACTTCTGGTCCACGCTGCTCAACGCGATCCGAGAGGAACCTTTGCAGATCGGCGGGGGCACTCGGCGTGGCTATGGGATGGTGGATGCCATTTCGATCCGGCCGATAGTTGTGGACCTTCATTCCGAATCCGCTCTTGATGCCTTGCGAAGCTGGCCTATCGAGCTGTCTAGGGCGTTGCCCGAGAGCACCGTCGATCTGGTGAAAAGCCGTGACCCTGTTGTTGGAAAGCGCTCGATTAAGGTCACGCTGACCCCGTCTGATTTTTGGCGGATCGGCGGCGAGCGTCGCTATGAAGGAAAAGGCGCCAGCAAGCTCGATGATGGCGAAAAGGCACCACAACTCGTTCCCTATACAGAGCCACGGATCGTCTGGAAACAGGACGGTACGGAGCACGGAACTGCGGTTCTAGAGGACCAAGAGCGCCTCGTTGTTCCGGCAACTGCCATCAAGGGCGCCATACGTCATCGTATGGCGTTTCACGCGAACAGGATCACCGGCAGGTTTGCCGATCCCGATTATCCAGCCAAAAACCCCGCTGGCGAGCCCGAAGGAGTTCGCAAACTTCTCGGTTATGTGGATGAAGCGGCCAACATACAAACCAACGGCAACTCAGCTGCTAAGCAAATCTCGGCACAGGCAGGTCTGATCGCATTGACAGACGCGTGGGTCACTGATCCCAAGACACTGGATCTTTGGCATAATGGGATAGACCGGTTCTCCGGGGGGGTGAGATCGAGTGTTCTTTACGGCGAGCAAATTGTCTTCAAGGGGAAGCTCGAATTCAGCATCCATCTCCGGCCGGCACAGGGCGATATGTTGAAGCCCGCCCGTGAAGCTTTTGCGCAGGCGGTTCATGACTTGATCAATGGCCGCCTCGCGATCGGCGCCGGCTCCAGCAAGGGGCACGGTTATATGAACGGTGAGATCAGCGATGCGGTTCGATGGAACAAGTGGGTCGAAGAGGGGGTGATCTGAATGAGCGCCTTGCTTACGCAGTCTTGCGAGCTCACGAAGTCGCTGAATTTGCCGACATTATACCAAGTCGCTCTTGAGATAACATCCTATACAATCGCAGACCCATCAAGCGATGGCGCGGAGGTTTTCAGGGCTATTCACGACTTTTGCCCTCGATCTGGTTGGATTTGGGACGACGCTCATTCGGTTCGGTTGGTAACCAAAGCCGATGGCTTTGAGGCGAAGGGTCGCATTTTCAAGGCCGAATTAAGCGATGGCGAGAACCGCGGCGCAGTCATACGCCACCTTGATGGCGACAACTGGACTGTCTCGATCCTAACGGAGGCGGAAGGCACAACGCATCTCGCTGAGGATTTCGAACAGATCACCACGCTAAAGGGGGACCGAGAGACGTCGCGTCTCCACTATCGCCGCTACTGGCTGGTGGTGCCTGGTGAGGCGAGCCAGGTTGTCGCCGCGCGCTTTGTCAAGTTTGGTCCACCAGCAAGTCGGTAAGCACAGGGTGTAGCGATGAACACATCTTCCCAGGCGCAGGCAACGTCCGACGATGTCCACACCCCCTATAACTTCGTTCCACTGTCACCCTATGTGTTTGAGCCCACTTGGGCAGAAAGCATCAGTCATGACCTGCCGTTCAAGGATGGGTTGAGCGGAATTATCTCATTCAACGTCATTTCCGTGACGCCGCTGCTCGTTGGCGGCAAGCGCAAACAGGCCAATAACAGTCAGCCCGGTCGTGTTGAGTTCTGCCGTCTGCCGGATGGCGATCATCGCTATTTCATCCCCGGAAGTTCCCTGCGCGGGATGGTCCGGAATGTTCTTGAAATCGCGTCGTTCAGTCGGATGAAGGCCGTCGACAACCGACGGTTCTCCCTGCGGGACCTTTCCGGAGGAATGCAGCAGCTCTACAATAGGCGGATGGAGGAACGACCTGACGATGGCTTTGTCTTTCGCGCTGGTTGGCTTCGTTACGACACGAATAAAGCTATATGGATTATCACCCCGTGTGAATATGGGCGAATTCCGGCAAATCAAATCGGAATTCACAACGTCAGAAAGTTCGAACATCAGCCCGTTGGAGCCAAGTATACTGCCGTGAGAAAAGCAATGAATGGAGATGGGCTCAACAGTCGCCTAGAAGGTCATTTCCAAATAGTTGAAAATGGAAAATCCGACGTTCGCAAACTTATTATTGTTTCCAAAGACGTTCGTGGTGCTTTCCCAGGGACAGTGGTACTAACCGGGCAGCCCAACGCAGAAAAGAAGAAAGAGTTCGTTTTCTTCAATGAGAATGCGACCAAATCGGTTGCAGTCAGCGCTGAAGTCATGCGTGAATTTCGTGACATTCACGAAACGGCAGCGGCAAGCGCCGACCCTTTCAGCGCTAAGCAACGCGACGGCGGGGGCGAAGAAGCAAAGAGCACGTGGGATTACTTCAAGGGGAAAGAGCGCATCCCCGTATTCTTCCACACTCAAAACAACAAGGTCGTCTCGCTGGGCCTTGCCCGCATGTACAAGGTCCCGGCTCGGCAGACCATACACGACCTTCTCGGCCAAGAGCATCTCAACCAGGCAAAATTGGATCTTGCAGAGGCGATTTTTGGCAGAATTGCAGCGCCCGACGGTGCAACGACCGATACTGTTGCGTTCACGGGCCTGAAAGGGCGCGTCAGCTTCGGGCATGCCGTTCTCGCATCGCAAATTATCCCGCAGGCTGTCGAGCAGCGCCCAGCTATTCTGTCGACACCCAAACCTAGCTTCGCGCCAGCCTATTTGGTCCAGCCGCAAGGTAACCCGGCGACAGGTGAGCTGAAGCATGGCGCAAGCTACAGCAGCTATGAGGACAGCGCGACCTTACGTGGCTGGAAGCGCTATCCGGTGCGGCCGCTCGCGGCGGCGCGCACCCCCGCGCCCATCCCACCTGCCCTCGTTGACAAACTCACTCAGCAAGTCGTGCTGAAAACCTTGCCGGAGGCCATGACATTCTCCGGGGAACTACGAGTGCATAACCTGCGCCCGATGGAATTAGGGGCTCTACTTTGGGCCATGACCTGGGGAGGGAATACAGCTCTTGCGCACGCTCTTGGCATGGGCAAGCCCTTCGGCTTTGGTCAGGTCAGGTTTCAGCTGAATCCCGAAAAACTTCAGTACAACTTGAGCCGAGCCGATGGCGAGAAAGCCCCCTCTTTGACGGAGTTACTGAAGACCTTCGAGGATGTCATGGAGGCCTTCATTCAATCCAAGGGGCTGAAAGCAGGCGATGAGCCCATCGGTTGGAAGGACAGCGACCAGATCATGGCGCTGACGGCGATGGCAGATCCGCGCAAGGCGGAGATCATACACGTGAACGGCCGCGCCGTTGCCAATGGCCCCGCTGGATGGCTTGAATCCATGCCTCTGACCGATTTTGCGACCAAGAAGGGCGCGAAGGGTGGAAAGCCCCGCTTTCTGCGGCCCTATGCACGGCAGCAGCACAGCGGATCTCTATCGGCGAAGCCACAGGCCGCTCCGACACCCACGAACGCCCTCGGGCAAAGCCGACCTACACAGGCTCCGGCACGCGCGGTGCCCGTAAGCAGTGGCCTCGAAATCACAGCAGGGACAAAGGTCTATGCAGACGGAGAGCTGGCAACCCTTTTGGATGACGTGACAGAGGAAAAAGTGCGGAATAGAACAACTGTGCGCGTCGATTATGGAGACGATGACGTGCTCTCGATCAGCGCCCACCGGATTAAGCGCGCCTGAACGAGTATAGCACGGGCTTGCTCCCCCCGCCGCATTCCGGCGGAGTTTAGGTCTGGAGCGCCCGAACACGCTTTAAAGGGGCACCAATACCGAGGTGTTCTTCCCCGGCCCGTTTCAGTCCGCTAACGCGGTGCGTGCCAATGGCAACTCGGTCCGTCTGGCTTTTCCTTCGCCATTCAGGGGGGCGCCTGTTGCAGTCCGCTAACGCGGTGCGTGCCAATGGCAACCTTCTTTCAGGACAGAAGTCAGAAGTCATCGGCGTTGAGTTTCAGTCCGCTAACGCGGTGCGTGCCAATGGCAACAGGCCCTCGCCACCGCCCTCAAGGAGACGATGATCCGGGGTTTCAGTCCGCTAACGCGGTGCGTGCCAATGGCAACCCTCGGTGGTGAAGGGGGCACGGGGCAAGACCTGGTTTCAGTCCGCTAACGCGGTGCGTGCCAATGGCAACACGGCTGGATTGAAGCTGAGCCGGAGTGGGAGATTCTGTTTCAGTCCGCTAACGCGATGCGTGCCAATGGCAACCAGAACGCCATCCCTGAGGCCGCAAGGTTGAGAGTTTCAGTCCGCTAACGCGGTGCGTGCCAATGGCAACGCGGCGGGGGGGGATTCTTCGGAATACCCTGCGTGTTTCAGTCCGCTAACGCGGTGCGTACCAATGGCAACATGCCTATCGCAACAAACACAGTCCAAAATAATGTTTCAGTGCGCTAACGCGGTGCGTGTCAATGGCAACCGAACGGCCAGAAGGTGACTCTGCACGAGCAGAGTTTCAGTCCGCTAACGCGGTGCGTGCCAATGGCAACCCTTCACGACCAACTCGTTCGGCGCGCGCTGGCAGTTTCAGTCCGCTAACGCGGTGCGTGCCAATGGCAACCAGGTCTCGGAATACGAGGCGTTTCGCGTCCGCAGTTTCAGTCCACTAACGCGGTGCGTGCCAATGGCAACGGCCCGCCTGGGCCTCGCCCAGGTCCAGACTGCCATGTTTCAGTCCGCTAACGCGGTGCGTGCCAATGGCAACTCGTGGGTGGAAGCGGCAGGACGAAGCGATGCGGTTTCAGTCCGCTAACGCGGTGCGTGCCAATGGCAACGAAGCAAAATACGACATTGATTTTGCCAATGGCCAAGTTTCAGTCCGCTAACGCGGTGCGTGCCAATGGCAACTCGGGGATTGCCCACGGAGGGCGCGAGCCCCAAGGTTTCAGTCCGCTAACGCGGTGCGTGCCAATGGCAACATGATGTCTATGAGAGACCAAATCAAACAATCTAGTTTCAATCCGCTAACGCGGTGCGTGCCAATGGCAACTCTACCGCGCCATGCTAGCGGCAAGGGGGGAGTGGTTTCAGTCCGCTAACGCGGTGCGTGCCAATGGCAACTCAACTGCAATAACTGCCCAAAACTGCCGCCGAGTTTCAGTCCGCTAACGCGGTGCGTGCCAATGGCAACGCAGGATAATGTGTGGGGTATTCGGGATTATCAAGTTTCAGTCCGCTAACGCGGTGCGTGCCAATGGCAACCATCGCCGCGCAGGCCAAGGAGGAGGAGCGTTTCGTTTCAGTCCGCTAACGCGGTGCGTGCCAATGGCAACAGGCGAAGCAGGGAGGGCGCAATGGGCGTGTTCGTTGTTTCAGTCCGCTAACGCGGTGCGTGCCAATGGCAACTGACGCTTACTACTGGTTTACTTTGGATCATACCGGTTTCAGTCCGCTAACGCGGTGCGTGCCAATGGCAACAGCACCATCGCCAAGGCCATCGCGCAGGCGAGGCAGTTTCAGTCCGCTAACGCGGTGCGTGCCAATGGCAACCGATCCCTCCACCCCGGATCAAACGGCGGCCGGGTTTCAGTCCGCTAACGCGGTGCGTGCCAATGGCAACCTACCTCTTCACAGCCAATTGTCAATTCCATATATAAAAAGACCCATTTCCACGTACCTTGCATTCTTCGGAGCAATAAATCATCATTCTTGGAACATACGTGGAAAATGAGCTTCTAGCCAGCGGTTCAACATGGCCCCTCCGATCTCCGGCGCGCTGTTCGATATCGTGAGCTCCCTGCCCTGCCTGCGGGCGGCTTGGTTGCGCGTCGAGGCCAATCAGGGTGCCGCCGGTGGCGATGGCGTAAGCATTGAGCGCTTTGCCCATGTCGCTGAAGCGCAACTTGAATTGCTCTCTCGACATTTGCGCCACGGCCACTATCGGCCAGGGCCGGCGCGGCGGGTCTATGTGCCGAAAAAATCCGGCGGCATTCGCCCGCTTGATATTCCATGTGTGATCGACCGGGTAGCGCAAGCCGCCGCAGCGCTGACACTGGACCCGATCCTCGACAAAGAGATGGAGGATTCGAGCTTTGCCTATCGCCGCGGGCGTTCGGTCGCACGGGCTGTGGCGCGGGTCGCGTCTCTCCGGCGCGCCGGCTTCACCCATGTCGTGGACGGGGATATCCGCCGCTATTTCGAGAACATCCCCCATGAGCGGCTCATTGGAAAACTTGAGAGGCATGTGGATGACCCGGCCCTTGTGGATCTCATCTGGCTCTGGCTTGAATCCTATTCACTGACTGGGCGAGGTGTACCGCAGGGTTCGCCCATCTCGCCGCTTCTCGCCAATCTCTACCTCGATAGTGTCGACGAGGCGATCGCCTCGGCTGGGGTGCAACTGGTGCGCTTCGCGGATGACTTTATACTGCTTACCCGATCGCCCGAAAAGGCCGACGACGCGATGCGGCATATGGCTGCCCTCCTCAGGTCGGAGGGGCTTGAACTCAACCCCGAGAAGAGCCGGCTCGTCACCTTCTCCGAGGGGTTTCGGTTCCTCGGTCACATCTTTGTCCGCTCAATGGTCATGCAGGAGGTGTCGCCCGACGAGACGCCCTCGGAAGACGCAATCGAGGCCGCCGAGCAGTTCGCGAAGGAAGCAGCCCGCGCGCCCCATAACGCCAACACGGATGAGCAAGCCACCCAAGAGAAAAGCCGACACGCGCGGCGCCTCTTCCCGGTCTATGTGATCGAACCTGGACGGCGCCTCGAAGCGCGGGGCGAGCGATTGCGCCTTCTGGACGAGGCAGGACGTGTTATCGACCTCCCGCCGGCCCGCATCAACCGGATCGAACTGGGCCCAGACACCGAAGCCACTCTTGAAGCCCTTGATCTCGCGATCGCCAACGATATTGACATTGTCCGTATAAATGCGCGCGGCGATGTCGTTGCTCGCTACGAAACCGAGGGGCCAACGCGCGCAAGGCTTCACCTCGCACAGGCCGCGATGATCCTCGATCCGGATCGACGGCTCGCTATGGCTAAGACGATCGTGAAGGCGCGCATCCACAACCAGCGCGCCCTGCTCCGGCGCCTCAATCGCGATCGGAAGCACCCTGATATGGCCCATGCCGCCCAGAAGATCGGTCGAACCATGCTCAAACTTGGCATCGTCCAGGAGATTGCCTCCGTCATGGGCGTTGAGGGAGAGGCCAGCGCCCTGTTTTGGCCGGCCTTCGGGCAATGCTTCCCGGAGCCCTTCCGTTTTTCACGACGAACACGCAAAGCAGAAGCGGATGCGGGCAATCTTGTGATCAATGTTCTTGTTGGGATTCTCGCGCGTGATCTTAGGGCTATGGCCCTCAGGGCAGGACTTCATCCGGGGATGGGGGCGCTTCATTCGACACGGAATGGCGAAGATGCTCTGATTTACGACATCATCGAAGAATTTCGGTCGCCGATAGCGGAAGCCTGTGCATCAGCTCTGTTCAACCGGCAGGCCGTCGATCACAGAAGCTTCACCAAGGATGCTTCCAGGCTGCGCCTGACGCGGGATGGGTGGGCTGCCGTGATCCGAGGTTACGAAGCGTGGGTCGCACGACCCGTGAAATCACCGAGATCGGACATGACCCTGAACTGGCGCGGCGTCATGCTTGAACAATTTCAGCTTTATGCCGATGTTTGCGTGTCAGGTAGCGATTATCGTGCTTACGCGATGGATTATTGAACAGGCTTCATGTCAACAGAGCACGCCTTTGTCTTTTGCTATGATGTTTCAGGCGATCGAGCACGCGCAAAGATCGCTGAGATGCTTGAGAAGCATCTCGTCCGGGTCCAGAAATCGGTCTTCGAAGGGCGGATGACGCACAGGAAAGCCCAAAAAATAGCTGAATCAATCTCGGTGCAGCTTGGTCCTGGCGACTCCCTGCGGATTTACGCCCTTACGAACCAAGCCCTAGATCTGTCTTTCTCGGTCGGAGGCGCGCCGATGCCCGAAAAGAACAACTTCCTGCTCTTCTGACATGACCATCTTGAATCCGAGCCTCACTCTTGATCCAAAAAGCTTCGTGGAGATCTGGCGACACGAGGAAATCCGCGTTGTCTGCCTTCGACCGCCTGTCCTAGAAGACCACCCTGATTTGCCTGTCCGCATCCGCGGCGCTCTGGGGCGCATCCTCGCTGACATGCCGCCGCCGATGAGCTATCGCCATGATCCGTTCAACAGACCACGGGCCTTTCCCTACCTTTTCGGCGACGCTGCAACCGCCAGACCCTTAGCAATAGCCTGTGACATCGTTGGCCGCGAACTGACGGTTACGATCTCACTCTTCGGTTCTGCCCGCATTTGGTCCGATCAAGTGCGCGAGGCACTTCTGCAAGCGTTGACCGAAGGAATCTCGATGCGCACCGAAGGAAGAGTGCGATACCCACTCAAGCCGATCGATTGTATGGTGCGAACGACATCTGCGGCGCCCCCATCTGCTGTGATCAACCAGACCACATTCCGGTTCCTCTCGCCTGTTGCTGTCCGAGACGGCGCGCGATTGTCAGCGAGCCCCGCCTCCCTGCTCTGGGCAATGATAACACGCATTCGCAATCTGGCAGGCTGGTTCGGTGTTTCTTTGGAGGAAGATTGGGCCGAACTTCACAAAATCTGCCTTGAGGCCCGGGTCAATGACAGCACTCTCTTGCCCATTTATTTCCGACGCTATTCGCAACGGCAGCGTGATCGCAGAATTCCAATGATGGGTTTTGTCGGAACAATCCGGATGGAAGGTGACCTCTCCAGATTGGCGGCATTCCTCACCCTAAGCAATTATACCCATATAGGCAGCCATGCGGCACTGGGATTTGGACGGACGCTAACAATTACCTACGCGTAGCTGAATGAATTATCACTTTTTTAATTGGAAGCAATACCAATACTTGCATCATAAACAAAAACAATACCGCTATTTGTATCAACATAACAAATTTTAAGATCTCTATTAAAAGTTACAACGGCCGCAGCAACAGAAAACATTTTTTGACCTGCTGTAATATCAACACATATGTCTTCATCGAATAATTTTTGATGCGGAAATCTGAGAACATTCAGATTAGGGCGAGCCATTAATTTATCAAACTCTAAGTGCGCTTGTTGAATAGCAGCTTCGAGACCAGCTTTAGCATGATCATAGCTTTCATACGCGACGCTTGACTGGCCATCAGAACGCATCACCTCAAAGGGGCGGCCAAACTGATCCCGAACAAGATCGATGGTCAAGCATCCATCGTTGCTCCAGGCAACTGGATCAGATTGCCGCCCGACACGCACATTGGGCCCAAGCAGTGCCTCAAGAAATGGCGCAGCAAATTGGTCCCATAGCTTAAGTGATTCCGTTGACGGCAGGACAAGGACGCGTTCAAGCGTTGTGCGGTGATATTCGATCGCCCGAATAAGTTGTTGCCAGTTTTGGCTCGTGCCGAAAACAGCAGGATCGATGTTTCGATCAGGAAACTTCTCGTTCAAAAGGCGATTGATTTCGTTCTGATTGTCATGGCTAGCGCCCTCACCTTGCTGCCATTTGACATAGATCTCCGGGGCACCCGCAAAAGCGGCCTGAACAATGCCGAGTTTTTCCCGTGCAGCGGGAGTCATCCGCGAGAGTCCGGTAATCAGGACCCGAGTCTTGTCTTCGCTGTCCGGCACGGCATCAAGCCTGCTCCACTGCACCTGACGCACTGCATAGATGCCGATCAACATCATTAAACCAGCACCAAGCCCGGCAAAAACCATCGGAAACAGAGCAAATTCCTTATACGCCTCCACACATTTATCGGCCGTGCCCGGGGATGCCCATAAAATGCCGCCGAGCCCGGCACCTCTAAGCTGGTCACCGAGAAAACAGAAGCTTCCTGTCAGCCCCACGCTGCGCAGATATTCGACGCAATAGGCCAAGATCGCCGCAGCGATCCCACCTGAAACCGCTAGCCGGAACGGCTCAAAGCCGAGCCAACGCCCCAGTTGCTTCAACCGACCCCGTACGCCATTCGGCAAGGCAAAGGAGAGGCTATGGAAAAATCGCCTGAGGGCCAGTCTCAGAGGCGCGCCAGCAGCACCCGCCGCTGCCGGTGGGTCTGCGAGCGATGGGCGCAGCAAGCCGTCTGAGGAAAAACGTTCCGGAGACACAGGATAGGCATGCAGCACCACGCGTTCCAGTCGTGCGCCAAAACCCTCCATTTCCTTAACACTGAAATCGGCACGCCCCCGAGCCGATTCCGGCAAATCCATCACAATAAGGTAGACAGATGCGCCCAGCCTTTGGGCATCCAGGATCAAGGCTGGGGGTAGAATCCCAACCAGAACATCACCTTTCTTGACCGTCTTGATATCAAGATGCGCCTCAACTTCACCAAGAACTCCGCGTTGACTCAACCACTCAACAGCACCGGAGTGGCGCGTGATGATCCGCACCCGCACATCTGCATTGGGACCAGAAGAAGCCGTAACTTGCGACACCATGCTTATCCTAGGGCCGTTATGAAGCAAGAGTGGGTTGTCAGACTATTAATTGCCGCTGAGATTTGGCCCGGGTTTTTCGGTGAGAAGTGATCCGGGTTAAAGATTTTTCCCGCGTTGTTAGCAGGTCGTCAAGCACGTGCTTTTTTCCATTCAGGTCTTTTGGGGGAGATGGCCTCTGCGTCGCGCGCGCCCTTTGCCTGGTCCATCGTGAGCACCCTTCCCTTCTGATTGGTGAGAACAAAAAAGGAACATTTCGCACGCAAGTGACCTGCCACTGAGTTGTCATCCAGCGGCGATTAGAGCCTCGGCGGGTTTTACGCCTTGTGG
>NZ_JARJNS010000012.1 GCF_030143245.1 Rhabdaerophilum sp. SD176 | reverse complement strand
CAGCAGGGCAATCCCAACCCCGGAAACGAACTCAGAACTGGATAAAACTTGGGGGCAACGTCATCGTATTTCCAGCTTCCAATTCACAAAGCGCGTGCGCATTGCATGATGGTGGAAATGGCTGAGCAATTCTTCGAAAAACCTATCCTGAATTCACCCTATGCGTATCCGGGGCGTCATTGGGAACTGGATGGCGACGGTCAGCCAACGAATCGGATTCTTGAAGCACGTCGGCGATCCGATCTGATCACGCCGGTGCCGAAACCAAAGAAGCGGCGAGCAAGCAATAAGCAGGGTTCATTGGTTCTTGGTTCGGAGGACGAGATATCCACCGAGGACCAAGAGTATAATCCCACGCCGATCATCAACGAGATCCGAAGCTATGTTGAGGCTTGGCGCAACCTGCCCAACCCTGAGCAATGGTTGGTCACGCCGGAAACGGCTAGGCTGTTGAAACACTGGCGGAACCACAAGTTCGAGGGTATTCGTCCTTTCTTCTGCCAGATCGAGGCTGTTGAGACTGCCATCTGGCTCGTCGAGGTTGCGCCGAAACTCGGCCCGAGGGTTGCGAAGTTCTGGACGCATATCAAGGGGGCCAACGCGCAGGCCAATCCGGAACTGCTGCGCCTTGCGCTGAAATTGGCGACCGGTGCAGGCAAGACAACCGTCATGGCAATGCTGATCGCATGGCAGACGGTCAACGCCGTACGGCACCCGAACAGCAAGCAGTTTTCGAGGGGTTTCCTGATCGTCGCACCCGGGATCACAATCCGGGATCGTCTCAGGGTTCTCCTCCCCAATGATCCCGAGAGTTATTATCGTCACCGGGAAATCGTCCCGCCCGACATGCTTGCTGATATCGACCGGGCGAAGATCGTCATTACGAACTATCACGCCTTCAAACTGCGCGAGCGGATGGAACTCGCAAAGGGCACCCGAACAGCGATTGAAGGGTGGCGTGGCGAGAAGATGCAGACCCTCGAAACCGAGGGTCAGATGCTTCAGAGGGTAATGCCGGAACTGATGGGCATGAAGAACATCGTCGTGCTGAACGACGAGGCTCATCATTGCTATCGGGAACGTGTGAAGGACGGAACCGGCGAAACAGAAGACGACCTGAAGGGCGAGGAAAAGGAAGAGGCCAAGGAGAATAACGAGGCCGCCCGCATGTGGATTTCCGGCCTTGAAGCCGTCAAACGCAAGTTGGGCGTTGCTTTGGTGTACGATCTTTCTGCGACACCGTTTTTCCTTCGAGGATCAGGTTACATCGAGGGCACGCTCTTCCCCTGGACCATGAGCGATTTCTCGCTCATGGACGCGATCGAATGCGGCATTGTGAAACTTCCTCGCGTGCCCGTTGCCGATAACGTGCCCGGCGGGGATACGCCCAAGTTCAGAAACCTGTGGGAACATATCGGCAAGAAGCTGCCGAAAAAAGGGAGAGGCGGTTCCGGTAAATCCCTCGATCCGCTCAGCTTGCCCGCGGAACTCCTCACAGCACTCGAGGCGCTATATGGGCATTATCTAAAGACATTCGAGCTTTGGGAAAAGGAAGGGATTGGCGTCCCACCGGTCTTCATCGTCGTTTGCAACAACACGTCGACATCCGAGCTGATCTACAAATACGTCTCGGGTTTCGATCGTGAAAACGATGACGGTTCGACGGCGCTCGAAAACGGACGGCTGGCGCTGTTCCGCAATTACGACGATTTCGGCAATCGATTACCCCGTCCGAACACCATCCTGATCGACAGCGCCCAGCTCGAATCCGGAGAGGCGCTGGACAAGGATTTCCGCGAAATGGCGGCGGATGAAATCGAGCGGTTCCGCCGCGAAATGGTCGAGCGGACAGGCGACATCCGGGCGGGGGAAACAATCGACGAGGCCACGCTGCTGCGCGAGGTCATGAACACGGTCGGGAAAAAGGGCAAGCTCGGCGAGCAGATCCGCTGTGTCGTCTCCGTCTCGATGCTGACCGAAGGCTGGGACGCGAATACCGTTACGCATATCCTTGGTGTTCGCGCCTTCGGAACCCAGCTCCTTTGCGAGCAGGTCGTCGGTCGTGGCCTACGCCGCCAGTCCTACGATCTGAATGACGAGGGGCTGTTCAATGTGGAATATGCCGATGTGCTCGGCATCCCGTTCGACTTCGCCGCCAAGCCGGTTGTCTCGCCGCCGGCCAAGCCACGCGAAACCGTCCGCGTTCATGCGGTCAAGCCGGATCGCGATCCTCTGGAGATCACCTTCCCCCGAGTGGAAGGCTATCGCGTCGAACTGCCCGACGAGCGGCTGGAAGCGACCTTCGGGCCGGATCACGTGCTGAACCTCACGCCGGAACTGGTGGGGCCATCCGTCACGAAGAACCAGGGCATTATCGGCGAGGGTGTCGATCTGACGATCGCGCATCTTCAGGACATGCGGTCGTCGACGATCTTGTTCCATCTCGCCAAGCACCTGCTTTACAACAAGTACCGGGATCCTGGAGAAGAACCGAAGCTTCATCTTTTCGGGCAGCTCAAACGCATCACGCGGCAATGGCTCGATGGCGGCTACCTCAATTGCACCGGCGGCACGTTTCCCGCACAGCTGGTCTACAAGGAAATCGCCGATATGGCCGCCGAGCGGATCAAGGCCGCCATTACGCTGAGCCTGGTTGGCGAGAACCCGGTCAAGGCCATCCTCGATGCCTACAACCCGACCGGCTCGACCGCCTATGTCAACTTCACAACGTCCAAGGAAACCCGCTGGCAGACCGATCCCCGGAAATGCCACGTCAACTGGGTTGTCTGCGACAGCGATTGGGAGGCCGAATTCTGCCGCGTGGCGGAGGCGCATCCGAAGGTGCGCGCCTATGTGAAGAACCAGAATCTCGGCCTCGAAGTGCCCTATCTGATGGGCTCCACGCCCCGGAAGTATATCCCGGATTTCATCGTGCAGGTGAATGACGGTCAGGCCGAACCACTGAACCTGATCGTCGAGATCAAGGGTTTCAGGGGCGAGGACGCAAAAGAAAAGGCCAACACCATGCGCGCCTATTGGGTGCCAGGGGTGAACAACCTGGGCAAGTTCGGCCGCTGGGCCTTTGCCGAATTCACCGCCGTCTATGAGATCGAGGCGGAGTTCGGCAAGCTGGTCGCATCGTTCTGCACGGATAACGTCTGATGGATATCGGACAACTCACCAACATTGACGCGCGATTGGCTTGGCCGAACGAGGCCCGGAACTTCACGCCATGGCTTGCAGAAAACCTGCCCCAATTGGGACAGGTGATTGGCCTTCCCCTTGAACTGAAGGCAACAGAGGTCGCCGTCGAAAGCTTCTCGGCAGATATCCTCGCACGCAGCTTGATCGATGACAGCCTGGTGCTGATCGAGAACCAGCTTGAAACAACCGATCATCGGCACCTCGGGCAGATCCTTACCTATCTCGCCGGGCTGGAGGCGAAAACCGTGATCTGGATCGCGACCGAGTTCCGCGAACCGCACATCTCGGCCATCAAATGGCTGAACGAACACACCTCGGATGCCTTCAGCTTTTTCGCGGTCCGGCTGCGCGTTGTGCGCATCGGAGACAGCCCTGCCGCCCCGATTTTCGAAGTGCTGGAGCGCCCCAGCCTCTGGGAGCGGCAATTGCAGGCCACCGCGCGCAAAACCGAAACCAGTTCGGAGGTTGTCGAGTTCAGGCGAGCCTTCTGGCTGGAGTATCTCGCAAGGCACCCACAAGCCGAGGCATTGGGCATGGGCGCCGTGGGTGTCAGCAGCAATTGGCTGAAGGCGGATGCGACCGGCGAGATCATGATCTCTGTCTGGGTCGGGCAAAGGATGCTCGGGCTCTTCGTACGCAGCCGCCGCGGGGCCGACGGAACCGAAACCCGCGCCCTGTTGGAACCGCATCGCGAGGCGCTCGAAACCCGGCTTGGTGCAAGGTTCGGGGGAGATCGCGAGAACACCTTTCTGGGCCGGCAGAAGAATGTCGACCTCACGGACCGCGCCAACTGGCCTGACGCGATCGATTGGCTGCATGGCAGCGTCACGCAATATCTGGATGTTTTGAGGCAGATCCTGCCGGAGACCACCCCATGACCAAGAAGCCCCTCTCTGTTGAAGCGCTCCGGCATGATGCGGCCACGCGGAAGAACATCCCCACGGCCGAATATGAAAGCGTGATGCGCGAGGAGGACAAGACACCGGTTCAGCTTGCTTACGAGCGACGTAACCGCGATCTCGATCCGCAGCTCGTCTGGCGCGGCAAGGATGAGCAGGATTGGTCCGATCTCATCGTCCAGGCACCGCCGCTCTACATTCAGGAGAAGGTGCACCCCAAGGTCATCATCGATGATCTGAAGCGCGAGTCCAAGAAACGGGCCGATGAAGCCGCGCCCGCAGCGCCGGATCTTTTCGCCGATTTCAACGGGCTGAGGGACAAGGAAGCCGCCACCGAGTTCTACGCGCATGACCAGCACTGGTCGAACCGGATGATCTCGGGCGACAGCTTGTCGGTGATGGCAAGCCTTGCCGAGCGCGAAGGCCTGCGCGGGCAGGTGCAGTGCATCTATTTCGACCCGCCCTATGGCATCAAGTTCAACAGCAACTTCCAATGGAGCACCACGTCACGCGATGTGAAGGATGGCGCGAAGGACCACATCACCCGCGAGCCGGAACAGGTGCGCGCCTTCCGCGATACCTGGAAGGACGGCATCCACTCCTACCTGACCTACCTCCGCGACCGGCTGACCGTGGCGCGTGACCTGCTGCATGAGAGCGGCAGCATCTTCGTGCAGATCGGGGACGAGAATGTGCACCGCGTGCGGGCGCTGATGGACGAGGTGTTTGGGGACACAAACTTCGTCTCACTTATTACGTTCACGAAAACAACCGGGCACGCAGCTTCGACACTTCCCAACGTGACAGACTACCTGATCTGGTTCGCGCGCAATTCGGAGAAGGTGAAGTACCGGCAACCTTATCGGCGGAAAGAAATTGGTGGAGAAGGGTCAGCAGAATACACCTTACTGAGGCTTCCAGACGGATCATTACGAAATCTGGAACGTGCAGAGAAATCTGCAGAAGTCCCTTTGCCAGATGGCGGCTTGGTCTTTCGCCTTGACAACCTTAGGTCGCAAGGCGCGACGCCTGAAGGCTCTAAGCCTGTGCAGTATGAAGGCGTCATATACCCTTGTGGTACTAACCAACATTGGAAGACCTCTCTTTCCGGACTTGATGTGTTGAAGAAGGCGAATCGACTTTTTGGAAGGGGAGCAGGCAAGACGCTTACTTACCTTCGTGGGATCGACGACTTTGCGGCATTCCCACATTCCAATGTCTGGTCGGATGCGAGTTCGGGCGACAACCAAACTCTAGCAAAGCTATACGTTGTCCAAACATTACCGAAGGTCATCGAACGCTGCATCCTGATGACGACAGATCCTGGCGATCTTGTGCTCGATCCCACCTGCGGCTCCGGCACAACCGCCTATGTCGCCGAACAATGGGGGCGACGCTGGATCACCATCGACACCAGCCGCGTCGCCATCGCGCTGGCCCGCTCGCGGTTGATGGGCGCTCGCTACCCCTATTATCTCCTCGCGGACAGCCCTGAGGGACAGCGCAAGGAAGGCGAGGTGACACGCACACCACCCAAGACCACACCAACGCGCGGCGATATCCGCCATGGCTTCGTTTATGAGCGCGTGCCCCACATCACGCTCAAGAGCATCGCCAACAACACCGAGATCGATGTGATCTGGGCAAGCCGGCAGCCAGCCGTCGAGGAGGCTCGCGCCAGCCTCAACGCCGTGCTCGCCGGCCATTCCGTGCCCTTCAAGGTGGAAATCGGCGGCCGTGCGGGCTCGAAGATCGACTTCACCGCCTCGGGCGAGGTGAAACTGCCCTCTGGCGAAATGGCGCCGGCCAATGGCTTCATGGAATGGGAGATCCCACGCGAAGCGCCGGAGGCTTGGCCAGCCGCCGCAAAAACAGCGCTCGCCCGCTTCTGGGAAGCGCGCATCGCTCGGCAGAAGGAGATCGACGCCTCGATCGCCGCCAAGGCTGACAATGAATATCTCTACGACAAGCCCTACACGGACAAGGATCGCATCCGCGTCGCAGGGCCCTTTACGGTCGAGAGCCTCTCGCCCCACCGCACGCTGGCTGTCGACTGGAACGACGAGCTGATCGATGTGCTCGAAGCCGCCGAGGGCAAGCGCAAGGCGGCCGAGCGCGACGAGAGCGTGACCGACTTCGCCCATATGATCCTCGAGAACCTCAAGGCCGCCGGGGTGCAGCAGGCGCACAAGGAGGATCGGATCACCTTCACCGCGCTCACTGGCTGGCCGGGGCGCTTTATCTGCGCAGAAGGCGCCTTCAGGGAGGGCGAGAAGCAGAAACGTGCCGGCATCTTCATTGGCCCGGAATTCGGCACCGTCTCTCGCCCCGATCTCGTCGCCGCCGCGCGCGAAGCCGGCGATGCAGGCTTCGATGTGCTGATCGCCTGCGCCTTCAATTACGACGCCCATTCCGCCGAGTTTGACAAGCTCGGCCGGTTGCCGGTGCTGAAAGCCCGCATGAACCCCGATCTGCACATGGGTGCCGACCTCAAGGCGACCGGCGCGGGCAATCTGTTCGTGATCTTCGGCGAGCCCGATATCCAGATCGAGGATGCCGAAGATGATATGATCCGCGTCAAGGTGTTCGGCGTCGATGTGTTCAAACCGCAGACCGGCGAGGTGATCTCCGAAGGCACTGACGGCATCGCGCTCTGGATGCTCGACACCGATTACAACGAAGAGAGCTTCTTCGTCCGCCACGCCTATTTCCTCGGCGCGAACGACCCCTACAAGGCGCTGAAAACAACGTTGAAGGCGGAGATCGACGAGGAGGCCTGGGCCAGCCTGCATTCGGATACGTCGCGGCCGTTCCCGAAACCGAAGAGCGGACGCATCGCCGTGAAGGTGATCAACCACCTTGGGGATGAGGTGATGAAGGTGTTTGGGGTGGGGTGATGAACGAAGAAGACTGGCGAGAAATTGTCCAACTGATTCAGGTTGAATTGCGCAACATTGGCCACGACGAGATCGCCGATCTGAGCAACTATGAACAGAGGAAAGGATCCGAACGTTTTCTCCTACCGCCAAAGTACCTCGTAAATGAAATGCTTGAAGCTCTTCGTCGCGACATTTCCGTTCGGTCGCCTAGTACGCTTCGACAGTCATTTGAAAGATTAGAAGAGCTTATCGACGAGGGAGTACGCCCGAAGGAGGCGATCGTTTGGTTTGACCCAGAGCGCGCCCTTGTTGAGGGGCGTGAGCCCCAAGAGCGTCTTGAGGGAAGTGAGGGCGCTTCGCATGCTCTCGAAGATCTAGAAAAGCTTATTGGCCAACTTGTTGAGATCCGCGATAGAGGTGACCTCGAGTGACTTGGGACAAGGCAAAGGCAAAGACCGAGATACGAAAATTCTTTATCAATCACCGGGTCTCCGCAAAAAGAGCGGTGGCTTCTGCTACCGACGGAAAGATCTATGAACTCTATTGCTTGGTCCGAACCCTCGACTGGCTTAAGTCCGCCTACCCGGTGACCATCAGGTTCAAGGGGAGCACTGTCGATTTCAAGGCTAGTCCGGGAAACATAGATCGCTCAAAGTCATATTTTGAGATTGCGGGCCTCGGGCGCATGCTTGAGCTGCACACGGACATCGAAATCCAGACGCTGGGGTCAGCTTTGTCCGGTGGTACTGGTGACAAGAGTGGTTATCACGAGATCGACCTCGTTTTAATAGATCACAATGTGCCTGACGGACAGCAACCGACGCATGAACAGCTATTCTTAGGTGTAGAGTGCAAAGCACATACGGTTTTTAAAAAATCAATAATCCGTCAAGTATTAGGAGTTCGAAGAGAAATTTCATTTTTCCAAGAATCTGAATGTAAATTAGAATTAAAATTTGGTGGAATAAACAAACGGCGGATGAAATCTAATCCAGCATCGTTGTACTGGTTGGCATTCACAGACGCAAGGGGCCTAAACTATTCTCAAAGTCCCGGGATCTTTGAAATCGAATTCAAGCATTGGACACCATGAACTTGGAATTTCGGATCGCGGACACGTTCACCGACAGTCTCGGACGACTGACGTCCCAAGAGCAGAAGGCTGTTAAAACCACAGCTTTCGATTTGCAAATGGACCCGTCCGCACCCGGGCTCTCATTCCACAAGTTGGACCGGGCCAAGGACGCGAATTTCTGGTCCCTGCGTGTGAATGCCGACATCCGCATCATCGTTCACCGCTCGCAGGGCGGGATCCTTCTCGCCTATGTCGATCACCACGACGACGCCTATCGATGGGCCGAACGGCGCAAGATCGAGCGCCATCCGACGACCGGAGCCATGCAGCTCGTCGAGGTGCGCGAGCGGGTCGAAGAGATCGAGATCTTCAAGACCAAGGAGGTTGGAGGCCCAACGGCGCCTGATCCTGCTGCAAGGCCACAGGTTAGCCTGTTCGACAATCTTCGGAAATACGAACTGATGGCCTTCGGCGTGCCCGAAGAATGGGTTGATGACGTTCGCAAGGCGACCGAGGACACGCTCTTCGATATCATCACGCATTTGCCGCAGGAAGCGCAGGAAGCACTTCTGAAACTCGCCGTGGGCGAGCAGCCCGAACCGCCGAAGCCGGCCCCGGTCGAGGCCGATCCCTTCAGTCATCCCGACGCCAAGCGCCGTTTCCGCGTCCTCACGAATGTCGATGAGTTGCGGCAAGCGTTGGACTATCCTTGGGACAAATGGGCCGTATTTTTGCACCCGGCTCAGCAGGCGTTGGTCGAGCGAGGCTTTTCCGGTCCGGCCAGGGTCTCGGGCTCAGCCGGAACCGGAAAGACAATTGTCGCGCTGCACCGCGCTGTCCATCTGGCGCGCAGCAATCCGAAGGCGCGCGTGCTCCTGATGACCTTCTCCAAACCGCTTTCGAATTCCCTCCGATCGAAAATGGCGAGCCTCGTTTCCGGCGAACCTGAGATAGCATCGCGGATCACCGTCAAGCCAATTACCGCTGTTGGCTATGATCTCTATGCGGAGCGCTACGGGCAGCCGCAGATTGCTGCGGCGGCGCAGATCAGGGCGTTGATCGCCAAAGCAGCGAGCGATGTCGGTGGACACAGATTTTCCCTGCAATTCCTGCTTGGAGAATGGTCCGAGGTTGTCGATGCGTGGCAGCTCAAGTCCTGGGAAGAGTATCGCGATGTCTCGCGTCTGGGCAGAAAAACCCGTATTGGCGGCAAACAGCGCGAGATTCTTTGGGAGATCTTCGAGCGGGTTCGCGGCGGTCTGATGGACCGCAAGGTTGTCACGTGGTCAGAGGTCTTTGACAAGGTGACTACGGCGATGGCCGATTCCTCGGGCCGGGTCTACGACCATGCCGTCATCGATGAATGTCAGGATCTTGGGGTGGCGGAAGCTCGCTTTCTCGGTGTCTTGGCCGCTGATCGCCCGGACGGGCTGTTTTTCGCCGGGGATCTCGGGCAGCGCATCTTCCAACAACCCTTTTCATGGAAGGCGCTGGGACTGGATGTTCGCGGGCGCTCGTCCACCCTGCGAATCAACTACCGCACCTCTCACCAGATCCGGCTCCATGCTGACCGACTGCTGCCCGGGTCTGTTTCCGATGTGGATGGCAACCTTGAAAGCCGATCGGGAACGGTCTCGATGTTCGATGGCCCTTCCCCAAGCGTCCATGCATTCGAAACGCCCGAACTGGAGGCGGAGGCGATTGCTATATGGATTAAGGAAAGGCTGACTGAGGGGGCCGAGCCGCATGAGATTGGTGTGTTTGTCCGCTCAGAAAACGAGCTGGATCGTGCCCGCTCTGCAGTCAGGGCTACTGGTCTGAGGCCAACCGAGATCAACGACAAAATCGAACTTGAGAACGGCACCGTTGCTGTCAGCACAATGCATTATGCGAAAGGGCTGGAGTTTCGGTCGGTGGCTGTAATGGCTTGCGATGATGAAGTTCTGCCGCTGCAGTCCCGTATTCAAAATGTTGCTGATGATGCTGACCTAGACGAGGTCTATAACACCGAGCGGCACCTGCTCTATGTCGCGTGCACAAGGGCGCGCGACCATTTGATCATTTCAGGCGTAAACCCTGTATCCGAGTTCTTCGATGACTTCCTGAGAACGTGACTTCATTAGGCAAAAGACACTTTCGTGCCTTGACGGGCAGCAGACCGAAATCTCGATAGGATTCTGACAATCATTTTGAACATTCGGAGGTCTTTCCTTGCTCACAACCCGCTACGACGATGCCTTTCGCTATGCGCATGACCTGCATCGGCTTCAGCTGCGCAAAGGGACGAGCATTCCCTACATCTCGCATCTGATGAGCGTCGCATCGCTCGTGATCGAGCATGGCGGAACCGAAGACCAGGCCATCGGGGCACTCTTGCATGATGCCGCAGAGGATCAGGGCGGTCAGGACACGCTGGATGAAATCCGGCGGCGTTTTGGTACAGCCGTCGCCGACATTGTCTATGATTGCACCGACTCTTGGGATGAGCCGAAGCCGGCCTGGCGTCGTCGCAAGGAGCTCTACCTCGCCAAGCTGCCCCAGAAAGCTCCCCAAAGCCTGCTCGTCTCGCTGGCCGACAAAACCCACAATGCCGAGGCCATCCTGTTCGACTATCGGGCTCAGGGCGACGGGCTCTGGGATCGATTTAATGGCGGCGCCCAGGGAACGCGTTGGTATTACCAGTCGCTGGCCTCAATCTATCGGGATGTGATGCCGGGCCGCCTTTCGGACCGGCTCGAGCGCGCGGTGGCACAGTTTTCAGTTTGAACATCCGCTTGCCGCCATTCGACGCGGGCGGGGGCGCTGTCCGAAGGCCTGCTCGGGCCGTTAACACTTGAAGCAATTCTCCCGGTGCCACGCCAGAAACTGCGGGTACGGCCTGTCTTTCCCGTTGATTGGCGGGCTTGCGAAGCCTGAGCGATTGATGAAGGCCCGAACGCCGTCCGGGTCATTCGCGTGCCGCGAGATCAGGATCTGAAGATCATCGCCGAGGCTGATCAAGCCGCGATCAAACATCCAATGCGCGGTTCCGGAAAGCGCGAGGCCATTATGGACTGTGTCAGGCCCGTTGGCCTCGACCGGCCGGATATGCGCCGCATTTACCTCGGCCCGGCCACCTCCATTGATCAGCTTGAGGCCTGTCACTGCACAGCGTTCGCCATAGGCGCGGAGGACGATCCGGCGAAAGACGCGATCCCGGACGGTACGGGAGGTCAGCTGCAGGACGCGGTCGCGTTGTTGCTCGAAAACAAGCGGTTCCTGTGCAGACTGGCCGTCACGCGGGAGAAGGGGCTCGCGATCTTCGAGACCGCGATCAAGAATACGGTTGAAATCCGCATTGGAAATCGGCCGAACCGCTGATTGGGCTCTTCCAGAGAGCTTGCCCTCGGCATTCAGGAGGCCACGCTCGATCGGGCCGCCAGTATCGCTGAACGGCACCGCATTGGCGAAGTCGAGATACGAATTCGGTTCGATCAGCGCGAGAAACATCCCCGCTGCCTTCGGGTCAGGGATGATCTGCTGCACCCGGGCAATAGCAAAATATCCGCGGCTGCCGCGCACCTTGGTGGGCTCGAGATAGACGATCCAGTCACCGATGCTGGGTTCCGCGCGGCCAAGGTACCGCTTCGGGAACTGGTATTGGACCGCCGGACTGTCGTCGTAAATCGAATCCGGTTTGTGCATGAAGACGCAATAGGCCATGGGCGGAAGCTAGCCGAGGCTCATTTGGATCGCCAGGGTCCATTCGCGATTGCTGTTGCTTTCGAATGACCAGGCATAACCCGATACTAGGCCAGTATCTCGTCATGCTTGACGGTTAGGGCCGGGCACCCGAACATCGCAACATGATGATATTCGGATTTAGCGCTTCCAACCAGAATGCCATGCTGCTGGCAATCATGGTGGGTTTTGCGTCTGTCGGGACCCCCTTCGCCCAAACGGTAGTTGGGCCTGCGACGGTCAAGGACGGTGACGGTTTGGTGATACAAGGCATCGAGTTCCGTCTACAAGGCATCGATGCGCCAGAGATCGGCCAGGACTGCGAGTTGCTCGATGGCACGAGCTGGCCTTGCGGCAAGTTGGCCGCCGGTGAATTGAGATCGCTGGTCGAGGGCGAAACTGTCGAATGCCGTGGTGACAAGCGCGACGCCTATGGGCGTGTGCTGGCAATTTGCCGCGCAGGAAGAACCAATCTCAATCGAGAATTAGTACGGCAGGGCTTTGCACTGGCCTTCCGACGCTACTCCGTCGAATTCTTGCCTGATGAAGCCATCGCCCGGTCTAAGCGCCGCGGTCTCTGGCAAGGACGATTTGCTGCGCCTTGGGATTGGCGCCACGGCTCTCCCGCCACACTCGATGCGGAACACCCACCGGAAGATCCCGACAAGCGCCCAGCGTCGACTACGATTGCCGGAATTGCCCGCCTTCCTGGTCTCCCTGAACGCTCGCCGGATCGGCCGCCGGGCTGGCAATCCGGGCTCCTTGCTGAAGCGCCGGGTTGCAGCATCAAAGGCAACGTCAACAACAAGGGCGAGAAAATCTATCATCTCCCCGGAATGCGTCACTATGGCCGCGTGGTGATGGATCCCAAAACCGGCAAACGCTGGTTCTGCAATGAAGCAGATGCCATTGGCGCGGGATGGCGGAAATCGGCGAGATAGAGGCCAGGGCCGGTGTTGAGAGACGTCTGCACAGAGCGGCCCAAATCGAATTGTTGACCTGGCAGGTCGATGGATTCAGGGTCTCGACCCCAGAGCTGGCGAAAAACGGGATAGCGTTCGGCAGTCGCCGCTCCAGTAGGGCGGTCCAGCACAAGTTTACACTTACCAACGCACGAACCTGTTGCGCACCCCAGCAAGCCATTGTGGATATTGCCACAGACGCGCGGAAGGACGAGGTTTCACAGTTGTGACGTCCAATCCTGCGGGTTCCAGCCATGCGCTATGTAAAACGCCCGGCATCGCCACCGAAACTTCTGGCGAGCAGCGAATTCGTGCAGATGCGCCGGGAGTATCTGGCGTTCCTTGAACTCGATCCACGGGAACGCGCCCAGACACGGCCGCCAGACCGGCATCTGCCGTCTCGGCTGGCGGGCAAGAACGGCCCGCTGGCTGAAGAGCTCGGCAAGGTCTTCGGACATCGCTGTGCCTTCTGCGAAAGCCGAGGTGATCTTTCGCCGTACCGGTTCCGGCCTACCAGCTATGCCGAGCCGACCAAAGGCGAGGATGACCACCTCGCTTATGGCTGGCTCGCGGATGCCTGGCAGAATCTCTACCCGATCTGCGATGATTGCTGGCCAAAGCAACCCAATTTGTTTCCTGTCAACGGCGACCGCAGCCCGTTGCCCACGACCAGCCGATACAGGGATTACGTTGCACGGAATGATGGGCGATGGACCTCGCCGCTCAAGGAACACGCCCTGCTGATCGATCCTTGCAAGGAAAAGGACCTCTCGATCCATTTTCATTCGACGTTTGACGGCGTGCTCTATCCGCGGACCGAGAATGGGGAATTCACGATCCGGCAATTCAACCTGAACCGCTCCATGCTTGTGGGCGAGAGGCTTCGCCAAATCGAGATGTATCGACACATCGTCGACAACATCATGTCGGCAGCGCTTCCCGCCCGACCAAGTTACAGTCTCGTCGAAAAGCACTTCTTCAATTTCTACGGAGAGAAGATCGAAGCCTTTATCGGGTTCTTCCTGATTGTCGTTTCGACCCTGGTCGAGGAGGAGAACACCCGTTCCAGCATGGCCTCAGCCGAGATGGTTCCAATCTCGCTGGCTCTCGATGAGACTCTAGCCCCGCCGGTTTATGCCCTGAAGTCGGTGAGCCTGAAGAACTACAAGGCGCATGAAAACCTGCATTTCGATATGCCGCAGCGCCAGAAGGCGGATGATCCGACGCCCTGCCTGCTGATCCTTGGCGAGAATGCCGCGGGCAAATCCTCCATTCTCGAAGCCATGGCGCTCTCGTTGGTGGATGACAAGGCGCGCAAGGCGCTCAAGGAAGAGCCGGGCAGCATCCTGCTCGATCCGGCGCAGATGGGCATTGAGCAGCCACAGAAGCACTCGGGCTTGGTCGAACTCGAATTTGCAACAGCGGAAGGGCAGGAAGCGAAGAGCATCCTTGAGATCCGGCCGGACGGCTTCAAATCCGAAGGTCCGACCGAGGGCATTCCGCCTGTCTTTGCCTATGGCGCTTATCGCCACTTCAAGAAGGCCTATCATGAGGGAGGAGCAGAACGATCGGTCATCAGCCTGTTCCAGAGTGATCATCTGCTTTCCAACCCCGAGCAATGGCTCATCGGGCTGGATGACCAGGCCTTCAATGCGGTAATTGCCGCCTTGAGGCACATTTTCGGGCCGAGCGGCGGCTTTTCCTACATTGAGCGACGGCCCAAGCCCGGCCGACCATCAGAGACCTATTGCGTCGTTGTTTCGTCCACCGGTACCGAAACGAGCCCTTCCCCATCAAGTTCGGCGACCGCAACACCGCTGAATGCGGTCTCCTCGGGGTTTAGGACCGTCCTCGCCCTGGCCTGCGACACGATCCGGTGGCTGATGAAGGACCGCAAGTCCGGTTGGGGCCCGAGCGATCTCAATAATGCCCGCGCCCTGATCCTTATCGATGAAGTCGAGGCGCATCTGCATCCCCGATGGAAGGTGCAGATCATGGACGGCTTGCGGAAAGCCTTGCCGGCCGCAACCTTCATCGTCACGAGCCATGATCCGCTCTGTCTGCGCGGCATGCGCGACGGCGAAGTCATGGTGCTACGGCGGATGCCGGGCGAACAGGCCGATACGGACCTGCCGGTCAAGGTCGAACGCCTCGCCGAATTGCCCAATGTCAGCCAGTTGACGATTGAACAATTGCTGAAATCGGAATTCTTCGCCCTGTTCGATACCGACGATCCGCGATCCGGCGCAAGTATCGCCGAGCTCGCCGCCGCCCTTGCCGGTGCGCCGGGGGCCGAGGCGGATCGCCTGCGAAAGACCTTCATGTCGGAGATCAATGCCGCATTACCCCCGATGCTGGGGCGGAGCGAGGTGTCCCGCCTGGTCCATGACGCCGTTGCGCACTACATCCGGCAACGTCCTGAACTGCCGGATACCAAAAGGCAGGAAATCCGCGAGGAAACGCGAAAAAGGATCGTGTCCATCCTGCAGGGAGCCTTCGATGCGTAAGGTCGCGCGGGCTGACGTTGACCTACCAAAAGCTTTCATCGGTCCCAATTCGCCGGCGGCGAAGGAGTTCCAGCAAGCCAAAGTCCGGGCCGCCGAGCGCGCCGAAGCCTTCAGGACGACCGGGAAGTTTGGCAAGGCCTACGAGTTTACCGCCTACAAGCACGATTCGATCCGAAGCGCGCTGCATCAGTTGTTCCACGGGAAATGCGCCTATTGCGAGAGCGACTATCATTCGCAGGCGCCGGTCGATATCGAGCATTACCGACCGAAGGCCGAGATCACCGAAGACAAGACGCATCCCGGTTATTGGTGGCTGGCAGCCAATTGGGAAAACCTGCTTCCCTCGTGCCTCGATTGCAATCGCAAGCGCGAGCAGGTCATTGATCAGGCCCGGGCAGGAGCTGCCGCGGCCGTGATGACGCCGGCACAGGACATGCCAATTGCGAACCACGTGCTCAGGACGTCCGGAAAGGCGAATTCCTTCCCGGTTGACGGACCAACCCGCGTGAAGGAGCCGGCGGAAACCCTTGCAAACGAACGGCCGCTCTTGCTGGACCCCTGCCGGGACGATCCGGACCTCTTCCTCCGGTTCATTGTCGATGCGCCAACGCCCTACGGTCTTGTCGTGCCGCGCGGCGCGATTGCCGCCAACGGAACGATGGATATCGTGGCCCAACGGGCAGCGTCTTCCATTGGGATCTACGGATTGAACCGTCTCGGCCTCCTCCAGGCGCGCACCCGGGTGATCCAGCACCTGACCTTCCTGCGGCTTATCATCGTCGAACTCGATATTGTCGCGAAAGACCTTGCTACCCTTGACGATCCGCGCGCCAGGAGGGCGGTCAAAGCCATCGAACGGCTGATCGACCAGACGGTTCTCCAGATCCGGTCCATGGCTGCGCCGGACCAGCCCTATTCGGCGATGGTCCGGCAATGGATCAAGCATTGGCTTGCCACGCTCACCCCGCCCTGAGGAAGGATTTGCCATGACCGAGCCCCAAGGGTCATCGATGCCGCTCAACCGCTGCGATCTCGTCATGAAGGGCGGGATCACCTCCGGCGTCGTCTATCCGATGGCCGTGGTCGAGCTGGCCCAGCGCTACCGGTTCGAGAATATCGGCGGCACTTCCGCTGGCGCCATCGCGGCCGTCATCACGGCTGCTGCAGAATTTGGCCGTGCAGAAGGCGGCTTCGACAAGATCAAGCAACTTCCCGATTACCTTTCGAAACATCTGCTGTCGCTGTTCCAGCCTCGCCCCGAGTTCCGCCCGCTCTTCGAGGTCATACTCGCCGGGATGACGAAGAAGAAATCGGCCGTGTTGGCCGCACTGATCCGGGCCTATCCCGCAAAGGCTATTCTCGGCCTTGCCGGAGGCGCGTTGGGTACCGGCCTGTTCGCCCATGTGATGTCCGGCTTCAGTATGTTCTCCACTCTGGTGTCCACCGGAGTTGGCATCGCGGGTCTCTTCGCGCTTCCGTCTTATGCGCTCTACAAGGACCTCGCCGAAAAACTGCCGGCCCGGGATTTCGGCCTTTGCCCGGGGCGCACCCAACCCGACATCGCCGAGCCCGGCCTGTGCGACTGGATGGCCGATACCATCGACAAGGTCGCCGGGCTTCCCGAAGGCTCGGGGCCGCTGACCATCGGTATGCTCTGGAAGAAGGGCATCCGGCTGCAGACCGTGACAACGGATGTCTCCAGCCGTCGGCCCTACACCCTGCCTATGGACGAGAATATCTTCGCGTATTCTCCCCGCGAATTCCGCGAGATCTTCCCGGATCGCATTGTCGATTTCATGGTCGCCCATACGAAAGAGGTGGGCGAGGATTGGGGCAGCGAACGCGGCGATCTGCGCCTGTTCAGGACGGAAGACCTGCCGGTCGTTGTGCTGGCGCGCATGAGCCTGAGCTTCCCGCTGCTTTTCACCATCGTTCCGCTCTACCGCCGGGACTTCACGATCGATGAGGACAGCAAGGTTCCACGACTGCAACGCTGCCTGTTCTCCGATGGCGGCGTATCCTCCAATTTCCCGGTCCATTTCTTTGACCAGTTTCTGCCGACCACACCGACATTCGGGATCTCGCTCGGCAGCTGGGATCCCGAACGCGAAGGCAAGACAGGGTCGCCCGAAGAAAGAGTGGAATTGCCGCTCGATCCCGCCGACGGCGGATTGTTGCCGACCTATCGCGTAAAGGGGCTCGGCGGATTCATGGGTGGCCTCTTCGCCAGCGCGAAAGATTGGCAGGATTCCCTGCAATCGATCCTCGTCGGCTACCGTGAGCGCATCGTCACGGTCAGCCTCCGCGATGACGAGGGCGGGCTCAACCTCGATATGCCCCCGGAGCAGATCGAAGCGCTTGTCAATTATGGCCGGATTGCCGGCGAACGCCTGAACGCCGATTTCGACCTCGACGAGCATCGCTGGCGCCGCTTCCTGACCGAGTTACCGGCCCTTGAGCGGGCTCTTGCCGCCTTCTCCAAGGGCTGGGATGCGAAGACGATTGCACCCGACACGCTCGACTATCCCGACCTCGTGAAGTCCGGCAACCAGCGCAAGGCCTACGCGACTTTCACCAAGCCCCAGCTCAAGACGCTGCTCGATCGCGCTGAAAGGCTCGCCGATCTCGGTCGGACCATCAATGTCGAGCCGCTCCCACCCGCCCTGGCGAACCGGCTGCCGAAACAGCGCGCCCGGCTGCAAAACCGCCCGGATATGGAGCATCGGGCTGGGCCTGGGAACAAGGTGTAGTCGCGTGTTGCTAGCAGGGTCCGGCCAGTTAGCCGAAGGCGTTATTTAGATGGGGCAATGGCGTCGAAGGACCGACTCGAGAGAATAAACCATAGAGGCTCTCTCCACATCAGCGGAAGGCAAAGGCCGTTGCGGGGAAGCGCTCCGATTTTGTCGGCAGCTTCGCGCCCCCATGGCGGTCGTTCAGAGCGCCTTGGCGAGGTACCGGAAACGGACATTCCATCAAGGGGCAGCTGATCAAACAGCGCGTTTTCAATGCCGCTACGCCGTTAAAATCAGGTACGATTAGGGTCTCCATAGCGCTTTAACAAACGCTTGATTGTCTGAAGTGCATCCCAGTATTCGTATTCCATGCTGGAGCCAGAGGCTTGAAAACGTCGTTTCTCTTTGTTTTCGGTGCTGGCGCTCTGGCACTCATGTGCTTGCTGGTTTTCGCAGCACGCAAACGGCGGGACTGCATCGATTACAAAGCGAGCAAAGCCATGGACATGGTCATTGCAAGCCTCGCCGCGATCAACATCAGCGGCTTATTCGGCCTCGGTTGGTTCGCCTTGGTCATGCTTGTCTATGATGGCGTCATGTTTGTGGAGCTTTCGATATGCGCAACGCTCTTCACCGTCCTCGCTTTATTCACGGGAGGCGGTATCGCGCTCGCACACCGCCACAAGAAGCGCACCGCGATAGCTTTGCTGATTGCCGGAGCTGTGCCGACGCTCATGGCTTACGGCTTTTGGATTTATCTCGAGACCCATCCAATTGATTGGCGCTGATCTTTCGCTTGGTTGAGTCAGCCTTTGCGACTCCGCGAACTCGTGGATGCCCAAACCGCCAACATCTTTGATCTCAGTGCAGCGCGTTAAGGTCAATGACGGCAGAAACCACCAAATACTCAACCAAGAATACAACGCGGAGCAAATGGTATGCACAAGCTTATCCTGCAATCTCTTCTGTGGGGGCTGGCTGGATCCCTTATACTCCCGCTATTGGGCATATTCCTCCTGATGGTAGCAGGGACTTTATTCGAGTTTTTTGGCGTTCAGCGTGGATCGGGTGGTTCTGGCGGCTTCGAGATGGGGCTGGCGAGTATCTTTCTCCTGCTGATCCCTGGTGGCGCGCTCGGCTTTTTTCTCGTCACGTTGTTTCGTGGGGTCCGCAGGCGTCGTGGACCCGGTTGATCGGCGAAGAGGGCCATTGCCCGTCGCCTATTCCGATCTCCACCTACCACCCCGGGGAGGTGATGCGGGGCGTGGCAGGATGTTTCTCAGGCTACGATGCTTATCTGAGCAGCTACTGCGATGCTCCCCCCCCGAGGTGGGGGTCTTTAGATCGGGTTCGTGTTTCACAAGTCGTGATATATGCATGGGCGGCTCGTCTGCTCTGCGCCCCCATTCCGGTCGGTCGTGCTTGCTCGAACGCAAGCCGCAAGCAGTCGTTGGCAGTGTTCAACTTGGGCGCGAGAAGTGCCGCACTTGCTCCTCGATCGAGCGGGTTTTCTCGCTGATCACATCTCCCGTGTGCTTGGTGGAAGCGGGCTCGAAGAAGATCACCTCTGTTTCTTCTTCCGCATAGGGAAAATGCTCCACGCCGCGTGGCACGACAAAGACATCGCCGGGCCGGAGCCGGATGTCGCGGCCATCCCGGAATTTCAGCCCAAAGGTGCCGCGATGCACCATGAACAACTCGTCCTCGTCGGCATGAGCATGCCAGACAAGCTCGCCCTTGACGCGAGCGATCTTGAGATATTGGCCGTTCGCGACGGCGACGACGCGGGGCGACCAATACTCGGTAATTTCGACGAAAGCAGCATCGAGATTCAGCAGATCGGACATGGCATCCTCAGGGATGGAGTTTCAGGCCTTTGGTGACTTTCGTGACCGTTGCCTTGGAATCGCGCAGTGCGATGCCGACGAGATCGAGGTCAGCGCGAGGCACCGCCGCGACTGCGGCCCGGTTCGCAGCATCATGCCCGGTCGAGAACATCTCTCTGGTGTAAACGAAAAGCGTCGCACCACGCTCCAATGCGGTTGCATGCGCACGCTTGATCTCGTCGCCGTCGCTTGCAAAAATCAGGACCGGCTGCACGATCAGCGCACCGTAACGTGTTCCGTCGGCATCGAGATAGGCATCGCCCATCAGCGCGGGGTCGGAACCACCGAGGCCACCTGCGAGGAAGGCGGTGACGTTTAGTTTCTGCCAAGTCGCAAGGTCTTCCCGCAGGATGATCGCGATTCGCGTGGTGAAGGTAGTCGGGATATCGTTCTGCATGACGAAGGATATGCATCGGGTAAGCGGTTCGGGTCTTGAACGATCGTGCACGTCCGACCGCGAGGGGCTGCCGCCCGGTGGATGGATCCGGAATGGTGCGCCTGGTCGGATCGAGCGGATCGAGGCGTATTTCAGCGGTCACGCCTATGATCCGCATCGGCATGACACCTACGCTGTGGGCTTTACCCTCAATGGCGTGCAGCGCTTCGATTATCGCGGGCAGCCAGCCACAAGCCTGACCGGCGACACAATCGTGATCCATCCGGATGAACTGCATGATGGGCGCGCAGGCGATACCAGCGGCTTCCGCTATCGCATGGCTTACATCGAACCCGCCCTCCTGCGAGCCGCAATGGCCGACCCGACGGCGCCTTTGCCCTTCGCCACAGACGCGGTGATGGCGGATCCCTGGCTGATGCGGGCGCTTTGCCTCGCGCTCGACGACCTCGACACCACCATGGAAGATCTCCAGGAACACCAATTCCTGGCCGATCTCGCGGATGCGCTTGCCGGCCGAGACCCGTCGCAGCCGGTGCAACGGCGGGCCAAGCCCTGCCTTCGATCAGTGGAGCGGGCACGCGCGCTGCTGGATGAGATGGCCGGGGAGACGGTGCATTCAGAGGCACTGGAAGGCGAGACGGGGCTTGATCGTTTCACCCTATCCCGCCACTTCCGTGCGGTATTCGGAACAAGCCCTTATCGGTATCTCACCATGCGCCGGCTGGATCATGTTCGCCGGGCGATCAGGCGCGGCACTAGTCTCGCCGAGGCCGCCGGCGAGGCTGGCTTCGCCGACCAGAGCCATATGACGCGTCAGTTCCGCAAGGCCTATGGGCTGTCGCCGGGAGCTTGGAGGACGTTGCAAAGCCGTGGACAGACAACCGGCGAGAACAAGTCGTAAATCCGGTTGCTTCTTTGGATCTTCCCAAGGCATACCGCTCGACAGATCAGCGCTCTCAAAGCTGCCGATCATTCCAAAGCGACATTCGGCCAAAAGCCGCTATTCGGCCGAGGAGCGATCATCGGAGCTATCTAGAAAATCTGCGGTTTCAGCTTCTCATTCCGCTCCATCGCCTTTGTACCTCGGCTTGCAGAAAGGTCGCGAACAGGTCAGCCCGTGAGTTCGCCCCTGCCGCACCGTAATGAACAATCGACATTTCCGCAGGCGCGGGACGATATTCGGGCAACACGATTTCAAGGGTCCCCTCATCCAAGCTCTCCTGAGAAAGGAAGCGCGGGATCACCCCAATTCCTCCGCCCCCGTGAATGACAGCGACGAGGGTCTTCGGATCATTGACCGCCACCTGCGCGGCAAGCGTCACGCCAACTGGGCCATCAGGTCCACGCAAGGAGAGGTTCATTTCCGGCTTGAATCCGGCGATGCAATGCCCGGCGAGCGCTGCAATAGTCTGGGGCCTGCCGCGTGCACTAAGATAGGCAGGGCTAGCCACAATATCCTGCGACATGGTTCCGAGGCTGCGGCGGATGAGGCTGCTATCCTCCAGCAGTCCAATTCGCACAGCGAGATCGAACCCTCCGGCGATCAAATCCTCGATCTGGTTTGATACTGCGATTTCAAGCCGAATGCCCGGATAGAGCGCCGCAAAACGACCGACAGCCGGCCCCACAATATCCGCCGCGAAGGCAAAAGGCAGGCTCAGGCGCAGTATTCCGGTGGGTTGGGCGACATGCGCCTCAACGTTTGCCAGTGTTTCAGAAACCTCCTGGACCATCCGCGCGGCCCCTCGGGCAAGCAGCTGGCCTGCCTCGGTCAAACGGTTCTGACGGGTCGTCCGGATCACCAGCTGCACGCCGAGGTTCTTTTCCAGAGCGGCGACGTGCTCGCTGACCGTTGAGGTGGGTAGCCGCAGCCGTCTGGCAGCACCTGCAAAACTGCCGACCTCCGCCAGCGCGGCAAACGTCACGAGATGGTTGAGGTTTCGATAGACCATTCGAAAATCCGGATAGTATCTCCAATATTTAACTCTAACATCCCGCAGGCCGGATCATCTAGTCCTTTTCCGACCCGCGAAAGGACGCCGCGATGCCGCCAGAGGTCTCTCTCTTCAAGATGCCGAAGGGTATCAACCGCCCGGAACTGGTCACACGCGACCTGATGGCCAGTAGCCTCGGCGGGCGGATCGATCCATTCCTCGTGGTCTCGCTCTTCGAGATGCGCGGCCCCCTTTTTCCGCCGCATCCGCATGCCGGTTTTTCCGTTGCGACCTACATCTTTCCCGAAAGCGAGATCGGCTTCTGGAATCAGGACGCGCTGGGCAACAGGAACCAAATCCCGCCGGGCGCGCTCCACCTGACGGTTGCTGGCGCAGGCGTGATGCATGAGGAGACGGTCACCCGCAGCGGACGGTCAGCGCTTGGCTTGCAGATCTGGATCGACCACGCCGCCAACGATCGCGAGGTTACACCTGCCGCGTTACATCTGCCGGCCGCTAGCGTGCCAACGATCGCATCGCATGGTGTTCTGCGCCGCGTCCTGCTGGGGCCATCCGCCGGGCTGATATCGCCAATCAACGCACCGCTTTCTGCGCGGATTGTGGACGTGGAGTTGCAGGACGGTGCAGTTCTGGAAGAGCGAATTCCGGAAGGTGAAACGGCCTTTGCCGTGATCCGTGCGGGCGAAGTTGAAACAACCGCCGGCACCGCAGGACCCGCCAGCACCTTCTTCACCAACAGCACCGTCCTTCGCCTGACCGCGCGCGGTCATGCTCGATTGACCCTCTTTGGCGGTCCGCCCCTGCGCCATTCCGTTGTTCCGGCCGGCCCTTTTGTCGCCTCCAGCGAAGCGCAGGCCCGCGCGTTTCAGGCCCGCTTCATGGCCGGTGACATGGGTCGCTTGACCGCCTTCGATCAAACCGAACTCGATCGCAAATTCGATCAGGCACGCATCACGAAAGGTATAGGTTCATGACGTCCTTCGGCCCTATCCCGGCTGCATCCGAACCGTTGGCTTCGCCTACCGGCTTCGATTGTGCTGCGAAACCCAGCGGCTTTGCCACTTTCAGCACCCACCGGATTCAGACTGCGCCAGGCATCAACCTGTTTGTGCGCGAGGCAGGTGAGGGAGAAGCGCTCATCCTGCTCCATGGATGGCCGCAGCATGGGCTGATGTGGCACAAGGTTGCGCCTGCACTGGCCAAGCATTTCCGGGTGATCGTTCCTGATCTGCGCGGTGCTGGGAATTCGTCAATTCCTGCCGATGGCTATGACAAGGTAACAATGGCCGCCGACATCGCGGCGGTCATGGATGCACTCGAGATCCGCACAGCGAATGTCGCGGGCTATGATCTCGGTGCTGGCGTCGCATATGCGCTCGCTGCGGGCCATCGCGACAGGGTGGCAAGGCTGGCTGTGATGGAATTCGGCCTTGCAGGCTTCGGCTATGAGTCGTTCATGGTGCCGACGCCGGAGTGGAACAACGGGTCAAACTGGCATCTTGGTCTGTTCACCGTCCCCGACGTGGCCATCATGGCGTTCCAGGGCCGGGAACGCGAGCTTCTCAGCTGGTTCTTCTGGCACATCGCCCATGACGGCGAAGCGGTCAGCCCAGAGCACTTCGAGGCCTATCTCCGCGCAATCCAGCGCCCGGGTGCCCTACGCGCAGGGATCATGTACTACGCCAATGTCTGGCAGGACGCCGCCGACAATGCACGGCTTGCAGCTGTGCCCCTCGACATCCCGGTCCTTGGAATCGGCGGGGCGATGAGCGGCGGGCCCTATATCGAACAGCTTTTCCGCCCGGTGGCGACCCATGTCACGGGCGCGGTGATCCCCGAAGCCGGACATTGGCTGGGCGATGAGAATCCCGAGGCTTTGGCGAAGGTTCTTTCCGACTTCTTCGGAACTGGTCCATCTGCGGCCGCAACGGATCACCGCTGACACCATTCCAACTCGATCGCAATTTCGCCACGACTATCACCTGGAGCCGAGCCAGACCATGAACAGCCCGCTGCCTTCCGAGCCTTTGCCAAACACGTCTTTCGTGCCCACCAACGGGTTGACCTACAAGGTACAGACCTGGGGAGAGCCGGGCGCGCCTGCTCTCGTGCTGATGCATGGCTGGATGGGGACGTCGCATACCTGGCGGAAGCTCGCGCCGCTGTTATCGAAAGAGCGCTTCGTGATCGTTCCTGACATGCGCGGCTATGGCGGTTCGGACAAACCCGATTCTGGCTATGATGCGGCAACACTTTCGGCCGATATCCGCGGGGTGATGCAGCATTTCGGGATCAGGAAAGCGCATATCGTCGGGCACGACATGGGCGCGCTCGTGGCCTTCGTCTTCGCGGGGACGCAAGCAGACGCAACTCTCAGCATGACGTATCTCGACGAGCCTTTGGTGGGCTTCAATCTCGACCAGTTCACCACCTATCGCGAAGAAACCTATGGCGGCTATTGGCATTTCGGGTTCAACACGGCGCCTGGCCTCGCCGAACTTTTGATTTCCGGCAAGGAACAAGCGTTCGTTGACTGGATCATCCCATTGATGCACGCGCCGAACCCCGATGCCGTCACGGCCGATGATCGTCGCGTCTATGCTGACAGCCTGTGTAGTCCGAACGGCATCAGCGGATCGGTCGGCTGGTATCGCGCCACATTTGAAACGGCCCGGCAGATGCGTGCCATTGGTGAAGCCGGGTTCGCGATCCCTGTCATGGCCTGGGGCGGCGAGTTTGGTGTACCCATCACGCATGCGCAATTCACGGCGATCTCGGGGCGGGTCCGGGGTGGAATCATCCCGCGCGCTGGCCATCTCCTGCCGGAAGAAGTTCCGGAACGCCTGGCGACCGAGTTTGAAGTTTTTTTCGAGGACGCTGAATCTCGGTAGCTGGACTTCGGTGTCCCTGGCCGCTTCGCGCCCCCATTCCCGCCGTTCAGGCAAACTTTGCCTGCGCTTGAAAGCAGACTTTGCGGCTCGACAACGGACACGACCGCGTCGCTGCCTCGTTACAGACGTTCGAACGGTGCGCCTTTAGCTTGCTTAAACTGACGGGCAGGGAAGTTTCCGCGCTTGGGGCGCGCTGTAGGCGTTGAACGCGCGTGCGGTCGAAATACTACGCGTTTGGCTCCTGCCAAGCGGCCTCGCCGCGGCCAATACGGAATATCTGTGTTGTCTGTCGATCAGCGGAAAAACTGACATGCATCAGGCTCGGCGTATGCTGTCGAAGCCTGTGTCGGATCGAGGTGATGTGGCGATAGTCCGGTGTTGCAACGGAAACCGCGCCGCTGTTAGCGTCAATCTCTATCCGTCCTGGAAAATCAGGATCGACCAAGGTCGGTATCGGACCGTTGAGGTGCCAGTCCTGCGCCTCCCACTTTACTGTTCCGCCAATGAGAGCATCTTCTCGGAACTTCTTCCAAACTGAGGCGGTCATCAGCGTCGGCCAATCTGGCTGATCGGTCAAAGCTGCGATCTGGTTGCTTGCAAGCCATTGGTTCATTTCCGCCACCGTGACAAATGCGGGCCTAGTGTCGCGTATAGCGGTCATGGCGGCGACGCGTGACGGTAGGCCATTCCTGATCAACATCGCCATCATCGCCTGCGGAACGCCTGTCTCAAGTGTCGCGGCCGCGCTTCCCTCAATCATCTCGGACTCACCGCCATTGGCGCGCCGCCGCATTCGGATGGCTTCGATCGCCCACACCAGGCGGTAGACGAACGCGTCCTCAACGACGCGCATTTTGTCCACGCCAAAGGCTACGACGTCTACGCCGCCAAGCCAGGAGCGAAGCAGATCTTCCCAATTGGCTGGGAGGTCCTCGTCAGGTCGGAACGGACGTATCGCGAAGAGATGCCGCCCCATGGCTGCCAAGGACGCGCTCAACACATCTAGGTTCCCGCCAAGCGCGGCGCCGTCCGCTTGGTCGAGAAGTGCCGTCAACTCGTCCGCGACGGCGTCGATAGCAAGCCCGGACTCAAGACCAATCCCCATAGCGAACGTCGCTCGCCTCTGCGCCGGTGTCGACTTGTTCCAGATCAGCCGCGCCCGTGCTTGTAGGAGCCAAAGTTCGTCGTTCCGCAGCTGCGGCGCCAGTCGCGCGATTTGACGCGACCACAACGAACCGGTCAAAGCTTCGTCGAGAAGGCGGGGAAGGTCGACGCTCTCGGCATCGAGCGCTTCGACGAGACCGAACACAGTCGCATCGAGCTTCTCGATCAGGCTTTCAATCGTCTCGGTGTCGCCCGCTTGATCCGGCGGGAACCACGCCGGCTGCGAGTTGGCTAGGTATTCCATCGCGTCAGCGCGCATGAACATGTTCACGCGCCGCAGGCGGTTCAGCACCTCCGCTACGATGGTGATGATGCCGCTCAGCAGCGCCCGCGCCTTTGCTGACCGAACAAGATCGCGCCATGCCTGAAGCCGCCACTCTTCGGGCTCGTACATGACATGAAGGATTAGCCCCTCGAGGTCGACGAAGGCGCGACCCGCGCGACCTGCCACGTTCGCAAACTCCTCCCCGGACAACGGGATGCCGGCCCGGTACAAGTTCGGAATCAGAAGCACTGCGGCATTTAGGTTCAAACCCTGTGCGAGCGTCGGCGATGCGATCGTCACCCTCAATATTCCAGCCGAAAGCAGCGCTTCGACCTCGCGCAGGAAAGGCCCGGGCAGTCGGCCGTGATGGATGGCCACGCCGAGCCGCAGACACTGCACAGCAGGATGGTTTTCACCCAGCCATTCCCGGCCGATGGCCATGGCGCGCTCTACCTGGCCTTCATCATCGAGAAGAGCCGGCAGATAGCCGCGACGGTTGAGATCGACGATCGCTTCTGCATACCCCTCCACATGATCGCGCTGCGTGCAGAAGACAAGCGAACGTTTCCCCTGCACAGAGAACTTCCAGGCAGCCGCAAGCGTCAGTTCCCTCGTGTTGCGAGGGAAGGGCGTGCGACGCGGTCGCCGAGCGGGCTCTTCTTGTACAAAATGCCGAATGAAGGGACCTCTAGCCTCGAGGTCGAAGCTCAGTCGAGCGGAATGTCCCATCCAAGCGAGAGTTCCGAAGCGCTGACGCGTGGGTCGCCAACTCGATTGGATCGGAGCACCCGGAGTGTCGCTGCGGATCCAGGAATTGAGGTCGTTGAGCTGATCACCTTCGGGCAGAATAGCGGAAAGACAAACGATCCGACGCGCGGCATTGTCGGGACGACGAAGCAGCCTTTGAACAAGGTTTTCGAATCTGATCTCACGCTCGCTCGGGCCGATCAGATGGCCTTCATCCAACACGACCAGCCCGATATCGTCGATAATCGACGCATCGTTTCGCAAAGCGAAGTCCAGCTTCTCGGGCGTGGCGATGACAATGTTCCGCGACCGTAGGGCGTCCTCATCACCAAGCGCCGCGCCACTCGCGCCGTATAGAGATGAGACCGTAAACCCGAGGCTGCCGAACGTCTTCCGGAAAGACCGTTCGGTCTGCGCCGAGAGCGCACGCAACGGTGTGACGATCAGCACGCGACGTCCGAGCGACAGGGTCATGAGGGCAGCGATTTCTGCGATCCTGGTTTTCCCCGCGCTCGTAGGAAGCGCGACGACCAGATCGTCGGTCATATCTGTCGCCCGGCGAGCTGCTTCCGTCTGGGAAGGCCAGAGCTCGACCTCGGCAATCGCGCGACTGTAGAGCTCGCCGACAAAAAGCCGCCGGAGCGCTGCGTAGTTCTCCGATCCGGGCGGGCCTTCGACCGGGAGAACCTGATGGAGGCTGCTCGACCAAAGATCATCGATCAGATTGAGCGCGATGCGCGCCATCCACCACATGGAAACGGATCCGGCATTTCCGGCGAGGGAGACGGCGCGCTGGAGCAGGGATCGCGCCTCCTCGATAAGCACGGCCATGCCTGTTTGAAGTCCGAAATCGAAGAAGGCCAGCGCGCGGTAAACGGTTGAGGTCAGCACAATCTGGATGACGTCGTCAGGATCGATCTCGCCCTGTTGAGCGAGTTGGACAACTTGTTGGTCGCTGTTGGCAGGATTGCGGAGCCAGCCCCGCGATCGCGCACTCAAGGTCGTGAGGTCTCGCAGGATCAGCAGCGCGATCGCTTCCTCGACCGGTGAAAAGTTGGGATCTTCCGGTCGTTGCGCAATCAAGGAAAACGCCAAAGCGGAGTATCCCGCCAGATGATACCCTGCTGCTCCCGCAATTCGGTAAAATCCCCTCATAACGTCATTGGGCAATCCATTCTGAACGAGCGCCTCGAGTGTATTGCCCGCCTGTACAAAGCCGCGCCGCCATACCTCCGGCTCACCGTTTGCCTCACGAAGCGCCATCGCCGCTCGCAAAAGCGACAGCCCGTACTCGGCGAGATCGGTATCGATGGTATCGCCGAATGGCGGCGCATCTTCGGGCAAAAGGCCCTCACGGCGGATGATTGCCCGCGCTTCTCCGCGGGCGCGCAACCGTCCACGCGCCCCATCAGCCGTCACAGCATTCAGAAATATCGTCAGCTCCTCAACCGATTCCAATGGCGAGTGCTCCCTCGTACGTCACCCGAATGAAGTGCTGATGGTCCTCGATGCGAAGATGAACGACCGTCTGGCCCCGATCTGCACCGGCGGCCTGAAGGTCCACTTCAAGGGCGCGCGGCGCGGCATTGCCCGATAGGGTGAAGATCGCGTGATCGATACGCGCGGCGGGTACGGCGCGGTTGGCAACCTCATTGCGGATCGTCCGGCCCAGCTGAGCTCCATGACCCTCGACTTCCATCAACCGATCGGCAACGAAGAGTAGCGACGTGGCGGTAGGCCTGCCGCCGTCGCGGGACAACGCAGCGCGAGCTTCGGCGATGGCGGCGGCGGCGAGATTTGCCCGACTTTTTGCTTCACCCTTCAGCAGGCCGAGCTCGCCGTCGGCGCCGAGGCGCACACCGATGAAGTCATCGCCGCGCAGCGCCATTTCGCGACCGTCCTTGTAGCGCAGCCTGCGGACTGGAACAGAGTAGCCGAGATGCTGCTCGACGAGTTCACTGGCAAGTATCTCGCCAAGCTCTCCGGATCGCGCTCGGGCAGCCCGCGGCAATCGCTCTGCCAGCAATGCGGCCGCCCCCGCGTACCCTAGAGCTGCGATGTCTTCGGCCACTCGCTGCATGTCGTCATAGTGAGAGCGCACAAGATTGGGCAGGCGCCCGGCGATGGCGGCTCTGCCGTTTTGTCTCTCTGTGTATTTGAGCAAGCGCTTTCGACCATTTTGGGTGGCTTCGCACTCGCACCATTCATCGAAAAGCGACATAGCCTTCGCCAATTCCCCTGCAGACCTGCCTAGTGTGGTCACTTAAATTGCCTCAACAGCACCTCCCCAGTCGAGGTCAATTCTTCGACCTATCTTCTACCCTCAGGATCTAGAGGCCGTCTCCGCTGTCGCGGTGGAAGAAAGTAAGGTTTGACAAGTGTTCAGCAATTCTGCTTGCCGGCTTTATTGGATATCATTCACAGCGATGAACGACGGCAATCGTGTCGCAAGCGGACAAGCAAACATCGCCTGACGAGTCTGCCGCTGAGCGGTAGCTTATCCCCACGCGGTCGCCAGAACCGGACGGGCAGCGAACGGCCCCAAATCGGCCGCCAAGCTGAGAACCCGGTCTCCTTGCGGAAACCCTGGCTTGAAACATCAAGGGCGAACAGAACGATCTTTTCGACGGGACGGATATTATGATCGGGTTGTGATGCATCTTAACGCTGGCAAAAGCTGGTGCTCCGCTGAAGACAATGCATCAGCATAGGATGTAGCCTTCGGCCAGCTGATGCGTTGATGTCGGCCAAGAGGAACCTAGCGCCGCGCTAACGCGCTCATGATTTCCGCCGCCGCCTCTGGATTTTCCTCGAATAGGCGTTTGATAAGTCCATCCAGGTCGATATTCGCGGGCAGATCCGCATGGGCCCCTAGCCCCGCAATCAGACGGCCGCGCGTTTCATCGTCCGGGCGGCCGTAGTGCATCAAGGTCGTCTCGAGGCGCGAATGCCCGAGATTGATGCTGACAGCCAAGGCTTCGCTCATGGACTTGGCCTTTGAAAACCCAATCCGGGTGATGAGGTGCCTGAAGACATGGGGGCTGTGCGCCGGCAGCCCGGCGGCGTTGAAGGCCTTCCGGATGATCGCGCGGACCTGGCTCGAGCCCTGCCAGACCGGAAATTCGCCTGGGCCGATGCGCTCGCCTGCCATGATCCGGTCAAGCTCGGTATCGCGCGGGAAGAGCGCATCGCTTTCGGCGAGGCCGAGGGCCCGCAGCTCGATGATCCAGGCTTCGAGAACCGCCCGTGCTTCCGGAAAGAAGGGAAACAGGAAAACGGTGAAGCGCTTCGAGTTCTTGGTCCTGACGATCAGGCCGTCCTGCCAGACTGAGTTCTCTTCGAGATTCACTGATCCCAGGGTGAGCGAGGCGAGCGCATTGGCGCGGACGATCGCGAGGAGCAGCATCGCGAAGACGGCACGGTCCCGCCGCTGCAGCAGGGTTTCCGCCGGCATAGCCGCGAAGGCGGCTTCCGCCTCTTCCTTGCCGGGCACCGGTTTCGGCGGCACGGCACGGGCGCGCTCCTTATCCGCGCGCGACGCCGTGAGGTATTCGATGGTCTCCCGGTCGAGAGGGCGTCCTTCCTTCCGGTTGGCCAACCAGCGGAAGAAGCCCCGGCAATGATCGAGGGTGTGGACGATGGTCGAGGACGAGCGACGCTCACCCGTGACGGTGCTGGGCGTGGTCAGGAGATGCTCCTTGAAGCGGATGACATCGGCCCGCCGGAGCTTCAGGAATGACCGTCCTTCAGTGAAATCTTCGAAATCGCGCAAGGCCGCAAGCTTCGCAACGACGGTCGAGAGCTTCAGGCCCTGCGCCTGTTCGAGAGCGACCTGCCAGTCGCGTCGCAGTTCGGCGTTGGATCGGATTTGCATGGGGGCCTCCTTTTTCGGGGCTCAAACCTCAAACGGCAGAGTGAGCTGCGCTAACCCAGTAGTGTCGGCAGGCCGCTCTGTTGTTTGGGTGGGTTTCGGGGAAAAACGCCGCTCGCCGTGAATCAGGGAATCGCAAGACGGATCATGCCGTCGCATTTCCTGCGGCAGACTGAGCGGGTTCGAGGGCGGCGCTGATGCTGTGCTCGTGCTGACTGACCCATGATTTAGCCGGGCCAGAAAGGCTTCGGCAGTCTCCTGGGAGCAGGCGCGAAAAATCCTCGTGGAGCAGGCCGGGCACCGCCCCTTGAGGGTGGTGCTGCGCCGGCCTTGATACGCCATCCTTACGCTGCGCTGGGATGGCTCCCGAGGGCGATGGCATTTCAGGCAGAAGAATTCCGTTGCCGCCAGCGGCTGCCGGCTCGCGGCAAGGCGCGCATCGAGGAAGGCGTTCAGTTTGTCCCCGCAAACCAGGAACCGGGATGTTCCGGGAACGCGCTCGAGGCCGGCCTTGCCCCAGTTGCGAACGGTCTGCTCGGAGACGCCGCAAAGGCGCGTGATCTCCGGCAGGGAGTAGATCAGATCGGCGCGGGCCCGGATCGTGTGCCGCCGCTTGAAGGGGCGCCGCTTGCGTTTTGGGCTGCCAGGTGGAGCGGTTGGCGTGGCCATTAGGTGTTGCTCATTGCCTGATCGAACGCTTCGAGATCGACCAAAGCCCAGCGCGTCAGGCGGCCGAACTTCCGGGGTTCGGGAAACCCGCGCGTTTTCGGCCAGCGCCAGATCGTAGCGACCGACGCGTCGTAGCGAAGCGCGACGCTGTCTACGCTGAGAAAGGCACGCTCCTGTGCCGGCGGGCTGTCCGCGCGCGGTTTCCGGGCGGCCTTCGTTGGCCCGGCAGCGGGGAGGGGCTTTCGCCCGCCCGGCGGCCGGCCGCGTTTCCGCAGGGTGCGAGAGGGCATCTCTGCTGGGGCTTCGCACGCAGCGGGATCCGGCAACGGATCGAGGCCCTTGCTGGCCTCCATTCCGGGCTGGTCAGACCCGGTCCCGGCATCCAGTGCCGGGGTCGGGTGAGCTTCGCTGTCTGTCGCGGCATTGGGGGCTGCGATGTCTTGTCGGTCTGACGGGGGGCTGCCTCCGCAAGGGTGTGCGGATGGCGGGATTTCGTCTTTCGTGATTTGCCGGAAGTCGAAAAGATCCGGCTGCTCGATACCGGTTCCTTTGCCTTTCTTCAGGGCGCCATCTGGCTCCGGCCCAGACGGCTCCCGACCTGACGTGGTTGGCCGCTCAGTCATTGGGGCCAACCCCGTTTTCGATCATGTGGCGGATATCCGCGACGCGCCAAGCCGGGAGCCGGGGGCCGAGCATCACCGGCCGGGGAAAGCGTCCGTCCCGTATGCCTTGATACCAGGTCGACCGGCTGACCGGGATCGGGCCATGAGGCTTGATGATGTCGCGCAGCCGAAGATAGCCGGTAAGCGGCAATTCAGCGAAAGGTCGTCCAATTGGATTTTTCATTGTCTGGCTCCGTCCGTTTGTGAACGGAGCAGGGGTATTTCGCCACGATACGGCGCAGGACGAGTTCGTGAGGATCGAGACGAATTCGTCTAATTCCAGACGAATTCGTCCCTATTTTTTCTTGGACTGATTTTCCGCGAGCATATCGAGCCCTGCCCTCACAAAGCCTCGGATTGTGTCCTTATGCAGCGGGACACCGAGTTTGATAAGTTGGGTTTCGAGGGTGTGTGTAAGGGCTCCCATATCCGAGCCGGGTTTATATCGGTACGAACTCAACACCATTGCTCCGACAAGAATCAGTAGGGTCTTACGTTGCTTCGGATGTAGCGGTTGTTCGTTGGGATCCAGGATCTCCAGTTCCGTTGGCGCCGAAGGAGGCGTAGGAGCCTCGAAGGAGTGACCTGGGCTATCGCCCGGTTCAGAGGTGGCGTTTACTGCCTCGGTGACGTGATCCGGCAAGGCTTGCAGCACTGACGCGGTTGCCTCGATAGCGGACGCCGAAAGGGTGCCGACTTGCGTATTGCGCTTTTTCATCCGCTTTTGCTCCAACTGCTGGACACGCTCGACCAGTGCATTCGGCATCGGAAAATCATACTCTTCGGCCCACTCGATCACCCTGGTCGAACGGGTCCGATCATCCAGTTCGCCCGCGGCTTGATGGCGTTGGACAATCTCCAGCCGCTCGAAATAGGTGGCGGAGAATACGGTGCCGCGCGTGCTCTGGACGAACTTCTCGGAGCTGACGAAGCGCGGGTCCTTGCTCAGCGACAACGCGACGATTTCCTCGGGCGACCAGGTTGGCACCTTGGTCCAATAGTCGAACTCGGCCTGCGCTTGAGGCTCCTCCCAGAATTGCCGATGCCACTTCATGATGCGTCCTCAAATTCAGGATAGAGGCGGATTATGACGACATCAGCCGCCTCGCTTCAACTGATCGAGATAATCCGCCCACCACTTTGCCATCTCCACGCGCTCGTTCCAGTAGGCCCCGCGATTGTAGGCCCGGCGGACGGCATCAGGATCCTGATGCGCAAGCGCGCGTTCGATGGCATCGGGCGAGAACTTGCCGGATTGGTTGAGCAGGGTTGACGCCGTCGCCCGGAATCCGTGCGCGGTCACATCCTGATTGGTGTAACCCATCCGGCGCATCGAGGCGTTGAGGGTGTTCTCGGAGATTGGGCGTTCCACCGTGCGAAGGCCGGGAAACACCAGCCGGCCCCGCCCGGTAAGGGCGTGCAATTCGGAGAGGATGGCCACGGCTTGCGGCGCCAGCGGAACCTCATGGTCACGGCGCATCTTGGCCCGAGCCGCGGGAATGACCCAGAGAGCATTGGCTAGATCGAATTCGCGCCATTCCGCCATCCGCAATTCACCCGGGCGCGAGAAAACAAGCGGCAGCAGGCGAAGCGCAGCCTTGGTGGTGAATTGCCCCTCAAATTTCTCGACGGCCCGCAGGAAGGCTCCAAGGGCGGCCGGATCGAGAATAGCCGCGCGATGCTTCACCTTGGGCGCTATGATCGCGCCGGCAAGCGCGGTCGTCGGATCATTTTCCGCCCGTGCCGTCGCTATGGCATAGCGGATGACCGCGCCGATCGTGCCCCGGACACGCTTCGCGGTTTCCAGCGTGCCCTTCCGTTCCAGATGCTTGAGGACGGCCAGAACTTCCGGTGCCTTGATTTCCGCGACCGGGCGCTCACCGATAAACGGAAACGCCTGCTCGAGCAGATAAAGGTTCTTGATGATCGTGGTTTCAGACCGCTCCTCACGCTTCTGCTTGTCGAGATACTCCTCCGCCACGGCGCGGAAGGTGGTGGCATTGCTGATGGCCCTCGTCAGCTTGTCGATGCGCTTCTGTTGCCCCGGATCCGTGCCGGCGGCCAGCAACGCCTTGGCCTCATCGCGCTTCTTCCGGGCCTCGGCGAGACTGACATCCGGATAGGTGCCGAAAGCGAGAGACTTCTGCTTGCCTGCAAACCGGTAGGCCATCCGCCATAGCTTGGAGCCATTGGGCTGCACCCAGAGCTGTAATCCCTCGCCATCCGAGATTTTCTGCAATGCCTTTTTCGGCTTGGCAGAACGAATCGCGACATCCGTCAGCGCCATGTTGGTACCCGCCTGTTGGTATCGCCCTGTTGGTATGGGCTCCGATACCAACAACGATACCAACAAATCGGTTGGCTTCAAGCGCACGAAACCGGACGCCGTTGGACGTTTACGGACCAAAAATCGTTGATTTACCGAGATTTTTCAGACGCTTACGGACAATCACGGACGTCTGCGGAGGGGAAAGTGGTGCCCCGTATCGAACAAAGATGCGAACATTTATGTTATTGATATTGAGAGATAAAATTATGAATACTGCCGCAGCGCCAGTTTGATTCCCCCTTCAGGATCCAAACCGAGGTTGAAGCAGAAAATTCCTTTCTGTCGGGTTGGCGCCCCCATTTCAGTCACAACGGCTGGCTCTATGCTTTCGAGAAATCAACGGCTTTCCGCAGGTGCTCAAAGCGCGAGCAATAAGATCATCAAACAGTGTGTATCTTCAAGCATTGATCACGTGCCTTAAATCGGTATATTCGCGGGGCTCAGATGTACCGGATCAATTCCATTTTTGAATAGAAAGTCTTTGAGCATGACGTCATCAGTGGCTGTTTTGTATTTTCAATTTGATTGGATCCAAGAGGTACAGCAATGATCGAATGGCTAAATCACAAGTTAGACAATAAGACCAAAAGAATATTTTTTGTTTTATGGTGTATTATATTTATTTTTTCGGCTACGCTCACGGCTGTATTTTTAAAAATCGCACATGACATAAAAAATAGTAGTGGTTTGGTTGCCAACGCTTATGACAGTTGCACCAAGATAAAGATAGCTAAATTCAATAATTTGAAGCTAAAATACAGAGAAGATGTTATTAGAGAACAGGGTATCGAAGATGGCTTACTTCAGTCGCGAGTACCCGAGGTTGATTTTGAAGATAGAGTATTTAATAAATTGTTTGAAAAAGAAAAATATATTAACGAATATTATCATATCATATTTAGTCAGACAGACAATTTTATTGGATCATGCATTGAAGACCGTCTCGGCGCAACATTTCATAGACAATTGTCGATCATAGGTCCATTAATTGTAAGGCTTTACGCTTTTTCCTTGATTACACTAATTTTGATTTTATTCGGCCAAAATATTTGGAATTCCACGGGAGGAAGATTGTTGCGTTGGATTAACGCCGGTAACCAACAGAAATTGTGAGCTACTACTGTTAAATGTAACTATCGAAGGGGATGGCCCCCGCTTTTTAAAGGCCGTCCTTGCGGCGCCTCATAAGCGCCATTGAAGACAATTAGGCAATTAGGCTAAGGTCGACGCCGCGAGGGAGGACGCTGTGAAACGGCAAATATTGGTCGGCATCATGATGTTGCTTACGAATGCCTCCATTTCGCAGCCGCTCCAGCTGCCCAATGGCCTCTCAAAAACGGAATTTTTTGGCGACATACTGGCTGCAATTTCGTTTTGCAATCTTACCTTATCTGTCGATCAATACGAATTGGGCGCTGGTATGAGAGCGTTCGGAGTAACACGAAAAGAAATACAAGAATTAAATGCGGCAAAAACACGGCATTACCACGTTTATAGACGTGATTTCGATAACTCTGAAAGCCACCAAGAATTTTGCATTAAAATCATGCAACATCCATTTATATCAAGGGTCTTGCGTCGCGGTGTTCCAACAATCATTGGATCAGACGATAGAAGGCAACCAGAGAAAATAGAATTTTTCGGAGTCATTACTGCAAAATTGAGCTTCTGTAAGATAAACGTCAGCAACCAGAAATTTGGCTTTTTCATGGCGCACATGGGCCTCAGTCCGGAGAGTTTTCCAGCGCTTCGAGAACAAATTGCAAAGTCGCGCAGAGACCTCGTGAATGAATATAGCAATCCACAGCTCGCGGCAGAAATGTGCCGAGAGGTGCGTGATAATCCGTCCCTCGAACGTCTTTTTGGCCCATAATCCGGAATGATGGCAGCAGCATGTTACGGCAAAAGGTTCAACCTGAGTTCTTTTAGGAACGTATTGTGCTTCGTTTTAGTTTTTTGGATGTCATTTTCTATATCAATGAGCTGCTGGTGAACGGTTTTAAGAATTATCTCCTCCTCGCCGACTGCTGTACTAATGTATCGAGAAATATTGAGATTGTACCCCTCTTCGGCGATCCGCTCCAAGGCGACACGCTTTGAGTATCGATCTTCCTCGTGACGAAACTTGTAGGTCTCGACAATCTTGCCGATATGATCATCGGTGAGCTGGTTCTGGCGCTTGCCTTTCGCGAAATGCTCAGCCGCGTTGATGAAGAGTACGTCGTCGGGCTTCTTGCACTTTTTCAGCACGAGGATGCAGACCGGGATGCCGGTCGAGTAAAACAGGTTAGCTGGGAGGCCAATCACCGTGTCGATGTGGCCATCCTTCAGCAGCTTGGTGCGGATGCGCTCTTCCGCCCCTCCTCGGAACAACACTCCGTGAGGGAGAATGATGGCCATCACACCCTCATCTTTCAGATAGTGGAAGCCGTGCAGCAGGAAGGCGAAATCGGCAGCCGACTTTGGTGCTAAGCCATAGTTCTTGAACCGCACATCGTCGCCCATCGCCTCGGTTGGTTCCCAGCGGAGGCTGAAGGGCGGATTGGCAACGATGGCGTCGAAAGATGGCTTTTTGGCCGGATTCAACTCGCGCAGGATGTCCCAATCATTCGAGAGCGTGTCGCCGTGGTAGATTTCGAACTCGGTGTCCTTCACGCCGTGCAACAGCATGTTCATGCGGGCGAGGTTGTAGGTAGTGATATTCTTTTCCTGCCCGTAGATTTTGCCGATGCCATGAGGCCCCATGCGCTTGCGCACGTTCAGGAGCAACGAGCCGGAGCCGCAAGCAAAATCGAAAACGCTGGCGAGACGTTCTTTCTTCCCGGTTGCTGGCTCCTGGCTGTCGAGCGTAACGATCGCAGAAAGGATGTCCGAAACCTGCTGCGGGGTATAGAATTCGCCCGCCTTCTTACCCGATCCGGCAGCAAATTGGCCGATCAGATATTCATAGGCGTCACCCAAAGCGTCCACATCAGATGAGAAGTCTGCAAGCCCTTTGGCGATCTCAGTGATGATAGTGCAGAGTTTGGCGTTCCGTTCAGCGTAGGACCGGCCGAGCTTTTCTGAGCCAAGATTGATTTCTGAGAAGAGGCCGCCGAACGTGCTCTGGAAGGACTCGTTCTCGATGTATTTGAAGCCCGCTTGCAGGGTATTCAGCAGTTCGTCGTTCTGGGTGCGCGCCATATGGGCGATGCTGGTCCAGAGGTGTTCCGGCTTGATGACGTAGTGCGCCTTGAGGCGCATCTGCTTTTCAAAAGCAGCAACATCATCGGGGTTCTCCGCGTACCAAACAGATAGGGGCGAGCGCCCGCCATTGCCGATCGCCTTCGGGTCAGGGTAGTCGCGCCCGAGCTCCTTCTTCGCGGCCATCTCGTAATTGTCAGAGAGGTAGCGAAGGAACAGGAAGGACAGCATGTAGTCGCGGAAATCGTCCGCGTTCATCGCCCCGCGCAGCGTGTCGGCGATGTTCCAGAGCGTCTTGCCCAGCTGCTTTTGGTTGTGGTCGTTCATTGTGCGGGTGCTTCCTCTGCGGCGGGCGCGGGCGCCGGAATTACGGGTTGGGCGGCGACAACTCCCGGCAGGGCGAAGTCAAACCGCGCGATGAATTCGCGGAGGATGCGGCGGAAAAGTGCCTTGTTGTCCTCGCCCATTTCAGTGGGTTCGTGGATCGCATAAGCGCCGTGGCTGAGCAGATTTAGGGCGCGGTTGAACAGCGCGCGATCTTCCTCGTTATCGAGCGCCTTCAGGCAGAAGGCCATGCTCGGATGCCCGAAGAAGGAAGCCGTCTTCTCCATGACGCTGCGCAGGGCGTTGAAGTGAAAGGTATAGAGCTTGCCCTCTGCGGGATCGGCGGCGCGCTGCAATTCAGCCAAAGTAGCGACGTGGTGGAAGAAGGGCGTGTCGTCGGTGGCCTGTAGCGTGTATGCGCCGTCGCCGCCTGGGCGATGCAGGAAATATCGCTTGTGGGTGACTTTCGATTCGCCATCGACCCGCCTGCCGACTTCGTTGCACATCACGTTGAAGAACAGCGAATGGTGCGACGAGAAGATCACCTTGATCGGCGCAGGCGCACCCGCGCCATCTTTCCGCGTCGCCGCCCGGCGAAGAAGCTTGGCGAGGTCGCAGGCGACGGAGATCGCGTTGTTGTCATCCAGCGACGAGATGGGATCGTCGATATAGAGATATTTCTTGCCCTGATAGGATTGATGGCCATCCAGCATGCGTTCGCAGATCGCCATGAATACGCACCAGATGAAGATGTTCTGCTCGCCGCGCGACACCTTGATGTTGGTCTCTGTACCTTTGCTGAAGCTCACATAGTCCGGCTTGGAAACGGTTTCCTTCCCCTGCGGAACCTCCTTGTAGGTGAAGTCGAAATCGAAGTCGGCGTATCTGGAAAGGTAGCCTGCGATCGCTTCATCCAGCGCGAGTTCCGTCATCGCGTTGAAGAAGGACGACTTCTCGTTCAGTTGCAGGCGGCGCACGCTGTCGCCGTCGAGGTCGTTTTCCCAGACGAACAGATCCTCGGTGAAGGCGTTGAAATAGAGGGTGTCAGGAGTCGCGCTCGGGTTCTTCTTCGTCTTGCGCTTGCCCGCGTCCTTGAACTCCATCGAGAGGCGCGTCTTGCCGGTGCGGTTGTAGGCGAAAATCAATAGCAGCGAGATCGGCTTCGTGGGGTTGTTGAGATCGTCACGAAGCCGGGCCACCAGCGACCGCAGGTTCTTGTATTTGCTCATACGTCAGCCTCCCCAACGGATGGGAAGAGCAGCTGCATCAGCCCCTTCTTGTGGGTCTTGAGGGTGTCGAGCTTTCGAGCCTCGGCGGCGATGAGGTCGTCGAGAGAGGTGAGGCAGTCCGCGATGCGCTGTTGTTCCGGCGGCTTTGGAACAAAGAATTTATACCGCAGGAACTGCGAGCCATTTATCGAGTTGATGGTAGCCCCAAGATCACCGGCGACCTGCTTCTGATATCTTGAAGTCTGGAAAAGCTGAAAGGCGAACTTCGGCGCCTTTGAGCGGAAAACGGTCATGAATGCGCCATGGGTGCAGAGCGGCATTCCTTCTGGAATTAGCGCCGTCTTACCGATTAGGGATGTTGAACCATTTCGTACACAAACCAGAATGTCATTCGGTCTAGAAAGGTTCGCTCCCTTTATGTTCGGGTCAACGTAGACACAATCCTTCAGATCGATTTTCCCGCTCTGGATGTTTGACGAACGCAGGACCAAAAGGCCCTCCTCCTGGACGTCATCAGGGCTGTAGGTTAGCCCAGAAACAAGGTCGCCCAGCGTGTTGAGGCGAACCTCCTTCCACTCACCCGTTCCCTCGAACTCGCGAAAGCGGAGGCGGGGTTGGGTTTCGCCTTCCTGGGGGAAAAGCTGCTGCATCAGGCCCTTCTTGTAGGCCCTCAGCGCCTCGACCTTCCGCCCCTGCGCGGCAATCAGCGCGTCCGCCGAGTCCAGACAGTCAGCGATCTTTTGTTGTTCGGGAAGGGTCGGAACACAAATATCTCCCTTGAGGACGTCGGCGTTGTTGACCTTCATGTCATTCTTTGCGCCCTTTCTCACAATGGGCTGCAAGTAAGCATTCAGGTGGAAATCGACGGAAAAGAAGTGATCCAAATAGGTTGCGCTGCATTCAGGAAAGGGCCGATAGACTGCATACAGAGTTGAAACGATCCCGCGCTTCCCTTTGTTTTCCTTGATGATCCCATAAGGATTTTTCTTGAGGGGGCTCTTTGTGTAAACAATGTCGCCGTGTTCGACCACATGATAGTCCTTGACAGTCACGCCAGCATAAGAACGTCCCATGAATTCAATCTGGTTGACACAACCATACTCACCAGACACGGACAGGACGTCAGCGGGGCCAAGCTTAAGTGACCTGTTGCGGTGCTTCGCCTCGAACAAGAGAGAGTTGAGCTTTGTGATGCGCCAGCCGCTTGCGTCCTGAAACTCCGGAAAGCGCAGTTTCGGCAACAAAAACTCACCGCCCGTCGCGGCAGACGATTTCACTTTACTGCTCATAAGCGCTCAGCCCCGAAATCTCGCGGCCACCGGCGCGCTTGAGCAGCAGCGGCATCAGGTCGGCCATCAAGTCCAGTTCCTTGACCCGCCGCGCCTTCCAGTTCAGGCCAAGGGGTTCCATCAGGTCGGTCAGCGCCTCGCCATCAAAGATCATGCGTTGCAGGATGGTGTCGACAAAGCCTTGCAGCGCCTCGGCCGCCAGCCCGTGCTTGCCAGCGATGCCCGCCAGTTCCGCCGCGTTCTTCTCGGTCTTGAAGCGGCTGTAGCCATCGCGGATGGCCTTTTCGCTCAAGCCCTCGCCAGCCTTCAGGGTGTTGATGTAGGCGGCGATATCCTCGCGCTCGTCCATCAATTTGGCATCGGACTGGATTAGGCCGATCAGCTCTGCGCGGCTCATCTTTTGTTTGCCGGGCGTCGCCTCGGAATAACGGGCGATCAGACCCATGATGTAGTCATAGTCGATGACGGCCGAGGCGAAGAGGACGAACTCGAAATCAAGCTGGTCGGCGTCCTGGCTGGGCTTGCCATCACCCTGATCTTGGCCCTTGCCCTGCTGCGCCCGAAGGCGTTGGGCGGTTTCCAGATAGGCGCCGCGGAAGCCAAGCAGGTTGTCACGCGGAAGGACCTGTTCGATGGCAGTGCGGTTCTCGTCCGTCAGGTCGGTGTACTGGTCAAGCTGAGTCTTGAGGCGTTGGACCTCCTTGAAATGCTCAATGAAGGCGGCGCGGGCCGCGTCGCCCTTGAGGTTGGGCACTGCGTCGGGGGCGCATTCGAGGCCCTGCGACTTCATGAAGGTGTCGAGTTTCTGGACAGCAGTTTCCAGCTTCTGGATGACCACCGGAGCCTTATCGACCAGCCAGATTTCACGGGCCTTCTCGGCAGCGGCCTCACCGGAGAAGAGAGCGATGGCAGAATCGACGGCCGCTTGCTGCTGGCGGAAGTCGAGGATGTTGCCATAGGGCTTGGTGGCGTTCAGCACGCGGTTCGTGCGCGAGAAGGCCTGGATCAGGCCGTGATGCTTCAGGTTCTTGTCGACGTAGAGGGTGTTCAGGAACTTTGAGTCAAAGCCCGTCAGCAGCATGTCGACGACGATCGTAATGTTGATCTTGTGGTGCGGTTGGTTGGGGTAAGCCTTCTTGAGATCGGCATCCGGCCATTGCTGATCTTTGATGCGCTTCTGCACGTCCTGATAATAGAGATCAAATTCACCGATCTTGTGATTGGTGCCGTATTGGGCGTTGTAGTCGGCAAGGATTGCTTTCAGCGCCTCCTTCTTTTTTTCAGGCTCAACCGCGTTGTCTTCCTTCTCCTGCGGCAGGTCTTCCTGGATCTGCTTTACGTCAGGATCGCCCTCGGCGGGCGGGGAGAAGACGCAGGCGATGTTCAGCGGCCGGAAGCCGGGATCGGCGGCCAGTTTCTCGACCTGCATGGTCTTGAAAAGGGAATGATACTCGATGGCATCATTGATCGACGACGTGGCAAGCAGGGCGTTGAACCGGCGCTGCCCGGTGGCCGCGTCGTGCTTGGCGAGAATCGCCTCGATCACCGCCCGCTTCGCCAGTGGTTCACCCGGTTTGGGCACAGTCTTGCCCTGCGGTTTGTAATAGTCGACGTGGAACCGAAGGACGTTGCCGTCCTCGATGGCATGCGTGATCGTGTAGGTGTGAAGACGCTGCTGGAAGAGGTCTTCCGTCGTCTTCATACTGGCCTGCGTGTCCTCGATCTTCTGTTGGGCCGCGTTCTGATCGAAGATGGGGGTTCCCGTGAAGCCGAAGAGCTGGGCGCGCGGGAAGAATTCCTTGATGGCCTTGTGGTTCTCGCCGAACTGCGAGCGGTGGCATTCGTCGAAGATGAAGGCGATACGCTTGTCGCGAAGGGGTTCGAGCTGTTCCTTGAAGCTCTTCTTGCCGTCCTTCTTCTGCTGTTTGTTGCGCTTGCTGTTTTCGTCCAGCGCGAGGCCGAGCTTCTGTATCGTGCAGACGATGACCTTGTCGGCGTGGTCGTCCGACAAGAGGCGCCGAACGAGGGACGCCGTGTTCGTGTTCTCCTCGACACAGCCTTCCTGGAACTTGTTGAACTCCTCGCGCGTCTGCCGATCAAGGTCCTTTCGGTCCACGACGAAGAGGCACTTCTCGATGTCGGGATTGTCCTTCAGCAGCGTTGACGCCTTGAAGGAAGTCAGCGTCTTGCCGCTGCCCGTCGTATGCCAGACGTAGCCGTTGCCGCAGTCTTGCGCGATCGAGTCGACGATCGCCTTCACCGCGTAGACCTGATAGGGTCGCATCATCAGGAGCTTCTGCTCGCTTGCGACCAGAACCATGTAGCGGCTGATCGTCTGGCCGAGCGTGCATTTGACAAGGAAGGTCTCGGCGAAACTGTCGAGATGGACGATCTTTTTGTTATTGACGTCCGCGAATTCATAGACCGGCAGAAAGCGCTCTTCGGCGTTGAATGCGAAATGGCGCGCGTTATTGTTCGCGAAGTAGAAAGTTTGGTCGCGGTTGCTGACGATGAACAGCTGAAGGAAGCACAGGATGGTTTTGGTATAGCCGTTCCCTGGATCGTTCTTGTATTCGACGATCTGCTCCATGGCGCGCCGTGGGCTTATTCCGAGGGTTTTCAGTTCAATCTGAACGACAGGTACACCGTTGATCAGGAGAACGACGTCATAGCGGTGGTGGCTGTTGTCGGTATTGATGCGGAGCTGGTTGACCACCTCGAAAGAATTCTTGCACCAGTCTTTGATGTTGACGAGTGTATAATTTAGCGGCGTGCCGTCATCACGAATGAAGCTGTTGCGCTCCCGCAGCGTTCGAGCTGCGGTGAAAACATCAGGCGTAACGATCTCGTCCATTAGCCGCTGAAATTCGCCGTCGGTCAGCGTGACACGATTAAGCAACTCGAATTTCTCGCGGAAATTTTGCTCCAGCGTGGCGCGGTCGCGGATGTCCGGGCGATAGTGGTACTTGAGGTCCTGGAGCTTGGTGATCAAAGCTTCTTCGAGACCCCGTTCAGCTGTGTTCATATGAAAACCGGCAATTTTTGGCTCAGCTGGACTTTCTGGGCACCTATCACGGATTCAATTTTGTAGCTTCAACTCCGAAGAAAGGCGAGCCTGATAAACCTACAGGAGTCTGAGGCTGCCGCTGACCAGACGGCTGCAAGTGACTGAGCCAGTGCGGCTGCATCTCCGCCGTCTCGAGATGTATATTATTCGAAAGTATTTCTCTAATCAATGCAGTTTTTTCTCTCAAATCCCCGGAAACTGTCTCCCAACCCTTAAGACGTAGAGGAGTAAACCGCGCTGACGGGGGCGCTTAAGTTACGAAAGAATGCCCATGAATACGAACGACGATAGCCCCTCGGCGAGAGCCGCGGGGCTGAAGACGCTTGCCGCCAAGGCGTTGCTGACGAAACTCCAGCAGCATTCTGCCTTTCAGCTCGACTTTTCGACCCGATGTGACCGCCTGATCGCAATTCGGGCAGCGCTCCGGGAACGAGAGGCGCTCCCTGCCGAAACTGCGGCGGAACTCATTTGGCGGTATGTTGAGGCAGCGCTTGCGGTCTCGGTTCTGCCATCAGCCACCAAAACGGACCTGGCCCGCAAGGTGACGGTTATAGGTCCGATGTCGCGAGAGTTTCTGCCACCGGTTAATGCTGCCTTGCTCGCCAACGCTGTGATTGCCGCAATGATGGCTGACGGCCAGTTCCAAGGCGTGCGCTTGGAAATCCAGGCTGAACCGCCATCGAGTCCCGGTTCTCTCAACTGACGGATCTTTTGCTTCTTTGGGACCCTCAATTCCCGGAAAGCACACCCAGCCCCAGCAATCACCCCTAGAAGGAACCGGCGTTGCCGGTCGAAAACCCATGCCCAAGAACAATCGTAAAGCCCCGAAAACATCCGATCTGACCACCTTCGGGCCGCCACCCCAGGCGGTCCTTTCCAACCGCTTGGTCGATGCGGCGAGCGGCACTCACCGTGTCGTTGTTTACGCCGCTGGAAGTCGCGGACTGGCCTCCTTTTCCAGAACACTGGGGCTGACCGCCTACAAACTGGGCGTCACCAGCGCCGGTGATGCGCAAAGGCGGATCGTCGATTTGAGGCGCAAGCACTATGGCTCGCTCTTCGGCCGGATGGACCAGCCGATTGAAGAGCTTCAGACCCTTCCACAGGCGGACGAATGGGCGCTGGTGCCCTGGGTTGTCGATCCTCTGGGGGAAAGCCTTGACTTGCCAGCCGGCTATTACTTGCGGAATGGCGTTCTTGAAATCGAGGTCCGGCTCGACGTGCCAGTCGAGGCTGTGGATCAAGCGGTCCATGCCATGATGGCTCCTCGATCTTTGGATGACTTTCTGGTGACGGCCGACGGGAAGGCGAGGCTAAAGGCGACCGGCCGCGACCCGGAGGGCATGCTTTTGACTCCCTACACCTTGATGTACGAGACGGTTCGCATCTCCAGGGTCAAGGAAATTTACTTGTATCGACCGCAGGTTGAGTTCCGCCGACTGGTCACCATCCTTGCCCGGGTTCTCGCCCCACTGATGCCCGCCGCGACAAAGTCAGCGGAGGCAGCGTGATGGCGGAGCGCAAATCCCTCGCTACGTTCAGGGCCAACAACGATGAGAGGACCCCTTTCGACGACGATGAAAACCCCGAAAATATCAATGTCTACGCCGAAAAATCAGCGCAGAAGCAGGGGGGAGGCGTAAAGCCTCCTCCCGACCGACCGATCGGGGCAGAATTGCTTCATCCTGAAGCGAACGGGAACCGGCGCTGGCTGAAGCGCATCTATGATCCCGCTCCGGCAGCGGCGGAGCTCGCGAGTGATGATTTCGAGGGCCCCGGGCAAGACAAGCTCGTGGCGCGCACCAAGGCACTCCGGCAGATGGCGGACGACCCGATGCTGGGCTGGCGTCCGATGATCATGGCCACCGACGCGATGATTGGTGATCTGGACGCGCTTGCGGCCACTGCGCCGAACTTTCGGCGGCTGTTCGACATAGTTCTCGCCGCGGCGCGGGCGTCACGGCACGCCGCTATGCCTTTACGACTCCCACCGATTCTGCTCGTCGGCCCGCCGGGTGCCGGAAAAACGCGCGCGGCTTACGCGATCGCGGGCGCGCTTGGAACTAGCGTCGAGAAGGTGCCGGTGACTCTGCAAACCGGGGCAGGGGTCTTGTCTGGCCTTGACTGGACCTGGCGCACACCAAGTATGGGTGCCGTCGCCAAGGCCTTGCTGGCCACGAAGACTGCAAGCCCGATTGTTATCATCGACGAAATCGACAAATCATGCCCTAGATCAGAATATGGACAGCTCCTGGATCCGCTTCACGACTTGCTTGAAGTGGACACCGCGAGGGAGTTTGAGGACGAGTATTTGAAAATGCCACTCGCGTCCGATGCTTTACTGTGGCTGGCGACCGCGAATGACATTGACGCGATCCCGGCGCCGATCCTCGACCGCATGCTGGTGATTCAGATTGACCAGCCAAATCGCCATGAAATGGGTGTTATCCTAGAGGCCATGATCCAGGCCGCCATGAAGCGCTGGGGAGACTGGTTCCCCGCCAAAATTGACGTTGATGCCGCCACGCTCGCCGCGTTGCGTGTGATCCATCCCCGCGCGGCAAGGCGGATTATCGATCTCGCGGTGGGATTTGCCGTTGCCGCTGGGCGTCGCGCCGTTCTACCCGAGGACGTCGAGCGCGCGCGAGTGATCACGATCGGGCTGACCACGAAGAGAAAAATCGGGTTTCTATAAAATCTGGGCAGTCTTGATAAGTGGATCATCACCTCTGCTGCTTATGGTAGGTTGACCATTCTCTTGAAACACGTGCATCGATGCTGTTAAGCGACGAAGATCTGAAGTTAATCATAACTTGGCCTCAGTGCCAGCCGGGTGAGCTCGGTCTATTCCCAGATGGGACGGCGATATCTCTAGAAAAAGTTGCTCTCTACTGGTGTACCCACGGGAAGGTCGCCACCGAAATCGCTCCGATCGACAAGCTTGCAGAGTTCTTCGCGCGCACCCCGCCATCAATGAACTTTAAGCTAGAGCGCCTCGGTCTGCCCCACCCAGTTATTATCGTGAAAACAAAAAGTGGGGAGTGGTTCGGCCTCGATGGTCGCAAGCGCATCGACTGCGCGCAGAAATTGGGGCGTGATGACTTTCCTGCCCTCCAACTGGCCGAGGACGATGTCCGTCGCATCGGCAGGATCACCCCTGAATTCCAGAAGGGCGAAGAATTCACAAAAGCTGAGAAGGCGGCCTATCGGTTGGCTATGTTGGCCAACAGTGTCACCAAAAGTCGTGTTGAAGCGCGTCCCTGGAGCTGCGAACTTGACCTGAAGATGGAGCCAGCCTTTGGTGCGGGCAATCTGGATGGTAACGGCACCGGCCGACCTTATGCTCTCGTCCGCGCCCATTCAAGGATCACGAAAAAAGAAGGAAAGGCCGGCCGGAAGAGTATTCCAGAAATTCGTGCTCTAGAACGCGGGATGGGGCGCGTCATTGTTGCAATCCGGAAGACACTTCAGGCCTCGGGGCAAGTCTTTTCGATTGAACAAATAGTTGAGGCGCTGGAACAGGGCCGCATCCGTACCTCTGCCAAAGCATCAGAACAATTCCCCATGACCGTCAACATGCCACATGTTCGGAAGCTCTATAAATTGGTGCAGAATGCAGAACATGACGATGTCTGTTTGGCAGACAAACCTGAAGCAATGGTCATCGAAAACCTTCCCGGGGCACGGACCAGCGGCCCGTTGATTGGAATGGTTCTTTTGCTTCGCGATCTCGGGGTTTTGCGCCGCCGAATTAAAGAGTTTGATGCAGATTTCAACGCGTTGAAACGAGATGCGGAACGTGGCGCAACCGTCGAGCCGGAACCCTATGACCGGGTGATGTTTGATCGGAGTGCTCAGTCCAAATTTGAACCTATGCCGGAACAGCTACCCATCCTCGGCCTCATCGATGCAATGGCTGTAGCCAAAGAGACCGGCGTCTACGCGAGCGACTATTACGCTGATTGGATATTCACGCGGCCGATGCTCGAAGTCGGGTTCATTCTGAACGAGGCGAGGCGAAACCGCGGTCCCAAGATCGATCTTGGAACCGCGGTAAGTTACCTTCAATATCGCGCCCGGTCAGCGAAAGGCCGGAATGGGCCGCTTGACGCGATTTGGCGATTGGCTGTTCGCGGCCACGCGGAGATGGCTGATTGTCTCGACCTGGTTGCCCTCGCATCTGTTCGAGCAGGCGTGCCCCTTGCATTTCCAGTAGCACTTGAAGCCAACGCTTGTTGACCGCTAGTCACGCTCAAACCCTCTCTTGACTTGTGGTTTGCGCAGCTGTTGCGCTGTCTGCGCCTGACGATCGGCGTCGGCAATTGTCTGCTCGATTTGCGAACTGGTCGGCATATGGCGCTCATGATCCGCCAGTTTGTCAATGAATTGACCGTATCGATTGAGCTTTTTCTTGATTTCCCTTGCTTTTTCCTCGTTGGCCTCAATCGAATTCGCGAGATCGGAAGCGCGCTTTTCTGTCTCGGCTAGCCGATCGGCTGCTTTTTCCTCCTCTTTTCTTGCTTCCTCGATCCTTGCTTTGATTTCCAGGTCCGTCTCTGCAATCTCATTCTTACGTCGCTCGGCCAGCTCGTGCAGCAGGCCGTTAATGGCATCGACGAAGGGCTTGGCTTCCGGTTGGCCCAGTTTGGCCTTCAGCTCATCACTCCGCTCGCCCGCGAGCCATGCCGCGAGGGCAGGGCCGATGGCTTTGATCTTGGCCGATTGGCGATCGAGCACCGTGCTTTCGTTGGCCAGCTTGTCACGGGTTTCGCGCTTCGCGGCAATATCGACGACTAGCGCCTTCCGTGTCGCATCAACCTGCACGCGAATGCCGTCAAACATAGGGTCATCGAGGATCGCCTGATCCTCAGCCAAGGGGGCGCCGATCAAATGCCGCCGCAGTGCCGGCCCAAAGCGCCTTACGCGTTCCTTGTCGGCCGCAACGCGCCCATCGTGCTTTACAACGGCATCGTTCAGCATCGTTTCCCGCTCAGTAAGCCTGGCATCCTTGGCCTCAAGTTCGGATGCTTTTTGAGTGATTTCTTTGTCTTTCTTGTCCAGATCGGTCTTCAAATCCTGTAACGCGGCCCATTGTTTGCTGCGTTCCGCACTCAGCGCGTGCATTTTCTCGATTTCTATTGCAACTGTCTGCTCCATCTGTTCGAGACCGCGTCGCCGCTGATCGATCTCTTCCAGGACGAGGTTTACGGGTTCTTTCAGGCTGGCCACGTCAGCGCGGAGCAAGAGTTCTGCGTCTCCTTCCTTTGACCCAGGACGCCACTGCCGGATCACGCCGTGAACGGCCGCCATAATGCGGTTCACCAAGGTTTGGGCTTCCTCCACGAGGCGGCTCGCGCGCTCGGTCGCCGCCTGCGCCTCCTGTTCGGCCACGCGGAGCCGGGACTCTTTTTTCTCGAGCTCGGCGGCGCGCGCGCGAGATCCGGCATCGCGCGTCCGGATCGCCTGCTCGTCGTTTCCAACCTTTTCCTCCCGCTTATCGAGTTCGTGCGCCCGTTCCTTCACGTCGAAGCGCAGTCCTGCCACGCGTTCTTCCTCGCGCAGGTTGTCAGCAGCGCGCTTATCCTGTGTCGCTTTCTCCGCTTCGACTGCGGCAATCGCAGCCTCCAGCGCAGCGCTGGCCTTAATCGCCATAGGAGCAGACATCGACGCCCGATCGGCGTCGGTGAGCTCCTCCCCATCTGCAAGCCGCGTCCAAGCTGCTGCAAGCGTCTTCACCTCGCGGTCGATTTCGCTTCGGTATTCCCGCTCGAGGCGATCGATTCCAGCTTCGCGCCATTCAAGTGACCGTTTGGCGTCGTCTATTGCCTTCTTCTCGACCGTCAGCTCATCAAGAACCACCTGAGCGGCTTCAGCTTCCTTTTTTAAGACATCAAGCGCCTGCTGCTGAGCCCGGTATTCCGGAGTTTCCAGATGGCGACGGTCTGTCATGTATTTGCGCTGGCCACGCACCAGCGCTTTGTCGAGATGCGTCTGAGCATAGTTCGCCCAGCCAGTCTGGAGCGCCGAATAGTCGCCGCGCTCCTTGGTGCTGGAACGTAGGCCCTCGAACGCTTTGTTGCACGAGATTTCCAACACGCCGTCATCGGAGCGACTACCATCCTTGCACAAGCGTCTTTGTCGCTCGTAGACGGGCACTGCGAACACGTCGACGACCGCGCCGCCCATCTCGTCAAGGTCGAGCCGGACCGCTGCGACCGGGCCGATCTGGCCCTCGACGAAATCCTTGGCGGCGTTGAGCAGCGCGCGGTTGCGTGGGTTATCGCGCTCGTGAAGCCCACCCGCGATCTGTACCCAACTAGCTGATACACCGAGGATGAGATGCATGCATATGGGCGCTCGGGCGCGTTCCCTTGCGGAGCCCTTGGCCTGGCGCCAGCCCTCAACAAGGTTAAAGACGCCGTCGCCCGCACCACGTGTCCATCGGATCTGATCCTTTACTGGATCGGTGCCCGCTCGGATTTCGAACCTTGCCGATGGATCGCGATCGGCATGAAGCTGTGCGTCAACCAGATCCGCGAACGTCTTCAGTTTGTCGACGCGCGCGAAGGCATACATCGGCTTCCCGGGGGTGCTCATCGCGTACCTCCGGACACCTTCCAGGCCAACCCTGCCTCGACATGCGTCTCGGCTCTGAGATTTCCCCCGCGGGATCCGCGGGCGAACCCAGTGAGTTCCTTGGCGCAAACGCCAAGGAACTCACTGGGAGTTATTTTCGTGCCGAAAACCGCTCCGCTTAACTCCGTTCGGTCTGCGACGCTGGCCGGGCCATGGGCACGGCAGAATGCCCGCCAGCCGGCGGGGCCAGACAGGCCGTCTGGCAAGATAAGTACCCCCGACCCGGGCATGCGCCCGATCCGATTAGCGCGGCGATCGCATCCGCGATGGGACCGATAAGGGGTGCATTTGCAGTCGCGGCCGAAGCCACTCGTCTCGGGTGCCGTGCAAGGCATGCGCGTGTCCTCCAGAGTTGGGAGGACACTGAATTACTGGGTCTCAATCCCCGACGGACCAGCCTTGCCAATTCGATTCGGTGAGCGGCGCTTCGAAATGTGAAGATTGGGAAGCCTCACAAACGAGGCGCATCTCATGTCACGCGTTCGAACTGCACCGACCAATCCGAAACGATCATCCCGAAAGGATCGAGCGATCCCGGACCACCTATCTGTCTCGGTCGAAAACATCGACGCCGGAGTGTTCTCCGCAGCTGAGATCGATGCAATCGAGCGTCTAATGCACGACGAAATCGAAAAAATTCTAGCACGAAGCATGGCAACGCAAAAGGCCCCCTCGCATTCGAAGGCCTTGCCTGCACGACGCCTTCGTGATTCCACTCGCTAGTCGCCAGGAGGTCCCATGCCCCGCCGGAAATCCCACCCCCCTGTCTTGCAGAGCCACGCGAGCATTCGCGTTGTCGGCTATGCCCGGGTTTCGACCGAAGAGCAGGCCGAGAACCGGCTTTCCATCGATCAGCAAATTCGTGACATCGAATGTCGCTGTCAGGCCGAAGGCTGGGAACTCGCTGAGGTATTCGTCGATGCTGGCTTTAGCGGGAGTTCGACCAAGCGGCCCAACTTTGAGTTGATGGTTCAATACATCTTTGATCCAGTCAACCGGATAACCATGATGATGGTGACCTGCCACTGAGTTGTCATCCAGCGGCGATTAGAGCCTCGGCGGGTTTTACGCCTTGTGG
>NZ_JARJNS010000011.1 GCF_030143245.1 Rhabdaerophilum sp. SD176 | reverse complement strand
CCACAAGGCGTAAAACCCGCCGAGGCTCTAATCGCCGCTGGATGACAACTCAGTGGCAGGTCAGCCGTTAGAATGGTGCAACGCCGAAAATTCTAATAAGCACTTGGTGTAGTTAAAATCCTCCGAAAATCACCCCATGTTAAAATTAATAAAAGGCAAAGCGCGCATTGAAAATTCAATTGAAGCATGCTGGTAAATAAAAACTGCAATTGATGTTCAGAAAATCGCAACTGTAGTTTTTCTGAATTCCTATACGCTATGAATTGCATTGTCCGCCCAACAACAGGGGTGGACAAATGATCATCAACCGTATTCTTGATCTTACCGAAGACTTAAATCAATCTGGAAAGGCGCTCGAGAGGCAGAGCCTTGCGCCGAAATCCCAGCAATGGCATCTCGCCAATGAGGGTCAGAACGGGGGTAAAGCCGGGATCGATCTCAACATCGAGGCGGCCTGGGAAGATTATCGCGGGGCGGGGGCCCGTGTCCTCGTGGTCGATGAAGCGGTGGATACAAGCGTTGCAGCGCTGGTGAAAAATGGCGAAGCCATGCCGACCCTGGGGCTGAGCGCAGCTGATCGTTCGGCCATGCAAAAGACCGGATCGGGCTATCATGGCACGTCTGTCGCCGGCCTCATCGGCGGATCGGGGGAGGGCGGCGCGCTCGGCGTGGCACCGGAAGCCGAGCTGACGAGCTTGCCGATCTTCAACCGCTCGGTTGGCCAGATGACAACCCAGCTCAAGGCGATGGTCGACTATGATATCGCCAATCATTCCTGGGGCTGGAAAACCGGCTTTTATGATGGGGCCGGCACGACGGCCTGGCAGAACTTTCATGCGACGTTCGAAGAGGCGGCGGTCAACGGGCGCGAGGGGCTTGGAACGATCCTCGTTTTCGCTGCCGGCAATTCCGGCGCGCTCGGCGCGGATACCAATGCCTCGCTGATGACGAGTTCGCGCTATGCGATCGCGGTTGGCGCGGTCACGGATCTGGGCGAACGGGCGCAGTATACGACAGGCGGCGCCAGCCTCTTTATTTCGGCCCCCTCTTCGGGGGGCAAAAAGGGGATCACAACGTCCGATACATCCGGGAGCTATGGCGCGCAATCGGGCGATATCAATCCCAATTTCGGCGGGACCTCTGCAGCCGCGCCGCAGGTTTCCGGCGTCATTGCCCTGATGCTCGAAGCCAATCCGCATCTTGCCTGGCGCGATGTGCAGGATATCCTGGCGCTCTCGGCCCGCCAGCTTGATCTTGAAGGCTCCAAGACCATCAGTGCCACGACCAATGGCGCGACGCATTGGAACGGAGGCGGCCTTCGGTTTTCCAATGATGTTGGCTTTGGCCTTGTTGATGCCACAGCCGCCGTTCGGTTGGCCGAAACCTGGCTGTCGGGCAAGAGCTCGGCCAATGAACTCAGCGTCGAGGAAGCAGGGACAGGACCGACCGCGCATCAATATATCGATAATTTCCGGAGCGGCTCGCTCACCTTCACGGTCGAGAGCGGGATGTCGGTTGAAAAGATCGTCCTCGATCTGGATTTTACCCATGACCGGGCAAGCGATCTTGTGATCACGCTCGTTTCACCGGACGGGACGAAAAGCCTGCTCTTGGATGAGCCTGGCTATTCGGGAAAGCTGCCGACCTGGTCGTTTTCGAGCAATGCCTTCCGAGGTGAACTCAGTGAAGGCACCTGGACGGTTACGATCGAGGACCGGGCGCCGGGCGGGGCCGGCATGCTCCATGGCGGTTCGCTCTATCTTTATGGGGCGGAGGAAACCAGCGACACGGTCTATGTCTTTACCAATGACTTTGCCGAACTCGTCAAACTCGACGCCAGCCGGGCTGAACTTGCCGATGACGAGGGCTACGACATTCTCAATCTGGCCGCGGTTTCGAGCGATCTTGTGATCGACCTCTCGGCGCGGAGCGAAAGCCGGATCGACGGCGAAAAGCTCATCCTTTTGAAGGAGACCTGGATTGAGGCGGCTTTTGCCGGGGACGGGGATGATCATCTGACCGCCCATGACCAGGGCGGCCTTCTGGTCGGCGGCCGGGGCGATGACACGCTTCTGGGTGGTTCGGGGGATGACTACCTCGAAGGTGGGCTGGGCTCGAACAAGATCGAAGGGGGGCTTGGCAAGGATACAGCGATCTATCGGCTGGCCCGCGAGGCCGTGACCTTCGAAACGGTGGAAGAGGGATGGATCATCGCGACCGGAGAGGACGAGGATTTGGTCCGGGATGTCGAGGTCTTCGCCTTTTCGGACGGGCTTCTGACTTTTGATATCATGGATTCGGAAGCGGCCCAGATCTACCGGCTTTATGAAGCGACCTTTGGCCGGGATCCGGATGAGATGGGCCTCGTGCACTGGACCAAAGTCGCGATGACCGGCCAGTCGCTCGAGACCCTGGCGCGCGGGTTTGTCCATTCGGACGAGTTCGAGATCCGCTACGGGGCCAATGTGACCCATGCCGAATTCGTTGGCGAACTTTATGAAAACGTTCTTGGTCGGGAAGCCGGCGACGCGGAAATCGACCATTGGGTTCTTGCGTTGAACCAGGGACTTGCCCGGGAAGATGCCTTGGTGGGCTTTTCCGAAAGCCTCGAACACCGGATCCTTCGGGCGGAGGAACTCAAGAACGGGATCTGGCTTCCGGGCCAGGATTGGCTCCAATAAAAAAGGCGGGGCTCGGCCCCGCCTTTTCTCGTATCGACACCCCAATCAGGATCAGGTGATCGTCTTGTCGGTGACCTTGATCGTATCGTCGGTCTTGATGTCGGATTCGAGCGACTTCGCGAGCTGAACCACGGCCTGGGCCTTGGTGAGCACACCGGCATTGAGCGCGTTGATCCAGTTCTGCGCACCGCTATCCAGACCGCGGTCGAAGAGGTTCTGGTACATCGCCGCAATGAACTCATCATTCGAGAGCTGGTCAGCCGTCTTGCCGCCATTCTTCGCGGCAAATTCCTGCGAGGTCAGCATGGTCTCGGCAAGCTGGGAGAGATCAGCGCCGTTCTTGGCCGCCGAAGTGAAGGCCTTGGCACCGCCCTGATCCGAGGCGCGGCCGAGGATCGCTTCGAACAGGGTCGCTGCGGTCGCCTGATCTTCGCTATTGACCACGACAACAATTTTGCCGGCAACGTTAAGATATTCGGTGTTTTCAACAACGCTCGTTTCGCCCGAGCTTTTGTTGGTCACGGTGACTTTGCCGGTCGCTTCATCGAAAGCGACATCGAATTCACTCGCTTCGCCATCAAACTTGGCAGCATCAAAGCCCGAACCGCCGTCAAAGGAGCCGCCGCCGCCGTTGATGTTAAAGGTGTCGGCGCCAAGACCGCCATCAATATCGTTGTTACCGCCGCTGACCGTCACATCGAGCGGGCCGCTGGCTTCCGAGGCGTCAAGCTTGTTGTCGCCCGAGCCAAGATCGAAGGTTGCCGCGCTTCCACCCGTCGCCGTCACGGTGTCGTCACCGGCGCCAAAAACCGCAACCCCGGTCTTGGTGCTGTCGATCACGGTTGCCACGCCGCCGGTCCCGGAGAAGATCACGACCGGCACGTCCGGGACAACAACGTCACCGCTGACCGAAGGGTCGAAAGCCAGGATGGCCGTATCTTCCGGAATTGCGCCGCCGGTATATTCCGAAACCGTGGTCGGCGCCGCAGCGTTGGGATCGTCGCTCAATCCACCAAGATTGTTCAGTGTCGCCAGGATCTGCTGGGCGAGGCTCGCACCCACCGTGCTCTCGAGGTTGGACGAAAGATCACTCGTCGTAAACGAGCCCTCTGAACCGCCATATGTCAGCGCCATGACTTTCACTCCAAATTTAAGCTAGGGTTTTACTGGTTTACCACCCCGTAACCCTAATCAAATGCTAAATGGCACAGAAGGCGATGCCGTGTCCAGTAAAAAAATGATGCGGTGGAATAATTCAAGAAGAGCGAAAAACCCAATAAAAACAAAGATAAATATGGTTAACGAAGCGTTTCGGCAAAAATCGGCGCAATTTTTTTTCAAATCCCCCACTGAAGATCGACGCGTTGAAAAGCTTAATGACCGTGCGACGCTCAGGGGCGGCAGTAAAAATGAAGCTTTTGTGACACTCTGGCTGAATAACAGGCAGCGCGCGATCTTAAGCGAGGCAGCGTGCCGAATTTTTGGGCGCCATGCGATCGGCGGTCGAAACCGACCCGGCGATTGGCGACAGGTCCCGTTAGCCTTCGGCGGGCCCGCCGGACAAAAAGACCAATTCGCGCAAGGGTTTATCCTTATCCTGTTAAGGATCGAAAAATCCCCGGTGACACTCTTTCGCCGACCAATCGAAGAGGCGAGGCTGAGCTTCACCCGCTTCTGATGCCGAAAGCCCTATCATTCTTGATGGCCCGCTTTCCTCCTTCACTTGGGGGAGGAGATTCGATTTTTTTAGGAGGGCGGTCTTGCTTGGCTTTGCGTTTTTTGCAGCGAGGTTTTTGTGCGGCCCGGCCTTCATGCGGGTCCTGCCATGGGGCGTGGCCCCGTCCCTGATGCGGGGTCTTCTCCCTCATGAAGAGCCCCGTCCTTCACGAAGACCATGTCTTCGAGCTCGATCGCGATGGATTGGCGGGTTGTCGAGCCTGCTGTCCGATCCGGCGCATGATGGTCCTGAACCGAGCATGAAAAGCGGTCGGCGATGATGATCAATGGTTGGCCGCTGCCGGGCCTTGCGGGGGAAGACGGGGAAGGGAAGACGGGGAGGGGACATCGGGCCAGGGGGACATCGGGCCAAGGAGACATCGGGCCAGGGGGACATCGGGCCAAGAAGACATCGGGCCAAGAAGACGTCGGGTAAGTGGGCGTCTCGAGCAGAGGGCAGGGCCGTCAAGCATTCCCCCTACCGGAAAGCCTGGCTTTCTCTTGCCTTCTGGTTCTCCCTGTTCTGGCTCTTCCTGACGTTTTTCGCTATCGCCAAAACGCTCGAGTGAGCATCCAAGCGTTCCAGTGGTGCTTCGTTGAAGAGCCAGCGAGTTCTCGGCAGCAAAATTCTCGGTAGGGAGCTTTCGCTGGAGGCCAGTCTAGTTCGTCTCTTGGGAAAAAAAGAAGCCGGCTCACCAACGGGACGGCTGTTGGGGCGGCCGCCATCACGAACGAGGCGCGATTACGGGCTGCAACAATCGGCGAGGTTATCGGGATGACCGGTTGAGCTCATTTTGGTTTTCATCGTGCTTGCTTTTTTTTCGATCGTCACTCAGGAGAATGCGGGTGAGCCTGTGAGACGCTGGGGAATTTATCTTGCGCATTACAGCGGCATCATCGCCAGGAGCGGTTGAACGTCTTCGGCCAAGAGTAACATCTTTTTACCGTCCTGCTGGGGATCATTCTTGCGATCCTTCAACGCAGAAGAAAACTTTGATGGTTGAGTTGAGGCGAGTGCACGATGCGTTTTGAACCCCTTTCTCTTGATGGCGCCTTCCTGATCCACCCCGTTCGACATGGTGATCCCCGCGGATTTTTCTCGGAAGTCTTCCGGCATGACCTTTTTTCGGCAGCGATCCCCGGCATCACCTTTGTCCAGGATAACCACTCGCTCTCCGGCCCGCGCGGAACCTTGCGCGGGCTTCATTTTCAGAAAGCCCCCCGCGCGCAAGGGAAGCTTGTCCGCGTGACGCGCGGAGCGGTGCTTGATGTCATTGTGGATATCCGGCACGGATCCAAAACCTTTGGCCAGCATCTGGGCGTCGAACTCTCGGCAGAGAACTGGACCCAGCTTTGGGTCCCGGCCGGCTTTCTCCATGGCTTTTGTACGCTGACCGAGAATGTCGAATTTCTCTACAAAGTCACAGCGCCCTATAGTGCCGAGCATGATGCCGGCATTGCCTTTGATGATCCCGATCTCCAGATCCAGTGGCCGTTCCCGCGGGAGGCCCTGACCATTTCGGCCAAGGATGCGGCCCTGCCACGTCTTAAAGACCTGCCGCCTCTCTTTTAAGTTTGCTGTGACGGGAAGGAACACCCATGAAAAAAATCCTGGTGACGGGCGGGGCGGGCTTTATTGGCTCCGCCCTTTGTCGCTACCTTGTCCTTCGTGGGGATTGTCAGGTCCTCAATCTTGATAAACTCACCTATGCCGGCGATCTCCGGTCGCTTTCAAGCATCGACAACCACCCCCATTACGCCCATCTTCGTGCCGATATCTGTGATCGCGCTGCGCTTGACCTGGCGTTCCGGACATTTGCTCCCGATGCGGTCATGCATCTGGCCGCTGAAAGCCATGTCGATCGCTCGATTGATGGCTCGGAAGCCTTCATAAAGACCAATATCCTTGGCACATTCCAGTTGCTTGAGGCCGCGCGCGCCTATTGGGTTCAAGAAAAGAACGGAGATCGGGACGCGTTTCGCTTCCTTCATGTCTCAACTGATGAAGTCTATGGTTCGCTCGGGGCCGAGGGACTCTTTGTCGAGACCACCCCCTATGATCCAAGTTCGCCCTATTCGGCCTCGAAAGCGGCGTCCGACCATCTCGTGACCGCCTGGACGCGGACCTATGGCTTTCCGGCGCTCATCTCGAATTGTTCGAACAATTACGGCCCCTTCCATTTTCCCGAAAAGCTTATCCCGCTGATGATCCTCAATGCCCTTCACGGCAAACCTTTGCCGGTTTATGGCGATGGTCAGCAGATCCGGGACTGGCTTTATGTCGAGGATCATGCGCGCGCCCTCCATCTCATTCTCGAGCGCGGGGACATCGGCCGGACCTATAATATTGGCGGGCGCAACGAGCGGGCCAATATCGATGTCGTCAGAACGATCTGCGATTATCTCGACAAGGTCCGCCCGAGGGAGACATCCCATCGCGACTTGATCACCCATGTCAAGGATCGGCCGGGTCATGACCGGCGCTATGCGATTGATGCGACCCGGCTGGAAAGCGAATTGGGCTGGCGCGCGCTCGAGACGTTCGAGACCGGCATTATCCGGACCATCGACTGGTATCTTGCGAATGAATGGTGGTGGCGCCCCTTGCGCGAGAAGGTTTATGCCGGCGAGCGTCTCGGCCAGGTTGGTGGCGGGCGTGAATAGCGAGGGTTTCCTCCGGATCGACGGGAAGGGGATGTCGGGGGCGCCCATTGGGGTACGCCCTGTCGCTTCTCCCCGCCTGGCGCTCTCGAGCACCAAAGAAACGCGGCGCCATCGCGCCCGTGATCCATCGGAAGCCGCACGTCGTTTCAAGGGGCCCTCTTTTCAAGGGGCCCTCTTTTCAAGGGGCTTCCTTTTAAGGGGCACTTTGTCCGGTGGGTCTTTGACCAAATCCGGAATGGCCAAGTCTGAAACGATCAAGTCTGAAACGATCAAGTCTGAAACGACCAAGTCTGAACCGATCAAGTCTGAAGCGAGCCAGACAGAAATGAGCAAGATGTCATGAGGCAAGATGCCATGAGAATTGCTGTACTTGGCCAATCCGGACAGGTGGCACGGGCGCTTTCTGCGCTCCGGGATCCCAGGATTGGCGCTCTGGCAAGCTTTAGTCGACCGCGCTTTGATCTTGGCGCCGATGACCCTGACGTGACCGCGCTTGAAGCCTTTGAGCCGACGATCGTGATCAATGCCGCGGCCTACACGGCCGTTGATCGGGCCGAAACGGAACAGGACGCGGCCTATGCCCTCAATGCCACCGGCCCGGCGCGGATCGCATCCTGGGCTCAGAAGCGGGGATTGCCCTTTTTTCATCTCTCAACCGATTATGTTTTTCCCGGGGATGGGGCCCGGCCCTACCGCGAAGAGGATCCTGTGGGTCCTCTCTCGGTCTACGGGAAAAGCAAGCTTGCTGGCGAGGAAGCCATCCACCGGGTTCATCCGGGCGCCTACACCTTCCGGACGGCCTGGGTTTACGATGCTGAAGGCCAGAACTTTGTCAAAACCATGTTGCGCCTGGCGAGCCAGCGCGAGGAAGTCACCATCGTTTCCGACCAATTCGGCTCCCCAACCTATGCGCCGGACCTCGCGCTTGCGCTTCTTGAAGCCGCAGCCTTGGTCACGCGAAGCCAGGCAGGATGTTCTCCCGGGATCTATCATCTTGCCGGGCGGGGCGATACGTCCTGGGCTGGTTTTGCCGAGGCGATCTATGCCTTTGCCCGCCGCCACAACCTCAAGGGCGCGCGCGTCAGGCCGATCCTGACGGCCGATTACCCGACACCGGCGCGGCGGCCTGCCAATTCCCGTCTTGATACGGGCAAGTTCGAGGGCAGCTTTAAAACCATGCTCCCCCCCTGGTACGAAAGCCTCGGCGTCTGCATGTCCAAGATCGCCATCCGGACCAGGAACCCGTAACAACGAAGCCGTAATTGCCCGAAACAGGGCATGCAGAATCAAAGACGTGCAAGATCCGAGACGTTTCAGATTAGAGACGTGCAAGATCCGAAACGTTCAAGATCAACGACGTGCAGGATCGAAATGACGAGTGAGGCCTTCATGACAAAACGAAAAGGGATTGTGCTGGCGGGAGGGAGCGGCACACGCCTTCATCCCATGACCCTGGCCCTCTCCAAGCAATTGATCCCGGTTTATGATAAGCCGATGATCTATTACCCGATTTCGGTCCTGATGATGGCAGGCATCCGCGAGATCCTGATCATCTCGACGCCGCAGGATCTTCCCGCTTTCCAGCGGCTTCTCGGAACCGGGCAGGCCTGGGGGATGCGTTTTTCCTATGCCGAGCAACCGAGCCCCGACGGGCTCGCCCAGGCCTTTACCATTGGCAAGGACTTTCTGGCCGGTGCACCGGCCGTCCTGATCCTGGGGGATAACATTTTTTATGGCGCAGGATTGCCAGACCTTCTGAAAAAGGCCGACAGGGTCAAGCATGGTGCCACGGTTTTTGGCTATCATGTTGCCGATCCCGAACGCTACGGCGTCGTCGAATTTGATCATGATGGCCGGGCGATCTCGCTCGAGGAAAAGCCCCAGGCGCCAAAATCGCCCTGGGCGGTGACGGGGCTCTACTTCTACGACCCGTCCGTGGTGGATATCGCGGCCTCGATCCCGAAATCGGCCCGTGGCGAATATGAGATTACCGATGTCAATCGCCATTACCTCGAAAAGGGGGCGCTGAACGTCATCCGTCTTGGCCGCGGCTATGCCTGGCTCGATACCGGAACCCCGCCCTCGCTCGCCGATGCAACCAATTTTGTCCGTGCGCTGGCGGTCAGGCAGAACGTCCGGATCTGTTGCCCGGAGGAAATCGCCTTTCAGGAAGGATTTATTTCCCCCGATGCCTTTGGCGCCCTCGCCGAGGCGCTCGGGAAAAGCGATTATGGGCAATATTTGCGGGGTGTCCTCGCCCAGTATCAGCGCGAAATGCAAACCTAGGGGTCTGATTCCGACATTTGCATCCCAGCTAAGGAGATCGCGAGGCAAATGTCGGAATCAAGAAGACCAGTAACTGGGGCAGATTTTGTGGCGGTCAGTCCGTTGCGTTCTGCCGGACAAGAAGGGCGAGTTCGGGCACCACGCCTGCGCGGGGTAGGCGATCACCGAGATCGGCGGAGATCAGACGGACCACTTGGCTGTAGCGCGACAATCTGGGTGAGACGTGTCTCAGCTTGACTGTCGCGCCGCACTTGGCGGTTCGAGATCTCGACGCCGATCCCTGACAGCATCGCCGACAACCGCTCCGTCGTCACCTGCCCCTGAACATGCACGACCCAGGACGAACCGCCGATATACCCCATCTAGGTTCGGCCCGAAGCCGCCGAATACACCCGCCGGCAGGGGCGCGACCAGCGTCTCGCCACTCGGCGCGCGGCACCGGGCCTGCCAATAAAGCGTGACCCGCGGCGTAACGATGAGATCGCGTACGGTGATCGGATGGTAGCCCTGGAAGCGCGAGCCCGGAGGAACGTCCTCCAGCTTCAGCGTCACCTCGCGATCAGCGCGCTCGGCGTCACGCTTCGGCCCGCGCCTGCGCCACTTCGGTGGGCGCCCGACCTTGCCGGCCTTCTTCTTCATGCCCGAGCGGCGCGGCGGCTTCGTCGGTGGCCGTGGCGGCAGCCCCTTCAGCCGCGCGACCTCGTCCCAGAGAGAGAGAACCTCCGCCTTCAGCGCGATATTGGCCGCCCTCAACTCTTCGTTCCCAGCGCGCAGCGCCTCGTTCTCGGAACGCAGGCCCCGGACCGCGCCAATCAAATCGACGACGAGTGCGTGAAGCTCGATGACCGAAAGAGACGCTACCGAATCGGGCGTGAGGGGCGCCATAGAAGGCGTGAATCATCACGCCGAGTCGCTGGCAAATCGAAGCCGCCACAAAATTGGCTCCGCTTACTTCCTGGAGACCATTTCAGCTCCGCATCGGATCGATAGTCGGCCACTCGCCGACTCCTTTACGACCCGTTCGACATAAAAACATCCCTCATCGGCCCGCCCGACTCCCAGCGAGTCCAAGGGCTTGACGCTCCCGACTTCACCGACTGTCCACCGAACGCAAACTCTCGATGGCTATCGGGCAATTGCAATGGGAGACACGATTCTCTAAAATAACTACATGTAGTCACATTCTCCCGAGGGGCCTCGAAAATGAAAACGCTAAACCTCCGAGATGCCAAGGCGACGTTCTCCGCCGTCGTTGAAGCGGCTACCCAAGGGGAACCGACTGTCGTAACCAAGCACGGTCGCCCGGCGGCAATGATCGTTCCTATCGAGGAAGGACGGCGCATCTTCCCCGACACCAAGCCAAGCTTTGCCGATCTGCTCCTTTCCATGCCGCACGAACTTCAGATCGAGCGCGATCAAACTCCTATGCGTGAGGTTGACCTTTGAGAGGCTGGCTGCTGGACACGAACATCGTCAGCCTGCTTGCCCCAAAAGAGGACGGCGGCCCCAGGATCAGTTCAGAGCTGGCGGCTTGGATTCGCAAGAACACCGACAGCCTCTTTCTATCGGCAATTACGGTAGCCGAGATACGCGCCGGCATCAGCAAGCTTCGTCGCTCAGGTGGGCAAGGCCGCTCAGATGACCTTTCACTCTGGTTTGATCGTTTGATCTCAAACTACGGCGACTGCATCCTCCCCGTGGAGGTGCACACGGCAACCTTGGCCGGCGATCTCGCCGACCAGGCGACGGCAACGGGTCGAAATCCTGGCTTGGCCGATATATTGGTTGCTGCGACTGCCCAACGACACCACCTTTGCCTCCTCACGGCAAACACCAAGCACTTTGAGCAGTTAGCTCTGAGCATCCTGGTGGAAAATCCACTGGAGCACCTCCCAAGCTCTCGGGTCTAAGAGTCTGATTCAAAATTTCACGTGACATTCCAATGCCTTGCGATTTTGCATTTGAGCATTCGGATTGCCGATTCAGGCCGCTCGAAAAACGCTAAATCTCATAAATCAGAATTATGATCCAAATGTTATATTGCAAAAATATGATCTCACCGATATAATTAAAACGAGGAGACACGGATGCAAACCCTTGCCCGCACCCCGAAGCAGATGGGAGACGCGCTCCGCCGCGTTCGCAAACTGAAAGGCCTGAGTCAGGCTGAGCTCGGCGAAAAAACCAATCTTTGGCAAGAAACGATTTCGAAAATCGAGAGCGGATCCGATGCGACCAAAATCGCCACCCTCTGCACTTTGCTGGCAGCACTTGATTTGGACTTGCTCATCGTCCCGCGCAGCAAGGGCTGCGCCGAAGACATCGCGGATATTTTTTCATGAGCCGTCGCCGCGCAAACACGCCTCTGGACGTTTACCTCAATAACCGCCTGGTTGGTCAATTGCTGAAGGATGCAGCAGGCGCAACTTCATTCGCTTACGATCAGGGTTGGCTTGCCTTTCCGTCGGCAATCCCGGTTTCCTTGTCCCTGCCCTTGCGCGAAACACCTTTCGTCGGCGCGCCTGTGCTGGCCGTTTTTGAAAACCTCTTGCCAGACTCAGAGCCGATCCGTCGCCGCGTCGCAGAAAATCTCGGCGCGCGCGGGACAGATGCCTACAGCCTGCTCTCCGTGATTGGACGCGACTGCGTGGGTGCGCTGCAATTCCTGCCCGAAGGCCAGCAGCAAACACCAACCGGCATCATCACGGCGGAAGCGCTGACAGAAGACGAGATCGCTGCCACCATCAACAATCTGGCGCGGGCACCTCTGGGCCTCGACGCGGATGATGATTTCCGGATTTCTGTCGCGGGCGCTCAGGAAAAAACGGCGCTGCTTTTCCATAAGGGCCAGTGGAAAAAGCCGACGGGCACAACACCGACCACCCACCTTTTCAAACCACAAATCGGCCAGCTGCCACACGGCATTGACCTCTCAAACAGCGTCGAAAATGAATTCTACTGCCTGAAGCTGCTCGAACAATTCGGGCTTCAGACCAATGCCTGCACGATCGAGACATTTGGCGACAAGAAAGTGCTGGTCATCGAACGCTTCGATCGCCGCTGGACGAAAAACAATCTTCTGATCCGCTTACCGCAGGAGGACACCTGCCAGGCACTCAGCATCCCGCCCAGTGTGAAATACCAGAACCAGGGCGGCCCCAGCATCGTCGGCATCCTGAAACTCCTTCAGGCCAGCGACACACCAGAACAGGATCAGCAAGACTTTTTCAAAGCGCAGATCCTGTTCTGGCTGATGGGAGCAACCGACGGGCACGGCAAGAATGTCAGCATTTTCCTGACGCCAGGCGGAAAATTCCGCATGACGCCCTTCTATGATGTGCTGACGGCACTGCCGAGCCTGGAGGCTGGGCAGATTCATCCGAAGCAGATGAATCTGGCCATGTCGGTCGGCGACAACAAGCACTACCGGATGAAGGAGATTGTCGGCCGTCATTTCCTTCAATCCGGCATCGCGGGCGGAATGGCAAAACCCAATATCCTTGCCTGCATTGACCAGATCATCACGCAAACACCAAAGGCCTTTGATGCGCTGGAAGCCATCCTGCCAAAGGGCTTTCCTCCGGCGATCCATGATGCGGTAAAGGCGAACGCACTGAACGCTCTGAACAGTCTTCGCCTTCACGATACGGAATAGAATAAAAGGCGTGCTGACGCGCGCCCCTCTCCGGCGGGTGGATTTTCGGGCAGCTGGCGCGGAACGATCCAGTCATGGATCGGCACGACATCGCATGGAAGCGTTATGCTCCCATGATGCGTCTTGGAAGCCTCGCCATGCACCGGAATTGGCAATGGCGGGGTCTTCGGTACGGGGTCTTGGGTTCAGCCCTTCTCGTTAACGGACGTCCAGCGTTGCGTTGCTGCCTCTGGGATTATTGGCGCGTCCAGGATCATCGGCGTGTAAGGCAAAATCCCCCATGCGCTCGACGATGACGCGATCGGGTTCAATGAACGACGCGGATGTCTCAAGACCTCCGTCCGGCGCCTGATGCTTCTCCCGATCAAACGCGCAGGCGCTTGGATCGTGCAAGGCAAGATGTGACGGGGCGATACGGGAGCGTCAACTGGCGCCTCGGGTGCCATTTGGCGGTGGGGATCCTGACATCCACTGGTTCGGTCCGGCATGTCCGGGCCAGCGTCAGAGACTTCGGTTCTAAGGACATGCGCTCGTCGCCGCCCGCGCCGCGACCTGCATCGGCCGGCCGAAGGCCAAAGGCCCGGACCGCAGGCTCAAGGCCTGGGGCGCAGGCCACAAGCCAAAGCTCAAAAACCAGGGGCCATTTCTGGGCAGCGACGTGTCCGGACGGGATCGGCGAATTCTTGATCACGGGTGCGCTCTGCCGCATGGAGGTCATGCGCTTTGGGTGGGCGAATGGGGCTTCGGGTGGGTGAATGGTTCGGGCGCGCGGGCGATATCTTCGGCATGACCGGCGGCCCGCCTCCAAAAAAGAGGACGCAGCTGGACCCGCATCCTCTTGCCTTCAGCCCGATTATCCTCCGACGTTAAGGCACCCGGCGCGGGCGCGCCTGCCCTTGCCGGTAGATATCCTGCCAGGGCGCGGGCAGGGCGTCTGCGGGGAGCGCCGTGAGCGCGGTGAGGCGTTGATCCTTTTCCGGGGAAATGGCGACCCGGTTCATCATCAGGAAGCTTCCGCTGGCTGTCCCGATGAATAGGGCGCGTTGACCCGTCGTTCGGGCAACGGGCGAAGCGGGGTTCATGGGAAGCCCGAAGCCCGAGAGATGAAAGCCAGGCCCGGAAAAATCTCGGGCAAGATAGCCCTGGACAGCGAGCGGCGTCCTTGCGCGTGCAAGGCCCAAGGGAAGATCGTGCCGGATGGCGCGAGGGACGAGCCGGCCGTGGCGATAGGTGCCAACAAGGCTGGCGAACCGTCCGATGGCCGGCCTTGCCTGAAAGGCAATCGGCGTCGCGCCGATCCCGGGCCCTCGAGGCGTGGGTCTGACCTGACCGGTGAGGCTTGCGGGTGCCCGGGGCGCAAGGACGATCCGGCTCGCAACAACGACCCCATCCTGCCAGAGCCCGCTGATCCGCACCGTCACGCCGGGTCTCGCGGCAGCCGCCTGTCCCGCCTCCGTGACAATCGCGGTTCCTGCCGGCACCATCACCCGCGTGCCCATGACGGTGATTTCGCCCGGGCGTACGGATGTGATCGGGCCCGAGAGCGGGAAAAAGCGGATGATCTGCCGGGCCTGAAGGCCATTGGCCTGTCGCTCGAACCGAACAAAAACCGTCTCGCCCGGGACAAGCCGCGCGGCATGCGGCCCGGGCTCGCCCAGTCCTTCAGGATAGGTTCCGAGCCTTGCTCCTGGTGTTTGAATGGCAAGACCATTGACGATGATCGAGCCCAGGCTGTCGATGGTGCCAAAGACCATGCCCGTGCCGCCAATCCCGCCATCACGGCTATGCTGCCCCGCTTCCGCCAACCGGACCGGCGGGGTTAGCGTCTGGCTTTTCGCGGGCAAGAGCCCGCCCAGGAGGACAAAACCCACAAGGACGAGACCCAAGAACACAAGACCCGGGAAAGCAAAACGCGCGAGGACCAAACGCGCGAGGACTAAACGCGCGAGGACTAAGCGCGCGAGGACTAAACACGCGAGGACAAGCCCCGAGAGAAAAAAGCCCGAGAGGATAGGAACCGATGCCTCCCGCAAGCGCAAACGCAAGAATGGGCGGGGCTGGGGCACAGGATGATCAACAAGAGCCATGATCGGGCGCCTTCCTGGGGGGCGAACGGGGGGGTAAAGACGTCTGGCGAGAAGACGTCGGGCGGGACGAGGGAAGATCCGACGAGGTGAGATCAGAAGAAGTAAGATCCGAGGAGGTGAGATCCGGGGACGTCGAAGCCGGAAGCGGCTCGGTCCTATGGTTTTCGGTGACCTGGCTTTCGGTAACTTGGCTCCCGAATTGGGCAGGATCCCGGGCCGGCCGAGGGGGCGCGGCTGAACCCTTTTCTTCCTCGCCCTCCGTGTCTGGTTCGCCCGGGGGATCAGGGGCCAGATTGGCCATCGCTTCAGAAAAGAAGAACATGCCAAACCGGAACCGGTGCCTTGCCTGGTCGCTGGCGCGATCGAGATCCTGGAGGCTGCGCGCCTCCTTGTTGATCCGCCGGAGCAGCGCCATCCCATCCTCGCGGGTTTTGTGATCGAGCGCCGCAATCGATCCAGAACTCAGATGATCATAAAAGACCGCCCGTTCAAAAAAGAGCGGGTCTCCGTTTCGGGCAAGCACATTGGCTGTTGCTGCCTCGAGGTGATCGTGAAGATTTCTTGTCCAGAAATCATAAAGAGCGGCGCGGTCTTCCCCCGGGACATAGGCATCAGCCTTGAGGATGACGGTATCGGTGACCTCATCGAGCGCCACAAGATCCTGGGCAATCATCACCTCCAGCACAGCGGCTGGCCGAATATCGCTGCTGAGTTCCTCGACGAGCCGGGCAAAGCTCGCTTCGCCCGGCTTGCCATGGAGGCGGGGCAGCGGGCGGGGCTGACCCTTTTCGTCGAGCGTCCTCGGATCGGCGAGCCAGAGGCCGATCACGGTGCTCACAAGATGGGGCCGGGCCTCGGCATCCTTGTCGCGGGCCTGATCGCGGATGGATCGGACATCCTTGCGATGGACACCGGTCAGAACCGAGATTTGGCTATCGGACGGCGTCTTCCGGTTCTCGAGCCGGCTTTCGGCCACATCGACCAGAACCTCCTTGAGAATTGCAACGCCCGAGGCCAGCGGAAGCCCATGCGCGATCATCGCTCTGGCGATCGGCCGCAGCACTTTTCTTAACCCGCGCTCAAGCAGCGTCCGGTTGGACAGGGATGCGGCCAATCGTTCTGGCATGGACCTCGTTCGCCTCGTTCCCCGCTATAGCCCAACGCCGCGCGAAAAAAAATCATGATGTCCTCTTTACGTGGGAATTTTTCCCACAATATGAGATCAGGCTGGCGCATGCAAGGGCCAGCGCTCGAGGGTGGGGTTTCACAGCGCTTCCCGAAGGCTTTGTTGGTTTAGGTCCGGGATCGCCTCTTGGGGTAGGTCGCCGGCATGGAGAGGGAGAAAAGACATGGCAACGACGACTTTGGCCGGCCTAGTCGGGGCCTCCGGACCGGGCTTTGACGCTCATCCGGACAATTTCAATATCCTGGCTTCTGCGCTTGATGCGGCCGGTTTAACCGGAGCGCTGGCGGATCCTCAGGCAAGGCTCACGGTCTTTGCGCCAACGGATGCGGCATTCATCGCGCTGGCCAGGAGCCTTGGAGCGAAAGTCGCGGAAGGTGACGAAAAGGCAGCTTTTGATGCGATTGTTTCGGCCCTGACCGGGCTGGGCGGCGGCGATCCGATCCCGCTTCTTCGGGATATCCTGCTCTATCACGTGGCCGGGGGAGAAAAATCTTTGGGCGAGGTCAAGGCGGCCAAAGAGGTGGCAACCCTGTCGGGGCAAATCCTGACGCCCGTCGGCAACAGCCTTGTCGACAAGGATCCTGACCTCAAGGATCCGAGCTTTATTGGTGGAGCCACCGATCTTCTGGCCTCGAACGGGATCGCGCATGCGATTGACCGGGTTCTTCTGCCGGTGGATGTCCCACAAGCGACCAGCGATCCGACCATTGCGGATCTGGTGGCGGCTTCTGGCGGCAATTTTGATCGGAACAGCGCGGATTTTGATCTGCTGCTCCGGGCGCTCGACACGGCCGGTCTTGTTTCGACCTTTCAGGACAAGACAGCCGACTTTACCGTCTTTGCGCCGACAGACGCGGCCTTTATCCGTCTTGCCCAGACCCTTGGAGCCCCGGTCCGGGATGGGGATGAAGCGGGCGCCTTTTCGGCCATCGTCAACACATTGACCGCTCTGGATCCTGGAGGAAATCCCCTTCCGCTCCTGACCAAGATTCTGACCTATCATGTCGCCGAAGGGGGGCGGAGCAAGAACGAGCTCGTGGAAGGGGTGGAGGTTCGCACGCTGGCGGGCGAGACGCTGATCGCCCGGCCAAACCATCTCATCGACAAGGATCCCGAGGTCAAAAACCCGGGCTATGTTCCCGGTCTTGGCGATCTTGTGACCCAGAATGGCATTGTTCAGGCGATTGACGGTGTTCTCTTGCCGTTCGACGTCGCGGAAGCCATCCGCGCGCCGGATATCCGCTTCGACTTTGATGGCGATGCGGCCCAGTTGGTGCGCCTCTATCAGGCGGCCTTCGGACGAGCGCCAGACCAGCAGGGCTTTACCCACAACGAGGCTTTGCTGCGCGGTGACATGACCCTCAAGGATATGGCCGCGGCCTTCCTGGTGAGCAAAGAATTCGAAGCGCGCTTTGGTCGCAACACCAGCGATGAGCAATTTATCGACGCGCTCTACAACAATGTTCTGGACCGTAGCGCGGACCAGGGCGGGCTCCTCGAATGGGATGACCGGCTCGATAGCGGCGCCTGGGACCGGCCCGAGGTCCTGATCGGGTTCTCGGAAAGCCCGGAGAACCAGGCTCGAACCGCGGATCTCCTGACGTTTTTCTAAGGGAAGATCAGGATCTTTGGCCAAAAGGAGGGGGATGGGGCGGCGTTTCGGATGAAATGGCTGACCAAGCGTCGCTCACCCCCTCTCGGGCGCCTCCCTGAACCGCCCACAGTTTGCCGGAGGCCGTTTGGGTTAAGTTATGCGGCCATGGTTGGCGGGTGCAGGATGACGTAGTCGCGTTCTTCGCCTTCGGCTGGCGGGATATCGCCGATGGCGCGCATCAAGCGGCGGTGATTGAACTCGTGTACCTATTCGAGCGTGACGAACGCTCTAGCCCGAGCCAGCCGCTACTTTCTGAGTCAGACCAGCCATATCCCGTCATTGATAGCAGGCGCTACATTGTTGATGTTTTCCGGGCTCTCCGAAAAGCCGATCAGCAACGTGGTCCGCGTCCACGAGCCGTCATTCAGTCTCGCTTGCCATCCCTCTTGCCCAGCGGGATCAGCATCACGGCCAAGGACATTGCGGTAGAGCGCATTGATGTATGCCGTATCGCTGACATTGCTGCCGTATCTCTGCTGGAATTCCGCCGAAGCCAGGAAGGCAGATGACATTTGCGCCAGGCTCAGGCCGCCATCGACTAGACCAATGTTATGCTTTAGCCCTGCATTATCCGGCGTCCGGGCAAATGCCGCCTGATAGAGCCTGTATGTCTGGCCCGCGGTGCCCGATGTGTCCAAGGCGAGAGTGCCTTCTATAAACTGAAGCCGCTCTACGTTGGTTAAATCATCAACACCTCCAGAGCCGTCACTGATTAAGACACGATCATTCAGCAAAGAGACCGCGAACGAATTCCGCCCTCGGTCATAGATTGCAAAATCGAGCCCATCGCCTCCGTTGACCTGATCGAAGCTGCCATCCGCAGTCAGGATAACCCGGTCGCTCCCGCCCTGCAGGAATATGATGTCTTGGCCGAGGCCAGGCGCGACGACGTCATCAAGGCTGTTCGTAAGGATGCTGTCGCGTTTGGCCCCTCCAATAATCTCAGCGCCCATTTTCCAGTAATTCACTTGGAAAGAGTTAACTTCCTGCAAGTGGAGTACTCCAAAAATACTTTCGAAAAAACTTTGATTGTTGACGCCTAATTCATCAGATACGAATTCGCGCGCGCTCTCTTGGAAATTGCCGGTGATTGTGTCGAGCCGACTTTCATATTCGGCCCCGTCGACCCGCCCAGAAAGTCCATCTTCAAGCAGATCAAACAGATTGGAATGGAAGTTGGTCACAATGTCATGGACTTCACGAACCCTGTTGACTGTATCGACAAATTCGGTTGGCAGACTTAAGCGCTCGAGGATGTCCCGGGCCTGGTCCAAAACGACGTCTATGCCCGCATCTGCGATCTGGTCGAACAAGGCATTGGCGGTCGAGCCGGCATTGAAGTCGTCCAGCCCGGAAATGCCCGACAAGCCAGGAATATCCCACGAGCCGTCGTCATTGAGGTCGTAGAGCGGGGAGCTAAACCGGTCGCTGAATGAGTCGTAGGAGGGCTCGATCTGATCCGGATAATCGATCAGGTCTTCGGAGGGTCCGCCGCCGAAGTCGCCGTAGATGTCCGAGAGCAAGGTGCTGGATGGGTAGGTGTTAACGAGGAGCCGGATCTCGTCGAGCCCTCGGAATAGGAGAAAATAATCGCCGCTCGAAAAGAGCGAAATGACGGTCTCGACCTCGGGTGTGTAGGCGCCATATTCGATCAAGTACTGGCGGACCTCATTCCAGTCGACATTTGCCAAGCCGCTGAAGTCAAAGTTAAGAGCGATGCTCAAGTCCCCAACCGTGAGGTTTGAATAATCGGCAGCCATTGCTTCACCCGTAGCAATAATTATCGAAACGTTAATAATGAAGCATAAACTAGCCGCTCCGGCAATAGGCGTGAGAATTGGACGGTTCTATCAACTCGCCCTTCTCCAATTCTGACACCAGCATTTCCCCGGCCGAGTTGTGAAGCAGGCTCATGATCGGCGCGAAGAGGATTGATTTTGGTCGTCGACCGGACGCCTCTGCCCATCCCGCAACGAATTTGAAGAATTCCACGCCTCATGGGGCATCCGCCTGTCACACTTGCCCAAGAAGTCCCACACCAAAAGCCTCCACCGGCGAGAAGGGGAGCCGGTTTCAGCCCCCTCGAGAGGGCAAGGGTTGGCCTTCCTGCGCGCATTGCCGAAACCGACACTGGAAATCCGGGCTGTTTCGGGCCCAAGATCAGGCAGCGGGCTCTCTCCAAACTCTCGGGCGCGTCAGCCTCATGGTGCGTGTGCGAGCCCGGAGCCTGATGCGCTCATGTGCACAGGCGCAAGGAGACCGCCAAGATATTCCGGAACCTTGCGGCTTCGGTAATGCGTGAGCAGGGTGTCAAGGTACGCGTGGCCACTGAGCTGATTTGCCGTCATCGGATCGATATCGTCCGAATCTTGCAAAAAAGCGCAGCGTAGGCGCCGGTAATCATGGGGTTGCAGAGGCTCCTTGATCAGTGTGAGGCTGGTCTTCCTGATCGAGCGGTCAACCGAGGCCAGCGAGAGGGGGGCTTGATCGCGGGAGCGCCATATCGGAAAGGGCGGAGCCAGCGGGTTCTTCAAATCTGGCGCATAATCAACAAGTGACCGGACCAACCAATCCGGCAATGCAGCCGGAAAGGTGTGGCTGTTCTTCGTCATCGAGGCCGGGATAACCAGTATCGGTTTGGGCCCAGGGTGGATCCAGTCGCTGCAAAGGCCATGGACATTGGTGATGCGCAAGCCGGTACTCAGCATGACGCCCACGATGAGGAGGTCGCGCCTTTCGACTTCGAGCAGAGAATTGCGGCGATGGGGCCCGGATTGGATATTCTCCTCGATGCCCGCGAGCGCCCGCTGGACGCGCGTCAAAAGATCGAGATAATCGATATGGCTGACATCCCGTCGTTTCGGTGGCTTCGAGAGAAAATGCTCCCGACCGATCACGGAGAGATAAAGGCAGCCATGATCCCGATCCGCCGGAAAGATGCGCCTGTGGAGCATGCGAATGCGTCCGCACGTCCGGCCAATCGTCCGGGGATCGAGCATTTTGTGCTGGAGCCGCTGGACCATGGCTTCGAGCGAGGGGAGCGAAAACACCTCACAAGCTGGATCATCCGGGTTGCCGATTCCCTTCAGAATGCGGGCATTGATCAGGTGGAGCACATCCCCGTCGATTAGTTTCCGGCTACTGCGCTTGAACGACCGGGACGCACGTGACGACCGGATGGACGATTGGGCCGTGGGGGCGATCTGCTCCATCAGCGCCAGCAAGGGGCCGGTCCGCATATCCGCCCGGGTCTTCAGCCTGGGCCTTGAAGAGCGGCCCGGGCTTTTGGTCGTTGTTCCTTTTCTTTTCGGCGGCGGCGCGAGGGCCGCTTGACGCGCGCGGATGGCATCATGGAGCCACCGATGGGTCTTCACGCCGAGATAGGCGTCAAGCTCGGGGGCAATCAGGTGAAAACGCTGGAGAGAACCCGCGTCATGGACCCCACCAAGCCAGGCCAGCAGAACAGGTTCCAGCACCGGCTGGAGAAAGCGCTGCCGAAATTCAAGGGTGAGAAGGCGAGGAGAAGCGCTTGTTATGTGGCCGAGGAAACGCAAATAATCATCGCCGCGGTGGATGCCATACGTTTGTCTGATATGGTTGACGAACGCCTTTTCGTCGTCGGATAGCGCGCTCAGGGATACGGCCATGATTTTTCCCCCCCGCCCTGTGCCTGTCGTTTTCTGAACGGCGATCAGTTGCCTCAAGGCGCTCTTGTCGAATTGACCCGGCAAGGCAGCGCTCAGTGCGGACAAGAGAAGCTTCAAAAAGCCTTTGACATTCACCTTCCTGGCTTGAAGATAGGAAGCATATTCAACAAGATGTCTCTTGTTGATATATAGGCTTTCTGGATTGAGTTCACTGAATTCAGTCATCCAGTCGAAGAACGTTTTCAAGGCTCTTATATAGATTGTTGATGATCGCTCGTTGAGTTTTTGACCAAGGCTTGCCTTTTTGGGTGTCAGGAGACCTTTGACATCTGGGGAGAGATTGCGCCAGGTTGGCGCAATCTTCGAGGCTTGATGGGGGGTGCGAGAGAATTTTGTCATGGCGCGCCCCTTCATCCGATGAGCTTTTTGGCGTTGGCGAGCGCGATCAAGGGAGCGTATTTTATCTTGAACCGCAGGTAGGAGCCGTAACCGAGGATACGGTAGAGCCGGGCGGGACTTTGATGGGGGATGAGCCGCCAGACGAGCAAGTCACGCAACATGCCCGGTGTCATGCCTGGCGCGAGATCAGCAAGCACGAGGGCCATGCGGGCCTGGGCTGAGGCTTGCTGCGCACGCGGCCCGAGCAGGCCATCGAGCAAGGATTTCGGCATGCGGCCATATTCGGCAAAAAAGAGCGCACAGAAGGCGTTAAGGGCCTGATCGACCTCGCCGAGCGCCAGAACGTTGGGCAGGGTCCTTGTGCGCTCGGTCATGTCAGGGCTTATCGTGGGTTTGATCGAAGGTGACCCGTCATCGGGATCATAGATAATGGAGAGCGCAACAAGCTGCGCAAGGCGGACCCCGCTCATCAACTGGATCAGGCAGAGGCAAGCGCCGGATGCGCGGGCAATTCTCTGGCGCGATTGGCCGTCCGTGCCGACCCCGCCGGCAGCCCGCAGCAAGCCGCCGATGAGGTTGACGAAGTTGGTATCCTCGCCGATCCGGGCCACCAGCGGCAAATTGCGCAAGTGCGATCCGCCGGCCAGCCGAGATCGATAGGCTCGGGTGAGATCCTGGATCCTTTTGATCCCGCCAAGATCCATCGGTTTAATCTTGGCCGCAAAGCGCAGGACATGTAAAAGGCTCGCGCATCGGGCGGCTGGGACATGGTCGGCTTCGAAGTCCGCACATAACGCATCAAGGGCAGCGGGTTGCCAGAAATCCGATCGGCTGACCACGGAAATCCCGGCTTGCTGGAGCCGCACCGCACAATCGTAAAGATCGAGGGTGTAGCGCGACCGGACCCTTTGCGCGAGGGTCTCGGCGGCCGAGGAACGCATGATCCCATCGATCAGCCTTTTCGTCTGACGCGGCACATTCTGGCGGCGTTGCTCCTGGAGTTCGAAGGAGGACGGGAGGATCCGCAGATCTGACCAGTATCCGATGGACGGATCATTCGCTCGGAGGGCCAGCCATGCATTGACGCATTGGGTGAAGACGGCCCGGATCGCGCGCTGGACCTCATGGGCCTGACGGCCGGGCGCGGATCCCGACAAGGCCGTCCTGCGATGCTCCCGCTCAATTTCGGCAATCAGGTCCTCGATCACCGTCATCGTAAGATCGGCGGGCGAAATCCCACGCGCGAGCAGGATCCCTATGACGAGTTCACAAGGATTGCGCCTTTGGACCGTGACCTTGTCGAGGATAACCTGCCAATCGGCCGCGAGCGGCACATCCGATGTCAGGGGCTGGCCTAGCCCGGCAAGATAGGGCCTGCAGGTCGTGACGGCATTCCGATCACTCCTTCCAGGCGCATGGAGGATCCGCTCGGCCTTGTTCTTGCTTGGTCTCCCGCGCCGATCGGGCTGTTTCATTTTGGGCGTCTTCGCGGCGAGTGGCGATGTCGAGACTGGCGATGTCGAGAGTGGCGATGTTGAGAGTGGATTGGACATAACGGGGTACTCCTTTTAAGCAACATGGATGGTTAGGCCGACATGGGATTTCCGAATCCGGCGAATCCTTGTGTCGTGAAAAGGTTAGATGAAAAACGGCGACAGGAGAATCCCATTGCTGGAAGAGAAAAACCTTCGGTTTTAAGTGTCGTTCAGATCAAAAAAATGATGCCTTTATCAATCTCTTGTTTGGTTAACGGACAAACGAATCGTCAGCTGCATGAAATTTTTTTTGAGACCTTTTGATGCCGGAATGGCTGAGCGATGCCGTTAACCAATCGCACGCCGACCCAAGCGGGAAGGCTCCCGCAACGCGGTCTTCGTCGCTGAATTCAAGGTGTCAGCACGTCCCTGGCAGGGGTGTTGGATTGGGTCGTGATCAGCGGAACGAAAGCGGATTTCGGATCATCGAGCCGACGCCTCCGGCGATACCGATCGCGCGAGCAGCGCCCCGAGGATGGGAAATGCCTTGGTCTTCCCTCGGCCCGCGATGGTCTCCGACACCAGATTGTCCAGCCTGTCCGGTCTGACGCGCTGACGCCAGCAGGTCATCGACGGACGGCCGAACGGTAGGGTGTGGCGGAAGTGTTCCACCCCGTATGAAGCCGCAATATCCGGTTTCTCCACCGACGCCAGAGCCGGACAAGGTCGGTCTAAAGCGGAATTCGAACTAAATGAATCCGGTCGTCCACCCTCATTTTTTGTTTTTGACGCATTTTCTGCGATCAATCGGTATCCACGTCATTGGAACATGCTCGAGGTCACGGCACCGTTCTGCGGGAAAGCGTCGGCTATCTCCGGCGAGTGGTCCAATTCTGACATTTGCATCCCAGCTGGGGAGATTACGAAGCAAATGTCAAAATCAAGAAGACCGCGAGCAACTCGATGTTTTTTATGGATTTTTCGAATTCTTCATTCGACCCGACGTTCGCCTCGCGCGGGGCCCGAATGGAAAAATTCAATCCACGAGGAAGGCTGTCCTGAAAGCCTTCGGATCGCCAAGCCGGGTGAAGGGTACGTCGTTGGGGAGCGCCTCAACGGCCTTGGTCCCTTGACGTCACCCTTGAACCTGTATCAGGGCCGTCGCGATCTGGTTCATTTTGAGCCATAAACGCCCCGGGTTAATCGAGCCGGGTTAACCGAGGAACCTGACCACCAGCGCGACAAGGTCACTCTGCCGGGTGACCCCGAGGCGCAGGAAAAGGTCCTTGATATGGGTCCGGATGGTCGATGGACTAACCCCCGATTGTTCCGCGATGGTTTCGACGCGGCCTCCCCTGGCGAGGGCTTCGGCAATTTCGGCCTGACGCCGCGTCAGACCGAGCGCTTGTTGTAGCCGCTCGGTCTGGGGACTTGCGGGCAATCCCAGTTCCTTGAGCGTGACAAGAACACAGCCTCGGGCAAGAGGATTGTCGATCAGCGTTATCAGAGGCACCACATTCGCCATCAGGCTTGAGGCGCCACGCCTTTCGATCAAGATCGGAGCCCCATCTTTGGAAAGCTTGTCCAAAAGGGCATTCTGAATCGCGCGCTCGAGGCGCTCGCAGGCGCGACGGGGCCCCAGGAAGCGCCCCTGGCGGATCTGAAAATCCGACCCCAGAAGCGCCTCGGCCATCGGATTGACCTCGACGATCCGCCCCAGGCGATCAACCAGGATCGCCCCGATCCGCAGCGCTTCGAGCGTCTCGGTCGCCCCCGCAATCCGGGCCGCAGCGATTTCTTCGCCAAGGGTGGCCATCTCGGTCGTCTGCGGCCCGGAAAGTCGGCAGGCATCCTGCTTATCGGGGGACAGTGCCCCCGCTTCGGCGCCTTGCTCGACTGTCAGGCTTTGGACGTCCGCGCGAAGCCGCATGGGATCACACCGAACCCAAGAAAACAGAATCGACCGCGGTGCCCACGTCAGAAGGAATGCCTGTCAGCGTCTTCAGCCGGGATAGCGTTTGGATTGGTCGATACGCCCTTTTCCAACGGGATTGGAAATCGGCGATCGCATGCATTCGGAAGCGATCAACTTTTCTCAAAACAGGTCTTGGCCCGTTTGCCGAGCGATGTTGAAAAAAGATGGGAAGGTGTCCGCTCGAGAACCGGGAGGATAATCCATTGTTCGGATCGGTGCGTCCTGGCGACCTGACCCACAGCGATCGGTCAAGCTTCTGGATCAATCGCTGCATGAACGAATGCCTGCTCAACTTTGAAAAAACCCGCACGCCCTTGCCCGCTCAATACCAAACGCCGGTTAAGAAGTTTGGCAATCTCTATGTGAACCTATTGAAACTGACGAATAAAAATCAATAAAAGTTCGTCCCTGCCATTTGTTTTTTGACGTCCTTCTGTGAGTTTTTTCACAGACGAATTTCATTATGCTGATATGGCCGCGGTCTCGGGCCAGCGTACAAGAAAACGAAACGCATTCGCTATCCTCACTTTCACAGAGGTTGCGTAGGATAGTCCGGGGGTCAAGTATCGACCGCGGGTTTTCAGGAATGCGGGGGCGTTCAGCGCCTCAGCTCGCACCCTTATGGCTCAGGCGGCGATCACGCTTCTTGAGCCAGAACCGTCTGAGCGCTCGGTGTGCTCGGCAGAGCCCACCAGTTTTGTGGCATCCTCTTGTATCATTGGACGGCCGAGCAAATAACCCTGCCCCTGGTGACAGCCGAGCTCCTTGAGGAAGCGCAGGTCTTCGAGCGTCTCGACCCCTTCCCCGGTCACGTCCATCGAAAATTGACGCGCCAGCTCCATGATGGTGTGCAAGGTCGCTGCCTTGGCACCGCGCATGATTTCGGCCCCCTGGACGAGGCTACGGTCGAGCTTGATCTTATTGAAGGGGAATTTCCAGAAATAGCTGATCCCGGAATATCCAGCACCGAAATCATCGATCACGATCCGGATGCCCTGCTCCTGGAGCCGCCTGAGGTCGGCCATGACCTGCTCGTTCTGGTCAAGCAGGATGCCTTCGGTGATTTCAAGTTCAAGCCGGCCAGGGGCAAGCCCGCTGGCTTTCAGGGTTTGCTCGACAAGATCGGTCAGCCGGCGATTGGCCGTCATCTGTGCAGGCGAGATATTGACGGCAAGCCGGACTGGCACCGGCCAGCTTGCGGCGAGGGTGCAGGCCTTGCGCATCACGATTTCGCCAACCTTGTTGATCTGGTGATTATCCTCTGCGATCGGGATGAAGAGCGCTGGCGAAATCATGCCCCCCTCCGGATCGGCAAGGCGCGCGAGGGCCTCGAAGCCAACGAGCCTTCCCCTCTGGATGTCCCAGATCGGCTGGAAATGCACGTCGAGTGTCTCGCTCTCGATGGCTTCAGCCAGGATGGCTTCAATCCTCTTCGCCTTTCTCTGGGCTTCGTCGAGGTCAAGGCTATATAGGGCATAGCGGCCGCGACCGCTGGTTTTGGCCTTGTAGAGCGCAAGATCGGCGCGGCGGATCCACGCTTCGGCATTGTCGGGACGTGGCTCGGCCTTGGCAATGCCGATGCTGGCCGAGAGCCCAAGCACTTGCCCCTGACAAGGCTTCGGCCGGCCGAGCGCCTTGAGGATGCGGCCAGCGAGCGATTCAGGATCGCCCCGGTTCAGTGCGACCACGAACTCATCACCACCGAGCCGGGCGATCAGGCCATCCTTGCCAATTTCCTCGGTTAGGGTCGATGCGACCCGGCAGATCATGGCATCGCCGATTTCGTGACCGAACTCATCATTGATCTGCTTGAAGTGATCGAGATCAACAAAAAGGATCGATTTCAGCCTGATATCCGGCATGTTGATCGCTGCCCCGAGCTTCTTGTGGAATGCGTTCCGGTTCAGCGCGCCCGTCAGGGCATCGTGATGGGCAAGGAAGATCAGTTCGTGATGAGCCTTCTCCTTGGCGAGTTCCCTTCGCCGCACCGCACCCATTGCAATCAGCAAGAGCATGGTCGTCAGAAGACAAGTGCCCCAAAGCCAGGCCTGAATAAGGCGCGCACGGTCACGGGCCTCGACGAAAGCCGGACCGACCTTCGTCGTCACCGTAATGATGCCGCGCACATCGCCCTGCCGCCAGGTCCGGATCGGTGAATCCCGATGTTCATTATGACATTGGACACAGGTCCGGCTCGAGAGCCGGTCGGCTATAGCCATGCGGTAGCGGGCATCGAGTCCCACGCCTTCCTGCACGGCGACGACCTCGTCAGGATGATCCCGGAACTGCTGCCAAGCTTTGTTGAGAAAGCTATCCATGGGCGAACGCGACTGCCCTGGCCAGGGGAACGGGCTGACGATCTTCACCTCGATGTCGCGGCCGGACATGCGTCTGGTGATGTCCCGGATGAACTCGATCGGGAGCGGGATATGCGTTGGCTCTGCGCCCCGCATGGCGGAACGCGGGTTCTGGCCGGGCTGGCCTTTGGCAACGGTCTCGGCATAGGTATCGCGGATGTCCTTGATTTGGCTGAGCGTCTCCCGGGATGTGAGATCGATGAATTCGAGTGTAGCCTGCTCCACCATCCGCGGAATTTGTACATTCATGAAAAAGGCGCCGGTCCAGATCGCGAGAATGGCCAATATTGCGATCCGTGAAAGCGCGTGCTGGGCATGGAAACGCACCACGCTCCCGACCTCGTGAAAAAAGCCAGCGATGCTTTGTCTCAATGACAATGGCCTGCTCCTGATGGTGCCGAGGGTGGACCATCCGGGTTCAGGATTGGTTTCGCCTGCGCCTGATCGCATCGCCGGCGCGCAAAAACCCTCGATCGTGTCTAATTGATCGTAACGAAGGACGCGTCACAGTCGCGGCGCTTCGCATATCGAAGCCTTTTCCGGGCCAGTCGGATGGTTCAATTTTGTGACTGCACGGGCAAGAAGGCCAGTCGAGAGAGGCATTGTTGACGCAAGAAAAAGGAAAGGCGAAGGAAGGCACCTTCGTCTGAAGGATTTCGACCCGATGCCCCTGCCGATCCCTTCGTTCCTCTCAAGATGGTTGCGGGCGTCCTTTCCCCGGCATCGCACGGATCGGTCAAATCAATCCCCTTTGGCTGGAAGGAGGGTCCCCCCCGACATCGGACCGATTTCACCCAAGGTGACAGTTTTGATCCCGACCTTTAACCGGCCGGCCATGCTGGAACGGGCCCTCAAGAGCGTGATCGAAAGCGGGTGCAGCGGCCTCGTCATCCGCGTATTTGACAATGGGAGCACCGACGAGGCCAAGGCGGTCATTGATCGGTTGAAGAAATCCGATGTTCCGATCCATTATCAAAAAAACCCGGTCAACATCGGGCCGATCGCCAATTTCCAGCAGGCACTCGGATGCGTTGATACCGATTATTTTGTGCCGCTTGCTGATGATGACTGGGTATACCCGGATTTTATTCCCAAGGCCCTGGCCATGCTCGAAGCAGATCGAGCGCTTGGGGCAGCGATTTATGTGACCGAAGCGCGAGATTGCGGGGGCAAACTGCTCGAGACCTATCCGCAAGTGCCCGATCAACGGCGCTTTGGCCGGCTCGAGCCGGCCGAGCATATGGAGGATTGGCTTCGCTTTGGCCATTATGCCTGGAGTTCGATTCTTTGGCGTCGTTCGGTGCTCGAGACGGTCGGTGCGCCTTACCTTCATGCCGGCTTGCCGAGTGATGTGGATTTCCAGCTCCGGGTCTTCGCGCGGTTTCCCATTTTTCGGGTCAACCAGCCTGGCGCGGGTTATCTCATCCATGAAGGGCAGGGCGGCGCTGCCCTTTCTGCATCCCACCTTGCCGATTGGGCCCGGATTTTTCTGGCGCTGGATCGACATGTGGAAATTCAGGAATTATTTCCTCGTTCCAAATATGCAGCATTGCGAAAAATCGCCCTGACGCGCTATCGCCCGCTCTGGCGGCGAGGGTCGCCGGAAACAGCGACCGAAAGCCTTGAGGATCTCGCAGTTTTGGCAGGCATCTGTCTCGACGATTGGGAGTATGCGCTGGAGCTATTGCAAAGGGCGCAAGAAGGTCAATGTCGGTCAGGGCCCGATCTGGGCTTTGCTCGGCCACCCCATTGGAACAGGGCAAATCCGAGTGATCCGGCCGATGCCCTGGATCTATGCAACGAAAGCTCTGGCTCAGAACATTGCGAGGCCCGGCTTGATGCGGCGATCCTCGGCCATCTTCGGGCGCATTTTCTTTCAAGGCTTAAAGTCCCGTGACCGGGTCTTGGCTCTCGCTGACTTTCCTAGGGCGACCTCCTTGCCTTCCGACGCATTTTACACAACCCAGTCGATCCTTGGCGGCCCAGGCTTGCGCGCCCTCCAAGATCCGGTTGGAGGAGAGCGATCCGGGTGGAAGGGCCCGATGAACCGAAGTTTGTTCATGCATGCAAAATTCGGGTTGCCGCCTGAGCGCGCTCCCGGCGCCTTCGATGTCTTTGGGGCAGAGTTGGTCCCCCTGGTCCTTGGCCTAAGGCTGAAACGTTTAAAGGGCTTGGGCGGAGTAAAGGGCTTGGGCGAAGGTCCGAGGGCGAGGGCGCAGGGGCGGGCGGCGAATGAGCCGGTTTGTGCCAGAAGACGAATTAAAACTGGCCAAGACATCTGTCGCTGAACCAGATCTGGCAGCGTGTTTCTCACATGGAGCCCGGATCAAGATGAATTCACCCGAGCGCAATCAAGGGTATTCCGGCCTCAACTGAGCGTCGGCAGGTCGGTCAAAACCCCGATAAGGCTCAGTGTCGAGCCATCATCGAGGGCCCAGGAGAGCACCCCAAACCCTTCATCGCCGTAGCGCGCTTCATCCCGTTCGAAAAGCACAACGTTTCCGTCCACCATGAGCAGGTCTACCGTCGGCGAGTTCTTGAGGAAAGCCTGGACCAGGGGTTCCATCCGCATGTCATACCGGTCCAGTTGGCTCGCAAGATCTTTCATGGACCGATTGCTTGCCCCGGTATCCTCGTGAGTGTTCAAGGAGCCGGTCTTGTCCTGGTCTATTGCGGCCTTGGCATCGAGCTCAATCGGAACATGTTCGTCCACAACGTCGCTCTCGATCGGGTGATGGATTTCCTGAAAGAAGGAAACGCCTTGACCCTCCCCTTGATCGACGTGCCCGAAGACCTCGCTGACGCGGCTGACAAGATAGCGCAGGCCATATCCGCTCTGAACCACCAGGTCCTGCTGATCTTCAAGTGCCTTGATTGGCAATTCTAGCTGAAGCGCCTGGGCTTCCTGAAGGACAAAGCTGAGGGCTGATGAGATGGCGCCCGTCTCGGCTTCAAGATCGGCGCTGTCTGACGCATTGAGCCTTTCATTGGGTGGCGCGGCTTTGGGATTGTCTGTCGAGGCCGAGCGATCGGAGGGATGCAATGAAAGGTTGCGGCTGGAAACATCGACCAGGTTTGCAACGCCGTTGTTATCCTGGGGCAGGGGCGTGTCGCCGGACTTTGCGCCAGGGCCGGCGGGGAAGATTTCAGCGCTCCTCGGGTCTTGAGAATCCCGGCCAATAGCCGAGGCGGTGGTCTCCAGCCGCTCGGTGAAAAACGCCGCGCCTTCCCCTTGATCCCCTGGCCGGCCTGCAAATTGAGGTCCAACTTCAGCCCTGCGGACCACCGCATCATGAGCCTCGTCCAACGTCAGGAGGACCGGCGCCAGGCGTTCAGCAACAATGCGTTCTTCGATCGGGGTGTCGTTCAGGATCCAGTTGTCGACAAGGCCAAGAATGGCGTGATCGGAAACCCAATCGAACGTTGCGGCCATGGTCATGATCGAAAGGATCAGGACAAGATGCCTTGATTGGGGATGATCGTCTCCCCCTTCGATCTTCGCCGGAGGCTCGGCTTCCAGCCCGGATGAAACAAAGGCCAATCCCTCTGTGCCACCGGTTTCGATGGGGTGGCCTTCGGCATCAAGAGCATCGCTATCCATCGTGTTGGCTACCGCGTCCTGGGGCTGGATCCAGAAAAAGGCGGTTGCAACAATGGCAGCAAGAAGGGCAGAGGGATGAACGAAAAGGCGGGAGCGGGACGGGGATGGTGGCAGAGCCATCAATGTCGGATTTTGTCCGGCAAACCGGTTGATGAGCTGACGGAAATCCTGCCCGCGCAGGGTTTCCGGAAAAGTGTCAGATGCAATAAGGTAATCATGACCGATCCGGGCAAAATGGATCACCACATCGCCGTCAGGGGCTCGGCAGAAAACAAACCAAGGATCACCTTCGTCCGTCTGTCCTCGGTCGGAAAAGATCCGCAAGCCTGCCTGGGTCAATGCGGCCTCGACCCGGTAGAATTCAGCCAATTCCTGGTTGGTCCAATCTCTCGAACCAATCTTGCGGGATTGAAACAGGGCAACCGGCTGGGCCACGAACAACTCTTAAGAAAGCGATGATGTTATCAGGGACAGGGCTATCCGATTGACACCATTCTGACAAGGCTCGCAAGTCTGACAAGGCTCGCAAGTGGTGAGGATTGATCAGCGAGGTCAGCCTTCTTTGTCTACTGCGATGTCGAAGGCCCCAAACCAAAGGCGCGACGCCAATGGCTCCGGATCGGGAAACTCACTCGCCAAAAAGGATTTCGAAAGTCACAGGGTCATAATAGGCCATCAACTGCCGCACAAAGACCTTGGTATCGATCTCGAGTGCCTCGGCCCAGAGCCTATACCGATCGGGAGGAATGCGGCCGCGCCCTGTCTCAAGCTGCGAGATAAACGTGTAATATTCACAGTCAGTTCGCTCGGCAAGCTGCCGTTGCGACAGGCCTTTGGCCTCGCGGAGTTCACGAAGCCAGCGTCCGGCTTCTTTGCGAAGTTCCTGGACTTCCTCCAGCGATCGCTTTTGCGCGTTGGTATACATCTTCAGAACTCCCAAACGACTCGATCGTTGCCTCAGCTTTGACCGTTACCAATCGGTCTGGATTGCACGTCAGTCTGGCTGGCAGGCAAATCCCCCAAATTGGGGTATAAAATTTCAATACCATAGGCGTTGAAAAAAGGCAAAGGCGGAATTGGGGGTAAAGAGGCTCGCAGTAGACGGGGCTCGGGGCGGCCAGGCTTGCCGTCCGAGCCCCTTCGCCTTCGATCAGTCGTATCCGAGTCCAATCGATCTCGAGCACCGTCGTGCCCCGGTCGCACTTGGCCTGACGGCGAGTTGACAAAGTCTCAGCCTTTGGCAAGAGGCAACGCGCGTGCTGGCGGGATTGATCGGTGTCAGTCCGGGCCAGATCAGAGGAGCAACGGGTCGGTGGATCAGGAACGCGACGATCAGTTTACGACGGTATTGGCGCAGCAAGCATACCGATTGGTTTTGGGCCGCCCGGTAGAGGCTGCTCATCTCCATGCGATGATCGAGGCCAAGCCGGATGGATTGAGCCTGCTGGGTCACTTGCTCCGGTCTGAAGAGTTCCTCCTGGATCGCGCCCAGCGTTTGGGCTCAGTCATTGTTCCTTCCCGCGCCGATCTTGATCTCATCCGATCGATCCCTCGCTATATGGGGCCAGGCGAGCCCGGTTTTGTCCGCGACTTTCTTGGCATTCGCACCGATGTCCGGTTCGTCAATGCGATTGTTGGGCTTTCGGGTGCTGTGGAAGGCTATCCAATTCCCCATGGCAATTTTCATGGTGACCTCGACGAGTGGTGTGGTCTCATCGATGCTATGGAACATGTTTCCGGGTCTCTGGTTGCAATGGAATTGGGGATGGGCTGGGGCCCCTGGCTGGTTGCAGCAGCCACAATTGCCAGGAAGCGCGGGATCGAGGCGATCCGCCTCGTGGGAGTTGAAGCATCGCAGGACCATCTCGACTTCGCTCATGCGCATTGTGCAAATAACGGCATTGACCGCGAAATGACTCGTCTGATCCATGCCGCGATTACCTCTGCGGATGGGGCAGTAGAATTCCCTGTCGCGGATGATCCGGCCGAAGACTGGGGCATGGCTGCGTTCCGACAGGGCGAATCGACAGGTCACGATTACCGCGGCCATCTCGTCCGACAAACCGAGATCGTGACAGGTCTTTCGATCGCAACGCTCCTTGCCGAGGAAACGCGCGTTGACCTTCTGCATGTCGATATCCAGGGCCATGAAGCGGAGTGTATCGGGGCCGCCATCGAACCAATCTCGGAGAAAGTTGCGAGCCTGATCGTGGGGACCCATGGCCGGGCGATTGAGGACGCTCTGATGAGCTGCCTTGGGGATGCTGGATGGAAACTCGTTCGGGAGAAGCCGTGTCAGTTCCGCCTCGATGACGGGCGGCCAACGTTGCTCGTCGATGGCTGCCAGGTCTGGAAAAATCCCCGGCTTCGCGCTTGATCCCCCTGCTCGCGGAAAGATATAATTCCCTTGCGCGCGGCAATCACGGTCAGATCCGGCGCGCAAGAGCTACCGTGTCATCAGAAAAAAGGGCGAGGCCTTCTCCTCGTCAGTGCCCGTATCGCCCTCTTCGACGCCTTGTGCATCTCGTTACCCCATCCGCAACGTCGCCTTTTTCGTGATCTCCTCGTCCATCGTATGGAGTTGACGCGATGGCGCCTCACCAGCACAGATGGAAAGGGGCGCAAACGGACCGAAGGGGCCCAAGAACCGGGCCCAAGAGCCGGGCCCAAAAACCGGATTAATGAGAAGATCAGGAGAACGGCGTGGGTCAACGAGCGACACTTCTGGCGTTGCTTGGACGCTTTCAGCGCGCCTGGCAGCTTGCCGGCGCGCTCGGGGAAGACCGTGACGCCGCTCAGGACTATCTGGTCAGTGTCGATGATTGGGGCGGGAAGGAGATCCGGGGCTGGGCGATCGACAAGAGGGCACCGGATCGGCCGGTCCGCCTCTGCCTTCTGCACCGTGGGACATGCGTATGGTCAGGCCGTGCCGACAATTTCCGCGCCGATCTCAAAGCGGTTGGCCTGAGCGCCGGATCAAACGGGTTTACGATCCCCCGCCCAGACCTTGTGGTCGATTTCGTGGCGGCAACTCCGGAACACCTTGCGCTTTGTGTTGATCGCCCGGGAATGCCGGTCCTTGCAGCCCTTGATCTCTCGGCAGTCCATCAGGATTTCCAGGCGCTTTATCAGCGTCATTTTGCCAAATCGCTTGATCGAGAAATGTCGCTCGATGGCGAAACGGCTGCTTTCGAGCGGCATCCGGCCTCAGCGCTGCTTGGCAAGCTTTTCTTGCGTGATCCTTACTTGTCTGATGATCAAGGCTCCAGACCCGGCTTTTCTCAAGATCAGTGGCCTGCGCTTCCGAGCGCCTACAGTGCCTTCTTGCGCCAGACCCGTTTGTCCCCGGAACTTCGCGCGCGAACCGGAGCTGGCGCCCCCCCCGATCGGCTTCTTGCCAACTTGCTTGCTTATGCCGAGCGCGAGCCGGTGGCGCCGCTGCCGTTTTCTGCCGACGAGATTGCATATCTGAATGCTTGCGTCTTCCTGGGCGACGCACCCTTTCCGCTCTCGCGCGCCACCACCTATTTCCTGGCAACCCCCGATCCGACCCGTCCAACGCTCGATCTGACACGCGCCGAAAGCCATGAGGCCCTGGTTGCCTGGTGGGCATTCAGCAAGCTCCCGCGGCTCAAGGCGGAGGATTTCCTCATTCCCGATGCCTATCGGCGGGTCCTGATGCGGGATGTCCGGCCAGGCGCGCACCCGGTTCTTTCGATGCCGGCTTTCATGCGGTACCTTTGGGCGAATGAACCCCATTGGCAGACGTTGCTGGCCTTTCCCGAAGGCGCCCTACCGCTTCTTTATGCTCGGGTCCTTCTTCAAAGTCTTGAGCGTCCCTTTCTTCTCCAGCTTCTCCCCATCGCAGCGCGTGAGCATGTCCTCGCTGACTGGGAAGCCCGAACGCAGCCAAACTCCGTTTGCCCTTTTCCCGGGCGCGACAAGATCGAGTTGTGCCTTAACGCCGTCGGTGTTTCGCTTGATGACCCGCGCTCACGGCATTTCTCGAAAGAGGGGCATCGCGCCCGCGCTTTTGCGCTGCAGGTTCCGCATGATGAACCGCTCGATTGCCAGGTGATTGGCCCCCTTGATCGCGCATCGGGGCTTGGCCAATCCGCGCGGCTCTTGCTCGAGGGCTTAGCCAGTTTGCCGATGAAGGTTGCAGGATATCCGTTTGTCCTTGGGAATCCCCAGCCTGCTGGCGCCCAGCATCCCCACGCTCTCGATCGTCCGCGCCCCGCCCGGACCCATATCTTCCATCTCAATCCCGATCAGCTCCCGCTCGCCCTGACCCAGATGCCGGACATGTTCGAGGGGGCACGCAAAGTCGGCATGTTCTACTGGGAGCTCGACAGGCCTGCCCCCGGTGATCAACTCGCCCTGAGTTTGGTGGACGAGATCTGGGTAGCTACCGAGTTCTGTGCCTCGATCTATCGGGATCTTGGCAAGCCGGTCCATGTCGTCGGATTGCCGATCCCCGAACCCTCGCCGCTTGGTGAGGAAGAAAGGCGCCGTCTTGTCCGGCCATACCTTCCGGAAGAGCCGGGCATTCGAACCATCCTCGCCATGTATGATTCGCTGTCCTGGATCGAGCGCAAGAACCCCCGCATGGCTGTCGATGTTTTCCGGCGCGCTTTCCCGGGCCGGGCGAATGTGCGGCTTGTCCTGAAAACCCATAATCTCGAGCGCATTGCCGATCCTCGCCAGCGCCAGATCTGGGCCAATGTCCAGGAACAGGCTCTGAATGATCCAAGAATTATCATTATTGACCAGACGATGGCACCCGATGCCCTTGGCGCCCTGATTGCGTCGGCCGATGTCTTTCTCTCACTTCATCGATCCGAGGGTCTTGGGCTGGGGCTCATTGAGGCGATGCAGCGCAACGTCCCTGTCGTTGCGACCGACTATTCCGGTAATCGGGATTTCTGCCTCCCTGATTCGAGCTGGCCTGTTGCCTATGACTTGGTTCCCGTCAGCCCTGGGGATTATGCCTATGCTGATGGGCGATCGCGCTGGGCCGAACCTTCCGCTGACCATGCGGTTGAGCAATTGCGAAGCGCGCTTGACGGGGACGAGCGAGATGTCCGGGTTGCACGTGCAAGGCGCCATCTTGTTGAAAAATGGAGCCTTCATGCCTTCGCAGCCCGGGTCTCCCGCCTGTTGGCCTGAAGGAGAGTTGGGCCTTTCCCAACCCGCTCTGTGCTTTGCGTGTAACAAAGTGCCCGTCTTCGCCTATCGAATAGGCATTGGCTCGAACGGCTCTTGTGGGGGTATTGAATTTACTGTATGGCTAATTTCATCACCCCTAATCAAGGGTTGAGAAGGCCGGCAGAACGGTGTAACAGCCGGTCCTGCTACACGTGCTAGCTAAAATGGAGATTCCACATGGCGCTCACAGCCGCGCAAATCGAAACCGCCTATCAAAACGTTCTCCAGCGCGCTCCGACCGCTGCTGAAGTCGCCGCTTGGGTTAACACCAGCGCCAGCGGTGCCCTTACCGATGCGCAGATTTATGCCGCGATCGTGAACTCGGGCGAAGCGCAGAATGGCGCTGCCGCCATCATCCGCGTTTATCAGGCCGCCTTCGGCCGTGTGCCGGATCAGGCCGGTCTCGATCAGCAGACCGATTCGTTCGTTCGCGGTGGCTTCACGATCAACAAGATCGCCGAAGGCTTCGTTGTTTCCCAGGAATTTGCCAATCGCTATAATGGCGGAACTTTGGTCGTCGACAACGCCGCCGCCGTGACCGACGCGCTCCTCCAGTCGCTTTACCAGAACGTGCTTGGCCGCGCTGGCTCTGCCGCCGAAATCGCTGCCTGGCAGACAGCCCTCGTCACCCCTGGTTCGGGCTACACCAAGGCATCTGACGTTATCTTCGGCTTCTCGCAGTCAGCGGAATTCGTGAATAAGGCAGCCTCTGCCGTTACCACCTTCCTGACTGCTGCGGCACAGGGTACCGCGGTTTATTCGGGCGCGCTGCTGGACCCGGCTGTTGGTACGGGCTCGACCTTTACGCTGACGACCGGTGCCGATACGGTCACGGGCACTGCCGGTGGCGACACCATCAACGGGAGCGCTTCCGATACGTGGAGCGGGTTCGATGCGGTTGATGGTGGTGCGGGCACCGATACGATGAATGTCCTTGTGACGGGCACTGCTGTTCCCGGTGCGGCGACGATCAAGAACGTTGAAAACTTGAATATCAACACCACGGGCGCTGGCTACACGGTCGACTCGACCGGCTACACCGGGCTGACCAAGCTTGGTGTCAGCGCTTCGGCCGCGGGTGCCATCAGCGTTACAGGTTCGACCACGACCGCGGCAACCGTCGTTGGAACTGGCGCGAGCGCTGTTACCGTGATTGGTACCGGAGGCGCGCTCTCCGTGACCACCGGCGCCGGTGCGGTCAATATCGGCCAGACTGCGGTGGTGAATGCGTTGACCTCGGTTGCTGTGGTTGGCGGTTCGACGGTCGCAATCAGCGACAACAAGACAACGACCAAGGCGGACGGCACGACGCTGACGTCGGTTTCGTTGAAGGGTAACACGGCTGCCGCTACCCTCGACACGGATGGTCTGACCTCGCTCACGCTCACGAATAACAGCCAGAATGTCACGGTGAATGCGGTCGCTGGCACCCGTACACTTGGTGTCAATCTTGATGGAGCCACTGGCGGCGTCATCAGCGATAATCTCGCGACCACACTGAATGTTAAGGCAACGGGTACGGCGTCGACCGGTGTGACGCTGACTGCCGGGGCTGCAACTACCGTGGCTTTGGATGCGGCCGTGGCGCTCACAGTGGCCGATGTGAATATCAACGCTGCGACCGCGCTTACGATTGCGGGTGCTGGCAAGACCACGGTTTCTGCAACTTCTGCTGTCGCTGCTCTCAAGTCCATCGATGCTGCGAGCAACACGGGCGGCGTGACCGTTACGCCGGCGCTGGGCGCTGGCGTTGCCTATTCGGGCGGTTCGGGTGTTGACACGATCAGTGTTGCGACTGGCTGGACGAAGGCGATCACAACCGGTGCAGGCAACGACGTTGTGACCTATGGTGGTCCGGCCGGTTCGGGTGGCACCATCGATGCTGGTGACGGTACCGGTGATGCAATCAAAATGACGGCTGCTCAGGCTGTCACGGCGACAGGCTCGGCGACCTTCGCAGGTACGGTTTCGAACTTCGAAGTGCTCGAAATCTCTGCTGCGACGGGGGCTGCCGCTGCCATCAACATGGCAAATGCCGACGGCATCAACAATCTCGTCCTCAATGGCGTGACCGTGGGCGCACTGACGGTGACCAACGCGGCTGCGAACTTCAGCTACACGAATAAAGCAGCTGTTGCGTTCGCCAGCTCGATTGCGTTGGCCAGCGATGTCGGCACCAACGACACGGTCAACGTCACCTACACCGCCAATGATGGATTTGCCGATACCGCCGCAATGACCATCGCGAATGTTGAGAACATCAACATTACGACGAAAGACGCCGACACAACGGCCCAGACAACGAAGTTCACGGCGCTTATCACCGCTCCGGCAGTGAAGTCGGTTGTGATTTCGGGCGATACCGGTGTTGTGTTCACCAATACCGCCACCACCGTCACCAGCCTTGATGCCAGCGGCCTGACCAGCAAAGTTGCAGCTGCAGGCGGTCTGACTTGGACGACCGGTGCACTGGCGGAAGCTGCGACGATCAAGGGGAGCGCCGCTGCGTCCAACACCGTGGATTTCTCGGCTGCAACAAAGGCCGTGACTTACACAGGTGGTACGGGTGTTGACACCATTACTGCCAACGGCAGCAATAACACCATCGACACCGGCGACGGTAACGATGTAATCACGCTCGGCAATGGCAATAACACCGTTACGGCTGGAGCAGGGGACGACAGCGTTACGCTCGGTACGGGCGCAAACACTGTTGATCTCGGCGCTGGTGCGAACACCGTGACAACAGGCGGTATCATGAACGGGCTGAACGTAATCACGTTCGGCGCGGGTGTTGATACCTTCGACGTCAATCATGTATCGTCGGCTGCCGGCTTTTATCCGTCCATCAAGGGGATTGCCGCAGGTGACAAGATTGACCTTGTTGGCGCCGGTGTTAACACGACTGTCGCAGAGGCCACTCTGGGCACAGCCGTTACACTTGGTGGTGCAGCCAGCTTCGCTAACTATCTCGACGCGGCTAACGCTGCTAACAACGGCGCAACCAATGCGATCGTGAACTGGTTCCAGTTTAACGGCAACACGTACATTACCCTGGATAATAGCAACAACACGACCTACGCCGATGGTGTTGACCTCGTGATCGAGCTCCAGGGTCTGGTCAACCTGGCCAACTCGACGCTCGCTGGGGAAATCATCACGATTGTCTAAGTGAGCGTTTCGATGATTTATTCATCGGATCCTTAAATCAAGGACCCACCCTTCACAGGGTGGGTCTCTTTCCTTTTGGGGAAGTCTATGACCTCTTGGACCGCTGGTTACGTTGCCGAAATCAACTACACATTCGGGTACTACTCCGAGCTGAGTCCGTTGACGGCCGCATTCGCCCTCGCATCCGCTGGCCTCGCCCTTCCTAAAACCGCTCGCGCCTGCGAACTCGGTTTTGGGCAGGGCATGAGCTTGGCCATACATGCGGCCGGTTCCGCCACCGAATGGTGGGGAACGGATTTCAACCCAGCTCAGGCTCATTTTGCACAGAGTATCGTCGAAACCTCAGGAGCCAAAGCGCATGCCTTTGACTTGGCGTTTCATGAATTTGCAACGCGAAGTGATCTTCCGGAATTTGATTTCATTGGCCTACATGGAATCTGGAGCTGGATCTCGGATGAAAATCGAGGCGTGATCGCAGAGTTTTTGCGCAAGCGCCTTGCAGTTGGTGGCGTTGCCTATATCAGCTACAACACCCTTCCTGGCTGGGCGGGATTTGCGCCGATGCGGCATTTGATGACACAGCATGCCGAAATACTCGGCGCGCCGGGTCGCGGCGTAGTCAACAGGATTGATGGCGCAATTGAGTTCGCTGAGAGACTCTTGGCCACCAACCCGGGATATGCCCGGATGACGCCCACCTTGGGAGATCGACTAAATCGGGTAAAGGGCCAGAACCGACATTATCTCGCGCATGAGTATTTTAACCGCGATTGGCACCCGATGCATTTCGCCACCATGACGGAGTTCCTTGAGGAAGCGAAACTTCAATTTGCAGCTTCGGCTACATTGCTGGATCATATCGACGCTATCAATCTGACGGCGGAGCAGCAGGCCTTCCTGAACGATATACCGGATAGCAGTTTTCGCCAATCTGTGCGGGATTTCATGGTCAACCAGCAATTCCGCAAGGATTACTGGGTTAAGGGCGCCCGCATGCTCTCTCCGCTGGAGCGGATAGAGGCTTTGCGAGAGTTCCGCTTTATCCTTAGCACCAACGCGGCCGATGTGCCGCTCAAGGTCAATGGCGCTTTGGGTGAAGCCAACCTCTCCGAGGCCATCTACAAGCCGCTGATCGCGCTGCTGGCAGATTACGCTATCCATTCGCTCGCCCAGCTCGAACAGAAGCTTGGCCCCAAGGGCATCAGTTTCGCGCAGGTTCTCCAAGCGGTCACGATGCTGCTCGGCGCCGGGCATGTCCAGCTCGCTCAGGCGGATAGTGTGATCAGCCAGGCGAAGAAGGCGACAACGCGCCTCAATCAGACGTTGATGCAGAAATCGCGCTCCTCTAATGAAATCGGCTTCCTCGCCAGCCCGGTCACCGGCGGCGGCGTTGCGGTCGGCCGCTTTCCGCAGCTCTTCCTTTTGGCGCGCCAGCTCGGCCACAAGCAACCGGCCGATTGGGCACAATTCGTCTGGAACACGCTTGCCATGCAGGGCCAGCGCCTGATCCGCGATGGAAGCACGCTGGAAACCGCTGAAGAAAACCTCGCTGAGCTGAACAACCAGGCGCAGCCGTTTAATGAGAAGATGCTGCCGATCCTTAAAGCGCTGCAGATCGCCTGACCGCCAGCCTGGTAACCATTTTTGACGCTGATACGCGCACTGCACTCAACGAGTACAGCGCGACCTTCGCATTTGTGCTAAATGTCGTAAACGGCCCCGATCATTGATTGTTCATGTGGTTGGGTTTAAAGAATAATCTCGTTCATCGCCAAAGGTTGTGACGCATGGCTCGCCCTCTTTCAAAATCGCGACAGGTGCTCGCCAATGGGCTCGGTGCTATCCGGCCGGCCATTCTCTCGGCGATTTTCTTCAGTTTTTTCATCAATTTGCTGGTTTTCGTCAGTCCGCTCTACATGCTCCAGATCTATGATCGGGTGCTGGCGAGCCGGAATGAGACAACGCTCGTCGTCTTGACGATCATCGCTGCTTTCCTTCTGTTCATCTATGCCATTCTCGAGACCCTGCGGTCGCGCATTCTGGTGCGGGCGGGAATCCTTTTTGATGAGCGGATTGCAACGCCGATCTTTGATGCCATTCACCGGGCCAACCTGCGAAACCCTGGTGGGGGACACCATCAGGGCCTGCGCGATATCGATAGTGTGCGGGAATTTCTGACTGGGGCCGGGCTGATTGCACTTTGCGATCTTCCCTGGGTACCGATCTTTGTCTTCGCATGCTTCTTGCTCCATCCCTGGTTTGGTTACATCGCCATTGTTGGAGCCGTCGGCATCCTGGCGTTGACCCTGATTAACGAGAAGACCACCAGCAACATCCTCGGCATGGCTTCAACCAGTGCCATTCAGGCCAACAATCAGGCTCAGTCTGTGTTGCGGAATGGCGAGGTTCTTCATGCCATGGGCATGCTTGAGGCTCTTCGCAGCCTCTGGGTGACCCGGCATCAGTCAACGCTCTCATGGCAGGCTATGGCGTCGGACCGGGCCGGTCTTCTGGTTGCTTTCACCAAATTCTTCCGGATGTTTCTCCAAACCGCGATTCTGGGTGTTGGGGCTTATCTGGCGATCCATGGCGTGGTTTCCGCCGGCGCCATGATCGCGGCATCGATTATCATCGGCCGGGCTTTGGCTCCGATCGAATTGGTGGTTGGCAACTGGAAAGGACTTGTGAATGCCCGCGGCGCGAAGGCGCGGCTTGAGAAGCTCCTCGACATTGCTGGTGCCGAAGAAGACCGAATTCCTCTTCCCCGGCCCGAAGGTCGCCTTGAGGTTGAAAACCTTGTTGCCGGGGCTCCTGGTGGGAACAAGCCGATCCTCAAAGGGCTCACCTTCGCGATTGAGCCAGGGGAAACCCTCTGCGTCGTCGGACCGAGCGCCGCGGGAAAATCGAGCCTCGTTCGTGTGCTGACTGGGATCTGGCCGAAGGCCAATGGAACGGTTCGTCTTGATGGCGCAGAATTATCTCATTGGGATCCTCAGGCCCTCGGTCAGTTCGTCGGATATCTACCGCAGGATGTTGAACTTTTTGCAGGAAGCGTGGCGGAGAATATTTCACGCTTCCGGGACGTCGAGGCCGATGAGATTATTGCTGTTGCCAAGCTGGCCGGGTGCCATGACCTGATCCAAGGCTTGGCCGAGGGCTATAATACCCAGATTGGCGAAGGAGGGGCGGCCCTTTCCGGCGGGCAGCGCCAGCGCATCGCTTTGGCGCGGGCGCTCTTTGGCAATCCGGCTCTCGTCATTCTCGATGAGCCGAACTCCAACCTCGATTCTGCGGGCGAAGAAGCGTTGTTGCGGGCGATTCAAGAGTTAAAAGCGCGCGGGACAACAGTGATCCTGGTCACGCACAAGGTCAACATCCTAACCGCAGCGGACAAGGTTCTTGTCTTGACGCAAGGCGCCCTGCAGGCTTTCGGCCCACGCGAAAAGGTTCTGGGCAAGGTAATGGGTCCCCAGCCGGTTGCTATTGCGGGCTAACCGGTAGGGGACGAAGCGGTCGCCCTAGTTTTGCCACGGGACATGCCTCTTAAGAGTGTCGAGAATCTATGGCGAATTTGCCATAAGGAGCATCGGGAATGAACAAACCCAAAGCGCCATCCGCGGATTGGCGACATCCGGCCCGCCTCGGATATCTCGTCATTCTCATGACATTCGGGGTTTTTGGCGGTTGGGCCGCGGTAGCTCCGCTTGATCGGGCTGTTGTGGCCAGCGGCAGCGTCACCAATGAGGGAAGCCGCAAACTCGTCCAGCATCTCGAAGGGGGTATCATTTTTGATGTCCTGGTCAAGGAAGGACAGCAGGTCGAGGAAGGCGATGTGCTGTTCCGTCTCCAGCCTGTCCAGGCCAGGGCAAATGCAGACATGATCACTTCGCAACGCGATGCCGCCCTTGCATTGCGGGACCGGCTTCAGGCCGAACTCGATCAGCAACCCAAGGTAGTGTTTTCTGCCGATCTCCTGGCCCGCCAGGATAACGAGACCGTACAACGCTTGATGCGCGACCAGACCAAGCAGTTCGAGGAACGCCGAGCGACGATCGAGGGCCAGGTGGCGTTGATTGAGTCGAAGATCCGGCTTCTTGAGACGGAGAAGGAAGGGCTTGCTGTTGAGAAGAAGTCTGGGCAGGAGCAGGTCACCTATATCAATGAGGAACTGGTCGGGCTTCGTGAACTGCGCGCCAAAGATCTGATCCCCGTTGCGCGCGTCATGGCCATGGAGCGAGAAAGGGCGCGGCTTGAAGGGATCATTGGCCGCGCTTCCGCAGACGCGGCGAAAGCCGAGAACGGAATGACCGAGGCGCGGTTGCAGATCAATCAGCTACGCCAGAAGTTCCAGGAGGAAGTCGCAGCCCAATTGATCGAAACACGTCAGAAGATCGCGGATCTGACGGAGCGCTCCACTGTTGCCCAGGATGTCCTTCGACGGCAGGCGATCCTGGCACCGCGTTCCGGCGTGATCCAGGGGCTCAAGGTGTTCACTGTCGGTCAGGTGATCCGAACCGGCGAGCCTCTGGCGGAAATTGTGCCGCAAGATGACAAACTTGTCATTCATGCGCAGATCCCGGTAACCGAGATCGAGCATCTGAAGGTTGGCCAGAGCGCCGAGATCCGCTTCCCGTCCTTTCACTCACGCAAATTGCCGGTTCTCATTGGTTCACTCGATCACATTTCACGCGATCGGCTTATCGATGAGGCCTCCCGCCAGCCGTATTTTCTCGGAATCGTGTCGATCAACAAGATCAACCTGCCGGAGGATTACCGGGCGCGGGTACTTGCAGGCATGCCTGCGGAAGTTATCGTCGCAACCGGTGAGCGGACTGCGCTCAATTATCTGATCGCACCACTCACGGATTCTCTCCGTCGATCCTTGCGAGAATGACCAGATGTACCAGGGCCGCCGGCAGAAAAGTCCTTCTGCCCATTCCGCAGGTCGCGCAGGCGCTGCGGGCGCGCTCGGTTCTGGGCCTCTAGGAATGGACACGTTGCCGTGAACGAAACGACCCAGCGCCTGCCGAGGACCGCCGAGGATTGTCTCCCCGAGCAGGGCCTGGTGGTTGAGACGCTTCCGGTACCAGCCCTGCCGCCGAACGGGGCGGAGGTAGAAGCTGCCAGGCGGGCCATTGCAGCCGAGGCCGCCAGTCCACAACCCAAGAGGCTCCGGCTTCTTTCCCCCCAGACATGGCCAAAGATCCCGTTCTATCCCTTGACCTTTGTCCTCATGGTGCTCATCCCGGCATTCATGGCGACGTTCTACCTCGCCTTTTTGGCCTCGGATCAGTTCCAGGTGGAAGCCCGCTTTGCTGTTCGCTCAGCCCCCAGCGAGCAGAGCGGCGATGGCGACCTCAAGTCAGCCCTGACCAGTCTCACCTCTGGCGGGACACCAACCATGGCGACGCAGGATGCCTATATCGTGGCCTCATATCTCCAGAGCCGGGCGGCAATCCAGGATCTTGAGAAAAAAGGGTTTGATCTCAAGGGTATGTTCCGTCGCTCAGAGATCGACTTCTATGCCCGCCTGAAGGCCCAGGCGAGCGCCGAGGATTTCGATATCTACTGGAAATCGATGGTCTCCGCTGCGGTTGATGGGCCAAGCGGTATCGTGACCCTGTTTGTTCGAGCTTTCCAGCCCGAAGATGCCAAGCGGATTGCCCAGGGCCTGATCGAGGTTGGGGAATCGCTGGTCAATACGCTCTCGGATCGGGCCCGACAGGATACGCTGTTGAAGGCTGAGGAGGAGGTCAGGCGGGCGGAGTTGCGGCTGCGGCAAGCGTTGGTTGACCTGAGGCGGTTCCGCGATCAGGAAGGCTTCCTGGATCCGGTGAAAGCGGCTGGAAATACCTCGACCCTGATGCTCAATGCGATGTCGGACCGGATCAAGACCCAGAACGACCTCTTCGTTGCTGAACGGGCTTTGGGCCCGAATGCGCCTTCGATTGTGACCTTGCGGGCTCGCCTGACAACGATCGATCAGCAAATCGATAAATTGAAAGGGAGTCTGACCTCGACCGATGCAACAGCCAATCCGGTCTCGGCCGCCCTACTGCGCTACGAAGAACTGGAAGTCCAGCGCATCTTTGCTGAAAAACTCTATGGTCTTGCCCAGAATGGTCTTGAGCGGGCCCGCCAGCGGGCAGACAAGAAACAGATCTATATTTCTGTCTTTGTTCCACCGCTATTGCCAGAAGAAGCACGATTTCCTGAACGAATTACCTATCCATTGATCGTTCTTGCAATTCTGATCATTGTTTGGGGTATTTTTGCGCTGACCTGCGCAGCAGTTGAAGATCATCTCTATTAGGGCGTGGAATGGCAAGAGAGCTTCGAGCGCGATCTCAGTCTGTCCTGGTCCGTCCGCCGCTGATGGCAATTCTGGCTGCGCAGTGGAATGTCTTTGTGGCCCTGATGCTGCGCGACATTCGCACCCGTTTTGGTTCCGCGCCGGGCTTTCTTATCGCGATTGCCTGGCCGCTCTCGCATATTCTGATCCTGGTTGTTCTGAATGTCAGTTTCGGTCGGACAGCACCCTATGGCGAGAGCCCGGCCCTGTGGTTTGCGACGGGTGTTGTGCCCTTCATGATCTTTTCGTACACGGCGCGCTTTGTCATGCTCGGGATTGTGCTCAACCGTCCTTTGCTGGCCTTTCCGAACATCAAGATCCTCGATATTCTTTTTTCCCGGGCAATTATTGAATGCCTGATCTCAGCGCTGGTGATTATCGTCTTAATGATCATCTTCCTGGTCGCGGGCATCGATTTCATGCCCCATGATCCCGTCCAGGCTTTCTACGCCTTGCTGGCTTCATTCTGGCTCGGGATCGGGTTTGGAATTTTCAATTCCATCATCGCGATGATTTTCGTCCAATGGATTACGGTCTTTATGTTGTTGATTGTTCTCCTGTGGATGACGGGCGGCGTATTTTTTGTGCCCAACCACATGCCGGAATATGTCCGGGACCTTCTGTACTGGCACCCCTCGATCCATGCTTCAGAGTGGCTTCGGAATGCCTACTATTCAAGCTATAATTCGTTGATCCTTGATGTGAAATATCTTCTTGCTTTGGCAACAGCGAGTGTTTTTGCTGGTCTCGTTCTTGAGCGACTGCTTCGTGGCCGAATGCTGGTTGGCTGAAGGGGACCAACCTGCACCAGCGATTTGGTGCGATCAGCCAAACCAGATGCCGCAATCAATCACGGCTGCCACAGCCGATTTGTTCTCAGGGCTCTCCGAAAAACCGATGAGTACGTCGGCCCGATCCCAGGAGGCATCGGCAAGGCGTGCCAGCCACCCCTCGCGGCCGGCATCGTCGGGCGCACGATTGAGGACGTTTTGGTAAAGCGCCTCAACGAAGGCCGTATCGGATGGATCGCTCCCATAGCGCTGGATGAACTCCGCCGATTGCAAGAAGGCAGCGCTCATTTGTTTCAAGGTCAATCCTTCGTCCATTAATCCGACATTGTGCTGAAGGCCTGCAGGATCGGGCATTCTGGCAAAAGCCGCCTGATAAAGGCGATAGCCCTGGCCGGCTGACCCTTCGGTATCGAGCCGGAGCGTTCCGCCGTCGAACACAATCTTTTCAAACCCTGAGAGAACATCACGACTGGAAAAATCACCCACATAGGTCAAGGACTCGCAGTCGTTGACGAACACGTCGCTTCTCTTGGCCGTCGTTACGAAGGTGTCAAACCCGGCTTCGCCAAGGAAAAAGGCTGCTCCACCGCTGTCCTGGACAATGTCTGCGCCGCTGGATCCGGCCTTCAACTCCAGCACACGGACCCCACCGCCATTGGGAAGAACCTCAACCTTCCCGGCGTCGACGCCATCGAGCCGGATCCCTGAATCAAATGTACCATCCCCATCGAAATCGAATTCGAGTGTTGATCCCCCTGCGCCAGGCGTGAGCCGCACCTGAGCATCCTTGGTGATGCCGCCAATGTCGATTTTCTCGCCATATTCGTAGTCGCTGATCCGCTCGCCTGGATCGATATCACCGTTGCTATAAACGAAGACATCGTCGCCAGCACCGCCCGTGGCGACATCTGCCCCATCACCGCCGCGCAACGTATCGTTGCCTGTTCCGCCGTCGAGTGAATCGGCACCTGCATCCCCGTCGAGATAGTCGTCATCTGCGCCGCCAAGGAGTTGGTCCTCTCCGATGCCGCCGAAAAGCTGGTCATCGCCAGCCTCGCCATTCAACGTATCGTTGCCGCGATCGCCGCTGATCACGTCCGGCCCGTCGCCGCCGTTTAACGTGTCATCTCCATCGCCCCCTACAAGGGTGTCGGCGCCGCCAACCGCAAAGACAAGGTCATTGCCGTCCAGCAAGAAGATCACATCAGCTAGGTCGGTCCCCTCGTGGGTAGGCATGCCCACAAGGTCGATCATCGTTGCCATTGAGATTGATGGCTCGATCCATGTAGCGTTCTGATCCGCGGCCTTCAGGATCCGAATTGTGCTGGTCGGGACCGAGCAGCAATTGGTATCAATCTGCAAACGCCCTGTTTTGTCGCCGTCAAGGATGATTGTGGTTTCAAAACTTCCGTTTTGATCAAGATCGAGCTTGATTCTGGTTTGTTTGGTTGTGTCGTTGTATTCGAGTTCGACATCTTGGGTCCTTACCCGGACGCCTTCAATATCGATCGCTTCGCCAAATTCGTAATCGGTGATCCGGTCACCGTCATTCAGCGTTGTCCGCCCGAGGTCATTCGGAAAATCGGTTTGGAAATAGAACGTATCTTTGCCCTTCCCACCGGAAAGAACATCAAGGTCTTTTGTGGCGGTGATCCCATCGTCTTTATCCGTCGGCGTCCCCATAATGGCCTCCTCCGGTTTTCTTGCTGGTGGGTGGTTCGGTCGCCATGCGACGGAATTCAATTGTAACTATCGCATTCGAGGAGAAAAAGGTAAATAGTTGCTTTGGATTTCATCATGTGCGGCACTGCCGGTGATCCTGCCCGCAGCGCGGAGGCGGGGGCAGGGGAAGGCAAAGACAGAGGCGAGGCTCATGTCCGAAACCGGCCCAGACCAGGGCGTTCTTGTCCTGATTGTCGGGCTGTCTCAACTTGATTGTCGCGCTGCACACGCCACAGGAGAATGCCGTCTGGCCGATGGACGCACAGGGCTGGGGGCGATTGCTGGGTACAAACATTACTCTTTGCTGGCCGGCTACAACGATAATCATGCATCAAACCCGCGAATGGGCGCTCCGCGCGTCTGCGCGCGAGATGTCCCGTGTTCCGGGGTCACAGAAGGTCAATGTCTGGTCAGCGCTTGGCATGCGGCTCGCGCGCAGATTGTCGGATGGAACCGTTTCGCGCTCCATCCTATTGGACAGGCTCGGCGGTCTTCGTCAAAGGGAGAGGTGAGCCCTCGGCAGGAAGACCTCGGCATGAAGACCTCGGACTATCGGACATGTTCCATAATCGCTGAGCGAACTTGCCAATAGAGCTCCAGGTCGCGTTCGATCAGGTGATTGATCGCACGGGTTTCAGCAATGATTTCCGCCAACGCCTCGGCCTTTGGAAATTGGGGGATTGAAGGCAGGGACATCGGGTCAAGTCCGAACCAGGCGCCAAGGGCACCGACATAGGTCTCTGGATCTTCCCGTAAGCCGACGACCTTGCATTCGGAGAGGATTTCAAGGCATGCGGCCAAGGACGCGCCCGTTGGCATTTCGTCGGGGGTTGAGGTAACAAGCTGGCGCGTGACCGGGTCGGCCATGAGGTGGGCGACCTCGATTGGCATGTCATTGAGCGCCTTTTTGACAAGTTTCGGATTGCTGACGTCCAGGCCTTTGAAATAGCGAACGGCCGGCTCAAACCGCGTGCCATCGCGATCTCCGAGATACTTTGTCCCGAGTCGGTCGAGCTGCTGGAGAACCAGAAGGCGTTCGGCAAATTCTCGAAAGGGATCCTGGAAGAGGATCGTCATTTCAAAGCCTTGATCGACATAATACGCATAGTTTTTATACAGAATTCGACCAGCCAGATAAACAGAATTGACATGATTGAGGAGGAAGAGCTGGGTAACTGTTTCTCGGCCAAATCGTTCCAGACCCTTGTTGAAGTACTGGAAGAAATAGTCAAAGCTGTCATCAAGTCGCCAGAGCGGAAAAAGTTGCGTCTCGATCCGCAATACCTTGGCCTGGGTCTGACCCGGCTGGGGCCGACGATAGATCAGGATGTCGGTTGATATTTCATAGAGCTCAAGATCTGCCATCAGGGCAAGATCGGGAATAAGCTCGGTGCCGATGGAAAAGCCGCAAAGTCCTGTTGCGTGACGGCCCGCGTCAACGAGCGCAGGACGGGGGTCGTTGGCGGTCAGGCGCAAGACTTCCTTCCCTTCGCTGATCACACGGACGGCGGGCGTTTCGGTGAAGGTATCCGGAACAATATAGCCAACGATCTGGTCGCCGAAATCGCTTTCAATGTTGAAGAGCATGGCACCAAATCCGCAATCTGCGTCTACGCCATGTGATTGCGGATCGCACTGACCGTTCCCACAAGGGCACCCCAGAGAGCGAGCGCACCGAAAGCCGACAGGAAGATCATCAGCATCCGCCGCGGATATCTTGCTTCTTGGGGCATGGTCGGGCGAACGAACGTGTTAAGATACATTTTCTTCCGTTCTGCGTTGATCCGAGCGAGCTCAAGCGATGCGATGGCATTGCCATAATGTTTTTCAGCGATTTCCCGTTCGAGTTCGAGTTCAGAAAACCGCGTCATGGCCATCGAAAGCGTGTCATTGAGTCCTGGTCCTGACTGACTTTGCGTGAGTTGCGCCTCAAGGTCGCGGATCTGTTGTTGGGTTGCCCCAATGCGTGCCCGAAGGTTCTGCATCTGGGGCGCTTCCGGCGACACCGTTCGAAGATTGGCCTGATATTCCTGTTGCAACTGAAGCAGACCACCCCGGATCTCGGTGAGGAGTTTATTCAGTCCTTCGGCAGCACGGGTAACATCGAGGTAGCCTGCATCATTACGGACGCGCTGAAGGTTGATCCGCGCGAGGCTAAGCCGTTCCCCTGTTCGCTTGACCTCGGCTTCTGCCAACGTGAGGGCGTCGCGGTTCATGCGGTCATTCATATCGTTGATTAAGGCCTCGCTGACCTCGATCGCAGCATCGGCGATGGCCTTGACGGTTTCAGGTGAAAAGGCCCGGATCCGAACGTCAACAATCCCAGACGGCATCTGGATGCTCGCACTGGCCATACCCTTCCAATAACGCAGAAAATTCTCGATGGGCTTTTCTGCGTTAAACCGCGCGAAGTAATCAAGGTTCTTGTCGCTATAATGCTTTCGAAGCCCGACGCGCTTTTCGATGCTTTCCACTGCGGCTCGGCTGGTGAGATGGTTGACGACAATCTGGGTGTCCTGAACGATGCTCATCGCAGGAATGCCGGTCATGGCGCCAATCCGATCCGTTACGGGCAATTCAGAACCGGCGACGGTAAACTTGAACTCGGCAACGTATTGGTCGGAGGCATAAAAGCCGAAGTAAGCGATGCCGAGTACGCTGGGGATTGCGACCATGAGCCAGAAACTGATCATGGCGAACCAGGCGAACAGCGTCTGACCGCGCCGGGCCGCAAAGCCGCTCTTGACCATCCGGCGTGAGCGCGTCGAATACCGTGCCCGACGCGCGGCGTCAGCAAGCGCTTCGGAGAGTTTCTGTGCCCGCTCCAGCGGTGCGGTCGGCCTGAAGGCGACAGGGCGCTGGATGTCGTTCTCAGCCATGGTTCGAATACCAGTCCTCTCGTGATGGAACGATATGCGCGCAAATGTATGCGAAGGCAATCCGTGCCCCAAGGCAATCCGTGCCCCAAGGCAATCCGTGCCCCAAGGCAATCCATGCCCCAAGGCAATCCATGCCCCAAGGCAATCCATGCCCCAAGGCAATCCATGCCCCAAGGCAATCCATGCCCCAAGGCAATCCATGCCCCAAGGCAATCCATGCCCCAAGGCAATCCATGCCCAAAGGCGATCCGTTCACCAGGTCAATCAAGGCGCTTCGCCGCACTCAGACGACGCTCTCCGCTGCGGCACCAGACTCGGAGCCTCGTATCGGATGCTTTCTGCGCTGTCTCAAGAAGCAAAAGGACAGTCTTGCCTCAGTTCACGCGCAAAGGTCTCATCATGGGGAAAGAGAAGCGTCAATCCTCGGGCGGGGGTCACCGGTTCAGGCGATTATAGGTTTCGATGGCTCGGTCGACATGATCAAACATCATCAATTGGCCATCGACGAGCACGGCGCCATGATCGCAATAATCCTTGATGGTGCTCATTGCATGCGAGACCACGATGAGGTCAGCATGCTCTCGCCGCTTCTCAAAGGCATCACGGCAGCGTGCCTGAAACCGGGCATCGCCGACAGCGGTGATCTCATCAATGAGATAGCATTCGAACTCGATGGCCATTGAGAGCCCAAAAGCCAGCCGTGCCATCATCCCGGAGGAATAAGTCTTGACCGGCGCGTCGATATAGTCGCCGATCTCGGCAAAGTCCTCGACAAAGGCCAGAACCGTCCGGGGATCCTCGCCATAGGCGCGGGCAACGAACTTCACGTTCTCCCGCCCGGTCATTAAGGGATGAAAACCACCGGCAAATCCGAGCGGCCACGAAACCCGGACCGAACGGCGGATCTTTCCTGAATTGGGCAATTCCGATCCCGCGATCAGGCGAAGGGTTGTCGATTTTCCAGCACCATTGACGCCAAGCAGACCATAGCTCCGGCCCGATTCAAAGGTTGCGGAGACATGATTGAGCACAATCTTGTTCTGTCCACTCGCCGTGTAGAACTTGAACACATTGTCGAGCTGGATCACAAAATCGGTCTCCGGGGCTGGCCGCTTCGCGCATGAATGGCCCGTCAACGAAGCGATGGTTCTCCTATAGCCAACCTGGGCCTGCAACGGAAGCAGGAGGATCCTCAACGTTTGTTCTTCACACGGCTGAGGCCTTTTCTTGGCCTTCCGGTTGTTGGGGCGTGAGCTCATCAATGCGGCTACCGAAGTGGCGCGCGGCGAGCCGTGTGATCATGTTCTCGAGCCAGGCGGCCGGGTTTGACGTTTCTCAGTTGGCAGCATTCGATCAGCGTGGCGAAGATCGCCCAATGCTCCGCGCCGTCATCGCATCTCGCAAAGAGCGCGCTTTTGCGGTTCAGCGTGATCGGTCACATCGCCCGTTCAGCCGCGTTTGTGTTCAATTCGCTTTAGCCGTCCTCGAAAATGAAGATCTCGTCCCATATGTCAGGATATCGCGGATGGCATTGGCGATCACGGAACCCGCATGCACCTTGCGCTGGTGGCCTTCGAGGAAGTCGCGGAGCTCATCGAATACGGGCTGCACTGGCTGTGGCAGCACGGTTCCAATTTCCAAGAATCTCCGACTAGTGGATGCTGCCCGGGTATATATCCCTAGTCGACAGTTGAAAGCCCGTCGAGTAACGTCGATTGTCGCGACCGTAGCAGGCAATAAGCTATTGGTCAAAGTCCCTCGGTGACTGCTTAAAAGCTCTGGATCGAGATCCGTCGACGTTTAGACGGCGACGAAAGCGGAGGACCGACAATGGCTGGCTTGAATGACTCATTCGGTGTTTCGAACGACACTTTCTTCGAGGCAGAGTACCTCGGCAGCCTCGGATACACCGGTTCGGGTGCATCCCATCTGAACTTCTTCCGATCCTTTGACATCGGCCCGGACGCCTTTGGCGTTTCCGATGTGGTCGACTGGTACAGCTTCGGGACGGTTGGACTCACCCAGATCAAAATCGACATTCATCCATTCGCCATCACGCAGGGCGCCTCCAATTATCAGGCGGGCCTCGCTTACAAGATCGTTGCCGGTGCGGATGTCCGCTCGGTCCTCATGCTGTCCGACGGTGGCAACCAGGACGGTAAGCTCAGTATCTTGCTCGGTGATCCCGCTGTATCTGGCTACAATGCTGTTTTCTACGAGGATTTCTTGTTCAACCCGGAATTCGACGATCATCTCGTCATCGACATCGCACCGGGAACAGAAGTTTACTTGGAAGTCAGTTCCTTTGGTCGTGAGGTCTGGGACAGCGAGGGAACGGATTTGGTCGGGTACGAACCCCTGACCTATGTGTTAGATATTTTCCCGAGAAGCGGTTCGAGCGATGGCGGAGGGACTGGCGGTGGGACCGGTGGCGCACCCTCAACGGCTGGTGACGACACGGCTGACTGGCTGGCAATCACGGGCAATTATGATGGCGGCGCAGGCATCGACACGGTGAGTTTCCTGAATGAGATCGCGCCGTTTAACGCATTGTGGTCGGGCAACAACGCCAACTGGCAAATCACGCTCGAGAATGGCGTCATCGTCATCAATGGCTACCATCGCCTTTCCAATGTCGAACGACTGGAATTTTCAGATGGCACGCTCGCGCTCGATACGTTGGGTAATGCCGGGCAAGTCTACCGCCTATACCAAGCGGCTTTCGCCCGCACACCTGATTCGGCAGGATTGAAGCATAATGTCGGGCTGGTGGATGGCGAGCTTTCCCTCCAGCAGATGTCTGCTGCCTTTCTTGTTTCCGCCGAGTTTCAGCAGAAATACGGGACGAATGTCAGCGATACGGCTTACATCAACTCGCTCTATCGAAACGTGCTCGGCCGTGACGCGGACCAGGGCGGACTCGATGGTTGGCAGGCTCGGTTGAATGACGGCAGTTGGACCCGGACCACCTTGCTGATTGGCTTTTCGGAGAGCCCGGAGAACATCGCCAACGTAGCGCCCGCTATTGCCAACGGGATTTGGTTGGCCTAGCCGGTTTTGCTCACCATTGTTTCTCGCTCCGGTGTTCGCCGATAATCGGATTGCGAAGGGCGCGTGTTTCCGTTGCGCATTTTTCACAGCTTCGGAACTGGAACATGGGAACGCGTTGAAATGACGGACCGGGTTCACGAGGGGCGTTGCACCCCTTCGGCCATGAAGACGCGACCATGAAGACGCGACCATGATGGCGCGGCCTTGGGCGTTGCGTCAATCGAACCGAAGAAGTTGGCATCCGACCAGGCGCTGGCAAAGGCGATGCGGATGCAGGTTGCCTTTTCGGTGATGCGGGGGGAGGGGGGGGATTACCCGGGTGGAGACCTTGTGAGTCCTGAGGTGTAAAGCGCTGAACGCGGCCGTCGCCACGGCGTCGGCCCTCTTACCTGCTACCTTTTTTGGAACAGGCGGTAGCGCATCATTGTACTCCCCGGCGCTGATGTTGACTCTCTCGCGTTTTCGGGTTTGCCCCCGCTGGGTGATCAGGAATCATCCTCACAAGCGCGGCAACGCTCTCGGACCAGAGCCATTCGCGGGCCGGCGCCTCAAGCTGGAGGGGAGACTGATCCAAAGCCGCCAGGAAGGCGAGGATTTCCTCGGCAAGCGCTTTTCCATCGCCGCCCTTGAAATAACGCGTCGTGGCGCTGCCAATCTCCCGGAAGACCGGGATGTCCCTGGCAAGGACGGGCAGGCCCGCATGCTCCGCTTCAATCAACGGGAGACCAAACCCTTCCCCGCGCGAAGGCAGGATGACGGCGCGAGCCTGCTGGTAGAGTGAAGCAAGCTCACGGTCATTGGCGCCTTCGATCCAACGCAGTTTTGGATAACGTGCGCTCAAGTCAGTTAAGGTCTTGATGAGCCCATCGACCAGCCAGCCGCGTTTCCCGGCAATAACAAAGCCGGTTTCCGGTCGTTCGGCGAGACAAAGCTCGATGGCCTCCAGGAGTTGATCATGGCCTTTTCTGGGTTCGAGGGTCCCAACCGTCAGGAGAAACTCCTTGACGCCCATGGCTTGGCACAGGCTTTCGAATTTGCCGTCCCCTTCGGCCGCATTGGGGTCAGAAAGAATATCGGCGCCGAGAGGAAAAGGCTCGATTGTCATGTTATCCAGACGTGGGCAGCCACGCTCGACAAGCGCCGCCTTCACATCATCCGCCGTTGCCTGGGAGATGCAGGCAAGGTGATCCGCACAGGTACTCAGGAACTCAATCCAGCCGGAAAATGCCTCGCTCATCCCGGGATGGAACCATTCGGGGTGACGCAGCGGCAGGATGTCATAGACCACGATCATGAAGGTGACGCCTGCGCGCTTGTGTTCCCGCATTCTGGTTATCGCCGAAGGGGGGATGGCTGCATCAAGATCGAGTCCAAGGAAAATATCGTGCCTCCGAAAATCGACGAGGTCATCCATGAGCGGCAGGGGCGGCTTTTTCAAGAACTGGGCCGCAAAGCGCCGGGCAAAGAACCAATCATCACCGACCCGAAAGACCGGCTCAATGCGAAACGGCAGGCTGAGGGCAAAAAGGCCATTGAGGATATTGCGAACCACCCGCTGAATGCCGGACTTGGCATCATATTTGGCCAGATGGCTGACATCCACGAGCAGGCGTCGGGGTGTGTCGGCGACACCGAGCCGTGTCCGGTCGAGAACAACGGAACGGGCAAGATGGCCGATTTCTCCGGGTTCTAGTCCACGGGCCAGCCCTGCCAATCGGTCAAAGCGGATGAGGTCGCCACCGAGCATACAAGAGGCGAGTGAGCTAAACAGGGCCTCCGCGGCATCCTCGCGACTCGTGCCTGATCCCCGACTGATGGGATGCTGACCCACTGAGCCCAGACGTAAGGCGTGCGCCCAGGACCAGAAGTCGGGGCCTGATGGACCAAGAATCCCGACGATATTCGGATGCAGGTCGATAAGGCGTCGAGCCTCTTTACCCAAGGGGTCGGCAATCGAACAAGGCTGGGCAGTATCGGGTATCGCCGAAAAACCGGCCTCACGATAAAAAAGAAGCGCAACAAGTGGAGGAGCAAGTTCAATCGCACCGGATTGCGCCAGCTCCAGGATGCAAGGCCCTTCTTCGATCCGGTTGAGGTCCTCGACAAGAAGCGCTCCGTTTAGCCGGATTACCTCTGGCCTTGCTGATACCGGCAGGGTCTGCGTGCCAGTCTGGGCACGGGTATGCCTCCCCTGCAACCGGGCCGTCCCTTCGAATGCCTCTAGTGCCCGCTTTGCCGAGCGGTCCCACGAAAAGACCTTCGCTTGTTGGCGAGCGTGATCACGGGCCTTGGCCCGGAAGTCGGGATCACTGGCCATCATCAGGAGCAACCTGGTCAATTCAGAAGGATGGTTCAAATCGAAAAGATAGGCATCATGCCCGACGACTTCCGGCAGGCTCGTGGCCCGAGCCCCGAGGGCGGGCGTCCCGCACCGCATTGATTCCAGAAGAGGCAGCCCAAAGCCTTCGGCCATGGAGGGCATTACCGTTGCAAGGGCCAAACCGTATAGACGGACGAGGTCGGATTGCTCGGCATGCCCAGCAAGGACCAGTTCATTTTCCCCCAGCGCAAAGTCACTTCGCCATTGCGTAACAAGACCGCGCGCATGGGCATCATTGCGGGCGACAAGAACAAGCTGGTTGGCAGCCCGGATTTCAGGAGGCAGATCGGCGAAAGCCTCAACCAAAAACCGGACATTTTTCCGATGTTCGAGAATCCCGACATGCAGAAAATAGGGTCGCGTAATCCCGTAGCGCGCCTTCAGCGCGGCCTCCGCAAGCGGATCGGGGGGAAGTGGTCGGAATGCCGGATCCGCATCGGCTCCGATTGCGACGAGTTCGGGGCCATCGGGCAGGAAGCGCGTGCGGGCCGATGTCGCAACATGGTCGGATATGGCCAAAAGGAGGTGATTGGCGCCGAGCTGGCGATACCGCTTTTCAAAGAAGGCCCGGGCCTGAGGTTCAGCAAGATAGTGATCGGGCATATCAAAGGGGATCAGGTCATAGAGCGTTGCTGCCCGACACCATTCCAAACCCGGCATCGATTGATCTCGAACAAGATCGTCAGCCTCGACAACGCTGTCATCGCCAAAACCCTCGAAAGGACTGGCAACATGAACAAGGTCGGGTTGGATCGCGGCGAGCAGATGCTCGCGCAGCATGGCGCTCGCGTCTTCTCGTGGACGGAAGCCAAAACCGAGGCCAGCCGTTCCCTGCAAACCTGAAAAAATATGGATGTTTCGGGGATCGACCCGATCCGATAGCCAAGCCTTGAGTTCTGGATCCCGGATCAGCGGGTCCCCGCCCGACAGGGCTGAATTGAGGAGAACATGCCATTCATGCTGTTGCGAATGGTTCAGGAGCGAAGCGGCAAGACCACGCGAGTAGGATCCAATACCACGCCCTCTCGATTGGGATTGCAGGGTCTGGAGATCAAGAACAAGGCGCATGAGACAAATTCGTTGCTGATGGGAGAGGGATTAAGAAGAACCAGGTGACAAAGAGTGTCAGCAAGTCCACGGATCAGGCTGATGGTCGGGCGCCTTGGGAAGATCGAGCGGCTGAAAGGCGCACTGCGAGCCAGCGGCCTGCTTCTGGCAAGCCATCATGAACCGGATTAGGGGAAATTGGCCCGGCTGGCGCTTCTGCGCAAACTGGTTGACGCCTTCGCAAAAGCGGGTGACCGAGCGCCGAAATATACTCCATGCTGCGCAGCGCTCCGCTCGCATAACGACGCAACGGCGCGGTCCAGCGCCATGATCGCGTTCGGACAGCCCATTCATGAACAGAGCGCACATGATCAAGTTCACCCTGGATCCGCGCAACATCGTTGACGGCTTGGAGCCTTGCCCTTTCGAGCGCCTGGAGTTGGTCGTCCATGGTTTCGATAATGAGACGATGGTGACGGCCGGTTGCTTCTATGCCGGAGACCAGATCGATTTTGATCCGCTCAAGTGCAGCTTGAAGATCGGCAATGTTGCCATGCAACTGATCGATCGTTGCATGCAGGCGCTTCTGGTATGCCTTCGCAGCCTTTTGTTCCTGGACTGCCAGCGCCGGTGTAAAACCATCAAAGTGGTTGGGCGGCAGCTGAAAATGAGCCTTCCACATCAGGAAGGGCGTATCGAGATAGAAGCGGTTCAGACCATCGCGATAGGCAAGGTGATAACCATTCTCAAGCAGGTGTGGTTCCCACTCCTGATGATTTTCTTCGCGAGTGTTCGGTAAAGTTGACTCGACAATGAGGACTTTTGGCCGGACCCGGCCAAAGTCGAGCCCCTTGAGCACATCGGCTTCGCTTCCTTCGGTGTCGACTTTGAGAAAATCGACTTCCGCCACGGCGTAGCGCTCAAAAAGGGTTTGCAGACGGAGAACCTCGCGCTGCTCTTCAAGGACAGTCTTTCCTTGTTGCGAATAAAGCTCGGCAAGATCACGGCGTGTGGTTGAAAGCCCTGTTCCCTCAACGTGAAAAAAGGTCAACACCGCATCGCTCGCCCCGACGAGGCAATCCAGATTGATGTCGCGTGGTCGCTCGCTCTTGAGCTTCTCAGCGTATTCGGCAACCGGTTCGACATTGAGACCCGACCAGCCATGATCGTAAAAGAGCTTGGTGACGGAATCGATCTCAGGATCCTGCGCGCCGACATCGACATAAAATCCAGGTTTGCCCTGGCCAAACAGTCGCCAGAGCATAATGTCTTCATGATTTTGCGCGTAGGCGGCTATAGGCATTGCCGGGCTATTCCCTTCATTGAGCAGTCAAAAGCTGTATTGTCTATCATAGCCTTCAGGCCTCACCATCTCCCTAGCCCGTGCGGCCGCGAAAATCACCCTGGAATCAGTTCCCATAGCGCCAGTCCTCGCGCTTGCGGGTGGTGAGCCGGACCAGACTCTTACCGATCCTCGCGGAAAAGCGGCAACAGGGCAGATCAAGGCCTAAAGGTCTGTGCCCCAACGCCACGGGGCCTTCAGAAGCGCCCTGGCTCAACTGACCTGCCACTGAGTTGTCATCCAGCGGCGATTAGAGCCTCGGCGGGTTTTACGCCTTGTGG